>NC_007973.1:0-2400000 GCF_000196015.1 Cupriavidus metallidurans CH34 | reverse complement strand
ACGCTGTTCTCGGTGCTGCCGAGCCGCGAAACGGCCGGCATGATCGCCGGGCATCTGTTCCGCTATGAGGCGATCCTCGGCATGACCGTGGGCGTGCTTCAGCTCGTGCTCTGCAATGTGCTGATCCGCCGTGGCGCCGAGCGTTATCGCTCGTTGCGCTGGATCGTCCTGACCATGCTGGTATGCGTGCTGGCCGGCTATTTCGGCGTGCAGCCGTTCATGGAAGGACTCAAGGTCAAGGCTCAGGCGCTGAATCTGGGCGTGTCCGAATCACCGTACAAGGCCGAATTCGGCATGTTGCACGGGGTGTCCAGCGTGATCTATCTGGTTCAGAGTGTGCTGGCACTCGTGCTGGTGTGGCGGGCTAGCGCGCCACGCTGAGCAAAGGTGTGAAAAAAGGCGGCCTCGGCCGCCTTTTTGGTGGAACTGGCCGATTCGGCCACTGGTCAACCCAGTGCTTTCTTCTTCTGGCTGGCCGGGCGGGCGCGGGAACGCTTGACGTTACCACCCTGGGTCACACGTTCGTTGCCCAGTACGGTGACTGCCGTGCTCTTAGGGCGGCGTTGACCGGAGGTGCTCGGCTTGCGGACCACGACGGTACGTGGCGCGGCGCCTGTGCCGGTAGCACGGCGACGCGCTGCGGCGCCCAGTTCCTCCGGCTGGTTCTCCTTCAGGAGGGCAGGGCCCGGACGCCAGATCACGAGCAACTTGCCGATGTGCTGGATCGGCGCGGCGCTGAGTTCGTCACAAATGGCGTCGTAAATGGCGATGCGTGCGTCGCGTTCGTCACCGAGGACGCGAATCTTGATCAGATCGTGAGCCGCCAGGCTCCGGTCGATCTCGGCCAGGACCGCAGGGGTCAGGCCTTCCGCACCGATCATGACCACGGGATTGAGGCTGTGGGCGCGCGAGCGCAGGTCGGAGCGTTGGGCGGAAATCAGTTGTAGGGCTGGCATGAGAGGGCAAATAGCGATTTGGCGCGTATTATCCGCCAAAATATCGCCGGCAGGCGGTAAAGATCTCCAAATCGGGAGAAAAAGCTCCGCACGGTCGTTCGACTTGCGGTGCCAATCCCGCCAAACCGGTAAGTAGCAAGTAGGCAAGTCTCATCAATGGCCAAGAACAAATTCAATCAGTCGTGGCTGCACGACCACATCAACGATCCGTACGTAAAGATGGCCCAGCGCGAGGGCTATCGCGCCCGCGCGGCCTACAAGCTCAAAGAGATCGACGATCAGGACAAGCTGATCCAGCCGGGCCAGGTCATCGTGGATCTGGGCGCCGCGCCGGGCAGCTGGAGCCAGTACGCCCGGAACAAGCTGGCCGCGTCGCCCCGCGCGAAAGACGGCCGGATCGACGGCGCCGTGGTGGCGATCGACATCCTGCCGATGGAGCCGGTGGCCGACGTAACCTTTATCCAGGGCGACTTCCGGGAAGAAGAAGTGTTCCGTCAGCTCGAACAGGTGGTGCTGGATGCGTCTGGCGGCTCCCGAATCGACCTTGTTATCTCCGATATGGCCCCCAACTTGTCTGGCGTGGCCTCGGCCGATGCCGCGCGGATCGAGTATCTGTGCGATCTGGCGCTGGACTTTGCCCAGGCCCACCTGAAGCCGGAAGGTTCCTTGCTGGTCAAGTGCTTTCACGGCTCGGGCTACAGCCAGATCGTGGAAAAGTTCAAGCGGCAGTTCAAGGTCGTCGCGAGCCGCAAGCCCAAGGCGTCGCGTGACAAGTCTTCGGAAACATTTATTCTTGGGCGCTACCTGAAGTCGGTGGACTGACGCGGGCCCAAAACATGCCGCAGGCGCTCCCAGTGCTCCCAAACGGGGGCAGGGTACGCCCGGGCGGCGCGCGACTTGCCCTGAATGGGCCGTATCAGGCACTATCAGGTCCATAGATTCAGATTTCCCTGCGGGGGCGGGGGCTGCATTACAATGCAATGCAGCTACCCGTTGGCAAGGCAATTGGAAAGGAGTTCGGCCTTGAATAACAACCTGTTTCAAAAGGCGGCAATCTGGCTCGTAATCGCGCTGGTATTGTTCACCGTCTTCAAGCAGTTCGACAAACCGCGTGCCCAGGACAGTGTCACCTATTCGCAGTTCATGGATGACGCCAAGAACGGCAAGGTGTCGCGTGTCGACGTGCAGGGCCGCAACCTCGTGGTTTCGCCCAAGGAAGGCTCCAAGTACACGATCATTTCGCCGGGCGATATCTGGATGGTCGGCGACCTGATGAAGTATGGCGTCCAGGTGACCGGCAAGGCTGACGATGAGCCCAACGTGCTGGTCCAGGCGCTGTACTACCTCGGGCCGACGCTCCTGATCATCGTTTTCTGGTTCTACATGATGCGGCAGATGCAGGGCGGGGGGAAAGGCGGAGCCTTCTCCTTCGGTAAATCCCGCGCGCGCCTGATCGACGAGAACCAGAACGCCGTTACCTTCGCTGACGTCGCGGGTTGCGACGAGTCGAAGGAAGAAGTGGTCGAACTGGTCGACTTCCTGAAGGACCCGCAGAAATTCCAGAAGCTGGGCGGACGTATTCCGCGCGGCGTGCTGCTGGTCGGGCCTCCGGGTACCGGCAAGACGCTGCTGGCGCGTGCCATCGCCGGTGAGGCCAAGGTGCCGTTCTTCAGCATCTCGGGTTCGGACTTTGTGGAAATGTTCGTCGGCGTGGGTGCGGCTCGTGTGCGCGACATGTTCGAGAACGCCAAGAAGCAGGCCCCCTGCATCGTGTTCATCGACGAAATCGACGCGGTCGGCCGCCATCGTGGCGCCGGCATGGGCGGCGGTAACGACGAGCGCGAGCAGACCCTGAACCAGATGCTGGTCGAGATGGATGGCTTCGAGGCCAACTCTGGCGTGATCGTGATCGCCGCGACCAACCGTGCCGACGTGCTGGACAAGGCACTGCTGCGTCCGGGCCGTTTCGACCGTCAGGTCTATGTGGGCCTGCCGGACATCCGCGGCCGCGAGCAGATCCTGAAGGTCCATATGCGCAAGGTGCCGATCGGCAACGACGTGGATGCATCGATCATCGCTCGTGGTACGCCTGGCTTCTCGGGTGCGGACTTGGCCAACCTGGTCAACGAGGCTGCGCTGTTCGCCGCCCGCCGCAGCAAGCGCGTGGTGGACATGCAGGACTTCGAGGACGCCAAGGACAAGATTTATATGGGTCCGGAGCGCAAGTCGACGGTCATGCGCGAGGAAGAGCGCAAGGCCACGGCTTACCACGAGTCTGGCCATGCCGTGGTTGCCAAGCTGCTGCCGAAGGCCGATCCGGTCCACAAGGTCACGATCATGCCGCGTGGTTGGGCGCTGGGCGTAACCTGGCAGTTGCCGGAGCATGACAAGTACTCAAAGTACAAGGACAACATGCTTGAGGAAATTGCCATCCTGTTCGGCGGCCGCGCTGCCGAAGAGGTGTTCCTCAATGCCATGAGCACCGGTGCTTCGAACGACTTCGAGCGTGCCACCAAGATCGCCCGCGATATGGTGACCCGCTTTGGCATGAGCGATTCGCTCGGCGCGATGGTCTACGTGGACACAGAGCAGGACGGCATGTTCGGCAAGCTGTCGTCGAAGACCGTGTCCGAAGCGACGCAGCAGAAGGTTGACGCAGAGATCCGCCGCATCATTGACGATCAATACGCGCTGGCCAAGCGCTTGCTCGAAGAGAACCGCGACAAGGTCGAAGCGATGACCAACGCGCTGATGGAGTGGGAAACGATCGACGCCGAACAGGTGAACGACATCATGGCGGGCCGTCCGCCGCGTCCGCCGCGTGGCGCGCAGGGTCCGAACAGCGGTGGCAATACGCCTCCTGGCGGCTCCCCGGTGGCACCGACCAATGCACCCGCAACGGCACGTGCCGACGAAACGGTTTGATACGGATGTGACATGAGGTGACACGCAGAGACCAGCTCGCAAGGGCTGGTTTCTGATAGCCTCTCAGGCCGGTGCCTTGCGCGCCGGCTTTTTTGTTTTCAGGACGCGAATCTTGTCGACTGAGTTCTTCCAGTGCGGGCGCTATCGTTTTTCCCGCCGCCGCCGCCCACTCGTGATGGGTATTCTCAATGTGACCCCTGATTCGTTCTCAGATGGCGGGCAGCACGCCACCCGTGACGCCGCGCTGCGCCATGCGGAGCAATTGATTGCGGAGGGTGTCGACATCATCGATATCGGTGGGGAGTCCAGCCGACCTGGGTCGGCCGCGCTGCCGCTCGATCAGGAACTAGATCGCGTGATGCCGATCGTCGAGTCGCTGGCCGATTGCGGTAAGCCGCTTTCGATCGACACCTACAAGCCGGAGGTTATGCGTGCAGCGCTGGCGGGCGGAGCAGATCTGATCAATGATATCTGGGGCTTCCGAATGCCGGGTGCGGTTGAGGCAGTTGCCGCAGGGCAGTTCGGACTATGCGTCATGCATATGCAGCGTGATCCCCAGACGATGCAGGAAGATCCGCACTACACCGATGTGGTTGCCGAGGTGGCATCTTTCCTGGAAGAACGGGTGTCAACCCTGCGTGCGGCGGGCATCGACACGGCACGTATTTCCCTTGATCCAGGTTTTGGATTTGGCAAGACTCCAGATCATAATCTGAGGTTGCTCGGACAATTACCTAGCCTTGCTGTTGATGGCCTGCCGATCCTGGTGGGTCTGTCGCGCAAATCGACGCTGGGTGCAATCATCGGCGGCAAACCTCCACAGGCGCGCGTAGCTGCCAGTGTGGCGGCAGCCGTGTGCGCAGCTGAGCGCGGCGCATATATCGTCCGGGTACATGATGTTGAACAAACAGTGGACGCCCTCAAGGTGTGGTGGGCCGTCCGCCAAGAATCAGTTGCCCCCGATGGGCAACACGGAGAATGAGAAACATGACACGCAAGTATTTCGGGACAGACGGCGTGCGGGGTCGGGTCGGCGACGCGCCGATCACGCCGGATTTTGTGATGCGACTTGGCCATGCGGCCGGCAAGGTGCTGGCGCTGGGGCAGAAGACTTCGCAGGGCAAGCCCACCGTCCTGATCGGCAAGGATACGCGGATCTCGGGCTATATGCTGGAAGCGGCACTTGAGGCCGGCTTTACAGCGGCGGGCGTCAATGTGCTGCTGACTGGCCCGTTGCCCACGCCGGGCATTGCCTATCTCACGCGAACGCTCCGGTTGGCGGCGGGCGTGGTGATTTCCGCAAGCCACAACCCGTACTACGACAACGGTATCAAGTTCTTTTCGGCATCGGGTGACAAGCTGCCCGATGACGTGGAATCGCAGATCGAGGCGATGGTCGAAGAGCCGATGACCTGCGTGCACTCGGATGAACTCGGCCGCGCCCGCCGGATCGACGACGCTGCGGGTCGCTACATCGAGTTCTGCAAGAGCACGTTCCCGTATGAGCATGACCTGCATGGTCTGAAGATCGTAGTCGATTGCGCTAATGGTGCCGCTTATCACATTGCCCCGCATGTGTTCCACGAGTTGGGCGCCGAGGTGATCTCGATCGGCAACCAGCCCAATGGCCGCAACATCAACGCCGGATATGGTGCCACCGCCCCCGAGAAGCTGATCGAAGCAGTGAAGGCTAACGGCGCGGATCTTGGCCTGGCATTCGACGGCGATGCCGACCGCCTGCAGGTGGTGGACGCCGATGGCCGGTTGTACAACGGCGATGAGTTGCTCTATCTGATCGTGCGCGATCGTCAGGCGTCTGGCCAGCGGGTAGAAGGCGCGGTCGGCACGCTGATGACGAACATGGCGGTCGAACTGGCGCTCAAGCGCCTTGGCGTGTCGTTCGTGCGCGCCAAGGTTGGCGACCGTTACGTGCTCGAGGAACTCAATCGGCACCACTGGCAACTCGGTGGCGAGGGCTCCGGGCATCTGCTGTGCCTGGACCGGCATACCACGGGCGATGGCATCGTGTCCGCGCTGCAGGTGCTGGCCGCGCTACGCCGCAGTGGCAAGACTCTGCCGCAACTGCTGGATGGCGTGAGCCTGTTCCCGCAGACGCTTATCAATGTGCGCGTCGAGAAGGGTTTTGACTGGCAGAACCACGCTGGACTCAAGGCTGTCCGGGACCGCGTGGAGCCCGAGCTGGAAGGACGGGGACGGGTGCTGATCCGCGCCTCGGGAACGGAGCCCGTGGTCCGTGTGATGGTGGAGGCCGAGCAGGTGGAAACCGCTGAGCGTGCCGCGCAGGAGCTTGCCGCCGCATTGCGCGCCTGAGCGTTCTTCTGGGCAGCCCAACGCTGTCGGAAGGCCACGGCACTGTGTCGTGGCCTTTTCTTTTTCGCAAATAAAGCAATTAACCGCCATCATCCGCCACCATCGATAGAGAAATTGCTATCAATGTCTGGGTGGTGATTGGCGCACAAATGTATGCCGGCGCATTGACAAGCCCTTGAATATCGGGGCCTTCAGGTGGCGTTTGAAGAAGATTTGGCGATGTCATGGAACTGTCATATGGAGAGCATACAGTTCGCCTTGTCAAAAATTTGTCATTCCCAACCCATGTTCTCTGGAGGACATATGAAGCTAGTCAAGACTGCCGTAGCAGGCATCGTGTCGATTGTGGTGGCGGGTACTGCGTTCGCGGCGGAAATTACCGGTGCTGGCGCTTCCTTCCCGGCGCCTGTGTATTCCAAGTGGGCTGATGCCTACCAAAAAGCAACGGGCAACAAGGTCAACTATCAATCTATCGGCTCGTCGGGTGGTATCAAGCAGATTGGCGCCAAGACCGTCGATTTCGGCGCTTCGGACGCTCCGCTGAAGGACGACGAGCTGGCAAAGGGCAACCTGATCCAGTTCCCGACCGTGATCGGTGGCGTGGTGCCGGTGATTAACCTGCAAGGCGTGAAGCCGGGCGAGCTCATCATCACGGGTGACGTGCTGGCCAACATCTACCTGGGCAAGATCAAGAAGTGGGACGATCCCGCGATCAAGGCCCTGAACCCGAAGGTCCACCTGCCGAGCCAGGACATCCTGCCGGTGCGTCGTGCCGACGGCTCGGGCACGACGTTCATCTTCACGAACTACCTCTCGAAGGTCAGTCCTGACTGGAAGAACTCGGTGGGCGAAGGCACCACGGTGAACTGGCCGGGCGGTGGCACGGGCGGCAAGGGTAACGAAGGCGTTGCCGCCTTCGTGCAGCGTCTGAATGGCGCCATCGGCTACGTCGAGTATGCCTATGCCAAGCAGAACAAGATGACGTACCTGACGATGAAGAACTCGGCCGGCGAGATCGTCAAGCCTAGCGACGAAGCCTTCAAAGCGGCCGCTGCCGGCGCTGACTGGAGCAAGTCGTTCTACCAGATCCTGACGAACGAGCCGGGCAAGACCGCATGGCCGATCGCTGGCGCCACCTTCATCCTGCTGCACAAGACGCAGGATAAGGCGGCACAAGGCCAGGAAGTCATGAAGTTCTTCGACTGGGCCTACAAGAGCGGTGGCACGATGGCTGCTGAGCTGGACTACGTACCGCTGCCGGAATCGGTCGTGAACCAGATTCGCTCGACCTGGAAGAGCAGCGTCAAGGACGGTTCGGGTAAGGCACTGTACTAATCCCGAAGTCTGTCCGGTCACGTAGTCCGGGGTCGCGCCCCGGCGTTGCGTGACGGGTGCCGCGGCGGCTGATATGCCGCCGCGGCTCCGATTCACCCATCGATCTTTTCATCATGGCGACCTCGTCCGATCTTCCCGTCGTCCGGCCTCCCAGCCGTCTTGGCGACATCCTGTTCGGCGGCCTGACCCGCGGCGCCGCCATCGTGACGCTGTTGCTGCTTGGCGGCATCATCGTGTCTCTGGCCATCAGCGCCTGGCCCTCGATCAGCAAGTTCGGCATTTCGTTCCTCTGGAACTCGGAATGGGATCCGCCCGCCGATGTCTATGGCGCGCTTGTTCCCGTCTATGGCACGATCGTCACGTCGCTGATCGCGCTCATCATCGCCGTGCCGGTCAGCTTCGGCATCGCACTGTTTCTTACCGAGCTGTCGCCCGCCTGGTTGCGCCGGCCGCTCGGCACCGCCATTGAGCTGCTCGCCGCAGTGCCGTCGATCGTCTACGGCATGTGGGGTCTGCTCGTGTTCTCGCCGATCTTCGGCGAGTACTTCCAGAAGCCGCTGGCCAACACCATCGGTCAGGTACCCGTGATCGGCAAGCTGTTCCAGGGCGCTCCGCTCGGCATCGGTCTGCTCTGCGCGGGTGTGATTCTGGCGATCATGATCATCCCGTACATCGCCTCGGTGATGCGCGACGTGTTCGAAGTCACCCCGGTGCTGCTGAAGGAATCGGCCTACGGCATTGGCTGCACTACCTGGGAAGTGATGTGGCGCGTGGTGCTGCCCTATACGCGTGCCGGCGTCATCGGTGGCGTCATGCTTGGCCTGGGCCGCGCGCTGGGCGAAACGATGGCGGTCACGTTCGTGATCGGCAACACCAATATCCTCGACAACGTGTCGCTGTTTTCGCCGGGCAACAGCATTACCTCGGCGCTGGCGAACGAGTTCGCCGAAGCCGGTGCTGGCCTGCATACCGCCGCGCTGATGGAACTGGGCCTGATCCTGTTCTTCATTACGTTCGTGGTGCTCGCACTGTCCAAGCTCCTGCTGCTGCGTCTGGCCAAGAATGAGGGTGGAAAATGAACCAAGCCAGTCAAGCCGTGTCAACTTCGTCCATCCCCGCCGTACGTCCCGACTCGGACGCCGTGCGCACGCGCCTGCAGGGCTCGCGCCGACGCATGAACATGTACGCGCTGACCGCGTCGCTGGCCGCGATGGGTTTCGGCCTGTTCTGGCTGGCATGGATTCTCTGGACCACCATCTCGCTGGGCGTCGGTGGTCTGTCGCTCGACCTGTTCACGCAGATGACGCCGGCCCCGAACACCGCCGGCGGCGGTCTGGCCAACGCCATCTTCGGCAGCTTCGTGCTGGTGGGCATGGCCACGCTGGTCGGCACGCCGCTGGGTATCCTGGCCGGCATCTACCTGGCCGAATATGGCAAGAAGTCGCCGCTGGCCAGTTTGATCCGCTTCATCAACGACATCCTGCTGTCGGCCCCGTCGATCGTGATCGGCCTGTTCGTCTATGCCATCGTGGTGACCCGCATGGGCCATTTCTCGGGCTGGGCCGGTGTCTGCGCGCTGGCACTGCTGCAGGTGCCGATCGTGGTCCGTACCACCGAGAACATGCTGAACCTGGTGCCGAACGCACTGCGTGAAGCAGCCGTTGCGCTTGGCACGCCCAAGTGGAAGATGGTGATGTCGATCACGATCAAGTCGTCGTACGCGGGCATCGTGACCGGTGTGCTGCTGGCCGTGGCCCGTATCGCTGGCGAAACCGCGCCGCTACTGTTCACCGCGCTGTCCAACCAGTTCTGGAGCGCCGACCTGAACAAGCCGATGGCCAACCTGCCGGTGACGATCTTCCGCTTTGCCATGAGCCCGTTCACCGAATGGCAGCAACTGGCATGGGCCGGCGTGTTCCTGATTACGATTGGTGTGCTTGCGCTGAACATCATCGCGCGCATGCTTTTCAAGAAGTAACAATACAAGCGAGACATCAGCATGACCTCTACCGTCATCGATATTCCCGATACCGTGCGCGCCAAGATCGACGTTCGGAACCTGAACTTCTATTACAACCAGTTCCACGCGCTCAAGAACATCAACATGTCGATCCCGGATCGGAAGGTGACCGCCTTCATCGGTCCGTCCGGTTGCGGCAAGTCGACGCTGCTGCGTACGTTCAATAAGATGTACGCGCTGTACCCCGAGCAACGCGCCGAGGGCGAGATCAGCATGGATGGCGAGAATCTGCTGACGAGCAAGCAGGACATTTCGCTGCTGCGCGCCAAGGTCGGCATGGTGTTCCAGAAGCCGACGCCGTTCCCGATGTCGATCTACGACAATATCGCCTTTGGCGTGCGCTTATTCGAGAAGTTATCGCGCTCGGAGATGGATGATCGCGTCGAGTGGGCGCTCTCCAAGGCAGCGCTCTGGAACGAGGCCAAGGACAAGCTGCACCAGTCCGGATACGGCCTGTCCGGTGGCCAGCAGCAACGTCTGTGCATTGCGCGTGGTATTGCGATCCGCCCGGAGGTGCTGCTGCTGGACGAGCCGTGCTCGGCGCTGGACCCGATTTCGACGGGCCGCATCGAAGAACTGATCGCCGAGCTCAAGGACGAGTACACGGTCGTGATCGTGACGCACAACATGCAGCAGGCTGCACGCTGCTCGGACTACACCGCCTACATGTATCTGGGCGAGCTGATCGAGTTCGGCGAGACCGAGAAGATCTTCATCAAGCCGCATCGCAAGGAAACCGAAGACTACATTACCGGCCGCTTCGGTTGATCGAAGCCGGACTGAATTGCAGGACTCGAACATCCACGCTTAGCATACGATTAGCGGCCAGGAGAACACCATGACTGATAAGCACCTGTCGACCCAGTTCGACGCAGACCTCAACGCGATCAACACCAAATTGCTGCAGATGGGTGGTCTGGTCGAGTCCCAGATCGAGCTCGCCATGCGCGCGCTGGCCGACTTCGACGGCGATCTCGCTGATCAGGTCATCACCCGCGAGCAGCAGCTCAACGCGCTCGAAGTCGAGATCGATGCCGATTGCGGCAACATCATCGCGCGCCGCCAGCCCACCGCGCGTGACCTGCGTCTGGTGATGGCGATCTCGAAGACGATCACCAATCTCGAGCGCGCGGGTGACGAGGCCGAGAAGATCGCCAAGCGGACCAAGCACATCATGGAAGATGCCGCGGCCCACACGATCAACTACGCCGAGGTGAAGCTGTCCGGCGAGATGGCCATCACGCTGCTGCGCCAGGCACTGGATGCCTTCGCGCGGCTGGATACCGTGGCCGCCGCGCGCATCGTGAAGGACGACAAGGCCATCGACGAGGAATTCCGGGCCTTCGTGCGCAAGTTGATCACCTACATGATGGAAGACCCGCGCACGATCTCGGTGGCGCTGGATTTCCTGTTCATCGCCAAGGCCGTCGAGCGTATCGGTGACCACGCGAAGAATATTGCAGAATTCATCATCTACATCGTAAAGGGCACGGACGTGCGTCATGCCTCGCGCGAGGACATGGAGCGCGAAGCGCTAAGCTGATAACGCGCCCGGACTGAGTTTGCGGAGAACAATTACATGCCAAGCAGTATTCTCGTTGTCGAAGACGAACCGGCAATCGCCGAGTTGATTGCCGTCAATCTGCAGCACGCCGGGCACTATCCCATCCGCGCATACAACGCCGAGCAGGCGCTGTCGCTGATGAGTGACGTGCTGCCGGATCTCGTGCTGCTGGACTGGATGCTCCCGGGCAAATCGGGTGCCACCTTCGCCAAGGAGCTGCGCAACAACGATCGCACCAAGCAGATCCCGATCATCATGCTCACTGCGCGCAGCGAGGAGCAGGACAAGGTGATGGGCCTGGAAGCTGGCGCGGACGACTATGTGACCAAGCCTTTTTCGCCCAAGGAACTGCTGGCCCGGATCAAGGCGGTATTGCGCCGCCGTGCGCCGCAGCTGACCGACGACGTGGTGGCGATCAACGGCCTGCGTCTTGACCCGGCCACGCACCGCGTTACCGGCCAGGATGATGGTGGTCCGATCAAGCTGGATCTGGGACCGACGGAGTTCCGTTTGCTGCACTTCTTGATGACGCATCCGGAGCGTGTGCATAGTCGTTCACAGTTGCTGGATCAGGTTTGGGGCGACCACGTTTTCGTGGAAGAACGGACCGTGGACGTACACATCAAGCGCCTGCGCGCCGCGCTGACCCCGGGTGGATACAGCAACATGATCGAAACCGTGCGCGGCAGCGGCTATCGCCTGGCGCGATCGCCAAGCCACTGAGCGTAACCGGCCGGCGGCGGTGCGACGAGGGCCCCGTCCGGTCGAACAGGACCATGCCGGCCACGGCTGTTTCGTGGCAAACTCCGTCGCAATGCGACCGCCGCTCGAACTTCCTACCCTCGCATGAATGTCATCTGGGCCCGTTCCGTGGCCATTCTCGTCAGCCTGACGGTCGTCGCCACCGGACTGTACGTCTTTGCCGGCCCTGTCTCCGGTCTGCTGTTCCTCTGCATTGCGCTGTTTCTGCTGCTCGGCTACTACCTGTTCCAGATCAACCGGCTCTGGAAGGTGCTTGATGCGCCCGCATACGGCGAGATTCCCAGCGCACTGGGTCTGTGGGGCGAGGTCTACTATCGCCTGCACCGCCTGGTGAAGCGCTGGCGCACCCAGGTGTTGCAGGTGGAGCAGCAGCATACCCGCTTTATCCAGGCCATCCAGGCATCACCCTATGGCGTGCTGATGCTCGACGACGCCGACCAGATTGAATGGTGCAACGACGTGGCCGAGCAGCATTTCGGCCTTAACGCGAAGCGCGACGTGCGTCAGCGCATCACGCACTTGATTCGGCGCCCGGAGTTCGTGCACTACCTGACGCGCGAACGCTATGACGAGCCCCTGATCATGCGCGATATGGGCGAACACAAACGCAGCAGTACCTCGGTACAGATTCTTCCCTACGGCGAGAATCGCAAGCTCGTGCTGACGCAGGACATCACCAAGGTCGAGAACACCGAGGCGATGCGGCGGGACTTCGTCGCCAATGTCTCCCACGAGTTGAAGACGCCGCTGACCGTGCTGACCGGATTCCTCGAGACCGTTCGCGACCTGCCGGTGTCGGAGGAAGATCGCAAGCGCTACATCGACATGATGCTGGTGCAGTCGATGCGGATGCAGCATATCGTGGAGGATCTTCTGGCGCTGGCCAAGCTGGAATCGGATGTCCAGCCGCCGACGCTCGACCCAGTGGACGTCGGCGGGCTCGCCGCACACCTCGTACATGATGCCGAGGCGTTGTCCCAAGGGCGCCACGACATCCATGCGGAGATCGATACTGCCGTGGTGCTGCGCGGCTCGGAAGGCGAGCTGCTGTCGGCGCTTGGCAATCTGGTGTCGAACGCGGTGCGCTATACCCCGGACGGCGGGCGCATTGCCATCCGTATGACGTACACGGACGGACATTCGGTGTTCTCAGTGAGCGATACGGGGCTGGGGATTGCGCCCGAGCATATCCCGCGCCTGACCGAGCGCTTCTATCGCGTTGATCGCAGCCGCTCACGGGATACCGGCGGCACGGGGCTGGGCTTGGCTATCGTCAAGCACGTCCTGTCGCGTCACCACGCGGATCTGCGAGTGACCAGTGAAGTGGGGCGGGGCAGCACGTTCCGCATCGTGTTCCCGGTGGATCGCAGCGGGTATGAACCTGAATCGGCACAGCCGATGCCGCAACTGGGCGATGCCCCGCGCCACGCCGCCTGACATCAACCGCACGCTGCTTCAGCGAATCCAATACAAAAAGGCCGCTTCCTATCGGAGAAGCGGCCTTTTTGCTTGCAAGGTGCGCCGTTCAGGTACCGAACCGCGCCAGCAACTCCACCTGGCTTACGCGCTGCTCCTTGGCGCGCGATGGCTTGCGCACATACTCGCCGTCCGATTGCATGATCCACGCCGAGGCGTTGTCGCGCAGATGCACCTGCAGGCCTTCCTTGATCACGCGTGCCTTGAGCGTGCGATCCAGTATCGGGAAGGCCACCTCCACGCGGCGGAACAGGTTGCGGTCCATCCAGTCAGCGCTCGACAGATACAGCACGTCATCACCACCGGCATGGAAGTAGTAGACGCGATGGTGTTCGAGGAAGCGGCCAACAATCGAACGTACCGAAATGTTCTCGGACATCCCTGGCACTCCTGGGCGAAGCGCGCAAACGCCGCGCACGATCAGGTCGATCTTCACGCCGGAACGCGATGCCTTGTACAGCTCTTCGATGATCGTCGGCTCCAGCAGCGCGTTCATCTTCGCGATGATGCGCGCCCGCTTGCCCGCGCGTGCGTTGCGGGCCTCGGCACGGATGTGCTCGACGAGATTGCTGTGCATCGTGAACGGCGACTGCCACAGGTGATTCAGGCGGATCGTGCCGGCGGTGCCCGTCAGAAGCTGGAACACGTGATGCGCGTCTTCGCAGATCTTTTCCTCGGCCGTCAGCAGCCCGAAGTCGGTGTACAGCCGGGCCGTGCGCGGATGATAGTTGCCGGTGCCAAGGTGGACGTAGCGGCGCAGCATGAAGTGCTTCGCCTTGGGCGTGGCCGGCTCGCGGCGCACGATCAGCAGCATCTTGGCATGGCACTTGTGGCCGACCACGCCATACACGACGTGGGCGCCAACCGACTCCAGCCGTTCGGCCCAGTTGATGTTGGTTTCCTCGTCGAACCGCGCCAGCAGTTCCACCACCACCGTCACTTCCTTGCCATTGCGGGCGGCGGTCATGAGCGCTTCCATCACCGCAGATTCGTTTCCGGTCCGGTAGACAGTCTGCTTGATCGCCACGACGTTTGGGTCGTTGGCGGCAAGCTGCAGCAGGTCGAGCACAGACGAGAAGCTCTCGTACGGATGATGCAGCAGCACATCGCGCTGACGGATCACGTCGAACATGTTGGAACCCGCTGGAAGTGCCTTGACCGCTGCCGGGACATGGGGCGGGTACTTGAGGGTAGGGCGGTCCACCATGTCGGGAATCTGCATCAACCGCGCAAGGTTTACCGGACCGCTCACGCGGTACAGATCCTGTTCGGTCAGGCCAGACTCGAGCAGCAGCCGGCGCGTCAGCGCGGGCGGCGTGTCGGACGACACTTCGAGGCGGACCATATCGCCGAAGTGACGTGTCGGCAGTTCGCCCTGGAGGGCTTCGCGCAGATCGGTAATGTCGTCTTCGGACACGAACAGGTCCGAATTACGCGTTACGCGGAACTGATAGCAGCCTTCTACCTCGATTGCGGGGAACAGCTCATGCACAAATGCCTGCATGAACGACGACAGCATCACGAACCCGTACGGGTATCCCGAAAGCTGCTCGGGCATGCGCACCACGCGCGGCAGCGCGCGCGGGGCCTGCACGATGGCGAGATCGGCATCACGTCCGAACGCGTCCTTGCCGGACAGTTCGATCACGAAATTCAAGCTCTTGTTGAGCACGCGCGGGAACGGGTGGGCAGGGTCGAGCGCGATGGGCGTGAGCACCGGGCCCAGCTCGCGCACGAAGAAATCGCGCGCCCAGGCGCGCTGCTGCTCGGTCCAGGTGCTGGTCAGGTGGAAGAACACACCTTCCTGCTCCAGCGCGGGGAAAATCACGTTCTGCAGCATGTCATACTGCGAGGCAACCAGTCGCTGGGTGCGCTCGGTGACAAGCTGGTAGGTTTGCAGGAATGAGAGACCGTCGGGCGTGAGGCCCGATGCGTTTTCCCGCATCTGTTCCTTCAGACCCGCCATCCGGATCTCAAAGAATTCGTCCAGGTTGCTGGATACGATACAGATGAACTTCAGCCTTTCCAGCAGGGGAACATTAGGGTCGGCGGCCTGCGCGAGTACGCGCGCATTGAACTCCAGAATGCCCAACTCGCGATTGAGAAGCGTGCCGGGCGGCGTCGTCGACATGTCTATGACCTTATTTTGGCGATGTGGCGACTTTTTCATAGAATCGTGTCAGTTTAATGACACTTTGATTTTGTCATGATGCGGACATGGCTACGACATAATCTTACGAGTTTGGCTCACCAGAGCCTAGCTCGCGCTTGACAGACGCAATGACACAGACTCCCCGCTTGCTGGCCGCCGTCGACATGGGCTCCAACAGCTTCCGCCTGATGATTGGGCGGGTGGATGAAACCCCCACGGCTTCCGGCCCCGCCAGCCAGATCTTCCAGGTCGACGCACTCCGTGAGCCGGTTCGCCTGGCCGCCGGCCTGACCCCCGACAAGTATCTGGATCAGCCGGCCCGCCGCCGCGGTATCGAGGCCCTGCGACGCTTCGGTGACCGCCTGCGTGACTTCTCTCCCGACCAGGTACGCGCCGTGGCGACGAATACGCTGCGCGTGGCCAAGAATGCCTCTGAATTCCTGATCGAGGCCGAGGCGGCGCTTGGGTTCCCCATCGAAGTCATTGCCGGCCGGGAAGAGGCGCGACTGATCTACCTGGGCGCCTCGCACGACGCACCCGCCTGCCAGGGCAACCGGCTCGTCGTCGATATCGGCGGCGGCTCCACCGAGTTCATCATCGGTAGCGGCTACCAGTCGAAGTTGATGGAAAGTCTCTACATCGGTTGCGTGTCTCACAGCCGCCAGTTCTTTCCAAGCGGCAACGTCGATGAATACGCAATGAAGCAGGCCGAGCTTGCCGCGCGTCGCGAGATCCAGGTGCTGGTCCGCCAGTATCGGGCCGCAGGCTGGCAGCAGGCGGTGGGCTCGTCAGGCACGGCGCGGGCGTTGGCCGAGCTGATCGAGCTGAACGGCATGAACGACAGTGCGTCCGAGCATGGCATCACGCGTGAAGGTCTGGAGCGGCTAAAGCGCGCGCTGGTTAAGGCCGAGAACGCCAACCGCGTGAAGCTCGCCGGCCTCAAGGCAGACCGTATTCCCGTGCTACCTGGCGGATTGTCGATCATGCTTGGCGTGTTCGCGGAGCTCGATCTCGACCGCATGGACGTGACCGATGGCGCGTTGCGGCTCGGTGTGTTGTACGACCTGCTCGGCCGCAGTCATCACGAGGATATGCGCACGGTCACCGTGGATCAGTTCATGCGCCGCTACGGTGTCGATCGCGCGCAAGCGGGCCGGGTAGGGGTGGCCGCACGAGACCTGCTTTCGCAGTTTCCCGATCCGCCCAACGAACGCCGCTCCGATAACCTGGCACTGCTGGGCTGGGCTGCAAGCCTGCACGAGATCGGCATGACGATCTCGCACAGCGGCTATCACAAGCACTCGGCCTACATCGCGACGCATGCTGACATGCCGGGGTTCTCGAAGACCGATCAGGCGCGTCTTGCCACGCTGCTGCTCGGACACGCGAGCAAGCTCAGCAAGCTCTCGGGCAGCGGAAAGTTTCTCGACTGGCGCATGCTGTTCAGCCTTCGACTCGCTTTCGTGTTGTGCCGTCGGCGTGCCGATGTGAAGCTGCCCGAGATTCAGGTTGGCCAGCGCTCCGACGAACTCGACGAAGGGTTTGAAGTACGATTGCCGAAGTCGTGGATCGACATGAATCCGCTCGTCGAATACAGCCTGGCGCAGGAGGCGGATGAGTGGGAGCGCATCGGCAAGCGGTACAAGGTGGTCTACGTCTAAGGTGCGTCTGACTGGGAGCCATCTCGGGCCTCAGATTGACGTGGCCTGCGATGCAAAACGGCGACTCCAGGGAGTCGCCGTTTTGTTTGCCAGGTCAGAGGATCTGCCGAGCCGACCTGGGATCAGTCGCGATTCAGGCCCAGGAAATGGCGTGCATAACGCGGATTCATGTCGCGCACGCGCAACAGCGTCAGGAAATCGGCCACGTTGAAATCGGGATCCCAGGCGGGCAGGCCACAGATCTTCGCGCCCAGGCGCAGGTAACCCTTGATCAGCGCTGGCGGTTCGACGTCCAGCGTCTGGTTCAGGTCTTCCACCGGCAGCGGTACCCGCGGGAAGGCGTGGTACTCGATCGGCGCCAGCGATTTTTCCGCGAACAGGCGATAGAGGCTCGCAGCGTAGTGGCCGCCATCGCTCATCGGCACGCTGGCGCAGCCCAGCATGGTTTCGAGGTTGTAGCGTTGCAGGTACTCGCCGAGCCCGCCCCACAGCGCCATGATGACGCTGCCCGAGCGATAGTCGCGGTGCACGCAGGAGCGGCCCAGTTCGAGCATCTTGGGGCGCAGGTGCGAGAGACGAACCAGATCGAACTCCGATTCGGCATACAGGCAGCCGATGCGCTTGGCCTGATGCGGTGGCAGCACGCGATAGGTGCCCACCACCCTCAGCGTCTCCTGATCACGAACGATCAGGTGGTCGCAGTAGGCGTCGAACATGTCGACATCGGTTTCAGTGGCCGACGATTGCAGTCGCGCGCCCATTTCCTCGGCAAAGACCTTGTAGCGTAGGCGCTGGGCTTCGGCTACTTCGTCCTGGTGACGCGCCCACGCCACGCTGAAAGCAGGCGTTGCAACTTGTGCTTCGGTTTGGCGTTGTGCTGGCTGACGAGGAAGACGCCTCCGCGCCGACTGGCCGGTCAGGCCAGTGGGCAAGGAGTCGAAGAGCGGCTGGGTAGGCGTCGGAAGGTCTCGCATCAGGTGTGTCCTTTCGGTGACGAAACGGCTTTGAAACAATGTAGAGATGCCGGGTGACAGCGCCGTGAATTGATGGTGACGCTTCAGTGACGGCCACGCGCCTGCGCGCGGTACATTGATTGCTGAGGCCCCAACCTTAGGTGAGGAGCCGTTTCGCGGCTATCGCCGATATCCGAAATGTGAGCGTCCAGATGGAAGACGTGACAAGCAACTGTTCAGTTGCGGGTGTCGGAATTGGAGTGGGTGCTAGAGGAGATCGGGCGGGATCACCGCGCGCAACACGACCTGCGCTTCGCTTTCGCGGGTGCGGGCAGTCAGCCACCAGATGCCGCTCTTCTTGACGCTCCAGTTGATCTCCTGCCCGGCCAGCAGCAGGCTGGCTAGTTGGCCGATCCAGGGCTGGTGTCCCACGACGACGGTGTATTCGTGCCCCTGGGGCCAATCGATCGCCGCAAGCACGGCGCCGACATCCGCCCCTGGGGCGAGCTCATCGAGGATCTCGGCCTTGCCCGTCAGTGCGGCCGCCGTTTCCCGGGTACGCAGCGCCGGACTGCAGACAACCCGATAGTCGGCCGGCAGACGGGCGCGCAGCCACGCGGCCGATGATTCGGCCTGCTTGCGTCCGCGGCGGGTCAATGGTCGCTGAAGGTCGGCCGAGCGTGAGATGCTCAGTACGTCGGGCAGGTCTTCCGCCTCGGCGTGGCGCCACAGAATCAGGTTCATGTTCGGGGCAGGGGCTTCGTACGAGCCTTGAGTATGGTGAAACGGGCTGCCGCCATCAAGGCGGAGGTCGCCGAAAACAAAAACGGGCTATCCGGCGGGATTGCCCCCGGATAGCCCGTCAGTGTCCGTAGCGGCCGTGTCAGCCGCGTGACAGGATCGAACTCAGGATTTGTGGCGGAAATTGATGCGGCCCTTGGTCAGGTCGTAGGGCGACATTTCCAGGGTCACGCGGTCGCCTGCCAGGATACGGATGCGGTGCTTCTGCATCTTGCCGGAGGCGTATGCCCAGATTTCCACGCCGTTTTCCAGCGTGACGCGATAACGGTTGTCGGGCAGGGCTTCCGACACCACGCCGCCAAATTCAATGAGTTCTTCCTTAGCCAATCTGTTTTCCTTTGCGGCAGCACCCTAGGCTGCATGAGTTAAAGGGATCGAGGGGACCCTGAGGACGTTCACCCGCGGGCGTGCCACAACGGCGCGACCGTGTGCGTCACGGGGAAAGGCGGGCAATGTGTTTCCGGGTCTGACCGGTCCCAACTCCCCCGATGTGGGGTGTGGAGGCCAAATGTTCCAGTGCGCCTGGCGGCGCCGACCCGGTTACAGGGCATGCTCAGATACCCCAAACTGACGCGGGATTATAGCACGATCGCAGGCGCAGCATCGGACGCGGAGGATCGTACGTCGTCAGCTACCTGGGATCGTGTTGCGGCGCGACATCGGCGTATCAAATGACCGAAGCGCTGCAAGCAGCTGATTGTGCAATGCAGGTTCCATTTTGAGTCGCTGCTTTTGCGTCTTCTGACGCGCAACGTACTACGGCTTCCGGACCAGCCAGCGTGCCAGCACGACCGCGGCAGCAAAGCCGACCATGATGATGGCCTCCTCGTATTGCGGCAGTTGTCGGGCCAGCAGGCCGACCAGAGCAACGCAGATCAGTACCGAGACGATGGCCTTTACGTAACGCATGGTGCACTTTATTGGGTTGGTTCCTGCGTATGGTACTGCGCGGGCAGGAGCAATGCAGCAGCGTCCGTACGGCGCTGCGCGTGCTCGGACACGACATCAACGATATGGGGAGCCTTATGACAGGCTAGAGACAGGCAAGAAAAAACGGCCTACGCCGTGAGGCGTAAGCCGTTCAATCTTCTGCCTAAACTGCCTGCAAATATGGTCGGAGCGATAGGATTCGAACCTACGACCCTCTGATCCCAAATCAGATGCGCTACCAGGCTGCGCTACGCTCCGGAGCCGGCGATTCTATCGCGGTGTTGGCCGCCAGGTCAATTGTGCCGTGAAAGATATTCTAATCGGCGCGTCGTCGGTTGCCCGATGTGCCGGTTGATTCTCTGGCCACGCACCCTGCTTCAGGCGGGTTCGGTTTTGGCTTGACTTGGTGCGGCGCGCTGACATAATCCGCACACCGTAACGGTCCGACCTGGCGCTTCGCGCCCGGCATTGCAGTATTCACACGGACCTGGTCCCGACTATCACAACTATGGCGAGACAGCCCCGCGAGCGATGCGGTTGGGCTGGGGCACGCCTGAGCCATGCCCGGCCCGGCACGCTGTGCCACGGCGCCTGGGCAGCCGGACCTGCGGAAAACAAAATATGACGGCTTGTCGCGGGCCGGAATCAGAAGGTGCGCCATTGCCGTGCGGAGCATGACGACACCTTTGGAACGGGAATTGAGATGTTTCAGTCGCAGGTGGTGGTGCTGATCGCAGGCTTGATAGCGCTGCAGATGGCGATCGTCTGTGCCGTGTTGCGGCGCTCTGCGGGTATGGAGCGTAGCGGGCTCACGTCGTGGGCGCTCGGCGATCTGTTGGTGACCCTGGCCGTGGTCCTTCAGGCCGCGCACGCATACCGGCCAGAGTGGCCGCTGGCGGTGCTCCCTGAGTTCGCCCTGACCGCGGGACTGTCGATGATGGTCTACGGCACACGGCATTTCGCGGGCAAGCGTGGTCGTGGCGTGGTGCTTGGTGTGCTGAACCTCCCCGGGTTGGCCGCGCTGACGATTTATGCGGTCGGCGGGCTTGCCGAAATGGGCCTGGGGCGTGTGCCGACCGGCACACTCGCCTGGCTCGGGCTCGCCACGGCGTCGATCCAGACCCTGCTGCTACTGGAAATTGCCCGGATCACGGTTGCCCTGGTGCCGCTCAAGCGCGGCACGGGTCGGCTGGCAGCACTCTCGTTATCTGTCCTGTCCCTTGGTTGCGCAGTACTGGCTGGCGCGGAGGCCTGGCCGATGTTCGCCGCGCTCATGGACGGCCACGTGCAGCCGCTGGTTGATCGTCACGAAAGCATGACTGTCTGGTTCGTGTTCGGCGTGATGGGGCTGGCCGTCAGCTTCGCGCTGATGGCCCATGACCGTCTGCGCCAGATCATCGAACGTCGCGCGCGGCACGACGACCTAACCGATGTGCTATCTCGTGGCGCATTCTGGGAAGAACTCGAACTTGCCTGCAAGCAGGCGGAGCGCTCGCGCAAGCCACTTACCGTGGCGTTCATGGACCTGGACCACTTCAAGGCCATCAACGATCTCTATGGACACCTGGCTGGAGACAGCGTGCTGCGCCATTTCGCGGGACTGCTGCGCAAGGTGGCGGCGCCGGACTCGGTGATCGGCCGTCTCGGCGGCGAGGAATTCGCGATCGTGATGCCTGCCACCGGACTGGAGACGGGCCGCGCCATCAGCGTCCGACTCAGCGCACTGGTGCGGGCGACACCGTGCCCGTCCGAGCCAGACCCAATCGCCTACACGGTCAGCATCGGGATGGCGGAATGGCAGTTGGGCGAAAACGCCGACGCGGTCATGCGTCGTTCGGATCGCGCGCTCTATGACGCCAAACAGATGGGCCGGAACTGCGTTTCCTCGCACGATGCGGAGGAGTTCACCGGAATGCCGCGTCGCCCACGCGTGCGCGAACGCGAACCTTCGTAAAGCAGACGATGTGTCCTGTGCGCGGCATTCGTGCTGCGGTAGAATGCACGCCTTGCCGCAATGGCAAGGCCGCGCCGCCCTTAGCTCAGTTGGATAGAGCACTCGCCTTCTAAGCGAGCGGTCAGAGGTTCTTATAGCGGGTCGCCGTAGTTGCGTATTGTAAAATTGGTTTTTCTTCAGGCCGCCCTTAGCTCAGCTGGATAGAGCACTCGCCTTCTAAGCGAGCGGTCACACGTTCGAGTCGTGTAGGGCGGACATACGTTCTTCAAATTTTTCCTTTAATATCAAGAGTTTAACGACGCTTCCCGCGGGTCCGGGGCTTGGCGCTGCGCGTCATTGCACGTCGGAAAGCTTCGTGCGTACTAGTCACTGATGCTAAGCTGGCCCCAGTTGCATACTTGGGGGCGGTATGTACAAGCACGTGAGCCTGCGCAGGCGGCAGTTGAGCGGAAGAACCTCCTGGCTGCTGCTCGGGCCAGACGGTCGCCCCATCGATGCGTTCACCGCGTTCGCCGAGTCACTGCGCAACGCGCCGGCGAACACGCGCGACTCATACTGTCGCCACCTCGCCGAGTTCTTCGACTACCTCATCGAGGCCGCTGCACTCATCGGTCAAGGGCGGCAGCTTACCAAGTTGGAGCTGACCGAGACTCTGGAAGCCTACGGGGACTACCTGCTTCTCGGGATAGACGCTTCTCGACCCATCGCACAAGCGGTTGCTTCATCGTTGCCGCCTGGTGTAAACCAGGCGAGTAGCGTGGTGCCGAAGAAGGCGGCTCTTCGACGCTTTCTGAAGCTGTCTGAGGATGTCAGGAAGGAGATGGCAGAGCTGGCACGCCTATACGACAGCCGAGGCGTAATTGCGGATACTCCGCTCCTTCCCGAACTAGGACAAAAGCGTCCACTGCAACTGGGTGAGGTCAGGGCGATGCAAGCCCACTCAATGATTGCAGGTGTTGTCGCCGGCGGCCCAAAATTTGTCGAATGTGTTGTTCTCGGTGACGGGGCGGCAGATGCGCCGTACGACGAGCAACGGGCCTTTCCGTATGACAAGGTCATGGACCTTATCGACGCGATGCCCACATACCGTGACAAGGCCTTCTATGCACTGCTTGCTGCAAGCGGGTGTCGTACACATGAAGCGCTGCAGGTTTTGCTAAATGACGACATCGACGTGGATGAAGGAACGGTCCGTCTCGTTGACCCTAAAAGCAGGTCCGGGCATTCGAGTTACCGCTCTCTCACGCCCTCCCAGCGAGAACTGCTTGCGTGGAAGGGGAGAACGTCGGACCTAACCCTCCTCATCGAGCCCTTTGCGACATCGTTCTTCGACTCGCTTCAAGGGTATCTGGAGCAAGAGCATCTCGCACATGGCAAGCATGGTTTCCTCTTCCAGTATCTAAAGGGCCTTGAGCGTGGCCAGCCATACTTCCTGAGTGCTCCTGGGACCCGATTGGAGTTGTTCCACCGGGTGCAGAAGCACATTGGCGTGATGCTTCCACCTGGTACCGGCCCGCACTCGCTCAGACATATGTATGGGACTTATGTGCTGAACTACTTTCCCCGTGCCAATGGCGACTATGGGTTACCCGTACCGATGGTGCAGCAACTTCTCGGGCACGCTGACATCAATAGCACGCTGAAGTACGCAAAGTTCGACAAGGACCTTTTCAAGCTCGAAGTTCAAAATGCTAATCGGGTCCTCTTCAGCCATGGCACGCCGAAAAAGCTTATGGAGCTTAAGCTCGAAGCGCTTCGCGCACAAATGGCTAAAGTGCAGTCGCAGCTCTCACAGAGACCCTGACGCATGGTTAACCTGACCCCGGATAGCATCGTATTCAACCGAATCGATGAAGCCCTTAACGCTGACATCCGCGCCGCGCTCCAGCTTGCTGCCGACACATCATTATCTATTCATGGCCTCGAGCAGGTGGACCTGGAGGCAGTGACCACAAAAAAACACCTTCAAGCGGTCTTCGCGAAGTTTGTCCGTCTCCGCGTTTTCGCCGACACGAAACGGGTCTTCGGACAAGCCTATGCCAATGAAGCGCTCGATGCGTATCGCCAGAAGACGGGCCACTTGACGAAGGCACACTTCACAGCTCTGATGTTTCCCGATGAAAGCGGCTCGTTGGCGTTCAAAAGCAGTTACGCGAACAGTATCCGGCCGGGCGTGGGATTGTTCTTGGTTGCCCTCCACTGCAGCGGCGCAATAACCCTACCCGCATCTTTTTCGTGGCCTTCGGTGCGAGGTGAGAAGCCCGATGGTGGGTCAGGAAGGCGGCGTGAAGTGGGTATGCTAGTTTCCTCAGAGCTTCTTGGACTCATTCGAAGGCTGAATTCGCAATCAGAATCGCTTCCGCACTCCGCTTTTGAGGCAGTTGGCGGAGACCGCAAGCGTAGGGAATGGTTTCTCACCTACGGAACCAAGTTGTTGCTAGCCACCGGATGGCACAGAGCCGAGGATGTCAATATTGAAGACCTCCTGGCTATCAAGGCCGCGGAGCAAGTCATCAGCCCAAAGGACACTCTTCCACTTGCGTACAAACCGCTCCTTGATGTCTTCAAGCTGGCGTTCGGCGACAGAGTCCGGGTGACGGCAGAGGACTGGTCATCGGCGTTACGGATACAAATTGGTCGTCGGGCACGGGGCACGGGCGGTGTGGGTGACAGGACGTTTCAGCAGCCAAGAAGTGACTACGACCTCGTGCAAGAACTCCTGCACGTCGAGCCGTCTTGGGGCAGACCCGAGCGAATAAGGACCCTAATGCGCCTGCCCGGCCTGGACGTGGACATCAAGGTCATAAGCGACTTGTGGCTGAATCTGGAGGAGCTCTACGTTCAAAAGACGGCTAGGGAGTCCTACAAACAAATTCAGGGAATCATAGGTTGGTGGAATATCTATCTTTTCTATTACCTGCCATATTGGTTCGCACGGAATCCAAATACCATCCTGTCCTATCCCAGTTCGCCCTCGCTGCTCCTCAAGAGCGTGTTTGTCAGTCGCTTGCTACCCGTAGCAGAAGAGACGCCACTTACGTTCCTCGAATTCATGGACTCTCACCGTGAGCGCCGGGGGTGGAAGAACAACGGCTACTATGGAAGTCTCCTGCAATTGCAGGGGTTCTTCGAATTTATCGAGCGATACTCTGACGAGATTCCGGGATGCGAGGGTTTCACTCAACCTCTGGCACCTCACGACTTCCCGCTAACATCCCGCACCAAGGCAACCAGGAAGCAGCCAGTACCCCGGCGCTTTTTTGGCGTCTATCTCGACTATCACGAAGCCATCCTTGCGCACCACAATGTCGTAACGAGTCGCGTCCTGTCGGGGGAGCTCGGTACGGAGCGGCTGGAGAGCCTGGCGCAAAACGGGTGGGTAATCGACACGTACGCCAGTGCCCAAGACGTTGGATTTGTGCCTATCTTGTTCACTAGGAGCAAGACCATCCCGCTGCAGTTCATTCCCAATGTTCTCGCCCTAGGGTGGAGGAAACTGAAGGACGGACGGATGGTGTTCCTGCCTCATCCGCATGCGCTTCACCAGAATCTCGTTGCGCTCCATACTGGGGTACGACACAACCACATCCAATGGCTGGACGGGGAGCGATTCGATTCGCTCGTTGACGAGGAAGAAGCGGAATTCGCCTTGCTGTTTGTCAATACTGATAAGCAAAAAAAGGAGCCGTGGACTCCGCATGTCAGTATGAGGGTTATTGAACTGCTTCGCGCACAGCGCAATTGGGCTGAGCAAATAGGCGAAGACGGTTTCCATGTAAGCCACTTTTACAATGACAATCCGTCGACGAAGTGGCCGAAGTTCAAACCGCTCTTCGCATACACGAAGGACGGTAAGCCACATGGGGACGGAAAATACAGCGATGTATGGAAAAGCATGCTTTGTGGCCTGCAGGGGCTCATGCCAGAGCTCTCCGAGTACGGGCGAATGCGTCAGCTTCTGACACTCTTGCCGCCGGGGCATAAAGTGGGCGAGCCAGAGCTCAAAAAGAAGCTGGTGGACTTTGGTGCACGCTTTGGTGCAGGCGAGAGTTGTCCTTTGAACGTGATGACTGCTATCAGCCCACACAGTGCTCGCGTCGCGGTGGTTTCACAGTACATCACGTTCCTGCCCACGGACCTCATTGGTAAGCACATCACTGGCCAGAAGCCCGGGGTTGTTTCCTACTACGTGCACCTCGACCGAGAGACGGTCGAGGCAGAGCAAGTCCATCAAGCCGCGCGGCTAAGGGAAGCTGCACTGAGAAATGCTTTCGAGCCCGTCCTGAGCGGACAACATGCATCTCCAGCCTTTATCCATGCTGATAGCGTCAACTCGAATCTTGCTCAAAGCATGCGGGAGAATCTCGACGAGACTCTGGTTTCCTATGGCTGTATAAGCATATCGTTCGGCGAGAGGTCAGTGCGAGGGGTAGACGTTCTTCGTGAGACGCGCGGAGCTAATGCCGCTGCGAACAAGACTGAAATCTGCCCGTATGGCAACGATTGCCCACCCGAGGTCGTAAAGGACTTGAGAGGGATACGTCGATGCGGCCTGTGTCACTACGCAGTTCGGAACGTCGACCACCTCCCCGCGGTCATCGCCAAGAAGCGGCAGGTGGCGGAGATGGTGGACGAGTTGGAGAATTTGCTGTCGACAGACGCGAAGACACTCAATGCGAAATACACGCCCGAAGAGCTCGACCGCCTGGAAGAGGAGCGCGCCAGGCTTTGCGAAGAACTGACGGGTTGGATTCTCAACGAGGAGTTGCTAGAGCTCACGAGACAGAGAATTGCCTTGGGTCAGGTTACCCGGACGTGGATAGTGCAGAAGCCGGAGATTATCGAGCGAGACCTGCAGCGGGTCATCGCCCCAACATCGCTGACGGAGTACCTACTGGCGCGCTTAGGTGAGTGTCTTGCTTACCCGACCCTGGAGAGCCCTCAAATTCGTGCCCGTTTTGACCTTCTGAGGCGCGAGCTTCTTGCTCGCGCCGGAAACCTTCGAGCTGCCTTCGCCTCGGACATGCCGGTTGACCCAGTTTCGGAATGCGCTGGACTGCTGAAGTCGGTGATTGCCTCAACGGGACTGGATGCGGCGCAGTTGGCTGAAATGCTGGACCAGGATAAGCACATGTCGCACCTACCGCGGACTCCATTGCGATTGCTTGGCCAAGACGAGGAGGCGTGATGAAGAAGCCCAGCAGTTTCGCGGCTTGGCAAGAGGCAAATCAAGTGCGAAGGGAGGCCATAATTGAAGATTACCTTCAGTACCTTGGTAAGACGCGGGTTCGAGTTCGCAACCCGACTGACCTTGCCGACCTCGTTGCCAGGCATATTGCACAAGTGGAGGATGGTCCGTGCAACAAGTCCACCCTAATGCGCAATTTCCGCTACAAGGCCAAGATTTTGACCTACCAGGCGGAGCACTCGGAGTCCGGTTCGCGTTCGCTGCGTCCACGCGGGGTTACTGACCCAAGCACCAATGCGCTGGTGACCATTGCGAAGCTCGAGGCGGGCAATTTGAAGCGGGAGGTGGGAAGGCTCAATATCTACATCAATTCGCTTGAAGAACAACTGGAGCAATACCAGCAGCAAGGGCGACAGCGCTTGTCTGAGCTGGTTGCTCATAAAGCAGAATCGGGTGCGCACCGAATTTCGGATTACGAGTTCAAGTTCGTCCGCACCTGCCAAGCTTTGAGAGCGCTCGTGAGCCACATGAATCTTGTGCTGGAGGTGGACACGAAGGCCCAGCGGATTCTCGACAGGTCGAAGCGACGAAACAACGTTATTGTTGACAACGAAATTGCCGGACCCTTTATCGAATGGCTTGCCAGCGTCTCAGAGGAGGTAAAGTGAAAAACGGCAGAGACATTGGGCCGAGAACATCTGGGTAGTTGAAGGCCTTTCTGCAATCCGGCACCGCTTTGCCTTGGGGGTGCGACGGCACGGTGAATTTGACTGAGTTGGCACGGATGACTGGAATTCCAAAGAGTTCCTTGTATCAGAACCCAGCAGTCCGTTCCATGGTGGAGAGTCTACACGCGCCCAATACGGAGTCCCGGCGAGGTATAGATGCAGTTTCAGTTGAGGGTGCGGGTAGGGCTGCCAACCCGGTCTCGCTGGAAGCCCAGCAAGCCCAACCTTCGTGCCTTTCGAAGGTAAGCACAGCGGCGTGGGCTTTATCGACTGCGGTCCTGATGAAGTCATGCCGCTATTGCAGCCTATCAGTTCTGTATGCGCGGGTTTCGCAACGACTATGCTCACGGCCGGTGGGGCTTACCGGGGAAGCATTTGCACACCGAATCAGGAAGGCGTCTGTGACGCGACCCTGTTGCTTGTTTTTGTGCCGCTCGATTGGGACATGTCGCCCAATCGAGTGGACAAATCAATCGACCTGACGCTGGACGATTTCGCCGCTCAGGTTGAGGAGGCCGAACTGTTATCAAGCCAATACTTGGACCTGGTATCAAAGTACGGCGCGCACCTCCACGTCGGGCAACGATTGAGCGGCGAATTGCCGGCTACATCACTAGCGCTTCTCTTCGGTGTCCATATCAGTGCCAACGCCGGGCAGCAGATGGCAGAACGCTTCCGACCTTTCATGACCGGGCCGGCATGCTCCTGGGCCGCTGAAGGGGAGCATCGAAGGCTAGTCAGAGACGGGGTGCTCGACGACCGCCACCCCACAGCGAATCAATTTGCCTCCGCCATTGGTTGCTTACCGCGAAGCGGGATGGCGAAGGCTAAAGAGTCAAGCAGTATTGTTAGTTTTGAGAAGTTTCAAAACCGATGAAACTTCGTGATACCAACCATCGAGATGCCGCAAAGAACGGCTGCCCTCTGGCCAGGTCCGAGGAATGAGCGAGGACCTTCCTGTGTACGCACGATAGCCATCTGGCCTCGCAGTATCACCGCAACCGCTCAATTGCCGCCCCAGGCACTGGGACGTTGGGACTGTCTCCTTGAGGATGGCACTTCGATGCCAGGTACCTATTACCCATGATGCGATTCCTCAGTCGGCGCTGCCTCGGCCGGCAGGGGCGCTGTGGCAACTGAGTGCCGACGACTCTCCTTAGCGCGACTGCACGACATTGTATCTACACCCGGCCGGGGCCAACGCTGACACCCTGCTTATCGCGGTGGATGAGCGGTAGAAGTCCATACGCACGCAAATGTGCGAGGTCTTGCTGAATTGACGCGTTGGCGCCCAAGCCCGCCAACGCAGCGGACTCGATGCCGAAGGAGCCGCACGACGGGCAGGTGTACCTGAACCCGCGTAGCTTGGACGACCGTATCCGCTCTGAGGCCGAGCCGCACAATCGGCAATTCGCAGGTTCTGGGAGCATGGCGTGCGAGTGCGCGGAGGTAATCCCATGGTCACGGTTCGAAAGAAAGAAGATGCGCGAAGGGCAATATCGACGCCGCCTTCTCAGCGCTCCTCGCGTGTGGAACGGAACGCCGGCTGCAGCCATGTTCTTAGTCCCCACGGCCAATTCACTGCGAGTTCTCTGCTGTCATCATATGGCGTAGCTCTCGCCCATTTTCGGTCAACTGTGCCCGCACCTTGTCCTCCGTCAGGCCCCAGACGTTGGCCAAGGGCCCTACGATGTCCATGGCCTGCCACGGCATGATGGGCCGACTGTCCAGCTTTGCGAAGGGGCCATCGCTCTCCGGTACGACGCGCTCCGAAGGCAGCGACGCAGCCAGACGCAACCCATTGGCACTACGCAACATAGCAGGGCCTATGCTAAACCAGCAGCCGAGCTCAATAGCACGTCTCAGTTGTGTCGGCGAGTCGCTAAACCAATGCAAAACAGCTGTGCCATGTGCGCTGTGTCGCTCGAGCGTGTCAAGAACCTCTTTGGCGGCAGAGCGAGAATGAATACTCAGGACCCTGCCACCCAACTCACTGCATCGCTCTACTGTTGCTTCGAAGATTGCTTTCTGGACTGAGAAGTGCTCGCGATAGCGCGCTGAGCCGTCTAGGCCAACTTCGCCGACCGCCGATGCGCGCCCAATCTCCTCAAGCAGCAGAGGTAACTCATTGTGCCGCTGGTGTGCCACCTCGGGATGAAGGCCAGGCGAGATGATGATGGTCGGGGCAGGCTGCAGTATGCGCGATGTGGCAATGAAGGCTCTCGGGCTGGTGGTGACCAACCACACAAATTCACAGCGACGAGCGGCCTCGGTGTGAACGGTGCGAGCAGATGGATACAGGTCGAGATGACAGTGAAAATCCATCATAGAACACCGTCCTGCTTCAGCAATGTCGAAAGCTCCAACAGTGCGCGTTCCGCGACATCTCGATAGTGGACCCTTTCATTTTGCGTCGCAAACGATAAGGTCGCGCCAAGGAATGCATCAATTCCATTGGCCTCCGTCGCGAGAACTGCGCACGCTACCGCCATCGGGTCGTCGGCCGCCGACTTTTCAGAGAGCCGAAGGTTGGGAAACTTGTAGCGCGTGTCGTCAGCCTGTCCCCAGCGCAGGAACGCCGCCCGTCGGACCATGCAGGGCACGCACCGTCCGCAGTGCGTCCGATTATAGGTCCGGTATCGACCACAGCTTGTGGAGTCCGATGCAAAGTGCGCGAGCAGCTTCTGGTCAAGACACTCCATCATCATCTCGCCCTTCGTTTTGAACCGATAAGGCATAGACAGATTGGCTGGAATCCCCACTGCCTTGAGAAGGCCTTGGAGCTGCTTCATGAAGAGCGGATGCGTCGTCCGAGTGCTGAGGCTTGCCATCCGTCCAGGAAGTAATGGTGGATTTACACTAATGAATCCATTCTCAGGAACCAGAATCTCGGCAGGGCCTGTGGTCGTCAGTAGGGAAGTTGCCAGCACAGCCAGTGCATAGAATCCCATGGACCGTGCTCGCGTCGAAGGCTCCCTCGGCGCAGCCGGGTCGATTCGGTGACTCCATTGTTGGTGCCATGCGGCTCCACCGAGCGCCGCCGCATACTGGCGTTGGCGCTCGGAGTCCTCGTAGGCGAGCTGCGATACGAAGATGGGGCGCCGCATTTTTGCGACTGCATCTATGCCGCCGATTAGACTGTCCAGCCCACCAGAAAGCAAGGCCACGCAATCGCGGTCGCAAATCCTCCGTTGTCCGCGCGGCGGCTGTGGCCCGTCGGACAAAAACGTCACCGACCAAAAATCACCAGTCAGTATGCGTAGCATCCCCTCGACCAATGGCCGCTGGGCGTTCCACGGAGTCGGGTCGACGACGGTGACCGATAACTCGAGTTCCCGGGTCCAGCCATCGGCGCTCTTGTTGCGCGGCACTGCAAGGTCCGCAGCGCATACAGCGAACCCAAACAGCACGAAATCCCAAATCGGAATCGAAGGGGCATAGCCGGCACGCTCCAGTTCCTGCAGCCAGCCGTTCGCGATTCGCTCGCTGCCCGCGACGTCTGAACTCTGAAAGAATGTGAAGGCGCGAGTCCCAGCGGAGATGGCTCGAGGTCTTGCGTCGAAGCTTGTGCAAATGACCTTCATTCTGCTGTCCCAAATACGAACATCGCATCATCCATTGCCTTGGCAGATACCTCGCGCATCGACCGTGGCTTCTTACCCTCGCGGGCACCCTTCATCGCATCAGCGACCACACCAGTAACATAGTCAAGAACCTGTCCAAGTCGTTCATGGACCACCTTAGCGGAGTACTTAAGCTTCTCAAATACCCGTCCCAATTCGAGTTGAACTCGGTTGTACACATCGTAGGCAATTGTGTAGGTCATCACATCAGCAATCTGGTCGTCTGTCAGATTGAATATGTCCGCGTTTGGGTCCGTGTCGTAGAGCTTGATGATGGCTTGGTCCATGGCGTGTTTTGCTGACTCCTCGTCTATGCTGCCGCCATTTGGCAGGAGGCGCTCTGCGACTTCAAGGGCGATGTCTGTCGCGGAAAGGCCACGTTGCTTGACCGAAGCCACCCAGGCGTCAATGCCAGGGTCCCCACCCGCTCGCGCTGCCGAAAGTAGGCCACCTAGTGCAGCCGCTGCTGTCACTGTTGACTGCATGCGCGAGGCCGCCCGCTTCGAACCGCCCATGCCCTTGTTCACCAGGCGGTTGATACCCTTTCGCAAATCAGCGCTGCCGCCGCCTTTTACAAACGATGACAGCGCTCGTCGTGCTTCACCGTATCGCCCAGGAGGTGCAATATTGGGCCCAACGGTTTGCACGGCATCCGCGTCTGCGCCAGTTTCGGTATCGTCGGCCCCACCGTCGGGCTGAGGGGCGGGCGGAACAGGCGCCAGCGGTGCATCTGATTGCGAAGTGTCGATGCCTTGTTCGACATCTGTCAGCCAAGGTGGGTCAAATGGGCTGCCACCTGGCGCCCCAGCACTAGAAGTTGAGGTTCCCATTACGTCTTCCTTGCCGCGCGTATTGCGCGTTTGACCGCTTCGCTCGTCTGGCTATCAGCTTCCCAACGATTCACCAATTCGCGGGCCCAGGGAGCGGACACAAGCCGTTGGACTAGACCAGGGCTAATCTGAGTGACGGGCGCTTCCACAAGTTGCGCTGCGGCGCGCGGACCTGCTGCAGGGAAGACTTCACAGACTTCCGTCAGCATCAGCACTTCCTCAGACTTGCTCCAGTCACGCGAGGCACGGCGGGCTTCCCATGCGCGGGTCATGGCGAGAATGGCCTGTGTTTCCCCTGCTGCACGAATATCGTCGGCGAGTTGCTTGCTCTTGGTGCGAGTGGCCACCAGCGCCTCCTGCAGTACCTTCCCTTCACTGGTGAGCGCATCATGGCCAAAGTCGCGCACGGTGCCGTCTCGGCTCAAATGCAACACCGGCCGCAAGTCGATGTCTGCCAACGATGGTTGCAGGTGCAGCCACTCGCGAGCGAAGGGCTTTTCGCCGAACACCTCGGGAAGCGCCCGGTCGGCATCCTTTGCCGCTTCTTCCCCCTGGCGAATTGCTGCAACCTTCCCATCGCTATCGGCGGAAACGAGTTCAGCTAGCGCATTTGCGAGCCCCTCTTCGCAACGCTCGAGTAGATGCCATTTTGCCAACACCGGAAGGTCAACTTCGATGCCCTGCGGCTTAGCCATCGCCTGACGGAGAAAAACCGTGTTCAGAAATCGCTTGACCAGGCGGGGATTCGACTGGACCGCGCGCGCGTTGAGCAGCAGAGGTGAAAGGCGTTCGGCTAGTCCCATAAGCGACTGCAACTCGGCGTCTGCCTGAGGCGCGAGGCTTTCCAAGAAGCTGAGGTCTACCCGCTTACCCTTCCAAGTTTCGCGAAGGCGCTCCTCCACGCGCTTCTTGGCCAGTTCGAAATGAGTGTCGTCAATACTCTTCTCTCGATGGGCACGCTCAAGGAATAGCAGGGCGGCGTATGCTTTAGTTTCATTCGGACCCAGGCGCGGTACCCGTAGCGGGACCTGTATGAGCTTATCGAAATAGTTGGTGACGACATCGTCGGCCAGGCCTGTGCCGGTGAAATGCACTCGCACCGCCCCTCGAATAAAGACATCGTCTGCGGCTACTACGAATGCGCTGCCCTTGAGGAACAGCAGCAAACGGATGGCTTCCAGAGTCGCGATTGCGGTTTTTGGCAAACAACGGTCCAAATCGTCCACAAACACAACAAGGGTTACACCCAATTCACTCAGTAGTTCTTCAAGGTCATCCCGAAAGCCTTGGATTTCCTTGGGTAGCGACCGTGGCTTTGCGTCGTCAATCAAGCCCTTCGTCGCCTCTGGTACTCCCTTCATTGCGTCCACGACCTCCGACGCTGAGCCCTTCTGAAAAGCGCCGATACCAAGGTCAAATGCCTTGCTGAGCAAGCCGACGGGAACACCCGTGACCAGCGTCGCCGCCACTTCGCCACCAAGCTGGGCCAGCCTCAGCAGGTTAATTCGCTTCACAAACGCTTTCGCCTTATCGGTGAGCGTCTGCGAGCCCTCTGCCTGTTTGAGAACGGCGTCACCGACTGTTTGCAGCAAAGCGGTGCGGGCGTCCTCAAATCCTTGGTACAGCCAAGGGTTGAAGGTCACGACTACGTAAGGTTCACTATTGTCCCGGGATGACGCAGTTGATTTCCTGGCAGAAATCAGTTCGGCTTCAATCATGCGGACGAGTGAGGACTTACCAGTACCCCAGCCACCTGAGACACCAATCGAGATTGGGTCCCCACCGGAGTTTCTGATTAGGTCCGCGCAGACCTTCGCCACCAGTTTAAAGTTGACATAGTCCACCGTAGTCTCATTGTCATGCCACATCAACAGCTCCAGGGGTTAGTGTTTCCAGCATTCGCCTTAGCCATACGCCTACGGACAGGTGTTCGCCGTTCTCGGGGGAGGGCGAGAGCGGAGCGTTTCAACCCTCAGAATCAAGCTTAGGCTTCCAGAAGAGCCGAAACGCGCGCCACGCTTTCGCCCCACTCTGTGGATAGCAGACTTTGGATTGCTTGATTCAACTCGTCCTTGCGCTCGTCATCAAACCACTGCTTGCTGCGTTCCGCCACTCGTTCACGGTAGCCCTTACCCTGGCCCCACTCGTTCTCGCAATCCCGCCAGAACATCGCGTCCCTCCTCATCTCATCCTCGAATAGCGTCTCCCCAAGCAGCCTCATTCTGGTGAGCACCCCGTCAAATGCTACGAGCAAGACGCTTTCTGCCTGCCCAATCAACGATACGGCCTTTGCGTACTCGGGATTCGTGCGCAGATTTTCAGCAATAGCGTGGAAATCCTTTATCTTGCGCCCCAGCGAACCAGTAGCCAGGACTCGTGCGCCATGACCCAGTTGGTGACTGTAGTTGAGGTTCGGCCAGTCCCCACCTCGTCTCACAGCAGCATGCACGGTGCTAGCGTGTGCCTTGGCGAGTTCATTGATGAGGCTTGCATGTATCTGCTGTTTTAGCGGCGGGCTGTCGGTGTTCTGAGTTAGCCAGTGCTTCAGTTGCGCTGCGGCTTCGCGAATGATGGCTTGGTTCTGTTCTTCCTCTCTATTCTGGATTACCTCCTGCACATTGGCGGTTGCCTGCGCGAGCCGCTTTGCAAAATCATCTCGGATGCGACGCAATTGGAAAGCAACGAATTCCTGTAGCTTGCTAGGGGCATCCTCGCGCGCGTTGAAGAAGCCGACAGGCAACTCCGCCAGACCTAGAGGCTCCAGAGCTGTCGCTACTTGGTCTCCTTTCAGTTCATAACCTTCTTCAACAGTTTCAACACGGTCGCCTGCGTCGTCCTTTACCGCGAGCGCTTCTTCTGGTCGCGGCAGAGCCACAATTGCAGCGTTAAGGCCAAGGTTTCGGATGCCGGCATCTCGCGCTCGATTGAGCAACAGGCGTGCTTCAGCGCCAGGAGCATTGTTGAATCCGGAGCAGAGAACAGCGAGGGTATGGGGGTCTTCGAGGTGGACCTCGAGGTCGGCGCGCGCAGCGGTTCGGTCGATACCCTTTGTGTCCACTAGCCGAACTGACAAATCGACTCCTTTCAACAGGCCCACCGGAGCAACTACCTCGATGCGCTTCGGCAACGTGAATTCGGGAAGCCGTCCATTATTGATGGCCTCAAATGTCTCCTTGAGCCATACGAGCGGAGGCTTGCCCGTGGAAGCGTCGTACCAGATGTGCCTGGCATCACGCTTGTGCAGTTCCATACGAGCAAGCACTTCGACTAGCAACTCTCTTGCAGATGCATGAGAAAGCGCTAGTTGCTTTGCGTCATCTCGCCGGGTGGTCTTACCGTCGACTTTTTCCTTCCGTACTCGCAATCCAGACATATTGCGAATGGCGCGCTCAATTTCACGCGAAATGCCCTGACCCTCATTTTCCAACGGTTCGGCATCATCATTACTGGCTGGATTTCCAGTGCGGCTGATATGTTCGACGAAGTCAGTCGTATGCTGGCGAATTTCCTCATCCGAGCACGGTTCCACGACTATGCCGTACTGCGGTCCCGTGTAAAGATGAACTTCGCATACCGTGATACCGCCTGCGCCTGCTTCCAAGACCGGTTGAACAGGAGCGCCGTCGTCGGCTACTTCGAGGCCAGTCATGCGGCAAATCGCAGTTGATTTACCAATCCCAATACTGCCAATGAACGCGACTGTGTGGTCGCGCTTTAGGACGAGGCTTGCAAGGTATTGCAATTCTTCGAGATATTCGTCGATTCGACGCTGGAAAGCCGCTGACACATCGTCCGCGGCCGACAGGGCTCGCAATTGTTTCGACGCAAGTTCGGCTTCCCACAGCAAATCCTGCTCTGGGTGGGTTAGCGGCGGAGCAACCAGAACTTCCCACGAACGCTGGAGTCGTTCGCCGAGCTTCAGCGCATCGTCGGTCCCGATTGCGCGCAGAACTTCGCCAAGCTCCTCCGGATTCAACTCACGCTCGCCGCTTTCAACCCTCGAGAGTACAGCAGGACTCCAAGTTACCTTCCGGGCAAGCTCTGCCTGCTTAAGCCCGGCGTGCTCCCGCAGTTGAGTAAGGTAGTGACCAATTGCCATCGGTGTTTGCGTGCTCATACTGCGCCTCGTGTGATGTTTAGCTTGCAGGATAGCACATTTTGAATTCGTTGCAACAACGATGCAGAAACGTTGCTGAAATGTTTCTGTGGACGATTTCGTATATCTCAAAATATGCAGTATGCGGCATTTTTTGGTCGGAGAAGCTTGGGCGGCTAGTGGGAGGACGCGAGGATGGGAGTCTCCGAGCAAATCACGAGGGTGGCTCGGCTTGCTGTCGATGCCGACCAAATCGAGGAACCCCGGCGGCCAGGTTGGTGCCGGAGGCCCGTAGGCCGTCATTTGTCCTGTAGAGGGTTGTTGCCGCGACCGCCGCCAGAAGGGTTGTCGGTCTTGCTGGGCTGCATGCGATGGTGGCCATGTGGCGCTTCACCGTGGATTCGGGCGACGTCGCTGGAGATGTCCGTAGGACCTTTGACAGATTGCGGAGACATAATCTTGGGCGCCATGGTGCCCAAGAGTGTTGCGGAGAACTCATGTCAGCCCCCGGTCTCTGCGGCAGGCTCCCTTGTGCATTTGCCAGCATTTACAATGGTCGATGTCTCAAGTCCATGTATCGAAAGTCCGCACCTCGTCTCTGGCTAGCCGGACAACCTCAGAAGCAGGTCTATTGGATAAGAAATGAGCGAGAAGAAGCTGACCGACAGCCAATTGTTGGGCACCCAGGGAACGGGCCTGATTGAACTAACGGTCTCTCGGATGGGACTGGTCTGGAGACCGACGGCGCAACACGACGCCGGCATCGACGGCGAAATCGAAATTCGCGACGCGGCCAATGGTCGGATGACTGGCATGCTGCTCAAGGTACAGAGCAAAGCGGTCTCGGAGTTCAAGAATGAGACTAATGCCGGCTTCGACTATTGGCCGGATTCCAGGGATATGGACTACTGGCTCGGACATAGTGTCCCCGTAATCCTCATCGTTTCGAGACCAAGTACAAACGAGTGCTACTGGCAAGTCATCAAGCCTCCCACGGAAGGGGGCGAGAAGCGGCTTCGATTCGTTAAAGCCAGAGATGTTCTAAACGAAAGCAGCAAGGCCAGACTCATTGAGGTCGCCCAGGCGGCTTCACCCCGTGGCGTTGCGCCTGCGCTGGTAAGGCGCGAAACGCTTGTCAGCAACCTACTGCCGGTCACGAAGCTGCCGGAGCGACTTTACCTGGCGGAAACTCCTTATCGGACGGCCAAGGACCTCGGTGCGGCATTACGTGAGGCCAATCTGCGGCTCGAGTTCATTCTGAAGAACGAACGAATACTTACGGTTCGCGACCTAACTGAGCCGCGCTATCACAACTTGTGCGACCGAGGCACCGTGGAAGACTTCGGTATCAAGGAGTGGGCCGCATCACCTGACCCTGACAGACAGCGCGACTTTGTGAGCCTCATGAACAGCTGTCTGCGAGAGAAGCTGCGGTCAATGCCCGAGGCACTTCGCTTTGACAAAGCTATGAGATGCTTCTTCTTCCCGCCGTCTGAAAGCAACACGCCGTATGACTATGCCTATCGTGGGGACAAGAAGTCGACAGCGCGAGAGGTATTCAAAGAGCTTCGCAACAAGCAGAAGAAGCACTTGATGGGCTATAGGCATTCAGCAATGAAGGCCCAGTTCTACCGGTTCGGCAGCGACTGGTATCTCGAGGTTACGCCGACATACTTCTTCACCAGGAACGGTACTGAGCAAAGCAAATGGCATGAAGACTGGCTCAAGGGCATCAAGGAACTCGAGAAAAATGGCGCGATTCGCGGGCAGTTGATGATGTGGGCCGACCTGCTGCGCAATCCTCCAGGCCTGTTTGACGAGGGCTATCCGTTTCTCGACTTCGGTGTTCCGGTCACGTTTGGTATCGACCGAGGTATCGATGACAGCGCATGGGCCTCATCGGATAATATAGACAAACAGCAAGGCGAGACCTCCTCTGCACCACTGTTTGAGCTCGGATGATGAAACTTGACTTTCTGAAAGAGCCAGAGCTGGAGTTTGGCGGACATCACAGGCATGTCGATATGCGCCAAGGAATCGCTCTGTTCGGCCCGCTCGATAGTATTGAAGGGCAACCTCGCCGCATTCGTCTTGGAGTGGTCGGCACCCAACAAACAGTAGACGGCATCCTCCAGTGGCTCGAGCGTAGCAAGGCTGGAATAAAGGCTAAAGCCAGCCGACAGCCTCACTTATTCCCGGATTTTCCGGGCTTTGGCGCTGACTCGCCGTTTCGTGCCGACTTCAATATCGACGCGAGCTCAGTGCGGACTCTGTCGAGCCGAGAGCTAAGCCGCATTACTGCTCAGTCCGAACTGATGGCTGTCGCTGATGGGCAGTCAATGCTGGCGGACGAAGTTCAGGCCATTAGTGAGTCCGGGCGGCCGGATGTCGTCATCGTGGGCGTTCCGCAGGAACTGGTGGCGCTGGAAGATAACGATGCCAACGAAGCAACCGCTGAATTCAACCCCAAGCAGGACGCCCTCGAGTACGGCAGCACGTTTGACCTTCGTAATATGCTGAAAGCGAAGGTCATGCGAATGAACCAACCTATTCAACTCGTTCTGCCGCAGACTTACGATGAGACGGCGAAAGGAAAGAAGAGCAAGAAGGGGGAGAAGCGTGCACTGCAGGATGAGGCTACCAGGGCGTGGAACTTCCACACTGCACTTTACTACAAGGCAAACTATCGTCCTTGGCGTATCGTACGCGACCCGTCAGAGTTCCAAGCCTGCTTTGTCGGCATCAGTTTTTATCGCTCACTGGACCAAGCAACTCTGGTGACCAGCATGGCGCAGGTCTATGACGAACGTGGCGAAGGAGTAATCGTACGCGGCAAGGCTGTTGAGCTCTTGAAGGACGACAGGCAACCGCACCTCTCTCGCAATGATGCGTATCTCCTGCTCACGACTGCACTGAAGGAGTACAGGCGCGAACATAGGCATTTGCCGGCACGTGTGGTTGTGCATAAGAGCTCGAAGTACAGCAAAGACGAACTCGAGGGATTCAATGGTGCGGTCGACGACCAGGGGTTGGAGACTGCCGATTTTATGGTGGTCACGAAGTCGTTCACCCGCCTGTTTCGAGAAGGTACTTATCCGCCGCTGCGAGGGACAATGCTGAGCTTGGACGAGGCAAATCACCTCCTCTATACGAGAGGGAGCGTGCCGTATTACGCCACGTATCCAGGGATGTATGTACCCCGACCATTGAAGTTTCAGATTGCCCAGGCGGACACAAGCCCGCGCAAACTAGCCGAAGAGATTCTTGCCCTCACGAAGCTCAACTGGAACAACACCCAGTTTGATGGCGCAGAGCCCATTACGATGCGTGTAGCCCAACAGGTTGGAAAGGTTCTCAAGTACGTGCCGGAGGGTGATGTGGTGCAGCCGCGCTATAGCTTCTATATGTAGCTCTCCTCCGTCCAGTCAAACTAGCTGCTAGGCTGGACGGTCGAATCACCCTACGTCCGACTGGATGAGGGGCGCTGATTTCTGAATTCATCCCTCGCCTGAATATGGGGTGCAACCTCTTGGAACTGATTCGCCGGAGAATTGGCGTGGTGAAGCGGGTTGTGCACCCGCGCTGCTTCTAGCTGAGATTGCTCAATCTTCTCAACCTTACCGTGTCTGACGACATTCGCTCCACGAACCACAAGAAGGCTCTGACTGCGTTCGTCCTCAACCTTGTTGGTGTATTCAAAGGCGCCGACCCTGTCCTGCAATGCATCCGCCATTGCGCGGATAAGGTATTTTTCCGCATCGATTTTGCTCTGACGGCTTCGGCCTTCTCTAATTTTTCTTGCTTGTAACTCAATGTCCTTGAGCTCCGGGAATCTCTGAGTGTTCAATAGTGTGCGGCATGTCGAATACAGGGTAGGGTCGCCCCAGTCCCCCGTTTCCACTTTATGAATCTGGGAATCACTGACCTGGATTTGAACGCAGTAAAGATACGCCGTAGGACGTATGCTGCCCGGTTGGGCGTAGGCTTTGGCGGCCGCAGCGGCAATGGCTGCATCTCTGGTTCCAAAATGGGTGAAGTCATCGAAGACAGTGATGCTTTCGGACAAACTTCCGTGATACATTTCCCTCGCCAATTCAGTTCTCCTAGTGGATGAAAATATGCGGGACTGGTTGGACGCAGTCAGGCACCGGCCAGCACTTTAGCCAACAATCAGTGAAATGTCGTAGTTCGCTGCTTGTTTTTTTCCGTCAGCCCGCGGACACGTGTACGTGCGTGAATCGGCCCTCACAGAAGCAAGAAGGACCGGTCGGTCCCCAACGGCAATTTGGAAATCGGGTTTCACTTCCTCTGACTATTTCCGTGAGTCGGAGTCATCTTCACCGACGTTTGGTATCGCCGCCAAAGCCTCCTTGAATGTGGTCTTCTTTTTCCTGGGCTTGCTTGCCCGCTGTCGTGGCTTTGCTTGCCTTGTAAGCATCAACGGGTTGATGGTGGGAACAGGCGCAATCATGTCGAGCCATCCTTCGCGGCCCAAGGCTCTAAGCACCGTGCAGAGGGTGCGCAATGACGAACCGTTGCCTGTCTCGAGATTCCGTAGAGCCCGCACGCTGATGCCAGCTCGCATTGAGAGGGTAGCCTGGTCGATGTTGCGATGGATGCGGTAGGTCCTTAGATAGCCTCCTATCTCAGCCTCCATTTCGTCTAGTGTAAGGTGGCTGCGTGTCATCACTTGTACAGGGCTCCAGCGACCCATGGACAAATCCGCCGCTCCACTCCATTCAGTTCTAGCGAACTCGGGGCGTGGGAGTTCGTATCCCTGTGAGAGAGCGTCGGGGTGAGCAAGTTGACGTCTGCGAAGCTCACTCGTAGTACGTGCTCGAATCCATCCACGCCTGCTGGCTGGCGTCCAGGCAAAGTGATGGAGATGACGGCAACCGAGGAAAGGCATGGGAGCCTTTCCGCCTCCGTTAGCAACTGGCCGTACACCTGGCGGAGGTCATCGTCTGGTTGCCGGTAGAGCGCAGCTACAGCTCCCGAAAGCCGCTTGGTCATGGCTCTAACCTGCGCAAGATGGCCAGCAGCCGATTTGTGCTACGGCTCAAGGTCATTCTCCCAGTTCTCTAGGTGCCTTGTAACAGAAGCCGGATTTGAGAAGTCGAGCAAGAGGAATTGTCCTCCCCCCAATCGGGCTAGGAGCTTGAAGAGTTCAATACGCAACCGAGTCATGATTTCCGGTGTCGCTGCTTCATTCATGTCCCCGCCCGCAGCGCGCCAGAAGCCTTCACGATATAAAAGGCACTCGAGGTCTGGGTCATGTTCGAGACCTCGCGCTACGTAGGCATAGACAACCTCACCATTTTGGTCTTCGGGAATCTGTATTAGAGCGCAGTCCTTCTCGAGCCACTTCAGCCCGAGGGCAACTGCCTCCTGCAAGTCGTTTGAGAAGTACCAGGTCACACTATCGTCGGGGTCTTCGATTGCATAGGTGGGATAGCCAAAGCGCGTTCGGCTGGCCAGGAGCTCGTCCGGGGTGCGGCACGTTGCCTTTCCCAAGGCGTGAACCACCGGCGGAATGTCCTGGACGATGCGTCCGAGGTGAAGGGCGGGCTTAGGCGCGTAGCGAGAAGACGCAGCTTCGCTTTCGTCATCGCGGCATGACATATTGCGCTCTCCAGATACATGGTTCCACGCCAGAACCTCGGCTCCTACCATTGCAGCGGGGTCTTCAGTCGTTGAATGAGCCAATCCAGTTCTGCAGCCGATACCCAACCTTTGCGTGCGACTGACACGCGAACGCGTCTAAGCGTCTCGTTTGGCGAATGGTGGGGAAACTTCGCTGCATCCTCTTGAGCGACGGGAAGCAATTGCTTGGCTATGTCCTCGCATATGAACCAGCGCTCGTATCTCTCTTCTGGAGTCAAGCCTGCAACGTAGACGTTCCATGACAAGGTGGCGCCCACTTTTGGCTGCCCGCCAAGAACCACGGCTGGAAGCGTGGGCCGTGGGAAGTCGTCAGGTACATCGTTGAGGTTCATTTCTTGGGCTCCAGCAGTTTGTGGCGGGTACGTCAGGAGTGTTCCCTCGTGCGAGCGAGAGCGTCAGCTCCAGTGGTTGTTTATGACGCCTATAGCGACAAACGAACCATGAAATGGCGGTTTGTCAAGTGCATTTGGCTGTTCGTAGTTTGTTCCTGATTCTACGAATTTCGTAGGGAAACGCAATGCGAAATCTACGATATTCGAAGAATGGGAAAAAAGGAGCCGGTTACTGTTTTTGGACGTCGCTTGCGGCAGGCAAGGCGGCGTGCCGGCATTCCCCAAGATAAGCTCGGCGTGGAAATCGGCCTGGACGAAACTATTGCCAGCGCACGCATCAGCCGATACGAGAGTGGAGTTCACCAGCCCGCTGTTGAAATCGCTCAGAAGCTGGCGAAGGTGCTCAAGGTTCCGACGGCATACCTTTATTGCGACAACGACGAGCTCGCGGAATTTCTCCTCTCCTGGCCGTACCTGATTAAGGCCGACAGGAAGGAGATTGAGCGCATTGTCGAGAACAGGCTGTTCTCGAAGGGGCTTCTCGGGAAACAGTCCTGACTGAGAGTGCGGCCGTAGCATCGTGCTCCCTCCGGACACTAGGTGCGACTAAGCGACGATGGCGGCCAGCTACCCCAAATCGCTTCACAATTTCAGGCCAATTTTTGCCGCATGAAAGGCGCTAGGCCAGTTTGCGGGAAACTTATTGCCTGATGTTGCCAGGGAATCTGCGTACTCGGCCCGCAACGGATGGCCTCGGAATCATCCTCTTGCTGCACCGTCGCATGAGGGCGGTGCATGGATATGCACAGCATATCAACAGGTTATCCACAGACCTTGTAGGTCAGATGTTTCACCGTAGCTAGCTACGGCAGGCGCCAGAGTTCTCCTATGAACAAGATTCAAATATGCACCCAGGTGCGTATTTGGCTCCAAGCATGAAACCCAAGCTGCGCGCGGCTGGTGGGGAAGAGGGCGTTTGTGGAGGGGCTATGTGACCTAATATAAGGGTTCGAATCCTCTAGGGCGGGCCAAGAATTCCAGGTTTGGAGGCCGTTCGATGGAGAGCGGATCGTCAGCCAAGGCCTGCAGTTCTACAGCCTCTCTGGCGTCCCTGGAGCTTCCATGCACCTGATGACACGCCGCGCACGCGATGCTGCGCACTGTGCCGACGTCCTATCCCTCCAGGTAGCGTGTGTTTCCGACATCCGACATTTGGCGTCGGCGGCCCCAACGTTTTGACGTCGGGGCCGCGCCAGCCAAGAAGCGTTAGTAACGTGCGTCGGCCGGCTTCTTGTCGTTGGGCCAATCCTTGACCTTGGCCGCGAAGTCTGGCCGGGGCATGTGGGTGAAGTACTCGGCGACATCCACTGCTTCCTGATCGGTCAACCCGCCCTGGCCCAAGGGGAACCCGTTATGGAAAGCGATGGGCATGTTGCGCTTGACGAAGGCCGCTGCCGTATAGGTTCGCGCCATACCCGCACCGATGTTGAAGGACTCGTCGCCCCACAGCGGCGGATAGACCCACTTGCCGTTGGCATTCTTGATGCCTTCGCCGCCGTCACCGTGGCATAGCGCGCACTGGACTGCGTAGATTTTCTTGCCGTTTTCCACGTTCGGTACCAGGCGGCGGTCGATCTTGCCGACACCGCGGCCTTCGACCTTGTCCTCTGGCTTGGTCTCGCGTTTCATCCAGTCGAAGTAAGCGACCATCGCCTTGAGTTCCTCGGAGTCGAGCGGCAGCGGCTTGCCGTTCATCGATCGCAGGAAGCAACCGTTGATACGGTCTGCCAGCGTGATGACCCGGCCGGCCCGCGGCGCGTAGCTCGGGAAGAACGCGGACACACCAACATACGGCGAGCCATCCGCGACGGTCCCGGCATTCAGGTGGCAACTCGCGCAGTTCAGCGCATTGCCCACATTCCTGGGCAGCATCTCGTGCGTGTTGATGTTCAGCCGGGCACCAAGAACCAGCTGTGTGGCGTTGGACTCCTTCAAGATGTTGGCGATGCGCGGGGTCTCGAACTTGCTGTCGTCAAGCTTACGGACGTCGAGTTGCTTGCGCATGCTCCGCACCGTGGCTGCCGCGATCGGCTTGGCTGTGGCGTTGCCCCAGCTTCTGCGGGTGAAGTTCAGGATCTCGGCAATTTCCTGGTCGCTCAGGCGGGCGAATGCCGGCATGCTCAGGACGCGGGCATTGTCGGCAGTCTGGGCGGAACGCCAGCCCGTCAGCGTGATATGAACGAGCGTCGAGGGGTCGTCGGACATCAGTACCGGGTTGCCCGCAAGCGCCGGGAACACGCCTGATACCCCGGCACCATCCGAGCGATGGCAGTCGGTGCAGAACTGCAGGTATCCCAATCCACCGCGCGAGGTATAGAGGTCGGCGGGCGCTCCAGATGCGGTGGCCGGTACAACGTCCGATTCGGCCTTTGACGCGCGCGGCGCGATGGAGGGCGCGGGCCCCTGTGCGACCTGCATCGGCTTGTCATGCCCCGCAGCCGGTAGCGACTTGAGATAGACGCCGATGGCTTTCAGATCGCCATCCGTCATGTACTGGGTACTGTGCTGCACCACGTCGACCATGTTTCCGGACACCGTGCCATGCTGGTTGCGCCCGGTCTTCAGAATCTCGGCGGTGTCCTCAGGCGTCCACAGGCTGCGCAGGCTCAGTGCGCGCCATCCCTCCACGGTCTCTCCCGCGAGGAAAAATTTGCCCGTGCTGCCAGCATCGGACATGGTCTTCTCCTGGAAGCCAATGCCGCGAGGCGTATGGCATGCGCCGCAGTGTCCGAGCCCTTGCACGATATAGGCGCCGCGGTTCCATTCCGCGTCCTGCTTTGCATTGGGCTGGAAGGGCTTTGCGTCCAGGAACAGCCAATTCCAGACTGCCAATCCCCAGCGCTGGTTGAAGGGGAATGACATCCCCAACGGCTGATTGGCTTGGCGGACTGGCTTCACGCCGTGCATCAGGTATGCGTACAGCGCCTGCATGTCCTCCTGCGTGAGCTTGGCATAGGAGGGATACGGCATGGCCGGATACAGGTTGTGGCCGTCGGCGGCCACGCCCTTGCGCATCGCACGGTCGAACTGCGCGAAGCTGTATCGCCCGATCCCGGTTTCGGGGTCGGGTGTGATGTTGGTCGAATGCAGCGTGCCGAATGGCGTCTCCAGCGCAAGCCCGCCTGCCATCGGTCTGGACTTGTCGGTGCCGGTGTGACAGGCGACACAATCGCCTAGCCGCGCTACGTATCGGCCCCGTTCGACTTGCTTCCGAGTCGCTGCATCCAGGCTGGCAGCGTAGTTCGCCGGCAAGTCGTCGATGACCTGGGGATGGGTCGCATTTGGCGAAGGTGCGGGCTCGGTTTGTGCCAGGGCATATGTCGCCCCGATGGCCGTCAGCAAGGCCAATCCGCCTTGCAGGGCCTTTCGAATGGTGATCGCGGGAATTCTCATTATTGTGTGCGGTAGGAACGGAACCCCATGAGGTTCCGCGTGTTTTATGCCCTTGATGTCCAAAGGGTTTTGTCAGTGCATGGTCGCGCCAACACCCCGCACATGGAGTTGACGTAGATCAATCATTTAGTGATGTGGAAGTAACTCTCGGTGCGCTTACCGATCCCATCGGCGGGCAATCGCTCGCAGTCGTTGTCTGTGCGATCTGGATAGTTCGGTGTGCGCAAGCGCGTCGCGCTTGCCGGGTGTCGAGGTGGAGTCCGGAAGAGGGCGATCTGCCGCGCTCGCCAGCATCAAGCGTCATCTGCTGACCGCCTGAGAATCTCGGGTCGAAGGTATTGAAGGCTCAGGACAATGCCATCCCAGTCGACGTCCTTGTCGAGGCTGGCCTCGATGGACGGGATGCTCTCAGCCAGGTTTGTGAGCTGCGAGGACTGGAGCAGTGTCCCCTTTAGGCGATGGAGATGATGTCCGGCCATGACAGGGTCTCGCGCCCGCGCGGCGACATCGAGGGCCGCAAGTTCGAGCAGCGCGTATTCCGCCATGGACTTGGTACGTTCCAAATGGCTGGAATGGCTGGCGTCGAGTGCGTTGAGTGCGTCGGTAGCAGTCGCCCCGATCGCGCCAGTCGCGTGGCAATCCGGAATCCACAGGTGCAATGTTTCCTGCAATCCCTGCAGATTGATCGGTTTGGCTAGAACGCAATCGATGCCCGCATCCAGCGAACGCAATGCCTGTTCCGGCCCGGCTTCGGCCGTCACGGCGATGATTGGTGTGGGTTGCGAATGCGTCGAGTCCTCCCGGGCGCGCATTTGCTTTGCGACTGTGAAGCCGTCGACGTCCGGCAAGTGAAGGTCCAGCAGAATGGCGGCAAACGATCGAGTCGAGAACAGGTCGATGGCCTGGGCGCCGGCTTCCGCAAGCACCGGGTCATACCCAAGCGCGCGCAACTGCTCCATGAGCACCAACTGGTTGGCCGGCGTGTCTTCAACGACCAGAATCTCCCCGGAGACGCTTGCTGCCACCTGTGGCGAGGGGGGCAAGGCGGTTTCGTGTGTGTCGGCAATCGTCGATTCCAGCGAGAACTCGACCGTCGTACCCTGCCCGAGGGTGCTCCAGATCGAGATGCTTCCCCCCATGGCTTCCACGAGCTTCTTGCAGATGGAGAGGCCAAGGCCACTGCTACCCGTTTGGCGTTGACGGGCGTTCCCCACCTGGCTGAAGGGCTGAAACAGCCTTGGTTGATCCTCTGGCGCGATGCCGATGCCCGTGTCGCTTACGCGGATCGCCAGCGTGACGCGTTCCGACGATCGCTCTGACCGGGACAACCGGACGTCGACCGTGACGGTACCCTGCTCGGTGAACTTGATCGCATTTGCCACGAGATTGCCCAGCACCTGGCGTATGCGATTACCGTCCAGGTTGATGGTGTGACCGCCAGACTGGTCGTTCAGCTGGAGCGCAATGCCCTTGCGATCGGCGATGGCTTCGAAGCCATCGAGCACCGAGCGGACGAGGTCGTTCACACGCAGCGCCGAGGGCTTCACGAGGATCTTCCCGGTACTGATGCTTGAATAGTCCAGGACGTTATTGAGTACCGCGAGCAACGAGTCGGCGCTTTCTCGAGCCCGATGAAGAAGTTCTCGTCTTGGCGTGTTGTTGTCTTCCCGATCGAGTAACTCCAGCGCGCCCACGACCGCACTAATGGGCGTCCGTATCTCATGGCTCATGATGGCCAGGAACTCGGATTTCACCTTCTCGCTCTTCAAGGCATTGGCGCGGGCACGCATCGCCTGGTAGACGGAAACGCCCAGTGATATCAGGACGATCAGGAAAAGCACAATCGTGGCGCCGTAGTAGTGCCAGAGTGCCTTGAGCGATGGCTGAAGGTAATCCGCGCCCTCCAGCCAGTTCTGATAGAGCTGGTCGGTTTCCCCGGCGCTGAGCGATGCCAGCGCCTGATTCATCAGGGAGAGCAGCGGCGCGGAATCCTGGCGGACAGCCATGCGCAGCACCAGCGGCAGCTCGGCGATGGTCCCCGCGATATGAAGCGTCTTGTCGTACTGCAGCCGGATGAGCGGATGAAGTACCGCGCTCGGCCCGACAGCGGCGGCAGCCTTGCCGTCACGAACTGCCGCCAATGCCATGCTGTCGCTCGGCTCCGGGAGTAGCCGCGTGCAAGGCAACGGGTGCCCTTCGAACCATTGGTGATAGGCGCCGCCTTCCTTGACCGCTACGGTAATGCAGCCCAAGCTCGATAGATCGAAGTAGTTGTTGTCCCGCGCCTTTGCGACAACCAGTGTCGTGCCGACGTAGTAGGGACGTGTCAGTGCAATCCGTGTTCCGGCGGACTTGGGCAACTGGAAGTCGGGCACGGCGGGCAGCACGTCCACCTCGCCGTCCAGAAGCTTGCGCACGGATTCCGACCATGACTTCGTGGGCACCAGTTGCACCGTCAGGCCAAGCCGATCGGCAATGGCATGGATATAGGCGATGCTGAGCCCGTGAGCGGTTCCTTTCTCGACATATTCGAGCGGTTGCCAGTAGGGGTCCACCGCGATACGCAGGACGTGGTGCTCCTTCAGCCATGCTTCCTCCGTCGCTCCCCAGGAACCTTGCGCCATGGCGCGGGCGTACGGAATGAAGCCGGCCAGGACAGCCAGGATCAGAAGCAGTGCCCGTTTCATGATGCGTGGGGATTCGGTGCCGACATCGATATCTTCGTCCTGGGTTGCGGGCAAGTCGCTGGGCGTAGGTCAGATAAGGTGGCGCACCTTGAACAGTTCGTTGTCGGAGCGGATCCCCAGCTTGCGGAGCGCCGACTGCTTGTGGCCGCTCACCGTCTTCTTGCTGCGCGAGAATTTCGCGGCGATTTCGTTGACCGTCATCCCGTCCAGAAAGCACCTGAGCACCTCGCGTTCCTTTTCGGTCAGCGCGGCGGTGAGGCCCCCCGAGCCCGGCGCGCCTTCCCCCTGTTCCTTGCCGAACACGGAAAGCGAGGCAACCTGGGCTGGGATGTGGCTTGCCCCCCGGAGAATCTTGGCGATAGCCGCCGTAATATCGGCAATCGAGCCGTTCTTGATGCAGTACCCATCGGCCCCCGCCTTCATTGCCAGGGCGATAGTGACGGGGCTGTCGTGGGCGGATAGAACGAGGATCTTGATGCCCGGATACTGTCGCCGGATCATCCGGATAACGCCGATGCCGTCCGCATCCGAAGGCTCTAGCGCATAGTCGATGATCACCAGATCGGGCGCCTTGTTCCTGAGCGCCTGCACGAAATCCCTGCTGCGGGTGAATGTCCCGAGAATTGCGAATGCAGAGTTCTGCTGCAGTACCCGGACGATACCCTGATGAACAATTTCGTGGTCATCCAGGACCATGATCGAAATGGGCATTTTGCGGTTTCCAAGACGTATCGCAGGCGCTGAATTATAAGCCTTGCAGCAATCGCGCCCGAGGCGTCACACGTTATCGGCGTCTTGCCGGAACCACTCCAGAATCTGCTCGTGCTCGCGTTGCTGCTCGCGTGTCGGGACAGGCGCGGGCTCGGATGCGCAGCGGTATCCCGTCCGGATGAATGCGTGGGAATCGCTCACGCAGGCGGACGAACGATACTCGCGGTAGATGTAGTCGCCGTTTTCCTCGACAACATCGTCCGGCAACGCTCTGCTGATCGGGGCGCGGTCAGCCGTGGCGTGGCGCATGAAGTCCGTCCAGATCGGCAGTGCAAGCGTCCCACCCGTGACCGCCCCGAGGCTGCGGAACTGGTCATGGCCTACCCATACGGTGGTCGCCAGCCCCGTCGCGTATCCGGCGAACCATGCGTCCCTGGCATCGTTCGAGGTCCCCGTCTTGCCGGCAGCGTCGGCCTTGTCGATATGGGCCGCCGCGCGACCGGTGCCTTTCCGAACCACATCGCGAAGCAGCGAGTCCATGATGAACGCGTTGCGTGGGGAGATGATCTGTTTGCGCTCGATGTCTCCGGCCGATGTGTAGAGCTCCTGGTCACCGCGCTGCACGATCCGGGCGATCAGGCGCGGCTGCACGAGATAGCCGCCGTTGGAGAAGACGGCGTACGCCTGCGTCAATTGCATCGGCGTCACGCTGCCGGCGCCCAGCGCCAGGGGGAAACTGCCGGGATTCAGGTCTGGCGCGAAGCCGAATCGCAGCGCGAAATCCCGCACGTAATCGATACCGGAAGCCTGCGTCAGCCCCACCGTCACCAGGTTCTTGGAGCGGACAAGCCCCTCGCGTGCCGTGATGAAGCCGTCGTAGCGGCCGCCGTAGTTCTTGGGCCGCCAGGGCCGGGCACCGGTGACGGTCGAGTCCAGTACCCGCTGACTGTCGTCCACCATGGTTCCCGGAAAGTAGCCTTTTTCGAGAGAGGCGGAGTAGACAAAGGGTTTGAAGCAGGAGCCCGGCTGGCGCAACGCCTGCACGGCGTGATCAAACTTGCCGCGATGGAAGTCATAGCCACCCACCCACGCCACGACATCGCCGCTGACGGAATCGATGGAAACCAGCGCGCCCTCCATGTCGGGCGCTTGCCCGATCTCCCATTTGCCACCCAGGCTTGCCATGGTGACAACCGTGCCGCGCGTCAGCGGCGTCGCGGCATACGCGGGTGCTTGCGCACGAAGGGTCGTGCCATCGCGCGTCTTGACCGTCAGGCGGCCGCTGCGATCGGCCGTGGCGGTGACGACGGCCGTGGTGAGGCCGTCCCGATCCGGATAGTCGTCAAGCCCCGATGCTGGCGCATTGCCGTCGATGGCCACCCGTCCCAGCGGGATATAGCGTCGTCTTTGCTGGGCGCGAAGCAGGCCGTCATGCAGGGCATCGTAAGCGGCTGCCTGCGTGGCGGTTTGAATGGTTAGCGTCACGTCCAGGCCATCGCGATAGGCGCGTTCACCGTACTGGTCCACGACCAGTTGGCGTGCGCGCTCCACCGGAAAGGCAAATGCCGGGTCGATGGCATAGCTACGTGGCTTCAGCCGAAGCGGTTCATCCAATGCGGATGCGTACTGTTCGTCGCCCAGATATCCAAGCTCGTGCATGCGCGCGAGGATGTACCGCTGGCGTACGCGGGCACGCTCCGGGTTGACCGTCGGGTTGAATGCGGACGGTGCTTTGGGGAGGCCCGCGAGCAGGGCGGCTTCCGCTGGGGTCAACTGGTCGAGTGACTTGTCGAAATAGATGCTCGCCGCGGCAGCAAATCCGTATGCGCGCTCGCCCAGATAGATCTGGTTCATATAGACCTCAAGCAGCCGTTGCTTGCTGAACTGCTGCTCCAGCTTGAAGGCCAGAAGAACTTCGCGCAGCTTCCGGTCGTAAGTCTTCTCGCTGGACAGGTACAGGCGGCGCGCTACCTGCATGGTGATGGTGCTGGCCCCCTGCGCGTGCCGGCCCGATGCGAAGTTGGCCCATGCAGCGCGGAACAATCCCGAGAAGTCCACGCCACCGTGTTCGTAGAACCGCGCATCTTCGATCGCCAGCAGGCTCTGCTGCACGACGATCGGAATTCTGGAAAGCGGGACGATCTCCCGGCGCTCGTCGCCATACTCGGCCAGGAGGATGCCATCCTGAGAATAAATGCGCAGCGGCCTGTCTGGCTTGAACGCGGCAAGGCTATTGACGTCCGGGAGCGACAGCCATGCCTGATAGACGTGCCAGGCGCCAAAGGCCATTCCCAGCGCGATAAGGAGACCGGCAAGCGCGCCCAGGCAGGTTGCAATCCGGGCCCGTCCGGGAGTGTTGGTGGTTTCCGGCTTTGACTCTGTTGGCATCGCTGAAGGCTGGGCACGCGTGGATCGCCGCGCGCCGGTATATCCTGAGGGTGGCTGTGACCATCAGTCTGTCGGACGGTTTCCGGACTGCATACAAGACTGGTCTGGAATTGGCCCGAACTGAGACTCAACGTGCGATGTTGGCCTCGGCCGGTGGGGCATCTGGAACCACATGCCGCAATTGCATGGCACGCGAGACGATTTGCGCGAAGATTGGCGCTGCGACTTTGCCGCCGAAGTGGCTGCCTTCGCTGGGATCCTCGACGCTGACCACGACGGCGATCTCGGGCGCGGACAGGGGTGCCACGCCGGCAAACGACGCGCGGTAGCGCTTCTTGTCGTATCCACGTCCCGGGACGTGCAGGTAGGCCGTGCCCGTTTTGCCGCCGACGCGGTACTCGTTCACGCGGGCTTGTCGGCCTGACCCTCCGGCACCGGTCACGCGTTCGAGCATGGCCAGCACGGCCTCCGCGGTTGCTGGCGTCAGGACCTGCGTGCCGCGCGTCTCGCTTCCTGCTGGCCGCCGTTCGAGGGTAAGGGGGATAAGCTGGCCGCGATTGCCGATCGCCGCATATGCCTGCGCGATCTGTAGCGCGGAGGCGGTCAGCCCGTATCCATATGCCATGGTCGCCTGGGTAATCGGCGTCATCCCCCGCGCGCTATGCATGCGACCACTACCCAGGCCGGGAAATGGGAAGGAGTCAGCCTTTCGCCCAAAGCCGAGCGCGTGCATGTGCGTCCACAGTTCGTCCGGCGAGAGGCGGGAGACGATTTTCACCATGCCGATGTTGCTCGATTTCTCGATAACGCCCGCGACCGATAGCTGGCCGAAGTTCCGGACGTCTGTGATCTTCGCGCCGGCAAAATCGAATCTGCCGTTCGTCTCGATCAACGTGTCTGGTGCAACGCGCTTCAGTTCCAGCGCACCCGCGACGATCAGCGGCTTGATGATGCTGCCTGGCTCGAAGGCGTCGATCAGCGCCGCAGCGCGACGTTTGCTGCTATCGGCGTGCCAGCTTGCGGCGGCGAGGATCTCGCCGGTCTTGACGTCAGTGACCACGGCAAGGCTGGATCGAGCCTTCACCGTTTCCGATGCCTGCTGCAGTGCCTGGTATGTGGCGGTTTGCAGCCGCTCATCGATCGACAGATGGATATCGCCGCCGTCCTCGGCCTCGGCAATCACCAGCTGGGAGAGGATGTTGCCAAGGCGGTCCTTCTCGACGACGCTCCGCCCGCGCGCGCCTTTCAGCCGGTCATTGAGTGCGAGTTCCAGTCCCTCGATACCGATGCCGTCAAGATTGACCAGCCCGAGAAGGGCGTCGAAGGGCGGGCCGGATGGATAGACACGCTTGAACTCGCGTACCGTTCCCACGCCTGGCAACGCAAGCGTCTTGACCAGTTCCAGCGTTGCCGCGTCGGTCTGGCGCCTGAGGTACACAAAGCCCCGGTCCGATGCCGATGCCGCCTCGATCTCTGTCAGGGGCATACCGAGTGCCTCCGCAAGCCCCGTGTATTTGTCACTGGAGACCATCTGACGGGGGCTTAAGTAGATGGCGCCGGCCGGGAGGCTCTGTGCGAGCGTATGGCCGTTGCGATCAAGAATTCGCCCGCGCGTCGGCGGAACATCGAGCTGTCGCCTGACGCGTAAATCGCCTTGCTGCTGGTAGAACGCGTTGCCAGGTCCGGCGATCCAGATGGCGCGGATAGCGAGCCCCAGGAAGCAGAGCGTGATCAGGAACACAAGAAACCGGGAGCGACCGGGGTGAAAACTCCCGATGGTGTTCGCGAAGCTCTGGGAATGGGCAATGTAGCGCTTGCTGGGCATCGTCAGCCTGTTGGCAAAGTTGCGGCGGTTGCAAGCAATCGGGCGCATTGAACGCCGGACACATACGTGCGGCTCGCGCCCACAAATCAGGATCGAACAGGGTACTGATGCGCGGCCGACCGGCGGGCCGGACTAGTCTGGAATTGATGGCTTTTCCGGCTTGCGGTGGTCGCGCGATGAAACGTGGTCAGAAACGTGGCCGGAAACGAGACCAGTCCGGGCAAAGCGGTGGCGTGGGCGGCTTAGCGTTGCAGCTTCAGGCAAACGCCGAGCCGTATGCGGAAGGGATCTGTGAGTAGAAACAACGTCTATGTCGCCATCTACGTCGTAGCGATGGTGGGGCTGTCAGTCTGGGCGGTATGGCGCGACTTCGCGTCTCATCGACACTATTGGGCGCCTGGTGAGCCGTCGCCGGACAAGCCCGGAAGAATCGTACTGAGCGATCGGGAATCAGTGCTGCTGGAAAGGTACTGTGCGATGCATGGGGATTGTGATCGGCCGGGTGAACGGCGGGGGCGCTAGCGCCGGTTGGCTCTCCTGATTGCCATTAGGCCGGCCCGCGATCGATTCCGCGACGTCAGCGGCGGGGCCTGTGCCATGCCGCTGACGTCGGCCGCAATCAGTTCCGGCCCAGCAGCGAAAGCACCGACTGAGACTGCTGGTTGGCCTGTGCCAGCATGGCCGTGGCGGCCTGGCTGACGATCTGGGCGGCAGTCATCTTCGAGACCTCGGCCGCGTAGTCGGCGTCCTCGATCCGTGAACGCGCTGTATCAAGGTTGGTGGCGGTCGTCTGTTGGGCATTGGTGATCGAATCGAGCCGATTCTGCGCCGCACCCAGCAGGCTGCGCTGGGCGTCGACGGCAGCGAGCGCCCGATCAAGCGTTGCCAGCGGATCGAGCGGCTGCTTAAGACGGATGCCTTCGCCGGCTTCCACCACATTGAGCACCGTCGTGTTGGTGGAGGCGTCGGTCAGCGCGGTGAACGTCAGTGGGTAGAAGATCAGCACGTCTTCGCTGCCGTTGACGGTGCGGATGTACTGCGAACCGTCCTGCGCGGTCACCAGCGTGCCGGTCTTGGCCGACTGCGGGAGGTTGAACACGTAGTTGCCGCTGGCGTCGAGCCCGAGCACGTTGCCATAGGTCACCCCGTTTCGATCGGTGTAGTTGACCGAGACCTTTGCCGGGTCGATGGTCACCGTCGAATCGCCGCTGACCGACGGCAAGTCCGTGAACGACTGGTAGGTGGTGCTCACCGCCCTGGCTGTCATGGTCCGCGTGGTGCCGTCGTCGCTCATCGTGAGCGCTGCATCGTAATAGCGGAAATTGCCGCCGCCCGTATCCACCTCGATCACATAGGTGCCGTTGTTGCGTTGAAGCAGGCGCGAGGCGGATGCGCTGAGGCTGACGCCGCTGGCGTCCTGGAACGCGACGGTGTCGGCAGCGGGATCCACGGGCGGCGTTTGCGTGACGGTTGCCGGCAGCGTGGAGAAGTCCGCCGCGGTCAGCGGCGACGTCATGTCGGCGGCCTTTGCGGTGACCGTTCCCGAGGTGCCGAAACCTAGGCTGGCCTGATAGTAGTTGCCGGCCTTCAGGATGAAATAGCGGCCATCGTCGGCCTGGACCAGTGAAGCGCCGGCGATCGGCGCATTCGTGTTGTCAAGCAGGCTCGGCACGCCGATGGCGCGCGATGCCACCGCCGCCGGGCTTTGGAACACTGGCGGGCCTGACGGAGAGAGCGCGACGTCGCTGAGTCCCGTTACCGTATCGGTCGTCGGCCGGTACCCCACTTGCTGATAGGTTGGCTTGCCGGCGCCGTCCACGTCCTGCACATAGATGGTGCCGCTGACGTCCCGCACGAGGTTGGGGCTCGTGCTGCCCGCCGGCCAGTGGACGGTGGTGGTCGGGCTGTCGATCATGACGTTGGTACTGCGGCCCTGGAGCACGCTAAGGCCGCTGACGGTGCCGGGCAGCCCGGCGATCGTGAAGTCCTTCAGGCCCAGGGCGTTGACGCCAAAGCCGGAACCACCGAGGTTCACGGACAGCTTGTCCGAATCGTTCGCGCCGACCTGCAGGTTGACCATGCCAGCGCTGCCGTCCAGCAGCCGCAAGCCGTTGAACGTGGACTGCTGCGTGAGGCGGTCGATTTCCTTCAGGTTCGCATTGATTTCGGCCTGGACCGCATCCGTATCCGTGAGCGAAAGTGTGCCGTTAAGGCCTTGAACGCTCAGGTCGCGGATGCGCTGCAGGCGTGCGCTCAGGGAGTCAAGGGCACCGCTGGCGGTCTCCAGCATGGATTGGCCGTCGCCCGCATTCCGTCGTGCCTGGTTCAGCCCACTGACTTGCACCCGCATTCGGCTGGCAATGGCCAGGCCCGCTGCGTCGTCCCGCGCGGAGTTGATCCGCAGCCCGGAAGACAGGCGTCGAATGGTGTCGCCCACTGCGTTGCCCGCTTTCCCCGCTTGCAGGGATGCGCTGAGCGCCAGGACATTGCTGGCGATGGTAAGGGCCATGACTCGTGCTGGTTATTGTTATGACATTTAGCACGGTTATCGACACATTTGACGTTTGGCTTGAATGTAGCGTTCCCACACCAAAGCGGGGGATGCGAGCCGCCGGCTCGAGCTGGAGCCGGCGTGGCGAACCGCGCGGTTACTTCTGGTATCCGTGCGGCGTGACGATATTGAAGGCCGGGTCGAACGTGTCGAGCATGGCGAACAGGCCCGCCACGGCCTGCGGGTTGCCATCGATGCGGATCGCGCCCGACTGCATGGCCTGCGGCAGGGTGAGCTGCTTCAGGCTGATCTTGTCGAGCGTGGCCTTGGTCAGCGTGACCGTGGCGGTCGGCTGCGCGTGCTGGGCATCGGCCACGTAGGTCAGCGCGCTGTTGCGCAGCGTCATCGCGTAGCGCTGGTTCAGGTCCGTGAACTGCCAGTTCAGCGTCATGGCCTTGCCGGCGGCCTTGTCCGCGTTCAGGCGCACGGCCAGATAGTCGAAGAAGTTCGGCACCGTCAGCGCGCGCACGAGATCGGCCGAGCCGAGCGAGCTGCCCTGCAGCTTGGGCACGCCATCGCGAAGTTCCTGAGCGCCGGTCAGGTAGATGTTGCGCCACGTGGCGTTCTCGCTCTGGTAGCCAAGCTGTTCCAGCGCATCGGCCTGCAGCGCGCGCGCCGCGGCGTTCGATGGATCGGCGAAGACCAGGTCATTGCCGATCTGCGCCACCCAGCGGTAGTCGCCATGTGCATAGGCCTCGCGGGCCTTGGCCAGCACGGCATCGGCGCCGCCCATCCATTCGATGGTCTTCCTGGCCGTTTGCTCGGGCGGCAGCGGGTTCAGGTGCGCCGGGTTGCCATCGTAGAAGCCCAGGTAGCGCTGGTAGACCGCGCGTACGTTATGGCTGACCGATCCGTAGTAGTCCCGTGCATACCACTTGCTGGCCAGTGGCTCGGGCAGCGTTTTGAGCGTGTCGGCGATCTCGAGCGGGGTCAGGCCCTGGTTCAGCAGCCGCAGGGTCTGGTCGTTCAGGTAGGCGTACATGTCGCGCTGGTCGGACAGCATCTCGACGATGCGTGCGTGGCCCCAGGTGGGCCAGTGATGCTGGCCGATCAGCACATCGGTCCGATCGCCGTAGCGCAATAGCGATTGGCTCAGGAAGTAAGACCATGCCTTGGCGTCGCGCACCTGCGCGCCGCGCAGCGTCAGCAGGTTGTGCTGGGTGCGCACCGCGTTTTCGGCGATGCAAAGCGTGCGGAACTGCGGCAGATAGATGTTCATCTCCGCCGGCGCCTCGGTGCCCGGGGTGAGCTGGAATTCGAAGTCGATGCCGTCGATCCGGCGCGTCTCGATCGGCTTGGTGATCGACGACGTGGGCGCCAGCAGCGTGATGGTGCCGCGCGCAGTGGCTTTGCCCAGGCCGGTATCGACCTGGCCCGTGGCGTTCTTCGGCAGGTTGGTGCCGTACATGTACTGCGCCCGTCGGCCCATCGCGCCGCCTGCCAGCACATTTTCGCTGACGGCTTCGTCCATGAAGCCATTCGGCGCCAGGATCTCGACCTTGCCGGATTTCACGTCGTCCTCGCTGACGATGCCACGTACCCCGCCGAAATGATCGGCGTGGCTGTGCGTATAGATCACGGCCAGCACGGGTTTGCGCGGACGGTGCGCGTAATAAAGGTCGAGCGCGGCCCGGGCGGTTTCCGCCGTGAGCAAGGTATCGATGATGATCAGGCCGGTGTCGCCTTCGACGATGTTCATGTTTGCCAGGTCGGCGCCGCGCACCTGATAGACGCGGTCAGCCACCTTGAACAGGCCAGCTTCGTTATTCAGTTGCGCCAGTCGCCAGAGGCTCGGGTTAACGGTGGGCGGGGCGTCCGCCGCCGATTCGAAGGCATACGCGCCGAAGTCCCACGCTGTCTTGCCGTCGGCGCTCTTGATCGTCGGCTCGGGGAAGCGCGCCACGAGCCCGCGCTTGGCATCTTCGAAGTCGGCACGGTCGGCGAACGGCAGCTTGCGCAGCCATGCGGCGTTCGATTGCTCGGTCAGCGGAGTAGCGGGATTCGGGCCGGCGAGTGCGACGGACATCGTCAGCGCGGCGGAAGCAAGGGCGGTCAAGCGGGCAATGCGCATGGGTAGGCTCTACAGGGCTGAGTCGGGAAAAGAGTCATTGGATGCGGTGCGGACCTATAATTCAAGTGCAAATTTCGTATCGCAGCAATGCAATCTACGCATATATGAATCTCAAACGGCTTGAACATCTGGTCGCGGTGGCGGAGGAGGGCTCCCTGGCAGCGGCGGCGCGGCGGGTCCATCTGAGTCAGCCGGCGTTGACGCGAAGCATCCAGACACTGGAAGAGGAAGCCGGCGCGGTGCTGTTCGATCGCGGCACACGCGGCGTGACGCTGACCGCTGTCGGGCGCATGGTCACCGAGCGCGCCCGGCGCATCCTGTTCGAGACGCACTGCCTGACCCGCGACCTGACGCTGGTGCGGCAGCACGAGATCGGCAGCGTCCAGATCGGACTCGGCGCCTTTCCGGCAGCGATGCTGCTGCCGGAGGTGCTTTGCCTGCTGCACCGGGAGTGGCCCGGGCTGCAGATTGCGACCGAGGTTAGTGATCCTCGCGCGCTGCTTGACGCGTTGCGCGCCGAGCGGTTGGATTTCGTCGTGATCGAGCAGAGCACAGTGCCGACCCTGGCCGAGCTGGAAGTGCAGCGGCTGCCGGAGGAGTCGGCTGGCCTGTTCGTGCGGCAGGGGCATCCGCTGGCGAGGCGGCCCGTGTTGCTGCCGGCGCTAAGGGAGGCAGCGCTGGTATCGGTGGTGTTCCCGCCCGAAACGCACGAGCGGCTGCGCAAGGTGTTGCGCTGCAAGCCGGGGGAGGCACTGCCGTTTCAGGTGGAAAGCAACGATTTCCGGGCCTTGACCTATCTCGCCAAACATACCGATGCGGTGTTGCTGGCGCCAGCGCGTGCCGTCCGCGATGAGACGGCGGCGGGGAGTCTGGTGCCGCTCGACGTTCCGGGTCTGCCCGCCATGACGATGCAGTTCGCGGTCGTGCGGCTTGCGCAGCGGACGCTCTCGCCGGCCGCCGGGCGGGCCGTGGCGGCGATCGAGGCGGTGGCCTGAAGAAACAAAAAGGCGCCCCGTGTTGGGGCGCCTGGATCGCAGGGGCGGTGCGAAGCCGGGATCAGTCCTCGACGGCCGTGCCCACGATGTTGTAGCCGCCGTCGACATACGTGATCTCGCCGGTCACGCCGCTGGCCAGATCCGACAGCAGGAAGGCCGCGACGTTGCCGACTTCTTCGATCGTCACGTTGCGACGGATCGGTGCCACGTCTTCGAAATGCTTGAGCAGGCGGCTGAAGTCCTTGATGCCCGAGGCGGCCAGGGTCTTGATCGGACCGGCCGAAATGCCGTTGGCACGCATCCCGCGCGGGCCGACCGCCGACGCCAGGTAGCGCACGCTGGCTTCGAGCGAAGCCTTGGCCAGGCCCATCGTGTTGTAGTTCGGTACCACACGCTCGGCGCCCAGGTAGGTCAGCGTCAGCAGCGATGCCTTGTCATTGAGCAGCGGCATCGCGGCCTTGGCCAGTGCCGGGAAGCTGTAGGCCGAGATATCGTGTGCGATCCGGAAGCCTTCACGCGACAGCCCGTCCAGGAAGTTGCCGGCGATGGCTTCGCGCGGCGCGAAGCCGATCGAGTGCACCAGACCGTCGAATTTTTCCCAGCGCTGCCCCAGTGCGGCAAACGTGGCGTCGATCTGTTCATCGCTACCTACGTCGCACTCATAGATCATGTCGGAGCCGAATTCCTTGGCGAAGTCCGTGATGCGGTCCTTGAATCGTTCGCCGACATAAGTGAACGCCAGTTCCGCGCCTTCACGCTTGCACGCTGCTGCAATGCCGTAGGCGATCGAACGGTTCGAAAGCAAACCGGTAATCAGGATCCGCTTACCTGCCAGAAATCCCATAGATTCTCCAAATATGTGTGGGGCGGGCGTATTTTATGCGATGGCCCATGGCCGATGCACAATAAGCAAACTTTCCCGCTTTTGTTGCACCGCGTAGAGGGAATGTCCGGATGGCTGTTGGCCACCCGAACGCATGTAAAATTGTCGCACAACTTCGCCCGGCCACAAGCCGCCGGGCTGTCCTGGGCATTGTGGAGGTCTGCAACCGGATGCTGATTCGTGCACGTTGGCCGCTTCGGGCGGCAGGGCAGTGCTTCTGTCGACGCGCGGTAGTGCAAGGGTGGGCGGCGCTGTCGATCGTGCTGGCTTCGGGTTTTCCCTTATCTGCTTTCGCAGCCCACGGCTTTGCGCTCCACGGCGACCTCAAGTATCCGCCGGACTTCAAGCATTTCGACTACGTCAATGCCGATGCCCCGCAGGGGGGCACGCTGACCCTGGCCAACCCGGACCGCCGCACCAGTTTCGACAAGTTCAACCCGTTCACTCTGAAGGGCACGTCCGCGCCGGGGCTCAACGCCCTGATGTTCGAGTCGCTGCTGATCAGCAGCGCCGACGAGACCGCCAGCTCCTATGGCCTGCTGGCCGACGATGTCACGGTGGCGCCGGACGAGTTGTCGGTGACGTTCCAAATTCGCCGCGAGGCACGCTTTGTCAACGGCGACCCCGTGCTGGCGTCGGACGTCAAGTATTCGTACGACATGCTGATGAGCAAGTTCGCGAGCCCGGGCTATCGCAGCATGTGCACCGATGTGAAAGCCGTGGTGGTGACCGGCGAACGCACGGTGCGATTTGACTTCAAGCAACGCAATCCCGAACTGCCGCTGATTGTCGGCTCGCTCCCGGTGTTCTCGAAGAAGTGGACCGAGAAGGTATCGTTCGACAAGCTGACCTTCGAGGAGCCGATCACCAGCGGACCGTACAAGATCGAACGCTACGACGCCGGGCGTGGCATCGTGTTCGCGCGCGACCCGAAATACTGGGGCAAGGATCTGGCGGTACGCCGCGGCACGTTCAATTTCGGCCGGGTGGTCTACCGTCTCTACAAGGACGAAACGGCCAAACTCGAGGCATTCAAGGCCGGCGAGTTCGATGCGATCGTCGAATATCGGTCAAAAAACTGGGCCAAGAGCTACGTCGGCACGCGTTTCAAGGAAGGGGAGCTGATCAAGACCGAGTTCCCGCACCGCAATGGCGCCGGGATGCAGGGCTTCGTGATGAACATGCGCAAGCCGATGTTCCAGGATGTGCGGGTGCGCCAGGCGCTGATCCTCGCGCTAGATTTCGAGTGGCTGAACCGGCAACTGTTCTACGGGGCCTACAAGCGGCTTGACAGCTGGTTCTCGAACAGCGAACTGGCCGCCAGCACCACCTTCGATGGCAAGCCGGGGCCGGGTGAACTGGCGTTGCTGGAGCCGCTGCGCGCCGAGTTGCCGGCCGGAGTGTTCGGCGCGGATGTCGTGCAGCCCACGACGAACCCGCCGCGCTCCCTGCGCGACAACCTGCGCGATGCGCGCCGGTTGCTGGCGCAGGCGGGGTGGACCTATTCAGATGGTGCGCTGCGCAATGCCAAGGGCGAGCCGATGGTGTTCGAATTCCTGGATGACGGCGGCGCCATGAGTCGGGTTATCACGGCGTACATCCGTAACCTGGAGAAGCTCGGCATCGAGGTGAACCAGCGCACCACGGACTTCGCGCTGTACCAGAAGCGGCTCGAGGATTTCGATTTCGACATGGTGTCGATCCGTTTCCCGGATTCCCAGAGCCCCGGCAACGAACTGCGCGACCGCTTCACGGCTGAAGCGGCGGGCACGCCCGGTTCCGACAACCTGTTCGGCCTGAAATCGCCGGCGGTCGACAAGCTTGTCGACACGTTGCTGCACGCCCGATCGCGCGATGAACTGATTACCGCCGGCCGCGCGCTCGACCGTGTGCTGATGCATGGCTACTACATCGTGCCAAACTGGTACAGTGCGTTCCATCGTGTGGCATATCGCAAGGAGATGGCGTACCCGACGCGTCTGCCGTACTTCTACACGGCGGAAGGCTGGATCCTCTCCAACTGGTGGCGCAATGACCTGGTGCCAAAGACCCAGTAATCCCGAACCCGGACGGCCATGCTTGCCTATCTGTTGAAGCGCATTCTGCTGATGATTCCGACGTTGATCGGCGTCATTACGCTTACGTTCGTCGTGATCCAGTTCGTGCCCGGTGGCCCAGTCGAGCAGATGATGCTTGAGATGAAAGGGCGGGGCGGTGCTGCCGAGGCCAGCGGCGGCGGTGCCGAGTATCGCGGCCGTCGCGGCGTGGACCCGGACAAGATCAAGGAGATCCAGGCGCTGTACGGTTTCGACAAGCCGCCGATCGAGCGCTATTTCCTGATGCTCAAGCGCTTTGCAAAGTTCGACCTCGGCCAGAGCTACTTCCAGCACCGCAGCGTCTGGGAACTGGTGAAGTCGAAGATGCCTGTGTCGATCAGCCTGGGGCTCTGGACATTCTTCCTGACCTATCTGATATCGGTGCCGCTGGGCATCTCCAAGGCAATCCGGGCCGGCAGCCGCTTCGACGTGATCAGCAGCATGATCGTGCTGGTGGGGTATGCGATCCCCGGCTTCGTGCTCGGCGTGCTGCTGCTGGTGCTGTTTGGCGGCGGCACGTTCGTGCAGTGGTTCCCGCTGCGCGGCCTGACCTCCGATGACTGGGACCAGTTGTCGCTCATGGGCAAGGTGATGGATTACCTCTGGCACCTGGTGCTGCCGATCACGGCATCGGTCGTGGGCAGCTTCGCCGTGGTCACCATGCTGACCAAGAATGCGTTCCTGGAGGAAATCCGCAAGCAGTACGTGCTGACCGCGCGGGCCAAGGGCCTGTCCGAGCACCGCGTGCTCTGGAAGCATGTGTTCCGTAACGCGCTGATTCCGCTCGTGACGGGGTTCCCGGCGGCGTTTATCGGCGCGTTCTTCACCGGCTCGCTGCTGATCGAAACACTGTTTTCGCTCGACGGGCTGGGTCTGCTGTCCTATGAGGCGGTGCTGCGTCGTGACTACCCCGTGGTGCTCGGCACGCTGTACCTGTTCACGCTGATCGGTCTGGTGACGCGCCTGATTTCGGACATTTGCTACGTGATGGTCGATCCTCGTATTCACTTCGAGGGGATGCATCGATGAATCCCTTCAAACGCGCCCCAATCCAGAACGGGCTGCCGCACTCGCTGTCTCCGCGTCAGCGCGCCTGGCAACGGTTCCGTCGCAACCGGCTTGGCTACTGGAGCCTGATCCTGTTCGTGGCGCTGTTCGTGCTGAGCCTGTGCGCCGAGGTGCTGTCGAGCGACCGGCCGCTGTTGGTCCGCTACAAGGGCGAGTACTACCTGCCGATCGCCAAGGTCTACCCGGAAACCACGTTCGACGGCGATTTCCCAACGCGCACCGACTATCTTGATCCGTTCATCCTCGAGCGAATTACGACGCATGGCAATTTCGCGATTTTTCCGCTAAACCGCTATTCGTACGATTCGATCAACTACTTCGCCAAGGAGCCGAATCCGGCGCCGCCCTCGGCGGAAAACTGGCTTGGCACCGATGACCGTGGCCGCGATGTGCTGGCTCGCTTGCTATATGGATTCCGCGTATCCGTGCTGTTTGGGCTGGCACTGACCGTCATCGGCGTGCTGGTCGGCACGCTGACGGGCGCGCTGATGGGGTTCTTCGGCGGCCGGTTCGACCTCATGTCGCAACGCGCGATCGAGATATGGGGCTCGATGCCCGAGCTGTACCTGCTGATCATCTTTGCCTCGATCTTCGAGCCGAGTCTGGCGCTGCTGATCATCCTGCTGTCGCTGTTTGGCTGGATGGGGCTGTCCGACTACGTGCGCGCCGAGTTCTACCGCAATCGCTCGCTCGACTACGTCAAGTCGGCCCGCGCGCTGGGTTTGTCGAATGTGCAGATCATGTGGCGGCATATCCTGCCGAACAGCCTGACGCCGGTGATCACGTTCCTGCCGTTCCGGATGAGCGCGGCGATTCTGGCGCTCACGAGTCTGGATTTCCTCGGTCTTGGCGTGCCGCCGACCACGCCTAGCCTGGGCGAGCTGCTGGCGCAGGGCAAGGCAAATCTCGATGCGTGGTGGATTTCCCTGTCGACCTTCGCGGTGCTGGTGCTGACACTGCTGCTGCTGACGTTCATGGGAGACGCGCTGCGCGATGCGTTCGACACGCGCATGGGCCTGGCCCAGATGCGCGGCCGCGTGGCGCCGAAGGTGCCGGCACGTGGCGGGGCAGCGGAGGCCGTCCGATGAGCACGGCCATGACCTTTACCGAACCGGCGGCAGTGCCAGCGCCGGGTACCAAGCTAATGTGCGTGGACCGCCTGTCGGTCACCTTCGGGGAGGGCGAGCACGCCACGCGCGCGGTGCGCGAAGTGAGTTTCGACCTTCGGGCCGGCGAGCGCTACGCGCTGGTCGGCGAATCGGGCTCGGGCAAGACCGTGACCGCGCTGGCGATGCTTCGACTGGTCGAGGATGCGCACTATCAGGGCTCGATCCGTTTCGAGGGCGAAGATCTGCTGCAGGTGTCCGATCGCGAGATGCGCCGCATTCGCGGGTCGGAAATCGCCATGATCTTCCAGGAGCCCATGACGGCGCTTAACCCGCTCTACACGATTGGTAACCAGATCGTGGAGACGCTGGCGCTGCACGAAGGGCTGGACCGCCGGGCTGCCCGCGATCGCGCGATTGCGCTGCTCGAGCGCACCGGCATCACCGACGCGCCCAACCGTTTCAATAGCTTCCCGCACCAGTTGTCGGGTGGCCAGCGTCAGCGCGCGATGATCGCCATGGCGCTCGCGTGCCGCCCCAAGCTGTTGCTGGCCGACGAGCCGACCACAGCGCTGGACGTGACCATCCGGGCCCAGATCCTGGATCTGTTGCGCGACCTGCAGGCCGAGTTCGGCATGGCGGTGATGCTGATCACGCACGATCTGAACATGGTCAGGGCGTTCGCCCAGCGCGTGGGCGTGATGGAAAAGGGCGTCCTGGTCGAGACGGGCGAGACCGCCGAGGTCTTCTCCAATCCGCACCATCCCTACACACGCAAGCTGATCGACAGTCGGCCCCGGCGCGAGGTGTTGCCGCTGGTGCCGCTGGCCCCGGTGCTGCTGGAGACCGATGCGCTGTGCGTCAACTACATGAAGAAGCGTCCTGGCATGGCGGGCTGGTTCCTCAAGGAAGCATTCCCGGCTGTGAAGGAGGTGAACCTGCAGTTGCGCGAAGGGGAAACGGTCGGGATCGTAGGTGAGTCGGGCTCAGGCAAGACGACGCTGGCTCACGCCGTGCTCGCGCTCCAGCGCAAGAGTAGCGGCTCGATCCAGTTCCTGGGCCGGAGCTTCGATACCTGCACGGGCAAGGAGCGCAGCGCGTTACGCTCACGGATGCAGGTGGTATTTCAGGACCCGTTCGGGTCGCTGTCTCCCCGGATGACGATCGAGCAGATCGTGGAGGAGGGGCTCGCGCTGCACCAGCCGGGCCTGTCGCGCGAGGCAACGCGTGAGCGCGTGATCGAGGCACTGCGCGAAGTGGGGCTCGACCGCACGGCGCTGGGGCGCTACCCGCACGAGTTCTCGGGTGGCCAGCGGCAACGTATCGCCATTGCCCGTGTGCTGATCCTGAAACCGCAGGTGCTGGTGCTGGATGAGCCGACTTCTGCACTTGACGTGTCGATTCAGCAGCAGGTGCTGGCTCTGCTGTCACAGCTCCAGCACAAGTACAACCTCAGCTATCTCTTTATCAGTCACGACTTGGCGGTGATTCGCGCCATGGCGCACCGGGTCGTGGTGATGAAGAACGGCGAGGTCGTGGAGTCGGGCGAGACCGAAACGGTGCTCGGCGCACCGCAACATTCGTATACACGCAAGCTGATGGCGGCGGCCCAGCTAGGTTCGGCTTGATTTGATGTGCGTCGCATCATGCATTGACACGCCGGCGTAACATGCGCTGTTTATGCGAAAACCAAGAAACTGGATGCGTTTTTTGCGCTAGTTCGTTGATTTGCAGGCGATTTGAGGGAAATTTGTAACCATCTTTGACATGTCAAGGGCGGCTACTTTAAGATCGCCCGATAAGTTTTTTGGGGGTGGTTCGTCCGCCGCGTGAGGTCTTGGGGAAGACCAGCAGTGCACGCGGTTGGTGCGAGACGGGAGCTTTTCTACTGGCGTACTTCTTGCGTCCGATCCGCCCTGATGTTTTCACGCTGTCCGGTGTTGTCTTACTCGCCGGTCAGATTTGTCCGATCATCAGGAGAACCAATGCAGCGAACGGTACTTCATTCCCTGGCGCGCGCCGCCGTTGGAATTGCCATTGTCTGCGGTGCGACTGTGTCGAATGGAGTGCTGGCGGATACGGTGTTCAAGGATACCGACGCCCGGATCGATGCCCGTGCGGATGTCACGGACGCGCATCCGGAAGGCAAGCGTGGCTTGCTGTCGTCGATGATGAACTCCACCAGCAATGTCGCCACGAAAGCTGGCGACCTGGTCATGAACGCGCTGGGTCTGATCGGTGTTCGTTATCGCTTCGGCGGTAACAGCCCCGAGTCGGGTCTGGACTGCAGCGGCTTCGTCCGCTACGTGTTCAACGACACCTTCGGCTTCATGTTGCCCCGTCGCTCCGTCGAAATGAGCCAGGTTGGCGCCACGGTTGCGGCGAACGATCTGCGGCCCGGCGATCTGGTGTTCTTTAACACCATGCGCCACACGTTCTCGCACGTCGGCATCTATATTGGCGACAACAAGTTCGTGCACGCGCCGTCCACCGGCAGCAAGATCCGTGTCGATGACATGCGTGCCGCCTACTGGGTGACGCGCTACAACGGTGCCCGCCGTATCGACGATTCGGCGCGTGGCTCGGTCGAGAACACCAGCAACATGATCGAGACGCTCAAGCGTTACGATCCGAATGCCCAGGGCCGCTCGCTTTACGGTGGCTAAGTACGGTGCCTAGGATTTGCGGCTGCTGAAGCGGCAAATCCCGAAGGCAAAACAAAAAAGGACTGCTCAGGCAGTCCTTTTTTGTTGTGTGTTGTTTGGGGGAGAGCGATGTTCGGGCGCGGCGTGTCGCTGCTTATTGTGTCGCGACGGTTCCGCCCGTCGCCGGACGATTGCGCGCGGCGGCCAGCTTTTCACGCAATGCCGCTAGTACCGCAGATGTGGCCTGCTCGCCAGCCAGGATCGCCCGATTGCGCGACGTAAAATCGCTGCCGCCCATATCCGGCAGGTCGGGCCGGATCACAACGTCGGCGCGCGCCAGCGCCATCTTGTTGATCGACTGCCCCATGATGGCCGTCGTCTGCAGCAGGACACCACTCTGCCCGCCATTTTTCTGACTCGCCGGATCGGCAGAGATATTCACCGCGATCACGAAATCGGCGCCCATCTCGCGGGCGGCATCCACTGGTACCGGCTCCACCAGGCCACCATCGACGTAGTCGTGGCCGCCGATCGCCACCGGCTGGAATACGCCCGGGACGCTGCTCGATGCGCGTACGGCCTGGCCGGTATTCCCACGCCGGAACAGAATCCGCTCACCGGTCTTGAGATCCGTGGCAACGATGCCGAGCGGCAGCTTCATCGACTCGATCGGACGATTCTTGACCAGGCGGTTGACGTAGTTCTGCAGCGCCTCGCCCTTGAGCCAGCCGCCGAAGCGTGTGCCGAAGGGCAGGGCCCAGTCGGCGATGGTCGCTTCGTCCATCGTCAGCGCGAGCTTGTTCAACGTAAAGCCATCCATGCCCGACGCGTAGAGTGCCGCTACCACTGAGCCCGCGCTGGTGCCCGTGACGATATCCGGGCGAATTCCCTGGGCTTCGAGCGCCTTGATCACGCCAATGTGCGCGAAGCCACGCGCCGCTCCGCCGCCGAGCGCCAGGCCGATGCGGATTGGCCGGGGCGGGTTGGTCGCCACGGGTGGCACGGCGGCAGTGGTGCCGGGGTTTGTCGCGTCCGGCTTGGGGCCGAAGGAGCAGGCTGCCAGCAGCATCGCTGCCGAAGCGCCCAGGAAGTTTCGTCGTTGCATCGAGGGAAGGAGATCTTGCTGGATGTGATGCTGGAGGCCCCATGGGGCCTCGCATCGCGTATGGCCGAATGTCAGACTGGCGGCAGCATAAATGATTCCAGGGCGGAGATCGTGTCGGGCAGCGCGTATAATGCAGCATTCCCTGACATCCGGCCTGCGCGCATCCGTGCGCGGGCCTTTTTGTTTCCCCGAACCATGACACAACGCGTCCGCACCCGCTTCGCACCGAGTCCGACCGGCTTCATTCACCTCGGCAATATTCGCTCCGCGTTTTATCCGTGGGCGTTTGCCCGCCGCATGAAGGGCGACTTCATCCTGCGTATCGAGGATACCGACGTCGAGCGTTCGACCGATGTCGCCGTCGACGTCATCCTGGAAAGCATGGCCTGGCTCGATCTGGACATCGACGAAGGCCCCTTCTATCAGATGCAGCGGATGGACCGGTATCGCGAGGTGGTACAGCAGATGCTCGACAACGAGCTGGCTTACCACTGCTATATGAGTACCGAGGAGCTTGACGCCTTGCGCGAAGCGCAGCGTGCTGCTGGCGAAAAGCCGCGGTACAACGGTTTCTGGCGTCCGGAGCCGGGCAAGGTGCTGCCCGAGCCGCCGGCTGGCGTGCAGCCCGTGGTGCGCTTCAAAAACCCGATCGGCGGTAGCGTGGTGTGGGACGACGCCGTGAAGGGCCGCATCGAGATCTCGAATGATGAACTCGACGATCTCGTCATTGCCCGCCCCGATGGCACGCCGACCTACAACTTCTGCGTGGTGGTGGATGACCTCGACATGAAGATCACCCACGTGATCCGGGGCGATGACCACGTCAATAACACGCCGCGGCAGATCAACATCATCCGCGCCCTGGGTGGCGAGGTGCCGGTCTACGCCCACCTGCCCACCGTGCTCAACGAGCAGGGTGAGAAGATGAGTAAGCGTCATGGCGCGTTGCCCGTCACGGGATATCGGGATGAGGGCTATCTGCCGGAGGCGGTCCTGAACTATCTGGCGCGACTGGGCTGGGCGCATGGCGATGCCGAGATCTTCTCGCGCGAACAGTTCGTCGAATGGTTCGATCTGGAGCACTTGGGCAAGTCCCCGGCGCAATACAACCCGGAAAAGCTGGCGTGGCTCAACAACCATTACATCAAGGTTGGTGACAACACGCGCCTGGCAGACCTGACGCGTCCGTTCATCGAGGCGCTCGGCGGCAAGGTCGAAGGCGCGAACCTGGTGGACGTGATCGCGCTGGTCAAGGATCGCGCGAACACGCTGAAGGAAGTGGCGCAGACCGCGATGCTGTTTTATCGCGGCGAGCCGCAGGCCGATGCGGCGCTGAAGGCCGAACACCTGACGGACGAGATTCGCCCCGCACTGCAGGCGCTGGCCACGCAACTCGCGGCGCTGCCGGAGTGGAAGCGCGAAGCGATCAGTGCCGCGTTCAAGGCAGTGCTGGCGGAGTTCGGTCTGAAGATGCCGAAGCTGGCGATGCCGGTGCGCCTGCTGGTGGCGGGACAGTTGCAGACGCCGAGCATCGACGCGGTGCTTGAACTGTTCGGTCGCGACACGGTGCTGCGCCGTTTGGCTGCAGCGTAAAAAACTGCTGAAAAAGTCTCGGCTGGGGCTTGCGCTCTGGTCGAGACTTCAGCATAATCTCGTTCTCCCTGCTGCACGACGCGAGTCAAGCAGAGCGGTTGAAAAACCGAACGGGGCTTGCAAAACGGTGAGAATGCTTTATAATCGCCGCTTCGCCAGAAACGCAGTAAATCTGGTGAGCAAGATTGCAGTAAATGGCAGTAACTATGGGGCTATAGCTCAGCTGGGAGAGCGCTTGCATGGCATGCAAGAGGTCAGCGGTTCGATCCCGCTTAGCTCCACCAAGTTTCTGTCCCCTTCGTCTAGAGGCCTAGGACATCACCCTTTCACGGTGAGTACAGGGGTTCGAATCCCCTAGGGGACGCCAGATGTTGGACGTAATCAAACGTCCAGTTGGCTGTCCGGAGCGAAGCTTCGGACAGCAACCGACAAAGGAGCGGTAGTTCAGTCGGTTAGAATACCGGCCTGTCACGCCGGGGGTCGCGGGTTCGAGTCCCGTCCGCTCCGCCAGACTGAGCCCGCTTGGGTGAAACCAAGCGGGTTTTTATTTGGGTGAGAGGTGATTATCTGATAATCACCTTTCGATTTACCCGAGGCAAATTTTCAGCCTCAAAAAATCAAAGATGATCGTGCTGCAGTAATGGGCTGCGATTATAATTTGGGGCTATAGCTCAGCTGGGAGAGCGCTTGCATGGCATGCAAGAGGTCAGCGGTTCGATCCCGCTTAGCTCCACCAGAATTTCCGAGGCACGGATGCAGTAAAAAAGTGCCTCAGATTGCGAAATCTCTGCTAAAATGGCGGACTTCGCAGCAGTAGACGGAAACGTTGCTTGCAAATAGTTTCTGTCCCCTTCGTCTAGAGGCCTAGGACATCACCCTTTCACGGTGAGTACAGGGGTTCGAATCCCCTAGGGGACGCCAGATGTTGGACGTAATCAAACGTCCAGTTGGCTGTTCGGAGCGAAGCTTCGGATAGCAACCGAAAAAGGAGCGGTAGTTCAGTTGGTTAGAATACCGGCCTGTCACGCCGGGGGTCGCGGGTTCGAGTCCCGTCCGCTCCGCCAAATTAGAAATGCCCGCGCAAGCGGGCATTTTTTTCGTCTGTACGGAACGGAGCGAGCCATCTGCGCGGCTCCTGGCCGGACTCGCAGAGATTCGCTTGCAAGCGAATCCGCAGCCTGTGGGATGTAGCCGAGTCCCGTCCGCTTCGCCAAATTAGAAATGCCCGCATACGCGGGCATTTTTTCTGTGCGCCATTGATTCAGGTTATCCAACGCGACTCACGCGCATGAAGTATCGAACCAGCAGCGTTCCGGCAATTGCCAGGCTGATGCTGTTGGCCAACCAGAAGCCCGATGCGCCGCGCGTGAAGGCGGGCAACGCATCGATCAGGCCGAAACCCATCACATAGCCGCCACCGAGCCCCACGCCCCAGAGTGAGCCGGCGTAGATCAGCGTCGGGATCAGCGCGATCTTGTACGCGCGCAGGATGAATGCGCTCATGACCTGTACAGCATCAAAGGCTTGATAGAACGCGACAAACAGCATCAGCGGCAATGCTTTGGCAATCACGGCCGGGTCGCTGACATAGGCATGCAGCAGCGGCTCGCGTAGCAGCCAGAGCAGCGTGCCGGTCAGTAGCGCGAGTCCGGCGCCCAAGCGAATGCCACGCCAGCCGATACGCCGTGCGGCAGCCATATCGCGTGCGCCTATGGACTGCGCGACGAGCGTCGAGGTCGCGATGGATAGCGAGAGCGGCATCATGTACGCCACGGCGCTGAGGTTGGCGATGATCTGATGCCCCGCAAGGGTATCGGTGCCCATGCGTGTGATGAAGATCGACATTAGGGTGAATGACGTGATCTCGATCAGGTAGGTGAGTCCCATCGGCAGCCCCAGGCGCAGAAGAGGCTGAATCCGGTCCCAGCGTGGCCACTCCCAACGCGTGAAGATCTCCAGGGACCGGTACGCCGCACCGCGCAGCAGGATCGCCAGTCCGGACAGAAACCATATCCAGCTGATCAGCGTGGATGCCAGCGCGCAGCCTGGCCCGCCCATCGGGGCGAGGCCATAACCGCCTTCGATGAACCAGGCATTGAGTGGAATCTTGAGTGCCAGGCCAGCAATCTGCAGCACCGTCACCATGACGGGGCGAGATAGCGCATTGTTCAGCGCCATGTAGATGCGAAAACCCAGCGCTGCGGGTAGGCCGTATGCACCGATATGCAGATAGTGCGATGCTTTTTCGACCAACTCGGGTGGTGCTTTGGCGAATTCCAGCAACGGTGCGGGAAACAGCAGCAACAGCATGCCGGGGATAGCCAGCGCCACACCGAGCCATGCTGCCTGCCGTACCTCGGCGCCGATCTCCGCGGATCGGTTGGCGCCGTACAACTGTCCCGCGACAGGCGCGAGCGCTTGCAGCACGCCCATCAGGCTGACGTAGACCGTGACATAGATCGATCCGCCCAAGCCAACAGCGGCAAGGTCGGTGGCCGAGGCGCGGCCGGACATGATGGTGTCGATGACACCGAAGGCGATGACCGCCAGTTGTCCAACCAGCACGGGGGCGGCCAGATGGGTAATGCGACGAATATCCTGCAGCGCGCTGCTCATCGTTCTTCTAGGGTAGGGGCCGGCTGCGTGCCAGCGGGTGGCAACGCCGTCCGGACGCTACCGGGCGGCGGATGCTCAGGGCTGACGCGGCAGCCGGCGCTGAATTGTCGGCCGTGGCGGGGCGGTGTGCGACAGATCGACGAGCCGGTACATGCGGAAGCGCTCGTCACGGTCGGCGGGTCGGCGACCTTCCCAGATCAGGCGCCATTCGAAATGGGAGATGCTGCTCGGGGCGCCGTAGTCCACGGCATCATGCCGCAGCAGTATGTCGCAGCCGTCATCGGGGCCGCCGAAACGGATATGACCGAAATAGGCAAACGAGGCAAGCTGCGCATCGCCCATGCGGATGGGCTGCACGCAGGTATAGGTGGACGGCAGCGCCAGTTGGGCGGCCTGTGCCACGTCTCGATAGGTCTTGCCGTAGTTGATGGAAGGCAGCCACAGCGTCATCGCCATGACCCACATCAGCGTCGTGCCGGCGGCAGAAATGACCACAGGTCGCCAGATCTGTTTCGGCGCGCGCGACAGGCGCCAGCGCACGATCAGCACCCATGCCACCGTCACCGCCAGCGCGATGATGACGGCGCTGATCGTGAACGTATGCTGGAATCCGGGCAACTGACGGAATACGTTGCTGGCGATGCGTGGCGGCCAACCTGTCGTCTTCGCGACCCAGAGGAACCAGATCGTGCCGCCCAGAATCGTGAAGAACAGTAGCGAGAACCAGTCGATCGCGTTGATCGCCGCGCGCGGCAGCGTCGGAAGCGCGAAGGCAGCCAGAACGGCCATCGGCGGCAGCAGCAGGATGAACTGCACGTCCCCCGGACTGCGCAGCAGCACCAGCAGCACGAACAGCACGGCCAGGAACGACAGCGGCAGCGTCACGTGGGGTGCCCGGCGCATGCCGCGCCACGACAGCCACGCAAAGGCGGCAATCGGCCAGACCGGCCACGAGAACAGGAAGAAGTTGCGTGCGATGAAGCCGGCGGCTGCCAGCGAAGGCGGGCCGTAGGTGTGGCGGTCGTAGCGAGCCCACTCGCGAATATAGGTCACGGCATCGTCCGTGACGGTGGCACCGAAATATACCGTGGCCATCCATACGGCAATGATGAGAACGCCAAGCGGCGCCCCGATCGTCAGCAGCCGCATCAGCGGCAGCGGTCGGCAGATCAATCCGGCAATGAGTGTTGCGGCAAGCAATACCAGCGGCAGGATCGGCCCGCTGGCCAGGCACAGGGCACCAAGCCCGACGCCGAACCAGAGGCTGCCCTGTACCGGCTTGTCAAGGCTGCGCACGAGGCCGTACAAGGTGAAGGCGATGAAGCAGACCTGGCCGACCTGCGCGGTGGTTTCGTGGCCGCGCAACGCCAGGCCAACGCAGGCCAGGAAGATCAGCAGGGCCCCATCGGCGAGCGCGCGTCCGTAGGACCGCGCGTCAGGCTGACCGCCGAAGGCAAAGGCGAAGGGCTGCACCTCGTCGCGGCGGCCCAGCAGGTAGGTCGAGTACCAGATCAGCGCGCAGGTGGCGAAGTAGAACAGCGCGGTGGCGAGTCTTGCCGCATCCGGCGCGCCGAGCCAGCCGCCAAGCAGGCGGATCATGCCGCCGCCGATCCAGAATACGAGTGGGCCGTCGTCGCTGTAGGGGCGGCCGACGATGTTCGGCATGAGCCAGTCCTGCAGGCCGCCGCTGCCGAGTTGCCACATCACGCCGAATCCGGCGGCATCCTCGTTTTTCCAGGGGTCGCGGCCGAACAGGCCAGCCAGTCCATAGATGATGCAGATCGCCAGCAGCAGTGCACGCGGGAGGGCACCGGTAGCAGCGGCAGTCAGATGGACGGGAGAAGTCTTGGCTTGGCTCATCGGCAGATGGTAAGGCATGTGACCCCGGCGCATGAAAATCGTCTTGTGGGGGCACAAATGCAAAGAGGCAGCCGATGCTGCCTCTTTGTCAGGTCGCGCGCCGCGGGAGCATCTGTCCTCTGGGCGCGGCGCTTGCTCGCATAAAGCGGGGCAATTACTTCTTGGCGGCGCCCAGCTTGCTGCCGAACTTCTGGCGGAACTTCTCGACGCGGCCGGCCGTGTCCATGATCTTTTGCGTGCCGGTGTAGAACGGGTGCGATTCCGACGACACTTCGATCTTGGCCAGCGGGTAGGTCTTGCCTTCGTGTTCGATCGTGTCCTTGGTCTGGATCGTCGAGCGGGTCACGAACTTGAAGTCGTTCGACACGTCGTGGAACAGGACTTCACGGTAATTCGGGTGAATGCCTTCTTTCATGGTGCTTCCTTTCAGGTTGGGTAGCCAGTCCGCTCGTCGTGCCGCAGGTCAGAAAGCTTGCGGCGAGCGAACCACTTGCCGATAACGGGCAAACCGGGATTATGGCAGAAAATCAAGTGCAGGTGCAACAAACGAAATGGCGTCGTAGCTGGGCAACTGGCGATGTCTTAAGTGTCGCTTGCCGCATTCCCGGCTGGATTCTGCCGATAAAACAGGGTCAATGCGTCATAAAGAGTAGGCCACTGCCGTCGCAAGCCAATGGGTTCTACAAAAAATGCTTCGGACGCCACTGCAAAGAACTCGCTCGGCGCCTCGCAGCCATACGGATCGATCACCTGCAGGCGGGGAGGGAGTCGATCGGGGTCGTCCCAGATATGGTCGGGCAAGGCGTCACAGGCTTCTGCGAACGTATCGTATTCGCTCAGGAAGGTCTCCGCCCACTGCTCGGCGTCGACACCCGGGTGTAGAACGCGCGAGAACGGCGGCACACCGTCGGCCTCGCCATTGAGCATGTCGAGCTTGTGGGCGAATTCGTGGATGACGACGTTGTACGTGTCTACCGGTAGTTCGTGTTCGCCGTGGTGGGCGTCCAGCCCGGCGCCGGGCGAGGCCACATCCGGCCATGACAGGATCACCGGGCCGTGTTCCCATGCCTCGCCACTGGCCTCTTCCTCGACGCCATGTACGAGACCGATGTCCTCGAAGCCGACGTCCTCCTGGATGGTCTTGCGGATCACGAACTCGCCCGGGTAGAGCACGATGCCGTGCCAGCCGCGATACCACTCGATGCCGAGCTTGAGGATGGGCACGCAAGCCTGCGCCGCCACGCTGACCACCATTTCATCGGTCAGCTCCATGTCGTGCGCGGTCGAGTATTCCTTGTTGGCGATGAACAGTGTGGCCAGCTCGCGCAATGCGGTCAGGTCAGCTTCGTCGTAGCGCTGCACGAAGGGCAGGGCAGCCACGGTTTGCGCCCAGAGATCGTCGGGAATCGCGTAATGGGCGAGCTTGCGCGCTTTCGAGCGGGCGCGCAGGAAACTGGTCAGCTTTCCGAGCATGGTTCTCGCGAGGGGGGGGGCGAAAGAAAAAAGGCGCACCCAAGGGTACGCCTTTTTATCAGGATGGACTACCAGCGTGGCATCAGCCGCCGCGGCGCATCAGGTCGAAGAATTCCGCGTTGTTCTTCGTCGGCTTCATCTTGTCCAGGATGAATTCCATCGCCTGCACTTCGTCCATGTCGGAGATGAACTTGCGCAGGATCCAGATCTTCTGGAGGATGTCCGGCTTGATCAGCAGTTCCTCGCGGCGTGTGCCCGACTTGTTCAGGTTGATGGCTGGGTAGACGCGCTTCTCGGCCAGGCGGCGCTCGAGGTGCACTTCCATGTTGCCGGTGCCCTTGAACTCTTCGTAGATCACGTCGTCCATGCGGCTGCCGGTTTCGATCAGCGCCGTGGCGATAATGGTCAGCGAACCGCCTTCCTCCAGGTTACGCGCGGCGCCGAAGAAACGCTTCGGACGCTGCAGCGCGTTGGCATCCACACCACCGGTCAGTACCTTGCCCGATGCCGGCACCACGGTGTTGTAGGCGCGGGCCAGACGCGTGATCGAGTCCAGCAGGATCACCACGTCGCGCTTCAGTTCCACCAGCCGCTTGGCTTTCTCGATGACCATTTCGGCCACCTGCACGTGACGGATCGCAGGTTCGTCGAACGTCGACGCCACCACTTCGCCGCGCACCGAGCGCTGCATTTCGGTCACTTCTTCCGGGCGCTCATCGATTAGCAGCACGAACAGGTCGGCTTCCGGATGGTTGTTCGCAATCGCGTGGGCGATGTGCTGCAGCATCACGGTCTTGCCGGACTTCGGCGATGCCACCAGCAGCGCGCGCTGGCCGCGGCCGATCGGCGCGATGATGTCGACGATGCGGCCGGTGATGTTTTCCTCGGCGCGGATATCGCGTTCGAGCGTGAGCGGCCGGTTCGGATGCAGCGGCGTCAGGTTCTCGAACATGATGCGGTTCTTCACCGCTTCGGGAGGCTGCCCGTTGACCTTGTCCACCTTCACCAGCGCGAAATAGCGCTCGCCGTCCTTCGGCGTACGCACTTCGCCTTCGATCGAGTCACCGGTGTGCAGGTTGAAACGGCGGATCTGCGAAGGGCTGATGTAGATGTCGTCCGTGCTGGCCAAGTAGGAAGTTTCCGGCGAGCGCAGGAAACCGAAGCCATCGGGCAGAACTTCCAGCGTGCCGTCTCCGTAGATGGTTTCGCCCATCTTGGCGCGCTTCTTGAGGATCGCAAACATCAGTTCCTGTTTGCGCATCCGCTGTGCATTGTCGATCTCGAGCGTTGCCGCCATTTCGAGAAGCGCAGACACGTGAAGCGATTTGAGTTCTGTCAGGTGCATAGACGAGGGGTACAGAAGTGCCCGGACGGGCAAGAACAAGGAGAAGGGGGAAAAGAATGAGCGAACGCTCGGGGAAGTTGTTGGGTGGCATCATAGCACAATCCGGCCGGTGCGCCAGAGCTGACGCACGCATGACCGGGTAGTGCATTCCCGGAGCCGTTCGGCCCCGGGCGGGTACAGATTACAGCTGGCTGTCCAGGAACGCGGTCAGCTGCGACTTCGACAGCGCGCCAACCTTCTGCGCGGCCACTTGGCCGTTCTTGAACAGGATCAGCGTCGGGATGCCGCGAATGCCGAACTTGGCCGGCACTTGCTGGTTTTCATCCACGTTGATTTTGGCGACCTGCACCTTGTCGCCGTAGTCCTTCGCGACTTCGTCCAGGATCGGGGCGATCATCTTGCAAGGACCGCACCATTCGGCCCAGAAGTCGAGCAGCACGGGCTTGTCGGACTTGAGCACGTCGGCATCGAACGAAGCGTCGCTCACATATTTGATTTGTTCGCTCATGGCGGGGAACCTCAGGTATCGCTCAGTTTATGTTGAAGGCGGACAACGGCTGTCGGCGCGATCCGCTACCTTACACGACATTGCGCGGACTCGCAGCGCGGCGGCGCGCGGCAGTATGCGCCGCTGATGCCGATATGTTACCAGCTTGGCGAAAATCAAGTCCTCGCCAGAATCGGGATTTAGCCGGGGGCGGCAACAGTGGATATTGTGCCGTGTTGTGAATCGTTTTGCCGATGATAGTGTCAATCGCCGCAAGAGTTTCCCGCTATTGGCATCCCTTATTTGAGTTAATCTGCCGCGCCTTCGCGGAGGCGCCATGCGAGGCCTGCTCGTCGGCATGATCTAGAATGCACTTCGCGTATCCGCGCAATCCACGCGTAATCCATTCAGACAGACGTGACACGCGAGTAGAATGGAATCGTGCGCATGTGACGCACAAACCGATTCACAACGCTATTGATCATGACGCCAGACTCCCGCAAGCCCACTCCGTCCGATGAAAGCCAGGCGGACCACCTGAGCGATGCGCTGCAGCATCTCAGCAGCGCCGTCGAGTCCGAGAGCATCGCCACCGGCGCCGCCAAGGGGCTGGTCTACAGTGTGATGGAAACGCTCGGCACGCTGATCGGCGACCCCGATTTGCCCGAGCACGCCCGCTCGGGCTATGAAGGCCTGCTGGAGACGGCGCGCGAACTGCGCGCCCGTCTGGAGGGCGGCAGCGCAGGCGACGACAACTAATCAAGATGTCTGTTCCGAGGGTCACGGGTTGCCTTCGGCCTCGACTCCGTCCCCGTTATCCATGACCCGACTCTCGTTTCCTCCCGGGCCGTCCTTTCTCGATCAGGCTGCCACGGCGACTTGGTATTTCCTGGATCACTGCGGCCCGGCTGCCACTGGCGCGCATATCGTCGTGCCGACGGCCGCGCAGATTCCTGGCGTGCGCCAGGCGCTGGATGCCGCTGCGCGCGCCGCCGGGCAGCCCCGTTTGCTACCGCGTGTGCTGACGCTCGGGCACTGGCTGCTGGACCTTCCCCCCGATCTTGCTGCCGACCCGACACCCACGCGTGGCCATGCCGCGCGCCTATTGGCGGTGCAACAGGCGATTCGCTCACAGGATTGGCTGCGGACCGCCTTTGGCGCCCAGACAGAGGGGGCGGCATGGGGACTGGCGCAGACGCTGCTATCGATCAGTGACGAACTGAGTGCGCGCTGGCTGGAGGACGCGGCGATCCGCGGAGACGATGATCTCGAGGGCGACGATAGCGACGAGCGGGCGGCGCTCCTGCAAGGCGCGCTGCAACGTACTTATGCGCACCTGTCCGAGCGCTTTCTCGGGCAGGAGGCGCAGATCGTGCTTGCCTTCTGGCAAATGCTGTCGGGGCCGGACGACCCGCTTCCGGCACGACGCCGGGCGCTACAGCGCATGGCGCAGCAGGTTGCAGGGCCGGTGGTCTGGATTGGCCCGACATCGCCGGAACCGGTTGAAGCCAGATTCCTCGAGCAGGCCGGCGAACTCGTGCCGACGCTCGAGGTCGGCTACGACTGGACCGGCGCATCGGAAGCGGGGGGAGAGTCCGACTGGTATCGGACGCTGCTTGCGCTGTGGCCCGAGGCCCGGCGCGACGGGGACAGTAGTGCCGACAGCGAACCGTTCGCGGCACCGCCGGCCTTGCCCGCTGCGTTGTCGGCCGAATTGCCGGCCGAACGTCCGCGTGTCCGCGTTATCGGCAGCGCGCGCTTCGAGGATGAAGCCGCCGCAGCAGCGGACCAGCTCGTGCAATGGCTCAACGAAGGCCGCAGGCATGTGGCGCTCGTGGCCCACGACCGCGTGGTGGCCCGCCGCGCCCGCGCGTTGCTGGCGCGTGCCGGAGCGCCTGTCCGCGATGAAACCGGCTGGAAGTTGTCGACCACGCGCGCAGCCGCCGCGCTGATGCGCTGGTTTGACGTGCTGGCGCGCGATGGCGATAGCGCGGCACTGCTCGACCTGCTCAAGAGCCCGTTTTGCCTGCCTGCATTCGAGCATCGCGGCGCGGCGATCGCGCTGATGGAGCGCCGCATCCGTCGCGCTGTAGTTACCGGAGGCTGGGCCAGACTGGCGCATCTGTTTGCAGAGCGTGAGCGAGCGGCAGGCGCGCTGGTCGACGCGGAGACGATGGAGGCCAGCGATGCCGAACTGCAGATTCGCGCTGCGGCTCGCACGCTGATTGCCACGCTGGCCGACGAGGCCGCGCAGTGGCCACGGGGCCTCGCGCAACAGCCGCTCCATGTCTGGCTGGGCCGCCTCGACGCCATGCTTGACACGCTCGATATGCGTGTCGCGCTGGCTGCCGACGATGCCGGGCGGCAACTGCTGGATGCGCTGGCGAAGCTGGGCGACTTGCCCGACGACGAGACCGGCAGCCACGCCACGCTGAACCAACAGGAGTTTCGTGCGATGCTGTCGGCATTGCTCGAATCGGTGGCTTACAAGGAGCCCTCGGCGCAGAGCCAGTCGCGCATCACGATCCTGCCGCTCAACGGCGCCCGGATGCGACGGTTCGACGGCGTGGTGGTAGTCGGCTGCGATGACGCGCAGTTGCCGTCCAGCGCGGCTGAGTTGATGTTCTTCTCGAACCAGATGCGACGCGAGCTTGGGCTCGAAGACCGCGAGGCCCGCTTTGCCCAGCAGGCCCGGGATCTGGCCGAAGTGCTGCTCAACAACAGCGACGTCGTGCTGACGTGGCAACGCATCGGCAGCCGGGGCGAGCCGCATCATGTCTCCGGCTGGATCGAGCGGTTATCCGCATGTTGCGCGCGAGCGGGCACGCCGATCGAAGCCAGCGCCACGCCCGCTCTGCACGATACCTTCGCGCAGCCCGCCGGAATGCCTGCGCCGGTGGCGCCCGAGCGCGTGCCAGAGCGCTGGAGCGCGCAGGCGTACAACACGTTGCGCCGTTGCCCCTATCAGTTCTTCGCCAGCCGGATGCTGGGCCTTTCCGGGCTCGACACGCTCAGCGACGACCTCGAGAAGCGCGATATCGGCAACCTGCTGCATCGCGTGCTGCTGCAATACCACGAGGAGATCCATGCCTCTGGCGAGCGTGACAGCGACCGGCGTCTGGCGCGTCTGCGGGAAATCTCGGATACCTCGTTCGGCAAGCAGATTGCCGAGGACGGCAATGCCATCAGCTATTACCGCCGCTGGATGGAAGTCCTGCCGTCGTACGTGGCATGGCAGGCTGAGCGTGAGGAAGCGGGCTGGCACTGGCGCGGTGGCGAATTCGATGCCGGCGTGGATGTGGCGATGCCCGATGGCGTACCGCTGCGGCTGGCCGGCCGGATCGACCGGCTCGACAAGGGACCGGATGGCGCACATGCGGTGCTCGATTACAAGACCCAGCCAGCCAGCCGCCTGCGGCGCAAGGCCGGTGATGCCGAGGAAGACTGCCAGTTGGCGTTCTACGGTCTGCTTCGGGCCGATGCCGTGGCGGGAAGCTGGGTGGCGCTGGAAGGTGTGAAGCAGGGCGGCCGCGATAGTTCGCCCGGTGCCCAGCGGGAAGTCGATCTGCCGGAATTTCAGGCGGCGGTGACTTGGCTCGAGCGCCAGTTGCGGCATGACGTCGTGCGTTTGCGGCAAGGCGCGAAGCTGCCCGCGATCGGCGATGCCGCCGCCTGTACTTATTGCGATGCCCGCGGCCTGTGCCGCAAGGGCTTCTGGGAGTCCACCGCGTTGCCGGATCTGCAGTCATGACCGAAGTTCACGCCTATTTGCGCGATGGCCAATCCGTGGGCGAGGCCGATTTTACGCGCGCCGCCTGCGACCCCGGCCGCTCCGTGGTGGTGGAGGCCTGCGCGGGCAGCGGCAAGACGTGGCTGCTGGTGGCGCGTCTGGTCCGTCTGCTGCTGGCCGGCGCCGCGCCGCATGAGATCCTGGCTATCACCTTTACGCGCAAGGCCGCCGAGGAAATGCGCGAGCGCCTGCTCGAAGTGCTGTCGCAGCTTGCCGGCGGAACTGATGAGGCGGTGTTGACGCAGCTGGAAATGCGCGGGCTGTCTCCAGACGCCGCGCGCGCGGCATTGCCCCGCGCGCGGACGCTACATGCACAAGTGCTGGCGTCACCGGGCCGCATGGCGATCGACACGTTCCACGGCTGGTTCGGCACGTTGTTGCGCGGGGCGCCGCTGTCGTCGGGCATCGTGCCCGGCGCGTCGCTCCGCGAGGATGCCTTGCGCATGAAGCGCGAGGCCTGGGCGCCGTTCTGGCGCGCGCTGGCGCAGCCGCAATACGCTGATCTGCGCGAAGCCTATGAAGCGCTGGTCGATGCGATCGGTGACTTCCAGGCACGGGGTCTGCTTGATCGGATGTTCCACGCACGCAACGAGTGGTTTGCGTTCAAGGAGTCGGGCGATCCCGCCACGAAGCTGGCGCAGGATCTTGGTGACGATGCCACCTCCGACATTTTGGTGGACGCGCTCTGCGACGACGACTGGCTCGAGGAATGCGCGCAGATGGCACTGCTGCTCGGTCGTGGCGGGAAGACCGAGCAGGGGCACGCGTCGAAGATCATCGACGGACTGCGCGCGATCCGCGCATGGCGCGACGCGGGCGCCGCGCCGGGCGAGGCCGCCGCCAACGCATTCCAGTTGCTGCGTGCCGCGTTTTTCACCGATGCGGGCAAGCCGCGCTCGCTGCGTCGTACCACGGCATTGGCCAAGGTGTGCGGTAGCGAAGGTGCCGTTGACGAATTGCTGGATCAGCACGCAGAGCACTGCGCACGACTGGACGAGATCGCGGCGCGCCGCTGCGAGGCCATGGTGCTCGCGATCAACCTGGCGCTGTACCGTCTGGGCGATGCACTGCTCGAACGTTATCAGCGCCACAAGGGCGACCAGCGTGCGATGGACTTCGCGGACCTCGAATGGCTGGCGGCGAAGCTGATGGCCGACGAGGAAACCGCCACGTACCTGCAGGTGCGTCTCGACGCGCGATATCGTCACCTGCTGCTTGACGAGTTCCAGGACACGAACCCGCTCCAATGGCGCATCCTGCAGGGCTGGCTGGCCGGCTATCAGGGGCTGGGAGAGAAGCCCACCGTGTTTCTGGTTGGCGATCCCAAACAGTCGATCTACCGTTTCCGTCGCGCGGACGCGCGCCTGTTCGATGCCGCGCGGGTCATGCTTCAGGACGGATTCGGCGCCACCGTGCTGCGTACCAACCGCACGCGCCGCAATCGCCCCGAGGTGCTCGACTGGGTCAACGCCGTGTTCGATCACGCACGCGCGGAAGGGCGCTATCCGCTCTACGAAACGCAAACCACGGCGCTCGGCGGTCCGGCCGGACCGGTCTGGCTGCTGCCGCTCGTCGAGCCAGAGGAAGCAGAGGATGACGAAGCATCCGAGGGCGATGGCCATCGCGATACGCTGACCCAGCCACGCACGCAGAAAGGCGACTCCCTGCGTTACGAGGAAGGTCGCCGCGTGGCAGCCTGGCTGCACTATCTGCGCGACCAGGTGCCCGTGAGGGAAGGCGATGGCACTCGCCCGGCGGGCTGGCGCGACATGCATCTGCTGGTGCGACGCAAGACCTTTCTGGCTGATTACGAACGAGCGATGCGCGAGGCCGGCATCCCGTGCCTGAGCCCGCGCCGTGGCGGCTTGCTGACGACGCTGGAAGCACTCGATCTCTCAGCGCTCCTGGCGTTCCTGATGACACCGGAATCGGATCTCGACCTCGCGCATGTTCTCAAGAGCCCGCTCGTGGGCGCGACTGACGACGATCTGGTGCTGCTGGCCATGATGGAGGGCGAAGGTGGATGGTGGGCACGCATCGAGGCGCTGGGACTGCCCGAGCGCGTTTCCGATTCGCTGCGAACGGGTGTCGCGCGCTTGCGCGGCTGGCTGGCGCTCGCGCCGCACAAGCCCGTGCATGATCTGGTCGACCAGATCTATCACCAGGGAGAGGTGCGTCGCCGTTATGCCGAAGCCGCGCCTGCCGCCATTCGCGAACAGGTGCTGGCCAATCTCGATGCCTTCCTGAAGCTGTCGCTCGACCTTGATGGCGGACGCTATCCGAGCCTGCCCAAGTTCATCGATGAGCTGCAGGAAATTCGGCGTGGTGACGAGGATGAAAGCCCCGATGAGGGCGGCATGGGCGAAGGTGTCGAGGATACCGAGGCGGAGTCAGACGACGCCGCAGACAATCAGCTCGATGCCGTTCATATTCTGACGGTGCACGCGGCAAAGGGCCTCGAGGCGCCGTTCGTGATTCTGCTCGATGCGAATCACAGCGATCCGGCGGCGGATCGTGGTGGCATTCTGGTCGACTGGCCGCCGACATCGGCGGTGCCACGGCATTTTTCCGCCTACGGCAAGCGTGACGAGCGCGGCATGGCTCGCGCGCCGCTGTTCGACGCCGAAGCGGCGCTGGCCGATCGCGAAAACTGGAATCTGCTCTACGTGGCGATGACGCGCGCGCAGCAAGGCCTGCTGGTTAGCGGCATCAAGGGGCGCGCGAGCAAGGCGGAGAAGGAAGATGCGCCAGGGGCGGAGATCGCCGGAAGCTGGTACGTGCGTCTGGCTGCGGCGGGTGTCGGTGACGAGATCACGGCTTATCCCGAGACCGACGTCGCGGCAGTCGATACCCTGACCGCCGCCAGCGAGCGCATCCGCTATACCGATTTCCGGCTGCGCTATCGCGATGCGGCTGACGACCGCTTGCCGATCGACGATGCGGACGACGAGGCCGAGGGCATCGTGTTCGATGCCGATGCCGCTGCACATGGCGAACTGGTGCACGCGCTGCTCGAACGTGTCTCGCGCTATCCCGATGCGCATGGCAGCTTGCCCGACGTGGAAACGGTCTTGCGCTGGTTCCCGCTGACTGGCGCGGGTGCGCCGAACGCGCGTGAGCGCTGGCGGCAGCAGGCCGAGGCGGCCGTCGCGGACCTGCGCGCAATGCTTGAGGCCCCGGCACTGCGCGAACTGATGTTCCCGGTGGATGCCGTGTCGGCACGCAATGAGGTGGAGCTTTATGACGGCCGCGGGCGGTTGCTGCGAATCGACCGGCTGGTGGAATTCGACGAGCGGGTCGTCATCATCGACTACAAGCTCAGGCTGTTGCCGCAGGAACATGCGGGCTATCGCACGCAGCTCTTGCGCTACGCAGCGGCGGTGGCGCCGATGTTTCCGGGCAAGCGGATCGAGGCTGGCGTGGCCACGGCGGCCGGAGAATGGATCGATGTGGAGCTTCTGCGTGCCTCGGCGTCACAGGCGGTACCTATCGCCACGACGCAGCAGGGGTCATTGTTCTGAGCGCACCCGGCCTGTGCCCGATTCGCAAAACAGGCGCACAATAGGATGTTTCTGGCGCGCGAAAACGGGCGGGCGCCAGAGATTAATCAGGGAATTGCCGGGAGATAAAAGCAGAAAGGGGAATTAGGGGGACGAGCCTGACCCTCGGCACTGGTGGAAAACGGCTGTGGCTGCTTCGTTCCCGACCTGACCAGGTTGACCGCGCCGCCATGCGAGGAGGCCCGTCCGACCGGCATTGTAACGCAACCTTGAGAGGCTTTCCAATTTTGTATTCTTGCCAAGGACTTTGGCTGGTTGTTTGATCTGAAGCGGGGTTGGCGTCCTGCCATGCTGGCAGCATGGCGGACGGCAAATTCGGGCCGGAAAGCTCTCAACTGACAGGCTGGGGACATGAACGCAAACGACCAGATCCTCCGCGGCGCGCTTGCGCCGCAAGACATCTCCATCGAAGTACTCCAGGAAAAATACGCCAAGGGCGAGGAGCAGACCATTGACGATGTGCGTCGCCGTGTGGCGCGCGCGCTCGCGGAGGTGGAACCTGCCGACAAACGCGAGGCCTGGGCCTCGCGCTTTCTTTGGGCGCTGGAAGGCGGCTTCGTGCCGGCCGGGCGTATCAACTCGGCGGCTGGCACAGGCATTCAAGCTACGCTGATCAACTGCTTCGTCCAGCCTGTGGGCGACTCGGTTTCCCAGGTGCGTGGCGGTAAGCCGAGCATCTATACCGCCGTGGCCCAGGCTGCGGAGACGATGCGGCGCGGCGGCGGTGTCGGCTATGACTTTTCCTCGATCAGGCCGGGTGGCGCGCTGGTGCGTGCCACGCACTCGCGCGCATCGGGGCCGGTGTCGTTCATGAAGGTGTTCGATGCATCGTGTGCCACCGTGGAATCGGCCGGCGCACGGCGCGGCGCGCAGATGGGCGTGCTGCGCTGCGACCACCCCGATATCGAGAGCTTTATCCACGCCAAGGACCGTGGCGACCTGACCAACTTCAATATCTCGATTGGCGTCACCGACGAGTTCATGCAAGCGGTGGCGGCTGATGGGGAAATCGAACTGATCCACGAGGCCGAGCCTGGCGCGGACGGTATCGCGGCGGGCGCCTATCGCCGCGACGACGGCCAGTGGGTGTATCGGCGTGTGCCGGCCCGTCGGCTGTGGGACCAGGTCATGCAGGCCACCTATGACCACGCAGAGCCTGGCATCCTGTTCCTGTCGCGCATCAACGCCGACAACAATCTCTATTACTGCGAGACGATCGAGGCCACCAACCCGTGCGCCGAGCAGCCGTTGCCGTCGTATGGCTGCTGCTGCCTGGGCTCGATCAACCTGACGCGCTTCGTACGCCGCCCGTTTACCGATCAGGCCAGCTTCGATTTCGAGGCGTTTGCCGAGGTCGTGCGCGTTTCGACGCGGATGCTCGACAACGTGCTCGACATCACCTACTGGCCGTTGCCCGAGCAGCAGGCCGAGGCGCAAGCCAAGCGTCGTATCGGCCTGGGGTTCCTGGGGCTTGGTAGCGCACTGGTGATGCTGGGTCATCGCTATGACACCGATGCGGCGCGCGCGCTTGCGGGGCGGATCTCCGAGACCATGCGCGATCACGCCTATCTGGCATCGGTCGAACTCGCCGAGGAGAAGGGCCGCTTCCCGTTGTTCGATGCCGACGCCTATCTGAGTGGCGGCTTCGTGAGCCGCCTGCCCGAGCCCATCCGCGATGCCATCCGCGAACACGGCCTGCGCAACTCGCACCTGCTTTCGATCGCGCCAACTGGCACGATCACGCTTGCCTTTGCCGATAACGCGTCAAATGGGATCGAGCCGGCCTTCTCGTGGACCTACAACCGGCGCAAGCGGATGCCCGACGACAGCTATCGCACGTTCGAGGTGGCCGACCATGCATGGCGGCTCTATCGCCATATGGGCGGCGACGTCGAGCAGTTGCCGGAGAGCTTCGTCACGGCGCTCCAGATGTCTGCCATTGACCATATGCGGATGCTGGAGGCGGTCCAGCCCTATATCGACACGAGCATCAGCAAGACTGTGAACGTGCCGGAGGACTATCCGTACGAAGCCTTCCGCAATCTCTACCTCGAAGCGTGGAAGGCCGGGCTCAAGGGGCTCGCCACGTATCGGCCGAACCAGGTGCTTGGCGCGGTGCTGTCGGTCACCCCGGCCGCCACGGCCACCACGGCGCCGGCGCCCGCCACGCCGAGCGAGGACGATCCGCTGACGCGGCCGTTCGGTAGCCGGCCACTCGGCGATCTGGAAGGCGTGACGTCGAAGGTCGAGTATTTGACCTATGAGGGTCACAAGACGGTCTACCTGACCGTCAACTTCATGCAGGTGTCCGGCACGATCGGTGGCCAGCCGGTGACGATCGAGCGGCCAATCGAGTTCTTCATGCCCGCGGGGCAGCGTTCCGAGGGCCAGCAGTGGATCACGTCGACGATGCGGCTATTGTCGATGGTGGCCCGCTCGGGCGGACCGATCGCCAAGGCGCTGGCCGATATGCGGAACGTGGTCTGGGACAAGGGCACGGTCCGCTACGGCTCCCTGGCCCGCCAGGACGGCACCGAGGTGCCGCGCTTCCATGATTCGGAGGTGGCGGCGCTGAGTTACGCGATTCAACGCATCCTGATCAAGCGTGGTTTCCTGGACGAGGAGGGCAGCCAGGTACCGGTGGTGGCGCTGGCTGCCCGTCTGGCCCGGCGCGAAGGCGGCGAGGCGGCTGTGGCGCTGGCTTCGCCGGCCGAAGCGGCGCCCGCCGCCAAACTGGCTGCCGGGATTGGCACCGGCAAGCCGTGCCCCGAGTGTGGCGCTCACGCCCTGCACAAGGTGGACGGCTGCGCCAAGTGCGCCAATTGCGGTTATGTGGGCGAGTGTGGCTAGCCGGCGACCCTTCACGGATGGCGGCGGCGTGCGATAGCATCTGGCAACTCCAAATCCAGGTCTGACCCAGGTCCGCCTTTTGCTACAATCGCCGCCATGAGTTATCAAGTTCTAGCGCGCAAATGGCGCCCCAGGGATTTCACCACGCTGGTCGGCCAGGAGCACGTGGTCCGCGCGCTCACGCACGCGCTGGAACAGCAGCGGCTGCATCACGCCTACCTGTTCACCGGCACGCGCGGCGTCGGCAAGACCACGCTGTCCCGGATTCTGGCCAAGGCCCTCAATTGCACCGGCCCTGACGGCAACGGCGGCATCACCGCCCAGCCTTGCGGCCAGTGCAAGGCCTGCACGGAAATCGACAGCGGGCGTTTCGTCGACTACATCGAGATGGACGCGGCGTCGAACCGCGGCGTCGACGAGATGGCGCAGCTGCTCGACAAGGCGATCTACGCCCCGACGGCCGGCCGCTTCAAGGTCTACATGATCGACGAAGTGCACATGCTGACCAACCACGCCTTCAACGCCATGCTGAAGACGCTGGAGGAGCCGCCCGAGCACGTCAAGTTCATCCTGGCCACGACCGATCCGCAGAAGATTCCGGTCACCGTGCTGTCACGCTGCCTGCAGTTCAATCTGAAGCAGATGCCGCCGGGCCACATCGTCTCGCACCTCGACCACATCCTGGCCCAGGAAGGGATCAGCCATGACGGTAGCGCGCTGCGCCTGCTGGCGCAGGCCGCCCACGGGTCGATGCGCGATGCGCTGTCGCTGACCGACCAGGCCATTGCCTACAGTGCCGGCCAGGTGTCGGAAGAGGCAGTGCGCGGCATGTTGGGGGCAATCGACCAGAGCTACCTCGTGCAACTGCTCGATGCGCTGGCTGCCGAAGACGGCGCCACGATGCTCGGCATCGCCGATTCGATGGCCGACCGCAGCCTGTCGTTTGCCGGGGCGCTGCAGGATCTTGGCTCGCTGCTGCACAAGGTCGCGCTGGCACAGGCCGTGCCGGCTTCCGTGCAGGACGAATGGCCCGAAGCCGAGGACGTGCGCCGCCTGGCCCGGCAGTTCGACGCGCAGGAAACCCAGCTTTTCTACCAGATTGCCAACCTTGGCCGCAGCGAACTGGCGCTGGCGCCGGACGAATACGCCGGCTTCACGATGACGTTGCTGCGAATGCTGGCGTTCCGGCCGTCCACTGCTCCCGCTTCGTCGGTCGGCGGACAGGGCGGTGGCGGACAGCAGGTGGTACGCCCGCGCCCGGCTGGCACGACGAGCGCCGCACCGTCGCCTCGGGCCATGGCATCGGCTGTTGCCGAGCCTGTGGCGGCCGAGCCGGTCAAGGTCGCGCCAGTGGTCGCGCCGGCAGCGCCGACAGCGCCGATTACGGCCGCTGCTCCGGCCGCATCCGCAGCACCCGCCATGCCCGCTGTGCCAGCGAAGTCAGCCGAACCCGCGCCGCCCCAGGCTGACGTGGATACGTCGATGTCGCCAGCCCGTGCGGCGTTGGCCGCCGCGCGTCAAGCTTCCGCCGGTCGTGCTGGCCGACCGATGTCGGCTGCGCCAAACGCAGGTGCCGCCGCCGCGGCCAGTTCGCGCCCGGCTGCGCAGCCGCTGCGTCCGCCTTCCGCCTCACGGCCGGCTACCACTGCCGCGCCGGCTCCGGCTCCGGCAGTTGCGCCTGCCGCTGCGCCGGTAGTGACGCCGGTAGTGACGCAGGCTGTCGCTCCGAGCAAGGCTGCTGCCGCCCCTGTCGCGGCCGCGCGCCCGGCACCGGTCGCCAAGCCTGCGCCGCAACCCGAAGCCAAGTCCGTCCCGCCGTGGGAAGCCGCGGGTGCAAGTGACGTGCCGCCGTGGGAAGAGATGCCGCCCGATCTGCCTGTGATCGGTCCGTACGACAGCGATCCGGGCTATGACCCGAGCTTCGGTGGTTTCGACAACGGCTTTGATTCCGACAGCGCCGATCGCGCGCCGCGCGCGGCTCGTAAGCCCGCGCCGACGCAATCGGCAGCCAAGCCGATCAGCAAGCCCGAGCCGGAACCGGCAGCGCAACTGGCACCTGCCGTCCCGCAAGTGGCGCCAAGCGCAGGCGAGGATGGCACGCCACCGGTTTTCACAGGCGACTGGCCCGAGTTCGCCGCCACCCTGCCGCTCAAGGGGCTGGCCCAGCAGCTTGCCCATCAAAGCGAGTTGCATCGCGTGGTCGGCCGCACGCTGCATCTGCGCGTGCCGGTTGCGGCGATTGCCGAGGCTAACGTCGCGGAGCGGCTTCAGGCAGCGCTGGTCGAGCATTTCCGCGTCGATGTGCGTGTGCAATGCGTCGTTGGCGGCGTGACGCATACCGCGGCGGCTGTCGATGCCGCGGCGCGTGCCGAACGCCAGCGCGAAGCCGAAGCCGAGATCGACCGCGACCCGTTTGTACAAGGTCTGTTGCGGGAGTTCGGTGGCCAGATCGTGCCAGGGTCGATCCAGCCGCGCGCAGCCTGAATTTCAAGTTTCAAGTGGCGGCCGCCTGACCAACGGTCGCGCCGCCCGCCCCCATCCACACGTATTCAAGGAGTGATCCCATGATGAAAGGTCAACTGGCCGGGCTGATGAAGCAAGCCCAGCAGATGCAGGAAAACATGAAGAAGATGCAGGAGCAGCTTGCCCAGATCGAGGTCGAGGGCCAGTCCGGCGCCGGCCTTGTGAAGGTGGTGATGACCTGCAAGAACGACGTCAAGCGCGTCACGATCGATCCGAGCCTGCTGGCCGATGACAAGGACCTGCTGGAAGACCTGGTAGCCGCCGCGTTCAACGACGCCGTGCGCAAGGCCGAGGCCACCACGCAAGAAAAGATGGGTTCGATGACGTCGGGTCTGCCGCTGCCTCCGGGCTTCAAGCTGCCATTCTGATGACACGTTCCGACCAGGCGGCTCTGTCATGAGAGCGGCGCCGCCCACCTCGCTGCAGGCGCTGATCGAGGCGCTCAAGGTGCTGCCCGGCGTTGGACCGAAGTCGGCCCAACGCATGGCGTATCACCTGCTGCAGCACGACCGCGAAGGCGCGCGCAAGCTTGGCGACGCGCTGCGCGGGGCCGTCGATGGCATCCGCCATTGCACGCGCTGCAATACCTTCACCGAACTCGAAATCTGCGGAACCTGCAGCGATCCAGAGCGTGACGCGACGCTGCTCTGCGTGGTCGAAACGCCGGCCGATCAGGTCATGATCGAGCAGACGCTGACCTATCGCGGCCAGTATTTCGTGCTGATGGGGCGGCTCTCGCCGCTCGACGGCATCGGTCCGAAGGAGATTCATCTCGACCGCCTGCTGGCACGTGCTACTGACCCCGAACTCGGCGGCCCGGCCAGCGAGGTGATCGTCGCCACCAACTTCACCAGTGAGGGCGAGGCCACCGCGCACTACATCGGCGAAATGCTGAAGGCGCGCGGGCTGAAGGTCTCGCGTCTGGCGCGAGGCGTGCCGGTGGGTGGCGAACTGGAATACGTGGATGCGGGCACCATCGCCCGCGCCGTGATGGACCGTCGCACCCTGTAACGGACCATGAATCTGGCGCGCTTCGATCTCGTCACGCTGGGGCTGTTTGTGGCCGTGGCACGGCAGGGCAGTATCTCGGCCGGCGCGCGGCAATCGCATCTGGCCGTGGCGGCTGCCAGCAAGCGAATCTCCGACCTGGAGACCGCGGTCGGGGCGCCGCTGTTTTTCCGCCATGCCGCTGGCGTGCAGCTTACCGAGGCGGGGCAGGCCTGCTTCCACCACGCGCTGACCATCCTGCAGGACGTGGAGCGCATGGCCGGGGTGATGTCCGACTACGCCTCGGGTGTGCGCGGGCAGGTGCGAGTCTGTGCCAATACCTCGGCCATCACGCAGTTTCTTCCCGATGATCTGGCGCAGTTCATGCGCCAGCATCCCACCATCCGCATCGAACTCGAAGAACACAATAGCAGCGACATCGTTGCCGCTGTCATGGAAAACCGGGCCGATGTGGGCATCTTCGCCGACCGCACGCCGTGCGCGGGACTGGTGACGCTCGAGTATCGGCAGGACGAACTCGTCATCATCACGCCGCCGGGGCATCCACTGGCGCAAAACGGTCCGGTCCACTATGCCGATGCGCTCGAATACGACTTCGTCAGCTTGCCGCAGGTGACCTCGCTGGCGGCGCGGCTGTTGGAAGAAAGTAGTCGGCTCGAGCGGCAGTTTCGGCTGCGCATCCAGGTGCGGAGCTTCGACGCGATGTGTCGCATGGTCATGGCCGGTCTGGGCGTGGGGGTGCTGCCGCGGATCGCCGCGGAGCCGCACGTCAAGTCGATGGGGCTCTCGCTGGTCGGTCTGCGGGACGCCTGGGCGCGCCGATCGCTGCTGATCGGCATGCGAGACCCGGCCGGGCTCACGGTCTCGGCGCGGCTGTTGATCAGCCATCTCTGCGGCGACCGCGCGCCATTCTGAGTCCCCGAGCCCGCTTCTGAACCCTCTAGGGTTCTCCCTGATCTTTCGCATTCCGAGAAAGCCCGCTTTCCGGAATGCCGATTCCGCATCACCCCGCCGCTGGGGCACACTCCGTCGAAACTACGCCAATCCACCCCAATCGGGGTCAGTTTCTCGGAGACACTCATGGCGCGACAGATTCTCGACGGCATCCGCGTTCTCGAACTGGGCCAGCTGATTGCAGGCCCCTTTGCCGCCAAGACACTTGCCGATTTCGGCGCACACGTGGTCAAGGTGGAGCCGCCCGGGCAGGGCGATCCGCTGCGAAAGTGGCGCATGTTGCACGAAGATACCTCGGTCTGGTGGGAAGCCCAGTCGCGCAACAAGCAGTCGATTGCCATCGACCTGCGCCAGCCGGAGGGGCAGGCTCTGGTACGCAAGCTGGCCAGCGAGGCCGACGTCCTGATCGAGAACTTCCGCCCGGGAACCATGGAGAAATGGGGGCTCGGCTGGGATGTGCTTCATGCCGACAATCCAAAGCTGATCATGGTGCGGGTCTCGGGCTACGGCCAGAGCGGCCCGAAGCGGGATGAGCCCGGCTTTGCGGCGGTGGCCGAAGCGATGAGCGGGCTGCGCTACCTGACCGGCGAGCCTGGACGCCCGCCCGTGCGCGCGGGCTTGTCGCTGGGTGACACGATCGCCGGCCTGCATGGCGCGCTTGGCGTGCTGCTGGCGCTGTACGAACGCGATGCGCGTGGTGGTAAAGGCCAGGTCATCGACGTGGCGCTGTATGAGTCGCTGTTCAATCTGAGCGAAAGCCTGTTGCCCGAGTACTCCGCGTTCGGCGCTGTGCGCCAGCCGGCCGGGGGTGCCTTGCCGGGAATCGCGCCGTCGAATGCCTACCTGTGCGGCTGCGGCGAGTATGTGCTGATCGCCGCCAACGGCGACGCGATCTTCCGCCGCCTGATGGCCGCGATGGGTCGCAACGACCTGGGCGAAGACCCGGCGCTGGCACGCAATGATGGCCGCGTGAAGCGTGTCGACGAGATCGATGCCGCGATTACCGCCTGGACGAAGACACAAACCGTGGCCTCCGCGCTGGAAGTGCTGCGTACCGCCGACGTGCCGTCTGGCCGCATCTACACCGTCAAGGACATTGCCGAAGACCCGCACTACCGGGCGCGCGGCGTAATCGAGACGGTGACATCCGCGAAGGGCCTGCAGGTGGAGGTGCCAGGCATCATGCCGAAGCTGTCGGGCAATCCCGGCGGCATCCACGATCGCGCGCCGACGCTGGGCGAGCATACCGATTCCGTGCTGGCCGATGCCGGCTTCGACGCGGCGGCCATTGCCGACCTGCGTAATCGCGGAGTGATTGCATGAGTGCCAAGATGAGTGCTGCTACGTATCCGCTGTCAGGCCCGGCGAAGGTCGAGATCAACGAAGTCGCCCCGCGCGACGGGCTGCAGATCGAACCGTTCATCGTTCCCACCGAGGGCAAGGTCGCTTTCGTCAATGCGCTGGCCCGCTGCGGTTTCGCGCGTATCGAAGCTACGTCGTTCACGTCGGCCCGCGCCATTCCCGCGCTGGCAGATGCGGAGGCCGTGATGCATCAGGTCGAGCGCGTCGCCGGCGTTGGGCTGACCGTGCTGGTGCCGAACCTGCGCGGGCTGGAGCGCGCACTGTCGTGTCGCCCCGACGAGGTCAATCTGGTGATGTCGTCCAGCGAGACGCACAATCGCGCCAATCTGCGCATGACGCGCGAGCAGTCGCAGGCCCAGTTGCTGGCGATGATCGCGGAAGCGGGCAAGGCCGGCGTGCCTGTCAACGTGTCGCTGTCGACCGTGTTCGGCTGCCCGTTCGAGGGCGACGTCAGCGAAGCTGAGGTCATGCGCCTGGCGAAGGCGTTTGCCGATGCCGGCGCGGCGGGTATCACCCTGTGCGATACCACGGGCATGGCCTATCCCAACCAGGTGGCCGCGCTCTGCGAGACGTTCCAGCGCGCCTTGCCGAAGACTGGCCTGACGATTCACCTGCACAACACCCGAGGCATGGGCCTGGCGAACGCGATCGCCGCGTGGCAGACCGGCGTGACGCGGTTCGACGCCGCGGCCGGTGGGTTGGGTGGGTGCCCCTACGCGCCCGGCGCGAGCGGCAACGTCAGCACCGAGGAACTTGTGCACATGTTCGCGTCGATGGGCGTGGATACGGGTGTCGAACTGGGCGCGCTGCTCGACGTGGTCGCTGGCGTCTCCGATCTGGTGCAGCGCGACGTGTCCAGCCAACTCCTGCGCGCCGGCCCGCGCCTGCGCACGCATCAGCCGCCTGCGTGGATGGAAGAGTTTTTCGCCAAGGCTTGATGGCAGGCATCAACCGACAGATTTTTTGAGTCCCCCAATAAAACATACGGAGACAACCATGAAACGCACACTGATTGGTGCCGGCACACTGCTGGCTGCCGCCGGTCTGGCCATGTCCGCCACCGCGCACGCCCAGGAAGGCACGTACCCCAATCGCCCGATCATGCTCGTGGTGTCGGCCGCTGCCGGTGGCACGACCGATCTGGCCGCCCGCATGATTTCAGAGCCGCTGTCGAAGGCGCTCGGACAATCGGTGGTGGTGGACAACAAGCCGGGCGGCAATGGCACGATTGCCGCGCAGGCTGTGCAACGGGCCAAGCCGGATGGCTACACGCTGCTGGTGCAGTACTCGGGCTATCACGTGATCACGCCGTTGCTGACCAAGACTTCGTGGGACCCGGTCAGGGACTTCGCGCCGGTGGCCAACCTGCTGTCGGCGCCGCAGGTGTTGGTGGTGCGTTCCAGCCTGCCGGTGAAGTCGCTGAAGGAGCTGGTGGCCTACGCCAAGGCCAATCCGAACAAGCTCAACTACGCATCGTCGGGCAATGGGTCGCTGCAGCACGTCTCGACCGAATTGCTCAACGAGATGGCGGGTATCCAGATCACGCACGTGCCCTATAAGGGCACGGGTCCAGCGATGACCGACCTGCTCGGCGGCAATGTCGACATGACGATCACCACGCCGCCGCCGCTGATGGGCCATATCGCCGCCGGCAAGCTGCGCCCGCTCGTGGTCACGAGCAAGACCCGGCTGCCCAGCCTGAAGGACGTGCCGTCGGCGCCGGAGGCCGGTTATCCCGATCTCGACGTTTCGTCCTGGTTTGCGATGTACGCGCCCGTGGGCACGCCCAAGCCTGTGATCGACCGGCTGACCACCGAGATCGAGAAGATCATGAAGTCGGAGGCGTTCCGCAAGAAGGCCGAGGAGCTTGGCGCGGAGGCGCGCTACATGAATCCGCAACAGCTCGACCAGTACCAGCGCGCCGAGTTGCAGCGCTGGACCAAGGTGATCAAGGCCGCCGATATCCACGCGGAATGACGGGTTGGCAAGCTGCCTGAAAGGGGCGGCGTGTAGCATGGCCGCCGCTGCGTCTGCCGGGATTAGGTATTGATCCCGATGCGCATGGCGCTTGCGTCCGCTAGCATCGCAGCAAGCCGCCATGCGGCGCGCCCCTCGATCAAACAGAAATAGAAAAGGCAGGAGAGCCATATGTACAACAAGAAGTTCTGGAAACAGGTGCTGATCGCGCTGGCGCTGTTCCTGGCTGGCTGGTTCACATTCGGCAGCGCGCAGGCGCAGGGCAAGCCGGAGAAGAGCAAGGTCACCATCGCCGTGGGGGGCAAGAACCTGTTCTACTACCTGCCGCTGACGATCGCCGAGCGCCTGGGCTACTTCAAGGAAGAAGGGCTCGATGTCGAGATTGTCGACTTTGCCGGTGGCGCCAAGGCGCTCCAGGCCGTGGTTGGCGGCAGTGCCGACGTGGTGTCGGGCGCGTACGAACACACGATCAACCTGCAGGCCAAGGGCCAGCAGTACCAGGAGTTCGTGCTCCAGGGCCGCGCGCCGCAGATCGTGCTGGTGGTGTCGAACAAGACCATGCCGAACTTCAAGTCGATCGCCGACCTGAAGGGCAAGAAGATCGGTGTGACCGCGCCGGGTTCGTCGACCAACATGATGGCTAACTTCGTGCTGGCCAAGGCCGGGCTGAAGCCGTCCGACGTGTCGTTCATCGGTGTGGGCGCCAGCGCCGGCGCGGTAGCCGCGATGCGTTCGGGCCAGATCGACGCCATGGCCAACCTCGATCCGGTGATCTCGATGCTGACGCAAAAGAACGAGGTCAAGATCGCCTCGGACACGCGCACGATCAAGGAAACGCAGACCGTGTTCGGCGGCAATATGCCGTCGGGATGCCTCTATGCGTCGGTGTCGTTCATCCAGCAGAACCCGAATACCACCCAGGCAATGGCCAACGCCATGGTGCGCGCGCTGAAGTGGCTGCAGAAGGCTGGCCCGTCGGACATCGTCAAGACCGTGCCGGAAAGCTACCTGCTGGGCGACCGCGCGCTGTACCTGGCCGCGTGGGACAAGGTCAAGGAAGCGATTTCGCCGGACGGCATGATGCCGACCGATGGCCCGCACACGGCACTGAACACGCTGCAGCAGTTCGATCCGGAGCTCAAGGGCAAGGCGATCAAGCTCGAGAACACGTTCACGAACAACTTCGTGCAGAAGGCCAACGCCAAGTACAAGTAAGACAAGTCAGTATCCGATCCGGCTCCTTCAAGGAGCCGACTCCCAGTCGCCCGCCGCGCGCCAGCCGTCCGGCGGGCGAAAGCTTCCCAGAGTCATGCCGTCATGAGCACGCCTGCACTTTCCCTCGAAAACGTGACCTGTACCTTCGTCTCGCGCGAAGACCGCGCGCAGCGCTATACCGCTGTGCGCGACGTCACGCTATCCATCCAGCCCGGCGAGTTTGTCTCTGTCGTGGGCCCCACCGGCTGCGGCAAATCAACGCTGCTGAATGTATCGGCCGGCCTGCTCGAACCCTCGACCGGGACCGTGCGCGTCTTTGGCGAGCCGCTCAAGGGCATCAATGCGCGTGCCGGCTACATGTTCCAGGCCGAAGCGCTGATGCCGTGGCGCAGCGCGCTCGACAACGTGATCGCCGGCCTGGAGTTCCGCGGAGTGCCGCGCGATGAAGCGGTGAAGCAGGGCGAGGAATGGCTGCGGCGCGTGGGGCTGGGCGGGTTTGGTGATCGCTATCCGCACCAGCTATCTGGCGGCATGCGCAAGCGCGTGAGCCTGGCGCAGACGCTGGTGATGGACCCGGACATCATCCTGATGGACGAGCCGTTCTCGGCGCTGGACATCCAGACGCGTCAGCTCATGGAGAACGAGGTGCTCGACCTGTGGGCGGCCAAGCGCAAGGCCGTGCTGTTCATTACGCACGACCTTGACGAGGCCATCGCGATGAGTGACCGCGTGGTGGTGCTGTCCGCTGGGCCGGGCACGCACCCGATCGGCGAGTTCTCCATCGACCTGCCGCGGCCGCGCGATGTGGCCGAGATCCGCAACCATCCGCGCTTCGTGGAACTGCACGCCGCCATCTGGGACGTGCTGCGCGAAGAAGTGCTCAAGGGCTACGCGCAGCAGCGCAAGGCGGCCTGAGTTTTCCCGATCGGACAACAATCGAACATGGCTTTTCGTCCCGACTCAAAAGGTATGCTGCGCGTCTGGCAGCTTCTGCTTCTTGCGGTGGTACTGATCGTGTGGCACATGGCCACGCGTTCCCAGCAAGTGGCGTTCTTCTTTGGTGAACCGCTGATTGTGGCGCAGCGCATCTGGAGCTGGTTCATCGTCGAGCGTGATATCTACCTGCACCTGGGCGTCACGCTGCTCGAAACGGTGCTGGCATTCGGCATTGGTACCGTGTCCGGGCTGGGCGTGGGCCTGTGGCTGGCGCTGAGCCCGTTCACTTCGGCGGTGCTCGATCCCTACGTCAAGGCTGCCAACTCGATGCCACGCGTGATCCTGGCGCCGATTTTCGCGGTCTGGTTCGGTCTCGGCATCTGGTCGAAGGTGGCGCTGGCGGTGACGTTGGTGTTCTTCATCGTCTTTTTCAACGTCTATCAGGGTGTCAAGGAAGTGAGCCCGGTGGTATTGGCCAACGCGCGCATGCTCGGCGCCAACAAGCGGCAACTGCTGCGCCATGTCTATCTGCCGAGTGCCACGAGTTGGGTGTTCTCCTCGCTGCATACCTCGGTGGGCCTGGCGTTTGTCGGGGCGGTGGTGGGCGAATACCTGGGGTCGGCGCGTGGCGTTGGCTACCTGATCCTGCAGGCTGAAGGCACCTTCGACATCAACACGGTGTTCGCGGGCATCGTGGTGCTGACCGCGTTCGCGCTGGTGCTCGACTGGATGGTGACGGTGGGAGAGAAGCGCCTGATGCGGTGGCAGCCGAAGTCGGGGGAGACGGAGAAGCTCTGACGCTTGAAGCTGCGGTCTGATTTCGCCCCTCTCCCGCTCGCGGGAGAGGGGGCAAACAAAAGTCCGACTCAAGGCGTGATGACGATCTTCCCGGTCACCTTGCGGGCTTCCATGTCCTTGAGCGCCTGCGGCGCCTGCTCCAGCGGATACCGCGCCGAGATATGCGGGCGGATCTTGCCTTCCTTCATCCAGCCGAGCATCTGGGCCATGTTGGCCTGGTTGGCCTTCGGTTCGCGGCGCGCGAACTCACCCCAGAACACGCCCACCAGCGACGCGCCCTTGAGCAGCGCCAGGTTCAGCGGTATCTTGGGGATTTCGCCGTTGGCGAAACCCACCACCAGATAGCGGCCGCGCCAGGCGATCGAGCGGAACGCCGGTTCTGCATAGACGCCGCCCACCGGGTCATAGATGACATCCGGGCCCTTGCCGTCGGTCAGCGCCTTGACGCGCTCGCGCAGGTCCTCGGTGCTGTAGTTGATCAGCGCATCCGCGCCGTGTTCCTTGCAGACTGCCAGCTTTTCATCGGTGGAAGCCGCGGCGATCACACGCGCGCCGATGGCCTTGCCGATCTCGATGGCTGCCAGGCCCACGCCACCGGCCGCGCCCAGCACCAGCATCGTTTCACCGGCCTTGAGCTCACCACGGTCCACCACGGCATGGTGGGATGTGCCGTAGGTCAGCGTGAACGCCGCCGCCACGTCGAAGTCGATGCCCGGAGGCATCGGCACCACGGCCTTGGCGGGCGCCTTGGCCTGGCTGGCGAACGCGCCGTTGCCGAGGTAGGCGATGACCTTGTCGCGGGGCTTGACGTGCGTGACCCCCGCGCCAACGGCATTGACCACGCCGGCCAGCTCGGAGCCCGGCGAGAACGGCAGCTCCGGCTTGGCCTGGTACTTGTTCTGAATGATCAGGACATCGGGAAAGTTGACGCCGGCTGCCTTGACGTCGATGACGACCTCGCCGTCGCCCGGCACGAGATCGGGCAGCGTTTCCAGGGTCAGGGAGTCGGGCGGGCCCCAGGCTTTGCACAGTACGGCTTTCATTGTGTCTCCAGTTGGAATGGGGCATGCGCGGGGGTACGCATGCGCTGCGGCCAAGTGTAGCGCAGGAAAAGCACGGTCGTTCTGTTCGAAAAATCGCTGCATGACGTCCATTCGGGCGCCGCATGTCCGGGCGCACGATGACGCTCCCGCGCCGCTTTGCTCGGGTACAATCGCGGCCATGCATATCCTCCTCGCCAACGATGACGGCTACCTCGCGCCGGGACTCGCCGTCCTCCACGCCGCGCTCGCCCCCTTGGCGCGCGTGACCGTGATCGCACCCGAACAGAACCATAGCGGGGCATCGAATTCGCTGACGTTGCAGCGGCCGCTGTCTGTCTACGAAGCGCGGGAGGGCGTGCAGAAGGGTTTTCGCTTCATCAATGGCACGCCGACCGATTGCGTGCACGTGGCGCTGACTGGCCTGCTCGATGATATGCCCGATCTGGTGGTCTCCGGGATCAACCAGGGGCAGAACATGGGCGAGGACGTCCTGTACTCGGGCACGGTGGCCGCAGCCATCGAGGGCTATCTGTTCGGGATTCCGTCGATCGCGTTCTCGCAGGTCAATCACGGCTGGGAGCATCTGGACGCCGCGGCGCGCGTGGCGCGCGAGATCGTCGAGCATGTGATAGCCCGCCCGCCGACGGAGCCGCTGCTGCTCAACGTCAATATCCCGAACCTGCCGTACGAACATATCCGCGGGCACCGCGCCACGCGTCTCGGCAAGCGGCATCCGTCACAACCGGTGGTGGTGCAGGTGAATCCGCGCGGGGAAACCAATTACTGGATCGGGCCGGCTGGCGACGCGCGCGACGCGAGCGAAGGCACCGATTTTCACGCGACCGCCAATGGCTACGTCTCGCTGACTCCGTTGCAGCTGGACCTGACTCATCGCGGCCAGCTCGAAAAAATCGAACAGTGGCTGGGGTGAGCGTGTCATCGCCACGCTGCCTTCAGTCGTTCACACCGAATCCCCGCGCCTGCCTGCGCGTATCCGTCAGATTGCCGTACCAGTTCAAATGAGTTCCACGCCGCGCCGATCCCGCTTTCCACTTCCGCTCGATGCGGTGGTTGAGCGCAAGCCCGCGCCAGCACGAACCGCCGGAATGCCTGCGGTCGGCAAGCGCGCGGCATCCCCGGCGCCGGCATCGACGGCCGTCAAGCCGCGCAAGCCGGCGGCTCCACCGGTTGCACCGCCGCCGCCGGGCAGTGCCGTGGAAGCTCGGGCGTCCGCAGCGGTGGCTGGCGGGGGTGGGATGGCATCGGATCGGGCTCGGGCGGCATTGGCAGCCCGCCTGCGCGCCGGCGGCATTCGCGACGAGCGGGTGCTTGGCGCCATTGCCACGGTGCCGCGCCACCTGTTCATGGAGCCGGGCCTGGCTTCCCAGGCGTACGAAGACGCCGCGTTGCCGATTGGACATCAGCAAACCATTTCGAAGCCGTCCGTGGTGGCGCGCATGATTGAGTTGCTGCGCGAAGGGATGCCATCCGATCACGCGCTGGCGCGCGTGCTGGAGATCGGCACCGGCTGCGGTTATCAGGCGGCCGTGCTGAGTCTGGTGGCGCAGGAAGTGTTCTCCATAGAGCGGATTCGTCCGCTGCACGAACAAGCCAAGGCGAACCTGCGGCCGTTACGCGTGCCAAACATCCGGTTGCATTACGGCGACGGGATGCTTGGCCTGCCGCAGGCCGCGCCGTTTTCGTCGATCATCCTGGCCGCCGCTGGCATGGAGGTTCCGCAGGCGTTGCTGGAACAACTGGCCATCGGCGGGCGGCTGATCGCCCCGGTGGTCGCGCCCAGCTCTGGCGCGCCCGGGCAGACCGTGACGCAGCAGTTGCTGCTGATCGAGCGCCTCAACCGGCATCGTTTTCACAGAACTGCGCTTGAAGCGGTTTTCTTTGTGCCCTTAAAATCGGGCACCATCTGAGTCGAACTATGCACAACATCGTGAAATCGGATTCTTTCGCGCGAGTCGGACAACGTTTAAGCGTCGTGGCGATCGCGGCCGTCCTGGCCGCCTGCGCCAACTCCCCCATGCCCGCCCCTGTGGTGGATCGCACCTCCACGGCCGGCGCCCAGCAGGCAGCCTCCACCGAGCCGGCGCCGCCCGGATACTATCGGGTCAAGCGAGGCGATACGCTTTACCGTATCGCGCTCGAAAATGGCCAGTCGTATCGGGATGTGGCGAGCTGGAACAATATGGCCAATGCGAACCAGATAGAGGTTGGCCAACTGTTGCGCGTGGTGCCGCCGGGTGCCGACGTGAACGCCGCGCCTGGCGTGGCAACCGCCCCGGTGGCGTCGGGTGTCGTCCAGTCCCAGCCGATCGATTCATCCCGTCCGGTAGGCGCGCCTGTCGGCGCGACGACCAGCACGCCAGCCGCTGTAGCGGCGGCGCCTGCATCGGCCGCGGCAGCCCCGGCAGCAACGCCTTCGGCATCGGCTTCCGCGCCGGCGTCCGATATTCGCCTGGCTTGGCCGGCCAGCGGCCAATTGATCGGTAAATTTGACGAGAAGAGCAACAAAGGCATTGATATTGCGGGTAAAAAGGGCGATGCAGTCCTGGCCGCCGATGAGGGGCGAGTGATTCACGTTGGCCCCTTGCGCGGCTACGGGAATCTTGTCATCATCAAACACAATGACACGTACTTGACGGCCTACGGGCACAACGACAAGGTGCTGGTCACAGAGCAATCTACGGTCCGCAAGGGCCAAAAGATTGCCGAAATGGGTAACAGTGATTCTGACAGGGTCAAGCTGCACTTCGAGGTCCGCAAAAACGGGAAACCGGTCGATCCGATGCGGTATCTGCCGCCACAGTGAGGTTTCATGCCACGCCAGAAAACTGTCTCATCCGGAGTTGTCAGCAGGACCCGTCGTCCCAAGCAGCCGGAAGGAAAGGCTGGAGTGGCAAGACCTGACGGCGGGATCGACACGGAAATGTTCGGCGACGATCCGGCCGCCGAACTGGTACCCGTCGCCGACGAACCGATCGCGCCAGTTTCGCGCGTCGGCCTGCGCAACACGGACTTGAATGCGGACGACGCCGATCACGATGACGGCGACGAGGAAGAATCCGAAGAGGATGAGGAAGAGGGCAGCAGTGAGACCACTGCCGAGCCCGATGACTTCCGTACCGTGTTGCACACGGAACTCGCCGCCGACACGGTCCAGCATTATCTCAATCGCATCAGCATCAAGCCGCTGCTCTCCGCGCCGGAGGAACTCCATTTCTCCACGCTGGCCAAGGGCGGTGACTTTTCCGCGCGTCAGGTGATGATCGAGCGCAATCTGCGTCTCGTGGTCAGCATCGCCAAGGGCTATCTGAATCGGGGCGTGCCGCTGCTTGACTTGATCGAGGAAGGCAACCTGGGCCTGATGCACGCGATCGAGAAATTCGATCCTTCGCGCGGATTCCGCTTTTCGACGTATGCGACCTGGTGGATTCGCCAGAGCATCGAGCGCGCGATCATGAACCAGGCACGCACCGTGCGCTTGCCTGTGCACGTGATTCGCGAACTCAACCAGGTACTGCGCGCCAAGCGCCATCTTGAAAAAGGTGGCACCGATGGCCGCGACGCCAGCCTCGAGGACATCGCTCACCTGCTCGGCAAGACGCCGGACGAGGTGCAGGACGTGCTGGCACTCAATGAACATACCACCTCGCTCGACACGCCGTTCGACCTCGACCCGGGCTCCAGCCTGCTCGATTTCCTTTCCGACGAGCATAACGCCGCACCCGATCAGGAAGTGGCCCACCGCGAGCTGGAAAACCTGATGAAACTCTGGCTGGCGCGCCTGTCGGAGAAGCATCGCTATGTGGTGGAGCGCCGTTTCGGCCTCAATCACATCGAGCCGGCCACGCTCGAGGAGCTGGCCGAGGAAATGGGTCTCACGCGCGAGCGCGTGCGTCAGATCCAGCAGGAAGCGCTGGTCAAGCTCAAACGGCATTTCGCTTCGCAAGGTGTACGCAAGGACGCCGTTCTATGACCCCTGTGCTGGTATTCGACATCGAGACAATTCCCGATGTCGACGGCCTGCGCCGTTTGCATGACCATCCCGCATCGATGAGCGACGCCGAAGTCGCCGAGCATGCGTTTGCCGCCCGCCGGGAGAAGACCGGTTCCGACTTCCTGCCGCACTACCTGCAACGCGTGGCCGCCATTTCGTGCGTGCTGCGCCGGACGCAACGCGACGGATCGGCGGTGTTTCATGTCGGCTCGCTGGGCACGCTCGAGGATGGCGAGGCAACGCTGATCCAGAAGTTCTACGAATTGATTGCGCGCTATAGCCCGCAACTCGTGTCCTGGAATGGTGGCGGCTTCGATCTGCCCGTGCTGCACTACCGTGGCCTGGTTCACGGCGTCTCTGCGCCGCGCTATTGGGAAATGGGCGAGGGCCGCGACGACGATAGCCGCGACTTCAAGTGGAACAACTACATTAGCCGCTATCACATGCGGCACCTCGACCTGATGGACCTGCTGGCGATGTACCAGCCGCGCGCGAGCGCGCCACTCGACGATCTGGCGAAGCTGTGTGGATTCCCCGGGAAGATGGGGATGGACGGCAGCAAGGTCTGGGAAGCCTATCAGGCGGGGAAGCTGAAAGAGATCCGCGACTACTGCGAGACCGATGTCGTCAACACGTACCTGATGTACTGCCGCTTTCAACTCATGCGCGGTGGCCTGACGCCGCGCGAGTTCGATATGGAGGTGGCACTGACCCAGGAGACGCTGGCAGAGCTTCACGGGGAACAGTGGATGGAATACCTGCGGGCGTTCCGACTCCAGCCGATGAGCCCGGAGAGCGAGGACGACGACTGACCTACAGATCCGTCGTCAGGTGGATCGGTTGATGGTCCGATGCATCGGTGCGGTCGTTGACCTCGCACCGGCGCACATTCCCGAGCAGATCGTCCGTCACGAATACGAAGTCACAGGCGAAGGGTGGCTCCGGCCATTGTTCCTTGTCGAACAGCGCGCAGGTGGGCGCGTGCGGTTGTCCAGGATGCATGTGGATCCATGCGTCGTGCCAATCCGGCGTGACGCCGCCAAAGGTTTCGACCATGCGCAGATAGGCCCCATCTTCCGGCCGGCTGTTGAAGTCGCCGCACAGGATCGCCTCGCTCGGCCGGGGTTCCGGTGTGAACGGGCCCGGCCGGTTTTCCGATCGACCCGGGTGGCGCGCGTGGTCGCAAGCCTGCACATGCCAGTCGCGTAACGCTTCGGTCTGCGCCGCGCGCTGCGATGTCGAGTAATACTCCAGGTGCGTGCAGATGATGCGCAGCAGTCGACTGCCGGCCTGCACCGTGACTTCCAGTGCCACGCGGGGCATCGACGCGACATCGGGATCGGCGGGCCAGGGCAAGGCATGGCGGAAGATCTCGCGCACTGGCAGGCGAGTGGCGATTACGTTACCGAATTGGCGCGGGCTGCCGTCACGGTGGGTGCGGTCGACGCCGGGGGCGAAGATTACCTGGTAGTCCGGCAGCAGGGCGGAGAGTTCGGCCACCTGATCGGGGCCGGGGTGGCCGGCAAGGTCGCTGAAGCCGCGCGTGATTTCCTGCAGGCAGAGCACGTCGGCATCGGCCATTCCACGCAGGGTGTCGACGATGCGGGCGAGATCGACCTTGCCGTCGGCCCCGCGGCCCCACTGGATATTCCACGAAATCAGTTCCATAGCCTGCCCCCTTCGATGTCGGGCGCCGCGACTGGACTACAATCGCGCTTCTGCAAAACAATACGACAGGTCCCACTGGTGTCTCAAGCCGTGTCTTCCCAGCCCAATCCGACAAGCCACCCGGAAGCGGCATCTGCCGCTTCCGCCGCTTCCAATGATCCCGTCGTCAAGATCGACAGCCTCGACATGGAGGCGCGTGGCGTCGGCCGTCTGGAGAACGAGGACGGCACGCCAGGCAAGGTGATTTTCGTCGAGGGCGCGCTGCCCGGCGAGACGGTTGCGTATCGCAGCTATCGCCGCAAGCCTAGCTACGAACAGGCCCATCTCGTCGAGGTGAAGCAGGCCTCCGTCATGCGGGTGAAGCCGGGTTGCCAGCATTTTGGCGTGTGCGGCGGCTGCTCGATGCAGCACCTGGACTCGCGCGCGCAACTGGCAATCAAGCAGCGTGTGCTCGAAGACAATCTCTGGCACCTGTCGAAGGTGAAGCCCGACGTCGTGTTCCGCCCGATCGCGGGCCCGGATTGGGGCTATCGCTACCGCGCCCGTCTGACGGTGCGGCACGTTGTCAAGAAGGGTGGAGTACTGGTGGGCTTCCACGAGCGCAAGAGCAGCTATGTGGCGGACATGACGCACTGCGAGATCCTGCCGCCGCATGTGTCGGCAATGCTGGTGCCGCTGCGCGAATTGGTGGGCGGCCTGTCGATCCATGATCGGATGCCGCAGATCGAACTGGCCGTTGGTGCGGAGGTGACCGCACTTGTGTTGCGCGTCCTGGAGCCGCTCAACGACGCCGACAAGGACTTGCTGCGGGCCTTCGCCGATCAGCATCAGGTGCAGTTCTGGCTCCAGCCGAAGGGGCCGGACACGGTCTATCCGTTTTATCCGGCCGAGCAGGAGCTGGCCTATACACTGCCCGAGTTCGGCATCCGGATGCCGTTCAAGCCGACCGACTTCACGCAGGTCAATCACCAGATCAATCGCGTGCTGATTGGTCGCGCGCTACGTCTGCTGGATGCGAAGCCGACTGACCGCCTGCTCGACCTGTTCTGCGGCATCGGCAATTTCACGCTGCCGCTGGCGACGCAGGGTGCATCTGTCATGGGGATCGAGGGAAGCGAGGTGCTGACCACGCGTGCGCTGGCCAATGCCGAGTACAACGGGCTGGCAGCCAAGACGTCCTTCGCCTGCCGCAATCTGTTCGAGGTGACCGCCGAGGACATCGCAGCGCTGGGCCGCTTCGACCGCTGGCTGGTAGACCCGCCGCGCGAGGGTGCGCTGGCTGTCTGCAAGGCGCTTGCTGAACTGAGTCAGGCCGGTAGCGACGTGCTGCCGAAGCGTATCGTCTATGTGTCGTGCAGTCCGGCGACGCTGGCGCGTGACGCGGGCTTGCTGGTGCACGAGGCCGGCTACCGCCTGGCCGGCGCGGGCGTGGTCAATATGTTCCCGCATACGTCGCACGTGGAGTCGATCGCGGTGTTCGAGCGCGACTGAATCCACATGGCGCACCCATGAAAAAAACCGCCCGAGGGCGGCTTTTTTTCGTTGGCAGATGCAGGTCAGTCGCGGCTGCCGCCTGCGATGCCGAGCAGGGCCAGCAGGTTCACGAACACGTTGTACACGTCCAGGTAGATCGCGAGCGTGGCGGTCACGTAGTTGGTTTCGCCGCCATTCACCACGCGCTGCACGTCCACCAGGATGAACGCCGAGAAGATGCCGATGGCGATCACCGACAGCGTGATCATCAGCGCCGGCAGTTGCAGCCAGATGTTGGCCAGGCTGGCCAGGATCAGCAGGATCACGCCGACGAACAGGAACTTGGCCAAGCCGGAGAAATCACGCTTGCTCACGCTGGCAATGGTGGCCATCACGCCGAAAACCGCTGCGGTACCGCCAAAGGCGTACATGATCAGCGCGGGGCCGTTCGAGAACGACAGCGTGAAGCTGAGGATGCGTGCCAGCATCAGACCCATGAAGAAGGTGAAGGCCAGCAGCAGGACCACGCCCATGCCGCTGTTCTTGGTCTTCTCGATGGCGAACATGAAGCCGAAGGCGACCGCGAGGAACAGCACGGCCGACATCATCGGGCTGCCAGCGATCATCGCGGTGAAACCAGTGACCACGCCGATCCAGGCGCCGATCACGGTTGGAATCATCGAAATGGCCAGCAGCCAGTAAGTATTACGAAGGACCCGGTTGCGGACGGCTACATCAGTGACGCTCGCAGCACTATTGCCGAACCCATAGGTATTCAGCTTGTTGTTCATGGTGACTCCTGTCATCAGATATCAGTGAGGCGCCGGGGCAACCCGGCCAGCACAGCGCCAATGTGGCATCGCGCCCGCGGATTTGCAAGGGGGCTTTGTATGGACAATATCCCCGTTCAATAGTTGTTTTCCGAAAACGCAAACATTTGACGGGGTCCGCGCGCTTCCGTTCCCGTGATTCCTGGGCAATAAGTTACCTATAGATATCTTTTTGCTTGACGGTCTGCGGCGTTGGGCGCGCCCGGAAATGCATTGGCAGGCATGTTCGAAACCGTCATGCGGTCGTGCTAGAATTGCACGTTTAATCCATTTGTAACCCCTTCATTTTTCGGAGTTTTTCATGGCGATCGAACGCACCCTGTCGATTATCAAGCCGGATGCCGTGGCCAAGAACGTTATCGGCCAGATCTACGCCCGTTTCGAGGCCGCTGGCCTGAAAGTCGTTGCAGCCAAGATGGTTCACCTGTCGCGCGGTGAAGCCGAGCAGTTCTACGCTGTTCACAAGGCGCGCCCGTTCTTCAAGGACCTGGTGGACTTCATGGTTTCGGGCCCGGTCATGATCCAGGCTCTGGAAGGCGAAAGCGCTATCGCCAAGAACCGCGACCTGATGGGTGCCACCGACCCGAAGAAGGCTGAAAAGGGCACGATCCGCGCCGATTTTGCCGACAGCATCGACGCTAACGCCGTGCACGGTTCGGACGCTCCGGAAACGGCTGCCGTGGAAGTGGCTTTCTTCTTCCCGGGCATGAACGTTTACAGCCGCTGATTGTCTCTGACATCACGACTGAACCTGTAGTCAAGTTGGAACTGCCGTCATGAATAATCTCGTCAACCTGCTCGATCTCGACGCGGACGCGCTCACTGCCTATTGCGGCGAGCTCGGCGAGAAGCCATTCCGTGCGCGGCAGTTGCAGCGCTGGATCCACCAGTTTGGAGCCAGCCACTTCGACGCCATGACGGATCTCGCCAAATCGCTGCGCGAAAAGCTCGCGACGCGTGCCGAGATTCGCTCGCCCGCTGCCATTTCGGACCATACGTCGTCCGATGGCACGCGCAAATGGCTGCTCGATGTGGGGGCCGGCAACGCGGTGGAGACGGTGTATATCCCCGAGGACACGCGCGGCACGCTGTGTGTGTCGTCGCAGGCGGGGTGCGCCGTCAATTGCCGATTCTGTTCGACCGGCAAGCAAGGTTTTTCGCGCAATCTCTCCACCGGCGAGATTATCGGCCAGCTCTGGATGGCCGAGTTCGCGATGCGTGCCCAGCTGGGTCGCGGCCCCAAGGACGAGCGTGTCATCTCCAATGTGGTGATGATGGGCATGGGCGAGCCGCTGCTCAACTATGACGCGGTCGTGCCGGCCATGCGGCTGATGCTCGATGATAATGCGTACGGCCTGTCGCGTCGGCGCGTGACGTTGTCCACGTCCGGCGTAGTGCCGATGATGGACCGTCTGTCGAAGGACTTGCCCGTGGCGCTGGCGGTTTCGCTGCACGCCTCGAACGATGCGCTGCGCGACGTGCTCGTGCCGCTCAACCGCAAGTACCCGCTGGCGGAGCTGATGGCGGCTTGTCGCCGCTACCTGGAATTCGCTCCGCGCGACTTCATTACTTTCGAATACTGCATGCTCGATGGCGTCAACGATGGCGTCGAACATGCGCGTGAACTGCTGAAGCTTGTGGCCGACGTGCCTTGCAAGTTCAACCTGATTCCGTTCAACCCGTTCCCGGAATCGGGGCTGAAGCGCTCGAACAACGAGCAGATTCGCCGCTTCGCCCAGGTACTGATGGATGCGGGGATTGTCACGACGATCCGCAAAACACGTGGCGACGACATCGACGCCGCGTGTGGCCAGCTTGCTGGCGAAGTCATGGATCGTACCCGTCTGGCCGAGCGCGGCAAGTTCGGCAAGATCACGCCACTGGTGCCGGTGGCTGACGCCGGCGCCCCCCGGGAGGCCCGTCCTGCATGACCCGTCTGATCGTTGCTGCCCTGTTCGGGCTGATGCTGTCCGCCTGTTCGTTGCCGCCTGCACCCGCCCAGGACATCAAGACCGCTTCCGATCAGACTCCGGCCGACAAGCGCGCCAGTATCAGGCTGCGCCTGGCCACGCAGTACCTCGAGGCGCGCCAGTATTCGGTGGCGCTTGACGAGGTCAAGCAGGCCATCAATATCGATCCGACGCTGGTCGACGCCTATCACGTTCGGGCGCTGGTCTACATGGGCATGAACGAGACCGCCCTGGCCGAAGACAGTTTCCGCACCGCGCTGAGCATGCGTGACAGCGACCCGGACGTGTTGAACAACTACGGCTGGTTCCTGTGCCAGAACAACCGCTACGCAGAGGCGAAGGCCATGCTGCAGCGCGCGGTGCAGGCGCCGTCCATGAATGGCCCCGTCAAGCCGCTGACGAACTTGGGCGCCTGCGAGATGCGCAATGGCGACCTGATTTCGGCGCAGAAGAGTCTCCAGACGGCCTATGGCTACGACCGCAATGATCCGGCGTTGCTGACGAACCTCGCGCAGCTCAGTTTCCAACGCGGGGAGATGCCGCAGGCCAAGGACTACGTTGGCCGCGTCAACAGCAGCCGCTTTGCCAGCGCGCAATCCCTCTGGCTGGGTGCGCGCATCGCCCGCCGACAGGGCGATACCGAAACACAGAACGCACTCACGGCACAACTGCGCAGCCGGTTCCCCGACTCGCGCGAGTTGACCGCATACGAGAGAGGAGCTTGGGATGAGTGAACAAGAGCGCGCCGACAGCCAGGCCGCGACGACGGGTCACGTCGGCGGTGGCGCGACAGACTCCGACCGCGAGGCTGTTGCCCGCGAGATCGGGGCGAAATTGAAAGACGCTCGCGAGGCGCAGCGGCTTTCTCTGGAAGATGTCAGTGCACGACTGAAGGTGGCAGCGTCGAAGCTCGTCGCCATTGAGTCGGGCAATGTATCGAGCCTGCCCGATGTGACGTTCGCGAAGGGTGTGATGCGTGCTTACGCGCGGACGCTCCAGGTGAATATCGACGGGTTGCTGGGGCGCTATCACGCGCAGGCTCAGGCCACGCCGGTTACCGGGATTACGCAGCGTCATGAGGGCGCACTCAATCAGGCTTTCGACGATCGCAAGCGCTTCGGTTCGAAGGGTACTGGCGGTGGTGCCGGTGGGCGCTGGGTCTGGCTGGTTTGCGTGCTGGCCTTGATCGGCGTTGGCGGATATTTCGGCTTTGATCATGCCAAGGCGTGGGTCGAGGCCCGCAGCAAGGCCGCGGCCGAGGCGCCCAAACCGGCTGTTGCCGAGGAGCGGGCCCAGGAGCAGAGCAATAACGATGGCACGGTGAGCGCAGCGTTGCCGCCGGTGATGACCGGCAACGACTCGCCAGCACCGTCCGAGACTGCGTCGGCATCGGCCGCGCAGTCCGTGGCCGTCACGCCGGCCCCGGCTACCATGTCGGCGGGTTTGCCGATGGTCACGGGTGGAGAGGCTCCCGCCGAGGCGGCAAAGACGCCAGCCGCTACGCCGCCTGCCACGGTTCCCGCTGCGCAGGGCGACAGTGCGGGTGCTGTGCAGATCCGTTTCTCGGCCGATAGCTGGTATGAAGTACGAGACCGCACCGGCAAGGTCATTCTTGGCGGTACCGCCAAGGCTGGCGATACCGTGTCGGGTGGTGGCGCGGGTGGGCCCTACAAGATCATTCTCGGGAATGTGAAGGGCGTTGAGTCGCTGACGCACAATGGTGCAGCAGTGAACTTCCAGGCGTCCAACCGGAATAATGTGGCCCGCCTGACCCTGCAGTAATGCGCTGCGGGTGGCGCGGCCAGCCATGCAAGAAAAGGTGGTAATGCAATGAACCAGAACGCTTTCCAGCCCGTGATCCCGGGCCCGCTGCCGCGTCGCGTTTCGCGCCAGGCCAGTGTTGTGTGGGGCGACAACATCGTGACGATCGGCGGCGGCGCGCCAGTGCGCGTGCAGTCGATGACCAACACCGATACGGTGGATGCCATCGGCACCGCAATCCAGATCAAGGAACTGGCACGCGCCGGTTCGGAGATTGTCCGTATCACGGTGAATACGCCGGAAGCCGCCGCGGCCGTGCCGGCGATTCGCGAACAACTCGACCGTATGGGCGTGGATGTGCCGCTGGTGGGCGACTTCCACTACAACGGCCATACGCTGCTGCATGACTACCCCGAGTGCGCGCAGGCGCTCTCGAAGTACCGGATCAACCCCGGCAATGTCGGCAAGGGTGCCAAGCGCGACAAGCAGTTCGCCGAGATGATCGAGATGGCGTGCCGCTACAACAAACCGGTGCGTATCGGCGTGAACTGGGGCAGCCTGGATCAGGATTTGCTGGCACGCATCATGGACGAAAACGCCCAGCGCGCCGAGCCGTGGCCCGCGCAAAGCGTGATGGTAGAGGCGCTGATTACGTCGGCGATCGAGTCGGCCCAGAAGGCTGAAGAGATCGGTTTGCCGGCCAATCAGATCATTCTGTCGTGCAAGGTATCGCAGGTGCAGGAACTGGTCGCGGTATACCGCGAGCTGGCGCGCCGCTGCGACTATGCGCTGCATCTGGGTCTGACTGAAGCCGGCATGGGCAGCAAGGGTATCGTTGCGTCGACGGCTGCGCTATCGGTGCTGCTGCAGGAAGGTATCGGCGACACGATCCGGATCTCGCTGACGCCGGAACCCGGCGCGCCGCGCGAGAAGGAAGTCTACGTCGGCCAGGAAATCCTGCAGACGATGGGGCTGCGCAACTTCACGCCGATGGTGATCGCGTGCCCGGGATGCGGTCGCACCACCAGCACAACGTTCCAGGAGCTGGCAGCAAGCATCCAGTCGTATCTGCGCGAGCAGATGCCGGTCTGGAAGACGGCCTACCCGGGCGTGGAAGAAATGGATGTGGCAGTGATGGGCTGCATCGTCAACGGCCCTGGCGAAAGCAAGCACGCCAACATCGGTATTTCGCTGCCGGGTTCGGGCGAATCGCCTGCGGCGCCGGTGTTCGTGGACGGCGTCAAGGTGAAGACCCTGCGCGGCGAGAACATCGCGCAGGAGTTCCAGGCGATCGTCGACGAGTATGTACGTTCGCACTACGGTCCGGACGCGAAACAGGCTTCACAAGAAGCGGTGGCCTGATCGATTCGGCGCCATCGCGCAAGGATCGGGCATCACCGTAACAACAAATCAGACATGAGCGAAGACAAGACGAAGGCCGTCAAGGCACTGCAGGGCGTGAAGGGCATGAACGACATGCTGCCCACTGACGCCCCGCTGTGGGATATGTTCGAAAGCGCGGCGCGCAGCATGTTGCGCGCCTATGGCTACCAGCAGATCCGCACGCCGATCGTCGAGCATACCCAGCTGTTCGTGCGCGGTATCGGCGAGGTCACCGACATCGTCGAGAAGGAGATGTACTCCTTCACCGATTCCCTGAACGGCGAGAATCTGACGCTGCGTCCGGAGGGCACTGCTGCGGCCGTGCGTTCGACGATCGAGCATAACCTGCTGTATGACGGCCCCAAGCGCCTCTGGTACATCGGCCCGATGTTCCGTCACGAACGCCCGCAGCGTGGTCGCTATCGTCAGTTCCACCAGCTCGGCGCGGAAGCGCTCGGCTTTGCCGGCCCGGACGTCGACGCGGAAATCATCCTGATGTGCCAGCGCCTGTGGGACGACCTCGGGCTGACCAACGTCCGTCTCGAACTGAACTCGCTGGGCCAGGCGCATGAGCGCGCCGCGCATCGCGAGCAGCTCATCAAGTACCTGGAAGGCTTCCAGGACATCCTCGATGAGGACAGCAAGCGTCGTCTGTACACGAACCCGCTGCGGGTGCTGGACACGAAGAATCCGGCGCTGCAGGAGATGGCCGCCAATGCACCGAAGCTGATCGACTTCCTCGGGGAGGAGTCGCTCGCTCACTTCGAGGGCGTTCAGAGGATCCTGCTGGCCAACAATATTCCGTTCAAGATCAACCCGCGTCTGGTGCGCGGCCTGGACTACTACAACCTGACCGTGTTCGAGTGGATCACGGACAAGCTGGGTGCCCAGGGCACGATCGCCGGCGGTGGCCGTTATGACCCGCTGATCCAGCAGATGGGTGGCAAGCCTGCGCCGGCCTGCGGCTGGGCAATGGGCATCGAGCGGATCATCGAACTGATCCGCGAAGAGAACCTGGTGCCGGATACGCAGGGCTGTGACGTCTACATGGTTCACCAGGGTGAATTGGCGAACCAGCAGGCAATGATCGCTGCCGAACGCCTGCGTGACGCCGGGCTGGACGTGGTCCTCCATGCCACGCCGGACGGCAAGAGCGGGAGCTTCAAGTCGCAGATGAAGCGTGCCGATGCAAGTGGCGCATCCTTTGCAGTTATCATTGGCGACGACGAAATCGCCGCGGGCACGGTGCAGGTCAAGCAACTGCGCGGCGGCAATGTGGCCGAAGGTGGCCAGCAAACCACTGTGCCGGCCGAGCAGGTTGTCGAATTCATCATCGACGCGATGGTCGATGAGATCGAAGGCGACGACGAGCAATAATCTGCCGTTCCCTATCGCAGCACCCGGTCGTTGTCCCTGACGGCGGCCGGTTATATTCAACCTAAGCAGATAACTGCCTCGACATGGCTTACGATCTAGAAGAACAGGAACAGCTTGAGAGTCTCAAGGCCTGGTGGAAACAGTATGGCAACGCTGTCACCTGGGCGTTGATTGTCATCTTGCTCGGGTTGGCTGCCTGGAGTGGTTGGGGTTACTGGCAGCGCGTGCAGGCGCGCGATGCGTCGCTGCTGTATGAGCAGGTCACCAAGGCTGCGGAAAGCCGCGACGCCGACCGCGTGAAGCGCGCCGCTACCGACCTCGAAGAGAAGTTTGGTCGTACCGCCTATGGACCGATGAGCGCGTTGGTCGCGGCCAAGGTGCTGTACGAAGCCGGTGATCTGGCTGGCGCCAAGACCCAGCTCCAGTGGGCAATCGACCATGGCGGTGACGACTACGCGCCGCTGGCCCGTGTGCGCATGGCTGGCGTGCTGCTGGACGAGAAGGCCTATGACCAGGGTCTGGCGCTGCTCAAGGACGAGCCGGCCGCACCTTACGCTGCGCTGTTCGCAGACCGTCGTGGCGATCTGCTGGCCGCCCAGGACAAGCGCGAGGAAGCGCGTACCGCCTATCGCAGCGCGCTCGACAAGCTCGGCAGCGGTGAGGCGGCCATGCGCCAGATCATCCAGTTCAAACTCGATGCGCTGGGCGCGGCCTGAGCGGCCCCAGTTCCTTACTAAGGATTGCACCGTATGACGTCATTGCTTCGCGTAGCCGCCACCCGCACGATCGTTGCCGGCACCTGTCTCGGCCTGCTGGCAGGCTGCTCGTTGTTCAGCAAGGAAAACAAGCATCCGCCCACGGAGCTGAAGCCGATTGCGGCGACGCTGTCGGTCAAGCAGGCCTGGAAGGCCGACGTGGGCAAGGGTGGCCCGTACGTGATGTCGCCGGTGGCGTCGGGCAATACGGTTTATGTGTCGTCGAACGGCGGCACCGTGCTGGCGCTCGATGGCGCAACCGGCCAGACGCGCTGGAAGGCGAAGACCGATCTGGACTTGACGTCCGGCCCCGGCACCGACGGTACGGTGACGGCCGTGGCGGGTGAAAAGGGCGCGATCTACGCGTTCGACACCAGCGGCAAGCAGATCTGGAAGAAACAGGTCAATGGTGAGGTGCTGTCGGCCCCGCTGGTTGGCAACGGTCTCGTGATCGTTCGTACCACCGATACGCGCCTGATCGGCATGGATGCCACGACGGGCGAGCGACGCTGGATCTATCAGCGCACGCAGACCCCGCTGAACCTGCGTGCGGCCATGGGCATGGTGTTTGCCGGCGACGGCATCGTCACCGGCTTCCCGGGCGGCAAGCTCGGCGTGCTCGCCCCGGGCAATGGCGCGCTGCGGTGGGAAAGCACCGTGTCGTACCCAAAGGGCGTCTCGGAGATCGAGCGTCTGAATGATGTGACCGGCGTGCCGGCCGTCAATGGCCGCCAGGTGTGCGCGACGACGTTCCAGGGGCGCGTGTCGTGCCTGGAGCTCGCCAACGGCCAGCCGCAATGGGGCAAGGATTTCTCGTCGCCAAGCGGGCTGGCACAGGACGATACTTCGCTGTATGCCAGCGACGAGACGTCGGCGGTGTACGCGTTCGATCGCCAGAACGGCAATGAACGCTGGAAGAACACTGAACTGCGGTACCGTAGTCTCGGTGCGCCCGTGGCCGTGGGCCGCTCGGTGGTGGTGGGCGACTTCGAGGGCTTCGTCCACTTCCTGTCGCGCGAAGACGGCAAGATCCTGGCCCGTATGAAGACCGACGGCAGCGCGGTTACCGCGGCGCCGGTCATGGCCGGTCAGACCCTGGTGGTCCAGACCCGCGATGGCGATATTTACGGCTTCGTGCCGGACTGATCGCCAGCGCACGTAACGCACCCAACGCCGCCCGTGCCCCTGTCGCACGGGCGGCGCCAATCCGGTAGCATGATCCCTGGTCGTGCCAAAAACTGCGGAATCGGGCCCAAGGCTCCGGTTCCGCCGACAGGAAAAGCGGCCAGACGTGCATAGGCACGATGGTTGTCGGATCAACATGACTCCGGAATAGCTGGGGGACGGCGCGAGCCGCCCCCTGTTTCCGTTTATTGAATGAAACCAGTTATCGCACTCGTCGGCCGTCCCAATGTAGGGAAGTCGACGCTATTCAATCGCATGACCCGCTCGCGCGACGCGCTCGTCGCCGATTTGCCGGGCCTGACACGGGACCGCCATTACGGCGAGGGCCGTATCGGCGATCGCCCCTTCATCGTGATCGATACCGGGGGCTTCGAGCCGGTGGCCAAGGAAGGCATCGTGGCCGAAATGGCCAAGCAGACGCGCCAGGCCGTGGTGGAAGCGGATGTCGTCATCTTTCTCGTCGATGGTCGCCTGGGGCTGGCGCCGCAGGACCGTGTCATCGCGGACTACCTCCGCAAGACAGGTCGCCGCGTGATGCTGGCGATCAACAAGGCCGAGGGCATGAAGTACACCTCGGTGGCCGCGGATTTCTATGAACTGGGCATGGGTGATCCGTACGCGATCTCGTCGACGCATGGCGACGGCGTGCGCGAACTGGTCGATGAAGCCCTCGACCTGGCCGTTCAGGAGCGTCCGGAACTGGCAGATCAGGAAGATGCCGGCCAGCACGGCGTCAAGATCGCCATCGTTGGTCGCCCGAACGTCGGCAAGTCCACGCTCGTGAACACCCTGATCGGCGAAGAGCGCGTGATTGCCTTCGACATGCCGGGTACCACGCGCGACGCTATCTATGTGGAGTTCGAGCGTGGCGGCAAGCCTTACACGCTGATTGACACGGCTGGCCTGCGCAAGCGCGGCAAGGTGTTCGAAGCGATTGAGAAGTTCTCGGTGGTCAAGACGCTGCAGTCGATCGCGGACGCCAATGTGGTGGTGCTGCTGCTCGATGCCCAGCAGGATATCTCCGAGCAGGACGCGCATATCGCCGGGTTCATCGTGGAGTCGGGCAGGGCGTTGGTGGTAGGCGTGAACAAGTGGGACGGCCTGGACGGCCATCAGCGCGACCGGGTCAAGCACGACCTGGAGCGCAAGTTGCAGTTCCTGAGTTTCGCGAACATCCACTTCGTATCCGCCCGCGAGCGCACCGGCATTGGCGCGCTTTTGCGCTCGGTGGACGACGCGTACGCCGCTGCGATGATCAAGCTTCCGACGCCGCAGATCACGCGGGTGCTCCAGGAAGCGGTGGAGTTCCAGCAGCCGAAGCGCGTGGGCGTGTCCCGCCCGAAACTGCGCTACGCGCACCAGGGTGGATCGAATCCGCCGATCATCGTTGTGCACGGGAACGCGCTGTCCGGCGTGACCGACGCGTACCGGCGCTACCTCGAGAACCGCTTCCGCACGGCGTTCAAACTCAAGGGAACACCGCTTCGGATCGAATTTCGTACGAACAAAAACCCGTACGCCGAATCGAAGGATTGACCAGGAAAAGGGACAGGTTTTGCCGCCAAGTTTCGTTTGCGTTCGTTTGGAACTGCGGCTAAATTCACGGTAGCGGGGAAACCCTGCTCGTAGATGCCAGCCTGGTACCGTTTTTGATCTTTTTTTGGCGCATCTTGCGCCAACTGGCTTGAACCGGGGATTTTCGTCCCCATGATCCATCACTAAATCTATAAATTTGGAGTGTGCCATGAGCAACAAAGGGCAATTGCTACAAGACCCGTTTCTGAATGCGCTGCGCAAAGAGCACGTGCCAGTTTCCATCTACCTCGTCAATGGCATCAAGCTGCAAGGCAATATCGAGTCGTTCGACCAGTACGTCGTCCTGCTGCGCAACACTGTGACGCAGATGGTTTACAAGCATGCGATTTCCACTGTCGTGCCGGCGCGCGCCGTCAATTTCCGTGTGGATGATTCTTCCGAGAGCTGATTTTTCCTCTCCCATGGGCGGCCGCATCTCCGTGCGGCCGTCGCATCGCGTGCCTCGGCTTGTCAGCCGTCTTTTCCGCCCGGAACGGGCGAACCCTTCCGTCGCTTCCCGCTTGCAACCTGAACCTGTCCCGAGCCTTACGGCGTCCGGGGGCGGCAGGCTGCGCCAACGCGGCCAGATTTTGTCTTAACAACGATCCCTTCGGCGCACTGCGTCCATCCGCTTGCAACCCAGAGCTACCTCCCAGACCGAACCGACCCGTGCCATCCTGGTTGGCGTCGACTTCGGCAAGCATGACTTCCAGGAAAGCCTTTCCGAACTGGCGCTGTTGACGACCACGGCCGGCTCGGTGCCTGTGCACACGCTGACCGGCAAGCGTTCGCGCCCCGATCCGGCACTCTTCATCGGATCCGGCAAGGCCGAGGAACTGCGGCAGGCCGCTGACGCGCTGGATGCCGATGTGGTGGTGTTCAACCACGCCTTGAGTCCTGCCCAGCAGCGCAACCTGGAGCGATTCCTGGGGCGTCATGTGATCGACCGAACCGGTCTGATCCTGGATATCTTTGGTCAGCGTGCACAGAGCCACGTCGGCAAGGTGCAGGTGGAACTGGCGCAGGTGCAGTACCAGGCGTCGCGCCTGGTTCGCGCGTGGAGCCACCTGGAACGGCAGAAGGGTGGTATCGGGATGCGCGGCGGCCCTGGCGAGCGACAGCTCGAACTGGATCGGCGGATGCTCGATGATCGAGCCAAACGACTCAAGTCCGATCTGGCGCGCCTGCAGCGCCAGCACCATACGCAGCGCCGCGCCCGGGCCCGTAATGACACGCTCAGTATCTCGCTGGTCGGATATACGAACGCCGGCAAGTCGACGCTGTTCAATGCGCTGACCAAGGCGCGGGCCTATGCGGCCGATCAGCTTTTTGCCACGCTCGATACGACCTCGCGCCGCCTGTTTCTCGACGGATTCGGCAATGTGGTGCTGTCCGACACCGTCGGGTTCATCCGGGATCTGCCGACACAACTCGTGGCGGCGTTCCGCGCCACGCTCGACGAGACCGTGCATGCCGACCTGCTCCTGCATGTGGTCGATGCATCGAGTCCAGTGCGCCACGAGCAGATCGAACAGGTCAATCGTGTGCTCGCCGAGATCGACGCCTCGGACATTCCGCAGATCGTGGTCATGAACAAGATCGATGCGGCACCAGAGCTGCTCGAACTCGGCCCCCGTGTCGAGCGAGACGAAGACGGTGTTCCAACGAAAGTGTTTGTCTCCGCCCGGGATGGCCTGGGGCTGGATGGCCTCCGCGAGGCCATCGTCGCGATGGCCCAATGGCTGTCGTCGCGGCCGGAGGCCCCGGCCCCCTATGATCCAAGGCTGGAAGGGCTGCAGCCCGCCCAGGATGGGGAGCCGTGGGACGTCGATGACGAACCAGATACCCGCCAGCAAGGTGCCAATTGATCGTTTTTGAACGAGAATCCCCGCCCGATTGGGGATTCTGGGCAAAAGTGATCAAGATGGCTGCTAGAATCCCTCTGATCCAAACTTCCCGGACCCGTGCTCTTCATGCCCCTGTTCCCTCGGAATCCTGACCCGCACATCGTGCCAGGCAGCCGCGCCCTGCGGTTTGCGCGCTGGCCGCGCCTGCGCGCCATCTTCTCGCTGAACGACCCCCGCTGGGGCCGCAACGGACAGGACGATGAAGACAAGGACAATAGCCGCCAGCAAAACCAGCGCCCGCAGGATGGCCCGCCCGATCTCGATGAGCTCTGGCGCGACTTCAATCGCCGCCTGAACGGCCTGCTGGGCCGCAAGGACAACGGCGGTGGTGGCCAGGGTTTCGGCAGTGGCCCGCGCCCGTCAGGCAAGGGTTCTAATGTCGGCATCGGCGTGATCATCGCCGCCGTGATCGGTATCTGGCTGGCCAGCGGTTTCTTCATGGTGCAGGAAGGGCAGACCGCTGTGATCCTGCAGTTCGGCAAGTTCAAGTACTCCACCGGTCCCGGTATCAACTGGCGTATGCCATGGCCGATCCAGTCGGCCGAAGTGGTAAACCTGTCGGCTGTGCGTTCGGTGGAGGTCGGTCGTGCCACGTCGATCAAGGACAGCAACCTGAAGGACTCGTCGATGCTGACGCAGGACGAGAACATCATCGACGTCCGGTTCACGGTGCAATACGACATCCAGGACGCCAGCGAATTCCTGTTCTTCAACAAGACCGACCGCGGTGGCGACGAAGAACTCGTGACGCAGGCCGCGGAAACGTCAGTGCGTGAGATCGTCGGCCGCAACAAGATGGATGCGGTGCTCTACGAGAATCGCGAGCAGATTGCGCAATCGCTGGCCAAGTCGATTCAATCGATCCTCACGGCCTACAAGACGGGTATTCGTGTGATTTCCGTCAACGTTCAGAGCGTGCAGCCGCCCGAGCAGGTGCAGGCCGCATTCGACGACGTCAACAAGGCGAGCCAGGATCGCGAGCGCGCGATCAGCGAAGGCCAGGCCTATGCGAACGACATCATTCCGCGCGCGAAGGGCACGGCGGCTCGCCTGAAGGAAGAATCGGAGGCCTACCGTTCCCGCGTGGTGGCACAGGCCGAAGGTGACGCAGCGCGCTTCCGCTCGGTGCAGTCCGAGTATGCCAAGGCACCGCAGGTCACGCGTGACCGTATTTATCTGGAGACCATGCAGCAGATCTACGCCAATTCGAGCAAGATTCTTGTCGATGCCAAGTCGGGCAATAACCTGCTGTATCTGCCGCTGGACAAGCTGATGACACAGGTGCCGGGCTCGTCGGCCGCACCGTCCTCGGCAGCGCCGGGCACGAATGCGCCGGCGGTACCGGATGCGACCACGCCGGATATCCGGTCACGTGAGTCGATGCGCAACCGCGACCGCGACATTCGCTAAGGAGACCCGTCATGAATCGACTGATTTCCTTTGTCATTGGCCTGTTTATCCTGCTGGCCGTTGCTTCGTCGATGCTGTTCGTGGTCGACCAGCGCCAGTACGCCGTCGTCTTCGCTTTCGGCGAAATCAAGCAGGTCGTGCGTGAGCCCGGTCTGCATTTCAAGCTGCCGCCGCCGTTGCAGAACGTAGTGTTCATGGATCGTCGTCTGCAGACGATCGATGTCGCAGCCAACGAGCGTTTCCTGACCGCCGAGAAGAAATCGATGGTGGTGGACTGGTTCGTGAAGTGGCGCATCACCGATCCGCGCAAATTCTTCGTGGCGTTTGGTGGCAACCTGCGCGGCGCGCAGGACCGCATGACGCAGCGTATCGATGCTGTGGCGCGTGAGGAGTTCGGCAAGCGCACCGTGGCGGATGTGGTGGCGGGCCAGCGCGAGCAGGTCATGCAGAACATCCGGGTTGGTATGGCCGAGTACGCGCAGTCGGTGGGTGTCGAGATCATCGATGTGCGCCTGAAGCGTGTGGATCTGCTGCCGGCCATCAGCGAGTCGGTCTATCGACGCATGGAGGCCGAGCGCAAGCGCGTGGCCAACGAACTGCGTTCGACTGGCGCCGCGGAAGGTGAGAAAATCCGGGCCGATGCTGATCGCCAGCGTGAGGTGGTGCTGGCCGAGGCTTATCGTGATGCGCAGGTGGTCAAGGGTGAGGGCGATGCCAAGGCTTCGCAGATCTATGCCGATGCATTCGGCAAGGATCCGAGCTTCGCCCAGTTCTGGCGCAGCATGGAGGCCTACCGCAACACGTTCCGCGACAAGGGCAACGTGATGGTGCTGGAGCCCAATTCGGACTTCTTCCGCTATATGCGTTCGCCGGGTGGCAACACCGCACCGGCCCCGTCAGGTGGCAAGAAGTAGCGTGGATGGCGCACCAGGCGCCTGATCGCGTGATTCGACAGAACCCCGGATCTTCCGGGGTTTTGTCCGGCTGGAGGGCATGAACCTTTCCCGCCTGTGTTTTTGATAGAAGAGATTCCCCATGTCCAACCGCTGGCTCCTGCCCGAAAACATTGCCGATGTCCTGCCGTCGGAAGCGCGCAAGATCGAAGAACTGCGTCGCCGAATGCTGGACCTGTTCCGCACCTATGGCTATGAGTTGGTTATGCCACCAATGCTCGAGTACCTGGAGTCGTTGCTGACTGGTACCGGGCACGATCTGGATCTGCGCACGCTGAAGCTGGTGGATCAGCTTTCCGGCCGCACGCTGGGCCTTCGCGCGGATATCACGCCGCAAGTGGCCCGCATCGATGCGCACCTGTTGAACCGCCCGGGCGTGACGCGCCTGTGCTATGCGGGCAATGTGCTTCACGCGCGTCCGGCGGGTTTCAATGCGACGCGCGAGCCGATTCAGATCGGTGCCGAGATCTATGGCCACGCCGGGTTGGAAGCCGACGTCGAGATCCAGGAACTGATGCTGGCCGCGTTGCAGGTGGCTGGTCTGTCGGACATTCGTCTGGACCTGTGCCATGCCGGTATTCTCGAGGCGTTGCTGGCGGCGTTGCCGTCGATTCGCCAGATCGAAGAGGCGATGTTTGCGGCGCTCGAAACCAAGGATGTACCGGCCCTGCGCGAATTGACCCAAGGGCTGCCCGACACCGAGCGGGACGCGCTGCTGGCGCTGCCAACGCTGTACGGCGGTGTCGAAGTCATTGAGCGTGCCCGCGCCACGCTGCCTGCCAGCCCGGCCATCGGCCGTGCGCTGGACGAACTCGCGGCGCTTGCCGCGCAGGTGAGCAATGCGAGCGTGAACATCGATCTGTCCGATTTGCGCGGTTACCACTATCACAGCGGCGTGATGTTCACGGCCTATGTTTCTGGTTTGCCCAACTATGTGGCGCGTGGCGGCCGCTATGACAAGGTGGGCGAGGCCTTTGGTCGCGCTCGTCCGGCCACGGGCTTTTCGCTGGATCTGCGTGAAGTGGCGGCGTTGTCGCCTGTCGAGGTGCGAGCCCAGGCGATCTTCGCGCCGTGGGATGCCGATCCGGCGCTGCGTTTCGCCATTACCACGCTGCGTGCCAATGGGGAGATCGTGATCCAGTCGTTGCCGGGCCACACGCATGAACTCGACGAGTTCAATTGCGACCGGCAGTTGCAGCGCCAGGGCGCAAACTGGGTGGTGGTGCCTCGCTGAATTTCCTGGCCGGACGTGCGATCCGGCCGTTTTTGGTGCTCTCAGATGACGTTTGATGCCCGTGGCGGCCTGTAATCGCCCGCATTGGACAACAATCGTCTGTCATACGCGTGCCCGAAAACCGGGAACCGTAGAACAACGAGAGTAGAATACGTTTTTAACCTTCTGACCAATTCAACATGTCCGCATCCGCAGTAGGCCAGGGACGCAATGTCGTCGTGATCGGAACCCAATGGGGTGACGAAGGCAAAGGGAAAATCGTCGATTGGCTTACCGATCATGCTAAAGGTGTGGTGCGGTTCCAGGGCGGCCACAACGCTGGCCATACGCTCATCATCGGCGGCAAGAAGACCATTCTGCGACTGATCCCGTCGGGGATCATGCGCGAAAGCACCGTCTGCTATATCGGCAACGGTGTGGTGCTGTCGCCTGAGGCGCTGTTCCGCGAAATCGAAGAGCTCGAGTCTGCCGGCCTGCAGGTGCAGAATCGCCTGCGCATTTCCGAAGCCGCTACGCTGATCCTGCCGTACCACGTGGCCATCGACAAGGCACGTGAAGCCCGCCGCGGCGCCGCCAAGATCGGCACGACGGGACGCGGCATCGGCCCGGCATACGAAGACAAGGTGGCTCGCCGCGCGCTGCGCGTGCAGGACCTGTTCGATCCGAAGCACTTCGCTGAGCGTCTGCGCGAGAACGTCGAATTCCATAACTTCATGCTGACTCAGTACCTCGGCGCCGAAGCCGTCGACTATCAGCAGATCCTGGACGAATCGCTGGCATTCGCGCCGCGCCTGAAGCCGATGGTGGCCGATGTGTCGGCCGAGTTGTACGCTGTGAATGCGGCAGGCAATAACCTGATGTTCGAAGGCGCGCAAGGCACGCTGCTCGACGTGGATCACGGCACCTATCCGTTCGTGACCTCGAGCAACTGCGTGGCCGGCGCCGCAGCGGCTGGTGCGGGCGTGGGCCCGGGTCGCCTGAACTACATCCTTGGCATCACCAAGGCGTACTGCACGCGCGTTGGCGCTGGTCCGTTCCCGAGCGAACTGTACGACAACGACAACCCTGCCCGTCAGGATGCCGTGGGCGTGCGCCTGGCCAACGTCGGCAAGGAATTCGGTTCCGTGACCGGCCGTCCGCGCCGCACTGGCTGGCTCGATGCCGCCGCGCTGAAGCGCTCGGTGCAGATCAACGGTGTGTCCGGTCTGTGCATGACCAAGCTGGACGTGCTCGATGGTCTGGAAACGATCAAGCTGTGCGTAGGCTACGAGCTCGACGGCAAGCGCGTCGATATCCTGCCGCGTGGCTCGGATGCCGTGGCCGCTTGCGTGCCGGTGTACGAAGAGTTTCCGGGCTGGAACGAATCGACCTTTGGCGTGAAGACCTGGGATGCGCTGCCCGAAGCGGCACGCGTTTACCTGAAGCGAATCGAGGAAGTGGTCGGCATTCCGATCGACATGGTGTCGACCGGTCCGGACCGCGACGAGACGATTCTGCTGCGCCATCCGTACCAGGTCGCCTGACCCGCCTGCATTACCCCGTGAGCATGATCGTGGCGCCACGAGCGCCACGGCCTCACAGATAGTCCTCGGCCCGCGATATGCGGGCCGATGCTTTATCCATTGGCCATCGATACAAGAAAAGACGCCATGAACCTGCCAATCAATGATGACGAGAACCTGTGGGTCTCGTGGGACGACTATCATCGCCTGATCGCGCGTCTGGCGCTGAACGTGCACGAGTCGGGCTGGAAGTTCGACCAGATCCTGTGTCTGGCGCGCGGCGGCCTGCGCGTGGGTGACCAGATGTCGCGCATCTTCGATGTGCCGCTGGCGATCCTGGCCACGAGCTCGTACCGCGAGGCGGCGGGCACGCAGCAGGGCGAACTCGATATCGCGCAGTACATCACGATGACGCGTGGCAATCTGTCCGGCAGGATCCTGCTGGTCGACGACCTCGTCGACTCGGGTGTCACGCTGGAACGCGTGGGACGCCACCTGAAGGAGCGCTATCCCGAGGTGACGGATGTGCGTTCGGCCGTGCTCTGGTACAAGGCTTGTTCCAAGGTGACGCCCGATTACCACGTGACGTTCCTGCCTTCGAACCCCTGGATTCACCAGCCGTTCGAAGAGTACGACACGCTGCGTCCGCATAACCTTGCAGCCTGGCTCAAGCGCGGCAAGCGCGCCAGCCTGCAGGAAGACGATTCGGCGGCCTGAAGGCCGCCGTCCCTCCTCCCGCAAGTGCGGGAGGGTAGGGGCTCGGGGAGCGTCGGGGTTCGATCTGGTCGACCCGTGCTCCCATCCTGTCTCTCATGAATGGGGGGCGGGTGATTGTCGCGGGTGAATTCAATACCCAACCGTGAATCTCTCCCGCACATGCTTTGGCTGCTCGATCTCATCGAGCATCGCGATGGCATAGTCCTCCATCGAAATCCAGCTCTTGCCGTCAGCGGCGACAAGCAGATCTTCCTTGCCAAGGCGGAACTTGCCCGTGCGCTCGCCGGGCGTGAACAGTGCCGACGGCGACAGGAACGTCCATTCGAGCTGAGATTCGCTGCGCAGGGCGTTCAGGAAATCGCGGCCTGCGGATGCCTCTGCCTTGTACAGGTCCGGAAACTCCGGTGTATCGATGAGTTGCACGCCTGGCGCCACGTAGAGGCTGCCCGCGCCGCCCACCACCAGCAGGCGCTTGATACCGGCCGTCTTGGCCGCATCTGTGATCTGTGCCGCTGTGGCTTGCAGAAACCGGACGGTGCTGATGACGACGTCGTTGCCGCGCACGGCATCAGCCAGTGCCTTTGCGTCGGCGACATCGGCGTCGCGGGTGGTGACGCCGTCACGTGTTGGCAGTTTCGATGCCTGGCGGGCGATTGCGGTGACGGTATGGCCGCGGCGGAGTGCTTCGTCGGTCAGGCGCGTACCTACGTTGCCGGTAGCACCGATGATGGCGATCTTCATGGTCGTATCCTCTCGGAAGTGGTTGATATGAAACCAATGTGGTTACATATCCGGGCAAAAAAATCAGCGCTTGCGGCGCCGGGCGGCATGTTCGACTTCTCCGAGCATGCTGGCAATCGTGATCTCCGCGAGCGTGGCATCCATGGCGGCTTGCGCCCGATCGGCGACCACCTGCAGGGTGCCGGTGATCTCGCGGCCCACCAGGCAAGCAGGATTCGGCGCGCTTTGGTGCAGCGTGATCAGCGCAGTGGTCTCCGTGGCCTGAAACACCTCGAGCAATGTGATCTGGCTGGCGGGTCGCGTAAGCATTGCGCCGCCGGTGCTGCCCATTGTCGTGGTGACGAAGCCCGCCTCCGTGAGCGCGCCGATCATGCGCCGGATGAGTGCGGGGTTGGTTCCCACGCTGCCGGCGATCATCGACGACGGCACCGGTCCTTCGGCCTGCGCGAGCAGGGTGAGGATGTGAACGGCGACGGCAAACCGGCTACTGGTGCTCATACGGAAATCTCAATGTGAAACTATGGTAGTTACATATCGCCGGCGCGTCAAGCGACGAGTTGGCGTGGCAATACCGCGTGTTTTTCGTGATGGACGCTACGAGAGTGGCGAGATAATGCCGGAATCGGCACTGAAGCTGATACACTCATCCACGGCTTTGCGCCATAGAGAGAGTGAACAAAAGAGAGGAACGAGATTTGAAGGATTCGGCGACGCAAAAACAAAAAACCCGCAACGTGTGTTGCGGGTTTCTCGCCAAATCTTGGTGCCCAGGAGAGGACTCGAACCTCCACAGTGTTGCCACCGCTAGGACCTGAACCTAGTGCGTCTACCAATTCCGCCACCTGGGCAGGTGTCGAAACAACCGAAGCGGCCATTATAGCGACCGTAAAACGTTTGTCAAACAGTTTCGAGAAAAATTGAATCAGAACAACTATCCGATCCCCAGCCGGGAAGAAATCCTTGGCGTACTGAGAACTTCGGGGTCGCCCCTGTCGGCCGGCGATATCGCCAAGGCCCTGGCCGTCACGCGCAAAGAGCATGACGGCTTTCAGAAACGGCTCGCCGCGATGGAACGCGACGGCCAGATCGAACTCAATCGCAAGGGCCGCTATGAGCTGGCCCATCAACCCAATTTCGTGCTTGGCCGCGTGCAGGGCCATCGGGACGGCTTCGGCTTCCTGATTCGCGACGACGGCGAGGACGATATCTTCCTGCCCGAGCGCGAGCTGCAGAAGGCGATGCACAACGATCGCGCGCAGGTGCGCGTGGTTGGCTATGACCGACGCGGCCGTCCGGAAGGGCAGATCGTTGAGATCGTGGAGCGTGCCAATCGCTTCGTGATCGGCCGACTGCTGTCCGAAAATGGCGTGCTTGTGGTGGCGCCGGAAGACAAGCGCATTGGCCAGGACATCCTGATTCCGCCCAAGGCCCAAGGCAAGGCGCGCGTGGGGCAGGTGGTCAGCGTCGAACTGATGGAATGGCCTGATCGCTACGTGCAGCCGGTGGGCCGCGTGGTCGAGGTGATTGGCGATATCGACGATCCCGGCATGGAGATCGAGATTGCCGTGCGCAAGTATGGCGTGCCGCATCAGTTCTCGCCCGCTGCCGTCAAGGAAGCACAGGGGTTGCCCGATGAGGTGCGTCAGGCCGACCTCGATCATCGCATCGACCTGCGCGACATTCCGCTGGTCACGATCGATGGCGAGGATGCGCGCGACTTCGACGATGCCGTCTATTGCGAGCAGGTCAAGATCGGCCGTGCAAAGGGCTGGCGTCTGATCGTGGCGATCGCCGACGTGTCGCACTACGTGCGGCCGGGTACGCCGCTCGATGCCGATGCGCTGGATCGCGCCACGTCGGTTTACTTCCCGCGCCGCGTGATTCCGATGCTGCCGGAGAAGCTGTCGAATGGCCTCTGCTCGCTGAACCCGAACGTCGACCGTCTGTGCATGGTTTGCGACGCGGTGATCACGGCCAAGGGCGAACTCAAGGGCTACCAGTTCTATCCGGCGGTGATGCACTCCGCGGCACGCCTGACCTACAACGAGGTCTGGTCGGTTCTGTCGAATACCAAGGGGCCCGAGGCCCACAAGCGCGCGGAGCTGGTGCCGCATCTGCAGAACCTGTATGAGCTGTTCCAGGTTCTGCTCAAGGCTCGCCGTGCCCGTGGCGCGATCGACTTCGACACCACCGAAACCTATATCGTCTGCAACGCGCAGGGCAAGATCGAGCAGATCTTGCCGCGCACTCGCAACGACGCGCACCGTCTGATCGAAGAGTGCATGTTGACGGCTAACGTCTGCGCGGCCGACTTCCTCGAGCGATTCAAGCATCCGGCGCTGTACCGGATTCACGCGGGTCCGAGCGAAGAGAAGCTCAAGAATCTGCGCGAGTTCCTGAAGACCGCTGGGCTGTCGCTTGGCGGTGGCGACAAGCCGCAGGCCTCGGACTATGCCGAGGTCATGGACAAGATCAAGTCGCGTCCCGATGCGCCGATGTTGCAGACGATGCTGCTGCGTTCGATGCAGCAGGCGGTCTACAGCCCGGACAATATCGGCCACTTCGGCTTGGCCTACGAGGCGTACGCGCACTTCACCAGCCCGATCCGCCGCTATCCGGACTTGCTCGTGCATCGTTCGATCAAGGCGATCCTCGCGCACACGAAGTATCGGCCGGCCTTTATCCAGGGGACGGAGCTCAATACGCAGATCTCGCCGAAAGCGCGCCGGATGCAGGCCGCCGATGCCGAGAAGCGTGCCGAGAACGTTGCCGCGCGCGCGAAGCGCGACGAGGGCGTCTGGGACGAACTGGGGTTGCACTGCTCGGCCAACGAGCGTCGTGCCGACGAGGCATCGCGCGACGTGGAGGCCTGGCTCAAGTGCTACTTCATGCGCGACAAGCTGGGCAGCGATTTCGCTGGCACGATCAGCGCGGTGACGTCGTTCGGCATCTTCGTGCAGCTCGACGAGCTGTATGTGGAAGGCCTTGTGCACGTGACGGAACTGGGTAGTGACTATTTCCAGTACGACGAGGCGCGCAACGAACTGCGTGGCGAGCGGACTGGTATCCGCTATCGGCTCACCGATCGCGTGCGCGTGCAGGTGTCGCGCGTCGACCTCGATGCCCGCAAGATCGACTTCCGTCTGGTGCAGGAGCCGTCCGCCAAGACGCTGCGCGCCCGGGCCGGCGTGCCCGAGCAGCCGCGGGTGCCGGCTGCCCACGCGGTGCCGGCGCGCAAGAAGGGACGCCAGCTTGCCGCGTTGCTCGGTGGCACTTCGAAGCCGGAAGAATCGTTCGACGAAACGCTCGACCGTGTGATCGAAGAGCAACCGGTGTTCGAGGCGGTCATCACGCCGCTCAAGCCGCGCGACGCCCATGTCGGGCATGCGCCGCATGGCCGCGGGTCGGCGAAGAAGGCGCAGTCAGGCAAGCCCGCAAAGCGAGCGGCCAAGCCAAAGCCGGCGCATCTGAAGACCGAACGGCAGCCGACGACCAAGCGCGCGCCCAAGCCCGCCGGCAAGAGCACGCGGCCGGCCCGCAAGCGCTAATCTGGCGCGTTTGAAGTTGGCCATGGCGGGTACAATGCGCGCCATGGCCAAACACAAACTCCTGATCGGCTTTCATGCCGTCAACGCACGCCTGCGCCAGAACGCGCAGAGCGTGTCCGATATCTACATCGAAGCGAATCGCCGTGACCGGCGCATGCAGGACTTTATCCGCCTGGCGGAGAGTCTTGGCGTGACGCTGCATCCGGTTGATGCCGAGCGCCTGCGCGGCATGGCCGGCACGGATCGCCACCAGGGCGTGGTGGCGCGGGCCGATGATGTCTCGCTTGCGCTCAACCTCGACGAACTCCTGGATGGCATCGAAGGCACGCCGCTATTGCTCCTGCTCGACGGCGTCACCGATCCGCACAACCTCGGCGCATGCCTGCGCGTGGCCGATGGCGCTGGCGCTCACGCGGTGATCGCGCCGAAGGACCGTAGCGTGGGTCTGAACGCCACGGTGGCGAAGGTTGCCAGCGGCGCGGCCGAAACCGTGCCGTACATCACGGTGACGAACCTTGCGCGCACGCTGCGCGAACTGCAGGAGCGTGGCATCTGGGTGATCGGCACGGCTGACGGCACCGAGAAGGCGCTGTACGACGTCGACCTGAAGGGACCGACCGCCATCGTCATGGGCGCGGAAGGCGAGGGTATGCGCCGCCTGACGCGCGAGACTTGCGATGAACTGGTGGCAATTCCGATGGCGGGGGGCGTCGAGAGCCTGAACGTGTCGGTGGCCAGCGGCGTGTGCCTGTACGAAGCGGTGCGTCAGCGCCGTCTGCCGCGCTGATCATGGATAGCCTCGCCCTTGAGCAGGCGCGTGGCTGGGTTGCCGAGGCCCGTCAGATCTTTGTGCTGACGGGTGCCGGGATTTCCGCGGAGTCCGGTGTGCCGACGTTCCGCGATGCGCTGACCGGCCTATGGGAGCGCTTCGATCCCGAGGAACTGGCGACGGAAGAAGCGTACCGGCGTCAACCTGCGCTGGTGTGGCAGTGGTATCAGCACCGGCGCGAGCTGGTGGCGGCGGCCCGGCCGAATCCAGCCCACCATGCGCTTGCGGTGCTGGCCCGGCTGAAGTCGATGACGCTAGTGACGCAGAATATCGATGGCCTGCATCAGAAGGCGGGTAGCGAGCAGGTGGTGGAGCTGCACGGCAACCTCTTCGCCAACAAATGGCTTGATGGCTGTGGTCGTTGCGATACCGTGCCGCCGATTCCGGGCGATCCCCCGCGATGCGCGATATGCGGTGCGATGATGCGTCCTGGCGTGGTGTGGTTCGGCGAGGACCTGCCGCGAGTGGCCCGTTTCCGCGCCGACCATGCGGCCGAGTCCTGTGACCTCTGCCTGGTTGTGGGCACGTCGGGGCTGGTGTATCCGGCGGCGGCGCTGCCGGGTGTGGCGAAGGAAAACGGCGCGCGTGTGATTGTGGTGAATCCGAAGCCGTCAGCACTGGACGAGACGGCGGATATCGTCCTGCCCGCGCCGGCGGGTGAATGCCTGCCGTTGCTCTGGCCGCAGGCAGTCTGAACGACTGTTCGACTGCGGATCCGCGGCTCCCTCCAAGGTGTTGGATAGAGCCGCGATCCCGACTCAACTGGCCAGTTCGCCGACGAGTTTTTCCAATTTCACCGCATCGGCTGCAAACAGGCGGATACCTTCGGAGAGCTTCTCCGTTGCCATCGCATCTTCGTTGAGTTGCCAGCGGAAGGCGGGTTCATCTGCGGCGATTCGCGCGACGTTGCCGGCCTGTGCCTGTTCCACGGACAGCTTGAGCGCAACGGCACTCTGTCCGCCTGCAAGCTGCTCGAGCAGTTCCGGACTGATCGTCAGCAGGTCGCAGCCTGCCAGCGACAGGATCTGATCGGTGCCGCGGAAACTGGCACCCATGACCTCGGTCGCGTAGCCGAACTTCTTGTAATAGTCATAGATCTGGCGCACGGAACGCACGCCGGGATCGTTTTCGCCGCCGTTCGCCACGGGGTCCCATTTCTCGCCAGCCTGCTTCTTGTACCAATCGAGAATGCGGCCCACGAACGGGGAGATCAGCTGCGCGCCGGCCTCGGCACAAGCCACTGCCTGCGCCAGCGAGAACAGCAGCGTCATGTTGCAGCGGATGTTCTCGCGTTGCAGGACCTCGGCAGCGCGGATGCCTTCCCATGTCGAGGCGATCTTGATCAGCACGCGCTCGCGTGCCACGCCACGTTGCTCGTACAGGCCGATCAGGTGGCGCGCCTTGGCAACGGTGGCCTCGGTATCGAACGACAGACGGGCGTCGACCTCGGTCGACACGCGGCCGGGCACGATGGCCAGGATCTCGCAGCCGAATGCGATCAGGAGCTGGTCCATGACGCCATCGAGCCCCGAATTGCCGTGGTGATCGCGCACAGCCTGTTCCAGCAGCGGGCGGTATTCCGGCTTCTGTACCGCCTTGAAAATCAGCGACGGATTGGTAGTCGCGTCCTGTGGCTTGTATTGCTTCATCAACTGGAAGTCGCCGGTGTCGGCCACTACCGTGGTGAACTGCCTCAGTTGTTCAAGCTCGTTCATGATTGGGTTCCGTCGGAGGGAGGGGCCATTGTAACGGCGTGGCGCGTGGCGTAAACGTCGGAGATGGGGAACCAATCCGCTACACTACGCGTTTCCCAACGCTTTTCTGGCTGTAGTCATGACTCAGGATGAACTCAAGGCGCTGGTCGCGCAAGCTGCCGCTGACTATGTGAAGCAGGAAGTGCCCGAAGGCGCCGTTCTCGGCGTGGGCACCGGCTCCACCGCCAATCTCTTCATCGACGCCGTGGCGGCGTTCAAGGAGCGCTTTTCGGGCGCGGTGTCGAGTTCCGAGGCCTCCACACGCCGCTTGCAACAGCACGGTTTCAATGTGCTCGATCTGAACGAGGTCGACAGCATTCCCGTCTATGTCGACGGTGCTGACGAGATCGACAACTCGGGCGCGATGATCAAGGGCGGCGGCGGTGCGCTGACGCGCGAGAAGATCGTTGCCTCGGTGGCGGACCGATTCGTCTGCATTGCCGACGGCAGCAAGCTGGTGCCGACGATGGGCGCGTTTCCGCTGCCGGTCGAGGTGATCCCGATGGCACGCGCAGCGGTGGCCCGTAGCCTGGCGGCACTAGGCGGTCAGCCGCGTCTGCGCATGACCAAGGAAGGCGGCATCTACAAGACCGACAACGGCAACGTCATTCTGGATGTCTCGGGCCTGAAGATCGAGAACCCGAAGGCGCTGGAGCAGCAAATCAACCAGCTACCCGGCGTGGTGACCGTTGGTCTGTTCGCTCTGCGCGGAGCAAATGTGCTGTTGCTGGGTACCGAACAGGGCGTGCAGCGCTCGGATTACTGAATCGCATAAGCGTCGTATGAGTGAGAGGCCGGGCGGTGATGGCCCCCCGGCTTCGAATGCCTCACGCGGTGAGCCCATGCTCCACTGCGTAGACGGCCACTTGCACGCGGCTGGCCAGATTGAGCTTCTTCAGAATGTTCTGCACGTGAATCTTGACTGTGCTCTCCGCCACGCCCAGCGCGCGCGCGATCATCTTGTTGCTTTCGCCGCGTACCAGTCCGCGCACAATGTCCCGCTCACGCGCCGTCAGAGGGGCCGCGTCGCCACGCTCTAGCAGGGCAGGTGCGGCCGCCGGAGCCTTGAACTGCTGCACCAGCTTGGCGGTCATCGTGTCGGAGATCACCGGTTCCCCTGCGGCAGCCCGCCGGATCGCGCTCGTCAGCGCTTCGGTCTCTATGTTCTTGATCAGGTAACCCCGTGCACCGCTGCGCAGGGCGCTGGCCAGTTCTTCTCCTTCCTCGGATACCGTCAGCACAATCACCGCGCATTCCGGCAGATCCTCCGTCAGCAGTTGCAGGGCTTCGAGTCCTGACAGGCCCGGCATATTCAGATCGAGCAGGATCACGTCCGGTCGATGCTGTTTGGCCCGCTTGATGCCTTCCACGCCATCGGCGGCTTCGTCGACCACTTCGAAATCGCTCTGCCGCTGCAGCAGCGCACGGACACCCGAGCGGAACAATGTGTGATCGTCGATCAGTAGGATACGGATGGTCATTGGGAAGACTCCTGCGCCGCCAGCAACTCGTCTGGATGCGGCATGGTTTCGCCGCGCGGCAATGATAGTGCGACGCGGACGCCAGCCCCTGGGCGGGCGTCGATCGTCAGGGTCGCGCCAAGCCGCGATGCCCGTTCCTGCATGATGTGCAGACCGACGTGCGCGCTGTCCTGGCCGTCGAATTCGGAAGGATCGAATCCTTCGCCATCGTCCTGGACGACGAGTTGGAAGTCGCGCCCCTGCGTGAGCGAGATCGTGACATGCTCGGCCATCGCATGTTTGCGCACGTTCGACAACGCCTCCTGCAGGATGAACAGCACCTGTAGCTGCTGCTCCGGCTGCAGCGGCGGCCCGCTTCCTTCGATGGTCAACCTGGCGTCCGTACGGCATTGGCGGCGGAAGCGCGCGACGGTGTCCTCCACCGCTGGGCGCATGTCGCCCGTCGTCAGCCGGGAACGGAAGTTGTGCAGCAGTTCGCGCACGTCCTGGTAGCTTTCTTCCACGCCGTGTCGCAGCAGCGGCACGATCTCGCGCGTTTCCGCATTGTCGTTCCGTTCCACCGCATCGCCGAGCAGTTGTACCTGAAGGTTCAGGAAGTTCAGGCCTTGCGCGATGCTGTCGTGCAATCCTTGCGCCACGAGATTGCGCTCTTCGACGACCGCAAGCTGGCGCGCGCTGGCGGCAAGCCGCAGGTGCTCCAGCGCCGTGCCAAGGTGGCGGGCGAGGGTTTGGAGCAGTTGACGATCGGAAGGTGGCAGTTCGCGCGGATTGCGGAAATGCAGGGTGAATGTGCCGAGCGTGCCGCGTGGAGAGTCGAGCCGGAACGCCGCCATGCCCCTGAAACCTTCGCGGCCACAGGGAGATTCTTGTGTTTCGGAGCCCTGACGCACGAACTGGCGCAGGTCCGCTACAGTGATCATGCCCGCTTCAGCTGCGGCCCCGCAGTGGCAGTCATGAATCGCGCTACAGCGGCTGTTCTCCGCCAGTGCGTCCGAAAGTCCCACCGAGGCAAGTCGGTGGAGCTTTCCGTGCGCGGCATCGATCACACGAACGGTCCCGCCGTCGGCTTCGAACTGGCGCATCACGCGCTCCAGGAATCCGCGTGCCATCGCCTCGGCATCGCTGGCCCGATTCAGGAAGGCGGTCATGTCGTAGAGGGCCTCCAAATCCCGATTCTGCCGCGCCAACTCAGCAGTCTTGCTGTCCACGCGTGCCGCCAGGTCCTGATAGAGCTCTTGAAGTTCGTCGGCCATGCGGTTGAAGCCGGCGTTCAGCGTGCCGAATTCATCACGTGTGGCGATGGGCAAGCGCAGCGAGAACTCGCGGGCAGCCATGCGCTGCAGGCCATCCTGCAGACGCAGCACGGGCAGAATGATCCAGAGATAGAGCAGATAGATCACAGCGACCGTGCCAACGCACGCGATGATCGCAAGGCTTGCCTGAGAGAGTCGCAGCAGATCGGTTTTGCTCGCGTTATCGCGTTCGATCAGTTTTACCAGGCTGTCGGCCTCATTGACGAATACTGGCAGGGCATCGATGTAGGCCGTTGCAGGCGTGGTGCTTGCGGTGGCCACCGCAAGCGGCTTCAGGCGCTGCTGCCAGTCCGTGACGACGAGGTCGAGCTTGGCCTGGATCGCGGGTTCGTCGGGCAAGAATAGCGGCCGGGCCGGATTGCCACGGCGCAACTGCGCGAGCGTGGTGTCCAGCGCCGCGACTTGCCCTGCCAGATCGTTGGGACTGCCGCTTTGGGCACGGGTCAGTTCAATGGCGACCCGGTTCGCGCGCATCCGCAGGCTCCCGGCGTCGTTGATGGCGGCGCCGGCTCCTTCCAGCTTCCAGGAGAGATACAGCGTGCCTGAGATCATGCCCAGCACCACCATCAGTGACGCAAACGACAACAGAATGATCCGGGTGGAAAGCCGGTGGCGCAGTGGCGTCAGCCGGACCGCTTCCGGCACGTGGGCGTTGTCAGGCTGGGGGGCAGTGGTATCTGGATTCGTAGGGGCTAGCATTGGGAAGGTGCGACCCGGCGGGTGATATTGCAGGGTGATACTGCAGTATGAGTGGGGACGGGCGGCCCTGCCGCAAATTGTGCCAGCGTGTGATGGTGGCTCTACTGCGCTAGATCAAGGGAGTCTTTGGTTTCAATAGGCTCAACGGGGCACGTGGTATGTCAGCGAGTTTTGGTCCCGATCAAATCCATGCTGTTAACGTGCCCCTAGCATCGTTGCCATATCAAACCATGAGATCGAGAGAAACGACATGTCCACGACCATCACCACGCTGGTGCGGCAACACCGTGATTGCGACGAAGCCATCGAGCAGGTTGAAGCCTGCGTGCGCGCGAAAGACTGGGATGCCGCAGCCGGTGCGTTTGCGCGCTTGGAATTCGCCCTGCAGGGCAATTTCAGTACCGAAGAACAGCGCTTGTTTCCGGCGTTCGAACAAGCTGTGGGGTTTAGCAATGGCCCCACCGCGGTGATGCGCCATGAACATGATGAGGTGCGTGGCCTGCTGGACAATGCGCGGGAATGGCTGGAACTGAAGGATGTTGCCGCGCTGGCGGCCGAACTCGATACCCTGGTTGTTCTTCTGCAGCAGCACAACGTTAAGGAAGAAAATGTACTGTTTCCGATGTGTCAGGCCCAGGTGAAGGGGCTGGACACGCTGTTGGCGGATTTCGCGTCGGGACCAGCCGCTCACCCTTGAGACCTCGAATCGCGCCATGGTGAAAGCCGTCAACCTCGACTACGCGAGTGCACCGCGTCCCGGCCTGGTGTTTGGATGCCTGATGCCTGCGCCCTGGCTTGGCGTGGTAGCTGGCTTGCTGCTGGTACTTGGCCCGGTCGACGCGCTGCCGGATCGTTTTGCGCCATTGGCATTGGCGGCTGTCCACGCACTGGCGCTAGGGATGTTGTTGCCGGTCATGCTCGGCGCCTTGTTCCAGATGATGCCGGTCGTTGCCGGGGTATCCGTTCCGTTCGCGGGCTTGGTGTCACCATTCGTCGCCGCAGCGGGAGCCGGGACCGCCGCCGCGCTCGCGGCTGGATTCCTTGGTAGCGGCGCCACGGCATTTCGCTGGGCCGTCGCGACCGGTGGGACGTTCCTGACGCTCGCAGGCCTCTTATTGCTGGCGGCGGGCCTCAGGGTCGCCGCAGTCGATGCAACCACGCGGACGTTGGCATGGATCGGCGCCCCGTTGATCGTTACGGCACTGGGCGGTGCAGCGCTGGCTGGCCTGTTCGGCGGCATGTGGACGGTGGCGCCCGAACAGGTGCTGGCGCTGCATGTCGCCTGGGGGCTCGGCGGCTGGCTGGCGGCGCTGGTGAGCGGCGTAGCTACCACCGTACTACCGATGTTCTGGCAGACGGAGCGTCTGCCGTCCTGGCTCGAACGCTGTTTGCCTTACGGACATTGGCTACTGCTGCTGATCTTTAGCATTGTCGTGATTGCGCGGCCGGGCGGGGCGGTCGAGCGCTTCGCGCTCGTGCCCTGGCTCCTGTTCGCCATGGTGCTTGGCGCCTGCGCATTGAAAGCCGTATGGCGAGCGAGGCGGCGACATGACCCGCAGTGGGTGCTATGGCCAGTGTCCGCCCTGAGCCTACTGCTGGCTGCGTTGCTGGTGACCGCCAGCGCTCTGATGCCGGATCAGATGCCGGCTGCGGCGCAGTGGTGCATCGGCGTGCTGGCGCTGATTGGGGGTGGGGTGCTGCCCGTGAACGCGATGCTGGGCAAGATCGTGCCATTTCTCGTCTGGTTGCATCTACGCCGGCTGTTGCCGCCACGCGCGCGCGTCCCGGCGATGCAGGTGATCATCTCGCCGGACAGTCAGAAGAGGCAGGGGTGGATGGTGCTGGCGGCATTCCTGGTGCTGCTGGCCGTGCCGCTGGCGCCGGGGTTGCTGGCGAAGGTTGGCGGTGTACTGTTCGCCATCACGAACGGATGGCTGGGCGTGCAATTGCTGCGTGCCTTGCGCTGTATGCGCGTCATGCGCAAACAGGGGGGGCTGCCACCACGGGTGGCGGCAGCCGTGGCGGAACATGGTGTTCCGCCGAACTGAGCATCAAGCCATGCTGACGGCGCGGGCGGTATCTTCGGTCAGATCCGCCGGCTTCTCGCCTGTCAGCAGATAGTGCATCAGGTCCGCAACCGGACGGATCGCCTCGCCGAAGGGTAGCGTGCCCTTGCCACGGAAGAACAGGCCACGCTCCACATCGCCACGCACTGCCTGTGCCAGTTTGAGGTCGATGCAGAACTGGCCGATACGGGCGATACCATCTCGCAGGCCACAGGCCTGCAGGCAATCGAATCCTTCCAGACAATCGCGCGTTTTCGCACGGCGCTGCAAGCGGCTCTCTGTAGATAGGTACTTCGCCAGCCAGGGCGTCAGCACGGCACGGGCGGGCAGACCGGCTACGCTCGTGAATTCGCGCAACGTTTCCGGGCGCGCCGTGGCCAGTACGTGCTTGAAGGCTGGATGCGCGTCGGATTCCTCTGTGACGGCGAAGGCGGTGCCGACTTGCACCGCAGCGGCGCCTTTGTCGAGCCAATGCCGGATCTTGGTGTGGCTGTTCATGCCGCCGGCAAGAATCAGCGGGATGCTGCCCCACGTCAGGCCCAGCGTCTTGAACAACTCGCGGCACTCGTCCAGCACACGGTCGAACGAAAAGCGGTCGTCGCCAATATCCTCGATGGCTGACGCACCGAGGTGGCCACCCGCATGGGCGGGATGCTCGACCACGATGGCGTCCGGCAGTCGGCCTTTCTTCATCCAGCGGCGGATTACCAGTCCGATGCCACGCGATTCCGAGAGGATCGGAATCAACGCCACTTTCGGGTGGTCGGCGGCGAGATCGGGCAGGTCCAGCGGTAGGCCGGCACCCATGACGATCGCGTCGGCGCCGCTCTCGCAAGCCTGACGAACCAGTTGCGCGTGCGAGCCGACGGCCTTCATCACGTTCACGGCGATCAGGCCACGTCCTTCCGAGAGTTCGCGCGCGGCGCGGATTTCGCGGTCCAGCGCCACCAGGTTGGCGGCCTCGATGCGTGCCTTGTCACGCGTACCGGCGGTTTGCGCCATCAGGTCGGGATGATGGTGGCGCAAGTCGATACTGGCAATGGTGCCAACGCCGTTCTGACTGGCAACGGTTCCCGCCAGCCTGTGCGCCGAAATGCCGATGCCCATGCCGCCCTGCACGATCGGCAGCAATCGCCGGCCGGCCAGCGTCAGCCAATGCTCTGTCATGTTGAATTCACCTTGTATGCGTAGTAGTGACGGGCAAGCGTGGCACAGGCTCCGTGTCCCACTCTTGTCGAATATCAAAGTAGATGCTGGCGCGTACTATCGGCGTAGCTCTGGCGAACTACGCGTGGATCAAGCGTTGCTCGGCGATGTCGCTGAACGGTCGTTCGCGTACATTGCCGCAAGTTTCATCGAGCCGAGCCGAGCCCCGATGGACGCGGCCGAGCGCATCGATCAGAAGGATGCCAGCGCCCTTGGCCTTGCTGGCGCACGCGATACGCTCGCGAATGGCCGCCAGATGGTGTGGCGCGCGTGTTGAGACCCAATGCAGCAGATAGGCGCTGCTGGCCGCGTGCTGGCTGGTGACGAAGTCGCCTGCATTGCCTTTCTGCGCTCGCATCCACACATAATCGAACAGCCACTCGAGCGAAGCACGCGTCATGTCACGAAGTGATGTGTTCTGGGCGGAGTCGTGCGCGCAGTCCGCAGGGCAGGGCTGAGAGAGATGAAACCTGTCGATGCGCTCGCTGTCCGCCAGGGCCACCACCGCGGGCAACTCCGCAGCGTTCATCGGGCTCAGTGTCATGCGCATCCCGACTCTCAGGTGGGCGTTGCGGGCAGCACGCAGGCCGCGCAAGGCGCGTTGGTAGGCGTGGCGGGAGCGTTGCACATGGTTGTGCGTGTACTGCAGCCCGTCGATCTGGATACCGACGTAGTCGAGACCATAGGCAGCCAGCTTGACGGCGTTCATGCCTGTCAGGCGGCTACCGTCCGTGGACAGCAGCACATTGAGGTCCAGCTCGCGGGCCCGGGCGATGATCTTGAAGAAGTCGGAGCGTGCCATCGGATCGCTGCCAGAGAGGATCAGCGAGCGAACCCGGGCGAGATGGAGTTGCTCGAGCAACGCCAGGGACTCGGTGGTATCGAGTTCGGTGCCGGTGCCGGTGCCGGTGCCGGCCGTGGACGGGTCGTGCGCGCACGGATGCCAGATGACAACGGGGCTTTCGTCATTGCGGCGATCGCGGGGCAGGGCGGAGGTTGGCGCGCCGTCGCACAGCGCTTCCATGAATCGGGACACGCGGAGCATGATCAGACGTTTCCTGTGGCTGGCAGCCGAAGACCGGTTTTCTTGAGGATCCGGGTCGACCAGAGTACGTCGTGGGCCCGGCAGGCATCACCCAGCAACGCTGCGATCCGGGCGACGAGTTCCTGTGCTTCCTCCCGCGTATGCGCGTGGACCATCGCGAACAGGTTGTACGGCCAATCCGGGGCGTGGCGCGTGCGGCGGTAGCAGTGACTCACGAACGGCAACGCGCCAACGCGTTCGCCGAGCGTGTCGGTATATGCGTCGTCAACGTCCCAAACGGTCATGCCGTTGGCCCGCCAACCCAGCAAGTAGTGATTGGGCACCGCGCCGATCCGGCGCAAGGTGCCAAGTGTCTGCATGGCTTGCAGCCGCGCAATGACCTCGCTTTCGTCGATGCCGAGCGACGCGCCGATGGCGGCAAAGGGTTCAGGCACGAGTGGCAGCCCTTGTTGCGTGGCGCGAATCAGTGCGAGGTCGAGCGAATCGTGGGTCATGTCGGGAGATGGAGGTGCACGAAGTACTCGCGTTCCTTCGGAAACGGCAGGACCTTCACGCCCGCGGCCACCTCGATGCGTTCCAGGGTGGGGGTGACATCCTCCGCGCGCGCGACGGCCAGCACGAACCACAGGTTCAGGTGATGTGTGCGCTCGTAGTTGTGGGCGACTTCGGGAAAGGCATTGATGGCTTCGATCACGGCGTCCAGGCGATCGGCAGGGGCATGGCATGCGCAGAGCATGAAGCGCCCCCCAACGCGTTCGACCTGGTACATCGGCCCGAAACGCGTCAGGATTCCCGCATCCAGCAGCGCCTGCAGCCGGGCAAGCAACGTGCCCTCGTTGATGCCGAGCGACCGCGCCGCGTCGGCGTAGGGCCGAGGCGTAACGGGCAGTCCGAGTTGCAAGGCGTTGATGATGCGGCGGTCCAGGTCGTCCGGCGTCATGGTCACATCCCGAAGCGCTGCGCGCGCGAGGTGAAGAAGATGCCGCTTGGATGGTCCGCCGGCAGCGTGGCCAACGGCTCGTAACTGGTCGTGTCGTAGACCACCACGCGATTGTCGTCGCGGCACGACAGCCAGACTGCCTCGCCCTTGGGCGTGAACTCCATGTGCAGCACGCCACGGCAAGGCTTGAGCGTGCGCACGACCTTCCGGGTGGCTGTGTCGATGACCTGGACGGTTTCGTTGTTCGGGAACGCGAAGTTCACCCAGACCTGTCGTCCGTCAGGCTGCGCCATCACGAACACCGGCTGGCCCGCAACTTCCACGCGTCCGGCTTCCTGCCAGCCGTTGGCGGTATCGGCGATGAGCACTTCATGACGCCCGATGGCGGGCAGCCATGCCTTGCCCTGCGCCATGGCCCAGCCGCGCAGGTGCGGCATCTTGTAGACGGGCAGCGGTGCGGAGCCACGTCCATAGCCGGACAGGACATGCCGCGCGGCAGGCGGGGATTGCCACAGGTCCACCAGCGCCAGGCCGTCCTCCCCGAACAGTCCCGCCAGATACCAACGGCCGTCGGGCGTCACCAGCCCGTCATAAGGCTGCTTGCCTGCTGGCAGCTTGGTGACTTTGGGGTGGCGAGGGTCGGCTACGTCGATGATCCAGATCTCGCCTGCCTCGAACAGGCTCGCCGCCAGCCGCTTGCCGGGCAGGTCGGCCAGACCGACAACCTTCGAGCGTCGCCCGTCTGGGCCGATGGCGGGGATGTCGGCGAGCGGTTCGAGCGTGGCGGCATCGAACAACCTGATGCCACCGGGCTCGTAATTCTGCGCGGCCACCACGCGGCCATCCTGGGTAATGGCGCCGCCGATGCTGTTGCCTGCCTGGATGGTACGGTGGGTCACCTTGGCATTCAGCAGGTCCACGCGGGTCAGGCCACCGTCACGGCCGAAGACGTAGGCGTACCGGCCGTCGCGCGCGAAGACCACGCTGGCGTGCGACAGGTCACCGAAGCCATCGATCGTGGCCAGTCGGGTCATGCCCGAGGTTTCCACGACCTGGATGCGGCCGGCTGCGCGCTCGACCACGACGCCCATATCGCCGGTGCCACGTACCGCGGTGGCGCAGCCGGCGAGCAGCGCGCTCAGTGCCAGCACGACGGGAAGTGCGGTGCGGCGCATCATGGTTTCGGTACGGCGGGCACTTGCCCGGATTGGAGTCGATCGATCAACCATCGTGCTTCGTCCTGTGTCATGAATGGCCGCCACGGCGGCATCGCGGTTCCCGGCCTGCCCTGAAGCACCGTGGCGACGAGTCCGTCGCGCGGTTTGTCGGCTAGCGCCGCAGCCGTCAGCGGTGATCCGAGCCCTCCCTGCAGCGTCATGCCATGACAGGCGCCGCAGTCATCGCGTAGCAGGCGGAAGAGCTCGGCTTGTCTGGCAGGCGTCGGGGCGGCTGCCGGTGGCTCGGCGGCGATAGCCGTGGCGGCAATACACGAAAGGATGGGAATGCAGATCCAGCGCAGGGTTGGCATGGGTTCGCCAGCGAGTGGGGCAAATGCCGACATCATTATTAAGAACCCAGCATTTCGGCTTGACCGCTGTCAATGCTGGGGCGATTCGACGGTTGACGATGCGGGCGCGCCTCAGGTGTCAGAGGGCAGACCAGCGGCAGGAAGTCGTCTGCACGTTCCGAGTAGGCCAGCAGCGCGCCCGCCTGGAGGTCGAAGTACCAGCCATGCAGCGTGAGCGCACCGCGCTCGCAGGCCTCGCGGACGAACGGAAAACTCTCGAGATTGCGCAGCGACACCAGGATCGCCGCTTGTTCGCATGCGCGCTGCCGTTCCGCGGGACTGGCGTTGGGCAGCGTCTGCTCGACCATGCGCCGGGCAGGGCCTGCAATGCGGACCCAGGGCCCGATAAAGTCCTGCGGCGCGTTCGTATCGTCGTTTTGCGGATGGGCCAGCAAAGCACGGATGCCGCCACATCCAGCGTGGCCCATCACGATGATGCGGACCACATGCAGTTGCTCCACGGCGAACTGGATCGCCGCCGAGACACCGTGGAGCCGCCCGCTGGCGCCATCCCCGCACGGCGGTACGAGGTTGGCGACGTTGCGCACCGTGAACAGCTCTCCCGGGTCGCAGTCGAGCAGCAGGCCCGGGTCCACGCGCGAATCGCTACAGCCGATCAGCAGCGTCTGAGGCTTCTGGCCCGTGCGCAGGGCATCGAAGAGTTCCGGCCTGGCCTCGAAGTAGCGCCGCTGGAACCGTTCGAAGCCCTTGAGCAGACGTTCGATCTCGTGCATGGGGACACGGCCTTACCGGCCCCGGACGAGTTGCCAGGCGCGTCCCAGGTAGGTCACCGAGGCAAAGCCGCTCCAGACGTGCACCAGTCGCGTGAACGGGAAGATCGCGAACAGCGAGATGCCCATGAACAGGTGCGCCTTGAAGAGCAGCGGGGCCTCGGCCACATAGCTGGCGGCATCCGCGCGCAGCGTGACGACGTGCTGCGCCCAGGTCATCAGTTGCACCATCATGTGGCCGTCCATATGGCTGGCCGACTCGAAGATCGTCGACAGACCCAGTAGCAGCGTGACCAGCAGCCACAGCAGCAGGACCTTGTCACCGAAGCGCGTGACGGCGGACACGCGTGCGTTGGTCAGGCGACGATGCAGCAGGATCAGCAGGCCGGCCAGGCACATCGTGCCCATGACGCCGCCGGCGCTCATGGCGATGGCCTGCTTGAGGCCATGCGACACGCCAAGCGTGTCCCACACCACGACCGGCGTCAGCAGGCCGACGAGATGGCCGAAGAACAGGCCAAGGATGCCCACGTGGAACAGGATGTTGCCGGTGCGCAGGTTACCGCGATAGAGCATCTGCGAACTGTCCGACTTCCAGGTGTACTGCTCGCGCTCGAAGCGCGCCAGGCTGCCGAACAGGAAGATGGCGGCTGCGATGTAGGGATAGATCCCGAAGATAAATTGATGGACCAGGTTCATGGTAGTGGCTCTGGTTGGTTCCTTGTAATGGACGGGCTCACGGGCGAGGGGACGGCGCGGCGCGCTTGTGGAACGTGATCACGTCGACGGCTGGTTTCACGCCAAGCAGCGGTTCCACGCCATCGGCGCCGGGGCCGAACGTTTCCATGGCTTCATCCATGTCACGCACCGGAGGATCCTGCTGCGCGACGGGCTGCACATCGGTCAGCGTGCGCAGCACCCTGAAGACGGCGGCATATGGACTTTCCTTGCGGGCCAGGCGGTCGCCGATGGCGGCCAGCACGTGGATCGCGTCACCGAGCAACTGCTCCGCGCGCTCCTCCTTGCCATCGAGCGACAACGCGCCGAGATACTCCAGGAACAGCGGCACGTAGTCGGGAAGTTCGGTCTCCAGCGGCTCGAAGCCGTCACGACGGTACTCGTCGATCAGGTCGACCATGGCCTGGCCGCGGTCGCGGCTTTCGCCATGCACATGCTCGAACAGATGCAGCGAGTGGGACGGGCTGCGATCGAACGTGGCGACGTAGTTTTCCTGCAGCTCGATCAGCGGCCGGCTGCGCAGCTCGTCGAGCAGCGGCGCCAGCATGTCCCGCGCCTGCGGCCATTCGACCAGCGCGAGGTTGGCTTCCTCGAGGCTGTCGAGCCATTCCTGTTCGGGGTAGCAGAGCAGGGTGCTGAGCACCTGATGAATGGGCATGATTCGAACTCCTTCCTTTAACCGGTGATGGCCTTGCGGCGCGAGCGCGGCAAGTCGGCGTACGACACTTCTGGCTTGGGCTTCTTCGTGCCGAACAGCGAGCCGTCCGACGTGCCACCCGAGCAGCCGTTGCCGAAGCTGAAACCGCAGCTTCCCTTCTCGTCGAAGCTGTCTTCCGCCATTTCCTTGTGGGACGACGGCACGACGAAGCGGTCCTCGTAGTTGGCGATGGCCATGATCTGGTACATGTCCTCGACCTGCGCGGGCGTCAGCCCCACCTGTTCGAGCACGGCCAGGTCCTGCAGGCCGTCCACCGATTCAGAGCGCTTGTATGCGCGCATCGCCAGCATGCGTTCCAGCGCGGACAGCACCGGATTCACATCGCCTGCGGTCAGCAGGTTTGCGAGGTACTTGACCGGAATGCGCAGGCTCTTCACGTCCGGGATCACGCCGTTCATGCCCATGAAGCCCGATTCCGCGGCCGACTGGATCGGCGAGAGCGGCGGGATGTACCAGACCATCGGCAGCGTGCGGTATTCCGGGTGCAGCGGGAAGGCCACCTTCCACTCGCAGGCCATCTTGTAGACCGGCGACTTGACCGCGGCGTCCAGCCAGCTTTGCGGGATGCCCTGACGCAGCGCCTCGGCCTGGATCTTAGGATCGTGCGGATCGAGGAAGACGTCGAGTTGCGACTGGTACAGATCGCGCTCGTCGGCCACGGACGCGGCTTGTTCGATGCGGTCGGCGTCATAGAGCATCACGCCGAGATAGCGGATGCGGCCCACGCAGGTTTCCGAACAGACCGTCGGTTGCCCGGCCTCGATACGCGGATAGCAGAACACGCACTTTTCGGCCTTGCCGGTCTGCCAGTTGAAGTAGATCTTCTTGTACGGGCAGCCCGACACGCACATGCGCCAGCCGCGGCACTTGTCCTGGTCGACCAGGACGATGCCGTCTTCCTCGCGCTTGTAGACCGAGCCGGAGGGGCAGGACGCCACGCAGGTAGGGTTCAGGCAGTGCTCGCACAGGCGCGGCAAATACATCATGAAGGTGTTCTCGAAGGTCGAGTACATGTCCTTCTGAATGTCCTCAAAAAGCTTGTCGCGGCTGCGCTGGTCGAACTCGCCCCCGAGGTCGTCTTCCCAGTTCGGACCCCATTCGATCTTCTCCATCTTCTTGCCGGTGATTGCCGATACGGGACGCGCCGTGGGCGGCGTCTGCATCAGCGGGGCATTCTGGAGATGCTCGTAGTCGAAGGTGAACGGCTCGTAGTAGTCGTCGATCTGCGGCAGGTTCGGGTTGGCGAAGATGTTCGCCAGGATCTTTGTCTTGCCGCCCTGACGGGGCGTGAGGCTACCGTCGGCATTGCGCTTCCAGCCGCCTTGCCATTTGTCCTGGTTCTCCCATTCCTTCGGGAAGCCGACACCGGGCTTGGTCTCGACGTTGTTGAACCATGCGTACTCGACACCTTCACGGCTGGTCCATACGTTCTTGCACGTCACGGAGCAGGTATGGCAGCCGATGCACTTGTCGAGGTTCAGCACCATGGCTACCTGGGCACGAATCTTCATTACCTTGCTCCTTCGATCTTTTCTGCTTCGTTTGCAGGGGTACGTTCTTCTCGTAGCGGCTGGTCGAGCCAGTCCACCTTGTTCATCTTGCGCAGGATCACGAACTCGTCGCGGTTGCTACCGACGGTGCCGTAGTAGTTGAAGCCGTAGGCCAGTTGCGCATAGCCGCCGATCATGTGCGTGGGCTTGGTCACCGCGCGGGTGACCGAGTTATGGATGCCGCCGCGCATACCGCTGGTCTCGGCCCCAGGCACGTTCACAATCTTTTCCTGGGCGTGGTACATCAGGCACATCCCTTGCGGAACGCGCTGCGATACGACCACCCGCGCCGTCAGCGTGCCGTTGACGTTGAAGACCTCGACCCAGTCGTTGTCGCGAATGCCGTTGGCCTTGGCTTCCACTTCCGAGATCCATACGTGCGGGCCGCCGCGGGACAGCGTCAGCATCCGCAGGTTGTCGGAGTACGTGGAGTGGATGCCCCACTTCTGGTGCGGGGTGATCCAGTTCAGCACCAGTTCGGGGTTGCCGTTCGGCTTCTTGCCGAGCATCGGGCTGATCGTCTTGGTGTCGATCGCCGGTTTGTACACGCACGCGCCTTCGCCGAAGTCGAGCATCCAGCGGTGATCCTGGTAGAACTGCTGACGGCCCGTCAGCGTGCGCCATGGAATCAGCTCGTGCACGTTGGTGTAGCCGGCGTTGTAGCTGACTTCCTCGGACTCGAGTCCTGACCACGTCGGCGCCGAGATGATCTTGCGCGGCTGGGCCTGCACGTCGCGGAAGCGGATCTTGTCGTGCTCGCGGCCGACGGCCAGATGCGTGTGGTCGCGGCCGGTGATCTTCGACAGCGCGTCCCAGGCCTTGACGGCCACGTGGCCGTTGGTTTCGGGCGCGAACGTCAGGATCATCTCCGCGGCGTCGATCGCGGTTTCCAGGCGCGGACGGCCCTGGCTGACGCCAGGCTCGGTCACCGTCTTGCTCAGGTGGCCGATCTCGTGCACTTCGTGCTCGGTGTTCCAGTTGATGCCCTTGCCGCCGTTGCCAAGCTTGTCGAGCAGCGGGCCGATCGACGTGAACTTCTTGTAGATGTCGTGATAGTTGCGTTCCACCACGGTCATCGACGGCGCGGTCTTGCCCGGGATCAGGTCGCACTCGCCGTGCTTCCAGTCCTTCGGCTCGAACGGCTGGCCCAGTTCACCCGGGGTGTCGTGCAGCAGCGGGGTGCAGACCAGGTCCTCGCGTGTGCCAAGGTACGGGCCGGCAATCTCGCTGAACGTCTTCGCGATCGCCTTGTAGATTTCCCAGTCCGTCTTGCTTTCCCAGAGCGGCTGCACGGCTTCCGAGAGCGGGTGGATGAACGGGTGCATGTCGGACGTGTTCAGATCGTCCTTTTCGTACCACGTGGCCGTCGGCAGCACGATGTCGCCGTAGAGGCAGGTGGTGCTCATGCGGAAGTCGAGCACGGTCAGCAGGTCGAGCTTGCCTTCGGCGGCTGGCCGAACCGTGACTTCGCTGGGCTTGATCGCATCGTTCTCATCGCCGAACACGGCGTTCTGCGTGCCGAGCAGGTACTTGAGGAAGTACTCGTGGCCCTTGCCGGAGCTGCCGAGAATGTTCGAGCGCCACACGAACATGTTGCGCGGGAAGTTGGCGGGATTGTCGGGGTCGTCGCAGGCGAACTGCAGCTTGCCGGACTTTAGTTGCTCCACGGTATCCGCGATCGGGTCCTTGCCGGCGGCGCGGGCCTCGGCCACCACGTCGAGCGGGTTCCGGCCCAGTTGCGGCGCGGATGGTAACCAGCCCATCCGTTCGGACTTGGCGTTGAGGTCGAGCAGCGACAGCTTGTCGTAGCGCGCGCGGTCGGCGGTCGGCGCGAGGATTTCGTCGACACCGAGCTTCTCGTGACGCCACTGGCTGGTGTGGTTGTAGAAGAACGACGTGCCGTTCATATGGCGCGGCGGGCGCGACCAGTCCAGCCCGAACGCCAGCGGCGCCCAGCCGAACTGCGGCCGCAGCTTTTCCTGGCCGACGTAGTGCGCCCAGCCGCCACCGCTCTTGCCGATGCAGCCGCACATCATCAACAGGTTGATGATGCCGCGGTAAATCATGTCGTTGTGGTACCAGTGATTCAGCGCGGCGCCAACGATGACCATGCTCTTGCCCTGCGTGCGGTCGGCGTTGTCGGCGAACTCGCGGGCGACCTGGATGACGAGGTTACGCGGCACGGACGTGTGCTTTTCCTGCCAGGCAGGGGTGTAGGGCACATCGTCGTCGTACGACGTGGCGACGTTCGGGCCACCAAGGCCCTGGTCGACGCCGTAGTTGGCCATCTGCAGGTCATAGACGGTGGCCACGTGGACCGTGGTGCCGTCGGCCAGCGTCAGGCGGCGCGTGGGCACGCGGCGCTTGAGCAGGGCATCGTGCTCGCCGCCGAAGTACGGGAAGCCGACTTCGACCACTTCATCCTCATGACCGATCAGTGACAGACGCTGGTCGATCTCGCGGCCGCTGCCGCCATCCTTCATCTCGAGGTTCCAGCGGCCGACCTTCGCGCCGTTGTCGTGGGCGGCTTCGCCCCAGCGGAAGCCGATCGAGCCATTCGGCGCGACGATTTCGCCCGTGGCGTCGTCAATGGCCAGCGTTTTCCATTCGGGATGGTTCGCCTGGTCGAGATTGCCGTCCAGATGCGAAGCGCGGAGGAAGTGATCGGGCACCAGCGTGCCGTCCTGCTCGCGCAGCAGCACCAGCAGCGGCATGTCGGTGTACTGCTTCACATAGTCGCGGAAGTAGGCCGACTTGCCGGTGGCGTGGAACTCCTTGAGCACCACGTGGCCCATGGCCATTGCCAGGGCGGCATCGGTACCTTGCTTCGGCGCGAGCCAGATGTCACCAAACTTGACCATTTCGCCGAAGTCCGAAGACACGGCCACGGTCTTGGTGCCCTTGTACCGCACCTCGGTGTAGAAGTGGGCGTCAGGCGTGCGCGTCTGCGGCACGTTCGAGCCCCACACCATCAGGTAGGTGCTGTTGTACCAGTCGGCCGATTCCGGCACGTCCGTCTGCTCGCCCCAGATCTGCGGGCTGGCCGGCGGCAGATCGCAGTACCAGTCGTAGAAGGACAGGCAGGCGCCGCCGATCAGGCTCAGGTAGCGCGCGCCAGCGGCGTACGACACCATCGACATGGCTGGAATCGGCGAGAAGCCGATCACGCGGTCGGGGCCGTACTGCTTGATCGTGTAGGCATTGGCCGCCGCGATGATCTCGGTGGCAGTCTGCCAGTCCGCGCGGACGAAGCCGCCCTGGCCGCGCACGCTCTTGTAGCGGCGGGCCTTCTCCGGGTTCTGGCTGATCGATTCCCAGGCGGAAATCGGATCCATCGTCTTGCGGGCCTCGCGCCACATTTCCATCAGGCGGCCGCGAATCATGGGGTACTTCACCCGCTGCGCGGAGTAGACGTACCAGCTGTACGACGCGCCACGCGGGCAGCCGCGCGGTTCATGGTTGGGCAGATCGGGGCGCGTGCGCGGATAGTCGGTCTGCTGGGTTTCCCAGGTAATCAGGCCGTTCTTGACGTAGACCTTCCACGAGCAGGAGCCGGTGCAGTTGACGCCGTGCGTCGAGCGCACGATCTTGTCGTGCTGCCAGCGGCTGCGGTACGTGTTCTCCCACTTGCGGTCCTCGTTGACCACAGCGCCGTGTCCGTCCGAGTAGGTGGACTTCACGCGCGACAGGAACTTCAGTCGATCGAGAAAGTGACTCATTTTGTAGGGTTCTCCTGTGGGGTTCGTTCTGTCAGCACGGCATTGCGGCGTTGCGGCGGGCGTAGAACCACCACGTCACGAGCACACAGGTCACGTAGAAGACGATGAAGCAGTAGAGCGCGGCGAGGGGCGAACCAGTCAGGTCCAGCGAGGTGCCGAAGCTCTTGGGGATGAAGAAGCCGCCGTAGGCGCCGATCGCACCCGAGAAGCCGAGCACGGCGGCCGATTCCTTGCCGGCGTCCTGCACGGCCTGCCGCTGCGAGGCGGCGTCCTTGCCGGCCGCGCGCTGGCGCTCTGTCAGGAAGATCACGGGGATCATGCGGAACGTCGAGCCGTTGCCGATGCCGGTCAGGGCGAACAGCACGATGAAGGCGCCGAGGAAGGCGGGGAAGCTGCCCGCGCCGCCATCGGCGGGCAGGGCGGCCAGCACGGCGAAGACCGCGAGGATCATGCCGATGAAGGTCCAGAGCGTGACGCGGGCACCGCCGAGTCTGTCCGAGATCCAGCCACCAACCGGGCGGGTCAGTGCGCCAACGAGCGGTCCGAGGAAGGCGTAGGCCGTCGGGTTGACGCCGGGGAACTGCGACTTGGTCAGCAGCGCCAGGCCGGCCGAGAAGCCGATGAACGAGCCGAACGTGCCGATATAGAGCCAGCACATCAGCCAGTTGTGCTTGCGTGTGAAGATCACGGCCTGTTCGGCGAACGATGCGCGCGCGTCGGCGATGTCGTGCATGCCGAACCATGCCGCCAGCGAGGCGACGATGATAAACGGCACCCAGATGAAACCGGCGTTCTGCAGCCAGAGTTGTTGCGTGGCGTCGGCCGCCTTGTAGGTCTGCGGTTCACCGCCGAGCGCGCCGAACACGGCCACCGAAACCACCAGTGGCGTGACGAACTGCACCACGGAGACGCCCAGGTTGCCGATACCGGCGTTCAGGCCAGTGGCCAGGCCCTTCTTTTCTTTCGGGAAGAAGAAGCTGATGTTGGCCATCGACGAACTGAAGTTCGCGCCGCCCAGGCCGCACAGCAGCGCCAAGATCAGCAGCGTGGGGTAGCTGGTCGACGGGTCGCGTAGCGCGAAGCCCATGCCCACCGCCGGAATCAGCAGCAGCGCCGTGGAGATGGCCGTGAAGCGGCGGCCGCCAAAGATCGGCACCAGGAACGAGTAGAAGATACGCAGTGTGGCACCGGACAGCGCGGGCAGCGCGGTCAGCCAGAAGAGCTGGTTCTTGGTGAACTGAAAGCCGGCGCGGTCGAGGTTGACCGCCACCACGCTCCAGAGCATCCAGATCACGAACGCCAGCATCAGCGCGGGGATCGAAATCCAGAGGTTGCGATAGGCGATTCGCTCGCCCTGGTCGCGCCAGAAGGCCACGTTCTCGGGCTCCCAGCGGGTCAGTATGGAACTTGACATGATATGCAGTTAGGTTGGTTTGGGAGGAGACGGAACTCAGGCGGCTTGCAGGGTTTCGGGCGTCGGCCTGGCGTTTGCCGCGCGCTGGCTGTAGTGCATCCACACCAGACTCACGCAGACCGCGCCGTACATCAGCATGAAACAGCTGGTGCGGATGCCGGTCAGGTCAGCCAGTGCGCCGAACAGGATCGGGAGGATGAATCCACCGAGGCCGCCGGCCAGACCGACCACGCCGGAGACCGCGCCGATGTTGTGTGTGAAATCGTTCGAGATGAATTTGAAGACCGAGGCCTTGCCGACCGCGAACGCGATACCGACCACGAACATCAGGATGGTGAACACCGTTGGCGAGAGCGCGATATGGAAGCTCTCCGGGCCGTTGGCGGTGTGGATCGTGAAGTCGCTCCTCGGGTAGCTGAGCAGGAAGAACGTGACCCAGCTGACCCACATGACCCACCACGTGGTGCGGTGCGCGCCGTAGCGGTCCGAGATCCAGCCGCCGATCGCCCGGAGCACGCCACCCGGCAGCGAGAAGCAGGCAGCGAGGAACGCGGCCGTCTTCATGTCGAAGCCGTACTCACCGATGTAGTACTTGGTCATCCACAGCGAGAGGCCAACGTAGCCGCCGAACACGACCGAGTAGTACTGCGAATAGCGCCAGACACGCGGATCACGCATGACGGCAAGTTGCGCACGCCAGCTGGTGGCCGACGAAACGCGGTGCGCGGGATTGCTGCGCGAGAACAGCCAGAACACGATGGCGGTGATCAGCATCGCCACCGAGTACACCCTCGGCACGATTTCCCAGGTGCCGGCGGCCAGGATCAGAGCGGGCGCGACGAACTTGGTCAAGGCGGCGCCCGAGTTGCCGGCACCGAAGATGCCCATGGCCAGGCCCTGGCGCGAGCGCGGGAACCAGCGGGCCACGTATGGCGTGCCCACCGAGAACGAGCCGCCCGCCAGGCCGACGAACAGCCCGAGCACCAGCAATTGCCACAGCGTATGCGCGTACGAGATCAGCCAGATGGGGATCACCGTCAGCAGCATCAGCACAAAGAACACGATGCGGCCGCCGTAACGGTCCGTCCAGATGCCGAGCGGCACGCGGATCAGGGAGCCGCTCAGCACCGGCGTGGCTGCCAGCAGGCCGAACTCGGTGTCATTCAGGCCGAGTTCCTTCTTGAGCGGAATGCCGAGCACGGCAAACAGCATCCAGACGGCGAAACAGATCGTGAAGGCAAAGGTGCTGGACCAGAGCGTCGTCCAAGCACCGGAAGAGACGGGTTCTGGCTTGCTGGAGGGGAGGTTTGGGGTGGCCATGGCCGGGTTCCGAAGTCACTTTGGGGAGTGACGTCAGATTAGGCCTGTGGCGATTGGCCGACTATTCGCCGGGCGTAGAGGTAGGCGGGGGAGGGGCTATGCGGGACGGACTAGTCCGATCGGCATATGGACGGCGGGAAGTAATGGGGGAGTCGGCCAATTCCGGACCGTGCGGTCGGCGAATCCCGGCAAGGCGGGATTCGATGTGGCGGCCGTTTCCCCCGGGCTCCTCTCCCGCGGGCGGGAAAGGAGCGAGCGGCAGTAGTGCTTAAGCCGCCGGCGGGGGCACGTAGCCCGCGGCCTGGTCGGCGCCGTCGCCGAAGAAGTACTTCTCGGTCTGCTTGATCAGGTACTGGCGCGCCCGCGGGTCGGCCATGTTCAGGCGGTTCTCGTTGATCAGCATGGTCTGATGCTTGAGCCAGCCGGCCCAGGCTTCCTTGGACACGTTTTGCCAGATCTTCTTGCCGAGATCGCCCGGCAGCGGGGGGAAGTCGAGGCCTTCGGCTTCCTTGTTCAGCTTGATGCAATGGACCATGCGGGCCATGAGGGACTCCTTGTTCGTTTGGCCGCTATTGTAGCCAAGCTGGCCGGCCGGGCGGGAGTATCCGCCCATGCCCCTGCCGACCTTGTTGTTACTGCCGCGTCAGAGCTTCTTCATCAGGACCATCGACTTGCGCTGCCAGTTGTAGAGCTTGCGCTTGTCTTCGGGCAGATCGTCGACCGTGGCGTGGACGAACCCACGCTTGAGGAACCAGTGTTCGGTACGCGTGGTGAGCACGAACAGGCGTTCCAGGCCCAGCGCGCGGGCGCGGCGCTCGATCCGCTTGAGCAGCCGTTCGCCGTCGCCGGTGCCCTGGGCTTCCTGCGATACGGTCAGGCAGGCCATCTCGCCCATGTTCTCGCGTGGAAATTCGTAGAGCGCGGCGCAGCCGAACAGCACGCCATCGTGCTCGATCACCGAGAACTTGTCGATGTCGCGCTCGATCAGATGGCGGCCACGGGGAACCAGCGTGCCATCGGCCTCAAGCGGGGCGATGAGCTGCAGAATGCCGCCAACGTCGTCAAGCGTGGCTTCACGCAGGCTTTCCAGATCGCTGTCGGACAGCATGGTGCCCACGCCGTCGTGCAGGAACAGCTCCAGCAGCACCGAACCGTCCAGCGAGAACGGGATCAGGTGCGCGCGCGGCACGCCGCCCTTGAGCGCTTTGACCAGATGCTGGAGGTAGTACGCGACGTCGGGTGGCAGGTGGTTGTTCTGCAGCCGTTCCACGGCGGTGCGCAGCGACATTTCCTTCATCAGCTTGCCCACCTGGTCGGGCACGCCGGGTACCTCGGTGATGAAGATCAGCTTGTCCGCCTTGAGCGCGCTGGCCGTGGCGCTGGCCACGTCCTCCATTGACAGGTTGAATGCCTGGCCGGTCGGCGAGAAGCCGAGCGGCGACAGCAGCACCACCTTGCCGTGCGATAGCGACATGCGCATCGAGTCGCCGTCGATCTTGCGGACCAGACCGGTGTGCTGATAGTCCACGCCATTGACGATGCCCACCGGGCGCGCGGTGATGAAGTTGCCCGACACCACGGAAAGCTGGGCGCCAGCCATCGGCGTGTTCGGCAGTCCCTGGCTGAACGCGGCCTCAATGTCGAGGCGCAACTCGCCGGCGGCTTCCTTGGCGCATTCCAGCGCGGCATTGTCGGTGATTCGGATGCCTTCCGCGTACTGCGACTGGACATTGCGCAGCGCGAGCTGTTCTTCCACCTGCGGTCGGGATCCGAACACCAGCACGATCTGCATGCCCATCGCGTGCAGCAGCGCCACGTCATTGACCAGTCCGTTGAGCACCCCGGCCTTGACCAGTTCGCCGCTGAAGGCGATTACGAACGTCTTGCCGCGGAAGGCATGGATATAGGGCGCGACCGATCGCAGCCAGTCGACGAACTGCTGCTGGTCCGGGCCGGCGGGCTCGGCAAGCTCCGTGGCGACGGGCGGATTCTGGGTGTCGGGCGCGGCCTTTACGGGCAGCGGGAGCGGGGCGGAGGCAGGATCGGGGTCCTGCTGCGGGGAGTCGGTTCTGGCGTTCATGCGGCGGATTATAATCCCGGCCAATGTCAGCACAACGCCCCGCCAAACCTGTTCCGTCCCGGCCCGCCGAGGCCAAGACTTCCCCGGTCCCTCCGAATCCCGCCAAGCGGCCGGCGGAGGCCGCTGCACGCGCGCCTCGCTCGCCCGGCGGGCCTCGCCAGCCCCGTGCGCCGCAGCCGGCACGGCTTGCCAATCCGATACCGGAAATCACGTTTCCGGAGGCCTTGCCCGTCTCGGCACGGCGCGAAGAGATCGCCCGGGCACTGCAGGCCAACCAGGTCATTATCGTTTCCGGCGAAACCGGCTCGGGCAAGACCACCCAGTTGCCGAAGATCGCGTTGTCGATCGGGCGGGGCCCGGCACGCGAGGGCAAGCCCGGCGGCGGGCTGATCGGCCACACCCAGCCCCGCCGGATTGCGGCCACCTCCACGGCCAAGCGGATCGCACAGGAGCTGGGCACGCCGCTGGGCGAGACGGTCGGGTATCAGGTCCGGTTCAACGACACGATGTCGGCCGGGGCGTCGGTCAAGCTGATGACCGACGGCATCCTGCTGGCCGAGACGCAGAATGACCCGCTGCTGCGCGCCTACGACACGATCATCATCGACGAGGCGCACGAGCGCAGCCTCAACATCGACTTCCTGATCGGCTACCTGCGCCAGATCCTGCCGAAGCGGCCGGATCTGAAGGTGATCATCACGTCGGCAACCATCGACGCCAAGCGCTTTGCCGAGCATTTCGCGCGCAACGGCAAGCCGGCGCCCGTGATCGAGGTCAGTGGCCGGCTCTATCCGGTGGAGGTGCGCTACCGGCCGATACAGGCGGATGCGCCGGCCGACGGCGCCCCGCGCACCGAGAAGGCCCGGGAGCGCGATCTGTACGACGGTATCGTCGACGCCGTGGACGAACTCTGCCGGGTCGGGCCCGGCGACGTGCTGGTGTTCCTGCCGGGCGAGCGGGAGATCCGCGAGGCTGCCGAGGCGCTGCGCAAGCATCATCCGCCGCATACGGAAATCCTGCCACTGTTTGCGCGGCTGTCCGTGCAGGAGCAGGAGCGTGTGTTCAAACCGTCGAACGCGCGGCGCATCGTGCTGGCCACCAACGTGGCGGAGACGTCGCTGACGGTGCCTGGCATCCGCTACGTGGTAGATACGGGGCTGGCGCGCGTCAAGCGCTACTCGTACCGCAACAAGGTCGAGCAACTCCAGATCGAATCGATCTCGCAGGCGGCGGCCAACCAGCGTGCCGGCCGATGTGGCCGGGTGGCGAACGGTGTCTGCATCCGCCTGTACGAGGAAAGTGATTTCCTGGGCCGCGTGCGCTTCACCGATCCGGAAATCCTGCGCTCGTCGCTGGCAGCGGTCATCCTGCGCATGAAGGCGCTGCGCCTGACCAATATCGAGGCGTTTCCGTTTATCGAGCCGCCGCTGGGCCGTGCCATCGCCGACGGCTATCAGTTGCTGCAGGAACTGGGCGCGTTCGACGAGGCCAACCAGCTCACCGGCGTTGGCCGCCAGTTGTCCAAGCTGCCGCTCGACCCCCGCGTGGCGCGGATGATCCTGGCCGCGCGCGACCAGCAATGTCTGCGCGAGGTGCTGATCATCGCCAGCGCGTTGTCCGTGCAGGACCCGCGAGACCGCCCGCAGGAGGCCCAGGAGGCCGCCGACCAGGCGCATCGCAAGTTCATGGACGAGAAGTCCGAGTTCCTGGGCTGGGTCAAGCTGTGGAAATGGTTCGAAGACGCCGTCGCGCACAAGAAGACCAACCGGCAGTTGCAGGAGCAGTGCCGTGCCAACTTCCTGTCGCATGTTCGCCTGCGCGAATGGCGCGATGTGCATTCGCAGTTGCTGACCACGGTGACGGAGCAGGGCTGGCGCCTGAACGAGAGCGAGCCGACCTTCGAGCAGGTGCACAAGGCGCTGCTGACCGGCCTGCTCGGCAACGTTGGCCTGAAGCTGGATGAATCCGACGGCAAGGGGCGCGAGTACCTGGGCGCGCGGGGCATCAAGTTCCACCTCTGGCCGGGCTCGCTCATCGCGCGCAAGGTGGGGCGCTGGATCATCGCGGCCGAATTGGTGGAAACCAGCCGCCTGTACGCGCGCACGCTGGCCCGTATCGAGCCGGAATGGGTCGAGCAGGTCGGCAGCCATCTGCTCAAGGTGAGCTGGAGCGAGCCGCACTGGGAGAAGAAGGCTGGGCAAGTGCTGGCGCTCGAGCGCGGCACGCTGTACGGCTTGCCCGTGTACCAGCATCGTCGGGTGCACTTTGGGCCGATGAACCCGGCCGAGGCGCGCGAGCTGTTCATCCGCCACGCACTGGTGGAAGGCGAGTTCGACACGCGGCTGCCGTTCTTCGCCCACAACCAGCGTCTGGTACGCGAGATCGAGAACCTGGAGCACAAGTCGCGCCGTCAGGACGTGCTGGTGGACGACGCGCTCATTTTCGCGTTCTACGATCGCGCGATTCCCGCCGACATCCACAATCAGGTGGCGTTTGAAAAGTGGTATCAGGCGGAGTCCGCGAAGGATCGCAAACTCCTGTACCTGAATCGCGACGAGTTGATGCGGCACGAAGCCGCGGGTATCACGACGGACCTGTTCCCGAAGATCCTGCCGATCGCCGGGATCGATATGGCGCTGACGTACCACTTCGAACCGGGCAGCCATCGCGACGGCGTGACGCTGACGGTGCCGCTGTATGCGCTCAACCAGGTGCGACCCGAGCGCACCGAGTGGCTCGTGCCTGGCATGATCAAGGAGAAAGTGCATCTGCTGCTGAAATCGCTGCCACAGAAGCTGCGCCGCCATTGCGTGCCGCTGCCCGACTACGCAGCCGGGTTTGTCGACCGCCAGCCGTTCGGGGAGGGAGATCTGCTCGATGTGTTGATCGCCGACATCCGCGAGCAGACCGGCACGATGATCAAGCGTGCGGACTTCAAGCTCGAGACGCTGCCTGCCCACCACGCGATGAATTTCAAGGTGATCGACGAGCACGGTCGCCAACTGGACATGGGCCGCAACCTGGCCCAGTTGCGTGCGGAGTTCGGCGGTCAGGCGCAGCAGTCGTTCCAGAACATTGCCGCGCGCGATGTGCCTGCGGCCGAAGCCGGTCAATTCGAGAGCCTGACCTCGTGGTCGTTCGGTGAGTTGCCCGAACTGCTTGAGATCCGCAAGGGCAATCAGACGCTGTTTGGCTATCCGGCGCTGGTTGACCACGGCGATCACTGTGACGTGGAAGTCTTCGACGATCCGCAGGAGGCTGCGCGCATCCATCATGCCGGACTGCGCCGGTTGTTCGCGCTGCAACTGCGAGAGCAGGTCAAGTTCATCGAGAAGAACATCCCGAACCTGCAGCAGATGGCGATGCAGTACATGACGCTGGGCACGCAGGAGGAGTTGCGCAACCAGATCGTCATGATGGCGCTGGAACGCGCCTGCCTGCAGGCGCCCCTGCCGCGCAACGAAGCCGAGTTCAATACCCGCAAGGAAGAAGGGCGGGCGCGGCTGTCGCTGCTGGCCCAGGAAATCGCGCGGCTGGTGGGCACAATCCTCGCCGAGTTTGCGGGGCTGCCGCGCAAGATGCTCCAGGCCAAGCCGTTCGGCTCGGCCTATCAGGATCTGGAAGGCCAGCTGGCGCGCCTGATGATGAAGTCGTTCGTGATCGATACGCCATATGTCCAGTTGACGCACTTTCCGCGTTACCTGAAGGGCATGGCGATGCGGGTGGACAAGCTCAAGGGCGATCCGGTCCGTGACAGCCAGCGCATCCAGGAAATGACTCCGCTGGTGCAACAGTGGCAGCGTGCGGAGAAGCAGCTACGGTCGCAGGGCCGAGGCGCTGCCGATGCCCGTCTCGACGAGTTCCGCTGGATGCTCGAGGAATTGCGGGTGGCCTTGTTCGCGCAGGAACTGCGCACGCCACAGCCAATGTCGGTCAAGCGGCTTCAGAAAGTCTGGGAGTCCATGCAGCGATAGGCCGGTGTCCAAGGGGGGCTGTCCAGGTTATTTGTATCTAATTGTGATAGACCCTCAAGTTTGATGATTCACGTCATCGTACTGGTCGATTGAAACGTTAGAATGCGCGATTCGTCATGATTTAACGGTCTTATGCTCGCATTGCGTCGTGTTGTGGCTGGCGCTGTTTCGGTCGGCGCCCTGGCATTGGCATTGGTGTCCGCACCCGCCCGCGCGGAAGTTGTAGTAATCCTGAATTCAGGTGACGCAAGCGTTACTTTGATCGACAAGGACACGCAGAAGGTGTTGGAGACTTTCCCGATCGGGAAGGAACCCCATCACCTGATCGCCACCCCCGACGACAAATCGCTGATCGTCGCCAATGCGGTTGGCAACGACCTCGTTTTCCTCGACCCGGTGACCGGCAAGGTGCAGCAGCGCGTGCCGAACATCGACGACCCGTACCAGATCGGCTTCTCGCCCGACCAGAAGTGGTTCATCGCCACCGGCAACCGGCTGGACCGCGTCGACGTCTATCGTTGGGACGGCCGCCAGCTCAAGATCGCCAAGCAGTTCCCGCTGGCCAAGACGCCGAGCCACATCGCGTTCACGGCCGACAGCAAGATTGCATTCATCACGCTGCAGGACTCGAACCAGATCGCCGCAATCGATCTGACCACGCTGACCGTGCTCTGGACCATGGAGGCTGGCTCCGCGCCGGCCGGTATCTGGGTCACGCCTGACCAGAAGTACTTGCTGGTGGGTATGACGGGGGCTGACTACGTCGCCGTGATCGACTGGCGTACCCGGACAGTGGTCAAGCAGATCCAGACTGGCAAGGGCGCGCACAACTTCCGCGCCGTGGGCGACAAGCGGCACCTGTTCCTGAGCAACCGGGTGTCTGGCTCGATAAGCATCATCGACCAGCAGACGCTGTCGAAGGTCGGCGAGATCACGGGTCTGCTGCCGGGCCCGGACGACATGGAACTGACCGCCGATGGCAAGACGCTCTGGGTGACGTTCCGCTGGGCGCGCTCGGTTGGCCTGATCGATGTGGCCAGCCGCAAGATGATCAAGACGATCCGTGTCGGCAAATCGCCGCATGGCATCTACTTCCGCACGCGCGCCCCGCTCTATTAAGAAGGTCAGCGCCATGCGCAACTGGATGATCCGGATCGGGGTGGCTGCGGCGGGGTTGCTGGCGAGCGCCTCGCTTGCTCTGGCGTCCGACGCCAGCCCCGGAGCCTGCCGAGCCGGCACGCTCTATCTGACGTTTGATACTGGCAGCATGAGCCAGGCGGAACTGATCGCTCGCACGTTGCGCAAGCACCATATCCGCGCCACGTTCTTCCTGGCCAACGAGCCCACGGTCAACCACGACAATTCGCTGGATCCAACTTGGGCGGCTTACTGGAAATCGCTGGCTGCCGACGGTCATGCCTTTGGCACCCACACGTTTGACCATGTCTACCTTCGCAGCGCGAAGGGTGGCGAGGGCGGCAAGGTCGTCATGCGGCCGCAGTTCGGGGCGCAGGGTGGCAAGGACGTGGCGATGACCGAGGAATCGTTCTGCACGGAACTGCGCCGGAGCGCGCAAGCCTTCCAGTCGATGACCGGTCAGCCGATGGTGCCGCTGTGGCGCGCCCCGGGTGGCCATACGTCGCCGAAGACGCTGGCATGGGCCGAGCAATGCGGCTTCAAGCATGTGGGCTGGGCGCCGGCCGGTTTTCTCGGCGACGAACTGTCCTCAGAACGCTACCCTAACCAGATGTTGCTCGAACGTGCGCTGCGCGATCTGCGCGATGGCGATATCACGATGGCCCACCTGGGTATCTGGTCGCGCAAGGACCCCTGGGCGCCGGGCGTGCTGGAGCCGCTGATCAGCGGGCTCGAGCAGAAGGGCTTCTGCTTCGCCACGCTGCGTGAGCATCCGCAGTACAAGCACTGGATTGCGCAACGTGGTCCGGTGCGAGTGGAGCAGGCGGGGGAACAACCTCAAACATCGTCAGTATCGGGAGCCAAACGGTAATGTGGGACGCGCTCACCAACTGGCTTAACCTGTGGGTGGGCCAGATCGAAGCCACGGTCTTTCAGAACGTGGTGTTGCCCGTGGTTTATAACCTCGGCTTCGGTGGCTATGCCGAAGACGCGTTCACCGGCACGGAGTGGCTGCTGGTCGGGTTGGTCCAGATCGCCGTGATGGTCCTGATCCTCGGACCGCTCGAGAGACTGCGGCCGGTTGAGGTCGTGACCGACCGCGCGGCCATTCGCACCGATATCCTCTACACGCTCATCCATCGACTGGGGCTGTTCCGGCTAGCGATGTTCTTCCTGCTGGCACCGTTGATGGATGGCATCGAAGGCCATCTGCGATTGCTGGGCTGGCAGCGTGTCAACGTCGAGGACTGGTGGCCCGGCGTGACGTCGATCCCGCTGATCAGCTTTTCCCTCTATCTGGCGCTGTTCGACCTGCTCGACTACTGGTATCACCGGCTGTCGCATACGTACCGCTGGTGGTGGAGCCTGCACGCGGTGCACCACAGCCAGCGCCAAATGACGCTCTGGAGCGACAACCGCAATCATCTGCTCGACGATATTCTGCGCGATTTCGTTTTCGCGGCTGTTGCGCTGGCGGTAGGGGTCGAGCCGTCGCAGTACGTCCTGCTTGTAGCGCTGTCGCAATTGCTGCAGAGCCTGCAGCACGCCAATCTGCGGCTGCACTTCGGCTGGCTGGGCGAGCGCCTGCTGATTTCTCCGCGCTTCCATCGCACGCACCACGCGGTGGGGCTTGGTCATGAAAAACGCGCCACGGCGGAAAAGCCCGCGCGGCTCGGCGGGTGCAACTATGGCGTGATCTTCCCTTGGTGGGACATGCTTTTTGGCACCGCGGACTTCACCGACGTCTATCATCCAACCGGCATCCGCGACCAGATGCCGCCACCTGCCGGGCGTGCGCGTAGCTACGGCGATGGCTTCCTGTCGCAGCAATGGCTTGGCATCAAGCGGTTGCTGCGCCTGGGGTAGGTTCCTTTCTGGTCGGCTCCAGCGCCACTTCGCGCGCATTTCCGAGGGTTTCCGGAAACACGATCGCCGGGCTGTGCTAGGCTCCGAGGGCTTCTTTCACCTCTTTGCCGCATGAACGATATCTTCCGCTCGTTTGGCCGCGCACTGGTCAGCCAGATGCATCCACGGATGCTGATGCTGACCATCGTGCCATTCGTTCTCGCTACCGTCCTCTGGGGCGGCCTGATCTGGTGGGGCTGGGAACCGATCATGGGGACGGCCCGCGCCATCCTCGAAGGCTCGGTGTTCACGAGCTGGATCTACTCGATGCTCGACTGGCTTGGCCTGCAGTCGCTGCGCAGCGTGGTGGCGCCGCTCTTCGTGCTGACCCTGGCGATCCCGCTGGTCATTGCGTCGATGCTGATCTTCATTAGCCTGTTCTCGGTGCCGGTGGTGGTCAGGCAGCTCGAACGCAGCTATCCGGACCTGGCCAAGTCTCACGGGGGCAGCATCGTCGGCAGCGTCTTCCAGACGCTCGGTAGCACCCTGATCTTCCTGGTGCTGATCCTCATCACGCTGCCGTTATGGCTGATTCCGCCGTTCTTCGCGCTGATTCCGCCGGTGCTGTGGGGCTGGCTGACGTACCGCGTAATGACCTACGACGCGCTGGCGGAACATGCCACGGCCGAAGAACGCAAGACGCTCATGAAGCGCCATCGGGTGCCGCTGCTGATGATCGGTGTGGCGGTTGGCTTGCTCGGCTCCGCGCCGACGTTGCTGTGGGTCTGGTCCGCTGTCATCATCTTCCTGTTCCCGCTGGTGCTGGCCGGCACGCTGTGGCTTTACGTGCTGATCTTCATTTTCTCGGCGCTGTGGTTCGGCCACTTCTGCCTGCGCGCGCTGGCGGATCTGCGTGCGGAGCGCGCGGCTGCCGCGCCGCCACCGCCCTTGGCTACCGACGTGATCGAGTTGGCGCCCTCTGACGTGCGCCGCATCGAGCCTTCCTGAAAACAATTCTGAGCGAGCGCATCATGGGTTTTGGTTTGATTGTCATCGGCGACGAGATTCTCTCCGGTCGACGCGAGGACAAGCACATGCGCCGTGCCATCGAGCTACTTGGCGCGCGCGGGCTGGCGCTGGACTGGGCCGAGTACATCGGCGACGACCGCGAGCGCATCACGGCCACGCTACGCCGCACGCTGGCGGGCCCGGATATCGTCTTCTGCACGGGTGGCATCGGTGCCACGCCTGACGACCACACGCGCCAATGCGTGGCCGCGGCGCTGGGCGTGGATCTGGCCTTGCACCCCGAGGCGCGCGAACTGATCGCATTGCGTATTGCGGAAACGGCCAATGGCGATCCGGTCAAGGCGGATCTGAATCAGCCAGAGAACCAGCATCGTTTCAAGATGGGGGAGTTTCCGGTCGGTGCCCGGATCATTCCGAACAGCTACAACCGCATTCCGGGTTTCTCGGTGGCCGATCACCATTTCATGCCGGGCTTCCCGGTCATGGCGTGGCCGATGATGGAGTGGGTGCTGGACAACCGGTACGCGCACCTGTTCCATCAGGATACCGAGGTGTCGCGCGCCTTCTACGTGTTCGAGGCACCCGAATCGACGCTGACGCCGTTGATGGAGCAGGTGGAGGCGTCGTTCGCCGGTATTCGCGTATTCAGCCTGCCATCAGTCGGGGATGCCGCGCGTGGCGACAAATTTGTGCGGCGCCATATCGACCTCGGCGTAAAAGGGCCGGCCGACATGGTCGGGCCGGCTTACGCGATGCTGCTCGACGGGGTCCGGGCGATGGGCTTCGAGATCGTCGAGCAGTAAGCGGCGTATCGATGATTCGTGGCGCTGCTCAGGCGCCATGCCACGGCAGGCCGCGCACGCACCAGCCCTCCACCGTCTTGCGGTGATGATGGTCGTCGCGGTTGCCTTCGAAGCCTTCGAGCACATCCATCGCCAGCAGGTAACCGTTTTCCGTCGCCACGCGCGCCGCGTGTTTCGAGCGGGCGGCGCTGCGGCACAGGAACAGCACCGGCGCGTCGGCCGGTACCCGCGCCTTCAGTTCAGCCACGAAGTTGGCGTTCTGGGCGCCGCCGGGATACGACATCCATTCGATATGGGCGAACTGCTCGTCGGGCAGATCCACGCCGCCCACCCAATCCAGTTCCGCCTGCGTGCGCACGTCGACCAGCACGGCCTTCGGCTCGGCCTGCAGCAGCGCATAGGCCTCTTGCGGAGTGAGGGCGCCGTAATAGGCGAGTTCGTCTTGCTGCTTGCGCGTCTGGGCGGCCTGGAGGAGTTCGTCTCGGGTAGTCATCTTCTGTGACGGAGTCAATAAGAATGGAGGGAATGCGGGGGCTGGCCCGCGCAAGGGCAACAAGGCCAACGCGGCACTGGGAAGCCGGCTGAATCGGCGTTATTCTAGCGCGGCCATTGTGGCAGGCCCGAAAAATGTCCACGCAAGGCGCGGTGGTGGTGCCATGGGGTTGCACCTATATGGTGCCTAATTTCGTGGTGAGCACATAAACAGTGCAAATCCTTGGATTGCGCACCGTTATGGTGTTTGATTGGGGTGAGCGGCGTGCGCGGGCAGTGCACTTCGCCAAGGCATCAAGTTGATTGGCTGGATTGCATGCAATCCGGTGTTTTCGCTCCGGTGCGCGCCAATCCAAGCCAGTGCACGTTTTTCGGGAAGTCGGGAGTCTGGCAGGCGGAAAGGTGGCTTCGGCTGGCACGCTTTCTGCTAACATTCGACGTCCCTTTTGGGGCGGTCCAGGCAGATGACCGCACCAACTTTGGCTTACCCACTTTCCCAGTTACAGCCCGAATTTCCAGGAGATAGGCATGGCGCAGAGCGTTGCAGATGTGATGAAGCTCGTGAACGAAAACGACGTGAAGTTCGTCGATTTCCGTTTCACGGATACCAAGGGCAAAGAACAGCACGTCTCGGTGCCGGTGTCGCACTTCGACGAAGACAAGTTCGAGAGCGGCCACGCCTTTGATGGTTCGTCCATCGCCGGCTGGAAGGGTATCGAGGCCTCCGACATGCTGCTCATGCCGGATTCGGGTACCGCCTACATCGACCCGTTCTACGAAGAGCCGACGCTGGTGCTGAGCTGCGACGTGATCGAGCCGTCGGACGGCAAGGGCTACGACCGCGATCCGCGCTCGATCGCCAAGCGCGCTGAAGCCTACCTGAAGAGCACCGGCCTGGGCGACACCGCCTTCTTCGGTCCGGAACCCGAGTTCTTCATCTTCGACGGCGTGACCTGGAACATCGACATGCAAGGCTGCTCGGTGAAGATCCAGTCGGAAGAAGCACCGTGGTCGTCGGGCAAGGAATTCGAGCACGGCAACAGCGGTCACCGTCCGGGCAAGAAGGGCGGCTATTTCCCGGTTGCCCCGATCGACACGTTCCAGGACATGCGTTCGGAAATGTGCCTGATTCTGGAATCGCTGGGCATCCCCGTTGAAGTGCACCACCACGAAGTGGCTGGCCAGGGCCAGAACGAAATCGGCACGCGCTTCAGCACGCTGGTGCAACGCGCCGACTGGACCCAGCTGCAGAAGTACGTGATTCAGAACGTCGCGCACACCTACGGCAAGACGGCCACGTTCATGCCGAAGCCGATCGTGGGCGATAACGGTTCGGGCATGCACGTTCACCAGTCGATCTGGAAGGACGGTCAGAACCTGTTCGCGGGCAACGGCTACGCCGGCCTGTCGGAATTCGCGCTGTACTACATCGGCGGCATCATCAAGCACGCTCGCGCGCTGAACGCCATCACCAATCCGGGTACGAACTCGTACAAGCGTCTGGTGCCGGGCTTCGAGGCACCGGTGAAGCTGGCCTACTCGGCTCGCAACCGTTCGGCTTCGATCCGTATTCCGTACGTGTCCAACCCGAAGGGTCGCCGTATCGAAACGCGCTTCCCGGATCCGCTGATGAACCCGTACCTGGGCTTCTCGGCACTGATGATGGCCGGTCTGGATGGCGTGATGAACAAGATCCACCCGGGCGAAGCTGCCGACAAGAACCTGTACGATCTGCCGCCCGAAGAAGACGCGAAGATCCCGACCGTCTGCTCGAGCCTGGATCAGGCCTTGGAGTACCTGGACAACGACCGTGAGTTCCTGACCCGCGGTGGTGTGTTCTCGAACTCGATGCTCGACGCCTACATCGAACTGAAGATGGAAGAAGTCACGCGTTTCCGCATGACGACTCACCCGATTGAGTTCGACATGTACTACTCGCTGTAAGCCGAGTGAGTTGCCGGGTTGTGGCCGGGCAACAGTTGCACCAGGAAGGGGCGGCTTCGGCTGTCCCTTTTTGTTTTGCGGCCACGTTGATCGCTAGAATGGGGCTCTTTTCCTAACCTACATGTCGATGTTCATGGAAGCGATCTCGAGCAGGGTCTTCAGCAATGCCAGCGGCGCGTTGCCGCACCAGATGCGTGTGGGCTTCCCCATTTTGGTGATGGTCGCGGCCATGGCGTTGCCATGGGCCCGGCCTGCCGCCGCGCAGTCGTCCGACGTGTACATGTGTAAGGGCGCCGATGGCGTGCCCGAGTACCGCAATGGCAATCCTGGCAACAGCAAGGACTGCAAGCGGCTGAACCTGCCGGATGTGGTCACCGTACCCGGCTCGCGCGCTGGTGGCGCGCCTTCGGGTGGCAAGTCGGCGGCAGCTACGTCGCCGACCAGCTTCCCGCGCGTGGATAGCGCTACGCAAAAGAGCCGTGATAGCGAGCGTCGCACAGTGCTGGAAACCGAGCTGCAGACCGAGGAGGCCAGGTTGGCCGGCCTGCGCGCCGAGTACAACAACGGCGAGCCGGAGCGCCAGGGCGGCGAGCGCAATTATCAGAAGTACCTGGATCGCGTCGCGCGGCTTCGTGACGACATCACCCGCAGCGAAGCCAATGTGGCATCGTTGCGCCGGGAGCTTTCCGGCTTGAAGGATTGAGTTGAATGCGCCGCCTGATTCGTGAAGTGTCCCGCAAGGTAGCAGGAACGGACCGCAAGCCGGACGCCGGCGAGCCGGCCGATCGTGATGCGGACATCCTGCCGCTGGGCGGCGCGGCCCTGCATCCGGGCCTGGATGTAGTGGCCAACCCTGTGCTGCTGGTGCGCCAGCCGGGCCTGCGGGTGATTTACGCGAATCCGGCGGCGGAGGCCAGCTTTGCCGTGTCGCGCAAGGCCATGGTGGAACTGTCCCTGCCGGACCTGTTCGGGGCGTCGGAAGAACTCGACAGCATGTTCGAGACGGTGATGGCCCGGCAGGTGGACGTGCGCAGGCAGGATCTGGTCCTGCGGCCGCCATTGCAGGAACCGATGCACGCGCACGTGGTAATCGGTGGCGTGGAAGGCTACGCGAACACAGCGGTGGTCGAGGTGCTGCTCAACGAGCAGAAGGTGCGCAGTGACCGCGAGGAGCGCATTCTTGACCTGACCTCGGCGAACAAGGAACTGATCCGCAATCTGGCTCACGAGATCAAGAACCCGCTGGGCGGGATTCGCGGCGCGGCCCAGTTGCTCGAATTCGAGCTGCCCGAGCGTGCACTCCGGGAGTACACGCAGGTCATCATCAAGGAGTCGGACCGCCTGCAAACGCTGGTGGACCGCCTGCTGGAGCCGCATCGCCATCCGCACATCGTCTCGGACCTCAATATCCACGAGGTGCTGGAGCGTGTGCGCTCGGTGGTGCTGGCCGAGTTTCCCAACGGGCTGGAAATCGTGCGCGACTACGATGCCAGCTTGCCAGAATTGCGCGGCGATATGGAGCAACTGATCCAGGCCGTGCTGAACATCGTCCATAACGCCGCCCAGGCGCTGCACGAGCGTGTTGCGCGCGGCGATGCGCAGATCATCCTGCGGACCCGGGTGGCCCGGCAGGTCACGATCGCCAAGCGGCTCTTCAAGCTGGCATTGGATTTGCATGTGATTGACAACGGCCCGGGAATCCCCGAGGACATTCGCGAGCGCATCTTCTATCCGTTGGTTTCGGGCAGGGATGGCGGTAGCGGGCTCGGTCTCACACTCGCTCAAACCTTCGTGCAGCAACACGAGGGCTTGATCGAATGCGAGAGCAAGCCGGGCTGTACCGACTTCCGTATCCTGTTGCCATTGCACTAACCGCCCGATCGGCGAGACGGTGCGAGCGGCGCGGGGCCCTGCCATCAGCAGGGAATACGGGAGACCACATGACACCGAGCAGACAAGCGACGCACATGAAGCCGATCTGGATAGTCGACGACGATCAATCAATCCGCTGGGTCCTGGAAAAGGCCCTTGCCCGTGAAAGCCTGCTCTCCCGCAGTTTTACCAACGTGCGCGACGTGCTCGCGGCGCTGGAAGAGGACGAGCCGCAGGTCCTGATTTCGGATATCCGAATGCCCGGCGGTTCCGGCCTGGATTTGCTGCAGGCCATCAAGGCGCGGCATCCGGGCCTGCCCGTTATCGTGATGACGGCCTACTCGGACCTGGATAGCGCCGTGGCCGCGTTCCAGGGGGGCGCGTTCGAGTACCTGGCCAAGCCGTTCGATGTCGACAAGGCGGTCGAGTTGATTCGCCGGGCGCTCGAGGAAAGCCTGCGCGAGGAGGAAATGGACGATCGCCTGGTCGATGCGCCGGAAATCCTCGGCCAGGCTCCGGCGATGCAGGACGTGTTCCGCGCGATCGGTCGCCTCTCGCAATCGAACGTCACCGTAATGATCACCGGCGAGTCCGGTACCGGCAAGGAACTGGTGGCGCGTGCGTTGCACAAGCACAGCCCGCGCGCAAATGGTCCGTTCATTGCGCTGAATACGGCGGCAATTCCCAAGGATCTGCTCGAATCGGAACTGTTCGGCCATGAGCGTGGCGCGTTCACCGGCGCGCAGACCATGCGTCGCGGTCGCTTCGAACAGGCCGAAGGTGGCACGCTGTTCCTCGACGAAATCGGCGATATGCCATTTGATTTGCAGACGCGCCTGCTGCGTGTACTTTCGGATGGAAATTTCTATCGGGTGGGGGGGCATAATCCGTTGCGCGCGAACGTGCGCGTCATCGCCGCCACGCACCAGAACCTCGAGACGCGCGTCAAGGAAGGGCTGTTCCGCGAGGATTTGTTCCACCGTCTCAACGTGATTCGCCTGCGCCTGCCGCCGCTGCGCGAGCGTCCGGAGGACATCACGCTGCTGGCCCGCCATTTCCTGCAGAAGAGCGCGAAGGAGCTTGGCGTCGAAACCAAGCGCATGTCCGATGACGCACTGGCCTACGTCAGCACGCTGCCGTTCCCCGGCAATGTGCGCCAGCTCGAGAACCTCTGCAACTGGCTGACCGTCATGGCGCCGGCGCAGACCATCGAAGTAAAGGATTTCCCGCGCGAAATGATCGAGGTGGGGTACGGCGAAAGCAGTGTGTCGCCGATGCGTTCGCCGGGCGAGTCGAGGTCGTCGGGAGAGTACGAGGCTGCGGAAGTTTCTGACTACGGCACGCATGCCACGGGCGAGGGCGACACGATGGTCGCCACAAGACCACCCATGGCCTCTTCGGCTACGTCGTCGGCGTCGGCATTTGCGGCGAGCGCCGTTTCGGCAAGCTGGGAAACGCTGCTGGCTGGCGAGGCAAAGTCGATGCTCGAATCGGGGCAGCCCGAAGTCATGGATGCGCTGACGCGGCGATTCGAGAAAGCGGTGCTGGAAGCCGCGCTCGGTGTCACGCGCGGACGTCGCGTGGAGGCCGCGACGCGGCTCGGCATCGGTCGGAACACCATTACTCGCAAGCTGCAGGAGCTTGGGTTCGACTGATCGCAGACTCGTAGGTTTGTGGACCTGGATCGAGAGGCCTCGCGCTCGCGGGGCCTCTCTTATTTGATGGTTTCCACTCAGGGACTAACCGGCTCTGGCACGCTGTCGACGCGCAGCGATGGGAGCCAGACATCGGGACCCGGCGGCCGCTCGATTCTCCCCCGCGCCGTTACGCGTTTGCCCGTCAGCGCGCGAGCGTCCGCGATGGCAACGCCGCTCAGCTCCCAGAAAGTCATGTCACTGGTTTCGAGCATGACGGTCGGAAAGGGGTCGTTCCCCTTGACGTAGATTTCACCCACCAATGTCTGACGGGCGTCTGCCGGCGAGTTTGTCGCACATGCCGCGATGCTGATTGCGGCAAGTAGCGCGCCGAGGCTTGCTCTCATGCGGTGTCTCCGGAAATGCGGGGCCGCTGCGCAGCCCCTGCATTCACTATTGAATCACGACAGACAGCGTGGAGCCGGCAGGAACCTTCACGGTCTCGCTGTATGTGCCGCTCACGGCGGAACGGACCACCGGCAGGTTGGCGTATGCCTCGAGAGTGGCAGGTATCGATTGCGTCAGTGTCCGGACGGGCAGGAGCGCTTGCGGATCGATCAGCGGAAGCGTGAACGGGCCGTCCTGTCGTTCCGGGAACCCAAAACCGGCAGGGCTGGGGGACTTCATTAGTGCGCCCGAAGTCGCGCCGAACCGACGTAGTTGTTCTCCGAGGCTCGATTCCGGCTGCACCGAGCGAATGGCGGAGTCGAGTACGGCCACGGAGTTGCTGCTGGTATCCGTCAGCAAGTTCTTGTAGAAATCGAGTCCGAGTTGTCGGTTCAGGAATCCGCCGAGCGAGCCGGAGACCGAGTAGCTGTCGCATGACGCGGCGAACGGTGTCCACGTTGTCAGGCTGCAGTTGTAAGAGCCGGCCTTGTAGCCAATGTAGTCCCGGAAGCGAACGTCGCGGATTGCGTTGTAGTTTGCGTCGATCGAGAGGCTTGCGAGGTCCTCCATCATCATGGCCGAAGCCTCTTCCAGCCACTCGTCGAAGCTGTACTTCGGCCCCATGAGCATCCCGCGACGGTAGAAGTTCTGCGCGTGCACGGCCTCGTGCGCCATGGTCAGCAGCATTGTCCTCATGCCATCTTCACCACCCAGATAGAGCGTCTCGGCATCCAGATACAGGGATACGGATTCGTTGCTGAATGGATTGGTTTTCGCCGCCTTCTTGATGGCGTTTCGTCCATAGAAGTAGCCGATCCCACCAAACGGCTGGTCATTGTGGTCGAAGTTCAGGATGACGATATCGATCGGCTGTCCGGTGGCGGGGATCACGTCGAAGTAGGCGTGTGGCCCCCAGAACGGGCCGCCCACCGACTTCAGCATGTCGTAGATTTTTCCTTCCGAGGCGAAGCTGTCTGCGAGGCGGGCAACGATGTCCGGACTTACCTTGGATGCATCGTTCTCCGACCCTTCAACCCAGAAGTTGATCGTGGTGCCATCGGAGGCCTTCAGTTGACGCACAAGCATGGCCGACCGCTCGGAATTGTCGGAGTGGTACCAGGTCCTCACATCATGCACCGCCGCGGGAGTCGGCTCGCTCGTAGCGGAATGGTAGGGCGTGCTGCCACGCTTGCCGGCGAGCGCGACCCAGCCTTCACGGTTGAAGTCGGAAATGCGGCGCTTGGTTTCCTGTGTGTCGTTGTCCCACCGCAGCGCGCTTGCGACAATGCTCGGCATTTGCGAAGTCGTCAGCGAGATGTTCGGCATGGTCCGCGCAATGCCGGTGTGGTTGGTGAAGACTAGCGTCACGTCCTGGCCCTTCAATCCCGAAATGCGAATTGGCATGTCCACGGTGTCTGCAGTGGCGTTGATGCCTTTCCAGACGCCCACCCCGGTCCCCGCGTAGGTGTCTGCATCGACGGCTCCGCAGTTACTGCAGGCCGGTGTCATGACGTTGGTTGGCTTGGGCGGAGAGGGTTCTGGAGTCGAGGGCGCACCGGACGTGGTCACGGGCTGGGAGGATTGATATCCGTCGCCACCGCCTCCGCCTCCGCAAGCGCTCAGGGCAGTGGCCGCAAGCAGCGCCACAGCAGCGTACCTCGCTCGCGGCGATGTGCGGGATTTGTTCGTCATTGATTGTTCTCCTGGAGTATTGGCATTCCACGCCGTTGCGGCGCAGCAATGCTTATACGGGCGAGAATCGTGAGATAGCTACCCGCTCCAGGAGAACTTCAGCCTTGCTTGATGACTGTCAGGCCAACTGCCTCAGTCCCAACAACCTTTCCGCCATTTCGGCGAAACCTTCGCCACCGGATGCATTGGTGACGTAGGCCGGTTTGTGCGGCAGCAGGTGGAGGATGTCACCCACGTTGGCAACGCCGACCGACAGCGGGAAGTGGCCGAACATCGCGACGTCGTTGGCCGAGTCGCCGATGAACAGCCATTCGTCGCGATGGGCGTCGACGTCGTCACCGAGGAGTTCCTCTACACACAGCCGGCTCATCGATAGTTTGTCATGGTGCCCGAACCATCCATTCACATGGATCGAACTGATCGTTGCCGTCATGCCAGCCTCGCGCATTATCTCGGCGATCCGGTCAACGGCCGGTTGCGGCAGCGGCGGGACGTCCTCGGCATGGTCGATCGCGAGATCGGCAGCATGCCAGGCTTGGTCCGATGCCAGCGCGCAGCCGGGGGCCTCGCGCAGGATTTCCTGACCGAGCGCGTGGATGCGAAACAGGTTGGCATCGCGCGTTTCCGCATCGTCCAGAAAACGGGTAACCAGCTTGCCATCACGCAGATGCGAGTAAAAGGCGCCGTTTTCGCCGATGATTGCGTCAACCGGCCACAGACGAGTCAGAATCTCCGCCCACGCGATGCATCGCCCGGTTACCGGAATCACATGCAGCCCGGCGCGGGTGAGACGATCCAATGCCAGATACGTGGCTGCGGGCAGGCGGCCATCGGTGGTCAGCGTGCCGTCAATGTCGGTCAGGATGCCGCGCACGCGGCGCAGGGCGGCGTCGGGCAGGGCGGAGAAAGGTTGGGGCGAGGTCATGGCGGCGAATTGTATCTGCGTCCTTGTTGCAAGGGCGATGATTGCGCAGTGTCAATATGCCGCAACAATCTCTTCGGCAAGGCGGGTTTGCCCTGTTTGCCGTGACATAAGAGCGGCGTAACATGCCTGTCACAAAAAATGCATACAGTCGGTCGCTTTTTCAAAAAAATTGGTCGGACCGAACACAGCCTCAGGAGAAATGCCAATGTCTTTTCCACGCACCGCGTTGAAGTTCGCCGCCGTTGCAAGCCTGGCCTTGGCCGGTACGGCCCATGCCGCAGTTGAGATCCAGTGGTGGCACGCCATGCAGGGCGCGCTGAACGACAAGGTCAACGAGATTGCCGACAAGTTCAACGCCAGCCAGTCCGACTACAAGATCGTGCCGGTCAACAAGGGCAATTACGACGAGACCATGGCAGCCGGCATTGCGGCATTCCGCGCGGGCGGCGCGCCGGCCATCCTGCAGGTATTCGAGGTGGGTACCGCGACGATGATGAGCGCCAAGGGCGCCATCAAGCCGGTGTCGCAGGTGATGAAGGACGCTGGCGAGAAGTTCGATCAAAAGGCGTACATCCCGGCAGTGGCGGGTTACTACACGTCGTCGAAGGGCGAGATGCTGTCGTTCCCCTTCAATAGCTCGACGACTGTCTTCTATTACAACAAGGATGCCTTCAAGAAGGCGGGCATTTCCGCTCCACCCAAGACCTGGCCCGAGGTGATGCAGTACTCGGCCAAGCTCAAGGCGTCGGGCCAGAACTGCGCCTATACCACCGACTGGCAGAGCTGGGTGCACCTGGAGAGCTTCTCCGCCTGGCACAACACGCTCTTCGCCACGAAGAACAACGGTTTTGGCGGCACCGACGCGCGACTGGTCTTCAATAGCCCGCTGCATGTGAAGCACATCACGAATCTGCAGGAGATGGTGAAGAAGGGCTACTTCAGCTACGGCGGCCGCAAGGCGGAGTCGCAGGCCAAGTTCTACAACGGCGAGTGCGCGATGTTCACGGGCTCGTCCGCATCGCTGGCCAATATCCGCAAGAATGCCAAATTCCAGTTTGGTGTGTCGCAACTGCCGTACTACCCGGACGTGCCGGGCGCGCCGCAGAACACGATCATCGGCGGTGCATCGCTGTGGGTGATGGGCGGCAAGAAGGCCGACGAGTACAAGGGCGTGGCCAAGTTCTTCACGTTCCTGTCGCGACCGGAGATCCAGTCGGACTGGCACCAGGCCACTGGCTACCTGCCGGTGACGATGGCTGCGTATGAGATGACGAGGAAGTCGGGTTACTACGACAAGAACCCGGGTGCCGATGTCTCGGTCGAGCAGATGGTCGTGAAGACCACCGACAAGTCGCGCGGCGTGCGTCTCGGCAACCTCGTGCAGATCCGTACCGTGATCGACGAGGAACTCGAAGCGGTGTGGGCTGGCAAGAAGGAGCCGAAGGCCGCGCTCGACAACGCCGTGGCACGTGGCAACGAACTGCTGGAGCGTTTCCAGAAGACCGCCAGGGAATAAGCCCCTGCGGTGATGGAGCTGAAGCGGGCGGCGGCACAATCGTCGCCCGTTTGCGTTTGTTTTGGGAACCCCCTCGATGGAAAAGCGCGTCGTCTTTCGCTCTCCGTGGTTGCCGTATCTGCTGGTGCTGCCGCAGATCGCCATCACGCTGATCTTCTTCTTTTTGCCCGCCGGGCAAGCGCTGTGGCAGTCGATGCTGCAGCAAGATGCCTTCGGCATCAATCTCGAGTTCGTCGGGCTCGATAACTTCGTTACGCTGTGGAAGGACCCGCAGTACATCGAGTCCTTCCAGACCACTGCGATCTTCGCCATTGGCGTGACGGTGGTGGGCCTGTCCGTGGCGTTGCTGCTGGCGTACTTCGCCGATCGCGTCATACGCGCCGCCACTGGCTACAAGACCCTGCTGATCTGGCCGTACGCGGTGGCGCCTGCCGTGGCCGGCGTGCTCTGGATGTTCATGTTCAACCCAACCCTGGGCGTGGTGTCCTACGCGCTGCGCAAAGCAGGCGTGGACTGGAACTTCCTGCTCAATGGCAACCAGGCACTGCTGCTGGTGGTGCTGGCGGCCGCATGGAAGCAGGTCAGCTACAACTTCCTGTTCTTCCTGGCCGGGCTACAGAGCATTCCGAAATCGCTGATCGAGGCCGCTGCCATCGACGGCGCGGGCCCGTGGAAGCGCTTCTGGTCGATCGTGTTCCCGCTGCTGTCGCCCACCACCTTCTTCCTGCTCGTGATCAACATGGTCTACGCCTTCTTCGATACCTTTGCGATCATCGATGCGGTGACCCACGGCGGCCCGTTCAACTCGACGAACACGCTCGTCTACAAAGTGTTCCATGATGGCTTCCGTGGCATGGATATTGGTGGCTCGGCCGCACAGTCGGTGGTGCTGATGGTGATCGTGATCGCGCTGACAGTGGTGCAGTTCCGATTCGTGGAACGCAAGGTCCAGTATTGAGGAGCCAGCCATGGTAGAACGACGTCCCGTACTCGACTTTATTACTCACCTCGTGCTGATCGTCGGTATCGCGATCGTGGCATTTCCGGTGTACCTGACCTTCGTCGCGTCGACGCTGACGGCCGAGCAGGTACTCGATGCACCGATGACGCTGATCCCGGGCAGCCATCTGATCGAAAACTATCGCACCGTGCTGTTTCAAGGCGTGGGCGAGGCCGCTTCGCCGGTCTCGACCATGATGAAGAACAGCCTGATCATGGCGTTGGGCATTGCGCTGGGGAAGATCGCGATTTCGATCATTTCCGCCTTCGCGATCGTCTATTTCCGCTTTCCGCTGCGCAAGACGTTCTTCTGGATGATCTTCATCACGCTGATGCTGCCGGTGGAAGTGCGTATCCTGCCGACCTACAAGGTGGTATCTGACCTCGGCATGCTGGATAGCTACTTCGGCCTGACGATTCCCATCATCGCGTCGGCCACCGCCACGTTCCTGTTTCGGCAATTCTTTCTGACGATCCCGGATGAACTGGCCGAAGCCGCCCGCATCGACGGGGCCGGACCGCTGCGATTCTTCTGGGATGTGGTGCTGCCGCTGTCGCGCACCAGCATCGCCGCGCTGTTCGTGATCCAGTTCATCTATGGCTGGAACCAGTACCTCTGGCCATTGCTGATCACCACGCAGAAGTCGATGACGCCCGTGGTGGTGGGCGTGACGCAGATGATTTCCCGCTCGGGCGATGCCGCTACCGACTGGAACCTCGTGATGGCCACCGTGATGCTGGCGATGATCCCGCCGGCAGTGGTGGTGGTGCTGATGCAACGCTGGTTCGTCAAGGGCCTCGTGGAAACGGAAAAATAAGGTCATTCCATGGCAAAGCTGTCTCTTCGCAACGTTCAGAAAACCTACGCCGGGGGCACGCAGGTCGTGCACGGCATCGACATGGAAATCGCCGACGGCGAGTTCATCGTGATAGTCGGGCCGTCCGGCTGCGGCAAATCCACGCTGCTGCGCATGGTGGCCGGCCTCGAGACGATCACCGGTGGTGAGATCCATATTGGCGACAAGGTCGTCAACGATCTGGAGCCGGCCGCGCGTGATATCGCGATGGTGTTCCAGAACTACGCGCTCTATCCGCACATGAGCGTGTACGACAACATGGCGTACGGGCTGAAGATCCGCGGGATGTCGAAGGGCGAGATCGAGCAGCGCGTCAAGCATGCGGCCGGCATCCTGGAACTTGCGTCGCTGCTCGATCGCAAGCCGCGCGCATTGTCCGGCGGACAGCGGCAGCGTGTGGCGATGGGCCGTGCAATCGTGCGTGAGCCATCGGTGTTCCTGTTCGACGAGCCGCTGTCGAACCTCGATGCCAAGCTGCGCGTGCAGATGCGGCTGGAGCTCAAGGATCTGCACCGCCGGCTCAAGACGACCAGCCTCTATGTGACGCACGACCAGGTGGAGGCCATGACGCTGGCGGACCGCATGATGGTGCTCAATGGTGGCCGGGTGGAGCAGATCGGCACGCCGCTGGAAGTCTATGCGCGACCGGCCAGCACGTTCGTCGCCGGCTTCATTGGCTCGCCGCCGATGAATCTGGTGCCGGTGGCGCGGAACGGAAGCGGGCAGGGCGTCGCGCAAATGCGGGTCCAACCGAAGGACGGGCAGGCAGCGGCGACGCTGGGACATCTGCCGATGGGGCTGCATCTGCCCGAGCAGGCGCTGATGGGATTGCGTCCCGAACACATCGAGCCTTGCGCCGTGCACGAGGCCATCGCCGAACTGGATGTGAGGGTGGTGGAGGCGCTCGGCGCGGATTCGTTCGCGTACGGATCGCTCGGCGGCCAGCCCATCGTGGTCAGGCTCGACAGCCAGACGCAGGTGCGTGCCGGTGACAAGCTGCCGATTACGGCGTCGGCCGAGCATCTGCATTTCTTCGACGTGCAGTCGGGCAAGCGTATCGAGGCTCAGGCATGACGAATTGGCCCTATCCCCGCTTTATTGCCCATCGCGGCGCGGGCAAGCTGGCTCCCGAAAACACGCTGGCCGCGTTTCGGCACGGTGCGTCGTTCGGCTACCGGATGTTCGAGTTCGACGTGAAGCTGTCTGCCGACGGCAAGCCGATCCTGATGCACGATGCGACGCTGGATCGCACTACGACCGGCAAAGGGCGTGTCGATGCGCTGACGCTGGGCGAACTGGCGGCGCTGGATGCTGGCGGCTGGCACAGTCCCGCGTACGCGGGCGAGCCGGTGCCGACGCTGGCGGCCATTGCTCGCTATACGCAGGCCAATGGCTTCATGGTCAATATTGAGATCAAGCCGGTGCCAGGGACCGAGTATCGGACTGGTGCAGCCGTGGCGCTTGACGCACTTTCACTGTGGAGGGGTGCTGGCACGCCGCCGTTGCTGTCCTCGTTCTCGGAAGTGGCGTTGGAGGCCGCGCATCAGGTGGCGCCAGACCTCCCGCGTGCCTTGCTGCTGGATACACTGCCTGCCGATTGGCTCGAGCGGCTGCGCCAGCTGGAATGCGTGGCGCTCGACGCCAACCACCGTGAACTCGATGCTGCTGTCATCGGCGCCGCGCATTCGGCTGGGTTCAAGGTCCTCTGCTACACGGTCAACGACCGGGCGAGGGCAGCGAACCTGCTGTCATGGGGGCTGGACGGCTTGATCACCGATGCGGTCGATCAGATCGCGCCACAGTCCTGAACAGTCCGTCTTGTTTTGCATCACGAAAAGTCCCTACGAGTCCAGGGCAAACGTGCTATGCTTCGCGAGTGAAGACTTAGGTCCTTCCCCGCACAACTTGCCCTTTCGGGTCTGGCGGCGAGACCGAAAACTAGCGGCACCTGACACGGTGCCGTTCGTTCAAGGTGGTAACCGTTGGGCCCCCAAGAGTTGTTTGCAATCCGCTAACCGGTCGAGCCGTGTCGCGGAAGGTTGATGAACCCGCTTAACTCCGGCATTCCCGGAGAATAGTGAGCGCCCCATGATGCAGCAGTATCAAAGCAATTCGTACCTCTTCGGCGGCAACGCCCCCTATGTGGAAGAGCTGTACGAGGCCTACCTCCAGAATCCCAGCTCGGTTCCCGACAACTGGCGCGCGTATTTCGACGCGATGCAGAATGTCCCGGCTGCGGATGGTTCCAACGCCCGCGATATCCCCCACGCACCGATCGTCGCCTCGTTCGCCGAGCGCGCCAAGCAGGGCCCCATCAAGACCATTGTTGCCTCGGCCGATTCCGATATGGGTCGCAAGCGCGTCGCTGCCACGCAGCTGATCGCCGCTTACCGCAACATCGGCTCGCACTGGGCTGACCTCGATCCGCTCAAGCGCCAGGAGCGTCCGCCCCTGCCTGACCTGGATCCGGCGTTCTACGGCTTCTCCGAGGCTGACCTCGATATCGTCTTCAATGCCAGCAACACGTACTTCGGCAAGGAGTCGATGAGCCTGCGCGAGCTGCTCAACAACCTGCGAGAAACGTACTGCGGCACCATCGGCGCCGAGTTCATGTACGTGAGCGACCAGGCGCAGAAGCGCTGGTGGCAGGAGCGTCTGGAAACCACGCGTTCCAAGCCCGTGTTCACGCTGGAGAAAAAGAAGCACATCCTCGACCGCCTGACCGCGGCCGAAGGCCTGGAGCGATTCCTCCACACCAAGTACGTCGGCCAGAAGCGCTTCTCGCTCGAAGGTGGCGAGAGCTTCATCGCCGCGATGGACGAACTGATCCAGCACGCCGGCACCAAGGGCGTGCAGGAAATCGTGATCGGCATGGCTCACCGTGGCCGTCTGAACGTGCTGGTCAATACGCTGGGCAAGATGCCGGCCGACCTGTTCGCTGAATTCGAAGGCAAGCACGTCGACGACCTGCCGGCCGGTGACGTGAAGTACCACAAGGGCTTCTCGAGCGATGTCTCGACGGAAGGCGGCCCGGTTCACCTGTCGCTCGCGTTCAACCCGTCGCACCTGGAAATCGTCAACCCGGTGGTCGAAGGCTCGTCCAAGGCTCGCCAGGAACGCCGCGGCGACGTCGGCCACAAGGAAGTGCTGCCGGTGCAGGTGCACGGCGACGCGGCCTTTGCCGGCCAGGGCGTGGTGATGGAAACGCTGAACCTCGCGCAGACCCGCGGCTACGGCACGGGTGGCACGATGCATCTGGTTATCAACAACCAGATCGGTTTCACCACGTCGGACCCGCGCGACGCCCGTTCGACGCTGTATTGCACGGACGTGGTCAAGATGATCGAGGCGCCGGTGCTGCACGTGAACGGCGACGATCCCGAAGCCGTGGTGTACGCCATGCAGCTGGCCGTTGATTTCCGCATGGAATTCAACAAGGACGTCGTGGTCGACATCATCTGCTTCCGCAAGCTGGGCCACAACGAGCAAGACACGCCGGCTATGACGCAGCCGCTGATGTACAAGAAGATCGGCCAGCATCCGGGTACGCGCAAGCTGTACGCTGACAAGCTGGTGGCGCAGAGCCTGACCCCGGCCGAGTTCGGCGACGAGCTGGTCAAGGACTACCGTGCCGCCATGGACGCTGGCAAGCACACGGTGGATCCGGTCCTGTCGAACTTCAAGAACAAGTTCGCTGTGGACTGGATGCCGTTCCTGAACCGCAAGTGGACGGACGCTGCCGACACCGCCGTGCCGATGACGGAACTGAAGCGTCTGGCCGAGCGCATCACCACGATTCCTGAGCACTTCAAGCTGCATCCGCTGGTGGAGAAGGTCGTCAAGGACCGCTCCAACATGGGCCGCGGCGAGCAGATGCTGGACTGGGGCATGGGTGAACACCTGGCCTTCGCTTCGCTGGTTGCATCGGGCTACCCGGTGCGTATCACCGGCCAGGACGCCGGCCGCGGTACCTTCACGCACCGCCATGCCGTGCTGCATGACCAGGCTCGCGAGCGCTGGGATGCCGGCTCGTACGTGCCGCTGCAGAACGTGTCGGAAAACCAGGCACCGTTCACGGTGATCGACTCGGTGCTGTCTGAAGAGGCCGTGCTCGGCTTCGAATACGGCTACTCGACCGCCGAACCGAATGCGCTGGTGATCTGGGAAGCCCAGTTCGGCGACTTCGTCAACGGCGCTCAGGTTGTGATCGACCAGTTCATCTCGTCGGGTGAAGTGAAGTGGGGTCGCGCATCGGGCTTGACGATGATGCTGCCGCACGGCTACGAAGGCCAGGGTCCGGAACACAGCTCGGCCCGTATCGAGCGTTTCCTGCAGCTCTGCGCCGATCACAACATCCAGGTTGTCCAGCCGACCACGCCGGCCCAGATCTTCCACCTGCTGCGTCGCCAGATGATCCGTCTGTTCCGCAAGCCGTTGGTGATCATGACGCCGAAGTCGCTGCTGCGTAGCAAGGATGCCGTGTCGCCGCTGTCCGATCTGGCCAAGGGTCATTTCGAGACCGTGATCCCCGATCACGAGGAACTGAACGCCAGCAAGGTCAAGCGCGTGATCATGTGCTCGGGCAAGGTCTACTACGACCTGGTCAACACCCGCCGTGAGCGTGGTGCCACCGACACGGCGATCATCCGCATGGAACAGCTGTATCCGTTCCCGCACAAGGCCGTTGCCGCGGAACTCAAGAAGTATCCGGGCGCGACCGAAATCCTGTGGTGCCAGGACGAGCCGCAGAACCAGGGTGCCTGGTTCTTCGTGCAGCACTACATCATGGAAAACATGACGGAAGGCCAGAAGCTCGGTTATGCCGGTCGTCCCGCCTCGGCTTCGCCGGCGGTGGGCTACTACGCAAAGCACAACGAGCAACAGAAGGCGCTGCTGGACGCTGCGTTCTCCAAGCTCAAGGGCTTTGTTCTGACCAAGTAATTCGTCGGCACCCGCGGCCGCGCACCAGGATGCGCGCCGCGGGTCAGCCTACCCGCAACGAAACACACGCATACATCGAGGAATTTTCAAACCATGGCTATTGTTGACGTCAAGGTTCCCCAATTGTCGGAATCGGTCGCCGAAGCGACCATGCTGAACTGGAAGAAGAAGCCGGGCGAAGCTGTTGCTCAGGACGAGATCCTGATCGAAATCGAAACCGACAAGGTTGTGCTGGAAGTGCCGGCACCGTCGGCTGGCGTTCTGTCGCAGATCATCAAGAACGACGGCGATACCGTCGTGGCCGATGAAGTGATCGCCAAGATTGACACGGCAGCCACCGCAGGCGCTGTGGCACCGGCCGCCGCCGCTCCGGCTCCCGCCGCAGCAGCACCGGCCCCGGCAGCTGCTGCCCCCGCAGCCGCTGCCAGCGCTGGCGCCATCGCCATGCCGTCGGCTGCCAAGCTGATGGCCGAAGGTGGCCTGTCGGCTTCGCAAGTGGCTGGCACCGGCAAGGACGGCCGCATCACCAAGGGTGACGTGCTGGCCGCCGGCTCGGCTCCCGCTCCGGCCGCCAAGGCTGCTCCGGCTCCGGCCGCCGCCAAGCCGGCCCTGCCGCAAGTGTCGGCCCAGGTTGACTTCGCCGCGCTGGGCGATCGCCCGGAAGAGCGCGTGCCGATGAGCCGCCTGCGCGCGCGTATCGCCGAGCGTCTGATCCAGTCGCAATCGACCAACGCCATTCTCACCACCTTCAACGAAGTGAACATGAAGCCGGTGATGGATCTGCGCGCCAAGTACAAGGATCGCTTCGAGAAGGAACATGGTGTGAAGCTGGGCTTCATGTCGTTCTTCGTGAAGGCCGCCGTGCACGCGCTGAAGAAGTACCCGGTCATCAACGCCTCGGTGGACGGCAACGACATCGTCTACCACGGCTACTTCGACATCGGTATCGCCGTGGGCTCGCCGCGTGGTCTGGTGGTGCCGATCCTGCGCAACGCCGACCAGATGAGCCTGGCCGACATCGAGAAGAAGATCGCCGAGTTCGGCACCAAGGCGCGTGACGGCAAGCTGTCGCTGGAAGAACTGACCGGCGGTACGTTCTCGATCTCGAACGGCGGTACGTTCGGCTCGATGCTGTCGACCCCGATCATCAACCCGCCGCAGTCGGCCATCCTGGGCGTGCACGCCACCAAGGACCGTGCCGTGGTGGAAGACGGCCAGATCGTGATCCGTCCGATGAACTACCTGGCGATGTCCTACGACCACCGTATCATCGACGGCCGCGAAGCCGTTCTGGGTCTGGTGGCCATGAAGGAAGCGCTGGAAGATCCGGCTCGTCTGCTGCTGGACCTGTAATTCAGGCCAGACCTCCGTCTATCGTTTGTCGTCGTCCCCGCGCTTCGCGCGCGGGGACCCGGCCGCTACCTCGCCGCCGGACGCCCGCCCTTGCGCGGGCATGACACACCAGAGAGAAATTTCCCATGAGCAAACAATTCGACGTGCTGGTGATCGGCGCCGGCCCCGGCGGCTATATCGCCGCCATCCGCGCTGCCCAGTTGGGCCTGAACGTGGCTTGCCTGGAAGGCAACGCCTATGACGATCCGAAGGGCGAAGCACGCCTGGGCGGTACCTGCCTGAACGTGGGCTGCATTCCGTCCAAGGCACTGCTGGCTTCCTCGGAAGAGTTCGAGAACGCCTCGCATCACCTGGCCGACCATGGCATCACCGTGGGCGACGTCAAGGTCGACGTGGCCAAGATGCTCAAGCGCAAGGACGACATCGTCAGCAAGATGACGAAGGGCATCGAGTTCCTGTTCCGCAAGAACAAGGTGACCCTGTTCAAGGGCTACGGCAAGTTCACCGGCAAGGCTGCAGAAGGCTTCCAGGTGGAAGTGAATGGCGAGACGCTGACCGCCAAGCAGGTCATCATCGCCACGGGCTCGAAGGCTCGCCATCTGCCAGGCGTCGCTGTCGACAACAACCTGATCAGCGATAACGAAGGCGCGCTGAAGTTCGGTACCGTGCCGAAGAAGCTGGGCGTGATCGGCGCCGGCGTGATCGGCCTGGAGCTGGGCTCGGTGTGGCGCCGTCTGGGTGCCGAAGTGACCGTGCTGGAAGCGCTGCCCGCATTCCTGGGCGCCGCCGACGAAGGCGTGGCCAAGGAAGCGCAGAAGCTGCTGACCAAGCAGGGGCTGCAGTTCCACCTGAGCGTCAAGGTCGACGAAGTGAAGACCGGCAAGGACAACGTCACGGTCAACTACACCGACAAGGACGGCAAGGCGCAGACGCTGGAAGTCGATCGCCTGATCGTGTCGGTGGGCCGCGTGCCGAACACCGACAACCTCGGCCTGGACGCCGTGGGCCTGGGCGTGGACCAGCGTGGCTTCATCGAGGTGGACGACCACTGCCAGACCAAGGTGCCGGGCATCTGGGCAATCGGCGACGTGGTGCGTGGCCCGATGCTGGCCCACAAGGCAGAAGACGAAGGCGTGGCCGTGGCCGAACGTATCGTTGGCCAGAAGCCGCATATCGACTTCAACACGGTTCCCTGGGTTATCTACACGTTCCCGGAAATCGCGTGGGTCGGCAAGACCGAGCAGCAACTCAAGGCCGAAGGCCGCGAGTACAAGTCGGGCCAATTCCCGTTCATGGCCAATGGCCGTGCGCTGGGCATGGGTGCTTCGGACGGTTTCGTGAAGATGCTGGCCGATGCCAGGACCGACGAGATCCTGGGCGTGCACATCGTGGCCGCGAATGCATCGGACCTGATCGCCGAAGCCGTGGTGGCGATGGAGTTCAAGGCTGCGAGCGAAGATATCGGTCGCGTCTGCCACCCGCACCCGTCGATGTCGGAAGTCATGCGCGAAGCCGCGCTGGCCGTCGACAAGCGTCAGCTCAACATGTAAGGCATTTGCCTCGCAAAGTGTGAGCATCGGCGCGCCGCCATTCGCGGCGCGCCGTTTTCACTTGCAGCCCCCCGGTTGAACCCACATGAACGTCACCGAGTTTTACGAACACGAACTCAAGCAGCGCGGCTATCAGTCAGATGAGGCGCAGCGTCGCGCCGTGGAGCGGCTCCAGCAATGCTATGACGAGTGGGTGGCCTACAAGGGCCGTCGAAACAGCACGCTGAAGAAGTTGCTGGTACACCCCGAGGTGCCGAAGGGCGTCTACATGTGGGGTGGGGTGGGGCGCGGCAAGTCGTTCCTGATGGACAGTTTCTATTCCTGCGTGCCGGTGGTGCGCAAGACGCGGCTCCACTTCCACGAGTTCATGCGCGAGGTGCATCGGGAACTCGAGGAACTGCGCGGTCGGGCAGACCCGCTGGACGAACTGGCGAAACGCATTGCGCGCCGCTTCCGGTTGATCTGCTTCGACGAGTTCCACGTCAATGATGTGGCGGATGCGATGATCCTGCATCGTCTGCTGCAGCAGTTGTTCGAGAACGGTGTGCAGTTCGTGATGACGTCGAACTATCGCCCGGATCTGCTTTACCCGGACGGCCTTCACCGTGATCGGGTGCTGCCGGCTATTGCGCTGCTGCAGCAAAAGCTCGATGTACTCAATGTCGATGCCGGCATCGACTACCGCAAGCGGGCGCTGGAACAGGTACAGGCCTACCATACGCCGCTGAACCGGGAAGCCAGCGCCGCGCTGCGCGATGCGTTCGTGTCCATCGCGGGTACGGCGGACGAGTCTCCGATCCTGCATATCGAACATCGCGAGATCAAGGCGTTGCGCAAGGCCAATGGCGTGGTCTGGTTCGATTTCGCGACCTTGTGCGGCGGCCCGCGCTCCCAGAACGACTATCTGGAGATTGCGTCACAGTTTCATACGGTGATCCTGTCGGATGTGCCGAAGATGACGCCGCGGATGTCATCGGAGGCGCGCCGCTTCACCTGGCTGATCGATGTTTTCTACGATCACAAGGTCAAGCTGCTGATGTCCGCCGAGGTGCCGGCCGACGAACTCTATACCGAAGGCCAGATGGCGAACGAGTTTCATCGGACGGTCTCGCGGATCATCGAGATGCAGTCGCGGGAGTACCTCGAGTCCGAACGTCGTACGGTCGACACCTCGTTGACCTGACAGGTTGGCAGGGGAGTCTGAAGGCCGTTCGAACCCGCTCCCCTGTTTGCACGGCCAGACCCTGACTCCATTTTTGGAAGTTTGATCTTTATCAAGGCATATGGCGCGCTGGTTACCTAGTATTCGCTGGGTACTAAAAGCGCACTATGCCGTCCCTGCACGCTAGCCCCCTCGCGCCCGATGGAACGTCCGTTCCGTCCAATCCGAGCGCACAACTTGGTTCCGCCGCAGCCCTTGCCTCGGGCACGCGGCTTGGGTCGGCGTCTCTATCTACATCCACTACTCATTGTTTTCATTGCGGCCAGCCTCTCGGGCGCGATGTCACGCCGCTCGTCGCTGATATCGGCGGGCAGCGCCGCACATTCTGCTGTGGCGGCTGCCAGGCGCTGGCGCAGACACTCTATTCAGCCGGCTTCGGGCATCTATATAGCGATGTCACGCGGTTCGCGCGGCCGATAGATGCCCAGGCGCGACGCGAGGCAGAGCCTGTGTGGGCCGCCTACGATACCCCCGAGCTGCGCAACCAGTTCGTTCGCGAACTGGGCGACGGCCGGGCGGAGATCACGCTGGCGCCGGAAAACATCCGCTGCGCGGCCTGTGCCTGGCTGATCGAGCAGCACCTCGGGCAACTGGATGGGGTCGAGTCGGCCGTGGCGAACGTGGCCACGCGCCGCGTAGTGGTGCGCTGGCAAGAGAACAAGCAGGGCGTGGCGGGGCTGCTGTCCACGCTGGCCGACATCGGCTATCAGGCATGGCCGTTCGAGGTGTCGCGTGGCGACCAGCACGATCGCCGCGAGCGGCGCGGCTTGCTGATGCGCATGGCCGTGGCGATGCTCGGCATGATGCAGGTGATGATGTATGCGTGGCCGCTCTATACGCACGAAGCCACGATCGACCCCGGCCAGCTTCAGTTGATGCGCTGGGCGAGCTTTGCGCTGACGATCCCGGTGGTTCTTTACTCTGCCTCGCCGATTTTCGCTGGCGCATGGCGTTCATTGCGGCAACGACATATGGGCATGGACGTGCCTGTTGCGATCGGCGTGCTGGCTGGCTTCTTCGCGAGCGCTGTGGCGACCGTGCGGGGCGTCGGGGAGGTCTACTTCGATTCCGTGACGATGTTCGTCGCGTTCCTTCTGTTGGCCCGCTATCTGGAGTTGCGTGTCCGGCAAGCCTCGCGCAGTGGCGCCGAGATGCTGGCGCGCCAGCTGCCCGCGACCTGCGAGCGGCTGGTGGAGACGAGCGGCGTCGGCGAGCGGATCCCGGTTGCGCGACTGAATGCCGGTGACCGGATTCGCGTGAAGGCGGGCGAGATCATGCCGGCCGACGGTGTCGTGGTGGCTGGCGTCAGCGAAATCGACGAATCGATGCTGACAGGGGAAGCGCGGCCGGTGAAGCGCGCCATTGGCGACACCGTGCTGGCGGGTTGTTTCAATGCTGCCAGTCCGCTCGAGGTGAGCGTGCGCCGGATCGGCGCGCAGACCCGTCTCGCCGAGATCGTAGCCGTGCTGGATCGCGCGCTGGCGGATAAGCCCCGCCTGGCCCAGTTGGCAGATCGTGTGGCCGGCTGGTTTGTCGCCACCCTCTTGATCCTGGCCGCAATCACCGGGCTGGTCTGGGCGATCTGGATCGATCCATCACGCGCGCTATTGGTGACAGTCGCGGTGCTCGTTGTGAGCTGTCCTTGCGCGTTGTCGCTGGCTACTCCGGCGGCGCTGGCCGCCGCTGGCGCGGCGTTGTCGCGGCGCGGCGTGCTGCTGACCCGCGCGCACACGCTCGAAGCGCTTTCGGGTGTCACGGACATCATGCTCGACAAGACGGGCACGTTGACCGAGGGGCGTTTTGCGCTCGTGTCGACGGAGATCGCGGGCAATCTGGATGCGCCGACTTGCCAGAGTCTCGCCGCCGCCATGGAGCGTGGTGGGGAACATCCGATTGCGAGGGCCTTGGTTGAGGCCGCGGCGGACCATGCCGAACGGCTGGTGGCTGAACTGCACAACACTCCCGGGCAAGGATTGCAGGCAAATGTCGACGGCCGGTTGATGCGGCTGGGGCGTAGAGAGTTCGTCGCGGAATTGGCACCGGCAGCAGCCGACATCCGCCGCAGTGGTGACCGTTTTCCGGGCGCTACCGAGGTCTGGCTTGGTGACGCAAACGGTCCGCTGGCGTGTTTTCAGTTGGCCGATGTCGAACGGCCCCAGACAGCCGAGCTTCTGGCTTCGCTGACCCGACTCGGTGTGCGCTGTCATCTGGTTTCGGGCGATCAGCCGGCAGCGGTGCGCTGGTGGGCGGACCGCTTCGGCATCGAGACCGCCGTTGGAGCGGTCACGCCTGAAGGCAAGCGCGACTATGTAGCCAATCTTCAACAGCAGGGCGCCGTCGTTCTGGCGGTGGGCGACGGCATCAACGATGCGCCGGTGCTGGCCCAGGCCCAGGTTTCGATAGCGATCGGCAGCGGTGCGCCATTGGCGCAGGCCGGTGCCGATGCCGTGCTGACACACGGTGGCGTGGGCGAAATCGCCAATGCCATTGCCGTGGCCCGCAAGACGCGCCGTGTGGTACGCCAGAACCTGGGTTGGGCCTTTTTCTACAACGTCGTGGCGATCCCCCTGGCAGCTACCGGACTCGTTACGGCATGGATGGCAGGCATCGGAATGTCCGTGTCGTCGTTACTGGTTGTCGGCAATGCATGGCGCCTGTTGCGCGCCGCGGCGGCGCCGGCCAGGGAGTCCTGAATATGGAAACACTCTATCTATTGGTGCCGATGAGCCTGGTGCTGGTGGCCGTGATTGCCGGGGCGCTGTGGTGGGCGTTGCACGCGGGGCAGTACGACGACCTCGATCGCCCGGCGGAAGCAATTTTGCTCGACAACGACAAGCCTTGAATGTCAAGGCGTATAGGTGACCGTTGCGGCGAACGCTCATTGACAGGAATTAATGCAAGCAGTTCGCAAGGGATGCTGGTGGCTTGATGAAAGTCAACGCGACTTGTAAGCCGATTTTCTAAAGTCACACCGTCAGTAGGTTTATTTTTACTTTTTGCATTGGGGGTCTGAATGGCTGTCACCACCGCGTCCTCACGCGCCGACACCTTCAACTATGGAGTCGTGCGGCAGTTTGCCGTCATGACCGTGGTTTGGGGGATCGTTGGCATGGCCGTAGGCGTTCTGCTTGCGGCGCAATTGATCTGGCCGGATCTGAATTTCAATACACCGTGGTTATCGTTCGGTCGCTTGCGACCGCTTCACACCAATGCGGTGATCTTTGCATTTGGCGGTAGCGCGCTGTTCGCCACGTCGTACTACGTCGTGCAACGCACCTGCCAGGCCCGGCTGTTCTGCGGCCCGCTGGCGTCGTTCACATTCTGGGGCTGGCAAGCCATCATCATCGCGGCGGTGATCACGCTGCCGATGGGCATTACTTCTTCCAAGGAGTATGCCGAGCTCGAATGGCCGATCGATATCCTGATCACGCTGGTCTGGGTTGCCTACGCGGTGGTGTTCTTCGGCACGATCATCAAGCGCAAGACCCGCCATATCTACGTGGCGAACTGGTTCTTCGGCGCTTACATCCTGACGATCGCCATCCTCCATATCGTCAACAACATCGAAATGCCGGTGTCGATGTGGAAGTCGTACTCCGCCTATGCAGGCGTGCAGGACGCGATGATCCAGTGGTGGTACGGCCACAACGCGGTGGGCTTCTTCCTGACCACGAGCTTCCTGGGGATGATGTACTACTTCATCCCGAAGCAGGCAGAGCGTCCGATCTACTCGTATCGCCTGTCGATCGTCCACTTCTGGGCGCTCAACTTCACGTACATGTGGGCGGGTCCGCACCACCTGCAGTACACCTCGCTGCCTGACTGGGCGCAGTCGCTGGGCATGGTGTTCTCGCTGATCCTGCTGGCTCCGTCGTGGGGCGGCATGATCAACGGGATCATGACGCTGTCCGGTGCCTGGCACAAGCTGCGTACCGATCCGATTCTCAAGTTCCTGGTGGTGGCGCTGTCGTTCTACGGCATGGCCACGTTCGAGGGCTCGATGATGTCGATCAAGACGGTGAACGCGCTGTCGCACTACACGGACTGGACGATCGGCCACGTGCACTCGGGTGCCCTGGGCTGGGTCGCGATGATCTCGATTGGCTCGCTTTACTACCTGATTCCGCGCCTGTTCGGGGAGAAGGAGATGTACAGCACGCGCCTGATCGAGTGGCACTTCTGGATTGCGACGATCGGCGTCGTGCTCTACATCGCCTCGATGTGGATCGCCGGTGTGATGGAAGGTCTGATGTGGCGCGCCACGCAGCCTGACGGCACGCTGACCTATGCGTTCGTCGAAGCGGTCAAGGCAAAGTATCCGTTCTATCTGATCCGTCTGCTGGGTGGCCTGTGCTTCCTGAGCGGCATGATCCTCATGGCTTACAACGTGGCACGTACCATCATTGGCAAGCCTGCGGTTGACGCTCCGATTCCGGCCAACCTGCCGGCTTCCGCCCACTGATCGCCGAGGACCGAACGATGTCTCAAAAACAAGGATTCTTTTCCCACGAAACGCTGGAGAAGAACGTCGGCTGGCTGATCATCGCAACCATCATCGTGGTCAGTATCGCTGGCCTGGTGCAGATCGTGCCGCTGTTCTTCCAGCACTCGACGACTGAGCCCGATCCGGGCATCACGCCGTACTCGCCGCTGCGCCTGATGGGGCGCGACATCTACATCCGTGAGGGTTGCGTTGGTTGCCACTCGCAGCAGGTGCGTACCCTGCAGGCGGAGACTGAGCGTTATGGCCATTTCTCCACGGCGGGCGAGTCGGTGTATGACCACCCGTTCCTGTGGGGCTCGAAGCGTACCGGTCCGGATCTCGCGCGCGTTGGCGGCCGTTACTCGGACGACTGGCAGCGGATCCACCTGCGCAATCCGCGCGATGTGGTTCCCGAGTCGGTGATGCCTTCGTACCCGTGGCTGGAGAAGACGCAGTTGCCCACCAACGACATCCAGGCACGCATGCACGCGCTGAAGCGTCTGGGTGTGCCGTACAAGGACGAAGAGATTGCCCGTGCGCCTGAAGAGTTGGCGGGCAAGACGGAAGAAGATGCGCTGGTGGCGTATCTGCAGGGACTTGGCCTGAATCGCCGCAATGTGCGCGTTGACTCGGCGGCGGCTCCGGCGCCGGCGAAGGAGTGATGCCATGGCGATCGTGACCGCAATTGCAACCGTCGTGTCGATGCTGACGTTCATTGGCATCTGCTGGTGGGCATGGTCGGGCGGCCGCCAGGCCGCCAATCAGGAATCGGCGATGTTGCCGTTTGCCCTGCCTGACGAAAACACAACTACAAGCCGGAACCCACAGCCATGAGCGATTTCATTTCCGATTTCTGGAGTTATTACATCGCGGCCATCGCGCTCATCGGGATCGTCTGGTGTGTCTGGCTGCTGTTCTCCCAACGCAAGATGCCGAAAGGTGTCAGCACCACTGATGACACCGGTCATGTCTGGGATGGTGACCTGCGCGAATTGAACAATCCGCTGCCACGTTGGTGGATGTGGATGTTCCTGCTGGCCTGCATCTTCGGTCTTGGTTACTTGGCGCTGTATCCGGGTCTGGGATCGTACGCCGGTATGCTCAAGTTCTCGACGCAGGGCGAGCTTGCCGCTCACCGCGAAGCGGCCGAGAAAACGCAGCACCAGATCTACGCCAAGTATCTGAACATGGATATCAAGCAGGTGGCGGCGGATCCTGATGCACGCGAGATCGGCCAGCGGTTGTTCCTGAACTACTGCGCGCAGTGCCATGGTTCGGATGCGCGTGGCAGCCGAGGCTTCCCCAACCTGACCGACAACGATTGGCTCTACGGTGGCGAGCCGGAGACGATCCAACAGACGATCACCAAGGGCCGCAATGGCGTGATGCCGTCGTTTGCGAGCACGATCGATGCGAAGCAGGCGGGCGATACCGCGCAGTACGTGCGTTCGCTGTCTGGTCTGTCCTCGGATCCGATTCGTGCATCGCGTGGCGAAAGCACCTTCAAGTCGACCTGCGCGGCCTGCCACGGCGCCAACGGCAAGGGCAACCAGGCACTCGGCGCGCCGAACCTGACCGACAACACGTGGTTGTACGGCAGCTCGGAAGCGACGATCGTCGACGCGATCCTGAAGGGACATAACGGTCATATGCCGGCGCATGAGGAGATTCTGACGCCCGAGCGCATCCGCATGCTGACCGCATATGTGTGGGGACTCTCGAATACGGGAGGCGCTGCAAAATGACTAACTGCCCCGGGGCCGGGCGGAGTGCCGCCCACCGGGGCGTGAGGGCAACACGATGAGCGCGCCCCTTAACGCCCCCGATCACTCGGACGATCACGCCTCGAACGATCCGTCTGCAAGCCAGTCGTCGAGCGATCGTAACGGCAACACTTGGCGTCCCGCGCCGCCCCCCAAGGGGGCAGAGACCACCGAGGAAGCGCTGTACGAGGTCCGCCGCAAGATCTATCCGCGCTCGACCTCTGGCGCGTTTTCGAGCTGGCGCGTGTGGCTGGTCATCCTGACGCAGTTGATTTACTACGGAACCCCCTGGCTAAAGTGGAATGATCGCCAGGCCGTGCTGTTCGATCTCGGCGCGCGCAAGTTCTACATCTTCGGTCTCGTGCTGTGGCCGCAGGATGTGATCTATCTTGCCGTGCTGCTGGTCATTTCTGCGCTATCGCTATTCCTGTTCACAGCCATCGCCGGACGCCTGTTCTGCGGCTACGCCTGTCCCCAAACGGTCTACACAGAGATATTCATGTGGATCGAGCGACATGTCGAAGGGGATCGCATCGCGCGGATCCGACTTGACGGCGATCCCTGGAGCCTGCGCAAGCTGCGAATCAAGGCGACCAAGCATGTGCTCTGGGTGCTGATCGCACTGTGGACGGGCTTCACGTTTATTGGATATTTCGCGCCGATTCGGGAGCTTGGTAGCGAGGTCCTGCATTTTACGCTCGGACCCTGGCAGAGTTTCTGGATGCTGTTCTACGCGTTTGCGACCTGGGGCAACGCCGGATTCATGCGCGAGCAGGTGTGCAAGTACATGTGCCCCTATGCGCGCTTCCAGAGCGTGATGGTCGACCGCGATACCTATGTCGTGACCTATGACGTGGGTCGTGGGGAGCCGCGTGGTAGCCGTTCCCGCAAGACCGATCGCCATGCCGCTGGCATTGGCGATTGCGTGAATTGCAGTATCTGCGTGCAGGTGTGTCCGACCGGTATCGATATTCGCGATGGCCTCCAGTACGAGTGCATCGGTTGCGGTGCCTGTATCGACGCGTGCAATCTGGTCATGGACAAGATGGAGTACCCGCGCGGACTGATCCGATACACGTCGGAAAATGCGATGCGCAAGTCCCTGTCGACATCCGACGCGCGCAAGCGGCTGCTGCGACCACGCACGATCATCTATACGCTGATCTGGTTGGTTCTGGCGGCGGGCTTCGTCGCGTCGCTGGCAGTGCGGTCGCCGATCAAGGTCGACATCATTCGGGATCGCGGCGCGCTGGGCCGGGAAGTGGAGGGGCGCTGGATCGAGAACGTCTATCGGCTCCAGGTGATCAACACCACGGAAGCGCCGATGCGGATTCGCGTGGAGGCTGAGGGCGACGACCTGACTGGACTGACGGTCGAGTATGACAAGTCCGCCGAGGCCATGCAGCCAACGTCCAACCGGTTGTTGCCGATTCGCATCCGCGTGCCGATCGACGATGCCAAGGAAGGCACGCACAAGATCAACGTAACGGTGACGGCGGAGGGCGAGGACGGCCGAGACGCGCATATCAGGCAATCCACGAGTTTCATTGTTCCCCGCAATCTGTGATGCTGAGGGCGAAATGGCAGCAAACAAGGAGAGCGCAATGACATCCCAACAGTCCAAGCCCTGGTACAGGGAACCGTGGCCGTGGCTTTTGATGAGCGGTCCGTTGCTTGCAATTATTGGCTGCGGCGTGACCATCTGGCTCGCCAACACGCATCCGGATTTGCCGGTTTCCGGCGTGGAGCGTCATGGTCTGGTCGTAGAGAAAACGGGGGCGGAGCATGTAACGTCGCCGGCTGCGAGGCGCCCATGAGACTCCGCTGGCTGATGTGGGTACTTTGGCCGGCGTTTCTGATGGGCGGAGCGGCCACCGCCACCGTATTTTCGGTCGTTGATCCGGGCGATCTCACGTTCTTCGGGCACCAGGTGGAAGCGTCTCGTGAGGCGGTCTACACGATTGGCTTCCTGGTGGCGTGGTTGTTTTGCGCGTTGTCCAGCGGGCTGACGCTATACACCATGCCAACCAAGCTCGAGGAGACCGACGAACTCGAGTAATGGATCGAGTGCTGGTAGAAAGCAGAACGGCCGCACCGGGAACTGAATTCCAGGTGCGGCCGTTTTCCTGGCTAGGACGTTCGTTAGCAGTTTCGGCTATAGACCTGCCTGATGCCTTCCATGTCCACGAGTTTCACGTGTCGTTGGCGAATCTGAATCAGGCCGGCTTCGGCGAATCGAGAGAAGAGCCGACTCACGGTTTCGAGCTTGAGGCCAAGGTAGCTGCCGATTTCTTCGCGGCTCATCCGCAGCACGAACTCGCTCGACGAGTAGCCGCGCATCGACAGGCGCTCCGACATGTTGACGAGAAATGCTGCCAGGCGCTCTTCGGCACGCATCGAGCCAAGAGTGATCAGCATGATCTGGTCCTGCGAGATTTCCTTGCTCATCAGTCGCAGGAACTGTTGCTGGAGCGACGGCAAGGTGCCGGACAGCGATTGCAGGTCATCGAATCGTACGACGCAGACCTCGGTGTCCTCGAGTGCAGTGGCATCGGATGCATGCTGCATCTCGCCGAGGCCGTCGAGTCCGACGACTTCACCGGGTAAATGGAAGCCGGTGATTTGCGTGCGTCCGTCCTCCATGGTCACGTGGGTCTTCAATGTGCCAAAGCGGATCGCATAGACTGCGGTAAGTGGCTCGCCCATGCGATAGAGCGTTTCGCCCTTGTGAACACGAACGCGTTCCTGTACGAGCGTGTCCATCTTTGCGAGGTCCTGTTGCGACATGCCCACGGGAAGGCAAAGCTGGCCCATGGCGCAAGTGGAGCAACGTGGAGACATCTCGGTGACGGGAATGGAGGTAAGCAATTGATGGTGCTCGCATGAATGCGCTTGCGATGGAGGCGCGATGCAGGCATTTTACAGCTTGATGTGACGCAGAAGCGAGGAACAGTTGCCATTTGGTGTGCTTTTCAGTGTCTTTACACTTGCATTGCTTGGCGGCGTGCATTGCGCAGCCATGTGTGGAGGAATTGCCATTGCCGTCGAGCAACGGCAGTCCGGGGCGGCTGTCGCGGTCGTTAACGTCGTGCATCGTTCGCGGTTGCACTGGTGGCTGGAACTACTGGTTATGCACGCCGGGCGTCTCACGACCTATGTGCTGCTTGGGGCACTGATGGGGGCGGTGGGCGCGACAGTCTGGAAGCAGGATTACCTGCCAGTGCAGCGCTGGCTCTACGGTGCAGGCAGCCTGTTGCTTGTTCTGACCGGGGTGTGGTTGTTGCGGGGCCGCGTCATGCGGGCAGCGTGGCTCGAACGGCTGGCGGCGCGGGCGGCCTCGTATGTCGTTCAGGGCATCGCGTCGCTGGGTATGCAGATGCCGCTTCGCTTGCGTCGGCACGCGCCCATCATGCGGCGCTATGGGATGGGGTTGGCCTGGGGGCTGGTGCCTTGCGGTATGGTGTACGGCGCACTTGCGCTCGCCTTGTTGGCTGGTAATGCGCCTTCTGGGGCACTTGTCATGGCGGCCTTTGGCATCGGGACGCTGCCGAACCTGCTGGTGATCTCGGGTTTGTCGGGCTACCTGCGGCAACTGTCGCGCCGCCCCAGCGTGCGAGTGGGCGCCGCGCTTATTGTGATCGGTTTTGGGGCGCTGGGTGTCGCACGCGCCGTCTGGCTGCCCGATACGCTGGCCAATCACGGCTTCTGCGTCGTGTTCTAGACTTTTTTGCTGGTTGCAGGGCGGGGCTGGAATGCCATACAATCGCGAAACCACGGTATCGCGCTCCGATGCGCTCGTGGCGTCGCCGGGGCTGCATTCCCGATCTGGGGTGTGTGCCCAGGGGGTCTGGGCAGGTCTGGCTTGCCAGGATCGTCCCCACAGTTCATCCGGTTCACAAGATCTGGTTCCAAAGTCCGATGGGGCTGTGTGGAGAGGTGGCGCCGGTGCCAGGCGAAGTTGCCTGGGCCGATATCGATTGTTTCTTGCCGCCTTGGCGATCTGATTGTCCAGGTGAATGTCCACCCCAAAAGGGAGAGGGTGCGACGCAAGAGGTCCGTTGACTGGCGCAGTCTGTCAGCCCCGGACGATCTCCTGCCGGAACGACCCGGCAATTCGATGCAAAGAAAATGAGGTGCACGGCTGCGCTGCGAAAAGCTGCGAGTTAGCTGCGCGATGAGATGGCGGTGGCTTAGGCCTCGCTGTATCTGCAATCTCCAGTGCTTCAGGATTCGTCCAGAAGCAGGTGCAAAGACAGGCTGCACACAATCACATGAATACCCAAGAGGCGAAGATCGTCCTCGAGACCGCGCTGATCTGTGCGCAGGAGCCGTTGCGCGTTGGTGATCTGCGACGGTTGTTCGCCGACGACGTCGGTGCCGACACCATCCGGGTTCTACTCGAAGAGCTGCGCAACGACTGGCAGCAGCGCGGGGTGGAGCTCGTGGCCCTGGCCAGCGGTTGGCGGTTCCAGAGCCGTCCCGAGATGCGCGAGTTTCTTGACCGACTCAATCCGGAAAAGCCGCCGAAGTACTCGCGTGCCGTGATGGAAACGCTAGCGATCATCGCGTATCGCCAGCCGGTGACGCGCGGTGACATCGAAGAGATCCGGGGCGTGACGGTCAGCACGGAAGTGGTCAAGAAGCTTGAGGATCGGGACTGGATCGAAGTCATCGGTCACCGGGACGTGCCTGGCCGCCCCGCGTTGTACGCAACGACCAAGGCATTCCTGGATGACCTCGGTCTGCGCTCGCTGGATGAGTTACCGCCGCTCGAGGATGCCCAGGCCCAGGCCCAGGCGGCACTGCTGGATCAGCAGGCCATCGATTTCGAGGCGGTCGCGACGGCGAATCCGCCTGCTGGTGACGAGGAAGCCTTTTCGGAGGCTACCGTTGGGGTGGCTGAGACGGGCGAGCCGGCAGTTGAGTCGTTGTCGGTCGAGCCGCAATCCGAAGATCTGTCCGGTGGCGCGAGCGATGCCGCCGGCAATGAAAACGAACAGAACGACAGCGTCGCGCAGTTGCCCGAGGGTGATGGGCATGACGATGACGCGCCGGTGGCCCAGGCCAACGGATTCCATGTGGACACAGAGTCTTCCTCGCAGGAGGACGCCGCAGTTCCGGCTCGCGACGGTGATATGCCGCTGACGACCGAGGACGACGACGAGCGCGTGTCCAACTGAACAACATGCAACATCGATAGTGAATACTTTGTCTGATTCCGCTGAGCAAGACGTCCGCCAGCCGGACGTGCCGGGCGATACCGGCGCAGCCCCCGAGGGTAACGGCGCCGAAGGCGCGCCCCGCCGCAAGGGGCTGCGCCGCGGCCTGCGCAATCTAGTGGCTTCCCGTCGCCAGGCGGGGCAGGACCGCGATGGCCGGGAAACGGGGCGCGACGATGTCGAACCCTCGTCGACTGGCGAAAGCGGCGATGCTTCGCCGGCCGCCGCCCCCGCGCGTGGCCGTGGGCGTCGCAAGCCGGCGCCGGCCGCCGACACGCAGGCAGTTGCTGGTGCCGAGGAGATGGGTGGCGACGCGCAAGCTGGCCAGCCGCGATCGGATCAGCCAGCGCAGGGGGCTCGCAAGCGCCGTCAGCAGCCGCAACGCAAGGCAGCGCTGGTTGATGGTGACAACAAGCCAACCTCACAACAGCCGGGCCGCCGCAACAAGGGTGGTCAGCGCAAGGGTCAACAGCCTGGCGGCAAGCCGGGTGCTGACAGGGGTGACCAGCGTGTCGAGCAGCGCCAGGGCGACAAGCCCGGTCGGCAAGCCGGCAAGGGCGGCGCGAAGACCGCTGCCGGTGGCGAGGATCTGTTCCGTTTCGTGATTTCCGAGCAGTTCGATCAGGAAGACACGATTGTGCCGCGCACCAAGGCCAAGCCGGTGCGCGAACTGTCCGCAGACGACGACGCGCCCAAACTGCACAAGGTGCTGGCGGAGGGTGGACTTGGTTCACGCCGCGAGATGGAAGAACTGATCCTGCAGGGGCGTGTGTCGGTCAATGGCCTGCCTGCCCATATCGGCCAGCGTATTCTGCCGACCGACCAGGTCCGCGTGAACGGCAAGCTGATTCACCGCAAGGTGACGACCAAGCCTCCACGGGTGCTGCTCTATCACAAGCCCTCCGGCGAGATCGTCAGCCAGTCGGATCCGGAAGGCCGTCCGACCGTTTTCGACAGTCTCCCGCGCATCAAGAACGGCAAGTGGGTCGCGGTTGGTCGCCTCGACTTCAATACCGAAGGGCTGCTGATTTTCACCACGTCGGGTGATATCGCGAACCGTTTCATGCACCCGCGCTATGGCGTGGAGCGCGAGTACGCAGTGCGCACGCTGGGCGAACTGGCCGAAGCCGATCGTCAGCGGCTGCTGCATGGCATTCAGCTCGATGATGGCGAGGCAAACTTCCTGCGGATCGCCGATGGCGGTGGCGAGGGCGTGAACCAGTGGTATCACGTGGCGCTGACCGAAGGCCGTAACCGCGAAGTGCGTCGCATGTTCGAGGCCGTCGGTCTGACCGTGTCGCGCCTGATCCGCACGCGTTATGGTCAGTTCCTGCTGCCGCGCGGCTTGAAGCGCGGTCGCTGGCAGGAATTGGACCCGACGGATGTGCGCGGCCTGATGGCCAACATTGGACTGAAGGCGCCGTCCAAGGAAGCACAGAGTGGCGGCAAGGGTGTGACGAAGGTCGGCGGCCGCAAGCAGCGCGAAGAAGCGGCGCTGGCGGGCATGCCGATGCACACCGGCATGGATGGTCTGCCGCGCTACGAGAAGAGCGGTGGCCGGGGTGGTAATGCTGGGGGCGCGGGCCGTGGTCAGCCTGATCCGATGCAGACCTCGATGGGATACATTCCGTCCGGCCCTGCGCCGCTGACGTCGCATACGACCAAGTTTGGCGGCGGGATGGGCGGCGGCCTGCGGGGCCCTGGCGCCGGTGGTGGTCGCGGCGGCGGGCGGGGCGGCAAGGCCGGAAACGCTGGCAATGCGGGCAACGCAGGTGGCAATCGCCAGCGTCGCGGCGGTGGCGAGGTCAATGGAAATGTAATGCCAAAGGCTGCCAAGGGTGCGGGAGGCGGTAGTCGCCGACCGCGCGGCCGAGGTCAGCGTTGATTGACGGATCGGGCGGTGCCGGTAATGGTCGGCAATCGCCCCGATCCGGAGCGGAACCTCGGAGGCTTTTGCCTTTTGGACATAATCCGCGTATAATCAAAGTCTATTCAAAAGTATCATCCTCGGCGAGGATGGGCGAATGATGGGCATTGCGCCCATTTTTTTTTGGTTCGCCCGTTTGCACTTGCGGCTGGTTTTCGTCACATGGCGGGCCGGCAGGATGATTGGGCAGGCAGGACGGTTTGCAGGTCGCGTCGAGCATCAATTCCGAGCGTATTGCGTTGTCCGGTGTCTGCCACGGTATTGAAGGCCACTACTCGGGATTACAGTGCATCTGGCAGATTTGATCGAAACCACCCTTATCGGCATGGGCTACGAGTTGGTTGAGCTTGAGCGTGCCCCGGCCGGACTTCTGCGTGTCTATATCGATCAGCCTGAAACTGGCATCGTCATTGAGGATTGCGAGAAGGTCAGTCGCCAGCTCACTCACGTGCTCACTGTGGAGAACGTTGATTACGAGCGCCTCGAAGTGTCGTCGCCAGGCCTGGACCGGCCGCTGAAGAAGTTGGCCGATTTCGTTCGCTTTGCCGGTGCTGAGGTCAGGGTTACGCTGCGCCTGCCGGTCAATGGCCAGAAGAATTTCGTGGGCATCCTGTGTGAACCCGCAGGAGATGCCGGGGCCGAGAAGATCGGCCTGGAGTTCGAAGGCAAGGACGGTCCGGCACTGCTGGAATTCGCCATATCCGATGTCGATCGCGCACGTTTGGTGCCGGTGATCGACTTCAAGGGAAATCAAAGAAAAGGGAACAAGCAATGAGCCGCGAAGTTCTGTTGCTCGTCGATGCGCTAGCGCGCGAAAAGAACGTCGACAAGGATGTGGTTTTCGGTGCGCTGGAGGCGGCTCTCGCCTCGGCCACCAAGAAACGTTTCGAGGAGGACGTGGATATTCGCGTTCATATCGACCGCGAATCCGGTGAGCACGAGACGTTCCGCCGCTGGCTCGTCGTTCCTGATGAACAGGGTCTGCAGGAGCCGGACAAGCAGATCCTGCTGTTCGAGGCACGCGAGCAGAATGCCGATATCCAGCTCGACGACTACATCGAAGAGCAGATCGAGTCGGTCGAGTTCGGTCGTATCGGCGCGCAGGCGGCCAAACAGGTTATCCTGCAGCGTATTCGTGACGCCGAGCGCGAGCAGATCCTGAACGATTATCTGGATCGTGGCGAAAAGATCATGACCGGCACGGTCAAGCGCGCCGACAAGAAGGGCTTGATCGTCGAGTCGGGCCGCGTGGAAGCGCTGCTGGCACGTGACCAGATCATCCCGAAGGAAAACCTGCGCACCGGCGACCGTGTGCGCGCGTATATCCTCAATGTGGACCGCGCCGCGCGTGGCCCGCAGATCGAACTGTCGCGTACCGCGCCTGAGTTCCTGATCAAGCTCTTCGAGAACGAAGTGCCTGAAATGGAACAGGGCTTGCTGGAGATCAAGGCTGCCGCCCGCGATCCGGGTGTGCGCGCGAAGATCGCCGTCGTGGCGCATGACAAGCGTATCGATCCGATCGGTACCTGTGTGGGCGTGCGAGGCACGCGCGTGACGGCCGTGCGTAACGAGATCGGCGGCGAGGCCGTGGACATCGTGCTGTGGTCGGAGGATCCGGCGCAGTTCGTCATCGGCGCGCTGGCACCGGCACAAGTGCAGTCGATCGTGGTCGACGAAGAGAAGCACAGCATGGACGTGGTGGTCGACGAGGAAAACCTCGCCGTCTCCATCGGCCGCAGTGGTCAGAACGTACGCCTGGCGTCGGAGCTGACCGGCTGGCAGATCAACATCATGACGCAGGAAGAATCGGCGCAGAAGCAGGCCGAGGAAAGCGAAGTGGTGCGCAAGCTGTTCATGGCCAAGCTGGACGTGGACGAGGAAGTGGCGGATATCCTGATCGAGGAAGGCTTCTCCTCGCTGGAAGAAGTGGCCTACGTGCCCATCAGTGAAATGATGGAAATCGAGGCATTCGACGAGGACACCGTCAACGAGCTGCGCAATCGCGCCCGCGATGCGCTGCTGACGATGGAACTGGCCCGGGAAGAAAAGGTGGAAGAGGTGTCGCAGGATCTGCGCTCGCTCGACGGCCTGACGCCCGAGCTGATCGGCAAACTGGCCGAAGGCAACATCCACACACGCGACGACCTGGCCGAGCTGGCCGTGGACGAACTGGTCGAACTGGCCGGCGTGGGCGAGGAAGAAGCCAAGGCGCTGATCATGAAAGCACGGGAACATTGGTTTAACTGAGGGACACGTCCGGGGTGAAGCCTGGACGCGCTTTCCGCACACGAATTGTCCCGACGTAGAAACCGAGCATTGAAAGGGTTTGAATGGCAAGCACAACAGTTGCCCAACTGGCCGCAGAACTGAGCCGCAGCCCTGCTGCACTGCTGGAACAATTGCAGGCAGCTGGGGTGGGCAAAGCAACGCCAGACGACGTCATCACCGAATCGGACAAGACCAGGCTGCTGGATTACCTGAAGCGGTCGCATGGTCAGTCCGACGACAGCGCGCGCAAGAAGATCACGCTGACCAAGCGTGAGACTTCCGAGATCCGCCAATCCGACTCCACCGGCAAGACCCGCACGGTGCAGGTGGAGGTGCGCAAGAAGCGCGTCCTGATCAAGCGTGACGACGTGGAATCTCACGGCGACGGCGCCGACTCCCAGGAATCGGCCGAGGCCGCTGCCGAGGAAGTGCGTCGCGATGAGGAACAGCGCCGCGAGCAGGCCGAGGCCCTGGCACGTCAGGAAGCCGAGGCTCAGGCAGCCCGCGAGGCCGCCGAGCGCGAGGAAGCCGAACGCCGCGCCAAGCAGGAAGCCCTGGAGGCCGAACAGCGCCGCCAGGCCGAACTGCTGGCCCAGAAGGCTGCTGAAGAAGCTGCCGCCGCACAGGCCGCAGCCGACGCCGCCGAGGAAACCGCGCGCGAGAAGGCAGAAGAAGACAAGGCACGTCTGGCCACGGAACGCGCGCAAGCGCAGAAAAATGCCGACGACGCCAAGGCTGCCGTCGACAAGGCGCGCGCCGAGCAGGACAGCGCGAAGGCTGCAGCCGACAAGGCGCGTGCGGAGCAGGATGCTGCCGCCCGTCGCCGTCGCGAAGCCGCCGAAGCGGAAGCGCGCGCGATTCAGCAGATGCTGAATGCGCCGCCACGTGTGCTGAAGGCGCCGTCGGAGCGCAAGGCCGAGGAAAAGAAGGCCGAGCAGACGGGCACGCTGCACAAGCCGGTGAAGCCGGCTGGCGCCACGACCGAAGCGAAGAAGGACGACAAGAAGGCCGCACCGGCTGCCACGACTACCACGGCTGCCGCTGGCGACAAGAAGGGCGCCAAGGGTGGCAAGACCGGAACCTGGCAGGATGAAGGCAGCCGCGGCAAGAAGGGCGGTGGCCTGAAGACGCGCGGCGATTCGTCCGGCGGTGTCGGTGGCTGGCGCAGCGGCCCGCGTGGCCGTGGCGGCAAGCACAATGCCGACGACGCACGCAGCAACTTCCAGGCGCCGACCGAGCCGGTGGTGCGTGAAGTGCACGTGCCGGAAACCGTCTCGGTGGCCGATCTGGCGCACAAGATGGCCGTGAAGGCATCCGAGGTCATCAAGCAGATGATGAAGCTCGGCCAGATGGTGACGATCAACCAGGTGCTGGACCAGGAAACCGCCATGATCGTGGTGGAAGAAATGGGCCACAAGGCGTTCGCCGCCAAGCTGGACGATCCTGAAGCGTTGCTGGTGGTGGATGGCGAGGATCACGGCGATGCCGAGATGCTGCCGCGTCCGCCGGTGGTGACGGTGATGGGCCACGTCGACCACGGCAAGACCTCGCTGCTCGACTACATCCGTCGCACGAAGGTTGCAGCGGGCGAAGCGGGCGGTATTACGCAGCACATCGGTGCCTACCATGTGGAAACCGATCGCGGCGTGATCACGTTCCTGGATACTCCGGGTCACGAGGCCTTTACGGCCATGCGTGCCCGCGGTGCCAAGGCTACCGACATCGTGATTCTGGTAGTGGCCGCCGATGACGGCGTGATGCCGCAGACCAAGGAAGCGATTGCGCACGCCAAGGCTGCCGGTGTGCCGATCGTGGTGGCGATCACCAAGGTCGACAAGCCCGAAGCCAACCCGGACCGCGTCAAGCAGGAACTGGTGGCCGAGCAGGTCGTGCCCGAAGAGTACGGTGGCGAATCGCCGTTCGTGCCTGTTTCGGCCAAGACCGGCCAGGGCATCGACGATCTGCTCGAAAACGTGCTGCTGCAGGCCGAAGTGCTGGAGCTGCGCGCACCGGTGGACGCCCCGGCCAAGGGCCTGGTGGTGGAAGCCCAGCTCGACAAGGGCAAGGGCCCGATCGCGACGATCCTGGTCAGCAGCGGCACGCTCAAGCGTGGCGATGTGGTGCTGGCTGGTAGCGCCTACGGCCGTGTGCGTGCGATGCTGGACGAAAACGGCAAGCCCTCCAAGGAAGCTGGCCCGTCGATCCCGGTGGAAATCCAGGGTCTGTCGGAAGTGCCCGCCGCCGGTGAGGAAGTGCTGGTGCTGCCGGACGAACGCAAGGCGCGCGAAATCGCGCTGTTCCGTCAGGGCAAGTTCCGCGACGTGAAGCTTGCGAAGCAGCAGGCCGCCAAGCTGGAAACGATGCTCGAGCAGATGGCCGAAGGCGAAGTGCAGACGCTGCCGTTGATCGTGAAGGCCGACGTGCAGGGTTCGCAGGAAGCGCTGGTGCAGTCGCTGCAGAAGCTGTCGACGAGCGAAGTGCGCGTGCAGATCGTGCACGGTGGCGTGGGTGGCATCTCGGAGTCGGACGTCAACCTGGCGACGGCATCGAAGGCGGTCATCATCGGCTTCAACGTGCGTGCCGACGCAGGCGCGCGCAAGCTGGCCGAGCACAACGGCATCGACATCCGCTACTACAACATCATTTACGATGCGGTAGACGAGATCAAGGCGGCCATGTCGGGCATGTTGGCACCGGAGAAGCGCGAGACCACGATCGGTCAGGTGGAAGTCCGTCAGGTCTTCCGCGTGCCGAAGGTGGGCGCGGTGGCTGGCTGTATGGTCACCGACGGTCTCATCAAGCGGAACTCGATGGTGCGCGTGCTGCGCAACAACGTGGTTATCCACGATGGCGAACTCGACTCGCTCAAGCGTTTCAAGGACGACGTCAAGGAAGTCAAGCAAGGCTTCGAGTGCGGTTTGTCGATCAAGAACTTCAACGACGTTCAGGAAGGCGACCAGCTCGAGGTGTACGAAATCACAGAGGTGGCGCGTACGCTGTAAGGCGATACGCAAAGACGGCAGGCTCCGGCCTGCCGTTTTCACTTCTGCTCACGCTCAGTTTTGAATGGCCAAGAAAGGCAATATCACCTCCCGTAACCTGCGCCTCTCCGATCAGATCCAGAAGGAGCTGGCGGAGATGATCCAGCGCGAGATCCGCGATCCGCGCCTGGGCCTGGTAACGCTGCAGTCGGTGTCGCTGACGCCCGACTATGCGCATGCCAAGGTCTACTTCACGGTGCTCGGCGCCGAACCCGAGACGGCTGCCGCCATCCTCAAGGAAAAGGCCGGCTACCTCCATTCGTTGCTGTTCAAGCGACTGCATATCCATACCGTGCCGACGCTGCATTTCCATCACGATACGTCGGTGGAGCACGCGATCGAGATGTCGAAGCTGATCAACGAAGCGAACGCTACGCGCGCCAAGGACGACGAGTAAGTCCACGGGTGCCCAAGTGGTGCCGGTGGATGCCGGCACCACGTTTTTCCTCTCCTGCAATGACCGATTCCTCCGCGACCCGACCGCCCCGGCTGCCACGCCGCGACGTGCACGGTGTGCTGCTGCTCGACAAGCCTCTGGGTCTGTCGTCCAACGACGCGCTGGTACGCGCCAAGCGACTGCTGCGCGCGAACAAGGCCGGCCACACGGGCACGCTGGATCCGCTGGCGACTGGACTGCTGCCGCTGTGTTTTGGCGAGGCCACCAAGTTCTCTCAGGATCTGCTTGACGCGGACAAGACCTACGAGGCGAAAGTCCGGCTTGGCGCGACGACGACCACAGGCGATGCCGAGGGCGAGATCGTCGTCGAGCGACTGGTGACATGCGATCACGACGCGCTTGATGCTGCGGTTGCGCGCTTTACCGGAGAGATCGAACAGGTACCGCCGATGTACTCGGCACTCAAGAAGGACGGCAAGCCGCTTTACGAGTATGCCCGGGCCGGGCAGACCGTCGAGCGCGCGGCGCGGCAGGTAACGATTCACGCCATCACGCTGCTGGACGTTGATTTGCCTGCGGCGATGTTCACGATGCGTGTCACATGCAGCAAGGGCACGTACATTCGCACGCTGGCCGAAGATGTCGGCGAGGCGCTGGGTTGCGGCGCGCACCTGATTGGGCTGCGCCGAACCGCCGTCGGTGACCTGACGCTGGAAGGCGCGGTCACGCTCGAGCAGATTGACGCACAGGCTGACGAAGCACGGCCGGGAATGCTCGCGCCTGTTGACGCGCTGCTGCAACGGTGCCCGCCGGTGCATCTCGATGCCGCCGCGATGGGGCGCTTTCTGCAAGGCCAGCGCATCGCACGCCGCGATCTGCCGGAAGGGCAGGTGCCGCCGGATGAGGGCACGCTGGCACGTGTCTATGGCGACGAAGGGCGTCTGCTAGGCGTCGCGCGGATGAAGGAAGGGGCCTTGCGGCCCGAGCGGCTAGTCAAACTCTAGGACGCGGCACAAGCAACGCCCAAGTAAAAAAGGCATCGGATAAACCCGATGCCTTTTTTGTTCGATGTTCGACGTCAGTGCGCTCCGGCTGCTTCCGCGCCGCCGCCGCCCTTGGCGCGCTTGGTCAGCCAGACGAAGCCGATCAGCACGAAGAACAGCACGCCGGAAATCCAGAAGATGTCGTTGGCGCCGAGCATAGATGCCTGCTGCGAGATATTTCGCTCCATCAGGCCGATCGCCTGCATCCGGTTCATCCCCATCGACATCAGGTGGTCGAGCTGTGCCTGGTACGTCGGGTTATACGGATTGATCTGTTCGACCAACTGGGCATGGTGCAGCGCCGAGCGGTTCTCCCAGATCGTCGTCGAGATCGAAGCGCCGATCGCGCCGAACGTGATCCGTACAAAGTTCGACAAACCGGAAGCCGCCGGGATCTTCTCGGCCGGCTGGCCGGACAGGATGATTGACGTCAGCGGGATGAAGAACATTGCCATTGCGGCGCCCTGTATCAGCGTAGGGATGATCAGCGCGCGCGTATCAACGGTTGTGGTAAAGCCAGCACGCATGAAACTGACCACGCCAAACGTAATAAACGCAGCGGTTGCCACCCAGCGAGAGTCGACCTTCGGCAGGATGCGACCGATGATTGGCGACAGGATGATCGCGAAGATCCCCACTGGCGCCATCACCAGACCGGCGTCCGTCGCGGTGTAGCCGATGATGGTCTGCAGCCACAGCGGCAGAATCACCAGGTTGCCGAAGAACAGCCCGTACGCCACGGAGATTGCCACCACGCCTGCGGCGAAGTTGCGTCCCTTGAACAGGTGAATGTCGACGATCGGGTGCTTCTCATAGTTCTCCCAGATCAGGAAGAACAGGAATCCGACTACCGCCACCACCGTCAGCGTCACGATGATCGAGGAATGGAACCAGTCGAGTTCCTTGCCCTTGTCGAGCATGAGCTGCATCGACCCCACCCAGATCACGAGGAGAGCCAGGCCGATGCGGTCGATTGGCAGGATCTTCGTGGGTGTTTCGCGATCACGATAGATTGCCCATGTGGCATACGCGGTCATGATGCCGATCGGCACGTTGATATAGAAGATCCACGGCCATGTCATGTTGTCGGAGATCCAGCCGCCAAGCAGGGGGCCCATGATCGGCGCTACGAGTGTGGTCATGCCCCATAGCGCCAGCGCCATCGAACTCTTGGCAACCGGATAGCTGGCCAGCAGCAGCGACTGCGACAGTGGGATCATCGGCCCGGCTACGGCGCCTTGCAGCACGCGCGCGGCCAGCAGCGTCTCCAGGTTCGGCGCCACGCCGCACAGCCAGGACGAGAGCACGAACAGCAAGATCGACAGCACGAACAATCGCACGGCACCGAAACGCGTGGTCAGCCAGCCCGTCAGCGGCACTGAAATAGCGTTGGCGACGGCGAACGACGTGATGACCCAGGTGCCCTGGTTCGGCGACACGCCGAGGTCGCCCGAGATGGCCGGGATCGACACGTTGGCGATCGACGAGTCGAGCACGTTCATGAACGTAGCCAGCGACAGGGCGATGGTGCCAATGACGAGCTTGCCGCCCGTCAGCGGAGGGGGCGCGGCATGCCGGGCTGGCGCTGGCTTCGGCTTTGGGGCCGGAGCCGCGCCGGAATCCGGCACTGTGGTGATGGAATCTGCCATGGACTTCTCAGGCCGCGAATCAGGTGTTGGCAGGCTTGGCGGCTGCGCGCGCCGCGCTGGCGCCGCCCGGCGCCGCCGGTGCCGGCGTGCGGCCGCCGTTATTGACGGAGATGATGCGGGCGATCAGTTCGTCGGCGTCCTGCGCCACCTTGTCATAGACGTCCGTCTGCAGAGGCCGGGCGTTGGTGGCGGTGACCATCGCGGCGCCTTCTTCCTTGCGCACGTCAACGGTAACGTTCATCGACAGGCCGACACGCAGCGGATGCTCCTTGAGTTGTTGGGCGTCCAGCGCGATACGCACCGGCAGGCGCTGCACCACCTTGATCCAGTTGCCGGTGGCGTTCTGCGCGGGCAGGAGCGAGAACGCCGCCCCGGTACCGGCCGAGAAGCCCTCGACATGGCCCTGGTACTTCACCTTCGAGCCATAGACGTCAGCTTCCAGTTCCACCGGCTGGCCGATGCGCATATGGGTGATCTGCACTTCCTTGAAGTTGGCATCAACCCAGACCTGATCGAGCGGTACCACGGCCATCAGCGGTGTGCCGGCGGCCACGCGCTGGCCAACCTGTACCGAGCGCTTGGCCACGTAGCCGGTGACCGGCGCCGGCAGTGTGGAGCGGGCGAACGACAGGTAGGCCGAACGCAGATTGGCGGCGGCGCGCTGCACGTTCGGGTGCTTTTCCACGGTGGTCTGGTCGGTCAATACCTGATTCGACGCGAGTTGCTCCTTCGAGGCAAGCAGCGCCGACTCGGCTGCTTTCAGTGCGGTCTGGGCGTGCGAGATTTCCTCGCTCGAGACCGCGCCCGAGCCGGCAATCGCCTGGCGGCGGCGCAGGTCATCGCGTGCCTTGGCCACATCGGCATCGCGCAATGCCACGTTCGCAGCCAGCGAAGCGTTGTTCACATAGAGCGTGCGCACTTCACGCACGGCTTGCGCGAGTTGGGCTTCGGCCTGTTCCATGGCTACCTGGGTGTCGGCGCGGTCGAGCTGGATCAGCGGCTGGCCAGCGGTGACGAGTTGCGTGTCGTCGGCGGCGATCGACACCACAGTGCCGCCCACCAGCGGGGTCACCTGGACCACGTTGCCGGCCACATAGGCATCATCGGTGCTTTCGAAGTGCCGGGCGTAGAGGCCCCAGTACAGGCCATAGCCGACGCCGGCCACCACGATCGCGGCAGTGAGCGTCGTGAGCAGGCGCTTGCGCTTGCTGTCACCGGTTGGAGCGGGTTTCTGGCTGGCCGATTGCTGGTTGTTGCTCATATCGATCTCGTACGTATTTTCGTCGTGTCTTGCATTGCCCGGCGTATCAGCCCCGGGTGCCCTTTTCCGTGTTCTGTTCTACGGCGCCGGCTTTTTCGTCGGCTTCCTCGTGATAGCCGCCGCCGAGAGCCTTGATCAGGCCCATCTGCAGATCCAGGCGGCGCGCCTGCAGATCTGTCGCCTGACGGCGTTGCTGCAGCACGGTGCTCTCCGCGTTCAACACGGTCAACTGCGTGCCGAGGCCGGCCTTGTAGCGCGTGGTGGCCAGCGAGTACGCGTGCTCGGCCAGTTCGAGTGCTTCGCGCTGCGTCTTGATCTGCTGATCAACGCTGCGGATGCTGATCACCGTATCGGCGGCCTCGCGCAACGCGTCGACCAGCGTCTGGTTATAGCTGGCCACGGCGATGTCGTACTGCGCGTACTTGCCCTTGAGGTTGGCGCGCAGGCGGCCACCTTCGAAGATCGGCAGGCGCAGCGTCGGGCCGAAGCCGAACGTGCGGCTGACACTCATCAACAGGTTGGCGGGGTCCAGCGACGCCAGGCCGGCGAACGCCGTCAGTGTCACGTCAGGCAGGAATTCCTTCTTGGCGACGCTGATGTCCTTGGACGTGGCCTCCACGCGCCAGCGGGCGGCAACAAGGTCGGGGCGGCGGCCGATCAGGCCGATCGTCAGGTCGTCCGGCAATTGTGGCGTCGGGTTGGCCAGCAGCGTCGGGCGCGTGATCTGCAGGCCGCGGTCCGGGCCCTTGCCGAGCAGCGCGGCGATCTGGTTGCGCGCCAGGGCGATTTCCTCGTCGATGGCCTGCAGTTCCGTTTGCGCCGATGCAACTGTGGCGCGGGCCTGTGTGGTTTCCACTTGGGTGTCGAGGCCGGCGGCCAGCCGCTGACGGGACAGATCGGTAAGGTCCCGGCGCTGGGCGATGGCACGTTCGGCAACGTCTCGCTGCGCGAAGAGCGCGGCCAGTCGGTTGTAGCTGCGTGCGATCGACGTGGTGAGCATCAGGCGTGCGGCCTGGCTCTCAGCCTCCATTGAGCGGTCATCCGACAGGGCGGCTTCGAGCGCGTCGCGATTCTTGCCCCAGAAGTCGAGATCCCAAGACAGCCCGAACTGCAGGCGGGACTGGTTCTGCCAGGAGCCGGCGAGGGGCGTGCCGGTGAAGAGGTCGGTGGCCGAGAAGCGCTGGCGAATGATGCTGCCTTCGAAATCGACGCTCGGGTACAGCGCCGCGCGCGTGGCATCGGCCATTGCGCGCGAGGCCTCCAGGCGTGCCAGCGCGACCTGCAGGTTCGGGTTGTCCTTGACGGCTTCGTCGGCCAGTGCGCGCAGTTGCGGATCATGGAACTGGTCGACCCAGTCCTGTGACGGCCATTGGCCGTGATCAGCGGTGAACGTCTGCGGCGAGGCCATCGTGCCGGGTTCGGCCAACGTCTGCGTGCTGTGCGAATTGCCCAACGCGGCACAGCCGGAAATGACAGCGGCAGCCAGGACCGTCAAGGCCAGGCTGCCGGTGCGGGCCGCAACGCCATTGCGGCCGAGGGTGGAGGAAGGGGAGAGATTCATTGTGTGACTGTGACCAGATCTTGCTTCAACGGGAAGGGCGCTCATCCTCTATTCGAATACTTGTTCAGCGCTATCCTGTGTTCCTGTCGAGCGGACAACTGGCCGCCGACCCAATGCCACCGTTGTTGGCGATCAGCCTTAGCAACATGTCGCGCAGGGTCTCGATTTCTTCCTGGCTGAACCCCACGAAGTGTCGGCGCATCACATTGCAAAACACCACGGGCAGTTTTTCGACCATGGCTTCGCCTTCGGCTGTCAGCGACAGATCTACCACGCGGCGATCATCGTCGCGCCGCGTGCGTTCGATCAGGCCGCGCTTTTCCATGCGGCTCAGGAGGCGGGTCACCGAGCCGGCATCTGTATTGAGATTGCGGGCCAGGTCGGTCACCGTTGTGGCCTCGCCCTTGGCCAGCATCATCAGGCAACTGGCCTGGGCGTGCGTCATGTCCAGGCTGCTGACTTCCTGCTCAACGCCCTGGGAGAGCGCGCTCTTGGCGCGGGCGAGCAGATAGCCGACACTTTTGCCGATTTCGTAGTGATCCGGATCGAACAGGTCGCCGGGTGTGTTTGACGTCATCTCTTGTCGCTGCAATCTTTGCCTGGGCAAATATAAGCATGTGCTGATGATACGGCAACAATAGAAATTTGCCATTGCAGGAAACGCAATGGTGTCCCTTGATCTATTCTGAGCAAAAGCACGTCGTTCCGCGCTGCAACATGCTAGAATGTTGGGTTAATTTTTTCGATCGCTCCGCCTTCAGGGGACGCCGCAATGACCCGCGCCATCCGTAATATCGCCATCATCGCTCACGTTGATCATGGCAAGACCACCCTGGTCGACCAACTCCTGCGCCAGGCAGGCACCTTCCGCGAGAACCAGCAAATCGCCGAACGGGTGATGGACTCGAACGACCTGGAAAAGGAACGCGGGATCACCATCCTCGCGAAGAACTGTGCCGTCGAGTACAACGGCACGCACATCAATATCGTGGACACCCCGGGCCACGCCGACTTCGGCGGTGAAGTGGAGCGCGTGCTGTCGATGGTCGACGGCGTGCTGCTGCTGGTGGATGCCGTGGAAGGCCCGATGCCGCAGACGCGTTTCGTGACGCGCAAGGCACTGGCCCTGGGCCTGAAGCCGATCGTCGTGATCAACAAGGTTGACCGTCCGGGCGCCCGTCCTGACTGGGTGATCAACCAGACCTTCGACCTGTTCGACAAGCTCGGCGCCAACGACGAGCAGCTGGACTTCACCGTGGTGTACGCCTCGGGCCTGAACGGCTATGCCGGCCTGACCGAAGACGTGCGCGACGGCGACATGAAGCCGCTGTTCGAAACCGTGCTGGACAAGGTGCCGGTGCGTAACGATGACCCGAATGGTCCGCTGCAGATGCAAATCATCTCGCTGGACTACTCGAGCTACGTCGGCAAGATCGGCGTCGGCCGTATCTCGCGTGGCCGCGCCAAGCCGCTGCAGGACGTGGTGGTCAAGTTCGGTCCGGAAGGTAACCCGATCAAGGGCCGTATCAACCAGGTGCTGAAGTTCAGCGGCCTGGAGCGCGAGATTGTGGCCGAGGCGGAAGCCGGCGACATCGTGCTGATCAACGGTATCGAGGAACTGGGCATTGGCTGCACCGTGTGCGCCCCCGAGGCTCTGGACGCGCTGCCGATGCTGAAGGTGGACGAGCCGACGCTGACGATGAACTTCTGCGTCAACACGTCGCCGCTGGCCGGCCGCGAAGGCAAGTTCGTGACCAGCCGCCAGCTGCGCGAGCGTCTGGACCGCGAGCTGAAGTCGAACGTGGCGCTGCGCGTGGCCGAAACTGGCGACGATACGATCTTCGAAGTCTCGGGTCGTGGCGAACTGCACCTGACCATCCTGCTGGAAAACATGCGCCGTGAAGGCTACGAGCTGGCCGTGTCGCGCCCGCGCGTGGTGTTCAAGGAAATCGACGGCGTCAAGAACGAGCCGTACGAACTGCTGACCGTGGACGTGGAAGACGGCCACCAGGGTTCGGTGATGGAAGAGCTGGGCCGCCGCAAGGGTGAACTGCTCGATATGGCATCGGACGGCAAGGGCCGCACCCGCCTGGAATACCGCATTCCGGCGCGTGGCCTGATCGGCTTCCAGGGTGAATTCCTGACGCTGACGCGTGGTACCGGCCTGATCAGCCACATCTTCGACGACTACGCGCCGGTGCGCGAAGGCGGCCTGGGTGAACGCCACAATGGCGTGCTGATCTCGCAGGACGATGGCGACGCCGTGGCCTACGCACTATGGAAGCTGCAGGATCGCGGCCGCATGTTCGTGAAGCCGGGCGATGCGCTGTACGAAGGCATGATCATCGGCATCCACAGCCGTGACAACGACCTCGTCGTGAACCCGATCAAGGGCAAGCAGCTGACCAACGTCCGTGCTTCGGGTACCGACGAAGCCGTACGACTGGTACCGCCGATCCAGATGTCGCTCGAGTACGCGGTGGAATTCATCGCCGACGACGAACTGGTGGAGATCACGCCGAAGAGCATCCGTCTGCGCAAGCGCCACCTGAAGGAGCACGAGCGCAAGCGCGCCTCGCGCGAATCGGTGGCCTGACAGGCATCCGCTTGAAGAAAAAACCGCGCCCGGTGTGGCGCGGTTTTTTTATGGGCGCTTGCCGTCTCCAAGTGCGCAGGTTCGTATCAGATCGCGTCGGAGCGCTGTCCGTGCTCGGCAGCGGGCGTTTGGCCCGCGCTGGGCATCAATGCGGATCGAGGGCTGCGCCACTCGGGCGGCTTCCACAGGTATCGTGGGTCACGCTCGCGCCAGGCATCGGCAAACATGTCGCGCCATTCGTGGAATGTCAGCGTCAGCGGGTTGTAGGTGCAGACCTGCCGCGTAATGCCGTACTGCGGCGCTTCCTCTTCGGGCACGAAGGTGCCGAACATCCGGTCCCAGATCGTCAGAACCCCGGCGTAGTTGCGGTCGATGTATTGAGGATTCTTCGCATGGTGGACGCGATGGACCGATGGCGTGTTGACGAGTCTCTCAACCAGCGGCCAGCGTCGCCCCAGTCGCGTGTGCACGAAAAACTGAAACGCCAGGTTCAGTCCCACTGCAAGGATCACCCAGTCAGGCGTGAAGCCGACGAGTGCCAGAGGGATCCAGAAAATCCACATGCCGGAGATCGGGTAGGTCAGGCTCTGCCGGAAAGCCGTCGAGAAGTTCATGCCCTCCGACGAGTGATGCGCCACGTGCGAAGCCCACATCCAGCGCACCTGGTGGCTGGCACGATGGAACCAGTAGTAGAGGAAGTCCTGCAAGATCAATAGCAGCGCGAACGACCACCAGGTCTCCGGCACCGCACGAAGCCCGTGGGCGTAGCACCACGTGTAGACCGTGCGAACCATCAGCCAGAGAAACAGCGCATCGGATGCCTGATGCATCAGTGCGAGCGTGGCATTCGAGAGCGTGTCGCGCCAGCTATAGACCGAGCGATCGCGCTTCCACCAGTACCAGGCTTCCCAACCTATCGTCAGCACGAAGACCGGCGCAAAGGCCAGGAGAATCAGGCCGGGATCGAACGCCTCGGGGGCAGGGGTTTGCGGTGTCATGGGCGACAGTGTGCATATTTTTCGCAGTTTCGCATGGAGGGATTCCTCCATACGCATACGCGCATCGGGGTTTCCCGTGTTGTGCCGTGGCAGGCGCTTTGGCGGGTCTGTCGTAGAATCGCTGCCTGCAATGATGGAGACAGAAATGACGGAGTTTGTATCGACCCAGGTGCAGGGCGGCGTGGCGTATCTGACACTGACCCGGCCGCAGGCCCTCAACGCGCTGTCGCTCGAGATGATTCGCGCGATCACCGGTGCGCTGCAAAGCTGGGAGAACGATCCCGCAGTCCACGCGATGGTAGTGGCTGGCGCGGGCGGCAAGGCATTCTGCGCCGGCGGCGATATCCGCTGGTTCTACCAGGCGCACCAGGCGAACGATCCGCTGCTGGATCAGTTCTTCGTTGAGGAATACGCGCTCAACCATCTGATTCATCGCTATGCCAAGCCTTACATCGCGCTGATGGATGGCGTGGTCATGGGCGGTGGTATGGGGATCTCGCAGGGCGCGCGGCTGCGCATCGTCACCGAGCGGACGAAAATGGCGATGCCGGAGACCAATATCGGTCTGTTCCCCGATGTTGGCGGTGGATGGTTCCTGGCACGCACGCAAGGTCATATCGGCGAGTACCTGGGCCTTACCGGCGCGGTGATCGGCGCGGCCGATGCTATTTACGCGAAGCTGGCCGATGCCTATCTGCCAACGAACGCGATCGCCGAGATGGTTGCATCGCTGCAGGCGCGGCAGTTCACCAGTGGCGAAGCGGTACTCGAGCAGATTGCGTCGTTCACGCGCCAGCACGCCGACGCCTGCGTACCATCCACCAGCCAGCTGGCTTCGAATGCTGCCCTGATCGATACCTTGTTCGCAGGCGCCTCCGCACAGGCGATCCTGGCAGCTGTCAGCGACGCCGAAGGCGATTGGGCCGCGCAAACCGCCGCCACGCTGCGTAGCCGCTCACCGCTGATGCTCTGCGTCACGCTCGAACAGATCCGCCGTGCTCGCACGATGTCGCTCGAAGATGAGCTGCGGATGGAGCTCGACATGATGCATGACGTGTTCCGTCACGGCGACGGCATCGAGGGAATTCGCGCGCTGGTGATCGACAAGGACCACCAGCCGAAGTGGAATCCGCCACGCCTGGACGAGGTGAGTGGGGCACGCGTGCGTGCGTTCTTCGATAGTCCATGGCGCAAGGATGACCATCCCTTGGCTACGCTGGGCGCGTAAGTCGAGTAGAGTGTCGGCTGGACTGGCCCGCAGCGTTGTCGCGGACCAGGCTTCTCTTCGTTCGAACTCGTTCAAGCAGTGAAAGGAACCGTTATGAGCAATCCTCGCGATGTTGCCGTATTGGTGGGAAGCCTGCGCAAGGACTCCTTCAACCTGAAACTGGCCAAGGCCCTCGCGGCGCTCGCGCCGCCGCAGCTGAAGCTCGAGATTGTCGAGATCCGGCAGCTGTCGTTGTACAACCAGGACGACGATGCCAATCCGCCGGCGGAATGGGTGGTGTTCCGCGACCGTGTCCGTCGTGCTGACGCCGTGTTGTTTGTGACACCCGAGTACAACCGCTCGGTGCCAGCTGCGCTCAAGAACGCGATCGACGTTGGCTCGCGCCCCTATGGTCAGAGCGCCTGGGATGGCAAGCCGGGCGGCGTGATCAGCGCATCGCCGGGCAATATCGGCGGTTTCGGCGCCAACCACCATCTACGCCAGTCGCTGGTGTTCCTGAATGTCCCGGTGCTGCAGCAGCCCGAGGCCTATATCAGTGGCGTGGACAAGCTCTTTGACGATCATGGCAATATCGCCAACGAATCCACGCGTGGCTTCCTGAACAAGTACCTGACGACTTTCGCGGCCTGGGTAGAAAGGAACGCACCGCGCTGATTGCAGCGGATAGCAGTCCGAGTATCGTGACGGCGCCTTTGGGCGCCGTTCTTGTTGGCAGCTGCGCTGATGTGTGGGCTCTCCATCGAGTCGTCGGGGAGAGGCCTGCTCGGGTGTCATGCAGCCTCCGCGGACGTGGCAGATGGTGCCAGCGATCCTAATTTCCCAGATTGCGGAGTCACGCCCAAAGCCCGTACGGTTCACGCCGCGCGGGCTTTTTTGCATTTTCCTGTATCAATGCACTGCAGATCCGCGTATAGTTCGCCCCGCGGGGTGGAGCAGTTGGCAGCTCGTCGGGCTCATAACCCGAAGGTCGCAGGTTCAAGTCCTGCCCCCGCAACCAATACCAGCAAGGCTTTGCAGCCAATTGCCCAAAAATTAGCAAATCGTTGCTATCGAATTTGGGCACTATTTGGGCAAAGTCGGCGGAAATCCGGCAGACAAGCAACCCGCTACGGCGGGTTTTTTGTTGCCCGTCTCCCGCGCAAACTCCCCTTCCTACCAGCCACCGGGCCGCAGGGCACCCGCGCGCAGTGTGTCATCGCCTTGCGCGGGGTCGGATGTTGGCGCGGCGTAGCGTGTCTGTCCGCCCTCGGTACGTCCGGTCAGCACGGCGCCGGCCTCGGCCATTGCCCGGAGCGTTTCCGTGACCGTGGGGCGGCTCACACCGGCCAGCGCCTTTGCCACCCGCCCAGCGGACAGCGGAGCCGGCGCCTGGGCAAGCACCGCCAGCACCTTGCCCGGCAGGGCGTCGCTTTTCGGCTTGCGGCGCGACAGCTTCATGTCCTCGCCCGACAGGTCGGCGGTGACATGGGCAAAGGCTCCTGCGGCGGCGTCGGGCATGGCTCCCCCTCGGCGTGGACTGCGGATGCCGTCAAGAATAGCCAGCCCGGCGACAGACAGAATGCCGGGTCCGACGATGTGACGGGAGCGCACGGCGCCTGTGCTAGCGTTCCCACCACCTAGTTTTTTCATCTCAGGCCATGTCCTCCATTCGTTGCCAAGAACTCTTGCGCCTATACGACATCCACATTTCCAACGCCCTTGCACGGCAGTTTGCCGGTGCCATTGGCAAGGCGCCCGACACTGGCGAGAATGTACTATTGATGCTCGTGCAAACCGACGAGCTACTGAACAAGAATGGTGCTGTGGAGGCCGACAGGCTGGACCCACGGTGGAGCGCATGGGACAAACGGAAAGAGGCGGCGATGTTCTATGGTGGCCTGGACGAGGCACGCGCCAAAAATCTACCGGTGCACGTCTATTTCGGATACCGAACTAGTCCAAACGCACCGACGAAATATGTAGAGCCGCCCACCGTTAGCCGCCTTGCCCTTTGGGATGGTCGGCGCTACCGGACAGAACCGGTCAGGGCAACCCATCCATAATTTATCTGTGGTATCAGGGCACAAATTGGCGACATTCCTAGCGGAGAATGCTTGAATGACACACTCCTTTCTCGCCTTGTTGTTGGCAACGGCTGTAGCGACTGCCTACGCCTCCGATGGCGATTATTTTGCCTCCGCACCCACATGGGGTGGTAGCCACATCGACCTTTACAAGCTGCCCTGCAAATCCGGCTTGGGTGACAAGATAGCCAAGCAATGGGGTGGTTCCACCCCTCCCCGTGAGGGCTGTTACAGCATCATCGGCCAGACTGTACAAATTAATTGGCCGCAAGCTGACGGCAAGACCAAAACCCATACTTATTACTTGCACCAATTCAAGGACCCGGACGATATCGCCTACTAACCGGGATTTGGTGCCCGTGCGCGTGGGCTGGTGGGCAATTTGCCCACCAGCCCCCAAGGCCGCCCGCTCTTCGGAAACCGTGTGATGCGACACCCCTAGCGCCTTGGCTACTTGCCGGTCCGATTTCTCCGGGATTTCTTTTAATTGGGCCGCGATGTGCTCGCGCTTCTGCGCCGTGGCCATGTGGCGGCGGTAGGTGCCGCAGGACATGGCAAGCGCCGTGTGGCAGAATTGCTCGCCCGCCCCTAGCCAATTCGACATGCCCGATATCGAAGACACGACGCCACCGCCAGTGCTTTACAAGTTCATGTCCATCAATGGTGAGCGTTGGACTTGGTTTCAGAACCTCATCCGACTCGGTCAAATCTATCTATCGTCGCCACTCGATTTCAATGACCCTTTTGATTGTTTGCCACGCTTGGATATTCCAAGCAATCAGGATAAGAGGGTAAATAAGAGATTGTTTCGAGCCGGCGCGAGGCAAGGCCATAGCCGGAAGGTGCGACGGGAACAGGTTGGAATTGTTAGAAGTCAATCTAGTTCCGTATGGCGGGAAAATTATCAAAATTCCGCCCACCGCAGAATTCGAGAAGTCGGCGTTTATTGCGTCTCCGCCAACAACAGTCACCCGTTGATGTGGTCACACTACGCGGAAAAACATACAGGATTATCAATTGGCTTTAAAACAGGTGTCGGTATATTTAGAATTGCGCACAAAATAGAATATTCCGATATCAGACCGCACTACAATCATCTCTCAACGAATTCAAAAGAATTTTACGATGTTTATCACAAGAAGGCTAAATTCTGGGAATACGAGGACGAGTATCGGATTTTAAGTCTTAACACCGGAATTGACCCGAAGTCTTTAATGCGCGGGATTGAGGATGATGCTGACCTGATGCGGTTCATTGGAAGGCCGGCAGGACATGGGCCGGCAACTTTAAGTCCATCTGTCATAGCCTCTATAACGTTTGGCTGCAACATGCCACCGAACGAGAGAACAAGGATTGTCGATTTTGTCAGGGCGCAAGGGTTGAACGTCGATTTTTTTGAGGCCGTGCTCGATGAGCATAAGTTCGCGTTGTCCATCCGACCTTTCCACATAGAGCAAGGGCGAGTGCGTAACCGACGCAGACAGTAAAACGCCCGCCCCCTCATTGCGAGAGGTCGGGGCGTTGCCTGTTACTTGACCCAGTCAAAATGGCATCAAAACGCATTGGCCTTGGACTTCATTTCAGTTTCTTGACGAGAAGAAAGCTCATCTGCCAGCTTTCGGTCCATTACAACAACCCTAGTGTTGTCAATTGTCTCATGCCGCTCGTTTAAGAGCATGGATACTTTCTGGCCGTGCCAAATAGAATCCGTTGACGACGTCTTCATACCCATTCGCGTTTGAATTGCCTCAGTTTTAGCCTTCTGTGGCAAGCCGAAGCGCTGTTTTAGCATACTGAGCAGCGCAGAATAATTAGCGTGGTCGGTCTTGAGTTCAATGCTAATGGGCTTGCCTTCCTCAATCAAAGAAGTTAGCGTATAGCGAAAACCCAAGTCGGGCAGATTACTGAATACCGCATACCGATTTGTGCTCCCGTCGTCTAAACATAGGTCCGTGGTCTCTCGGCAACTCTTAATTGCCATTGGCTCGCCCAGTTTGATTCCAAGGAACGACGAAGGCTCTTGTGCCCATCGTGCAGCACCTTGACCGCTTCGGGGCTTTGCTTGTTGAGCATTGGACGAAGTAGCGGCAAGTAGGACAGTGATTGCACATGCAAAATATCGGAGCTTGGTCATGGCCGGGCAAGAGTTCGACACCGCGTCTGATGGGACGTATCGTAGCACTTGCAAGTGACCATAGACAGACGACCTAGCCGCCGCCAGCTTGCGCAAAATGGGCCAGGCGCCCAGCCCCTCATTGCGAGAGGCCGGGCTACCGTGTCACCCCGCAAGAGATAGCGGAGAACGGGGCCACGGCTGCCGGCCTTATTCAAGAGAGCGGGAGTCACCGGCTAGCCCGCCGCGCGGATAGGGCCGCGCACCCGTACACCCCTTAATATTCCACGCCTGTCAGCACCACCACGCAGCCTTCGCGGCGGCGCAGCCAATGGCAGAAGCGCTCCGCCCGGATGCCAACGAGGTTGTTTTGCCACAGGCTGACGAGGGCGCCGGTGCCATCGTCACTCATGGCGAGCGCGGCCTCGCGCGAGCTATCCAGCGTCACGCCCCCATCGTCGGCTAGCAGGATTTCCCCGGGCACCACCAGCGCAATAAACGTGGTGGGCGGGGTGCCGGCGGTGATGGGCACCGAGGCGGAGTCAATCACCGGATAGCCCAGCAATGTCCCGTTTGCCGCCAGCGTGGGATAGGCATATACGCCCATGGCATTGCGCAAATTTGACAGGCTGATTTTCGTGCGGCTGTTCATCACCCAGGCGAGGCCGCGCAGCGGGAACCCATTGACGACCACGGCGGACAGCATCGTGCTCAAATCGTCCGCCACATTGTCAACGGTCGCGCCGCTACTCGGGATGGTTTGCGCGCCGTGGGTAATGGAGGCCGGGCTATCGGCCGCCGGATTTGCCGCGATGGACGGGTCGATAAACTGCACGTCCATAAACTGGCTAATGGTCGCCACGAGGTCATCGCGCACCAAGGCCTCGGCGCTCGGGGCGGAATACCTTGCTAGCTCTTCGGTGATTGCGACGATGCCCGCGATTTTGCTAAACGGTATGCTGATGGCGTCAAAGGCCAGTTTGCTAACCGGCTTGGCCGCCCCTTCACCCACCCACCCAACAGAGGCCCCCGCCGTTTGGCGCGGAATCCTGACGGCAAAGGGCACCCGGCGGAATCCGGTCATCCTGCCAATGATGGTGGCAGGCCGTAGCAGGTCGATAAATTCGTCGGCCATGTTCTGGTAGTAGACCAAAGAGCCGGCCCACTGCGGGTCCGTGGTAGTGCCGGCACTGACTGCCGCCTTGATGATGGAGACTAGCTCCGGGTTGCTTCGCCCGTAGGCGTGGCGGGCAAATTCCAACGATTGGGACAGATTGCCCTTGCCGGCGGCAAGCGCCATCGCATAGCGCGCAAAAGACAAGCCGCGCTTGTCCTCCCGCTCGGGCTGGGCGAGGCCCACCGGCTCGCGGGCGTGCGGCTGCGAAAAGCCCGGAACCACCGGCACCGCATGATACGCCGCCAATTCCTGGCTCCGGCGCAGCGGGGCCAGCCTCAGGTCGATGCTCTCCACCTCGCGCGCACCGGACTCAAAGCGGGCGTCCTCTTCGGCAGTAAAGGGCCGGCCCTCGTCGGCGGCGCGCTGGTGCAAGCCTTCCATGATTTCCAGTTTCGCGCCCCGCTGGGCTTCCAAGGCGGAAATTTCCGTAGATGCAGACATGATTTTCTCCAATTCATTTAGAAATAAATCGGCATTTACCAAGTCATTTTTCTAGTTCTATCCGATGCCGATTCCATATATAAGGAATGCCGCAGCAATACCGGTGACACTCCCAGCATCGGCGGGCGAACCGGCGGCCCATCCCGCCGGCATCCCCGCCTGACCCACCCTCAACCCGGCTATCCCGCCCTCCGCCGGATTTTTTGTGGCCCAAAATTTACCCGGGCCAATTTTTGTGATTTACCCACGCGCGGATATCGCGTACGCGGTGGGCGACAGGTGTCGATTTCTCGACCCGCCCCCCCACTTGTGAAGCTATCGCCCCTTGGCTTGAGGCGCCGAGGGGCGGCGCTGGATTGCGTTTCCACGGCTCGGGGCTACTCAGCCATGCCCGGGTCCGCTTCCGGCGCTTTTAGCTCCAAAATCCCGTCCTCTCGCGCGGTTTTGAACGGTCGGAACTCGTAGAGGGGGCAGGCATAGCAGGTGCAGCGCGTCACCTCGGCGCGGGTGCCGCCGACACAGGCGACGCAGAATGCCTTGATGGCCTGCCGGGGCGAGGCCTCGCCGGCCCAGCACCGCACCAGCAGGGCACGGCTACTGACTTCGGTTTGCGCAAGCCGGGCCGCGCGGGCGGCCTCGATGCGGCGGGCTACGCTGTCGGATTTGATGTCCATGGTGTGCCCTCCCTCGTCATTGCCGGCGCGATAGCCGGGACTCGGCGGCCTGCGCCTCGCGGCGGACCAGTTCGCAGCGCTCGGCCTCGGCGCCCAACGCATCGGCCCGGCGCCGCTCGGCTTTCAGTGCGCGCACCTCGCCACGCAGTGCGGCTAGCTCCTGCCGTAGCGCGGCCATATCCTCGGTGCGCTTGGCGTCCCGGGCCTTGAATGCCTCGGCCACTTGTTGAAATGGCCCCTTCAGTCGCATGTCAATGCACTGGTGAATTACTTCCGCCGTTTGCTCCGCGCTCATGTGTTCAAACATTTCCCATACCTCCCTTTGAGTCGCCCCGGGGCCGACTGGCCTTGGCGCTAATGTCACCCACGGTCAGCGTGGACAGATTGCGAATGCAGGTTTCGAGCGCCGCCGCAATGGCCGATTCAATGGACTGTCCTAGCCAGCGCTCCATATCCCGGCGCGTCGCATCGTCAAATTCCCGCGCACCCGATAGATACCGTTGCGCTAGCGCCGGCAGGTCCGGGCGTGACGCGCCCACCATCACGTAATCGGCGGCCTTTCCATCCGCGCCCAACACCGCCACCATGAAATGCCGGTAGCCCTCCGCTGTGGGCCACGCGAGATGCAGGCCCGCCCCTAACGTGTCGTCGTCCATATCCGCACCTCCGTTGTGTTGCGCGGCGCCGTGCCGCTGCGTTTTGGCTTCAGGCGGGATAGCCCGGCCATGCGTCGTGGCCCTCCCGCGTTTTGCACTTTCATGGTCATGGCTCCTCTATGTTTTCCTTGCACCCCGGTGCGGTGACATGGCCGAGGTGCCGCGCCAGTCCGCGCGGCTTGCGCTGATAGCGAGGGCGAGTCGGGCTTGCAATGGGCTGGGGCTCCACGCGCTGCGGCACTTCCGGGATGGGACTGGGTGGCGCAACGCCATAGCCCGGCATACAGCTTCTGTGCGTGCCCACGCATTCACCGTGGCAGCCAGGACACCAGCCCACGGACGGACGCACGGCGCGCAAGCGCTCCCGCTCGCGTTCCTCCGCGTCGTTCAGGCGATGGCGGAAATGCTCTACGGTGTCGGCCACGGTCGCGGCGGGCTGCCGGCGCAGGCGGTCATGCAAATCGGCCAGCAGGACGGCGGACCAGCCTTCAAGCGCGGCAAGGCGGTCCATCCATGCATGACCCTGCCGCAGCAGCGTTGTGATAGCGGGGGTGCCGGGGAAGACGTGAGGCAGGCGCGCGGTCATTGCAGGCTCCCGCCAGCCGGACGAGCCGCAAAGCGGTTCCAGCGCTCTACGGCTTCAGGGCGGCTTGCAAGGTAGGGCGAGCCGGTGTGCGTGAGCACGAGATTCGATGGATGCGCGAGCACGGTAATTGATGGTCGGCTGCGGCACCGTCCATCACCAATGTTGCGTGCCGTCGGGCAACGCTGATGGACGTGGCGATCTATCGCGGTGGACCGGATGCGGAGCAGCGGCACTGATGTAACAAGGGGCCCGGCGGGCCCCTTGTTACTGGATCAGAAGTCGTTATCTGCGAGATCGCCAAGGCCATCAGGATGCTCCTGCCGATCTTCGGCCAGCCACTGGGCCAAGGCCAATTGATAGTGAGCATGCAGACGGTCGCGCAGATCGTCGAGCAATTCGATCACAGCCCAGGCCTGCGCGGGCGTCCAGTTGGCATCAATGAGCAGGGGCAGCCCCTGGGCGATGCCGGATGGCTGGTGGAAGGTCATGGTGATGTCGTCGTTGTGTTGATGGACGTGGCGGCGATGGCCAACGGCGCCACTCACCGCCTGGCGCGGCGGTTCAGGGTTGCGCTGTAGGTTTCCAGATAGAGCTTCTCGTCGATCTGCGGTAGCTCCCGCTGCGCGGCCTGGGCCAGAAGCTCGCCCGCCAGGTTCATCAGGATGCGGTAATTGCCGGCGGCGTGCTCACACAGGGTCTGGCGCAATGGCATGGTCATCAGGGTGGCGTTGCCGGCGGCGGCCAGCAAGTGGTCCAGGCAGGCCTGCAGCTCGTCGATGCTCGCACTCTCCAGCGCCAGACGGCAGCGGATGCGGCTGCCCAGCGGGATCAGGTCCTCGCGGCTGAACTTCTCCGGCAGGCGAGCGTCGCCGGCAAGCACCACGCACAGCAGCAATTGCGAGTCGAAGCGTGCCTGTGCGAGCAGGCGCAGTTCCGAGAGGGCTGGCACCGCCATCTCCTGGGCTTCATCGATGAGCAGCACGCAGCGGCGGCGGCTGGCCTCCATGTGGGTGAGCCAGCGCTCGCGCAGCGCCTTGAAGCCGCCCCAGCGATTGTGGGGCTTGAGCGGTACGGTAAAGATGTCGCTGAGCTCGCGATAGAAGTCCGCCAGATTGCTCTGTGGGTGAGCGATCGAGCCGACCATCAGATCGGGGACGCGCATGAGGCGCTGATGGAGCAGGCGCAGCGTGACGCTCTTGCCGCAACCGGGGTCGCCATGCACCATGGCGAAGCCGCCTTCGCGGGCCATACCGTTCTCAATGCGCCAGCAGAAGTGATCGAGCTTGGGTGGCACGAACACGGCCTCGACGGGGATGTCCTGGGCGAAGGGGTTGAACTTCAGACCGTACAAGGCCAGCAGGTTGGGTTGATTCATAGCTTGGTGGGTGCGGGTGGGAGATAGGCCGGCGGCAGGCCGGTGGCGGCGTGTTCGGCGAGCAACTGACGCAGCAGCGGCGCAGTGCCAGCCTGCGCGGGTTCCTCGTTAGCAGGCGAGGCACCCTTGGCCGTGAGATGCGCGCGCCGTGCGTCGGCATTGGCAGACTTGTCCAGCGGGAACACGGCGGCCAGGATCGCGCCGATGCGCGCATCGATCAGGTCGACTTGGGAGAGATCCCAGCGCGCGTAGCTCAGGCAGACTTGCTCGAGGTGGCGGTAAGCGCCGGGGATCTCGAAGCGCACGCCGTCCAACGTGAAGGTGCCGTCGGTTCTGCGCTGGCGGCGATGCTGGCGGATACGGAAGGCCCGGCGCAAGGCCAGCGCCTCGGGACTGGGGCGCGAGACGTCGGCACAGGACAGGTAGCGCTGCAGAGGCGTCGCCTCGAGTTCGGCGTGTTCCTTGTGGTGGTATTCCTGCTCGACCCAGGCCTGCGTGGCGAGGTTCAATTGCTCCAGGGTGAGGTGCGACTCACCTTCGAGCATGGCCATCAGCCGGGACTCGAGCTGTCCCCAGAAGCGTTCCTGCTTGGCATTCTGGTATGGGCTGTAGGGCAAGGTAGTCTGGTGCAGGATGCCCAGACTGGCCAGCCCCTCGACGAACTCGTCGGCCATCATGGCTGCGCCGTTATCGGTCATGATGGCCCGCGGCAGCCCTCGCTTCATGATCGCCTGCGAGACGCCGTGCACCAGCGAGGCAGTGGTCTCGTCGAGGAACCACTGCAGGTGGCAGACCAGCCGCGAATGGTCGTCCATAATGCAGAGCAGCAGCGGCTTGTGCCACTGCCCATCGGGGGTGAGCACCTTGCGCGAACCATGGTGGAAGTCCAGGTGCCAGAGCGCGGCCACGTGGTCGACCTCGTAGCTACGCACCTCGCGTGCCTCGCGGCGAGCCGCAGCAGCGATGGCCCCATCCGTGCTCGAGCGCGGGGTTGGCTTGCGCACCAGACCCTGCGCCTTCAGATACCGGCACACCGTGGTGTAGGACGGCAGCGTGTCCGGGCCATCCTTGGTCGCGACGCGCAGGTTGTCGTAATGCAACTGCATGGTCCAGCCGGGGTGCTGACGGTACTGCTCGACCAGCGCTTCGATGATGGCTGGGCTCAGACTGACGAAGTGGCCGCAATCGTCGCGCAGTCGGTTCTTGAGTTGATCGACCGGATCCTGGACGTGACGGGCCCGGTAATACCAGCGTTCGATGGAAGACGCGCCGAACTGAACGTCGGCGCCGGTGATGGGGTGCCGCCAGACCTTGGCGGCCAGTGCCTGGAACGCTTGCTGCAATTCTCCTTTGGCAGGCGGCGAAGCCAGCAAAGGGCCAATGACCGAGAAGCGCAAGCGCGCCCATCGGTTGCGATGATCAATCGATAGTGACATGACTCTCCGTTGGGGGGATAACGGGAGCAGGCTACGGGCAGTGCGGGTGACCCGCCATCGACATGTTCTGCGGGAGATTCCCCTATCTGGCGCATCCCTCAGCCAGCGTGGTCAGGCCGGGCCCAGCAGCAGAAGCAACACCGCGGCCAGACGCTCGTCTTCGCTGTCGTGCTCGACCGATTGCAGCAGGCAGTCGGGATAGATGAACGGCTCGGGCGTTGGCGGGATGAGGCCACGCAGCCACCGACCGACGGGGGTCTTGGGGAAGGTCTCGGTCCACCACTGACGCCAGCGCTTGAGCGTGGCCCAACTGATCGCCGGCAGGCCGTCCAGGCAGGCGCCAGTGGCACGGCTCGATCGCAGTACCAGGACAATGGCCAGCCAGACACGCCGGCCGAGAAAGCGCACCGAATCGGGCGTCATGCGTTTGCGGCATCCGGCACAGCACAGGCTCAGGCGCGTATTGCAGTCCGGGTGTGCTGCCGGTGGGCATCCGCGCGGCTTACGCGGATAGTTGGCACTGTGCAGCACAGAGCCGCAATGGCAGCAGCCCCTGTCTCGCGCCACCTTCATCAAGTCTTCGTCGATCCGGCGCAACAGGGCAAAAAACGCTGGCGTTTGTAGCAAGGCATGGCACACTGCTGAGGTCTCCTTCATTGCTCGACACAATAAAGGCGACATCTTCCCTCAGGCGCGTGCATGCACGCTCCCTGAGGGAACCCCTCCAGCGTCCATCACCGTTCTTGCTCAAATCCCCACGCTTTCGGCATCACGAAAGCTGCTTATGCACAGCCGGCAGTGTCGCCGGGGCGCACGCCGCAGCGGGCATTACGACAGGACACCAGCCAGAGGGGGGGCAGGTCGCCCCTTGCCAGTTCCAGCACGGTCGGGGCACCACCACAGCGCGGACACGGCAGCAGGTCTAAAACCTCCCCGTCATATCCCACCTGACACTGGCAACTATGCAACTGTCCCCGTACGGAGGGGCGATTAAAACGCGAATTTGCCTCTGACTGCCCCGTATCAAGGGGCGATTCTGTTTCCTGCTCCCCGTACGGAGGGGCAATTTCGCCCCACGATACGGGGCAATGTGCCCCTTGATACGGGGCGATTTTTTCCGATTTTGGGGCGATTGGCTGGCCGTGTAGCGTTCCGTCAGTCGCCCGCATTGCCCCGTAAGCAGGGGCGATTCCTCCGCTGTCGCGTGGCTTCCCATTCGCGCGCGAGACACGCCGCCTTGCCTTGCCGTTGTCCGTGGCGCGGTAGTCTGCCCACGCTCCGCGCGGGTACGTGTCGGGGGTAAGGTGCAGGCCGTTGTAGTTGAGGATGGGCAGCCATGACAGCGCATACAGTGCCGCGCAGTGCGGGCCGCCCTCGCGCGCGCGTACGAGAAGGCGGTGCTCCACTAGCTCGGTCAGTGCCCTTTCCAGCTTGGACTTGGAGGCCCAGCCATGGGGCCGGAGGGCGGATTGCGTGGCGCTCAAATGGCCGTTGTTCGCGCCGTTGTGCCGGGACAGCAGACACACCAAAAGACGAAAGGCGCCGTCCGACAGCGACACCACGGCAGACGAATAGAGGATGGCCTCCGGCACGGCGGCAAATTTTCCGGGGTAGACCTCTCTCTTTTCGGTGGGCTTGCTCTTGCTCATGGTCATTGCTCCACCATCGGGCGCGGCTCGCGCTCGTAGCGTGGCGGCTCGCGCCACCATTCGGGCGGCCAGGCGTGGCGGCGCTGCGCCCCATCCGAAAACAACACGCTCCATGGCACTCCGGCGGCGTGCAGCACGAAGCCGGGCGGGCAGCCGTTGCGGCAATGGATAAGGGTGAAGCCGTCGCTATTGCTGCGAATCAACAGCGTGCGGCCGGGTTCCTGACAGGCGGGACAGCAGGCCAGCCATTGGCTGTAGCCAGCCTCCCGCACGCGGTAGAGCCGGGCCAGCAGGTCATCAACCATGGCGGCCTCACTCGGCGGCTAGGGCAGCTTCGGGCTTGACCTTGGGCGGACGGCCCGGGCGTTTCGCTGGCTCGGCGGCTTTCTTCGGGAGGCCGGCGGCTTCGCGCGGTCGGTGGACTGCCGGCGGGGCCGGGGTATGGGTGCGCTGCACTCCCCGCAGTTCATTACTGCGGAGGGTCATTTGCAGTTCCCATTCCACGGCGGCCCGGTGGGTAATGAGAATCTTCCGGCCAATCTGGATTTCGTCCGGCCCCAGCCCATCGCGGCGCAGCTTGAATACGGTGGAGCGGTCGAGATTATAGCGGCGGCAGAATTGCGCCAAGGTCATCGCGCCCGGCTCATAGGCGGCTGCGCGGATGCTGTCAGGGTCAGCGGCGGGGACGATATTTGAGGGGTGCACGGCGGGCCTCCGGGGTGAATATATGATTCACACCCTAGGGGGGTTTGCCGGGTTTTGCCGCAAAAACGCCAATAAAATTCCGGCTGTTTTTGCGGCAGATTTCTGGATTATCTGCTACGGGGCTGTTCTGCCTTTTCCAGCCAGTGACGAATCCGTTTCTGCTCGGTAATATCATCCCGACCTGATAATCGCAGCATAACTCGCAGGCAAGTGGCTGCATAACCGGTTTCCGCATAATCCCACGGCAAGTGATGCTTGCGAAAAACTCTCAGTAGCATCCTGCCGGCGAACGCTTCCAGCCGCTCGCCGCCTTGCGCGACTTGTGCCATGCCCCGCGCGTGCAAATCGAGTTGCCCCAAGGCTGCCAACGCGTCGGTTTTCGTAAGGCTTGAAACGATTTCCTGCCATTGGAGCCTCAGCGATTCCGGCAGGCGCGACTCGATTTCGACCGTTAGCAAGAATCTCAGTTGAGAATTATCGATATCGCTCAGACCGGATAGTGCTTCGAGCAAGTTCATAAGGGCAGTCGCTGCCTTATCGAAAGCCCCCCGGCGCTTTTCCTGCGTCTGTTCAAAGACGGTAAGCCCAATGAATTCTGTTGCATCCACGAAGTCGGCCAGAAATTTATCCACCTCACCTACCGGCGTGAGGGGTAATTCCATTTCGTACCCGGCACGCAGCTCGGCGGCGGTCGCATCGTCCAGATAAATCATGATGTTTGCGCCCGGGGCAACGTTATTTTCGGCGCATCCAGCAGCGCCACGGCAGCGGCGGTATGCTCGGGCGACAAGTGCGCGTAACGCAGAACCATTTTCAGGTCCGCGTGCCCCAACAGTTCCCGCAATGTATTGAGGTCCACCCCGCGCATTACTAGCTGGCTCGCAAAATCATGCCGGTGGTCATGCCAGCGGTAATTGCTGATTTTTGCGTCGCGTAAAACTTGCAACCATGCCGTTTTGATTTCGCTCAGCGGTTGCCCATCCTCGCCCGCAAAAACATAGACCTTGTGCGCAAGCGGCTTCCAGCGCGTAAGCGCATCGAGCGCTTCAGCGTTCAGCGGCACGCGGCGGGTCCTGTCGCCCTTCGCGGTCGCGCGGCGCACGGTCAGCACCGCGTGCTCTAAATCAATGTCCGTCCATTCCAGCGCCAGCAATTCGCCCCGGCGCAGGCCGGTATTCAGTGTGCATAAGCAGCTTTCGTGATGCCGAAAGCGTGGGGATTTGAGCAAGAACGGTGATGGACGCTGGAGGGGTTCCCTCAGGGAGCGTGCATGCACGCGCCTGAGGGAAGATGTCGCCTTTATTGTGTCGAGCAATGAAGGAGACCTCAGCAGTGTGCCATGCCTTGCTACAAACGCCAGCGTTTTTTGCCCTGTTGCGCCGGATCGACGAAGACTTGATGAAGGTGGCGCGAGACAGGGGCTGCTGCCATTGCGGCTCTGTGCTGCACAGTGCCAACTATCCGCGTAAGCCGCGCGGATGCCCACCGGCAGCACACCCGGACTGCAATACGCGCCTGAGCCTGTGCTGTGCCGGATGCCGCAAACGCATGACGCCCGATTCGGTGCGCTTTCTCGGCCGGCGTGTCTGGCTGGCCATTGTCCTGGTACTGCGATCGAGCCGTGCCACTGGCGCCTGCCTGGACGGCCTGCCGGCGATCAGTTGGGCCACGCTCAAGCGCTGGCGTCAGTGGTGGACCGAGACCTTCCCCAAGACCCCCGTCGGTCGGTGGCTGCGTGGCCTCATCCCGCCAACGCCCGAGCCGTTCATCTATCCCGACTGCCTGCTGCAATCGGTCGAGCACGACAGCGAAGACGAGCGTCTGGCCGCGGTGTTGCTTCTGCTGCTGGGCCCGGCCTGACCACGCTGGCTGAGGGATGCGCCAGATAGGGGAATCTCCCGCAGAACATGTCGATGGCGGGTCACCCGCACTGCCCGTAGCCTGCTCCCGTTATCCCCCCAACGGAGAGTCATGTCACTATCGATTGATCATCGCAACCGATGGGCGCGCTTGCGCTTCTCGGTCATTGGCCCTTTGCTGGCTTCGCCGCCTGCCAAAGGAGAATTGCAGCAAGCGTTCCAGGCACTGGCCGCCAAGGTCTGGCGGCACCCCATCACCGGCGCCGACGTTCAGTTCGGCGCGTCTTCCATCGAACGCTGGTATTACCGGGCCCGTCACGTCCAGGATCCGGTCGATCAACTCAAGAACCGACTGCGCGACGATTGCGGCCACTTCGTCAGTCTGAGCCCAGCCATCATCGAAGCGCTGGTCGAGCAGTACCGTCAGCACCCCGGCTGGACCATGCAGTTGCATTACGACAACCTGCGCGTCGCGACCAAGGATGGCCCGGACACGCTGCCGTCCTACACCACGGTGTGCCGGTATCTGAAGGCGCAGGGTCTGGTGCGCAAGCCAACCCCGCGCTCGAGCACGGATGGGGCCATCGCTGCTGCGGCTCGCCGCGAGGCACGCGAGGTGCGTAGCTACGAGGTCGACCACGTGGCCGCGCTCTGGCACCTGGACTTCCACCATGGTTCGCGCAAGGTGCTCACCCCCGATGGGCAGTGGCACAAGCCGCTGCTGCTCTGCATTATGGACGACCATTCGCGGCTGGTCTGCCACCTGCAGTGGTTCCTCGACGAGACCACTGCCTCGCTGGTGCACGGCGTCTCGCAGGCGATCATGAAGCGAGGGCTGCCGCGGGCCATCATGACCGATAACGGCGCAGCCATGATGGCCGACGAGTTCGTCGAGGGGCTGGCCAGTCTGGGCATCCTGCACCAGACTACCTTGCCCTACAGCCCATACCAGAATGCCAAGCAGGAACGCTTCTGGGGACAGCTCGAGTCCCGGCTGATGGCCATGCTCGAAGGTGAGTCGCACCTCACCCTGGAGCAATTGAACCTCGCCACGCAGGCCTGGGTCGAGCAGGAATACCACCACAAGGAACACGCCGAACTCGAGGCGACGCCTCTGCAGCGCTACCTGTCCTGTGCCGACGTCTCGCGCCCCAGTCCCGAGGCGCTGGCCTTGCGCCGGGCCTTCCGTATCCGCCAGCATCGCCGCCAGCGCAGAACCGACGGCACCTTCACGTTGGACGGCGTGCGCTTCGAGATCCCCGGCGCTTACCGCCACCTCGAGCAAGTCTGCCTGAGCTACGCGCGCTGGGATCTCTCCCAAGTCGACCTGATCGATGCGCGCATCGGCGCGATCCTGGCCGCCGTGTTCCCGCTGGACAAGTCTGCCAATGCCGACGCACGGCGCGCGCATCTCACGGCCAAGGGTGCCTCGCCTGCTAACGAGGAACCCGCGCAGGCTGGCACTGCGCCGCTGCTGCGTCAGTTGCTCGCCGAACACGCCGCCACCGGCCTGCCGCCGGCCTATCTCCCACCCGCACCCACCAAGCTATGAATCAACCCAACCTGCTGGCCTTGTACGGTCTGAAGTTCAACCCCTTCGCCCAGGACATCCCCGTCGAGGCCGTGTTCGTGCCACCCAAGCTCGATCACTTCTGCTGGCGCATTGAGAACGGTATGGCCCGCGAAGGCGGCTTCGCCATGGTGCATGGCGACCCCGGTTGCGGCAAGAGCGTCACGCTGCGCCTGCTCCATCAGCGCCTCATGCGCGTCCCCGATCTGATGGTCGGCTCGATCGCTCACCCACAGAGCAATCTGGCGGACTTCTATCGCGAGCTCAGCGACATCTTTACCGTACCGCTCAAGCCCCACAATCGCTGGGGCGGCTTCAAGGCGCTGCGCGAGCGCTGGCTCACCCACATGGAGGCCAGCCGCCGCCGCTGCGTGCTGCTCATCGATGAAGCCCAGGAGATGGCGGTGCCAGCCCTCTCGGAACTGCGCCTGCTCGCACAGGCACGCTTCGACTCGCAATTGCTGCTGTGCGTGGTGCTTGCCGGCGACGCTCGCCTGCCGGAGAAGTTCAGCCGCGAGGACCTGATCCCGCTGGGCAGCCGCATCCGCTGCCGTCTGGCGCTGGAGAGTGCGAGCATCGACGAGCTGCAGGCCTGCCTGGACCACTTGCTGGCCGCCGCCGGCAACGCCACCCTGATGACCATGCCATTGCGCCAGACCCTGTGTGAGCACGCCGCCGGCAATTACCGCATCCTGATGAACCTGGCGGGCGAGCTTCTGGCCCAGGCCGCGCAGCGGGAGCTACCGCAGATCGACGAGAAGCTCTATCTGGAAACCTACAGCGCAACCCTGAACCGCCGCGCCAGGCGGTGAGTGGCGCCGTTGGCCATCGCCGCCACGTCCATCAACACAACGACGACATCACCATGACCTTCCACCAGCCATCCGGCATCGCCCAGGGGCTGCCCCTGCTCATTGATGCCAACTGGACGCCCGCGCAGGCCTGGGCTGTGATCGAATTGCTCGACGATCTGCGCGACCGTCTGCATGCTCACTATCAATTGGCCTTGGCCCAGTGGCTGGCCGAAGATCGGCAGGAGCATCCTGATGGCCTTGGCGATCTCGCAGATAACGACTTCTGATCCAGTAACAAGGGGCCCGCCGGGCCCCTTGTTACATCAGTGCCGCTGCTCCGCATCCGGTCCACCGCGATAGATCGCCACGTCCATCAGCGTTGCCCGACGGCACGCAACATTGGTGATGGACGGTGCCGCAGCCGACCATCAATTACCGTGCTCGCGCATCCATCGAATCTCGTGCTCACGCACAATTCAGGCTGACCAGCACGGCGGGGCGCAGGTAGTCGGTAAAGGCAGCATCGCGCAGGCTCGGCATGAGCGGGCGGCGGCGCACGTTGCGGTGGTCGTTCGCGCGGTCGCGGGCGTCGCGCATTTCGTCTTCCCGGGCGGCGAGTGCTATATATAGGCGCGCGCGCTCGTCCGGCGACAGGAAGCGCACCACCTCTTCGCTCGTGCCGTCATATTCGACACCCTTTACCGGGTTTTCCGAGACGTGACCGGCCAGCATGGCGACGCGGTAGAGCCCTTGCAGCGCGGTCAGCTTGCGCGCCGCCGTCGCCGCGACATTGCCTTTTTTCGCCTCGTCGTGCTTCCAGCGCTCCAGCGCCCACGGGGTCACATCGTCCAGGCGCTTGTCCAGCAGGCCGGCAAACGCCATGCGGATGAGGTCGGCCAAGTCGGCGCCGGTCTTGCGGTTGGTTATCAGCCAATCCGTATAGTCCCCGTCCAGAAAGGTGCGCAAGGTCGGCACCCCGGCAATGCGGTGGGCGTCGTCGCGCTTCTTTCGGCGCTCGGCCAGCACCGACAGGGCATCCCCCTTGCGGTCGGTCAACTCCAGTTGGTCTTTTGCCGCCTTACGCGCCTGCGTGGCGGTCATGGCGGGATAGGTGCCTATCTTCGTGCGCCCGAACTTGCCGTCAGGCTTGCGGTAACGCAGCGTGTATTGGATGGCGCCGGCAGGCGTGACACGCACGCCAAAGCCGCTCAGGGTCGAGTCGGCGTACTCTTGGTGCGCGCCGGTCGCACTCAGGCCGCGCAGGAAGTCGCGGTCGATATCTACCCGGTTTCGGGCCCTCTGCATGTCTATAGCTCCATTTGGGCAAACTTTGGGCAAACACGGCGAGCAACACCGGGCAACGCCCAACACCCACTATAGACATAAGTCCTTGATTCTTAAACACCAAACACCCGCCAGCACCAGCGGCCAACGGCAATTTTCGCGCTCATAACCCGAAGGTCGCAGGTTCAAGTCCTGCCCCCGCAACCAAATTTGAAAGCCCGCTCGGTTCATGCCGCGCGGGCTTTTTGTTTTTGTGTCTTTGGCGTGATTGTCAAAAGTCCAGAATTATTTCGGCACAGCGAGCTAGCATCGGCGTCAGCGTCCACACGAATGACAATTGGTGTATGGCGTGGTTGTCTTTCGTGTGGTTCGCTAGAGTGGGCGCGGCCACCAAAAAATGCCCGTATGACATGCACAAATTTGTGGACTCCATTCGGCACGACCCGCTGGGTGAGGGAATGCTGGTGTGTCGTCGCAAGCTGAGCGATGTTGCCAACGTAGTTCGTCGGCACCGGGGCGGCGCGAGCGACGTTGATCTGTCGGTGGCCTATGGCGTTGGCGCTGAAGGCACACCAGGCCGACCGGCGGAGGGGTTTGATGCTCTCAATCTGCAGACGGTGGCGACTTGAATCGAACCAGAAAGTAACCACCCGTTAGCGAGAGCACCACTGCGGCCACGCCCATTAGGGAACCGCCCGACATGTGCTCCACATCCAAATTAATCACATGGCGGCCGACGGCAATGATGGCCACGGCCAAGATGGTTTCCAGCCGAACGCGGTGCGATCTGAAATACACGCGCAGTGTTTCCATAAGCTCGAGCCCGAGAATGATGAGCAGTACGCCGGAAAAGGCTGTCTGTACCGACTTCATAAGCTCCGGAACGGTATCGATGCTGCTAACGCGCTCGAGAATATCGGACGAGAACATGATCCAAAGCTGAATGACCATCGCCAAGATTACCGCCATCAGCAGGATCTGAGCGGCCACAAGGATGGATTGTTCGAACCAGAATGTGATTTTGGCAGTGATCTTCTTTTCCACTTGCATAACCGGCGAGACTCCTCGTTAAGAACTTGTCCGCAAATAGTTGGTGCCGCCAAGCGCGTCCTGACCTAGCGTTTCTCGGCAGACCACGGCGACTAGAATGACTGCGTAGGTGGCATAGATTGTCGGTGTCATCTCATACCTTCCTTGCTGATGAGTCCGACCGTCTTCGCGAAAAATTCGACCGTCAGGCCGTCCCTGACGTGCCCGTAGAGAGCGGGTTTGGCACCGACTGCAAAGAGGTTGGCACTAAATATCAGACCGAGGAAGGCACACGCGCCGAGGGCAAGGAGGCGTCTCAGAACCATGAGTGACCCATGAGGCCTAGGCTGCTCGCCCTCTCACGCGCAAAGAATTCCCTTTTTTCAAATGGGAGTTCAAATGGCTGGAGTCAAAGGGCGCATTGGAGGGGCTTGTTCGGGGGCGAGCCGCAAGACGAAGGTCGCCAATGCTGAAGAGGCGCACTTTCCCATGGGCCTTGCGACGAGTAACAGGCCGGATGTCAGCGTCGAGGCCGCCCTAGCGGTCGGTGCTGCGGTTCTTGGCGCTAGACTTCATTTCGTTCTTGCGTTCGCGGAGGAGGGCCTCCGAGTTGGCGATGAACGCCCCACCTTCAGGCCGATACTCCAGGATCGCTTCGGCCTTGGATGTGCGCCACCGGTAATGGTGTTTCAGATCTGGATGGGGCTGGTTGGGTACACCGTATGCTTCGATTAGCGCCAGCCTTATCGCGTCGCCGTCGCGTTCGCTCGGGAACGTAATGATCAAGGAAGAGAACCGGTTCTTGGAGTTGACCCTGTAACTCAGGACACCCGAACACCGTTAAGTTGATGATGTTGCGGCGCGTCGGAACTCCCGAGGCGAACGATACTTCAACGCTTTATGCGGATGCCAGTCATTGTATTGCTCGAACGCGACCGTTAGCTGAGAGAGCGCGGTCGGCACGTCGGGCTTGTTCATGAACGCGATGTAATCGCGCTTCATGGTCTTGACGAAGGATTCGGCCATACCGTTGCTCTGCGGAGAACGCACCGGCGTGGTCAGTGGCTCCAGGCCCAGTTCCCGCGCGAAGCTGCGCGTACGATGGTCGATGTACGCCGAGCCGTTGTCCGAGAGCCATTCGATGGTTTGCTCGGTCTGCACGGCGCCAAAGCGCTGCTCGACGGCCGCCAGCATGACATCTCGAACAATATCCCCACTGTGCCCGCCGGTGGTCGCCGCCCAACTAATGGCTTCTCGGTCATGGCAATCGAGCGCAAAGGTGACGCGTAGCGGCGAACCATCGTCGCAACGGAATTCAAAGCCGTCTGAACACCAGCGGGTATTGCTACGGTCGACAGCGACCCGACCGTCATGGCGACGTGTATCGAGTCGTCGCCCAGGCCGGCGAAGCAGCAACTGGTGGTCGTGCATCACACGATAAACACGCTTTGCGTTCACGGGCGAGGCCCCGCTCAGCTCATGACTGCGCCGTAGCAAAGCCCAGACCCTTCGGTAGCCGTATGTCGGCAGGCCCGCAACCAGCTCATGGATTTCAGCCACCAGCGCCGTGTCGTCGTATTGGCGGGCGCGGCGGCCATCCCGCCATTCCGACGAACGGGCCTGTTTCGCTGCCACCGCAGAGCGCGCCACGCCAAGGACATCGCAGACCGTCTTCATTGGTCGTCCCCGGGCAGTAAGGGCGAGCGCGCAATCCAGTTTTTTGAGCGCCCGTACTCCACGGCTTCCTTCAGGATCTCGGCTTCCTGCGTTTTCTTTCCGAGTAGCCGCTGCAGTTCCCTGATCTCCTTCATCGCTGCAGCCAACTGCGAGGCCGGGACCACAGCTTCGCCAGCGCTCACAGCGGCCAGGCTTCCTTCCTGGTATTGCTTGCGCCATGCGAACACCTGATTGGGATTGAGCCCATGCCGTCGGGCAACCGCCGAAACCGTGGCACCCGGCTCCATCGTTTCCTGAACGATGGCGAGCTTTTCTTGGACTGAACGGCGCCGCCGCCGCTCAGGTTCGGTAAGAATTTCGATGCTTTCCACGATTTGCCTAGGCTTGAAACTAGTCACAAGACTACCTCTTATTGTAAGAGGTGCCGGGTGTCCTGAGATTCAAGGGGCCGCTCCAGTTCTTATAGAAGCAATATCGGATGTCGCTCAAAGTTGCCTTACCCATTGTGAGCGTGTCGTCTGGTCGCTCATAACAGTGCTCCCCTATTGCAAGACTCTGAGTTTTCCGGGCATTCGGGATTGACGAGACAGGATCGCCCCAGCGCAAACCGCGGAACCCGTTGATGGGCTCCGCTGCGAAGACGGCGCCGTTGAAGACTGAGACGGCCAAGACGACCAGGAGCAGCGCTGGGGCAGGGGATTTCATCGATGAGTCCTATCGCTCGCACTAGAGCTAGCCGTTCCGTTGCTCGTCGAGATAAATCGACTGTAGTCCGTCCGCGATCTGCGTGGTCGTCAGGTCCGGGACTTTGCCTCCCCAGGGGTCTGGCGCGGCCAATATCTGGAGGTCTGTGGGAAATAGCTCAAGGACGGCTCCAGGGTAAAAACATGCTGGGACTGCATCCAACTCGCCTGTCGGATTAACCAGAAACACCTCGAAAAGGCGTGGCCTGCCTTGGCGGTCTTTGCCAGCTACGTAGTAGTAACGTCGTTCGTTCGCTACAAGAGACGATGCAATATAAGGCGGGATGATGTCGGGAATTTGAGATCTCTTTTCGGCAAATATGCGAGCGAGCTCAATCAGAGTTGGTTCTTCCGCGGCAGGTTCAAGGGATTCTGTCGTTCTTATGCTGGTGTCCATCTTTGCAATCAAGCGCCCTAAGTCCTCCGGTGCGTACGCGTCGTGGTATATACACTTCTCGAAACGCTGTAGTCCGGGCCGCGTCGAAGTCGCAGAAAAAAGCGCCCAACGAGGGCGCTATGTAGGTCGCGGGGTAGAGCGCGCGAGTGGCATTTTGATTCTGCTTACGTCGCGCTAGGCAGTCCATAGGCCTAGGCTGAAAGTGTCGGGATCACATGCTGCCTCGTGCCGCATGTCACGGAAGTGCAGGTCGTCGATCTCAAGCATTTTGCAGGCGCGGGTAAAGGCGGAGCTCATGGGGGCGTCGTTGGCCAAGTTGCGCGAGCTTCCGCTCCCGCTTTTTCAACCAGGACTTGGCCGCCTGTTTCCGGTCAAGCGTCTTGGCCTCGGTGAACATCGTAGCGCCGCCTTGCTTCAGGCGAATCTGCGCTGTGTGCCATATACTTCCGTCCTTTCGCACACGTTGCGTGATCGTCCCCATGGTCCCGGTGCTACGCGAGTAGTTGTGTGCTACATCGTGGCACTTTGTTCGGAAAAAGGGACGAAACAGGCAGAATCAGTAGGCAATGGAACAGACCAGTAGCACCCCACAAACCGAGTCCAGAGGCGGAAGCCAAGGAAATATCAGGCCCCGTAGAATTTCTGTGGCGCCAATGATGGACTGGACTGACCGCCATTGTCGGACGTTTCACCGCGCCCTGAGTCAACACACCTGGCTCTATACGGAGATGGTGACGACTGGTGCGCTGCTGCACGGCGATGTCGCGCGGCACCTCGATTTCAGTGCGGCGGAGCAACCTGTGGCGCTGCAGCTTGGCGGCAGCGAGCCGGTGGACCTTGCCCAAGCGGCAAAACTGGGCGAGCAGTGGGGCTACAAAGAGATCAATCTGAACTGCGGTTGTCCGTCCGAGCGCGTGCAACGCGGTGCGTTTGGTGCGTGCCTGATGGCCGAACCACAGCTTGTGGCCGATTGTGTGAGGGCCATGCGCGATGTCGTGTCGGTGCCGGTGACGGTCAAGCACCGCATTGGCATTGATACGATCGAGCACTACGGATTTGTGCGTGATTTTGTCGGCACCATTGCGGAGGCCGGCTGTGACATATTCATCGTCCACGCGCGTAATGCGATTCTGAAGGGGCTGAGCCCAAAGGAGAATCGCGAAATTCCACCGCTGCGATATGAGGTCGCCTATGAACTAAAGCGGGAATTTCCACATCTGGAAATCCTGATTAATGGTGGTGTTGTCTCGTACGGTGAAATAGACGAACACCTGAGGCACGTCGACGGCGTAATGATCGGGCGTCAGGCTTATCACGATCCCTATTTCCTCTCGGAAATGGATGCACGTTTCTATGGTGGGACTGCGCCTATCGTGACGCGCGAAATGGCCGAGCTGACGATGCAGGCATATATTGGCGATCTCGTGGAGAAGGGTGGCTATATGGGGGCTGCAACGCGCCATATGCTTGGCCTCCATCGCGGAATCTATGGTGGCCGTGGTTGGCGTCGTGTGCTTTCCGATGCCCGTCGAATGAACGCAGCGCGCTCCCGAGCAGATGTGGATGCCCTGTTCGAGGAGGCGCGCTCACACCTTCGTCCGGGGCTCCAGGAAGCGGCGTAATTTGATGTCAGTCAGATTTCTGCATGTCGAGGAAAGGTTCTAAAAACGAACGCTCGTTCCATGCGACCGGGCGCAAATGTATGCTGCTGAGGCGTTTGCGCCTGTCGGGCCGTCCGAAACCCGCGCCGGCAAAGGGATTCCCCTAATTCGCCAGTGGCGCCTCATGTTCTTAAACTGTGCCTGCCCTCGAATACAGGGCTTTCTTCAACTGATTTTCCAGCCCGCCTTGTGCGGGCTGTTTTTTCTTGTTGGGCCTGTTTCGTCACATCTCGACCCTTGGGTTTGCCCGGATAGTGTGCGCTACATACAGCGACTACATTGAAAGCGCCTTCAGGGCATTGAGATCGCAAATTGAGAGTCCGCGCTGCGGGCTCTTTTTTTGTCTCCATACCTGTGAAGATGCTTTTCGGACACAGCGCTTCGACGCGCATGTGGTGAAAGAGTTCCGTATCTATCGGGCGGAAACAATATAATCGGTCGGTAACGAATTATTCCAATAAGCCTTGCCTGGTAAAAAAACAGGCGACGCTTGTTTGAGGGTCGCCTGACGGGAATGTCGAGGGGGGTCAATGTCCCTCGCGAAAGAGTATCTATCAGCACCGCCTTCAGGTTGTACCCTGCATTGGTGGGGCAGGCAGTTCACATTACCAGTGCGGATTGCAATCAATCCAAGCTCAAGAAATTCGGCGCGCGTGCTTGTCGGTTGTGGGGGATTCTCGGGTGATAGAACTGATGAGCAGGCGCTGCCACCATGCTAGGATGCCGACCGGTGTCATGAGAGTGACGCTCGGGCTGAACCACGACGATGTCTGGCGTGGTCTCAGTGGAGGAATAGAAGAGTAGGGGTTGGCCGGTCGCTCGCAAGAGCGTTTGCGCATGCAAGTGCCGTGAGTGCGTCCGGAAGCGAATCCTGGAGGTTCAGAATGGGATCAGAAGAGCCGTTCGGTGAGGTTTTCGAGGGCTGCCGGGTGATATGGGTAGTCGAGCAACTACAGGACGGGAAATGGACGGCGCGTTACTGCTGGCACGCGGGGACTTCGGCCGAATCGGGCAGGGCGCTACAGAGAGATGTACTTAACGGCAAGTCGAAGCGACTACTGGCCTTGTGTCCGACCGAGGCAGAGACAATCGCCGCCATCAAGGAAGCTGTGCTGCTGGAGGCAAGGTGGCAGGGAAGTCGATAAAGCCATCTGGGAGCGTTGTCGAATTTTTTGTGCGTGATACTAGCCACAGAATCAAAAGGCATGTATAGTCTTGTTCTTCGCTGAGCGGCAACGTCGGCAGCGAAGAATCTCTACGGTGGCTGTAGCTCAGTTGGTAGAGTCCAGGATTGTGATTCCTGTCGTCGTGGGTTCGAGTCCCATCAGCCACCCCAAAGAATTGTCGTCAAAACAGCGCCTCCGGGCGCTGTTTTGCATTTCGGCAAAGCTTCTTGTGGGCGAGGGATAGGCGCGCTTGCGTTGGATCAAGCATTCCCGGAATCAGTCGTTCGCCCAGATTCGCCAGGGCTACTATCAAGCCATCAGACAACAGCGTCTCTCGCTTGTCATGGCTAAGAAGTTTCCCCTGCATCCCGCACACCCTGAGCGCGTGTGCTGGGGGTGCGACAAATTCTGTTCGACCGATGCAATGGGCTGTGGCAATGGCTCAAGCCGCACACAGCATCCCGCCGAATTGCTCGGCGAAGATTGGTATCTACATGGCGATTGGGGCATCGAGCCTCAACTCGATGCCCCAGCCAAGACCGGGCTTGGATAACCAGTCGGTCGATTTGATCGCTTCAATCCCTTGAAGCCGGATTGCGCCACCCAAGTGCAGCTGAGCGGCGCAAACGCTCATGAAAGAATCATGATGACGACCATCCCCCAGATTGTCAGCAGGGTGTTACCCACAGCGTAGGTCACGGTATAGCCAAGGCCTGGCACTTGGCTTTTCGCGGTCTCGCAGATCATGCCGAGCGCAGCAGTGGTTGTGCGCGCGCCGGCACAGACTCCAAGTACGAGCGCCGGATGAAAGCGAAATACGTACTTGGCCAGGTACATGCCGATGATTAGCGGTATCGATGTGGCGAAAATACCCCAGAGGAAGAGGCTGACGCCGAGTTTCTGCAGGCCGGCAATAAAGCCAGGGCCCGCGGAAATACCGACGACCGCAATGAACACATTGAGGCCAACCGAATTCATGAACCAAAGAGTTGGCTCAGGTATGCGTCCGAAAGTCGGGTGAATGGCCCGGTACCAACCGAAGATAATACCTGCGATTAGCGCGCCGCCTGCCGTGGAAATCGTCAGGGGAATGCCGCTGACGTTGATCACGACGGCACCGATCAATGCGCCGACGGTAATCGCCAGCGACACGAATGCCACGTCGGTCACCGTTGTCGGGCGGTCGATATACCCGACATGTTTCGCTGTCGCATTGATGTCCTGCGTGCGGCCGACCACCGTGATGACGTCACCGCGGTAGAGCTTGGTTTTCGGCAGTACGGGGATGACCGTTTCCGTCGGTCCGCGCTTGATCTTCTTCAGGAAAATCCCACGCGCACCGGGCCACCGAGCCATCTCCTGCAGTGTGTGGCCATCAACCTCCTTGTTGGTGATATAGATGTCCACACCCTCCGTCTGCACATTGAGCAGCTCTGAGTCTTCCACTTCACGGCCGCTTGGTCCCAGTCTGGCAATCAGTTGATCGCGCTTTCCGCCTATTGCGACGATATCGCCAGGCTCCAGAACGGTATCGAGTTGTGCCTCGATAATCTTGCCACCTCGGCGAATGCGTTCGATAAAGGCACGTACGCCTTCGGCCGTGCTGGCCTCCAGTTCGGCTACGGACTTGCCGATGTATGGGCTGTGGGGGGCCAGCGCGTAGGCTCGCAGTTCAAACTCATGCCATTCGGTGCCTTCTCCGTCTGCTCCGGCTCCAAGTTGCTGCTCATAATCCTTGCAGGCAGCTACAAGGTCGATGCCAAGCAGTTTGGGGCCAATTTGCGCCAGGATAATTGCCGAGCCGACCGTACCGAAGATATACGTGACCGCATAGGCGATCGGCATGCCGTCCAGAAGCTGTTTGGTTTCTTCCGGAGATCGGCCCAGGCGATTGATGGCATCAGTGGCGAGGCCCATGGACGCCGAGATTGTCTGCGAACCCGCAAATAATCCGGCAGCCGACCCGAGATCGTAGCCGGCGACCATCGCCGCAACGATGGGTGCGGCGAGACACAGCACCGAGACTATCGCAGCAAATATGGCTTGAGGGATGCCATCCTTCGCAATGCCGCGAACGAACTGCGGGCCGACGCCATAGCCCACCGCAAACAGAAACATCAGGAAAAAGACGGATTTCACGTTCGCGGAGATCTTCACGCCGAGGATGCCGATGACGATCGCCACCAGCAGTGTCGACGTTACGGCGCCCAGGCTGAACCCCTTGTAGCTCTTCCCGCCTACCCAGTAGCCGATTCCCAGTGCGAGAAAAATCGCGATCTCGGGGTACGCCTTGAGGGTGGAGACAAACCAGGTCATAGCCTACTCCTGTATTTGTAGACTGATTAGTCAGAACTGCCTTGCCGCGACCGGGTTACTTCTTTTTCGGCTTCTGTGTCTTGCCGCCGGACTCCTGGTATCGCGCCAGATACTCGTCGCGCAGCTTGCGCACCGAGCGCCCGATCTTCACGTAGTCCTCTTCATTCAGGTTGGCGAGCGAAACGCGACCAGAGGGGTGACGGGTGCCGAAGCCACCGCCAGGCAACAGGACCACGCCGGCTTCCTCGGCGAGTCTGAATAGGAGCTCATGCGGCTGAATCGATTCGAGCAACCATTTGACGAAATCGGCGCCGACTTCGCGGCTCATTTGTTCGACGTCGAGCAGCGTGTAGTAGTCGACCACGTTCTCATCGACGGCTTCCGGCGCAACGCCCATGCCGCGATAGAGCGCGGCCTTGCGGCTTCTAATCAGCCGCTTCATGGTCTGCTTGTAGTGGTCGGCGGAATCCATCAGCGAGAACAGGGAGAACAGCACCATCTGCACCTGCTGCGGCGTAGAAAGACCGGCGGTATGGTTCAGTGCCACCGTGCGGCTGTCGGCAACCACTCGGTCGATAAAGGGCAGCTTCTCTGGTTCGGTGGTAATGGAGGAATAGCGCTTGTTCAGATCCTTCTGAATATTCTTGGGGAGGTTCGCCAGTTGCTCGTCGAAAAGATTCGACTTGTGCGTGGCAATAACGCCGAGGCGCCAGCCGGTGGCGCCGAAGTACTTGGAGTACGAGTACACCAGGAGCGTGTTCTTGGGGCACATCGCAAACAGCGAGACGAAATTGTCGGCGAAGGTACCGTACACATCGTCCGTCAGGAGAATCAGATCTGGGCGTTCTTCAACGATGCTGGCGATGTATTTCAGGCTTTCATCGCTCATTTTTACGGAAGGCGGATTGCTGGGGTTCACCAGGAAAAACGCCTTAACCTTGGGATCTCGCAGCTTGTCGAGTTCCTTCTTCGGGTACTGCCATCCACCTGCGGGATCGGCATCGATCGAAACTTCTGTCAGGTGGTATTCGGCCAGTTCCGGAATTTCGATATACGGCGTGAAGATCGGCATTCCCAGTGCGATCGTGTCACCGGGATTGAGCAGATGATTGACCTTCAGCGAATTGAAGAGGTACGTCATCGCGGCGGTTCCGCCTTCTACTGCGTACAGGTCGAAATCGCCCAGGAACGGATGCGCGCCAATCATTTCCTTGCGGATGTACTGCTTGACGATCTTCTCGCTCAGTCGGAGCATCCGGTCGGGAACAGGATAGTTACAGGCCAGGATCCCTTCGCACATTTCGTACAGGAAATCACCGCCATCCAGACCAAGCTGGTCGCGCACATACGATACGGCGCCGGTCAGGAATTTGACGCCAGGAACGTCCTTGTGCACGCGGGCATAAAGGTCGAACCGCTCCTCGATACCTGCGCGTCGCGGAAAACCGCCGACACCTTCTGGCAAATACGAAAATGACCTTTCCGATTCGATCATGGCGAACTGGCCGAGCTGCCAGAAGCCATGTCGCGGGATGGTTGCCAGAAAATTCGGATTACCTCGGCCGGCATTTAGCATCAGGCGATTCGATACGCTTCCTGCCAACTTGATGAGTTCGTCCTTGAGTTCGAAAGGCGACAGGCTGGCGAGCCTTGACGTATCGTGCTTGGCCATCGTGCATCTCCTGAAGGTGCTGAGCGGTATAGGGGTGTGGGAGGGACGAAAGGCTTCAACCTTTCGTCATCGTCGGATCGAATGGGGCAAAACCATGCCGGGTTGGCGCTTTCCGCCACGATCGACGTTCTCGGTTGTTACCCTAGCCGGAGAGCGAGAAATTTTCATTGGCCCAAAGAACTACGAATGGCCAGGAAAATGCGCGACGTCGCGAAATCGGGCAAGTAATCTGTAAAGATCAGGAATTGCAGATGCTACGGAGGAGAGCATGACGCTCAGATTTCACGAACTCTCTCCCGATGTGCGGGAGGCTTTGGAGTCCATTTGCGCCAGGCACGGATTCGTCCCAGACGATTTCGAATTCGCGGTTGCGAACGTGCTCAATCCGGGGGAGAGCGCTGCGGATATGGTGACTGTCGAACGCGTGGTCGGCGGCCAGTTACAGAAATACAAAGGAGGCGCCGGTGGGGCTGCGACCTGGCTGGCTGCCTTTGAGGCAGACCTCGCCTCCGATTGGTTCGGTGCGCCGCTGGCCGATTGATGTCGAGTCAGATTGATGATGGTCGGGTCCCGATTAGCGTCGGGTCCCGGGTCCATCATCGCCGGTACATGCAATACGCTGCAGTGCATGGTGACAGCAGAGAACGGGCTGCCTCAGTCAAGAGTTTTCGAGGACGGTTCCGCAAGCTCGAGCATTCGGCAGATGGCGGCCATATTGCCGACCATGGTGCGGCGATGGGTGCCCTGGTAGACGCGAACGCCCTTGATCTGGCGGAAGGGGACCGGCTTGACCGGACGGCGGGATGCGACGGATTCGGATTGCAGCATGGCAACACCTCGTAATTTGCGTTCAGCAGAAGTCCGCACCCGTCGTCCGTAAAGGACGGGGCGGCGTTGGCAAAGCAAAAGCGGGTGACCGGGGCAGGTGGCCAGCTGCCTGGGTCCGGAGAGTCAGAAGCCTGAAGATCTGATCAGGCCAACTGCGATACCCTCCAGGGAGAACTCGTCACGTCCTGCATGCAGGACGATGTTCTGGAAGTCAGGGTTTTCGGCGATCAACTCGATCGTGTCGCCGCGTTTCTTCAAGCGTTTGACGGTGACGTCATCGCCCAGGCGGGCGACGACAACCTTGCCGTTCGCGGCTTCGCTGGCTTTCTTCACGGCAAGCAGGTCGCCATCCAGAATGCCCGCGTCGCGCATGCTCAGGCCGCGAACGCGGAGTAGATAGTCGGGGCGCTCGTCAAAGACAGAGGCATCGACTTGATACTGCCGGTCGATATGCTCGGCAGCCAGGATCGGGCTGCCAGCTGCGACGCGACCGACTAATGGCAATGTCAATTGCAGCACGCCCGGCATCGGTAACGAAAACTGATCGGGTCGTTCAGAGTCGCTGCGCGTCACCTTCAGGCGAATGCCTCGCGACGCTCCCGGTGTCAACTCGATCACACCCTTGCGCGCCAGAGCCCGCAGGTGTTCCTCGGCCGAATTGGGGGAGGAGAAGCCGAATTCGGCGGCGATCTCGGCACGAGTGGGCGGAAAGCCCGTGTTGCGGATCGTGTCGCGGATCAGGTCGAAAATCTGCTGCTGCCGGGGTGTCAGGGTCGCCATGGGTCGCAGGTCTTGTGCCGAAGCACTGTATGTTTAAACAGTATGCTGTGATTTTATACAGTATCGGGTGAAGTGCAAGCACATTTTGCGCAGCCGGCTCAACACGAGTAGTTCTGTGGGGTGAGGCCCACGGGTTTGTCACGGGTTCGGCCAGGCGTTCGCGCAGTTACAATCGGCCCGCCTACAAGCTCCGTCAACCCCGTCCATGTCCGTACTCCTGCCTCGTATCGTTGTGCTCGCGACTGGTGGCACCATCGCCGGTTCGTCCGCAAATCCTGCCAGTAGCGCGCACTATCAGGCTGCGACAGTGCCCGTATCGCAACTTGTACAGGCAGTGCCCGCGCTGGCCGATGTGGCGCGAGTCGAGGCGGAGCAGGTGGCGCAGGTGGACAGCAAGGACATGATGTTCGATCTCTGGCGGATGCTTGCCGCGCGAATCGGGTATTGGTCCGCGCAGGACGATGTCGCCGGGATCGTGATCACACATGGCACTGACACGCTGGAAGAGACGGCGATGTTCCTGCATCTGACACAGGCTTGCCCGTTGCCTGTCGTGATGACGGCGGCCATGCGCCCATCGACGTCGCTTTCCGCTGACGGGCCGCTGAACCTGCTCGATGCGGTGCGCGTGGCGGCAAGCCCGGTGGCAGTTGGCAAAGGTGCGCTCGTGGTGCTGAATCAGCAGATTCATGCCGCGCGTGATGTCGTCAAGGCGCATACGTCGGCTGTCGATGCTTTCCATTCGCCAGTTGCCGGTCCGCTGGGTTTTGTGCAGGACACCTATGTCCATTTCTCGCGCACCCCGGGTCCTGATCAGGCGCCGCGCTTGCCGGTGCCCGCTGCATGGCCGTTGGTGGAGATCGTCGCCAGCTACGCGCAGCCGGGGAGGGTGGGTATCGATGCGATGGTGGCCGCCGGCGTGCTCGGGTTTGTCGTGGCCGCGGCCGGCAACGGTTCCGTGCACGAAACGCTGACGGCCGCGCTGGTCGATGCTGCGGCATGTGGCGTTGCGGTGGCTCGAAGCTCGCGTACCGGTGCTGGTCATGTGGCAATCCCCGCACCGCCGCGACCGGCAGGTGGCGTATTTGTCTCGGCGGGCGACCTCAATCCCTACAAAGCGCGCGTGCTGCTGCTGCTGGCGTTGGCCGGCGACCCTTCGCTGGGGCGCGATGCGGCCCGGCTTCAGGCGCTCTTCGAGCGGTACTGAGACAGGCCGGGTGCCGAATCCTTGCGGGAAGGCCCCTTTCCGGGCTATACTCGCGGGCTACTCAACCTTGCCGCACCGGACGTGACGCCCGGGTGGCTCATCCCAAAAGGAGCGTCAATGCGTCATTACGAAATCGTATTTATCGTCCATCCGGACCAGAGCGAACAAGTGCCGGCGATGATCGAGCGTTACAAGCAGCTCGTCACGTCGCAAAACGGCCAGATTCACCGCGTGGAAGACTGGGGCCGTCGTCAAATGGCCTACATGATCCAGAAGCTGGCCAAGGCTCACTACGTTTGCCTGAACATCGAATGCGGCAAGGACACGCTGGCTGAACTCGAACACGCGTTCAAGTTCAACGACGCTGTGCTGCGTCACCTGATCGTTCAGACCAAGAAGGCCGAGACTGCTCCTTCGCCGATGATGAAGGAAGTGCAGCGCGAAGAAGCCCGCAAGGCCGCGCAAACGACCACGGAAGGCCAGCCCGCCTGAGAGCGGACTGCATTGTTGCGGTGAACCAGCTTCGGCTGACCGCCACGCTCGTCGAGCGAGAGGCGCTGCGCTATACGCCGGCTGGAGTGCCCGTCGTCAACTGCATTCTGCAGCATGCCGGCGAGACACTGGAGGCGGAAACGCCCCGGCAGGTGGAGTTCGCAATCGTGGCCATGGGCATTGGCGCCGTTGGCCAGCAGCTTGAGCGGTTTCCGCTCGATACGCTGCTCGATTGCGAAGGCTTTCTGGCCCGCAAGCACCGCAACAGCAGGACACTGGTCTTTCACATCACTCGATGTAAAGCATTCGAAAAGGATTGAATCATGGCATTCGTCAAACGTGACAACAAGAACAAGAAGCGCTTTCAGCAACAGAACCCGCTGTTCAAGCGCAAGCGCTTCTGCCGCTTCACCGTGGCAGGCGTCGAACAGATCGACTACAAGGATCTGGACACGCTGAAGGACTTCATCGGCGACAACGGCAAGATCACGCCGGCTCGCCTGACCGGTACCAAGGCTCACTATCAGCGTCAGCTGGATACGGCCATCAAGCGCGCTCGCTTCCTGGCGCTGATGCCGTACACCGACCTGCACAAGAACTGATAGTCCCAGGACCGCAAGGAGAAATACACGATGCAAGTCATTCTGCTGGAAAAAGTCATCAACCTGGGTAGCCTGGGTGACATCGTTCGCGTGAAGGACGGTTACGCTCGTAACTTCCTGATCCCGACCAAGCGCGCACGCCGCGCGACGCAAAGCGCCATCGCCGAATTCGAGGTGAAGCGCGCCGAGCTGGAAAAGGTTGCCGCCGAAAAGCTGGCTGCCGCTCAAGCCGAAGGCGAGAAGCTGAATGGCCTGACCGTCCAGATCACCCAGAAGTCGGGTGTGGACGGCCGTCTGTTCGGTTCGGTGACCAACGCTGACATCGCTGAAGCCCTGGCTGGCCAAGGCTTCAAGCTGGAGAAGGCTCAGGTTCGCATGCCGTCCGGCCCGCTGAAGGTTGTTGGCGACCACCCGGTCAGCGTTGCTCTGCACACCGACGTGGTGGTAGATGTGACCGTGGCCGTTCTGGGCGAGCACGTCTAAGCCGTACCCCGCGAAGCAGTGCGCCAGTTCGGTTTGGCGTACGCGATGCACAGAAAGGCAGGAGCCGCGCTCCTGCCTTTTTTGTTTGCGCGGCCTTCAGCGCCGCTATAATTGCCCCCCATGAACGCGCCCGCCGCAGATCCCCAACTAGACAGTCTCAAGGTTCCACCGCATTCCATCGAGGCCGAGCAATCGGTACTTGGCGGGTTGCTGCTGGATAACGCCGCCTGGGACCGGATTGCCGACTTCATTTCTGAGGCGGATTTCTATCGTTTCGACCATCGGCTGATCTTTCAGAGCATTGCCCGTCTGATTTCGGCGACCAAGCCGGCCGACGTGATCACTGTCTTCGAGATGCTCCAGGGAGCTGGCAAGGCCGAGGAGGTCGGAGGGCTGGCCTACCTGAACTCGCTGGCCCAAAACACGCCGAGTGCGGCCAATATCCGTCGTTACGCGGAAATCGTGCGCGAACGTGCGGTGCTGCGCAAGCTCGTGACCGTCGCCGATGACATTGCGTCGGCGGCCTTCGCGCCCAAGGGGCGTGAGGTGCGCGAGCTGCTCGACGAAGCCGAGTCGAAAGTATTCGCCATTGCCGAAGAGGGCGCGCGTGGCCAGAAGGGCTTCCAGGAAATCCAGCCGCTGCTGACGCAGGTGGTCGAGCGGATCGACGAGCTTTACCACCGTGACTCCACCACCGATGTGACCGGCGTACCCACCGGTTTCATCGACCTCGACCGCATGACCAGTGGTATGCAGGCGGGGGATCTCATCATCGTGGCAGGGCGCCCCTCGATGGGTAAGACGGCATTCTCACTGAACATTGGCGAACACGTGGCTGTCGAGCAGGGGCTGCCTGTAGCGGTCTTCTCGATGGAAATGGCGGGCGTCCAGCTGGCCATGCGTATGCTGGGTTCGGTGGGGCGCCTCGATCAGCATCGCCTGCGTACCGGTCGACTGCTCGACGAGGACTGGCCGCGCTTGACGCACTCGATTCAGCGCATGAACGACGCGCAGTTGTTCATCGATGAGACGCCGGCGTTGAATCCCATGGAGTTGCGTGCCCGTTCCCGCCGTCTGGCGCGGCAATGTGGGCAGCTTGGCCTGATCATCATCGATTACCTCCAACTGATGTCGGGTTCGGGTAGCGGCGAGAACCGTGCCACCGAGATCTCGGAAATCTCGCGTTCGCTGAAGGGGTTGGCCAAGGAGCTCAACTGCCCGGTCATTGCCTTGTCGCAGCTGAACCGCAGTCTGGAACAGCGCCCGAACAAGCGCCCCGTGATGTCCGACTTGCGAGAGTCGGGCGCTATCGAACAGGATGCCGACGTGATTCTGTTCATCTATCGCGACGAAGTTTACAACCCGGATTCGCAAGACAAGGGCACGGCCGAGATCATCATCGGCAAGCAGCGTAACGGTCCAATCGGTACCGTTAGGCTCACGTTCCTAGGTCAATTCACGAAATTTGACAATTTTAGCGGTGGTCCGGCGTTCTTCGACAACGACACCTGATTCGCCGTGATTACCCCGCAGGGCGACGCATACCTGTAAAATATTGCGCTTTGATGACAGCCGCCCTCGCGCGGCTGTCATGCAATTTGCCCTGCATCCCATTTGCAAAACAACCAAGCGCGGCCCTGAGGCGCGCCACAAGGACATTTCATGTTCGGTCGATTCATGCCCACCGAGGGCAAGTTCTTCGAATATTTCAACCAGCACGCCGATTGCGCGGTGACTGCAGCCCATGAGCTGGAGGCGCTGGTCAACGATCTGCCCAACGCCGAAGCCCATGCCCGGCGCGTGCAGGCCACCGAAAAGAAGGCGGACCGCGTCACGCATGACACGATCGACCTGCTGCACAAGACGTTCATCACCCCGCTGGACCGCGACGAGATTCACAAGCTCATCACGACCATGGATGACATCCTGGACCTGATGGAGGATGTTGCCGAGACGATTTCGCTGTACGACGTGACGAGCCTGACCGACGAGGCCCGTCGTCTGGCGGCGATCTGCGTGCAGTGCTGCGATCAGGTGAAGATTGCCGTTGCGCTGCTCGAAGACATGGGCAACGCCAGTGCGATCCTGAAGACCACGCAGCAGATCGACCAGCTCGAATCCGAGGCCGATCGTGTGATGCGCTCGGCGATGTCGAAGCTGTTCCGCGAGGAAACCGACGTCAAGCGTCTGATCAAGCTGAAGGCGATCTACGAACAGCTCGAGTCCATTACCGACAAGTGCGAGGACGTGGCCAACATCATCGAAGGCATCGTCCTGGAAAACGCCTGAGGCGCGTACTCGCATGCATACTGTTCAAATGAGCTTGTGGGTGATCGGCCTGTTGGTCGCGCTTGCGCTGCTGTTCGACTTCATGAACGGCTTCCACGACGCGGCCAACTCGATCGCCACGGTGGTTTCCACGGGCGTGCTCAAGCCGCACCATGCCGTGGCCATGGCGGCCATGTGCAACGTGATCGCCATCTTTATTTTCCACCTCAAGGTGGCAGCCACTGTCGGTACCGGAACCATCGACGTCAACATCGTCGATCATTACGTGATTTTCGGTGCCTTGGTTGGGGCGATTGCCTGGAACGTGATTACCTGGCTGTATGGCATCCCTTCGTCGTCCTCGCACGCGCTGATCGGCGGGCTGGTGGGTGCCGCGGTGGCCAAGGCAGGCACGGGCGCCCTGGTCGGCAACGGCCTGCTCAAGACCGTCGCGTTTATCCTGATCTCGCCGCTGCTCGGCTTCATCCTGGGTTCGATCATGATGGTGATCGTCGGCTGGACGTTCTTCCGCACGCCGCCGTCGCGCGTGGATCGCTGGTTCCGTCGCCTGCAACTGGTGTCGGCGTCGCTCTACAGCCTGGGTCATGGCGGTAATGACGCGCAGAAGACCATCGGCATTATCTGGATGCTGTTGATTGCCAGCGGTCATGTCGCAGTGGGTGGTGCCGCGCCGCCGATGTGGGTGATTGTGAGCTGCTACCTGGCCATCGGCATGGGCACGCTGTTCGGCGGTTGGCGGATTGTGCGCACGATGGGTCAGAAGATCACCAAGCTGAAGCCCGTGGGTGGCTTCTGTGCGGAGACAGGCGGTGCGATCACGCTGTTCATTGCTTCCGCGCTGGGTGTGCCGGTGTCGACCACACATACGATCACCGGTGCGATCGTCGGCGTTGGCTCGGCTCAGAAGATGTCGGCCGTGCGCTGGGGCGTGGCGGGCAACATCGTGTGGGCCTGGGTCCTGACGATTCCGGCCTCGGCATTTATGTCCGCCATTGCCTGGTGGATCGGTAAGCAGATTCTGTAACGCTGGCAAGCGCGAGCGGAATCCCAATGACAAGCCAGGCTTCGTGCCTGGCTTGTTCGTTTACCGGTTCGCGAATGCGGCGATCGGATCGTCGTCGTCCGGGGCGGGTGGGGTGATTGGGGCTGACGGAACTGGGCTGGGAACCGGGGTCATATCGAGGCTGCCGGCGGCCACGACGCGCCGCGCGCCGTTGTAGCGCGACGCCCAGTACGACTTGGTCATGTCTTCCAGCCGGACGGTGCCACCGGTGGCTGGGGCGTGGACAAAGCGATTCTGTCCGACATAGATGCCGACATGGGAGTTGGCGCGTCCCGTGGTGTTGAAAAAGACAAGATCGCCCGATGCGACATCGCGCCGATCGAGTGCCGTGCCACGCTGTCCCATTTGCTCGGTGGTGCGTGGCAGGTTGACGCTGGCGGCGCGCTGGACCACGTAACGGACCAGGCCGCTGCAATCGAATCCGGAGTCAGGCGTGTTTCCGCCGTAGCGGTATGGTGTGCCGACGAGGGACATTGCCTGGATCGAGACTTCCTCGAGTCCGGCGCTGGGATCGACGATTGGCTTGCCCGGTGTGCGGGGCAGCGACGCGCCCTGACGTGCGGGCGGCCCGCCGGCGCAGGCGGCGAGCAGTAGTGCCGCTGCGCACAGTGCGGATAGTGAAAGCCGGCGAGAGGGTGAGTGAAACGGGCGCTGCGGCATCCTTCTTCTGATTCGGTTGCCGGGTCATGCGTCCATTCCCACGATTGCCTACCAGCGCATTTGCGCGTTACGCGTGCCGGTGGTGATCTTGATGGACTTTGTCTGACCCTTGTAACTGGCCTCGATATTGTAGCTGCCTTCGGGCGCACGTATGAGGCAGCGAGGGCCGCCGGCCTTGAAATTGGCCACGGGCTGGCCTTCCAATGTCATCTTTACGTCAACGTCGGACAGGTATTCGCCATCACCCTGGGTGAACAGGATACTCATGTTGAAGTTCTTTTCCTGAGCCGCCAGTTTCGCGCGTTCATCCGCGGCAATGCCGCCACAGACGTAGCTGACGGGGCCCATGGTGCGAATCACCATCTCGTCGGCCGCAAATGCGGGGCACAGTGCGGCCCCAATCGTCACGGCCATGCCCACCAGCGTTGCAGCGATAACGCGCCTGCGCCGCGTTACGCGGGCAGTTCGCGAGAACAGCGTTCTGCTGTTCGAGAGATACCGATTGAACGCTTCCTGCTTGTCCATCGACGCCTCCGTATTGACATGCGTACCCGGAAATCATAACCGGGCCATGTGGTCCTGGCTGTCAGCAAGACACCGACGCCTTTTTCGTTGCCACGCCCGGCAGCGTGCCGCCCGCGGTCTGGATGGCCAGAGCCGCGGACTCGGCGTTGCAAGCTCCGATCCTACAGTACGTCAGCGGCGTGGTCGGCCAGGCGCGAGCGTTCCCCGCGTGCCAGCGTCACATGACCGCTGTGGCTCCAGCCCTTGAAGCGGTCCACCACGTACGTCAGGCCGGACGAACCTTCGGTCAGGTAAGGCGTGTCGATCTGCGCGATATTGCCCAGACAGACGATCTTCGTGCCAGGGCCCGCCCGCGTGACCAATGTTTTCATCTGCTTCGGTGTCAGGTTCTGCGCCTCATCGATGATCACGAACTTGTTCACGAAGGTGCGGCCGCGCATGAAGTTCATGCTCTTGACCTTGATGCGCGAACGGATCAACTCCTGCGTGGCGGCACGGCCCCACTCGCCTGCGCTGTCGTCGCTCTTCTGCAGTACCTCGAGGTTGTCGTCGAACGCGCCCATCCAGGGCTGCATCTTCTCTTCCTCGGTACCGGGCAGGAATCCGATATCCTCGCCCACGGGCACGGTGGCGCGCGTGACGATGATCTCGTTGTAGAGTTTCTGGTCCAGCACCTGCTCGAGGCCGGCTGCAAGCGCCAGCAGCGTCTTGCCGGTGCCAGCCTGGCCGAGCAGCGTGACGAAGTCCACGTCCGCGCTCATCAGCAGGTTCAGCGCGAAGTTCTGCTCGCGATTGCGGGCTACCACGCTCCACACATTGTTCTTGTTGTGGGTGTAGTCCTTCAGCGTCTGCAGCAGGGCGGTCTTGCCGTTGATTTCCTTGACCTGCGCATAGAGCGGCAGGCTGCCGTCCATCGGCTCCAGGTAGACGAACTGGTTGACCAGGAACGACGGCACCAGCGGCCCGGTCAGGCGATAGAACATCGTGCCGGACTTCGGATCCTGCCAGCTTTCCACGCCTTTGCCGTGCTTGGCCCAGAAATCGTTGGGCAGCTGAAGCACGCCCGAGTAGAGCAGGTCCTTGTCTTCCAGGACCTGGTCGTTGAAGTAGTCCTCGGCGGGCAGGCCCAGGGCGCGCGCCTTGATGCGCATGTTGATGTCTTTCGACACCAGCACGACCTGGCGGTCCGGGTACTGCTGCTGCAGGGCGCTCACCACCGCAAGGATCTGGTTGTCCGCCTTGCCTTGCGGCAGGCCTTCCGGCAGCTTGATGTCGTTCAGGCGCGTCTGGAAGAACAGCTTGCCCTGGGCATCGCGATTGCCGAGCTTGGCCAGCGGCAGCCCTTCGTCGAGCACGCCGTCGGTACCTCCCACGAGCTGGTCCAACGTCCGGCTGACCGTGCGCGCGTTACGCGCGACTTCGCTCATGCCTTTCTTGTGGTTGTCCAGTTCCTCGAGCGTCATCATCGGCAGATAGATGTCATGCTCTTCGAAGCGGAACAGCGACGACGGATCGTGCATCAGCACGTTGGTGTCGAGGACGAACAGCTTGCTCGGGCCGGTGGCCTTGCGCGCGCGGCGCGTGGGGCTGGCGCCGGGCTGCACCAGGCTGACGGCTGGCGTCGCGGACGGAGCCTTGGTCGATGCCGGGGCTTCGGTGGTCTTGGCCCGGGTGGTGCTGCCAGCGCGCGCGGTGGCAGGCGCATTGGTGTCGCCGGTCTCGAGCAATGCCACACGCTCGAGGGCCGGCACAGGTTTCTTACCCTGCGCGACTTTGGCCTTGGGCAGTGTGACCGGGGCGAACTCGCTCGGGTCCAGCAGTTGGGCAGGCTTGGCGGGCATGGTAGGCAGCGGCATGCTTGGCTTTCCTTTCAGGGGAACAGACGGGGGCGGAATGGCTGGCGCATCAACGCCAACGAACGGCAGAAAACCGGAAAACCGTAGAGTGAGGTTGAGGGTGTGGACAAACAAAAAAGCCGCCAGACCTGGTGGACAGGGATGGCGGCTTGCTTGCGGACCCGCGACGCGGCAGGTCCGCTACCAGCCCGGGGACTGAGCCTGCTGGGCTGGACCGATACGGCAGCGTGGCAACTGGGATCTGAACGCATTACGACCCAATCTACCCGAACGATTCCGGTTTGGCAATCAGGCGAAAACGCATCGTTGCGTCACTGTTGCATCGCTGTCGCGAGGATGTCTCCGGTCACATCCCCTTGACGATCTCCAGCACTTCGTCCACGTGATTCGGCACCTTGATGCCGCGCATTTCGTGGCGCAGGACACCCTTGGCATCAAGGATGAACGTGCTGCGCTCGATGCCGCGCACGTCCTTGCCATACATCTTTTTCATCTTGATGACATCGAAGAGCTGGCAGATCGCCTCGTCGGCGTCCGAGATCAGTTCGAACGGCAACTCCAGCTTGGCCTTGAAGTTCTCGTGCGACTTCATGCTGTCGCGAGAGATGCCGTAAACCGCGGCGCCAGCCTTCTCGAAATCGTCGTACTGATCGCGGAAGTTCATCGCCTCCGTGGTGCAACCCGGCGTGTTGTCCTTCGGGTAGAAGTACAGCACGGTGGTCTTGCCGCGCTGGTCGGCAAGACGGAAGTCCCCACCGGTGGCGGGGGCCTGGAAGTCGGGAATGGCCTTGTTGAGACTGACGGTCATGCTGGTGGCTCTCCTGGGATGGCGTGCATCATCGGTGACGGCGGCAGCCCGATGTCGGCCTCGGGCTTTGCGGCCATGGCGAGTGCAGATTGGGGCAGTTCTACGGACTTCAAGCGTGGCGTAAACCGAACCCGGCGGGAATCCCGGCCCCGGCGGTACGCGCTGGCACATCAGGTTGCCCGATGCCGAGCTCCGGCAAGTCAGGCAGCCGGCTCCACCAGCAGCACCGCCGCAACCTTGCGGCCCTCGGCCATGAGGATATTGTAGGTGCGGCATGCGGCCTGCAAGTCCATTGCATCCACGCCGATATGCAGGCGGGAGAGGGCGGCGGTCAGGCGCGGGTGGGGAAAGCGCAGCGTGCTGCCGGTGCCTAGCAGCACGACTTCGGGCGATTTTTTCAGTAAGGCTTCGAAATGGGCGGGTTCCAGGTCTTCGAAACGGCTGACCGGCCATGGCTCGACGTTGCCTTCGGGCATCACGAGCACCGCCGTTTCGTGCCGGATCGCATTGATTTCTATATAGCCGGGACCGTAGCCGGTCACGGTATTGAGGCTTTGAGGTTGGTCGGCGTGGAGTTTCAAGTGGGGGCCTCATGCCGTCGGGATGTGTCCGGCGAGCCACCCGGTGCAGAAGGGTGGCCGTAGCAGGAGACTGGCGACGGGTTGGTGGCAGGATCGTGCGCGCGGGAGGGCAAAACGCTCGCCGCAATGCAAGAATCCGTGCCGAAGTCTGTCATAATCCGATATCTTATAGCTTTTGCCTCCAGGTCTGCCACGCCTCGCGAGCCTCATTGCGGACGCGCCGCCAGACGCGCAGGACAATCCAGAGATTCCCAGATTCCGCTGCCGCCAGAGACCGGCAGCTTGCCCTGACATCGCCAACACCGCCGTGAAACCCATCCAGAAATCGCACAAGCTCCAGAACGTTTGCTATGACATCCGCGGCCCGGTGCTGGAAAAGGCCAAGCAAATGGAGGAAGAGGGGCACAAGATCATCAAGCTGAACATCGGCAACCTGGCGGTGTTCGGCTTCGACGCGCCGGAGGAGATCCAGCAGGACATGATGCGCAACCTGCCCAATTCGGCGGGTTACTCGGATTCCAAGGGCATCTTCGCCGCGCGCAAGGCGATCATGCACTACACCCAGGAAAAGAAGATCCAGGGCGTGGGGCTGGATGACATCTATGTGGGCAACGGCGCGTCCGAGCTGATCGTGATGGCGATGAATGCGCTGCTCAACAGTGGCGACGAAATGCTGGTGCCGGCGCCTGACTACCCGTTGTGGACGGCCGCGGTGAGCTTGTCCGGCGGCACGCCGGTGCACTATGTGTGCGACGAGGCCAACGAGTGGATGCCGGACCTCGATGATATCCGCCGCAAGATCACCCCGAACACGCGCGGCATCGTCATCATCAACCCGAACAACCCCACCGGGGCGCTGTATTCGGACGAACTGCTGAAGGAGATCGTGGCCATCGCGCGCGAGCACGGCCTGATCATCTTCGCCGACGAGATCTACGACAAGGTCCTGTACGACGGCAATACGCATACGTCGATCGGCTCGCTGTCCACGGACGTCCTGACCGTGACCTTCAACGGCCTGTCGAAGAACTACCGTTCGTGCGGCTACCGCGCGGGCTGGATGGTGGTGTCGGGCGACAAGCGTCCCGCGCTCGACTACATCGAAGGGCTGAACATGCTCTCGTCGATGCGCCTGTGCGCCAATGTGCCGGGCCAATGGGCGATCCAGACGGCGCTGGGCGGGTATCAGAGCATCAATGACCTCGTGACCGAAGGCGGCCGCCTGCGCCGCCAGCGCGATCTGGCCTACGAGCTGATTACCAAGATTCCGGGCGTTACGTGCGTCAAGCCCAAGGCTGCGCTGTACCTGTTCCCGAAGCTCGACCTGTCCATGTACCCGATCCAGGACGATCAGGAGTTCATTTACGAACTGCTGCAGGAATCGAAGGTGCTGCTGGTGCAGGGTACCGGCTTCAACTGGGGCGCGCCGGACCATTTCCGGATTGTGTTCCTGCCACACGAGGAAGACCTGCGTGAGGCCATCACCCGCGTCGGCCGCTTCCTTGAAAGCTATCGCAAACGTCACGGTACGGCCTGAGCCACCGGACGCCCCTATTTCAGAATCAAGCAAACCAGAGTCAGACGTTCATGAATCCCATCAAAGTCGGCCTTCTCGGCATCGGTACCGTCGGTAGCGGCACGTTCAACGTGCTCAAGCGCAATCAGGAGGAAATTCGTCGCCGTGCAGGCCGCGGCATCGAGATTGCGGTGGTGGCTGACCTGAACACCGAGCGCGCCCGCGAGCTGACCGGTGGGACGGTGGACGTCGTCAGCGATGCGAACGACGTGGTGACGCGTCCGGACATCGACATCGTCATCGAGCTGATCGGCGGCTATGGCATCGCCCGCGAGTTGGTGCTCAAGGCGATCGAGAATGGCAAGCACGTGGTCACCGCCAACAAGGCGCTGCTGGCCGTGCATGGCAACGAGATTTTCGAGGCCGCGCGCAAGAAGGGCGTGATCGTCGCCTTCGAGGCGGCAGTGGCGGGTGGCATCCCCATCATCAAGGCGCTGCGCGAAGGCCTGACCGCGAACCGCATCCAGTGGATCGCCGGCATCATCAACGGCACGACGAACTTCATCCTGTCCGAGATGCGCGACAAGGGTCTGGATTTCGATACCGTGCTCAAGGAAGCGCAGCAACTGGGCTATGCCGAGGCCGATCCGACCTTCGACATCGAAGGCGTCGACGCCGCGCACAAGGTCACGCTGATGAGCGCGATCGCATTCGGTATGCCGGTGCAGTTCGACCGCGCCCACGTGGAAGGCATCACCAAGCTGTCGGCCATCGATATCAAATACGCCGAGGAACTGGGTTATCGCATCAAGCTGCTCGGCATCACCCGCCGCCGCGAGGAAGGCGTGGAACTGCGCGTGCACCCGACGCTGGTGCCGGCCTCGCGCCTGATCGCCAACGTGGAAGGCGCGATGAACGCCGTGCTGGTGCAGGGCGATGCCGTGGGCGCCACTCTGTACTACGGCAAGGGCGCCGGCGCCGAGCCGACCGCCTCGGCCGTGATTGCCGATCTGGTCGACGTGACCCGCCTGCACACCGCCGATCCGAACCACCGCGTACCGCACCTGGCATTCCAGCCGGACGAGCTGTCGAACGTGCCCGTGCTGCCGATCGACGAAGTCACTAGCTCGTACTACCTGCGTATGCGTGTGTCGGACGAAACTGGCGTGCTGGCAGAGATCACGCGCATCCTGGCGGAAGCCGGCATCAGCATCGACGCGATGCTGCAGAAGGAATCGCGCGAAGGCGAGCCGCAGACCGACATCATCATCCTGACGCACCTGACGCGCGAGAAGCACGTCAATGCCGCGATTCGCAGCATCGAAGCGCTCCAGACCGTGCTGTCGCCGGTCACGCGCCTGCGCATGGAAGAACTGAACTGATAGCTGACAGACGGACCTGACTCGCCTCATGAATTACCAGTCGACGCGCGGCCATGACGTGCCGCAATCGTTCTCCGAGATCCTGCTCGGTGGCCTGGCGCCCGATGGCGGCTTGTATCTGCCCAAGCAGTACCCGCAGATCACGGCCGAGGAACTCGAAGCCTGGCGCAAGCTCCCGTACGCCGACCTGGCGTTCGAGGTGCTGTCGCGCTTCTGTGACGACATCCCCGCCGAGGACCTGCGCGCGCTGACGCGCAAGACCTACACGGCTGACGTGTACTGCAACGCGCGAGCCGGCGACAACACTGCCGACATTACGCCGTTGCGTACACTGGGCGAAGAGGGCGGCACGAAGCTGCAACTGCTGGGCCTGTCCAACGGCCCGACGCTGGCCTTCAAGGACATGGCGATGCAGTTGCTGGGCAACCTGTTCGAGTACGCGCTCAAGCGCGCGGGTCTGAAGCTGAACATCCTTGGCGCGACTTCCGGCGATACCGGTAGCGCGGCCGAGTACGCGATGCGCGGCAAGGAAGGCATTCGCGTGTTCATGCTGAGCCCGCACCGCAAGATGAGCGCGTTCCAGACCGCCCAGATGTTCAGCCTGCAGGACCCGAACATCTTCAATATCGCGATCGAAGGTGTGTTCGACGACGCTCAGGACATCGTCAAGGCCGTCTCGAACGATCATGCGTTCAAGGCGCGCCAGCGCATTGGCACGGTCAACTCGATCAACTGGGCCCGCGTGGTCGCCCAGGTGGTCTACTACTTCAAGGGCTGGCTGCTGGCGACCAGCGGTCCGGGACAGAAGGTGTCGTTCTGCGTGCCGTCGGGCAACTTCGGCAACGTCTGCGCCGGCCACATCGCGCGCATGATGGGCCTGCCGATCGACAAGCTCGTGGTGGCCACCAACGAGAACGACGTGCTGGACGAGTTCTTCCGCACCGGCACGTATCGCGTGCGGACCTCGGCCCAGACGTACCACACGTCGAGCCCGAGCATGGACATCTCGAAGGCATCGAACTTCGAGCGTTTCGTGTTCGATCTGCTGGGCCAGGACGCCGACAAGCTGGTGGCGCTGTTCAGCGACGTCGACACCAAGGGTGGCTTCGATCTGGCGGGCACGCCGGAATTCGCGCGCATCGGCCAGTTTGGCTTTGTTTCCGGCCGCAGCTCGCACCAGGACCGTCTGGCGACGATCCGCGACGTGAACCAGCGCTATGGCGTGACGATCGACACCCATACCGCCGATGGCGTGAAGGTGGCGCGCGAGTACCTGCAGCCGGGCGTGCCGATGGTGGTGCTGGAAACCGCGCTGCCGGCCAAGTTCGCCGACACAATCCACGAGGCTTTGGGCCATGAGCCGGAACGTCCGGCTGCGTTCGACGGTATCGAGAAGCTGCCGCAACGCTTCGAGGTGATGCCGGCCGACGCGGACAGCGTGAAGGCGTATATCGCCCAGCACACCGGTTTGTGATCGAAGGGCGAATAGCCCTTATCACAGCAGGATCGGCCGGTCCGGCGCCAACTCGCTACAATCGGGTTTGCCGGGCTCCGCTGCCACGGCCCCCAGGCTTCCCGGCCCGGGGGCTGTTTCATTTGGAGCCAACCTGAATCCCACACGCATCCCATGACCCAGACTGCTGCGCGCCCTCCGATGCTGACGATGGCCCAGGCGCTCGATGCCCTGATGGCCGGCGTTCGCCCGATCACCGATTCCGAAACCGTCGATACGCTGCAGGCCAACGGCCGGGTGCTGGCGGCCGGGGTCACCAGCGCGTTGCGCGTGCCGCCGGCCGATAACACGTCGATGGACGGCTATGTGATGCGTGCCGCCGATGTGCCCGCGCCGGGCACGCGGCTGCCAGTCTCGCAACGGATACCGGCGGGCCACGTGGGTACCGAACTGGCCCCGGGTACCGCCGCGCGCATCTTCACCGGCGGCCTGATTCCGCCTGGCGCCGATGCGGTGGTGATGCAGGAGCAGTGCCAGGCCGATGGCGACGCGGTGATCGTCAATCATGCACCGGCATCGGGCGAGTGGATTCGCCGTGCCGGCGAGGATATCGAGGCCGGCAGCGAGATCCTGCCCGCCGGCACGCGCCTGTCGCCGCAAGCGCTGGGCCTGGCCGCGTCGGTGGGACAGGCAAAGCTCGACGTGGTCCGCCGCGTGCGCGTGGCCGTGTTCTTTACCGGCGACGAACTGGCAATGCCCGGCGAGCCGCTCAAGCCCGGCGCGATCTACAACTCGAACCGGTTCACGCTGCGCGGTCTGCTGGAGAACCTCGGCTGCGAAGTGACTGACTTCGGTATCGTCCCGGACACGCTGGCAGCCACGCGCGACACGTTGCGCCGCGCCGCCGAGGGCAACGACCTGATCATCACGTCGGGCGGCGTATCGGTAGGCGAGGAAGACCATATCCGTCCGGCCGTCACGGCGGAAGGTCGGCTGGACCTCTGGCAGATTGCGATCAAGCCGGGCAAGCCGCTGGCCTTCGGGCAGGTGGCCAACGGCACCGAGCTGCCCGCGTTTTTCCTGGGCCTGCCGGGCAATCCCGTGTCGAGCTTCGTCACATTCCTGCTGTTCGTGCGCCCGTTCATCCTGCGTCTGCAGGGCGTCGCGGATGTGACGCCGCGTCGTCTGCCGCTGCGTGCGGATTTCGATCTGCCGCGCGGCGACCGCCGCAACGAATTCCTGCGCGCGCGCATCAACGATGCTGGCGGCCTCGACTTGTTTCCGAACCAGAGCTCGGGCGTGCTGACGTCCACCGTGTGGGGCGATGGCCTGATCGACAATCCGCCGAACCAGACCATCCAGCGCGGCGACGTTGTGCAGTTCATTCCATTTGCCAGTTTGCTGGCCTGATCATGCAACTAGAACTCCGATACTTCGCCAGCGTGCGCGAACAGGTGGGGCAGGGCGCCGAACGCGCCGAGGTGCCCGCCGAGGTTCGCACGGTTGGCGACCTGCGCGCATGGCTGCGCGGACGCGGCGGCGCCTGGACCGAGGCTTTGGCCGATGGCCGCGCGCTGCGCATGGCCGTGGACCACGCCGTGGCACGTGCCGACACCCCGCTGGCCGACGGCTGCGAGGTGGCCTTTTTCCCTCCCGTGACCGGAGGCTGAGATGGCGGTGCGCGTTCAGCACGAGGATTTCGATCTCGGCGCGGAAGTGGCGGCGCTGCGCGCCGGCAATCCGGGCGTTGGGGCGGTGGCCAGCTTCATCGGAACGGTGCGCGATGTCAGCGAAGGCACGCGCGTCAGTACGATGGAGCTCGAGCACTATCCCGGCATGACCGAGAAGGCGCTGGAGACGATCGAGGCGGCGGCGCGCGAACGCTGGCCGCTGCTTGGCGTGACCATCGTGCATCGCGTGGGCCTGCTGCAGCCGCTGGACCAGATCGTGCTGGTTGCCGTGTCCTCGGCCCACCGTGGGGCCGCGTTTGCGGCGTGCGAGTTCATCATGGACTATCTGAAGTCCGAGGCACCGTTCTGGAAGAAAGAAGACACGCCGGAAGGCGCGCGCTGGGTCGACGCGCGGGTCTCGGACGATGCCGCGCTGCGCCGCTGGGGTATCGAATCGTTCAACGCGGATCCCGCCAATAACAAGGAAGAATGATGGGCCCGATGGGTTTCGTGGCGGTCGGCGTCGGTGCCGCCGTCGGCGCCTGGCTGCGCTGGTTTTTCTCGGTCACGTGGAACGCTATCAATCCGGCACTGCCGTATGGCACGCTGGCATCGAACCTGGTCGGGGGCTACCTGATCGGCCTGGCCGTCGCGTTCTTCGAAACCCACCCGTCTTTGCCGCCTGAGTGGCGCCTGCTGGCCGTCACGGGTTTTCTTGGCGGCCTGACCACGTTCTCGACGTTCTCGAGCGAAGTCATCGCCAATCTGATGGCCGGTGACTATCGTTGGGCCATGCTCCACCTCGCGATGCATCTGGGTGGATCGCTCCTGCTGACCGCGTTCGGCATCTGGTCGTACCGCGCGCTGGCCTGAGGCGGTGTCCCCTAGGCTCTGTACAGGGGCTTCGGGGTAGACCTTAGGTAACACTACGTACCGCCAGGCCGTCCTCCTGCGGCGCAAGACCGTATAACATTGCCGGGCCGGATCGCCGGGTGCGCGCGGCTTCGCATGAAGCCGCACCTCCCAGCGCCTCACCATGGTCCGCGCCACTCCGCAATTCCCCCTGTTTCGCAGTTTGCAGTTGTCTCACCGAGTCCTGGACGGGATGGCGTTCGCGCCATCCCGCCGATAACAACAAGGAGACATACCCATGCAGCAGCGCCACCTCTCGCAGTCCGCCCATTCGCACGGCCATGGCACCCGGCGTGCGCACCGCCGAAACACGATCGCCATCGCCGTCGCCACGCTTGCCGTCGCTGCGTGCGGCGGGTTTGGCACAAATGGGAGCGGCGGGAACACCGGTCCCAACGTCAAGCCGGCGTTCATATCCGGCCCCGTCGGAGTCAAATCCTACGACGGCAACACGGATGACCTGCTGACGGCGGGGCTGGGCAAGGACGGACTGGCGGCCGCAGCGCCGGCGTTTGCCAATCCGAACGCGCCGACGGCCGTGGAATTGCGCCGTAACGCGATCTGGGCCAACTACCGCGCGATCGTGGATGTCCAGGCCGCAGGCGGCTATGGCTCGCTCTACGGCCCCAACGTCGACGCCAAGGGGAATGTGACGACCGGCCAGGGCAAGGTCCCGGGTACCGAGTACATCGCATTTACCGACGACGGCTCGGGCCGGCAAAACGTGACGGTCATGGCCCAGGTTCCGGATGGGTTCGATGTGAAACATCCCTGCATCATTTCCGCCACTTCGTCCGGCTCGCGTGGTGTCTATGGCGGAATTGCCGTGGGGGAGTGGGGGCTCAAGCACAACTGCGCGGTGGCCTATACGGACAAGGGCACCGGCGCGGCGCCGCATGACTTGGGTAGCGACACCGTGCCGCTGATCGACGGCACCCGGCAGACCCGGGCCGGTGCCGGCACGCAGGCCCAGTTCGCGGCACAGCCCGGTGCCTCGGAAACGCTGGCGGGCTTCAATTCCAGCACCCCGCACCGGCTTGCGTTCAAGCACGCGCACTCGCAGCAGAACCCGGAGGCGAACTGGGGCGCCAACACGTTGCAGGCGATCCAGTTCACGCTCTGGGCGGTCAACGACAAGTTCGGCAGGACCAATACCGATGGCATGCGGCAGGCGACGTTCACGCCGGCCAATGTGCTGGTGATCGCGTCGGCCATCTCGAATGGCGGCGGGGCGGCCATTGCAGCGGCGGAACAGGACACCGGCGGGTTGATCGACGGCGTGGCCGTCGGGGAGCCGAATGTGAACCTGCCACCGACGGCAGGCGTGGTCGTCAAGCGCGGTGGCGTACCGGTGGCGGCGTCGGGCAAGCATCTTTATGACTACACGACGATTGCCAACCTGTACCAGCTCTGCGCCAGCCAGGATGCCAGCCTGGGCAATGCGCCATTTGCCAAAACGGCCGGGCAGGCCGCGCTCAACCGATGCGCGTCACTGGCCGCCAAGAAAATGATTGCCGGAGGCAGCACATCCGCCCAGGCAACCTCCGCGCTGGATGCGTTGCACCGCGCCGGCTGGGAGCCGGAGTCGGATGACCTGTTCGCGTCGCTTTCGGCGCTGGAGGTCGGCAGTTCCATTTCGGTGACCTATGCCAATGCCTATGCACGCGCCAGCGTGACGGACCGGCTCTGCCACTACAGTTTTTCCTCGCCGGGCAGCCCGCCGCAGGCCAATCCCGTCACGGCCCCGGCGGCCGCGCTGGCGGGGCTGTTCTCGACTGGCAATGGCATTCCGCCCACTACGGCGGTGACGCTGATGAACGATGCCAACCCGTCCGGCGCGATGCGTGACTTCACGTCGATATCGCCCTCGACCAAGCTGGCCGACGGCAATGTCGACGGCGCGCTCTGCCTGCGTGGCCTGCTGGATACCCGCAACCCGGCGCTGATGACCGGTATCGGCCAGACCTATCGCACGGGCAACCTTGGCGGCCGACCGTCGGTCATCGTGCAGGGCCGCAGCGATGGCCTGCTGCCGGTGAACCACACGTCGCGGCCATATCTCGGGCTGAACAAGCACGTCGAGGGCGCCAGCAGCCGGCTCTCGTACATCGAGGTGACCAACGGCCAGCATTTCGACGGGTTCATCGACGTGATTCCCGGATATGCCAAGCGCTATATCCCGATGCACGTTTACGTGAACCGGGCGCTCGACGCGGTCTACGCCAACCTGCGCGACGGTACGCCGCTGCCGCCGTCGCAGGTGGTGCGCACCACGCCGCGCGGAGGTGCCGACACCGACACGGTCGGCCCCAGGATCCAGCCGTCGAACGTGCCGCCGATTGCCGCCACACCCGCGGCCGGCGACGCGATCACGGTCACCGGCTCGACCGTGGACGTGCCCAACTGAGACGTGGCCGCCAGGCCCGGCGATGCGGGTTACCCGTCATGCACTTGGCCGATACTTGGTCAATGTATGACGGGTGTATCGCCGATGTCTTGAAATGTCATTCCCAAGCCCTATCTTTCGGAAGTAACGTGTCCGGCTGGGCATATGTGGCGGCAGCCGATGCCGCCGCGGGCCTCGCATCAGGACACACTTTCCTAGAGAGAGAGAGGGCTCCTAATGCGAATTGACAAACTGACCACCCGGTTCCAGGAAGCGCTGGCAGAAGCGCAAAGTCTGGCGCTGGGTAATGACAATCAATACATCGAACCCCAGCATCTGCTGCGTGCATTGCTCGCGCAGGACGATGGTGCGGCCCGCACACTGCTGTCGCGTGCTGGCGTGAACGTGGGCGGCCTGCAGAGCGCGCTCGATGCGGCGATCCATCGCCTGCCGCAGGTTCAGGGCACGAACGAGGTCCAGGTGGGCCGCGACCTGAACAACCTGCTGAATGCCACAGAAAAGGAAGCGATCAAGCGCAACGACCAGTTCATCGCCAGTGAACTGTTCCTGCTCGCCGTGTCTGACGACAAGGGCGAGACGGGGCGGATCGCCCGCGAGAACGGCTTGTCGCGCAAGTCGCTCGAGGCCGCGATCACGGCCGTGCGCGGCGGTGATACCGTCAATAGCGCCGACGCCGAGTCGCAGCGCGAGGCGCTCAAGAAATACACGGTCGACCTGACCGAGCGAGCGCGTGCCGGCAAGCTGGACCCCGTGATTGGCCGCGACGACGAAATCCGCCGCGCGATCCAGATCCTGCAGCGCCGCACCAAGAACAACCCCGTGCTGATCGGTGAGCCCGGCGTGGGCAAGACCGCCATTGTCGAAGGGCTGGCACAGCGCATCGTCAACGGCGAAGTGCCGGAGACGCTCAAAAACAAGCGCGTGCTCGTGCTCGACATGGCCGGGCTGCTGGCCGGCGCCAAGTATCGCGGCGAGTTCGAGGAACGCCTGAAGGCCGTGCTCAACGACGTGGCCAAGGACGAAGGCCAGACCATCGTCTTCATCGACGAGATTCACACGATGGTGGGCGCGGGCAAGGCCGAAGGCGCGATCGACGCGGGCAACATGCTCAAGCCGGCGCTGGCGCGCGGCGAACTGCACTGCATCGGCGCGACCACGCTGAACGAATACCGCAAGTACATCGAGAAGGATGCCGCGCTGGAGCGCCGCTTCCAGAAGGTGCTTGTGGATGAGCCCAGCGTCGAGGCAACGATCGCCATTCTGCGTGGCCTGCAGGAGAAGTACGAACTGCACCACAAGGTGGAGATCACCGACCCGGCCATCGTGGCTGCGGCCGAGCTGTCGCACCGCTACATCACCGACCGGTTCCTGCCGGACAAGGCCATCGACCTGATCGACGAGGCTGCCGCGCGGATCAAGATGGAAATCGACTCGAAGCCCGAGGCGATGGACAAGCTTGAGCGTCGCACGATCCAGCTCAAGATCGAGCGTGAGGCGGTCAAGAAGGAAACCGACGAGGCATCGCGCAAGCGTCTGGAACTGATCGAGCAGGAAATCATCCGGCTCGAGAAGGAATACGCTGACCTGGATGAGATCTGGCGCGCCGAGAAGGGCGCCGCCCAGGGTGCGGCCGCGCTGAAGGAGGAGATCGAGAAGATCAAGCTCGATATCACCCGACTGCAGCGCGAAGGCAAGCTCGACAAGGTGGCTGAACTCCAGTATGGCAAGCTGCCGGAACTCGAGGGCAAGCTGCAGGCGGCAACCAAGGCCGAGGCCAGCGAGCAGAAGCAGCAGAACAAGCTGCTGCGCACGCAGGTCGGCGCCGAGGAAATCGCCGAGGTCGTCAGCCGCGCCACGGGTATTCCGGTGGCCAAGATGATGCAGGGCGAGCGCGAGAAGCTGCTCAAGATGGAAGATCGTCTGCACCAGCGTGTGGTGGGTCAGGACGAGGCCGTGCGGCTGGTGTCTGATGCGATCCGCCGTTCGCGTGCCGGTCTGTCGGATGAGAACAAGCCGTATGGCTCGTTCCTGTTCCTTGGGCCGACGGGCGTGGGCAAGACCGAGTTGTGCAAGGCGCTGTCCGAGTTCCTGTTCGATTCGGAGGAACACCTGATCCGCATCGACATGAGCGAGTTCATGGAGAAGCACAGCGTGAGCCGGCTGATCGGCGCGCCTCCGGGCTACGTGGGCTATGACGAAGGTGGTTACCTGACCGAGGCGGTGCGTCGCAAGCCGTACGCGGTGATCCTGCTCGACGAAGTCGAGAAGGCGCACCCGGACGTGTTCAACGTGCTGCTGCAGGTGCTGGACGATGGTCGTCTGACCGACGGTCAGGGCCGTACCGTCGACTTCAAGAACACGGTGATCGTGATGACGTCGAACCTGGGCTCACACATCATCCAGTCGATGGCTGGCGAACCGCAGGAGGCGGTGAAGGGCGCGGTATGGCAGGAGGTGCGCACGCATTTCCGGCCCGAGTTCCTGAACCGGATCGACGAAGTCGTGGTGTTCCATGCGCTCGACCAGAAGAATATCGAGTCGATCGCCAAGATTCAGCTCAAGCGCCTGCAGGTCCGTCTGGCCCGCATGGACATGACGCTGGACGTGAGCGAGCGCGCGCTGGAGAAGATCGCCAGCGCGGGCTACGACCCGGTGTTCGGAGCCCGGCCGCTCAAGCGCGCGATCCAGCAGCAGATCGAGAATCCGGTGGCCAAGGCCATCCTGGAAGGCCGGTTTGCCGCGAAGGATGTCGTGCCGGTGGACTATGTGGATGGCGAGTTCACGTTTGGGCGAATGGTGCATTGAGACGCGCCGGCTGCATCGGCCGATCTCCAGCCCGGGCAGTCTGGCCGGGTTGAGCAAGGGACCTCTGCGGAGGTCCCTTTTTTTCGCCACAATGGTGGCTCCTTGCAGCTTTTCTCCCACTTCAGGAGCAATTCCATGGCTCACGGCGAGCACAAGTACCAGACGACGGTCGAATGGACAGGCAACCACGGCACCGGAACGTCGGGATACCGCGCCTACGGACGCGAACACGTGATCCGGTCCGGCAACAAGCCCGAGATCCCGGGTTCCTCCGATCCCGCGTTCCTGGGCGACCCCAGCCGCTGGAATCCGGAGGAACTGCTGCTGGCATCGGTGTCGGCCTGCCACAAGCTCTGGTACCTGCACCTGTGCGCCGACGCCGGCATCGCTGTGCTGGCCTATGTCGATCAGGCCGAAGGCACGATGACGGACAGAGCCTCGCCGGCCAAATTCACCGAGATCGTGCTGCGCCCGCAGGTCACCATCCGCGCCGGTGATGACGCGGCCAAGGCCGAACACCTGCATCACGTGGCACACGAGAAGTGCTACATCGCCAATTCCGTCAATTTTCCGATCCTGTGCGAACCCGTCATCGTTTCGGGCTGATTCTCGCAGGCGCGCTGCTCGTCGGGGGCTGTTCTAGCGTTGCGCCGCCATCGGCGCCACCTACGCCACCTACGTCGACACACGCCGAAGGCGTCTGCCAGGTGCTTGCCGATGATGGCGGCACCGTGGTGGTCGGCTCGAACTTGCCGGGCGATCCTGCCGCGCCGGAGCCCGCCAGCGGCTACCGCAAGGGAATGCGGCCGATCCATGCCCGGTCGTATATGGTGTCGACCTCGAACGCGTACGCCAGTGCGGCGGGTTGCGCGGTGCTCAGTCGGGGCGGCACCGCTGCGGACGCCGCCGTCGCGGTGCAGGCGGTGCTGGGGCTCACGGTGCCGGAGGCCACTGGACTGGGTTCGGGCGGCTTCCTGCTCTATTACGACGCCACCACGCGGACCGTGCAGGCCTACGATGGCCGGGAGACTGCGCCGGCGTCGGCTGGTGCGAACTATCTGGTTCACATCGACGATGCCAGGGACCGGCGTTCGCCAAAGCCCGATCTTCGATCCAGCGGCCGCTCCATTGGCACACCCGGCGTGCCCCGATTGATCGAGCGCGTACAGCGGGAGCATGGCAAGCTGCCCTGGCCGGGGCTGTTCGACGACGCCGTGACACTGGCGACGAACGGCTTCCCGATCGGCGGCAGATTGGCGCAGGCGATTGCCACGAACGCCAATGGTCTCAAGCGCGATGCCGAGGCGCGCGCGTACTTTCTCGATCCCGACGGCAAGCCGAAGGCAATCGGTACGGTTCTCAGGAATCCCGCCTACGCGCGGACGCTGCAGGCCCTGGCCAGCCAGGGTGCCGATGCGTTCTATACGGGGCCGATCGCGGAAGGCATCGTGGTGTCGATCGCGGCCACGACGGGTGCCGATGGCCGGCCCATCACGCCAGGCAAGACGACGTTGGCCGATCTGGCGGCTTACACGGTGAAGCGGCACGAACCGGTCTGCATGGCCTACCGCGCGTTCTGGATCTGCGGTGCGCCGCCACCCGCCGGCGGTATCACGGTGGCATCCGTGATGGGGATTCTGGAGAACTTCGACCTGGCCGAACTTGGACCGACCGCCGTCGACGGGGAGGGCGGCAAGCCATCCGTACACGGTGTGCACCTCGTCAGCGAGGCCGAGCGGCTGGCCTATGCAGATCGTGACAAGTACGTGGCCGATCCCGATTTCGTGCCGCTGCCGGGTGGTAGCGCGGATGCGCTGCTGGGCAAACGATACCTGCGCGGACGAGCGGCGCTGATCGATCGGCATCGCTCCATGGGCACCGCCATGGCCGGCAGCCTGGGCGGCGCGCTGCTGGGCGTTGTGCCGCAGGCGGAACATGGAACGAACCACTTTTCGATCGTCGATGCGCAGGGGAGTGCGGTCAGCGCCACCACATCGGTGGAAGCCAGCATGGGGTCGTTTCATATGACCCACGGATTCCTGCTCAACAACCAGTTGACCGATTTCAGCGCGACGCCGGTGGACGCCAGAGGCCAGCCCGTCGCCAATCGCGTGGAGCCGGGCAAGCGTCCGCGCAGTTCGATGGCGCCGACGCTGGTATTCCGCAAGGGTGCGGATGGCTCGATCGGAGATTTCCTGATGGCGACGGGTTCGCCGGGCGGCGGGGCGATACCGCAGTACGTGATAAAGACGCTGGTCGGGGTGCTCGACTGGGGGCTCAACGCGCAGCAGTCGGCCGGTCTGGTCGACTTCGGCGCCAGCAACAGCCCAGTCACGACGCTCGGTGGCGAGCATCCGCATATCAACACGACGAACGACGGCGCCAGCGACCCGCTGGTCCAGGGACTCAAGGCACTTGGCCACCGCATCTCGCTACGGGCCCAGCCAAGTGGCGTGAACACGATACTGCGTACCCGGACGGGGGATGACGACCTGCTGGAAGGCGGTACCGATCCACGGCGCGAGGGTGTGGTGCTGGGCGACACTATCCGGCCTTGAAGCGGGCGGGAAGGAGGGGGATTGTACTAATCTGTGACACCAGCTTCGCCATTGTCTGGCGCTTGACTTGTGTCAAGCCGAGGGGGCGATTCGGTGGCTACTATTCAAACCGTCATGGAGATGCGGGGGCGCTCTTCATGACTTGTCTACCCGTTTCCGGAATGGAAACTTAACCCGCTGCACCTCCCGGTGCCGCGGGTTTTTTCTTTTTGCGGGCCGGCGTTGGTGACCCCGTTTTTTGGTCTTGGTCTTTGCCCTGTCCGTGGCCCCGCTTTCACGGGGCCGAATCAGGCGACGCGCAGGCTATCCACCACCTTGTGCAGGAAGGTCTCGCACGCGGCAAGCTGATCCAGCGAGACGAACTCGTCGGGCTTGTGCGCCTGCTGGATATCGCCGGGGCCGCACACCACAGCCGGAATGCCTGCGCGCTGGAACAGGCCAGCCTCGGTGCCGTAGGCCACCTTGTTGGTATCGCGGTCGGCGGTCAGCGCGCGTACGAGCTGGGTAATGGCATCGGTCTCGGCGGCATCGAGCGAAGGCGCGGCGGCGATCTTGCTGATGGCCATGCCGGCATCCGGATGCTCGTTGCGCATCTTCGGCAACAGCACATCGTTCGCGTAGGCCTGGATGCGCGCCAGGATCGCTTCCGGATCAACGCCAGGAAGATTCCGGAACTCGAAGACGAATTCGCACTCGGCGGGAATGGTGTTTAGCGCGATGCCACCCTGGATCGTGCCGGTCGAAGCGGTCGTAAACGGCACGTCGAAGGCCCGGTCGTAAGGGCCATTGGCCTTGAACTCGTCGGCAATATCGCGAATGAAACAGATCAGGCGCGCGGCGTACTCGATCGCATTGACGCCCTTAGGGGTCAGCGACGAGTGCGCCGCCTGGCCCTTAACGCAGCACCGGTAGGCATTGATGCCCTTGTGCGCCACGATCACGCGCATGCTGGTCGGCTCGCCGACGATGCAGCCCGCCGGGCGCACGCCACGGTCACGCAGTTCGGCCAGCAGGTACGGCGCGCCCATGCAGCCGATCTCTTCGTCGAACGACAGTGCGTAGTGCACTGGCTCGCGCAGCCTGGCATCAAGGATGGTCGGCAGCAGCGCCAGGCTCGTGCCGATGAACCCCTTCATGTCACAGGTGCCGCGACCGTAGAGCTTGCCGTCGCGCACCACCGGCTTGAACGGGTCGGTGCTCCAGTTCTGCCCGTCGACGGGCACCACGTCCGTGTGCCCGGACAGCACGATGCCACCATTGGTGGCGCCATCGGCTGCGGGAATCGTCACGAACAGGTTGGCCTTGTCGCCCTGCGGGTTGTAGCTCAGATGGGGGCGCAGGCCCTTGGCCAGGAAGTGGTCGCGCACGGACTCGATCAGGCCCAGATTCGAATGGCGGGAAGTGGTATCCATCGATACCAGGCGCTCGGTCCATTCGAGCGCGCTGCCACGCGCGGGGGCATTGGTGGCGGCGGATCGGTTGTCGGGTTGGGCTGGCATGGGGCGTTGAAACGTCTGATTCATTGGGGGTTTGATCGTACACCTGGCCCGGCATCAGGCCAACTGGCGCAGCGTGTGCTTGATGGTTTGCGCGCGGGTAGCCACGTCGGGCATCTTTGCCTCGATACGCAGCTTGTCCTGGCCGGCCAGCTTGATATGCCGATTCTTCTGCACGAGGTCGATGATGCGGATGGCGTCGATCGGCGGATTCGGCACGAACTGCATGCTGACCGTGGCTTCGCCCGCGTCGATCTTGCGTACGCCCAGCGGCGCCGCGGCGATACGTAGCCGGTGCGTCTCGATCAATGCCTGCGCCTGCGAGGGCAGCCGGCCGAAGCGGTCGATCAGCTCCTCCTGGATGTCGTCGACGCGCTCGCCGGCCTCGCAGTTGGCCAGGCGCTTGTAGATCGACAGGCGTTCGTGGACATCCGCGCAGTAATCATTCGGCAGCAGGGCAGGCGTGCCGAGGTTGATCTCTGTAGTGGCGGCCAGCGGTGCCATCAGGTCCGGCTCCTTGCCGGCCTTCAGCGATTTCACGGCGGCATTGAGCATGTCCGTATAGAGCTGGAATCCGATTTCGTGGATTTCGCCTGACTGCTTGTCGCCCAGCACCTCGCCGGCGCCACGGATTTCAAGATCGTGCATGGCCAGATAGAAGCCGGAACCCAGTTCCTCCATCTGCTGGATGGCCTCGAGCCGGCGTTGCGCCTGGCGCGTCAGCCCCTCGACATCATGCACGAGCAGATATGCGTAGGCCTGGTGGTGCGAACGGCCCACACGGCCGCGCAACTGATGAAGCTGGGCCAGACCGAACTTGTCGGCGCGATGGATCAGGATGGTGTTGGCCGTCGGCACGTCGATACCGGTTTCGATAATCGTCGTGCAGAGCAGGATGTTGTCGCGACGCGAGACGAAGTCTCGCATCACGCGTTCGAGTTCGCGCTCGTGCATCTGGCCATGGGCCACGGCGATACGGGCCTCCGGCACCAGTTCGGCCAGCTTGGCGCGCTTGTTCTCGATCGTCTCCACTTCGTTGTGCAGGAAGTAGACCTGACCACCGCGCTTCAGCTCGCGCAGGATGGCTTCGCGGATCACGCCGTCTTCCTCGCGTCGGACGAAGGTCTTGATGGCCAGTCGCTTCTGCGGCGCGGTGGCGATCACAGAAAAATCGCGCAGGCCCTCCAGTGCCATGCCCAGCGTGCGCGGGATCGGCGTGGCGGTCAGCGTCAGCACGTCGACCTCGGCGCGCAGTGTCTTCAGCGCTTCCTTCTGGCGTACACCAAAGCGGTGTTCCTCGTCGATGATCACGAGCCCCAGGCGCTGGAACTTCACCTCATCGGACAGCAGCTTGTGCGTGCCAATCACGATATCGACGGTGCCTTCGTTGATCTGCTTGATCGCGGCGTCGATTTCCTTCTTCGTCTTGAAACGTGACAACTCGACGATACGCACTGGCCATTCGGCAAAACGGTCGGACAGCGTCTGGAAATGCTGCTCGGCCAGCAGCGTGGTCGGCGCGAGCATGGCGACCTGCTTGCCGCCCAGCACCGCCACGAACGCCGCGCGCAGCGCGACTTCAGTCTTGCCGAAGCCGACGTCGCCGCAGACCAGCCGGTCCATCGGCTTGCCCGACGTCATGTCGGCGATCACGGCGGCGATGGCCGCGGCCTGGTCAGGCGTTTCCTCGAAGCCGAAGCTCTCGGCAAATGCCTCGTAGTCCTTGGGCTGCAACGGGAAGGCAAAGCCCTCACGCAGGGCGCGGCGCGCGTACAGGTTCAGCAGTTCGGCGGCCGTATCGCGGATCTGCTGCGCGGCTCGGCGTTTGGCCTTGTCCCACTGGCCCGTGCCCAGCGAATGCAGCGGGGCCGTCTCCGGATCGGCGCCCGAATAGCGCGAAATCACATGCAACTGATGCACGGGCACATAGAGCTTGCTGCCTTTGTCGTAGTCCAGGTGCAGGAATTCCTCGTCGCCCTGGCCCATGTCCAGCGTGACCAGACCCTGGTAGCGGCCAATGCCATGCTCGCTATGCACGACGGGGTCGCCGATCTTGAGTTCGGCCAAGTCGCGCACCATCGCATCGACAGTACTCGCCTGTTCCTGCTTGCGCCGGCCCGAGCGGCGTGCCGTGCCGGCGTAGAGTTCGGCCTCGGTCACGAATGCCATCTGCGCCGACGGCAGCGCGAAGCCGGTCTGCAGCGGTGCCACCGCGATCGAGAAATGCGAATCGCCCGCCAGGAAGGCGGCGAAGTCGTCGACGATCATCGGACGCAGGCCGCTTTCCGCGAACAACTGCAACAGCGTCTCGCGTCGGCCAGCCGAGTCGGCGCACATCAGCACGCGCGTGGCCTTGTTGAGCAGCAGCGATTCCAGGTTGACCAGCGGATCTTCAGCGCGTCGATTGACCGATACATCGGGCAGGTGTCCGGCGAAGGCGGGCGCGTCGGCAGGCGCGGCATCCCGCTGCAGTACCAGTCGCGCCAGCGGCTTTGCGCCGACGAAGAACTGTTCTTCTGACAGGAACAGGTCCGCTGGCGGCAGTAGCGGCCGCTCGCGGTCATGACGCATGAAGTTGTAGCGCTGGGTGGTGTCGGCCCAGAAGCGGCGAATGGCCTCGTCCACATTGCCCGAGAAGGCAAGCTGGGTGCCTTCGGGCAGATAGTCGAACAGCGTCGCGCTTTGCTCGAAGAACAGCGGAAGGTAGTACTCGATACCGGCCGACGGCACGCCATTGCCGATGTCCTTGTAAATCGGCGATTTGGTCGGGTCGCCCTCGAATAGTTCGCGCCAACGGCCCCGGAAGGCGGTGCGCGCGGTTTCATCGAGCGGGAACTCGCGGCCGGGCAGCAGGCGGACTTCCTTGACCGGATACAGGCTGCGCTGCGAGTCGGGATCGAATGCCCGGATGGTTTCGATCTCGTCGCCGAACAGGTCGATCCGGTACGGCAGGGCCGACCCCATCGGATACAGGTCGATCAGGCCGCCGCGCACGCTGTATTCGCCGGGGCGCATCACGGCGCTCACGTGCTCATAGCCGGCCAGCGTGAATTGCGCCTTCAAGGCCGCTTCGTCGAGCTTGGCCCCCTGCTTGAAGAAGAACGTGTAGGCCGCCAGAAACGCGGGTGGCGCCAGCCGATAGAGGGCGGTCGACGCGGGCACGAGCATCACGTCGCACTGACCACCCTGGATGTCGTGCAGGGTCGCCAGACGCTCGGAGACCAGGTCCTGGTGCGGCGAGAAGCTGTCGTACGGCAGCGTTTCCCAGTCCGGCAGCAGACGCACGCGCAGTTCCGGGGCGAACCAGGGGATCTCTTCGGCCAGACGCTGCGCATCGACGGCATGGGCACAGACGACGGCCACCATCGGCGCGCTGCGGCGATGCTGCCGCGCATAGGCGGCAACCGCGAGCGCGTCGGCGGAACCGGTCAGGCCGTTGACGGCATGACGCAGACCCGGTTTGATCAAGGGGAAGCTGGCGAACGGAAAAGCGGCGTGGTTGTCAGGCATTGGCAGCAGAGGCGCTTGAAACGACAACACCCCGCCGGCGTTTGCGAGGGCCCGTTGTTGCCCTGTGACGGGCTGGGCCCGGGCTGTTCACGGGCGAGGATCATGGTTCATGCCCACTGCATCGGCAGTGCCAGATGGCGGCGGGCGAGGGCCGTATTATAGAATGCACCCCGGCCGGTTTGCCGGCCGGTTTCCGATATTCCATCTCCCGCAAATCCGTGTCAGATCGCCGCTTCGCCCTGATTCCCTGTGCCGGTACCGGCAGTCGTGCCGGAGGCCCCATCCAGAAGCAGTACCAGACCGTGGCCGGACGGCCGATGCTTTGGTATGCGCTGGCCGCCTTTTCCGCTTGCGATGCCATCAGCGCCACCGCGCTGGTGCTGGCCCCCGACGACATGCCGCTCGAGTCCCGTTTCGGCGCCGCCGCCTTTGCCGGGCTCCGCTTCGATACAGCGTTCGTCGGCGGTGATTCCCGCCATGCCTCGGTACTCGCCGGTCTCCATCATCTTGGGACCATGGGCGCAGTGGATACCGACTGGGTGCTCGTGCACGATGCGGCCCGGCCCGGCCTGACGCCCGCGATGATCGACACACTTGTGCGCGCTGTCGAGTCCGACGATGCCGCCAGCGAGCCGATCGGCGGCATTCTTGCCGTGCCGGTGCCGGACACGCTCAAGCGTGCCGACGCCGCTGCCCGCATCGGCGCCACCGTGCCGCGCGAAGGACTGTGGCAAGCCCAGACACCGCAGATGTTCCGAATCGGCGTGCTGCGCCATGCGCTGGAGGATGCGCTGGCCGCGGGCGCGGTGGTGACCGACGAGGCGAGTGCGATCGAGCGGCTTGGACTGCATCCGCGCCTGGTGAATGGTTCGCTGCGCAACTTCAAGGTGACATACCCCGAGGATTTCGCGCTGGCGGACGTACTGTTGCGCACTGGCACACCGACTTCCAACACGTGACAAACGTGATCCATCCAGACAAAGGAGCCGCATTGAACCCGTTCGATATCCGCATTGGCCAAGGCTATGACGTTCACGCCCTGGTGCCGGGCCGCAAGCTGATCCTCGGTGGCGTGGACATTCCACACGATCGCGGACTGCTCGGTCATTCCGATGCCGACGCGCTGCTGCATGCCGTGACAGATGCGTTGTTCGGTGCCGCGGCGCTGGGCGATATTGGTCGCCACTTTCCCGATACCGATCCGAATTTCGCTGGCGCCGACAGCCGGGTATTGCTGCGTGAGGCGGTCCGTCGTGTGCGCGAAGCCGGTTACGAGATCGGCAACGTCGACGCCACGGTCATCGCGCAGAAGCCCAAGCTGGCGCCGCATATCAGCGGCATGGTGGCCAATCTCGCGGAAGATCTCGGCCTGCCCGTCACGCGCTGCAACGTGAAGGCGAAGACCAACGAGAAACTGGGCTTCGAAGGAAAGGAGGAGGGGATCGTGGCGCAGGCGGCGGTACTGATCTACCGCCGCAACGGCGACGCCCAGGACTGAGCTTGTCGCCTGAAGTCTGAAATCGCGCCGTTGGCCGTCAGGCCTTCGGCGCTGTAGCTTCCGCCGTTTCGGCGGTGATCGGATAGACGTAGTCGATCAGCCGCGCCATCGCGCCGTGACGCGCGCCAGCTTCCGTGCGTTTCTCGAATCCCATCTGCTGGCACAGACGGTTGGCGGAATCCATTTCCGGCATGGTGCGGCAGACCAGCGTCTTCGACCCGATGTCGCGCGCACGCTGGATGCAGATCTGCATCAGCCGGTGCCCCAGTCCAAGTCCCCGTGCCTGCGGGCTGACCGATAGCAGGCGCGCTTCGGGCTGCGTGAGCGTGACCATACTGCCGTCGAGGGCCGGCACAGTTGCGTCGGGGTGGCAGAACAGCACCGCGCCGCTGATGCCATGGTCGGTCTCCGCGACCCACCATTCCATATCCGGGTTGTCCTTGGCGGCCAGCACGGATTGCATGCCGCGCTGGAACGATGCGCGACAGTCCTCCATGATTTCGAGCTCATATTGCCCGTAGGCATGTTGCGTGACGGCGGCGATATCGCCCCAGTCGTAGGTCGCGGCCAGGCGAAACCGGAAGCGGGGCGAATTTTGCGAAGGCAGGGTGCTCATGGCGGTAACGATGACGTGGCCTTGGGTGGATTGTAGGCCGTCCGGTGCACAAATGCATCGGTACAACGATGTCTGATGTGTGACATTTCCACGATGCGTGCGTATTCACGTTCGCCGCGCAGCAAAGGAAAAGCCGGCGGCACCCGTGAGGGCGCGCGCCGGCTTGCATCCGTCACGCAGGTGATTTACCCGCGTACCTCCCGGATTACTCGGCAGCGATCACATTCGCAGCAGCGCCGATCACCGCGGCGATGCGGCCTACGTCGCGCAGTTGCTGAGCAGTCATGCCTTGCTCGGTCTTCAGTAGTTGGTAGTGCGACTTGATGCAGAAATGGCACTTGCCGATGACCGATGCGGCCAGCGCGTACATCTCGAAGCGCCGCTTGTCCACGCCACCATGGGTGGCATAGGCGTTCATGCGCAGGCCTGCGGGCTGGCTGGCCAGATCGGGGTCCTCGGCCATCTCGACATAGGGATACCAGAGGTTGTTCATCCCCATCAGCGCGGCGGCCGTCAGCGCGCCGTTGACTTCTTCCGGCGACAGCACGTTCGCATTGCGGATGGCATCGACCAGGACCTTGCTCTTGGCGGCAAAAGCGGCCGCAAGCGCCACGCCAACCGCGTCGTTGCCTTCCAGCGACGAGCGTGCAATCGTGCCGTCCACGTTCAGACGGATGTCCTTTGCATAGTCAGGGATCAAATTCTTGATCGTGCTGAGGAATTCCATTTATTTCTCCTATCGTCGAGGGCTCAAAAAACCCGCACGGAGCGGGTTTCGACGTGAAAGGGCGCTGGCCCTTTCACGCTTGATACGCCAGTTTGCTCGAGGCGACTGGCAGGCAGGCCGATTACAGCGTGGCGCCACCAACTGCACGGTTGCACGGGCAGAGTTCGTCCGTTTGCAGACCGTCCAGGATACGCAGGACTTCTTCCGGGTTACGGCCGACGTTCAGGTTGTTCACCGAAACGTGCTGGATCGTGTTGTCCGGGTCGACGATGAACGTGGCGCGCAGCGCAACACCGGCGGCCTGGTCGCGCACGCCCAGTTGATCCACCAGCGAACCGGTCACGTCGGCGAATTGCCACTGGTTCAGCTTGTTCAGGTCCTTGTGTTCGCGACGCCATGCCAGCTTCACGAACTCGTTGTCGGTCGAGCCACCCAGCACGATCGCGTCACGATCGGCGAAGTCGCCGTTCAGCTTCGCGAAGGCCACGATTTCGGTCGGGCACACGAACGTGAAGTCCTTCGGGTAGAAGTAGATGACCTTCCACTTGCCTTCGAACGACTTTTCGGTGATGTCTTCAAACGCCGACTGGCCGTTCTCTTCGTGGTTGTTGAAACCGGGCTTGACGCCAACGACGTGGAAGGCTTCGAGCTTGTCACCAACGGTCTTCATACACTTCTCCTGATACGGTTGAACAGAATGAGGCGCGCATTCGCATGGCGAGTTCCCTGATGCAATGGAAATGTCACTTGTGCGAGTGCAACAAAGGGGGATTATGCGTCGTCGGAGGCGCTGCGGCCAATTGATATTCTCAAACAGCCCGATAGGCAGCGCCTAGGGGGAGAGACGAAGCACGGGGGAGTATGCCATGCGCGGACGCGCCTGACGGGGACACCGTAGAAATTCAGAGGGATCTGAAACGGGTCACGCCGCCTTCACGCTTGCCTGCTATGCGATTTGGCAGGAATGTGAAGGCGGCGTGTGGCGTCAGGTGACGCGCGATACGTGCCACGTGATGTTATGCGGCGCTCAGCGCGGACTGCTCGCGACGTGTGCGGAAGATGATGATCGTGGCAACCAGACCGCATGCGGCGGCGAACATCAGCCACAGACCCGGCGCGGCCTTGTTGCCCGTGGCGTGGATCAGGTAGGTCGAGATCGCTGGCGTAAAGCCGCCGAACAGTGCCGTGGCCAGGCTGTATGCCAGCGAGAAGCCGGCGGTGCGCACGGCGGGCGGCATGACTTCGGTCAGCGTGACGACCATTGCGCCGTTATAGCTGCCGTACAGGAAGGAGAGCCACAGCTCCACCATCAGCAGGCGTTCGAACGACGGGGCGGCCACCAGCCACGAAACGGCGGGGTAGGCGGTCACCAGCGTGGCGATCGTGAAGAACACCAGCAGCGGCTTGCGGCCAATGCGGTCGGACACCGCGCCCATCAGCGGCAGCCAGATAAAGTTCGACAGGCCGACGCACATCGTGACGATCAGGTTGTCCACGTCGTCGAGCTTCAGCACGGTCTTGCCGAAGGTCGGCGTGTAGGCGGTGATCATGTAGAACGACACCGTGGTCATCACCACCATCATGCAGCCGGCGATGATGATGCCCCAGTTGTCGAGCATCGAACGATAGATCTCGTTCACGCTCGGACGATGCTTGCGCGTGCGGAACTCCTCGGTCTCCTCGAGCGAGCGGCGGATGATGAACAGGAACGGCACGATCAGGCAGCCGATCAGGAACGGCACACGCCAGCCCCAGCTATCCATCTGCGCCGGCGCCAGTGTGGCGTGCAGGATCACGCCGAGCAGGCCCGCGAAGATCACGGCTACCTGCTGGCTGGCCGATTGCCATGCCACGTAGAAGCCCTTCTTGCCGGGCTTGGCGATCTCGGACAGATACACCGATACACCGCCCAGTTCCACGCCTGCGGAGAAGCCCTGCAGCAGTCGTCCGAACAGGACTAGCAGCGGCGCGGCCACGCCGATCGCCGCGTACCCTGGCACTACCGCAATGAGCAGCGTGCCGGCCGCCATCAGGATCAGCGTGAGGATCAGGCCTTTGCGACGCCCGTGGTGATCGATATAGGCGCCCAGGATGATGGCGCCCAATGGTCGCATCAGGAAGCCCGCGCCGAACGTGGCCAGCGAGAGCATCAGCGATGCGAATTCATTATCCGAAGGAAAGAACGTACGGGCGATGGCTGCAGCGTAAAAGCCATAGACCATGAAGTCGTACATTTCCAGGAAGTTGCCGCTGACAACGCGGAACACGGTGCGGAATCCGTGTTGTGACTGGGTAGTGCTGGACATGGCTGTCTCTCGATCACCGCCGGTTGACCGGCGGTATGTTTTCGGTGTGGGCAGCCAGGGCGTTTGGGGTTGCGGCAGGTGGTGCCATGGCTAGGGATGCAACGGTATGCATCGGACCTGTCGATGGGCGGAAGTGTGCGCTGAATCGCTGTCAATCGCCTGTCAGCGAGCTTACAAAACCCTATCGTTTGCTGTCGAAAACCTGTCAATGCGCCGCATCGAATACATTCGCGGCGATTTTCGCGAGATGGCGCTCAGGCGCGCCGGAAGATTGCGCTGACCACCAGCCCGGACTTGGGCGCCGGACGGTTGGCAAGGACCAGCCTGCCGCCGTTGCGCTGCAGGATGCGGTTGACGATGGACATGCCCAGGCCGGCCCCCTTGGCCTCGCTGCGGGCGGCGTCGAGCCGGTAGAACGGGCGCGTCAGCAGCGACAGTTCTTCGTCTGGCACGCCCATGCCGTTGTCCGCCACTACCAGCAACGCATCCTTGTCCTCGACGCGCGTGGAGATCTCCACTTCGGCCATGCCGGTCTCTTCGTCCTTGGCGTAGCGCCGCGCGTTCTCCACGAGGTTGTCGAGAATGCGCTGGATTTCCATGCGGTTGGCCATGGCCATCACCGGGCCGTTCGATCGCACGTGGATGCGCACGTCGTCATGCGCGGCATAGACGCCGACGGACTCTTGCACGAGCGTCGACAGATCGACCGGTTCCACGACTTCCTGCCCTGGCCGGGCATAGTTCAGGAACTGGCCGATGATCGCGTCCATCTGTTCGATGTCGGCGATCATCGCGTCGCGGGTGACGTTGTCCACGGGGGACATTTCGGTTTCCAGCCGCAGGCGGGTGAGCGGCGTGCGCAGATCGTGCGAGATACCTGCCAGCATCACTACACGGTCGTCATCGAGCTGACGCAGGTCGTGCACCATCTGGTTGAAGCTGCGGTTGGCCTGCGCCACTTCGCTTGCGCCCTGTTCGCGCAGCGGCGGCGGATCGCCACCGGACCCGATCTGGCGCGCGGCGTTGGCCAGTCGTTTGAGCGGATAGTTGACGCGCGCGGTGATGAATGCCGCGCCGATGATCGACAGCATCAGCGCCGCGATACTCCACCAGAGCCACTGGATGCCTGGCACGCGCTCGAATCGTTCTGGGCTGATGGCGACCCAGTAGTCGTCGCCTTCGATTTCGAAGCTGACCCACACGCCGGGAATGTCGTTGACCGTGGTCGCGATGACCGTGTCTTCGCCCAGGCGGCCGCGAATCTCCTGTTGCACGAGTTGTGTCAGGAACGGGTTGGCCGTGGGCGCGGCGAAGTCATCGTCCTTCTCGCGCGGATAGACCTTGATGCCCTCGTTCTGGACGAGGTCGAGCAGAAGGAACCGGCGACGAGCCGGGTCCGAGTAGAGCAGGGCCGCGCGGGTGAGCTTGACCACGCTGACTACCTGCATGGCGATCTGCTGGGCACGCGGCGCGCGTTCGAAGAGCCGGTAGCTCTGGAACCAGATACCCAGCGAGATCGCCAGCAACAGGGCGATCAGCATGAAGGTTCGCCAGAAGAGCGAACCAAAGAACCGCGTTGCGGTACGGCCGAGAGCGGTCGCCACGATGAAGCTGTGAGGTGCGACCGGAATTACTTCACGCCATCGGGGATAAAGACATAACCCAGGCCCCAGACCGTCTGGATGAAGCGCGGGTTACCCGGATCCGGCTCGATCAGCTTGCGCAGGCGAGAAATCTGCACGTCCAGGCTGCGGTCGAAGACTTCGTACTCGCGGCCGCGTGCCATTTCCATGAGCTTTTCGCGCGAGAGCGGCTGGCGTGGGTGGCGCGCGAAAACCTTGAGCACCGAGAACTCGCCCGTGGTGAGCGTGATTTCCTCGTCGTTCTTGGTCAGCGTACGCGTGGCCAGGTTGAGTACGAAATCGCCGAAGGCGAACGTTTCCGGGGTTTCCGACGGGGCGCCAGGCACTTCGGCGGGACCCTTGCGGCGCAGCACGGCGTGAATCCGCGCGATCAGTTCACGCGGGTTGAAGGGCTTGGGCAGATAGTCGTCCGCGCCCATTTCCAGGCCGACGATACGGTCCACGTCCTCACCCTTGGCGGTGAGCATGATGATCGGGGTCTGGTCGTTGGCGCCTCGCAGGCGGCGGCAGATGGAAAGGCCGTCCTCGCCCGGCATCATCAGGTCCAGCACCAGCAGGTCGAAACGCTCGCGCAGCCAGAGCTTATTCATGGCCGTGGCGTTTTCCGCCACGAGGACCGTGAAGCCCTGCTCGCCGAGATAGCGGCGTAGAAGATCGCGCAGGCGCGGGTCGTCGTCCACGACGAGAATCTTGTGGCTGGTATTTTCCATGGCGGTATCTTAGCGACTATCGCTTTCGCTCAAAATGGCTTAACAAAACGTTACATACTTTACCCTGTGGTATGGCGGCGTGCACCTTTTGTGCATTTACACTCCGCAAACCGTATTCCTGATGCCGATTTTTGGTCCAATTTCAGGAACGGCCACCACGGGCATCCCGCGCCCCTTGTCGACGGCAGGGGCCACGCAGCCTCCCCCCAGTTGATGCTGGATGGCAGGCGGTCGGGGTGCCGTCGAAACCGCCATTATCCAATGAAAGTGAAGCGAATCCGGCCTGGGCATACCCTGCGGCGCGCGACGTACGCGCGAGCAGCATGTCTGGCTGGCCTGACCCTGCTGATTACGGCTGCATCCGGCGTGGCGCTGGCCCAGTCGGCGGGTATGGCACATCTGCTTCATACATCGAAAAGCCAGTCCTCATCCAGCGCCCAGGGCGGCAACGGCCAGGCCTCGGAGCGAGGTCGCCCGTCCGGCCGGCGGTCAGACAAGGCCGAGTCCGAACGGGACATGGCGGACCGCGCCACGCGGCAGGGGCAGCGCGGTGGCAATCCACGCCTGTCGCCCGACGAGCGCAAGACGTTACGCAAGAATCTCTACGATCTCAGCCGCGAGATGTACCAAGGCGGCTGAGCAACCGCTTCAGAGTGATCCTGGCGTGGTTGCGCGGCTTTGCCGTACCGCCCCCCCCAGGCCCCCCCCAGGCCCCCCCCAGGCCCAGTCCGCTCAGTCTTTCACCCGGAAATGCCGCAGGAAGTCCACGAAGACTTCGGCTGCCTGTTGCGCGTCTTCCTCGGTGATCGTCTCGAGCGGGTTGTGGCTGATACCGCCATTGCCGCATCGGACGAACAGCATCGCCACATCGATGATGCGGTGCATCATCATCGCATCGTGGCCTGCGCCTGAAGGCAGTTCGAACACTTCATGGCCACGCTTTTTCAGCACCGCGCCGAATTGATCCATCAGCCAGCGCGCGCAAGGCGCATTGTTGACCGGCGTCACGCGCTCCACGCTGGCCTTCAGGCTGCGCTTTGCGGCAATCCGCTCGATCCCGGCGACGATATCGGCGATGGCGGCCTCGCGGATGCCGTCTTCGCCGGCGCGAATGTCCATCGAGAACACGCACGCGGCCGGAATCACGTTGCTTGACCCGTTCGGCACCTGAAGCTGGCCCACCGTTCCCACCAGCGTCGGCACCTGGGCGCAGCGAGACTCCACGAGCAGGATCATTTCGGCGGCACCCGTCGCGGCATCGCGGCGCATATCCATCGGCGTGGTGCCAGCGTGGCTGGCCAGGCCCTCCGCGCGTACCTGGAAGCGGCTGCTTCCGGCAATCTGGGTCACGATGCCGAGCGGCAATCCGCGATTGAGCAGCACCGGGCCCTGTTCGATATGGACTTCGACAAAGCCAGCCAATGTCGACGGATCGACCGCCGCAGCGCGCAAGGCGTCGATGTCGCCGGCGCCGGGCAGGCCGGAGTCGGCCAGCGCCTCGCGCATCGTCACGCCATCCACGTCAGCGCGGTCGAGCAGCGCGGGGTCGAAGCGTCCCGCCAGCACGCTACTGGCCAGAAAGCTGGTCTTGAAACGCAGGCCTTCTTCCTCGGCAAATCCAACCACTTCGAAGTGATAGGGCAGGCGGATGCCGGCATCGCGCAGCGCGCCAACGACGGCAATTGGCAGCAGGATGCCGAGCCTGCCGTCATAGCGGCCGCCATTGCGCACCGTGTCGAAGTGCGAGCCCGTCATCAGCACCTTCGGATTGGCCGTGGCCGAATCGGCGGCGTAACGGCCAATCACGTTGCCGATCGCGTCGATCCTTACCGTCATGCCGGCATCCTCCATCCACCGTGCCAACTGCGCTTGTGCCTGGCGGTGGGCGGGCGTCAGAAAGGCGCAGGTCAGGCCATCCTCCATATCCGAGAAGCGGGCAAGGGCTTCGGCGCGTTCGAGGATCGACTGGCCGAGGGAAGGGGTGGCGATGGTCATGGCGTCAACGACAGTAGGGCAGAAAGCAGAAAGGCAGAAAAGCAGAACGAAGCCGGGGGTTAGCCATTCTTCAGCCAGGTTTTCCAGGCAATCCAGAGCTTGCGCATCGGCGTCAGATCGATGCGCTGGTTCAGGACCTGGAAGTCGCTGGCTTCGATTTCGTCCAGAAGAGCGTGCTGAATGGCCGCGAAGGCCAGCTGGGCACGCTGAGACCGACGATCGGCGCGTGGCAGTGCGGCCAGTGCCTCGCCATACAGCGCGCGGGCTTGCGTGGCCTGTTCCCGCATCAGCGCGACAAAGCGGTCCGAATGGCGCGACTGGAGGATGTCCGCGGCGGGCACTTCCAAGCGTTGCAGCGTATCGACGGGAATATAAATGCGGCCGTGGCGCGCATCGCCACCGATATCCTTCACAATGCGCACCCGCTGCAAGGACAGCCCAAGCTGTTCCGCGGCGTCGAGCGTGCGTGGGTCGGTGTGGCCAAGCACGCGGGCCGTCAGCTTGCCGAACGTGCCGCCCGAGGCGCGGCAGTATCGAAGCAGGCCGATCTCGTCCAGATAGCGCGATTGCGCCAAATCCATCTCGGTGGCGGCGAGCATCTCGGCCATTTCGGCCTGCGGCAGCGCATCCAGATGCGGCTGCAGCGCCTGGCTGACCGGGTGGGCTGCCCCCCCGTCGTACAGGCGGCGCAATTCCGCGCGCCACCAGTCCAGGCGCTGATGGGCTACGCCGGCGTCATGGTTCTCGTTGACGATGGCATCGAGTTCCTGGCGCCAGGCTTGCAGCGCGGTCAGGGCGTTGCGGCGGTCGGAGGGGAGAAGCAGGCTACTGTAGTAGAAGCTGGAGCCGCTCTGGGCGGCCTTGTCCTGGCAATACTGATCGGGCGTCACGCCAATCTCTTTGAATGTGGGGCGGCGGGGGCGGCGCCAAAGGCGCGGATTGTAGCACCGGGCGAAGCCGCCGGCGCCTTCAGGCGCCCGCTGACGCTCGCCTGCGGACCTTTCGTCGCACGATACTCCTGTTCGTCATCCGCCGTTTGACGCACTCGAGGGTGATCAGTATATTACTGACCGGCCAGTTATTAATTTCTTCCCTTGGCCCCAGGCATCCGCGCAGATGCCTGAAAGTTATCCCAAAGACGCATTCCAGAGAGTCGCTCGCCGTCAGGCGAGGGCCACCGGCTGCACCCGTTCCACCGACCAGATATCGCTTGTCCATGCCAGTGCATTACGCCGGGCCGGAAGTTGCGGCCGTAGACGCTGAAGTTCGTTCTCTCGCGCCGCTGCCGGAACGTCGGCGCGGACGCCGTGCCGCCCGGCCCATCGCCGCGGGGCTGGCCATGCTTGCGCTTTCGACTGCCTTGATGCTGGCTGGCTGCGGCAAGCAGGCGGAATCGGTCGAATACGTGCGGCCGGTGCGGTTGCTGCAACTGAACCCGGCAGGGGGCAAGACGGCCTTTGAATTCTCCGGCGAGGTGCGCCCGCGCGTGGAGTCGCGCCTGGGTTTCCGCGTGGGCGGAAAGATCGCCGCCCGTCTGGTGGACGTGGGTGCCACTGTGCGCAAGGGTCAGCCGCTGGCCCGCCTTGATCCGACCGACCTGGGGCTGGCGGAAGCCGGCGCGCGTGCCCAGTACGACGCGGCCAAGACCGACCGCGATCTCGCGGCGTCCGATCTCAAGCGCTACAACGAACTCGCGGCCAAGGGATTTATCAGTGCCGCCGAGCAGCACCGCCGCCAGGCCACCTACGATTCGGCCGCTTCGAAGCTGGAGCAGGCCCAGGCCAATCTGCGCAATCAGGCGAACCAGACCGGCTATGCGGTGCTGACCGCCGACGCCGATGGCGTGGTGACCGCGATCGACACCGAGGTGGGGCAGGTCGTTACACCGGGCCAGCCGGTGATCCGTGTGGCGCAGACGGCCGAGAAGGAAGTGGCGATCGGCCTGCCGGAAGATCAGGTCGACATGCTGCGTGGCATTACCGAAGTCACGATTCGCACCTGGTCGGAACCGGATCGCGTGCTGCCGGGACGGGTTCGCGAGATTTCCGCAGCTGCCGATACGGTGACGCGGACGTACCCGACGCGTGTCAGCGTGCCCAATCCGCCGGCTGACCTGCGCATCGGCATGACCGCCGTGGTGACCTTTGTCCGATCTGGCGACAGTGCCGCGATTCGCATTCCGCTGACGGCCCTGCTGCAGAACAACGGCAGCAATCAGGTCTGGGTCTATCAACCGGATTCCGGCGGCAAGGGCACGGGTGGCACGGTCAACCCGGTGCCGGTGATGCTCGGCAACGCCGACGGCAACCTGATAGAAGTGCGAAGCGGTCTGAAGCCGGGTCAGGTCATCGTCACGGCGGGTGTGCACCTGCTCAGGCCGGGGCAGAAGGTCAGGCCGATGCAGAGCATCGCTCCGGCGCAGCCGGCCTCGAATCCTGGCGCGCCGCTGGCCGCGCTGGATAGGCGCCTGGGCTGAGGGCGGCGCATGGACCATTCCCGCTTCAACCTGTCGCGCTGGGCGCTTGAGCACCAGCCGCTGACCCGCTACCTGCTCGTTGTGCTGCTGCTGGGCGGCCTGTTGGCCTTCTTCCAGCTCGGGCAGGACGAAGATCCGCCGTTCACGTTCCGCGTGATGGTCGTGCAGGCGCTCTGGCCCGGCGCTACCGCCGAGCAGATCGCCGTGCAGGTGACCGACAAGATCGAACGGCAGCTTCAGGAAGTGCCATACGCGGACAAGATCCGCAGCTTCTCGAAGCCGGGCGAGACCACGGTGATCTTCCAGCTGGCCGACAACGCGCCGGCCAAGGACACTGCGCAGATCTGGTACACGGTGCGCAAGAAGATTGGCGACATCCAGCCGACGCTGCCACAGGGCGTGCGTGGGCCGTTCTTCAATGATGAGTTCGGCGATGTGTACGGCTCGATCTATGCGCTGTCGGCCGACGGCTTCACTTACAAGGAACTGCGCGAGTATGCGGATCTCGTGCGGCAGGAGATGCTGCGCATCCCCGCCGTGGCCAAGGTGTCCCTGCTGGGGCTGCAGGACGAGAAGCTCTATGTCGAGTTCAATCAGGCACGCTTCGCGCAGCTTGGGCTGGACATCAATGCGATCGCCAACCAGATTGCCGAGCAGAACAATCCCACCGGTAGTGGTGTCCTCGTGACGCCAACCGACAACCTGCAGATCCGCATCACCGGGCAGCTTGGCGGGGTGGAAGACCTGAAAAACCTGGTCCTGCGCGGGCCGAACGGCATCGCCAACATTCGGCTGGGCGACATCGCGCACGTCTATCGCGGGTATGTCGATCCTCCGGTGAGCCGGATGCGTTTCAACGGCAAGGATGTGATCGGCCTGGGTATTTCGATGGAGAAGGGCGGGGACATCATCGCGCTGGGCAAGGAACTGCGCCGCGTGGTCGATGGCCTGCGCAACCAGTTGCCGGTCGGTATCGAGATGGATCAGGTCCAGGATCAGCCGCAGGCCGTGAAGCACTCGGTGGGGGAGTTCGTGCGGGTGCTGATCGAGGCCGTTGTGATCGTGCTGGGTGTGAGCTTCGTCTCGCTCGGGCTCCATACGCGGCCGTTACGGCTCGACGTACGTCCCGGACTCGTGGTGGCGCTGACGATTCCGCTGGTGCTGGCCGTGACGTTCCTGTTCATGAACATATTCGGCATCGGGCTCCACAAGATATCGCTTGGCGCGCTGATCATCGCGCTGGGCCTGCTGGTGGACGACGCGATCATCGCCGTCGAAATGATGGTGCGCAAGCTGGAGGAAGGCTTCTCCAAGATGGAGGCCGCCACGTTTGCCTACACGTCCACGGCAATGCCGATGCTGACCGGCACGCTGATTACGGCGGCGGGCTTCCTGCCCGTGGGGCTGGCGCGCTCGACCGTTGGCGAATACACGTTCGCGATCTTCGCCGTGACGGCGCTGGCATTGGTGTTGTCCTGGCTGGCGGCGGTCTACTTCACACCGTACCTGGGCTATCTGCTGCTCAAGACGCGCCCGAGCGACGGCGGCCATCATGAGGTGTTCGATACGCCGTTCTACGCGCGCTTCCGTGCGCTGGTGAACTGGTGTGTCACGTGGCGCAAGACCGTGATCGTGGTCACGCTGGCGGCGTTCGCGCTGGGGCTGTTCGCGTTCAAGTTCGTTGAGAAGCAGTTCTTTCCCGATTCGAGCCGCCCCGAGTTGATGGTCGAACTCTGGATGCCGGAAGGCACGAGCTTTGTGCAGACCGAAGCCGAAGCCAAGCGCTTCGAAGTGGCGATGCGGCGCGACAAGGCCGTGGGCAGCCTGACCACGTTCATAGGTACTGGCGCGCCGCGCTTCTACCTGCCGCTGGACCAGATCCTGCCGCAGTCGAACGTGGCGCAGCTGATCGTGATGCCGGCGGACGCGGAGCAACGCGACGTGCTGCGCAAGCGCATCGAGCAGGTGCTGGCCGCGGAGTTCCCACAACTCCGGGGCCGTGTGAAGCTGCTGCCAAACGGGCCACCCGTTGCCTACCCGGTGCAGTTCCGGGTGATTGGTCCGGATGCCGCCGGGGTGCGCAAGGCGGCGGATCAGGTGCGGGCCATCATGGCAGCCAATCCGAACACGGTCGGCGTCAACGACAACTGGAACGAGAACGTGAAGATGCTGCGTCTCGAGCTTGACCAGGACAAGGCACGTGCGCTCGGTGTGACCACCAACGCGATTGCCCGCGCCACGCAGGCGGTGCTGACTGGCGTGCCGGTTGGCCAGTATCGCGACGCGGACAAGCTGATCGATATCGTCATGCGCACGCCGAAAAGCGAGCGCGACACGATGTCGGACCTGAACAACATCCTGGTGCCGACCAGCACGGGCCGCGCCGTGCCGCTGACGCAGGTGGCGCGCGTGACGCTGAAATCAGAGCCCGGCGTGCTCTGGCGCGAGAATCGTGACTTCGGCGTTACCGTGCAGTCCGACATCGTCGATGGCATCCAGGGGCCGACCGTGACCGCGCAGATCGATCCGAAGCTCGACGCGATCCGCGCCAGCCTGCCGCCCGGTTACCGCATCACGATCGCGGGCGCGCAGGAGGAAAGCGGCAAGGCCGGCGCGTCGATCGCCGCGCAACTGCCGCTGTGCATTTTCCTGATCTTCACGTTGCTGATGCTGCAGTTGCACAGCTTCTCGCGTTCGGTGATGGTGTTCCTGACCGGCCCGCTGGGCCTGATTGGCGCGGCGGCGACGCTGTTGCTCCTGCACGCGCCGATGGGGTTTGTCGCCCAGTTGGGCATTACCGCGCTGCTGGGTATGATTATCCGCAACTCGGTGATTCTGGTTGATCAGATCGAGCAGGACATCAAGGCGGGCATTCCGCCGTGGCAGGCCATCGTCGAGTCAGCGGTGCGTCGGGCCCGCCCGATCATGCTGACCGCCGCAGCGGCGGTGCTGGCGATGATTCCCCTGTCGCGTTCGACGTTCTGGGGGCCAATGGCCGCCGCGATCATGGGTGGCCTGATCGTCGCCACGGTGCTGACGCTGTTGTTCCTGCCCGCGCTGTACGCGGCGTGGTTCCGTGTCCGGGCCCCGGAAGGCGGGCAAGGGGTGATGACGAACTGAGGGTTTGGGGGGCTGGCAGCAGGCCGCTACGGCCTGCGCTTCTTCCATTCGTAGTCGGGCGGCGGGTCAGCCGCGCCCGGCTTGCCGACCGAGTTCGGATTCTCCGAGCAGAGCGTGACAAAGCTGACCGGCTCGCCGGCAAACTGGCGACGTCGCAGCGCCTCCGCGAACTGCAGTGCATCCTTGAGTGCATCGCCGGGGAACGATTGCGCGTGCGGCGCCAGACCGTCGGCGGTGGCCTCGGTCCAGTAGATCATGTACATACGGGGAGCATCTCCAGCTTGGGTGGGCCCGACAGTGGGACCGCGATGCCGGCATGTTAGCGCGCGAGGAGATAGGGCGCGAGGCGCTAATGCACGAGGAGCCCGATCAGGCCAGCCAGGTGCGAATGACCAGTGCGCTGCCTGAAAGCAATACGATCACGTTCACCACGCGAAGGAACTGCTCGCGCGACATGCGCAGCGTAATCTGGCGCCCGGCCCACAGCCCAGCGATCATCGCCGGCGCCAGTGCCACCGCAAGCTTCAGCAGTTCCGCGCGCGCGTAAACGCCCGCCAGCAGGAACAGCACCAACCGCGTCAGCGTGGACAAACCAATCAAGGTCGATTGGGTGACACGCATGGCGTCCTTGTCGAGCCGGCTCGACAGATAGATCGCGTACAGAAAGCCACCGCTACCGAACATTGCGGAGCAGATGCCACCGACCAACCCGAACGGCACGGCGGCGGATGAGGGAAGTCGCGTGGCCGGCCGCTTGCCGAGCAACGACCAGATCGCATACGCCGTGACGAAGACACCCAGCACGGCGGGCAGCAGGTCGGCGCGTATCCGCAGCAGCAGTGCCGCGCCGATCAGGCTGCCAATGAGCAGGCACGGCACCAGCCGCCGCAACTCGGTACGATCGGCGGCGTGTCCGTCGCGTGCCAGGTTTAGAAGTGCCGCCGAGCAGTCCATTAACGCCAGAAGTGGCACGATCTGCGCGACGGGCATCACATAGGCCAGCACAGGTGCTGCCATCAGCGCCGTGCCGAATCCGGCGATGCCGAAGATGACGTACGCCACGGCCAACGCGGCGCTCATGGTGGCATAGGCGGGCAGGGAAACGTCGGGAAGCAGGGCGGACAGGTCCATCGGCGAGGCGGGGATTGGGAGAGGATTCAGCGTAGCGCCGCGCGACGGGCCGAGCGATCGCAAATGCCGTGCGCTGCCATCGCAAATCGGCATGGCAGCCAAAGTCAATGAAGCGCGTGGCACACTCATGCTTATGACGCCCTCCCTGAAGCAGTTGCGCTATTTCGTCGAGATTGTGGACGCAGGCAATTTCAGCCTGGCGGCCGAACGGCTGTTCATCGCCCAATCGGCGCTGAGCCGGCAGATACGTGACATGGAAGCGACGCTGCAGGTGGAACTGCTGGTGCGCAAGCCTCGGCACGTGGAGCCGACGGCGGCGGGGCAGGCATTCTACGAATCGGCGCGCCGCATTCTGTCCGACCTCGCCGGCGCAGCCGTGCAGGCCCGCCAAGTGCAGCGCGGTGGGGCCGATGCGATACGCCTGCTCCATTCGAGTTCGGTCGTGCTGACGCCGCAGCGTTGCGGCTGGTTGCATCGCTGGCAGTCCGACCATCCCGCCGCCCGCTTTGAAGTTGCCCAGGCATCGTCGGAGCAGCAATCGGTCGACATCGAGGAGGGCCGTGCCGACCTCGGGTTGGCGCGTGATCCGGTACTGCGCCGCTACCCGAACATCCAGATCGATCCGATGGCCGGGGAGCGGCTGGTCGTGGCTGTCTGCGCCGATCATCCGATGTCGCGACGGGAATCGCTGACGCTGAGTGCCTTGCGAGAGATGCCGTTTGTCTCGCTGCCGCACCCGGAGCGGGGCGGGCTCAGCTACCGCGTGGCGCAGCTTTGCCAGGCGAGCGGCTTCTATCCAACGGCGGCCGGTGCGATTTCGCGCAAGCTTTCGCAGCTATCTCTTGTGGCGGCGGGCTTTGGCGTAGCCGTGGTGCCGGAATCGATGCAGTGGTTCGGGCCCGATGGCGTCCGGTTGGTGCCACTGTCCGATGCGGGCGCGACGACACGTGTGGTACTGCTCTCCCGCCGAGATGCGCCCGAGCCGGTGGCGGCGCTCCGTACGCTGGCGCTGTCCGCCGGCGCCGCCTGAACCCGTCAGGCCAGTTCGAATACGACGTCCTGGGCGCCTTCCCACAGCACCTTGGTGCCCAGGGCGCGCAGGTTTTCCTTGCCCTCGACGATGGTCAGGAAGTGGTTGCCCGCCAGTTGTCCCAGCTTGCTGGCGAAGCAGCAGCTCCCGTAGGCCAGGATGATCTCCGTCTCGCTGTAGCCGCCTGGGTAGAACAGGATGTCGCCCACGGACGGATGGCTCGTGTGGTTCTCGAAGTCGACACCGAGCCTGAACTCGCCCAATGGAATCCAGCAGCCCTCGCCACTCCAGCGTACGTGGATCAGCTTCTGCCGATAGGGCAGCAGCTTCAGGAACGCGGCAACGGTCTGCGGCGCATCGGGGTTGGTATCGGCGATAAAGGTGTAGCCGGCGGCGGAGATGCGGAGTCGGGTCATGATGTGATTGCCGTGATGGGAGCGGTTGGCGCCATCCGCGCCGCCGACGAGGATCGGGGAGCGGTCTGGCACCAGCTTAGTTCAGGCAATCGCCGTCATCAATGTTTCGGCCACGGCAATCAGGCTGCGGTCGCTCCCCATGGGGCCAATCAGGGATACTCCCAGTGGCGCGCCGTCGCGCCCGGATAGCGGCAGGCTGAGTTGAGGGAATCCGGTCAGCGGGGTCAGGCATAGCGTATGCGCCGCGGTGGTCCGGTAGTCTTCGAGTGCTTCCATCGGCGTCGTACGCAGTGGCGCGATGTCCGGCATCGTCGGTAGCAACAGGATGCCGTCTTGACCCAGCAGACAGCCCAGGTGAGCCGTGAACTCCCGGCGCACGGCGCTCGATTTCTCGAACTGCGCTGCCGTTACCTCCTTGCTGAACGCGAATCGGCCGGCGACATCGGGCCCCAGCTGCAGTCCATAGTTCTCGATCAGCGCGCCATCCGCCCGCCACGCCTCCCAGCCCTGCACGTAACGAAAGGCCCAGTACAGATCCGACAGCGGACGATCGGCCACGTCAACGGGCGAGGCTTTACCGAGCACGGCCTCGATGCGAGCGGTGGCGGGTGCAAGCGCCTTGCGCGCCTCGGGCGTTGGCAGTTCGAACAGGTCGGCTGCCAGCAACAGCCTGGGCCGGCTGGGCAGCGGATTGGCATCCGCACCCAGCAGGACATCGGCCACGCGCGCGAAGGTGGCGATATCCCGGGCGAAGAAGCCGCACGTATCCAGTGTTTCGCACAGTGGCATGCAGTGGGTCAGCGATATCCGGCCATGTGACGGACGTATGCCGAACAGACCGCAATGACTGGCCGGTGCGCGGACCGAGCCACCGGTGTCGGTGCCGAGCGCGAAGTCGCACAGCTTGTTCGACACTGCGGACGCCGAGCCCGACGACGAGCCCCCCGTAATGCGATCGGGCGCCGCGCCGTTGTAAGGGCCGCCGTAGTGATGGTTCTGCCCGTTCATCGAAAACGCGAGCTCGTCCGTATGGACCTTGCCGACGAACGCCGCGCCAGCATCGAGCAGTTTCTGGACGGTGGGCGCTGTGGTGGTCTTGATGCCCGAGCGTGCCAACACATGCGGATTGCCGCCGCCCGTGGGGTAGCCGGAGACGTCGAAAAGGTCCTTGACGGCGAACGTCAGGCCGCGAAGCGGGCCATTGGCCGCGTTTGGCACGGGGGCATCGGGGTAGGGCAGAAAGGCGCGCGAGGGATGGGTGGCCAGGCTCATGGGTGCGATTTCCTTGGAATCGATCAAACGGTTTCAGGCGACGCATTCGCTGGCAGCGTGCGCGGTAACCCGCACACAGCTGACGCGATGCTCATTGCCGAGCGATACGGCTTTCGGGACCTCCGACAGGCAGGCCGCACTGGCCTGTGGGCAACGTGGTGCGAACGTGCAGCCGGGCGGCAGCGCTGCGAGGTCAGGCGGCGCGCCACCGATCGTCGCGAGGCGTTCGCCACGGCCCATGCCATGCTGTCGGCTTTGCAGCAACGCGATCGTGTAGGGATGGCGCGCGTCACGCATCAGCGTGCGGATGGGGCCTTCCTCGACAATGCGTCCGCCATACATCACGGCGACGCGATCGGCGATTTCCACGGCGGCGCCGATATCATGGGTGACAAAGATGATCGACAGGCCGAGCTCGCGCTGCAGTTCGCGCAGCAGAATCAATACCTGGATCTGCACCGTGGCATCGAGTGCCGTCGTGGGCTCGTCGGCCAGCAGGATCCTGGGCTGCGCGGACAGCGCCAGCGCGATCATCGCGCGCTGACGCATGCCGCCCGACATCTCATGCGGATAGGCGGCCAGGCGTCGCTCCGGGCTGGGAATGCGCACGGATTCCAGCGCCTTGAGTGCCAGCGCACGCGCTTCCGAAGTCGATACCCCACGGTGTGTGCGGATGCATTCGACAATCTGTTGCCCAACCGTGTAGACGGGGTCCAGCGCCAGGAGTGGCTCCTGGAACACCATGGCGACGGTGCCGCCGCGCAGGCGGGCCAGCCCGCGTTTGTCGAGATCCAGCACGGACTGGCCGTCGACCTGAATCTCGCCGGATATCGTCGTGCGGCGTGGCGGGTGCAAACGCATCAAGGCGCGTAGCGTGACGCTCTTGCCAGAGCCCGACTCGCCGATCAGCGCCACGGCTTCGCCCGGCGCTACCTCCAGCGATACACCGTTGACGGCCTGGATCGTCTTGCCGCCGCTTGCGAAGGACACACGCAGATCTCGCACGGACACTGCGGGTGGATGGGAATGGAGGGGGTCGGTGGACATTGGTGTCTCCGCGAGTTCAGGGCGTGGCGGCATGCAGGTTCGTCGTCAGCCGGCGCAGCGGCAGCGAGTGGCCGCCGTCTGGCATGGCCATCAGGCATGACACTGGATGGCCGGCGAGCGCGTCGGTGAGCACAGGCTCGCGCCGCTCGCAAATGGGCTCGGCACGCACGCAGCGCGGATGGAAGCTGCAGCCCGATGGCGGATTGATCGGGTTGGGCGGATCGCCGGCCAACGGCGCGGCCAGCGTGCGCTGGTCGGGGTCCATCGAAGGCATCGATGTCAGCAGCGCCCGCGTATAGGGATGGGCCGGGTTGGCATAGACGGATTCGGTTGCGCCGATCTCCACGACCTTGCCCAGATACATGACCATGACGCGGTCGCAAAGGTAGCGAATCACATTGAGGTCGTGACTGATGAATACGTAGGTCAGGTTGAATTCGGCCTTGAGGTCCATCAGCAGGTTCAGTACCTGGGCTTCCACGGACTTGTCGAGGGCGGACACGGCTTCGTCAAGAATGACAAGGCGGGGCCGTGGCGCCAGCGCGCGCGCAATGTTCACGCGCTGGCGCTGTCCGCCCGACAGTTCGTGCGGATAGCGGCCGGCGAATCGCTTCGGCTCCAGCCCCACGCGCTCCAGCAGGTAGCGGGCGCGTTCCGTGGCTTCCCGTGCGGAAACGCCGTGGACACGTGGCGTGAACGCGATCGATTCCTCGATAGTCAGTCGTGGGTTGAGCGACGAGTAGCTGTCCTGGAATACCATCTGCACCTGACTGCGGAACGCCTTCATCGGCAATTGCCGGGAGTCGACGCCCTGTGCATCGAAGATCAGTTCGCCGCTGTCCTGCGGCGTGAGTTGCATCAGCAGGCGTGCCGTGGTGGACTTGCCGCAGCCAGATTCCCCGACGACGCCAAGTGTTTCGCCCTTGAGGACGTCGAAGCTCACGCCGTCCACGGCACGCACGACACCGCCCTTGCGCAGCGGGACCGGGGACTTCAACGGAAAGTGCTTGACCAACTGGCGCGCGATGAGCAGTGGCTGCGCCCGGCCGCCGACATCTGTGGGGGCGGTAGGCAGGGGGGCATGCGTTTCAACCATGCTTACTCCTTGATTTCCATGGCCGAGCGAATGCCATCGGCCAGCAGGTTGAACGAGATCGAGGTCAGGAAGATCATCGCGCCGGGCAACGCGGCCACCCATGGCTGGGTGTAGATGGCGGTGCGCAGGGTGTTCAGCATCAGGCCCCATTCGGGCTCCGGTGGCTTGACGCCAAGCCCCAGGAACGACAGCCCGGAAGCCAGGATCATCGAGACCGAGATCAGGCTCGTGGCATAAACGAAGATTGGGCCGAGCACGTTGTTGAGGACATGCACGCGCACGATGGTCAGCGACGATGCGCCCGAGGCGCGGGCGGCATCGACGAATTCCCGGTTGCGTACCTGCGTGGTCACGCTTTCGGCGACGCGAACGATCTGCGGCACGAACACGATGGTCAACGATAACAATGCGTTGCCAACCCCCGCGCCCAGTGTGCCGGATAGCGCGATGGCCAGCAGTACCGAGGGAAACGCATAGAGGATGTCGGTGAGCCGCATGATGACGGTGTTCGTCCAGCCACCCGCATAACCGGCGACGATGCCGATCGTGCTGCCGATCAGGAAGGCGAGCAGTACCGGCGTGATGCCCATGAATAGCGACAACCGCCCGCCAAGCATCAGGCGCGACAGCATGTCGCGGCCCAGTTCGTCGGTGCCAAGCAGGTGACCGTCGAAGCCGATCGGCTTCAATCGCTTGAGAATCGACGACGCATAGGGGTCGGCAGGCATCAGCGCCGGCGCGAAGATCGCCGTCAGGACAAGCACGATCAGGATCAGTGCGGCCAGCATCGCGAGCTTGTTGCGCAGCAGCCGGCGGCAGACCGTGGTCCAGTATCCGGGTGAACGCTCCACGGGAAGCGGTGCCACGGCCTTGTTCAATGTCATTTCCATCGTGGCGTCCTCAGTTGCGTTGGATACGGGGGTCGAACAATGTCTGCAACGCGTCGACCAGCAGGTTCAGCATCACGAAGAACACGGCCAGGACGAGAATCGTGCCCTGCAACAACGGGAAATCGCGCTGGAAAATGGCGGAGTTCAGCAGGAAGCCGGTGCCTGGCCAGGAGAACACCGTTTCGATCAGAATCGAGCCGCCAAGCAGATAGCCCAGTTGCAGGCCCATGACCGAGAGCGCCGTCGGCGTAACGTTCTTGACCACGTGACGGAATACGGCAAGGTCCGACAATCCGCGCGCACGCAGGCCGGCAATGAACTCGTTGGACAGGATCTCGGCCACCAGTGCGCGGATGGTGCGCGCCACGATGCCCATCGGAATCACCGACATCGTGACCGCAGGCAACAGCATGTACTGGATGTGTTCCCAATCCCAACCCCAGTCGCCCGAGCCGTTAGGGCCGGCGCCGGTGGCCGGCAGCCATCCCAGAAGCACGGAGAACGCAATCACCAGCACCATGCCGAGCCAGTAATGGGGAATGCTGACGCCCAGTACCGACAGGAACGACGCCACACGATCGGGCACCGAATCGCGCAGGTAGCCGGCCACGAAGCCGAACAGGCAGCCGAACGTGAAGCCGATCAGCGTGGCGACGGCGGCCAGGCGCACGGAGTTGACGACGGCTACCGACACCTCGCTCATCACGGGCCGGTTCGTGGCGATCGACGTACCGAGGTCCCCATGCAGCGCGCGCAGCAGCCAATGGAGGAATTGCTCGAGAAACGGCTTGTCGAACCCGTACAGCGCGGTCAGTTGTCGCCGCAGATCCTCGGATGCATCGGGTGGCAGCACCGACACAAGGGGATCGCCGGGGGCAATGTGGACCAGCGAGAAGCAGAGCAGGGCGACCCCAAGCAGGATCGGCAGGGCATATGCGATGCGGCGAAGCAGGTAAGTCATGGTCTATGGCCGGCTTGCGGAATAGGCAAATACGTTGGCGCGGGAAAGTGCCCCCTTCCGCGGAGGAGGGCACTGCGGCGAGTCCGTCAATCGATAGACATCGTCGCGATATCGATGAACCAGCTCTGCGGCTGCACCACCCCCTTGATCTTCCGGGAGATCGCTCGCGGGCCCACATCGTGGGCGATCAGCACGAATGGCGCTTCTTCAACGATGCGCGCGTGGAGTTTTGCCAGCGCGGCATCTCGTTCCTTTTCGCCAAACGAGGTGCGCGCGGTCTCGATCAGCTTGTCAAACTCCGCGTTGCCGAAGTAGCCCCAGTTGTTCGAAACCGGCGGCTGCGTCTTCGTGCTGACGAAGCGGACCATGGCAAAGAAAGGGTCCATCGCCGCAAAGCTCACGTTGATCGCGTTGGCGCCATGCGCGCTCGCGTCCTTCGCGCCAATGCGCCAGTTCGTGAACAGCGTGTTCCATTCGACGACGTCAAAGTCCACGTCGAAGAAGCACTCCTTGAGGTTTTGCTGTACGTACTCGTTCATGGGCAGCGGCTGCATCTGGCCGGAGCCCGATGCGGATACCTGGACCTTTACCTTCACCGGCTTGGCGGCGGAGTATCCGGCCTCCGTCATCAGCTTGCGCGCGGCCGCGGGGTCGTACTTGATGGTGAATGCCGGATTGCCCCACCACGGGTTTCCGGCTTCGACGATGCCCTTGGCCTCGGCCATGTAGCCGCCGAGCAGTGTCTTCAGGCCGGCGCGATTCACGCAAAGGTTCGCGGCCTGGCGCACGCGCTTGTCGAGCCACGGGGAATTCGGCGCGAATGACAATTGCCATGGCCACATGTGCGGCTGCGCGTTGGCGTACACATCGAAGCCACGGCTCTTGATCTGCGCGATGGCATCAGGTGCCGGGGCCTCGATCCAGTCCACCTGGCCTGACAGCAGTGCCGCGGTGCGTGCATTGGCCTCGGGCATCGGCAGCATCACGACCTTGTCGATCTTTGGCACCCGCTTGCTGTCCCAGTAGGCGGGGTTCTTGGCAAGCTCCAGGCGTTCGCGCGGGACGAATCGGGTCATCTTGAATGGGCCCGTACCCGATGCATCTGCCGCAAAGGCCACCCATGCCTGCTTGCTGCGCTCCGCCGGCTCGGTCACGGAGGCAGGGACCGCCGCGTACTTCTTCTCCCACTGGGTCGGCGACGCCATGAACAGGTTCGACACGTTGTACGGCAGGAACGAATCCGGCTCTGACGTGACGAGTTGCACGGTCATGTCATCGATCTTCTTCGCGCTACGCAACGTGGGCATGCGCGAAGCGGTGACGCCAACCTGGCTGGGGTCGAACTGCTTCGCGGTCTTGTCGAGCACCTTGTTGACGTTCCAGACCACGGCATCGGCATTGAACGGCGAGCCGTCGTGAAACTTCACGCCTGGGCGCAGCTTGAACGTCCATTCGGTCTTGTTCTTGTCGTCGACCTTCCATTCGGTTGCCAGGTCGGGAATCAGCAGGCTTGGGCCGTTGCTCTTCGACAGGTCCCACTGGGTGAGTGCGTCATACATCGGGATGCCGGTGAACCGGTTGCCTTCGAAACCCTGGTCGGGCTGGCCGAGTGTGCGCGGGATGTCAGCGGCCGTCATGCCGATGCGGAGCACCTTCTCGGCCATCGCGGCGCCGGGCAGGGCCAGCAGCGACAACGTGACGGCGGCGGAGACAGTGCGAATCGCGGCGGAAAGGCCTTTCGAATGGGAGGGCGTGGAGTAGGTCACGGGCGGGGCTCCTGAAACGGAATGGGCTGTGGATGGACATCGCTCCGTCAAGCAATTGATGTGCCAGTGGCCATGCACCATCGACGGGTGGTCATGGCCGAGACTGTCCGCACCTGTCAGTGGTCTGCTTCTTGCTCGTACCCAGGTTGATGTTCACTCACTGCAGACAACACAGACATGGATTCGCAATTCACTCCTCGCATCAATGGCGCACGCCTGTGGCAATCGCTGATGGATCTGGGCGCGCTCGGCGCCACGCCTAAGGGTGGCGTGTGCCGCATTGCGCTGACCGAAGACGACCGAAAGGGCCGCGACCTCGTGGCGAGCTGGTGCCGCGAGGCTGGGCTCGACGTGCGCGTGGACGAGATCGGCAATGTGTTCGCACGACGTGCCGGCACAGACCCCACCGCACCAGCGGTGGCCACGGGAAGCCATATCGATACCCAACCGTCCGGCGGCAAGTTCGACGGCAATTTCGGCGTGCTGGCGGGTCTGGAAGTGATGCGCACGCTCAACGATCTGGGCATTGCCACACGTGCACCGCTGGAGGTGGCGATCTGGACCAACGAGGAAGGCACGCGCTTTACGCCCGTGATGATGGGATCGGGCGTATTCGCGGGCGTATTCGATGCGGAGTTCGCCAGACGGCAGCAAGACCGAGACGGCGTGAGTGTTGGTGATGCGCTCGCAGCTATCGGCTATCGCGGCACGCAGCGTGCGGGTGAAGTGCCCGGTGGCATGTATTCGGCCTACTTCGAGGCGCATATCGAGCAAGGGCCAGTCCTGGAGGCGGCTGGCCTACCGATCGGCGTGGTATCGGGGGCACTTGGGCAGCAATGGTACGACGTGACGGTCACCGGCCAGGATGCGCATGCAGGCCCGACGCCGCTGGCCTTGCGTCACGACGCGCTGCTGGCTTCGGCGCGCATGATCGAGGCGGTGAATCGCATTGCGCGCGACGAAGCGCCGCATGGCCGCGGCACGGTGGGCTTCCTGGAGGTCACGCCGAACTCGCGCAACGTGATACCAGGGCGCGTGGATTTCTCGGTGGATGTTCGTCATCTCTCGCAAGATGGCCTTGACCGGATGGACGCAGCGATGCGTGGGGCGTTCGCCGGTATTGCCGATGCGGCGGCCGTAGACGTGGAGATTCGGCAGGTGGTCAAGTTCGAACCCTGCCTGTTCGCACCGGCGTGCGTCGATAGCGTTCGCCGCGCGGCGGTTGGGTTGGATCTGCCGCACATGGATGTGGTCAGTGGCGCCGGACATGATGCGGTGTACGTGGCACAGCGCGCACCCACTGGCATGATCTTCGTACCGTGCAAGGACGGCATCAGCCATAACGAGCTGGAGGACGCGCTGCCCGAGCATATCGAAGCCGGTGCCAACGTCCTGCTGCGAGCCATGCTGGAACACGCGCGATAAGCGCCTGCCGGCTCAGTGGGCGATCGATCGCGAGATCGCCCACGCGCATTCGACCACCAGCGGGCCGAGCTTTTTCTGCGCGTCGACCATGGTCCAGCGGCTGGCTGGTGGCGAAACATGGACCGCTCCCACTGCCTCGCCACGGCTGTTCACCACCGGCGCGGCAATTCCCATATCGCCCAGGAACAGTTCCTCCTCGTTGCACGCGTAACCGACCGTGCGGCACGCCACGACGCGCTCGAAGATGGTTTCGACGTCGGTCAGCGTGACCGGCGTGCGTGGCGTGCGCGCAGACGCTTCAAGCATCGCTCGCACACGTTCGTCCGGCAGCGTGCTCAGGTAGGCGCGTCCCGAGCTTGTGCAGTACATCGGAATCCGCATGCCCACCGGCGTCAGCACTGGCATGTGCTTGGCGGTCACGAGCTGCGCCATGTAGACCATCTCCAGGCCGACAGGCTCGGTCAGGTTGGCGGTCTCGCCGCTGGCATTGGCCAGTTGCGAGAGGTAGGGGCTGGCGATCGGAATCAGGGCGTCTGCGGCAAGGTAGTTGTAGCCGATCTCCATCACTCTGGGCGTCAGCCGGAAACGCCTCGTCTGGGGATGCTTGTCGACGTACCCGAGCCGCTCCAGCGTGTGGATCGTGCGCTGGGCGGAGCTCTTGGTCATGCCTGTCAGTGCTGCCAGCTCGGCCAACGTCAGCGTGCGATGCACGGCGCTGAATGCACGCAGTACTTCGAGGCCCTTTTCAAGGGACTGGTTGAACAGCGGGTCGGGGCGTTCTTTGTCGTCGGTGGTCATGGTCTTGGACCTGAAGTTGGCACCATCGGCGTGACCCGCTGCACCACGATGTAGATGTATTGCACCAAGATGCGGTCGAATCGATTATCGATTTCAGACCGATTGCCCATGATACGTGAGCCGGCCTATTTGCGAAGCTGCTTGGTGTTTACCCCTACAATTTCTCGGGTTGTGCTCAGTGAAATATCACACTAGTATCACTGCAACATCAAACAGATTCCGATCTGCCGTGGCGAATCCCATCCGACTGGTCGGCGCAGCCGACGCCGAACCCACAATCCCGACCCCCGCCCAGAGCGGCGCGGCCATGCGCGAACACGCATACACCGAGATCAAGCGTCGCATCATCTCGTGCGAGTTCCGGCCCGGCGAGCCGCTGAACGAGGCCCAGGTGGCCGCGTTGCTCGGTCTTGGTCGTACCCCCGTGCATCAGGCGCTGCATCGCCTGGAGGTGGAAGGGCTGGTATCGATCCTGCCGCGCAAGGGCGTGCTGGTGACGCCGCTGTCGCTCAATGAAGTGCTCGACATGATCGAAGTGCGCGCGACCAATGAGGTGCTGTGCGCCACCCTGGCCTGCGAACGCGGTCACGACAGCGATTTCAAGGCGATGCGCGACATCGTCGACCGCTCGCCCGAGTTGATCGCCAGGCGCGATATCCCAGCGCTGGCCGCTCTGGACCTGAAGTTCCACACGGCGATGTCGGCCGCCTCGCGCAACCGCGTGCTGGCCGATCTGCTGCGTGGCCTGCACGAGAAGCAGGCGCGTTTCTGGTTCCTCTCACTGTCGGATCCGCAGCACCTGGAGAACGTATACCAGGAGCATCTGGAGATCGTCAACGCCCTGGAGCGGCGCGACGTGCCGGCGGTGCGCGAGGCCATCCGCGAACATATCGACGAATTCCGGAAGAACATCATCCGGACACTCTGACCGACCCTTTTCCCCTCGTAACAAGGTAGTACGCAATGCCGACACTGCATCTTCAGGTAGCCGGCGGGGGCGCGCTCGCCCTCGACATCGAACGATTGATCATCGCTGGCTGGACCGGCCGCGACATGGACGCCGTCCAGCACCATATCGACGAACTCAAGGCGCTCGGCGTCAAGCCGCCCGCAACCGTGCCGACGTTCTATCCGCTGGCCGCCTCGCTGCTGACCACCGACGACGTGCTCGAAGTGCCGCGCGACGATTCCTCGGGCGAAACCGAGTTCGTGCTGCTGCAGGGCGCAGACGGACTCTATATCGGCATCGGTTCCGATCACACCGATCGCAAGGTCGAGGCCTATGACGTGACGGTGTCAAAGCAGATGTGCGCCAAGCCGATGGGCCGCGAAGTCTGGCGTTTTGACGAGGTGGCCGACCACTGGGACGTGCTGGAAATGCGTTGCTGGCGCGTGCGCGATGGTCAGCGTTCGCTGTATCAGGAAGGCAAGGTGACGCGCCTGCTGGACCCGCGCAACCTGATCCAGCGCCTGACCGGCGAGGCGCAACTGCCCGTGGGCACCGCAATGTTCTGCGGCACGCAGGCAGTGATCGGCGAACTGGGCCATGGCGAAGCGTTCGAAGTGGAACTGCACGACCCCGTGCGCAACCGCACGCTGCGCCATGCATATCGCGTGGAATCACTGGCGGTGGCCGAATGAGCGCGCCGACCATTGCCCAACTGGCCGCAGCGCTGGCTGCAGGCCGCACCACGAGCGTGGGGCTGACCGAGGCCGCGCTGGCTAATATCGCCCGGCATCAGCAGGCGGGCGGATCGGCCTTCATGATGGTCGATGCAGAAGGCGCGCTGGCCCAGGCACGTGCGGCCGATCAGGCGCGCAGCGCGGGCCTTGTGGCCTCGCCGCTGGCCGGGCTGCCGATCTCGATCAAGGACCTGTTCGACGTTCGCGGTCAGGTCACGCGTGCCGGATCGAAGGCCCTCGACGGCGGTGCGCCGGCGCAGGCTGACTCGCCCGCCGTGGCGCGACTACGTGCCGCTGGCGCGGTGCTGATCGGCCGTACCAATATGAGCGAGTTCGCGTTCTCGGGCCTGGGGCTGAATCCGCACTACGGCACGCCGCGCACGCCGTTCGACCCCGAGCGTGTTGCCGGTGGATCGACATCGGGTGGTGCGGTGAGCGTGGCCGAAGACATGGCTGTCGCTGCGCTCGGCACCGATACCGGCGGCTCGATCCGCATTCCGTCGGCATTCTGCGGCTTGACTGGTTTCAAGCCGACGGCGCGTCGCGTGCCGCTGGACGGCGCAGTGCCGTTGTCGACGTCGCTCGACTCCGCAGGGCCGCTGGCGCGCTCGGTTGCCTGTTGCGTGGCGATGGATGCGGTGCTGAGCGGCGAGACGCTGGATACCCGCGCGGCGGACCTGCGTGGACTGCGCTTCTACGTGACGCGCGATTTCGTCTGCGATGGTCTCGACCCGGAAGTGGCGCAGACGTTCGAAGCCGCACTGGCAAGGCTGTCAGCCCAGGGCGCCACGATCGTTCCATTCGACTTCCCCGAACTGCGCCGCCTGCCGGAGATCAATGGCGGTGGAGGCCTGACCGCGGCCGAGTCGTGGGCCTGGCATCGCACATTGCTGGCGGCCAAGGGTGACCAGTACGACCAACGAGTGGCACAGCGCATTCGCCGGGGCGAGAAGCAGTCGGCGGCGGATTACATCGACTTGCTGGCCGCGCGATGCGCGATGCAACAGCGTGCCGCCGTCTTGCTGCGTGACGCCGATGCATGGCTGATGCCGACCGTGGCCGTACGCCCGCCGCGTCTCGATGCCCTCGAACGCGACGAAGACTTCTTCGCGGTCAACGGCCTGGTGCTTCGCAATGCAAGCGTGATCAATTTCCTCGACGGCTGTGCGGCGACACTGCCAGCCGGCGAAGGTATTGGCCTCGGCGTGTGCGGCCTGCATGGCAGTGACGCGCGCGTGTTGCAGGTGGCCGCGGCCATCGAACGCGCCTTCGATTGATGCGCTGATCCTTCTTTCCGCCGGATCCCACGGCTAGCACAACGCAAGACCGAGAGGGCCGCGCCAACGCAGCGCGGCCCCGCCCACCACACCCAAGGAGTAGTCACAGATGTCCATCGTGATGAGCGGCGCCCCTGGCGCCCCGGAGAGCCTGCCTGCCGCGGAACTGGCTCAGCAACGCAACGAGGCGTATCGCAAGATTACCGTGCGCCTGATCCCTTTCCTGGTCTTCCTGTTCATCCTGGCTTGGATCGACCGCGTCAACGTCGGCTTTGCCAAGCTGCAGATGCTGCAGGACTTGCAGTTCAGCGAGGCCGTGTACGGGCTGGGCGCGGGAATTTTCTTCATCGGCTACTTTCTGTTCGAGGTGCCGAGCAACCTGCTGCTCGAGAAGATCGGCGCCCGCAAGACGCTGGCGCGCATCACGATCCTCTGGGGCCTGGCGTCGATGGCGATGATCTTCGTGAAGACGCCGATGCAGTTCTATACGCTGCGCTTCGTGCTCGGTGTCTTCGAGGCGGGCTTCTTCCCGGGCGTGGTGCTGTACCTGACGTACTGGTTCCCGGCCGCGCGTCGCGCACGCATCAATGGCCTGTTCATGACCTCGTTCGCAATTGCCGGCGTGGTGGGCGGCCCGCTGGCCGGCTTCATCATGAGCGCGATGGACGGTGTGGATGGCCTGGCCAACTGGCAATGGCTGTTCGTGATCGAAGGGATCCCTTCGGTGCTGGCGGGCATCGCGGTGCTGATGTATCTGCCGGAGAAACCGGTCAACGCGAAGTGGCTGACGCAGCAGGAGCAGACCATCGTCACGCGCGACGTGGAAGCTGAGGCGCGTGACCCCAACAAGCACTCGTCCCTCAAGGACGCCTTCGCCAATGCACGCGTGTGGATCTGCGCGGCGATTTACTTCTGCGTCGTCAGCGGCAACGCCACCATCGCATTCTGGTCGCCATCGATCATCAAGGAACTCGGCGTACAGGGCAACCTGCAAATCGGCCTGGTCTCCGCAATCCCGTTCGTGGCCGGCACCATCGCCATGGTCCTCAACGGTATCCACTCGGACCGCACCGGCGAGCGCCGCATGCACTGCGCGATGGCAACACTGGTGGCAGCCGTGGGCCTGACGCTGACCGGCTTCCTGCTCCACAGCGCCGTGCTGGCCCTGATCGCGCTGACGATCGCCTCCATCGGCATCCTGGCCGCCTTCCCGGTGTTCTGGTCGCTGCCGTCGGCATTCCTTGCCGGCACCGCAGCCGCAGGCGGCATCGCGCTGATCAACTCGATTGGCAATCTGGCCGGCTTCGTGGCGCCGTACATGATTGGTTGGTTCAAGACCAGCACCGGCCAACTGGCCGGCGGCCTGTACTTTGTGGCCGCACTGGAAGCCTGCGCGACGGTACTGGTGATCGCTTTCATCCGCGCCCGCCACTGATCACGGCGCAGGATGCCCGCAGGGCGGGCAGGGGACTGGATTCCCCTGCCGCCTTGCGTTACAATCCGCTTCCTTATTGCGCCGCAGGCAGAAGTTACGCCAGCGGCACGGACGGTGTCCCGGCGCCTAGTCGCCGCAAGCAAGAAAAGGCGGGCAGTTCCAGCCGCCTTTTTTGCTTTGTCGACCACCGTCCAAGGACCGCGAGGGTGGCGAAATTGGTAGACGCACCAGGTTTAGGTCCTGACGCCAGCAATGGTGTAGGGGTTCGAGTCCCCTCCCTCGCACCACTTATCTAAAAAGTTACTCATCAGTAACTTTTACACTCCCCCGCAAAGTCGCACCACCAGACGCCGCAATCCTAAGCCCAGCAAGGCCTGGCGGGAATTTGGCGCGTTATCGCATCACCCGCCACACATCACTCCACGACACTGTGGAATCACGCCGCGCTCCCCGAAATTTTGCCGCGAACTCCCCGCGGTGTTTCTATGGCATTCATCCCAAAGGTTGCGAACGATTGGCGAGCGCAAGTCTATGTCAAGGGTCACATACACGGCCGATCGGTTTAACGATGGCGTCGCTGTTACTGCCTAGTCCACGTCTGACAGCGGCAGAAGCTTGCTGAGAGCGTATTCCACATGAAAAGACGGAGGGATCCTCTCGCGGAAGGGGGGGGCGATCGCATAGATGTGGCAACGTCTAAAGTTGGGCAAAATCCCTCACATGCAAATAACTGGGAGACCGACGTGGGAGCCATGCAAAAAATTGTCGCACTGGTAGGTCTGGCCTGCTTTAGCGTGTCGGTCTTCGCAAAGTGGGAGTACTCCGAGAATGAAGACAAGATGCGTGGCACCAAGGTCAAGTATGCCGCTCTGGCAAGTGACAACCTTGTGCCGTTAGATTTTCCCTACAAACCAGGCACCCGGTTGAACATCATGATCCGCAAGAAGTCTGGTGCCAAAGACGAGGTCATACTCCAGGTCGACAAAGGGCAGATTCCGTGCGGCTACAGTGGCTGCAAGGTTTCTGCAAAGTTCGACGAAGGACAAGTTCAAACCTACGCTGGTGCGGGCACTGATTCTGGACGCAGCGATGTCATCTTCGTCGAAGCTAGTGCCAAATTCCTCAAGGCCCTGAAATCTTCGAAGAAGGTCATCGTCGAGGTTCAGTTTTTCCAGTCTGGCAGGCAGCAGTTTGAGTTCGATTCGTCTGGACTCGAATGGAAATAGGCGACCGTGCGTAACACCCTTGATCAGTACGTCCAGCCGGAGAACTGGCTCACTCATGCGCTGGCGTGCTGCCTTGAAGCTGATCGCGGCCTGATGGCGTGACTCATCCAGTGGGCGACGGGCAAGCTCCCGCCTCGCGGTCAAGTCTTGTGCATTGTCGAGCAGAGTTGGCAGGGGGGCGGACTCGGATAAGCCAGATGATCTGCGTCGCAGCTTGCCGGATGCGTGGGTTTATCCCGACGAAGGCTGGACGCTATGCATCGAGTCGAAAGTCGCGCTAAACGTCGATATTAACCAATTGCCGCGGCACATGAAGACCGCCGAGTGGCGAACGTATGTGCCGCGACAAGTCGCAATTTCTCTGGAAGCTGCGACGTCGCCATTAACCAGGTCGATGCGGGGTCCGTCATGATGCGGGATGTTAGCGTCCCCCTAAGCTTCCGCCACCGTCTATGCCGATCACCTGGCCAGTAACGAAGGAGGCCCCGTCCGAGATGAGGTACGAGATCAAGGACGCTACTTCCTCCGGCTTGCCCAGTCGCTGCATGGGAATCGTAGCGAGAATCCTTTTCTCCTCGTCGCTACCGACGGGGTGCGTCAAACGGAAGAGCTCCGTTTCAACCGGGCCCGGAGCAACGGCGTTGGCGGTAATGCCGAGCGGTGCGAGTTCGAGGGCCCAAGTACGGGTGACCCCAATCAGCGCGCTCTTTGCGGCAGCATATGACGTTCTATCGCGTGCGCCGTGAATCGCGCGACTGCAAACGTTCACGATGCGTCCTGCTGGCGACTGTTTCAATGAGGGAAGGCAAGCCTGTGTAACTTGAACTGCAGCGCGCACATTCAAGTCGAATACCGTTTGGAGAGATGGCAGGTCGAGAGATTCCAGTTTTTGCGGAAGGGCGATGCCAGCGTTATTGATCACCGCATCAATCCTTGATGCCGCCACGACTTGGGCCAGTACTGCGTCGGTTTGCTGGATGTCCGCCAAATCAGCTGTAAGAAGCTGACCGGGAAAGCCCTCAATTGCATGGCGGGCAACGCCGATAACGCTCCAGCCAAGTTGCTGCAAATGCTTGCTCAAGGCCAGTCCAATCCCCTTCGTTGCGCCAGTTACAAGAGCTGTTCGCCGCTCCGCCATGTCATGTTCCCGATCAAAGTAGCGAGTAATGGTACAAGAAGCAGGAACAGCGGAAGCCAAAGAAGCACTGATGCCAGCGCTACGTGGAGCGCCACTTTTGTGGCCGGGCTGTGTTCCAACGCCCCCATCGCGCCGGCCTAACTGACGGCTCTTGGTCAGTCTCTGCCGACTGCCCAGCGCTTGAGCCTCGCTGGCTCTGGGCTGTTGCGCACGGCACGGAATGATCGATTCAGCCCAAACATCGATCGTCCGCAGGACGGAGTCTGATGGGCGCGCCGGGTTGTTGCCAGCAGAGTTGATGATGACTGCCACGGCTAGCCCCTGGCGTGGTTCAACGCGAATTCCTGGCTTAGACCGCTACTGGTCAGCTATGCGTACGCGCGAAAGCCGTAATAGCCCAGATTCGAGTGGACGGGGCGCCATCTCCGTGCGGTCGTGGGCGGAACGATCCAGCGCGCGCATCCGTAACTGTTCGACCCTGCCAGTTTTCTGGATCGGGCTTGGTCGGCCATCTCCAGCTCCCTCGTCATGACGTGCATGGATACTTGCTGCATTGCGGCACGCTGTCTCCGTCGCCCCAATGATTGAGTAGCGCCAACAGCCGCCGCGCCAGTCTAGCAATACGAAAGGTTGATTGATCTATCGGCCGGTTTGCACGAATACTCAGCCAAAGTTAGTTCATCCCGCATCCCCATGGTGAAGTGGAGACAGGAACCATGACATTTGGCACAGCACAGATTGGATCGACGTCGCGCTATCGCACGAGCATCATGGTATCGGGCCACGCCATCACGGCCGATGAGCCCCGTGCGCTCGGCGGGCAAGGGGTTGGCCCGGCACCCTATGATCTATTGCTGGCAAGCTTGGGAGCGTGTACTGCCATCACACTCAGGATGTATGCCGAGCGCAAGGGCTGGCATTTGGAGTCGCTGGAGGTCTCCATGCGGCTTGTCGGGACTGACGCGCTCCGTATCGAGCGGACGCTTGTCATGAAAGGTTTGGAAGAGAGCCAGCGAATGCGCATGGCGGAGATTGCCGAGCGAACGCCCGTCACGAAGACGCTGCGGTCCGGGTTGCCGATCGACACGCGCCTGGCTTGACGTCGACGTGTTTCAGGCAGGCCGCCTTCAGGCATTCCCGAGCTGGCTGGCAACGAACCCGCCGGACGCTGGGCGGAAGAGGAGAGCGCTCATATGATCCAGCAGAATACAGGCGGTGTCGGGTCGCGCAGACATCAGATGTTTCCCGTTCTGACGCCGATTCAGGTTGAGGCGGCTAGCCGATTCGCAAGCGGTCCGCCGCGCGTGTTCGCATCGGGTGAGACTGTCTTTGCCACGGGGGACAGGAACGTACCGGTTTGGCTCGTGCTGGATGGTTCCATTGATGTTCTGCGCCGCAATGGCCTGGACGAGAGCGCGCCCATCACTACCCATCGCGCGGGGCAGTTTACCGGAGAGGTCAGTCAGATCGATGGCCGTGCGTCGCTTGCGCTGGCGCAGGCGGGTCCGGACGGCGCCACGCTGCTGCCATTCGATCCACCGCACTTGCGCGCGCTGATGATCGGATCGGCGGAGGTTGGCGAAATCGTCATGCGCGCATTGATCTTGCGGCGCGTCAGCCTGATCGAGCATGGTGGCTCGGGTACGATTTTGATTGGTGCGTCAGATGATTTGCACCTTCTGCGCCTGCAGGGATTTCTGACCCGTGGCGGCTACCCCAATCACATCATGGACCCTCGGGTCGACGGTGATGGGCGTAGCTTCGTCGAGCGGATGGCGCTTCTTCCTACCGACATGCCGCTGGTGGTCTGCCCCGGTGGCGCAGTATTGAAGCGGCCGGACGAGCGTGAACTGGCGGCCTGCCTCGGCATTCTCCCCAAGATCGAGCAGCGGAAAACCTACGACGTTGCCGTTGTGGGTGCGGGTCCGGCCGGGTTGGCGGCTGCGGTCTATGGCGCTTCGGAGGGCCTCTCGGTGATCGTTCTTGACGAGCGCACCATGGGCGGGCAGGCCGGAGCGTCGGCGCGAATCGAAAACTATCTTGGCTTTCCGACCGGCATCTCGGGGCAGGCGCTCGCAGGCCGCGCATTCACCCAGGCCCTGAAGTTCGGGGCCGAGGTGGCCATCCCCGTGAGTGTGGGGCGGCTGGATCGCGATGGGGATCGGCTGACGCTGGGGCTCTCCGATGACTCGACAGTGGCAGCGCGCACTGTCGTGATCGCTTCAGGTGCTGCCTACCGGCAACCAGACATCGCCGGCCTCAGGCATTTCGAAGGCGCTGGGGTCTCCTATTGGGCATCTCCGATCGAAGCGCGCTTGTGTGCAGGCAAGGAAATCGCCCTTGTCGGCGGCGGCAATTCGGCGGGCCAGGCGATCGTGTTTCTTGCTCCGCACGTGAAGCGGCTTCACGTATTCGTGCGGCGAGAGCTTTCGGAGACGATGTCGCGCTACCTCATCAATCGTATTTCTGCGTTACCCAACGTCGACATTCATGTCGGCACGGATCTGATCGGACTCGCACCCCATGGTGAGACGCTTGCCAGCGCCACAGTTCGCGATCGCGCCAGCGCGGCGTTGACGCAGTACGAAATCTGCCATCTCTTCCTGTTCATCGGCGCGACACCGCATACCTGCTGGCTCAACGGTTCATTAGCGATGGACGACAAGGGCTTCATCTTGACTGGTGGATCGACGTCTTCGCTCGAGACCAGCATGCCCGGAGTCTTTGCCATCGGCGACGTCCGAGCGGGCTCGACCAAGCGGGTGGCCGCCGCAGTCGGCGATGGGGCTGCCGCCATTTCACAGATCCACAATTACCTCAGCAAGCAGGCCAAGGAGGCGGCGTGAAAACTTGTGACCATGCGGATACGATCCGTGACGTCGTACCAAGCGCCCGGGGTTGCGAAGAATGTCTGAACGTGGGCAGCACGTGGGTGCATCTTCGGTTGTGCCGGGCGTGCGGTCACGTTGGTTGCTGCGACAACTCTCCCCTCAGGCACGCCCGTGCGCATTACGAGAAAACCGGACATCCAATCATCGAGGGATACGACCCTCCTGAGGGATGGGGGTGGTGCTACGTCGATCGGGAGGAAGTCACGCTTCCGGACCAGACGCCGCAGCTAGGGCCGATTCCACGGTTCGTCTGATGGCCGGGTGTGCAGTCGCGCCGCCCTTGGAGCGCGTCGCTGGATGAAATTCGAAGTTCAAAAAATTTGATTGATTTGTGCGTGAATCCGACGATTCAAGTCCGGGGTCCGCCGCTATAGTTCCCCGCATGGCGCAAAAACAAGCCAAAAACGCCGCCAAACAGTGCAACCGCGCAACGCAGGTTCAATTGCTGAATTTAGTTGAATAGACTTGCTGCGCAGCCCCAGGATTGCAACGAGATTGCAGTCCCAGACACACAGGAGAATCCACATGTCCAAACTACCGTTGCTCGACCCTGCCGATTGCGCCCTGATCCTCGTTGATGAGCAGGCGGGCCTGGCGTTTGCTGCGGGATCTCAAGACCCGCAGATTCTGCGCAGCAACGGGCTTGCGGTTGCCAAGACGGCGGTCGCCTTCGACTTGCCGGTTGTGGTTTCGACCTCGGCCTCGAAGGTGTACAGCGGCCCATTGATGCCAGCGTTCCGGGAAGTGCTGAAGGACGTCAACCCGATCGAACGGCGCAACATGAATCTGTGGGAAGACGATGCGGTGCGCAATGCGATCACGGCGACCGGAAAGCGTACGCTGATCATTGCGGGCTTGCTGACGGAGGCCTGCGTGAGCTTCCCGGTTCTTTCCGCGTTATCAGAGGGGTATCAGGTCTACGTCGTGGCCGATGCCTGTGGTGGACTGAGCCCGACAAGCCATGAACTCGCGTTGCGACGGATGGCGGCAGCTGGCGCAGTCATGACCTCCTGGCTTCAGCTCCTGCTCGAATTCCAGCGGGATTGGACCCGCCACGAAACCTATGAGAAGGCTCGCGCGATTGTGGTGGAGCATGGTGGTGGGTACGGCACGGGTCTGGCGTATGCGCGTGACATGATCAAACCGGCGTGAGCGTCCGTGACGCAGGCGCTCAATGCTCTTCGGAGGACGTAACGGATATGACGGCCATCAGCGATTCGCAATCCCACGACAACCCGGCAGCCAGCCTGTGGGCGCAATGCCGCGCGGCAGTGCTGCTCACCATCGTGGGTGGCGCCATCGACACCATCGGCTTCATCGCCTTGCTCGGCTTCTTCACCGCCCATGTGACGGGCAACCTGGTGCTGGCAGGCGCGGCCCTTGTGAAAGGGGGCGCGGGACTGTGGGTGAAACTGGGCGCCATTCCGCTATTCATCGTCACGGTCATGCTGGCCAAGATGTGGATCGACCGCTGCAACCAGTCCCACAAGACCCTGGGCTGGCTGTTCGTGGCGGAGGCGGTGTTCCTGTCCGCCTTCATGCTGGTGGGACTGTACTTCGATCCGCTCCTTGATCCCGGCGCGGGTGAGCTGGCACTGACGGGTGGCCTGGGCCTGATGGCTCTGGCAATCCGCAATACGGCGAGCAAGACCTTGATCAAGCACATCAGCCCCAGCACGATGATGACGGGGAACACCACGCAGTTTGGCATCGATCTATCCAACTTCGTGCGCACGTTCAGCCGCGAACACGGGGTCGCCGTGCTGAAAAGCGGAAGCATCGTCGTCGGGTTTGTCGCGGGCGCGTTCCTTGGCGCGGTGCTTTACATGCGCATCGGCTTCTGGAGTGTGCTGCCTTTCACGCTGGCGATCTTGTATCTGGCCAGCCTTGCGTTCCGCAAGCAGTTCATTTGACCACTGCCATGACCATCAACAAGAGTCGGCTGGAATCATTCAGCGATGGAGTGATTTCCGTGAGCTTGACGCTGATGCTCTATCAGATTCAGCTTCCAGCGGAGTTCAACTGGACTGGCGTACGAGCAGAGGCGCCCCATTTCTTTGGATACGTGCTCAGCTTCATCTATGTCGGCATCTACTGGAACAATCACCATCACCTGTTCCAGATGGTGCGTGGTATCAACGGGAAGGTCATGTGGGCGAACCTCAATCTGTTGTTCTGGCTGACGATGATTCCTATCACCACCACCTGGACTGGCAAGTCGGAATTCTCGGAGATTCCAACCGCGCTGTACGCCTTTGTGCTCTTTATGTGCGCCATATCCTATTGGATTCTGCAGCGCGTCATCATGGCATCGGAGGGACAGGGCTCCATGCTCGCAGGTGCCATCGGCAAGGATCGGAAGGGCAGGGTATCGCTCGTCGTGTACGCATTGGCGATCGTGGTGAGTTTCTTCAGCAGCATCGCGGCAACACTCATTCTGATTGCGATGGCTGCATTCTGGTTTCTGCCCGATTCGCGAATCGAGCGCTATCTTCTGGGGCAGGGCGGCAGGGATTCATAGGCCGCTGGGAAGCGCGCCGTCCGCGTCAAATGCGGGCCAGCCTCGCCCCCCGGGGCTACATGTTCTCCACTTCGCCGGCAGCAGCCTGCAAGACGCGGGCGAAATGTTGGGGCGGTTGACCATCGGTGATACGCTGGTTGCCGACCCGGTATGTGGGCACCGAACGGACGCCATCGAACTGGGCCTGTAGTTCCTGGGCCACGACGCTCGTTTCCCCGGCCGAGCCGTTCAGATACTCGCGCACGCCGGCTGCGTCGAAGCCGATCGAAACCGCGATGTCTACCAGCACGTCCAGAGAGCCAATGTCCTGTCCGCGTGTGAAATAGGCTTCCATCACTGCGCTGAACAAGTCATCCGCGCGTGCGGCGTCCTGGTCCAGTACGTAGCGCATAAGGCGGTGTGCCAGGCGTGTATTCGGCGTGACCAGTATCCGGTCGTAGTTGAATGCAAGTCCCACGCGTTTCCCAGCCGCCGCAACCTCCGCATCCAGCACCTGGGACCGCTCCCAGCTGCCGAACTTGCGGCTGCGATATGCCTTGCGATTCGAGCTGGGTTTCGGCATGTCCGGGTTGAGCTCGTAAGGCTGGTATTGCGAGCGGAATCGGCCAGCCATGCCAGCCTGCTCGATGCCGGCCTTCAGCGATTGATGCCCGATCCAGCACCAGGGGCAAATGAAGTCGTAAGTGATGATGATGTCTATCGGTGTCATGGAGCGCTCCAGTCCTGAAGCGAAATGGCGATGACACAAAGGTAAGGCACGCGCCCGGATTCCTGAATAGGGACGCCGCGCAACCCAGCGTTGCGCTCGATGCAAGGCACGGCTGCCGACAAGGCAGCCGTGTGTCAGTCCACCTTCAGCGTGCCGGTACGGGTGCGAGCGATTCGTGCGGCGTGGCGGTCCGTTGCGCGGCTTTATGGACCATCGTGTAGGCGTAGTCCACACCCATGCCGTAGGCGCCGGAGTGCTCCTTCACGAGCTGCATCACGGCATCATAGGTGTCGTGATGCGCCCAGTCGCGCTGCCATTCGAGCAGTACTTGCTGCCATGTCACCGGCACCACGCCGGCCTGGATCATGCGTTGCATCGCGTAGTCATGGGCTTCCCGGGTATTGCCACCACAGGCATCCGCAACCACGTAGAACTCATAGCCGGCGTCCTGCATGGCGCACAGGGCGAAGGTGGTAATGCACACCTCGGTCCACAGCCCGGCAGCCACGATCTTCTTGCGGCCGGCCGCCTTCAGCGCATCGCGCACCTTCTGGTCGTCCCAGGAGTTCATCGATGATCGCTCGAGTGTTTTCGCGTTCGGGAACACGTCAAGGAGCTCTGGAAACGTGTAGCCCGAGAACGACTCGCTTTCCACGGTGCTGATGGTGGTCGGGATATTGAAGATCTTGGCGGCCTTGGCAAGGCCGACCACATTGTTCTTCAGCGTCTGACGATCAATGGACTGAATGCCGAACGCCATCTGCGGCTGCGTGGCCAGAGCGGACTGGATCTGCAGGCCAGGCTGGGGCAGATGGGCATTCATATTCCGATCATCTTCATGACTGGGTACGGAGACATCGCCATGAGCGTCGCAGCCATGAAGGCCGGGGCCGAAGACTTCATGGCCAAGCCGTTTCGCGACCAGGATTTGCTGGACGCCGTATCCGCCGCGCTGGAGAAAGACCGTTTGCGCCGCCAGGCGGTTGGCAAGGTTGATGAGATTCGGGCGAACTACGCCACACTCACGCCACGCGAATCCGAAGTCATGGGACTGGCCGTGACAGGACTGCTGAACAAGCAGATTGCGGGCGAGATCGGCATCAGCGAGGTTACCGTCAAGATTCACCGCGGGCAGGCGATGCGCAAGATGCGGGCGCGCACGTTTGCTGATCTGGTATTGCTGGCGCAGCAGCTCGGTATCTGCAGGGCCGATCGCTGACCGATTGTCAGGACGTTGCGCGGGAGAGGGTTCCCCCGCGCGATTGACATGCTCAGGCGATCAGCGTCCGGGCGACCAGCGTTGCGGCCGCCACGCTTGATGTGCTGACCGCCAGCCAGCATCCCAGCAGGAGGGCGCCGTTGACCACGCTTCGATCTGATTTCATCTTGTGTGCTCCGTGGGATGACTGGCTGCGGGCATGCTTCAGCGCTCGATCACCGGTGCGTGTACGGGCGCGATCGATGCGTGTGGGGTTGCCGTGCGTTGCGCGGCCTTGTGAACCATCGTGTAGGCGTAGTCGATGCCCATGCCGTAGGCGCCTGAGTGTTCCTTGGCCACGGCCATCACCGCGTCGTACGTTTCGCGGTTCTTCCAGTCGCGTTGCCATTCCAGCAGAACCTGTTGCCACGTCACCGGTACCACGCCGGCCTGGATCATGCGCTGCATGGCGTAGTCATGCGCTTCCTTGGTGGTGCCGCCCGAGGCGTCGGCCACCATGTAGATTTCGTAGTCGCCTTCAAGCATGGCGGAGAGCGCGAAAGTGGTGTTGCAGACCTCGGTCCACAGGCCGGCCACGATTACCTTCTTGCGGCCATTGGCGGCCAGCGCGTCGCGTACTTTCTGGTCGTCCCAGGAGTTCATCGAGGAGCGTTCCAGGGTTTGCTTGCCGGGGAACACGTCGAGCAGTTCCGGGTAGGTGTAGCCCGAGAACGACTCGCTTTCGACGGTGGTGATGGTGGTCGGCACGTCGAAGACCTTCGCAGCCTTGGCCAGGCCCACAACGTTGTTCTTCATGGTCTGACGGTCCATCGACTGGACGCCGAAGGCCATTTGCGGCTGGTGGTCAATGATGATCAGCTGGCTGTTGCGCGGGGTCAGGACTTCCAGTTTGGCGTTCGACATGGTGCTCTCCACTAAGTTTTATTCAAGGAATTTGAGTTCTTGGTCTGGCAGCGCCGCTTTCAGTTCGTTGCGTTGTTGCGCTGTCCATGTGCAGAACTATAGCGATGGCGAGCGCACAAACATCCGATCTGGATTGTAAGTGTTGTTCAAATTTTTTGATCTTTGGAATTGGGCGGTGAAACCATGGGCGCGAGGTCGAACCGCATGCCATGCGCGGTCCTGAAGCCCTGACGCGCTCTCGCATTTCAAAAGCGACTGAGTTCTATCCATTGGGAGCGAGATGAACACGACAACCCTCAACCCTCAGGACATCGTGACCAGCATCATTGTTCACGAGGTCGAGCCCGGCGCCGCCGGGCAGTATGAGACGTGGCTCGCCGACATCCGTGTCGCCTGCTCCAGGTTTCCAGGCTACCTGAGCACCGACGTGATCCGCCCGGTCGGCAAGAGCCGTGAATACGCGACGATCGTCCGTTTCGCTGACTTCAAAAGCCTGAATGCCTGGATGGAATCCGATGAGCGCCGGCAGCATATTGCGCGGATGCAGTCGTCGCTGCGGCAGGGCGATCGATACGAGATCCGAACAGGTCTCGATTTCTGGTTCACGCCGAAGCACGCACCGGTCAAAGTGCCGACCGCGTGGAAGCAGTGGCTTGTCACGTGGAGCGCGATCTTGCCGCTCAGCATTGTTGTTCCGCTGGGGGTGGTGCCAATGCTCGCCCGTCTCGGCTTCGCCCGCGACTCGTTTGCCGACAAGGCCGTCGTTTCGGCGGCAATCGTGTTCCTGATGGTCTACGTGGTGATGCCACGCTATACCCGGCTTGTGGCGCGCTGGCTGTTCAAGTGAGGGCGCTGACGGTTTAGGCGGCCTCCCATCGGTCAACTACGGGTTTTGCCTGACACGCACCGTATCCGTTGATTTGATTGGATTTTCCGGGTCGCTGTGACGTTCCGGGTTCCTGCGGACGAAAAATTCTGCTTGATCTTCACGATTCGGTGTCCATAATGCAAACGTTTGCAAAAACATGAGAAGAAGGAAGAAACCATGGAGACGATGCAATCTCGATCGACGCCGCAATCCATTGAAGACCTGGCCCTGATCGACGACGAATGGTCGGTGACCGACGTTGTCAGGCGTGCAATGGAGGGAACGGAGAATCCGCGCCTGCGCACCGTGATGGCGGCGCTGGTGCGGCATCTGCACGAATTCCTGCGCGAAGTGCGTCCGACCGACGAGGAGTTTGAGTTAGGGCTCGAGTTCATTGCCGCGCTTGGCCACGCCACGCACGCCACCAACAATGAGGTGGTGCTCGCCGCCGACGTGCTGGGCCTGTCGACACTGGTGACCACGATGAACAACAGCACAGTGGGTGGCCGTACCCCGGGCGCGCTGCTGGGGCCGTTCTATCGCGCCAATGCGCCGCGTTACCAGTGCGGCGATTGCGTGGTGCAGGACGACGCACCGGGTCTGCCACTGTTCGTCAGCGGCACCGTGCGTGCGACCGACGGCACGCCATTGCGCGGCGCGACGGTCGAAGTCTGGCAGGCGTCGCCGGTCGGGCTCTACGACAATCAGGACCCGAACCAGCCGGACCGCAATCTGCGCGGACTGTTCCAGACCGATGCGGAAGGCGGCTATCACTTCCGCACCGTGCGCCCGGCCGGCTATCCTGTGCCCACCAACGGCCCGGTCGGCGAACTGCTGGCAGCGCAGTTTCGCCATCCGTATCGCCCAGCGCATATCCATTTCATCGTCGCCGCGCCGGGCTATCGCACGCTGGTGACGCAGGTGTTTGCCGACGACTCCGACATTCTCGAAACCGATGTCACGTTCGGCGTGCATCGCCAGCTCGTTGGCCGCTTTCAGCAGGTGGAAGCGGGACGCAGCCCGTGGGGCGACATACCCGCGCCGTTCTACACGCTGGCATTTGATTTCACGCTGGAACCGGGCGTTCAGACGTTCCCGCGTCCGCCGATCGATTGATGGACCGACGAACCCGTCGCTCCACCGTCGCAACGTTTATCACGACCTTCCATTCATCCAACTGAACATGCCTATTCATTCCCTATCCGGCAAAGTCGCCGTGATCATCGGTGGCACCGGCGGCATTGGCCTCGCCACAGGCCATGCGCTGGCAGAGATCGGCGCCAGCGTGGTGCTGACCGGACGCGATGCGGACCGCACCGCGAGCGCCGTCGCCACGCTGCCGGCCGGCAATCACCTGGCTGCTCATGCAGAAGTCGGCGACAGCGCCACGCTGCGGCTGCTTGCGGACGACGTCCAGCATCATTACGGACGTGTCGACATCCTCGTCAACACGTCGGGCTTCACACGTGCGATTCCGCATGCCGATCTCGATGCGCTCGACGATGCGTTGATCGACGAAATGTTTGCCGTCAACTGGCGCGGCCAGTTCGCCGCGATTCGCGCGTTCGCACCACTGCTGCGCGCGAACGGCGACGGCCTGGTCGTCAACGTCGGCTCGATCGCGGGGCGCACCGGGCAAGGCAGCAACGTTGCGTACTGCGCGGTCAAGGCGGGTCTCGACGTCATGGCAATGTCGCTGGGCCGTGCACTCGCCCCAGCAATCCGCGTGCTCAATGTTTCTCCGGGCGTAGTGGATACCGGCTTCGTACCGGGCCGCGATAGCAGCTTCAATGAACGCGCGGCCAAGACCACACCGCTGCGGCGGATCGGCCAGGCGCAGGACGTGGCTGACGCCATCGTCGCGTGCGCCACATCGCTTCGCTTTGCCACGGGCACCACCATCGTCGTCGATGGCGGGCGCCAGCTCGGCTGATTCCTTTTCTTCTCAGTTCAACGTATCCATGCACGCACGCAAGACCATCATCACCTGCGCGGTGACCGGCAATATCGTCAAGCCAGACCAGCATCCCGGTCTGCCCATCACACCGGAACAGATCGCCAACGCCGCGCTCGAAGCGGCCGACGCTGGCGCTGCCGTCGCGCACATCCATGTACGCGATCCGGAAACGGGCAAGCCGTCGATGCGTCTCGATTACTACGCCGACGTGATCGACCGCATCCGCGCGCGCAACCGTGCGCTGATCATCAACCTGACCACGGGCCCCGGCGGGCGCTTTGTGCCCGACGAGGACGAGCCGCGCGTGGCTGCGGCGGGTACCACGCTGCTGCATCCGCTCAAGCGCGTCGAGCACATCGCCGCATTGCGTCCCGACGTGTGCTCACTCGACCTCAACACGATGAACTCGGGCGCCGACGTGGTGATCAACACGCCGGGCAACGTCCGCAAGATGGCCGAGGTGATTCGCGCCGCAGGCGTGATGCCGGAGCTCGAGATCTTCGATTCAGGCGATCTGAACATGGCGCTCGACTTCATGCGTGATGGCGTGCTTGAAGGCCCGGGGCTGTGGACTTTCGTGCTGGGCGTGAAGTATGGCTTCGCACCCACGCCGGAAACGATCTTCTACGCCCGCAACATGCTGCCACCGGGCGCGCACTGGTCGGCGTTCGGCATCGGCCGCGCGGAGTTCCCGATCGTCGCGCAGGCCTGGCTGGCGGGTGGCCACGTCCGAGTCGGCCTGGAAGACAACATCTATCTCGAAAAAGGCGTGCTGGCGCCGAGCAACGCCGCGTTGGTCGCCAAGGCGCGCGACATCGTGAAGTCGCTCGGTGGCGACATCGCTTCATCCGCCGATGCGCGCCGCACGCTCGGACTGCGCGAAGTCTGATTCCTTCTCTACTGCATGCCAATCATCATGAACACTATCCAGGTCAAACGAAAAGCCGCGAACATCGACGAACTCGATCTCACCCTGTTGGGGGTGCCACGCCCCGAGGCTGCCGATGGCGAATGCGTGATCGAAGTGACCAGCGCCGGGGTGAACCCGAGCGACGTGAAGGCGACGCTCGGCCTGATGCCCCACGCGGTCTGGCCGCGTACCCCGGGGCGAGACTACGCAGGCGTCGTCATAGATGGGCCGGCTGCGCTCATGGGCCAGCAGGTATGGGGCAGCGGCGGCGAGCTTGGTATCCGCCGCGACGGCACCCATGGCAAGTACCTGCGCGTCAACGCGCAATCGGTGCGCGCCAAGCCGGCTACGCTGTCGCTGCTGGAAGCGGGTGCGGTGGGTGTGCCGTTCATCACCGCGTACGAAGGCTTGCGACGCGCGGGCATGCCGAAGGCAGGCAGCGTGGTGCTGGTCGGCGGTGGAAACGGCAAGGTGGGGCAGGCCACGATCCAGATCGCCACGGCGCTCGGCGCGCGTGTCTTCGCCGTCGAGCGTGGCGCCGAGCCGTATCGCGGCCACGCAAGCGGTCCGGTGCGCATGATCGACGCCAGCCGTGAAGGCATTGCCGACGTGGTGCGGGCCGAGACCGGCGGCCATGGTGCGGACATCGTCTACAACACCGTGGGCAGCCCGTACTTCGAACAAGCGAATCTGGCCATGGCGATTGGTGCCACGCAGATCTTCATCTCGACGATCGAGAAGCCTGTACCGTTCGACATCTTCGCGTTCTATCGCGGCCAACACACGTATGTCGGCGTCGATACGCTCGCACTGGACAGCCAGGCGTGCGCCAACATCCTGGATGCGCTCGCCCCGATGTTCGCCTCCGGTGCGTTGAAGCCATTCCCGGTACTCGACGACTACACGTATGCACTTGCGGATGCCCGGGAGGCGTATCGCGCGGTACTGCAGGGCGCGAGCGAGCGCGTGGTGCTCAAGCCATGAACACCACCCGGTTCGCACAGGCGCCGGCCTATTTCCCAGCCAATCACGAAGGTATGCACTGCCTGCGCTTGCAGGGGCACGAAGCTGGGCCGTCCGAGGCGTTGTGGATGGGCGTGTCCGTGATCCTCCCGGGCGGCCACACGTCCATGGATGCCTCGCCCGTGGAAAAGCACTACGTGGTGCTGGAAGGCGAGGTATGCATCCGGACGCCCGGGGAGAGCGTCACGCTCGGCCAGTTCGATTCGGTGCGGCTGGCGCCGGGAGAGGGGCGCCAGGTATCCAACCCTGGCAATCGGCCAGCGATGTTGCTGCTGGCCATGCCTTATCCGAAAGCTGTCAATCCATAACCCTAAGCAGTTGACCCTTGAAGTCCTCGTCCGCCCCGGAATGCAAACGTTTGCGCTTTATGCGGCCCGAGGCGGGCATCAGAAGAACATAAAAAAACCTGGAGACAAAAAGATGCCCCCGATACTGCACCTGCGCCGACGCCACGTCATGCCACTGGTCGTCATGGCGACCGGCTTTGTCGCCGACGCCAGCGCGGAAACCAACGTGACGATCTATGGCCGGCTCAACACAGCCATCGAGTATTCGAGCGCCAGTACCTCGACGAATGGCACGTCGCTTGGCAGCGTGGTGCGCCAGACCAACAACCGTTCGGTGTTCGGCTTCCGCGGTGAGGAAGATCTGGGAGGATCGCTGAAGGCGGTGTGGCAGATCGAAAGCAACCTGTCGATCGATACCGGGCAGGGACAGATCGCGGGACGCAATTCGCGCATCGGTCTGCAGGGCGACTATGGCCTGTTTTTCATGGGGCATTGGACCACGCCCTACACCGAGGCAACGATGGGTTACGACCCGTACTACCCGACCACCGCCGGCTACATGGCGCTGATCGGCAACGGATCGACCTCGAGCTCCGACAACGTGCAGGACACCAGTTCGTTCGACCGGCGTCAGAAGAACATCGTGCAGTACCGTTCGCCGTCACTGGCCGGCGTCAGTGTCTCGCTCGGCTGGGGGCTGCCAGAGGAAAAGCTCACCGTGCCGCGCAATCCGGCGCTGTACTCGATGGCTGCCGTCTACGAACGTGGCCCGCTGAACGCCACCGTCGCCTACGAAATCCACCAACACTATCAGGCCGCGGGCCGCAACGACGATGCGCTGAAATTCGGCATCGCTTACCAGTTGTTCCAGGGGACGCGCCTTGCGGCGATCTACGAGCACCTGCACTACCGCACCGATACGGGTGACCTGCAGCGCAACGCCTATTACGCGTCGCTGGTGCAGCAGGTAGGTACCGGCAGTGTGCGCGCTGGCGTTGCATATGCCGCGAACGGGACAGGGTCGTCGACCAGCACGATTGGCTACTTCCGCAGTGGCGCCGAGACGGGAGCTATCCAGTTCACGGTTGGCTACGACTATCCGCTGTCGAAGCGCACGGCGCTGTTCGCGTACTACAGCCGCATCAACAACAAGAAGAACGCGGTCTACGACTTCGCAATCAACCAGCTCGGCATCAAGGCTGGCGCTGACCCGCAAACAGTGGCGCTCGGCATGCGTCACTTCTTCTGACGTTCGAATACCCGCACCCGCACACGCATCGCGAGGAGACATATCATGCTTCGACGTTTCAAGGCGCTTGGCGCCATGCTTTCCCTTGTAATGGCATCGACCATGGCGACGGCTGCGCCGCCGCACTATCCCAGCAAGCCGATTCGGCTGGTCGTGCCGTTCTCGGCCGGCAGCGCCACCGACATACTGGCGCGCATCATCAGCACCAAGATGGGCGAAGGCGGCACGTATCAGATCGTTGTCGACAACCGGCCTGGCGCGGGCGGCACGCTTGGCGCCACCACGGTGGCCCGGTCGGCGCCGGATGGGTACACCCTTATTCTGGTCTCGGTGGGCCACGCCATCAATGCGACGCTCTACCCGAAGCTCGGCTATGACACGGTCAAGGATTTCGCGCCGGTCTCGCTGGTGGCATCGGTGCCGAACGTGTTGGTAGTGAACGCGGCGAGTCCGTACAAGTCGGTGCGTGATCTGGTGACGGCGGCGAAGGCCAAGCCGGGCGCGATGAACTTCGACTCGGCGGGATCGGGCAGTTCCACGCACCTGAGCGGCGAGTTGTTCAAGATGCAGGCCGGGATCGACATCGTGCATATTCCGTACAAGGGCACTGGCGAGGCTCTGACCGATGTCATGGCCGGGCGCGGTGACATGATGTTCGCGCCGACGCTTTCCGCCATGCCGTTTGTCAAGCAAGGCAAGCTGCGCGCGCTGGCAGTGACCACGCCCGCGCGCACGAGCGTGCTGCCCGATATCCCGACGGTAGCGGAGGCCGGACTGCCAAGCTACGCCTTCGATTCCTGGTTCGGCGTGCTGGCGCCGGCGGGTACCCCGAAGGAAATCGTCGATGCGCTAAACGCGGAGATCGGCAAGGTGCTGGCTTCGCCAGACGTGCGCGAGAGGATGGCTGCACAGGGTGCCGAGCCCCGCCGCAGCACACCGCAGGCGTTCGCCAGCTATATCCAGGTGGAGATCGGCAAGCTCGCGCCAGTGGTGCGGCAGTCGGGGGTGACGGCGGGGCAGTAGCCGGGGCCGCCATCTGGCAGCAAGCGGGCACGGGCGTGCCGATCGCAGGCGCTAGAATGGCGCATCGCCAACCCGTAATCGCACCGCCCGCTGCCAACATGCCCGAGCGCAAACGCCTGACTCTCAAAGACCTGGCTGCCGAGATTGACGTCCATTACTCCACCGTCTCGCGCGTGATGAATCCGGCCACGCGGCATCTGGTGGCCGACGAGGTGGCCGCACGCATCCTGCAGTTGGCCGAGCAGCGCGGCTTCCGGCCGAACCGGATCGCGGCCGGCCTGCGCACGCAGCGTTCCGGACTGGTCGGCGTGGTGCTGCCCGATATTGCCAACCCGGTGTTCCCGCCGATCCTTGCTGGTATCGAATCGGTGCTGGCGCGTGACGGCTATGTGCCGATCGTCGTCAATGCCGGCGCCGACAAGTCGCGTCAGCGGTTCGTCATCGACCAGTTGATGGGGCGGCAGGTGGAAGGACTGGTGCTGGCCACAGCAGAGCGCGACGACCCGATCCTCGACTACTGCCTGAAGCTTTCCATCCCGGTGGTGATGGTCAACCGGGGTGAGCCGACGGGGTGCGCATCGTGCGTGGTCAGCGATGGCTTGCTGGCGATGCAGCTGACTGTCGATCACCTGGTGAAGCTTGGTCATCGCCGCATCGGCCATATCGCCGGACCGGAGACCACGTCCACTGGCCAGCAGCGCCGCGAAGGCTTCCTGCAGGCGGTCAAGCGCCATCGCTTGCGCCGCGACGACTACGCGGTGGTGGAGGCCGTCAGCTACTCCCGTGAGGCCGGACGTGAAGCCTGCGCCGAACTGTTCCAGGCATTGCCGGGCCTGACCGCGATCGCGGCCGGCAACGACCTCGTCGCGATGGGCTGCTATGACTATTTGCGCGAGCACGGCATCCGCTGTCCGGATGACGTATCGGTTGTCGGGCACAACGACATGCCGTTCGTGGATGCGCTGACCCCACCGCTGACGACGATCCGTATTGCCGTGCACGAGATGGGCGAGCAGGCCGCTACGCTGCTGCTCAAGAAGATCGGCAAGCCGGAGGCGCCAGTGGTATCCGTCTCGCTGACGCCCGAACTCGTCGTGCGTGGTTCGACGGCCGCGCCGCGCTAAGCGGCTACAGCCAGCATCGGCGCATCATCAGTCTGAGTTGCCGTTAGAAGGCAATAGCTGGTAGCTACCAGCTTGGAGGTCCCAAACGCCGTTAGCACTTGGCACATCGCTCAATCCAATTCAGGCCGACGTCGTCGTGCAATGGCGGCCGTCTCTAACCGACCCTTATGAGACGGCCGACGTGCTGGATAAACTGGCCGGAGCCGTTCCGTATTTGGACATTTCGGCTTGCCGGGGCTGATAGCGAGCCACCAACGCGTGTCACAGGCGACTACCGACGCCTAGGCGGTCATTAGACATGGAATCGTTTGAACGGCCATTGCAGGGATAACACCGGACTGCTTGATTGGCAGTCCCTGAGGTGGGGCGTCAAGCCACGCTGATGGCAAACGACTATTTAGAAGCGGAAGGCCACGCTTAGCATGGGGCCCTTCAGCGTGAGCCTTTGGACAAGGTCGCCGCTACGGAGTTGATACGTCAAGTAGCGATAGGTCAATTGCACATCTCCCCAGCTTGCCGCATAGGCCGCGCCACCGGACGCTTGCACGGTATATCTGGAAGAACCGGTCCCGACGTCGACGTAGTACGGCACATACCATCTATCAAGGTTTCCGAGACGTAATCGACCGCGAACACCAATAATTCCATCCCAGATATTCGCTGTCTGCGACAGGCTTCCCTGCGTCGCCAGAGTCGCGCCTTGCTGCGTGAACGTGGCGGATAGTGTCCAGTTCGCACTGGCGCTGAGGTTCAGGTATCTAAGCCCGCCGAGTGGCTCGACCGTTCCCCATTGCGATCGCAGCGCGGTATAGGCAGCGGCAAGTCCGAACAGCCCACCGCTCAGGCTACTGCTTGTACTCGTCGCCAACTCGCGAGGGATGGCAACCGCGCCACCGCCCCCTGCGCCGACGGCATTGAGGGTGGTTTGTTGGTGGCTGAAGTCGAGGTATGCCCCATCAGCGATGATCGCCCAGTCCCCCTTACTGGCTTCCGCCTGCACCATCAGAAGAAACTGCAGATTCTGGAGATAGCTGTCCGGCCCGGTTCCCAGGTCGAGCCTACCCCCTCCTGTTGAGGAGTTTCCGGAGAAGCTGAAAGCGCCGCTCACGTTGGGTAACCAGAGGTAGGGTGCGATCGCAAATTTCCATCCACCCGCGTCCGGCGATTCGGCATGCCCCGAGCCAGTAGCGATAGCAAAGAGGATAGCGACGCCGATACGTTTCCCACGGAGCCTCGAAATTCGCGCCTCGATATCGCTCCTACCTAGACGACGTCCCCGTTGCACCAATTCCATTGATCACGCCTTCGATGATCGTATTGTTGTCACACAGCCGCTGCGCGATGCCGTGAATGAATGAGGCAGCCTGGCCGCCTCTGGACACGAAATGTCCCGCTTCCCAACCTATCCGGTCTTGATGGGCGACTCAATTGGCCCAAAGGGAAGGCCAGTATTGGCTACCAGTTTCAGGGAGCCGGGGTGTTTCGGCGACGCTACAGGCTGCGGCTTTGTGGCGAGGACTGGGGCACCCAATGCTTCGAAATCGGCCGAGTGAATACAACGGCCGCTCCGCGATTCAGACGCGACACTCGCCCGCCGGCTGCTCGTCGTCGGCTTCTGGCCGATCTTGTTCGCCCGGCTTCCTCCGCGATGTTCAGCATGGCGGGCCCAATCACGCCGCTGTGGGAGCATTGCTGGACTCTATTCGTGGACGACCCGGGTCAAGTCTGCTGTAGCCGCTAGTCCATATCACCGCGAATCCGGCCGCTTATCAGCATGGACATCACGCCAGGCCAGCATCTCCGTCAGCCGCTGTTCGCGGTTGTTATCAAAGCCGCAACTGTCCCGCCATTCGGCCGGATTCTCATAGGTGCCGAAGAGCATGTCCCACCAGGTGATGTCACCGTAGTTGTTCCGGTGATGCCCATGACGATGGTGGATGCGATGCATTTCTGGCCGTTGGAACACAAATCCGACCCAACGTGGCGACCTGACATTGGTGTGATAGAAGAATTCACCCAACGCAGTGCACAGCGTATAGACGCCGCCCGCCTCAAGCGACAGGCCAAGCAACGTGTAGACCAACAGGCTGCCGATTATTGAATTGACAACCATCTCAGCGGGGTGCTTGTAGAACGACGTGATCACCTCAAGCCGTTGCGGGCTGTGATGGATCTGGTGGAACAGGCGCCAGAGCAAGTCCGACTCGTGGCGCCAGCGATGCCACCAGTAGAAGACGAAGGTCGCGATGAAGTAGGCGAGGAGCCCCCCGGCGGCCGGCGAAACATGGTCCGAGAGGCGGAACAGCGACCACGATGCCAGCCACCGTTCCCAACTCATGCCGGCGAGCAACACAACACCGAGTTGGACGGCGTTGACCAGCAGGACTCGAACAGGCCATGTGCGCACGCGCGGCAGGGGCCAGCTCGGCGCAATGCGCTCCAGTACGAAGCAGCAAGCAAAGACGATAAGAATGACGGAAATCATGCTTGTGCTCCTCCGGACCGGTTGGCAGCAGCATGCGCTGGCTGGACGGTGCCATCGAAAAGCAGTTCCAGTGCGGGGCTGCAAAGGAGGCTGGCAGGTGTGACCGTCTCCCGTTCCCATGGAATCCGGCCGAAGTACCACAACCGCCAGAAGCCAAGCGCGGCGTCAGGCTGACGCGCCAGCAGTGCCTTGAATGTCTCAGCTTCGCCGACACCGATGTCGGCTGACTCCGCCAGCACTTCTCGCACGAAACGAGAGCAGAACTGGCGTCGCGAGTGAAGGTTGAAACCAGTGTCGTACCAGATGCCCATGCGGTGGCGCACGGCCTCAGACAGTCGGAGTTGCTGCGAGGCCGTCAGCGGCTGCCGCAGCCGCGCAATGGCAATTCGCCCATGTTCGGAGCGCGCAGCAAAGCGTTTGAGGGAGGTGGTTCGACTGAGCGGGAACGTGCTTTCCGCTATCGACGTTCCGGTTCCCGAGTTGGCAACTACGATGCCGACGTGATTTGTCCACGAGGCCGTGGCGGTGGCAACTTCACGAAAGGGGCGGGCTCGAACGCGGATAAAGACAATATCGCCAACCTGGAGCGTCGTGGCAAGGTCCAGAACGTTGGAATCGATCTGCATGATTGATCTCCCTGGCAGCGCTATATCGATGGACACAGCATCGCATGGGGTATCGCAAAATGTGAAAATCTCTGCCAGAGTGGCGATTGGACGGCCGTCGAGTATCAAAATTTGATACGTGACTCCGATTCCTTCTAGCGTTCGGGGGAGAACCATGAGCGAGGTTGAACAACTCGTCGCCACAATCAAGCGCCAGCTCAAGGCGCAAGGGCTGACCTATCGCGATGTCGCGCAAGCACTCGCCCTATCCGAAGCCAGCGTCAAGCGGCTGTTCGCCAGTGAACGGCTGAACCTGGACCGATTAGCCCAGCTCGCCACGCTTCTTGGCTTTACGTTGGCCGAACTGACACAGGAGGCCGCCGCCGCTCTGCCGGTATTGCGGCGGCTTACCCGGGAACAGGAGGCGCAACTGGTGTTAGACCGCAAGCTGCTGCTGGTTGCAGTCTGCGCGTTAAACCACTGGTCGGCGGAAGAGATCGTCGCTGCTTACCAGATCACCCGTGCGGAGTGTGTGGAGCGGCTTCTTGTGCTTGACCGAATGGGTCTGATTACCCTCCTGCCCGGCGACCGGATCCGCCTGCGCGTCATGCGCGATTTTGACTGGCTGCCTGATGGCCCGATTCGTCATTTCTTCAGGGAGGAGGGGCTGAACGACTTTCTCGACAGCCCCTTTAATGCGCCGGGCCAGACCATGGAGTTTGCGCACGCCATGTTGACGGGCCCGGCGCTTGAGCAACTGCGGTTGGAACTGCAACGGCTTCGGGCCCGTGTTGCGCTATTACACGATGAGTCCGCGTCTGCGCCTCTGGCGCAGCGTCGTGGGATCGGCATGCTCCTGGCCACGCGGGAGTGGGAGCCAACCGGATTTGCGAGCTTGCGCCAACGGCCTCGGTAAGAGGGCGCTGTAAGCCATATGGCTCCCGCAGCGAAATCGAGCGGAAGTACTCGGGCTTCCGACGTAGATTGGGGGCGAGGCGGCAGCTATGTGGGCTGATTCTCCAGTTCTCTGGGTCAACTGGCTGTTGGACGCGCGAACGTTGTATAGCGACCCTTCTGAGACATCCGACAGCTTCGAGGTGGCGGCAATTCTCGCTAATCGCGGTCACAAGACGCTGCCGTCAGCTATCACGCGCATTGGTTACCGTCCAGACGTTCTCCAGAAACTCACGCAGTAGTGTCGAGGAATTGTTTTTCTTCCAGATCAAATAGAACGGTAACGAAAAGTTCAAGTCGTCGACAGGGCGAAGGGCCACTCCCGCCGGGCACTGCCACCGCGTCGCCTCGCTGACGAAGGCGACACCGAGGCGACAAGATACCAAGCTCAGCATCGTCGCGTGATCTGTGACCTGCTGAACAATTTGTGGCGCCAGAGCCCCGTCGCGAAGGCACGCGCGGATTAAGCGATCATGGAAGCGTGGATAGACCCATCGATGGAACCAGATAAAGGGAACATCGCGGAGTTCGCGCAATCGCACGCTGTCGAGCGACATGATGGGATGATCCTTCGGCGCGGCCAGCACCAGCTTGTGCCGGGCGACCTTTCGATGCGCGAACTCCGAAGGCGGCTTTGTCAAGCTGAAGATGAATCCTGCGTCCAGGTTTCCCGAGCTGACCGCATCAACCTGACGACTGGAAGCCATGGCATGGAGTTCAAGTTCCACAGTCGGGTGCTGTTCACGAAACGCGCGCAGCGAGTCAGGTACGGCACCATGCCACGCTTGGGTTTCACCGAATCCCACTCGCAGCGTTCCGGTTTGACCGGCGGCGATCCGCTCCACCCGAAGCTTCGCCTCATTCACCTCGCGCAGAATACGACGAGCGTCGTCGAGAAATGAGCGTCCCACAGCATTTAGCCGTACCCCGCGCGGCAAGCGATCGAAGAGCGCGACGCCCAACTCCGCTTCCAGATCCTGGATCTGCCGCGAAAGCGCTGGCTGCGCGATTTTGAGTAGCTTCGCTGCTCTCCCGAAGTGCTCCGCCTCGCCAACGCACGCGAAATAGCGCAGATGCCTCAGTTCCATTTCATGCCTCAAGAGTATCGGACAGATAAATAGTAGGTCTTGGACGCATCGGATGAGGCTATCTAAACTCGAAACGTCCGGCGTGGGCAAAACGATGGCGCCCCAACCCAAAGCCCAGGTTGCTAGCGAGAATGAACGACGACTTGGACTGCGCCTTGCCTGTACACGCTGATAACTGATGAACTGTGCCTTGGCGCTCCAGGCCGTTGTCAGTCCCGCAACGCCGATAGATTCGGGCGTCACAATTGACTCTTAGCTTATGCCATCCAACATTGCCGGCGAAGGCACCGCCGATCGCATTGCGATACCGTGAAGGGGACCGTCGTCGTAGGTGCGACAGGTGGGTTGGAGCAGCTGCCCCGTGCGCTGCTCCGGATTGCCCCGATGCTCTCGGCATGTCACGGATCTGACGCAGTAGCGCGGCCTGGCTTTCACGAGCGACGGACGTTAGGCACAGCAAGGTCGGCTTTCCACTGGCGAACCAAAGAATGTTCGTCGATCTCCGGGGCCATAGGGGTGTCAAGATGGCGAAGAGCACCCTCGCCAGCTTTCCAGTTCCAGCGTAGAGGAGATAAGAATGGGCAAGAAAGTTGCGGAGATCATCGTAGAGGTACTCGAACAGGCTGGCGTCAAGCGCTGCTATGGCATTGTCGGCGACACCCTCAACCTGATTGCCGAACACCTCGATCGAAGTTCCATCGACTGGGTCGGTGTTCGTCACGAAGAAGCGGGCGCCTTCGCGGCAGGCGCTGAGGCGCTATACACCAACAACCTGACAGCGTGCGCCGGAAGCTGCGGCCCAGGCAGTCTGCACTTCATCAACAGCCTGTACGAGGCCAATCGCAATCGCGCTCCGGTTGTCCTGATCGCCAGTCAGGTAGCGATGAGCGAGATGGGCTTCGAGTTCATTCAAGAGGTGGATTTCAAGTCGGTCTTCAAGGAATGCTCGGTGTTTTGCGACATGATCCTGACGCCCGAACAGGCCCGCAGGAAAACCGCGATGGCCTGTCAGACCGCACTGACCAGGCGCGGCGTTGCCGTGTTGATCGTGCCGGTGGACATTTCACATGGCGAAGTGAAGGAGGACTTCCCTTATCGCGTTCACCACAGTCGTCCATCCATCCGGCCGAATGACGCGGAGATCGGAGCCATCGCAGAGGTCCTGAATGCCGGCAGGAAGACTGCCATTTATGCGGGGTCCGGCTGCGAGCAGGCGCTCGCCGAGATCATGGCCGTCGCGGAAAGGCTTAAGGCGCCGGTCGCCCATACCTCGCGCGCGAAGAACTGGCTCGAACCGGGCAATCCGTACAACATCGGCATGACGGGCATCCTGGGGAACGAAGCCGGCTATAACGCGGTGCTCGAATGCGACACGCTGCTGTTGCTCGGCGCGGATTTTGCGTGGCGCCAGTTCTATCCCGATGGGGCAAAGATCGTGCAGATCGACATCGACCCAACGCATCTGGGCCGACGCCACCCCATCACGCTGGGCGCGGTAGGCGACATCCAAACTACGCTGCAGGCATTGCTGCCGCATCTGGACCAGCACGAGGACGCGTCATTCCAGGAGAAATACATCAAGCGTTATGCCGAAGCGATGGTAGCGGCAAGGAAGCCTCTCATCCCGGGCCACAACGACAGCATTCCCGGCTCGTACCTCGCGTCAATCATCGACAAGCACGCCGCCGACGATGCGCTGATCTGCGCTGACGATGGCAGTCCGATCGTGTGGGCGTTGCGTCTGTTCGACGCCAACGGCAAACGCCAGATCTTCGGCAGCCTCCTGCACGGCACCATGGCGAGCGCCTTGCCCAGCGCACTGGGCCTGCAGAAGGCATGCCCCGATCGCGAGGTCATCGCCATGTGCGGCGACGGCGGCATTACGATGCTGTTCGGCGAACTGCTCACCACGATCCAGGAAGAGGTGCCCATCAAGATCGTGGTGTTCGACAACAGCAAGCTTGGCTTCGTGGAGATCGAGCAGAAGGCCGAGGGCATGCTCGACACCTTTACGAAACTGAAGAACCCAGACTTCGGCAAGGTGGCGGAGGCCATCGGCCTCTGGGGCAAGACGGTGCGCAAGGCCTCTGAGCTGGACGCGTCGGTGCAGGAGTGGCTGTCGCAACCCGGCCCTGCGCTTCTCAATGTCATCGTCAATCCGCTGGAACTGGTCAAGCCACCCTTCCTGGAAGCCGGCCCCGTGATCGGCATGGCGATGTACTCCGTGCGCGCCATCCTCAACGGACGCGGCGCGGATGTACTGGAAATGGTGCGCGAGAACTTCCGCTGAAGACCCAAGCGTCGGACCCAAGCGTTGCTTCAGGTAAGCAACGTCTTGGGCTCCAGGTACGCGCTCATGCCCCATCGGCCCATCTCTCGCCCGAGCCCGGAATGCTTGAAGCCGCCAAACGGTGCGCGCGGCTCGTGGGCCAAGGTGTTGACAAGCACGCGGCCTGAATCGATCTGGCGCGCCACACGTTCGCAGCTTTCAAGATTCGTGCCCAGCACCAGGGCACTCAGGCCATAGCGCGTGTCGTTGGCAATGGCGATCGCATCGGCCTCATCGTCGTAGGGGATGATTGTGAGCACGGGGCCGAAGATCTCCTCACGCGCGATGCGCATCTGATTGTTGGCATGCGTGAAGAGGGTGGGCTTCACGAACCATCCGGCATGCATGCCATCGGGCCGGCCTTCGCCACCGGCCAGCAGCGTCGCACCTTCCTGCTGTCCGATACGGATGTAGTTCTGCACCCGTTCCCATTGCTTCTGGCTCACCATTGGGCCGATGTCGGTGTCGGTATCGCGTGGATCTCCGGATCGGACATGCGATACCGCCTCCTTTGCGATGTGCTCGAATTCGGTCAGGCGGTTGCGCGGCACGAGGATACGCGTCCCGGCAATGCAAGCCTGGCCGCTATTGGCAAAACCGGCCTGCAGTACCAGCGGCATGACGGTGGCAAAGTCTGCGTCGGGCAGCACGATCGTGGGCGACTTGCCACCCAGTTCCAGGGTCACGCGCTTCATGGTCTCCGCACCGGTGACCACCAGATGCTGGCCGACTGCGGATGAGCCGGTAAACGAGATCTTGGCGACGCCAGGATTGCGCGCAATCTCCTCGCCGACGATCTCGCCTCGGCCGTTGACGATATTGAACACCCCCGGGGGCAGGCTGGCTTCGTGTAGCGCCTGGGCCACGATCTGGGTTTGCATTGCGCTCATCTCGCTGGGCTTGATGACCGCCGTGCAGCCTGCCGCTAGCGCGGTGGCCAGCTTGTTGCAGATGAAGCCCGCATTGCTGTTCCATGGTGTGATCAGGCCGGCAACGCCGACAGGTACCTGGATCACCTTGGCCGAGCCTACATGCTCTTCGAAGGCGAAGGACTCCAGTGTGTCGATTGCCTGAGCAATGACATCGGCCGGGTAGGTTGCCATCCAGCGTCCACGCACCTGCGGTGCGCCGTACTCCAGCAGGATGGCTTCCATCAACTCGTCTTCACGCGCTGCCACGGCCCGGTGCATACGGTGCAGGGCTGCGATGCGCTCCTCGCGTGTGGTGCGCGACCAGGCGGGGAACGCCGCCTGGGCCGCCGCGATGGCGCGCCGCGCGTCCTGCGCATCACCCAGCCGCACCTGGCCGATGACTTCCTCGGTGCTCGGGTTGTAGAGATCGAACCATTCGTCGCCGTGCGGCGTGACGAATTCTCCGTTGATATAGATATGCGCAATGCGTTGCATGATGACCTCTCTTCGAGTGGGATGCCACGTAGTCTAGGATTGGTTTATTGTTCTGATAAGCAGTGTTATGGTTGATGATGCATCCTTAAATTCAGGATAATCCATGCACAGAACAGGAATGACCGAACTGGAAGCGGTGCTGGCCGTGGCGCGCCGCAACAGCTTTCGTGGTGCCGCGCAGGAGCTGGGCATGTCCACCACCGCCGTGAGCAGCGCGGTGGCTGGACTGGAGGCGCGCCTGAAGGTGCGTCTGTTCAATCGATCGACGCGCAGCGTTGCCCTGACTGACGCCGGCTTGCGGTATGTGGAACGCATTGCCCCCGCGCTGGCGGCAATCAAGAGCGCAGGCGAGGAAGCCGGCAGCGGCCCGGACGTGCCCAGTGGCACGCTGCGCATCAATGCGCCGCAGGGCGCGGCAAATTTGCTGCTGGCGCCGCTTTTCAACGTGTACGCGCAGCGCTATCCCGATGTGCGGATAGACATCGTGAGCGAGTCGCGCATGATCGACGTCGTGGCAGAAGGGTTCGATGCAGGCATCCGCCTGGCCGAATCCGTCCCGCAAGACATGATCGCCGTGCCCCTTTCGCGCGACGTCCGCATGCTTGTGGTGGCAACGCCTGCATACCTGGAACACCACGGTACACCCAGACACCCACGCGATCTGCTCCAGCATCGGAGCATCGGCATGCGCATGTCCCACGGCGGCATCTATCAGTGGGAGCTGGAGCACAAGGGGCAGAAGTTGCAGATGGACTTGCCCGTTCGCATTGCGCTCAACGAGATGCCGGCCATCAGGCAGGCGCTACTGCTCGGACTGGGCATCGGCTTTATCTCCGAGTGGTTCATCGAAGACGAACTGAAGACCGGTGCCCTGGTGCCCGTGCTGGCTCCGTGGTGCCCGTCGTTTGGCGGGCTGAGACTCTATTACTCAGGCCATCGTTTCGTGCCCGCACGGTTGCGCGCGCTTGTCAGCCTGGTCCATGAGCTGCGTCTGGCTGAAGCGCAGTAGCGATTGGTAGCCCGTTTCCGGGGGACCAGTTCTCGCTGGCGACTTCGATCAGATTGATGAACACGTCGGCCGGTTTGATGCCGGAACCGGCCTCGAGCCGTGCGACGAGATTGCGATAGAACCGCTGCTTGTCGCCGGTAGACCGGCCCGCCGTCAGCGTGATCTGGATGAGCAGAAGGTTTGGCGAACGCACGAACGGATACGTCATGTTGGCGTGAAAGTTCGCATCTTCGTGTTCGCTGATGGTCATGAAGAACGCCTCCGGATGTACATCGAGCGATTTTTGCAGGGACTCGTGTATGGCTTCCAACACCGCGGCGCGGAACGCCGCAGGCTGGCCTTTGCGCATGGATACGTGGGTCATTGGCATGATCGATTCTCTTCGGTCGATGAAAGGGTGTGGGTCAGCCGGCAACGAGGCCGTTGATCGCTGCTTCCGATTCGGGCTGATACGGGGCTCGCATCGGCAGGTTCGATTCGCCGCCCGCGAATGGCTCCAGTGCATCGCGCTCAGATCAGCGCCTCGATGAGCATCGGCCCGCGGCGCTGCATCGCGGAAGCGAACGCGGCGTCGAAGTCCGTGGCCGAGACCGTACGGACCGCTTCCACGCCCATGCCCGCGGCCAGTGCCACCCAGTCGAGCGATGGATCTTGCAGATCGAACATCGACGCGGCGCGTGCACCGTCCTGTGACGCGCCGACGCGCTTCAGTTCGTTGTTCAGGATCTTGTAGCCGCGGTTCGCGTAGATGACGTTCACGACGTCGATCTGCTCGCGAGCCTGCGTCCACAGCGACTGCACCGTGTACATCGCGCTGCCGTCGCCAAGCAGGTTGACGATCTTGCGATCCGGGCAGGCGATGCCGGCACCGATCGACAGCGCCATCATGCTGCCGATGGCCCCGCCAGACAGGGTCAGGAAATCGTGCGGCGCGGCCGATTCGGTCAGGCCGTAGTACGCCATCGCCATGCCCGACTCCTCGGTGACGATGGCGTGCTCGGGCAGATGCCGGGCCACGCTGCGCATGATCGATTCGGGGGTCAGGGAGCCACTGGCGGGAGGCTCCATGTGCTTGCGTACGCTGTGCCCCGCGATCGAACCTGTTGCGCCGAGCACGTCGGCCAGCGCTTTCAGCGCGCCGGTGCCGTCCTCGTGCGCATGGGAGAGCACCGCCAGCCGGCATCCTTCCGGCGTCAGCCAGCTTGGTTTGTCCGGGTAGGCGAAGAAGCTGACCGGTGGCTGCGCGCCGACCAGCACGATCAATTCGGTGCCAGCCAGGAATTCCACGACTTGCTCGGCGAAGTACGGCAGGCGCTCCACGGGCACACGCCCGGCGCCACGCTGCAGGCGCGGGGCGAACGTATCGGAAAGCAGGCGGGCACCCGTCTTCGCAGCGATCTTGCCTGCGGCGTGCAGGGCCCGTTCCTGCAAAGCGTCACCGCGCAGCAGGAACGCCGTCTTCACGCCACGCTGGACGAGCGCGGCGATGTTCGCAATGGTGGCGCCGCTTACCGGCGCCCGACTCGGCAGCGGCAGCGGCGCCGCGACGGTATCGGCCTGGCTCCAGGCGGTATCCGCAGGCAGGATCAGTGTGGCCACCTGGCCGGGTGCCTCCATCGACGCTTGCACGGCGCGCGCGGCGTCGGCGCCAACCGTCAGCGCGCTTGCGGATGCGTGAATCCATTGCGATACCGGCCGCGCGAATCCCTGGATATCGGAAGTCAGCGGTGCCTCGTAGCGTGAATGAGAGGCTGCATGGTCGCCGACGATGTTGACGATCGGGCTCGATGCGCGCCGCGCGTTGTGCAGGTTGGCCAGGCCATTGGTCAGGCCCGGACCCAGATGCAGCAGCGTGGCGGCAGGCTTTCCTGCCATGCGACCGTAGCCGTCGGCCGCGCCAGTGACCACGCCTTCGAACAGGCCAAGGACGGGGCGCATGCCATCCACCGCATCGAGCGCCGCCACGAAATGCATCTCCGACGTGCCCGGATTGCCAAAACACACCTCCACGCCACACGCCACCAGCGAACGCAACAGACTTTCCGCACCGTTCATGCTTGACACTCCGAAATCGAACCACCATCGAATCCTCGTTCACCGCGGTTTCGTAGCAGGGCAACGAGGTTGTGCAACCGAGCACGGATCGATAGTAGAAACTCCGATTCGATGTAAAAATACAGCCAACTCAGAAACTCTGTTACGTCATGCGTAAGAATCTCGACTATGGATTGCTCCATGCGATGACAGCGTTTCTGCGGGTCGTCGATGCGGGCAGTTTTACGGCCGCCGCCGCCCAAATGGCGCTCACGACGGCGCAGGTCTCGCGGCTGGTTTCCGAGTTGGAAAAGCGCCTGCAGGCCAAGCTTCTGCAACGGACAACCCGCAGGCTGGCGCTGACCAGCGTCGGCGAGCGGTATGCTGACCAGTGCCGGAGCATTCTCGAGCTGGTGGCCGAGGCGGAAAGCGGGGTGGGCGGCGCAAATGTCGAACCAGACGGACGGCTCAGGGTGCGTTGCATGGCCGCGTTTGGCGAACGCTATGTGGTCCCGCTTGTGTCGATGTACTGCGCGAGGTATCCGAAGGTGGCCGTGGAGTACGGCACGTCCCAATACGCCCCGGACCTGATTGCCGAAGGCGTGGACGCCAGCGTCTACCTGGCGCAACGGCTCTCCGATTCGAACCTGGTGGCGCAGGCCCTTGGGGAAACCTACGGTTTGCTGTGCGCGGCGCCGTCCTATCTGAAGCGGCGCGGCACGCCGAAATCCGTTGAGGAACTTGCAGCACATGCCTGTCTGCGCATCGCCAACCCGTCCACGACGCCCGATTGGACGCTGACGGACGGCACACGGAGCTTCACACTGGACGCGGGCGGCCCGCTGGTGGGTGACAACCCCGGCGTTGTCCTCCACGCCGCGAGCAGCGGGCTGGGCATTGCGCTGCTGCCGATCTTTTCGGCTGTGGACCACATCCGCAACGGCGAACTACGCGTCGTACTGCCCGCGTGGCGCTCCCCGGCTATCGGCGTCTACTTGATGCTGCCGTCGCGGAAGTTTCTTGAGGCGAAAACGCGCGCGTGGATCGAATTGCTGAAGACCGAACTGCCGACTGCGCTGCAGCGAGATGCCGGTCATCCTGCAGCAGCGACGAGGGCCAAACCGCGTCGATACTCGTCTCGCTGAGCGGTAGCAACCGTTTGCACGTCGGTGTGTGGCGAAAGGTTAGGCCGAACTTTGCTGCAGTTCGCTGACGAGCTTGGCGATGCGACGCTGCCGCGTCTCGAGAGACTTGGCATCCTCAATCGCAGCGACGTGCTTCCGTTTGAGCCCAAACGGCAAACTATCAAAGGCGGCTCTGGCGCCTTTATTTTTCCTCAGGGCCTCAGAAAGGTCTGTCGGTTCCGGCAGCGTTCTCGGCTCTTCGTCGAGTTCTATTTGAACGTCGACGAGGTCGCCCTCCGCGATACCGCTTTCTCGCCGGTTGGCCGCGCTGATACCCACCAAGCAGTTGCCATTCATTACGGCAATTCTGCTTCGCCATTTGTGGCCGTTGATGGAGATGGCAACCGGTGGTCGCGCGCCCGCGCCGAACGACTCAATGCCATCCTTCGGGACCTCGACGGCCGTTGCATTGCCCGAGGGGACGACCTTTGCCTGGAATATGAATTTCATGCGACCGGAGAGCTGAGGTACTCAAAGGAGATCTAGGAAAACACGAACGCAATGAAACCCGGGACGCGCTGCCCGATGGGCATGCGCGTTACCGGCACCTCCGAAAGTCGCCGGCCTCCGGAGTGGGAGGCGAGTTCGACAGTCGTATATGGCGTCGAGAAAGATAGGTAAGGCGAAATCGGAAGTCAAAGGCTATTTATCCCAAGCGCCGGGCCGCACCATATGTGAAATACAAGGCACGTTTCATCTGGTCGAGAAGCACTGCATCCTGCGCCGGCCCGCCCAAGCTCGCGCTGGAGCCAAGCGCGCTCGGGGTGATATTGTCTGGAGAGCACAAGATCACCGAAGATTGGTGATTCGCCCATTCTTCCTGGGGACGCCATGCATCCACTCTCGGATTCCGCCAACGTATCGCACCGCGATGACGTCTTTGCACTCTGGGACCGGCTGGCCGAGTTCTCCGCCGGCGAAGCCGATGACGCGCTGACCCATTTGTTAACCACGCTCTGTGCAATGGTCACGGCACAGAATGCACTTTGGGCTGTCGTTGTCCGATTACCTGCGGTCGCGCGAAAGGACCCCTTGTTTGGCTGGCGTCCACGCCTTGTTCGCCTCCTGCATCCTGTCCCCGCGATGGTTGCTTCCGTGCAGGAGCAGTTCGACACGCTATGGTCCGGCAACGTGGACTCGTCACATGTCGTGGCCATGTCGGGGGATGAGCCATTCCGCGCCAATCTTCTCTTCGAGGCGATGCCCGCCGAATGGTTTGAAGGTGCCCACTATCGCCGTCACTACCTCGAAGTTGGTCACGCCGACAGCATCCAGGTGCGTTGTTCGCTCAACGATGATGTGCGGATTCATCTCTTCGTGTTTCGCGATCTGCAAGCCCCCCGTTTTTCTGCACCGGATCTCGAGCTTCTGGGCTTCGTGATGCACGGGCTGAGGTGGTACTACCGGCAGCAACTGCTCAGCCACGGCCTGCTCATCGCCGACGCGTCGCTGACGTCGGCCGAGCGAAGGGTGTTGCTGGGGCTGCTCGACGGACTGACGGAAAAGCAGATCGCGCAGAAGCTCGAGCAGAGTCCGAACACGACTCACGTCCATATCAAATCAATTTACGCAAAATTCAACGTTCGAAATCGCTCGACGCTCACCGCGCTGTGGCTCGGCAAGTTGCGATAACGCATTGCAGAGTGGTGCCGTTGCGGGCAACTGAGCGTAGCCGCCTGGCATCGAGTTCGCCCGGTACATGCGGCCTGCGCAAGAAATCCAGCGCAGATCGTACGGAGGATTGCAGCGGCTTGGCTAAGGTGCGAACAGATCCAACCCTGCGAGGGCTAGCGCGCCACTCAGCGCGATTGCGGCCGTGGAATCCACAAGAATAAGGATTGCACCCGACAGCCAGCAGGCGAAGGTGAAGCCAATTGCTGCTTTCATCGTGGCACCTGACGCGTAAATGGGCTGCGGCGAGCCAAGCCGGCCGCAAACTGAATGCATCTTCCCCATGGAGGCTTCGCTAACGTCGAGCCGTGACGCTGTGCCTTGCACCAACCGACGCTGCCAGCCAGACGCCGAACAGGACGGCAACGAAACTGACAACAAGACGCGTACTTACGGGTTCCTGCAGGAACAGAACGCCGCCAAGTGCTGCAACGGGTGGCACCAGTAGCTGGATGGTGGCCGCGGACATCGCCGGCAGCTTTCGGATTACCGACGCCCACACGACAAAGCCGACAGCAGATGTCACAGCCCCTGACGCCACAGCGAGGGCAACCCCGGCTACGCTCGCGTGGGCATGGCCGTGAAGCATCCAACCGAGGACGATGCAGATCGGAGTCGCGCGCAGGAAGTTTCCTGCCGTTGCCGAGAGTGGACTTGCGGCTCGCCTGCCTCGCAAGGTATAGATCCCCCATGCCACGCCCGCCCCAACCATCATCAGCAAGCCGGAGAATCGCGGAACGCCGATGCCGGGTGTGGTCAGGTATAACAGTCCGGCAATAGCCAGGAGATAGCCCATCAGCGCCACGCGGTGGAAGCGCTCGCCTTTGAGAAGGCAGGCAATAAATATCGTCAGTTGTACCGTCCCGAACAACACGAGCGCACCGAAACTGACGCCGAGGGATAGATACGACAATGAGAACAGGATCACGAAAATCCCCAGCGCTGTAGCTGAGATCCAGTCAGGGTCAGGATTGGGCTGCCGGGTGTACTCCGGTTTCAGCTTCGTCACGACCAGTAACGTCGCGCCTCCGGCCAGCAGCCGGATATCGGAGAATGTCGCTGCGTCGATGGAGTAAGTGAACAGTGCGACGCGGCACAGTAGCGCGTTCGAGGCAAATGCAGCGATCGCAACCGCGCCCTGCAGGGCGCAAGTCGGCGTGATTGCACTCGCGCCTGCTGGAGCCAGATAGGCATTCATCGCCCTTCCTTTCTTTAGCGTCGCAGGCCTTTGACGGGCGCATTGCGCCGCGACCCTTGCGTCTGCTGGAGAATAGGTAGCTCGATGACGTCCGAAAATAACCTGAATAGGTGACCGCGTGCTGGCGCCCGCGAAAGGATCAGGATGACATCCCGCCAGCCGAAGCTGAGGCAGTCAACTATCGACAGCTTCAAATCCCTGCCTCTGAACCGCCATTAACTTGAACCAACCAGCCTCCACGGCTCCCGGGCGGCTCAGTTATCGTGCTGGATAAGGTTTCCCCAGATTCCAGCGTGATTGCCAATGTTCGATGTACTGGCGTGAAACCTCGGGCATGTCTCGAATGACGACCACATTCTCGGAGTTGGATGTCTCGGCAGATGGCGCGAAGTTGAAGGAACCTGTTTCAACCGTGTTGCCATCGACAATGATCGTCTTGTCGTGATGGATATGGAAATGGTCGGTGGTCCGCAGTTCCACACCATTGCGGGTCACAAGGTCCATGGCTGCCAAGCTCGTCTTGCCCAGGTTGCGCTTCTTGTCGATTACCACGCGCACCTCCACGCCTCGATTCCTGGCATCAACCAGCGCCTGCATGATGTCAGGAGCTTGAAACGAGTAGGCGAGCATCTGAATGGAATGCTGCGCACTACCGATAGTCTTCAGAACAAGCTCTCGCGCTGAACCCTCCGGGGAGAAGCCAACCTGAATGCTGGGAGTGGCATGGGCGAGAGATGAAATGCTGAGAAGGGTGGCAAGGGCGATGCTTCGGGTTCTTGTCATGGCGTTAGGGCCTTGGTCGGAGCGCCTGGCACTGGACGGGGTATGGCTCACGTACATGGACGCTCGCAGTGGTTGTCTCGGCGTTGGCGTGGCCGATGGTCCCCCAATAGGACGATTCCTGGGATCAATTCGGAGTTGGATGGTTGGATCCGCCCATGCTGGTTGCTGAAATGAAGTTGTACCAACCAGTTAAGGGAGTTTGCCATGTTCGCCTATTTCATTGTGTTCTTCGCGCTCTGGGGCGTCGTGAGGCTGGCGGATCGTTGGGGGATGTAGGGGGCGTTGACGGCTCGGAACATTCAGGTGTGGCGGCAAGTACGGGGCATCAATTGGTCGATGCAAGCCGTTAGCTATGCGCGTCGCACGATCGACTGATCAGGGCCAGATCATTCGGAAATGCGTTGATGTATTTTGGGAAAGTTCCTATGTGGCGGTCGTCGTTCCTTGCCTTTAATGAACCTCGTCCAGTCCAGAATTTTGGTGGCTGAATAAGCGGGAGCATCGATAAGTGATGCCCCGGCATTGATGGTCGAGGTTCGAAGTGAGTGAAGTTGAATTTGTGAGCTGGTTGCGCGGTTTTGTGAACGCCCGGGGTGCTGTACCGCCTACTGCTGTCCAGTGGCGAGAGATCATGGCACGCGTGTCGATTTGCTCTGTGGATCCACTGGGTCCAAAGCAACGCGAGGCTGTGGAGTTGTCTGAGGCTATTGGGCGACTTCGCGTGGCGGCCACGCAGCAGGTTGGAGTGCTTGTACCGCAGCCGTTGGCTGCGGCACGGCAGTGAAGGGGGCGCTCATGTTCTTGCCTGTCAACCGCGGTTTCTTCTGGGTGCTATGGGCCAAAACAATGTTCCCTACTGATCGCCGCTGATTCGTTGCGATGATTTGTCGAGATCAGCCCGCCTTGCGCAAGCCTGGCGGGTTTTGCTCAGTCTCGGATGGTGCTTCTTGCAGCGGGATATCTGCGGATGGACGCGGTTCTTATGCAAGGCATGGCACGCCATGGTCGGTACCAGGGTGGGGGACCGAGCTACCGGCCAGTTACTGGCCCTGGATAGACGGATTCCCACCACGCGCCCGGTTACGCTCCCGCTCATAATCCTCATAGGGCGGAAGCGTCTGCCTTACCGTTCCCGGAGTCATAGGATTCACGGCGGCATCGTGGCTACGGGCACCTTCGTAGGTGCCGCGCCAAAAATCGAAGGATGAGCATCCTGCGCTGAAGGCTGCCGAAGCAAGGGCAAGAAAAACTGGGATCAATCGGTTCATGCGACTAGAGACTGGAAATCTGATTGCGCCTGCAAGTCTGGCGCATCGAGACACGCAGCCTATCGTCCCATATGTTCAAAGTCGAAAAAAAAGCCCGCTGCGCGAAGCAGGCGGGCCGGGATGAATTATCGTGGGGTCAATCACGACGGTTTTGATTGTCTGATAATGTATTCTCGCCGTCTGCCCTACGTACGAGGGGATTAACTCGAATGAGTTAATTTTATCCAACTTACAGTCAGAAAGATTTGCATGAAGCACTTTATGGTGATAGTCAAAGTGCAGATTTAGCCATCCAGCGACTCGAGCGTGAACTTCGCGCCGCCGTCCTGACCAAACAGTTCGACCAGTTTCGGCATGGCTTCCTGGAGCTCCGCCTTGAGCGTCCAGGGAGGATTGACGATGAACATACCACTGCCATGCAAGCCCAGACCGCCCGCGACCGGGTGTTTGACTGTCAGTGTGACGTGCAGCCAGCTCTTGAGCGGCAGGCGCTTCAGCTGGGCCGGTAGCTGGGTTGATTCCCGTCGTTGCACCTCGGGATACCAGATCGCATAGATGCCCGTGGCGAAACGCTCCAGGCCAGCATTGAGCGTATCGAGCGTACGGGCGTAGTCTTGTTTGTCTTCGTAAGAAGGGTCGATCAGCACCAGTGCGCGGCGGGGCGGGGGCGGCAGGATAGCCTTGATGCCATTGAAGCCATCGCCGTCATAGAGCATGACCTTGCGTCCCGCGCCGCGGAAATTGTCGCGCAGTACCTGGATCTCGGTGCTGTGCAGTTCGAACAGGCGCAGGCGGTCCGCATCGCGCAGCATTTGCCACGCCAGCCACGGCGAACCAGGATAGTGCTTGAGATTGCCGTCCTCGTTCAGCGCACGTACCTGTTCGAGATAGGCGTCGAGCAGGGCAGGCATCGGCTGGCCGTTCGCGGCGGCGCGCCAGAGCGGGCCAATGCCGGTCTCGAACTCCGATTTTTTCTGCGCGTAGGCGTGATCAAGGGCATAGAGCCCGGCGCCGGCGTGGGTGTCGATGTACCAGAACGCCTTGTCCTTCTGCGTCAGGTAGTCCAGCAACTGGACAACGACGGCGTGCTTGAGGACATCGGCATGATTGCCGGCGTGGAAGGCGTGACGATAACTGAGCATGGCGAGGGAATGACGGCGCGCAAACTTCGCGCAAATACGGCCTTGAAGGCATTTTCAGGGCGGTGCGCGGGGAGGGCGCTATGCTACCATCCGCCGCCATTTCCGGCCGTATGAATCCTTGCCATGACGCGCGTTCTTGAGCCCGCCGAACCCATTCTGTCCAATGACGGTACTCCCTATTCGCCTCGCTATGACGATGTCTATCACAGCGCGCGTGGAGGTCTGGCGCAGGCACATCACGTGTTTCTCGGTGGCAATGGTCTGCCCGAAGGCTGGGCCGGGCGCGAGCAGTTTGTCATTGTCGAGACGGGGTTTGGGCAGGGCCTGAATTTCCTCGCCACCTGGCAGGCATGGCGTAGCGATCCGCAGCGTTGCCGACGGCTGCATTTCGTGTCGATCGAGAAACATCCCTTCACGCGCGAAGGTCTGGCGCGATTACATGCACATGCTGGCCTGGGTGATCTGCTGCCGTTATCCGACCAATTGCAGCAACAATGGCCTGATGCGTTGCCCGGCTTGCACAGACTGTCGTTCGAGGATGGGGCGGTCACGCTGACGCTGGCGTTGGGCGACGTGGAAACGATGTTGCCGAAGCTAGTGCTTGGCGCCGATGCGTTCTACCTCGATGGGTTTTCGCCATCGCGCAACGCCGAGATGTGGTCCGACACCGTGTTCCGCGGCCTGGCGCGTCTCGCCCGCATCGGTGCGACGCTCGCGACCTACACAGCGGCGGGATTCGTGAGGCGCGGGCTCACGGCGGCCGGGTTCGAGGCGCACAAGGCGCCCGGATTTGGTGGCAAGCGAGACATGACCGTGGCGCGTTTCGCGCCAGTTTGGAAGAACCGCCGTCATGCGCCGCCCGAGGCAGCGCAATGGGCCGAGCGACATGCCATCGTCATTGGAGCGGGGCTGGCGGGATGCGCCGTGACCGAACGTCTGGCTGCGCGTGGCTGGCGCGTGACATTGCTCGACGCGCATGACGGACCGGCGCGACAGACATCGTGCCACCGTGCCGCGGCGATGCATGCGCATGTGTCCGCCGACGACAGCTTCCTTTCGCGACTGTCCCGTGCTGGCAACCTTCATGCGTTGCGCGCGTGGGGCGCATTGGAGGCGGCTGGCTATCCCGTGGGATGGCACGGCACTGGCGTCCTGCAGATCGGCGAGGATGATGCTGAGAACGCGGCGCAGCAAGCCGCACTTGCGGAGCTTCGGTTTCCGGAGTCATTTGTGCGCTGGATGTCGCCGCAAGAGGCTACGGAGCAGCATGGCGCAACGGTTCCGAGAGGCGGCTTGTGGTTTCCGAAGGGAGGCTGGGTGGCGCCGCCCGACATTTGCCGCGCGCAGCTTGCGAAAGCTGGTGCGGCTGTGGATGCGCTATTCAATTGCCGCGTGGCAGCGATCAGGCGGATCGGTGATGCGTGGCAGGCGCTTGCCGATGACGGTGGGGTATTGGCCGCAGCGCCGGTTCTGGTGCTCGCCAATGCCTACGAAGCCGATCGGCTGACCTCGGGCCAGTTCCTGGCGCTGCGCCGGGTGCGTGGCCAACTGACGGATCTGGCACCCGCGCAGGCAGAGGCGCTGGGTGGTTGGCCCGATTGCGTCGTGACCGGCGGTGGTTACCTACTGCCGCGTGACGCGGCGGGCGGAGCAAGGATGGGCTCGAGTTATGAAGCGGACGAAGGGCCGCTGGTCGAGCGTCCGGAAGTGCACGCTGCCAACCTCGATCGTCTGGCATCGATGCTGCCGGACCGGGCGTCACAAATCGCGCAGATCGACCCCGCCACGCTGCAGGGTTACGTCGGCGTGCGCACGGTCACGTATAACCGTCTTCCGCTTGTCGGGCGCATTGCCGACGATGCGCAGGCACTGTCCCGTGCCGCTGCGTTGCGTGGCGCGCATTTACGCGATCTGCCGCGGCTTCCCGGTCTGTATGCGGCCCTTGCATATGCCTCGCGGGGCCTCACATGGGCAGCCTTGTGTGCGGAGCTGATCGCCAGCCAGATCGAGGGCGAACCACTGCCGCTCGAGGCCGATCTGGCAGATGCGATCGATCCCGCACGGCTCCTGCTGCGCGCGCTCCGACACGGTCACGCGCAGGCGCCCGAATCGGCGGGGCCTGGGGTGGATGCGGCCGGCTAGGGTAAAAACTGCCGGAAGCGAATCAAAACCGTGCGATAATCCCGGTTTTCCGTTTGCACGGAGACCCCCGCTCGTCGGCGCCAGTCGCGGGTGGACCGATATGCAGGCGGTTGCGCTGACAACAACATTTCTGGATTGGATTAACGACCATGTCGAACGTCATTGAAAACCTCGGCAAGCTTGACCGCAAGGTGACCCTGGCTATTCCCAAGGCCGAAGTGCAGAAGGAAACCCAGGAACGCCTGGCTCGTCTGTCGAAGACCGTGAAGATGTCCGGCTTCCGCCCGGGCAAGGTGCCGATGAAGATGGTCGAGAAGCAATATGGCCAGCAAGTCGAGTTCGAAGTGCGCTTCGACAAGGCTGCCCGCAAGTTCTTCGACATCACCCAGGCCCAGGAAGTGAAGGTGGCCGGTCAGCCGAAGTTCGACATCAAGACCGAAGGCGTGGCTGACGACGAACTGGCTTTCGAAGCCACGTTCGAGGTGTATCCGGAGGTCAAGATTGGCGACCTCGCGTCGGCCGAAGTGACCCGCACCAAGACCGAAATCGGCGACGCCGAGATTGACAAGACCGTCGACATCCTGCGCAAGCAGCGCGTGCACTTCCACGCTCGTGGCGATGCGGGTGCCCACGGTGACGGCGGCGCCGACGTGGCTGCCCAGAACGGCGACCGCGTGACGCTGGACTTCGTCGGCAAGATCGACGGCGTCGAGTTCGCTGGCGGCAAGGCCGAGGACTTCGTGTACGTGCTGGGCGAAGGCCGCATGCTGCCGGAGTTCGAAACGGCTACGCTGGGCCTGAAGGTGGGCGAAAGCAAGTCGTTCCCGCTGACGTTCCCGGCCGATTACCACGGCAAGGAAGTGGCTGGCAAGACCGCTGAATTCACGGTCACGCTGAAGAAGGTCGAGTGGGCGCACCTGCCGGAAGTGGACGATGCATTCGCCAAGTCGCTTGGCATCGCTGACGGCAGCGTGGAAAAGATGCGCGCCGACATCCGTGAAAACCTCGAGCGCGAAGTCAAGCGCCGCACGCACTCCATGCTGAAGGATCAGGTCATGGAAGCGCTGCTGAAGGTTAGCGAGCTGGACGTGCCGAAGGCGCTGGTAGAGCAGGATCAAGAACGCCTGGTGGAAATGGCCCGTCGCGACCTCGAGCAACGTGGTATGCCGAACGCCAAGGACATGCCGATTCCGGCCGAGATGTTTACGCAACAGGCCGAGCGCCGCGTGAAGCTGGGCCTGATCCTGGCCGAGATCGTCAAGGCCAACGGGCTGGAAGCCAAGCCGGACCAGATCAAGGCCGAAATCGAGGACTTCGCGAAGAGCTATGAAGACCCGAAGGAAGTCATGCGCTGGTACTACGGTGACCAGCAACGTCTGGCCGAGATGGAAGCCTACGTCCTCGAAAACAACGTGGTAAATTTCGTGTGCGACAAGGCCAAGGTCGCGGACAAGACGGTGTCGTTCGAAGAACTCACCGCGGCGCCCGCACAAGCCTGAGGTTGGGCATAAGCCGGAAGCCGCGCGAGTATGGCGCGGCGCTGGCTTGCGTCAATCGGCCTCGCGCGCTGGCCGATTGACGCCATTCCTGAATATCTGGAGAACCTGCATGACCCGCAATGATTTGCTTGATCGTCTCGCCACCACGCAGGCTTCTGCTCTGGAGACCCAGGGTCTTGGTCTGGTGCCGATGGTCGTCGAGCAGTCCGGCCGGGGCGAGCGCGCGTACGACATCTACTCGCGCCTGCTCAAGGAACGTGTCGTCTTCATGGTCGGCGAAGTGAACGACCAGACTGCCAACCTGGTGGTGGCTCAGCTTCTGTTCCTCGAAAGCGAGAATCCTGATAAGGACGTGTCGCTGTACATCAATTCGCCCGGTGGTTCGGTTTCGGCCGGTCTGGCGATCTATGACACGATGCAGTTCATCAAGCCCGATGTGCAAACACTGTGCATGGGCATGGCTGCCAGCATGGGTGCATTCCTGCTCGCAGCAGGCGCCAAGGGTAAGCGCAGCGCGCTGCCAAACTCGCGAATCATGATTCACCAGCCGTTGGGCGGTGCGCGTGGTCAGGCTTCGGACATCGAAATCCAGGCACGCGAGATCCTGTATCTGCGCGAACGCCTGAACAGCATCCTTTCTGAGGTGACCGGCCAGCCCGTGGAGAAGATCGCGCGCGATACTGACCGCGATAACTTCATGAGCGGCGATCAGGCTGTGGATTACGGTCTGATCGATAAGGTGATTACCCGTCGCAGTTGAGACGGATCGGCCGGTTTGCCGGTAGGCCATTCCGGGTGCGATCCAGAAAGGATTGCCCCGGGTGGCGCCCGGTAACGCCGGGCGTAGGCTGTACGAATCCGCTCGCCGTAAATGGCGAAGGCTACACCGGAACGAGGCTGTATGCCTCGTTTTTGCGTTTTGCCCCACATGGAGGGGTTGCCGCCGACTGTGCCAATTGTTTTGGCGTATGATGCGTTTAATGCGTTTCCCGCCCGGTCTCCCGCCAGGTGGGAACACACTGCTAATGTGACTGATTCCTATGGCGGACAAAAAAGGTTCATCCAGCGAGAAGCTTCTCTATTGCTCCTTCTGCGGCAAGAGCCAGCATGAGGTGAAGAAGCTGATCGCCGGCCCGTCGGTGTTCATTTGCGACGAATGCATCGACCTGTGCAACGAGATCATCCGTGACGAGGCCTCCGCGACCGACAAGGACGCCACGGCCGCCACGCGATCGGATCTGCCCACGCCCCACGAGATTCGCGAGAGCCTTGACCAGTACGTGATCGGGCAGGATCAGGCCAAGAAAATTCTGGCCGTAGCGGTCTACAACCACTACAAGCGCCTCAAGCACCTCGGCAAGAAGGACGATGTCGAGCTTTCCAAGAGCAATATTCTGCTGATCGGGCCGACTGGCTCCGGCAAGACGTTGCTTGCCCAGACGCTGGCCCGCCTGCTCAACGTGCCGTTCGTGATCGCGGACGCGACGACGCTGACGGAAGCCGGCTACGTGGGCGAGGATGTCGAGAACATCATCCAGAAGCTGCTCCAGAACTGCAATTACGAGGTGGAGAAGGCGCAGCGCGGTATCGTCTACATCGACGAAATCGACAAGATCTCGCGCAAGTCGGACAACCCGTCGATCACCCGCGACGTTTCCGGCGAGGGTGTGCAGCAAGCGCTGCTGAAACTGATCGAGGGCACGATGGCCTCGGTGCCGCCGCAAGGTGGCCGGAAGCATCCGAATCAGGACTTCTTGCAGGTGGATACCACCAATATCCTGTTCATCTGCGGCGGCGCGTTTGACGGCCTGGAGAAGGTCATCATGCAGCGCTCGGACAAGACCGGTATCGGTTTTGCCGCCCAGGTGCAGAGCAAGGAAGAGCGGGAAGTCAGCGAAGTGCTGCCACAGACCGAGCCCGAGGATTTGATCAAGTTCGGCCTGATTCCGGAGCTGATCGGTCGTCTGCCGGTGGTGGCTACGCTAGCGAAGCTGGATGAGGCTGCACTGATGCAGATTCTGATCGAGCCGAAGAACGCGCTGGTCAAGCAATATCAGAAGCTGCTGGCCATGGAAGGCGTGGAGCTGGAAATCCGCCCGGCCGCACTGTCCGCGATCGCTCGCAAGGCCATTCGCCGCAAGACCGGTGCGCGCGGCCTGCGTTCGATCCTTGAACAATCGCTGATGGATGTCATGTATGACCTGCCCAACTACAAGGGCGTCCAGAAGGTCGTGATCGACGAGAACACGATTACCGGCGACGCAGCGCCGCTCCTGGTTTATGAGGAGCAGCAGCCCAAGGTGGCGGGGTCTAACTGACGATCGCGCCGCACATGGGTGGCCTCGACCACACCGGCAAATTTCAAGCGGCCGTTCGCAGCAAAGCGAACGGCTTTTTTTCTTCAATTCCACAAACGAACGGGAGCAAACGCGGGTATGCTGTTTCACTGGGGGTCGCAAGTGCAGTTTGCAGCATGTTTTTCTGCGTACAGATTCGATGATGGGCATCTTGCAATCGAATTCCGCGACCCTATTTACGCCTTAAATGACTGACTGGGGAAAATGATGTCCGGAACACAACTCCTCCCGGCTGAGCCGATTCGCCTCCCACTGTTGCCGCTGCGCGACGTGGTGGTGTTTCCGCACATGGTGATCCCGCTGTTCGTGGGACGCCCGAAGTCCATCAAGGCGCTTGAGACTGCGATGGAGTCGGGCAAGAGCATCATGCTCGTGGCCCAGAAGACTGCGGCCAAAGATGAGCCCACCGCGGATGACCTGTATGAGGTCGGCTGCATCGCCAATATCCTGCAAATGCTGAAGCTGCCCGACGGCACCGTGAAGGTGCTGGTGGAGGGTACGCAACGTGCAAATATCACCGAGGTGAGCGAGGACGATTCGCACTTCATGTGCGAAGCCGTGCCTGTGCCGCCCGCACCGGTTGAATCGGCCGAGACCGAGGCCCTGCGCCGCGCGATCGTGTCCCAGTTCGACCAGTACGTGAAGCTGAACAAGAAGATCCCTCCTGAGATCCTGACGTCGCTGTCCGGTATCGATGAGGCCGGTCGTTTGGCCGATACGATCGCCGCGCATCTGCCGATCAAGCTCGAGCAGAAGCAGAAGATCCTTGAGATGGTCAAGGTGACCGAGCGTCTCGAGAGCCTGCTGTCGCAGCTCGAGGGCGAGATCGACATCCTGCAGGTGGAAAAGCGCATTCGTGGCCGCGTCAAGCGCCAGATGGAAAAGAGCCAGCGCGAGTACTACCTGAACGAGCAGGTCAAGGCGATCCAGAAGGAACTGGGCGAGGGCGAGGAAGGCGCTGATCTGGAAGAACTGGACAAGCGCATCAAGGCCGCCCGCATGCCCAAGGAGGCCAAGAAGAAGGCCGACGCCGAGTTCAAGAAGCTCAAGCTGATGTCGCCGATGTCGGCCGAGGCCACCGTCGTGCGCAACTATATCGACACGCTGGTCAGCCTGCCGTGGCGCAAGAAGAGCAAGGTCAACAACGACCTGGCTAACGCCGAGCGCGTGCTCGATGAAGACCACTATGGCCTCGAGAAGGTCAAGGAACGGATTCTCGAGTACCTTGCCGTGCAACAGCGCGTGGACAAGGTGAAGGCGCCGATCCTGTGCCTGGTTGGCCCTCCGGGCGTCGGCAAGACCTCGCTCGGTCAGTCGGTTGCGCGTGCCACGAACCGCAAGTTCGTGCGTATGGCGCTGGGTGGTGTGCGTGACGAGGCCGAGATCCGCGGTCACCGTCGTACGTACATTGGATCGATGCCGGGCAAGATCCTGCAGAGCCTGTCGAAGGTTGGCGTGCGCAATCCGCTGTTCCTGCTCGACGAGATCGACAAGATGGGCATGGATTTCCGTGGCGATCCTTCGTCGGCGCTGCTCGAGGTGCTGGACCCGGAACAGAACCACACGTTCCAGGACCACTACATCGAGGTGGACTTTGACCTGTCGGATGTGATGTTCGTGGCGACGTCGAACTCGCTGAACATTCCGCCGCCGCTGCTGGACCGGATGGAAGTGATCCGCCTGTCAGGCTACACGGAGGACGAAAAGGTCAACATCGCTACGCGCTACCTGTTACCGAAGCAGATCCGTAACAACGGCCTGAAGCAAGGCGAGATCGAGGTGACCGAAGCGGCAATCCGCGACATCATCCGCTACTACACGCGAGAAGCCGGTGTGCGTTCGCTGGAACGCGAAGTGTCGAAGATCGCTCGCAAGGTTGTGAAGATGCTGCTCCTGAAGAAGGAGTCCACGGCGGTGAAGGTGGATTCCGAGAACCTGGACAAATTCCTTGGCGTGCGCAAGTACGACTTCGGTTTAGCCGGCAAGGAAAACCAGGTGGGTCAGGTGACGGGTCTGGCGTGGACGGAAGTCGGCGGCGACCTGCTGACGATTGAAGCCGCGATCATGCCAGGCAAGGGCAACATCACGCGCACCGGTTCGCTCGGCGATGTGATGAAGGAGTCGGTCGAAGCCGCGCGCTCGGTGGTGCGTTCGCGGGCGCGTCGTCTGGGTATCGCGGATGAGATGTTCGAGAAGCGCGACATCCACATCCACGTGCCCGAGGGCGCCACGCCGAAGGATGGTCCGTCGGCCGGTATCGCGATGACGACCGCGCTAGTGTCGGTGCTGACTGGCATCCCGGTGCGTGCCGATGTGGCGATGACGGGTGAAATCACGCTGCGCGGAGAGGTGCTGCCGATCGGCGGTCTCAAGGAGAAGCTGCTGGCTGCCCATCGCGGCGGTATCAAGCTGGTGCTGATCCCCGAAGAGAACGTCAAGGATCTGGCTGACATTCCGGACAACGTGAAGAACGCCATCGAGATCATGCCGGTGCGCTGGATCGACCGGGTGCTGGAGCTGGCGCTCGAGCGAAAGCCCGAGCCGCTGCCTGAGGAAGATGCCAAGCCCGCCGAGGTGGCGGACAAGGCCGCGTCCCAGGTGGAGCGTATCCATCACTGATCGACGCACACGTCAGTCTGAGATGTAGTTAGGAACGCCGCAGGGTCAAACCTGCGGCGTTTTTGTTTGCGCAATGCCCGCGGCACCGTGTGCCTTGCGGTGCGCAGAAGATTGTTGCAATCAATGCTTGGCAAATCGAAAAGTCTCGTATTACAATCGCGGCCTCGCAACGCAAACAGCGGCAACGAAGCAGTAACCGCCGAATCGTGCGAAGCGAGATTACCCTGCAGGCGGCAGCTTGCGATGGTCTAGTGGGTGCTTAGCTCAGCTGGTAGAGCGGCGCCCTTACAAGGCGTAGGTCGGGGGTTCGAACCCCTCAGCACCCACCACTTCACCATTGCGATGCGTTGCCACTGATTGGGGGGCCGACACGGAGTGGTAGTTCAGTCGGTTAGAATACCGGCCTGTCACGCCGGGGGTCGCGGGTTCGAGTCCCGTCCACTCCGCCAACAAAATTAGCCCGCGTCAGCGGGCTTTTTTGTGTCCGCAATTCTGGCTTGCAGGCGGGCCTCTGGCATCGGAGTGGGGCGAGTCACCTGTGCGACCTCCGCTTCGCTGGCGCGACCACTCCAGCAAGATCGACAGATTGCGGTTTCGCATGATCTCTCGACGCACATTCAAGCAGTACAACTCCTCGCTTTTGATAGAATCGCAAGGTTTGACTTTCGAGCCACCCCTTTAACCGGATCAGCATGCTTGATTTCGTACGCAACAACCGGCGCCTGATGCTCCTTCTGCTGCTGGTGCTTGTCTTCCCGTCGTTCGTATTCTTCGGCGTGGAGAGCTATTCGCGCTTCATGGACAGCTCGCACGATGCTGCCAAGGTCGACGGCCGGGCCATCACCGTGCAGGAAGTCGACAATGTGGTGCGCGACCAGAGCGAACGGATGCGCCAGATGCTGGGCAACAACTACGATCCGCGCATGTTCGAAGGCCCTGCCGCGCGGCAGGCCGTGCTGGACCAGTTGATCCAGCAGCGTGTTATTTCGGAAGCCACTCAGAAGAAGCACCTGACGGTTTCCGATGCGCAGATCGCTGCTGCGATCCAGAGCATTCCCGCCATCGCCCAGCTTCGCACGGCGGACGGCAAGTTCGACGAGAAGGCCTACGTGCAGCTGCTGGCGGCGCAAGGTATGACGCCCGAGCAGCTCGACGCACGGATGCGTTTCGAACTCTCCACGCAGCAACTGGGTGGTGCCATCGGTACGACAGCTTTCGTGCCGAAGTCGCTGCTCGATCGCCTGATCGCGATTCGCGACCAGCAGCGTGATGTGCAGGCCATCGTGATCAAGCCGGCCGATTTCACGGCCAAGGTGACGCCGGACGCCGCCGCGCTGAAGGCCTACTACGAGTCCCATCTGGCAGCGTACACGATGCCCGAGCAGGCCAAGGTCGAGTATCTGGTGCTGTCGGGTGATGCCCTGGCTGCCAGCCAGACGATCACCCCCGATCAGTTGAAGTCGTATTACGACAGCAACATACAACGTTTCCATACTGACGAGCAACGTCGCGCCAGCCACATCCTGATCGCCGCGCCGAAGGATGGCAAGGAGGCAGACCGCAAGGCCGCCAAGGAGAAGGCCGAGAAGCTGCTGGAGGACCTGCGCAAGCATCCAGACACGTTCGCCGATGTTGCGAAGAAGAACTCGCAGGATCCTGGTTCGGCGGAGAAGGGCGGCGACCTCGGCTTCATGGGTCGTGGTGCCCTGGTCAAGCCGTTTGAAGACGCGATGTTTGCGCTCAAGGATGGCCAGATCAGCGATGTTGTGGAAACCGATTACGGCTATCACATCATCAAGCTGACGGGTATCAAGCCGGCAGCGACCGAGCCGCTCGAGGCAGTGCGTCCCGAACTCGAGATCGAACTCAAGAAGCAGCTTGCCGCGAAGGCGTATACCGAGCAGGCCGATGCGTTCGGCAACATGGTGTACGAGCAGTCCGAGAGCCTCAAGCCCGCCGCCGACAAGTTCAAGCTGACGATCCAGACTGCGGACAATGTCACGCGTACGCCGAATCCGGTGTTGGGCAAGGACAACCCGCTCAATAACGAGAAGGTGCTCAAGGCGCTGTTCAGCGATGACGCCATCAAGAACAAGCGCAATACGGAAGCCGTGCAAGTCGGCCCGACTACGCTGGTGTCGGCGCGCATCGTCGACTATCGCCCGGCCGCCGCGCGCAAGTTCGAAGAGGTAGAGGCGCTGGTGCGTCAGGCCTACGTCGCACAGCAGGCGGCGGAACTGGCACGCAAGGATGGCGAAGCCCGTCTTGATGCCTTGAAGAAGAGCGGCAGCGCTGATGGCTTCGGCTCGATGGTGACCGTGTCGCGTGCCAAGGCTGATGGCGTGTCGCCGAAGGCTGTCGATTCGATCATGCGTGCCGATGCCTCGAAGCTGCCTTCGCTCGTGGGTGTGGACCTCGGCGCGGATGGGTACGCGATCTACCGTATCGCCAAGGTTGGCACGCCGCCGCAGGCCAACGCAAACCAGCGTGAGGCTGACGCGCAGCAACTGGGCCAGATGGCCGGCCAGACGGAACTGGCAGCGTTCTATGACGTGCTCAAGGCCGGTGCGAAGGTGAAGATCCTGCATCCGGCCAAGACGGACGACGCGGCAGCGAGCGCACCTGCTGCACACTGACGCGACGTCACCTGCGATGTAAAGAAGCCCCTGCGGTTGCGAGCCTGCAGGGGCTTTTTTGCATGTGGTCTTGCCGATCAGCTCGGGATGCCGTGGTGCGGACCGGGAAGTCCAGCTCGGCCTAAGGTCCGATGCCTACGCCGCCTTTTTCAACAACGGTTTCAACTGCGACCAGACATTGTCCAGCAACGTGGGCTGTGCAGCGGAGGTCGGATGAATCCGATCGGTCTGGAACCATTCGGGACGCGAGATCACGTTGTCCAGCAGGAAGGGCACCAGCGCGGCCCGTTTTTCCTTGGCCAGCTTGCTGTAGAGTGCGAAGAATCGCTCGGTGTAATCCTGACCATAGTTCGGCGGGATTCGCATTCCCACGAGCAGCACAGTGGCACCAGCTCGCTGGGCATCGCTGACGATCGTTCTCAGATTGGCCTCGGTGGTCTGCAACGGGAAGCCGCGCAGGGCGTCGTTGGCACCCAGCTCGACGATTACCACCGCCGGCTTGTGTCGCTTGAGCAGGTCAGGCAGGCGAGTTTTGCCACCGATTGTGGTCTCGCCACTGATGCTCGCGTTGACGACGCTATAATCGAACCGCTCCTTGCTCAGGCGGTCCTGCAGCAGGCTGACCCAGCCAGTGCCGCGTGCAATGCCGTACTCCGCGGACAGGCTGTCGCCCAGTACCAGCAGCGCGGGCTTGTTGCCAGATTGCGCGTGCGCCGGCACTGCCGTCATGACGGCAGTTGCCAGTGTGATACCCAACGCCGCCAGCCATTGCCGGCGCCTACTGTTTGTCATCCTCTCTCGCATGTCCACGTCCATTCTTGCCGTCGAGTCATTAGGAAAGACCGTAGCCGATACGACCGGTTCGCTGACGATTTTGCACGACGTAACGTTTTCCGTCACAGCGGGTGAAACGTTGGCCATTGTCGGGGCGTCTGGGTCGGGCAAGTCCACGCTACTTGGCCTGCTTGCCGGGCTCGATCTGCCGAGCACGGGATCGGTCCGGCTCCATGGTCAGGATCTGTTCCGGCTCGATGAAGACCAGCGTGCCGCGCTGCGCGGGCGTCACGTTGGCTTCGTGTTTCAGTCGTTCCAGCTGGTCGGCCATCTGACCGCGCTGGAGAACGTAATGCTTCCGCTCGAGTTGCGTGGCGAGACCGATCACGTGCGCGAGCGGGCCGTCGACATGCTGGAGCGAGTTGGGCTCGGTCAGCGGCTGTCCCATTATCCACGCACGCTTTCCGGCGGCGAGCAGCAGCGTGTGGCGTTGGCGCGCGCCTTCGTTGCGCGGCCCGATATTTTGTTTGCGGACGAGCCGACCGGAAGTCTGGACACCGCCACGGGCGAGGCGGTCATCGCGCTGATGTTCGAGCTCAATCGCGATGCGGGATCGACACTCGTGCTGGTCACGCACGACCGTTCGGTGGCGGCGCGATGCGGCCGCATCCTGACGATCGAGGCTGGCCGTGTAGCCAGCGATGAGTTCATGGATGTGGGCGTCTGAGCGGTGTCGACGGGGTTAACTGCGCGCCAGTGAGCGGCGTGCCCGCGCGATCAGCGCGGCGGTCGATGCATCGTGGGCTTCCGTGGCATTGCCACTGAGTTCGGCCTCGATCGGGCGCGCCAGGATCTTGCCGAGCTCCACGCCCCACTGATCGAACGAATTGATGTTCCAGACGATGCCCTGCACGAAGGTGCGGTGCTCATAGAGCGCGATCAGCGCGCCCAGCACGTGCGGCGTCAGGTTTTCCATCAGCAGCATGTTGCTGGGGCGGTTGCCCTCGAACACCATATGCGGAATGCGTGCTGCGTCGACGCCGGCCGCTTGGAGTTCTTCCGCACTGCGTCCGCGCATCAATGCCTCGGCCTGTGCAAAGCAGTTGGCCAGCAGCTTGACGTGATGTCCCGGCAGTTCGCGCGGCGGCACCAGCGGCGCGACGAAATCGACCGGCACGATCTGTGAGCCCTGGTGGATCATCTGGAAGTAGGCGTGCTGGCCGTTGGTGCCAGCCGTGCCCCAGACCACTGGCGCGGTATCCGCGTCCACCGGACGGCCATCGAGCTGGACCGACTTGCCGTTGCTCTCCATCTCGAGTTGCTGGAGGAACGCCGGAAACAGTTCGAGCGAGGTCGAATAGGGCGCCATGCAGCTCGTCGGCATGTCGTGGAAATTGCGATACCAGATGCCCAGCATCGCCATCACCACCGGCATGTTTTGGGCGAGCGGTGCAGTGCGGAAATGATCGTCCATCGCGCGGGCCCCGAGCAGCAGGTCCTCGAAGGCGTCGAAGCCGACGGCCAGCGCAATCGACAGGCCGACCGACGACCACAGCGAGAACCGGCCACCGATCCAATCCCAGAACTCGAACATGTTGTTCGGGTCGATGCCGAAATCGACCACCGCGTCGCGATTGGTCGACACGGCGACGAAGTGCCGCGCGAGCTGATTCTCGGCCACGCCGTGGCGCAGGAACCAGTCCCGCATGCTGCAGGCGTTGGCCATGGTTTCGAGCGTGGTGAACGTCTTCGAACAGACGATCGCTAGCGTGCGTGCTGGATCCAGGCGCTGGAGCGTTTCGGCAAGCTCGGTGCCATCCACATTCGAAACGAAGTGCACACGCGGTCCGCGCGGGTCGGCCAGATGCGCCAGGGCGCGGCATACCATGCGCGGGCCCAGGTCAGAGCCGCCGATGCCGATGTTGACAATGTCGGTGATCCCCTGGCCCGTGGAGCCGGTCCAAACGCCACTGCGCACGCGGCCGGCAAACTCGCGCATCCGGCGGAGTACATCGTGGATGGCGGGCATGACCGATGCGCCGTCGACCTTGAACGGCGCGTCGGGCAGGGCGCGTAGCGCGACGTGCAACGCGGCACGATCTTCGGTGGCGTTGATATGTTCGCCAGCGAACATGGCGTCGCGGCGCGCCGGCACGCCGGCTTCCTCGGCAAGCTTCATCAGCAGCGCAAGGGTCTCGCCGGTGATGCGGTTCTTCGAGTAATCCAGATACAGGCCAGAGGCTTCCAGCGAGAAGGCATCGACCCGTTGGGCAGCCCCGGCTTCGGCGAACCACTGCTGCATCGGCGTCTCGCGGACGACGTCATGGTGTTGGCGAAGGGCGTTCCAGGCTTGGAGGTCAGTCGGCATTCGTTCTTGGGGGGAAATCGGGCACGAACGCCCGCACGAGGCAGGCGCCAGCAAGTATATCGTCAGAATGTGATCGCAAATTCCGGAAGTGGCAGCAAAAAGTAACGAGGCTTGCGGGATTGACGGTTTCCGACGTCGGGATGTCGTTACCTTAGCAGAGGGTGCCAACGCCCCCTATCGGCAATTGTCCGACGCGTGCCGCGCCGCGCGCATCACCTGAGATCACCTGGACGGCGTCTGGCGTGATTCGCGCGGCATTGTTGGTGGCGTTGGCGGGACGTCACGCGCCGCCACCGCGCAGCAACGCGTTGAAAATATCCCGGGCGGGAAGATAGAGCTCGCTGGCAGTCATGCCAGCCGGGCCCGTGCCCGACGCTACTAGCCTGTCGGCGGCGCGGCCGTGAATCCAGACCGCCGCGCGCGCGGCTGCGACGATCGGCATGCCCTGGGCGATCAGGGCGCCGATCATTCCGGCCAGGACATCACCGGTGCCCGCGGTGGAGAGCGCGGCATTGCCGGTTGGATTGATCGCGGGCGGCGCGCCGTCTGGGGACGCGATCACGCTCCCGGAGCCCTTGAGTACGATCGTGGCCTGCCACCGCGTGGCCAGCGCGGTGGCGGCCGCCAGCCGGTTGCGCTGGATATCGGCCACGGTGCTGCCCAGCAGTCGCGCGGCCTCAAGCGGGTGGGGCGTCATCACGTGTGCCACGCCGCTTTCGACAAGTTGCTGGGCCAGCGTGCCATCGGTAGCCAGCAGGTTGAGCGCATCCGCATCGAGCACCAGCGGTGCGGCTGTCGCCGCGTTGGCGCAGATATCGATCAATTGCGTCAGTTGCTTGCGCGCGGAGGCACCCGTGCCCATCCCGGGGCCGACCACGTAGGCGGACATCGCGCCGGGCGAAAGCTCCGTCACGGCGTGCAGCATCAACTCCGGATGGACCGGGTCGATGGCGGGTGCCGGTTGCGCGAGGAATCCCACATGGACACGACCGGCGCCCAGATATAGGGCGGCGCGCGCGCCAAGCAATGGGGCCCCGGTCATTCCATGGCTGCCACCGATCACTGCCAGGCTGCCGAAGCTGCCTTTGTTATCCGCGTGCTCACGTCGCGGCAGCGAATGGGAAAAACCCGGCGGCTGATTGACCACCGCCACGGGATGTTCGGCTGGCGGATAGTCGAGCCCGAGTGGTGCGATATCGACCTCGCCAGCGCAATCGCGGCCATCCAGGGTCAGCAGGCCCGGCTTGGCAGCCAGGAACGTCAGCGTGCGTTGTGCCCGGACCGCCGGGTTGCCGGCGCCGGTGTCGGCGAACAATCCGCTCGGGATATCGAGCGAGAATACCGGCAGGTGCGAGTTATTGAGATGATCAATCCAACGCGCCATATTGCCGTCGGCCGCACGGTTGAGTCCGATCCCCAGCAATCCATCAACGATTGCCGCGCATCCATTCGGCCAGGGAGGAATCCCGGTATCGGCATCGTTGGGCAGCGCCAGGAGCGGCACGCCGGCGGCGCGGGCCTCGAGCCAGGCGCGGGCCGCATCGGCGGGCAGCAGGTCGGCTTCGCCGATCAGCCAGGTTTCCACGAGCCGTCCGCGCTGATGCAGGCGCAGGGCGGCGACCAGCGCGTCGCCGCCGTTGTTGCCAGGGCCAGCCAGGCAGAGGATGCGGCCATTCGGCACCCATGCGTGCAGCCAGTCCGCTGCCGCAGCGCCCGCGCGGGACATCAACGTGAAAGGCGGGGTCGCGGCCAGCCCGGCGTGCTCCACGCGACGGATCGTCGTCAGGTCGTAAAGCGGCGTAACGTCCGTGCCGGCGGGATCCAGCGCGATGCGGTCCGGCGTCGCGTCGGGGTCCGGGGATGTCGAAGGCGAGACAGTCGTGCTCATATCGGTATCAGGCGGGGCCCAGCCGGTAACGTTCGGGTGTCAGCCCATCCATGTCGATGGCTGGCCCGTCGCCTTGGCCGGCGCTCGCGGCGATCTGGTCCGCGGCAATTTTGCCCGATCCGCAGCTCATCGCCCAGCCCGTCGAGCCATGGCCGAGGTTCAGAAACAGGCCCGGCACGCGGGTGGCGCCGATCAGGGGCGGGCCGTCAGGCAGCATCGGTCGCGCTCCGGCCCAGAGCGTGGCGGCATTGTAGTGCCCGGCTACCGGAAACCAGTCGCGCGCGACCTTGATCAGGGTTTGCAACGCGGCCGGCCGCAGATCGAGCTTGCGCGATCCAAGCTCCGCGGTGCCCGCCACGCGCAGTCGATTGCCCATGCGCGTGATGGCCACCTTGAACGATTCGTCCATCAGGGCGCCTAGCGGCGCCTGTAGTTCGTCCGTCACCATGACCGTGGCCGAGTAACCCTTGACCGGGTAGAGCGGCAGGCGCAGCCCCAGCGGGCGCAGCAGCGTCTCGCTGCCAACGCCGGCGGCAAGCAGCACGCGGTCCGCATCGAGCACTTCCCGGGCATGGCCACGGAGCGCGGCGAGTTCGACTGTCAGGCGGCCGTCCGTCCTGCGCAACCGGGCAACTTCGGTCTGGAAGCGAAACCGCACCCCCGCGGCTTCCGCGTGCTGGTGCAGTCTGCGCACGAAGATCGGGCAATTGCCGGATTCATCCTCCGGAAGGTGCAGGCCGCCAGCTAGTGGCGTGTCGTCGGTCAGGCCGGGTTCGATACGCCGGCAACCGGCGGCGTCGATGAGCTGATGCGGGACGTTGTTCTCGCGCAGCAGCGCCAATGCAGGCGATGCGAGATCAAGGTCGCGCTGTGTGCGAAACAGTTGCAGGTAGCCACGTGATTGCTCGTACTCGATCTCGAGCGCCGAGCGAAGCTCGTGCAGACAGGCGCGGCTGTAGAACGCCACACGCTGCATCCGCAGCTTGTTGGTGCGATAGCTTTCGGGGTTGCATTCGCGCAGCCAGCGCACGATCCAGCGCCACATCGCGGGGTCGACGCTTGGGCGGAACACGACCGGCGAGGCGTGCTGGAACAGTGAGCGCACAATCTTGCCGGGCATCCCGGGCGCCGCCCAGGGTGTGACGTAGCCGGGGGCGATCATGCCCGCGTTGCCAAAGCTGGCTTCCTGCGCGGGGGCGCCGCGTCGCTCCAGTACAGTGACTTCGAAGCCGGCCTGGCGCAGGTACCAGGCCGAGCAGACGCCGATTGCGCCGGCGCCGATGATGATCACGTGCATCCGCTAGCTTTGCCCCCTTCAGGATGAAGTGCCGCTATTTGAGCTCCTTCGCCATGACCACGTCTGGCAGCCATGTCACCACGCTGGGCCACACGGTGATGATGCCGATCGCCAGCACCATCATCATGAAGAACGGCAACGACACCCTGGCGATGTAGTTGCTGTCCTTGCCGGTCATGCTCTGGAGCACGAACAAGTTGAATCCGACGGGTGGCGTGACCTCGGCGATTTCCACCAGCAGCACGATGAAGATGCCAAACCATACCAGATCGAAGCCGGCGGCCTGTACCATCGGCAGGACGGTGGCCGTGGTCAGCGCGATCATCGAGATGCCGTCGAGTGCCGTGCCGAGCAGGATATAGATGATGGTCAGGACGGCGATCAGCGCCCACGGCGACAGGTGCAGCGCCGCCACCCATTCGGCCAGTGCGCGCGGAATGCCGGTGAAACTCATCGTGACCGACAGAAATGACGTCGCCCCGAGCACGAACATGATCATCGCGGTCAGCCGGGTGGCCGACATCAGGCTCTCCCAGAATGCCTTGCGCGTCAGCGAGCCGCCTGCCCAGGCCAGCGCGAGCGATGCCACCACGCCATACGCGGCAGCCTCGGTAGCCGTCGAGTACCCGGCCATCATGATCCACGTGATGAACGCGATCAGGATGATGCAGGGCATGAGCTGCCGGATCGACGCGAGCCGGGCCGACCAGCCGAACGTCTCGGCCGCAGGGGTCTTCTCAGGATTCATCAGCGCCCAGACCACGATGTATCCCGAAAACAGGATCATCAGTAACAGGCCCGGCAGGAACCCGGCGAGGAACACGCGGATGATGGAGACGTCGGCGGACACCGCATACACGACCATCGTGATCGATGGCGGGATCAGAATGCCCAGCGTGCCCGCCGTCGACAGCGAGCCGAGTGTGATGCGCTCGTCGTAGCCGCGTCGGGTCAGTTCGGGCAGTGCCGACTTGGCGATCGTGGCGCAGGTGGCCGCCGACGACCCCGACACCGAACCGAAGATGCCGCAGCCGAGAATGTTGACGTGCATGAGACGGCCCGGCAGCCAGTTGAGCCACGGGGAGAGGCCATTGAACATCTGCTCGGAGAGCTTGGTGCGGAACAGGATTTCTCCCATCCACACGAACAGGGGCAGCGATGCCAGCGTGTAGGAGGCACTGGACGACCACCAGGAGTTGGCCAGGTTAACCAGCGCGTCGTGGTCGGAGAAGATCACCAGGCCGACCCACGAGGTCACGGCGATCGCCACGGGAATCCACGCGCCGATCGCCAGGAAGGCGATCATCACCAGCAGCAGGATCAGGGCAACGAGAACGGTGCTCATCAGACGGTCTCCCCGAAGTCGCCAGCGGCCAGCTTGGCCTCCTGCGCGAGCTGGTAGCGCGGTTTCTGCCGGCGTACCACACGCAGCCATTCGTCGCCGACGGCCAGCAGGAAACCCAGCGCGCCGATTACCGCGAAACTCTGCGGAATCCAGAGCGGAATCACGATCTGCCCCTGGGACACATCGCCGATATCCCAGCTTTGCCAGGCAAACGAGCCGAGCGCCCACGCCGCATAGCCGGCGAAGATCAGGCAGATGGTGAGCGAGATGACTTCCAGTAGCCAGCGGCGTTTGGTGCCGACGGCTTCCAGCAGCATCTCCACGCGCACGATGCCGCCGTGCTGAAACGTCTGACCGAGGATGAGGAAGGCGGAAGCGGCGCACAGCCACGCGACGATGTCGTCGCCGCCCTTGAGCGTGATCGAGGTCTCGCGCGAGATCGACATCGCGATCATCACGATGCAGACGGCGAGGATGCAGAGCGCGCCGAGCGCGGCGCAGACGTCAAGCAGATGGTCGAGCCAACGCTTGCGGAGGATGGGGGCTTCCATAGTGATGACGGGCTACCTGTGACGCGGGAACGGCGATGGGAGGGCGCGCGCGATCAGCGGCGCGCGCCTGCTGCAATGCACGGGCGAAAGCAGGCGGGCGCCACGATGGATTGTCGCGGGCCTGCTTTCGCAAATGGCTCGGATCTACTTCTTGTAGGCGTCGAGAATGGCCTTGCCATCGTCGCCGGCGCTCTTCGCCCAGTCGGCAACCATGACTTCGCCTACCTTCTGCATGTCGGATTTGAGCTGCGGCGAAGGCGGCGCCACGGTCATGCCGTTCTTGGAGAGCGTCGCCAGATATTCGCGCGTCTTCTGTTCGGAGACCTGCCAGCCGCGCTTCTCGGCATCGGCCACGGCCTTGAGCAGGGCGTCCTGGGTGGGCTTGTCGAGCCCGTTAAAGGCCTTCTTGCTGACGACGAGCATGTTCTTCGGCAGCCACGCATCGACGGTATAGAAGTACTTCACCGACTCCCATACCTTGGTATCGACGCCCGTTGCGCCAGACGACATGAACGAGTTGACCGTGCCCGTGGCAAGCGCCTGCGCCAGGTCAGCGGCCTGGATCGTCACCGGCTGGGCGCTGACCAGCTCGGCGATCTTCGACGTTGCGGGGTTGTAGGCGCGCCATTTCAGGCCCTTCATGTCCGCCGCACTGTTCAGGGGCTTGTTCGCGTAGATGCCCTGCGGCGGCCAGGCCACCGCGTAGAGCAGTTTCATGCCCTGGCGGTCGAGTATCTTGTCAGTGACGGTTCGCGAGGCTTGCCAGAGCTTGTAGGAATCGCCATAGCTCGTGGCCAGGAAAGGCACCGCGTCGACGCCGAAAACCGGGTTTTCGTTGGCCAGCGTCGACATCAGGATTTCACCCATCTGCACCTGGCCGGTCTGCACGCCACGCTTGATCTCATTGGCCTTGAGCAGCGAGCCATTGGGATGCAGCACGATCTTGAGCTTGCCTCCGGTGGCCTTGTCGACATCGTTGGCCATCTGCTGCAGGTTTTCCGTGTGCAGATTGGTGGCCGGATAGCCCGTGGGCAGGTCCCACTTCGTATCCGCCCGTGCCGCCGTGGCGGTCAGCAGAACGCCTGTCACCGCCATCGTCACCGCAACTGCCAATACCTTGACTCGCATTTCCATCTCTCCCTGATGTTGCGCGCGGGCGCCTGCCCGACTACGCGGGTTTGACTATCCTCCTGGAACTACCTGCGCCGATTCCCGGGTTGTTGGTGATCTCGGCGGTAATGCGGTAATGCGTGTCGCGGTGCGGCGGCGGCTCAGCCTCCGCGCCGTGAGGGGTGCACGAGCGATTCCAATGCAAGCGCCGTGCCCAGCAGCTGCGCGTCGCGCATCGGTCCCTGGGAAAGCATCAGGCCGACGGGCAGTTCGTCGGGCGCATGGCAGGGCAGCGACACCGAACAGCCGTCGAGAAAATTGAACGCGGACGTATTGCGCAGGAGCAGCCCGTTTGTGCGGAAGAACAGGGTGTCATCTTCCACCAGCGGAGCGATCGGCGGCGCCACCATTGGCACCGTGGGGCAGACCACCGCATCGAACGGTGCCATGCGAGCTTCCATGCGGGCAATCCAGTCGAGTCGGGCGCGGTGCAGTGCGATGTAGTCCGCCGCGCTCATCGCCGCGCCCCGTTCGATGCGGGTCACCACGCGCGGGTCGTACAGATCGCGGTGGATGGCGAGCAGCGCGCGATGGTGCGCGTAGGACTCGGGCGCCGAAAAGCCGCCAGCGGCATTCAGGCTGGCCAGTTCGGTCAGTTCGGGCATGTCCACGTGCTCGATGCGCACGCCGGCCGCGGAAAGCCGGCCGATGGCACGGTCGAAGGCTTTCGAGACCGGCTCGTCCAGATCGTCGAGAACCAGCTGGCGCGGAATCGCCAGGTGGATCGCCGTGGAGGCCTTCATTTGCGGAATGAACGGGACGTCGGCGATGACGCTATCCACGGCGATGCAATCGGTCAGCGTGCGCGCCATCGCACACGCGGTATCGAGCGTGTAGGACAGCGGGAACGCGCCCGTCAGCGGCACGCGGCGCGATGTGGGTTTGAAGCCGACGATGCCGCATAGCGCGGCGGGAATGCGGATCGAGCCGCCCGTGTCGCTGCCGAGGCCGGCCACCGCCGTGCCGATCGCGACCGAGACCGCCGCCCCAGACGACGATCCGCCCGGAATCCGTGCAACCGAGCTGTCGCATGGGTTGACCGGCGTGCCGAAATGGGGATTGATGCCGACGCCAGAAAAGGCGAACTCGGTCATGTTGGTGCGGCCGATCAGCGCGGCGCCGGCCGCGCGGAGCCGGGCCACCACGGTGGCATCGGCCGTTGCGGGGGCGGCGTCCTGGCGGGCGGCAGACGCGGCGCGCGTGACCTCGCCCGCGATGTCGTAGAGATCCTTGACCGATACAGGCAGGCCCGCCAGTGGGTGGAGCGGTTTGCCGGCGCGGTCGGCGGCATCGGCCGCGCGGGCCACCTCGATGGCGGCATCGAACGTGGTATGGAGATAGACCGCGTGGCCGGCGGCGCTGGTGGCCTTGGTGGCGGCTTCGGCAAGCAGGTCGGCGCGGCTGGTGGTGCCGGCGCGGACGGCGGCGTTCAGGGAGGCGATGTCAGGCAGCATGACGGTTTGCGTGGGCGAGACGAGAGTGACAGGCGCCGCGGAGCAAAATCACATTCACGCATTGCCTGTGTGAATCAAGAAGCTCAAGAATCCGACAAGGGTAGCAAGAAGCGCATCGGCGGGACATAGGGACGGACGCTATATCCGCACGCGCGGCAAGAAACCCCATTCGATGCCAGGATCGAATCGCCCGGGCGATCAGGCAGACGAGATCAGGTCCCCTTGACGGGCTTCTCGTTAGCCATCTCCTCCGGCTGCGGCTCATCCCAGACGACCTTGTTCCGGCCGCCGGCCTTCGCGGCATAGAGGCGTTGGTCCGCCACCATCAGCAGCGAGTCGAGGTTGCCCGGTTCGTCCGGCGCAATCTGCGCCACGCCGAAGGACGCGGTGAAACGGATGGATGCCGTGTCGTCGCTGTCGACCGGTTCGCAGACCAATGCCTGCAGGGCCAGGCGAAGCTTCTCGGCCAGGTTGGCTGCATCCGCGATACCCGTGCGTGGCAACAGGACGGCAAACTCCTCGCCGCCAAGTCGCGCCGGCAGATCGACATTCCGGACATTCGCGCGCAGCGCGTCCGCCAGGGTACGCAGTACCACGTCTCCGCTGGCGTGTCCCCAGCGGTCGTTGATCTTCTTGAAACGGTCGATGTCGAGCATGATCAGCGAGACCGGAACGGCGTCCCGCTTGCACCATGCGTAGGCGTCTGCGAATCGGGATGCGAACACGCGACGGTTCGCCAACCCGGTCAGGGCATCGGTTTCGGCGAGGGTCCGGAGGGCTTCGCCCCGGGCAATGTAGTGCCCGAACAATGTATGGACAATTGCCAGCGTGAAGCAGAGCAGAAGGCCCAGGGCGACAGCGCCGGCGCCGATGGCGCCGCTCAGGCGGGCGACGCTTGCCTGTAGCAGTTCACGGGTGGAGACCTCGTCGACCATGATCAGGCCGCTGTTTCCGAGCTTGCGATAAATGAGGCGGCTGCCATGCTCGTTGCTCAGGATGCCGGCATCGCTCCTGAATGCCACCGCGAGCTTGTCCGCTGGCCATTTGTTGATGAGCACGGAGGCGAGCGATTCGCCCCGGTGCACGTTTCGCATACTGGCGCCCACGAGCGCGCCGTTGTGGTCCACCAGGTAGTTGTTGACGTCGTGATGGGGGGCAACGTTGAGGGACTCGTCAAGACTGTGCCGCGGAATCTCCAGGATCAGAACGGCCTTGAACGCGTTGCCGGCATAGACAGGAGCGCTCAGGAATAGTGACGATTCGCCAATGTCGTCCATAGACCGCGCGATGCTCCATTGCTGCTTTCGCGTTGGATTGGCCAAGGGGAGGTTATTGCGAAAGTACGCGGCGGAGGCGAGGCTCCGCAGGGTGGGATTAACGTCCTGTTCGCTAATGGCCGGGTAAGCCACGATGATGCCGTTGCCGGACACATAGGCAATGCGTTCCCGGAGCCCGGGTTCGTTGTGTCCCGCACTGAACATATGGCTGAGCGCGATTGCGACCGCCATGCTCGGGATCAGCTTGGCATCGTCGCGCAAGAAGCCATCCAGCCCAGTGAGCTGCGCCGCGCTGACGCCAAAGACGGGCGCCGCGTCACGTGTCCGCAGCGCCCAGACATCGTCATTGCGGTGCTCGAAGGCAGTCTGGATGTCGTGGGCGAAGAGGGCTGGCAATTCGTCCTGGATCTGCATCAGGTGCTCGGCGTAGTTCCGGATGTTCGTCAGGCGCTCCGCCTCCAGTTGAAGCAGCGCGTTGATGCTCACGGCACGAACCGCCTGCATTTGCCTGACCGACTCGATCTCCGCGTCGCGCGACAGCATCATGCCTCGGAAGATGAGCAGCAAAATCAGGAGAATGGCGGCGCTGAACGCAATCAGAATGAAGCGGCGAGGGCGCCTGATGAGCGCAAGCCATAGCCGGCTCAGGAACCTGTCGGACGGGACCAGTTGTCCGGTATCGGAGGCGGAGTGCATGTTGATTGTTCTTCAATACGTGACCATGGCCGGTGCCCGATCTGGAACGTGATGGCTTTTGTGCGACGGGAAGTCGTATCGTGCCGGATTCAAAACCGTCCGAGACTGGCCGTCGAAAAATTTTAGATCGGTTCTGCAAATCTTCGCGTCCGTGGGGCGACAGCCCGGCAGCACGTGATGGCGGCGGATTTCTCCTCGAATTGCCGATAAACTGTCGCGTAAATCGCCCAAATCCGGGCGCCCAATGATCCAAAATCGCACCCCAGGAGACTGCTTTTCATGGCACGCAAGCCCGTTTCGGACAGCCCCGCCAACGCTGAGCCAGTGGCGAGCCCCTCACCGGCCGCGCCACTGGCGCGCGCCGCCGGCGTCAACATTGTGTCGTCGTCGCATCTGGTTTCGGTGCGTAGCCCGGAATTGTCGGAATTCGAGTTCGGGCTGAATACCGCTTACAACGCCTACAGCCGGTGGGTGGTGCGCTGCATGGGTGCCGCTGGCGTGCGCGACCTGACGTTCCTGGACGTGCTGGTACTGCACCACGTCAATCATCGCGGACGCGCCAAGCGGCTGGCGGACATCTGCTTCGTGCTCAACGTCGAAGACACCCACCTGGTGACATACGCGCTCAAGAAGCTCGTGGGGCTGGGACTGGTGGCCGGAGAGCGGGTTGGCAAGGAGGCCACTTACGCCACCACGCAGGCCGGTGCCGACGCCTGCGCCAGGTACCGCGAGATCCGCGAGCAGTGCCTGACGAGCAATTTCACGGAGGGTAGCGAGGAAAACCTGGAGATCGGCGAACTGGCACGCCTGCTGCGTGTGTTGACCGGTCTCTACGAGCAGGCGGCGCGCTCCGCCACCTCTCTTTAGAAATGTGACGCATTGTGCTCTATAACGAGGCTTGGCCTGCCGATAATGACGTCGGTCAGGCCGTCCTTGACCGCTTTCTCCCGGAATGTCCGTCGGTACCCGATTGCGCAATGCAAAAAGCGGTCGCCGACAAGGTACAATAGCGGATTCCCGCCAGCCGGCATTCCATTCAGCAGTGTCGGCGGCCGCCTGCCCCGACCCTCCTACGCCTCCCGACCGTTACGATCATGGCGCATTTCTCGTGCTTCCCCGGCGCTTTGGCGCTTTCTGCCTTCCGTCAGCAACGTCTGCTTGCCGCTCTCCAACAGATCGACGCCGATATTGAATCGGTGCACGGCCAGTTTGTGCACTTCGTCGATTCGGACACACCACTGGCCGCCGAGGATCAGACCCGCATCGGCGCGATGCTGACCTACGGCGCGCCGTTCACCGCTCAGACCGAGGGCGACCGCTTCGTCGTGATCCCGCGCTTCGGCACAATCTCGCCGTGGGCCAGCAAGGCCACCGATATCGCCCACAACTGCGGCCTGACCCACGTTCACCGTATCGAGCGCGGCATCGAAATCACGGTCATCTGCAAGAAGGGGCTGCTGCGCGGCCGCAAGACGCTGGATGCCGGCACGCGCGCCGCTGTGGCCGCACATCTGTTCGACCGCATGACCGAAACGGTGATCGGCAGCCGTGAAGAGGCCGCCGCGCTGTTCCAGGAACTGCCGGCCAAGCCGCTGCAGTTCATCGACATCTCGGCGGGCCGCAGCGCGCTGGTGGACGCCAACACGGCAATGGGCCTGGCGCTGTCCGAGGACGAGATCGATTACCTGCTGGACGCCTATGGCAAGCTCGAACGCAACCCGACCGATGTCGAGTTGATGATGTTCGCGCAGGCCAACAGCGAGCACTGCCGCCACAAGATCTTCAACGCCACGTGGACCATCGATGGCGTGTCCCAGGACAAGTCGCTGTTCGCGATGATCCGCAATACGCACCAGTTGAACCCGCAGGGGTCGATCGTGGCGTACTCGGACAACTCGGCGGTCATGGAAGGCGACGTCGCCGAGCGCTGGTTCCCGCGTGGCGCGGACCAGAAGTACGGCCGCCACGAGGCGCTGACCCACACGCTGATGAAGGTGGAAACGCACAATCACCCGACCGCGATCTCGCCGTTCCCTGGCGCGTCGACGGGTGCAGGCGGTGAAATCCGCGACGAAGGCGCAACTGGCCGTGGAGCCAAGCCCAAGGCCGGCCTGACCGGCTTCACGGTGTCGAACCTGATGCTGCCCGATGCCGTCGAGTCATGGGAAAACGCGCGTGACGCAGCCCAGCCGGTGTCCCACCGCAATCCGGACGACAAGCCGGTTGTGACCGGGAAGCCGGACCGCATCGCATCCCCGCTGCAGATCATGATCGACGGGCCACTCGGCGGCGCGGCGTTCAACAACGAATTTGGCCGCGCCAACCTGGGCGGCTACTTCCGCGTCTACGAACAGAACGTTGGTGGCACCGTGCGCGGCTATCACAAGCCGATCATGATCGCCGGCGGTATTGGCAACATCGACGGTTCGCACACGCACAAGGACCCGCTGCCGGCTGGCACGTTGCTGATCCAGCTGGGCGGCCCGGGTATGCGTATCGGCATGGGTGGCGGCGCGGCCAGTTCGATGGCGACCGGCACGAACACCGCCGATCTCGATTTCGATTCGGTGCAGCGTGGCAACCCGGAAATGGAGCGTCGCGCGCAGGAAGTCATCAACGCCTGCTGGCAGCTTGGCGATGAGAACCCGATCCTGTCGATCCACGACGTTGGCGCGGGTGGCATTTCGAACGCCTTCCCCGAACTCGTCGACGGCGCTGACCGTGGCGCGCGTTTCGACCTGCGTCAGGTGCACCTGGAAGAGTCGGGCCTGTCGCCTGCCGAGATCTGGTGCAACGAGTCTCAAGAGCGCTATGTGCTGGCGATCGCGCCGAACAGTCTGCCGCTTTTCCAGGCGATGTGCGAGCGTGAGCGTTCGCCGTTCGCCGTGGTGGGTATCGCTACAGAGGAGAAGCAACTCCAGCTTGTCGACTCCCATGTGGATGCCGCGCTGAAGGAACACTTCCCGGTCAACATGCCGATGGACGTGCTGCTGGGCAAGCCGCCGCGCATGCATCGCGACGTCACGCGCGTGGAGCGGGAGCTCCCGCCCGTCGATGTGACCGGCATCTCGCTGGAACAAGCCGTGCGTGACGTGCTGCGTCACCCGACCGTGGCGAACAAGTCGTTCCTGATCTCGATCGGTGACCGTACGGTGGGCGGGATGAACGCCCGCGACCAGATGGTGGGCCCGTGGCAGGTGCCGGTGGCCGACGTGGCCGTGACTACGCTCGACTACAAGGGCACCGCTGGCGAGGCGATGACGATGGGCGAGCGCACGCCGCTGGCCGTGATCAACGCGCCGGCCTCGGGCCGCATGGCGATCGGCGAAGCGTTGACCAACCTGGCAGCGGCACCGGTCAAGGACCTGGGCAAGGTGAAGCTCTCGGCCAACTGGATGGCTGCCTGTGGCGTGGCCGGTGAAGACGCCAAGCTTTACGACACGGTGCACGCCGTTGGCATGGAACTGTGCCCGGCGCTGGGCATCAGCATCCCGGTTGGCAAGGATTCGCTGTCGATGCGCACCAAGTGGTCCGATGCCGATGGCGACAAGGAAGTGGTAGCGCCGGTATCGCTGATCATCTCCGCATTCGCGGCGGTGGACGACGTGAACCGCACGCTGACGCCGCAGCTTCGCACGGACCTGGGCGAGAGCGTGCTGATCGCGATCGATCTCGGGCGTGCCAAAAACCGCATGGGCGGCAGCATTCTGGCCCAGGTGACGCAGCAGGTGGGCGATAGCGCCCCCGACGTCGACAACGCGGAAGACCTCAAGAACTTCTTCAACGTGATCCAGCGCCTGAATCGTGAAGGCAAGCTGCTGGCCTATCACGATCGTTCGGACGGCGGTTTCATGGCTGCCGTGGCGGAGATGGCGTTCGCGGGCCACTGCGGTGTGTCGCTGAACGTCGACATGCTCACGCTCGATCCGAATGGCGAGCAGGATTACGGCGACGCCAAGAACTGGGCGCAGCAGGTCGCGGAACGTCGCAATGACCAGACGCTGCGCGCACTGTTCTCCGAGGAACTCGGTGCCGTGGTCCAGGTGCGCCTGGAAGAGCGCGACGCCGTGTTCGCGGTGCTGCGCGAGGCAGGCCTGTCGGCATGCAGCCACGTGATCGGCAAGCCGAACACAAACGACCAGGTCGAGATCTATCGCGATGCCAAGAAGGTGTTCGGCGCCGCGCGTGCCGATCTGCAGCGTACGTGGACCGAGGTGAGCTGGCGTATCGCGCGTCTGCGCGACAACCCCGCCTGTGCCGATAGCGAGTACGAGCGCGTGCTCGATGCCGGCGACCCCGGCATCAGCCCCGTGCTGACATTCGACCCGGCCGAGAACATCGCCGCGCCGTTCATCGCTTCGGGCGCGCGGCCGCGCGTGGCCATCCTGCGCGAGCAGGGTGTGAACTCGCAGATCGAAATGGCGTACAGCATGGATCTGGCGGGCTTCGACACGCACGATGTCCACATGAGCGACCTGATTGCCGGCCGCGCGAACCTGGCCGATTTCAAGGGCTTCGTGGCCTGCGGTGGCTTCAGCTACGGTGACGTGCTGGGTGCGGGCGAAGGCTGGGCCAAGACGATCCTGTTCAATGGCCAGATGGCCGAACAGTTCGCGGCGTTCTTCAATCGCCAGGACACCTTCGCGCTGGGCGTGTGCAACGGCTGCCAGATGATGAGCAACCTGGCCCCGATCATTCCGGGTGCCGGCGCCTGGCCGAAGTTCACGCGTAACCAGTCGGAACAGTACGAAGCACGCTTCGTGACCGTCGAAGTGCAGCAGTCGCCGTCGATCTTCTTCGCCGGCATGGAAGGCAGCCGCATTCCGATCGTCGTGGCGCACGGTGAAGGTTTTGCCGATTTCTCGCAGCAAGGCGACATTGCCAAGGCAAACGTGGCCCTGCGTTTCGTCGACAACCGTGGTGCTGCGACGCAGACGTATCCGCTGAACCCGAATGGTTCGCCGGAGGGCATCACGTCGGTTACGACGGTCGATGGCCGCTTTACCGTGCTGATGCCGCACCCGGAGCGGGTGTTCCGTACCGCGACGATGAGCTGGGCGCCGGACGCGTGGAAGCAGATCGCCGATGGTGGCAGCCCGTGGATGCGCATGTTCCGTAACGCACGGAAGTGGGTGGGCTAAGTTCTTATCCAGCCCATGCCAAAGGCGCCCGATTATCGGGCGCCTTTTTCTTTTGGAGCCGCCGTCTGCATTACGGTCAGACAGCCAGACAGCCAAACAGCCAGACGGTCAGACGGTGAGATGCGAGTTCAAGCTACAGCCGTACTGGGCTGGTCCGCAGGGGATGGCGGTGAGGCGGATGGCGTAGGCGCGGACTCCTGCGTCTGCAGGCGGGCGCTCCAGGGCAGGTACCGGGAATAGAGGAGGCGCAAGCGATCGGACCCAGGGGGAATTTTGACTTCTCCGCGGATTTCCATGAAGGCGACCGTGGCCTGTAGCAGTTTCGCTTGCGCATAGCGGTCACGCACGGGGAGGTGAGGGAGCAGGCTACGCCATCGACCGCCGGTACATTCGATATTGGGCATTCCCAACGCGCAATAGACCATGCCGCTGGAGAAGATGTGCCACATTTGCCAATAGCCGCTGGTCACGCCCATTGCTTGATATCCATGGAAGTCATGAAGCCTGCGCCGGAACGCATGGGTTCTGATCTTACCGGGACCGTTGCCAAGTGGAAACCCGCCACCCGTATCAAGATCAAACACGTGCCGTGCAAGGCTGCCCAGAGTGCTCTAAATGAAAAAGCCGGCGCATTAGCGCCGGCTTTTTATCGGATTGGCAACAGATTACTGAATCTTCGCCTTGTCCTTGAGGGACTTCATCATCGCCTGGAACTGCTCGCGCTGCCAGCCCTGATCGCCCATCATCATCTGCTGAAGCTGCGGCTTCACTTCTTCGAACGACGGGATCTTGGCGTCGCGCGTGTCCACCAGTTCGATGATGTGCCAGCCAAACTGGGTCTTGACCGGCGTATCGGTCATCTGGCCCTTCTTCAGGTTGGTCATCGCGGCCGAGAACTCGGGCACGTAGCTGCTGCTGTTGGCCCAATCCAGGTCGCCACCGTTCGCGGCGGAGCCGGTGTCCTTCGACTGGGCCTTGGCCACATCTTCGAACTTGGCGCCGGCCTTGATCTTGGCGATCAGTGCTTTGGCGTCGGCTTCCTTCTCCACGAGGATGTGACGGACGTGGTATTCCTTGCCGTTGCCGAACTGCGCCTTGATCTTCTCGTATTGCTTGCGCAGCTCTTCATCGCTGGCGCCGTGGGTGCGCACGTAGTCCTCGAATACCGCGCCGGCCAGCACGTTCAGGCGGGCCTGTTCCAGTTGCTCCTGCACGTCGTCACGCTGGGTGATGCCGCGCTTGTTGGCTTCCTGGAGCAGCAGTTCGCGGTCGATCAGCATGTTGCGCGCACGGTCGCGCAGTTCGGGAGTTTCCGGCTGGCCAGTGCTGGCGATCAGCTTGTCCACCTTGGCCGACGAAATCGGCTTGCCATTCACAACGGCAGCGTTCTGGGCGAATGCGGGCAGGCTGCCAGCAGCAAGCACAGCCGCCAGGCTGAACGAGAGGACGGAGGTCTTCATGGGGTCAGGTCTGAGAGTTGCGAGTAGCGTCGCGGGTTGCTTCGCGTGATTGATATTCTTGGTCGGTGTACGCGTTGACAGCCAACGCGTGGATTTGCGAGGGGAACAGTTCGCGCAGCGCATCATACACCATACGGTGCCGGGCTACGCGAGAGTGACCCCCGAACCGCTCGCTGACGATGAGCACGTCGTAGTGCCCGCCGCCAGAGGCAGCGCCTGCATGGCCGGCATGGGCGGCGCTGTCGTCGCGCACGGCCAGGCGGGTGGGATCAAGCGCTGCCTGGAGCAGCGCTTCGATGGTGGCGGGGTCAGCTGCCATCCGGATTTCCTTCTGTTCTGTTCTGAATCGATGAGTCCGCGGCGCGGTGGCTTACTCGGACGGGGTTTCCTGGATATGGCGCGACAGCCAGATACTCTGCGCCACAATGAACACCAGCATCAGGCCCATGCTGCCGAACAGCTTGAAGTTGACCCAGGTGTCGGTCGAAAACTGGTACGCCACATACAGGTTGAGCACGCCCATCACGGCGAAAAAGCCCGCCCATGCGACGTTGAGGCGGCCCCACATCGGTTCGGGCAGCGTCACCTGCTTTTCCATCATGGCGCGGATAAGGTTCTTGCGCCATCCGATGACCGAGCCGATCAGGGTGACCGCGAACAGCCAGTAGAGCACCGTCGGTTTCCACTTGATGAAGGTCTCGTTGTGCAGCAGGATCGTGGCGCCACCGAATACGGCGATGATCGCCAGGCTGACCCATTGCATGGGCTCGGCCTTGCCGTGACGGAAATGAACCCAGGCAATCTGGACCACCGTCGCGCCGATCGCCACGGCCGTCGCGGGATAGATGCCGAACAGCTTGAAGGCGACGAAAAAAAGGATGACCGGGAACAGGTCGAAAAGAAATTTCATGCGGATGCGATAAGGTTGGCGGATCGGCGATCAGGCTGGCCCGCGGGCGATCCGCCGCCTGGCAGATCGGTCATGCGACCGGAGTGCGGGTGTCGTCACCCACGATCTTCCGGATCGCGATCATCGAATTTTAGCGCAGCCGAGTTGATGCAATACCGAAGTCCGGTGGGAGCGGGGCCGTCCTCGAAGACGTGGCCCAGATGGCTGCCGCATTCCTTGCAGCGGACTTCCACCCGTGTCATGCCATGGCTATGGTCGGTGTGTTCGGCGATCACTTCGCCGTTGATCGGGCGGAAATAGCTCGGCCAGCCGCAGCCGGCGTCGAATTTGGTGGCCGACTCGAACAGCGGCGTGCCGCAGCCCACACAATGGTAGATGCCCTGGTTCCAGTGGTCCCAGTACTGGCCGGTGAACGGGCGCTCGGTGGCGGCCTCGCGCGTGACGCGGTACTCGATGTCGGACAACTGGGAGCGCCATTCGGCGTCGGTCTTGGTCGTGGTCATGATCGTGCTTCCTGGTAGTGCGGCATTCTTGGGGGCGTTTGGTCTGGATTACGACGAACAGCTGACTTCAAGGCCGGAGGCCCAATCGGGCGGCAGCTTTGCATATGACTCGGCTTCGGGCTGTTCGTCGAATGGCTTCGACAAAACGGCCATAAGGCGATCCACTTCGGAGAAATCCTTGTCGCGCGCGGCGCGGATTGCCGTCTCGGCCATATGATTGCGCAGGACGTACTTCGGATTCGTGGCCAGCATGGCGGTCGTGCGTGCCGCATCGTCCGACTGCTCGCTCTGGAGCCTGGCGCGGTACTCAGCTGCCCACGCATCCCAGGCCGCGCGATCGAGGAACAGGTCGCGTACCGCTGCATCGTGCGAGTTATCCAGCGAGGAAACGCGCGAAAGATTGCGCCAGAACGATGTGTAGTCCACGCGATTTTCGTGAAGTACACGGAACAGATTGGTCATCAGCGTCTCGTCTTGCTCCTGTTCGCTGCGCAGGCCAAGCTTGGCGCGATAGTGACGGAAGAATGCCTCCGCGTAGCGGTCACGGAACGGGTCGAGCGCCTCACGGGCGGCTTCCACCGCTGCTGCCTTCTCGGCCTCGGGGTCCGCCGCATTGGCGTCGCGCCAGAGCGGCAGCAGCGCCTGCGCCAGGCAGTGCAGGTTCCAGAAGGCGACCTGTGGCTGCTGGCTGTAGGCGTAGCGGCCCTGCTGGTCGGAGTGGTTACAGATGTGATTGGCGTCGAAGGCGTCGAGGAATCCAAATGGGCCGTAGTCGATCGTCAGGCCCAGGATCGACATGTTGTCGGTGTTCATCACCCCGTGGCAGAAGCCCACCGCTTGCCAGTGGGCGACCATGTCGGCCGTCAGCAGGGACACGTCGCGCAGCAGGGCCTGGTACGGATTCGCGGCGTTCCGGCAGGCTGGATAGAAGTTGTCGATGACGAAATCGGCCAGTTGCCGGAGCGACGCATGGTCTTCACGTGCGGCAAAATGCTCGAAATGCCCGAAACGGATGAAGCTTGGCGCCAGCCGCGTGACCACGGCAGAGGTCTCGATGGTTTCGCGACGTACCGGCGCGTCGGAGCCGATGATCGACAACGCCCGAGTGGTCGGCACGCCGAGCGCGTACATGGCCTCGGAGCACAGGTATTCGCGAATCGAGGAACGCAGGACCGCGCGGCCGTCTGCCATACGAGAGTAGGGGGTGAGTCCACCCCCCTTCAGTTGGATCTCCCACGGGCCGCCTGGCGTTTGCGCTTCGGCCAGCCGGATTGCGCGGCCATCGCCTAGCTGTCCGGCCCAGACGCCGAACTGGTGGCCGGAGTAAACCGTGGCCAGCGGGTCCGCCCAGTCTGGTACCGCGTTGCCGACAAAGCTGTCGATGAAGGCCGGGTCCTTGACCGCATCCTGAAGGTCCGTCTCGTTCCAGCCCAGCAGCGCCGCAGCGGCTGGCGCGACACTGACAAGGTAGGGCGAAGGCAGTGGCGTCGGGCTGAGTCGCGTGAAGAAGCGCTCGCCGAGCGCGGCAATGCCGGGGCGCGTGCCAAAAGGTACGTTGAAGGAGGTCGGGGGCAAGACGTCAGTGGGTTCGTTGGGCATCAGGGGCAGCCAAAAATGGCAGGGCTCCGCATCGATCAGACCGCTCAATGATGGCGCTGCCGAATGCCCAGTATGAGTGCACATGCATCAAGTGCATGGTGCTAGGGGAAAACGACATATTGAGACACATCTGGCCTCGCAGTATTGTACTTGCACCGGTTTCCCCCTGTAGCCCAAGGGTCTCCGCTGTATCGCAGACCACGCAAATAGCGATGCAAATAGCGGACATCAATCCTATGCATGACAGGGGCCGGAGCGCTGCCATCGAGCGCGGCGCTCGCGCGATCCATCACACATAAGTGTCACCGGTTTCTGTTTTCGCGGAGTATGGGAGCAATCGGCCAAAAATTAGCACGATTGTTCGTTTTTCAGACTGATCATTCAAGACTGGAGACAGTTTCATGGCTTTGATGGGACAAATGATGAGCGCACCGTTGCTCATTTCCTCCATCATCCGGCACGCTGCGCGCTACTACGGCAGCACCGAAATCGTCTCGCGACGAACCGAAGGCGACCTGCATCGCTATACCTACCGCGATTGCGAACTGCGCGCGCGCAAGCTGGCACAGGCGCTTGGCGCGCTGGGCGTGCAGCAGGGCGAACGCGTTGGCACGCTGGCCTGGAACGGCTATCGCCACCTTGAGATTTACTACGGCGTGTCCGGCATGGGCGCCGTCTGTCATACGATCAACCCGCGCCTGTTCCCGGAACAGATCGCCTACATCGTCAATCATGCCGACGACCAGTACGTGTTCTTCGACAGCACGTTCCTGCCGCTGGTAGAGGGCGTGGCGCCGCATTGCCCGAACGTGAAGGGCTGGGTGATGATGTCCGACCGCGCCCACATGCCGGCCGAGTCGAAGGTCGACCTGATCTGCTACGAAGACCTGATCGACGCCCAGGACGGAAACTACGAGTGGCCGCAGTTCGACGAAAACCAGGCGTCCAGCCTTTGCTACACGTCCGGTACCACGGGCAACCCGAAGGGCGCGCTGTATTCGCATCGCTCGACGGTGTTGCACTCGTACGCCTCGGCACTGCCCGACGCGCTCGGATGCTCCGCGCGTGACGTGATTCTGCCGGTCGTGCCGATGTTCCACGTCAATGCCTGGGGCCTGCCGTACTCGGTGCCGCTGGTCGGCGCAAAGCTGGTGCTGCCCGGGCCGAAGCTTGACGGTGCTTCGCTGTTCGAACTGTTCGAGCAGGAGGGCGTGACCTTCTCCGCCGGCGTGCCGACGGTCTGGCTGGGCCTGCTGCAATACGTCCAGGCCAACAAGCTGAAGTTCTCGACGTTCCGCCGCACCGTGATTGGCGGATCGGCGGCGCCGCCCGCAATGATCCGCGCGCTCGAAGCGCTGGACGTGGAAGTCATCCACGCATGGGGCATGACCGAGATGTCGCCGCTGGGCACGTCCTGCAAGCTGCTGGCGCGCCATTTGGACCTGCCTGAGGAGGCGCGTCACAAGATCGTGGAGAAGCAGGGCCGCGTGATCTATGGCGTCGACATGAAGATCGTCGACGGTGAAGGCAAGGAACTGCCGTGGGACGGCAAGGCCTTCGGCGACCTCTACGTGCGCGGCCCGTGGGTCATCGACCATTACTTCCGCAACGACAACAGCCCGCTCGTGGATGGCTGGTTCCCCACCGGGGACGTGGCCACGATCGACGAAGAGGGCTACATGCAGATCACGGACCGCAGCAAGGACGTGATCAAGTCCGGCGGCGAATGGATCTCGTCGATTGATGTCGAGAACGTCGCTGCCGCGCATCCGGCCGTGCACATGGCCGCCTGCATCTCCGCGTATCACCCGAAATGGGACGAGCGACCGCTGCTGGTGGTGGTCAAGCGCCCGAACATGGAGATCACGCGCGAGGAACTGCTCGGGTTCTTCGAGGGCAAGGTCGCCAAATGGTGGATTCCCGACGATGTGCTGTTCGTCAGCGAGATTCCGCTCACGGCTACCGGCAAGATGCAGAAGCTCAAGTTGCGGGAGCAACTCAAGGACTACAAGCTGCCCACCGCCTGAGGCCGATCGAGGTCGACCGCAGCGGGATATTCATCTGATCAGGTAGCAGCAGGCATTTGCGCGGGCTCAGGGAAAGGAGTCCGCGCGCCGGTGACCGGCCACGCGAGGAGGGTGTGGCCGGTCACTCATCGCCAATGACAACAAGTGAAGGAGACAGGTATGACCAAGTTGCGTCCGCTGGTAACCGGGGTGGCGGCAGTTGTGGCACTGGGTTCCGCGCTGGTATCGGGAGTGGCTGCAGCCGATACGGTGAAGATCGCGTTTATCGATCCGCTTTCGGGTTTGATGGCCCCCGTGGGCCAGAACCAGCTCAAGAGCTGGCAGTACGTGGCCGACGTGGCTAACCAGAAGAACTGGGCGGGCGCGCACAAGTTCGAGGTAGTGGGGTTTGACAACAAGCTGTCGCCGCAGGAAAGCCTGACCATCCTCAAGCAGGCCGTGGACCAGAACATCCGCTATATCGTCCAGGGCAACGGCTCCGCCGTGGGGCTGGCGCTGGAAGACGCGGTGGCCAAGCACAACGAGCGCAATCCGGGCAAGGAAATCGTCTACCTGAATTACGCCGCGGTGGACCCGGACATGACCAACAGCAAGTGCAATTACTGGCATTTCCGGCTCGACGCGAACTCCGACATGAAGATGGAGGCGCTGACGACGTATCTGGCCAAGGACCCGAACGTCAAAAAGGTCTACCTGATCAACCAGAACTACTCGTTTGGCCACCAGGTGGCGCGCGCGGCAAAGGAATACCTGAAGCGCAAGCGTCCTGACATCCAGATCGTCGGCGAGGATCTGCACCCGCTGGCGCAGGTCAAGGACTTCGCGCCGTATGCGGCCAAGATCAAAGCGTCTGGCGCCGATACGGTGATCACCGGCAACTGGGGTAGCGACCTTGCGCTGCTGATCAAGGCGGGCAAGGATGCCGGCCTGCCGGTCAACTACTACACGTACTACGCGGCCACCACCGGGGTGCCGACGGCGATGGGTGCCTCCGGCGCCGAGCACGTGAAGTACGTCGGCTACTACAACCCGAACAATCCCACCTTCAAGGGTGGCGACATCGTCGAAGGCTTCAAGAAGAAGTACAACGACGACTTCTATGTGATGGCGGCCTACTCGGGCGTTGCCTTCCTTGCCAAGGCCATGAAGGACACTGGTTCCACGGACCCGGTCAAGGTGGCCAAGGCGATGGAGGGCATGAAGGTCGAGAGCATGAACGGGACGGTGGAAATGCGTAACACCGACCACCAGGCCCAGCAACCGCTGGTGGTGGCCACCTGGACCAAGGTCAACGGCAAGGACATCAAGTTTGACCAGGAAAACACCGGCTATGGCTGGAAGACCAACGCGCAGCTCGACCAGTTCGTGGCCGCGCAGCCGACTTCCTGTCAGATGAAACGGCCGAACTAAGTCGGGAAGACAAAGAGAAGGAAGGGCAGATCAGGGTTCCCGTTCGCGCGGGAACCCTGGACAATGCGGATTTTGTCGGGCCATGCTCCGGTGCCGAGGAGTTGCCGTGGAATTTTTTGTCATCTCGCTGTTGAACGGTGTCAGCTACGGGCTGTTGCTGTTCATGCTGTCATCGGGGCTGACGCTGATCTTCAGCATGATGGGTGTGCTGAACTTTGCGCACGCCAGTTTCTACATGCTGGGCGCGTACTTCGCCTACACCATTGCCACCAAGGTTGGCTTCTGGCCCGCGCTGATCTTTGCGCCGTTGCTGGTGGCTGGTGCCGGGGCACTGGTGGAGCGCTTCGGCCTGCGTACCGTCCATAAGTTCGGTCACGTCGCCGAACTATTGTTCACCTTCGGACTGGCCTATCTGATCGAGGAAGGGGTCAAGCTCGTCTGGGGCCTGGCCGCTGTGCCGTACCGGATTCCCGAGGTGCTGGATGGCCCGCTCTTCACCGTCTTCACTTCGTCGTTCCCGAAGTACCGAGCGTTCATGATGCTTGTGTCATTGGGGATGCTGGTGGCGATCTACCTGGTGCTCACACGTACCCGCATCGGTCTGGTGATCCAGGCGGCGCTGACCCATCCCGAGATGGTCGAGGCCCTGGGCCACAATGTGCCGCGTGTCTTTATGATGGTCTTCGGCGGCGGTGCCGCGCTGGCCGGTCTGGCTGGGGTCATCGGCGGCAATGCGTTCGTGACCGAGCCGTCGATGGCGGCCGCGGTCGGGTCGATCGTGTTTGTCGTGGCCGTGGTTGGCGGCATGGGGTCACTCGTAGGGGCGTTCATCGCTTCGATCCTGATCGGGGTGCTGCAGACTTTCGCCGTGACGATCGACGCCTCGATGGCGGGGCTGCTCGGCAGCCTTGGCATGACAGTCACCGATGCCACGCCGCTCAGTTCGCTCTGGAAACTCACAGTCGCCCAGGTGGCGCCGGTGCTGCCTTACGTGTTGATGGTGGTGATGCTGATCTTCCGCCCGCGCGGGCTGATGGGTACCCGGGAGAGCTGAGCGATGGAGTCGACGACGATGCAACAATCCTCCGATCCGGTGGTCACGGGGCGGACCATGCGCTACCGCCCGATGAACCTGTTGCGCTGGCTGATTTGGAGCGTGACCGTGGTGCTGATGCTGGTGATGCCATTGATCTTCAGCGGTGGCTTCGCGGTGACGCTGCTGTCGCAGATGGGCATCATGATCATCTTCGCGCTTTCGTACAACATGCTGCTTGGGCAGACGGGCATGTTGTCGTTCGGGCACGCCGTGTATTCCGGGCTTGGCGCGTTTATCGCGGTGCACGTGCTGAACATGATCGGCGCGGGCAAGGTCTGGCTGCCGGTGTCGATGCTGCCGCTGGTGGGCGGGCTGGCCGGCGCGTTCTTCGGCGTGATCTTCGGCTACGTGACCACGAAGAAGTCGGGTACCACATTCGCCATGATCACGATGGGGATTGGCGAGATGGTCTTTGCCAGTTCGCTGATGTTCCCGGACTTCTTCGGTGGCGAGGGCGGTATCTCGACCAACCGGGTGGTCGGCGAGCCGTTCCTCGGCATCACATATGGCCACGGCCGTCAGGTGTATTACCTGATCGCCGCATGGTGCCTGCTGTCGATGGTGGCGATGTATGCGTGGACCCATACGCCGCTGGGCCGTATCGCCAACGCCGTGCGCGATAACCCCGAGCGCGTGGAGTTCATCGGTTACAACACGCAGCGGGTGCGCTATCTGGTGCTGATCCTGTCGGCGTTCTTCGCCGGCATCGCCGGCGCGCTGTCAGCGATCAACTTCGAGATTGTCTCGGCGGAGAACGTCAGCGCCGTGCGCTCGGGCGGCGTGTTGCTTGCGGCGTTCATCGGCGGGGCGGGGGTGTTCTTCGGCCCGGTGATTGGCGCCATCGTGTTCACGCTGTTCGCCGTCGCACTTTCCGATCTGACCAAGGCATGGCTGCTCTACCTGGGCCTGTTCTTTGTGATGATGGTGATGTTCGTGCCGGGCGGCATTGCCAGCCTGCTAATGATGCAGATGCCACTGGTGGCAAAGAAGCAGTTCGGCCGGATGCTGCCGTACTACGGGCGGGCTGCAGTGGCCGGCGCGGTGCTGCTGGCCGCGCTGATCCTGACGGTCGAGATGGTGTACAAAGTGCAGGTCGATAGCGCCAATGGCACGGAAATGTCGCTGGTGGGCATCGGCTTCGATGCCGGCACGTTCGCGCCATGGATTGTTGCTGCGGCGCTGTGGGCGCTGGGGTATGCGGCGTGGCGCTGGGCGGCGGGGCAGGTTCGCGCACAGCTCGATGCGATCCAGACGCAAACCGGAGGACACGCATGACGACGCCCGCACTTGAACTTTCCGACGTCCGCAAGCGATTCGGCCAGACCGAGATTATCCGTGGCGTCACCCTTTCCATTGGCAAAGGTGAGCGCCACGCGCTGATCGGGCCGAACGGGGCGGGCAAGTCCACCACGTTCAACCTGATCTCCGGCCGTTTCGCGCCGACATCGGGCAGCGTGAAGCTGAACGGGCAGAGCATTGCCGGACTGCGGCCGTTCGAAATCAACCGGATGGGGCTCTCGCGCAGCTTCCAGATCACGAACATCTTTCATCGGCTGTCCGTGTTCGAGAACCTGCGTTGTGCGGTGCTCTGGTCGCTCGGCTATAAGTACTCGTTCTGGCATCGCCTGTCCGAATTGCGCGATGCGCGCGAGCGTGCAGAGGAAGTGCTCGAACTGATCGGCATGGAGCATCGGCGCAATACGCAGGCCGGCTTGTTGACCTATGCGGAGCAGCGCGCGCTGGAAATCGGTATCACGATTGCCGGCGGGGCCGAGGTCATCCTGCTCGATGAGCCGACGGCTGGTATGAGCCGTTCCGAGTCTGACCATGCCGTGGAACTGATCCGGAAGGTCACCGTCGGCAAGACGCTGGTGATGGTGGAGCACGACATGAGCGTCGTGTTTGGCCTGGCGGACAGGATCTCCGTGCTGGTCTACGGCGAGGTCATCGCCACCGATACACCCGAGGCGATTCGGAACAATCGCAAGGTCAAGGAGGCTTATCTGGGTACCACGCTGGATGAGGCGGCCACCGAGGGAGCGCACGGATGAGCACGCGGATGCTGGAAGTCACCGGGCTGCACGCCTACTACGGCAAGAGCCATATCCTCCACGGCGTGGATGCGCATGTGGATCAGGGCGAAATCGTCGCACTGCTCGGCCGCAACGGTGTGGGGCGGTCGACCATGGCCAAGGCGATACTTGGCATGGTGAAGGCGGAGGGTTCGGTCAAGTTCCGGGGCGAGGAAATGCTCGGGCGCCGCACGTTCGAGATCGCACATGCGGGGATCGGCTACGTACCGGAGAATCGCGACATCTTCCCGACGCTGACCGTGCGGCAGAACCTGACCCTCGGCGAGAAGCGCAATCCGCGACAGGCCAAGCCACGCTGGTCTGTCGCGGATATGTATCAGATGTTCCCAAGGCTCAAGGAGCGTGAGAATACGCCGGCCGGCGTGCTGTCTGGCGGCGAGCAGCAGATGCTGACGCTATGCCGCACGCTGATGGGCGACCCGGATCTGGTCCTGATCGACGAGCCCACCGAGGGCCTCGCGCCAATGATCGTCACGCTGGTGGGAGATTTTCTGAAGACGCTCAAGGAACGCGGCATCTCGGTGCTGCTGATCGAGCAGAAGCTGGCGATCGCGCTCGACATTTCGCAGCGCGTCTATGTGATGGGCCACGGCCATATCGTCTTCGAGGGGACCCCCGTTGAACTGAAGGCGAATGCGCAGATACGGAAGGAGTGGCTGGAGGTGTAGGTGCTGAGCCGGGATTCAGATCCCAGACCAGATACATATCGGCGTCGCGCCTCGATGGCCGGCCCGGCTGTTGTTCAATCCACTGCTGTAGATTCAAAGCGTCTTTCTCACGCAGGTGAGCAAGGCGCTTTGCCATGCGCGTCAGACTGCGCTGGCGTTCTCGTCCCCCCGAGTTGCTCTGACGCCGCGCGATTGACCCTGCGCAATCGCAATCCACCCCGCCATCATTTTGAGACTCTGGCACTTGGCCCTCGTTGCCACGATGCCTAGGATTGCCCGTGTCGTCGACGCGCGTCGGCGTACGGGTTGCGTGCCTGGCACGCCATTCTCACACTTCAAGGTTCATATGAACGGGGTTATCGAGCTATTCGGCTGGTTTGTGTTCAACGTCGCGTTGCCGTTGGGCGCACCGTTAGCACTGCTGCCTTTGGCTCGCGTCCCGAGTTTCTTTCGCGCGCATCGCCGGGGCATCGTCTGGCACGCCATCAAAGGTGGTCAATTGCTTTGGGCCGTGATTCCGATGAGCGCCAGCGCCTGCCACCTGCTGGCCACCGCGCTCGAGATACCCGGCGTGTCTGATGCTCTTCGGCCTTACATCTGGTTTGTCATGGCGATCCACGTAGTGGTGATCGTTGCGGCATCCGTGCTTGTGCTGTTTGCCACCATGGATGCGCATCAGCGTGACGTTCTGGCGCATTCGCAAGCGCAAAGGATCCCACGTTCCTGGGTCTGGCTCACCTGTATGAGCGGGGCGTCCATTTTGTGGGCTACGTGGCTCTAGTCAGGCCGAACTTGCCCTTGTAGTTTCCAACTCGACAGGAGTAACTATGATTAGATTTCTCAGTAGGATGCATGAAGACAAGGTGTTCTTCACGAAGGTCATGGATCGCTTTCTCACCGTCCTGACACTGGTATCCGTAGGAACCATGGGTGGAGCGATGTATGAGCTGCTGAAGCGAAGCCAGTGAGTGATCTCGTTCCCCAGGCAAAAGCGCCCGCAATGCGGGCGCTAGCGCTTTTGGTGCCGTGACGCCAGCAAGCGTCGGCGATCAGTCCTTCTTTACCAGTTCAAACGGCATGTCTTCGTAGTCGATCATGCGCGTGCCGCGTACGATGCGGTAGCCGAGCCATAGCGCCAGGAAGACTGGCACGCCAATGTAGGTCGAGACGATCTCTTGCCAACGGCCGGGGATGTCAGTGAATGCCTGATAGTTCTGGCCGCCCACGATGACGAGACACAGCACGCCAGCGAAGATCGGGCCGAACGGATAGAGCGGAGAGCGGTAGGCAAGATCGCTGACCTTGTAGCCCTGGTACAGCAGACCCTTGCGGAAACGATAGTGGCTGACGGCGATACCGAGCCACGCGAAGAAGCCGGTCATTGCCGATGTGTTGAGCAGCCACAGGTACACGGCCTTGTCGCCGAACAGCGAACTGAAGAAGCACAGCGCGCCGATGCCCGTGGTCACCAGCAGCGCGTTGAATGGCACGCCGTTCGGGGTGAGCTTGGCTAGAGCCCTTGGGGCGCGCTGGCTGACCGCCAAGCCATAGAGAATCCGAGTCGAAACATACATGCTCGATGTCCCCGCCGAGAGCAGCGCGGTCAGCACCACGGCGTTCATCAGCGCCGCGGCAAAAGCCAGGCCAGCGTGCTGGAATACCAGTGCAAACGGGCTGACGCCAACGTCGGTCACGTCATTGCGAAGCAGGTTCGGGTCGGTATACGGAATGAGCACGCCAATGATCAGGATGGCAACGACATAGAACAGCAGGATGCGCCAGAACGTCTGTCGGATCGCGCGCGGAATCGTGCGTCCGGGGTCCGCGGCTTCACCAGCCGCCACGCCGACCGTCTCGGTTCCTTGAAATGAGAAGCCGGCAATCATCGCCACCGCGAACAGCCCGGGGAGGCCACCGACGAATGGGGCTTCGCCGGTCGTGAAGTTGTGCCAGCCCGATTGTGGCCCACCCTTGAGGATGCCGAGGATCATCAGCACGCCCACGCACAGGAAAACGACGACGGTTACAACCTTGATCATGGCGAACCAGTACTCGGCCTCGCCGAAGCCCTTCACCGAGAACGCATTGAGCGCGAACATCAGTGCCAGAAAGCCCGCGCTCCAGTAGATGCCCGGTACCTCCGGGAACCAATACTGCATGACCAACTGGGCTGCGGTCAGTTCGACGGCAATTGTCACGGCCAGGCTGAACCAGTAGTTCCAGCCAAGTGCGAAGCCAAAGCCCTCGTCGACGTAGAGGGCGCTGTAGGTTACGAATGATCCTGCCACGGGCATGTGCACCGCGAGCTCGCCAAGGCTGGTCATCAGGCAGTACACCATCAGGCCGATCAGGCAGTAGGCCAGCAGGGCGCCGCCGGGGCCGGACTGTGCGATGGATGCGCCCGAGGCGACAAACAGTCCGGTGCCGATGGCACCACCCAGGGCGATCATCGTCAGGTGGCGGGCCTTGAGCTTGCGGTGCAGGTCGTCGTGCTCGACGACCGGGTGTTGATGGGGGTGTGGATGGGACATCAGGGTCGCTGGATCGTCGGAGGGGTGTGGTTGGACTAGGTCTTGTGGACCGGCCGGATCACCCCGGAAAAACGAAAGGCGCGAGTCTACCGTGCCTTATTCGATGGATTCGAGGCGTGTATCAAATAAAGTAGTGCAGGGTGTCGAATTCGTCTCGGAAGTGGCGTGGCAGGCATAGGGATGGGGCGTTTCTACGGGTTCCCCCTGAGGGATTTGGGCCGCGCGCAGGATCACCATGAACGCCGGATAAAGCCGGCATGAAGGCCGCGCATAACGCGGTTTGCGCGGTCGAAAAATGAAATTGAACGACCGTGCTATTTTGTGTATGCTTGATCCGCTTTCGAGCCAGATGGCTTGTGTGGCAAGGGATTGCGGGGCATAACACGATCAACCCGCGGTCCTGGCAGTACCCCTTCATTCGAGAATTCGAATCCCGAGACAATATCCAGACACCAAAGGAACGCGTATGACAGCGCAGTATCAGGTTCAGGACGGCGTAGCCGTCATCACACTCGACAATCCCCCCGTCAACGGCCTCGGTCACAGCACCCGCCTTGGCATCGTCGAAGGCTTGACCCGTGCGCTGGATGACGCGGCCGTCAAGGCAGTGGTCATTACCGGCGCCGGCAAGGCTTTCTCGGGCGGCGCCGACATCCGCGAATTCAACACGCCCAAGGCCACGCAGGAGCCGACGCTGCACTCGGTGATCCGCGCCCTGGAAGCCTCCACCAAGCCGATCGTGGCGGCAATTCACTCGGTCGCCATGGGTGGCGGCCTGGAACTGGCGCTGGGCTGTAACTATCGCGTGGCCGCCAAGGGCGCCCAGATCGCGCTGCCGGAAGTCAAGCTCGGCCTGCTGCCGGGCGCTGGTGGCACGCAACGCCTGCCGCGTCTGATCGGCCTGGAGCACGCGCTGAACATGATCGTGTCCGGCACCGCGATTCCGTCGGAGAAGTTCGCCGGTTCGAAGCTGTTCGACGAGATCGTCGATGGCGACGTGCTGCCTGCCGCCGTCAAGTTCGCCCAGAGCGTGGCTGCCGCGCCGGGACCGTACCCGAAGGTGCGCGACCTGAAGGTGCGCCACGAGAACGCCGAAGGCTTCCTGGCCTTCGCCCGTAATACCGTGGCTGCCGTGGCCAAGAATTTCCCGGCCCCGCTGAAGTGCGTGGATGCCGTGGCGGCTTCGCTGAAGCCGTTCGAGGCTGGCCTGAAGGACGAGCGTGATGGCTTCATGTACCTCGTCGGCACGCCGGAATCGCGCGCGCTGCGTCACGCCTTCTTTGGCGAGCGCGCCGCCAGCAAGATCCCCGATGTGCCCGAAGGCACCCCGGTGCGCAAGATCGAACGCGTTGCCGTGATCGGCGCCGGCACGATGGGTGGCGGCATTACGATGAACTTCCTGAACGCCGGCATCCCCGTGACGATGCTGGAAATGAAGCAGGAAGCGCTGGAGCGCGGCGTGGCCACGATCCGCCGCAACTACGAGAACAGCGCCAAGAAGGGCAAGCTGACGCAGGAGAAGGTCGAGCAGCGCATGGGCCTGCTGACCACCACGATGTCCTATGACGACATCAAGAACGCCGACCTCGTGATCGAGGCCGTGTTCGAAGAAATGGGCGTCAAGGAAACCGTCTTCAAGAAGCTGGACGAAGTGATGAAGGACGGCGCGATCCTGGCCTCCAATACCTCCACGCTGGACGTCAACAAGATTGCCTCGTTCACGCGTCGTCCGCAGGACGTGGTCGGCATGCACTTCTTCAGCCCGGCCAACGTGATGAAGTTGCTGGAAGTCGTGCGCGGCGAGAAGACCGGCAAGGACGTGCTGGCCACCGTCATGCAGATCGGCAAGAAGATCAAGAAGACGGCCGTGGTGTCGGGCGTTTGCGACGGCTTCATCGGCAACCGCATGATCGAGCAGTACAGCCGCCAGGCCGGCTACCTGCTGGACGAAGGCGCGCTGCCCGAGCAGGTGGACAAGGCCATCGAGAAGTTCGGTTTCGCGATGGGCCCGTTCCGTATGGGCGATCTGGCTGGCAACGACATCGGCTGGGCGATCCGCAAGCGCCGCGCCGTGGACAAGCCGGACATCCAGTACTCGAAGACGGCGGACAAGCTCTGCGAGATGGGCCGCTTCGGTCAGAAGACCGGCGCAGGCTGGTACGACTACAAGGCTGGTGATCGCAAGCCGTACCCGAACAAGCAGGTCAACGACATGATCGTCGAGCACTCGAAGGAGCTCGGCATCACGCGCCGCAAGATCTCGGATGAGGAAATCGTCGAACGTCTGGTGTTTGCACTGGTGAACGAAGGCGCCAAGATCCTGGAGGAGGGCATTGCCTCGAAGGCGTCGGACATCGACATGGTCTATCTGACCGGCTACGGCTTCCCGCTGTTCCGTGGTGGCCCGATGCTGTACGCGGACCAGGTCGGCTTGTACAACGTGGCCCAGTCCATGAAGCGCTATGCCAAGGGTTACCACGGCGAAGCGTGGGTGGTGGCGCCGCTGCTGCAGAAGCTGGCAGACGAGGGCAAGGGCTTCAACGGCTGATCGCGACCGCGTGAACGCAAAGGGATAACGCGAATCATGGCCTATGGCGCGCAGGATTGCCTGCTGGTGATCGATGTGCAGAACGACTTCATGCCGGGGGGCGCGCTGGCCGTGCCGCGCGGCGATGAAGTCGTGCCGATCATCAACCGGTTGGCGCCGGCATTCGAGCACGTGGTGCTGACGCAGGACTGGCATCCCGCCGGTCATGTGTCCTTCGCAACGAGCCATGTCGGTACCGCGCCGTTCCAGACCATGATGTTGCCGTATGGCGAGCAAGTGCTGTGGCCCGATCACTGCGTGCAGGGCACGCCCGGCGCCGCGCTGCATGCAGACCTGCGCATCCCGCACGCGCGGATGGTGATCCGCAAGGGTCACCACGCCAACGTGGACAGCTACAGCGCGTTCATGGAGGCGGACCGCGCGACGAAGACCGGACTGGCTGGCTACCTGCGCGAGCAGGGCGTTCGCCGGGTGGTCTGCGTCGGGTTGGCAACGGATTACTGCGTGGCCTGGACCGCGCTCGATGCGCGCGCAGCGGGCTTCGAGGCGGTGGTCGTGGAAGATGCCTGCCGCGCGATCGATCTGAACGGATCGCTCGACCGGGCATGGCGAGAACTGGCTGCGGCCGGTGTTCGTCGTACGACTGCCGATGCACTGCGGTCTGGTGCTGGTACGCACAATCCCTGGCTCCCTGAGTCCTGAAGCGTCACGCAACGAAAGCCGAACACACCGAATATTTCTCGCAAGTTTGCAAGAGACACCAAGATACCGAGGAGCAACACATGAACGAGGCAGTCATCGTATCCACCGCCCGCACCGGGCTGGCCAAGAGCTGGAAGGGCGCTTTCAACATGACCCACGGCGCGACCCTGGGCGGTCATGCCGTACAGCACGCCATCGCCCGCGCGAAGATCGAAGCCGGTGAAGTGGAAGACGTGCTGATGGGTTGTGCCAACCCCGAGGGCGCCACCGGCGCCAACATCGCGCGCCAGATCGCCCTGCGAGCTGGTTGCCCGGTGACCGTGCCAGGCGCCACCGTGAACCGTTTCTGCTCGTCCGGCCTGCAGACCATTGCCATGGCCGCGCAGCGCGTGATCGCAGATGAGGGCGACATCTTCGTCGCTGGCGGCGTGGAGTCGATCTCGTGCGTTCAGCAGGACATGAACCGCCACATGATTCAGGAAAGCTGGCTGAACAAGAACAAGCCGGAAATCTACTGGAGCATGCTGCAGACCGCCGAGAACGTGGCCAAGCGCTACAACATCGGTAAGGATCGCCAGGACGAGTACGGCGTGCAGAGCCAACTGCGTGCCGCCGCTGCCCTGGAAGCCGGCAAGTTCAAGGACGAAATCGTGCCGATGACGGTGCTGGCAGGCGTGGCCGACAAGGCCACCGGCCAGCTGATGACGAAGGAAGTCACGATCGACGCCGACGAAGGTATCCGTGCCGACACCACGCTGGAAGCCGTGTCGAAGATCCGCACGGCCATGCCGGGTGGCGTGATCACCGCCGGCAATGCCTCGCAGTTCTCGGATGGCGCCTCGGCAGCCGTCGTGATGAACGCACGCGTGGCCGCCGCCAAGGGCCTGCAGCCGTTGGGCGTCTTCCGTGGTTTTGCCGTGGCGGGTTGCGAGCCTGACGAAATGGGTATCGGCCCGGTGTTTGCGGTGCCGAAGCTGCTGAAGAAGGCTGGCCTGAAGGTTGACGACATCGGTCTGTGGGAACTGAACGAAGCGTTCGCCGTGCAGGTGCTGTACTGCGCCGACAAGCTGGGCATCCCGATGGATCGCCTGAACGTCAACGGCGGCGCGATCGCCGTGGGTCACCCGTACGGTGTGTCGGGCGCGCGTCTGGTCGGCCATGCGCTGATCGAAGGCAAGCGCCGTGGCGTCAAGTACGTCGTGGTGACGATGTGCATCGGCGGTGGTCAGGGTGCCGCCGGCCTGTTCGAAGTGCTGTAAGGCATCTCGGGCACACACTGTGTTCCCCCTCTCTCATGCAATGGGAGAGGGGCGGGGGAGCGAGCTTTCCGGTTCAGGCGGCGATCTGTCGCAAGCCGCGCCGCAGCGCATGCTCCCCCAACCCCTCTGCCGCTTGGCGGGAGAGGGGCGCTTTTCCCCCACCGCATACTGAAGGCCAAGCCGCCTTTCGTTTCAGCCCGGAGCTTCCTATTCCATGTCGCTGATTCTTTCCCGTCGTGACCTCAACTTCGTTCTGTACGAATGGCTGAAGGCCGAGGAACTGACACAGATTCCCCGATTTTCCGATCACTCGCGCGAGACGTTCGACGCCGCGCTGGATACGTGCGAGAAAATCGCCACTGATCTGTTCGCCCCGCACAACAAGAAAAGCGATGCCCAGGAGCCGCATTTCGATGGCGAGACGGTCACGATCATCCCCGAAGTCAAGACCGCGCTGAAGGCCTTCTGCGATGCGGGCCTGATGGCCGCCGGCCAGGACTATGAGTACGGTGGCATGCAGTTGCCCGTCACGCTGGAGAAGGCCGCGTTCGCCTACTTCAAGGCCGCCAACGTTGGCACGAGTTCGTACCCGTTCCTGACGATCGGTAACTCGAACCTGCTGCTCACGCACGGCACCCCGGCACAGATCGATACGTTCGTGCGTCCCGAACTGGAAGGTCGCTTCTTTGGCACGATGTGCCTGTCGGAACCGCAGGCGGGTTCGTCGCTATCGGACATCACCACCCGCGCCGACTACGAAGGCGAGTCGCCGTTGGGCCAGCAGTATCGGCTGCGCGGCAACAAGATGTGGATCTCGGCGGGCGAGCACGAGCTCTCGGACAATATCGTCCACCTCGTGCTGGCCAAGATCCCGGGCCCGGATGGCAAGCTGATCCCGGGTGTGAAGGGTATCTCGCTGTTCATCGTGCCGAAGTACCTCGTCAACGAGGATGGCTCGCTGGGCGAGCATAACGACGTCGTGCTGGCGGGCCTGAACCACAAGATGGGCTATCGAGGCACCACCAACTGCCTGCTGAACTTCGGCGAAGGCATGAAGTACCGCCCGAATGGCAAGGCGGGTGCGATCGGTTATCTGGTCGGCGAGCCGCACAAGGGCTTGGCCTGCATGTTCCACATGATGAACGAGGCGCGCATTGGCGTTGGCCTCGGCGCCGTGGCACTTGGCTATACCGGTTACCTCCACGCGCTGGACTACGCGCGCAATCGTCCGCAGGGCCGCCCGGTGGGGCCGCAGGGCAAGGATCCGGCGAGCCCGCAGGTCAAGCTGGTCGAACATGCCGACGTCCGTCGGATGCTGCTGGCGCAAAAGAGCTACGTCGAAGGCGGTCTGGCGTTGAACCTGTACTGCGCGCGGCTGGTCGACGACGAGCACGCGGCCAAGGCGGCCGGCGAGGCCGAGCGGCAATGCGAACTGTCGCTGCTGTTGGATATCCTCACGCCGATCGCCAAGAGCTGGCCGTCGCAGTGGTGCCTGGAAGCCAATAGCCTGGCCATCCAGGTGCATGGTGGCTACGGCTACACGCGCGAGTACAACGTCGAGCAGTTCTATCGCGACAACCGCCTCAATCCGATCCACGAAGGCACGCACGGTATTCAGGGGCTGGACCTGCTGGGCCGCAAGGTGGTGATGCAGGACGGCGCCGCATTCCAGTTGCTCGGCAAGCGCGTGCAGGACACTTGCCAGCGGGCGCAGGCCACGGGTGACAAGACGCTGGGCGAGCAGGCCCGCGCGCTTGGCGCTGCGACCGCGCGCCTGGCCGAGGTCACGCGCACGCTGTGGGCGGCCGGAGATTCGAATGTCACGCTGGCCAACGCGTCGGTATATCTGGAGGCATTCGGCCATGTCGTCATGGCGTGGATCTGGCTTGAGCAGGTGCTGGTAGCGCAGGCCGCGCTGTCGAACGCCAAGGGCGAGGATGCCGATTTCTATCGCGGCAAGCTGGCTGCGGCGGCGTTCTTCTTCAACTTCGAGTTGCCGAAGGTGTACCCGCAACTCGAGCTGCTTGCATCGCTCGATCGTACGACGCTTGACATGCAGGACGCCTGGTTCTGAACGCAAGCCGCCAAGAGGCAATTCTGGCGTCTAGCCAGAGCCGCTTCGCTTCATTTGTGTAGCGGCGAAGAAGGATAAAACGGGAGACAACATGAGGACCATCCAGCAATTGTTCGACCTCAAGGGCCGTACAGCGCTGATTACTGGCGGATCGCGCGGCCTGGGGCTGCAGATTGCCGAAGCACTTGGTGAACAGGGCGCCCGCGTGGTGCTGTCGGCCCGCAAGGCCGATGAGCTCCAGACCGCGCAGGAACACCTGAAGTCGCGTGGCATTGCGGCGGAGTGGATCGCCGCGGATGGTTCGCGCGATGCCGAAATCGCCCGGCTGGCCGATGAGGCGCTGGCGAAGCTCGGACACGTCGATATCCTCGTCAACAACGCCGGGGCCACCTGGGGCGCGCCGGCCGAGGATCATCCGGTCGAGGCCTGGGACAAGGTGATGAACCTGAACATCCGTGGCCTGTTCCTGCTGACGCAGCGGATTGGCAAGCTGTCGATGATTCCGCGTCGCAGTGGCCGGGTTATCAACGTCGCGTCGATCGCGGGCCTGGCCGGGAACCCGCCGGGTTCGATGGAGACCATTGCCTACAACACTTCGAAGGGCGCCGTGGTCAACTTCACGCGCACGCTGGCGGGCGAGTGGGGCGAGCACAACATCACCGTCAACGCGCTGGCTCCGGGCTTCTTCCCGTCGAAGATGACGCAGGGGTCGCTGGACCGCATGGGCGTGGACAAAATGTGCGAAGGGGTTCCGCTGCATCGCCTGGGTGATGACGACGATCTGAAGGGCGCGGCACTGTTGTTTGCCTCGGATGCCGGCAAGCACATCACCGGCCAGATCCTGGCGGTAGATGGGGGCGTCAGCGCAGTCTGATCACGCGCGGCTGCTTCCCTTTCCCGCATGCGGGAAAGGGAAGGAGACAAAGAGCATAATTGCGCAATCTGTTTTTCACTGCCCCCAAGGATATGACGCAACGCCAACTCACCATCCCATTCCTCGCTGATCTCGGCGTACTCTGCAATTTTATGGAGAACGGCCGCAGCGAGATCGAACTCGACCTGCAGAAACGCCACCAGAACAGCTGGGACATGGCCCACGGTGGTGTGACCATGACCCTGCTCGACGTGGCGATGGCCATCGCCGGACGTTCGTTGGATGCCGAAGGCCGTGGCGTGGTCACGATCGAAATGAAGACGAGCTTCATGGCTCCCGGGCGCGGCAAGGTGTTCGCGCGCGGCCTGGCCGTGCATCGCACCTCGACCATGGTGTTCTGCGAGGGCGAGATTGTCGACGCGGAAGGCAAGATCGTCGCCAAGGCATCAGGGACGTTCAAGTACATCAAGCGCGTGCCACCCAAGCGGGAATCTGGCGCGGCCGATTCGGGCGCGGACGGCTGATCCCGTCGCGCCAGCGCAATACCTCTCTAACCTCAAACGAGCGAAGGAACCGATCATGTCGAAGCAAACGTACAAGCGCATCGTCCTGGCTTCGCGCCCGGAAGCAGCGGTCACCCCCGACAATTTCCGTATCGAGGAACTGCCGGTCCCCGAACTGGCCGACGGCCAGGTGCTGGTGCGCAATCATTTCCTGTCGCTCGACCCGTACATGCGCGGGCGCATGAGCGATAGCAAGTCGTATGCGGATCCGCAGCCGCTCAATGAAGTGATGATCGGCGGTACCGTCGGCGAGGTTATCGCCAGCAAGAATCCCAAGTGGAACGTCGGTGACAAGGTCATCGGCATGTTCGGCTGGCAGGAGCTTGGCGTGAGCGACGGCGGCATGATGCAGAAGGTCGACACCACGCACATTCCGTTGTCCGCCTATCTGGGTTCGGTGGGGATGCCCGGCGTGACGGCCTGGTATGGCCTGAACAAGATCATCGCGCCGAAGGCCGGCGAGACGGTTGTCGTCAGCGCGGCGTCCGGCGCGGTGGGTAGCGTGGTGGGGCAGCTTGCCAAGCTGGCCGGCTGCTACGTGGTGGGCGTGGCCGGCGGCAAGGAAAAGTGCGACTACGTGGTCAACGAGCTTGGCTTCGATGCCTGCGTGGACTACAAGGCGGCCAAGGACGCGAAGGAACTGTACGCGATGGTCAAGGCGGTCACGCCGAATGGCATCGATGGCTACTTCGAGAACGTTGGTGGAGACATCCTCGACGTCGTGCTGTCCCGCCTGAACCCGTTCGCGCGCATCGCGGTTTGCGGTCTGATCGCTGGCTACGACGGCCAGGACATGCCGATTCGCAATCCGCGCGCGATTCTGGTGGCGCGAGCGAAGATCGAGGGCTTTATCGTGTCCGAGCATATGGAACTCTGGCCGCAGGCACTGCGGGAACTGGGTACTTACGTCGCGCAGGGCAAGATCAAGTTCCGCGAGAGCATTGCCGAAGGTCTGGCCAGCGCACCCGAGGCATTCATCGGGCTGCTCAAGGGCAAGAACTTCGGCAAGCAGCTCGTGAAGCTGGCATAAAGCCGCCTTCGACGCAGTACACCCCCGCAAATAGACAAATAGACAAAGAAAGCACAGGAGACAACCATGAATGCCCCGCAAGCCAAGGATGAGATCGGCGCCGGTCTCTCGGAAGAGGTCAAGGCCCGCTATCGCAACCTGCCGCGCCCGCCCCAGTTCGCCACGCCGGCCGAGGAGCGCCTGCATCGCAAGCAGCGGCTGGCGGCAGCATTCCGGTTGTTCTCCAAGTTCGGTTTCGACGAAGGCGTGGCCGGCCATATCACCGCGCGCGATCCCGAGTTTGGCGATACCTTCTGGGTCAATCCGTTCGGCGTGCATTTCAGCCAGGTCAAGGTGTCGAACCTGATCCGCTGCGACCACCACGGTAACGTGGTGGAGGGCGACTATCCGGTCAACGCCGCCGCATTCGCGATCCACTCGCGCGTGCACCAGACCCGCTCGGATGCCGTGGCCGCCGCGCACTCGCACAGTACCTTTGGCCGTGCGTGGTCGACGCTCGGGCGCAAGCTCGATCCGCTGACGCAGGACGTCTGCGCCTTCTACAACGACCACGCGCTGTATGACGATTTCGGTGGCGTGGTGGTGGAGCTCGACGAAGGTCAGCGTATTGCCAACGCGCTAGGCGACAACAAGGCAGCGATCCTCCAGAACCACGGCCTCCTGACCGTCGGCAAGACCGTCGACGAAGCCGCGTGGTGGTTCATCACGATGGAGCGGTCGTGCCAGGTGCAGTTGCTGGCGGAGGCCGCGGCTGCGCGTACCGGTGACGTGCCGAAGGCGATCAGCGACGCCGCCGCACGTCAGGCGTACTCGATCGTTGGTACGTCGCAGGCGGGGTGGTTCCAGTTCCAGCCGCTCTATGCGCGCATCGTGAAGGAGCAGCCGGACCTGCTCGACTGATTCCAACGGGAGGCGCGGATGCCCGACATCATTCTTCATCAGTACGCCACGTCGCCTTTCTCGGAAAAGATCCGCCTGCTGCTCGGCGCGAAGGATCTGTCCTGGTGCGCGGTGGAAATTCCACCGATCCTGCCAAAACCAGATCTGGTCGCGCTGACCGGCGGGTACCGGCGCACGCCGGTCATGCAGATCGGCGCCGACATCTATTGCGATACGGCGCTGATCTGCGAGGTACTGGACCGGATGGCGCCGCTGCCGCCGCTGTATCCGCCCGACCAGGCGGCGGCGTCCAGCGTCATGGCTGCCTGGTTCGACAGCGCGTTGTTTACGGCGTCGGTCACCTACACCATGCAGCCTGCTGGCGTGCAGGCCATGCTCGCGCATCTGACGCCGGACCAGATCAAGGCCTTCGTCGCCGATCGAAAGGCCATGCGTGGCGATACCAATGCGCTACGTATGCCACTGCCTGAAGCCGACGCGATGCTGCACGAGACCTTCGAGCGGCTGCAGGAACAGTTCGCGGCCGGCGTGCTCCATGTGGCTGGCCCGATGCTGTCAGTGGCAGATTTCTCGCTGTACCACAACATCTGGTTCATCCGCCGCGCCACGGCACTGGCCGCGATCCTCGATGCCTATCCGCTGGTCAAGGAGTGGTATGCGCGCATGCAGGCCTACGGACACGGCAAGGTGCGCGTGATACCGGCTGAGGATGCGCTGGCCGAGGCACTTCACAATGATCCGTTGGCGCATGACACGACGATCCAGCCGGATAGCGGATTCGCCGCCGGTGATGCGGTGACCGTTACGCCAACTGACTACGCGAAGGATCCTGTGGCCGGAGTGCTCATGACGCTTTCCGCCGATGTGGTCACGATCCGCAGGCAAGACCCGCGCGCGGGTGCCGTCAACGTGCATTTCCCGAGGCAGCATTACCAGGTGCAAGCGGCATAGGCATAGGCATAGCCCATCCAGACAAGAACTACGAACACTACGTTCACTACGAACGACAAGTAGAGGGAGACGTTTCATGAAGCAGTTCGAGAGCAAGGTGGCAGTGATTACCGGCGGTGCTTCAGGATTCGGCAAGGAATTCGCGCGAATCGGTGCGTCGCTGGGCATGAAGCTGGTGCTGGCGGACGTCCAGGAGGACTCGCTGGACAGCACCGTGGCCGAATTCAAATCGCAGGGCGCCCAGGTGATCGGGTTGCGCACGGACGTGTCGAAGGCCGAGGAAGTCCAGGTGCTGGCCGATGCCGCGATGACGGCGTTCGGCGAGGTCAACCTGCTGTTCAACAACGCGGGTGTGGGCGCGGGCGGCCTGATCTGGGAAAACACGCAGAAAGACTGGGACTGGGTGCTCGGCGTGAACCTCTACGGCGTGGTCAATGGCGTGCGGATCTTCACGCCGCTGATGCTGGAGGCGGCCCGCAAGGACCCGGGCTATCAGGGGCATATCGTCAATACCGCGTCGATGGCGGGCCTGCTGAATCCGCCGGCCATGGGCGTGTACAACGTTTCCAAACATGCGGTGGTCGCGTTGTCCGAGACGCTCTACCAGGATCTGAGCCTGGTCACGGACCAGGTGCATTGCTCGGTGCTGTGCCCGTTCTACGTGCCCACCGGCATCAGCCAGTCGCAGCGTAACCGGCCGGCCAATATGGCCAACGATCAACCACCCACGCGCTCGCAGATGGTGTCGCAGGCGCTGTCCGACAAGGCGGTCAACTCGGGCAAGGTTAGCGCGGCCGACGTGGCGCAGATGACGTTCGATGCGATCCGCGAGGACGGTTTCTATATCTACTCCCACCCGCAATCGCTGGATTCCGTCCAGCGGCGCATGGAGGAGATCGTCAACCAGCGCAATCCGGGCGATCCGTTCGGTGACAAGAGCGAAGTGCGGGCGGGCCTGATCGCCGCGCTGCGCGGCTAAGCTGGCCAGGAACTTGCGTACACGAACACGAACAGGACGAACCGGACAACCGATATGGCCGAGACCGCCAGGGAGACCATGATGACCGCACCCGCCGTGATCCACCACAGGCAGTTTGCGAACCTGCCCAACGGCACGCGCTTGCATTACGCGAGTGCGGGCGAGCAGGGCAGGCCGCTGATCCTGTTCGTGCACGGCTTTCCGGAGTTCTGGTACGAGTGGGAAAACCAGCTCGCAGAGTTCGGCCAGACGCATTTTGCGGTCGCGCCGGACCTGCGCGGGTTCAATCTGTCCAGCAAGCCGGCCGATGTGGCAGCGTACAAGCCCAAGCATCTGGTCGAGGATCTGGTGCAGTTCATCCGCGTGCTGGGCTATGAGCGGTGCGTCATCGTCGCGCATGACTGGGGCGGCGCGCTCTGCTGGAACCTGGCGGCGCAGTTCCCGGAAGCGGTCGAGCGGCTCGTGATCATCAACTCGCCGCATCCCTATGTGTTCGCGCGGGCGTTGGCGAGTGACCCGGCACAGCAGCAGGCCTCGGCCTATATGAACTGGCTGCGCAAGCCGGGTTCAGAACAGGCCATGGCCGCCAACGACTTCGCATTGCTGGAAAAGATGCTGACCGGCGATGCCTCCACGGTGCCGGCGTGGTTCGTGGGTGAGACTCGCGCGAAGTATCACGCGGCGTGGTCACAACCGGGCGATGGCGGCTCGCATTCGCTGACGGGCGGTGTCAATTACTACCGGGCATCGCCGATGCACCCGCCCTTGCCGGGAGAACCGGCGCCCGACATCTCGCGCCTCGATCCATCCGCGTACATCGTGCGGGTGCCCACGCTGGTTATCTGGGGCGAGAGCGACCGGGCGCTGCCGAAATCGCTAGTCGACGGGCTGGAGGAATTCGTGCCAGACATGCGGCTCGAGCGCATTCCGGAGGGCACGCACTGGATCATCCACGAACAGCCGGAGCGCGTGAACCTGCTGATCCGCAGTGCGTTGCCCTAGTCCCGTAGCTTCCCGGTCCTGTCGCCGGGCTTAGCTCAAGCGCTCCCGATAGAGCCGATAGTTCTCGTCATCGAAGCATACGAAGGTGACCTGCTCGATGGACGGGGACTTCGGCAGTGCCTCGCGCACCGCGGCAATGGCGATGTCCACGGCCCGCTCACGCGGGAAGCCGTAAATGCCGGTACTGATGTTCGGAAATGCCACCGTGCGCAGATTGTGCTCGCCCGCCAGACGGATGCTGTTGCGGTAGGCGCTCGCCAGCTGCGTCTCCTCTTCCTTGCTGCCACCATGCCAGACCGGCCCCACGGCGTGGATGACATAGGGTGCTGGCAGCAGGCCTCCGGTGGTGATCACGGCTTCCCCGGTCGGGCAGCCCCCTTGCGCATCACGGATCGCGCGGCACGCGTCCATGATGGCCGGGCCGCCCGCGCCATGAATCGCGCCATCGACGCCACCACCGCCCAGCAGGCCGCTATTGGCCGCGTTGACGATGGCATCCACTTCCATCCGGGTAATATCGCCGTGCACGACCTGCAAGTGTTCCCCTGTCATGGTGTCTCCTGGTCTCCGGGTTAGGGCGGCCATGACATGGCGCCCGTTCTCAAGCATACGCCGCGAAACGGCGTTTCGCTGTGTGGCCGATCATCGCGCAAAAGGTGTGTCTGTGCGAGGATAAACGCTTGAATACGTAATGCTGCTCTACGGAATCACTGGCATGATATGGAAATCGAACGACCGTTCAGAAATAGAACACCAGTACATGCCCGCGCAGCCGTTGGACTCTCAGGTCGCCCAGTTGCTCGACCTGATCGCGCGAGCAAAGCGGCCGGCCATCCATACGATGGACCCGGTTGACGCCAAGATCGCGTACGAGAAGAGCGCGCCGATTCTGGACCTGTCGCCCGCGCCAGTGCACGGTGTGGAGGATTTTCAGGTGACCGCGCGCGACGGCCATGCCATTCCGGTGCGGCTTTACTCACCGCGCGAGGCAAGCTGGGCCGATCCGCTGCCGCTTCTGGTGTACTTCCACGGCGGTGGTTTCACGGTGGGCAGCGTCAACTCCCATGATTCGCTGTGCCGGATGTTCTGCAATGGCGCGGAGTGCCTGGTGCTGTCGGTCGATTACCGGCTGGGCCCGGAGTGGAAATTTCCGGTGGCGGCCAACGATGCCTTCGATGTCCTGCACTGGGTGTTCGAGGAAGCCGCGCGCATTGGCGCCGACGCCACGCGCATCGCGCTGGGCGGCGACAGTGCTGGTGGAACGCTGGCGGCGGCTTGCGCGGTAGAAGCCAGGGACCACGGATTGGCGCCGGTGCTGCAGATGCTGATCTATCCGGGCACCTGCGCGCGGCAGGATACGCCATCGCACCGTGCGCTGGCCGAGGGTTATTTGCTGACCGCCGAGATGATCCAGTGGTTCTTTTCGCAGTACCTGGATGTCGACGCCAGCCGTGACGACTGGCGGTTTGCTCCGCTGGACGGGGGCGGCGAAGGTGCCGACGTGCGGGGCTGCTGCCCGGCCTGGATTGCGGTGGCCGGCTACGATCCGCTCCATGACGAGGGCGTGGCCTATGCCGCGAAGCTGGAAGCAGCGGGGGTGGTGGCCAGCCTGACCGACTACCCCAGCATGATTCACGATTTTTTCAAGCTCGGACGTTTTATCGGCGCGGTGGCAGGCGCCCATGCGGATGCCACGGCCGCCCTGCGAAGGGCGTTCGGGATATAGGGCCCCGGCCTCGCGCCATTGGGCTCTTTCGAGTATCTGACCCGTTCATAGAAAAGCGGGCGGGAAGCCCCGATTCACGATTCAAACCAAGTCGCAATCGCGCATTCTTGTAGCAGAAGGAGACTCAACACATGCAACGCCGCCAATTTATCGCTCGCGCCAGCCTGCTCGCCGCCACTCTCGCGGCCGGCTTTGCCGCCATGCCGGCTCACGCCCAGGCGGACAAGTTCCCGCAACGTCCGATCCGCCTGGTCGTTGGCTATACCGCCGGCGGCTCGACGGACATCCCGTTCCGTGTGCTGGCCGAAAATGCATCGAAGATCCTGGGCCAGCCCGTGATCGTCGAGAACAAGCCCGGCGCCGGCGGCGTGCTGCCCGCGCAGATGATGCAGTCGACCCAGCCCGATGGCTACACGCTGGCCCAGGTGTCCATGCCGGTGTTCCGTCTGCCGTACACCACCAAGATCAACTGGGATCCGGTCAAGGACCTGACCTATGTGATCAACCTGGCGGGCTACTCGTTTGGCCTGGTCGTGCCGGCCGATTCGCCGATCAAGACGATGCAGGACTACATCGCCTACGCCAAGGCCAATCCGGGCAAGCTGACCTACGGTTCGCCGGGCACGATGACCACGCTCCACCTGACGATGGAAGACCTGGCCATGCGCCAGGGCGTGCAGTTCTCGCATATCCCGTACAAGGGCAACTCGGAATCGATGCAGGCGCTGCTGGGTGGCCACGTGATGTCGGTGGCGGATACCCCGGCATGGGCCCAGTACGTGGAATCCGGCAAGCTGCGCCTGCTGTCCACCTGGGGCGAGAAGCGCTCGCCGCGCTTCCCGAACGTGCCGACGCTGAAGGAACTGGGTATGGGCATCGTCCAGGCTTCGCCGTTCGGTCTGGTCGTCCCCAAGGGCACGGACCCGGCGATCGTGAAGAAGCTGCATGACGCGTTCAAGAAGGCCATGGAGATGCCGAACTATCGCGAATCGCTGGCCAAGTTCGACATGGAGCCGAACTACATGAGCAGCAGCCAGTATCAGGCGTTTGCCGCCGATACGGTCAAGCGCGAACGCGCGATCATCGAGAAACTGGGCCTGGGCAAGGGTCAGTAAGGTACGTAGAACACGGGCGTCCCACGGGGCGCCCGTTTTTTCATTGGAGCTTCGCCCCCCATGGCCAAAGAGGATTTTCATCTCAGCATGCCGCTGCGCGTGCGCTGGGCCGAGGTCGATCCGCAATCGATCGTCTTCAATGCCCACTATCTGACTTACTGCGATATCTGCTCGACCGAGTACTGGCGCGCGATTGGCGTGCGCTATCCGGAGGACTTGCTGCGCGCCCATGGCGTGGACATCTTCGTGATCAAGTCCACGCTGGAGTACCACGCATCGGCACGGTTTGACGAGATGCTCGATATTCGCGGCCGCATGGCGCGGCTGGGCCGGTCGAGCATGGTGTTCCGCGTGGAAATGTATCGCGGCGACGAGCACCTGATCACCGGGGAGGTGGTCTACGTCTGCGCCGATCCGAAGACGCAGAAATCGGCGCCGATCCCGGCATCGGTGCGGGAGCGGATCGAAGCGTGGGAGATTGTGAAGCCTGCTGCGTGAGTTGGGATGATGTTTGATGTGCTTGCCCTCTCCCGCGAGCGGCAGAGGGCAAGCCTGTCAATCCTGTCAACCGCGACCTCACCGGATCAGAGCTTGACCGCCGCATCCTCCGCATAAGCCCGAATCACGTCGTCAAAGCTCGCGTCGCTCTCGAAACCCAGTTCGCGCGCGCGCGACACATCCCACGCCGCTGGCCACGTGCCGACGATCTTCTCGATGCGCTCTTCGCGTTCCCACGTCACGCGATCGGCCACCGCGTCACCGGCCACGCGCCGCAGTGCTTCCACCATCTGTGCCGCTGTGACCGACAGTCCCGGCAGATTCACCACCCGACGATTGCCGATGCGCGCGCCATCGAGTTCAATGCCGTTGACCAGCGCCTGGATCGCGCCGCGCGGCGAGAGCAGCCACAGCGGCGTTTCCGGTGCTACAGGGCAATTTGCCGCCACGCCCGACAACGGTTCGCGGATGATGCCGCTGGCGAACGACGACGCCGCGGCGTTCGGCTTACCGGGTCGCACGCTGATCGTCGGCAGCCGCAGCACGCGGCCATCGACAAAACCGCGTCGGCTGTAGTCGGACAGCAGCAATTCGCCGATGGCCTTCTGCACGCCGTACGAGGATTGCGGATTCAGCGCGGTGTCGTCCTGCACCACCGGGGGCAGCTTGCCGCCATAGACCGCGACCGAGCTGGTGAACACCACACGCGGCGCATGCGCCAACTGGCGGCACGTCTCTAGCAGCGCGCGCGAGGCGTCAAGGTTCACGCGCATTCCCAGATCGAAATCGGCCTCGGCCTGACCGCTGACTACGGCGGCCAGATGGAAGATTGCGCCGGTATCGCGGTCGATGGCCTGCGCCAGCACGGCGGGATCGGACAGGTCGCCCGTTACCGCGCGCACGCGGGCATCGTCAATCTGCGGCGCCACCACGTCGAGCAGCGTGAGCCGGTCGATCGTGACAGCCTTGCCATCCAGGTTCAGCGTGCCGCGTTTGAGCAGCAGACGGGCCAGTTGCAGGCCCAGGAAGCCGGCGCCGCCGGTAATCAGTACGTTCATGGTTGCGGAGTGTTCATCATTGGCGTGGTCGGTACGGAGCGGAAACGGCCGTGACAGGCCCGGATCAGCGCTTCAGCCAGGGCTTGATCCAGCCCAGACCTTCCGACGTGCCGCCACGCGGGCGGTATTCGCAGCCGATCCAGCCCGTGTATCCGAGCCGGTCGATGACGTCGAAGAGGTACGGGTAGTTCAGTTCGCCGATATCGGGTTCGTGGCGTTCGGGCACGCCGGCGATCTGGATATGGCCAATCCCAGCGAAGTCGCGTTCGAGTTTCTTCGCGATATCACCCTCGACGATCTGGCAGTGATAGCAATCGAACTGGACCTTGAGATTGGCCGCGCCCACCTGGCGGCAAATGGTCTGGCCTTCGTCCTGGCGGTTCAGGAAATAGCCCGGCATGTCGCGGGTGTTGATCGGCTCGATCAGCACCGTGATGCCATGCGACGCGGCCGAGGCAGAGGCATAGGCCAGGTTCTCGAGATAGATGGAGCGGCAGCGGGCGTGGTCGGCGTCGGCCGGCACGATGCCTGCCATCACGTGCACGCGGTCGTTGCCGAGCACGGCAGCGTATTCGAGGGCCTTCGCGAACTCAGTGCGGAACTCGGTCTCGCGGCCGGGCAGGGCGGCGATGCCACGCTCGCCCGCGCCCCAGTCACCGGGCGGCGCGTTGAACAGGGCCTGGGTCAGGCCGTTGTCGTCGAGCCGCTTGCGGATCTCGGCGGCCGGATGGTCGTACGGGAACAGGTACTCCACGGCCTGGAACCCGTCCTTTGCGGCGGCGGCAAAGCGGTCCAGAAAGTCGTGCTCCGTGTACATCATTGAAAGGTTCGCGGCGAAGCGCGGCATGTCAGGTCTCCTTGAGCCTCAGATTCGATATCAGCGATTGACGAGCTTCGCCGGGGTCAGCCAGACCAGCAGGGCGCCCACGACCAGGATCGCCGACAGCACGTACATCGGCAATTGCGTGCTTTGCGTCATGTCCTTGAGCGCGCCGACCATATACGGCGACACGAAGCCTGCCAGATTGCCGACAGAGTTCACCACGGCGATACCCGAGGCGGCGGCGATGCCGCTCAGGAATGCGGTCGGCAATGACCAGAACAGCGGGGCGCAGGTCAGCACGCCAGCGGCGGCCAGCGACAGCGCTGCGATGGCCACGGTCGTATTGTGGGTGAACGACGCCGCAATCGCAAAGCCCGTGGCACCCATCAGTGCCGGCACGATCAGGTGCCAGCGGCGCTCGCGGCGCGCGTCGGCGCTGTGGCCCAGGATGTTCATGACGACGATGGCGCAGAGGAACGGGATGGCGGACAGCAGGCCGATGTTGAAGTTGCCTGTCACGCCGCTGGCCTTGACCAGCGTCGGCATCCAGAACGTCAGCGCGTACTGGCCGGTCACGAAGCAGAAGTAGATCAGGCACATCCACCAAACACGGCTGTCGCGGAACACGGCGCCCAGCGAATGCACGTGGCGTTGGCCGCCCGTGGTGGCCGCAGCCGACGCGGCGCGTTCGTCGTCCTCGATATTGCGCTTGAGCACGTGCTTTTCATCGGGGCTGAGCCACGGAGCGCGGTCGATGCCATCGCGCAGCACGAAGATCGTAGCGATGCCGATCGCGAAGGCGGGCAGGGCCTCGATGAGGAACATCCATTGCCAGCCGGTCCAGCCATGGGTGTTGTGGAACGCGTCCATGATCCAGCCTGACAGCGGATTGCCGAACATGCCGGCCACTGGAATGCCCGACATGAACAGCGCGATCATCTTGGCGCGGCGGTGCGACGGATACCAGTACGTCAGGTACAGGATCACGCCCGGATAGAAGCCCGCTTCGGCCAGGCCCAGCAGGAAGCGCATGACGTAGAACTGCGTTGGCGTCTGCACGAACACGAAGGCGGCCGAGATGATGCCCCAGGTGATCATGATCCGCGCGATCCAAATGCGCGCGCCGATGTGGTGCATCAGCAGGTTGCTGGGCACCTCGAACAGGAAGTAGCCGATGAAGAACAGGCCAGCGCCAAGGCCGAACACGGTTTCCGAGAACTGCAGGTCCTGCGCCATCTGCAACTTGGCAAAGCCGACGTTGACGCGGTCGAGATACGCGATCACGTAGCAGAGCATCAGGAACGGCATGATGCGCCAGAACACCTTGTTGTAGGCGCGTTTCTCGATGGTGCCGTCGGCGTCCAGCCGGGTGTCGGCAACAGGGGTCCCCACCGCGGGGTTGGAAGCGGTCATTGGAAGTCTCCACGTGTATTGAAAATGCAGCCGGTTTGCTCCCTCTCTCGCATGGCGGGAGAGGGTTTGGGAGAGGGCAGGGGCTTTGTTTTGCGGAGTTGCCCTGGGGGTGCGCTGTCTCTCTCCCCGGCCCCTCTCCCACTGTGCGGGAAAGGGGAAAAACAAATCAGTCGTGTGTCACCACCTCGACTTGAACGTATCGCGCAGTTCCGTCAGCGCGGCCTCGTCCAGCGGGGCAGGTTTTTCGCCGAGCATCATCCAAAGCTTCGCCGTTTCTTCGAGCTCTTCGAGCGCATAGGCAGCGCGTGACACACTGTCTTCCCACACCACCGGCCCTAGCCGTGCCAGCAGCACACCGCGCACCTCATTGGCCAGTTGGGCCACGCGCGCGGCTACCGCCGGGTCGCCGGGGCGGTGATACGGAATCAGCGGGATATGGCCGACCTTCATCACGTAGTACGGCGTGATCGGGGGCAGTACGTCGTCCGGATGCCAGACACCGGCCAGCGTCAGGGCCACCAGATGCGTGGAATGCGTATGCACCACGCCGTGCGCGTTCGGGTTGTTGTCGTAGACGCAACGGTGCAGCGTCAACGTCTTCGACGGCTTGTCGCCCGACACCCAGCCGCCATCGGGCGACACCTTGGCGACCCTGGCCGGATCGAGCGTGCCCAGGCAGGCGTCAGTGGGCGTAATCAGCCAGCCGTCGTCGAGCCGTGCGCTGATATTGCCCGCCGTGCCCACCGTGTAGCCACGCTGGAACAGGCTGGCGCCGACGCGGCAGATCTCTTCGCGCAATGCGCTCTCGTTGCTCATTGCGGTGCTCCCAGCGCTTGCAGCGCTTCATCGAAGAAGTTCTCGCCGCCGAAGTTGCCGGATTTCAGTGCCAGTCCCAGCGGCGCATCGTCCAGCGTGACCGTCGCCGGCACGCCTGGCGCGATCTGCGGACCGATACGCAACGACTGCACGCCCAGCGCCTGCACCACGGAACCGGAGGTTTCGCCGCCGGCCACCACGAAGCGCCGCGTGCCGCGTGCCTTGAGGCTGGCGGCGATGCTCGCCAGCGCGTGCTCGACCAACTCGCCCGCGCGTGCGACGCCGAGTTCGGCCTGCACGGCCTTGACTTCATCGGGTTGGGCGGTGGCATAGATCAGCACCGGCTCGTCGTGATTGCCCGCGAAGGCCAGTGCGTTCTCCACGACCGTGTCTCCACGCGCCAGACGCAGAGGATCGATCCGCAGGGCGGGGCGCTTCTGCGCGATCCAGTGCGCCACCTGGCCGTTCGTGGCACGCGATGCGCTGCCCGCCAGCACCACGCCATGACCATGCACGGGCGGGACTTCTGCGGCGTCGGTGCGCGCAGGTAGCAGTCCGGCGCGACGGAAGTTCTCGGGCAGGCCCAGCGCGATGCCCGAGCCGCCCGTGATCAGCGGCAGCGCGGCGCAACCTTCGCCCAGCGCGAACAGGTCGGTATCGGAAATGGCATCGGCGATCGCCAGCTTCACGCCCTCGCCACGCAACGCGTCAATGCGCGCGCGCACGGCATTTGCGCCCTGCGCGACGGTGTCGTAGCGCAACAGACCGACCTTGGCCTGGCTCTGGCCCTGCAACACCCGCACGAGGTTGGCGTCGGTCATCGGCGTAAGCGGATGGTGCTCCATGCCCGATTCGTTGAGCAGCGCGTCCGCCACGAACAGATGGCCGCGGAAGATCGTGCGGCCGTTCTCCGGAAAGGCCGGGCAGGCAATCGTAAAGTCGCTGCCGAGCGCGTCGAGCAGGGCTTCGGCCACGGGGCCGATATTGCCGGCGTCGGTGGAGTCGAACGTCGAGCAGTACTTGAACACGAACTGGCGGCAGCCTTGTTCGCGCAGCCAGCGCAGTGCGGCGAGCGACTGCGCCACCGCGTTGCTGGCCGGGATCGTGCGCGATTTCAGTGCCACGACGATGGCATCGGCTTCCACGGCGGACGCCGGCACGCCGATCGTCTGCACGGTCCGCATGCCATTGCGGACTAGCGTGTTGGCCAGATCCGTGGCGCCGGTGAAATCGTCGGCGATACAGCCGAGCAGAGGACGATTCATCGTCTGACTCCTTTGCCTTGGGTTACCTGGCCTTCGGGCCGGGCAGGTCGATGCCCGGGAAGATCTTGATCACGGCCGAATCGTCTTCGCCGCCGTGCCCGGCGGTGGACGCCATCATGAACATCTGGTGCGCGGCGGCCGAGAGCGGCAGCGGGAATTTGCTGGTGCGCGCGGTATCAAGCACCATGCCGAGGTCCTTGACGAAGATGTCCACTGCGGACAGCGGGGTGTAGTCGCCTTCCAGGATGTGTGGCACCCGGTTCTCGAACATCCACGAGTTGCCGGCGCTATGCGTGATCACGTCGTAGAGCGCGTCGGGGTTCACGCCTTCGCGCAGGCCCAGGGCCATCGCTTCGGCTGCGGCGGCGATATGCACGCCCGCCAGCAACTGGTTGATGATCTTGACCTTCGAGCCCGCGCCATGCGCGTCGCCCAGGCGATAGACCTTGCCGGCCATCGCGGCCAGCACGTCCTCGGCCATGGCGTAGGCCTCGGCGGGACCGGAGGTCATCATCGTCATCTCGCCGCTGGCCGCGCGCGCCGCGCCACCCGACACGGGGGCATCGAGCATCAGCAGGCCACGTTCGCCCAGGCGCTTGCCGAGCGCTTCGGCAAATCCGGGCGGCACGGTGGCGCTGGCAATGACGAGCTTGCCTGCCGCCATTTTCGACGCGGCGCCTTGGTCGCCGAACAGCACGGTTTCCGTCTGCGCGGCGTTGACGACGAGCGTGATCACCACGTCGCAACGCTCGCCGAGTTCGGCCGGGCTCCCGCAGGGCGTGCCACCGGCTTCCGCGAAGCGGCGCAGCACCTCGTCACGCAAATCAAATGCATGAACGTTGAAGCCGGCGCGCAGCAGCGACTGCGCCACGCCGTAGCCCATCGCGCCCAAGCCGATGACGCCAATATTCCTGGACATGGATAACTCCTGAATGCGTGTTTGGTGCGTTTTGGTGCGTTTTGGTGCGTATTGCTGCGTTAGTGCGACGGGCCTGCCGGCTGGTGGCCAGCGGCGGAATCGTCCTCGCCCAGTTGGGAGAGCCGGCGCGCCGCGTTGTACATGTGGTTCTGGGCCGCGTTGCGCGCGGCATCGGGGTCGCCGGCGCGGATGGCGGCGACAATGGCCTGGTGCTCCTCCCGAACCTGGCGCGAAAAATCCTCGCGCCGCGCTTCGTTGGTTCGCGTGACGCGGGTGGCCGTTTCCAGGTACTGGCTCAGGAATGCCAGTGTCTTGAGGAAATACGGATTGCCGGTGGCTTCGGCGATGGCGCGATGAAAGCCGACGTCAGCATCGACGCCATCGCCGCCAGCGGCCACTTCGGCGTCGATGCGTGCCAGCGCGGCATCGATATTGGCCATGGTCGCGTCGGTACGGCGCCGGGCGGCCTGCGCGGCCACTTCGGCTTCGATCGAGCGTCGCAGTTCGACGATCTGCAGCACCGACTCGAGCGTGCCCACGTCGGTGTAGTCGATGCGCAGCGGGCGGATGCCGGCCTGCTCGGTCACGAACACGCCGCTACCCTGGCGCGATTCCACGAGGCCTTCGTACTTGAGTCGCGCGATGGCCTCGCGGATCACGGTACGGCTCACGCCGAACTCCTCGGAGAGCACGGCCTCGGTGGGCAGCTTGGCGCCGCGCGGAAACATGCCGTCCTCGATCTTCTCGAGCAGTTGTTCGGCAACGCTGTCGGTCAGCGCACGGGCAGGAATCTTTTGGAACATCGTCATCACGTCATCGGGTAGTCAGGTCATCATACAAATGTCACGGAAGGATGGCAGGAGGGTAATCCCTATGGTGGTGCGTCACATGGCCGATAATCGCACAACGTAGCTCGGCGCCTTGATGCCACCGGGCGTATCATTGCGCCTCATTTCAGGCTCTTCGAACCGCTCATCACCATGTCCGCATTCACGCCAACCTCCGCCCCCGTATTGGTCTGCCTCTGGGAAGAAGCCCGCGAGCGCGCCCGAGCAATCCGATACGCCGTTTTCGTCGAGGAACAGGGTGTGCCGGTAGAACTGGAGTGGGATGAGATGGATGCGCCGAGCTGGCACGCGCTGGCGTTCGCCGTGGATGGCGTGCCGGTGGCCACTGGCCGCCTGCTGCCGGATGGCCACATTGGCCGCATGGCGGTACTCAAGTCCGCGCGCGGTACCGGCGTGGGCGCGAAGGTGCTCGACGCGCTGATGGCCAAGGCCACCGAACTGGGCTATCCCGAACTGATCCTCAACGCCCAGACTCATGCAGCGCCGTTCTACACGAGGGTAGGTTTCGAGCAGGTGGGTGACGAGTTCGAGGAAGCCGGCATTCCGCACATCGAGATGCGCAAGCGGATCCGCTGATCTGCTGATCCGCCTGAAGACAGTCAGCGCGGCGCGGGTACTGTGCCGGTGTCGCGCGCCAGATTGAGTCGTCCGCGATAGGAGACCTCACCGGTCTGGCCATCGGCATCGAAGCTGCGTTCGACGAAGTCGAAGCGGCCGTCATGCATGACGCGCAGCACGGTGCTGGCACGCGTGCCGTAGTTCGGCGAACGGATGAATGCGGATGACAGCAGCTTTTCCCATTCGGGTGCGACGCCCGTGCTCGGCAGTTCCCAGTCGGGCGCCTGCCGATCGTCCGCAAGCAACTGCAGATACGACTCCACGTTCGATCCGATCTGGCCGCGATCGGCTGCCAGGACTTCGCACATCGCGCCCACGCGGCTGCGCACTTTGGGCCAGGGCGTGTCGAGGAGCGCATTTGACAAGCCATACAGGCCCGGCGTGAGCCGCTGCGGCACGCGGGACTTCGAACGGTTGCTGTACCACCAGAGGTCATGCAGATCGCTGGTCAGCAGGTTGAAGCCGTTGTAGGCGCCGTGGTCCCCGGCCAGGTCGTGCAGATAGTCGGCCGGCGTCTGATCGCCGCGCAGGAAATGCGCCACCAGCTCGCCGCGCGAGCGGGCATCGGTACGTTTTTCCGAAGGCGCGCGATAGTTGGTCAGCGCGGCGAACCGCGCGCCGACAGGGCTGTCCAGTCCGTGCTGGGCGCCGGCAATACCCATCCATGTGCCGGCATCACCGATGACCTCAGCGAGGTCACGGCCACCCAGCACTCCGGGGGCATCCCGCCACCAGTCCGCGGGCGCGGCGGGGCGGGCATAGAATTCGTCGCGGTTGGCGGCAACCACCAGGGGGTAGTCCGGGTGAGATTGCCAGGCAACCAGAATGAGACACATATTCCTTCCTTTACAGCTGGTTCGGCATCGCGCGAATCACGTAAGCCGTGTGACTCGCGCGGCGGCGCGGGCGCGAAATCAGAGTACGTCGAGATCGACGAACCGCTCGCTCATCCGCTCGCCGCTAATCCACTGCGTCAGCCCGCTTTGCCGCCAGAGCCCATCGAGCGCGGCGTCGAATGCAGGGGGGACGTCGGCGTAACACTCCATCCATGTCTGCAGGCCGGCGCGAGTTTCCGGCCTGCGCATCAGCGTACCACCAACTCCGGTCGCCTCGGCGACCGTTTCCATCCAGCGATGCCAGTGCGGCAGAGCCTCTGCGGCCCGGTCGTCCGGCACCTTGAAGTAGACGTAGAGATGATCGCTCATGACGATGCTCCCGTGGCGGTCACCCGGCCGCTTCCGCCTCGTTTGGCAGTGGCACTTCGTACGGCAGCGCACCCGTGGACACGGCCGGTCCGCTTGCGGCACCTAGATGCAGCGCACCATTGGCGGCGTCGATCTTCAATTCGGCCAGTCCTTCCCAACCGCCCTGGGGCGCCGGCGCGGCGTTGACCAGCATACCGCACGGCTGCTCCGGATCCTCGGGACGGAAAATCTCCGCCGCCGCCGCCGGGACATCGCCCGTGCCACGCACGCGCCACATGCGGCGCTTGAGCGTGCCACGATACTGGCTACGAGCGACGACTTCCTGGCCCGGATAGCAGCCCTTGCGGAAGTTCACGCCGCCAATCAGTTCGAAGTTGATCATCTGCGGCACGAACTGCTCCTGCGTGGCCGCGGCGATGCGGGGGATGCCCGAGGCGACATCGAGCCAGTCCCAGAAAGCGGGCGAGGCGACGGCCAGCGTAGCACCGAGCGATTGCTGCAGGGCTTCGATGCGCGCGGCCGGTGCGACGATCTGCCAGCGCGGCTCGCCGTCGGCATCGGCCAGCCGAATCACGGTCACGTTGTCGTCGGATGCAGTGGCCAGCGGTGCCTGGGGAGTGGGCAGGCCGGCCTGTTGTAGCGCGGCTTCCGCGCCAGCCCCGGCGATGCCGAGGATGCGGTGCGTGGCGGACAGGTCCGACAGCTTCGCCTTGGCCCGCAGCACGAACATGGTCAGGCGCTTCTGGATTGGCGGCTGGATGTCGGCGGAGAGTTGCAGCACGATGCCATCGGCGTCGCGCCACATCAGGAAGCTGGCCATCAGCCGGCCCTTGGGCGAGCAGTAGCCGGCCAGGCGCGCCGTGCTCGCGGTCAGGTCTTCAACGGCGTTGGTGAGCTGGCTGTGCAGGAAAGTGGCGGCATCATCGCCAGCCACGCGGATCAGGCCAAGTCCGCCCGGCGCGGTGACGATACCAGCGGCGCGCAGGGATTTCAGGCTTTGGTCGAGGGACGGAAATTCGGTGGAGGACATGCAGACGGTCCTGGATGGCGTATGAATTAGGGGCGGCGCCGTGCGCGGCGCGTTCTCGTAACTTGCGGTGACACATCGGCCACAAGGCTCCCGGTATTATATGGGCCTGTCGCCATTCCGGCCGGCTGCCACCATGATCCCGACCCGCCGGCGGGGACATCGCGGCCGGTCTTTGCTTGCTACTACATGAAACGTCTGTTCCTGCGCCTGGTCGGGGTTCTGGTGGTCTTCGCCATGGCCGCCGCCGGTGGCTTTGCCTGGTGGGCCCACCAGCCACTCGGCCTGACCACATCCCCCATCGAAGTCGTCATCAAGCCGAATTCCGGCGTTCTCAGCGTGGGTCGGCAGATCCAGCGCGGTGGCGTGGGCATGGATCCGCGCCTGTTCCAGATCCTGGTCCGCATCACCGGCCACGGCCCGGACCTCAAGGCCGGGGGCTACCAGTTCGAGACGGGCGCCACGCCGCTGGACGTGATCGGCAAACTGGCCCGGGGCGAGGTCACGCACTACGTCGTGACCGTCATCGAGGGTTGGGAATTCCGCAAGATGCGCGCGGTCGTGGATGCCAACCCTGCGCTGAAGCACGACACGGTGGGCATGTCCGACGCCGATTTGATGCACGCGATCGGCGCGGCCGAATCCGCGCCGGAAGGGCTGTTCTTTCCCGATACCTATCTGTTCGCGCGCGGCAGCAGCGATATCGAACTCTACAAGCACGCCTATCGCGCCATGCAGCGGCGGCTGAACGAGGCCTGGAACGCACGCGCGCCCGACCTGCCGTACAAGACGCCGTATGAGGCGCTGGTGATGGCATCCATCGTTGAGAAGGAGACGGGGCAGGCGGCGGAGCGCCCGATGATCGCGGCCGTGTTCGTCAACCGTCTGCGCAAGAACATGATGCTGCAGACCGATCCGACCGTGATCTACGGCCTGGGTGAGCAATTCGACGGCAACCTGCGCAAGAGGGATTTGCTGACGGACACCCCGTACAATACGTACACCCGTACGGGCCTGCCGCCGACGCCGATTGCCTTGCCGAGTCTGGCGTCGCTGGCCGCAGCCACGACGCCGGCGCCATCGGACGCCTTGTATTTCGTGGCACGCGGCGACGGCAGCAGCCATTTCTCCAATTCACTACCCGAACACAATCGCGCGGTCGACAAGTACCAGCGCGGCAAACCATAAGGTCATGCGCGGAAAATTCATCACCTTCGAGGGCATCGATGGCGCGGGCAAGAGCACCCATATCGAGTGGGTGGCCGAGCGCCTGCGCGCGCGCGCAAATGTCGTCACTACCCGGGAGCCGGGCGGCACGCCGCTGGGCGAAGACCTGCGCCAGTTGCTGCTGCACCGGAAGATGCATCTTGAAACCGAGGCGCTGCTGATGTTCGCGGCGCGCCGCGAGCACATCGCCGAAGTCATCGAGCCCGCGCTGGCGCGCGGCGACTGGGTCATCTCGGATCGTTTCACCGATGCCACGTTTGCCTATCAGGGCGGTGGCCGCGGGCTGGCGCTCGATCGGCTGGCCACGCTCGAGCAGTGGGTGCAGAGCGGTCTTCAGCCCGACCTGACGCTGCTGTTTGACGTTCCGCTGGAAACCGCGAGCGCACGTCTGGCCGGGGCCCGTGAGCCCGACAAGTTTGAGGCCGAGTCCCGCGCCTTCTTCGAACGCACCCGCACTGAGTATCTGCGCCGTGCGGCGGAAGCGCCACAGCGCTTTCGGGTCATCGACGCAACGCGCTCGATCGACGAGATTCGTGTGGCGCTTGAAGAAATTATTGCAACGCTTTGATTTTTAATGGCTATATCCATGTGGTGATGTCGATGTCATTGACTCCGACAATACATGAGATGGCTGCGCTAACTGATTGAACCTGAATGCTTTATCCCTGGCAACGAGATGACTGGCATCGGCTGACCGCGCTACGCGACCGGCTGCCGCACGCGCTGCTGCTTCACGGCCAGCAAGGCATCGGCAAGCGCGATCTGGCGTTGCACTTCGCGCAGGGCCTGCTTTGCGAAAGCGCGCTGCCCGATGGCCAGCCCTGCAATACCTGCAGCGCCTGCCACTGGTTTGGTCAGGGCAACCATCCCGATTTCACGGTGGTTCGGCCCGAGGCACTGGAAGCCGGCGCTGGAGAGGCCGAAGGCGACGGCGAGAGCGGCAGCAAGAAGAAGGCGCCGAGCAAGATCATCCGCATGGAGCAGGTGCGGGCGCTGATCGAAGCGGTGGGTGTTGGCACGCACCGCGCGGGTTTGCGCGTGGTGGTGGTCTATCCGCTCGACGCGCTGCAGACTGAAGGCGCCAACGCGCTGCTCAAGACGCTCGAGGAGCCGCCGCCGTCCACGGTGTTCCTGCTGGTCACGGATCGTATCGACCGTGTGTTACCGACGATCCTGTCCCGCTGCCGCCAATTCTCGATGACGCGGCCGACCAGCGCGGATGCGCTCGATTGGCTGCGCGGACAGGGGGTGGCCGATGTGGAGGCGCAACTGGCGCTGGCTGGGGGGGCGCCACTGACGGCGCTGCACGCGGCCGAGGCCGAGGAACAGCCCTTGCAGCGCTGGCTGGTCGGCCAGCTCGGTAGCGCGGCTGCGCTGGATGCCCTGGCCGCCGCGGAGCAATTGCAGAAGCTGCCGGTTCCCGCCGTGCTCGGCACCCTGCAACGCTGGACGTACGATCTGCTGGCGCTCTGCCTGGGTACGGGTGCCGCACGTTACTTCCCGAAGGAGCAGACGGCACTGGCCCGCTGCGCCAGCGCAACCGACGCGCATCGGCTGCAGGCGTTCGCCGCGCGGCTGGTCGGACATCGCCGCAATGAGAACCATCCGTTGGCGGCGCGCCTCGTGATGGAGTCGGTGTTGCTCGATTACCGACAATTGTTCCGTTAGCGTGCGTCTCGCGGTAGGAATCGTGCCGCACACGTGGTACAAGTCGAACAAAGCGACTTTCAAATAGCCCGCACAAAGCGGGCAACGCTGCAACAAGGGGTCAAGATGAACACACCAGCCATAGCGGCGCCGACACGACCAGCGGTCGGTCCCGCCACGATTCCCAATCCTGCGACGACCGGCCGCCCGAACGTGTTGTCACTGTCGATCAAGGACCAGGCAGGGCTGTATGCGGCCTATATGCCGTTCCTGGCGCGCGGCGGGATCTTCGTGCCTTCGAACCGGCCGTTCAGGCTTGGGGAGCAGGTATTCCTGGTGCTGTCGCTGCTGGATCGCCCGCAGAAGTATCAGGTGCAAGGTACTGTCGCGTGGATCACGCCGGTCGGCACGCCGATGAAGACGCCCGGCGTGGGGGTGCATCTCCCGGACGACGATATTGGCCGTTCGCTGAAGCGCGCGGTGGAAGAGATTCTTGGCAAGACGATTGAATCCGGGCGACCGACCCAGACCCTGTAGTCCATCTGGAGTTGCTGTCTTGCGCGAAATATTAGTCGCAACTTGTTGTAATTTATGAATGTTTTTGGTTTTGCCGCGGGTATCGTCGTTCGATGCCGGGCCGGTGACCGTGGCGTCGAGCGAGACCTGATGATCGCCCGACGTCGGCTCGATTGAGATATCCCCATGTTTGTTGATTCCCACTGCCATATCGATTTTCCCGAGCTGGCCGAAAGGCTGCCGCAGTTGCTCGAGAACATGCGGACCAATCAGGTGTCGCACGCCCTCTGCATCTCGGTGACGCTCGAGGACTTTCCGCGCGTGCTGGCGCTGGCCGAACAGCATCCGAACCTGTATGCCTCAGTCGGCGTGCATCCTGACTACGAGGAAGGCGCCGAAGAACCGACACTCGAGCGGCTGGTCACGCTGTCGGCGCATCCGCGAGTGGTTGGTACCGGCGAGACCGGGCTGGACTACTACCGTCTCAATGGTCGCAGCATCGCGGAGATGGAGTGGCAGCGTGAGCGGTTCCGCACCCATATCCGCGCGGCCCGCCAGACTGGCAAGCCGCTGATCATCCATACGCGATCCTCGGCGGACGACACGCTGCGGCTGATGCGCGAGGAAAACGCAGGTGAGGTTGGCGGCGTCATGCACTGCTTCACGGAGACCTGGGACATCGCCCGGCAGGCGCTGGACGAAGGCTTCCATATTTCGTTCTCGGGTATCGTCACGTTCAAGAGCGCGGCTGACCTGCAAGAAACCGCGAAGAAGGTACCGCTCGACCGCATGCTGATCGAAACCGATTCGCCTTATCTTGCCCCGGTGCCGTACCGCGGCAAGACGAACGAGCCGGCCTGGGTGCGTCACGTGGGCGAGTTCATCGCCAAGCTGCGCGATGTTCCCGTGGAGACGATCGCAGAACAAACTACAGATAATTTTTTCCGCTTATTCAAGCACATAGACAGGAATTCTCATGCTTGACTTTAAGATCAGACGCGGGGTCGCCGCAATGGCCCTGATCTGCGCGGCTTGTGCGAGTGTGGCCGCTCCGGCCGACGATATGCGCAAGGCCGTCGAGTTCGATGACGCCAACACCGTGCAGAAGCTGTTGGCGCGTGGCGTGGATCCGAATCTGGTCGACAACCGGGGCGATCCGATGCTGGTGGTGGCGCTGCGCGAGAAATCGACCAAGGCGGCAACGGCGCTGATCAAGGCCAAGAACATTGACTTTGACAAGACCAATCCGGCGGGTGAGAACCCGCTGATGATGGCCAGCCTTCAGGGCGAACTGGACATGGTCAAGCTGATGGTCGACGGCATGGAGGCCGAGGTTAACAAGAAGGGCTGGGCGCCGCTGCACTACGCGGCGACGAATGGGCACAACGATGTCGTCAAGTATCTGGTCGATCATGCGGCCTACATCGATGCGGAAAGCCCGAACGGCACCACGCCGCTGATGATGGCTGCGCGCGGCGGGCATATCGATACCGTCAAGCTGCTGCTCGACGAAGGCGCGGACATGCGCCTGAAGAACCAGCAGAACATGACCGTGATCGACTTTGCCGAGCAGTACAACCAGAAAGAGATTGCCGACGGCCTCAAGTCGCGCTGGCAGAAGCTGTATGGCGCGGTGCCGCCGCCGGCACCGAAGCCGAAGCCCTGGACGCCGCCTGCTGGTCAGGCGAAGTAGTCAGGCTGTCAGGTACGCAGTCGTTTCCAGACGCCGCCCATCCGGGCGGCGTTTGCATTACGGGAATTCGCGCTCGGTGATCGTGACCGACCGCGACTTTCCGGGGGCCGCATACAGCGTCAGCACGTTGCGCCCAGCGCTGGTGCTGCCTGCCTCCCGCATTTCCTCGAACACGAAGCGCTCCGACCGGTAGATCTCCCCGGTGTCCAGGCTCTGGTAGCGCACGTCATAGCTGCCCTGCGTGATCGCGTCCATCGTGAACGAAGACCCGACAGGGATGAAAGTCGTCCGTACCGGCACCGGGATGCCGCCGTTGACGGCCACGAGCTTGAGCAGCACGTCGGACGGACCGCGTGAGTTGTCGACGGTCAGCGTCGACAGGCCGCTTGTATTCAGCACCGGATAGCCGGGCAGGTAGCCCGAATTGGTTGGCCAGGGCAGGCCGCGCGGAGTCAGGCTCGGACGCAAATATTGGGCCTCGCGCGGCAGGTCAGCCGGGACGGGGGTGACGATTGACGCCGCCGCGGCCGGCTGGACGAGCGCCGCGCCTGGCTTGTCGACGGCCGGCTGAGTTGGCGTGGCCCAGTCTCCCAGCAGCACGACAATGGCGGCCCCGATGCCCGCATAGAGCAGGAGCGACCATTTCCTGGCCAGCGGCTCGCCCGGGCGCTGGCCGTCCTGTCGGGGTTTGCGTCGCTTCTTCTTCTGGGCGGAGTCGGCAGCGGATTGGCCGGGTGCGGCGGCTCCGGTGGCCCGTGCCGATGCCTGCGCCGACTGTGCCGGACGCGCGGGGCGCCCCTGTGGCCGTGGAGGCTGCGCAGCGGTGCGGGATGCTGCCGCCTGTTGGGCCTGGCGCTGCCTGCGTTCGGCGTCCAGCTTTTCCTGCGATGCGATCCACTGGTCGTGCTCGGCGCGCTTGGCCGGGTCGCTCAGCACGTCGTACGCGGCGTTCAGCAGCCGCATGATGCGATTGGCCTGTTCGCTATCGGCGTGCCTGTCCGGGTGGTACTTTTGGCTAAGCGATTTATATGCGGCCCGAATGACTTCTGCGGGCGCATCGCGGGAGACCTTGAGGTTGTCGTAATGGGTATGCATCAGGCGAAGAAGGACGCAATATCGGTGTTCGACGACAAATAACGGCAGGGCGCCGCGATTCTCAAGTATTCACGCAAATTGGCGGGCGGGTATGCGGGCTAGCCAACAAATACAGACATGTCCGCGATGATCCGTTCCGCATTGTCGCTGTTCTTTGACGTGGCCACCAGATGGATGCCTCCAATCGCCGGGCTAAAGTTCCGCCGCAATCTGCCGATATAGGCGGCAAATGACGAGGGCCTGACAAGAGCCCAAAGTTCCGGGATGGCGGGGCATCTGCTCCGCCGCAGTTCATGTGGGGGCAAGGACATGCTGAGAAGAATCAAGGCGGAACAGCTTCAGGTGGGCATGTTTGTGTCCAGGCTGGGCGGGCCATGGATCAACCATCCATTCTGGCGCTCGCGCTTTCTGGTCAGTAGCGACGAACAGATCGAGCAGATCCTGGCGGCCAATGTGCAGGACGTCTGGATCGACATCCTGAAGGGGCGCAACCTGCCGATGCAGAGCACGCCGGAAGTTGCCGATTCGGAGGTGGATGCACAGCCCGAGTCGGGTTTCGAGGACGAACTCGAACATGCGCGCGAGCTGATCAAGTCGGGCCGGGCGGTGATCGGGTCGATTTTCAACGACGTGCGGATGGGGCACGCGCTCGAGACCAACGGCGCGCTGCTGCTGGTGGATTCGGCATCGACATCGCTTTCGCGCCATTCGCAGGCGTTGCTGGCCATGGCACGGCTCAAGGCCAAGGACGACTACACGTACCTGCATTCGTACTCGGTCTGTGCGCTGATGATCGCCGTGGGCCGTACGCTGAAACTGCCCGACGGTGAAGTGCGCGAGCTTGGCCTGGCCGGGCTGGTCCACGATATCGGCAAGCTGACGCTGCCCGAGTCACTGCTGATGAAGGCGGGGGATCTGTCGCCGGCCGAGTACGAGCAGATGCGGCGGCACCCGTCGGCCGGGTACCGCATCCTGAACGAGGCGCGGCTGTATACGAACATTCCGCTCGACGTGTGCGTGCATCACCATGAGCGGGTGGACGGCAAGGGCTATCCCTTCGGTCTGTTCGAGAGTGAAATCAGCGTGCACGCCAAGATCGCGGCGATCTGCGATACCTACGACTCGCTGACGTCGCCGCGGCCCAACCACCTGGCCTGGTCACCGGCGCGTGCGATGGAGTACATCGCGGTGCGCGTCGACACGCTGTTCGATCGCCGTGTGTTCAAGGCGTTTACACGGACGGTCGGCATCTACCCGCTGGGCACCGTGCTGCGGCTGCGCTCGGGACGCCTGGCGGTGGTCTGCGGGCAGAACGCGAACGAACCGCTGCGGCCCCGCGTGATGACGTTCTACTCGGTGTCACAGTCGGCGCCGCTGCCGCATGAGGTTCTCGACCTGACTCAGAGCGAGGATTCCGTCATTGCCTTCGAGGATGCCCGGCAGTGGGGTTTCACCGACGAGCAACTGATGGCGATGTACGCGCCACACGTGAAATAGACAGAAAGCGCGTGCGTCGAGCGCGGCGGACGTCGAACGCCAAATGTGGGCGGGGCGGGCAGAAATAGTAGACTTGGCGATTGGCAGCCCGTACCGCTTCACTGCATATGACTTTCGACGCCCTGCTTGAACTGTTCGAGCAACGCATCCCGGCCCACCCGTGGGCACAGATCACCTTGTACGTCCTGGCGCTGGTCCTGCTGGCCGGCATCGCGCAATGGCTCGTGGCGCGCGTGGTCGGCCGGGTGGTCTATCGCGTATTGAGTCTTTCCGGCCACGGCAACTGGGCCGGGGCGCTGCTGCACCACCGGACCTATCGCCGGCTGGGCTACGCGGTATTCCTGGCCGTGGTCACGGTCGGCATCAGCCAGGTGCCGAACCTGGGTAAGTTCTCGGCGGCCATCGAGCGGCTGGCTCATGCCGGCACCTGGATCAGCGTGTTCCTGATGCTGTCTGGCGTGCTCGATGCGTGGCAGACCGTGTTTTCCGGCAGCCGCAGCGCGCAGACGCATTCGATCAAGGGCTACATCCAGGTGGCCCAGCTCGCGCTGTGGCTGGTCTGCGGTGTGCTGGTGCTGTCGATCCTGATCGACCGCTCGCCGCTCTGGATGCTGTCCGGTATCGGCGCGCTATCTGCGGTGCTGCTGCTCGTGTTCAAGGACACGCTGCTGTCCCTGGTGGCCAGCACGCAGCTCACCTCGAACGACATGCTGCGCATTGGCGACTGGATCGAAATGCCCCAGTCCAATGCCGATGGTTTCGTCATGGACGTGGCGCTGCATACGGTCAAGGTCAAGAATTGGGACAACACCGTGACGACGGTGCCAACCTACAAGCTGTTCTCGGAGAGCTACCGCAACTACCGGCACATGTTCGAGTCCGGCGCGCGCCGCATCAAACGGACGCTCCGGATCGATGCCACCAGCGTGCGGTTCCTGGACGAGGAGGAGGTCAGGGCGCTGATGCGGTTCAAGCTGCTGCATGACTATCTCGAGGTCAAGCAGGAGGAGGTCGATCGGGCCAACCGGGAGATCCTGCGTGCCGACACAGACCCGGTCAACCGCCGTCGGCTGACCAACCTGGGCACGTTCCGCGCCTATGGCATCGCCTTCCTGCGCGCGCATCCGGAAATTCATCACGATCTGCTGCTGAACCTGCGGATGATGGAATCCGACTCGCAGGGCATTCCGATCGAGATTTACTGCTTTACCACGCTCACGAACTGGACGGACTACGAACGTATCCAGGGCGATATCTTCGACCACCTGTTCGCGATTCTGCCGGAGCTGGGTTTGCGGGTGTATCAGGCGCCGTCAGGCGCGGACCTGAGCGGGCTGCGCAGCGGTGCGACGATGGCCGACCAGCACGCCGCACTGGCCGTGGCCGCCGCGGACTCGGGGATGCGCCAGCCGCCATCGGCCCCGACGGATCGGGCCGACAGGGTGGCTTAGGGGGGGATTTCTCCCTGTCCCTTCTCCCTTCTCCCTTCTCCCGTCGTCGGGAGAGGGGAGTCAGCAAAGCGCAGCGCTTACGCCTTCCGCGGCTTGACCTTGCCCGCCGCTTCCTTGGCGCGCTCGCGTGCCGTATCCACGTCTTCGGCGTAGGCCAGCGCCACGCCCATGCGGCGCTTCGTGAACGACTCCGGCTTGCCGAACAGGCGCAGTTCCGTCTGCGGCACGCGCAGCGCCTCGTCCACGCCATCGAAAACAATGCCTTCGGCTTCAACGCCGCCGTAGATCACGGCGCTCGCGCCGGGCGCGCGCAGCGCGGTGCTGACGGGCAGGCCGAGGATGGCGCGGGCGTGGAGTTCGAACTCGTTCTGCCACTGCGTAATCATCGTCACCATGCCGGTGTCGTGCGGACGCGGGCTGACTTCGCTGAACCAGACCTGCTCGCCCTTGACGAACAGTTCCACGCCGAACAGGCCCTGGCCGCCCAGATCGGCGGTCACGGCACGCGCGATATGCTGCGAGGTTTCCAGTGCCTTCGGGTGCATCGGGTGCGGTTGCCAGCTTTCCACGTAGTCACCCGCGACCTGCACGTGGCCGATCGGCTCGCAGAAATGCGTTTCCACTTCGCCATTGGCGCCCACGGCGCGCACGGTCAGCAGCGTGATTTCGTAGTCGAAGTCGATAAAGCCTTCGACGATCACGCGGCCGTGGCTGACGCGGCCGCCGGCCATGGCATAGTCCCACGCGGCCTTGACGTCCGCGGGACCGTCGATCTTGCTCTGGCCCTTGCCGGAACTGCTCATCACGGGCTTGACCACGCACGGGTAGCCGATGCCGCCGTCGATCGCGGCTTGCAGTTCCTCGAGCGAATCGCAGAATTTGTACGGGCTGGTGGGCAGGCCCAGGGTCTCGGCGGCCAGGCGGCGGATACCTTCGCGGTCCATCGTCAGGCGGGCGGCGCGAGCCGTGGGGATCACGCGAACCACGCCGGCCGCTTCCAGGGCTTCGAGCATTGGCGTGGCGATGGCTTCGATCTCTGGCACCACCAGATCCGGCCGCTCGGCTTCGATCAGTGCCTTGAGCTGTTCGCCGTCGCTCATCGTGATCGTGCGCGCATGGTGGGCCACCTGCTGGCCCGGCGCGTTCTCGTAGCGGTCGACGGCGATCGTCTCCACGCCCAGGCGCTGCAGCGCGATCAGCACTTCCTTGCCCAGCTCACCTGAGCCTAGCAGCATGACTTTGGTGGCGGACGGGGAGAGGGGCGTTCCAAGGGTGGTCATGGGGCGGCTCGATCAGGTCAGAAAAACCGGGATTGTATACGCGGGCGATGCCCGGCGCGACATCCCGGTTCCCTGACGTCGCTTATGCTCCTCAGTACGAGATCTTCGCGCTGACGCTGATCGCGCGCGGATCGCCCGGCTGGATGTACTCCGCGTACTGGAAGCCCCAGTAGCGTTTGTTGGTCAGGTTGGTCAACGCTGCCCGCAGCGTCAGTTCCTTGCCTGCCACGCGTGTGCTGTACGTCGCGCCAAGGTTGAATATCGTGTAACCACCCAGCGTGAGGTCGCCGGCCGGGCGCAGCTTGGTTGTGCCCGTGTACTTGCCGTCGATGCCCACCTTCAGGCCCGGCACGTACGGAATGCGATACGCCAGCCGGCCGGTCAGGATGAAGCTGGGCGCGCCGGCCACGCGGTTGCCGTTGTAGGTCTGGCCCTTGTCGTAGTAGCTGTCCAGATACATCGCGCTGCCGCCCACTTCCCATTGGGAGCCGATACGCGCGGCTCCAGCCAGCTCTGCGCCCTGGTAGATCGACAGGCCATCCTGCACCAACACGTTCTGCGAGTTGGTGTACTCGGCACCGCGCTCGATGCGGAACAGCGCCGCCGTGCCGGTCCAGAGACCCTGATCCGTCTTCGCGCCGATTTCGTATTGCTTGCTCTTGACCGGATTCAGTTGCGCGCCCGCGTTCGCGAACGTCGTGCCGACCGTGGTGCCGCCGTCGAACGCTTCCACGTAGCTGGCGTACAGCGTGGTGCTCGGCATCGGCTTGAACATCAGCGCGACGGTCGGCGTCAGCAGGCCGGTCTTGTCATAGTGGGTGGTGCGCGTGCCGTCGGTCCCGTAGCTGTTCTGCTCGTAGTTGGTGAAGCGCAGCCCGCCCAGCACCGACCAGCGCTCGGTCAGCTGGATCGTGTCGCTCATGAACAGCGCCTTTTGCGTGATGTCGCTGGCACGGTACTTGTTGAACGCAACCTGGCTGTAGTAAACGCCGGTGTACGGCTGCGACAGGTTGCCTGGGTCCAGACTCAGCGACACCGGGTTGCTGCTGTAGCGGTTGACCTGGTTCTGCCACGTCACGCCGCCGACGAACTGGTGCGAGAACGGGCCGGTACGAAAGCGGCCTTCGACCATGGTCGTCCACTGGTTGAACTGGTGTCCCTCTGCGCCGTCGTAGCGCAGGTCGGTGTAGTCGCCGTTGCTGTCGATCAGGCTCAGGCTCGACTCGTTGCGGCTGCGCGACTGCTTGCTGAAGCTGTAGATCGTGCTGACCGTCCAGTCGGTGTTGAGGTTGTAACGCAGGCCCGTGGAGTAGAACTGCAGGTTGGAGTAGAAGTGCTGGTCCGGGCCTGCGAACAGGCCACCCCGGCCGCTGACCACGCCTGGCAACTGGCTTCCGGGGGCAAGGCTGTATGTGGTGAAGGTGGGCGTCTGGCCGAAGGTGCTGCGGTCCTGGTAGATGCCGTCGAAGGTCCAGGTCAGGTCTCGCGTGATGCGGGCGTCCAGGCCAAGCGATATGGAGTTGCGGTTCAGCCCGACGGCGTTCGACGGCTTGCCTTCCTCGTGCGTCAGGTTCAGTCGGTAGCCGAACATGTTGTCCGGGCCGGCCCGGCCACCGACGTCGACATGCTCGCTCCACAGGTGGGACGAGCGATAGCCCAGTTCCGCGCTGGCCGTGAAGACGTCGGTCGGCTTCTTCGTAATGTAGTTGACCGTGCCGCCCGGGTTACCGAAGCCGTACATGAAGCCCGATGCGCCCTTGAGCAGTTCCACCTGTTCGAGCTGTTCGTAGGGCAGCGTGATGCCGTAGCTCACGAACGGCATGCCGTTGATCTTGAATCCGTTCTGCCAGTCGAGCTGCAGCCCGCGCACGGTCAGGTAGGACGCCCATGCATTGTTCGCGTTGCTGTTGTCGGAGACCGATGCATCGGTGAAGAACACGTCGCCGAGCTTGGTGACCTGGCGTTCGGCCAGGTCGTCGCCGGTGATGACCGTGGTCGAGAACGGTGTGTCGAGCTGTTTCCGGGAACCGAGCGCGCCACTGGTCATGGGCTTGTCCAGGTGCGGTCCGACGTCGATTTCCTGCGCGGCGCTCACCGTTACAGTCGGCAGCGCCTGTTCCGGGGCGGATTGTGCCGTTTGTGCGGTTTGCGTGGTCTGGGCGGTCTGGGCGGTCTGGGCGGTCTGGGCGGTCTGGGCGAACGCGCCAAGCGGCAGGCCCGCGATGACCGCCACGCGGGCGATGAAGACTGTGGCGCGCAGGCGCGACGGGACAGGCTGCCGGTGGACGGGGCGGGCGGCCGGGAACTGGCGGGATGACATTGAAGCTGGCTCGTTCGGTTTTTGTTGATAGTGTAAATACGAACAATTCGTATTTACACTATGGGAGGCCGAATCATGCCCAGTGATCCATTGAGTCGTCAAGCAAGCCCTTGTTGCCAAAGCGGCATTTGCCGCCCAGGTCGCTTTGGCCGCTTTGGCCGCTTTGGCCGCTTTGGCCGTCTCGTCTGTTGTATTTTCCCGTCCCGGCGGGGTGCCGGAACGGGAATCAGCGTAGCCCCAGCTGCACTTCGAGGTTGTGGGCCAGCGTCACCAGCCGGGGGCCGACAAACTGCTCGACCGCATGGAATCTGCCCGGCTGCGCCCGGATGCCGCTGTTGATCACGAACCACTGCGAGTCAACGGGCTTGCACAGAGGAACGGCAAAGCCGAACACGTCATGGCGCCACTCGGCGCGGTTCGTACAGTAGCCCAGCCGCTCGAGGTCCTTGCGTGCCTGGGACAGTCCCGGCGCACCACGTGCGAAAGCGTCGGGGTCCTGCAGGCGCAGGCGGTTCAGCACCGGGTCGCGCAGTTCTGCCGGCGCGCGGCAAAGCCAGGCCTTGCCGATGGCCGTCGTCAGCATTGGCAGTGCCGCGCCGATATCGGGCGGCACCACGAGGTTGTCCGTCGAGCGCGCGGTCTCGACGTATATCATCTGCGTCCGGTCGCGGATGCCGAGCGAGACCGCGCCGCCCACTTCGTCGGCCAGCGCCTTCATCAGCGGCCGCGCAATCTGGCGAATCGGCATGCTGGCCAGCAGCGGGTAGCCCGGCGCCAGCACGGGTGCACCCAGCCGGTATTTGCCAAGCGCGGTGTCATGACGCAGATAGCCGAGCGCGCTGAGCGTGTGGGTGAGACGTGCCACGGTCGACTTCGACAGCCCGGTGCGCTGCACAAAGTCCTTGTTGCCCAGCAGCGATTCGCCTGCCCGATAGGCCAGCAGGATGTCCAGTCCGTTGGCCAGCGTGGTGGCGAACTGGCGGTCGCGGGCGTCGTCCGGAGGGATGTCGGTGGCGCTCATCGTCACTCCCAGGCCACCAGTGTTTCCACCTGCGCCACCAGCTTCAGCAGGCGCGGCCCCATCTCGCGTTCGAGCTTCCGGGGCGTCATGCGCACCGCGGGCACGCCGCAGTTGAAGACCAGGATCTCGCCGTCGATGGGAGTCCGCATCGGCACGGCCACGGCGTGAACGTCGCGCTGCCAGTCGCCACGTGACCGCGTAAAGCCGAGTGTCGCCAACTCCTCGATGGCCGTATCCACGGCACCCGCCAGCCGTTCGTAGTCGTCCGGCTCGGCCTCTCGCAGCGCGTCGAGCAGGCGGTGGCGCACGTCTTCCGGTGCCCATGCCAGCCATGCCCGGCCCATCGCCGTGGCCAGCATCGGCAGGGATGCGCCGATGTCCGGACGAAATGCGATCGCGTCGTGACCCCGGCTGGTTTCGACGTAGACCATGCGCAGCCGGTCGCGCAGCCCCAGCGATACGGAGCCGCCAACCTGATCGGCCAGCGCTTTCATGAGCGGCCGGGCCAGCTGCCGCACGCGCAGGCTGGCCAGCAGTGGATACCCAAGCGAGAGCGCGGTCGAGCCCAGCCGGTAGCGGCGCAAATGGGTGTCGTAGAGCAGCAATCCGCGCGCCGCCAGCGTGTAGGTCAGCCGGCTGATGGTCGCTTTCGACAGACCGGTGCGATCGGCCAGTTCCTTATTGCCGAGCACGGTCTCGCCCACGCGAAAGCACTGCAGCAACGCCAGGCCGTGGGCCAGCGTGGTGGCAAAGGCGGGATCGGGGTGATGGGGGCGCGTTGGCATCTGGCGTTTGGTTTGGCGTTCATCTTACCGAAGCGATGTGCCGATTGCGCAATGGTTGTTCAAGATAGCGAAACAACGGTGCCGACATTCGGGAGGCGCGCGTACGCTCCTCGACATCAAAAATCATGGTGGAGCGAGACGATGATCCGGGACCCCGAAGCTTTCGATGCCTTTCTGCAGACCCTGCGGCGCTTCGTGCGCGAGAAGCTCGTGCCGCGCGAGGCCGAGGTGGCCGAACATGACGAGGTGGCGCAGGATCTGGTCGACGCCATGGCCGCGCAGGGCATGTTCGGCTACTCGATTCCCGAACAGTACGGCGGCGCCGGCATGACCACCGAGGAGTTGGTGCTGGCGGCGATGGAGTTGTCGCAGTGCTCGGTGGCGTTTCGGGCGCGGGTCGGCACCAATACCGGCATCGGCTCAGAAGCGCTGGTGGCTGATGGCACGCCCGCGCAGAAGCAGCACTATCTGCCGCTGCTGGCCAGCGGGCAGCTCACCGGATCGTTTGCGCTGACCGAGCCCGAGGCCGGCTCCGACGCCACCGCGCTGCAGACCACGGCCGTGCGCGACGGCGATGCCTACATCCTCAACGGCACCAAGTGCTTCATTACCAATGCGCCGATTGCTGGCCTGTTCACGGTCATGGCACGTACCGATCCCGCCAATCTGGGCGCAGGCGGTATCTCGGCCTTCATCGTGCCGCGCGAGACACCGGGGCTAAGCACGGGCCGGCCGTACCAGAAGATGGGCCAGGCCGGATCGCCGGTGTCCGAGGTGCATTTCGACAACTGCCGCGTGCCGGCGGTCAACCTGATCGGCGGCGAGGAAGGCAAGGGCTTCCGCACCGCGATGAAGGTGCTCAACAAGCAGCGTATCCATCTGGCCGCGCTGTGCACCGGGCCCGCGATCCGGATGCTCGAAGACGCGGTGCGCTTCGTCACCGAGCGCAAGCAGTTCGGGCAGGTGCTGGCCGATTTCCAGTTGGTGCAGGCCATGATCGCCGACTGCCAGACCGATATCCACGCGGCGCGGGCGCTGATTCTGGAAACGGCACGCAAGCGAGATCTGGGTGAGGACGTGACGATGCAGGCGTCGATCTGCAAGTACTTCGCGTCCGAGATGTGCGGCCGCGTGGCCGACCGCTGTGTGCAGTTGTTTGGCGGCTACGGCTACATCGCCGACTACGGCATCGAGCGCTTCTATCGCGATGTGCGCCTGTTCCGCCTGTACGAAGGCACCAGCCAGATTCACCAGATCAACATCGCCAAGCGGACCTTTGCCCAGGCCGGCGGCCAGCGCTGAGCGGGCTATCCAGGCCCCAGACCCCAGACCCCAAAACCCAGATTCACGGAGACAATCATGATCAAGCCCTTGATCGCGGCGGCCGGCATGTCGTTCGGCCTGTTTTTCGGCATGGCCCCGGCGCACGCCGAGACCCCTTATCCGAACAAGGTGATCAGGCTGGTGGTGCCGTTCGCGCCGGGCGGGTCCACCGATATCGTCGCCCGGCTGATTTCCGAGCCGCTGCGCGACGAACTGGGCCAGACGGTAATCGTCGACAACCGGCCGGGCGCGGGTGGCAATATCGGCGGCGACATCGTCGCCAAGGCGGCGCCGGACGGCTACACGCTGCTGCTGGCCGCCGCCGGGCCGACCGTCATCAATCCGAGCCTCTACCCGAAGATGTCCTACGATCCGGTGCGCGATCTGGCGCCGGTGACGATGATCGAGCGCGAGCACAACGTGATGGCGGTCAATGCGTCGCTGCCGGTCAAGAACGTGCAGGAGTTCATTGCCTACGCCAAGTCGCACCCGAACCAGCTTTCGTTCGGATCGCCGGGCAACGGCAGCCCCGCGCAACTGGCCGGGGAACTGTTGAACCAGACCGCGGGCATCAAGCTCCAGCACGTGCCATACAAGGGTAGCGGCCCGGCCGTGGCAGACCTGATCGCTGGCCATATCACACTGCTGATCGACAATATGCCGGCGCTCTGGCCGCACGTTCAGTCGGGCAAGCTGCGCGCGCTGGCTGTGACCAGCGAAAAACGCGCTACGGCGGCGCCGGGCCTGCCGACGGCACAGGAAGCCGGGCTCAAGGGCTATGTCGTGACCGCTTGGAAAGGCCTGATGGTGCCTGCGCATACCCCGCGTCCGGTCGTCGACAAGCTTAACCAGGCGATGGTGAAGATTCTGGCGCGGCCCGAACTGCGCAAGAAGCTGGTGGAACTGGGCGCGGAGCCGGTGGGCGATACGCCCGAGCAGTTCGGACAACAGATTCGTGCCGATGCGGCGTGGTGGGCCGCACTGGTCAAGTCCACCGGCACCACGCTGGAATGATGGCCATGGGAACCAATATTGCGGAGCTGCGCGGCAAGGTGCGGCAGTTCGTCGAACAGCACGCGATCCCGAGCGAAGACCCTGTACTGGCGCATGACGTGCAGCGCCTTGACGTCGTGGTCCGGCGGCTGCAGGGTCTGGCCCGGGAGGCGGGCATCTACGCCCCCCATCTGCCGCCCGAGCACGGCGGGCTCGGGCTCGACTGGCAGGCGCGTGCCGAGATTCTGGAGGAAGCCGGCCGCAGCTTCCTTGGCGCTCCGGCGCTGAATTGCGCGCCGCCCGACCAGCCGAACATGATCAACCTGATGCGCCACGGCAACGCCGCGCAGCAGGCGCGCTACCTGCAGCCGCTGGTGCAGGGCCGGATCCGTTCGTGCTTCGCCATGACCGAACCGGCGCCCGGCGCGGGCTCCGATCCGTCGATGCTGCGTACCACCGCCACGCGTCAGGACGGCAAATGGGTCATCAACGGCCATAAGTGGTTCATCAGCGGGGCCGTGGATGCGGCGTTCGCGATCGTGCTGGCGCGCACCGATGAGGCGGCCGGTACCGGCGCCACGATGTTCATCGTCGATACCGACAACCCTGGCTACCGCCTCGTGCGGAACATCGCGGGGATGGACGGCTATCAGGTGGGCGGCCACGGCGAGATCGTATTCGAGCAATGCGTGGTCGATGACGACGCGGTGCTTGGCCAGGTCGGGCAGGGCTTTGCCTATGCCCAGGCGCGGCTGGAGCCCGCCCGGCTGTCGCACTGCATGCGTTTCATCGGCCGCGCGTCGCGTGCGATGGAGATCGCGCAGCAGTACGCCGCGCAGCGCGAGTCATTCGGGCAACGGCTGGCCGATCTGCAGCAGGTGCAGGCGATGGTGGCCGATTCGCATATCGACCTGCATGCCAGCCGGCTGATGGTGCGCGATTGCGCGCGCAAGATGGACGCCGGGGAATCGGTCAAGCACGACTCCGCGATGACCAAGATCTTCGTGTCCGAAGCGGTCTGGCGCGTGGCTGACCGCGCGGTGCAGATCATGGGCGCGCTCGGCATTTCCGATGACACCCCGGTCTCGATGATCCAGCGCGAACTACGCCCGTTCCGGATCTACGACGGTGCGTCCGAACTGCATCGTGCCACGCTGGCACGTCGCATCTTCCAGCACGGGCTGCGCCCGTGAATCCGCAGTCAACCGCAAACAATCGCATGAATCCCGAAGCAGAACAACCCGGTGGCCCGCTGGCCGGGGTACGCATCCTCGACATGGCCACCGTCATCGCCGCGCCGTTTTCCAGCACGCTGTGCGCGGACATGGGCGCAGACGTCGTCAAACTCGAACTGCCCGATGGGAGCGACCCGCTGCGCGGGCTGGCTCCGGTCAAGGGCGATCTGGCGCTGTACTGGAAGGTGACCAATCGCGGCAAGCGCGGTATCACGCTGGACGTGCGCAAGCCGGCCGGGCGCGCATTGTTCCTGCGGATGCTGCCGGACTTCGACGTGCTCGTGGAGAACTTCCGGACCGGTACGCTTGATCGCTGGGGGCTCGATATCGACACGCTGCGGCGTGCCAATCCGCGTCTGGTCGTGCTGCGCCTGACCGGCTTCGGGCAGACCGGCCCCTACGCACAGCGCGCCGGGTTTGCGCGGATCTTCGAGGCGATGAGCGGCTTCACGAACCTGACCGGCGAGACGGGCGGGGCGCCGCTGCATATGAACTACCCGATGGGTGACATGGTGGCCGGCCTGTTCGGCGCGTTCGCGATTGCCAGCGCCATCGCCGAACGTCGCCGGCCTGGCAACGAGACCATGCCGGGCCAGGAAATCGACCTGGCCGCCACCGAGGCGCTGTTCCGGTTGCTGGAGCCGCTGGCGGTCGAGTACGAGCAGCTTGGCCAGGTCCGCCAGCGCGCGGGCAATCGCGCCACGTATACCGCGCCGTCGAACATGTATGCCACGGCCGATGGCCAGTGGGTATCGCTGGTGGCATCGTCGGGCCCGATCTTCCGGCGCCTGTGTCAGGCGATCGGGCAGCCGGGCGTGGCCGACGACCCGCGCTTCGCCACCAACCCGTCGCGGGTGCGCCATCTGGACGCGCTCGATGAAGTCGTCGCCAGGTGGTTCGGCAGCCATGCCTATGCGGATGTGGCAAGCACCCTCGAGGCGCACGAGATTCCGTTCAGCAAGATTTTCTCGATCGCCGATATCGTCGACGATCCGCACTTTCAGGAACGGCAGGCGATCGTCAGGCTGCCCGATCCGGACCTGGGCTCGATCCCGGCACCCTGCGTGGTGCCAAGGTTCGCCGGACACACCCCACCGCCAGCCAGGAGCGGGCCGGGGGTCGGCGAGCACAATGCGGAAGTCTACGGCGCGTTGGGACTGACGGCCGCCGACCTGACCGGGCTGCGCGAGGGCGGGGTGATCTAGGCGGGCTGTGGTCAACGGCTTGCATCGACAACATACATACCCTCTGCGGCGTGGTTGTTGCGTTGCGGCACTTGGACGGCCGGTCAGAGAAATGCCGACAGACTGGTGGTGTCGCAATCGGGTAGACTCGGCGAGTTCGATACCCGAATCCCGGTGGCTCGGGTTCCAGGACGCAAGGAGATGCCACGCATGTACGCAGCAGAGTCCGCGCTTGACCACCGTACCGCCGATCCCGCGCCTTCGGGCGCGCCGGCCGCCGCGCCAGCGGAAACCCGGACGGAGGCCGCCACACGGGACCTTCGCCGCGTGCCGATTCACCCCGATCACTGGTATCCACTGGCCTGGTCCCGCGAGGTCAAGGCCGGCCAGGCACATGGCGTCCAGTTCGCTGGCGACCCGATCGTGCTCGTGCGCACCGCAACCGGAAAGATTTTCGCGCTGGAGGATCGCTGCGCCCATCGACAGGTGCCGCTCCACGCGGGCGTGGTGGATGGCGAGTCGATTCGTTGCTGCTATCACGGCTGGACATACGATTGTTCGGGACGCTGCATCGACGTGCCTTATCTGGGCAAGGAGCGCCTGCCGAACGGCGTGCGCGCCTATCCGTGCGAAGAGCGCGCGGGCCTGATTTTTGTCTTTCCGGGCAATCCGGCGCTGGCCGGACAGCAGCCGCTGCCCGAATTCGCCTCGGTGGCGGACAAACACTACAAGACACGACGCTTTGGCCGGGAGGTCAAGTGTCACTATTCCTTCATGCACGAAAACCTGATGGACATGAACCATCAGTTCCTGCATCGGCGGCAGATGGGCATGATGCGCGCGCGGTCGCTAGGCCGCCGCCGTGGCGCCGACTTCGTGGAGGTGGACTACACCTTCTCGCGCGAAGGCGGCAAGCAGCCGATGGGTGAGGCGCTTGTCTTCAGCAAGGAAGGCGGCGAAGGCAATAAGGACGTGATGACCGTCCGCACCGGCTACCCGTACCAGACGCTGAAAATCCGCTCTGGCAGTGGCACGCTCGTGATGGATCTCTGGATCGCCTATGTGCCGCTGGACGCGGCGCAACGCACCAACCGCACGTTCGGTATGCTGTCGATCCGCCGCCCTGGCATTCCTTTCGCGCTGGACTTGGCCTGGCCGCTACTGGTCTGGTTCACCGAGCGGATCTTCAAGGAAGACCGCTGGATCGTCGAGCGCGAGCAGGAGGCCCATGACCGCCAGGGTGAGGACTGGAATCACGAGGTATTCCCGGTCATCCGCGATCTGCGCGATCTGCTGCGCGAGTGCGGTGGCCGCACGGTCATTCCGATCCAGCGGCTGGAGACCCAGGTTTGAGGCGGTCGACAGGCAAGGTACGCGTAACGCGGCGCGACATATTCACAACATTTACGGGTGAGAGGGGCGAATGGGAGACACGCGTCGATTGGCGGGTCTGTTTGGTCGTTTCCTGGTTGTCATGATCGCGGCGTTCCTGACGGCCTGCGCGGGCTTGCCGCAGCGGCCGGAACTGCAGCCCGAAGTGGCGCTGCGCGATACCAGCGATACGGCGATAGCCAGAGAACTGGCGCCACAACTGGCCGCCCATCCGGGCGAGTCCGTGTTCTATCCGCTGGCCGCAGGTACGGATGCGTTTGCCATGCGTATCGCACTGGCTCGCGTGGCGCAGCGCTCGCTCGATATCCAGTACTACATTTACGAAACGGACGATACCGGCCTGACGCTGCTGGCCGCCATCATGGCCGCGGCAGATCGTGGCGTGCGGGTGCGGCTGCTGCTTGATGACATTCATCTGGCCGGGCAGGACAAGATGCTGCAGGTGATCGACGCGCATCCGAACATCGAGGTGCGGGTGTTCAATCCGTTCGCCAGCCGAAATGTGCGCCTGCTCGAGTACGTCACCGCTTTCAGCCGGATCAACCGGCGGATGCACAACAAGTCGATGACTGCCGACAACCAGCTCACCATCGTCGGCGGACGCAACGTCGGCGACGAGTACTACGGCGCGGCGCAAACCGATTTCAGCGACCTGGATCTTCTGGCGGCCGGTCCGGTGGTGCCAGAGGTGTCGGCCGTGTTCGACGATTACTGGAACAACGAAGCCGCTTATCCGATCTCGACCCTGGACAAGCCGCTCACGGGCAAGGAGGCCGCCGAGCAGCAGGAGAAACTGCGCAACGCCGTCGACGATCGCGCTATCGCCGTGAGTGCGACGCCGTATGGCAAATCCGTGCTGGAGTCCGGGGTCGTGCATGCGCTTCACCAGGGCACGCTGCCGTCCTTCTGGGGCCGAGCGACGGTTATCGCCGACAAGGCGGCCAAGATCCAGTTGCCGCCCGACGACGATTCCACGCACGCCATCCCGCAGCTAGGCAAGATTCTCGACAGCGCCAAGCATGACCTGACGCTGATATCCCCGTACTTCGTGCCGCCCGACGACGCCATGGACTGGCTGACCGGGATGCAGAAGCGGGGTGTCCAGGTTCGTATCCTGACCAATTCGTATGGCGCGACGGACGTGACGGCGGTGCACGCGGGCTATGCGCCGAGGCGCGAGGCCCTGCTGAGGGCAGGGGTGATCCTGTACGAACTGAAGCCATCGGCCTACGCCGAACTGGCCAAGGAAAGAAAGTCCCACCGCAGCGGCCCGGGCGGCAGCAGCCGCGCCAGCCTGCACGCCAAGACCTACATGGTGGATCGACACCAGTTGTTTATCGGATCCCTGAACCTGGATCCGCGTTCGGCACGGCTCAATACCGAAATGGGTATCGTGGTCGACAGCGCGCCGCTATGCGAGATGTTCGGCAAAGTGATCGACGCCGCGTTGCTCGACGTCGCCTACCAGGTCGTGCTCGAGACCGATCCCGCGACCGGCAAGGAGCAGATGGTGTGGGTGACCCAGGAGGACGGCGTCCTGCGCACGTATCGCAGCGAGCCCGACATGAACGCCTGGGACCATATCAAACAGGGCGTGTTGCGGATGTTGCCGGTGGAATCGCAGTTGTAGCGAACGACTTTGCGTGTTGTTTTCCCCCTCTCCCGCACGGCGGGGAGAGGGGAGAAGAACCACCGTGGGCTCAGCGCTGCACCAGCGCCTTGAAACCCTCGATCAGCCTGTCGATATCGGCTGCCGTGATCGCGCCCATCGTCGAGATGCGGAACAGTTGCGAAGACAGGCCGCCCTGGCCAGCGTAGATCACGAATCCACGGGCCTTTAGGCCGTCGTGAAGCTGCTCGTACGTGACGCCGTTGGGCAGGCGGTAGGCGCGCAGCACCACCGACGACTGCTCGGCGGGCCAGAGTGCCTCGATGCCCAGCGCGGCCAGACCGGCGCGCGCCTGTTCGGCCAGCGCCGCATAGCGCTGGTGACGACCTTTCCAGCCGCCTTCTTCCTGATGCTCGCGCAGCGCTTCCACCAGCGCGTAGTACGCATGGACGGACGGCGTGAACGGCGTGTTGCGCTGGTCCTGCAGCTTTGCCAGGCGAACGAGATCCAGGTAGTACGTACGGGTTGCCGCATGGGTCAGCGCGGCGCGGCGCGCAATCACAAAAGCCGCACCCGGCACGCCGTGCAGGCACTTGTTCGCCGTGGAGCACACCGCGTCGATATTGCCGCTGAAGTCGATCGCTTCCGCGCCGAAGCTGCTCACCGTGTCCACCAGCAGACGCACGCCACGTGCCTGGCACAGACGGTCGATCGCCGACAGGTCATTCAGCCGACCAGTCGTGGTTTCGTGATGGATCACGGCCACGTGGGTGATGGCGGGATCTTCGGCCAGCGCCGCGTCGATGCGGGCCAGGTCGGGCGCTTCCATCCAATCGTGCTTCACCAGCGCATGCGCGATCTGGTACTGCGCGGCGATCTGCGCGATGCGCTCGCCGTACACGCCGTTCTGCACGATCAGCAGCTTGCCGTTGGCGGGCACCATCGCCGCGATCATGCTTTCCAGCGCAGCCGTGCCGGAGCCGGTCATCAGTACCGCCGTCCATGCCGCGGGGTCGAGCGCGTAGATGTTGAGCAGCCGATCGCGCGCTTCGTCCTGCAGGTCGAAAAACTCGCTTTCGCGATGGCACAGGTCGGTTTGCAGCAGGCTCCGGCGCACGCGTTCCGAAAGCGTGACGGGGCCCGGGTTAAGCAGCAGCATGCTTCTCTCCGGCATGGCCCTGGTCGGCGCCGATCTGGCGGCCAAGGCGCGTCTTGACTTCCACCGGCGTCACCGACGGACGCGGCAGCCCGTCAGGCGTGCCGGCGCGGGTCTGCAGGCAGACGAAATTCGGGCCCGATGTCGCCGTGGCGGCGCTGGCCAGCACGCGGTCGAGCATGTCGAGATCGTCGCCCTCGATCGCCGAGGCATAGCCGCACGCCGCGGCAACACCTGCGAACGAGACGTTGTGCGATACCGTGGCCTGACCGCCGGTCGAATCATGTGCGTTGTTATCCAGCAGCACGTGCGTCAGGTTGGCCGGGCCATACGCGCCGAGCGTGGCGAACACGCCCATGCGCATCAGCGCCGCGCCGTCGCCGTCGACGGCCACGACCTTCAGGTCCGGACGCGCCATGGCCAGCCCCAGCGCGAACGGCGTCAGGCAGCCCATCGAGCCAACCATGTAAAGCTGGTTGGGACGATCGTCGAGCGCGTACAGTTCACGACCGCAGAAGCCGGTGGAGGCCAGTACGACGGTGGAATCCGCCGGCGTGTGGGCGATCACGCGTTGCAGCGCTTCCTGGCGGCTTGGCAGCGGCGTGGCGCCGGAACGCGACACTTGCGGCGTTGCCTTCGCGCGCGCCACGGGTGGCGTCTGCGTCTTGAGCGGGTAGGGCGCCACGCTGCCCTTCTGCATGATCAGCGCGTACGGCCGGCCGGTGGCATCCATATGGGCGATGGCGCGGTCCAGCGCCGGGCCCACGGCATCAGGCTCGGTCGGGAACAGCTCCCACGGGATCTCCATCGTGTCGAGCATGGCAGGCGTGACCGGGCCCATCAGCGCGTGCTGAGGCTCGTCCGACGCGCCGCCGGGTTGTCCGCGCCACGTGACGATCAGCAACTGCGGCAGGCGGAACGTCCACGTCAGCGAGGTGAGCGGGCTCACCGCGTTGCCAAGGCCCGAGTTCTGCATCATCGTGATGCCGCGCACGCCATTGCGCGCGCCCTGCGTCACGCCAGCGATAAAGGCCACGGCATCGCCTTCATTGGCGGCCGACACGTAATGCAGGGAAGGGTCCTGCACCACGTAATTGATGAACGGCGTCAGGTACGAGCACGGTACGCCCGCGTACCACTCGAAACCGCGCTCGCGCGCGGCTTCCACGAACTGGACGGCCTCGATCATCGGGCAGTCTCTCCGTCGTTGTTGCCCAGCGCGTACGGCGTTTGCGTGTGCGCGAAGTCTCCGGCCCGGCGGAAGTCCTCCAGGTCGTTCACGCCGCGCCAGTGGCCATGTACGTAACGGACCTCGACCTTCTCGCCGGCTTCGACCAGCGCGTTGATCAGGTCGGGCATGTCGAGCGAGTCGAAGTCGGGCCGCTGACGCAGTTCGGCCAGCAGCTTCTGCAGGCGCGCGCGGCCTTCGCCCCGCACGTTGAGCAGACCGATCCAGCGGCCATGCGGCTCTCCGTCGGTAGCGGCCGGCGTGTCGGAGATCTTGCGCAGCAGCACCTTCTGGCCGAACAGGTCGCGGTCGTCGGCGGCCGAGCACCACGCGAAATCGCGCACGCTCTGGTTCGACGGGGCGGACTCGGATGAGTCGACCACCACGCTGAACGGCGCATCGGTTTCCAGCAGGTCGCGCAGGATGTAGCTGCGGAACATCAGGTCGCCATAGGAGACGACGGTGTCGGTCTCGAGCGAATCGGCGGCGCACGCCAGCGAAGCCAGCTCGCCGGTGGCGGCGTGGCGCTCGTTGCGCACCAGCTTGATGCCGGCCGCGTCGATCGCCTCGGCCTTGTAGCCGCCCACCACGGTGATGTCGTTGATGCCCTGGTTCTTGAAGCCGTCGACCAGCCAGCGCAGCAGCGGCTTGCCGGCTACCGGCAGCATGATCTTGGGCTTGTCTTCGGTCAGGGCCTCCAGGCCCTTGCCGCGTCCGGCCGCAAGCACCACGGCGGAGCTGGGCGCCTGGCCACCGGTCAGGTAGATCTTCTCGGCGGCCGAGTATTCGTCGGCATCCTGCAGGCGGAAAATTTCGTTGACGGTGGCGATGCGGTCTTCCACGTTGACCAGCGTCTGGCTGTCGTGGATTTCCCGGGCCACAGCCTGCATCGACGATGCGGCCACGCGGATCAGGTGGTTGGCCCAGATCACGAGGCTGATGCCGGCCTTGCGGAACACGTCGGTCGGCGTGCTGTAGTACTTGGTGGGAACGATCACCAGCGGCGCGCGCCCGGCCCATTCGCGCGCGAAGGTCACGATCTCGTCGGCCTTCGACAGCTTGCTGTGGATCAGGATGGCGTCGGCGCCGGCCTGACGGTACGCCTCGGCGCGGCGCAGGGCTTCTTCCATGCCCCAGCCGGCGATCAGCGCTTCGACACGCGCGACGATCGAGAAGTCGTCGTCGGCCTGCGAATCCTTACCGGCCTTGATCTTGCCGCAGAACTCGTCGATATCGGCCAGCGGCTGCTGCTCGCCGCCGATGAAGCTGTTGGTCTTCGGGAAGATCTTGTCTTCGATGCAGACGCCGGCGATGCCGCGCTGCTCGAGCTTGCGCACCAGGCGGCGCACGTTGTTGAAGTTGCCGTAGCCGGTGTCGCCGTCCAGCAGGATCGGCAGATCGCTGGCATCGGCCATGAATTCGAGGTTGTCGACCACCTGGGTCCAGCTTGCCTCGTTGTTGTCGCGCACGCCGAACTGGGCGGAGATGGCCAGGCCCGAGGCCCAGATGCCCTTGAAGCCGGCCTCGCGCACGATGCGCGCGGACAGGCCGTTATGGGCTTCCATGATGAATTCGAGTTCGTTCGAGCGCAGCATCTGGCGCAGGCGGGCGCTGCGCGAGGTGGCGAGGAGGTTCGGGTCGTGGGCGTTCATTGGGCGATTCCTACGGGCTGCAGTTGGGGCAGGACTTCTTCGGCGGCACGGGCCACATCGCCCGGGAAATCGATCTCGATCCAGGGCGCGCCGGTGACGTCAGCGGTATCGAATGTGTGGGAGCGTTCCAGCAGCAGGTCGCGCACCGCTTCTTCGTGCGGCATGTTGGCGCGGCCGCCATCGACATAGCCCTTGACGATTTCGGCCAGACGTTGGGCGCAGTCCTGCTTGAAACGGAAGAAGCCGACCGATTCGCCGATCGTGTCATACGAGAGATCGGCCATGAGCTGCTTGCGCAGTTCCACGGGCACGCCATCCTTCAGACACAGCTTGACGGGCTCGTCGCCAGCCTCGAAATCGCGGTCGATCAGCAGGCGGTTGACGGTCTCGCCGGCCACGAGCTTGCTCATGATGCGCTCGTCATAGAGCACGTCGGCGTCCATCAGCAGCACGTCGCCACCGCGCGTCATGGCATCCGCCGCGGTGTGCACGGTCAGCACGCTGCCCAGGTCGTAGCGGGGATTGATCACGATTTCGGCCGAGCGGTTCAGGCGGGCCAGCTCGGCCTGCACCTGTTCCGGCTCGAAGCCGAGCGCGAGCACGACTTCGGTCACGCCGGCGGCATCGAGCATACGCAGATGACGCTCGAGCAGCGTGACGCCGTCAAAACGCAACAGGCACTTCGGGAACTGCTTGCCCGGCTGTTGCTGAAGTCGCAGGCCGAGGCCCGCGGCAAGAATGATTGCTCGCATTGACTTGTTCTCACATGCAAAGAAACTGCTGGGGGCTTAAAAGCCGTTTCAAAAAGATTCTGGCGTCGTTGCGGGGCCTTGCCGTACGACTTGTACTGTCTGCGGCCCCGCCCTTGCAGGGCGCGCATACGCTTGCAGGCACATGCCGTTCCGCAGGCGGCTCGCATGCGAGCCGAAACCCCTGCTTCACCCTAGCCAGAACCGCTTCGCTTCATTTTGAAAGCGCCTCTTAGTCGGTGCCTTGGAGCGCCGCCCTGGCGCGGCGGCGCTGGAACTTGCGCTCGCTGAAATGCAGATAAATCAACCCCGGGATGCCAAGCACCAGCTCGCGCACGCGCTTGGCCAAGGACAGCGCCAGCGCGGCATCGGGCGGCAGGCCCACCAGTGGCGCCAGCAGCAGATAGCCACCTTCCTGCGCGCCAAGCGAGCCGGGGATGGCAAATGCCGCGCCCCGGATTGCCTGGCCCACGCTTTCCAGGAGAAGGGCTTCATGCCAGCCCACTGGGTGTCCCAGGAAGTACAGGATCAGCCAGACCTCGCCGGTACCGGCGATCCAGCCAGCCAGGTTCAGCAGGAAGCTAATTGCTACCTTGCGACGATCGCGATACATCTCGCGGATCGCCTGATCCACGGCGTCGGCGCGCAGGGCCAGGCCATCCCAGTTCTGCTTGCCGAAGACCTTGGCCGCCATGCGCAGCACGCGGCCAAACATGCCACGCCGCTGCAGCACACAGAACACCAGCACGCAGGCGGCCAGGATGACGGTGACGACGATGATCGGGGTGCGCTGGTCCGACAGGTTGCCCTGCGCGCCGAACAACAGAATGCCGAGCAACGCGAAGATCATCTGGGAGAGCGCCTGGGTGGTGGTGCTGACGGTGATGGCGGCCGCCGCGTCGCGCATCCGCGCACCGCGATGGGACAGGTAGCGCACCATCAGTACCGGCCCGCCGATCTGGCCCGCTGGCAGCAGGCTGTTGACCGACTCGCCGGTCCAGCGGGCGCGCAGCGCGCTGCAGAACGTGCCATGACGGGTCTTGCGGTCCAGCAGCACGGCGATGGCGCCGGCATCGAGCAACAGTGGGAGCAGATGGAACGCGGCCACCACGGCCAGGCCCCACCCGGCGGACATCAACGTGGTCGTGACCGCGTCAAAGCCTTGCCAGGCAAGCAGACCGACGAACAGTGCCGCGCCGATCGAGAACAGGAGGAATGCTGCACGGCTCACGCGAATTACTTTCCACTGGAGTTCGCGCCGCCAAGCAGACGCCGGAAGACCTGCCGGAAGCCGAAGTACGCCACGGCGTCCTTCATGTTCGAGATGAAGCGCAGCCACGGGCGCATGCCGGGATCGGTCACGTATTCAAACGTCAGCGAGACGCGGGTTTCATTCGGGCCGGCCGGCGTGACGCGGTGGCGCAGCTTGTCGCCGTCGAACAGCACGATGCCGCCCGGCGGAATCTGCACCGCGCCGGGCTCGTCGGGAATCTCCGGGGTGCGCGTATGCAGTTCGTACTCGAGCAGGCACGACGAATCGTCCAGCACGCCGATCAGCAGCGTGTAGCGGCGACCGTCGTAATAGGAGGTGTCGTAGTGCCAGCCGATATGGTCGCCCTGGCGAGTGTAGTAATAGAGTGCGTAGGCGTGCGGATCAGTGTCGGGGCAGACCTGGAGCTTGTCGCCGGTAATCTTTTCGAGCCAGCCGATCAGGGCCTTCGAACGATACAGGTCGGCGATGAACGGCGCCTGCTCGTCGATGGTGTGGCGGCTGACGCTGCCGCCCTGCTTGTGGCCGGGCAGGTAGTTGCGGTTCAGGCCGGGCTGCATGGCGCGAGTCAGCGCCACGAGCTGGGCGCATTCGTCCGGCGCGAGAAACTTGTCCAGGTACAGGAACGCGCCCTGGCGTTCGAAGTCGGCGCGCAGGGCCGGGGTGTCGAGTTGCTCGATCGCGTGCGCGACGGCGGCGTCGGGCTGGCTGGTGGCCGGTCTGGCTGGCGGCGGGGCGAGGGCAATGTCGCTGGAGGCGTGCTCACTCATGGGCGTGCTCGTTATTCCGTGGTTGTCGCGACTGGCTGGGGGCGCCGCATGACTCGCCAGTAATCGATGATGACAAGGACGGCAAACAGTGGAGCGCCAATCGAGGCCGCGGTCAGGAACGGTTCAATGCCGTCCGCGAGTGTGACCAGAGGCAGCAGGTACAGCACATCCTCGGTCTCGAAACCGCCGGCCGATGCCTGCTTCGTTCCACTTTTGCCAACCCGCGATTCTATACGCATCCGCAGGAAGAAGATCAGCGCCACCGCAAGGCCTGCCACGGTACCGCGCCAGACCGAACCGAGCCCGTCGCCCGCGCCTTGCGCGGCCACTGCCATGCCGAAGCTGACGAACAGCAGCACGGTGATCAGCGCATCGCTCGCCAGATCGTAAAAGTGTCCGATCTTGCTCGATTTGCCGCTAATTCTGGCCAGTTCGCCGTCCGTATGGTCGACGAAGTTCGAAATCACGACCAGCAGCGCGCCGAAGTTGGTCCAGGCGTAGCTGCCCTGGGCGATGCAGGCGATACCTGCCAGGCCGATGATCAGGCGCAACGTGGTCAGGTGATTCGGGGTAACGCGGGTGTCTTTAAGAGGCCGCACCAGATGGCGGGCAAGGCGCGCGTCCCAGGTGGACGGCAGCGGTGGTTCATCCGGGAATTTATGGGTCTTCTGGTTCATCCGTCAACAATCAGATGGGGCGGGGGCGCCACAATTTGGCGCGCGAGGATGCGCAACACTACGCCTGCCACGCGCGAATGACAAGTTTGCCAGAATACGCCGATTTGCAAGCCGATGCACGGCGCGGGGTCATTTCCTGACCCGCGCCGTGTGGCCGATTCACCATACGCCGAAGAACACGCCAGCCTGTTTGTAGACGTTGGTCTTGGCCGCCACTTCCTCGTTGGTGACGGTCACGCGGGGCTTCAGCGTGCAAAACCAGTCGAGCAGGTTGCCGCGCATCTGAGCCCGGACCGATTCGTGCCCGGGGTCCTCGCCGAGGTCGTGAATTTCGTTCGGATCGTTCAGCAGATCGAACAATTGGGGGCGGAATCCCTGCCAGTGGACGTACTTCCAGCGCGTATCGCGCACCATCCAGGCGCGGCACTCGCCGGGATGCCGGCCCAGCGCCACGCGCGCGCCGCGATAGCCGTAGTCGAGTTCGGAAACCACGAAGCCACGCCAGACATCGGTGCGGGCGCGCGTGAGGTCCAGCAGCGATCGGCCTTCCACGCGGTGATCGAAGACCGGCATGCCGAGGCTGTCGAGCACGGTCGGCACCACGTCCACGGCGGACACCATGCGGGCGTCGGCCGTGCCCCGGGTGGCATCGGCCTGGGCTGACGGGTCGTAGACAATCAGCGGGACGTTCTGCACGGTGTCGTAGAACTGCTCCTTCTCGCCCAGCCAGTGATCGCCGAGGAAATCCCCGTGATCGGCGGTGAAGACGATCAGCGTGTCCTGCCAGCGGCCGGTGCGTTCGAGTAGTTCCCAGAGTTGGCCAAGGCGGTCGTCGATCTGCTGGATCAGGCCCTGGTAGGCCGGCCGAACCGTATCCGACACCTCCTTGCGCATGAAGTTGGCGCATTCCTCCTGGGTCCGGTACGCGTCGAGCACCGGATGGGGATGCTCGAGTTCGACATCGTCCCGGTTGAGCGGGAGGCAGTCATCGAGCGAGTAGGCCGCGTGGTAAGGGGCCGGGGCGATGTACGGCCAATGCGGCTTGACCAGCGACAGGTGCAGCACCCACGGGTCATCGCCCCGCGCGCCGATGTAGTCCATCGCGCGATCGACGGTATAGGCCGTTTCGGAATGGGGCTCGGCCACGCGGGCGGGCAACCCTGCGTTGCGCATGTGCCAGCCCGATACCACCTCGCCATCCGGCGTCTGGGCGCTGATGACATAGTCGGTCCACGGATCGGCGCTGTCGTAGCCTTGCGCGCGCAGCCAGTCCGCGTAGGGGCTGCGCGGTTCGGCGTGGTGGCCGTCGTGCCGGTCCACTTCGACGAAGTGCCCGCTGCGCAGCAGCGTTTCCAGTTCCGCGCCGCCATCCAGATGCAGGCGCTTCAGGTTGGCGCTGTCTGGCATCACGTGGGTCTTTCCCGCCAGGGCCAGCGCCAGACCGCCATCCTTCAGGTACTCGCCCAGTGTGATTTCGCCGATCGAGAGCGGCACGCGGTTCCAGGTGGCCCCGTGGCTGCTGACGTAGCGCCCGGTATAGAAGCTCATGCGGCTGGGGCCGCAGACGCCGGACGTGACAAAGGCGTTGTCGAAACGCACGCCGCGCGCGGCCAGTGCGTCGATATTGCGTGTGCGCAGCGTGGGATGACCGTAGCAGCCGAGATGGTCGCGGCGTAGCTGGTCGCACATGATGAACAGGACGTTACGGACTGACATGTTTGTTGCTCTGATACGGATTGGGTTCGCCGTCGCCGGTCGTCTTCAGTCGCCGACGTAGCCCGACGCTTTGACCACCGGACCCCAGCGAGTGGCGTCGCCGGCCAGCACGGCAGCGAAGGCGTCGGCGCTGCCGCTCTGCGGTTCGAGCCCGAGCTTGAGGAATTTCTGCTGGAGGTCGGGCGACGCAATGGCGTGCGCGACGGCGGCATTGAGCCGGTCGATCGTGGCGCGCGAGGTGCCCGCCGGGGCGATGAAGCCGTAGCGGCCCACGCCTTCGATGTCCTTGTAGCCGAGCTCGGTAAACGTCGGCACGTCGGGCAGGGCGGCCGAGCGGCGCGTGCCCGAGGTGGCCAGTACGTGGATCTTGCCGGCGCGATGCATTTCGGTCAGATCGGCCAGCGTATCCACCGATGCCGGCACCTGACCGCCGATCAGCGCGGTCATCAGCGGCGCGGAACCGTTGAACGGCACGTGCAGCATCGACACGCCAACCTGCTTGCCGATCATCAGTCCGAAGAAGTGGGGAATGCTGCCGAGTGCGGGCGAGGCGTAGGCTGCATGGGTCGAATCGACCGAATTGGTCTTGAGCCAGGCCACATAATCCTTGAAGGATTTAGCCGGCGTGCCCGGTCCGGTTGCCAGCGCAAGCTGGAAATTGGCCACCTGCGCCACTGGCGTGAAATCGCGCGCGACGTCGTAGTTGAGCTTGCGGTAGACGAGCGGCGCGATGGTCATCACCGCCGAGTTGGCCAGTACGATGGTGTTGCCGTCGCCGGCCTGCGATTTCGCATAGTCCATGACCAGCCGGCCACCCGCGCCGGGCTTGTTCTCGATGACCACGGTCTGCTTTAGCTCCTCGCGCAGCTTGTCGCCGACCAGCCGTGCCGCCAGATCGGCCGTGCCACCCGCCGGGTATCCCACCAGGATGCGGATCGGTTTGTCGCTTTGGGCATGGGCGGCGGGCAGGGTCAGGGTGCAAACGGCAGTCACGGCAGTCACGACGGTGGCGGCGCCGATCGTCGCGCACAGGCGGCGCAGCAGGGCCGGCAGATGCAGGGGCTGGGACAGGCTCACTTGTGTCTCCTCAGGGGAAGTGGTGATTGTTCTCGGTATGCCCCGAAAGCTAGCATCGAGGGTATTAGTTAACAAAATCAACTATCTCGGAAATCTCGACAATTCATGGCGCAGGAAACTTCAGGCACCTTGCAGGCGCCGGGCCGGCTGGTCGACTTCATCAATTACCGTCTCTATCACCTGAGCCGCGTGGCGATGGCCGCGAGCGGCTTGCATCTGCGGGCCGCAGCGGGCGTCAGTCGCCGCGAGTGGCGGATGCTGGCATTCCTCGGTGAACAGCCAGGCACCCGGCTGACCGAACTGGCAGCCAGCGCGGGGCTCGACAAGGTGCTGGCCAGCCGCGCGGTGCATGGCCTGATTGACAAGGGATTGGTACGCCGGGATTCGCGCGAGGGCGACCGGCGCGCGGCAGCCTTCAGGCTGACTGAAGCGGGCGAGTCGGTGTACGCGGCGGCCTTCGCGCGGGCGCGCGATTTCAATCGGGAATTGGCGGGCTGCCTGAATGAGGATGAGGCGGAGATGTTCTCGCGCTGCCTGGACAAACTCCATGCGCAGGCCATGACGATGCTGCTGGCGGCGAAACCCCTGGCGGACAGGTCCGATGCCGCCGATGCGCCGGCGTTCGAAGATCCGCTGAACGTGTGGCGGAAGCGCTAAGGCCAAAGCAAGACGGTAATCAAACGGGCCGGACAAACGGGCCGGACAAATGGCCCGGATAAATGGGGCCGGACGTGTTCAGTTGGTCAGTCATCAAGGCGGGATACGGCGTCCCGCCTTTTTTGCCGCTCAATCACTAAAGTCCTTGCTTAACTATCGTGGCTCTCTATACTAAAGCTCATGCTTAACTATTCCGATCCCCACGTCGCCCTGGACGCCACATTCCAGGCGCTGGCCGATACCACGCGGCGCACCATGCTCGCGCAGCTTGCACGCGGGCCGCTTTCGGTGACGGAACTGGCGCGGCCCCTGGCGATGTCGCTGCCGGCGGTGATGCAGCACCTGTCCGTGCTTGAACAGGCCGGTCTGGTCCGGACCGAGAAGGTCGGGCGAGTACGCACCTGCACCATGGCGCCGAAAGCGCTCAGTGAGGCAGAGCAGTGGATCAACGCGCGTCGCGCTGAATGGGAAGGGCATTTCGACCGGTTGGGCGAGTACCTCGAAACCATGAAAAAGGAGGCAGCATCCGATGGCAACGGCAACTGAAACATCCAAGGCAACTACGAAGACCCAGGCATCTGCCGCGGCGGATCGCGAATCGCTGACCGTCTCGCGGGCATTCAACGCGCCGCGCGACCTCGTCTTCCAGGCATGGAGCGCCGCCGAGCACCTGAAGCACTGGTTCTGTCCGCAGGGCTTCACGATTCCCGAGTGCGAAGTCGAATTCCGGCCGGGCGGCAAGTTCGATCTCTGGATGCGATCGCTCGATGGCAACTATTCGCACTGGATTCGCGGCCACTACGTCGAGATCATTCCTCATTCGCGTCTGGTGCTGGACATGACCGTGGTAACCGAAGCGGGTGTGGCGCTGTTCAATGCCAATACCTCGGTCACGTTCGAGACCGTGTGCGGTGGCACGGAGATGTCGGTGACCCAGCGCTACACGGCGCTGGACCCGTCAGCCGGCAATTTCACGCGCGGCGCGGAGGAAGGCTGGGCGCAGACGCTGGACCGGCTGGAAAAGGAAGTGGCGCGGATCGCGGCCGCCACGCCGGCACGGTCGGTCGCGCATGGCGTTTTCACGATCGAGCGCACCTACGACGCAAGTCCCGAGCTGGTATTCCGCGCGCTGAGCGATCCCGTCGCCAAGGCACAGTGGTTCAACGGTGGCCCGGGCTATACCGAGGTCAAGCGCACGATGGACGTGCGGCCCGGTGGCCGCGAGCATCTGCAGGGGCGCTGGGAGAACGGCCTGGTGTCCACGTTCGACGCGGTGTACTTCGACGTGATCCCCAACGAGCGGCTGGTCTACAGCTACGAGATGCATATGGGTGAACGCAAGATCTCGGTCTCGCTGGCCACCTTCGAACTGAAGCGGGCGGGGCAGGGTACTCGGCTCGTCATGACCGAGCAGGGTGCGTTTCTCGATGGCTATGACGATGCAGGATCGCGCGAGCATGGCTCCGGACTGCTGCTCGATGCGATCGGGGAATGGCTGAAGGCGATGACGAAGCGCTGAGGCTTCGAGAGGAGAGGTTCCGGCGTCGAACGAGGAGGCGCGACGCCGGAAAAGACTGACCACAAGAACTACGTACTGCTATTTACTGCTACTGCTACTGCTACTGCTACTGCTACTGCTACTGCTACTGCTACTGCTACTGCTACTGCTACTGCTACTGCTACTGCTACTGCTACTGCTACTGCTACTGCTACTGCTACTGCTACTGCTACTGCTACTGCTACTGCGTGCTTCTGCTTCTTCTACTGCTCTGCTTCTACTTCTTGCTGCTTCAACTTCAGGCGCTGTGCGCCGGCGGGGCGGATACGCCGGTGCGGTCCAGGCCGGCCAGATTCATGCCGGCCGAGCCATGGGCGCCATCGGTATAGGGGTCGCGTTCACGGATGCCGTGCGCGCCGTCGGTGTACGGGTCGCGCTGACGGATGCCATGTGCGCCATCGGTGTACGGGTCACGCTTGCCGATGTGCATTTCATAGCCATAACGGTCGGCAGGTACGCCTCGGTCTTGCAGGCCTTGCGGGGGTTGTGCCACGGCCAGCGCGCTGGCGCCGAGAAGAGTCGTTGTGATGGTCGTGGCAATCAGGGCTTTCAACATTTTCTTGTGCTGGTGAACTTCAACTGAAGGTGGACGACGCGTCGGGCAGGATGGATGGGGGTGTTGTCGAGACGCGCCGTCCGGTACGCCTTGTGAGCGGTGCCGTACTTGGGGGGAGGTGCGGCACGGGATGAAGTGTAGTGAGTCGGAAGTATTCCGGTGATGATTTAAAAATCTCCGAATCAGTCGTTTTTTTCATGCGTTTGCATCGTGAGGCGAAGCACCACGAGCGCGCTCAGTACAGCCGCCATCTGCTGGTTATCGCCACGCGCCGCCATGACCTGTCCGATCGAGGTATCGAGCCACTGCCGCAGTGGCATCGGCACGGGTACCACATGCCCGGCGCGCGCGCGCGCCCGGAAGTGGCGTGCCACGATGCTCAACACCCGCCTGATGGGTTTGCGCGCAGCTGGCGGCAATGACGGCAGCGCGCGCTGCAGCGCCAGCGTGCAGTAGCCGATCTGCAACTCCGTAAACCCATCGGATGCCAGCCGCCCCCGGCTGGCGCCCAGGCGTGGCATCAACTGGCCCAGCCGGTCGAGCATCCGGGCGCCAAGCTGCGTATGGATGTCCGCAGCGCGCCACGTGGCGGCGTGCGCCAGGTCCTGCCAGCTCGCGCGCAGCAGGCGGTGCGCGGCCACATGGGCGCCGAAAGGCCGCGCCAGCATCGCCCAGACCGGTGCGAACAGCATGGCCGCCGCATTGGCCAGGCTCGTATTGAAGATGCCGAGGAAGTTTGTGTCGTAGACGCTCTGCACGTTGGCGAACGACGCCGTATTCACCGATAGCAGCATCGCGATCAGATTGAATCCTGGCCGCTGGATCAACATGCCAATGCCAAGGTAGGGCACGGACAACATCCCCACCAGGGTCTCGAACGTCTGCGCGTGCGGAATCACCATGAACAGGTAGAACGATGCAATCAGCAGGCACGCGGCGCTCCAGCGCAGGAACATGCGCGCCACCGGACGGGGCTCGTCGATGGTCGCGAAAAAGCAGCTTGCGATCGACGCCACGGCCACGGGGCCGCCGCCATCCTCCCAGCCCGAGAAGATCCAGAGCAGCCCGACGCAGAACACCGCCAGTCCGGCCGACACCGCGCCGAACAGCAACATGGCGTGGTCGTGATACGCGGCCGCCTCGTCCGCGGCCTGCTCGGCGCCTGCCGGTTCCTCGGGGGGCAGGTCGGGCGGGTGGTCGCTGATGCCGTGCTGCAGCCTCTCGCAGGTCCGCATCAGCCGGTTGAACTGCGCCTGCAGATGGGTGGCGGTACGGGTCAGGGCTTCGCGCTCGCTGCCTTCGGGCGTCGTGCGCAGTGCATGCAGCACGCTTTCCAGCGCCGACAGGATCGGCATCAACCCCGACATCCGCGCACGCAGCGCGCGGGCGTGGTGCAGCGTCTGCTGGCTGTCGGTATCGAACGAAAGCTGCGCGATCAACTGGTCGAGCGCCAGCATATCGGCGGCTAGACGGTGACGGCTGGCATCGGCACGGGGGCTGGCATTGACGATATCGTTGGCCCATGCGGCCGCGTCGTGCAGCCAGATGCGGATGCGGTCTCGCAGCGCTGGCGCCACTTTCGCGGGAAAGACGATCGATCCGACCAGCCCCGCGCAGACGATCCCGATCACGATCTCCTCGATCCGGGCCACCGCGATGTCGAAGATGTCGCCCGGGTGCATCACCGCCGGCAGCGCGACGATCGGCAGCGTGTAGGCGGCCAGCAGGAACACGTAGCTGCGCGGTGACCGTTGCAGCAGCGACAGGTAGACCAGCACCATGATCCAGAGGGAGATCGCGCCCATCAGCACGATCGGCATATTGACCAGTTGCGGCACCGTCGCCACTGCCGCGGTGGCGCCGAGCACGGTACCGGCCACGCGATAGGCGGCCTTCGAGCGCGTCGCGCCCGTCAGCGGATGGGAGACAAAATAGACCGTGGCCATGGCCCAGTAGGGGCGCGGCAGGCCGAAATACAGTGCGATGTAGAGCGCCAGCATCGCGGCAGCGAATGCCTTCAGCGAAAACAGCCACTGTCGGGCATTCGGCCAGCTAGCCATGATTTGTGTGGGGCCGGTGCGACCGGACCTCGGTGGGGGCGTAGGAGCGGAAGTGTAACGGCCCTGCGAACATTCCAAACATGATTTAAAATTCCGGTCTGTAGTCGGAATTTTCATGGGAACGGATCATGCCGATCGACATTCGTGCGCTGCGTTACTTCGTGGAGACCGCGCGCCTGAGAAGCTTCACGCAGGCCGCATCTTCGCTCTTCGTCACGCAATCGACCATCAGCAAGATGGTCAAGCAGCTCGAGGACGAAGTGGGGCAGCCACTGCTGATTCGCGAGGGCAAGACCGTGCGCCTGACCGACGTCGGCAAGGTGGTCTATGACCGTGGCCAGGAAGCGCTCGGCGTGGTGCATCGGCTGACGCTCGAGGTGGCGGATCTTTCGTCACTTGGGCGCGGTCAATTGACGGTCGGTGTACCGCCAATGGTCAATCTGTTCTTTTCCCCGGCCGTCAGCGCGTTTCGACGACGATATCCCAATCTGCAACTGAATCTCTCCGAGCACGGCGGGAAGATCGTGGAGCAGCAGGTGGCGCATGGCGAACTCGAAGTCGGGGCCACGGTGCTGCCCGGAGACAGCGGGCTCAATCTGGAGACGCGCCAGTTCGCCAAGTACCCGATCTGGGCGGTGGGCCCGCATCGCGCGGCCTGGGCAAGTGGCCGCACGGTCACGTTGGCGGCGCTGCGCGACGAGCCACTGGTCATGCTGACCGACGAGTTCTCGCTGACCCGGATGCTGCGGCAGGCATTCACCGATGCTCGCTTCGAGCCCCATGTGGTGGCGCAGAGCGGGCACTGGGACTTCCTGGCATCCATGGCTGCGGCGGGGCTCGGCACGACCTTTCTGCCCGAACCGTTGCTCTCGCGCCTGGAGTCCCGTGACAAGCTTGCCGTCGCCCGGCTGACCGAGCCGACCGTGGACTGGGCGCTGGCCCATATCTGGTCCCCGGGGCGCTACCTGTCGCACGCCGCGCGGGCGTGGCTGGAGGTTTGCGAGGAGGTGATGGGGTAAGGGGGAGAAAGCAGGCGGGAAGACAGCGGGAGAAGGCAGCGGGTCGGCTCAACGCGCCCGCAGCGCATCCACGATATTCAGCCGCGACGCCCTGAGCGCCGGCAGGAAGCCGCCGATCAGGCCCATCGTCATCGAGAACAGCAGTGTTTTGATCACGATCCCGGGTGTCAGCACGAAGCGGAACGACAGATCGGCGAAGGTCTGAAAGTTCGTGGTCGAGAACGACGCGAATTGCATCAGCGAGGCGCAGAGCAGACCGGCGACCCCACCAACCAGGCCGAGCAGCACGGCCTCGATCAGGAAGGCCGCGAGCACGTTGATGCGCTGGAAGCCCAGCGCGCGCAGGGTGCCGATCTCGCCAACGCGGTTCGCCACCGACGCATACATGGTGATCATCGCGCCGATCATCGCGGCGACCGAGAAGATCGTGGTCAGCGTCAGCCCCAGGATGTTGATGAACGCCGATAGCGCCTTCGACTGGTCGCTGTAGAACTGCTGCTCGCGCTTGGCTTCATTAGCCAGACGCGGGTCGACGTCGATATCGGCGCGAAAACGATCGAACGCGTCCGAGTCGGCCAACCGGACCGCCATAGAGGAATAGCTGGTGCGCCGGAACGACTGCATCAACTGGTCCACGTCGCCCCAGATCTCGGAATCGAACCCGCTGCCGCCGGCGTCGAAGTGGCCAACCACGGTCCAGTCCCGCTGGGCAAATCGCAGATGGTCGCCGATGCTGACGTTGTCATAACCCTTGGCGATGCTGCTCCCGACAATGATTTCCGACGAGCCCGGCTTGAACATGCGTCCCCGGGTCAGCCTGACCTGCGGCCGCATCTCCACCCCCAGCGGGGTAATGCCGCGAATCACCACATTGGAAGGCGTGGTGTAGCCGGTCTTGGTCAGCGAGATCAGCACCACGGCCTCGCGTGATGACATCGGCCTGCCTTCCGGGGTCAACGCAACGGCCGAATGCATCTCCATGGCCGCCGCCTGATCGCGCGATATCGCGCTCTGTATCTCGGTTTCGGCGCCCTTGCGGATCAGCACGACGTTGTCACGTTCCCCAGTCGTCACCAGCGTCCGCTTGAGGCCGGCGTCGAGCATCAGCATGGTCGCGAATACGAACACGACCAGCGCCAGCCCGCCTGCGGTCAGCGTGGTGGTCAGGCGCCGTGCCCAGACGTTGCGTGCGATGTAGTGGAGCGGGATGACCATCCGAATTACCCGATGGCCCGCAGGCCCTCGACGATGCGCACGCGCGCCGCCTGCACCGCGGGGACGATGGCGGCCGCGAGGCCGACCACCAGTGCGCACGCGGCCTGCATGGCCATGGTGTCGTGTGACACGGTGAAGACCGGAAAGACGCCGCCCACGGCCTGCTTGAAGAATCGCGCCGCTGGTGGGGTCAGCAGCATCCCCAGCCCGCCACCAAAAGCGCTGATGATCAGCGACTCGCCAAATACCAGCATCGACAGAAAGCCCGGCCCAAAGCCGAGCGCCTTGAGTGTGGCGTACTCGGTGATCCGTTCGCGCGCGCTCATCGCCATGGCATTGGCCATCACCGCCATGACGATCACGATCACTACGTAGGACACCACCCGGATCGCGGCGATGATCTGGTTCGACATCGCCACAAAGCCAAGCTGGAAGGCCTGCTCGGTTTCGGTCAACGTCTCCGCCAGGGAGTTCTTGAATACGTTGTCCACGGCGCGCGAGATGGCCGCCGCGTTGTCCGGATTGTCGACGCCGATCACGTAAACACCCACCTGGTCAGCCTGGCGGGCGGTCTTCTTGCGTACGGTCTCGTTCAGGTAGTCCCAGTGGAACACCATCTGGCGCGTGATCGTGCTTTCGTCGCGGCCTTCCATAATGCCGCGCACGACGAAGTCCCAGGTGCCGGGGTAGATCGTGCCCTTGATTGGAATGACGTCGCCGATCTTGAAGCCGTACTGGTCGGCCAACTGCCTCCCGATCAGCGCGCCCCGGCGGTCGCGCTCGTAATCGGCGCGTTGGGTAGGCGGCACGATGAATTCGGGGTAAAGATCGAGGTAGTTGTCGGAAACGGCGAACTGCGCGAAGAAGTTCTTTGGGTCGCGATAGACCCCGCCAAACCAGTTGGACCGCGCCACCATGGTCACGCCGTCCACGCCCTTGATGCGGTTCTCGTAGCTCAGCGGCAGGGTGAAGGTCAGCGAGATCGCATTGCGCGTCACCAGCCGGGCATTCGATGCGGCCGAAGCGCCCGCGTACCACGCATCGACCACGGTTTGTAGCAGCCCGTACGCCAGTACGGCGATCACCAGGCCGAGCACGGTCAGCGCCGTGCGCAGCTTGTGGCGCATGGCATTGCGGGTGATCAGCTTGGCCAGGTACATGATCAGCGCGATGCCGTGGTGGCGACGCTGTTGGTCAGCTCGCCTTTTTCCAGATGGACGAGCGATTTGGCCGCTTCGGCGGCATGGGCATCGTGCGTGACCATGATGATGGTCTTGCCGACGTCGGCGTTGAGCCGCTGGAGCATCGTCAGGATCTCCGTGGCCGAGGTGCGGTCGAGGTCGCCGGTGGGCTCGTCCGCGACGATCAGCGTCGGGTCGGTGATCAGTGCCCGCGCGATCGCCACGCGTTGCTGCTGGCCGCCGGAGAGCTCGGACGGGTAGTGATCCATCCGGTCGGCCAGATTGACCATGCGGAGCACCAGTTCCACACGCTCTCGCCGTTCCGCGCGCGACAGCCGGGTCAGCATCAGCGGCAGTTCCACGTTCTCGAACGCTGTCAGCACCGGCATCAGGTTATAGAACTGGAAGATGAAGCCGACATGGGCCGCTCGCCAGTCGGCCAGCGCGGATTCGGGCAGGTCGGAGATATCGACGCCGCCCACGATCAGCTCGCCGCTGTCGGGCCGGTCGATGCCGGCGATCAGGTTCAGCAGCGTGCTCTTGCCGGATCCGGACGGTCCCATCAGCGCGATAAAGTCGCCTTCGGCAATATCGAGCGAGATATCGGACAGCACCGGTACGGTCTGGGCGCCGCGCTGATACGACTTGGCCAAATGGCGGATCGAAACGAGGGGAGCGGCGGACATGATGGCGGTCACTTCCTTCCGGTCACTTCTTTGCGACGGAGACCTTGCTGCCGTCGCCCAGCTTCTCGGACGGCGCTAGCACCACCACATCGCCCGGCTTCACGCCCTGAACGGCCAGCAGTTCGCCGATCTTCGCGCCGCGCGTCACGGGCGCCTGTTTTGCCCTGCCGTCCTGCACCAGGAACACCACGGGCTTGCCGTCGCGCTCGACCACGGCCGATGGCTGGATGGCCGTCAGAGGCTTGTTTTCGGCAGGTGCCACCGGCTTGGAAAGGAAGGCGATCTTGGCGCTCATGTCCGGCAGCACGCGCGGGTCGCGATCGACGAAGCGGATCTTGACCAGCACGGTCGCCTTTGACCGGTCGACGGTCGGGACAATGCGTGACACGCGGCCCTCCTGGCGCAGGTTCGGCAGGGCATCGAGCAGAACCTCGCAGGGCTGCTCGACCGTGATCTTCGCGATATTGGATTCCGCTACGTCCGCTTCCACTTCGAGCGTGGACATGTCGGCGATGGTCACGATCGCACCCTTGGTGTCGGCGGCCGCCGAGAACGGGGTAATGTTGTCGCCGACGTTGGCATGCTTGATCAGCACCACACCGTCGAACGGCGCGCGAACCACGGTCTGCTCCACCGCCACTTCAGCGGCGCGGGCATTGGCCTTGGCCGAGGTGATCGACGCCTCCGAATTGCTGATCGACGCGCGCGCCTTGTTGTAGCGCGCCAGATCGGAATCGTATTGCTGTTGGGAAATCGCTGCCGGCGCAAGCAGTTCCTTCGACCGGCGCAGATTGACATCGGCGTCACGCAGTTCGGCCTGTTGCAATGCCAGATTGGCTTCGGCTACCTGGACCTGGGCTCGCGCCTGCGCGGCGGACGCCTCGACGTCGCGGCTTTCGATCCGCGCGATGATCTCATCCTTCTTGACGCGGGAGCCTTCCAGCACACCAAGCCACTCCAGCCGGCCCTGCGCCTTAGATGCTACCGCCGCCTTGCGCTGTGGCACCACGTAACCCGTAGCGTTGAGCAGCGTGAAGTTTTGCGACGGGTATGCCGAAGTGACCGTCGCCGTTTCCACGGTCTGGGGCCCGGCCAGCTTCAGGCCGATGCCGGCCAGCACGAGGATCACCACCGCGATGATCGCGTAGCGCAGCCAGGGACGGCGGCGGCGCTGGGCGGGCGCCATGGCGCTACGATCGATTTTCAGCTTGCTCAGGTCTGGATCAGCCAATTTAAGATGCGTCGCGAAAACGGACGAATGCCGAGAAAGGCCCCCAGTATAGCGAGTGGCGGTGGCCGGCAGGCGGCCCGTTACAAGGGTCGCAAAATGGCCGATGACTGGCCCAAATTTAGAGCAGCTTGCCCGGATTCATGATCCCGCTCGGATCGAATACCTGCTTGATGGCTCGCATCAGGCGCAATTCGAGCGGGTCCTTGAGCGCCAGGAACGACTCCCGCTTGAGCTGGCCGATGCCGTGCTCGGCGCTGATGCTGCCGTCGTAGCGGGCCACCTCTTCCAGCACGTCCTCGCTGACGGCCTTGCCTTCATTGAGCGCCCATTTCGGATCGGCGCCAAGCGGACGGGACAGGTTGTAGTGCAGGTTGCCATCGCCGAAGTGGCCGAAGATAAAGGGGCGGACGCCCGGGTGACGCGCGGCCAGACGGGTTTCCATCGAGGTCATGAAGTCCGGAATGGCTTCGATCGGCAGGGATACGTCGTGCTTCAGGTGCAGCCCGTCGGCACGCTGGGCCTCGGAGATTTCCTCGCGCAGACGCCACAGGCTCTGCAACTGCGCCAGTGAGGCCGAGACGGCGGCATCCAGGCACAGGCCCTGTTCGAGCGCATCGCCGATGACCGATTCGAGCAGGGCGTTGAGCACATCCTCGGGCGCTGTGTCCGCGATCTCGACCAGCACGTAGGCCGGATAACGTTCTGCAAACGGGGCATGAATGCCCTCGACATGGGTCAGCACCAGATCCAGGCAGGCGCCGGTAAAGAACTCATAGGCCTGCAACCGTGCGCCGCAGCGCGCGAACAGCAGCGAGAACAGTTCCAGCGCTTGCTTGGGCGATTCCACCGCGGCCAGCACCACGGCGCGGGAATCGGCGCGCGGCAGCAGGCGCAGCGCGGCGGCGGTGATGATGCCGAGCGTGCCTTCCGAGCCGATCAGCAACTGCTTGAGGTCGTATCCGGTGTTGTCCTTGCGCAGCGTGCGCAGGCCGTGAAAGATCTCGCCGTTCGGCAGCACGGCTTCAACGCCGAGCACCAGTTCGCGCGTCATGCCATAGCGCACCACGTTGACGCCGCCGGCGTTGGTGGCCAGGTTGCCACCGATCTGGCAGGAGTCCTCGGCGGCCAGCGACAGCGGGAACAGGCGGTCGGCGTCCTCGGCGGCACGGCGCAGGTTGCCGAGAATGCAGCCAGCCTCGACCACCATTGTGTTGGCGATCGTGTCGATCGAGCGGATCTTGTCCATGCGATCGAGGCTGAGCACGACGTTGGTCTGGTTGCCGTCCGGAGCGGCGCCGCCACACAGGCCGGTATTGCCACCGCGCGGCACCACGGGCACACCAGCCTGCTGGCACAGCGCCAGCGCCTGCGCCACCTGTTCGGTTGTGCGCGGACGGATTACCGCCTGCGCCTGGCCCTTGTAGAGGCCACGCCAGTCGGAGAGCCAGGGTGCCACGTCGTCGGGTGCGGTGGTCACGACGTCGGGGCCCAGGGTTTCGGTCAGGCGTTGCGCGAAGTTCGTATCGGACATGATCTGCGGTCGGGAAAAGGCGGAGATAAGTAGAAGTTAAGCGGGCATCGGGCGAAATCGTCAGCGGGGCTGGCGCATGGGCAGGCCAAGCCGGGCGGCGGCGTTGCGCAGGTGCGCGGCGGCGTGCAGGCGGGCCTGCGCGGCATCGCGGGCGCGGATCGCATCGAAGATCGCCACGTGCTCGGCATGGACCTGCTCGGGCAGGCCCGGCTGCCGGCTGGAATTCAGGCGCGCGGTGCGCACCGCCTGATGCAATTGCAGCGTCATGTACTGCAGTAGCTGCAGGTAGTACTTGTTGTGCGTGGCCGTGGCGATGGCGATATGGAACTGGATATCGGGTTCCACGCCGTGATCGGCATCATCAAGCTGGGCCGCCAGTGCGTCGAGCAGAGCGCCCATGCGGGCAATGTCCTGCTCCGTCCGGTGCAACGCGGCCATCGCGGCAGCGGCACTTTCCAGATCAAGGCGCAGCTCGAAAATATCGGCCAGATCGGTGTTATCGGCGCCGCCGCTCAGACGGAAACCGCTGTCACTGACGCGGGAACGCACAGTGCTGCCCAGACCCTGGCGGCTTTCGACCATCCCAAGCGACCGCAGATGCTCGGTCACCTCGCGGATCACGGCAGCGCTGACACCGTAGCGCTCGGCCAGTTGCTTGCCGGTCGGAAGCCGGGCGCCCACGGGAAACGTGCCGTCGGCAATCTCGCCACGCAACTGCTGGATGACGCGCTCGGTCAGGGTGATGGGTCGGGTCTGCATGGGACGACACCTTACCCTTTTCTGGTTATATGAAAACCTAGGGTAAATACTTAATAACTCGGGTGTCGAGCGGGCTGGGCCATCTGTCCCAACCCTACTTCTTCAACCGATACGCCAGCTGCGGCCGCGTGATCCCCAGCATCCGCGCCGCCGACGACAGGTTGCCACGCGTCGTCGTCATCGCCAGTTGCATCAGCTTGGCTTCGATTTGCGGCAGGGACACCTGCTGGTTGAGCAGTTTTTCGATCAGCGCGTCGGCATCCTGGCTGGGCTCCTCGCTACCGGCAGCCTGCTGGCTGGCAAACAGATGAGCGACGTCGATCATCCCGGTGGCAGGCGCCAGCAAGACGCCACGCTCGATCATGTTTTCGAGTTCGCGGATATTGCCGGGCCACGGGTATTGCACCAGCGCATCGCGCGCCCGCGTGCTCAAGCCGCGCACCTGCTTCTGATACAGCGCGTTGAAGCGCTGGATGAATGACTGGGCGAGCTCGGGGATGTCTTCCTTGCGCTCGCGCAGGGCGGGGATCGAGATCGGATAGGTGCTGATCCGGTAGAACAGGTCAGCACGAAACTGGCCGTGCTTGATCGCCTGCGCCAGATTGACGTTGGTGGCGGCGATCAGGCGGACGTTGACCTTGCGCGCCTCCACGCCACCGAGCCGTTCCACTTCGTTGTTCTGCAGCACGCGCAGCAGCTTGACCTGCGCGGCCGGCGGCAGGTCGCCGATTTCGTCGAGGAACAGGGTGCCGCCATGCGCGCGTTCAAAGCGGCCGGGGCGCGACTGCTGGGCGCCCGTGTAGGCGCCTTTTTCCACGCCGAACAGCTCGGATTCGATCAACTCGTGCGGGATCGCCGCGCAGTTGACCGCGACGAACGGCTGCTCGCCGCGCGGGCCGTGATCGTGCAGCCAGCGCGCGAACATCTCCTTGCCGGCACCGGTCTCGCCCGTCAGCAGCACGGTGATATGGCTGTCTGCCGCGGCGGAAAGCAGGTTGAAGGCTTCACGGAACGCCGGCGACTGGCCGATCAGGTTGCCCTGGTTCGCGCCACACAGTGTTTCGCGCAGTGTGCTGACTTCCTGCTGCAGGGTGAGCAGGTCGCTGATGACGGAGTCGGGTTCGAAGTACTTCAGGTAGTCGGGGTCGTTCCACGTCTCGGCCGGCTTGCCGACGATGCGGCAGAGACTGTCGCCGCGCCGCTCGCATTCGGTTTCCTTGTAGATGACCAGCCGGTCCATGAACGTGCTGCTGTAGCCCGATGCGTAGCCAAGCTGCACCCAGCAGCCAGACTCCTCGCGGGGCAGGGACTCCATCACGGGCGCTTCGCCCTCCCATGAGTCCTGCCAGAGAAACTCGCCATAGAAGTGGCCGGTGTCGCGGTCGATCTCCAGGCGAACCGGGTCCACGCGCGTGACGCCTTCGAGCATGTGCAACTGCGGCCCCCAAAGGAAGGCATCGTTGGGCGAACTGGCCAGTTCTTCACTGCGCTCGCGCTTGACCATCTCGGCATCGCGCATGCCTTGCGCGTAGCCCATGCGGATCAGCAGCCCCTTGCCGCGCTCCACGCCAAGCGTATCGAGGATTTCCTTGCGCAGGTAGCTCAGCGCCTCGGTGTGCATCAGCACCATGCGCGACTGGCCAAGGCGAATCTGCGCGGCCTTGGCGTCGATGGTCAGTAGCGAAGCCAGCTCGAACGGCGGCTGCGCGGGGGGTGTTGTCATCCTTGTCACTCCAGATTCCGGCGGGCTTTCGAGCCTCGTTTTTGCGTAGCCTAGCACGGCATCCGGCGTTGCCGGAGCCCGGAAATCCCGCATCAGGAGCGCGTGCTGCGGCGCAGCGCGAGACGATTTGATCATTTGATCAAATCCGCCTGAATCACCTCATCAAATCATCAAGCGGGTTGGCCGGCCAGAATGCGGCCGATTGGCCGCAAGCCCTTGCGCCACAACGGTCTGCATCGCCTGGCACGCCATTCGCTATAGCTCTCCCACCTGAAATCACGAGACAACGCACACGCACCGCGATGTGCGGCGCACCAGGAGCGAGACATGACATATCCCCCTCAGGCACTTCAAGGTCACTGGCATCACCATGCCCCGCGCTACGTGCGCGTGACCGGGCGCAGCGAGCGTTGGGTGGAGTTCGAGTTTTCGATCGGCGATCCACAGATCTACGTCGAACTGGTCATGCCGCCCGAGCAGTTCCAGTCGTTCTGCGCCGAGCAGCGGGCCGAGCTGCTGCAGTGATACCCAAAAACGCCCCCACTCGACATCCGAGGAGACAACCACCATGCAAATCGATATCCGGACTGATGCCAGCGTCACTCCGATCCGGCAGACCTTCGCGCATATCGCGCGCCGGCTCGGCGCCGACAAGCCGGCCACGCGCTATCAGGAGGCGATGTACGACCTGCAGCCGGTCACGAGCTTCCACTACCGGCCGCTATGGCAGCCGCAATACGAGCTGTACGACGCCCGGCGCACCCGCGTGGTCATGCAGGACTGGTATGCGCTGAAGGACCCGCGCCAGTACTTCTACGGCGGCTACGTCAATGCGCGCGCCCGTCAGCAGGAGACGATGGAGAAGAACCTTGAGTTCGTGGACAAGCGCGGGCTGCTGAGCCGGTTGCCCGACGATGTGCGCGAGCTGCTCACGCTGGGCGTGGTGCCGCTGCGCCACGTCGAATGGGCGGCCAACATGAACAACGCGTCGATTACCGCCTACGGTTTCGGGTCGGCCATCACGCAGGCCGCGATGTATCACACGATGGACCGCCTGGGTATCGCGCAGTACCTGACCCGCATCGGGCTGCTGATCGGCGACAAGGCCGCCGTGGACCAGGCCCGCGCCGCCTGGATGGAAGACATGGCCTGGCAGCCGCTGCGACACGCGGCGGAGGACCTGTTGGTGCGCGATGACTGGTTCGAGCAGCACGTGGCGCAGAACCTGGTGCTCGATGGTCTGATCTATCCGCTGGTCTACCAGCAGTTCGACGCGCGCCTCTCCGCAACCTGGCCCGCGTTTTCGCTCGTGACCGATTTCATGTCCGCCTGGTACGCCGAGACCACGCGCTGGGTCGATGCCACCGTGAAAACGGCCGCACAGGAAAGCCCGGAGAACGCGGCGGTTATCGCTGGGTACGCCTTCGGCTGGCTCGATCGCTTCACGCACGCGCTGCGCCCGCTGGCGTACCGGCTGTTCGGCGAGGATGCCGAGTCCGAACTGGCCAATGCCGTCGAAGCGCTGGGCAAGCGCCTGAGCGGTCTGGGCCTGGCACGTCAATGACGGAGACAACCATGAGCGACGCCATCGTATTCATCGCCCTCCAGACCAACGACGACATGCGCCCGGTGATCGAGGCGATCGAGGCCGACAACCCGCACGCCACCGTCAACCACTACCCGGCGATGGTCAAGATCGACGCGCCGGGGCGGCTGGAGATCCGCCGCGCCAGCGTGGAGGAGCGCATCGGCCGTCCCTGGGACGTGCAGGAGCTGCAGCTTGGCCTGATTTCCCTTGCAGGAAACATCGACGAAACCGAAGACCAGTTCGTACTGGCGTGGCGCTGAGCCAGAACCCCAAGACAGGAGACAAACCATGACAACCGCCACTGCCATCGCCTCCGCCGCCCGCGCGGCGACCCGTCCGAAGCTCTCGCTCAAGGAGAAGTACGCGGTACTGACCCGCGACCTCGGTTGGGAGACCACGTACCAGCCGATGGACAAGGTGTTTCCGCACGACAAGTTCGAAGGCATCGTGATCCATGACTGGGACGGCTGGGAAGACCCGTTCCGCCTGACGATGGATGCGTACTGGAAATTCCAGTCCGAGAAGGAGCGCAAGCTCTACGCGATCATCGACGCGTTCCAGCAGAACAACGGCCAGCTCAACGTGACCGACGCCCGCTACATCAACGCGCTGAAGCTGTTCCTGACCGGGGTGTCGCCGCTGGAGTACGCGGCGCACCGTGGCTTCGCCATGGCGGGCCGCAATCTGCGCGGCGTGGGCGCACGCGTGGCGTGCCAGATGCAATCGATCGACGAACTGCGGCACTGCCAGACCCAGATCCACACGATCAGCCACTACAACAAGTTCTTCAACGGCTTTGCCGACTGGCGCCATCTGCATGACCGGCTCTGGTACCTGTCCGTGCCGAAGTCGTATTTCGAGGATGCGATGACCGCCGGGCCGTTCGAGTTCATCACGGCGATCTCGTTCTCGTTCGAATACGTGCTGACCAACCTGCTGTTCATGCCGTTCATGTCCGGCGCGGCCTACAACGGGGACATGGCCACGGTGACGTTCGGCTTCTCGGCGCAGTCCGACGAGTCGCGCCACATGACGCTGGGCCTGGAGGTGGTCAAGTTCATGCTCGAGCAGGACCCCGCCAACCGGCCGATTATCCAGAAGTGGATCGACAAATGGTTCTGGCGCGGCTACCGGCTGCTGACGCTGGTGGCGATGATGATGGACTACATGTGCCCCAAGCGCGTGATGAGCTGGAAGGAGGCGTGGGAGATCTACTTCGAGCAGAACGGTGGGGCGCTGTTTGCCGATCTGGCGCGCTATGGCATCCGGATGCCCAAGTATCACGAGCAGGCCGCCAAGGAAAAGGATCACCTGTCGCACATCGCATGGTCGATCTTCTACAACTTCAACCACGCCGCGGCCATCCACACATGGGTGCCCGAGCCGCACGAAATGGACTGGTTGGCGCAGAAGTATCCCGACAGCTTCGACACGCATTACCGGCCGCGCTTCGACTACTGGAAGCAGCAACAGGAGGCCGGCCAGCGCTGGACCAACCCGGGCCTGCCGATGCTGTGCCAGGTGTGCCAGATCCCGATGGCCTTCACCGAACCCGACGACCCGACGCAGATTTGCTATCGCCATGCGGAGCACAACGGCGAGCACTACCACTTCTGCTCGGATGGCTGCCGGGACATATTCCAGGGTGAGCCCGAGAAGTACGTGCAGGCATGGCTGCCAGTGCATCAGATTTTCCAGGGCAACTGCGGCGGCCCAACGCTGCCCGAGGTGCTCGACTGGTACCACCTGAAGCCCGAGGATCGCGGCGACTACGCCGATTCGCCCGACCGCGCGAACTGGGAGCGCTGGACCGGGCAAGGCAACAACCGTTCGTGAACAAGGAGACCAGATCATGCCAGTCATCGCATTGGAACCGGGCTACACCGGCGAGGTCCGCGACCGGATCGAAAACTTCCACGGCAACCAGCTTGTGTACTTCGGATGGGACCAGCACCGGCTGTTCTGCAGCCCGTTCACGCTGCCGCTGCCGCCCGACATGCCGTTCGGCGCGTTGGTCTCCGATGTCATCGTGCCGCTGCTGGGCGCGCACCCGGAAGGCGCCCGGATCGACTGGGCGCAGGTGCAGTGGTTGCGTGGCGATACGCCATTCACGCCGGATGCGGCCGCAAGCCTGGTCGACAACGGGCTTGGCCACAAGTCGCTGCTGCGCCTGCGTACCCCGGGCCTGCCGGGCATTGCCGGCTCGGCCAACTGAACTTGCTGCAGGAGGTTGCCATGACCTATCAGCTCACCATCGAGCCGCTCGGCCAGACCATCGACATCGCCGAAGGACAGACCGTGCTTGACGCCTGCCTGCGCGCCGGCGTGTGGCTGCCCCATGCCTGCGGGCATGGCTTGTGCGGGACCTGCAAGGTGCAGACGGTGGACGGCGAGATCGAGCACGGCGAAGCATCGCCGTTCGCGCTGATGGACTTCGAGCGCGAGGAGGCCAAGTGTCTGGCCTGCTGCGCCACGCCGATGTCCGACCTGACGATCGAGGCCGACATCGATCCCGAGCCCGACGCGCAGTTCCTGCCGCTGATGGACTTTACCGCCGAAGTCACGCGCATTGAAGCGTTGACGCCCACCATCAAGGGTGTGTTCCTGCGGGTGGAGGGTGTGGAAGGGGGCGATGCGCTGCGCTTCCAGCCGGGCCAGTACGTCAACGTATGGATCGGCAAGGAAGCGACGCCGCGCGCGTTCTCGATCGCGTCGGCGCCATCGGCGGACGAGATCGAACTGAATATCCGGCTGGTGCCGGGCGGTAGCGCCACGACCTACGTGCACGAGCAACTTGCCGTGGGCGAGCGTCTGCAGCTATCGGGGCCGCTCGGGCGTTTCTTCGTGCGCAAGAGCGATCCGCGCCCGCTGGTGTTCATGGCTGGCGGGTCGGGATTGTCGAGCCCGCGTTCGATGATCCTCGACCTGCTGGAGTCCGGCGACCAGCGCCAGATCGTGCTCGTGCATGGCGCACGGACCGCTGACGAACTGTATTACCGTGATGCCTTCGAAGCGCTGACCACCCGGCACGACAACTTCACCTATGTGCCCGTGCTGTCGGCCGAGGCGCAAGGCAGCGCATGGGCCGGCGAACGCGGCTACGTGCACGAGGCCGCCGGGAGTCATTTCGGCTACGACTTCCGTGGCTGGCGGGCCTATCTGTGCGGGCCACCGCCGATGATCGAGTCGTGCATCGCCGCGCTGATGCAGGGGCGCTTGTTCGAGAAGGACATCTTCACCGAGAAGTTCCTGTCGGCGGCAGACGCCAGCCACGCCACCCGCAGTCCGCTGTTCCGCTCACTCTGAAGTATTTCCACCACAAAGGAGACAACCATGGACAAGATCCAGATCGACACCGTTCTGAACCGCATCGAGGAAGCCACCGGCCAGCACGCCAATCCGCGCATCGCGGCCATCGTGCATCGGATGGTGCGCGACCTGTTCCACATGATCGAGGACCTGGATATCCAGCCCGAGGAATTCTGGTCCGGCCTCAATTTCCTGGCCGAAGCCGGCCGCTCGGGCGAACTGGGCCTGATCGCGCCGGGGCTCGGGTTCGATCACTTTCTGGACCTGCGCATGGACGAGGCCGAAAGCCAGGCAGGCATTGCCGGCGGCACGCCGCGCACGATCGAAGGCCCGCTCTACGTGGCAGGCGCGCCGGTGGCGCAGCGCGAGGCGCGCCTGGACGACGGTACGGGCGAGGGCGAGGTGCTGGTGATGGAAGGGCAGGTCAAGGATGGCGCGGGGCAGCCGCTGGCCAATGCCGTGGTCGAGGTCTGGCACGCCAACGCACTCGGCAACTACTCGTACTTCGACCCGACGCAGAGCGCGTTCAATCTGCGTCGCAGTATCGTGACCGATGGCCAGGGCCGCTATCGCTTCCGCAGCATCATGCCGGTGGGCTACAGCGTGCCGCCGAATGGGGCAACGGACCGTCTGCTCAAGCAGCTCGACCGCCACGGCACCCGCCCGGCGCATATCCATTTCTTCGTCTCGGCGCCGGGCCATCGCAAGCTGACCACGCAGATCAACATCGATGGCGATCCGTACCTGTGGGATGACTTCGCTTTTGCCACACGCGAAGGGTTGGTACCGCCGATCACGCGCGTGAGCGATGCGGCGGCAATGGCTGCGCTGGGCGTGGACAAGCCGTTTGCGTCGATCCGCTTCGACTTCACGCTTCACGCGGACCAGGCAGATGCCCCGCAGGCCGAGGTGGCGCGACAGCGGGCATCGGTGGCGGCCTGAGCGCCGTTGTTTGGAGAGGGTCGCCCTGGATACCCGGGTTTCGGGACGGCCCTCGCCGCGCGCTGGCTTTAGCGTTGCAGGACCAGATTGGTCCAATGCACGTCGGTGCGATCCATCAGGCCGCTGCGCTGGCTGCAATGCGCGCTGCGCAGGCCGTATGGCTCCGCCAGCGCGATGGTCTCGGCGGCCGACACGTCGAACATGCGCCGGCCGGCGGGCACCGGGCCGTGCCGCAGGGACAGGAACACCAGGCCGTGATCGGCCAGCAGCGCGTCGACGGCACCTATTGCCTGGGCGCGTTCGTCGGCATCGAGGTGCATCCACACGGCGGTCAGCATGATCACGTCAAAGCGCGTCGGCCGTTCGCGCAGCCTGGCCAGCGCGGGCAGGGTGTCATCGAGCCAGTCGATATCCACATCCGCGTGGAGCTTGCGGCCAGCCTCGCGTAGTTCTGCGGTCGGTTCCACCGCCACGACCTGATGGCCGCGCCGTGCCAGGGCGGCGGCATCGCGCCCGGTGCCCGCGCCGACATCGACAATGCGGGCCGGCGGCGCCGGCAACAGGTGGAGCACGTCGCGATGGACATCCTCGAACGTGATGCTTTCGTACTGGACGACGAGGGTGCTGGCCTGTTCGCCATAACCGGCCGTGCTTGTCTTGGGCATGGTCAGAGTTTTCCTTCAAGCGACTTCCGTTCGCGCCACATCTCCTGCACGAACGGGTCGGTGATGCCGTACAGGCCGTGCCCTTTGCGCATGATCAGGTTGCTTGCCATCAGTTCGTTGACCACCGGCTGTGCTTCCTCGACCTTCACTTCCCGGCCTATTGCCAAGGAGTACGCCGCGGCCGCGTCGGCCGAGAACAAACCCCGTGCGTCGCCTTGCGTGGTGGCAATGCGGTCGAAGATCGCGGTTGCCAGGCCGCCAAGTTGTTCGAGCTTCATCAGTTCCACGTCGGCAGCCGCCGAACGCAGCGTGTTGGCGATGGTCGGCAGGTGCTCGTCGGGATTGCTGCCCTCGGGCAGGTGGAAATGCAATTGCCGCAGCGCCCGGATCATCTCCTCGGGCCGATGGCCAAGCGCCTGGAACGCCTTGATGGCGACGTCGGGCGAGGGCAGGGCGGTAAAGCCCTCGGAGGACAGGCGCGCCAGCAGATAGTCGATATATTCCCGGTCGAGCACCGGGTAAGCGACCGACGTGGCGCCGGCGAAGGCCTGGTTGCGTCGCGCGGTCAGTTCGCCCACCAGCGCGCGATGCGAGCCGGTTCCCACGAACAGGAAATGCCCTGTGGTGCCGGGGCGGGGATTGATGGCATCACGCGCGGCCTTGAGCGCCAGCAGCATTTGATTGCCTTCGTCCGAGGTGATGGCGTGCTGCACTTCGTCGACGATCAGCACGACATCGGCGCCGGCCTGATCGACGACTTCTTTCAGTGCCTGGGCCAGCGTCGCGCCGCCAGCCTCGCCGAGGGTGTCGAGCTTGAAGCTGAATTTGAAGCCGAAGGCGGCGATGTCGGCGCTGGCCAGACGCTTGAGCTTGCGAAGGATCGTGGAAGACGGGGACTCCAGCTCGGTCAGTGTTTTCCTGACGGCTTCCAGGATCAGCCGGGCGGGGCTGCGCTGCGTGTCGCTCCACAGGTCCACATAGATCACGATCGCGCCAAGGTCTTCGAGCGCGGGAATCAGGTCGTTGATCAAAAACGTGGTCTTGCCCGTGCGGCGCAGGCCGGAAAGGAACAGGCCCGAGCGCAGGCCCTCGTCCAGTACCCCGGGTTGCAGGAGTTGCCTGGCCATCTGTTTGGCGAGTTCCGGCCGTTGGTAAATGTTGCTCATCGGGCGCCTGGTGTGAATTAACGTGAATTATTCAGATGGAATAATTATACGTATTTCATAAAACATAGTAAAAGTCGGGCGGCCGCCGTGCAAAAGCGATGAAAAGTGGCATGATTGCCACTTTCTCTGTCACGCCAATGTATCGGCATGGAGCGCCTCCCATGGTACTTTCGCCAGCCATTCCCATACTCCGGATCTTCTCGGTCGAGAAAGCCAGGGAGTTCTACCTCGACTTCCTTGGTTTTCAGGTCGACTGGGAGCACCGCTTCGAGCCGGATCTTCCGCTTTACATGCAGGTCAGGCGCTCCGGGCTGACCCTGCACCTCAGCGAGCATCATGGTGATGCCACGCCCGGTTCCGCTGTATTTATTCCGGTGGAGGACATCGACGCGCTGCAGCGCGAACTGATTGCCAAACAGTATGGATACGCGCGGCCCGGCGTAGAGGCAGTGGGCTGGGGCCGCGAAATGCAGGTGGCCGACCCGTTCGGCAACCGCCTGCGGTTCTGCGAGTTCGCCAAGGATTAAGACCGGGATCAAGCCACGGATCAGGCCAAGGACTAGGCCAGGGACTAGGCCAGGGACTAGGCCACAGCCGCGCCGACAGCAGCCGGCTCGGGAGGCGAGTCGGACATCTTCACTTCGTTCAGTGTCCCGCTCGCCTTGGCGATGGCCCGCGACAGCCGTGCGACTTCATTGAGCTGTTCGATCATGTCGTTGGCAAGCCGGAAGTTGATCGCGTCCACGGCGCTCCGCAATGGCAGGGCGCTCATGATGGCCTGCCGCGCGACACCGGCCTGCGCTTCGATTTCCGGCTTGGCATTGACGATGCGCGTGGCGACTTCGGTGTCCGGATGCGCGATCGTCTCCACCGCCAGCGCCAGGTATTCGGACACCATCGCCGCGAAGCCCGCCGACTCCGGGTTGCGTAGCGATGCTGCATCCGCGCCATGCGACAGCCGTCGTTGGCTCAGGGCCAGCATGCTGGTGGTGGCAACCTCGCGAATGGCGTCGAGGCACGTGGCGATCCGCGCCAGATCCACAAGCTGATGACCTTCATCATCGTTGTGAACCGCGTCCGACAGGTGTCCGATATAGGTCAGGATGGCCGTGCTCAGCGAATCGGCAGCTTTGTCCTGGTCGGTCAGCGTGACGAGCTCCTGCGAATCGCCTTCCACGACCAGCGCGGCACTATGTTCGACCAGTTCCTGGACCTGCTTGCCCAGCGATACCAGTTCAAGCTGCACACGGGGGATGGCCAGCGCCGGCATCCCGGCCAGCGTGTCGTCCAGGAATCGCGGCAGGCCAGGGTCCTGCCACCCTTCGCGCGCCGGTGGCGCCAGCCGTTGGGCGAGCTTGCCGATGGGTCCGGTGAACCAGATCAGCACGGCGGTGCTTAACACGCTGAATACGGTATGGGCGTTGGCGGCCTGTCGCGGGGTTTCGGCGGCCAGACGGGCGGCGCCGGTCAACTCCGGCGAGGACGGAGAGATTTCGCGGATGAAGTCCGCGAACTGCGGGATGATAAAGACGAGGAACAGCACGCCGAGCACGTTGAACAGCAGATGGACGATGCCCACCTGGGCCGCCTCGGCCGACTTGCCGATCGACGCGAGCAGCGCCGTGCCGCAAGTGCCCACGTTGGCGCCCAGTATCAGCGCAATGCCTGATTCGAGCGGAATCAGTCCCTGGCTACCCAGCGCGATGACGATAGCCAGCGTGGCCGCTGAGCTTTGCACGATGGCAGTGAAGACTGCGCCGATCAGGATGCCGATCCACGGATTGCGCATTTCCTGCATCGCCGTGATGAACGGCTGGAAATTACGCAGTGGGCGCGTGGCATCGCCCATGAATTCAATCCCAAGGAATAGCAGGCCGAGCCCGAGCACCACGCCGCCAAGCTGCTGCAGCAACTCTCGCTTGGCGAAACCTTGCAGCAGGAAGCCGCCAGCCAGCATGAACGGCGTGATCGCCGAAATGTTGAAAGCGATGATCTGCGCGGTCAGCGTCGAGCCGATATTGGCACCCATGATCACCGGGATCGATTGCTGAAGCGTCATCAGCCCGGCGGAGACAAAGCCCACCAGCAGCACCGTGGTGATCGTCGAGGAATTCAGCAGGGCCGTGATGCCCGCGCCGGCCAGCACGCCGCGAAAGCGGTTGGCGGTCAGGGTGCCCAGCAGCGATTGCAGCCGCGCGCCGGCAATCGCCTTGAGGCCTCGGGTCATCAGATCCAGACCAAACAGGAACAGGGCCAGGCCGCCAACGAGCAGGCCAGTGATCTCGATCAGATTCAGGTTCAGACCATTGAGCATGGGCAGCTTCGGGCAATGGGTCGACGCAAGCCAGCGACCGTGCCATTGTACGAGTTTCCTATACCATTTCACGCCATTGATTTTTTTGCCTCCACCATGAAAATTTTCGCGTCCTACCGCCTTCGAACCGTTACCGCCGCCTTGGCGCTTTGCACGGCCAGCGCCCATGCCGCGGGTGATGGTGTGCCCGTCGGGGAGGATCGTCTGGCGCGGCTGGTGGCAGATACCGTCCGACCCGTCATGGCGCAGTACGAAGTACCCGGCATGGCCGTGGCCGTAACAGTCCGCGGCAAGTCCCAGGTCTTCAACTTCGGCCTGGCATCGAAGGCGGACGCCACCCCGGTCACCGAACACACGTTGTTCGAGATCGGGTCGGTCAGCAAGACGTTTACGGCGACGCTCGCCTCATACGCGGCGCAGCGTGGCGCCATATCGTTCTCAGACAAGGCTAGCCAGTACCTGCCCGGATTGGCGGGTAGCAGCCTCGATGCGATCAGCCTGCTGGAACTCGGGACGTACACGGCAGGCGGGCTGCCGTTGCAGTTCCCCGATGCGGTGACCACCTCTGACCGGATGCTGGCGTACTTCAAGGAATGGAAGCCGACGTACGCGGCTGGCACGCATCGGCAGTACTCGAACCCGAGCATCGGCCTGTTCGGTTATCTGGCCGCGCGGAGCCTGGGTGAGCCGTTCGACAACCTGATGGAGCACCGCATCTTTCCGGGCCTGGGCCTGAAGCACTCATTCATCCGGGTGCCGCAGTCCCGCATGGGCGACTATGCCTATGGCTACAAGGACGGCAAGCCGATCCGCGTGAACCCCGGCATGTTCGACTCGGAAGCCTATGGCGTGAAGACCACGGCGGCCGACATGATTCGGTTCGTCGAAGCCAATATGGATGGCGCGCGGCTGGAGCCGACGTTGCAGCGGGCGGTTACCGGTACGCACACCGGCTACTTCCGCGTTGGCCCCATGACCCAAGGCCTGGGCTGGGAAATGTACACCTGGCCAACCTCGCTCGAGGATCTGCTGACGGGCAACGCCGCCGGAATGCTGGAGCCGAAGGAAGTCGCACGGCTGGCGCCGCCGCAGCCCCCCAGGGCCGACGTGCTGATCAATAAGACTGGTTCCACCAACGGCTTCGGCGCCTATGTGGTGTTCGTCCCGGCTCGTCAGATCGGCGTGGTGATGTTGGCGAACCGCAATCTGCCGATCCCCGAGCGCGTGCGGGCGGCGTACCAGATCCTGAAGGCGCTCGACGCACAGTAGACACCGATATCGGGCATCGGGCATCGGGCATCGGGCATCGGGCATCGGGCATCGGGTCGGGATCAGGCCGGGTCGATGTTCTGATTCAGCCTGAAAGCGTTGTCAGGATCGTATTGGCGTTTCACGGCAACCAGCCGTGAATGGTTGACGCCATACGCGGCGCGGGTGCGTTGGGCGCCTTCGTCGCCGAGGTTGTTGGCGTACACCCCGCCCGTCGAGTACGGCTGGACCGCTTCCCACAGGCCGCGCGCCCACTCCCGGTGTTTGTCGTCGTCGGCCGGGTCATCCCAGATGGCCAGCGGGAAGCAGTCGAAGTCCGCCGACCGGTTTCCATATGCGGTGGCCTCGTCGGGTACGCGGGCGATGGCGCCGCCGACCTGCTGGAACACCACCAGGCAGCCCGGCGAGGGCGCTAGGGCATAGGCAGCGAGGAGAGCGTCGACCGCCTCCGCGCGAATCTGGCGGAGGAACTGGGCCTTCCAGTAATACCGCCGGCCGCGCGCGAAGAGCGCATCGCTGGCCGACTGCATCTGCAGATACGGAACGAAGTCGAGTTGGGCGTCGACCGGATTGCCGAACTCGACCAGCGGGCGCAGCGCTGCTTGCCTTGTCTCTTCAGTGCCATCTGGCCCGACATGACACGCCGAGATGCTGAGACATCGCTCGCCCGATGGCTGGGTGACGAGCGCGGCGTCGGCCGCAACGTCATCCGGGGCGGCGCGGGCGAAAGCATCGTAGTGCAGCATCGCCTCCCGAGCCTGATCCCACGGGTAGACCACGGCGCATACCGGCAGTCTGGCGGGAATCGGATGCAGACGGAAATGGAACGCCGTGACGATGCCGAAATTGCCACCGCCGCCGCGTATCGCCCAGAACAGGTCCGGGTGCTCGGTCGTGCTGGCGTGCAGCCGTTCCCCGTCGGCGGTGACGATTTCCACGGCCTCCAGGTTGTCGCAGCTCAGCCCGTACTTGCGGCCCAGCTTGCCGAACCCGCCCCCCAGCGTCAGCCCGGCGATACCCGTATCGCTATTGACCCCCATCGTCGTGGCCAGGCCATGCCGCAGCGTTGCCTGGTCGAACTCACCGAGATTGAGCCCTGCCTCCGCGCGGGCGCGGCGCCGCGCGACATCCACGTCGATGCGCTTCATACGCGACAGATCAATGACGATGCCGTTGTCACACGTGGAAAGTCCGGCGAGATTGTGCCCCCCGCTGCGAACCGCGATGGTCAGGCCGGTGGCCCGGGCGAACCGTACGGCGCCTGCCACGTCGGTGGCGTCGGCGCAGTAGACGACCAACGCCGGATGCTTGTCGATTGCGCCATTCCAGACCTTGCGCGCCATATCGTAGTCAGGATCCCCGCGCTGGACGAGTTGGCCACCCAACGCCTGCCGGAACGCCTCGAACCCTGGATTGCCGCCGTCCCCGGATGCCTCTTGCCGATCTGATCGCATCACGCCCCCCAAGTTGGTCACGCCCCCGAGACCATGGTGGTGCGCGCGGCGGTCGGGTGCAAAGGCAAAGATCTCAGCTTGTAGATGAGAAAAGCTCACCTAGACTGGACCCATGCAAAAACTGCCGCCCCTGCGCGCATTGCAGGCATTCGAGGCGGTTGCGCGTCACCGCAGTTTCAAGGCCGCAGCGGCGGAGCTAAACGTGACGCCGACCGCCATCAGCCATCAGATCCGGATGCTCGAGCAGATCTGCGGCAAGGCGTTGCTCCAGCGACGCCCGCGTCCGCTCCGGCTGACCGTGGCGGGGGAGCGGCTCTATCCGGCGCTGCGTAGTGGTTTCGCGCTGTTTGCCGAGGCCGTGGCGACCGTTGGGCAGCCCGGTGTGGCACGCCCGCTGCGCGTGACCAGTCCGAACGCTTTCGCGAGCCGCTGGCTGGTTCCGCGCCTTCCGGCCTGGCAGGGGCTGCATCCCGAATGGCCGCTGGAGATCATCGGCACGGACCGGGTCCTGGATCTGGCTGCGGGCGAGGCTGACGTCGCCATTCGCTACGCGCGATGCGCGCCCAAGGGGCTGGTCAGTACAGAGTTCGCGCGCGATACCTTCTTCGCCGTGGCCAGCCCGATGCTGCTGGCGAGGGCGGGGCGGGAAGGGCAGGCGACATTCGATATCGGCGATCTCACGCATATCCCCCTGATCCACTACGAATGGAGCAGCGGCGACCCGCACGCCCCGACCTGGGCGCAGTGGTTCGCGGCTGCGGGTCTCACCGCAGGCGACTCGTCGGCTCGGCGTGGCCGCCATGACCTGAGTTTTCGCGAGGAACTGCACGCCATCGACGCGGTGGTGGCCGGCCAGGGCGTGGCGCTATGCAGCAACGTGGTGGTGGACGGCCTGCTGCGCAGTGGCGCGTTGTGCAAGGCGCACGCGCTGGGGTTGCCCGGCTTCGGCTTCTACGTGGCCCATGCCGCCGGCCATCCGGATCTGGCAGCGGTGGAGGGCTTTTCAGGCTGGCTGCTGTCGACGGCCGGGACGCCGGCGGGCGAACATCCGGCCTAGTTGGGCGGCATCTCGGGCGGTATCAGGTCCGGGTTCCAGGCGACCTCCCACATATAGCCGTCGGGGTCCTGGAAGTAGCCGGCATAGCCACCCCAGAAGGTATCCACCGGGGGTTTGAGGATGATGGCTCCGGCACGGCGTGCCTGCTCGATGACGGCGTCGACTTCGGCCCGGGAGCGGACGTTGTGACCCAGCGAGATCGACGGGATGCCCAGGGGCGTATTGGTTGCGGCATCCTTGGCCAGAAACTCGCGGGGATAGAGCGCCAGCCGCAGTCCCGACTCCAGATCGAAGAAGACCACGGCACCGTGCTCGAACTCGGTGCCGACGATGCCCTTGGTTGGCCAGCCCAGGCCGTCGCGATAGAACGCCAGCGACCGTTCGAGACTGCCGACACCCAGCGTGAGAAGCGTGAGGCGAGGATGCATGGTTGGATGGTCGGTGGTTCAGGGCGCGGGAGATGCGGTGAGATCCAGGGAGACCACGCGCAAGGTGGCGTCGTCGGGGCACATCGTGTCCGTGAAACCCAGCCGATGCGCCAGGCCGCGCATCGCGGTATTGGATGCCAGCACGTAGCCAATCATCGTGTGGTATCCGGCGGCCCGTGCCGTCGCGATCAGGATCTCCATGAGATGGCGCGCCAGGCCAAGACCATGCCAGCCGTCGACGATTGTCACCGCGAATTCGCAGGATCCGGAGTGCGGGTCGATCGTGAAGCGGGCGCCGCCAATCAGATCACCCTTGTCCTCCGTCCCCGCCATGGCGACCAGCGCGCATTCGCGGACCGGCGTCGGGTGAACGGCCGTTTCCAGCAACGCGTCTGGCAGGTCGTGCATGGACGCCATGAATCGCGTATACCGCGAGTCATCAGACAGGCGATGGAAGGCCGTCAGGATGCCGCCTTTGTCCTGCGGGCGGATCGTTCGTATCAGCACCTGCTTGCCGTTTCGCAGGGTCACACAGGTGGGCAACGTCGGGGCTGTGGCTTGCATAGGGTGATGGCTCGGTTCCATTTGGGCTGATTCATGGTAGGCAAGCGGCGTCGGGAATCCAAATCCGGCGGGCCGGCTACAAACATCGACTGGCGTGGAATAAAGTGGTTCTGGGGGTGGTTTACATCATGCGGGAAGGCCGTGCGGTCGATGACGTCCCGCCGCGCTCTCGCAGGCAAACCGATGTGCCGCGTGATGCGCAACCGCGTGTCGTGACGTCGGGATGGTGAAGTCGGGGTGAGGATCATGGGCAAGGGATTGGCGGCCGTGGCAGCGGCAATCGCCGGACTCGGCCTGGGCGGTGGCGTTGGTGGCGCATGGGCGCAGGACATGTCGACGATGTGCCAGCAGGTGGTTGGGCAGGCCGAAATCGGCGGCGTGATGCAGACCATCGCGGGAGTGGCCTGCCTGCAGCCCGATGGCACGTGGCAGATGGTGGATAGCAGCAGTGTGGGCTATGGCGGCGGGGACTATTACTACGACCCGTGGTACTGGACGCCGTATGTGGGGTTCGCCGGCGTGATTTTCATCGACCACCATCATCGCCCGCACGTCATGCACCATGTGTTCTTTCCCAGTCGCGGCGTGATCGTGCGGGGCGGTCGCGTCGTGCACGGTGGAGCGCCTGGCGGGTTCCATGGCGGCGCGGCGCCGGGTGGCTTCCATGGAGGGGGAGCCATGCATCGCTGAGCCGCGCCAGCGGGGTTACCCGGCTTCTCCTGCCGTATCGCTCATGGCAGACTGCGCAAGTTGCTGCAGTTCTTGACGTTGCCTTACACGAAACAATGAGCGAGTCCCTCTGCTTTCTGTCGGCCACCGAGTTGGCCGACGCCATCCGGCACAAACGTGTCTCCCCGGTAGACATCACTTCCGCAGTCCTGGCGCGCGCGGAGCGCCTTCAACCTGAACTGAACTGCTTCATCACGATCGACGCCGAGCGGGCGATGGAATCGGCCCGCCAGGCAGAACGATTGGTCATGGCGGGCGGGCCACTCGGCTTGCTCCACGGCGTGCCGTTCACGGTCAAGGACATCGTCAACACGCAAGGCGTGCGCACGACTTTCGGCGCGGCGCCGTTGCGGGACAACGTGCCGCAGCAGGACGCCGTCGCGGTGGCCCGCCTGCGCGAACAGGGCGCCATCCTGATCGGCAAGACCACCACGCCCGAGTTTGGCTCCAAGTGCCTGACCGATTCGCCGCTGTTCGGGCGCACACGTAACGCGTGGAGCGCGCAACGGACCAGTGGCGGCTCCAGCGGCGGTGCGGCCGTGGCGGTGGCCAGCGGCATCGCGCCACTGGCTGTCGCCACCGACGGCGGTGGGTCCACGCGGATTCCGGCTGCCTGTAACGGTGTGGTCGGCATCAAGCAAAGCAACGGTGTGATTCCACATAGCCAGGCGCAGGACCTGTACGGCAACCAGACCTATGTCACCCCCACCACGCGCACCGTGGCCGATACTGGCCTGATGATGGCGGCGATGGCGGGCGAGCACGCCTGCGACCCGTGGTCGATCGGCGTGCCGAAGGCCGACTATGTCGATGCCGCGCGCGCCCAGGGCGATCTGCGTGGCAAGCGCATCCTCTATTGCCTGGCGCCGCCGGGCCGCCCAGTGGCGGCGGATGTGGCACGCGCGTTCGAGCGGGGGCTGGCCGCGCTAGCCGGGCTCGGCGCGGAGCTAGAGCCGTTCGATGGCGACGGCTTCAACGATATCGAGCCGCTTTGGCGCGCGATCAACCACACCGTCTGGCGCACGCGCTTCGTCGAGATCGTCGAGCGTCATCGCGACGAACTGAGCGCAACGTTCGTACGTCAGGTGGAGTCGGCCGCGCAAGTCAGCGGCGTGGCGTACCAGCAGGCGATGTTTGACCGTTCGCGGCTGTTCCAGCGCGTGCAGGCGTTGCTCGAGCGCGCCGACCTGCTGGCGATGCCGACCATCATGCGCACCGCGCTGCCGATCGACCAGGATCTGTTCGGCACGATCGAGATCGACGGGCATGTACACGAGAACGTGCGCGCGAACTGGTTTCCGTGGACGATGCCATTCAACATGACCGGCCATCCCGCGATCAGCCTGCCGTGTGGCTTCGGCAGCGACGATCTGCCGATCGGGCTGCAACTGGTTGGACGGTTCCGCCGCGACACGGAACTGCTGCGTTGCGCCGCATTGTTCGAATCGGCCCACGGCTTCCTCGACCGGTGGCCGTCGCTGTGACGCTACGTGATGCCGATGCCGATACCGATCTCAATATCGAGATCGACGCCGACATCACCACCCTTTGCTTGCCCCTTCCCAGGCTTCCCGCTTTCACCACAGGACTTTCCTCATGACCGTCAAGTTTCATTCCGGCCGCCTGACTTGGCTGCTTGGCACCGCGTTCAGCGGCCTCATGATCGTTGCCGCGCCAGCATCCGCCGCGGACGATGCGCCGATGCACATCATCGTTGGCTACGCGCCGGGCGGTGCCGCCGACAGTCTGGCCCGGATCTACGCCGAGCAACTCCGTCAGGACGGGCAGGGCACGGTGATCGTGGAGAACCGCCCGGGCGCATCTGCACGGCTGGCGCTCGACTACGTCAAGCGGTCGAAGCCCGATGGCAAGACGATCTTCATCGGCCCGTCGCCACTGTTCACGATCTTCCCGCTCACGTACAAGAAGCTCAGCTACGACGCCGACAAGGACCTCGTGCCCGTGGCGGTGCTAACTGACGTGCCGACCGCCGTGGCAGCAGGCGTGCAGCAGCCGTACAAGAACATGAAGGAATTCCTGGACTGGGCCAAGCAGCATCCGTCCAAGGCCAGTCTGGGCCTGGCCACGATCGGCAGTGCGGGCCACCTTGGCACGGTGGCGCTGGGCAAGGCATCGGGCGTGGCCATCACGCCCACGCCATACCGTGGCGCATCGCCGATGCTGGTGGACGTGATCAGCGGCAACGTGTCGATCGGCTGGGATGCGGTGGCCAGCATGATGTCGCTGTACAAGGGCGGCAAGATTCAGCTTCTGGGCGTGAGCGGCACACGACGTGCCAAGGCGTTGCCGGAAGTGCCGACGATGAAGGAGCAGGGCATCAACCAGTACGAATTCGCGACGAGCTGGTACGGCGCCTTCGTGCCCGCTGGCACGCCCGCCGCAGAGCAGGCCAAGCTCGAAAAGGCGTTCCTCCAGGCATCGACCAATGCGTCGAGCGCGGCCAAGCTGGAGACGCTGGGGCTTGAGGTGAACGCCCAATCCGGCGAGGCCGCGCGCAAGCGCATCCAGACAGAACGCGCGGCATGGAAGCCGATCGTCGAGTCGACCGGGTTCGTGGCAGAGGACTGATGCCAGCCACTGCTTGGGGGCGATGAACGCTAGGGCGTTTCATCGCCTGCTTGTGTCCCGCGCATGACGGCCACGAACAGATCCGCGCAACCATGCGCTGGCATCTGGACGTGGCCGTCTGTCATTTCAATCCAATCACAACTATCGCGACGCGAGCATCAGGTTCAGGTTTTGAATCGCAGCGCCGGATGCGCCCTTGCCGAGGTTGTCGAAAACGGCTGACAGGAGAACGTGCCCGTGTTCCGTGCCAGGAAATACGCTCAGGCGCATGTCGTTCGTGCCATTCAGCAATTGCGGGTCCAGGTGCTTCACGGCGGACGATTCTGACAGCGGCAAGACCTGCACGTGGTCTGCCTCGGCATAGTGGCGCGCGAGGCAGGCGTGTAACGTGGCGCCATCCACGCCGGGTGCCAGCAGCCGCAACGCCAGCGGCACAGTCAGCACGATGCCCTGGCGGAACGCGCCGTATGCGGGGACGAAAATAGGCGGTTGCGCGAGCCCGGCGTGCTGCTGGATCTCCGGCGTGTGCTTGTGCGCGAGTTCCAGGCCATATACCTGGTAGGAAGGCGCGCTGGCGGCTCCCGGTCCCTCGTATTCCTCCACGCCGGCGCGTCCCCGTCCGGAGTAGCCGGATACCGCATGAATGCTGATGGGGTAATCGCCCGGGATGAGCCCAGCCTGCACCAACGGACGCAGCAGGCCAATCGCACCGGTCGGATAGCAACCGGGATTGGTGACCCGGCGCGCGTTTGCAATTTTCTCAGCCTGCCCCGGCGCCATCTCAGGAAACCCGTAAGTCCAGTCCGGCTGTGTACGGTGCGCGGAGCTTGCGTCGATGACGCGAACCGCAGGATTGACAATCGTGGCCACAGCCTCGCGCGCGGCGGCATCCGGCAAGCAGAGGATGGCGATGTCGCAGGCGTTGATGGCTTCCGCGCGACGCTGCAAATCCTTGCGCTCCGCGGCAGCAAGCGTGATCAGTCTGATATCGGTCCGGTTACGCAGCCGTTCGTGGATGAGCAACCCAGTGGTGCCTTGGTCGCCGTCGATGAAAACAATAGGAGAGCTCATGGGTGAAATACTCCGCTGACTTTGGGTTGGAGGCAGTAGAACGAAGAGCGAGCCCCTATATTCCGTGGATAGCTACAATAGAGAAAGTTGAATTTCATAACATAAACATTCAGTTTTTCTGAATCAGGACGCCGACATGCGAGAGATCAGCCTGGACCGTTTGCGCACTCTGGTCGCCATTGCAGATCGCGGCTCGTTTGCCGATGCGGCGCGTGCGTTGCATCTGGCGCCGCCAACGGTCAGCCTCCATATCGCTGAACTCGAAGCCCGCATTGGCGCTCCACTCCTGTCGCGCAAGCGCGGGCAAGTCAGGCCGTCGGCAATAGGGGAGGTGCTGGTGGAGCGCGCACGCCGGCTGCTGGCCGATGCGGAGCGGGCGCTGGACGATATTCAACGCCAGGTGCAGGGGCTGGAAGGGCGAGTGCGGCTCGGCGCGTCGACGGGCGCGATCGCGCACCTGTTGCCGCAAGCGCTCGAAGGGCTGCGCCAGCACCATCCCGCGATCGACATACAGGTGGCGGTGCTGACTTCACATGAAACGTTGTCCCGACTGGCGGATGGGACGCTGGACGTTGGGCTGGTTGCACTGCCGCAGCCGCCGGTAGCCGGACTCGTGATCAAGCCTTGGCGCCGCGACCCCGTGATGGCTTTCTTGCCGGCGCATTGGGAGTGCCCAGCACGCGTCACGCCTGAATGGCTCGCCGCCCAACCTCTCATTCTCAATGACGCGACCACGCGACTTTCACGTCTGACTACGGAGTGGTTCGCGACTGCGGGGTATCATCCCGCGCCCCGCATTCAGCTCAACTACAACGACGCGATCAAGAGTCTGGTGGCGGCCGGCTACGGCGCCTCGCTACTACCCCTTGAGGAGACGGCGCCATCGCCCGACAAGCGCATTGTCATGCGTCCGCTGCGCCCGGCGTTGTGGCGTCGGCTCGGTATTGCGCATCGTGCGGGGTACGTTGAGCGTTCCACGCAACACGTGCTTGATATGTTGCGGGATCTGCGGTTGGCGTAGGCGTTGCCAAAAAAGAAAAAGCCGGCCGAGGGCATTGCGTGCCCTCGGCCGGCCAGTCATCCACTCATCAGCACTTCAACGACGTCGATTGCGCTTCGGCATGTTTGTGCAATGCGGGAGGCTTGGCATTGCCACCGTTGGCCTCGAGGAACTTGCAGGCGTTAATGATATCGTTGGCAAGCAGTTGCGCCACGTTGTGGTTCACATGCGGACGCACCACCACGCGCAGGCTCGTGACCGATTCGGCGTTGGGCGGCATCGTGTACGCGGACAGCACCCAGCCTTTCTCGCGGACCTTGTTGGAGACATCGAACTCGTTGAAGTTCTTGTACTTCTTGTTCAGCGTCACTGCCACCACCGGAATGCGCTGCGTGGTGTTCATGATGTCGAAGTACCCGCTGTCGACGAGCTGCTGGCGCAGGAAGATCGCGTTGTCCAGCGTGTGCTGCATCACGCGTTTGTAGCCGTCGAACCCGAGCCGCAGGAACTGGTAGTACTGCACGGCCACCTGGAATGCGTTGCGGCTGAAGTTGAGCGTGGCCGTGGGCATTTCTCCGCCCAAGTAGTTCACGTAGAACACCAGTTCCTCGTTGAAGATCTTGCGTTCGCGGAACACCACCCAGCCGAGGCCCGGCGGCGTCAGCCCGTACTTGTGGCCCGAGGCGTTGATCGACTGCACGCGCGGCAGGCGGAAGTCCCACTTGTAGTCGGGGTAGAGGAACGGGTTGACGAAGCCGCCGGAGGCGCCGTCGATATGCATGGGGATCGAGATGCCCGTGCGCTTCTCGTAGGCATCGAGCCAGTCGTGAATGCCCTGGATGTCGTCATCCTCGCCCGTGAAGGTCTGCCCGGCGATGGCCACGACGCAGATCGTGTTCTCATCGACGTACTTGTCCAGGTCTTCGGCGGTCAGGCAGTAGTTGCCCGGCTTCAGCGGCACGATGCGCGGCTCGACGTCGAAGTAGCGCAGAAACTTCTTCCACACGATCTGCACGTTGCCGCCCGTCACCATGTTCGGGCGGGTGGCATCCTTGCCTTCGGCCTGGCGGCGCTGGCGCCAGTTCCACTTGTGCGCCAGGCCCCCGAGCATGCAGGCTTCGGATGAGCCTACCGTACACGTGCCGTACGGCTCCACGCCCTTCGGACCGTTCCACAGTTCATGCAGCCAGCGCACCATGCGGCCTTCCATGGCGAAGAGCCGCGGATACATGTCGTGGTCGATATAGTTCTTGAAGATATTGCGCGCGGCGACTTCCCGGGCTTCCGGTTCCGCGAACGTGGTGACGAACGACGACATGTTGAGCATGGGGTTGGTGTCGGTCCATTCGTCACTGATCACGATCGCGGCCGCTGCATTCGCCGAGATGCCTTCGCGCGGGAAGACGTTTTCAGGCACCTCGTAGTTGAACTGGTCGTACGGTGTGACCTTGTGCTCTTGCATGTCGCTCATGGATACCCCTCGTAACGTTGACATGGCGAGAACCGGCGACCCGATACCCGGTCACGGCGCGAAGGCACCGAACAGGAAGACGAACGGGTGCGGAAAGCGCGGGAGGGAAGGGCAGGCGCCGGCTGCGGCGCCGCGTTCCGTGGACGTACCCCGGGCACGCGGCTCGACACGAGTATAGGAGCGAAGCCCCCGACAAATCATTGTGCTTTAGGCCAATACGGGCGCACAAAATCACTGTCGCACGACGTGGTCAGCGGTGATGGGAAAGCTATACTCGACTCCGCTGTCAGACAGGTACCCGGTGTGCGTAATTCGACTGCCTGACATGCCCGAATCTGCCGTATTACCAAGGCGTGTTTTCGAGGAGAAACTTGGATGACAAAGAGCGAACCGCGAGAGAGCGAGTCGGCTTCCCGATTGATCGACGGGAGGATCCAGGAACTGGGTGACTGGCGCGGCGCGATGCTGGCGCGGCTACGCGCGGTGGTGAAGGCCGCCGATCCCGAGGTGATCGAGGAATGGAAATGGCGGGGCGTGCCGGTGTGGTCGCACGCCGGCATTCTCTGCACGGGTGAGACCTACAAGAACGTCGTGAAAATGACCTTTGCCAAGGGGGCGTCGCTGGAAGACCCAGCGGGGCTTTTCAATTCCAGTCTCGAAGGCAACACGCGGCGTGCGATCGACTTTCATGAAGGCGAGGAGATCGACGAGCCTTCGCTGAAAGCGCTTATCCAGGCTGCCGTTGTGCTCAACCAGTCGAAATCCCGCAAGTAGTCACTGCGTTATGGCAGCAGGTGTCGCCCAAAGAACGCGACGATCTTGCGATGGACTTCGGCAACCTCGGCGCGATCGAAGCCGGGGGGATCGTTGAGCAGATCGCCCAGGAGTCCGGTCAGACCCGGCGGGTGCGGCGACAGCAACGCGCCGTGCCCGCCCGTGGGCATGTCGGCGACATGCTCGCAGGTCTGGCAGACCGCCAGTACCCGGTCCGCGTGGAAGCGCGGAATCAGCCAGCGGTCCTGCTCGGCTGTGACCAGGCCAAGGGGTACGGCCGGCCGGACCAGTGAATCCATGTCGAAGTCCGCGGCGGCGGGCACGCCGGCCACTACTGCCGCGATGCGTGGATCGAAGGTGGCGCGTGGGGTGTCGTCGTCAAAACGGTGGTGAATCACGCGCAGGGCCAGCCATTCCTTCACGCCGTCCAGCGGGCCGCCCGTCAGTCTTGTGATCAACCCGACGCAGGTCTGGAAATCCTCTGCGATATGGGCATCGCAATGCTGCATGAAGCGTGCCGGTGACCAGCGTCCTCCCGCCAGGCTCAGCGCGGTATGGCCGCCTGCAGAAATCCCGAACATGCCGACCTTGTCCAACCGAAGCATCGACGCGAATCGCGCGTCTCGGCCCATCGCGTCGATGGCGCGCGATACTTCGGCGGGCCGGATGGTCCAACTGTCGGGGCCGGGATCGCTGCTATCCAGATAGTTGTCGGCCTTGTGCAGCGGCATGGCAACGATGTATCCCGCGTCGACCAGGTTTCGCGCGAGGTCGGCATGGACCCACGGCGCGCCGCCTGAACCGTGCGAGATCACAATCAGCCTGCCGTTGCCCGCCACCGGGTGGCCTTCCACCGCGACGTCGAGCAGGAATCGCCCACGCTTTACCGGGTGGCTCGCATCATTCGATGGGTAATACACGGTCACCGGGCCGTCATCCCCGCTAGCCGGCAATTCGGTCAGCCCCATCGAGGCATGAGCAATCCCGCACAGCAATGCCAGCAGCAGGCCGGCCCAGCGAAACCTATGCATTCGAATCCTCGTCGTTGGCGGGAGACGCCATCCCGGTGCCCGAAGCATAAACGCTGGCGTGGCTGGCGTCTTGCCGAAACTCAGTGCCGAGGGGCCCCTCGCCTTAGCAATTGCCAGCGACCCGTCAGTCCTGTCCGGCCAGTACGTGCTTCTGGCTAGCTAGCTTGGCGCCCATGGCCGCGCCGAGCGCTTGCAGGCCCGACATCGGGCGCACCATCACTTCGAATTCCTCGATCTTTCCCGCTTGATCGAAACGCAGCATGTCGATGCCCTTGAGCGCCTTGCCGTCGACCTCGGCGCTGAATTCAAGCACCACGCCCAGCCCGTCCGCCGTGGCGAACGTGCGGTGATAGGTGAAATTCTTGAATACCGTGTTGACGGTTTTCAGGACCAGCTTGATCGCGGCACGGCCCGGGTAAGGTGTATGCGCGACCGGCGAGCGAAACACGATGCTGTCGGACAGCAGGGGATCGAGCTCCTCCATGGCGTTGCGTGCCAGAAGGTCATGCCAGGTTGCCAGCGTCTTTGCGGCTGCCGGGGAAAGTCCCGCTGCATTCATGTCGTGTCTCCTCATGGTGGCGCCGTCTCCGGTTGGATACGGTCGTGTACTATGCAACTGGTTGCATAGTACACGACGACGCAGTGTGGTGCCATGTCCGGTTTAGATACTTCCATCGGTTATCGAGGGATGGTCAAGTCGCCCGAGAGTCAACGTGGGCTCACGGCTGCCGTGCTGTGGCAGCCTGTCATTTCCGGCTACAGTGCACGTTTCCCCACGTGAAATCCTGTCATGGAATGGTTGACCGACCCCTCGATCTGGATCGGACTGGTCACGCTGGTCGTGCTCGAGATCGTCCTCGGCATCGACAACCTTATCTTCGTGGCGATTCTCGCGGACAAACTGCCGCCGAGCCAGCGCGACAAGGCGCGGGTGGTTGGCCTGTCGCTGGCGATGTTCATGCGGCTTGGCTTGCTGTCGGTGATGTCGTGGCTCATCACGCTCACCCGGCCGCTGTTCTCCATTGGGCCGCTCTCGATGTCGGCCCGGGACCTGATCCTGGCGGTAGGCGGCTTCTTCCTGTTGCTCAAGGCCACGCTCGAGCTTCATGAGCGCCTGGAGGGCATGCCACATATGGAGGGGGGCAAGACCGAGTACGCCGGCTTCTGGGTGGTAGTGACCCAGATCGTGATTCTCGACGCGGTGTTCTCGCTGGACGCCGTGATCACTGCGGTGGGGGTGGCCGACCATCTCGGCGTGATGATGGCCGCCGTCGTGATCGCGGTCGGCGTCATGCTGATTGCTTCCAAGCCGCTGACCCGATTCGTGAATGCGCACCCGACGGTGGTGGTGCTGTGTCTCAGCTTCCTGCTGATGATCGGCATGAGCCTGGTGGCGGAGGGGCTCGGCTTCCATATTCCGAAGGGCTACCTGTATTCGGCGATCGGATTCTCGGTGCTGATCGAGGCATTCAACCAGGTCGCGCAGCGCAACTTTCTGCGTCATATGGCGCGGGTGCCGATGCGGCAGAGGACAGCCGATGCCGTATTGCGCCTGCTCGGCGACCGGCGCGCCAATGCATCGGAGACGCCAGAAGGCGGGGCCGTGAAGCGGGATGAACCGCTGCCGTTCGCGCCGGAAGAGCGCAGCATGGTGAGTGGCGTGATGACCCTGGCCGAACGATCCGTCCACTCCCTGATGACGCCGCGCGCCGATATCTCATATCTGGACGTGAACGCCGATGGCGGAACGCTGCGCAAACAGATTCTTGATGACCCGCACAGTTTCTTCCCGGTATGCCGCGGCGAACTGGACAACGTGATTGGCGTCGTGCGCGGCAAGGATGCGCTCGGAGACCTGTTCGACAAGGGCGCCATCGACGAGACACAGAGCCTGCGCGAGCCGATCGTGGTCCACGAGTCGATCAATATCCTGCGTTTGATCGATACGCTGAAGGACTCGCATTCGCGCGGCCGTCTGGTGCTGGTGGCGGACGAGTATGGCGCGATCGTTGGGCTGGTGACACCGATCGACATCCTCGAAGCCATTGCGGGAGAGTTTCCCGACGAGGACGAGACCGCCACGATCACGAAGATCGACGAAGGGCACTGGCTCATGGATGGCGCTGCGGATCTGCACGGCGTGGCGCAGGCGCTCGGCCTGGACCCCGCCTGGGTGAGTTCGGCGAAAGGCGCCGCATCGCTGGGTGGCTTGCTGCTCGAACACTTCGGCATGGTGCCGAAACCACGGATGACGCTCGATCTGGAGGGCTATCGTTTCACGGTCACGGAGGTGAGCGATCGCCGGATCGAGCGCGTCGACGTTCAGGCCGTGGGAAGGGCTACCGCCGATGCCGAGGGCGCGCCCATTGACTCGGGTGCCTGAGCGCACCTGCCGGATACCGCCGGCGGCACGGTTGGCGCCCTTAGTTCAGCGTTGCCCTGCGGCTTTCGGTGGCGCGCAGCAGCGCACGGCATCAATGACGCGATTCCTGCAGGCAGGCAGCGCCGGCGGGTTCTTGCAAAGCAGGGCGTTGGCCGGAAGCGCATAGGTGAACTGCTTGTCGATCATGCAAAGCTCGGCCGCCGCGATATCGTTCAGCAGCATTGTGTTGATGGGCTCGATAACCGTTGAGTAGCCGCACGCCGCCATGGCGCGCTTGACGCCTTCGGTATCGGTACCGGGGCGGCTCCAGTACGTATATGCGGGTGGGCGGGATGGGCGACGTTTGAGCAGCGTGGGGTCGAAGTCCGGGTCGGTACCGAAGGTTTTGCCACGCGGCACATTGGCGCAGGCCGGCAGATCTGGACTGTCCGTGCAGACGATGCGCCTGTCTTGATAGACGAACCCATTGTCGATCATGCAAAGCTGCGCGCGCGCATAGTCGTCGCTAGTCATCGTGGTGCCGTCGACATGGCCTGCGTGAACGAATCCGCAGCCGAGCATGGCGCTGCGCACGCCTGCCTCATTCACCCCCGGCTTGGCCCACAGGGTGTACAGGGGCGGCGACGGTTGGAACGGCCGGGTCGTGCAGGCCATCAGGGAGAGCAGGGCGGTGGCCAGCGCGGCAGATCGAAGTAGGTGCATCTGACAGGAATTGGCGTTGTTCTTTTGACGCTTCTGACGTGTCGGCGTCTTCGGGTCGTCATGGTATCAGCAGTGCTCGCCGGTTCTCCAGGGAGCAGGCCGTCAGCAGGCAGGCGTGAAGCCGATTGGTTCATGCATCGACATCCAACATCAGGCGCGGCAGCGCCTTGCGTTGTGCGCGACTTGCACTACGCTTCAGGGGGCTCGTGCGAAGCGAAGCCATTCAGGCGATCCGATAACCGTGACTTTCCGACACCGGCCACTCCCGCCCCCGGAGAAAAACATGCGAAGACTCCTTGCAGCCGTCGTATTCATGCTTGCCATGGTCCAGCCGTTGCAAGCACAGGTGAAGCCATTTCCGCCAGGTTTCCGGCACCAGAATATCCAGACCGAGGGCGCGACGCTGTATGTGCGGGTGGGTGGCAGCGGGCCTGCCGTGGTCCTGCTGCACGGTTTTGGCGATACAGGGGACATGTGGGCGCCACTGGCCGCCGAACTGGCACGCACCCATACGGTGGTGGTGCCGGATCTGCGCGGAATGGGGCTGTCATCGCATCCTGACGGCGGCTACGACAAGCGCACACAGGCTGGGGACATCCGGTCGGTGCTGGCGCAACTGAACATCGACCAAGCGGACGTGGTCGGCCACGACATCGGCACGATGGTCGCCTATGCCTATGCGGCGCGCTACCCGGACAAAACGAAAAGGCTGATCGTCATGGACGCGCCAGTGCCAGGAGTCCCGCCGTGGGAACAGATCGTCCGAATGCCAGCGCTCTGGCATTTCTCCTTCGGCGGCCCGGATGCGGAGCGGCTGGTAAAAGGCCGGGAACGCATCTACCTGGACAGGTTCTGGAACGAGTTCGCCGGAGACCCTTCGAAGATCGACGAAGCCACACGGGTTCACTATTCCCGGCTCTATGCCAAGCCGGGCGCGATGCATTCAGCGTTCGCGCAATTCCTCTCAATTCCGCAAGACGCCGAGGACAATCAGAAATCGCTGGCGACCAAGCTGACCATGCCAGTACTGGCGATTGGCGGCGCGAAGTCCTTTGGCCAGAACGAAGCGATCGTCATGCGCAATGCGGCCACCAACGTGAAAGAACTAGTCATTCCGAATGCCGGGCATTGGCTGATGGAAGAACAACCACAGGCCACAGTGGGCGCGATCGTCGATTTCCTCGGACAATAGCCAGAAGATCGCTGGCGTCCTGATGCAGCTGAACTGCAATAGAGGTGGGGCGGGTGAACGGCGGCGCTCTCCGCGTTCGAGTCAGGCGGCGGCAATGGCAACGGCAATGGCAACGGCAACTGCCAACCCCACTGCCGTCGCTCAATCACTGCGCCCCGCAGACGTTCCCTATTGGATTCGAACAGCGAACCCCGTGATTGATCTCGACGTCCGAGTTCGAATCAGTCTCGAGGCCCTCAATGGTTCCCTTTGCGCTGAATCCTGTGAAGGGCACGCGTTCCCATTGGCCCACTTCAGCCGATGTGCGTCTACGCTGCGGCAGCCTGTTCGCGTATGCGACGGGCTTCGTCGCGCAAAAACTGCTGGTAATCGTCCAGATCGCCGTCGAAGGGCTCGACGCCGCCCTTGGTGACCAGCCAGAACTCGTCACATACGGCGCGCAGCAGAGCGCGGTCGTGACTGACCAACATCACAGTGCCTTCGAATTCGTTGAGCGCCATGCCGAGCGCTTCGCGTGTGGCCAAGTCGAGGTGGTTGGTAGGCTCGTCGAGCAGCAGCAGGTTCGGGCGCTGCCACACGATCATGCACAACACGAGCCGCGCCTTTTCGCCGCCGCTCATCGTGCTGACCGCCTGATGGACCATGTCGCCACTGAAGTTGAAGGTGCCAAGGAAGGTGCGAAGGGATTGTTCGGTTCCACTCTGGCCGGGGGCGCGCATGTGAGCCGGCGTCCCCTTTGCAAGGCGGATCATGTGTTCCATCGGCGTGTCGAGCGGGCGCAGCACGTCGAGCTCCTGCTGTGCGAAGTAGCCGATATTCAGGCCTTTGCCTTCGCTGATTTCGCCGGCGATCGGCGCCAGCGCATGCGCCACCGTCTTCACCAGCGTGGACTTGCCCTGGCCGTTGGCACCGAGAATGCCGATGCGCTGCCCGGCCAGCACGGAACGGTTGATGCCTCGTACGATGACCGTGGGCGGCGTGCCCGGCAGTGCGCCGGCTGGCGCCGGGTAGCCGAAGCTCGTGTCCAGCATCGACAGCAGCGGGTTCGGGACGTTGAGCGGCTCCTTGAACTCGAAGTTGAACTCTGCGTCGGCAAGCACCGGTGCGATCTTCTCCATGCGTTCGAGCGCCTTGACGCGGCTCTGCGCCTGCTTCTCCTTCGAGGCCTTGGCCTTGAAGCGGTCGATGAATTTCTGCAGGTGGGCGATCTTGTCCGCCTGCTTGGCCATCGCGGCCTGCTGCAATACGAGCTGTTCAGCTCGCATGTCTTCAAATTTGCTGTAGTTGCCGCCATAGCGCACGAGCTGGGCGTTGTCGACGTGCACCGTCACCTGCGTCACCGCATCGAGAAACTCGCGGTCGTGGCTGATCACTACGAGGGTTCCTTGATAGCGCTTGAGCCAGGCTTCCAGCCAGACCAGCGCGTCGAGGTCAAGGTGATTCGTTGGCTCGTCGAGCAGCAGCAGGTCGGACGGGCACATGAGCGCGCGCGCCAGTTGCAGTCGCATGCGCCAGCCGCCGGAGAAACTGTTGACCGGCTGACTAAGCTGCGCAGCACTGAAGCCAAGGCCCAGGATCAGCGCTTGGGCACGGGCAGGGGCATCGTGCGCACCGGCGTCGTGCAGGGCCATGTAGGCGTGCGCCATGCGCATGCCGTCGTCGCAGGCCTCGGCGGCGGCGACTTCGGTCTGCGCGGCCAACAGCGCGGTGTCACCCTCGACTACGAAGTCGGTCGCGCTTTGCTCGGTCTCTGGCATCTCCTGCGCGACCTGGCCCATCTTCCATGCAGCGGGAATCGAGAACTCGCCGCTGTCTTCGTGCAGCGTGCCATTGAGAAGGCCGAAGAAGGATGACTTGCCGGCGCCATTGCGGCCGACAAGACCGATCTTTTCGCCGGGGTTGAAGGTGACGGATGCGCGGTCAAGTACGACATTGACGCCACGACGCAGCGTGACATTACGGACGGAAATCATAGGGAGCTACTTCGGAGAGGATAGGCATGATAGCCGACCGGGCGTGCAGGGCGGTCGCTTTTCTGGCCGCGCCGGGCGTTCCGGCGACGGGGCACGCGAACATTGCGGAAACTCTCGGACGCGAATTTTCCATGTTCGAGAAGGGCAAAATCTACCCCCCTTGGGGACTTCTGGAGGTCCATAGCTCACACATCTTCCGCATCGAGAGCTCCTCTACGGAACAAATGCTATGCCTTCCATGATTTCAATGCCCGCAGCCCGAGTCAGCGCCAGTTCATGACTGCACTGCAGACGCTCACCGACCTGAAAGCAATGGCTGAGTCTGGCCGGTGTCGGTCAGATGCTCACCGCGAAGCTGCCGCCGTCTCTGACAGACCTGCTTCTCGGTGGTTTGACGCTTCAGTGGTTGATCCACTGGTATTGGAGCGCCAGCGTGATTGCCGTGTAGTCACCTGCCGCCCGGGTGATGAGGCCCTTCGATGCCGCCAGCTTGGCCGACCAGCCAGGCACGATCGGGACGGACAGCGTGACGCCATAGCGTGAGTTCTGCTGACGATCTGCATTGGGGATGCCATTTACCGACGTGCGGCCGCCGCTATAGAAGCCGGCGTCTGCCGCGATCCACAGGGCGGGCCGGAACTGATAACCGACATGCCACTGCAACACGCCGAGCGGCGACTGCTCGCGCCGCTTATCGCCTAGAAAAGCGTTGTTGTCGCCGAACAGCCACACGCCGGCAGACAACTCGCTAAACCAGTTGCCGATCGGCTGAGACAGGCCGATTTCCGGCTTGAAGGCCCAGCGGTGGGTCCCAACGTTGACCAGCCGGGAGGCATCGTACTGGCCGGTAGGTGCTACCACTGTGAGGCTCGCACCGAGCATGGTGTCCGGCGCCCGTTTCATGAACTCGGCCGGTGTCAGCGCGGGGCCGCCAAGGAGATTGATGGCCAAGCGCACGCGCGCGTCGCCGATCCCCGCCCGATGGACCGCGGTCGGCGCGTCGAGCACGTTGCCACTGACGTCGCCACTCGCGAAGGGTGCAAGCAGGCCGATCGAGGCAGTCCGCCCGGCCAGATCAAACACGTGCACATAGCCCGCCCCGAAGATGTTGATTCTGGAGCGTACATCGGTGATGGGCAGCGACGGATCAGTGAGCACATCCCCCGAGAGCCGGGTATAGGTAGCGGCGAGGAAGTTTGTCCCGACAGGTGCGGCAGAATAGCTGCGTGGCTCGAGTTCTTGCGCGTGGGCCGGCATTGTGCAGCACCACAGGGCAAGCCACATCCACAAGGTGACCAGGGTGCGTCCAGGGCAGACCATGCCGACGGCCTCACGGATCAAAGTGCCATGAGACTAACACGGGCGCGTTGGATCCGCGAAGCACATGCCTCGTGCGATCACCATGCACACAAACGCCATCGAATGCCCGGCCTGGCGAGATAGTCAGCGACGATATCTTCCGCGCAATCAATCCACCCGGGCGTTCGATTGCTTGATCACCGCGGACCACTTGCGCGTTGCCGTCTCCACGAGGGCAGGCAGTTGTGCCGTGCTCAACGTAGCGGGGTTCCGCCCCTTGCACTCATGTGAACAACTCGGCTCATCGGCCTGCAGCCTTGTCGCGCAGGAAGGCGACAAGAGTCGTAAACGCACGCGTCTGGTAGCGGGCCGGCATGTACAGCAGGTACATGGTGGTGCGCAGGAACGCCAGGTCCTGCGGAGGCAGGGGCAACTGCAGCAAGGTGCCGGCGGCGAGGTCGCGCTCCACCATGTAGCGGGGCACCAGGCCGACGCCCAGGCCCTGAAGGATGGCGTCGCGCAGGAAGAAGAAATTGGCCGACATCAGGCGGGGTCGGATAGGCCGTGTCCCGCCGGCCGCGCCCGCCCGGCCCGCTGCGTGGAGTTTCTGGCCGGTCAGTTCCGACGTGATCAGCGGCAGGTCTCGAAACTGGTCGAGGGTGTGCGGCATACCGTATTGGCTTACCAGCGCCGGCGTGACGCAGGCCACGTACTCGACATCGCCCAGGCTATGGGCCACGGCATTGGCGGGCGTTTCCGCCATGACACGGATGGAGAAGTCCACCGCGCCCTTGATCAGGTCCTCGATGTCATTATCGAAAATCACGTTGAGCGTGATGGCCGGGTACATCGTCATGAATTCGATAAACCAGGCTGACATGGTGTGCTGGCCGAATCCGCTTGGCACGCTGAGCCGCACCGTGCCGCTCAGGCGCTTGCCCAGGCTCTGCACCGACTCCTGGGCCGCCATCAACTCGTGGCGGATCGCGCGGCCATGTTCGTAGAGCTGCCATCCCAGTTCCGTGGGTTCGAGCTGCCGGGTGCTGCGCCTCAGCAGTTCGGCGCCCAACTGCCGCTCGAAATGGTTGAGCCGCTTGCTCACATTGGCGCGGCTCATGCCGAGCTGGTTTGCAGCTCGGCTCAGGTTTCCGGCGTCGATGATTTCGACCAGCAATGCCAGCGCGTTCAGGTCCATTGTCAACCTTGAGTATTCATATATGTTGAAAACCGGTTGCAATTGTCAAGCATTCGGAACATATGGACAATCACCGCTGGTAAAGAAAACCGGACCTCCCTGCAGGCACAGATCCGGACGCGGGGAGACGCAATCAATGAAGCAAGAAAACATGGCATCGCTGCCGCTGGCCGGTGTGCGGGTGCTGGACCTGTCACGTGTCCTGGCAGGACCGATGTGCGCGATGGCGCTGGCCGACCTGGGCGCGGACGTCATCAAGGTGGAACATCCCGCCCGTGGCGACGACACCCGAGACTGGGGCGTGCGCATCGGCACCCGCAATACCTCCTATTTCAATAGCGCGAACCGCAACAAGCGGTCCGTGACACTCGATCTGCAAAGCGAAGCCGGTCTGGCGCTGGCACGCCAACTGGCTGCGCAGTGCGACGTGGTCATCCAGAACTTCAAGGTGGGCGGAGCGGAAAAGCTCGGCCTGGGTTACGAGCAGCTCAGCGAAATCAATCCGCGCCTGGTCTACTGCTCGATTTCCGGTTATGCGCGCTTTACGCCGGAAGCCGAACGTCCGGGCTACGACCTCGTCGTGCAGGGCGAGTCCGGCGTGATGGCTACCAACGGCGAGGCCGGGCAGGGGCCGCTGAAGTTCGGCGTGGCAGCGGTCGACATGTTCACGGGCATGTATTCGGCCCAGGCGATCCTGGCTGCGCTGTTTGCGCGCCAGTCCACCGGCCGTGGCCGACACGTGCAGATGGCGCTCTACGACTGCGGCGTGATGATCACGTCCTACTACGGCATGGAAGCCTTGCTCAAGGCCGGCGATCCGCCCAAGTTCGGCAATGCGCATCCGTCCATCGTGCCGTACGGTGTGTTCGAGGCCGCCGATGGCCCGCTGGTGATCACGGTCGGCAACAACGGACAGTTCCAGCGCTTCTGCCGCGAGGTCATCGACTGCCCGGAATGGGCCGATGACGAACGCTTTGCCACCAACACGGCGCGCTCGGCTCATCGCGACGTACTGCTCGTGGAGGTACGGGAGCGGCTGCAGCGCTTTACGCGCGCCGAATTGCTGCAACGCCTGACGGCCGCGCAGATTCCGTGCGGCGAGGTGCTGGGCATGCTGGATGCCCTGCAATCGGAACGCACCACGCAGGCTGGCTTGCTGCATCGATTCGAGGACAGCGAGGCCGGTGCCCAGGCGGTGCTCGCCCCGCCGTATGCGCTCGATGGGCAGCGCCTGCCCGTGCGCATGCCGCCGCCCCACATGGGAGAGCACACACATGAAGTGTTCAAGGAATTGCTGAAGCTCGACGACAGCGCCATCGCGGATCTGCAATCCAGAGGCGTGATCTGACACCCCGAATTTTCGATCGACAGGAGACAAGACAATGACCAAGCTGCTAATCAGCCGCCGCCAGGTACTGAAGGCCGGCGCTGCCGCGTCGATGGCCGCCGTGATGCCCTCGGTGCTGGCCAAGACCGGCTGGCCCGACAAGTTCATCAAGATGGTGGTCGCATTCCCTGCCGGTGGCCCCACCGATACCGCCGCGCGCATCGTGGCGCAGAAGCTGTCGGGACGGCTCGGCCAGCAGGTCATCATCGAAAACAAGCCCGGCGCATCGGGCTCGATCGGCACCGCCAGCTTTATCCGCAGCCCCGCCGACGGCTACAACCTGTCGATGTTCGGCATGCCGGCCTTGCTGGCACCGCTGATGTACAAGACCAATGCCTACGATGTGAAGAAGGACTTTCTGTCCGTGGCCACGGTCTACGTACTGCCGATGGCCATCGTCATCAACCCGGCCGTGGTGCCCCATGTCGAAACGCTGCCTGACCTGATCCGCTTCGCCAAGGCAAGCAAGACGCCGTTGAGCTACACCAGTTCCGGCACCGGCAGCTTCGGCCATCTGGCCATGGAGCAGTTGAAGGACCTAGGCGGTTTCGATGTGCTGCACGTGCCTTACCGTGGTAGCGCGCCCGCCGTGGCAGACCTGCTCGGCGGCCAGGTGGGCATCATGTTCGCCGACGTCGTGGCGGCCCTGCCTCATATCCGCGCGGGCAAGCTCAAGGCCATCGCGCTGAGCTCGCCCAACGCCCGCGTGCTGTTGCCTGGCGTGAAGACCGTGTCGGAGCAGGGCTTCCCGGGTTTCGACTTCGACTCCTGGGGTGGCCTGATCGCGCCACTGGACACGCCGCAACCCATCGTCGACCGGATCGCCAGCGAAACGCGCGACATCATCGGCAAGGACAAGGAGTTGCAGCAGAAGCTGGTCAGCGCAGGGGCGATTGCATCGTTCCAGGACGGCAAGGAGATGCAGGCGCGCCTCAACAAGGACTACGACCGCTGGAGCGCCATCGTCAAGGCCAAGGGCATCAGTGCAAGCTGACGCTCGTCAGCGGTGGTTGTTAGCCTCTATGAACGGTTCCACCAATCCGTTGCATTGACCGGTTGAATCCGCAGCATAAACGGCCATCCGCCGACGCAGCCGAACCGCCCAACCCTCCTGGCTGACCGTCGGCTACACTGAGTTTCGTCCGAGTTCGGCGTTATTCATGACCTCGGGAGAAGCTTCCCGATTGCCTGATGCCGGACTCCTCACCCAGGATGCTGCGCATGACGATTCCCGATACACCGGCTGAAGCCCACGCTCCGGGCACCTGGCGCTTCCGCGCCGGCATTGGTGTCTTCGTGCTCGCGTACGCGGTTTGGGGCCTCGTCCCAATCGCAGCCTTTGCGGGCGTATCCGCCACCGGTATCGCGACGCTGACGGGCGGGATCGTGGTCGTCAATAAGATCATGCTGCTGGCTAGCATCGCAGTGATGGGCAAGCCGGGATTCGAGCGGCTGAAGGCTCTGCTGTTGCGCCGCCTCAGCCCCCCCGGCGACACCGTGGGGCCGGCACGTCACGCCATCGGCCTCGTGATGTTCTGCCTGCCACTGGCCTCGGCCATGTTCGAACCCTACGTGGATGCGATCTGGCCCGGGCTTCGGCCAAAGATGTGGGAGGCACAGTTGGTCGGTGACCTGATGCTGGTCGCAAGCTTCTTCGTGCTCGGCGGTGATTTCTGGAACAAGTTTCGGGCGCTGTTCACCCGTACTGCGGGAACGCTGGATGATGGCGGGTCGGGGTCTCGCGCGTGACCAGAAATATTGGTGACGCGGCGAAAATGTCCTGCGTGACGGCGGGATTTGGTCGTCGAAATCTGTCAGGGTCGCGAGGGTGCGTAGAAGCTAACATGCGACGAAAATAAGCCTACGAAGGTCGCAGGTTGGGTGACGGTGCAAGGTCAGTCACGACATGAAGCGGACTATGCATGTATGCCTGAAGCATTTCAGTCCCTCCGGTGCAGGGGATAGGTTCCTTAACGTTTGGCTGGAGTAGCGGAACCCGCGCAACAAGCACGTCCTTCTTGAATGGGCGGGCACTTGACCGAGCCATACGAACAGAAGACACAACAGTCGCCAGACTTCGGGGAAAGCAAGGCTTTGCACCTCGTGCATTCATAGAAATAGATGCAAGCGTCAGTCGGCATCACTTCGACCGACACGTATCCGCAATGCGGGCAGGTCAACGCGGACTCAAGCATGGTCGTCGTCATTTTCATTGCTCCCATGCACAAAAAGGGGCTGTGAATCGTCAACAATTCTACCGCCAAGACGAACATCGCTTTCTGGCCGATACCAATCGACCCTGGCAAGGTCTCGCCGCGAGCAGGAGTGGGTTCACATTGCTTACGTAATTGTGAATAATTTTTGTCTTAATGCAGGGCTAACGCTAACGGCGAGATATAGGAAAAGGCGAGGGCGAGAGGGCGCACCCATCTGCGGCGAGCCAGCGTTGCGCTCGTCGCTTGCGGATTCGCTTATCGTGCCGACATTGTGAGGAGGAAAGTAGTAATGAAGATTCGAAAGCGGAGCCGCTTTCTACACGGATAGCGACGATGTTGCCCGTCAGGTATGCGGAATTGTCCTATTGTCAGGAAACTCCAGCTGGAAGGACGTAGTGGCATTCAGTACTGAGCGGACAGAAACCGCTCCGTGGTGAAGATCCATGATGGTCTTGACGATTGCAAGCCCAATTCCCGATGATTCACCAGAGTTGGCGCGCGCGGGGTCTGCGCGAAAAAAGCGGTCGAAGAGGAGGGATAGATGCTCCGGGGCAATGCCTGGTCCGACGTTTTCCACCTTAACTTGAGCGACACCTCCAGTGTGTCGACCGTGAACGGTTACGCTGGTGCCCTCATTGGCATAGCGGATTGCGTTTGACAGCAAGTTACTTAACGCGCGTCGGAAGAGCGTTGGGTCTGCGAAAACCTTCCCTTGCGCATTCACCTGGATGGTTATTTGCCGTGCTTCCGCCAATGATTCAAAGTAGTCTGCCTGTCGATGCAGTTCCTCGCGAAGGTCGAGCTCCGTAGCGCGAATGGCTACCCGTGCATTGTCGGCTCTTGCCAGGAAGAGCATGTTCTCAATCATCCGAGAAAGGCGCTCATACTCTTCAACATTCGAGACCAGCAGCGATTGGTACTCTTCAATAGATCGGTCGCTGCTCAGTGCGACTTGGGTCTGTCCGAGCAGATTGGTAATTGGCGTACGGAAGTCGTGGGCAAGGTCCGCTGAAAACTGCGAAAGCCTATCGTACCGTTCGCGGAGACGGTCGATCATTCTCTGCAGGGCGCGCGCCAAATCATCTAGTTCCGCAGGCAGCCTGGATGGATCAACGGGTAGCGCTCCACTTGTAAAGGTCACGGAGGCCGTGCCGGCTGCGATACTTCGCAATGGCGCCATGCCAGCCCGAAGCGCCGCGTATCCCAGCCCGCCTGCACCGACTGTGCCTAAAAGGACTGCGATAAATAGTTTCCAGCGATAGTCTCGCAGGAGGGAAACACGACTGCTAGCGACCTGATACAGTTCCACCACTACAGGTGATGCCTCACCGCTGACGCTAGCCTTGATAGTGGTCATGCGTACCGGCATGTCGCTCGGTGTGCTCCAGGCCTGAATTGACCCGGCCGCGTCCGGCACTTTGGCGTAAGCGCCGCCACCAATCGGCTTTATCCCATAGTTTGCACCGGCCGCCGCCAACTGCACGCCGCGCGCATCCAATATGCGGATGCCGAACTCCTCGTTTCCTTTCACCACGCCAAGTACCTCCTCCCATCGGTTTTCGGTGGGGGAGCTTCGAAGCTCAGCTAGTTCCTGTTGGGCTCGCGCGGCTTTGCGGAGAAGTTCAGCGTCGTCGCGATCGATGATCTGGCTTGCGAGGGAACCATACAGATAGATTCCCACGCCGGAAAAAGTTAGTCCGGCGATCAGGGCAAATGCAAGTGCGAGCCGAGCGGTAAGCGACCTTTTACGCATCAAGACTGTCGGTTCTCAAGGACGTAGCCGATGCCGCGGACGCTATGGATAAGTTTGGGAGCGTAAGTGTCATCCATCTTCGCTCGAAGGCGTCGAATCGCCACGTCCACGACGTTCGTGTCGCTGTCGAAGTTCATATCCCAAACGTGTGAGGCGATTTGCGTGCGACTAAGGACTTCGCCGTGTCGTCGCGCGAGGAAGTGGAGCAATGCGAACTCCCTGGGCGACAAGTCGATGCGTATCCCTCCTCTGGAGACTCGGTGACGCAAAAGGTCGATCTCCAAGTCCTCGATTTCGATGCGCTCAGCTTCGCGCGTGGGTCCGCGCCGCAGCAGCGTCCGGGCCCGCGCCAGCAATTCGACGAAAGCAAAGGGTTTTGCGAGGTAGTCATCGCCGCCAAGCTCGAGCCCTTTCACTCTGTCCTCGACTTCATCGCGTGCGGTCAGGAAGAGCACGGGAGTATCTTTGTGTTCCCGGAGTTCCTTGAGCACTTCCCATCCGTTCATGCCAGGCAGCATGACATCAAGAATGACCAGATCGTAGTCCCCGTCGATTGCGTGGTGCAGGCCATCCCGTCCTGTCGACGCAAGATCGACAACGAAAGATGACTCGGTGAGGCCTTTTCGGAGGTACTCGCCAGTCTTAGGTTCATCTTCGATTACCAAGATCTTCATGTTTTCATCCTCAGCTGCACGGGCTCACAGCTCAAACGATGCCGCCGATGATAACGGCGCAGGTTCGCCTATTGGATGACAAGACTGTAATCGTTTCGTCCCCGTTTGAAAGGGTGTTGCGTACATAGAATCGCCGCTAATTCTGGATGACCGGCGCCGACAGCGCCTGGAGTGAACCATGTGGATTGTGCGGCTTGCGCTACGTCGGCCATATACTTTTGTCGTTTTGGCAATACTTTTGCTTTTGGGCGGGCCGTTGGCCATTCTGCGCACGCCGACAGACATTTTTCCTTCCATTGACATCCCAGTTGTTAGCGTCGTGTGGAGCTACAACGGCCTTTCTGCGCAAGATATGTCGCAGCGGATCGTGACAGGATATGAGCGCTCCCTTACGAACAGCGTGGATGACATCGAGCATATCGAGTCCCAAACGCTGCCGGGCGTAAGCGTTATCAAGGTGTTTTTTCACCCAGGGGCAGATATAAATCGCGCTATAGCGCAGACGACGTCCGGTGCACAATCGCTTTTGAAGACGATGCCACCAGGGACGACTGCTCCACTGGTGCTGAGCTACAACGCCTCGACCGTCCCAATCCTCCGGCTAGCCCTAGGCAGTGACACGCTTCCCGAGCAAGAACTCTACGATCTGGGTAACAGCTTTATCCGTACTCAGCTTGCAACCGTGCAGGGGGCATCAATTCCTCTGCCATACGGTGGCAAGGTCCGCCAGGTGGCTGTCGACCTCAATACGGAAGCACTGCAGGCGCGAGGTCTGTCGCCTCTCGATGTGGTCAATGCGATTAATGCCCAGAATCTCACCTTGCCGGGTGGAACGGCAAAGATTGGCGCGCTTGAGTATCGGGTGGATCTGAATGGCAGCACCCAAACCATCTCGGCGCTCAATGACTTGCCAATTCGCAGTGGGCCGGAAGGCACGGTCTACGTGCGTGACGTCGCGCAGGTACGCGACGGCTACGCTCCTCAATTGAATGTCGTTCGGCGTGACGGAAAGCGTTCGGCGCTCTTGGAGATCGAGAAGAGCGGGAACGCGTCGACGCTCTCCATCATCTCGCAAATCAAGGCAATGCTTCCAGACGTGACGGCCGGATTGCCGAAATCTCTGGTGGTACAACCTATCTCCGACCAGTCAATCTTCGTGACATCTGCTATTGACGGCGTGTTGCATGAAGCATTGATAGCCGCGTGCCTGACTGCGGCGATGATTCTGCTATTCCTTGGAAGCTGGCGCGCCACTCTCATTATTGCTGTCACCATTCCGCTGTCGGTCTTGGCTGCCCTCATTGCTTTGTCGGCGTTGGGCCAAACTTTGAACATCATGACGTTGGGCGGCTTGGCTCTTGCAGTAGGTGTGCTAGTAGACGATGCGACGGTAGCGATCGAGAATATTACGCACCACCGGGAGATGAGCAAGCCGCTGGAGGACGCGATCCTGGATGGGTCTGCACAGATTGCATTGCCGACGCTCGTATCTACCCTCTGCATTTGTATCGTGTTCTTACCGATGTTCATGCTGAGCGGAGTCGCTCGTTACCTGTTCGTTCCGCTCGCAGAGGCGGTGGTGTTTGCGATGATGGCGTCATACTTCCTCTCGCGCACATTGATCCCCACGTTGGCCCACTATCTCTTCAGCCGGGAGCCTAGCGGGCATCATCCGGAAGGCCGCTTTGCCCGCTGGTTTTCTAACGTGCATTCCAAATTCGAGCAGAGTTTCGAGCGTGTCCGCCAGTCCTACGCAAATGTTCTGGAGCTTGCGCTGGGATCGCCGCGGCGCGCTATGGCACTTTTCGCAATGCTCTGCGTGTGCTCAATGACTTTAGTGCCGTTTCTGGGCCAAGACTTTTTCCCGGCAGTGGATAGTGGAGAGATCCGCCTTCATATGCGAGCGCGCACAGGTACGCGGATTGAAGAGACTGCGCGCCTGGTTGACCAGGTTGAGACGAAGATCCGCGAAACGGTGGGTCCTACTCATGTTTCGAGCATTGTGGACAACATCGGCCTCCCCGTCAGCGGCATCAACTTGACTTACGACTCCGCGCTGCCCATCGGAACCGGCGATGCCGAGATTCTGATCTCGTTGAATCCCTCTGCTGGAAAGTCTTCGGCGCTCATCGAAAAGCTCGATGCCGAGTTACCGGTGGCATTCCCAGGAGTGAGCTTCTCATTTTTGTCCGGCGATATGGTCAGCCAAATCCTGAATTTTGGCCTTCCTGCACCGATTGATGTGCAGATCGTGGGCAATAATGCTGCCGGAAACCGCACGGTCGCAGATGACTTGTTGCGGAAGCTGTCGGCCGTGCGCGGCCTTAGCGACCTACATCTGCAGCAACCGGATGATCAGCCTGCATTGACGGTGAACGTAGACCGCACCCGAGCGCTGCAGGCAGGGATGCAGCAACGTGACGTGGCACAGAACCTTCTTATCGCGTTGTCGGGAAGTAGCCAGACGTCTCCAAACTTCTGGCTGAACCCCAAGAATGGGGTGAGCTACCCGATGCTGATTTCGGTTCCGCAGTACGCCATGGACTCCCTCCAGACACTGTCGAATATCCCGCTTGGGAGTGGTGCAGAGACGCTTAGGCAGGGCGGTGCGGCACAGCTCGGCCAGTTTGGCACAGTCAATCGAAGCAGCCAGCCGGGTGTAATTTCCCACTACAACGTACAACCGGTACTGGATTTGTTTGGGTCTGTGCGCGGCCGCGACCTGGGAGCAGTGTCTGCGGACGTGCAGCGTGTCGTCGACAGTGTCCGTCCAGGCTTGCCGGCAGGCTCTCGCATTGTGGTTCGCGGCCAGGTCCAAACAATGCAGGCTTCGTTTGCTGGATTGCTTACGGGACTGGCTGCGGCCATTGCGCTGGTCTACCTGCTGATGGTCGTGAACTTCCAGTCGTGGCTGGACCCGCTTGCCATTGTCGGCGCGTTGCCGGTCGCGCTGTCCGGGATGGCATGGATGCTATTTGCCACCTACACAACGATTAGTGTCCCTGCGCTGACGGGGGCAATCATGTGCGTTGGCATTGCAACGGCTAACAGCATTCTCGTTGTTAGCCGTGCCCGGGAGCTATTGAACGAAGGGAAGGGAGCCGTCGAAGCAGCGTATGAGGCAGGGTTCGGACGATTCCGGCCTGTCGTGATGACGGCCCTTGCGATGCTGTTCGGCATGGTTCCCATGGCATTGGGAGCGGGAAGTGCGGGCGCGCAAAACGCACCGCTGGGCCGCGTCGTTATTGGCGGTCTGGCCTTTGGAACCGTCGCGACCCTCGTGCTCGTCCCCACATTCTTCGCGCTCTTGCATGGTTGGCTCGAAAAGCGAGCCAACTCGCGCCAAAACACAGTGAAAGTACAGAGTCCGGTATGACCCAAATCGAACGAAAGAACAATAGTCGCGTGCCGTTGTCCCGCAGGCACATCAAGACAGCAATCGCGGTGGGGGTAGTGGCAGCTGCAGCGCTGATTGTGGGAATCGTCCCTCGAGTGCATGGTGAGGCTGCCCTGCAAAAGCGCAGTATCGACGCACAGACTCCGGTTGTCGGTATTGTTTCCCCGAAGCCGGCGGCATCCTCGCAGGAGATCACGCTGCCTGCCGATGTGCGCGCCTATCAGGATGCGGCCATCCATGCGCGGGTGAATGGATACCTTCGAAATTGGTATGTGGATATCGGTACTGAGGTAAAGGCTGGCCAGCTGCTGGCCGAAATCGACGCTCCGGAAGTCGCGGACCAACTTCGGCAAGCACGCGCAGACGAAGAGACTGCCTCTGCCAACTACGCACTCGCGAAGACTACGGCCGACAGGTGGAAGGATCTGCAGTCCACCAACTCGGTAGCGCAGCAGGAAACCGACCAGAAGGTCGCTGACATGCAGGCCAAAGCGGCATTGCTAGCTTCGGCTCGCTCGAATACAGCGCGCGTCGCGCAACTGGCTTCGTACACGCAGATTCGGGCGCCGTTCGATGGTGTGATTACCGCACGGAACGTAGACGCCGGTGCGCTTATTGATGCGGGGAGTGCGCCTAACCAGGGGCGTGAACTGTTTCACATCTCGGCAGGCAACCGTCTTCGTGTCTATGTGCAGGTCCCACAGTCAGTGAGTGCAGCGGTTGCGCCAGGCACCAAGGCTTGGTTGGCGCTACCGCAATCGCCGGGCCACCACTTCCCGGCCACGATTACGCGGACGGCGGGCGCAATGGACCCGGTGACCCGTAGTCTCCGAGTCGAGCTCGATGTGGACAGTCAGGGTGGAAAGATCCTCCCAGGTGCCTACGCCGAGGTCCATATCGTGCCGGAAGCGGATAGGGCGGGATTGGATCTACCCGCGAGTACGCTTATGTTTCCGGCCGGCGGGGCATCGGTGGCAATCATCGACCAAAACGGGAAGGTCGCGATTCAGAAGATCCAGTTGGGACGTGACTTTGGTTCGCACGTAGAGGTCTTGGGCGGACTGGCTGCGAGTGCCAAGGTTATCGTGAACCCGGGGGATGGGCTTGCCGGCGGCGCGCGTGTGAGAGTGTCTTCGCCGCAGACGGTCGCGTCGCAAGGAGCTAAATCGTGATGAGGCTAGCCATAAGTGCGGTTTGTATATGGCTAGCGGGGTGCTCTTTCGCACCGACTTACCACATTCCGGAGATGGATCTTCCCGCGAAGTATGCAGAAGCGAGCGATCCAGTCCTGAGTCAGATTCCCGCTGAGTGGTGGACGTCTTACCATGACGACGACCTTGATGCGTTAATTCGACGCATCGATGTGACAAATCAAACGCTCAAGAGATCGATAGCCCTTCTGCAAGATTCCCGGGCCCAGGCCGATGCTGCACGCGCAGCGTACTTTCCGACAGCCGGCGCGAATGCCAGCGCTACCAGTAGTCATGTGTCGGCAAACGTAGTTGGACGGTCGCTGGCCGGTAAGACAACGCCCGACCGGCTTATCGGATTCAGTGCGACCTGGGAGCCTGACCTTTTTGGGCGAATTGGCAATGCCGTCGATGCGGCAACGTCTCGAGTGCAAGCAAGTGCGGACGATGTCGCCGCAGTTCGGCTGACCTTGCAGGCGGAAGTCGCTACGGATTACTTTGCGATCCGCTCGCTTGACCGCGAGGCATCGCTGCTAAGGCAGACGGTGGACGCTTATTCTTCGGTGCTCTCGATGGTCACTAACAGATATAAGGGCGGAATTGCGGCTGAGAGCGATGTTGCGCAGGCTCAAGCTCAGCGCGACAGTACTAAAGCTCAATTGGCTGACCTAACTCTTGCGCGAACCCAACTGCAACATGCGCTCGCAACACTGGTGGGCGAGCCTGCCAGCACGTTTTCGATCGCACCACATGACGCCTATGGAACGCAACTTCCTGTAGTACCTGCCGCAGTTCCCAGCGAGTTATTGAAGCGACGTCCGGACATAGCTGCAGTAGAACGTCGTGTTTCGGCGGCCAATTCCCAAATCGGCGTTGCTAAGGCCGCGTTCTTTCCGAGTCTCATGCTCAACCTGAGCGGAGGTGTCGAGAGCTCAGGCTTGGCCGGACTCCTTACGGCCCCAGGTCGCTTCTGGGCGGTGGGGCCTGCCTTGGCTGCGACAATCTTCGACGGAGGGAAGCGCCAAGCCGGCGTGGACAGTGCCCAGGCGCAATTCGATGCTGCTGCGGCCGACTACCGGCAGACCGTGCTAACGGCGGTCCAAGACGTGGAGGACAGCTACGCGGCCACGAGACTCCTGAAGGAGGCTGCATCGAGTCAGGAAGCCGCAGTCCAGGCGTCGCAACGCGCGCTCGCGCAGGCGACGGATCGCTACAAGAAAGGCGCGGCGGCATACCTCGACGTTAATGTGGTGGAGGCAACGACGCTCACTAACGAACGCACTCTCGAGAGTATTCATCGACGTCAGTTGGTCTCTAGCGTAGCGCTCTTTCGCTCGCTTGGGGGAGGCTGGCAGGCTAAGGATGGGGCTGACGCTCAGAGTACCGCTGTCGACCCGTTGGCGACGTCAGAACCGGCGGCAACGGAAGGACTGCATTTAAAGCGTTAGTTGTCGCTGAACGCCGGTAACTCTTCCGTGCCGATCATGCTTTGAGGCCAAGGCTTGCCTGGCGTCGCCGGTTGATTTAAGCTAAGGCGCATGACCCATTTGACCGTCAACTCGATTATTTACGCCGCGCGAATCTCGGCGGGATAGCTATTGAGTTGACAATACGCAATCACAACCCGCCCAGAAGGCGGGTTTTTTGCTTTCTGGGGCGACACGGAGCGCTTGGAAATGGATCAAGAAACGAACATAGTCGCCTGTAGCGATACGGCTGCCTTGCATATGGTTTGCGGGAAGATCGCTTCGGGTAAATCCTCACTGACGGCACGCTTGGCCGCCGCCCCTCGGAGAGTTCTGCTGAGCGAGGACAAATGGATAGCATGTCTCTACCCGGACGAAATCCATACGCTATCCGATTACATGAACCGCACAGCGCGCATAAGAACACTTCTTACCGACCACATCGTGTCGCTGCTCACGGCGGGTACATCCGTAGTTCTGGACTTCCCATTCAATACCGTCGGTGCTCGGACGTGGGGCGCCTCACTATACCGAGCGGCCGGCTGCGAGCATCGACTCCATTATCTGGAGGTGAGCGACGAGATCTGCAAAAGCCGCTTAAAGGCCAGGAACCTGTCAGGCGAGCATCCTTTCCAGACATCAGAAGAGCAGTTCGATCAGATAACCAGCTATTTCGTGCCCCCGGCGCACGGCGAAGGTTTCAATCTGATCACCTATGACGAGACTGGGAAGGTCCGTTACTAGGCGGACTCACGACGTTCGAGTGCCCGGTTAGAGGGGAGTGTGCGGTTCGCTCCTGGCCTTCGGCCGTGCTCGCCAGGGCGAGCCCCTGGCGCTTGTTGTCCACGATCGCGCGCTGGTCGACCTCCGGGAAACGGTCATAAGTCGTGTAGGGCAGGGGAGCAGCGTCCGCCCACAATTCGACATGGCCTTCGGGGTACTCGGCCACCTCGATGTAGCCATGAAGGCGCTGGCGGCCTCTATGGTGCTGATCTTGTGCAGGCGTAGTTTCTTGCCGTCAGGCGCAGGTCCCCGAGCAAACCAGCCCTCTCTATAAGCGACTTTTCCGTTACCCTTGTCGTTACGTTATCGCATCGACCGGAGGCCGCTTGAAGCCATTCTTTTTCCTGATCCTAGCTCTCGTGCTCGTGCTTGCTGTAGCTGCGGCGTCGCGCGGCCGTCGGCAGAGAGGCACCAACTTCGCCTATGCGCGGCGTCAGTTGATGACGGAGCGCGAAGTCGGCTTTTTCCACAAGCTAAAGAAGTCTTTGCCGCAATCGCATTTGTTCGCGCAAGTCTCCATGTCAGCCATCGTAGATGTGAAGCGCGGAGGCTTGGCCGCGAGGGGGCGCTTTAGCCAAAAATACGTGGATTTCGTTGTCTGCTCGTCAAATTGTCGAGTTCTTTACGTGATCGAGTTGGACGACAAGAGCCACAACTCCGCAGCAGCACAGAAAGCCGACGCGGTAAAAAATGAAATTCTTCTGGCAGCAGGAATTCCGATTAAGCGTTACTCGTCGGTAAAGGTCGACGAAGCAACGCTGGCGCGGGATTTTCAGGAGGCGATCACGGCAGTGGCCGCTGGAGCTGGTGGCACGAAGCAGCGGCAACCATCTGCCGAAAAGCCTGCTGGCGTTCGTATCGATGGAGCTTGAGTGCGTCGATTGTCCAGGCCGGGATGGGCCTGCGACCGGACTGCCAATCTCGGATTGTTCTGTCGCATCTGCGCAATAGACGGACTAGGTGTTTTCGTTGCAGCCCCGAGGCGTGCTTCTCAAATTCGATCGCACTGACCCAGCGCCTGGACGGATTCTTCATGTCGTCTCCGGCAACAAAGAAGGCAGCAAGTTATGGGCTGGCTTTTACGTCTTGAACCCCCGTAGACGGGGGCTTGACCCTTGATTTCCATGGCTGCTTAAAACTTGATTCAATACCAATAATCTATCTTATGTTAAATAATATAAGCACCTAAAACCATGCTCACGACCGGCCATCCATAGCTGAAATCTTCAAGACGCCGCCGCCCTCGTCTGTCAGCATCGTGTTGCATAAAGTACAACAACGATAGCGACTTACAGCATGGAGACGCCAATGGAATTCAGCATACCTCTCGTGTCGAGCCTCACGGAAATTGAAGCGATCGAGCGCTCCGGCGTCGCGGTTCAGGCATGGAACGCCGCGATTGGTGGCACGGTCTACGGCGCGATTCGCGCTAGCGCCCAGCGGCATGGCGATGCGCCGGCGCTGACCTACATTGATGCGGCGGATGGGCCGGCCCGGACGGTGAGCTATCGGGAGCTTTTGGACAACATTACGGCGGCAGCGCGGTTCTTTTCGGAACTGGCTGGCCCGGGCTGTGGCGTGGCCTATATCCTGCCGTCCTTCGTCGAAACGCACTATGTGCTCTGGGGCGCCGAAGCTTGTGGTTTCGCGGTGCCGCTCAACCCCTTCCTTCAGCCCGATGAGATCGTCAATCTTGTCCGTAATTCGGCTGCCGATGTTCTCGTGTTTCCGAAGGGCGAGATCCCTGGCATCGCGGAGCGCGTCGCGGCGATCCGGGCGAATCTTCCGGATGTTCGCCTTGTAGCGGTCGGGCCAGGCTCTGCGCCGGACTTTGCCATCGATTTCAATGCAGTCCTGGCGGACAGCACCGCGCATGGCTGCGCAACGTGGGAGCCGTCGGGCGACAGCGACGCAGTTGTGGCGTATTTCCACACCGGAGGGACGACCGGGCTGCCCAAACTTGTCGCGCATAGCAGCAGGAATCAGCTTGCCGCGGCGCTGGGGGCTGCAAGCCTGCTTGGCATGCGCAAGGATGACCGGGTGACCAACGGCATGCCGTTGTTCCACGTTGGCGGGACGATCGTGAGTACCTTGTCGGTCCTGCTGTCGGGCGGCCATATCATCATGCTCTCGGCCCAAGGACTCCGGAATCCCGCCATGGTGACGGGGATCTGGAAGATCGTCGAACGGTTCGGCATCACGATTTTTGGCGCTGTGCCGACGGCTCTCGGCGCCCTCCTCAACGTCCCGGTCGATGCCGATATTTCATCGATTCGATACGGCCTGACCGGGGCGGCACCGTGTCCATTCAGCGTGACAAAGCGCTTTGCCGAGGTAACTGGTGTTGAGCTTCACGAGCTGCTTGGCATGACGGAAACCGGCGGTGCGACGGCGGCGGATGCGGCAGGCCAGCGCCCGACAGTGGGTTCCGTGGGATATCGGCTCCCGTTCACGAGACTGCGTGTGCGACGCCAAGACGCCGAGCAAGGTCTGGGGGACGATTGCGATCCGCATGAAGTCGGTGTCCTGTTTGTCGAGGGGCCGCATGTTTCGCACGGCTATCGTGATCCGAGCCAGAATGCCGGGGTCTTTATCGAAGGTGGGCTGAACACAGGAGACCTCGCCTACTTCGACGATGCGGGCAAGCTTTTCATCGCTGGACGCGCAAAGGACCTCATCATCCGCAGCGGCCACAACATCGATCCGGGGATGATCGAACAGGCGATGATGATGCACCCTTCCGTCGTCCTGGCAGCGGCCGTTTCGCTGCCGGACAAGTACGCTGGCGAATTGCCGGTCGTCTTTGTCGTGGCAAAGCCTGGCGTCGGCATCAATCTTGAAGAACTCGATGCCTTTGTCAAAGAGCGAATTGCGGAGCGGCCGGCCTGGCCGAAGGCGATCCACGTGCTGGACCAGTTGCCCACTACGGCCGTTGGCAAGCTGTTCAAGCCTGCCTTGCGGGTCAAGGCCGCAGAGCTACTGCTGCGACCGGCACTGGAGACGATCGCGTCCACCGCGCTGAGAGCGGTCGAAGTGAGCGCGGGCGGAAAGCGCGGTCTGCATGTCGATGTGCGACTAGTGGCGCCGGATGCCGAGATCGAACAAGCCGTGAAGGTCCATCTGGAGGGCTATACGTTCACCTGGGCGCTGCATCGCGAGTGATTCCCGGTGGTTACCCGCCCTGCTGCCCCACCTCAGGCACGGTGTGCTTCGACTGGTCGATGGATATGGCTCAGGCTTTTTACCATGGTTGGTGAGAAGCCCAGGTAGCTGACGAAGGTTCGTGTCATGTGCGCGGCGTCCGAGAAGCCGCAATCCTGCGCCAGCGTGCTCAGGTTGCCAGGAGACTGCAGCCTGGCGCATGCGTGTCGGTACTTCCGCCAGAGGGTATAGGTCCGAAGCGGCACGCCGACCTCTTCCACGAAAAGATGGGACAGCCGGCTGACCGAAAGGTCCATCGCTGCCGCCAGCTTGCTCGCGAGATGCGGTTCAGTCCATTGCGATTCGAATTGCGCGAGCAGGTGCTCTCGGCGCGAAGCCGATTTCGCCCGCAAATGGAGGGAGAAATCCGGCGCCGAAGACAACAGTGCTTCGATGAGCCGGTCATCCGGCTGGCGAGGCACGGCGCCAAGTAGTTCTCCGCGCAGTGGATCGCGGCAGGCCCGCAGCGGTCCGTCTGGAAGCGCAAGGAACTCCTTGTCTCCCAATGCCTTGCGTGTCGACAGAAAAAGCGGATGCCCCGGATCGAGACTGAGGCTCAGAAGCTGGCAGTTCAAGGCCTGGATGGCGCGCGGCGCAAGCTCTCGCACGACGAACGCCCGCGCTTTGGGCACTGGCACGTCGTTGATTGAAATGGAGAATGGCGTGTCATCCAGGGAGAGCAGCACGCTGATTGCCGGGCGCCTCACAGGCCCGGACACAAGATCCTGCGTCGTGATCGCGATACTGCGCTCGAACATTGTGATCCGTGCACTCGGACAGTACGGTGCGGCGGCCGCATTTCCTGTTCGATCCACGCCTGAGAATCCATGCTTCATGCCATGCCGATCCATCAAGGCTCCGAATACGTCGGGATGAACGGGTAGTAGTCGACCGTCCCCTGTCTGGCTTGCATGAACGTGGCTTCCGGGATCTCCGCCCAGGCGCCAGGCAGATCCACCAGGGGTTCGGACAGGATCAGCACGGCATCATCGCCCACTGCGGCAATACCTGGATTCTCCGGATATAACTCGCGGAGGTGTCGAAACGAATTGCTGTGGAATAGCGAGCGCGAGTCCCCTTCGCTGGAATACCGCACCGCAACGATCTGATCGCCGTCGGTCGCGCAAATGGTCATGTTCACGGGAAAATCGACCCCATGGCGGCGGCCCACATGTTCCACCAGTCCCACCGTCCTTTGCAGTGCTTCGCGTGGGTCCCGCTCCAGCCCGAAAGTCAGTGCCAGATAGAACATGACCTCCGAGTCCGTGGAGCCTTCGATCCAGCGAAACAGTTCGGGCGCGATCGAAAGCATCAGTTCGCGCCGGACCTCCGGGTATTGGCGGATCAGCCCGTTGTGGGCAAACAGCCATCTGCCGTATCGGAATGGATGACAGTTGGTTTCCTGGGCCGGGGTGTCCGTTGCCGCGCGAATGTGCGCGACGAACTTCGCGGCTCGGATGGCGCGCGCCGCCTCGCGCAGGTTGATGTCGTTCCAAGCCGGGTGGATGCAACGGTACCGGAACGGTTCCTCGGAATGCTTGGCATACCACCCCATGCCGAAGCCGTCGCCGTTGGTCGTGGTGTGGCCCAGCCGCGAATGCAGGCTTTGATCGATCAACGAGTGCTGGGCCCGGAACAGCACCGTTTCCAGTTGGATGGGATTGCCTGAGTAAGCCAGCCAGCGGCACATGATGCGTCTCCTTGCAGTCTCATCAGGATAGGCGACGCGCGCCAATCTGTAACAGGCACTATCAAGATGATTCCGGCGTCCTTGGGCGGGGTTGGGCGGCGTTGGCCCGGCCACTCGTACCGTCTGCGTCACCCTGGCCAGAACCGCTTCGCTTCAGTCTGATAGCGCCTCCAGGCCCATGCAGGCACCATGGCAGGATGGGAGCAACCGCCCTAGCCTTCCTGGTCGTTCGGATTGACGATCAACGCGGGCACCGTGGACTGCGCTGCGATCTTCGATACCACCGAGCCAATGATCGAGGACCGGAGCGCACCGATCCCCTTGGCGCCCACAATGATCAGGTCCACGGCGTTCTCGGTGGCGAACCGAAGGATCTCCTCCGATGCATTGCCGCGCAGCCAGTGCTCGTGCAATTCGCTCACTCGTCCTTCCAGCAGACCTCTGGCCGATTCGAACACCACACGTGCTTCTTCACGATTCTCGGTTTCAAAATCGACGGCGCTGAAGCCGGTGCGTCCGAGTATCGGCGACACGTGCACCACATGCACGATCAGGGGCTGGGCCAGGCATGTCGTCGATGCAAGCCATGTTGCCGCATGTCGGCTATAGGTGGACCCATCCATCGCCAGTACGATCGCTGTCATTCAAAGCTCCTTATCGTTCTCGAGTGTCGCAGCGCAAGTGTAATGCCAAGCGGTGAACTTGCCGCGTTGTAAGCGACTTGAAATGCAGGCCTTACACATTCTTACAGCACGCAGGGCTCAACTTGTCTAACTTTGAAACGCTCCTGCGCTGCATCGCATCAATCAAGTGATGTTGTGTCCTGAGTTTCTCTGGCGCTTGCGCCTCACTGTATCTACACGTGCCCACAATCATATCGGCAATCGGGCGCGTGAATTCATCGGGTCGGCGGTATCGATCCAGAAGCCTGTTCCGGCGGCGTTGTGACGGCCCGGGGCAACGGCGCATAACAAACAATCTGGGGGACGAAGCACTGCGCACTGCGCGGGTGGGGATTCGCTCGCGTGGCGGCAGCTTGTTGCCTATTGCTGACCGCGATGGCTTTGGCTATCTCGGGTGGCCCACCTTTTATCCGGAGGCGGCATGGATAAGAAAGTTGACCAGAAGGACTCGGTACCCGCACGGGTCAAACCGTCTCAACACCCACCGCACCACGACTCGTTAATGCAACGGCGCGCGGGCGTGCCAGGCCTGCCCTTGTGGCGGGTGGTGCCTCGGTTGGCCAGCTATGGGATGGTGGTGTTCATCATCTGGGTGGTCCTGTCGGTGATGTTCCCGTACATCTTCACGCGGTCGTCCGAGCGCGCGATCGTGAATAGTCCTGTCACCCTCGTAACCACGCCGGTGGAAGGCGTTGTCACCAAGCAGGTGGTGACGGTAGGCGGCAGCTTCAAAGCGGGCGATCCACTGATGGCGTTGCAGAACCCGAATATGGACCGCGCGCTGCTGGTGGAACTGACCGGGAAACAACTCGATAACCAGAAACGCCTGGAGGCCGCGAAGGTGAAGCTCGAGGCGGACCAGACGCGCATGGCGTCGACGGGTGGTGATATCAAGCGTTACCAGGCCTCGGCGGATCGCGAGCACGCCTCGCGCGTGCGTGGCATCGAGGCCCGGCTGGCGGTAGCGAAGCAGCAGATCGACGCGCAGGAGGACGTGGTCAATCGCAATCAGGCCATGCAATGGGCGGGCGCGGTCAGCCAGGCCTATACCGATGCGTCACGGAACCAGCTTACCGTGCTGGCCGGTTCGCGCGATGCCATCCAGGCGGAGCTCGACAGCGCGCGCAACAGCAGCGAAGCAGCGCGTAGCAAGGTATTCAGTTCGAGCGCGGACGGCGCGCTGGGCGCGCTGTCGCAGAAGCAGGATGAGCTGAAGGCCGAGATCACGCAGACGCAGGCCGAGATCACGCAACTGGAACAGTACGGTGCCGAGGTCGACAAGCTCGTGACGGCGGAACAGGAACGTCTCGAACGGGTCTCCAACCTCGATATCAAGGCGTACGCGAGTGGCATCGTCGAGGATGTGCTGACGCCGCCGGGCACGCGGGTTGCCGCCGGCGCCACGCTGATGCGCACCACCAACTGCAGCCAGCCCAACGTCGTGGCCGTGTTCCCGCGCAGCCTCAGCAAGGATCTGCTGCCGGGCGCGAAGCTGACCGTGCTGGTCGATGGTGTTCCTACGCCGCAGCCGGGCACTGTCGCAGAGATCATGCCGCGCGCGCCGGAAGGCGATCAGGCGCGCTACTTCGTTCCCTTCCCGCCCATCGAGAAGAACGAGATTTACCTGATCGCGAAGCTCAACAAGCCGCTCCCCGACCTGCGCAATCGCGGCAGTGGCAGTACCGATCGGTGCGCGCTTGGCCATTGGGCCAAGGTCAGCCTCGATCGCCCGTGGTTCACCCGCCTGATCTGACCAGAGCCTATCCGGTTTGATCGAGCAGGCGCGAAGCCACTCACGCAACGCCCGCAGGAAGGAGACAACCGTGCAGCGTCATACGTCAAAGGGGTTGGCAGCCGGGGGCATCCGGCTGGCTACTTACCTCGCCACATCATGCATTCTGGCCACATCGCCCACCTTTGCAGCATCGTCAGCCGACACCCGCACGCAACTGCGCGATAGCGGGTGCCAGACGCTGGCGCAGCGCGTGACGGCCATTCCGGGCTCGGGTCCGATATGGCTGGCCAGCTACGAGCCGGCGCCCGGTGGCGAGCCGTTGCCGGCGCCGCTGCGTCAATCGGCTTTCGTCTACGACAACGCGCTGGCCGGCATCGCACTGATCGCCTGCGGCCAGCGCGATGCGGCGCGGCGTATTGCCGATGGCGTGCTGGCGGGGATGAGCCGCGACCGCCACTACCATGACGGCCGCCTGCGCAATGCCTACCGGGCGGGCGCGATACCTAACGGGCCTGTGCCATTGCCAGGCTGGTGGGACGACGCCAGCAAGCGCTGGTTCGAGGACCGCTACCAGGTGGGCACCGCCACCGGCAATGTCGTCTGGGCCGCCCTGCTTCTGCTGGCTACATATGAGGCCACGCGCGCGCCCGCCTATCTAGACGGGGCCAAGGCGCTGATGGGATGGGTCGACAAGGAAACCTTCAACGCGGACAGTCCCGCCGCATACATCGGCGGGTACTTCGGACACGAGCCGAATCCCGAGCGCCAGGGGTGGAAATCCACCGAGCACAACGTCGATGCCTATGCCGCGTTCCGCTGGCTGGCCAGATACAGCAATGATCCGCGCTGGAACACGGACGCGGAGCGGGCGCGGCACTTCGTCGAGAGCATGTGGCAGTCGCGCGAGGGGCGTTTCGCGATCGGCACCCGCGATGACGGGCGGACGCTGAACGGCGGGCCCTCGGCGCTCGATGCATCGCTGTGGCCGTTGATTGCCATCCCGGACGCCGCCGGCACCTGGCAGCGCTCGCTGGACTGGGCGCGCACCCGGCACGCCGTCAATGGCGGATTCGGCTTCAAGGCCGATCCCGATGGCGTCTGGACGGAGGGCACCGGCCAGGCCGCGCTGGTGCTGCTGGCCACCAACCATGCCGATGTCGCGGGTCCGCTCTGGCCGCTGTTGTTGTCACAGCGCGCGCCGGACGGAATGCTCTTCGCCACACCCGAGAAACGGATTCAAACGGGGCTATCGATCGGCCCTGATTCGAAGACCGAGGACTTTTACTACTTCCACCTGCCCCACCTTGGCGCCACGGCCTGGGCCGTACTGGCCGCCACGGGCTGGAATCCGTTCCAGCCGCGAGGATGCCGGGCGAACTGCGCAGCCACGACGGCGTCCGTCAGTGGTCCGAGCAATGGTCCCGCCAACGGACCCAACGAGTGACGATAGGAGTAACGATGTTTGCCGAGTATCTCGATGGCCGTATGCTCATGCAGATCAATGCGGGCGCATTCCTGATCGCGCTGCTCTGCCTGCGCGGCGACCGGCAGCGCACCCTGGACCGCTGGCTTTTCGGCGCCGCGGCCGGCGTGCTGCTGCTGGTCTATTACGTATGGCGATTCACCGACACCTTGCCGGAATGGCGCATGGACTTCCCGAGCCTTTGGGCGCATGCGTTCTTCGGCTTCGAGAGCCTGACCATCGCGTACACGCTGATCTCGATCGGCATCATGACCCGCACGTCCGATCACAGCGCCGAGGCTGACGCCGGCGAGACCGCATTGCGACGCGGGCGGGAAGCACCGCCGGTGGACATTTTCATCGCCACGTACAACGAAGGCCTCGACGTGCTCGAGAAGACCATCGTTGCCGCGCTGGATATCGACTATCCGAACTTCCGGGTCTGGGTGCTCGACGACACCCGTCGCGACTGGCTGCGCGAGTTCTGCGATCAGGTCGGGGCACGCTACGTGACCCGGCCCGATAACGCCCACGCCAAGGCCGGCAACCTGAACAACGGCCTGCGGCACAGCGCGGAACTCGATGGCGGCGCGCCATTCATCATGGTGCTCGACGCCGATTTCGCACCCAACCGGAACATCCTGCTACGTATCGTTGGGCTGTTCGACGATCCACAGGTCGGCGTGGTGCAGACGCCCCAGTTCTACTACAACGCCGACCCGATCCAATACAACCTTCGCTCCACGGAGTGCTGGGTGGACGAGCAACGCGCATTCTTCGATGTCATGCAGCCGTCGAAGGACGCCTGGGGTACCGCGTTCTGCATCGGCACATCGTTCGTCGTGCGCCGCGAGGCGCTGGACCGGATCGGTGGTTTCCCGATCGGCACCGTGACGGAAGATATTCACCTGACCTACAAGCTGATGCCGCATGGCTATATCACGCGCTGGCTCAATGAGCGCCTGAGCGTGGGCCTGTCGGCAGAGGGCCTGCCTGAGTACATCAGCCAGCGCAGCCGCTGGGGACTGGGCACGATCCAGGTGGCGCTCACCGCCGATGGGCCGCTGCGCGGACCCGGCTACACGTTGCGCGAACGCCTGCACTATGTGCACGGGCTGCTGCACTGGTTGAGCCGCCCGTTCACGCTGATGCTGCTGGCCGGGCCGCTGCTGTACTGGTACTTCAATGTGCCGACGCTGTACGGCGAGCCGCTGCAGTTCCTCGCGTTCGGCGTGCCGGCGTTGCTGCTCTACTGGGCCTATAGCATCTGGATCACAGGCGCGCGTGCGATGCCGATCTTCACCGAGGTCACGCAGATCGTGGCGGCCATGGCGGTTTCCGCAACGCTGGTCAGTGCCATCTTCAAACCGTTCGGCAGGCCGTTCAAGGTCACGAACAAGGGGCTGGACCGTTCAAAGCTGGTCGTCCACGGCAAGTTCGCCGCGTTCTATGGCGCACTGTTTGTTCTGGCCGCCATGGGCCTTGGGCGTGCCGTGGCCGCCGACGGCACGGCCAGCGGTGTGGTCTTCAACATCGGATGGACCGTGATCTCGATGGTCCTGTACCTGGCCTCGTTGCTGGTCTGTTTCGAGCTGCCCCGGCCGCGCAAGGAAGAACGCTTTCCACACCGCGAGCGTGCCCGCCTTTGCATCTACGGCAGCGACGGCTTGCCACGTGAATTCGATGGCGTCACGCAGGACATGTCGTGCAACGGGATCGGCCTGATCAGCGATGCTGCCGGTCGGGTGGAAGCTGGCGCCACGGGCGCGGTCTGGCTCTCCGAACTGGGCTGGGTGACCTGCCGCGTGGCGCGCACGCAAGGCCATCTGCTAGGCATCGAACTGTTTCCGGACATGGCGGGACGCCATCGGCTAATCCGGATGCTGTTCGGCGAACCGGCTCACAACATCGCGCACCGCGGCCGCCCGCGTGTGGCCATCGTGCAATTGCTGCGTCGCGCATTTACCGGATGAACCATGAAAAGAAAGCCAACCTCCCTGATTCGCCCGCCGCGCTGGACCCCTGCCCTCCTCGTGCCGCTGGCGCTTGCCGCCTGCTCGCTGGAACCCACCTACCAACGTCCGGAGTCACCGGTACCGCAGGCTTACCCGACCGGCCCTGCCTATGAAAGCGCCAACAAGGGGCCCGCGGGCCAGGCGCGGCCGGACCAGGCAACGCCCGCCGCGAGCCTTGGCTGGGAGGACTTCTTTACCGACCCACGCCTGCGCACGCTGATCGGGCTGGCGCTGGCGAACAACCGTGACCTGCGTATCGCGACGCTGTCCATCGATCAGGCGCGAGCGCAGTACCGGATCCAGCGTGCCGCGCAGTTTCCGGCGATCAACGCCAATGCAGGCTTTGCCAGTACTCGGCTGAACAGCGATCTGCGCGCGCCCGGACAGGACGCCGTGATCAACTCCTGGACTGCGGGCGTAGGCTTCAATGCATTTGAGCTCGATGTGTTCGGGCGGGTGCGCAGCCTCAAGCATCAGGCGCTGGAGCAATATCTGGCAATCGAGGAAGTGCGGCGCAGCGCGCAGATCAGTCTCGTGGCGGAAGTGGCCAGCGCCTACCTGACATGGCAGGCCGACCAGGAACTGCTCAGGCTGTCGAAGGAAACGCTCAAGGTCCAGCAGGACGCCGCGCTGATGATCAGCCGCAGCAAGAGCGCCGGCGGCATGGCGGAGATCGACATGCATCGCGGGCAGACCCAGGTGCAGACCGCGCAGGTGGATGTGGAGCAGTTCACGCGACAGGTGGCGCAGGACGAGAATGCGCTGGCGTTGTTGATCGGCGGCCAGCTACCGGCGGACCTGCCGCCCCCGCAGCCGTTTGCGAATAACTCGTACGTGGCAGAGTTGCCCGCCGGGGTGCCATCGACACTGATGGAGCAACGGCCAGACATCATGGCGGCCGAGCATCAGCTCAAGGGGGCCAATGCCAACATCGGCGCGGCGCGGGCGGCCTTCTTCCCGCAGATATCGCTGACGGCCACCGTCGGCGTGGCCAGCACGGCGCTCGCCTCGCTGTTCACGGGCGGCATGGCCTGGGCGTTCGCGCCGCAGATCACACTGCCGATTTTTAACGCCGGGGCCAACCAGGCACGACTCGATATTGCCACGGTGCAGAAGGACATTAACGTGGCGGCTTACGAGAAAACGATCCAGGGTGCATTCCGGGAAGTTGCCGATGGCCTGGCTGCACGCGGCACCTACGACCGGCAGACCGTGGCGCAGGAGGCGCTGACGAAGGAAGTTTCCGAAACCAAGCGGCTGGCGGAAATCCGTTTCAAGAACGGGGTGGATGACTACTTCCCCGTGTTCGATGCGCAGCGGCAACTCTACGATGCGCAGAAGAAGATGGTGACGATCGAACTGGCCAGACTCACCAGCCGCGCAAGCCTATACAAGGCGCTGGGCGGCGGGTGGTCGCAGCAGACGGTGGCCAGCCTAGATCATCCGGCGAAGTAGCCGGTCCTTCAGGACGAACTGGTGCCACAAGGCGGCTGCGGCGTGCAGGCCGACGAAGATGTACACGAACGTGGCGCCAGTTTCGTGAATCTCCTTCGCGAGCTTTGAGTACGGCTCATTGATCGCGAGCGGTAGCGCCAGCTGGAAGCCATAGACCGGGATGGTCCTGCCCTTCCACGCCACCGCCAACATGCCGAGCACCGGCATGGCCAGCATCAGCACATACAGCACGAAATGCATGGCGCTTGCCGCGCGGTCCATCCACCGTGGGTCCCCGGCCGGCGGCGGAGGGAGCGGTTGGCTCACTCGCACCAGCAGACGCAACAGCATCAACACCAATATCGTGATGCCCGCGGATTCATGAATTGCCATCATCGCGGCCCGCTCGGTGCTGCCCTTCGGGAACACGTCGCGAAACTCCACCGCCGCAACCGCCACCACGGCGCCCAGGAATACCAGCCAGTGCAACGCGCGCATGGCTAAGGAGTATTTGGGCTGGAAGGTCAGGGAGAGGGTATGTGGGGATGTCAAATGCATTTTTGTCCTCTTTTGTTCCAACAGAACAATTCTGCGCGTCATGTCTGTCCGGAATCAATCCTCAATACCGCTCCCAGCTTGTGACAGGTCAACGGCAAAGCGTTGACTTCAGCAATGAAGCAAGCGTCACAGCACATCTTCCGGGCACCCTCTCGTTTTCCCCGACTGTCCCAAGATGCAAAAACGTTGTCCCGAATGATCAAACCGTAGGCTGCGAATCCTAGATACTTCGCCGGTCACGACCCGACGCTGTCATCACGATGTCACGGGTCATTTAGGAGGCAGACATGCACGGATACCGTTCCACCCTTGCGCCAATGGCAGGCGCGCCTGCCAAGGCCAGGCTGTCGCGATATTACCCGTGGCTGGTCTTCGCGCTGAGCTTTGGGTTGCTCCTCTCGGACTATATGTCCCGGCAGGTTTTGAATGCGCTGTTCCCAATGCTCAAGCTCGAGTGGGGACTCAGCGACACTGAATTGGGCGCCTTGGGCGGCGTCGTTGCGTTGATGGTGGGGGTACTGACCTTCCCGCTGTCGATCCTTGCTGACCGTTGGGGCCGCGTGCGCAGCCTGACGCTGATGGCAGCGCTTTGGAGCCTGGCCACGCTCGGTTGCGCGCTGGCCAATTCCTTCGGCGAGATGTTCCTCGCACGGCTTTGCGTTGGTATTGGCGAGGCCGCCTATGGCAGCGTCGGCATTGCCGTGGTGGTCTCGGTATTCCCCCGGCACCTGCGTGCCAGCCTCAGCGCAGCCTTCATCGCCGGTGGCGCATTCGGCTCGGTACTGGGCATGGGGCTGGGCGGTGTGATTTCCGCTCACTTCGGATGGCGCGTTGCTTTCGGCGGCATGGCGCTCTTCGGCCTGATCCTGGTGGCGCTGTACCGCCTGCTGATTACTGAGAAGGGCCTGCTGGCCCGCCGCCAGGAACTCGGCGAGGACGTCTCCGCCAGCCAGACGCAGGCCAAGCTGGAGCTTCGCCCGCTGGTCTCCGCGCTGTTCTCCACCCGTTCGATTCTCTGCGCCTATGTGGGCAGCGCCCTGCAATTGTTCGTCATGGCTTCGATGCTGGCCTGGCTGCCGAGCTACTTCGGCCGCTACTACGGCATGAGCGGCGCGCAAGCCGGCCTGACTGCCGCCGCTTTTGTGCTGATCGGTGGCGCCGGCATGATCATGTGCGGGGCCTTCACCGACTGGATTGCCCGTCATATCCCGGCCCGCAAGTGGATCGTGGCCATCGCCTACAGCGTGCTCTGCTGCGTGCTGCTGGGCGCAGCCTTCCAGCTGCCGCCGGGCACGGCCCAGCTCGTGCTGATCGGCGCCGGGATGCTGCTGGCAGGCGGCACGGCCGGCCCGGCCAGCGCCGCGGTGGCCAACCTGACCGCGCCTGCGATTCATGGCTCCGCGTTTGCCACGCTCACGCTGGTCAACAACCTGCTTGGACTCGCGCCGGGTCCGTTCTTCACCGGCCTGATCGCCGATCACATCGGCCTGCGCGGCGCGCTGCAGTTCCTGCCGCTGGTTGGCTTGCTGGCCGCCGTCTGCTTCGTTATCGGGCGTCGCACCTACAGCGCGGACGTACACCGCCTGGAGCGTATGCGTGCCGCCGCCGGCAATCGCTGACCCCAACACCATTTACCCGTTTTCGCAATGGACTTTCTGGCTGACACCACCGTACTGTTCGTTCCCGGCTTGCGCGACCACGTGCCCGAGCACTGGCAGACCCTGCTTCAGGCGCAGATCCCCAACTCCCGATCGGTACAGCCGCTCGAGCATGACAAGCTGAGCCGCGCGGCACGCGTGGCCGCGCTGGACGAAGCCCTGGCCGAGATCGACGGCCCCGTGGTCCTCGTCGCGCATAGCGCCGGCGTGATGATCACCGTCCACTGGGCGGCCCAGCATCACCGCAAGATCCGCGCCGCGCTGCTCGCCGCACCGGCCGACCTCGAAAACCCGATGCCCGCCGGCTATCCCACCCACGCCACGCTCGACGAGCACGGCTGGCTGCCGATTCCCCGTCGCCCGCTGCCCTTCCCCAGCATTGTTGGCGCCAGCCGCAACGATCCGCTGGCGCGCTTCGATCGCGTGGAGCAGATGGCGCGCGACTGGGGCAGCGAACTGGTCGATCTCGGCGAGGTCGGCCACCTGAACCCCGCCGCGGGCTACGGCGAATGGCCCTACGCGATGACGCTCGTGGAGCGCCTGATGCGTCGCGCCTGACCATGCTCGAGGCACACCGATTTTTGTTTTGTCCACAGAAGTAACCGCAGTAACCATTTCCGACGGGAACCCCCCAAATAGCAATCGAGAAAAAAGAGAGGAGATTGACCTATGAAGCTCAAGGGCATGGCCATGGCCGCACTGCTCGCCTGTACCGGCAGCGCCTACGCGCAGTCTGCCGTTACGCTCTACGGCGTGCTCGACACCAGCCTGGAATTCGCAAACCATGTGGCGCCGTACTCGGCCGCGGGCTTTACCGCGAATCCGGGCGCCGGCAACAATGTGTTCCGCGTGAACTCCGGCGGCCTGTCTGGTTCGCGTTGGGGTCTTCGTGGTACGGAGGATCTCGGCGGCGGCCTGAAGAGCATCTTCGTGCTGGAAAGCGGTATTTCCGTCGATAACGGCACGATGCAGCAGAGCAACCGTCTGTTCGGTCGTCAGGCATTCGTCGGTATCTCGCACAACACCTACGGTCAGATCACGCTGGGTCGCCAGTACACCTCGCTGTTCGTGGCGATGGCCAACTTCATGCCGACGGCGTATGCCACGCAGTACGAACCGGCGGCATTCATGGCCGGTAACAACTTCCGTGAAGACAACACCATTGCCTACACGGGCGTGTTCGGTCCGGTGACCGCGCTGGCCCACTTCTCGTTCGGCGCTGGTGTGCCGAACCTGGCGATCCAGGGCGGTGCAAGCGCCTTCGGTGGCAACGGTGAAGTCCCGGGCGCATTCCGCCGCGACAGCGCCTTCGGCGGCGCATTCACGTACTCGGCTGGCCCGTTTGGTGCAGCGATTGCCTATGACCAGTGGAACCCGTCGGTCAACAACGCCGCCGGCGTCTACCAGGGCACCACTGCCACGCTGAAGAAGGCTTCGGTGGCCGGCAGCTACGCCATCGGCCAGGTCGCCAAGATCATGGCTGGCTACCGCTGGGGCAAGGTCGATAACAACGGTACCGGCGCCCAGCTTCAGCGCGACGACTACTACTGGATCGGCGCGAACTATCAGGTGACGCCTGCTGTGGGCCTGACGCTGGAGTATGACTACGACAACCTCAAGCGCGACTACTTCAACAACACCCACGCACCGAATCCGTGGCAGATCGCCTTCGTGGCGGACTACAGCTTCTCGAAGCGTACCGACGTGTACCTGAGCGCCGCATACGCCAAGAATGCCGGCCTGACGCTGGACGCCGCGAACACGAACCAGCTGGCCACGACCGGCGCCACCGGCAACAGCTACATTCTCGGCACCGGCCAGAGCAGCATGGTGGGTGTGAGCCTGGGCCTTCGCCACAAGTTCTGACCCAATTCGGATTGGTTCTACTGGCGTGAATCGGCCAGGCGAGTTTTACCCGTTCCCCTCGCCTGGTCCGATTCGATGTTCGCCTTTGGTCGCACGGGCCTCCGTCCGTGTGGCCGATTTTCTTCTGGGCGATCAGGTCTCCTCGACCTGTTCGCCCGTTCGCGTTGTGCGCCACTTCGAAACGCTGCAGCCAAACTGGTTGCCAAACCAGCGCGAGAATGCGCTCAGCGACGAAAAGCCGAGCAGCGTCGCAACTTCGGACAGCGGGCGTGAGCGGTTCTCGATGTAGCTTGTAGCCAGCCCTGCGCGTGCCTCGTTCAGGATCTGCGAATAAGTGGTGCCATCCTGCGCCAGTCGGCGGTGGATGGTGCGCCGGTCCACTCCCAAGTGCTGAGCCACCCGGTCGATCGAACACATGCCGCTTGGCAGCAATGCGTAGACGAGCTTGCGCACCTTGTCCGCCATGGTGGTATTCGATTGCGCCAGCAGCGTGCCCAGGTAGCGCTTGACCTGCTGCGCCATCACCGGGTCATAGGACGGCAGCGGCGCTTCCAGATCGGAGGCCACGCAGACGATTCCGTCGAAATCCTGATTGAACAGCGCGGGCATCCCGAACACGCGCAGGTATGTGGTCTGGCTTTCGGGCGGCGCGTGCGAAAAGCAGATGCTGCGCGGGCGCCACGCGGGCCCGAGAAACATGCTGAGCATCCGGAACATCACCCCGGCGGCCAGTTGAGTAGCCTGCCGCATCGAGCCTGCGGGCTGGTCGCTGAGGATCTGCAGGCGGATCACCACCAAGCCATCCATCTCTTCCACGCGCATTGCCAGGGACTCGTTCTGCAGGCCCATGTAGCGCACCATCGACTCCAGCGCGCGGCGCAGCGTGGGTTCCTCGCGGACCACGAAGGCAAGTGGCCCCAGGTTCGAGAACTGCCGCAACTCCGCCAGTCGCAGGCCGAAATCCTCCGCGTGCCCGTCGCGCGCCGACGCCTCGAGCAGACGCCCCACCGATGCGGCGGGGATGCGGATATCCGGGTCCAGCAGCACGTCCCGGTTGATCTTGGCGGCACGCAGCATCTGGTGCGGATCGAGCCCTACGGCGCGCGCAACTTCCATGTAATTGGTCAGGCTGGCACTGCGAAGAAAATAGGACATCGTGTTTTCCCTGAGTGTCCCGAAATGTAAATCGTGTGTCCCTGGTCGTCAAATATTTCAATGCCGTTCGTCGATACTTCCGGCACCGAAGTACGCATTCGAACAACAGGAGACACAGTATGCAGTTCCTCGACGACTCCCTGCACCCCGAGAACATGGACAAGGTTGTTATCACGGTGGCGCCGTATGGCCCCGAGTGGATGCCGGAGGACTTCCCGGAAGACATCCCCGTGACGATGGAGGAACAGATCCAGAAGGCCGTCGACTGCTACAACGCCGGTGCCACGGTGCTGCACCTGCACGTGCGCGAACTGGACGGCAAGGGCTCCAAGCGCCTGTCGAAGTTCAACGAACTGATCGCTGGCGTCCGCGCGGCCGTGCCGGACATGATCATCCAGGTGGGTGGTTCGATCTCGTTTGCGCCGGAGAATGAAGGCCAGGCCGCCACATGGCTGTCGGACGACACGCGCCACATGCTGGCCGATCTGGACCCGAAGCCGGACCAGGTGACCGTGGCCATCAACACCACGCAGATGAACATCATGGAACTGCTCTACCCCGAGTATCTCGAGGGTACGTCGCTGTCCAACCCTGCGTATATCCAAGCCTACCGTGAGATGACCGTGCCGGCTGGCCCGGGCTGGGTGGAAGAGCACCTGCGCCGCCTGAGCGCCTCCGGCATCCAGCCGCACTTCCAGCTCACCGGCATCCACGCGATGGAAACGCTGGAACGCATGGTGCGCGCCGGCGCCTACAAGGGGCCGCTGAACCTGACCTGGATCGGCATCGGCGGTGGCTTCGACGGTCCGAACCCGTTCAACTTCTTCAACTTCATCCACCGCGCGCCGGATGGTTGCACGCTGACCGCCGAGTCGCTACTCAAGAACGTGCTGCCGTTCAACATGATGGCAATGGCGATGGGCATGCACCCGCGCTGCGGCATCGAGGACACGATCATCGACCAGCACGGCAACCGCATGACGTCGGTGCAGCAGATCGAGCAGTGCGTGCGCGTGGCGAAGGAATTGGGCCGCGAGGTCGCCTCGGGCAAGGAAGCACGCGAGATCTATCGCATCGGCACCTGGTACGACAGCGTCGACGAAACGCTGGCGGCCCATGGCATGCTCCCGAACCGCAAGTCGGGTCAGAAGAACCTGCCGCTGCGCAAGGCTGCCTGAGACATACCATGCCCGCCGCGAACCCCTGTATCAACATCTGTCGCATGGACCTGGCAGGCAAGTACTGCCAGGGTTGCCGCAGAACCACGGTCGAGATCGGTCTTTGGGACACCATGACCGAAGTCCAGCGCATCGAGGTGCTGGCCGACCTTCCCCTGCGCGCTCTGGGCAGGGGCGCATCACAGCAGCCGACATCGGTGCCATCCTGACCCACGCGCCGCACTCCTTGCGGCGCTTTCCACGGTTTCTCGCCGGACCTGCCATACGTTCGACATCTGTTCGACACTTTCCAGTCAGCCCAAAGCAGGCAGGTCCGGTCTTTTTCCCTTCCCTCTTTCCTCTTCTTTCCTCTTCTCGGTGGTCGTTTGTTCCCCCGGTCGAATTCACCGTCCGTCATACCGCGTGCGTGACATGCGCGACATCCGCGTCGTCATACTCCCGAGAAATATCCTTGTTCGTATAGTCGCGCAGCTTCACGGCCGCGAACACGCTGAGCGCTGCGCATACCAGCACATAGACCGCAATGGCATAGCCGGTGTGATAGTGGGCGAACAACGCCGTGGCAATCAGCGGTGCCGGGCCGCCCGCAATCACGGACGCTAGCTGGTAGCCCATCGAGGCCCCGCTATAGCGCAGGCGACCTGTAAACGTCTCCGCGATCAACGCCGCCTGTGGGCCATACATCATCGCGTGCGGGACAAGCGACAGCACGATGGCGATGAACACCCACATCGGGTTGCGGGTGTCGACCATCGCGAAGTACAGGAAGCCGAACACGCCGACTGCGATCGCGCCCGCGATGTACATGCGGCGCCGGCCCAGCACGTCGGACAGATGTCCAAAGTACGGAATGGTGAAGAACTCGACCACCGATGCCGCGAGCACGGCCAGCAGGAGCAGATCGCGTGACATGCCCAGCGTCATCACACCATAGGTGAACACAAAGGCCGTAAATATGTAGAACGGCGCCTGTTCGGCCATGCGGACCAGGGCCGACAACAGGATGTCCTTCGGCTGGCGCCGGATCACTTCCAGCATCGGCGTTTTCTCGATCCGATGCTCGGCCAGCAGCCGCGCGAAGACGGCGTCTCCAGAATGTTCAGGCGGATGTAGAGCCCGATCCCGACCAGAACGATGCTCAGGAGGAACGGCACACGCCAGCCCCAGGTCAAGAACTGATCGCCGGCCAGCCAACTCATGCCCAATACTGCCAGGTTGGCGAGGAACAATCCCGCTGGCACCCCGAACTGCGGCCATGACGCGACCAGGCCGCGGTGCGAGTCGGAGCGTGCCCATTCCATCGACATCAGCACTGAACCGCCCCACTCCCCGCCAACACCAATCCCCTGGATGAAGCGCAGGACCGTCAGTGCCACGGCGCCCCAGATCCCGATCTGCGCATAGGACGGCACGAAGGCCACTGCGAATGTTGCCAGTCCCATCAACAGCAAGGTGGCCACAAGCGTGGCCTTGCGACCGATACGGTCACCGTAGTGCCCGAAGATGGCCGCGCCGACCGGGCGCGCGACAAAGCCTACCGCGTAGATCAGGAACGCCTGCAGCGTGCCAACGAGTGGATCGGATTCGGGAAAGTACAGCTTGGCGAACACCAGGCCGGTTACCGTGCTGTAGAGAAAAAAGTCGTACCACTCGATCGTGGTACCCACGGTGCTTGCGATGACAGCGCGACGCAACTGCCGCCGTGCTTCTGCTTCGGGTAGGGGCACTGCCCCCGACTGCATGGGATCCATGATGCGTCCCCTGTCTGCATATACCGGTATAGACAGTAACAAATCTGTTACGGTTCCGACGGGTGAGGCAGCCGCCTCGCAGGGGATGACGGCATCGCGCTTCAGTCTCGAATGCGATACGTGAGAGGCGTCGCGAACGTATTGGCGGAAACCCTGCCTTTGGCATTGACGAATTGCTGGTGAGTGCTGCGCGCCACATCATGCTGATTCGATCGACTCGCCTTTCGTCATCGCATGAGCGCAATCCTGCAGGGCATCAAGGTACTGGACCTGACCCGTGTTGTGGCCGGGCCGTGGGCTACTCAGAACCTGGCGGACATGGGTGCCACCGTCTACAAGATCGAGAAACCCGGTGATGGCGATGACACGCGTCGGATGGGGCCATTCCTGACCGACGGCGATGGCAACGTGACGAACGACTCCGCGTTCTTCCTCTGCTGCAACCGTGGCAAGCAATCGGTCACCGTCGATATTTCGCAGCCGGAAGGCGCCGAACTGGTACGCCAACTGGCATCGCATTGCGATGTCGTCGTGGAGAACTACAAGGCGGGCAGCCTGAAGAAGTACGGACTCGACTACGAGAGCATCCGTGCGCTGCGTCCCGACATCATCTATTGCTCCGTGACCGGCTTTGGTCCGGATGGCCCTTACGCGCCCCGCCCCGCATACGACTTCATCCTGCAAGGCATGGCGGGGCTGATGAGCACCTGCGGGCAGCCCGATGGCACGCCCGGCGCGGCGCCGATGCGAACCGCGATTCCACTGACGGATATCCTCACGGGGCTGTATGCATCGGTGGCACTGATGGGCGCGCTCTATCACCGTCAGGCTACCGGTGAGGGGCAATTCATCGATGCCGCGATGATCGATGCCGCAGTGGCCGCCAACGGCCATCTCGCGCTGGGCTATCACATGACGGGAAAGGTGCCGCAGCGCGCCGGCAACTCCAATCCGGTGGCATCGCCTTCGGAGGTGTTCGCCTGCCTTGACGGCCACGTCATCATCGCCGCCGGCAACAACGGTCAGTTCGCGGCGTTGTGCCGCGTGATCGGGTGTGCGTCGTTGATCGAAGATCCGCGATTCCTGCAGAACATGGACCGCGTACGAAATCGCCCGGTTCTGCGCGAGACATTGGGTGAGCGTCTGCTGAACTGGCGTCTTGCCGACCTGATTCAGGCCCTGGAAGGCGCAGGCGTGCCATGTGGCCCGATCAACGACATCGACGACGTTTTCGACGATCCGCAAGTCCGGCACCGCGAACTGCTGGTACGCCTGCCGCACGGCAGTGGTGTCGAGGCGCCGACGCTGCGCAGCCCACTGCGCTTCTCTGCCACGCCGGTCACGATGACCGCGCCACCGCAACTTGGCCAGCACACCGAAGCCGCGCTCCGGAGCGAATTGGGAATGTCGGCAGCGGACGTGGAGGCCTTCCGGGAGAGAGGCGTGATCTGACGCAACGGACCATGGAATGGACGCGGGCTGCGCAAGGCAGCCCGTTTTTCTTTGTGGTCGGGATATGCCGGCGCTACCGGCATATCGCATCAGTCCGCATCAATCCGCATCAATCGAGTTTGATCCCCGCCTTCTGCACCACGCTGGCCCAGCGCCCAGCTTCTTCCTTGATGAATGCCTGGAACTGATCCGCCTTGCCGCCAACCGGGTCAATGCCGTAGTCGATCAGCTTGGCCTGGACGTCCGGCGCGTGGACCACGGCGTCGAGTTCCGCGGATAGTTTGTCAATGATGGCGGTTGGCGTCTTTGCTGGCGCCAGCACGCCGATCCAGCTCGATGGCATGATGTTCGGATAGCCGGCTTCAGCCATGGTGGGCACATCGGGCGCAGCCGGCCAGCGGCGCGGATTGGTGATGGCCAGCGCGCGAACCTTGCCTGCCTTCGCCAGCGGAATCATGGTCTGCACAGAGTCGAAGATCACGGCCACCTGACCTGAGATAAGGTCTGGCAACGCGGGCGAGATGCCCTTGTATGGCACGTGCGTCATCGTCATGCCCGTGCCCTGTGAAAACAGCTCGCCGGCCAGATGCGCGCCTGACCCGCTGCCGCTCGAGGCGAAGGTCATCTGGTCCGGATGCGCCTTGCCCCACGACACCAGTTCCTTTACCGACTTCGGCGGCAACTGCGCGCTCGAAACCATCAGTAGCGGAATACGCCCAATCTCGCTCACACCAGTCAGGTCCCGGATCGGGTCGTAGCTCATCTTCTGGTACAGGCTCGGGTTGATCGCGTGCGCGGCCACCACAACCAGCAGCGAATAGCCGTCCGGCGCGGATTTGGCGACGTTGTCTGAACCGATCATGCCGTTGGCACCCGGGCGGTTCTCCACTACGACCGGTTGTCCGATGCGTTCGGCCAGTTTCTGCATGACGAGGCGGGTTACCGCGTCCGACACGCCACCCGGCGGGTATGGCACCACCACACGTACCGGCCGAGACGGCCAATTCTGCGTGCTGGCACTCTGCGCCATGGCGGGCACCGCCAGCATCAATCCACTGGCGAGTATTGCCGCCTGCACGAGCCGCCGCCTTGCGGCACGGCGGGAGTCCTTCTGCGCTGTCATCACCACTGTCTCCTCCTGGTCTTGTCGCTGTTGTCACATACCGGCGCCAGTCGCCTCGTTCATTCCACGTCGTCCGACTTCCTCTGCCCAGGCAATGGGCACCGACAGCGGAAAATCGAGCAGCGTCTGCGCGAAGCTCTTGCCCAATGGGTCGGATCGCAGGCTCGCCACGCCGCCACCGGCAAGCGCGTCATGCATCAGGAAGTTCAGCGCATTCAACCCGGGTACCTCAAAACACTCCACCTCGCCCGTCACGAGATGCGCGAAGTACTGACCGACGGCCTTCGGCGTCAGTTGCTGGCGCAACAACGCCAGATACTCGGGCTTGCGCGCAATCACGCCGATGTTCTCGTCATCGCCCTTGTCACCACTGCGCGCGCACGCCAGCGCCACCAAAGGGCATGTCACGCGTGGGCCGTCAGGGATTGGGGCGGTGGTTAGCGCCACAGGCGCAGCGGCCTGTGGTGCAGCCTGTGGTGCAGCCAACTCGGCGGCGATGCTCAGGGCCACGCGGCGGTTGTCGAGTTCGACCGTCATTGGCACCGCATCCTTCGGCACAAGAAACGAGAAGACCTTGACCACCGGCTGAATATCTACGCGTCCCGAGAACGACGAACGCGTGCCGGCAGCCATCGACGTGCCGGCGGAAGCGCATTCGCGCTGCAGGATGGCCAACGCCTTCGCCCGAGGGTGCCGGGCGCCGATGCGCAATACCACTTCGCGCGTGGGTAACTCGCGCGCATGGGGGCCGTAGTGCGATTCGCAGCCAAGCAGTTCGACGATGGTCGCGCTGTAGTCGCCGAACCCCTGCTCGGCCATCATGCGGCGCGTGCGTGCAAGCAGCGCTTCGGCGGTACGGCGGGCCTTGGCCGGCGCGTCGATGCCGCGAATCGCCATCATCGGGCTGATCTGGTAGCCATCCTGCCAGGTGGCATTGGCCTTGTAGTGCGTGCCCGGCGGACGCCCCCGTGCGCCATGCACGCGAACATGCTCTTCGTCGATGACCTCGACATGCACCTGGCGGAAATCGCAGGTCACGTCCGGCATCAGGTAGTTGGCTGGATCACCGACTTCGTACAGGATCTGTTCGGATACGGCCAGCGGATCGATCAGGCCGCCGGTGTCGTCGGGCTTCGACAGCACGAAGCTACCATCCTCCGCGCAATCGATGACGGGGTAGCCAATGCGGTCCCAGTCGGACACGCGTTCCCAGTCAGTGAACAGCCCCCCCGTGGCCTGCGCTCCGCACTCGATAACGTGCCCGGCGAGCGTGCCAGCCGCGAGCCTGTCCCAGTCGTCCCAGCCCCAATCGAACTCATGCGCCAGTGCGCCCACCACCACCGCGCTATCCACGCTACGGCCGGCGATCACGATGTCGGCCCCCATTTCGAGCGCTCTCGCGATGCCCTGCGCCCCGGTGTACACGTTCGCGGACCATGGCTCGGTGGTTGGCACGGCGCTACCGTCCAGTTGTGTCAATCCCGCATCGCACCAGCCCGGGAATGCGGCCCCCACATCGTCCCCAGTGACCACGGCAATCTTCGGCGACAGACCCTGTTGCGCGGCAACCTTGAGCAACGCGTCGCGACAGCCCTGCGGATTCAGCCCACCTGCATTGGCGATGACGCGCACGCCCCGCTCCAGGATGGCGGCCAGATGGGGCGCGATCGCGGCGTGAACGAAGTCGGTGGCGTAACCGAGGGACGGATCCTTGGCGCGGGCACGGGCCAGGATCGACATCGTGGTTTCGGCCAGATAGTCATACACCAGGTACTGAAGTCCGGGCACCGTCAGTAACTGGGGCGTAGCGGTGGCCGAGTCGCCCCAGAAACCGCTTGCGCCACCGATGCGGACCGTGCGGGGCAGGCTCCGGCTGGTTTCCATACCCCGGCGGCCGGCGGCGGAGGCGCGTTTCATGCCTTGCCCTCCCCTGCTTCCTCAGCAACCACGCGCACCAGCAGGGTGCCGGCGCTGGCCTGTCCGCCAGCGCGTGCCGACAATTCCGAGACGACGCCGGCGAACGGGGCGACGAGCGTGTGTTCCATTTTCATCGCTTCCAGCACAACCAGCGACTGGCCCGCCTCCACACGATCACCTTCCGCCACGTTGACGGCCACGATCCGGGCCGTCAGCGGCGCGGTGAGCGCGCCTGATGACTCCCCTTCCGTATTTCGACGGCGCGGGTCGTGTCGGGTGAAGCGCCAGGCCCGACCGTCGGCAAACAGATGTATTGCCAGATCGTCGTCAGCATGGAGAACAGGCCGAGCCATACCGTCGCACTCGATCCATGCCGCCCCGTCAGCCGCATGGTCGCGGAGCATCCGCACGTGGACTGGCTGCGCGCCCGTCTCTCCGCGCGCGCTGACGGTAACGCGCCAGCCTTCTTCTGTCGCCTGCACTGCCGAGTCCCACGGTCTTCCTTCCGCGTGCAGTCTCACCGACGTTGTCATTCGCAATAGCGCGACGGGCTCGCTCCGCGACAACTGACCAGATGCCGTCAGTGCGGCAATGGCAACCACATGACTGGATGGTTCGGTGGGTTGCAACGACGCCTGCATATGCGCGTCGACGAAGCCCGTGTGCACGTCATTGCCAGCGAACGCCGCACTGGCAAGGCACGACGCCAGGAACGGCTGGTTCGATGGCACGCCGAGCAGCACGCAGTCCTGCACCGCTCGCAACAGCTTCTGACGCGCTTCCTCGCGTGTGCGCCCATGGGCCACGAGCTTGGCGATCATCGAGTCATAGTGCGTGGGGATAGTGCCCCCGGTTTCCAGCGCATGGTCGACACGCACGTCGTGGCCCGACTCCGGGGCGCGCCAGCGCAGCACCGGACCGCCCTGGGGAAGAAATCCTGCAGGCACGTCCTCGGCCGTCAGGCGCACTTCGATCGCGTGGCCGTCGAACGTCACCTGATCCTGCGTCGCTGGCAGCGTTTCGCCCGCGGCAACTTGCAGTTGCCATGCCACGAGGTCGAACCCGGTGATAGCCTCGGTCACGGCGTGTTCCACCTGCAACCGGGTGTTCATCTCCATAAAGTAGAAGTTGGCGTCGGCATCGAGCAGAAACTCCATCGTGCCGGCTCCCACGTAGCCAATGGCCCGTGCCGCCCGCACGGCTGCCTCGCCCATCCTGCCGCGCAGCGCGGGCGATACCGCCGGCGATGGGGCTTCCTCGATCACCTTCTGGTGGCGGCGCTGCACCGAGCAATCGCGCTCTCCAAGGTGGATCACATTGCCATGCGCGTCGGCAAAGACCTGAATCTCGACGTGGCGTGGTTGGATGACCGCGCGTTCCAGGATCAGTTCGTCGTTGCCGAACGCCGTCGCGGCTTCCGACCGCGCACTGGCGAGCGCCGCGGGCAATGCAGCGGCATCGGGCACCAATCGCATGCCGCGTCCGCCGCCGCCTGCTGCAGCTTTGACCATGAGCGGAAAGCCGATGCGCCCGGCTTCTGCCAGCAAGGTCTTGTCGTCCTGCGCCTCGCCCTGATAGCCGGGCACGCACGGCATGTCCGCGGCCAGCATCAGGCGCTTGGCCTCGGCCTTGTTGCCCATGGCACGGATGGCGCTGGCCGGCGGACCGACGAAGACCAGCCCGGCGTCGGTCACAGCATCGGCGAACTCGGCGTTCTCGGCCAGGAAGCCATAGCCCGGATGGACGGCATCGGCACCAGCGTTTCGCGCGGCAGCGATGATGGCTGCAATGTTGAGGTAGGACTCACGCGGCGCGGCAGCACCGATGCACACGGCCCGATCCGCGCTGGCCACGTGCGGGCTGTGGCGGTCGGCCTCGGAGTAGACGGCAACGGTGCCAAGCCCAAGTCGGCGGGCCGTCCGCATGATGCGGATGGCGATCTCGCCCCGGTTGGCCACGAGCACGGTATGGAAGGGTCGGCAGGAAGCTGACATGGAATGCTCTCTGGAAAGTTTCTCGCGTTCAGGCGTCTGTCGATTGCGCGGCGCATACGATGCCGGCATCAAATCGCGTGACCCAGCGCGCTTCGCGCTTTTCGCGGAAGGCCGCGATGCCTTCTGTGCCTTCGGTGCGCATGCACTGGGCAAACTGATGCGATGCGTCATCAAGCAGGCTGTCCACCGGCGTCTGGCCACATCTGGCGACCAATGCCTTGAACTGTCGGTTGGCGTGTGGCCCGCAGCGGCCAATGCGGGTCAGCCACTCGGCAATCAGTTCGTCCAGTCCGGCGGCGTCATCGGCCAACTGGTCCACGAGCCCGACTGCCTCTGCCGCCACGCCGTCCAGACGCTCGCCGGTCAGGCCCAGGCGCCGTGTCAGCGCGGCGCCGAGACGGCCGACGACGAACGGTGCGATCTGTGCGGGAATGATGCCCAGCGAGGTTTCCGACAAGGCGAACCGCGCCGCGCGCGTTGCGAGCACAACGTCTGCGGCACATGCCATGCCCATGCCGCCGCCCATCGCCGGCCCGTCCACGGCCGCGATCACGGGTATCGGGAGTGTCGCCAGCCGTGTCATGAAATGACCGAACTGGCGGTTGCGCGCGGCAACCGGGTCTTCGTGGCCAACATCGGCGTCAAGCCGCGCCTGGAAATTGCCGACGTTGCCTCCCGCGCTGAAGGTTCCACCCGCACCGCGTAGCACCAGCGCGCGGATGCCGACGTCGGCTTCAGCCTGCGCCACGATGTCCGTCAGCACGGCGACCACTTCCGGAGCGAGCGCATTGCGCGTGGCCGGGATGTTGAGCGTGGCGAACAACACGCCCTCCACGCAACGTACGATGACTGGGTTGGTCATGGCTCGTCTCAGCGGTCGTGGCGGGACATCAGCCCCATCTGCTTGGCGATAACTTGCAGCATCACCTCGTCGGCGCCACCACCGATCGATCCAAGCCGGAAATCCCGATAGGCGCGATTGGCGTGGTTGTCCCACGTGTAACCCATGCCGCCCTGGAACTGGATGCACCAGTCGGCTATTTCGCGCGACAGGCGGCCTGCCTTCAGCTTGGCCATCGACGCCAGTTCCACCACATCCTCGCCCTGGATATAGGCTCGCGTCGCCACGTGAACCAGCGCGCGCAGCGATTCGAGTTCGGTCTTCAGTTCGGCGAGCTTGAACTGGATGTACTGGTTGTCGAGCAGTGGCTTGCCGAACGCCACGCGCTGGCGGAGGTAGTCGGCGGTCTCCTCGATCAGCGCACTGCACGCCAGCCGACGGGCCGCGCCGTTCAGGCGCTCCTCCTGGAATTGTTTCATCTGATAGATGAACCCCATGCCCTCATCGCCAATACGGTTGCGCGCCGGCACGCGTACGTCATCGAAGAAGATCTGGGCGGTGTCCGAGCACCACATGCCCATCTTGCGGATCTTCTGCACTTCCACGCCACGCACGAGTCGGCCGTTTTCCCTCAACGGCACGATGATCAGCGACTTGTTCTTGTGGACCGGCCCGTCCGACGTGTTGCAAAGCAGGCAGATCCAGTCGGCCTGCGTGCCGTTGGTGATCCACATCTTGGAGCCGCTGATCACGTAATCGTCGCCGTCGCGACGTGCGCGTGTCTTCAGCGACGCGACGTCGGAGCCCGCTCCGACTTCCGACACGCCGATGGAGACAACCATCTCGCCGGCGATGGCTGGTGCCAGGAATTCACGCTTGAGCGCGTCAGTGCCGAATGCCGCCAATGCAGGCGTGGCCATGTCGGTTTGCACGCCGATACCCATCCCAACACCTTGTGCGCGCGCATGGCCCAGGGCTTCGGCGGCGGCGACGGCGTACGAGAAATCCAGACCCAGCCCACCGTATTCCACGGGCTTGGTGATGCCAAGGAATCCAAGCTCGCCCATCTTCCGGAATAGCGCGTGGGCGGGAAACGTCTCCGCTGCTTCCCATTCGTCGACGAACGGGTCGATCTCGGCCGCGACGAACCGGCGAATACTGTCCATGATGCTGCGGTGGTCCTGGGTATAAAGCATCTGTGTCTCCGGGGTACCTTGTTTGTTCAGATCTGATGAGGCGCGAAAGCGTTGGAAGCGTCGGAAGCGTCAGAAACGCGCAACGCCGAACTGCATCGCGCGGGGCGTGCGGGCGGCGGCTTCTCGCGCTGTGGCCAGCACAAAGGCCAGCACCGCGCGCGTGTCGCGTGGGTCGATCACACCATCGTCCAGCAGCAACCCGCTGGTGACGAACGCGCTGCCCTGACGCTCGAAGTTGGCGACGATCTCGGCGGTCTGCGCGGCCAGCGCCGCCTCGTCCACGGGCACGCCCTTGCGCGCGGCCTGCTGGCGGGCCACGATTTCGAGTGTCATCGCAGCCTGCTCTCCGCCCATGACGGCCGTTCGCGCGTTGGGCCACGAGAAGCAGAAGCGCGGATGGAAGCCACGGCCGCACATGCCGAAATTGCCGGCGCCGAAGCTCGCGCCGCAGTACAGCGTGACATGTGGGACGGTGGAGTTGGAGAGCGCCTGAATCATCTTCGAGCCGTGCTTGATCATGCCGGCCTCCTCCGATGCCTTGCCGACGATGAAGCCCGTGGTGTTCTGCAGAAACACGATCGGTGTGCCGGACTGGTTGCAGGCCTGAATAAACTGCGCGGCCTTGGTGGCGCCAGCCGGATCGATCGGGCCATTGTTGGCGATAAAGCCGACGGCATGGCCTTCGATGCGGGCATGACCGCAGACGGTGCCCGGTCCGTAGTCGGGCTTGAACGGCAGCCAGGCGGAGTCATCCACCAGCCTGGCGATAACCTCGCGCATATCGACCGGACGCTTGTGATCCAGGGTCATGACACCTTCGAGCTCGGCCGCGGGGAGCTTCGGCGCCCGTGCCGGCCGTGGCGGCGTCTGATCCACACGGGGCCAGTCAAGGCTGGCGACGATGTCCCGTGCCGTGGCAATGGCGTGCTCGTCGTCCTCGGCCAGATACTCGGCCAGACCGCTGACGGTGGCGTGTAGATCCGCGCCACCCAGTTCTTCGTCGGTGGCAATCTCGCCGGTGGCGGCTTTGAGCAGTGGCGGGCCGGCCAGGAAGGCGCGGGCACGCTTGCGGACCATCACGACGTAATCGGACAGGCCCGGCATGTACGCCCCGCCGGCCGTGGACGAGCCGTGGACCACCGTAATGACCGGTAGCCCCGCTGCCGAGAGCCGCGCCAGGTTGTAGAAGATCGTGCCGCCTCGCACGAATTTTTCGACCCTGTACTTGCGCAGGTTTGCGCCGGCCGACTCCACGAGATGGATCAGCGGCAACCGGTTCTCCAGCGCGATGTCCTGACAGCGCATCAGCTTCAGGTTGCCGGCCTCGGTCATGGCGCCGGCGTCGATGCCTGAATCCGTGGCCAGCACCATGCAGCGCACGCCGCACACAAAGCCGATTCCAGCCACCAGCGAGCCGCCGGGAATCGACGTATCGGGATTCGGATCGTCCAGCCCATATCCCGCAAGCGTGGCCAGCGGCAGGAATGGCGCGCCGGGGTCGAGCAGACAGGCAACTCGCTCGCGCGGCAGCAGCGCCCCGCGTTTCTGAAAGCTTGAGCGAGCACGCGACGAGGCGTCGACGGCTCGCTGTTCCAGCGCGCGCAGCCGGTCTGTCAGCGCCTGCATGCCAGCACGCTGCGTGGCAAAGGTATCCGAGGTGGAATCAATCCGGGTATCGATGGTGATCATGGTGGGAGACCGGCTGGCGTCCGATGGCGCGTGTTGGCGTGACGGGTTGTACGAAGTGAATCCATTGCAATCCACCCTTCACCGCTGGACAACCACAACGGGCGTCCTTGTGCATAATGTGCACAACTTAGGTATTAACCCTGCAACCTACTCTCGCCCTGCTGGTTTCCTTATGCCCTCGAGCGCCAAAGCGGATGCCCCCCTCCCCCAACCCGGTGTGCAAAGCCTGGCACGCGCCTTTGCGCTGCTGCACCTGCTGGGCACACACCACGACCCGGGATTGACCCTGCCCGAGCTTGCCACGCTGGCGAATATCGATCGCACTACCGCGCATCGCATGATCCGTTTCCTTGAGACGGCGGGATACGCTGAGCGCGAACCGGCCGGCAAGCGCTATCACCTGGGCAGCGCGGCCATGGCGTTGGGCCTGCGGGCAATGAACCGACCGCCTCCCGATAGCCGTATCGTCACGCGGATGAAGGCGGTGGCGCGTTTGACTGGCGACGCGGTGTTCCTGATTGGGCGTCTAGGCGACCACGGACATTGCCTGCACACCGAGGAAGGCGCGCATCGCATCAAGACCTTTGATCTGTTGACTGGCACGTCGCGGCTGCTGGGTCAGGGCACGGCGAGCATGGCGCTGATGGCAAGGCTGGATAACGACGAAATCCGGAAGCACTACAACCGGCATCGGGCGGAGTACGAGCAAGGTGGATTGAGCCTGCTGGCACTGTTGCGCGGCGTGGACCGCAGCCGCAAACTCGGTTATGTGCTGGCCGGTGCCGGCGGGGTGGCCGGCGTGGGCTACCTGTTGCCACTGGCGCTGGAGGGCGACCTGGCAGTGAGCGTCGTGTCCGCCGCGTCACGGATGCCCGTTTCGCGACGTCACGAGATCGGCGCGTTATTGCAGGCGACATTCGGCGCGGATTAAGCCCCGAAGCCGCCAATGTTCCCGCTTACTGATTCTTCATCGCCTCGGCCAGTCGCGCGATGATCTCGCCCTCGCTCTTGAATGCCTTCTGCGCATAGGCGGTGTACTGCTCGGGATTCATGTAGTTGCTGACCATGCCGTACTGGCGGGTTACGTTCAGGAACTTCGGGTCCTTCAGCGCATTGCGGAAGGCCTCGTCCAGCCGCTTCACGACCGCGGGCTTCATGTTTGCCGGGCCGACGATGCCGAACGGCGAGTTCGACCACACCGGATAGCCGATCTCTTTCAGCGTCGGCGCATTGGGGAAGTCCGCGGCGCGCTTCTCCGACAGCGTCGCCAGCACGCGCATCTGCCCACCCTGCACGTAGGGCAGCAGCGTGTTCGATAGCACCGCCACATCGGACGAACCGCTCAGCAGCGCGGTGATCGCCTCGGCGTCGCCCTTGTACGGGACGTGGGTCCAGTTCGATTGCGACACCCGCGCCAGTTCGGAAATGGTCAGGTGCTGGCTGCCATAGATGCCGGTGGTGCCATAGCTGATGCCTTTCTTGTTGGCCTTGGCTTCGGCGATCAGCTCCTGCATGGTCTGCCACTTCGCGTCCTTCTTCACGGCTACCGCGAAGTTGTAGTCCGCGATCATGGAGATGTACGTCAGGTCCTTGAGCGGGTCATAGCGCATCTTCTGCACATGCGGCAGGCGGAAGATCACCACGGGCGCCATGCTGAGCGTGTAGCCGTCCGGTTCGGTGGTGGCCATCTGCGTGGCGCCGAGCGTGCCACTGACACCGGGCTTGTTCTCCACCACGATTGACTGGCCCAGCTCACGGCCGGCCGCGTCGGCAAGCGCACGTGTCACCTGATCGGTGACGCCGCCCGCGCCGTAAGGCACGATGAGCCGGATCGGCCGGGTTGGGAACTCGTCGGCGGCCAGCGCCGGCGTGCCAAGGGAAGCCGTCAGTGCCAGGCCGGTGGTGGCCAGCGCGACACGGAAGAAGCGACGTCGTTGCATGAAGGTGTCTCCTGATTTGTCTGCCGGATCTGTCATGTCCAGTCTGCGAGGTTGTCCGCACAGTATGACAATGCCGCCACGGCGCCGACCATCAGGAATTGGAGAATACCGGTCGCATATCCACCGATTTCATCGTCTACATGCACGGGTTGCATGTCGCCAAATAAAAAAACGCCCCGCAGTGCGGGGCGCTCCCTAACTCCATGCCCTACCCTCAGGCTGCTTTGTTCCCCCGTAGCAGCTTCTTGTCAATTTTGCCAACGCTGGTCTTCGGAATCTCGGCCACAAAGGCGATCCGATCGGCTTCAGGTACCGCGAACTTGCTCAGGCGCTGGGCCGAGACATGGTTCATCAGCTCCGCGCGAATGTCCTCGGCGCCCACTTCCGAATCCGGTTGCCGCACCACGAAGGCCATCGGCCGCTCGCCCCAGCGCGCGTCGGGCACGCCAATCACGGCGCACTCCCGCACGCCTGGCACGCGCGTGACCAGGTTCTCGATCTCGATCGACGAGACCCACTCGCCACCGGTCTTGATGACGTCCTTGAGGCGATCCACGATCTGCACGAAGCCGTTCTCGTGCACGACCGCGACGTCCTGCGTGTGCAGGTACCCGTCGGCCCAGAGTTCTTCCGACGCACTCGGCTTGCGGAAGTAACTGCGGGTCAGGTATGGCGCGCGCAGCACGATCTCGCCCTGGCTTTGGCCGTCGCGCGGCAGTTCCCGCATGTCCGTCCCCACGACGCGGAAGTCTGCCAGCGGCACCGGCCGGCCCGTCGAGCAGCGCAGGCGGACTTCTTCCTCGCGGCTGGCCGGCTGGTATCCCGGCGGCAACTGCGCCAGCGCCACGATCGGCCCGGTTTCGGACATGCCGTAGCCGGCAAAGATGTCGATGCCCCGCTCCAGCGCGGCCTCGCACAAGGACGGTGGCAGCGCCGAACCGCCGATGATGATCTTCCAGCCGCTCAGGTCCTGTCCGCCTGCCTCTGCGGCGTGCAGCAGCATCTGCAGGATTGTCGGCACGCAGTGCGAGAACGACACCTTTTCCTGGGCGCGCAGCTTCAGCAGCATTTCGGGCGCGTAGCGGCCCGGCAGGACCGTGCGCAGGCCCAGCGTGATCGCAACATACGGGATGCCCCACGCCATCACATGGAACATCGGCGTGATCGGCATATACACATCCTCGCGATGCATACGCTGGCCTTCGCGCGGCGAGCACAGGCTGGCCGTCGCGGTCAGCGTATGCAGCACGATGTCGCGATGGCTGTAGCACACGCCCTTGGGGTCGCCCGTGGTGCCTGTCGTATAGAACGTGGCGGCCTTCGTGCGCTCGTCAAACTCCGGAAACTCGAACTCCGGCGAGGCGGCGCCGACCAGTGCCTCGTACTCGCCGGCGAACGGGATAGCCGTGTCGGGCACGGTCTGTCCGTCTGCCATCAGCACGAAGCGTGGCTTGCACGTGAGCTTGTCCCGGATCTGGTCGATCACGGGCACGAAGTCCGGATGCACCAGCACGACGTCAGCGCCCGCGTCATTCAGCGTGTACAGGATCTGCTGCGGCGACAGGCGAACGTTGACCGTGAAGAGCGTAGCGCCCATCATCGGCACGCCGAAATAGCACTCCAGGTAGCGGTGGCTGTCCCAGTCCATCACGGCCACTGTGGAGCCGTGATGCACACCGAGAGCCGAAAGCGAATTGGCCAGCTTTCCCACGCGCTCGCGGAATTCGCGATAGGTGTAGCGCAGCTCGCCGCGGTAGCTGATCTCCTGGTCGCCATACAGGCTCATGGCGTTGATCAGGAGCTGCTTGATCAGCAACGGGTATGCGTAGGCCGAACGCGCGGAAACGATCAGGTTCTCCATATTGACTCCGGTACTGCTCAGAACGGCACGCTGCCGATAATGCCCGCGCGCTCCATCTTGCGATAGCAAGGCGGATAGTCCATCACGGCGTAATGCTGTGTGGCGGTGTTGTCCCAGATCGCCACGCTATTGGGCTGCCAGCGCCAGCGCACCTGGTACTCAGGGATATAGGCCTGCGAGATCAGATAGCGCAGCAGGTCCGTCGCGCCCGGGTTGCCATCCTGACCAAAGCGCACGCGCGCTGGGGTGTGGTAGTTCGTGAAGTGCGTGGTGAAGGCGTTCACGTAGAGGATCTTCTCGCCGGTGTCCGGATGGGTGCGGACCACGGGGTGCTCGGCATCGGGATAGCGCTCCTTGAGCGCCAGCCGCTTCTCGATCGGCATCACGGCACCGAAGCTGGCTTCGATGCTGTGGCGCGCGCGCAGGTCGGCGATCTGGGACTTGATATGGTCGGGCAGGTTCTCGTATGCGAGGGCCATGTTCGCCCACATCGTGTCGCCGCCCACGGGCGGGCATTCCACGCACCGCAGCACTGCGCCGAACTGCGGGGCCTCGCGCCAGGTGGTGTCGGAGTGCCACGCGTTCTCGTAGCGGTCGTTCGGCTGGTCCGGCGACTTGTAGATGCGGACCAGGCCCGGATGCTCCGGATCGCTGCCCGCCACTGGGTGATCCTCGAGTTCGCCGAAGCGGCGCGCGAACGCAACATGCTCGGCGCGGCTGAAGGTCTGGTCGCGCAGGAACACCACGCGGTGTTTCAGTAGCTGCGCGCGGATTTCGGCGAACAGATCGTCGCTCTTGATCGCGTCAGCCAGGTTGACGCCAACCAGTTCGGCACCGATGGCACAGGTCAGTGGTTTGACTTGCATGGCAGGCTCCTCAGACGACGAAAATCGACGAACCGGTGGTCTTGCGCGATTCCAGGTCGCGGTGAGCCTGCACGGCGTCTTCCAGTGCGTAGCGCTGGTTGATCTCGATACGGATGCGGCCGGCACCCACGTGGTCGAACAGTTCTCCGGCCAGTTCCGCCTTTTCGCCCGGGTCCGCGATGTAGTCGGCCAATGCCGGACGCGTCACGTAGACCGAGCCCTTCATGGCCAGCAGTACGGGATCGAACGGCGGGATCGGGCCCGACGCGGTGCCCACGCAGACCAGCAGCCCACGGCGCTTGAGCGAATCGAGCGACGCCATGAACGTGTTCTTGCCGACGCTATCGAACACCACCGTGGCGCCCACGCCATCGGTCAGTTCGCGCACGCGCTTGGCCACGTCCTCGTGGCTGTAGTTGATGATGTGATCGCAACCATGCGCGCGTGCCACCTCGGCCTTGGCCTCGGACGACACGGTGCCGATCACGTTAAGGCCCTGCAGCTTGGCCCACTGGGACACGATCAGACCGACGCCGCCTGCCGCAGCGTGCAGCAGAATCGTATCGCCGCGCTTGAACGCGTAGATGCGGCGCATCAGGTAGGCGGAGGTCAGGCCGCGCATCGTCATTGCGGCGGCGGTCTCGAAGCCGATGTTCTCCGGCAGGCGGATCAGCGGCGCGGCCGGCACCAGACGCTCGGTGCTGTAGGCGCCCAGCGTGTTCAGGAAGCCGGTGTACGTCACGCGATCGCCGACAGCGACGTTGGTCACGTCCGGGCCGATGGCCTGCACCACACCGGAGGCTTCCACGCCCATGCCCGCGGGAAGCGGTACCGGATAGGTACCATTGCGGAAGTATGTATCCGCGTAGTTCAGGCCAACCGCCACGTGGCGAATGCGCACCTGTCCCGGGCCCGGATCACCCACTTCCATGTCTTCGTAGCGAAGGACCTCGGGTCCGCCGGTCTCATACATGCGCACGACTTTTGCCATCGCATCGTCTCCTGTTGTGTGTTGCCGCACGACGTGTGCCGCCATGTCAGCCAATCTAGATGCCCCGGCTGACTGCCGCTTTGCAATCGCTGCATCCGGCTTTGCATTTCATGCCAACACGGCCTATCATCCACGCCGAGTACGACGCGGCATGGTCCAGGGCACCCCGGGCACGTGACGCGCGAAAAACAAGATGGGAGACAAGCTTGAGAACACTGGTGCGCGCTGCGGCACTGACCAATTTCTTCGAGGTGGCGGCGGCGGAAGGCCTGAACCCACAGCCCTTGCTCCGGCAGGCCGGATTGACACGCGCGCTGCTGACCGATCCCGAGCAGCGGGTTCCGGTGGACGCGTGCGCGGTATTGCTGGAGGCCGCGGCGGATGCATCGTCCTGCCTCACCTTCGGGCTGCGCATGGCGGAGTCCCGGCAGTTATCGGATTTCGGCCTGATGAGCCTGCTGATCAGCCAGCAGCCCACGCTGCGTGACGCGCTCGACACGATCATTCGTTACCGTCACCTGGTCAATGAGTCCGTGGCAATCATGGTGGAGTCGGCCGGCAAGGTGGTCATGATCCGGCAGGAGGTGGTGCTCGGCGCGCCTTCCCGACAAGCCACCGAACTGGCCCTGGGCGTGGTGTTTCGCTTGTGCCGCGCCCTGCTCGGCGCGCATTGGCATCCACTCAGCGTCAACTTTACCCATGCCGCGCCGCCCGACCTGCAGGTGCACCGCCGGTTGTTCGGATGCCCACTGGAGTTCGGCAGCGAGTTCAGCGGCATTGTCTGCCTGGCGGCAGACCTCGACGCGCCAAATCCGACCGGCGACCCGGCCATGGCTCGCCATGCGCAGCGACTGGTGGATACCCTGCCCCGTGTGAACGAGGCGTCGATCGGGCGTGAAGTGCGCAATGCGGTGTACCTGATGCTGCCAATGGGTCGCGCCAGCTGCGAGGCCGTGGCCCAGGGGCTGGGCCTGAGCTTGCGGACCATGCAACGGCAACTCGACGAAGCCGGCGAATCGTTCACCGACATCCTGAGCGAGGTGCGCCGCGATCTGGCGCAGCGGTACGTCGGCAATCCGGACTACTCCCTGCTACGCGTTTCGGAATTGCTCGGCTATGGTTCAGCCAGTTCCTTCACGCGATGGTTTTCCACCCAGTTCGGGGAAGCCCCCCTGGCATGGCGCCGGCGCCACAGTGTCAACCGGTGACTTGCACGGCACCATCGAATTCGCCTAGTCTGAGCGTGCGTCGCCACATCGGAGCTCCCATGGAAATGCCTAATGCAGTGCTGCTGACCGTTGCCCTCACCCTTGGCCTGCCTGCCGTTGCGCTGGCTCAGTCCACATCGCCCGCCCAGGGCAATGCCGCGGCGGCCATCTCCGATGCCGTACAGGAGGGAGCGAACCCCTATCGTCCGCCTTCGGCGAGCAGCGTCAGCCCCGAGGAAGCCCGCCGGGCGAAGTGCGAGGAGCTCAAGAACCAGTTCGCCGCTGGCGCGCATGGGCCCAACAGCTACACCTCTCCAGGCATGGCCACGCAGAATGCACAGGGTCGCGCGGTGCCCAAGATCGAACGGGACAAGTCGCGAGATGCGCTGGAAGATACCTATCGCGCGAACTGCACGTAAGGGCTCAGGGCTTCGCCTGATCCATCAGCCTGGCCATGTTGCTCTTGATGACATCGAGCACGGCAGCCGTCATCAGTGACGTCGACATGCCGAACATCAGGATGCCGTTGGCTGCCTCGATTGGCCCCAGCATGCGCCAGCGCTCGGACATGACGATATCGCCATAGCCGAGCGTGGCGAAGTTGACGCTGGAGTGATACAGCGCTGGCACGAAGCTCTGGAACTCGCCCAGCATCAGGAACAGCACGGCCCAGATCGCGATCTGCACGATGTTGCAGACCAGCGTCAGCAGCATCACCGCCATCAGCAGCGCGATCTCCATCCATAGCGCCTCGCGCCCTTCCCAGCGTTTGCGATAGCGCGCATAGCGGCGCAGGCAGATCGCCACCACCACGCCTTGCAGGATCAGGCACAACAGCATCACGGGTGCGGCGACCAGCAGGTGTACGCGCATGGGCCTCCTCAGTTTCTTAGATCGTTGTCGATGCCGTGGACACGGTTCGCTGCCGCCGATGGTCGAGCCATCGCAGCATGAATACGCCATAGAGCGACACGCCGATGAACAGTCCCATGCGGACGGCGAACGCATGGTAGACATCCTTGCCTGCCGCGCTGTCTTCCACCGACTGTCCAAGCAGGATGATCATCGTCACCAGGCTGTTGAGCCAGAATCCCGGGGTGGCGCGTGTCGGTCGGATCGCGAAGAGCCGGCGGGCAACCACCAGCGCGAACAGGATCGTCCAGAGAAAGAACATCCACAGATTGACGGACAGGCCAAGCGCGAACCAGAACAAGATCGCAAGTAGCCCGCCAAGCAGCGTGGACCCGAGCAGTTCGGTCGCGGCGCTACGCGCCGTCGTGCAGCTTTGCCGGCCCAGGCTGACGGCCTTCATGACGATGGGCAGGTAGCCGGCCGGATCGGCCATGGCCAGCAGGAAGGCCGGCATGACGACCAGCGTCGCGCGCCACGCCATCCAGTCCGCGTCGCTGGCAACCGGCGCGGGTGGTTTGGCCGCGGGCGTGGCCGTGCCAGGCTCCGGAATCAGCCAATGGCAGACCGCCAACATCACCACGCCGAGCAGCAGCCCCCGGGCCAGCGCGCCAATCACGCTGAGAGCGAGTCCCATGTCGGCGGTGCCGGCCACCGAGATCAGCGCAATGCCTGCCACAAGGAACGTCGACACGAGCCCGTTGCCGCCGCGCAGGCCGTAACGGAAGGCCAGGAACAGGCCGAGCGCGGTCATCAGCACCCCACTCAGCGGCGCGTGCCGCAGGAACGGGATCAGCAGCAGTCCGGTTCCAGTGGTCGCAATGACAAGCAGCGCCAGCGCCAGCCCCGCCTTGGCGGGCAGCGGGCGCCCTACCGTGGCGAACAGGAACACGGCCAGCACGGGCGCAACCATCGGAATCGCCCATTGGAAACCGAAGCTGGTCGCCAGACAGAGCGCGGTGCCGACAGCCAGGCGCAACGCGCGCCGGGACCGCGCCGCGGTTGCGGCAGTGGCGGCGGCCGATGCGCCTGCGTCAGTAGACATAGGACAGCCAGCTCATCAGGCGGATGTACAGCCGGCCCAACGGATTGAGCGGGTTGCCTGAGGTCGGGAACGCCATCACTTCGGCCTGGCCGCCCACGCGCACGCCGCGCAGCGAAGAGAGTTGCCCCGGATCGATATCGACGATCACCGGAAAGCGTTGCGCGGGCCGCAGCCAGTCGCGGCTGTTCTGCACCGTCGGCAGGCTGCCTGGTGGCGGGCTCTGGCCGGTGCTCACGCCGTAGCCAATGCTGCGCACCTTGCCTTCGAGCACCTTGCCCGGCAGCGCGTCGAGTACGATGGCCACGGGCGTGCCCGGCTCTACGTGGCCCAGGTTGTTTTCGGTGAGGTCGGCGGTAATCCAGATATCCTGGATCGCGATCAGCGTCATGACCGGGCTGCCGGCGCCGGCAAAACGGCCGACTTCCGTTTGCAGGTCGGTGACCAGCCCGCCGGTACGCGCCCGGATCTTGGCATTGGACAGATCGAGCTCCGCCTTTTCAACCGCCGCAGCGGCGCTGCGCAGCTTGGCGTTGTTCTCTTCGCTGCCGCCCTGCTGCTCCTTGGCCCGTTCGACCTCGGCGCGGGCCGCGCCGACCTGGCTGACGGCCTGCGTGTGCGTGGCGCGCGCCACCTCCAGCCGCCGCACGGAAACCGTGCCGGGGTCTTCCCGATACAGACGCTCAAGCCGCTCGCTGTCCTGTCGCGCCTTGAGCTCGTTGGCCTGCGCCGCTCGCAGCGATTCGCGCGCGGAATCGATGCCCGCCGTGTTCGCGCCGATCTGCCGGCGCGTGGATTCGAAATCGGCGCGGGCGCGGTCCAGCGCGATCCGGTACTGCTGTGGGTCGACCTCGAACAGCACGGTGCCGACCTCCACATTCTGGTTGTTGTGAACCGGCACCTGGGTGACGCGGCCAGACACTTCTGAAGCCACTGGAATCACGAACGCCTGCACACGCGCCTGCTGGGTATAAGGCGTGAAGCGGTCGGCCAGCAGATACCAGACCAGACTGAGCACGATCGCGATGACAACCCACCGCACCCCTTTTCCCGACGCGTCTCCGGATGCCGCCGGGCCTGGCGAGGCAGGCGGCGTGGCTGGCGCATTCGCATCACTGGCGTCACTCATTGGCGTTGGCTCCCGGTGGCTTTGGCCGTGGTGTTATTGGATGTCGGCGGCGTGCGCGGCGGCTCGTCCAGCAGGTCTCCCCAATCGGTACGCTGCCGCATCTGGTCGCGGGTGGCTGGGTCGACCAACGGCTGCTCGCTGTACCAGCCACCGCCAAGGGCCTTGTAAAGGTCGATCAGATAGCCAACGGCGTTGCTGCGATTGACCAGATAGGCGTCCTGCTGGGCGAACAACGCCCGCTGGGCATCGAGCACGCGCTGGAAGTCGGAGTACCCCTCCTTGAACAGGGTGTTGGCCAGCGTCAGCGAGCGTTCCGCAGAATACGCGGCCTCACGCAGGATTTCTTCGCGTTCGAGTGCCTTGAGCAGGCCGCTGGCCGCATCGTCGGCCTCGCGCGCCGCCACGCGCACGTCGTTCTGGTAGGTGAGGATCAGTTGCTGGAGCCGGGCATCCTGCACGCGCACGTTGTTGTGGATCCGGCCATAGTCGAAGATGTTCCAGCGAAGGCTGGGGCCGCCCACCAGCAGCAGGCCGTTCTGCGTCCCGGGCAGCGAAGTCGCGGACCAGCCGATGCTGCCGACGAGCGTCACCGATGGATACAGGTCCGCCTTCGCCACGCCGATCTGGGCCGACTGCGCCGCGATCTGGAACTCGGCGGCCCGGATGTCCGGTCGGCGCAGCAACAGGTTGGCGGGCACGTCTTGCAGAATCGCCCGATCGATCCGGGGCAACACGCCCTCCTTGCCCGATGCCTCGCCCAACTCGGGAATCGGGCCGGGTGGCCTCCCCAGCAGGATCGCCACGGCGTTGCGCGAGAGCGCAATCTGCCGCTCCAGTTCGGGAATGCTGCTCAATGTGCCGAAGTACTGCGTCTTGGCTTGTTGCAGGTCCAGTTCGTCGCTTTCGCCGGCCTTGAACAATCGCTCGGTGATCTCATAGCTGCGCTTCTGCAGTCGGGCGTTCTCCCGCGCTATCCGCACGCGGGCTTCCGCGGTGCGCAATGCGTAATAGGTCTGCGCGAGTTGTGCGTGAAGCAGTACCAGTACGTTCTCGTGATTCGCCTGGGCCGCGAAGTACGCGGCATCGGCGGACTCGATCGCCCGGGCGAATTTCCCCCAGAAGTCGAGTTCCCAGCCGACATCGACACCCGCGCTGTACTCCCAGACGCGAGCGGTTTGCGCAGTTGGCCCGGATTGGCGGCTGTGAACGTACATGGCATCCGCGCCCGCCTGCTGCATCTGGGGATACCGGCCAGCCAGCGCCATGCCAAGTTGCGCCCGGGCTTCCATGACCCGCAGGCCGGCAATCCGAACCCCGGCGTCATTGGCATCGGCCTCGGTGATCAGGTGTTCGAGCACCGGGTCGTTGAAGACCTGCCACCATTGGCGCATATCCGGTTGGTCACCCGCCTCGCTGGCCTGCCCGATCGCCTCGCTGGTCCATTGGCCGCTCCACGTCTCGTGCTGCGGCTGGAAATCCGGGCCAACGCGCGCGCAGCCGGCGAGCATCGTCGCGGCCAGCATCCAGCAACGGAACACGCGGCCCTGGGGCAACATCGCTATCCGGCAGCCGGACCGCTTTCGGTACGTCCCGACGCCTGGCCACCCTCCACGGCCTCACCACTCGCCACGGCCTCGCCGCCTTCGATGGCTTGCTGCTGGGTGTCTTCCACCCACTGCCAGAACAATTGGTATCCAACCGCGAGCACCACAGGGCCGACGAAGAGCCCGATTACGCCTCCGCTGACCATGCCGCCAAGCGCGCCGATCAACACCACCGGCATCGGCACATCCACACCACGGCCCAGCAGCATCGGCTTGAGCACGTTATCCGCCAGGCCGGCGATGAACACGTAGACGGCGAAGACGATGTTCATGCCGCTGACGCCCTCGGTCGCGATCACGAAGATGATCACGGGAATGGTGATCAGCGTGGCCGGCAACTGCATGATGCCGAGCAGCAGCACCGCCAGCGCCAGCAGCCCTGCCCCCGGCACACCCTTCATAACGAAGGCGACACCGATCAGCAGCATCTGGATGAATGCAATGCCCACCACACCCTGCGCGACCGCGCGCACGGTGGCCGTGCACAGCACGGTAAGGCGGGGGCCGCGCTCTGGCCCGGAGATGCGGGAGGCAATCTGAATCGCGCTGCGCGTGCCGAGTTCGCCGTAGGCCATGAAGATGCCCGCGATCATGAGCGCCGCCACGAAGATCAGCAGCCCGACGCCCACGCCACGCGCTGTGCCGAGCAAGGCCAGCGCCACCACCTTGATCTGTGGCGCCAGCTTTTCAGCCAGCGAGGCGAAGTCGGTGGAGGCCAGGTGCCAGAAGCCGTAGAGTTGCTTGCCCACAAACGGCCAGGCCGCTACCGATTCGGACGGTGGCGGAATCCGGATGTTGCCGCTGCGCGCGATCTCCAATGCGTGTTCGACCGAGTCGATCAATGCAATGCCGAGCAGGCACGAGGGCACGAGAATGATGCAGATGACCAGGAAGACGATCAGGGTGGCCGTGCGGCCCTCTCCATCAAAGATCTTGCCCCGCAGGTACGTCTGCAGCGGATAAAGCGTGATCGCCAGGATCACTGACCACGCCATCAGGCTGATGAACGGCTTGAAGATCTCGAAGCAAGATATCGCCAGCAACAAGATCAGGCCGAAGCGGATATATACGTCGATCAGCGTACGAGAGATCGTAGGGATCGAAAGACGTGTTTGCAGCATCGGCGGCCTCCTTGTGAACCTCTGGCGCGCGCCTTTGCCGCGCCACCTCTCACACGAGCCGGCTCTGGCGCCTGCGCCTCCAGCCAAGGGCAAGCAGGACAGCGCCGACGAACATGGTCACGAAGCAGCCGATCAACCAGTCCCTCGCGAGAACCGTGATGAGGTAGTGCTGCGGCGCTTCTGACAGCTTGAACAAGTGAATCTCGAGACCACGCAGGGCGAAACTGAACAGGTTGACATTCTCTGGCAGCCCGCCCACCGGGTCGCACAGGAATACCCCTGCGAGAGCCGCCCAGAAACCGATAATGATCAGCCAGTATCCAGTCTTGAACATGGTTGAGTACGCTCCCAATGAAAGAGTCAGCCAAGCCCGTGCGCAAAGCAATTGGTCCTTGGGCCAAGCCATGCTTGAGCCAAGCATTGGACCAAAGTCCCTTGCCAAGGTCATGCCCGTATCCGAGATTGATACTTGAGGCAATGGGGCCTGCTGCAAGCGCCGGGAGAAACACTTATGGTAAAGGACTCGCGCCGTACTGACGAGGATTCTGCAATGCAGCAAGACCTTGACTCGAAGACGTACGAGAAGGCGCTGCGCTCGCTGCACGTCGAACTAGTGCACCTGCAGGACTGGGTCAAGGCTACTGGTGCCAAGGTATGCGTCATCTTCGAAGGGCGTGACGGCGCCGGCAAGGGCGGCGTCATCAAGGCCATCACCGAGCGGGTCAGCCCCCGCGTCTTTCGGGTGATCGCCCTGCCCGCTCCCACTGATCGCGAAAAGAGCCAGATGTACGTGCAACGGTACATCCCGCATCTTCCCGCAGCCGGCGAAATCGTGATCTTCGACCGTAGCTGGTACAACCGCGCCGGCGTCGAACGCGTGATGAAATTCTGCGACGAGGAACAGGTTGAGTTGTTCCTGCGCGCCGTGCCGCTGGTGGAACGCGCCATCGTCGGCTCGAACATTCAGCTCATCAAGTACTGGCTCGAAGTCAGCCCCGAAGAACAGACACGCCGCCTTGAGCAGCGCATTCTGGATGGCCGCAAGACGTGGAAGTTGACGGATATGGACCTGAAGTCATACAGCCGCTGGTATGACTACTCGCGTGCGCGGGACGCGATGTTCGAGGCATCGGATACCGACTTCGCGCCGTGGAATGTCGTACGATCGGATTGCAAGCGACGCGCCCGGCTCAACATCATCAGCCATCTGCTTGCTTCGGTTCCCTACGAGCCCATCCCGCGCAAGAAGGTTACGCTCCCGGACCGGCAGAAGCGCGGCTCCTACAAGGAGCCCGACTACCCCTATCGGTACATCCCGGAGAAATTCTGAGTTCCGGGCGCAAACCGCATCTTCAGGGGCCGCGTTATTGCGGCCCCTGAAGTTTGCGGCATCGGATCTTCAATCCTTCAATCTTTCAGTAGCGTCTTTTTCCAGTTGCCATCCGCGTCCTGGCAGTACCACCCTTCCCAGCGTTCCGACCTGCCATTCTGGCGCAGTTCGCTGCGGATCTTGCGGCAGCGCTTGGCGTTCTCGGTGCGCGTGGTCACGGGCGTGAATGTGCCCTCCGTGGCCTTGGACCGCCCCTCGGCAGGGAGACTGAACGGCACGGTGGCACCATCCTCGGACTCCGACAGCGTCTTGTTGAAGACGCCGCGCAAGGTCGCCATCTGCTGCTTGGCGAGCGTGCCAACGATTGTGCTGCTCAGATAGTTGTCAAAGTACGCGTGGGCGGGCAGCGCGCTGGCAATCAGCACGGCCGCCCCCAGACAACGCAATGCTGCAATGTGCTTCATGACGACAGTTCCGTTCGGGTGCCCGGCATTCGGTGGTTACTTGCCTGCACCTGGGGTTACCGAAACCGCGACAGCCTCGGTGTAGACAGCCTGCACGCGGTCCCCCTTCTTGATGTTCTTCAACTGGTCCGGGTCCTCGACAATCAGGTCGACGACATGGCCCTTCGGTCCCTTGACCGAGACAGTCTTTGCGTCCTTGTTGACCGCGACGACCTGGGCGACCACCGTCACCTCACGGCCAACCGTGCCGCCAGGCTTGGCGCCGGCCTCGGCGCGTTGCTCGATCGGCTTTTCCTGCATGGAGAGCGGTCCGCTGCCCTTCTTGAGGCTAACGGTCAGTGCCTCGTTGTACTGTACGGTGACCTTGTCGCCGACCCGTAGCTGATCAAAGTTGCGAGCCTCGTCGCCAACGGTCATGTCGGTGACCTTGCCGCCCGCGCCTTTGAGCGTGATCTTGCGATTTGCGGCGTCGATGGCTGTGATCGTCGCAACGGCCGTTGCGGAGCCGGAGGCGGTAACCGAGCCGTCGGCACGTGTGACATCAGTCTTGACGTCGGTCTGCGCCCAGCCAATGGCCGGCACCGAAAGCAGGATCGCGACGGGAATCAGTACTTTCTTGAGCATATGCACTCCTTTTGGCAAAGCGCTCCGGGACCTACTTCACTCACTTGATCGAATAACCACGGCCTTCCATGCACGCGGAATAAGCACGGTAGTACGTGGACATGGCGCCCTGGGTGTTGGCCTGGGCGTTCGCTTGCGCGTTGCGCTGGTTCTGCCGGGCGCGCGAGCCACCGACCATCGTGCCGGCCGCGGCGCCAACGGCGGCACCCTTGCCGGCATCGCCGGTGATCGCGCCGATTACCGCACCGCCGGCGGCGCCACGCGCGGCGCCGCCAACACGCTCGCCACCGCCGACTGCCGGACCACTGGGAGGCGGCGGCGCCGAGGACACGGCGGCTGGGTCTATGCCCGTATTTGATTTGGCCCAGGAATAACAATAACCGTCGTCCTGTTGCTGCTGGGCGGCGCTCTGTCCCTTGGCGGGATACGCAATCGGCTTGGACTGGGCCATCGCACCAAGGGCGATGCCCGCCGTGGCCAGCAACAAGACCGGCCTGATGATCGACCTCGACATGAAATCACTCCTTGTTACGGGTTTCCGGTTGACTCAGGCTTGCCTGAGGCGCCTGTGCTGCTTCCGACTCCACGGGCCAGCCACCACCCAGCGCCTTGTAGAGCTGGACAAGTTGGCCAAACTCCGAACCAATGAGGGTGGACTGGTCGAGTTGCGCGGCGAACAGCGCGCGCTCGGAATCCAGCACTTCAAGATAGCTCGTATAACCGCCTTCGTAGCGATCTCGTGCCAGCGAAGCGTAACGGCCCAGCGCATCGACCTGGTCGGTCTTGGCATTGAGCTGATCGCGCGTACGCTGCACGCTGACCAGCGCATCCGCCACTTCCCGGAACGCTGTCTGGATGGATTGCTGGTAGGCCTGCAGCGACTGCGTCTGAATCGCCTCCGCCTGCTTGACGTCGCCGGCGATCGCGCCACCGGTGAAGATCGGCATACTGATGAGCCCTGCGAACGACCAGGCCCGTGCCGGACCGGTCCACAGCCCCGACAGTGCCGTGCTGGCAGCGCCGAACGCGCCGGTCAGCGAAATCGTCGGGAAGTATTCGGCACGCGCGGCGCCGATGCGGGCATTGGCCGCCACGAGATTCTGCTCGGCCAGGAGCACGTCCGGCCGCTGCTCCAGTAACGTCGAAGGCAGGCCGACCGGCACGCCCGGCAAGGTCAACTCGGAGATCGACTTGCCGCGCGGAATTTCACGCGGATTCTCGCCCAGCAGACCGGCCAGCAGATCCTCCTGCAGCGCGACTTGCTGGCGGAACTGCTCGACCGAGGTCAGTGCCGATGCGTATTCCGACCGCGCTTGCGCGAACTCGACCTCGGAGACCACGCCGCCCTGGAAGCGCTCCCGGAACAACTCAAGCGCGCCCCGACGGCTTTCCAGGGTTTCTTGCGAGATACGCAGGCGGTTATCGAGATCCCGCAGCGTGATATAGGCGCTGGCAGTCGCGGCGACCACCGAGATTTCCGTGCTCCGACGCGCCAGTTCGCTGGCCTGCCAGTCAGCCTTGGCCGCCTCGGTCAGGCGGCGTATCCGGCCAAACAGGTCGATTTCCCAGGATGCGGTGGCGGCGACGTGCGTCTGGTTGAACGGGTTGTTGATCGGCAGCGCCGTGCCATTGGTGGTGCTGATGCGCTGGCGCCCACCGCCAGCCTCGATTCCCACCTGAGGGAACAGGCCAGACCGGGTGGTCATGACACGGCCGTAGTACTCCTCGACCCGTGCCGCGGCAATCAGCAAGTCCTTGTTGTTGGCCCGCGCTGTGGCAATCAGCCCGTCCAGCACCGGATCGTTCATCTGCGACCACCAATACGTGGCCGGTGTCTGCGGCACGCTGATACCTTCGTCCGCGAAGCGGTAGGCCTGCGGAACATCGACAGGCGGACGAACGTAGTCCGGCCCGACCGCGCACCCGGCGGCGGCCAGCGTGGCGAGAAGCATCAATCGGGACACCGTGCGGCGCTTCATGACGTGCCTCCCGGAGTAGCCTCGGTGTCACTCGCCGGCCCCGCCCCTGGCCCGGTCCCAGCCCCTGAAGCCGGCTGCTTGCCCTTCCTCTTCTCGCTGCGCTGCTCCAGGCCCCAGAAGAACATCGGGATGAAGAAGATGGCGATGACGGTCGCGCCAAGCATCCCGCCAATCACGCCGGTACCGAGCGACTGGCGGCTGGCAGCGGATGCCCCGCTGGCGATGGCCAGCGGCACGCAACCCAGGATGAAGGCCAGCGAAGTCATGATGATCGGACGCAGACGCATCTTGGCTGCCTTGACCGCGGCCTCAAACGGGCTCAGCCCTTCCTTCTCTTGCATTTCCACGGCGAACTCGAAGATCAGGATGGCATTCTTGGCCGCCAGCGCGATCAGCACGGTCAACCCGATCTGGAAGTACACGTCGTTTTCCATACCCCGCAGCAAGATGCCCATTAGCGCGCCAAACAACGCGAATGGCACCGCCAGCAGCACGCCCAGCGGCAACGACCATTTCTCGTACTGCGCGGCCAGGATCAGGAACACCATCAGCAATGCGAAGGCGAAAACCAGCGCGGCGGTGGACCCTGCCTTCTTCTCTTCGTACGCCTGTCCGCTCCACGCAAAGCTGTAGCCTTCGCCAAGGACTTCGTGGGCTACCTCTTCCATTGCTGCCAGCGCCTGCCCGGAGCTATAGCCCGGTGCGGCGTCGCCAGTAATCTTCGCTGCGGGGAAGTTGTTGAACCGCGTGACCAGATCCGCGCCAGAGACCCAGCGAGAATTCGTCACGGCCTTGATCGGGACCATATCTCCCTTGGCATTACGCACGTAGACATTGTCGAGGTCGTCGGGCCGCGAACGGTACTTGGGCTCCGCCTGCAGGATCACCTGGAACAGGCGACTGTTCTTCGGGAACTGGCTGACGTAGAGCGAGCCGAACATCGTCTGCAAGGCCGAGTAGACCGACTCCACCGCCACGCCCTGTGTTTCCGCGCGCTCACGGTCGAGGTCCACCAGCAACTGTCTGGAGCGCGTATTGATCGTGCTGGTCACGCCGCGCAGTTCGGGCCGCTGATGTGCCTTGGCGATAAACGCCCTGACGCGTTCCTCGAGTTGCGGATACGTGCCATCCCCGGTGCTTTGCAGCCAGAACTCGAAGCCGCCGGTCGTACCCAGGCCCGGGATCGATGGCGGATTGACCGGCACCACGACTCCCTCGCGGTAGGTGGAGAACTCCTTGTTAGCCTTCGCGATCAGGTCCGCCGCGCTTTCGCCCTTGCCGCGCTCGCCAAAGCCCTTCAGTGTGACAAACAGCGTGCCGGCATTGGACTTGTTCTGCGAGTCGATCAGGCTGTAGCCGTCCGGTACCGCCACCGCCTTGACGCCCGGCTGCTTGGAGAACCAGTCCGCGGCGCGCGAGGACAACGCGGACGTGCGGTCCAGGCTGGCCGCATCGGGCATGATCACCGCGCCCAGCAGATAACCCTGGTCTTCCACCGGCAGGAACGACGACGGGATGCGCATGAACATCAGCACGCTGACTGCAATCAGCGCGGCCACGATTGCCAGCGATATCACCGAGCGCCGGATGATGAGCTGGATCGCCCTGCCGTACCCTTCCACGAGCCGATCGAAACTGCGGTTGAACCAGCGGAAGAAGCGATTCTTCTCGTGGGAGCCCGGTTTAAGCAGGATGGCCGCCAGTGCCGGCGACAAGGTCAGCGCGACGACACCGGACAGCAGCACCGACACCGCCAGCGTAATGGCGAACTGCTTGTACAACTGGCCCGTGATGCCGGACAGGAACGCCACCGGGATGAACACGGCCAGCAGCACCAGCACGATCGCGATCACCGGGCCGCCCACCTCGTCCATGGCGTGCTTGGCCGCCTCTTTGGGCGGCATCTTGAACTCGACCATGTTCCGTTCGACGTTCTCGATCACGACGATCGCGTCGTCCACCACAATGCCGATGGCCAGCACCATCCCGAATAACGTCAGCATATTGACCGAGAAGCCGAACGCCGACATGGCCATGAACGTGCCGATGATCGACACCGGCACGGCCAGAATCGGGACCAGCGTGGCGCGGAAGCTCTGCAGGAACAGGAACACGACCAGGATCACCAGGATCACTGCGTCGCGCAACGTATGCACCACCTCGTTGATCGACTCATGCACAAACTCGGTGGTATCCAGCGCGACTTCATACTCCATGCCCGGCGGGAAGCTCTTCTTTACTTCCTCCAGCGTCTTCCGGACCTGCTCGGCCACGGCCAGCGCGTTGGCGCCCGGCTGTTGATAGACCGCCAGCAGCGTGGCGGTCTTGCCCTTGTAGCGGCTGCGCAACGAATAATCCTTGGAGCCCAGTTCGGCACGGCCGACGTCCTTGAGGCGCACCAGCGCCGCGTCACCCGAGGCGGCACGCAGGATGATGTTCTCGAACTCGGCCGGCTCGGTCATCCGCCCCTTCGTCGTCACCGGGAAGGTCAGTGTGACCGGCCCGTCGGTGGGTGACTGTCCTATTCGGCCAGCGGAGAACTGCTCGTTCTGGTTGGCCACCGCGTTCTTGATGTCCTCGACGGTGATGCCTAGCTGGGCCATCCGGTCCGGCTTCAGCCAGATGCGCATGGCGTAGTCGGGCGTGCCGAAGATCGACGCCTGGTTGGCACCGGGGATGCGCTTGAGCGCATCGAGAATATAGATGTTCGTGAAGTTATCGACGAAGGTCTGCGGATAGCTGTTATCCGGCGAATAGACCGCGATCACCATCATGAAGGCCGATGAACGCTTCTGCACGCTCACGCCCTGCTTGGTCACCGCGTCCGGCAACGTCGGCAGCGCCAGGTTCACGCGGTTCTGCACGTCCACCTGTGCCAGTGACGGGTCCGTGCCGATCTCGAAGTAGACGGTCAGCGTCATGTTGCCGGTGGACGAACTGGTGGACGACATATACAGCATGTTGTCCGCGCCGTTGACCTGCTGCTCGATCGGGGCCGCGACGTTCTGTGCCACCACGTCCGAGCTGGCGCCCGGATAGGTCGTGGTCACTGTGATGGTCGGGGGCGTGATGTCAGGGAACTGCGCGATCGGCAGGTTGACCATGGCAACCAGACCGCCAACGACAATGATGATCGACAGGACCGATGCGAAGATCGGACGGTCGATGAAGAAGTGTGAAAGCTTCATGACGTCGCCCCCTTCTCAGGGGCGGCGGTTGGGGCCGAGGCTGGCGTGGGCGCGGCGCCGGGGGAGCCAGGCGGCCGTTCGGTGGACACCGGCTGGGGAGGCGCGGCCACTGGCTTGAGGGGCGCGCCGGGAGCGAGGCGCACCGTGCCATCGACCACCACGGTATCGCCTTCGCGCAGGCCGGAGCGGATAATCCAGTTGCCCTGCGCCCATTCACCGACATCCACCACTCTGGTCTCTGCCTTGTTGTCCTTGCCGACGGTCCAGACAAACTGTCCACGTTGCCCTTGCACCACGGCCGCCTGCGGCACCGTGATCGCGCGCGTGCGCTCCGCGCCAAGCACGCGAACGCGCACGAATTGCCCCGGACGCAGCGCGCCTTCGGTATTCGGGAATTCCGCGCGCAGCAGATAGGTGCCAGTCTCGGAGCTGAACGATGCATCGGCAAACGTGATGTGGCCACGCTTGCCATAGGTCGCGCCATCCGCCAAGACGATCTCCACCTCCATCGAGCCGCGCGGCGGCATCTTCAACTGCCCGGAGGCTTGCTGGGACTGGTACTGGAGGACCTCGTTCTCCGACAAACTGAAATTGACCCAGATCGGGTCGAGCTTGGCGACATAAGTCAGCAAGCTGTTGCTCGCGTCGATATACGAACCGACCTGCTTCTTGGCGTAGCTGGATAACCCGGAGACCGGCGCGGTGATCGTCGTGTAGTCCAGATTCAGACGGGCGTTTGTCACGTTGGCCTTGGCCTGCTCCACCGCGGCGGCGGCGCCCTGCTCCTGCCCAACGGAATCGTCGAGATCCTTCTGGCTCAACGCATTCTTGGCCGCCAGCGGGCGCACGCGGGCAAGGTTCTGGCGCGCGGTGGTGAGGCGCGCCTGTTGCTGCGCCAGTTCGGCCATGGCCGCGTCCAGCGCGGCCTTGAATGGCTTCTGGTCCATGCGGAACAGCACCTGCCCCGCCTTGACCATCGTGCCTTCGGTATAGAGCCGTTGCTCCAGGAAACCGTTGACCCGCGCCCGGATTTCAACCTGCTGCGAGCTCTCGGTCTGCCCGACGAACTCGAACGCGACGGGTACGTCGTGGAGGTCGACCTTGACGACCCCAACCTCGGTCACGGGCGGCGCGGCCGGCCCCTTCGCCTCCTGCTTTCCGCATCCCGCTACTGCCAGTGCGGTGAGGAACATGAACGCATACTGCCTGCCCTTGGACTCCAGTCCACTCGCCATTGCTTGCTCCTCCGCTACGCGCCCGCCTGCTTGCTGGCGCGTCCTCGCCGTCTGCGTGGTTGATGTGTTGCCTGCGTGGTCAGTTGAAGCGTTCTCTCAACACCAACGCATTGATCCGGTGGCCATTCCAGAACACGTCATGGATGCGCGGGACAAAATGCTGCAACGCGGTTTCGTCCACGGCATGGAATGTCAGTGTGACCGCCGGGCGCGTACCGTCTCCTTCCTGGAGTTCGAATTCGTCGTACGCCGGAAACCCGTAACGACCGAGGAACTCTTTCACCTGGTCCTCGGTGGTATCCGGGTTGAGGTTGGAAATCATCAGAAGTGCCATGTTCGATCCTTGTCACGGCGCCAATGCCACGCGCGGCGGACGCATGTCGGCCCCGTATTGTTGAGAGTGTGCCGCTTTGAGTCTAAATCGCAATTGGACCAAGGACCAAATACCGTCACGTCAGATAACTCAAGCCGTCATCACACCCCGCACCAGTTCGATGAGCTGTTGCGTATTGAAAGGTTTGCGCAGGTATCCGATTGCGCCGGCGGAGAGCGCCTTGTTGCGGGCCTCGGGCACGTCGTGGGCGGTAATGAAAATGATCGGCAATGACAATCCGCCGAGACGGCGCTGCACTTCAAGGCCGTCGAGATGGGGCATGCTGACGTCGAGGATCACGCACGCAGGCCGATAAGCCGGCTGTGACAGGATCTGGTCCAGGAATACCGTGCCGCTTGTGAAGGTATCGACAGCGATGCCGGCGGCGCGCAGCAATCGCGAGATGGCGCGCGCAACGGACTCGTCATCGTCGATAACCACCGCAAATTGTCCTGAAGACCCCATATCCGCGCCAGGTTAACGTCGACCGCGTAGACCGCGGGGAAGAAGTTGCCTTCCCCAAGGCTACGAGACACCGGCGTCCGGCGATATTGGACGATGGTCCAAACGGGGGAGCCAGCGCAGGGTCAGGTGCGCGCGACGATCCCCATGCCCATCTTGTCGGCAATGCGGACCAGGGCTGGAAGCGAGTCCACTTCGAGCTTTTGCATCACGTGCGCGCGATGCACCTTGATGGTCTTTTCCACGGTCCCGAGTTCGCTGGCCACCTGCTTGTTGCGCAGGCCCGACACGATCCAGCCGAGGACTTCACGCTCTCTGGGCGTCAGCCGCTCGATCTTCTGCCGCAGCACGCGGAGTTCGGCCTTGCGCGCGAACTGTTCCCGCGCGCGTTCACACGCCCGTTCGACCGCAGCCAGAAGCAGCCCGTCCTGCACCGGCTTTTCGAGAAAATCTATCGCGCCCGCCTGCATGGCCTGTACCGCCTTGGACACGTCGGCATGTCCGGTGAGGATGACGACGGGAACTCGCTGGCTCAGCGTCTGCTGCAAGGCGATGCCGTCCATGTCTGGCATCTGCAGGTCGACCACGGCACAGATCGGCGAATTCTCCAGTTCGACGTTATCCAGAAAGCGCTTGGCGGAATCGAAGCAACTGGTGTGATACCGATGGGCGCCAAGGACGCGTGCCAGGGCACGCCGCACACTGTCGTCGTCATCGACGATACATACCGTTGGCTGCATTGCGTTCATCGTTCTTTCCTCCGTGATGGAGCGGATGGATGCCGCGCGGTGCGAGTGGCAATACCGACCCGCGCAGGTCCTGCGCCGCGTCTTCCGTGCGCAGCGATAGTTCAAAAGTCATACCCGTGTTGCTGTTGCGGATCGCAGACAGGCGTCCGCCATTGCGCTCCACCAGGGCGCGGCTGAAAGACAGCCCCAACCCCATGCCCTTGTGCTTCGACGAATAGAACGGCTGGAAGATACGCTCGAGCTGCCCCGGTTCGACGCCGCAACCGTTGTCGCGCACCGAAACGACGACCATTCCATTGCGTTCCTGCGCCAGGATCGACGCTGAGCGCTCGCCGTGCGGGCGCACGGATTCCACTGCATCGAGGGCGTTGCTCAGCAGATTGAGCAGCACCAGCTGGATTTCCATCGGGTCGCCAACGGCGCGGGGAAGCGAATTGGCAACTTCGCGCGACACCAGAACACTACGTGCCCGCGCATTGGCATCGACGAGGGCTATCGCCTGATCGACGACCTCGCCGACATTGAAGTGGATCGCCGAAGGGGCTTCGCCCAGGATCAATGCCCTCACCCGCCTGACGATCTCGCTCGCGCGAGACGCATCGGCGACGATATCGTCCAGGATCTCGCGCACCTCGGCGGGGTCGCATGGCCCCGATGCCAGATACTCCCTGGCCGCCTGAGCATTGCTGGTGATAGCCGTCAGCGGCTGGTTCAATTCATGCGCGATCGAGCCGGCTAGTTCGTTCATGCCGGGTGCGGGCGACAGATGGGCGATCTCCCTTGCATGGTTGCTGGATTGCACTGATTCCGTTGTCCCGCCGGAATGCGACCTGCGACGCCCGAAGCTGGGAACGATCGCGGCGGCGAACGCCACGCCGCTGGAGATGCCTACCAACAGGAAGGACAGCCATCGCATTGCTGTTGTCCTTCAGCGGTGGAGTGAATGAGACTTGCTGCATTGCCGCAAATGACGGCCACTGCGGGCATTGGCCCGAGCGCGGACACGCGAGAGTTTCGCCACTGCAACCAGGGACGCCAGAGCCGACAGCACGACAGGCAGGACAACAAATGACATGACATCCCTCCAAGATGCTGGGGATGTCCCGGGAACGGAATAACGGCGTGTCGCCGCACGCGAACATAGCAAGCCCGCGCGGCTATCCAGCTCGATACGGCATCCCTGAGCGCTTACCCCAAGCGACTACGACAAAATCCGACTCAACGTCCGGCGCCAGTTCCAGAGGAACCGGCCAGGAATCCGTGCTGGTGACCCAGGCAGATGTGGGCCACTTCGTTTTCATTGGTTTCTAACTTTGCGTCCTGTCAAAATTAACTCGGGCCTTTAGGGAAAGCAATCGCAACTTCGCGGTGCAAAAAAAAAAGAAGCTCGCATTACTGCGAGCTTTATCTCACTAGTCAGATATCTGGAAGTCCGAAGCGGAGTCTGCGGTACTTCCGCCTGCAAATTTCCCGCTAGGGTGCAGTGGCGGATACCTTGCTCCAGCCCGGCACTGGATCGAATGACTGGATGCCATCGGCGCGCGCGCTCGTGTTCTTGCCCAGATCGCGTTCGTAGACCTGCCCTTCGTGATTGACGATGAAGCTCTTGATGCCGGTCTCGCCATACTTGACAGGCCACGCCAGTACCGCGAACCCGCCAAACAACCGGCCATTCACGAGGTAGTTGTACTGTCCGCCCGGTGCCGCAGGCCCCTGTGACGTCAGCAGCTTGTATCGGTATCCGTTATAGCCCTCTGCACTGGCATTGCGGCCCACGGCGCGCAGAAAGGCTGACCCCAGCGGGCTCTCGGGCTCGCCGGCCGACGTCGGCCAATACAGGCCATCACGCTTGCCAGGCGAACTGACCAGATGCGCGGCGTAGACCATCATTCCATCGCCCACATGATCGGTGCTCGCGTACTCGCGCTGCGCATCGTAGACCGCCAGCATGGTCTGGATCGTCGACAACTCGTTACGGCCGATCCGGCGCAAGCGGATTTCGGTCAAGCCGGCTTGCGTATCGAACTGCCACTGTCCGTTGCGCCTGACCAGCGGGATGGGCATCGTCCAGCCATCATTGCCGACGGCGATGCGGGCAGTGTTGTCGTCCTGCTTCTGGATCGAGTGCGACTGGCTCCAGGCGGACAGGAACTTGTAGCGAATCTCGGCCCCCAGTGGCGGGATCAGCCGGCGTGCCTGATTCCCGAACATGGTGTCGATGGCGGTGTCGTTGCTCGTGGTGACCGCATCGCCAAACGCGTTCATCGCGGCCTCGGGAGTGGCGAACGACTTTTGCGCATGCGCGGCCGGCACCAGGCCGAGCATCAGCATGAGCGGCACCGCGGTGGCCGTGATGGCCATTCGCAAGATACGGGTCAAAGCGAGCATGAATGTCCCCTTCTGCATACCCTGGTGTGTCGCATATCAACGCCTTCCGCCGCCGCCACGGCCACCACCACCGCCCCCGCGTCCGCCGCCGCCGCTGAATCCACCACCGCCGCGTCCTCCCCCTCCGCTAAAGCCACCGCCGCCGCCGCCACCACCACGCTGACCACCGCTGAATCCTGCCTGGCTGGAACTGGCCCGGCCACGATCCAGGTCGCGCTGGGCCGTGCTACCGCCGCCAACGCCCTGGAATGCGTTGTCGCGACCGCCGCCACCGTAGCTGTTTCGATTACCGCCGCCCGCGCTTCGGTCGGCAACGCCGGCACTCCGGTCTCCGACACCCGCGCCGCCACGATCCCCGCCTCCGGCGCTCCGGTCAGCAACGCCCGCACGATCCGAGCCGCCCATGCGGTCACCCGTGCTGGCGCGGTTACCGCCACGATCACCGCCGCGATCACCGCCCCTGTCACCACCGCGGTCGCCCGCACGATCCCCTGCGCGGTCGCCTTGCCGATTTCCGGCCCGGTCACCTGCCCTGTCTCCCGCGCCATCGCGGCCACCTTCGCGGCCACGGAAGTCATTGCGCCTGTCGGCGCCGCCCACGTTGTTGCCGAACTTCTCCCGCGTAGCGTTATCGCGATATGCCACGCCCTTGCGATGGCTGGAATCGTGCTGCCAGCGGTTGCCGTTCTGGACCTTGGTCCGGTCGAAGTTGCGGTCGATGTTCGCCGCCTTGTTGACGTTGATATTGACGTCGCCACCGCCCCAGTTGCAGTTCGAGAAGATCGCGCCAGCGGCGGCCAGTCCAACGCCCCAGGCGAAGCCGGTCATCAGGGCGCCGCCAGGATAGTAATAAGGTGACGGCGGCCAGTAATACGGCGGGTAGGACGGATAGCTCCACCCGCCATAGACGACGGTGGGGTTGTACGACGGGACGTAGATCACCTCCGGATTGGCCGGCTCGATCCGCACGATGGTCTGGGTGGTGCCTCCCCCACCAGTCGTGCCGCCGCTGGCCTGCGCTGGCGGCTCCACGATGACCTTTTGCTGCTCGTTGGATTTCAGGTTACCGGACTGCTGGGCCTTGGCGCGCAGCCGTTGTACCGCCGCCATCACGTCCTTCTCCTGCGCCAGGAACGCGTCGCCGAGCTTCTGGGTCCAGTCGAGCTTGTCGCTCATCGGCTCCAGCACCTGCGGAAACGCGACCAACGATTTCACGCTGACATCCCACGGCTGGCTCTCGACCGCCTTGATGGCGGCATCCCCTTTGACGTTGGGGTTGGCCTTAACCCATCGCGCCGCCTGTACCACCTCGAGCGGATAGGTCGACGCCATCAGCGCCTGCGCCAGCACGGAGTCAGGATAAAGCGCGATCGGCGCGACCAGCGCTTCGAGCTCCTCTGGCTTGAATGACGCCGGGCCGGCGCTATTTTCCTGCGCCCAGGCGCTACCAATGCTTGCTAGGAAGCAAGCTATGATCCATGCTCCGATCCAACTGAGTCGTCGCACGCTGCAACGCGTCATGGCACCCTCCTGACACCGCATCGGTTTCGCCGGCACCGATGCCAACATGGTGATCTTATAGATGCCCCGTTTGCTGCCCGCAATGGAACCTTGGTCCAATACGCGAGCGAACGGACCAACGGTACGCTTCCGCCAGGTACAAGCCTTGCATGACATCTCGGACGAACGTATGGACCGTGTCACGAAACGGCAACATCGACCCGGCATGTTCAGCGCCCTCGCGTGCAGGGGGGCGCTGCTTCTGGTAATGGCGACAGCCGTGCCCGCCGCGCACGCCCAGGCGCAAATTTTCGGGCCTGGTGTGCAACGGCAGGCCAACGCCGTGCTGTCGCTGATGAGTTATTCGGTCGTGCCGGATCTGGCATCGAGTTCGCTGTCGATCAAAAGCGCCCAGACGGACAACCCCGGCATTGTCATGTCCCAGCTTGGTGGCGGCTTCACGATGAGCAAGACGTTTCCGCTCTATCTCGAAGGCTCGATCGCGTACAGCCGCTACGATCCGACCTTTGTATCGACAGACGGGGCGGAATCGCGGCTGCTTCCCACACGCTGGAATACCTTCGCTGGAACGGTCGGTATTGGCTGGGATTTTCCGCTAACTGACGACAAGGAACTGGTCATCCGCCCGATCCTCAACGCTTCGCTGGGCAATGTATCGAGCGACCTCAAGCTTGCCACGGCGGTCGTCCAGCACGTGACGGACCGCGACATCAACTTCCTCAACGGTGGGACGTTGAATGCCTACGGCCTGGGTGGCGCGCTGATGCTGGACTGGGAACATTACCGGCCAGAGCACGACATTGATATCGAGCTCCGCTACACCAGCATCCATTTGCAGAGCTTTGGCGGTTCCGCACCAGCGGTCCAAGGGTCCGTTACCTCACAAACCGCTAATCTCTATGCCCGCTGGCGCGCCCCGACTGGTCTGATCGCGCTTGATCGCCCGCTTAGATACGTACTCGAACTCTCCCATTCGCATTACTTTGGCGCGCAGGCGGGAGTATTGGGATTCAATTACCTGACAACGCTGGGCGCAGGACTGGAACTGGATACCACCGCGCACGAGGTGTATGTGACACGTGTGCGGGCCGTCGTCCGATATGTGTTTGGCAATAATGTCTCTGGCGTTTCCCTCGGACTGGCGGCGAGCTTCTGAGGCGGATATCGCAAAACCGATCATTTGAGAGTTGTTGCGATCGACTTTCCCCCACCCTGCACCAATATGGTTATTGTTGATCCATTTTGGTGCAACAAACAAATCCCATAACTGTCATCGGACTTCGGTCTTGCGCTGAATGCCCGCGCTCACGCGCGCCGTAATGCATTCAGATATTTCTCATTAGCGCCGCCAAAAACGGACGGCGGCATATCACACCAAGTTTACGTCTGCCCTATGGCTGTGCGCTTTTCGGCCAGTTTCATGTCATTAATGTGCGCTATTTGATGCACGGCGCGCCCAAATGTTGATCATAGTCAATAATCTACAACCATCATCTATCCCGTTTATATAGGATTGAGTGTGAAATAAATTCAAATGCATTTTTGATCTGCGCAAGTATCAGCGCCTCAAGAGGGTTGGCCGTCATCCGTAAGACTTTAATGAAGTGTCCATCCTTGGACCTCGCTGGATTTCCTGGTCTTATTTCGCATCATTGGGTGTGGGTATATTCCATACAAATGCAAGCGAAAGAAGATTCGTTTTTCATAAAATGAAGAATATTCTTATCGGCATCAAATCCAGGCTTATAGCGGGGTTCGCATTGTTTGCATTACTGCTGACCGGCGTTGGCGCATTTGGCTATTACGGTCTGTCCACGCTTGGTGAGCGCATCGAGGCACTCTATGCGTCCAATACCACACCACTTGTTCGCGTGGCTTCGGTCAGGGCGCACTCCTTGCGCATACGTATGAATCTCTGGCGTGCACAGGTCGAAGCTTCGCCGCAAGCCACCGCACAGGCAGAGAAGGACATCGCCGCGTCACGCGCCGCCATCGAAGATGCTTGGGCGCGCTACTACCCGGACGGCATCACCTCGCCCAGCGAACGAGAACTTGCCACGCAGATCAATGCTGCACTGAAGCAACTCCTCCCGGAGAACGACAAGGTGCTGGCCCTGCTTCGTGCGGAAGACTATGTTGCGGCCAAGGAATATCAGGACGCCAACGTCGCCGTGCAAGCTGACCGCCTGAACGAGTTGATCGACAAGGCCATAAACGACAACGCCGCGCAGGCGGAAGCGGCCGTGAAGGAAAGCTCGGGCATGACGAAGACGATCCTGGTGATGGCCGCTTTGCTGATGGCCGCTGGCATCCTGTTGTCGCTGGTAATCGCCACCTTGCTGACGCGTGGGGTAACAAAGCCGCCCGACAAGGCATTGAATAATGCCGCCGATGTCTCCAAAGGAAAGCTCGGCCAGCCTATCGTCGTTGATACCCAGGACGAGATTGGTCGCGCTATTGACGCCTTGAAGTTGATGGATGAAAGGCTCTCCGCCACCGTGGAGGAAGGGTCGCGCCAGGCTGGCGACGTGGGCGCATCCATGCAGGAAGTCATCAGCGTGATCAACAGGATGTCGGACATTATTGGAGAGATCGCCGCCACGTCCGATAAGCGAAGCCGTGGGGGTGAACAAATACACGTCGCCATCAACCAGATTGACGCAGCCGCGCAGCACAACGCCGCGTTGGTCGAAGAGGCTGCGGCCGCCTCTCAGTCTCTTCAGGAACAGGCGCGGCGAATGAAGGAGGACATGATGTTCTTCCGTCTCGCGAACGGTACCGGCGCCGTCACCGTGCCTCGCGCCTCCGTGCCAAAAGCCGTTGCGCCCATCGTCAAGAAGGTTGCGAAAACCAAGGTGATGAACCCATCCAGCCAGTTTGCGCTGGCCACTCTGGAAGGCAAGTCAGGTCACGACGACTGGCAAACCTTCTGATCTCACGCATGAGGGAGTCTCCTCTGCGGGTCCAAAGCAATAAAGCCGGGGGTGGCGTCAAGCACACGCCACCACCCAGGTGTCCGCCACCGCCTCTCGCCTTCCGGGTAGCCATCGCTGCCAACGGTCTGCAAGTTACGGAAATTGCGCCCCTCTCGCATCGCCTCACTTGAAAATGCCTCGCTGCTCTGCATGTACCTTCGCCAGCTTTTGCCTCCCGGGTGGATTGAATCGCCGCGACATCGATCGCCTGGACTCCGTCGTACATGGCCGAATCAGCCTGCACAAGGGCGAATCGCTCTATCGGCTGGGTGATCCCGTGACATCCATCTATGCAATCCGTGTCGGCACATTGAAGAGTCAGGTTTCCACCCAGGATGGACGCGTACAGATCGTTGGGTTTCATCTTCCCGGCGAACTGGTCGGCCTCGACAGCCTCGTGTCCCCGCAATATATGTCTCACGCGGTGGCCCTCGAGGACGCCCGGCTCTGCCGCATCAATCTGACAGCGTTGCGCGATCTGGCTGTCGCGCTGCCCGGGTTGTACAACAACATCTTGCGGCTCATGGCAAACGAAGTCCGTCACGACCATGCCATGCTGAGAACGCTTGGGGTGCTCAATGCCGAGGAAAGGCTGATCGCGTTCCTTCTCAGTCTTTCCGCGCGGCTGTCCGCCAGGGGCTTTGCGGCAAGCGAGTTCCAACTGCGGATGACCCGGGAGGAGATCGGCAGCTATCTGGGCCTGAAACTCGAGACGATCAGCCGCCTGTTCTCCAGGCTTTCGGAGACGGGACTGATCACCGTACGACACCGCAGCGTGAAGCTCAACGATCTCAACGGACTACGCCTGATATATGAAGGATCGTCGGGCGCTCTGGCATCGTTCCAGAATCACTGTCTTGCGAACTGAAATGATTTTTGATACTGATTTATTTGCTATTGATTCTGGCATTTCACGCACTCATTAATTTTGCGCAAATGCAATATTTTAACGTTTATTTTTCTTGTTTGATTGTAAATAAACATATACTTGAAAACGTAGCCAGGTTTTCTCCCCATTGGACTTGGCTATATCCGCGTTTATGCCCTCCTCTGGAGGGCATTTTTTTTGCACAATGAAGAATATTTTTCGCGGATGGATTATTGGGGTCTGGACATGAAGAATCGAAGCCTCCTCGTCTATAGAGATAGCCGCCAAAAGTGAAACTGCCGGGGGGGTAAAGCAGAACTCAGGGCTTCAAACTGCCCATCCGACGGAGGGGGGCGTCCTTCGGGCGATTCATCGCCGCGGGTTCGATGGATATCGTTTGCTGCAAGTCTTCTGGCACAACGAAGGGCTCCGCTGACGTAGCCAGCTTCTTCCCCTTGGCTGCGCGTGGGGGCGGCGCGCACAATCCACAGACAAAGTTGGTCTGCAGGTCATACTTGTGCCTGACGAACGAACCACCACAGCATTTGCATGTGGAGCTGACCAACGTACCGGAGTCCAGGAACCTGAGCATGGTCCAGGCTCGTGTAAAGCTCAAGGTGAGATCCTCGCCTATCAGCGAGATGTGCTCCACGTACAGGCGATAGGCAGAAACAATGCAGCGGATGCGCGATTGCTTGCCCTGTGCCATCAGAAACCTGTAGGCGGACAGGAATAGCGATGCGTGCACATTCGGTCGCCATGTCAGGAACCACTCTGGCGAGGACGGCAATTGCCCCTTCGGCGGCGAGACACCTCGCAACTCCTTGTAGAGCCGGGTAAGACGGTCCCGCGATATCGCGACTTCGGACTCCAAAACCTGCAACCGCGCGCCGAGTTCAACCAGCTCAACCGCCAGCCGGAACTCCTCTACTTCTCTAAGGACACTCTTTCGAGTCGTCATGTTCCTCCTGCATCGTCAGTTGATCGAGTCCAAGGGGTGCGCCGAGAGCAGAATAGCCATGTGCATCTGCTGGAGATCGTGTTGCGGCGACCCATTTGCAAGCGTTGCGAGCAGTGAATGGTTATCGAATCTGAAGGCGCAAAGAAGTATGTTGGTTCGCGCCAGCTTGACCAACTGCGCGGCGCTCAACCCCCCAATGATCTCGGCCACTTCCTGACTGACACCTAGCCGGAACATGGCTTCCGCGTCATGCGAAAGAATCATGCGCTGGGCAAGCAAGAGATAAGAAAGATTGAAATCTGAAATGCTGATGACCCTATCGTCTACTTCCATTTTTAAGTTAATTACTACGTGGTTGATGCGCCAATACTAGCCCACCAAAAGACTCTTCTTTGGAAGATTGACGGTGAAGTTTGTGAATTGTCAAAATGCGATAAATAGACTCGTCACAAGACATCGTCATTACATTTATCGTGATATTTCTTGATGTAAATAGATATCAGTTTTGATGCAAATCAAAATACATGTTATTGCAGAATGAAATTGACGATCAGACTTCCGTAAATAATATCCGCCTCACGCAAGTGCGGGCATCGTGCCTAACCTGTCAAAATGCTTTCAGCCATGATTTTCCCACCGCAGTTCGCCGATACTCACTTGTCTGGCCAGACGCCTGATCCGCCTTGCATTGCTCACGGGCGGGCCGTTGCGCTATTGCGGTCCGGGGCGCTGCAGATGATGTACCAGCCCATACTTGACCTCAGGACTGGCGGCATCCTCAAGATCGAGGCGCTTGCCCGGCTGCTGGACGACGAAGACGTCCTGCTTCCGGCCTCCTTCCTGCCCCATCTTGACCCTGAGCATCTCCTTGAGCTCTACGTTCTTGGCCTGGACCAGGCGCTGCAGGAACAACGAAATTGGCTGGATCATGGCAAAGCCATCGGATTTGCAATCAATGTTCCTCCGGACGGCCTTGACGATCCGCGCTACTACGATGCAACCGTCAAGGCACTAGCGCGCCACGATCGCGCGCCGCAATTGCTTACGCTCGAAATTCTTGAGTCAGAAGGACTGAGCGATACCAATGAAGCGTTGACCCAGTTCAACCGATTCAGGACGCTTGGCGTATGCATGGCCGAGGATGATCTGGGTTATGGACACAGCAGCTTGATCCGTTTGCGGCGCCTACCCTTCGACTGCATCAAGATTGACCGCGATATCGTCGCAATGAGTACCGTCGACGATGTGGATGCGCTGCACTTTGTCTATCAGCTCACGCGACTCGGACATGCCCTGGGCAAAACCGTGATCGTGGAAGGTGTCGATAGTGTCGGGCTGATCGACGCAATCGGTACTCTTGGCGCCGACGGCGCCCAGGGCTATGCCGTGGCCCGGCCGATGCCAGCGCGGCAGCTTTCGGACTGGCTGGAGAATCGACAAGGGCCCCCTTCCAGCGTGCCCTCCAGCAGCGCTCCTGGCAGACTCGCACACCTTGTTGTCGCCGAGGAACGTCTACTCGCGGGTGGGCAGGACTTTCCGGTGGTCGACCTGCGCTGCGCCGGTCTGGCACACGATTCGGCGTATACATGCATGGCGCAGACATGTCGGACTTGCAGACTCGCGCGTTTCCGCGACGAGGTGCACACAACCTTCGGGCCGCTGACCAACGTTGGCTCGGAAGTGAACGAATTGCTGCAGGCGGCAACCCGGGACGGCGTGAGTGCTCTAGCGTATCGGACGGCCCGCCGCAAATTGGCCGCGGCGATGTAATCCCGTGGCTGATGCTCCTCCTTGGCGGTCGGTATTGCCGCACGGCAGTGGAGCCAGCGTTCCTGTTACAGCGTGGCCTCCGCACTTCCGATTGACGAGGCAAGACAGAACGCATCTTTTCCATTGCGCTTGGCGTGGTACATAGCCACATCCGCCTTTTTCAACAGTTCTCCGGGTGTCAATGCATCCGTCGGGTACACGCTGATGCCAATGCTGGACGTCACGAAAACCTGGTGTTCGCCGATCTGCCGCGCGGACCGGATCATCCGGAGAAGGCTCCGCGCCAGCATTGGGAGATGGTCCTGGTCCGCGATGCCTTCCAAAACGATGGCAAACTCATCGCCACCAATCCGTGCAACCGTGTCGGAATCGCGCACCGCGTTCTGGAGATCCCGCCCAATCAGGATGAGCAACTCATCGCCGACGCCATGCCCCAGCGTATCGTTGACGGCCTTGAATCCGTCCAGATCCAGGAACATGAGTGCAACTGGCTGTGGCATGCGCCTGGCACGGGCAAGCGCCTGGCTGAGGCGCTCGTCGAGCAGAAACCGGTTTGGCAGGCCTGTCAGCATGTCGTGGGTGGCAAGATGGCCAAGCCGCTCTACAGTCTGTTGCCGATGCGTAATGTCAGTGCAGATGGCAGCAAAATGCGTGTACTCGTGGTTTGCCCCGCAAATGCCCGCAATCGACAACGACTCCAGGTACACGCCACCATCCTTGCGCCGATTCCACAGCTCGCCTTTCCACTGGCCCGCCTCTCTCAGCGCTTTCCAGAGTCCGCGATAAAACTCCTTCGTCTGTCGTCCGGAGTTGAGCATGCGAGGGTTGTTGCCGACCAGTTCGGCCTGGCTGTATCCCGTGAGGCGGCAAAATGCGGGGTTCACCTTTTCTATCGTCCCTTCCGCATTCGTAATCATGACGCCATCCAGGGTCATCTCGATGGCCTGGTCCGCCAGCCAGAGGTGATAGCGCGACTCCTCCATGGCGTCGTCACGCTGGCGAACCAGGTGCGTGAAGATAGCGATCGAAATCATCGCGCCAGTCGCCAGCAGCACAAATGCGAAGGCGGTGGTGATGGCCACGCTCAGCATGGTGGCACTTTCCTGCCGAAGCGCGGCCGCCATGGCGACGTTCAGATCGACCTCGCTCGCGATCAGCGTATCCAGCTGATTTAGCGCCTCGACGTTCTGCTCCAGCCAGTCGCGCGTGTCATCGTGATCGCCGAAGGAAATCCGCTCCAGCGAAGACCGGACGATTCCGCTGAACAAGGTCAGCCGATGCCCGATCTCGGTGGCGAGCACGTCCTCGTGCTGATTGTCTGGCGCATCCGCGCAATACCGGGCCCAAGCGTTGTCGATGGCCCTCAGATTCACATGTATGGCCGCGATGGCCTGGCGTTCCTCTTCGCGGCCGCGCAAGGCAACAAGCCGCCAGAGCAAGCGGCGGATGTCGGTCGCACGTGCCCTGATTTCTGCGAGTTCTCTGATCGGCGCGGTGTTGTGCTCGTAGATTGCCTTCACGTATCCGTCAAACCGCAACATGACGAACGTGCTTCCGCCGATCAGTGCTGTCAGGGCGACGACCCCGGCAGCTATGGCTTTGACACCTCGACGCCTTAGCGGTTGGGCATATGATTCCATTCCCAATGACGAATGTGGCCAGCAGGCCTTGGGTGTTTCCACAAAGCCAGCGACGAATTGCAACAAGAACGTTGAAGTGTGGGCAGGATACTGGGACTTCGCTGCCTCCCCAATCTTCCATGTTGATTCGCATCAAGGCAAAGCCGGAATATGTATTGCAGGAGCTCGCGCAACATGGACGACGTCGGCGACACGCTGCCTTCGACGTCTCCGGCGAGCAACAACTTGCCGCGAATTGCCCACGGTCAATGTCGCAGACCCATATCTGGATCCGCAGGCCGTTATTAGCAACCGAAGCACGGCATCCCATCGGTTAAACACCAGACACCTCAAGTGTGGCCGTGCGTGGCGCGATGGCAGCGTAGGCTGCTATCGCGATAGAGAGGCCTATCCGCACTTTCGCCTCCATGCAGGCGAACCTAATCCATGAAGATCAATATGAGTCGAAAACCATTCTCCGCCGCATTCGGCGTGGCAACTCAGGCAAGAGCCGAACTGACACCTCCCTGCACCACCCGCGAGAACCCAGGCTCAGGTGGCACGCCCGCTGATCCGCTCGGTGCCATGATGAGCGATATCGGCGTACTGGGCGATGCGTCGCTACATTACGGAGCCAGGCTGCTGGTTATTCGAGAATTGCTCAGAGCCTTGTGCAGCCATCTGCCGACCGCGCTGCGGCCCGGAATCGCCAACGAACTGCGAGCCGGTACGGAACGAATCCTCGCGCACGCCGACGAACGGCCCCTGCCGGACGCCTTCTACCACGCACTTCTGGACGAGATGAACCGATACCTCGAGTGCCTGTGAGGGAATGAAAGCCGACTGCCACATGCCTGAATTCGGAATCGGGCGCAACCACAATGAGGAATTCATTTAATTCGCCAAATAAAAGATTCATGTCGTGAATCAAAGTCCCCACGCAGAGCTGCGATATTCTGGGGGAAACCCTGACGGGGCACTCCGCGTGCCCCATGCCCCCGGATTTTTTCACGGCGCGCCATGCGCGGTGATGCCTGCATGGAATGGCTACCACGCATGTCACTTGCCTTTGCCAGAGAGTTACTCATCAAGCGTCAAATCTCACGTCGCGGACCTGCCGCGGCACTGATAGTCGTCCCGATCCTGCTTGGCGGCTGCATCTCGATGGATCCCGCCTACGAGCGTCCTGCTGCACCGGTGCGGACCACGTGGTCGCCAGATGCCGCGGCGCCGGCCATCACGCCAGCCGCCACAATAGGCTGGCGCGAGTTCTACGCGGACCCCGAGCTTCAGGCACTGATCGGACAAGCGCTCGACAACAACCGGGACTTGCGCATCGGCGCCGCGCGTGTCGCGCAATCGCTTGCTGCCTACGGCATTCAGCGGGCGGAGCAATACCCGTGGATCGGTGCATCCGCCGATGGAACCCGAGCTCGGGTACCCGGTGATCTGAATCTGACTGGTCGACCTCTAATAAGCAGCCAATATCAAGTTGGCGTTGGACTCAGCACGTGGGAGATCGATTTCTGGGGACGTATTCGCAGTCTCAAGGACGCCGCCTTGCAGAACTATCTGGCGTCCGATGCTGCGCAACGGGCTGTCACACTGTCGATCATCACGCAGGTGGCGCAGACGTATCTGGCCATTCGCGAGCTCGACGAACGGATCGCTCTGGCAAAGCAGACCACGGACACCCGGGCCGAATCGCTGCGTATCTTCACGCGCCGGGAACAAGTCGGTTCCGCATCCAAGCTGGAGCTGACCGAAGTCATCACCCTTTACCAGCAGGCCCGGGCACTGGTCACCCAACTCGAACAGGACCGCGCCACACAGTCTCATGCGCTGGAGGTTCTGGTGGGCGCGCCGGTCGACGTCAAGCCGGCCATCGGCCTGGTCAACGATGCCGAACTGATGCGCCAGATCGACGCTGGCCTGCCATCCGAGCAACTGGAGAACCGCCCCGACATCGTCTCGGCCGAGCACCAGTTGATGGCTGAAAACGCAAACATCGGGGCTGCGCGCGCGGCGTTCTTCCCGCGAGTGACCCTGACCGGTTTCGCCGGCACGGCCAGTGCGGACCTGGATGGTCTGTTCCGTGGAGGCAGTGGCGTATGGTCCTTCGCCCCAAGCATTTCCATTCCGATCTTCCAGGGCGGACAGTTGCGTAGCAACCTCGACCTCGCGAAAGCGCGGCGCGTGGAGGCGGTAGCCCAATACGAGAAAACCATCCAGAATGCTTTCCGCGATGTGGCCGATGCCCTGAGCGCGCAGCGCTGGCTGGCCGAACAGGTCGATATTCTGCAACTCACACAGGCGGCACAGGCCGAACGCCGGCGACTGGCGAAACTGCGGTACGACAATGGTGCAGCAGCCTTCCTCGAAGTCCTCGATGCCGAGCGCGATCTGCTTGCCATCGAGCAACAGGCCGTCCAATCGCGCCGCGCCCTGCTTGCCAGCCGCGTCAGCCTGTATGCCGCACTGGGCGGTGGCACAGCCGTTGCCTCGCCGCCGGAGGCGGCCGCTCCGGAAGGTGCGCCCGCCAGTGCAGCGCCTGACGCCAAGCCCTCCACACCTTCTACTGCTCGTTAACCAAGTCGGCCCATGAAGCTTCCTACCAACAAGCTCGTTCCCGCCCTGGTCGTGCTCGCTGCCGTCGCCGGCGGCTGGTACGCATGGGATCGCCTGCGCGACAACGGCCCCGGCGAAGGTTTCGCGCGCGGCAACGGTCGCATCGAGGCCACCGAGGTCGATGTGGCGACCAAGCTCGCTGGCCGGGTCAGCGACATCCTCGTCTTTGAAGGCGATTTCGTGACGGCCGGCCAGCCACTGGCCCGGATGCAGATCACCACGCTCGAGGCCCAGCACGATGAAGCCGTGGCCCAGCATCAGCAAGCCATCAACGCAGCCGCGGCGGCTGTGGCGCAGGCCGCGGCGCGCAAGAGCGACAAGGCCACGTCGGAAGCGTTGGTCGGCCAGCGCGAGGCCGAACTCGACGCAGCGCTCCGTCGGCGCGCCCGCTCCGAAACCTTGTCCAAGGAAGGCGCCTCCTCGATCCAGGAACTGGACGACGACCGCGCGCGTGAGCGCAGCGCCCAGGCAGCCGTGACCGCAGCCCGCGCCCAGGTGGCCGCAGCCCAGTCGGCCATCGAGGCCGCCCAGGCACAGGTAGTTGGCGCGCAGTCGACGGTCGCCGCCACGCAGGCCACTATCGCCCGCATCCGGGCCGATATCGACGACAGCGAGCTGAAGGCACCGCGCGACGGCCGGATCCAGTACCGCGTGGCGCAGCCAGGCGAAGTGCTCGGCGCTGGCGGCAAGGTACTGAACCTCGTGGATCTGTCGGATGTGTACATGACCTTCTTCCTGCCCGAAGCACAGGCCGGTCGGCTTGCCATCGGCCAAGACGCCCGGATCATTCTGGACGCCGCTCCGGAGTATGTGATTCCGGCAAAGATCTCCTTTGTCTCGAGCACCGCGCAGTTCACGCCAAAGACCGTGGAAACGGAAAGCGAGCGCCAGAAACTGATGTTCCGGGTTCGCGCCAAGATCGATCCGGATCTGCTGCGCAAGCATCTGAAAGTGGTCAAGACGGGGCTTCCTGGGGTGGCATGGGTCAAGCTCGATGCCAAGGCAGAGTGGCCGGCGTCGCTGACCACAAAATTACCTTGAAGACCGCGTAATGAACGTCTCGACGGGTACGCACGAACACGTTGCCGGCGTCGCGCATGTCACGCTGCGCTATGGCAAGACGGTTGCTCTCGACGACATCTCGCTGGAGTTTCCCGCGGGCTGCATGATCGGCGTGATCGGTCCCGATGGTGTTGGCAAGTCGAGCCTGCTGTCGCTGGTGGCCGGCGCACGGGCCGTGCAGGAAGGCACGGTCACCGCGCTCGGCGGCGACATGTCGCGCAAGGACCATCGCGACGCCGTCTGCCCGCGCATCGCCTATATGCCGCAGGGGCTGGGCAAGAACCTCTACCCGACTTTGTCGGTCGAGGAAAACCTGCAGTTCTTTGCCAGACTGTTCGGCCACGGTGCGGCCGAACGGCGTCATCGCATCGACGACCTCACGCGCAGCACCGGTCTGCAACCGTTCCTGGATCGCCCGGCCGGCAAACTCTCCGGCGGCATGAAGCAGAAGCTTGGCCTTTGCTGCGCGCTGATCCACGACCCCGACCTGCTGATTCTGGACGAGCCAACCACCGGCGTGGATCCCCTGGCACGCGCCCAGTTCTGGGACCTGATCGCCCGCATCCGCCAGGATCGTCCGGGCATGAGCGTGATCGTCGCCACCGCCTATATGGATGAAGCCCAGCGCTTCGACTGGCTGGTGGCGATGGACAGCGGCAAGATCCTCGATACCGGGACGCCGGCAGAACTGCTGGCCCGCACCAGCGCCGCCGATCTCGAAGGCGCGTTCATCGGGCTGCTGCCCGAGGAGAAGAAGCGTGGCTACGAGCCCGTGGTGATCGCGCCGTTGGCCGTGGACGAAAACACCCCGATCGCCATCGAGGCGAAAGACCTGACCATGCGCTTCGGCGATTTCGTCGCGGTGGACCACGTGCAGTTCAAGATTCGGCGGGGCGAGATCTTCGGATTTCTCGGATCCAATGGCTGCGGCAAGTCCACGACGATGAAGATGCTGACCGGTCTGCTGCCCGCCAGCGACGGACGCGCGTGGCTGTTCGGTCAGGAAGTGGATCCGCGCGATATCGACACCCGCCGCCGCGTGGGCTACATGTCACAGGCGTTCTCGCTTTACACCGAACTGACGGTGCGCCAGAACCTGGTGCTTCACGCCCAGCTCTTTCACGTGCCTAGGGAGGACATCGAAGTCCGTGTGGAGGAAATGGCCCAGCGCTTCGGGCTGCAGGACGTGATGGAGAGCCTGCCTGACGGATTGCCGCTTGGTATGCGCCAGAGGCTTTCGCTGGCCGTGGCAATGGTGCACAAGCCCGAACTGCTGATCCTCGACGAGCCGACCTCCGGCGTCGATCCCGTGGCGCGTGACAATTTCTGGCGGCTGTTGGTTGCGCTGTCCCGCGAGGACCATGTCACGATCTTCATCTCCACGCACTTCATGAACGAGGCGGCCCGCTGCGACCGCATCTCGCTGATGCACGCGGGCAAGGTGCTGGTCAGCGATCCGCCCGAGAAGATCGTCAGCGATTGCGGCGCGGATACGCTGGAAGCCGCGTTTATCGACTACCTCGTGGCAGCCGGCGGCGGCACGCAGGCAGCCTCGGAAGGCGCGGAGGCCCCGGCGTCCCCGGTAGAGGCCGGAGCCGAAGCCGAGGCAAAAAGCAAGCATCAGTCTTTCTCGCTCGGCCGGATGTACAGCTACCTGTGGCGCGAGTCGCTGGAGCTTCAACGCGATCCGGTGCGCCTGACCCTGGCCTTGCTGGGCTCCGTGATCCTGATGCTTGTGATGGGCTTCGGCATCAGCATGGACGTTGAGGATTTGACCTATGCGGTCCTCGACCGCGACCAGACCACATTGAGCGAGAACTACGCGCTCAATATTGCCGGCTCGCGCTACTTCGTCCAGAAGCCGCCACTTGAGAGCTATGCCGACATGGACGCGCGCCTGCGCAGCGGCAAGCTGGCCCTGGCTATCGAAATTCCGCCAGGCTTCGCACGCGATGTGGCGCGTGGCAAGCAAGTCCAGATCGGCGCGTGGATCGACGGCGCAATGCCGATGCGGGCCGAAACCGTTCAGGGCTATGTCCAGGGTATGCACCAGATCTGGCTGGCGGATCAGGCGCTACGGCGTTACGGTGTGCGAGCCACATCGAATGTATCGATCGAGACCCGCTTCCGCTACAACCCAGACGTCAAGAGCTTGCCGGCGATGGTGCCGGCCGTGATTCCGCTGCTACTGATGATGATGCCGGCGATGCTGACCGCCCTGTCGGTCGTGCGCGAAAAGGAACTCGGCTCCATCCTGAATCTGTACGTCACTCCCGTCACGCGTACCGAGTTCTTGCTGGGCAAGCAGATGCCGTATGTCGCCCTTGGGATGCTGAACTTCTTCCTGATGTCGTTCCTGGCGGTCACCCTGTTTGGGGTACCGGTGAAAGGCAACTTTCTGGCGCTGGTGCTGGCGGCGCTGATCTTCAACGTCGTGTCCACGGGCGTTGGCCTGTTCGCATCGACGTTCACCCGCAGCCAGATCGCCGCCCTCTTCTTCACGATGATCGGCACGATGATCCCGACCATACAGTTCTCGGGGCTTCTGACGCCGGTATCCTCGATGGAGGGCGCGGGCAAGGTGATCGGCGGCATTTATCCCGCCACGCACATGCTCATCATCAGCCGTGGCGTCTTCAACAAGGCGCTTGGTTTCTCCGACCTTCACGCTTCGTACTGGCCGATGCTGATCGCCATCCCCGTCATTCTCGGGTTGACGGTGGCGCTGCTGGCCAAGCAGGACAAATGATGGACGCCGCGCCCAACGCCTCCACCCCTGCAGCCACTCCCGCTCGCGCCGATGCACGACGCGGCACGCTGCGCCATCTGGCGAACATCTACCGGCTCGGCGTCAAGGAGCTCTGGAGCCTGGCGCGTGACCCGATCATGCTGGTGCTGATCATCTACACGTTCACGGCTTCGGTGTACACGGCCGCCACGGCCCAGCCCGATACGCTGCACATGGCGCCGATCGCCATCGTTGACGAAGACCATTCGCCGCTGTCGCAACAGATCGCTTCCGCCCTCTTCCCGCCGCAGTTCACCATGCCGCAAATGATCACGTCGTCGGAAGTCAACGCAGGCATGGATGCTGGCAACTACACGTTCGCGCTCAATATCCCCCCGAATTTCCAGCGGGATGTCCTGGGCGGACGCTTCGCCGAGATTCAGCTCAACGTCGACGCCACGCGCATGAGCCAGGCATTTACTGGCAGCGGTTACGTTCAGCAGATCGTCTCGGGCGAAATCCAGACGTTCGTGGACCGCTACCGCTCCACCACCCGGCTGCCCGTGGAACTGGCGCTGCGTGTGCGCTTCAACCCAACGCTGACACTGGCATGGTTCGGCGCGCTGAACCAGATCATCAACAACATCACCATGCTGTCGATCATCCTGACTGGCGCCGCGTTGATCCGCGAGCGTGAGCACGGCACGATCGAACACCTGCTGGTCATGCCCGTCACGCCGTCGGAAATCATGCTCAGCAAGGTCTGGTCTATGGGGCTGGTGGTGCTGGTCGCCGCCGCCATGTCACTGATGTTGATCGTGCGTGGCGCCCTGCACGTGCCGATCGCCGGGTCGGAAACGCTCTTCCTGTGCGGCGCCGCGCTGCTCCTGTTCGCCACCACCTCGATGGGCATCTTCATGGCCACGCTGGCGCGCTCGATGCCGCAGTTCGGCATGCTGCTCGTGCTCGTGCTGATGCCGCTGCAGATGTTGTCCGGCGGGAATACGCCACGCGAAAGCATGCCGGAGATTGTCCAGTACATCATGCTGGCGGCGCCCACCACCCACTTCGTGGAACTCAGCCAGGCGATCCTGTTCCGTGGTGCGGGCCTTGAGGTCGTGTGGGTGCAGTTCGTCGCGCTGTTCGTGATCGGGGCGGCGTTTTTCGTGATATCGCTGCGGCGCTTCCGCAAGACGATCAGCCAGATGGCGTAAAGGAGGGAGCCGTCCGATGGACGGCGTTCCGTCTACCGCCGATCTCGAACTCGACACCTCCGCGAGGCCGGCAACGCCGATAGCCCCTACTCCGCCGCGGGCACCAGCCGTGGCGCCCGCGGCCTGGAAGCAAAGGCGAACGCAACCTGGATCAGCCCGAGGGTCAAGCCAAGCGACGCACCGACCTTCCACGCCAGCGAGTAACTCTGCATCTGGTCGTAGAGCCAGCCGCCACCGAAGGCGCCAATGAAACTGCCGATCTGATGGCTGAAGAACGCCACGCCGGCGATCATTGCCTGCCAGCGCAGACCAAACGTCTGGGCAATCCACCCCTGCACCAGCGGCGACACACCGAGCCACAGAAAGCCCATGATCGCGGAGAACATCATCGTGCTTTCTGGTGTCGGCAGGGCATGGAAGAACCAGATGAAGCCGATGGATCGGCAGATGTAGATGCCACCCAGCAATAGCAGCTTGTTGACCCTGCCGCCGGCCCATCCAAAGAACAGGCTTCCCAGAATATTGAATCCGCCGATCAGGCCGAGCGCCTTGGCGGATAACATCGGATCCATGCCGCAGACTTCCAGATATGCGGGAAGGTGCGTGGTCAGGAAGACCAGTTGCATGCCGCATACCGTATAGGCGAGCGCCATGACGACGAACGGAGGGTGTCGCAGCGCGGTCATCAGGGCCTGGCGGCCGCTCTGTTCTGGCTGCGCCCGCGCCGCCGGCGCTTCCCGCACCTTGTCCGCGCGGCCCGCAAACCATGCGGCGGGCAACATCACGACCGCCAGCACTGCAAAGGCTGCCACGCCCATGCGCCAGCCCCACTCCCCGGTGATGCCCTGACCCAGCGGCGCCGCGATCATTGCGCCGATCGATCCCGAAGCGGACACCAGGCCCAGAATCATGCTTCGCACGTTCTGACTGACCGCGCTCGACGCCGCGGCCATGGCCAAGGCTGTGCCAGTAGTGGCCATGGCCATGCCAATCAGCACACCAGCACCAATCACCACGGCCCACAAGCCATTAGCCGTGGCCAGCAACACCAGGCCAATGAGGTACAGCAACGATCCCCCCATCATCAGCGGACGAAAACCGGTCCGGACCGCCAGCGCGCCGGCGAATGGCTGCAGCAAGCCCCAGGTGAGGTTCTGCACCGCTACCGCGATGGTGAAGTCGCCCACCGTTATCCCGATGTCCCGCGTCAGCGGCGGCACGAAGATTCCGAGACTCTGACGCAGTCCCATGGCAAGGGACAGCATGACTGACGCGCCGATGAGAATCGGCAAGACGGGGCGCAGCGAGGATCGAGAGGACATATCGTGGTTCTATTTTGTGTCCTGCCGTGGTGAAGACAGGTTCGCCCATTCTCCATTAATTGCGCCGTCAAGGAAATGCTCCCGAACACCAGTACTGGCCTGCCCTGCAGAAACCGGACGGGTCATATGCCTGCCTCGTTCCTTTCGCGCCTTCCATGCCTTCCGCTCATTTAAAATCTCTCCCGATCTAGCCTGCGGTATCGCAATGACAGATTTGCCGAGTTCCGCTACAAAGCCTGGTTGGCATCAGCCGCCGCACAATATTCCCCAGTTTCCCCCAGGAGTCAGCCATGAATGATCCACAAAAGTCCCCGCCCAGCGTTGCCGAAGGCTGGCAGGCGCCGCCGGACCGCACCAGTGTGACGGACGATGCGCGCGTGGAGGACATCATCCCGCTGCCCCCGCCCGAGCACTTGATCCGTTTCTTCCCCATCCGTGGCACCCCCGTTGAATCGCTGGTCACCCAGACGCGCCAGCGCATCTCCCGCATTCTGCATGGCAGTGATGACCGGCTGCTCGTGATCATGGGCCCCTGCTCGATCCACGACCCGCAGGCCGCGCTCGACTACGCACGGCGTCTGGCGGCCGAACGCGAGCGCTACGCGGACTCGCTGGAAATCGTGATGCGGGTGTATTTCGAGAAGCCCCGCACCACGGTCGGCTGGAAGGGCCTGATCAACGACCCCTACCTGGACGAGAGCTATCGCATCGACGAAGGCCTGCGCATCGCGCGCAGCCTGCTGGTGGATATCAACCGCCTCGGGTTGCCGGCGGCCGGCGAGTTCCTGGACGTCATTTCGCCCCAGTACATCGGCGATCTGATCTGCTGGGGCGCGATTGGCGCCCGCACGACCGAGAGCCAGGTACACCGGGAACTGGCTTCGGGCGTCTCCGCGCCCATTGGCTTCAAGAATGGCACCGACGGAAACATCAAGATCGCGATCGACGCGATCCAGGCCGCATCGCGCCCGCACCACTTCCTTGGCGTGCACAAGAACGGCCAGGTCGCGACGGTCCATACCAAGGGCAACCCGGACTGCCACGTCATTCTTCGCGGCGGCAAGGCGCCCAACTACGACGCGGAGGTTGTCGCCGCAGCGTGCAAGGAACTGGAAGCGGCGCGGCTGCGCAATTCGTTGATGGTCGATTGCAGCCATGCCAACAGCAACAAGCAGCACCAACGCCAGATCGACGTCGCACGCGACGTGGCGCAGCAGATCAGCGGCGGCAGCCAGTCGATCTTCGGCCTGATGGTCGAGAGCCATCTGGTACCCGGCGCGCAGAAGTTCACCCCAGGAGAACACAACCCATCGGGTCTCACTTATGGTCAGAGCATCACGGACGCCTGCATCGGGTGGGAGGACTCCGTGACGGTGCTGGAACTGCTGAGCGAGGCGGTAAATGTACGGCGTGGGGTAAACAGGAAGGCTTAATCGGAGATCCAGACGGGAGATGACCGGTCCGGGCTTGCCAATGTCCATCTGACAAGCGGCAAGCCTCGAGCGGAAATCTCTGTCAGCGATTAATGTCTAGCACCGACCCGGAATCTCGAAGATATCCCAGCCCTTTCGCTGGGTCTTGAGGAAGGTCTCGATCGATTCGACGGTCACGGTACGGATCCGGCCCGCAAACCGCAGGGAATCGGGGTGATCATCGAATGCCACGTTGGCCTTGAACATCCACCCGCCGAGTCGGGTCAGCGTGCCAATTTCCATTTCGGACAGCTTGTAGCCCGCCATCTCCAGCCACGCTTGTGCTTGCCCACGATCACGGATGGTGGCGTCGCGCGCTTGCGGCGGCCACGGTTTCGATGACCCAGCCGTTCGAATTCTGATTTTAACTAGGCCGCAGACGTCATCAAAGGCGTTCATCCGGTGGCTACGGAGAAGCTACGCCGCGCAACGCCCCATTGGATGAGACACAGTCATGCCAGCCACGCACTGGCCCGCGGCGTCGAACTCACGGCCGAACGCGACAACCTGCGCCATGCGTCGATCGCAACAACGTCGATGTACTTGCGCGGCGGTGAGCTTGAGCGCGCCAAGCAGATGCGGCAGGCCTTCGGCGCCCGAAAATAGCCGATAACCCACTGGATCGTAAGGAATCCCAGCAAATCTGGGATTCCGGCTTAGCACCCCTCACAGGAGTCGTCCGTCACAACCCCATGAGACAGGAGGACAGGACAGGCGAGACACGCCCTCAGCGCTTACGCGTCGCCCTGCCCATACACAGTCGTCATGTGACTGTCCAGCGATGCCAGCAGCACCGCATCTTTCATGTTCCCCAATGACGACGCGGCCATATAGCCGCGCATCTCGCTGGCGCAGGCAATGGCAGCCTCCACCTCGCGCATCGCCAGGATTTCCGCCGTCATGCTTGCCGCCATGGCATACAGCGCTTCGGGATCCGGTGCATGCGTATCGCGCTGCCGCTGCCGGGCGAAGATGTCGCCGAACGACTCGAGCAGTTCTGCACATTTGAAACTGCCTCCCATCGTCGTGCTGTAGTACCAAAGCTGCTCATCGTCGTCGACCTCCAGCTCGCCGCCGTCCCGGATGTGTTGCAACATGCTTTCGAGCGGTGCGAAGAGCTTGTCGAGCACCCACGGCTGCAGGCGTCCGGTGAGATGGGCCTCTGTCTGACGTGGGCGATACGGCTTGCGGGGGCGGCTACTTTTTGCCATTTTCGCCCGGGTATGCCAGTCGAATGACGACAAGGAGAATGACACTGAGTATTGCGAGCGCTCGCCCCATCTGCATGACAAGCTGCTGGAATTCGGCGGCTGTCATGCGGGCCTCCCAGTGATCTCCGGGACCGCAGGCGTCAGTGCGGGAGGCGATGCCAACGCCATTGGCAAGGCATCCGGTTGCGCCCTGGCATTCGCTTCCAACAGCAGGGCCAACGCGGCCTTGCGCAGCAGACTGGCGGTCGGAAGAATCTCGGTCAGCGTCTTGAGTTGACGAATAGCATCGGTCGCGTCGCAGCCAAGGCGCGAAGGTGGGGCTTGATGCATGGGTACTTGGGACTGCACGACTGTTCCTGAAGAAAACCCGTATACCAACAGCAAGTGCAATTGGATAGGAACGGATGTTTCCCAAGCTCCGGCGGGAACAGTCACAATTGGCCGGCAAAGCGAACGTCTGCCGGACCTATCCGGGGCGTGCAGTGCTGCCCAATGTCGATGCTGCATGCTGCTTTCAGCAACGGTGTCAGCGCAACATTGGCAATGAGCGGCCAGTCAGCACGTCCCGGACGTTCAATCCTCGAAATCGCTGCGCACCACCAGCACAGGGATCCGGGATTGCGTTAATACACCCTCTGAAACGCTACCAAGCACCATACGCTTGATGCCGCGTCGGCCATGCGTTCCCATTACGATCAGATCGGCCTCCCAGTCATTGGCTTCGCTGGTGATCGTGTCGGCAATCTGGCCTGCTGCCGACCCCGCCTCCTCAAGCAACTCGGTGGAGTAGTGCAAGCCGTTGGCTTCCATCTTCGACCGGACATGTTCCAGTATCCGCTTGCCGATGGCCGCGGTTGCCGCCTCGGCAGGCGTCAAGGTGCTGCCGAGCGCCTGTGTGACAACAAACAATGCCTTGACCTCCGCGCTCATGGCTTTTGCGACGGTCACGGCCTGCGCAAGGGCAAGCTCGGCGGCATCACTATCATCAACAGCCAACAGGATTTTCTTGTACACGATGACCTCCTCCTCTTCTGTTTGTGGAATCGTCTGGCGAACTGCGCTTATCGGAACACGAGAACGGGGATCGTGCTATGGGAGAGCACGTCCTGTGTGACGCTGCCAAGCAGCAGTTTTCCCAACCCCTTTCGACCGTGAGACGCCATGAAAATGACGTCGCACTGCAGTTCATTGGCTTTCTCGATAATCCCAAGATGTGGTGCCGAGGCGGAGGACGTTTTTCCGATACACGGTACTCCCGCCAATGCGGCTGCGGCTTCAATCCGGGAGAGTTCCTCCCGGGCCGCACTTTCGAGCCTGCTCTCGACACTTCCGGTATCAACCGCCGCGCTCATCGAAATGGACAAGCGAGGCTCTTCCTTGCAAATGTATGGCGTCAGGCGGGCCCTGGTGCTACGGGCAAATTCAATGGCCGCCGATACAGCCTTGCGCGATTGGTCGGAACCGTCAACGGGCAGCAGGATGTGTTTGAACATAGAGGTCTTGGGTTGAGGGCGAATCGGTTTGCATACGCACGACCGATTGTCGAACTGGCAGCGTTCCTATGCCTTCAGGCACGAGATACCGGCACGACATGCGGGGAGCGTTTCTCGATTCGTAAACTGAATCGATTTAGTTACAGTATCCCCGCACCGCCCTGGACTTCTTGACTGGAGTCAACGTCCCGATGCTGGCTCTCTCCAGTACGTCGCGGCGCAGATCCGTTTCGGAGAGGAAGTCCTGCCGTGACCCCAAGCACCAAGAATGACCCCCATGATGCGAAGCGGCAAATCACCCCGTCAAAGCTTGCCTTCTCCTTAGTGGCCGGCACCACCCTTCTCGTCCGATCTGCCCGACTGACGCAGCAGGAACCAGGCCATCGCCCCCAGCACCATCACGGCCGCCACCAATGCGGCCCACAACACTGCCTTGCGCCATGCCTCACGTCGAGGTACCTGTGGCGATACCAGCCCCGCCGGCGATGCCTGCATCGTGCCCAGCCGTGCCTGGCCGATAGCGGGTGTCGTACCTGCCAGCAGGTCGGCCTTGGACAGGCGCACCGTGCCTTCGGTGGCCTCACCCACCACCACCTGGAAAGGCGGCGCGCCACGTGCCACGAAAGTCAGTTCGGCGGGCTGCCAGCCCACGAACAGCAGGGGGCGCCCATCACCAAGCCCGCCTGACCGAGGATCCACGCTCAGGCGCCAGTATCGGTCGTCATTGCGAGGCACCGTCACTGACTCGTTCGCCTGCTCTCCGTTGGGTCCGGACAAGCGAAACAGACGCAGATCCGACACATGCTCCCACCGGGCCTGCGCATCTCGCCGCGACCAAAGCGTGGCCTGTGTGATGGTATTGACTTGCGGCAGTCCCACGCGCACCTGTTCCACCGGGAAGCGGCCGGCAAGATCGAATGAGTAACCACCTGCCTGATCCGGCACGCCAGGCACACCCTGGCTCCATTGGAGAGGCGCGGGAGGCGCGGGTTGGGCGGTCACCGTCTCCACCTGCACGCCTTTTACCTCTGGTGCAGCGCCTTGCCATTGCAGCCGCAGGTAGCGGGTACGCCTTGCCTCAAGGGCAATACGTTCCTGCAAGAGCTGGCTGTCCCCACGGCTTACACGCAGAATGCGGGCCGTGCCTGCCGGCTGCCACGCTTGCAGATCGTCGCTCGCCTGTACCGCCACCGCCCCTTCGAAATCGCTGTCCCCCAAACCGAGCTGGACTGCGGCGGCGGGTTCTGTCAGGCGACTCAGGTCGAGCAACCAGTCGGCCGTTGTCTTCGCCCCCGGCGCCTGACCGGCGGCATGCAGGGTGCCGTCGGCGCCGATCACAACACCCAGCCCACTTTCGGCACGGTTAGACGCGGCGGCCGGCGCGGGAAACCACGGCACATCATGCAACGTGCGCATCGGCACAGCTTCGGCCCGAGGCACCGCCAACGCGTAGGGCAACGCCTCACCCGCGCCGTTGAGTACCCGCAGATCGGCCAGTCCGCCGCGCGCGTGCGTGTAGACGCGCGCATCGAGTGTCAATGTGAAGTACGGTGCCGCGGTGAATGTCTCCACCACGAAGCGCTCTGCATGTGCCTGCGGAGCAAGCAGCAGGCACATGCAGAGCCAGCAGAATCCAACGCTGCGGATCACACGCCCTCCTTTGCCGCAGGCGGCATGGGTGATAGATAGCCAATCAGGAGCAGCAATCCTCCGACCGCAATGAAAGAGACGATGCGGGCCACACCCGAGAGGAAAGACAGGTCGACCAGGAACATCTTCATCACTGTCACTGCCAGCAATCCACCACCGACCAGCCAGAGCGACCGCACGGCGCGCCGGGTCGCCACCAGCATGGCCAGGAGCGCCAGTACGGTCCAGAACACGGACAGTGACGCCTGCACCAGCGTCGAGCCTGCCAGGTCATGCAGGGTATAGGGGACGCCTTGCCAATGGTGGAGCGTGCGAAGCAGTACCGCATTCAGCCAAATCAGCACGATCCCCGCGCCCAGCGCCCCTGCCGCGCGTGTATGCAGATCCACTGGCAAACCGGCCACCGGCGCGCGCAACCACCAGAGCACTGCCGCGCCAAAGGTCAGCAACATGATCAGATCAAGCGGATTGAGCAGCGGGATGCGTCCCAGCAATGTGCCCGGCTGCGTCAGGTTCGCGTAGAGCGACCACAGCAGCATAACCAGGACCAGCGGTGCACTGGCAAACGCCGCGACGCGCACCACGGCGGGCTCGCGCACACGCCAGAGTGCGGCAAGCACGATGGCGCCCCAACCTGCCAGGAACACCAGTTGCAGGTTCAACGACTCCAGAATCTCCGGCACGGCGTAACGCACGCCGAAGTGATGATGCAGGGTGCGTAGCAGCACGGCGTTCAGCCACAGGAATACTGTTCCGAGCGCCGCGTACTCCAACCCTCGCGGCTGCGAGGCAAGCTCAAGCGCCAGCACACGCCTGCGCCACAGCACCAGCGCGACGATAACGAGCATCTGCCCGACATCCAGCGGATTCAGGAATGGCACAAATGGCAGCGGGTCCGCCGCGCCGTCGCTGACGAGGCTTGCGAGCGACCAGATCCATAGCAGCGCGGCCAGCGGCAACGCTGCCCACAGCAGGTAGGCCCGCGCAAAACGGCGCACCGGCCAGTGCAGTCGCAATCCAGCACCGGCGAGCACCGCCAGCAAGCAGCCATGACCGAATGTCCAGGCGGCCCAGCTCCAGGCGCCCTCGGGCACGAACGCGCGCAACCGCCAGTAGCCTTCATCCGAGAGCAACACGCACAGGGTCAGGAAAAGCAGTGTATGCAGCGGCGCAAGCCAAGTGTCGGCATGGGCTGCCTCCTGGCGTTTGAGCAGCCACCAACTGGCCACGAACGCCAGGGGCCATGTCAGCAGACCGCTGCCGCCCAGCGGCGGCCCAGTCCAGACGGCGCAACTCGCGATGCACAGCAAGGCCTGCACCGGCGTCAACCCCAGTGCAGGAAAACCTGCCAACGGCCAATCCGCGGCGCGGCTACCAAGATGCGCCAGCCATGCCGACAGCACGGCGAACAGCAGCCAGCCACGCAGCAAGTCCTGAACGGACCAGCCCTGCTCGACGTGCCAATGCCATATCTCGAAAACACCGCCGCCGAGCCACCACCACACGCCCCACAGGGCCACCATCAGACCCCACTCCTGAACAAAAGGCACCCAGGTACGGACCTGCTCGCGCGCGAGCAGGCACCACGCGCTGAAGAACCCCGCCAACGCCAGTAGCATCGTGCCGATATAGCGGGCATTGAATACCGGCCACGCGCCCGGTTCGGTGTCGCCAAGCGCCCCGGCAAGGAATGCAAAGCCAGCGGCGAACTGCAGCAGCAGGCCACACCACAGTGGCAGTCGGCGCTGCTGGCGCATGGCGATCCACACGACACCCGCACCTTCCAGCGCCCACACCGCACACGTGGTCCGGCCGTCGAATCCAAGCGGAATCGCGAGCGTTGCGAAGATGACGCCCAAGGCAAGCAGTGCATCGAACAGCAGGCCCAACCGTTGGCGGTGCCGCAGCAATCCGGCCGCCAGCGCGAAGTAGAACGCCGCCATCGCCACTGCACTCCATGCCATGCCGAAAGGCGTGCCACGCATCAGCGCTGCCTGCAGGCCCGCCATTGCCAGCGGCGTCCCAAATATCAGCGTTCCATCCACGTATCCGGTGAGCTGGACGGATCGACGCAGCGCATACAGCAAGGCAATACCGGTATACAGCAGGAAAAAGAGGATGAGGAAAGGCTCGGTGGTGGAAAGCAGCGCCGGTTTGTAGCTGAGCACGCCCCACAGTGTGGCGATACCGAACGTGAAGACGAAGCCGAGCAGATTCAGCACACGCCAGGCACGGAACCAGGCGATCACGAATATTCCGGTATTGAGGAGCGCGTAGTAGCTGAACAGCATGACGTGGCTGCCGCCGCCCGTGGAAATGAGCACCGGCGCGAGAAAGCCGCCTGCGCTTCCCGTCACTGCCAGCACCGAGGCATTCTGCAAAATCGCCAGCCCCGCCGCGAGACCACAGACCAATACCATCAGCGCGAAAGCCGCGCCGGCCGGCAGAAGGTCATAGAGCCGGGCTGCGGCAAATACTGTGAGATAGAGCACGCCCACCCCCGCGCCCTGCACCGCCAGCGCGTATCCCGGGCGCCGGGTGCGCAAGCGCCAGCCCAATGCGAGCAGCCCGACCGCGCCCAGGCACACGCCCGCGAGTCGGAACTCCACGGGCAGTATGCTGTTGTCTGCCGCGTACTTGAGCAGGAATGCGACGCCGAAGAAAAGAATCAGGATGCCAACGCGCGCCACGCTGTTGCCACCCAGCAGCCAGTCGAGCGCTTCCCGGAAAAGGTGTTTGGCAAAATCAATATCCGATGCCACGACGAAGGGCATATCGCTCGACGATGCCGGCCTGGGAGAGGCCGCCGATACAGGCACAATCTCTGGCACGTCCTGGTGGCTGACAACCTGAGTGCGCGACATTGGGGCTGGTGCAGAGCCCGGTGCCGCTGCCACGGGAATAGGAACGGCGGAAACCGCCGTGGCGGCGACGGCGCTATGGCTCGCCGGGACGGGGATCACCGGCGGCCGCTCTGGCACCTCTGACCGCACTGTCTCAGAATAGTCGGAAGTCTCCGAGTCGACGGCGCCATTCGCATACCCGGCTCCGGCCGCGCCAAGCGCTCGCTTCAGCTCCGCTACCTCGCGCTCCAAGGCGGAAACCCGCTGCGCCAGCGAGGGTCCCTCGCCTTTGCGCACGGGCAACGCGTCCTGCTGGGCGTTTTCCCGTAGCACCCAACCCAGCGCTGCCCCAACGGCGGCGCCGACGACAGCGCCTTCACCGCCCCAAACCGAGGCCCCCACGATCAGGCCGATCAAGCCAAGTATCCAGAGCATTGTTAGTCACCAGAGAGAAGTGCCGCGATTTTAGTGGCTTGCAGAGACGTCGGGGCGACATCTGGGTAATGTTACAAACGTCGTGGTAAATCTGTACTCCCCTCACGTTTGGCATTCAGACCGGAAACGTCTGAAATTGGGTGGGCAACCCCGCTGCCACGGGTAACGCGCCCTCCATTTCCATCGCTATGCATGGATGGCATGGCACGAAATGTCAACGCCCTGGCTGTCCATGCAAAGTCGATCGCCAGTTGCCCACCTATGCTGGGGGGGCTCTTGAATCCATGTTTGGTCCATGCTTGAGCGCCCCCGTCAGCGACCCCGTCCACGACACACGCCCGGACATTCCGCATGTGAATGCGCCCGGATCGTCGATCAATATGCAGACCCCGCATTGCAGGGGATGAAGAACCGATCGTCCGTTAGTCCCCGACACAGTCTGCACGCGCGCTCCATGCACTGAAGATGGGGCACGCACCCATTGGGGCGCGGGATCAGGCTACACACCGCGACCAACCATTGAACGATACCCGGCGCCGCGCGCGCCGGCGTGCGGGTATCGCCTGGATCTGGCGCCCGAACAGCTTTCAACACTATCAAGGAGACCTCGTGAACACCCTGAATGGCTATGACTACGAAGACCTGCAGCTTGGCATGACCGCAAGCTACGCCAAGACCATCACTGAAACCGATATCGAGTTGTTCGCGACGGCCTCCGGCGACAACAACGCCATCCATCTCGACGAAGACTTTGCGAAGACCACGCCGTTTGGCGGGCGCATCGCCCACGGGATGCTGACGGCCAGCGTGATCTCGGCAGCGTTGGCCAGTCGCCTGCCCGGCCCGGGATCGATCTACCTGAGCCAGAACCTGCGCTTCAGGGCCCCGGTGAAGCCTGGTGAAACCGTGCACGTGACGGTCACGGTCACGGATCTCCAACCGGAGAAACGGCGTGTCGCGCTCAGCACGGTCTGCATGGTCCAGGACAAGGTCGTGGTCGACGGTGACGCCCTGATCATGCCGACGTCAGCAAAACGACGCGAGCAATGAGCCGCGCATCCGCCCGAAACAACACGCCATTCGCCATGAGAACTCCAATGCCTGTGCCGACACCGCATGCCAATCCGCTGCTGAGCGGTTTTCCCTCGCCGCTGACGACGCTCGCGGATCTATTCGCCTACCCGCGCTACCTGCCCAGCGGCATCGACATGCCCCGCCTGATGCAGTCCGGCTTCCGGCACCTTGAAGGTCAGTTTTCGATACTGGCCTCGGCATTCGGCCAGGCCGGTGCCGACCAAAAACCGGACCGCCGGTTCGCGGTGAAGGACTGGGACGAGAACCCGTGGTACCGGATGCTCAAGCAAGGTTATCTGCTCAATGCCAAGACGCTTGCCGAACTGGCCGAGTCGATCCATCTGGACGACGACGACAAGAGTAAGCTGACCTTTTTCCTGGGGCAACTCGTCGATGCCATGAGCCCGTCCAACTTCCTGGCAACCAACCCGGAAGCAATCCGGCTCGCACTGGAGACCAACGGTGAAAGCCTCTTGAACGGCTTCGTGAACTATGTCGAGGACATGCGCCAGCGGCGCATCGCCATCACCGACGAGTCGGCGTTCGAGGTGGGCCGTGACGTCGCCACATCCGAAGGCGCTGTGGTGTTCGAATGCGATGTGATGCAGCTGATCCAGTACAAGCCGCTGACATCGAAGGTGATGTCGCGCCCGCTGGTGATCGTGCCGCCTTGCATCAACAAGTACTACATCCTCGATCTCCAGCCGGAGAACTCTTTCGTCCGCTTTGCCTGCGAACAGGGTTACACGGTCTTTGTCACTTCGTGGCGCAATCCGCAGGAAGACATGCGCGATACCACCTGGGACGACTATGTGGAAGGTGTCATCAAGGCGCTCGAGGTCAGCCGTGCCATCGGTGGCGCAAGCCAGGTGAACGCGCTGGGCTGGTGCGTCGGCGGCACGCTGCTGACCTCGGCGCTGGCCGTCCAGGAGGCACGCGGTGAAGACATGGTGGCCAGCATGACCTTGCTGACGACCATGCTCGACTTTACCGACCCGGGTGACCTCGGTTTCTTCCTCGACGAAGCCACTGTCGTGGCGCGCGAGCAGACCATTGGCAACGGTGGCATTTACTCCGGCAAGGAACTGGCCTTCGTCTTCCAGACCCTGCGACCCAACGACCTGATCTGGCCGTACGTCGTCACCAACTACCTGAAGGGAAAATCGCCGGCGGCGTTCGACCTGCTCTATTGGAACGCCGATGCGACCAACCTGCCCGGCCCCATGTACGCGTGGTACCTGCGCAATATGTACCTGGAAAACCGGCTATGCAAACGCGACGAGTTGTCGATGTGCGGGCATTCGATCGACCTGGGCAAGATCAAGGTGCCGAGCTACATCCTGGCGACCAAGGAAGATCACATCGTCCCCTGGCAGTCAGCCTATCGCAGCACGCAACTGCTCGGTGGCGATAGCGAGTTCGTGCTGGGCGAAAGTGGCCACATCGCCGGTGTCATCAATCCGGCCTCCAAGCAGAAGCGCGGCTACTGGAGCGCCGGCGCGCAGGGAGATCATGCCGAGGACTGGCTCGCTTCCGCACAGTCCACGCCCGGAAGCTGGTGGACGCACTGGAGCGCCTGGCTCAAGCGTCACGGCGGCAAGCAAAAGGCGGCGCCGGCGAAGCTCGGCGACAGCCGATTCCAGCCTATCGAACCCGCGCCCGGCCGGTACGTGAAGGTCAGGGTCGAGTAAGTCTCAGCCGCCATTGCGTGCAACACTCGCGGCTACGAGCACGATGGCCGCGAGCCCGGCTGTTGCCGTGACCTCCATGCGGTGATTGGGGCGAAGGAACAGAGCCGCTAGCATGCCGATGACGATCAGGATGCCTGCTCATGTGAGCCACGGGTAGAGCCACATGAGCACAGGCATGTTCCGAGTCTCCGCATCGGCCTTGGCACGCATCCGCAGTTTGGGAACGGCAATGACCAGGTACACCAGCGGTGTGTATTCCTATTGCATCTTTATTCAGAACTGTTGCGATAAATTTTCGATCATCGGTTTATCGCATGGTCCTCGTTGTAGCGGACTCCCCCGACGAATCTCGCCCCAGAAAGCTCTGTCTGTCAGACTCGGCCGGCGCGGCTTTCAGATTCACCTGCACCTGGATATGTGTGCTGTGAGCGCTGGCGTTGACCAGGGCACGAGCGGAACCGCAGTGCTACAAGCCCAGAGATTTCACAAATGCGTCCAGGTCACTAAGCCAGAACTCCTGACCATAGGAAAGCAGGAGATGCCCGTCCCTGCCAGGTACCTCTTGCACACTGATCAGCTTCGCGGGACTGCCGCCGGCTGCAAACGCGGCATACCAGCCGAGCGGAGCCTCAGCGCCGAAGTACCGGTCATTCCTTGCATACAGCCATAGACCAGGCAGGGTCACTCGCTTACCGAATTCGGCCATCACCTCTCGCATCTGGTCCGGGTCACAACTGTGCCCCGGCGAGCGGTCCGGTGAACCACCTGCCCCACCCGAAAAGTTGATGTACCCAACTACCCCATCAGGCCGGCTGGCTGCAGCTGCCACGCTGGCGAACCCGCCCATCGAGCGGCCCTCCAGGACTATGCGGTTGCCGTCTGCCCAAGGTTGGCTCCGAACCCAGTTGATGGTGGTCAGGGTGGCATCGTTCAGCGCCATGGCCACGTTTGCGTAGTCTGGCTTGCTTGTACAACGGCCCGAAGCGTCGAAGATTGCGCCATTGTTCTCTCGATCCGGCCCCCCCGTTTCGCCATATCCAACGCGGACGGGCGCCAGCACGGCTACGCCGTGTTCCAGCCAATACCGGACGTGCCATTCCTGGATGGGGTGCTTCAGCCCGGCACGCGCAAGCCGGTCTGGTGCGCGGCCGTGGGAGAAAATGAGCACCGGGTAGGGACCCGGGCCATCGGGCTTGAACAAATCCGCGTGCATGTCGACCGTGCCGCCGAACGTGCCCATACCAGGCGCCGGGATGAGGACGGTTTCGGCGTGTGTAGCAGGCTTGGCTGACGCGGCGTCATTGCCCGACTCGGCTGCTCGAGCGGGCGATCCTCCAATATCTGCCACAAACTGGCATGCAATCGCAACGATCACTGCCAGGCAAGCAGAACGTGAGGTCCGAATACTGCGTGCGCTCCTCATGACAACAATCTCGCGGTCATTGGTGTGTTCTTGATACATGTCTTTCTCCTGCGAGGTTGATCCGGTATGAAGCGGTGTCGACTCTCAATGAGCTTTGCGGGCGGCGGAAGCCGCGATCCACCACGACTTTGCCAAGATGCATTGCCTCCGGCACTGAGTGAAATCTGGAAGTGGGTGAGAGGGCATCGAAGATCATTAAGCGGGCCTGCCATTGCAGTAGCAACGAGCCGCGTGAGCTATCGAATGGTGTCTGAATTCCAAAGGCTGGAGCACCTGCGCCCTTGGTTCTGTCGCGATAAGGCCGGTTGGTCGAAGCCGGTGGGCTGGAGTGCGCTGGTCTATGAAACCAGGGAATGGAATTGCTGCGCGGCGGACAAGCGAATGCCTTCGGGTCCCCGCATCTGCCCTTGGCGATCATATGCATGGTTTCGATGCCGCCGATAAGGATGCGCGCGCAACGGAAATTCTTGAACCCGAGCATGGGTCGTGCTCGTCGTTTGATGGCCCGATGGTCCTGCTCGACGATGTTGTTCAGGTACTTGCGCTGACGGATCCTGATGGGCGTCTCTCGATGCGCATTCACGGCGTGCAGCGCGGCCAGGTTGGCCGCGCTTTTGTCGATAGCCACGGTATCAGGAGCGCCGTTCTGGCCGATGGCCTTTTCGAAGTAACGCCGGGCCGCAACCTTGTCACGGCGGGCACACAGCAGGAAGTCGATGGTGTTGCCGGCTTTGTCCACGGCACGATAGAGGTATGCCCACTTGCCCCGCACCTTGAGGTAGGTCTCGTCCATGCGCCAGCTCTTGCTAACCGACCGCTTGTGACGACGAAACGCCTTCTCGAACAGCGGCAGTAGCTTGATGACCCAGCGGTGGACCATCGAATGATCGACCGCGAGGCCACGCTCGGCCATCATCTCCTCCAGATCACGCAGGCTCAGCGAATAGGCCACGTACCAGCGCACACACAGCAAGATCACGTCCAGCGGATGGTGCAGGCGCTTGAGCACCTTCGCTACGCCAGCAGGCAGCTCCTTTATCACAGATACTTTCTTCACGACGCGCTTCCGTTCCGGGCAATGTCTGCTGAAATCTCACCCCGGCACCCTTAGCGCGACAGAACCGCTAGCCGCGCCCCGGTGGCTCTAGTGGTTTTGACCGATCGAGGGGTGCAACGCCCCTCGCGTGCCCCCGCCGAGCACGCGCGCGTGCAGTAATCTAAACAATCTTTAATTCTGGTTTATGGATTCCGATGCGAATCCGATGTCTCTAGCCCCGGAATCGGAAATTTCCTAGTCCGCGCAAATTCCCAGGAAACTAGTATTTGTTCCAAGGATTTGTAGCAGACAACAACTTGGATCTCCGCTCTGATAATCACCGTTATCAGCAGGCGCCGAGCTCTTTGTGTAGGCCTCCCGATCGGCCCCGCCCGTAGGGTAGTCCTACCCAAGGCTGGTGCTTGCTGCGAATCCCCTTGACTAAGCAATCCGGCGGGTTCTCACCAATGCCGTATCGGTTTGCGTGAATGAGGCGCTATTCCCCCCTGAGGCCGCACTATGAAACTGAAATGCTCTCCCGCGGCGCTTGTGGCGGCCCCGGTGGTCGCCGCACGGCCATTACAGATTTCCTTATCACCAGCCAGCCTAGACGCAAAGCCTATCCAGCAACGTTGTCTTTTCCATACTCGACAACCCGCGTTTCCGAGCTCAGTGATGACGGCCCAGTCGGAGTATCTAATAGATCGAATTTCAGAGCGCGCCTCCAACATTACCTGCAGCGAATAATACAAATGCCCCAAGATTTTTATATTTCCAGGAACCGCTATCTGTATAAGTGAAGGTTTGTCGATGGGCGAAGTGAGTAAATCTCAATCGAGAGGTTATTCGATCAGAGGACAGATGAGAGCCGCTTGGCAGACAGCTAGCTGTAGTCTCGGTTCAGGAATGCGTACTAAGGAGGCGATATGGAGTAAATAACGACCACTTGCCAGGTGGGGATTAATATCAATTATCAAACGAAATGAGATCATGAAAAAGCATTTTATTATTCTAGTAGCATCTGTCGCACCGATTATGGCTCATGCGGCCAGTGGGAATACGATCAATTTCCAAGGGGAAGTTACGGATCAAACCTGCCAGGTCACGATCAACGGTAACGCGGCCAACTCGACAGTTCTGCTGCCAACCGTCTCATCGACAGTATTGACGACTGCGGGCGCAACTGCAGGAACGACGTCTTTCACTGTGGGTGTGAATGGCTGTGTAGCGCCGACAACCTCCGCGCAAGCAATCAAGACTGTCTTCGTGGGTAACCAAGTTACGGCTGCCGGCAACCTCGGCAATACCGGCACAGCTACGAATGTAGCTCTGCAGTTGCTTGATCCGACGACGCCGTCTGCGCCTTTCAACCTGAACAATCCCGGTGGCTACGCCGCCGCCGGTCTCTCGTTGCCAATCGGTGCCACATCAGCAACGCATGATTTCGCCGTTCGGTACATCTCAGAGCCAGGCGGTGCAACTTCCGGTTCGGTGCTGGGTAGCGTCCAGTATGCAGTGAGTTATCTGTAAATAGCGACCGGAGTTCCTGGGCCTATCTTTTCGGACAGGCTCAGGAGCTTGCGGACGGAGAAAACTGAGAGTTGTTGAAATGGCCACGCGTCACCCCATACCTGCTCTATGCGCCGCGCTAAGCGTCGCGCTTGCATTACAAGCAGGTGTCGCCATCGGCAGCGTAACCCTGACGGGCACCCGCGTGATCTACGACGGGCGGTCGCCGGGAGAAAGTCTGCAGTTCACTAACCAAGGAAGCAGCCCCAGCGTGATGCAAGTATGGGTTGACTCTGGAAACGAGCAATCCACTCCAAAAACTGCTGACGCGCCTTTTATTGTAACTCCACCGGTATTCCGCATTGGCCCCAACGCGGGCCAGACAATTCGCCTTCTATATATGGGTAAGGATTTACCTAAAGACCGTGAATCTGTCTTTTATTTGAACACCCTGGAGATTCCTTCGTTAAATGCGACATATGCAAACCAGAATCAGATGCTGGTAATGCTACGCAACAGAATCAAGATACTCTACCGACCGACTGATATAGAAGGAAGTCCTCAGAAGGCAATCGAGAAGCTCAGCTTTCAGATAGTTCGACAAGGCGCTGACGTAAGTATCGTTGCCAAGAACGAATCCAGCTACCACATATCGCTCGCGAGCGGGAATTTAAATTGCGGGGGAGACGTGGCGACATTCACCCCTGGCATGATCCCTCCCTACTCCCAACTGGAGTGGAGTGTAAAGGGGCGTTGTCCTATTGAAAAATCGCCCATCCGCACGAAGGTGCAGTATGTAGATGACTACGGCGCAGTTCGCGAATCGGAGCATCCGGTAACAGTTGAAGGCGTGCACTAAAATGGTTAACCGGGGAGCCCGTGGCTTTCGTGATTCCGCGAATTGGAGGCATAACAAAACAGTTCTGCTTTCCGCAATACTGAGTGCGCTAGGCATTGCCGTACCAGCGTTGCAGGCTGTGGCGGCTCCAGTCAACAGTGACAAGCAGGTGTCTGGCGGCGCGATTCTGGCGTACAACTTCGATAGCAAACTGCTTCTTGGTTCATCGCTCGGTGTGGCCAACATCGAACGATTCAACAAGGCAAGTTCGGTAGAGCCCGGCGTTTATCCAGTCGACATCTACGTCAATGGTGTTTTCGCAGCTCGCAAGCCGATCGATTTCCGAGTCATGGAAGGCGATGATGTTGGCCCTTGTTTGAACGACGAGTTCCTGACCTCCAGTGGCATACTCCTTGATGGCGGCAATGCAACTGGAAGCACATCGATTCGGTCGCTTCCCCCAACCAGGGAGCAGGCTGCGCCCGCTCCGGAAGCTCTGGCACCTGTTCCTCAAGCCGGGAAATGTGTGCCGCTTGAGCGCCGCGTGCCGGGGGCATCTACTTCGTTTGACCTTCCCCGCTTGCGCCTGGATATCAGCGTTCCTCAGGCACAGATGAAACAAGTGCCACGCGGTTTCGTCGACTCGGCCAATCTCAATGCCGGGCAGACGATGGGATATGTCAACTACGACACCAACTACTACACTTCGTCAGCCTATGGCGCTCGGACAAACTCCGCTTACGCAGGCATAAATGCGGGTCTGAACGTTGGACTGTGGCGTCTTCACCAACAATCGACTTACACGTACACAAGTGGACTTGGGGAAAGCCGCTCTAATTGGAACAATATCCGCACCTATGCGGAGCGGCCACTAGTCTCACTGCGCAGCAACCTCGTCGTTGGGCAGAGCTTCACCGGGGGCAATCTCCTAAGCGCGGTGGGATATACCGGCGTGCACATCGAAAGCGATGACCGTATGTTGTCGGATTCAATGCGAGGGTATGCGCCTGTGGTCAACGGGGTGGCGAATACGAACGCGCGCGTCGTAGTCAGCCAGAACGGTCAAATGATCTATCAGACCACGGTAGCGCCAGGTCCGTTTTCAATCAAAGATCTCAATCCGACAAGCTACCAAGGAAATCTGACCGTACAGGTATTTGAAGCCAATGGGGAAGTCACCACGTTCGCTGTGCCGTTTTCGGCGGTACCGAATTCACTTCGCCCTGGCCTGTCGCACTACAGTCTGACGCTTGGCCAAGTACGACAGATGGCAGACTCGCACGCGAAATTTGTCGATGTCACTTATGAACGCGGTGTGACCAATTTACTGACGGCAAACGGCGGCGCGCGAGTTTCACCTGACTATCAGTCTGTGCTTGGCGGAGTCGTGTTTGGCACAAACCTCGGAGCATTCGGTCTGAACACAGCTTGGTCGAGAGCGCGAGATCCGCAAGGCAATCAGCTGAACGGCTGGCGTAGCTCCGTCAACTACAGTCATACGATCCAGCAAACAATGACGACGTTCACGTTGGCAGGCTATCGCTATTCAACAAAGGGCTATCGAGATTTTATTGATGCGATCAACTCTCGTGCAGCTTGGCAGAACGGAACAAATTGGACTTCTGGTACTTATAATCAGCGGGATCAATTCACCGTCAATGCCAATCAGAATCTCAACCAATTCGGTTCATTGTCTTTATCGGCTTCGACCAGTAGCTTTTACGGTTCAAGATCACGCGATACGCAATTCCAGCTCAGCTACAACAACCATTATCGGCGCATCAGCTACAATTTGTCGGTAATCCGCCAACAAACGGGCATCCTCTACGGTGGGAATACTCCTGGCCTGATTGGCGGCGCGATGCCACCAGGTTCGCCGCCTAGGTTGACCAATGCCGTGATGTTTACGGTTTCCATACCTCTCGATTTTGGGGCTCGCTCTGCTTCAGTATCTGGCAGCGTGGCACACAGCACGGATCAAGGCGTGTCATATCAGACATCCGTAAGCGGCGTCGCCGATACGGCACAGACGCTGAGCTATGGATTCGCTGTCTCCGGGCAGACCCAAAACGAATCGCGCAGCTTCAGTGGCAACCTGCAGAAGAACCTGTCCGCAGTAACAGTCGGTGCAAACTACTCGCAGGGCAACAACTATTGGCAGGCTGGTGCGAATGCACGCGGCGCCGCAGTTGTGCACGGAGGTGGCATCACCCTTGGGAGATACCTCAGCGATACCTTCGGAGTCATCGAAGCAAAAGGTGCGGAAGGTGCGGCAGTGCGTAATGCCCCAGGGACATTCGTGGACCGGTTCGGCTTCGCAATAGTGCCTTCGCTAACTCCATATCGCTACAACGACGTGGCGCTCGATTCCAAGGGAATCAATCCAAACGCAGAACTAACTGGCAACCAAGTCAGGATCGCGCCATATGCCGGATCCTCTGTACTGCTCAAGTTCACGACTCTCACTGGTCATGCAGTGCTGATAACCGCTACGGGTGCAGATGGAGAACCGTTGCCGTTTGGCGCTACTGTTCTCGACAGTACTGGCGCGACGATTGGCGTCGTTGGCCAAGGCAATCAAGTCTATGCGCGTGTGCCAGACGACCGAGGCACACTGACCGTCAAATGGGGCGAACGGAAGGAGGATCTGTGCGTCATCAGCTATGACCTCAAGACAGCAGATGCGAAGAACGTAATGCAGCGCTTTGAGGGGAAATGCCGTTCAGCTCACACGGAAAAAACTGCCGTGCGAGTTCAAGAGCAAATGTCAATGGCAAATACATCTGCCGAAACCGGCAGGAACTCGGAATAACCGCCCATGATCCGCCGCTTACAGATATTCACTATTCGTTTCGGGGAAGGAAATCTCATTCCTTCACTTGCTGCACTGCTCTTTATTGTCGGTATAGCAGGACCAATGTTGGCGTTGGCACAGTCGACATCCAAAGGATGCTGGGCGATCACGGGAACGACAACGAATCCAAACTCCTACCTCTATACCGATCCCGGTACTGTTGCGAGGAGCTGGATTGGCGCAGCCGATACGGCAGGGCAAGGCGCGTATCCCATGACCATCTCGGTCAACATACCCGCTTTGGTACCAGATGGCACGCTGCTTGGAAGCGGCGTTTCGTCAATCAATAACCTCGGGGGAAGTGGCGTTGGAAGCTATAGCCCTGAGCAGGTATTGTTCCGATGCTCTCCGGATGCAGATGGAACCTTGTACGAGTACTATGCGACAAACGGCGATGCCGCTTACGCGGGCGCAACTGACGTAAGTGCGCAATCTGGCATCCCGGGAACCTACCTTTCGTACTATACGGGGGTCGCGTCACGGATAACAAATATTGCTACAGGCGATTATCTTAGTCGGGCCTGGAAAGCCCGGCCCCTAACCGGCCTCGACCGTGACACTCAGGGATGGATTCTCGTCAAAGCAAAAAACTTCAGCCAATACAAGCTGGAGATGTTTCAGTGTACGGTTTGCCAATCTGGTGGTACGAATGGCACAGGAAGCTGGGCGCAATCTCAGCCACAAGGATATGTCGCCTTCGTCGGGGGAGCCACTGGGACGGTCATCAAAGGCAACCTTGCTGTAGGCGCTGACTCCGCATCCAACTATTCAGGCTGGTATAGCACATGGCCAGGCGCAATCAATGCGTACCAGACGGTCACAGTTAGAAGGGCTGCAACCTGCGCGGTAACCAACGCGACACCTTTAGTACGCTTTCCAATAATATCTGTTCGGGAACTGAATCAGGGAAACACAAGACAACTGCCGGTGACTATACAAATGCAGTGTCAGAGCTCAACACCTTCCGGACTGTCTGCGTTCATAAGTGGAACAGCCGCGAATCAGACTGCTCTAGGAGTGCTCGTCCAGCCCGCCAATGCGCAAAGCGCCGTCGCGGCAGGCCTGAAAACTGCAGGAAGTGGCGTAACTTATCTACTCTCCGATGGCTATGGTACCGATCTGAGTGTTGCGACTGGTGTAGGCGTAGCACTGTCCAGACCAAACGGCACGCCATTGAACTTGCTCACAAATCAGTACGTTACAACAGGCGGTACCATCGACGGTTGGGATTCCGTGCTAAACGACGCAACGGCGAACGGGCCAGCGAGCGGCGGAGTGACTTCGTATACACGCTCCTTCAATGCAACCCTCAAGGCGTTCGCGCCTGGCGTTACGCCGGTGACTGCCGGGCGATTCAATGCAACCGCCCAAGTGATCGTCCGGGTCCAGTGACTATGTTACTTATATCTGGACTCAAAGATTAGTAATCACTCCTATCTTACAAGGTGTATTAGCGATGTCCCCAATAGGGCGCGACGAACCGAAGATTCGCGCAACTCGAATCAAAAGAATCTGGAATGATTGGCGATTTCCCTCCGGGTTCCATGCACTTAGATTCGTAATTATCTTCGGTGTGATGATTATGCAGGCGTGGAACCCGCAGGCAATTGCTGGTGTGACACCAGAAGTCTCTCGGGTTGTTTACGCAGCTGATGCTGCCGAGCAGTCTCTACAAGTATTTAATGTCAACGATTATCCAGTTCTTGCTCAGGCCTGGATCGACGACGGCAGGATAGACGCCCTACCACAAGAATCAACCGCGCCGATAGTTGTGATTCCGCCAATCTTTCGCTTAGGCCGCGGTGATCAGACAAGTCTCCGATTAATAAACTCTGGAGCCGCGCTTCCGTCAGATCGTGAGTCATTATTTTGGCTCAACATTTATGAGATACCTTCAACGCCAAATGGCAGCATGGCAGAGAGCCAGTTGGTTACGGTAACGATGCGAACGCAGATCAAAGTTTTCGTTCGACCCCGTAAGCTTCCCTTTTCATCGGACGAGATCCCAAAGCGCCTTGCGTTCTCTGTCAAGATCATGACTGATGAATCTCTCTTGGAGATTAGGAATCCAACGCCATATTATGTAACATTTTCTAAAATTCAGACCGATATCGGGCGAATATCACAAGTCTCATCTGTAGAAATGATCGCGCCTTACTCTCAGACCATCGCCCATCTCGGCGAGGTAAAAGGCATCGGTAATTCTGCAAGGATCCGATTCTCTCTAATCGATGATGATGGAAATCCATTTTATGGAGAACGAAATATTGATATTGAAAATTAGAATGTAATCCGTCGACACCGCCACATTGGACGAAACGATGCCGTAGGATGCGGGGATGAAGAAGGAATCGCTCGGTTCTGATAGTCATATAGCCAGTCGCCTTCCGTTCGGGTCGAACGGCTGGAGTAGAGTCAAGCTGCGAACACCGACTTGACGCACAGGAGTGCCGGCGTGAGCAAGTTTAGTGGGATCGACCTGCACTCGAACAACCGTGTGGTTGTCGTCAGCGGCGAAGCTGACCGGGTTATCTACCAACGGCGGTTATCAAACGATCCGGTCTAGATCCGAACGGCCCTAGTGCTGCATCGTGATGAACTGGTGGTGGTGGTGATCGAAGCCACGTCCAATTGATACTGGCTGGTGGATTGCCTGATGAAAGATGGCTACCAAGTGCATCTGGCGAACCCCGCGACAATCAAGCAGTACGAGGGCCTGAAATATAGTGAGGACTTCGCGGATGCCTCCCCTTTCGCCCAACTGCCGCGTTTGGGGCTATTGCGAGAAGGCTACATTTGTGCAGTGGAGGAACTTCCGGTGCACGATCTCTCGCGCAAGCGTATGCAATTGGTGCAGTGTCGAACGGCCCAGATCCTCGCGATCGAGAACCTTCTCTCACGCAACACTGGTGGGAAAATGCCGAGTGAACGGGTCAAGCATCTGGATCAGGCACAGGTCAGCGAATTCGGCTTTGCGCCGGATGTGGCACTCACGATGCAGGCCAATCTGGCGGTGATGCAAACCTTGAAGGAGCAGATTGGAATCCTCGATGCCCGGCATTGGTCCCGTTCTCGCAACCACGATCATGCTGGGAACCGGAACCATCTCGCGTTTCACCGAGGTTGGTGATTTCCCTTCGTACTGCCGCTGTGTCGACAGTCGGCGCGAAAGCAACAGAAGGAAGAAAGGCGAGGTCGACACAAAGGACGGCAACAAGTATCTGGCGTGGGCATTTGTCAAGGCGGCCAGCTTCGCCATGTGCTTGTGCCTGGAGGCCAGGCGCTTCTTCGAGCGCTAGAAACGCGCACGTAACAGGATTGTCGCGATCAAGGCGCTGGCGCACAAGCTGGCGCGCCACGCCAGCGTGGATTCGGTGAATAGGCCACGAGGAATGATGCGTGCCAGCGCTGGTGTGACCTTGATGCCCAGGTCGCAACACGGGCGCAGGCGTACTTCACGTGCTGATGTTGGATAGAGCGCCACGGATCTGTTCGGGAATCACGCCGAGTTGCTCGCTGCGCAACCATCGTTGGCGCAGAAGCGTTCAGACTCGGGCAGGTCGTGACGTACGACGTCGCGGGAGAGGTTTGGGTCCAGTGGCTTGCGGCCGCGCTCCTGCATTGGGCAATTACGGCACCACTCTGAGAGGAGTTTAGAGTGCGCCGGCGATGTCGAAAAGAGCAACAACTTATAGGGGGAGCAGACCATGAAAGAGGATATCGCCGATTCAAAGCGCGAAGACTATGCGTGGAACATCAAACAAGCGCGGCAGGAAGAGCGTTTCGCACTTCTCCTTGGCGTCGTGACCGTTGGTGTGTTAGTCGCTGGTGCGGTCAGTCCCGCCATTGCGACTTGGTATGTGGATCATACGGCGACCATGGTATTGTCGGTCACGGGAGTGGTCGGCCTGTACGGACTGCGTCGATGGCTGTCACTGTAAGCAGCCTTTTAGCGACGCCCCTCTGAACCGCCCCGGGAACCGTGGAGGCTGGTTTGGTTGAGTTAATAGTGGTTCAGGGGCAAGCTTCTTGGTTCTGTCGCGCTAAGGGTGCCGGGGTGAGATTTCAGCAGACATTGCCCGGAACGGAAGCGCGTCGTGAAGAAAGTATCTGTGATAAAGGAGCTGCCTGCTGGCGTAGCGAAGGTGCTCAAGCGCCTGCACCATCCGCTGGACGTGATCTTGCTGTGTGTGCGCTGGTACGTGGCCTATTCGCTGAGCCTGCGTGATCTGGAGGAGATGATGGCCGAGCGTGGCCTCGCGGTCGATCATTCGACGGTCCGCCGCTGGGTCATCAAGCTACTGCCGCTGTTCGAGAAGGCGTTTCGTCGTCACAAGCAGTCGGTTAGCAAGAGCTGGCGCATGGACGAGACCTACCTCAAGGTGCGGGGCAAGTGGGCATACCTCTATCGTGCCGTGGACAAAGCCGGCAACACCATCGACTTCCTGCTGTGTGCCCGCCGTGACAAGGTTGCGGCCCGGCGTTACTTCGAAAAGGCCATCGGCCAGAACGGCGCTCCTGATACCGTGGCTATCGACAAAAGCGCGGCCAACCTGGCCGCGCTGCACGCCGTGAATGCGCATCGAGAGACGCCCATCAGGATCCGTCAGCGCAAGTACCTGAACAACATCGTCGAGCAGGACCATCGGGCCATCAAACGACGAGCACGACCCATGCTCGGGTTCAAGAATTTCCGTTGCGCGCGCATCCTTATCGGCGGCATCGAAACCATGCATATGATCGCCAAGGGCAGATGCGGGGACCCGAAGGCATTCGCTTGTCCGCCGCGCAGCAATTCCATTCCCTGGTTTCATAGACCAGCGCACTCCAGCCCACCGACTTCGACCAACCGGCCTTATCGCGACAGAACCCATCAATGCACTGATCCAGGATGCGCAGCGTGAGCCCTTTGAAGGCATTGGCAAGCCAGAGTCCCTTAAAGGCAACTTGTCAGGTTACTGGTCGCGCCGCATTGACGACACTAATCGCCTAGTGTATTTCGCCGATGACACGGAGCTAGCCATCATTGCCTGTCGCCTGCATTACGGCGACAAGTAGCCCGCCGCGGCAGCAAGGCCCTCCTTGGGCATCGCAAATTGAGCAGGGCAGCCAGTTTTTGTTCTATCTTGGTGCCATTGCGATAAGTTTTCTTATCTCAATGGCGACATCGGGGATGAAACCTGCAAGACGCCAACTACGGGAGACGTTGGAGGTGCTCGGTGTCTCGCCCGTACTCGAAGTTGACGATGGTCAGACAACGATCGACGTCGTGCGTCAGTGCCAACGCTGGGACAGCCTATGCCAAAGCGCCCTCTCGATACGCGCGCATCCTGCACATCGAACTTGCAACAAGTTGTGATATTGCGAGTCGCATTGGGAATTTTCCGACATAAAATTCGGACAATTCCGAACCGCAGGGGATCCGACCCTCAGGCTTCCGGACGATAACGACAATCGCTGAACAGGGGTCACTGCATGCACGAACCACCTTAGACGCCCACGTGGCCAGCACGGCCACGCAATCGCGCACATCCAGGACACATCGGCGTGTCCGGGGGACTGCGCCAGAGCTTCCCGCATCCACTAACGGAATCCATCGACTTGGCCCGCCAGCGCAGGCCGAGCAGGTATCGTGCGCGCGCCTTCTCTGTGCCGCCCATGTACTCGCGACGCCAATGGCAATGCCGAGAGCAAGGGGCTGACATGAATCGACTGATTGCATATCCACGCCGTATGGGCGCGCTGTTGCTGTCCATCTGCGCGCTGCCCGTCGCAAGCCATGCAGAGAGCGGAGTCATTCGCTTCTCGGGACGCATCGTTGCGCCACCCTATGAGATACGTGCCGTTCCAGCGGCAATCGTCAGGACGGCCGCACTGGAAACCTCCGGGGCCGATCTCGTGTTTTCGAGTTCGCCCTCCAACCGGCCAAGCGCCAAGCTGCAGGTCGAAGGGTTGCCCGAACATGCGCCTTTGACGCTTCGCTACCTAGATGCCAAAGGGGCGGCCACCGCCCTTCTTCCTGGAACCTCCCAGCGCATCGGACCGAATGGCGGCACGCTTTTCGTTACCTCCGGTCCCGGATTCGCCAGCGCGTTAGTAAGCGTGACATACAACTAGCGTGCGTGGCCGATGATCTCACTCTTAGCTTGTGCAGATATGGCAGACCACAGACATTGGAACGAACTGCTGCGGGCCATGGCGCGATTTGGGGCAATGTGCTTTGCTGCCGGCGTAATGGCTGCGTGTGATGGGGGATCGGGCTCAGGCCAGACCATTACACCAACTCCTTCAGCGACGCCAACTCAGCCGGCTCAAACCGCGCAGCCTACGCAGCAGCCAGCAGGCGCCCTTTCGGCTCTTGTGTTGGTTGGTTACCAAGGATGGTATGGCTGTCCGGGTGATGACGCATCGGGAAACTTGTTCTGGCAGCACTGGTTTGTCGGTGCCATTGTCCCTGGGTCGCTTACCGTGGATCAGTTGCCCGATATGCAGGCGCTGCCGGCCAATCAGTTGTGCAACACCGGACTGTTTGTCCGCAGCGGCGCGCCGCTGCTACTTTATTCGGCACAGAACCCGCAAGTAGTGGCCTTGCATTTCGAGTGGATGCGCACTTACGGGATCGACGGCGCGGCCGTACAACGTTTTGTATCGGAGACGACAGACCCGGTCAAGCGAGCGCGCAGCGATACGGTGTTGCTGAATGCCATGCATGCTGCGCAAGCGAGTGGACGGGTCTTCTATATTACCTATGACGTTTCGGGCGCGGATGCCGCCACGGTCACCGACGCCATCCGGACGGACTGGCGTCATGTTGTGAACGACCTGAAACTGACAGCCAGCACCGCTTATCTCAGGGATCGTGATCGCCCCGTACTGCAGCTATGGGGATTTGGCTTTCCCGATCGTCCAGGCGACCCTGCCCTCGTCTCACAGCTTATCTCCGATCTACACATCGGGGCCGGCGGACTACTGGCGGCAACACTAATCGGTGGTGTGCCCGAAGCGTGGCGGACGCTGGGCGCGGGTTCCAAATCCGATGCCAGTTGGAGCCAGATCTATCGCAGCTATGACGTAATCAGTCCGTGGAGCGTAGGTAGCTTCGACAACGATGTAAATGCCGATGCCTTTCTGGAAACGTTCGTCATACCTGACAGGGAGGAAACACAGCGGCTTGGCATTGAATACCTTCCCGTGGTGTTTCCCGGCTTCTCCTGGCACAACCTGATGCATCAACGAGGTACCGATAGACCGCTGAATGAGATCCCTCGCAACTGTGGGCGCTTCCTATGGCATCAGGTGACGAACCTCTTGAGCGCAGGGAGGACGGGCATCTTCGTGGCAATGTTCGACGAAATGGATGAAGGTACGGCGCTGCTCCCTACACTTGCTGACCCGAACGCCCTCCCAGCCGGAGTGGAAATGGTTACACCAGCGCTGGACGGCTGCCAGATTCCGGGCGACTGGTATCTGCAGGTCACCGGGCGCGCGGCACGTGCGGTACACGAAGGCAGCCAGCCGCCTGCGGACTTGGCGACGGCCATGAGAAATTAATGTGTCACGCGGGTGCTATCACGCGCAACGTGACAGTGCCCATTGGCTCTTCTCAGTTATTTCGAGCAGACCAATTGCGGGAGACCACCATGCCGGCCACCCAATGCCGATGCCGACCGCCGAATCTGAGCCATCCGGAATGAGCATGCGCAAGCGTACAGTTCCCGCGCCCCAATGCAGCGGGCTGCGATCGGCGTGGATCATCCGCAAGACCGCCGCGCCCTTCACCCACCGGAGGTTCCCCGGTCGCCGGCGGGCCTTTTATGGCGGTCGCGACCGGGCAATGCGCCACCGCGGTCATCTGCACCATGCATAAAATACAGGCCTGTCGCGCGCAATGCCGTCCGCCCGAACAAGCGACAGCCGAAAGCAAACTGTCAGTCCTGCCCCAACCGCTCTCGCCCATGCGGCGAGGACAGATCAAGCATTGGACCCAGCGGCACGATCCCCGTGGGGTTCAGCATCCGATGGCTTTCATAGTAGTGGCCCTTGATGTGCAGGAAATCGACCGTGCCTGCGATGCCTGGCCGTTGGTAGATATCCCGCAAATAGGCTGACAAGGCTGGATAGTCGACGATTCGGCGCAGGTTGCACTTGAAGTGCCCTACATATACGGCGTCGAAACGGATCAGTGTGGTAAAGAGCCGGATGTCGGCTTCGGTAAAACGATTTCCGACCAGCCAGCGCTGCTGGGAAAGCTGTGCCTCCAGCCAGTCCAGCGTATCGAACAACGACCGCACGCTTTCCTCGTAGGCCGCCTGAGAGGTGGCGAAACCTGCCTTGTACACACCGTTGTTGACGGTGTCGTAGATCCGCGCGTTGATGGCATCGATCTGCGCGCGCAGATCAAGCGGGTAGTAATCCCCTAGCCTCGCCCCAAGCCTGTCGAATGCACTGTTCATCATACGGATGATTTCCGACGATTCATTGCTGACGATCGTGGCCTGCTGCCTGTCCCACAGCACAGGCACGGTCACCCGCCCGGTGTAATTTGGGTTGGCTAATGTGTAGACCTGATGCAGCACGCGCGCGCCACTGACGGAGTCTGGTATCACCCCAGGGCCGTCGGCAAAGGTCCAGCCCTCCTCGCGCATCAGCCAGTGCACGACCGAAAAACTGATCATGTCTTCCAGCCCCTTGAGTTCGCGCATGATCAGTGTCCGGTGTGCCCAAGGGCAAGCCAGACTGACATAGAGGTGGTAGCGGCCCACCTCCGCGCGGAATCCACCTATACCAGTGGGACCCGCCGCGCCATCGCATGTGACCCAGTTGCGGAAAGCCGCATTCTTACGCACGAAACGGCCACCGGTGGAGGTAGTGTCATACCACCTGTCCTGCCATTCACCATTCACCAAGAGTCCCATTGATCGCCCCTTTCCGTTTTACCGCAGCATCTCGCTTTGCCTGACGCATTGCTTTGAGATTGCATTGTGCTCCACATGACACCTGCCATGTCATACGTATGCCGATCACGGCTACAGCTATCGGGGTGCGGGACGAGGCCGGCCAGCCGCCAAGCAGTAGCCAGCCTTCGCTTTACCTCCAATTGGCGGCGATCACCCCCTCCAGGGCATCCTGGTAGTTCTGCGGCAATGTACTTTGCCCCGCGCTCAAGCGCCTGTGGTTCTACCGCCGTCCGGCATGGGCCCAGAAGGATTGGGAACGTTGGTGCACCCAGACAAGGCAAAGTCAGATTCCGGCCATGGCGTTGTTCGGCCAGCGCCTGCAGACCTATTGGCACGGCACCCTCGCCCGATGCGGGCATCCGCTCAATACCAGCGTGGTCGAGGGTATCAACAACACCATCAGGGTCATCAAACGCCGAGCCTACGGCTACCCAGTCATCCGCTCATCGACAACATGCGGCTGGACGACATCGGGCTGACCGCCCACCCTTTCATCCGATGAATCGGAAATTTCCGAGTTTCCAGGCTCGGCCGTTTACCAATACTGGAAGAGTCAGAACCCACGCCGCGGGCCTCACCATGGACGATATGCTGGCCCTACTCAACGTCACGCCCGTTGCCGTCCTCCTCTGCGCGCTACTTGTGCCGTGGTTCGTTTCGCGAAAAACGAGCACAGACGAACATGGCGGGGCATTTGGCGGCGTTCTGAGCACGGTGTTCGTGTGCATTCCGGCCGCCATCATCCTGGTCTCTCGCTATCTCTGACGGAGCGCTGTCCGCCAGAACAGAACTTGCTACACATGTCCTCCAACTACGCTCGCGCCGCGTCCTATGGGATCGCATTGGCTCTGCTCACCGGCTGCGCCGCCTATGACCGCGGCTCACTCTCTTTGGCACACGCCATCACGCCCTATCAGATCACTATCGAACAGGGCAACTTTGTGTCGCGTGAGGCGGTCGCCCAGCTCAGGCCCGGCATGACCCGGGATCAGGTGAGCTTCCTGCTTGGCACGCCTTTGCTGACCGATGTCTTCCATGCAGATCGCTGGGACTATGTTTTCACCTTCCGGCGTGGTCGTCGCGATATCGTGCAGCAACGACGACTGACCGCATACTTCGCGGGCGACAGACTCCTGCGCTTTGACAGTGATCCGATGCCCAGTGAAAAGGAACTGATCGCCGAGATCGATGGCGTGCGGCGCGGAAAGGTTTTGCCAAGCGCGAACGCGAGTTCGCCCACCAACGCCGCCGAGCACCAACCTCCTGAGCCAACAGCATGAAGATTGCAGTACGGCTTCAACAAATCCAGTATCGCCTTCTTGTCGCTATATGCTGACGTGGAAGCGTAGACTCCACTTCACAAATTCGTGCCAAGTGCCCGGCACCCTCCCCCCTTCACTTTCACCTCATCCTGCCTTCACCCACGCACTGGATACTCCCGGCCATCCAATCACCAAAGAGGAACCGAGATGGCGACGCGAACCCAGGACTTTGACCATGATGTGGTAATCGTCGGCGCGAGCTTTGCAGGCGCTGCCTGCGCGCTGGCTGCGGCACGCGCGGGATTGCGCGTGGTAGTGCTTGAGCGAAAGACAGACCCCGGGAGCAAGCTTCACACCACTGGCATCCTGGTCAAGGAGGCGGCCGAGCAGACATGGCTCGGCCGCGCTCCTGCCGATTGCCTGCGACGCATCGAGAAGGTTCACCTCTATTCGCCGGCGCTGCGCAGCCTCGCGTTGGCGGCGCCCGGTTACTACTTTCTCACCACCGATACGCCGAATCTGATGCGCTGGCTGGCCTCGGAGCTGGTAAATCACGGGGTCGACCTGCGTCTCGGCACCTCTTTCAGTCAAGCGTCACGATCCGGTGCCGGATGGTCCGTGCCGGGCGTCGGCCGCACGCGGTACCTGGTAGGTGCCGACGGCGCGAGGTCAAGGGTGGCCCAGATCGCCGGACTCGGGCAAGGTAACGCCTTCCTCTACGGCGTCGAATACGAGTTTGCCGGCCTGCAACTCTCCGATCCAGATGCCCTGCATTGCTTCGCCAGCAAGCACTTCGCGCCTGGGTATATCGGTTGGGTGGCCCAGAATCCCACCGGTGTGCAAGCTGGCCTGGCGCTGCGCCATGCGCCACGGCGTCGGGCAGCGCCGGATATCGACGGCTTTCTTCGGCGTGTCCGGCACCTGCTCGGTGTACCGGAGGACGCGGCACCGACCACCACCCGTGCCGGCCTGATACCCTGTGGCGGCCCGGTATATCCGTTGGCCCGGGATGGCGTACTGCTAACGGGCGATGCGGCTGGTATCGTGTCGCCGGTGACGGCCGGCGGCATTCACGCGGCGTGGCGGCATGGCGAAGCTGTCGGGCGGGCCATTGCGGCGCACCTTCGGACCGGCGCCGCAACGCCAGAGCAGGTGGCCGAACAGAGCGCGCCGCGTTTTCGGACCAAGCGGCTGCTACGTTGGGCGTTCGACCATTTCCAGTCGGATTGGGCGTTCGATGTCCTGTTGCATTCGGCGCCTTTGCGATGGGTCGCGGAACGCATCTATTTCCACAAACGCGGCGTCGCGGCAGAGATTTAAACCTGATAGCGAGACTTGTGTAATGAAACAGCCAGCCGTACTTGTAGTGGAAGATGAATCAGCCATTGCGGACACGATTCTGTACGCCCTACGCACGGAAGGTATGCAGGTCGAGACTTGCACGCTGGGGAGTGAGGCATTGGATCGCGTGCGATCACGACGCCCCGATCTCGTTATCCTCGACGTTGGGCTGCCAGATATCAGCGGTTTTGAGGTTTGCCGCTCGATGCGGACGTTTTCGGACGTTCCCGTCATCTTCCTGACTGCCCGGCACGAGGAAATCGACCGCATCGTCGGGCTCGAAATTGGCGCGGATGACTACGTGGTAAAGCCATTCTCGCCACGTGAGCTTGCCGCTCGCGTGCGCGTGATCCTCCGTCGCGCCAAGGGCGCCAGCGACTCACCCCACCCATCGCCAATGGCCCAGGAGGAAGCCGATTTCGTCCATGACACCGACGGCGCCCGCCTGGCCTATCGTGGCCGATGGCTGGACCTCACCCGCTACGAATACCGCCTGCTGGCGCTTCTGGTGCAACACCCGGGGCGCATCTTCGCCCGCTCGCAGCTCATGGATCTGGTCTGGCACGATTCGCTCGATACGGTCGATCGTACCGTCGACACGCACGTCAAGACGCTCCGAGCCAAGCTCCGCGAGATCGCCCCCGCTGGCGACCCGATCCGGACCCATCGCGGCATGGGCTACTCACTCGAATCACGATAAGGAAGATAAGGGCATTCCATGCATATCGGCCTGCGCATCTTCTTCGGCTTCTTCCTGATCGTCGGGCTGGCAGCGTTCCTGACCTTGCGCGTGTTTGTCCAGGAAGTAAAACCTGGCGTGCGTCAGGCCATGGAAGATACCCTCGTGGACACCGCCAACGTCCTCGCCGTGCTGGCCACCGACGATTTCAAGAGCGGTCATCTCTCCGACGGCAGTTTCGCGAATCATCTGGCGCGGCTGCATGAGCAGCCCGTCGAAGCCAGCGTGTGGGGGATGCACAAGGGTGCCGTCGGTTACCGCATCTACATCACCGATGATCGTGGCATCGTTCGCTTCGATTCGTCCGGCGCGGCGGTCGGGCAAGACTACTCCCGGTGGAACGATGTCTACCTGACCTTGCAAGGCAAGTATGGCGCTCGCAGCACACCCTCCGACCCCAACGACGACAGCAGCACGATCATGTATGTGGCAGCCCCGATCCGCGACGGCGAACGGATCATCGGCGTGCTGACCGTGGCCAAGCCGAATCAGACCGTGGCGCCGTTCATCGCGCGCAGTCAGCGGACTATCCTGATGTACGGGCTGTTGCTGATCGGCGGCGCCGCGGTCATTGGACTGGTGTGCACGCTCTGGCTCGTGTACGGGCTACGCAAGCTGCAGCGCTATACTCGGGCCGTCGCGGCCGGCGAGCGCGCCGAGATGCCCTTGCGCGGCGCCAGCGAACTCGCGGAACTCGGCCGAGCGGTGGAAACCATGCGCGTGCGTCTGGAAGACAAGCAGTACGTTGAGCACTATATCCACACGCTGACGCACGAAATGAAGAGCCCGCTGGCCGCCATCGGCGGCGCGGCGGAACTGCTTCAGGAGGACATGCCGACGGCAGACCGCCAACGCTTTCTCGGCAATATCCGCAGTCAGGCGCAGCGGCTCGATTTGTTGATCCGCAAGCTTCTGGCACTCGCCGAAGTCGAACAACGCCAGCGTCTGGAGAAGCGCGAACCCGTGCGGCTGGCGCAGGAGATCGAGCATATTCTTGCGTCACTGGAGCCACGGGCGCGCCAACGCGGCGTAAGCCTGCATTGGCAGCCACCGGCGCAGGGACAATCCTTCGACGTCTCCGGCGACGTGTTCCTGCTGCGGCAGGCAATCGTCAACCTGATCGAGAATGCCCTGGATTTCGCGCCGTCGGGGACCGACGTCGACGTGGTCCTGGAACCCGGCCCCCATCAGGATCAGATCACGCTCAGGATCGAGGACCGAGGGCCCGGCATCCCCGAGTACGCGCTTTCGCGGCTGTTCGAGCGCTTCTATTCCCTGCCCCGCCCCGGTGGCGGCGAGCGCAGCACCGGGCTTGGCCTATGTCTGGTTCGCGAAGTAGCCCTGCTGCACCACGGCAGCGCTACCGTTACCAACAGAGAGGGCGGTGGCGCCAGCGCCGTGATGGTCCTGCCCATCTCCGCATGACGCGCAACACATGACGTAACGCGAAAGACGGAGCGCAGCCTTCACAACGGCTTCACGCCAACCACACGCCCTCCTCACCCGCGATCGCTAGTCTTGCTGCATCTTCACTCGCAAGACAGTCATGAAAAACTTTCGCTCGTACCCCTACAAGATTCTGGTCGCGGCGGGCCTGATCCTGGTGCTGTGGGCCGCCCTGCAGATGGTCTTCAATCTAGTGGAGGAGCGCAGCCAGCTCCAGGAGTCCGCCGAGCAAAGCATCTGGCGTAGTTATGCCGGCCCGCAAACCTTGACTGGCCCGATCATCGTCCTGCCCTACAAGGAAGTCCTCGTGGAATCCGAAGCAAAGGATGCCAAGGGCCGCAAGACACAGACGCAGTACCGGGAGGCCACGCGACAGTTGCTGGTCTTCCCGAAGTCCCTCCAGGTTCAAACCGAGATCAAGCCCAGCGAACGGTACCGAGGCATCCACAAGGCGATTGTTTATGAGGCGGCGAGCCAGTGGACGGGCACCTTCGTCTTGCCTGACCTGAAGGCGGCCACCGCATTCGAGAAATCCGCCGGGCATGTCCGCTTCGAACTGGGCGAGCCGTTCGTGGCACTGGGCGTGTCCGACATGCGCGGCCTTGCTGCGGCGCCGGTCATGCAACTCGCCGGAAAGTCGCTGGAAATGGAGCAAGGCGCGCAACTCAACGGGTTGGGCCAGGGGCTCCATGCGGAGCTCGACCTCCGCGGTGCGGCCGGCAAGCCCGCCGACGCGCGCGTCGTGCCGTTCTCGCTCACGCTTTCCCTGCTTGGAAGCCGTTCCATCGCGTTCGCGCCGGTCGCGGACATGAATACGTTCAGTATGCGATCCGCATGGCCGCACCCCAGTTTCGATGGCGACTTCCTGCCACGCCAGCGCACGGTGGACGCCAGTGGCTTCCGCGCCGAATGGTCGGTCAACGCGCTCAACACCCACGTGCGAGAGCGCCTTCTGCCCATGGAGAATGGCGAGCGTACGCAACCAGCCGTGACCGCCCCGGCGAACGCCGCGGAGTCCATCTCCGTCACGCTGATCGATCCGGTCAACGGCTATGTACGCGTCGAGCGTGCCATCAAGTATGGGCTGCTGTTCGTACTACTGACCTTCGCCGGCTTCTATGTATTCGAGCAGATCAAGGGACTGCGGATTCATCCGATCCAGTACCTGCTCGTTGGACTGGCGCTGACCCTGTTCTTCCTCATGCTCGTCAGCCTTTCCGAGCACGTGACATTCCTGCTCGCCTATCTGGCCGCGAGTGCCGCGTGCATCGGACTGCTCGCCTTCTACCTGACGTTCGTCCTCCACAGCTGGCGCCGAGGCGCGAGTTTCGCGGCGTTGATTGCGGCGCTGTATGGCGCGCTGTACGGCATTCTGGTTTCCGAGGACAACGCGCTACTGCTGGGTTCGACCCTGCTCTTCCTGGTGCTGGCCAGCATTATGACGGTGACACGCCGCGTGGATTGGTACAACGGGGATATGCAATCCAGGTCGGAGGAAGAAGGGGGCGAAGGTAAAAGTAATAACGGGCGCGTGGCTCAGTAGTGCCCAGGCCGCCTGCACCCAATCAGGAGGTGCGTAGCGCTTTTCCACGCGACAGATCCTCCGCCCCTTTTACGTGAGATGGCTCGCGCAACCTGTGACTGGTCGGGCCACTCACTCGCGCTCCCTCGTCAACCCACGAACGCCCCCGGCACCGGGTCCTCGCCCAGCACACTCAGCAGAATCGCCCAGTGCATGGCCTCATCGCCAAGGATGCTGCCGGCGGATTTGGCGAGTTCCCGGTTGTGGAAGCTCGGCAGTACGCCCAGGTAGGCAGCAGTAGCGCCCTTCTCCAGCCCGGCGGCGAACCGCAGGACATCGGCCTGGGTTTTCAGATCCGCAGCCGGGAAGTTGTATTCGCTGGCCTTCCGGGTCTTGACCGGCGTGCCGCCCAGCTTCATCACCGTGTTGGCCAGCACATCCGCATGGGCCTTGTGGTGCGTCTGGAACTTGACGGCGGTGTCGAGCACCGGCTTCTGCAGCAGCCCGCTTTCGGCGCCCACCTGGTACGCGGCGATCGCCTGGTACTCCAGGCCAAGTGCCGTGTTGAGGATATTGATGTCGTCCTTCGTGCTGGTGGAATGCGTTTGCCCCCAGGCGGGCATGGCCTCGCCAAGCGACATCACGGCCAGCGACCCGAGTGCGAATGCACCCGGTGCCTTGAGCCAGCCGCGGCGGACCAGATCGGGAGCAAGGTCGGCGTCGCAGGCGGAGCCGGCGAACGGCAAAGAAAGGTCAGGCTTGGTTTTCATGGGAACCCTCCTTGATTTGGGCGATGAACGCTGGCAGGCGAAACACATTGCCCGTGCGTTATCGGCTTATACGCAGCCATCCACCCGGCGGATGCACCGCTGACTCCCTGCTGCCTATAATCCCGCCAACCCCATCAGCCTGGAGTGCCGCGTGGCCCTGTCCCCGGAACCTCCTTCTTCGTTGCCCGACGCACCCACGGGGCTTGATGTATTGCTCGGCCGGGTGGCGTTGGGGGATCGGCTGGCGCTGCGCGCGCTTTACGATCAGGTCGTGCCGAAACTGTTCGGCCTCGCGCTGCGTATCACTCGCAGGCGTGACTGGGCGGAGGACGTGGTGCAGGAGAGTTTTGTCAGCATCTGGCACCACGCCGCCGATTACCGACCGCAAGTGGCCGCTCCGATGACGTGGATGACGACGATTGTGCGCAACCGGGCGCTCGACTGCCTGCGCCGGGCGCATGTGGCGCGGCTGGCATCGGCCACGTCCCTGGAGGACACCCCGGAAGCCGATCTCGAAGACGAACACGATGGTCCGGTCGAACTGGCACAGGCCAGCGAACAAGCCCGCGCGCTGAACCGTTGCCTGCAGCGCCTGGACGGCCAGCAGCGCGAGGCGGTGGTGCTGGCCTACCTGCAGGACCTCAGCCATGCCGAACTGGCCGCGCGGCTGCGCGTGCCGCTGGGCACGATCAAATCGTGGATCCGCCGTGGTCTGGAGAAGCTGCGCGCCTGCCTGGAGGCCACGCCATGAATCTTGTGCGCCACCCTGACCTGCTCGACCGCATGGCCGCCCAGTACGCATTGGGCGTGCTGCGCGGTGGCGCGCGCCGTCGCATGGAGCAAATGGCGCGCCAGGAGCCCGCCGTGCGCGTGGCGATTGCCCATTGGCAGGCACGACTGGCTGGGGTGGCCGAGCTGCAAGCGCGGGCCGTTCCCGTAGAAGCCGTCTGGTGCGGCATCGAGCGACGGCTAGGCTGGAAAGCCGATCCCGCCGAGGCACAGCCGACACGCACGACTGGCTGGCGTCACGTCTGGCAGGCCGCGAGCTTCTGGCGAGGCGCCACGGCGGCGATGACGGTCATCGCGCTGATCGCCGTTATTGCCACCATAGGCCTCGGGCCCGAGCGACGGCCGAGTCCCTCCACAGTGGTTGCCTTGCTGCAGTCGCAACAATCCCGGGCTGCCATGCTGGTCAGTTGGGATCCAACCGGCCCCGCCCTGGTGGTTCGCAGGCTCGACGACCTGACGCTGACAAACCAGCAGGTCCTCCAGCTTTGGGCGCTCCCCGTGGATGGCAAGCCTCAGTCGCTGGGCGTGATTGGCCGCGCGCGCCAGGTTCGCCTGCCGCTGGCCACGCTGCCCGCCAACGTGCCGACCCTGGCGGTCAGCATCGAGCCACTCGGCGGGTCCACCAATCCGGATGGGCCGAGCGGGCCAGTCGTGTTCCATGGCGCCTTGCTGAAATCCCCGCGCTGACGGGCTGAGTGACTACGGCTACGTCTTCTCCGCGCCTGGCGCCGCGTACTGATTGTCTGGCGATACCACCACCGGAGCGACGGGCTGGTCCATGTAGTGCGGGGACATGATCTGTACCCCGTTGCGGTTGAATTCGTCCTGGATCGCCGCGTGCAGGACCGATAGAAGCTCGAAGCGCCGCCGTGGGTCGTCAATCGAGCAAAACAGTTCGTATTCGACGTAGAAGTCCTGCAGACCACGCTGAAGCACGTAAGGGGGCGGATTGTTGCCAAGCCCCGGCACGGTGGCGGCCGCGCGGATCAACATGCCGTGAATCTGGCGCCATGGCGCGTCATAGCCGATGGTGACCGACGTGGAGACCAGCGCGCCCACATTCGCTTCCGAACCACCCCGGCGAGAGTAATTGTGAATCGCGCTGCCGACCACCACCGCGTTCGGCAGCGTCACTTCCTCTCGCCGCACGTTGACGATCTTGACCGACAGCGAATCCAGTGACGTCACTGTGCCGATCGTGCCGCCGATATCGACCATGTCGCCGCGCCGGAGCGCGCGTGAATACACCAGCACCATGCCGCTCATGATCTGGTTGACGATATTTGCCGATCCCAGCGTCACCATGAACCCGAACAGCACCGAAAGGCCCTTGAATACATCGCTCTGCGAGCCCGGAATGTACGGGTATGCAAACGTCAGCCCCAGCGCCCAGACCACGGTCGACGCGATGCGCCGCGTAGCGCCGGCGGTTTCCGGGTGCATGCCGGGCACCGTGACCTGGCCCCGCTGCACCGCAATAAAGATCGCGGCTACCAGCTTGTGCACGGCACGTGTGATAAGCAGGATGACCGCCACGGTCACCAGCCCCGGGACGGCGTCTAGCATGGACGTGCCGACATGCCCCAGCAGGCCGAGCAGGAACGCCCCCATGCGCTGGCCCAGCGGCCGGGTCAGCGGGAACTGTTCGAGCGCGAAATCGAGCCACAGGAAGATGAGTAGCGCGATCAGCGCCGCGCCGACGATCTGCGCGATGCTGTTGGCAAGCTGCAGCAGCGCGCCGGACCAGTCGAAACGACCCGACGTCCGTGTGCGCAAGCGTGATTCCAGCGCGCGGCGGAGCATCAGATCGAGGCGACGACGGCCGCGCGCGATGGACCACAACAGGCCGAGCAGGAGCAGCAACGCAGCCAGCGAGTAGCTTGTGCCACGCAGTATGGTGGGCCAGTGCAACTGGTCGCGGCGGGCATCGAGCGCAGTCTGGAGTTGCGCGGCGGCCGTGGCAGCCACGGACTCCACGGTCTGCCCTGGCTGTTCGGGGTCCAGGTCGCCATCGACGACCGAAAACAGGATGCGGTTACCGACCTGCACTGCCACGCCGGACACGTTGCCCAGTCGGCCCGGCAATTGGGTCACGGGTTCGCCGAGCTCGCGCCGGTCAAGCTTGTCGAACCGCTCCTGCGCGCGGGCGACCCGCACCGCGGGTGGCGTGCCACCAAGTTCCGCGCGTAGCGTCACCACCGGCAGGTTCATCAGCACCAGATCAGCGGGCGGCGCCGCAGGTGACGTGGACGCCTCGGCAGCCCACGTGGCGAAAGGCATGGTCAGCCACCACAGCAGCGCGATCCATAGCGCGACGGGCACCCTGCCGCCGCTGCTTCGCTTCACTCCCCGTGGTATCAGTGAATCCATCATCTCCATGCATCCGCCTAGCCGTTCACAATCGCCGATATCACCCACGTTTGGCGCCTCAGGCAAGTGAAATCATTCGTGTTGTGATTTAAGTTCGGTCCGTCCGCTAGAATTCCCGCCAGATACAGGCCCCCGAAGGTTTCGAAGTTGGCACTACAGCAGGGTTTTCTCCTGACCCGTCACTGGCGCGACACGCCCGCAGGCACGGAAGTCGAGTTCTGGCTCGCCACCGATGAGGGCCCGCGCCGACTGCGCCTGCCCCGGCAGCCATCCACGGCGTTCATACCGGCCGCGCAACGCGAGACGGCCGAGGCGCTGCTGCGTGGCGAGCGCGATGTCGAGTTCCGCCCGCTGAACTTGCAGGACTTCCAGCGACGCCCGGTGACAGGGATCTACTGCGACCAGCACCGTCAGCTCATGCGGATTGAAAAGGCGCTCCGCGACGCGGGCGTCAGCGTCTACGAGGCCGACGTCCGCCCGCCAGAGCGCTATCTGATGGAGCGGTTCATCACCGCCCCGGTCTGGTTCGACGGCCAGCCCGGGGCGGACGGCGTGCTGCGCGACGCCCAGATGAAGCCGGCGGCCGGCTACCGGCCCAAGCTGCGCCTGGTCTCGCTCGACATCGAAACTAATGCGTTCGGCGAACTCTATTCCATCGCGCTGGAGGGCTGTGGCGAGCGGCAGGTCTACATGCTGGGCCCCACCCCCGCGCAACCGGCGGCGGATATCGACTTCGCGCTCGAGTACCACGCAACCCGTCCTCTGCTGCTGGAGGCCCTCAACGACTGGTTGGCCCGCCACGATCCCGACGCGATCATCGGCTGGAATCTGGTGCAATTCGACCTGCGTGTGCTGCGCGAACACGCGCGCCAGCACCAGATTCCGCTGCGCCTGGGTCGTGGCGGCGCGGAACTGGAGTGGCGCGAGCACAACCAGCAGCAGCACTACTTCGCGGCAGCGGCGGGCCGGCTGATCATCGACGGCATCGAGGCCCTTCGCTCGGCCACCTGGAACTTCCCGTCGTTCAGTCTCGAATCCGTGGCCCGGACGCTGCTGGGCGAAGGCAAGGCTATCGACAACCCGTACGACCGCATGGATGCGATCGACCGGATGTTCGCCGAAGACAAGCCGGCACTGGCCCGCTACAACCTCCGCGACTGCGAACTGGTCACGCGCATTTTCGAGAAAGCGGAGCTGCTTCCCTTCCTGTTGGAACGCGCGACGGTGACCGGCCTGCCGGCGGATCGTAGTGGCGGTTCGGTCGCGGCTTTCACGCATCTCTACATGCCGCTGATGCATCGGCAAGGCTACGTCGCGCCTAGTCTTGGCGAGAAGGCGCCGGAAGCCAGCCCTGGTGGCTTTGTCATGGATTCCCGCCCCGGACTCTATGAATCGGTGCTCGTGCTCGACTACAAGAGCCTGTATCCGTCGATCATCCGCACGTTCCTGATTGACCCGATCGGACTGGTCGAGGGCCTGGCCCACCCTGACGATGCCGAATCGGTGCCCGGCTTCCGGGGCGCGCGGTTCTCACGCACGAAGCACTGCCTGCCGGCCATCGTCGCGCGCGTGTGGCAGGGCCGCGAAGCCGCCAAGCGAGACAAGAACAAGCCGCTCTCGCAGGCGCTCAAGATCATCATGAACGCGTTCTACGGCGTGCTGGGTTCCAGCGGCTGCCGCTTCTTCGACCCACGACTGGCGTCGTCGATCACGATGCGCGGCCACGAGATCATGCGCCAGACGCGCGCGCTTATCGAGGCGCGGGGCTACGAGGTGATCTACGGCGACACCGATTCGACGTTCGTGTGGCTGCGTCGCGCGAGGTCTGAGGCCGACGCCGCGCAGATCGGCCGCAGCCTGGTGGCGTACGTGAACGACTGGTGGCGAGATCATCTGTGGCAGACCTACGGCCTGGAGTCCGCGCTCGAGCTGCAGTTCGAGACCCATTTCCGGCGCTTCCTGATGCCGACCATCCGTGGCGCCGATCTCGGCAGCAAGAAGCGCTACGCGGGCCAGGTGATGCGCGCCGACGGCACGGCCGAGATGGTGTTCAAGGGCCTGGAAACCGTGCGCACCGACTGGTCACCGCTGGCGCAGCAGTTCCAGCAGACGCTCTACGCGAAGATCTTCAACCGCGAGCCCTATCGGGACTATGTGCGCGACACCGTCCACCGCACGCTCGCCGGCGAACTCGACGAGCAGTTGATCTACCGTAAGCGCCTGCGCCGCCAGCTCGACGAATACCAGCGCAACGTGCCACCGCACGTACGGGCGGCACGCATCGCCGACGAGTACAACGTACTGCACGGCAGGCCGCGCCAGTACCAGCGTGGCGGCTGGATCAGCTACCTGATGACGGTGGCCGGCCCCGAACCACTGGAAACACGCGCATCGCCAATCGACTATGAGCACTACGTCACACGACAGTTGCAGCCGATTGCCGATGCGATCCTGCCGTTTCTGGACGACGATTTCGAGACATTGCTGACTGGGCAAATGACGCTGTTTCCCCAGTAACTTCCCTAGTTGCACGGTTTCGGGCACATTCGCTGAGGTATGCTTGGCGACTTAGAACAAGAATCCGCAGAGACTTCCCGCGCAGTCCATCATGTCCACCACCCTCCCCGATCCCACTTCCCCGGTTGCCCGTTCCAAGGCCATGCGCGCCGCCGCCAGCATGCTCGTACTGCGTGACGGAACACGCGGCATGGAGGTGCTGATGATGCGCCGCCCGCAGCGCGACGACGATCGCAGCGCCGGCGCCTTCGTGTTTCCCGGCGGCACGCTCGACCCGCAGGACGCCACGTTGCACAGCCTGTGCAGCGGACTCGAGGACTCAGCCGCCAGCGCGCGGCTCAGCGTCGCGGCGAACGGACTCGACTACTACCTATGCGCGGTGCGAGAAGCGTTCGAGGAAGCCAACCTGCTGTTCGCCTACGACACACGCGGGCAGTTGGTGCAACTCGACAGTCTGGCGGAAAGCGTGCGCCGCCAGTTGCGCGAGGCGGCCGGCTACGGTGGCAAGGGGCTGGCGCACGTTTGCGAGATGCTGGGGTTGCGGCTGGCCGTCGACCGACTGGCGTACAGCGCCTACTGGCTCACGCCACCCGGACTGCCCAAGCGCTTCGACACGCGCTTCTTCATGGCCATGCTGCCCTCTGGCCAGACCGCTCTCCACGACGGTGTGGAAGCCGTGGAGCACCGCTGGCTGCGTCCGGCCGAGGCTATCGACCCGGCCAGCAATTTCACGCTGGTCAATGCCACGCGCAAGATCCTGCAGTCGATCGCGCATTTCCAGAACGCGCAGACTTGCTTCGATTTCGCGCAGCAGCAGCGCAATATCCCTCTGGTCATGCCACGTCTGGCGAGCGGACCCAAGGGCCAGCGCCCGGTGATGCCGGAAGAGGCACCGTATGCGGAAATCTCCCGCATCGACCCCGATGGCGCCGGGCACGGCCGCTACGCGCTGGAGCCGGGCCATGCCGTAAAACTGTCCGATCGCGTCTGGCGCGTAACGGCCAACAACGGCAGCGTCATGACCGGGCCGGGTACCAATACGTACTTCGTGGCCGGAGCGGACAACACCTGGGCCGTGATCGACCCGGGTCCCGATGATCCTGCCCACTTCGACGCCGTCATGGCCGCCGCGCCTGGTCCCGTCAAATGGATCTTCGCCACGCACACGCATATGGACCATTCGCCGGGCGCCGTGCGACTGCGCGCCGCCACGGGCGCGCCCGTCATCGGGCTGGTCACGGCAGTGACTGACCGGCAGGACCCGACCTTCGCGCCCGACCACATGCCGCGGCACGGCGACCGTATCGCCCTTGGGCCCCAGACGACGCTGCGCGTGGTCCACACCCCAGGCCATGCGTCGAACCATCTCTGCTATCTGCTCGAGGAAGAGAAGACGCTGTTCACGGGCGACCACGTGATGCAGGGCTCGACCGTCGTGATCAACCCGCCCGATGGCGATATGCGCGCATACCTGGGGTCCCTGCGGGCGCTGCTCGACGAGGACATCGAGTGGATTGCCCCCGGTCATGGCTTCCTGATGGGCCGGCCGCATGACGCGATCCGCCTGCTGATCCGGCATCGCCAGCAACGTGAAGCCAAGGTCATGAACGCGCTGCGCGCGCTGGCCCCGACGGATCTCGCCACGCTGCTCGCCAGCGTCTACGACGACGTGCCTCCGGGCAAGCACCCGATCGCCCAACGCTCGCTGCTGGCACATCTGCGCAAGCTGGAGGCCGACGGCTTGGCACGCGAGGTGGAAGGTATCTGGCACCTCTTGCCGGGCGGGCTGTAACGGCTCGGCAGGCATCTTGCTGCGGCGCCGCAAAACCGCCACCATCGCTTGAAATATCTGGATACCACGCCGGTCTTGGCGGTACGCCGGCGCGCTGCCTACATTGATGGCATTGAGATGCATCGGAGGCGCCATCATGTCCAGACTCCTTGCCGTGATGTTGCTGACGCTGACCGCTACAGGCGCGGGCGCCGCGACTGCCGTCACCAAGTGTGAAAGCAGCCAGGACACGCTCTATACGGCAACGCCCTCATGCCCCGCCGGCTACACCAACACTACGCGGACCATGCGCGGCAGCGTAGTCACCGTCCCCCGCGCCACACCCAAGGCGCGACAGGCGGAGATGGACTACCTGCAACATCAGGCGCAGATTTCGCAGCAGATCCAGGCTTGGGACGAACGTGACGCCGAGCAGGACTGGCGCTTGATGAATGTGTTCTGGAACCAGTGCCGCGTTCTCGATTACCAGATCCGAGGCACGGAATGGGCCATGGAGCACACCGAATACTGGAGCCGGGCAGACCGCTACCGTGAGGCGGTGAACGCCGCCCGGGCGACGCAGTTCCAGATGGGATGTTTCCTCTGACTTCGGATGGGTCGCGGGACGGCAGCCTCGCCGCCCCGCCGCGGAGCTTCCGGAGCTCCGCACACCGTATATTTCGCCGATATTAAATGCGCTTAGATCGGCATACAGAAAATTTCAGGCGGTTTCCGGCCGGATTCAGGTCTTCTCTCACATACAATCCGTTCCCATCCGGCCCGCCACGTTTACATGATCGAATCATGTTCCGAACGCTGGCAATGCGGTCGCAACCGCTTCCTGTGAAGATCATGCTTACTCTCACTGCGATAGTTGCGTATATGCTGGCCTGCATCGTTGCATTGGCCTTCGGTGCCCGCTGGGTACTCAAGAATGACCCGCTGCTCAAGCAGCAACAACTACTCGACTCCGCAGCTGGCGCTCGCGCGGAAGATCACCCCACCTGACGCGCCACAGACGCTGCAAGCACCGTCACCTTGCCGAAACGCCGGTCCACGAGACCGGCGTTTTGCTTTCCGGGCCTCCCGGATTCCGCCCTGCGCTGCCATCCCTCCGCATAGTTTTGATGCGACGCAAAATGATCTTGCGTCGCCTTTTCGTCTATAAACGCGCAACATGGCGAGACCATGCCGGTTATCAAGGCGAAGCATCAATCCGACAAGAGGAGACACGAAGCATGCGTTGGAAGCAGCGTCCAGAAGGCTCCAACTGGGGCGAATTCGGGCCGGATGATCAACTCGGCCGCGTCAATCTGATCGGGCCCGAGCAGGTGATCAGAGGGGCGAAAGAGATACAGGCAGGCATCAGTTTCTGCCTCTCGCTACCGCTCGATTACCCCGGTGGCAACAAGCTCAATCCGCGACGCCACCCGCCTCAGTTGCGCCCGACATTCCGCGACGACATCCCCTATCTGAACTTCCCGCTGGCCAAGGTGGACCCTGCCGCCACCGATGTGATCAGCGACGATCAGGTATTGCTGTGTCTGCAGTATTCGACGCAGTGGGACTCATTGGCCCACGTTGGCGCGCTGTTCGACGCCGACGGCGATGGCCGTCCGGAACGGGTCTACTACAACGGCTACCGGGCCAATGCCGACATCGTTGGACCCGTGGACTACGCCGAGGATGACCACTTCGAAGCCCACGATTGCGGCCACGGCCACGGCAGCCATGCCGATGCGCTCGGCATCGAGAATTTCGCCGTCAAGGGCATGCAAGGCCGAGGCGTGCTGGTCGATCTGGCCGACGTCTACGGCACCGGATACCGCAATGTGGGCTACGAAGACCTGATGCGGGCGATGGAGACACACCAGGTGGAAGTGGAACGCGGCGACATGCTGCTGCTGCGCACCGGCTTTGCCGAGGTGGTGCTGTCGATGCAACGCGAGCCCGACGAGAATGTGCTGCACCACAGCTGCTGCGCCCTGGATGGGCGCGACGACCGCCTGCTCAACTGGATCACCGATGCCGGCATCGCCGCGCTGATCGCGGACAACTATGCCGTCGAACGCTATCCGGCACGCCCGGCGCCGGCCGACGCGAAAACCCACCCGCTGCTGCCGCTGCATCATCACTGCCTGTTCAAGTTGGGATTGCCGCTCGGCGAACTCTGGTATCTGCGCGAACTGGCCGACTGGCTGCGCGCGCATCGTCGCACCCGCTTCATGCTGACCGCGCCACCGCTCAGGCTGCCGGGTGCCGTGGGATCGCCGACGACGCCGATCGCGACAGTCTGACTTGCTCCCCTCTCCCTCGCGTGGGCGAGGGGAAAAAGCCAGAAGAACCCGGAAGGACACCCGAACACCAAGGAGGAGACGCATGAAAACAAAAGCACAAAAGCTCGCTGCCGCGGTACTGGTCACGGCGGCATTCACCAGCGTGGCCGCGCACGTCCACGCGCAACCCAAGCCCGGTATCTCCGACGATATCGTCAAGATCGGACTACTGCTCGACATGAGCGGCCTGTACTCCGACGTCACCGGGCGCGGTAGTGCCGCCGCCGCGCAGATGGCGATCGACGACTTCGGCGGCAAGGTACTTGGCAAGAAGATAGAACTGGTGGTGGTCGATCACCAGAACAAGGCCGATATCGCCGCCAACAAGGCGCGCGAATGGTTCGATCAGGACCACGTGGACGCGATCCTCGACGTGGCCGCATCGGCGCCCGCGCTGGCCGTGCTGGACGTCGCCAAGCAAAAGAACAAGATCGTGGTGTTCTCGGGCCCCGGCACGGAGCGCATCACAAATGATCTGTGCACGCCCGTGTCCGTCCACTACGCATATGACACCTACGCGCTGGCCAACACCACCGCGCGCGCCATGGTCGAGCGTGGCGGCAAAACGTGGTTTTTCCTGACGGCCGACTACGCCTTCGGCCATACACTGCAGCAATCGGCCACCGCCGTGGTCAATGAGGCCGGCGGCCGCGTGCTGGGCGCCGCACGGCATCCTCTCAACACGAGCGACTTCGCCTCTTATCTGCTGCAGGCCCAGGCCAGCAAGGCACAGGTGGTAGGACTGGCCAATGCCGGTGGTGACACTGTCAACGCGATCAAGGCCGCATCCGAGTTCGGCCTGACACGCAATGGCAATCAGAAGCTGGCCGGGCTGCTGCTTTACATCAACGACATCCATGCCATCGGCCTGAAGACCGCCCAGGGTCTGGTGCTGACCGAGGCGTTTTACTGGGACATGAATGACGCCACGCGCGCGTGGTCACGCCGTTATTTCGAGAAGGTCAAGAAGATGCCGAACATGAGCCAGGCCGGTGTCTACTCATCGGTCTCGCACTACCTGAAGGCTGTGCAGGCAACCGGTACCGACGAGACCGCGGCGGTCATGAAGCAGATGAAAGCCACGCCGATCAACGACTTCTTCGCAAAGAACGGACGCATCCGCGAGGACGGCCGCATGGTGCACGACATGTACCTGTTCGAAGTGAAGAAGCCCGAGGAATCGAAGTATCCGTGGGACTACTACAAGCTACTGGCCACGGTGCCTGGAGACCAGGCGTTCATTCCGCCTTCGAAGTCGCAATGCCCGTTGCTGAAGAAGTAACGAACATCTTTAGAGTCATGCGTGGCGTCGACGCGCCGCGCATGATGCTGCGACTCGACGTGGTATGGCAATTCGTCGATAGGCCTGATCGAGCCAGCGCTACTCCTGAACGGAAAACTGAAACGGTTTGGTGACCCGTCCACCGGGATCGGAAAGCGCGCCAATGGCCGCGAAAAGGTGTGGCACCTTCATCGCGCAACCAGATTGGACATCCTTTCTCCCTTCAACACGCCCCTGGCATTGTTCACAGCCACGAACAAACTGTCACCAATTCCACTCTTCTTTGCTTCGTCTCCTCTCGTTACATTCCTGACGCCGCACCGCGCCCGAGCCCGCAAGGAGGCGTGCGTGCGTCTGATAACAAGGATCACGAAGCATGAAGACCCGTATAACCTGCCTGGCCGCGCTGGCCATTCTGCCCACCCTGCCCGCCACGGCCCACGCCGACGGCAGCATTACGCTCTATGGCGTCGTCGATGCCGGCGTGGAATACCTGACCCACGTACCGAACACCGCCGGCGGTAGCAACAGCGTTGTCCGCCTGTCGGCCGGCAACCTGTCGACCTCGCGTTGGGGCCTGCGTGGCAGCGAGGATCTTGGTGGTGGCCTGAAAGCCATCTTCACGCTGGAGAACGGTTTCGACCTGGACACCGGCAACGCCAACCAGGCCGGCCGGCTGTTCGGCCGCCAGGCATTCGTGGGCCTGCAGAACCAGTACGGATCGCTGACGCTGGGTCGTCATCAGACCGTACTCTATGACTTCTCGCTCACGTATGACCCGATGGCCATCGCCACGCGCTACTCGGTGCTGATGCACGACAAGTGGATGTCGGGCCGGGCCGACAACTCGCTGAAGCTGACCGGCAAGCTTGGCGCGGTCTACTACGGGCTGTTCTACAGCACCGGCTACGACAGCAAGGCCGGTGGCGAGATTCCGGGCGACTACAAGGCTGGCCGCAACTGGTCGGCCGCGGCCGGCTACGATGCGGGACCGCTGTCGGCGCGCGTGGTCTACGACGAAGTGCGCGGCAGCACCGTTGCTACCGATGACAATCGCGAGCGCCGCGCCAGCATCGGCGCCAGCTACAACTTCGGCCGAGGTCGGGCTTTTGCCGGCTACCGCTGGTACTACGGCGATTTCGCCACCAGCTCGCTGCGCACCAACCTGTACTGGCTTGGCGCGAGCTACCAGGTGACGCCTGCGGTCACCGTGACCGGCGCAGCCTACTACACCGACGTGCGCAACAGCAGCGGCGATCCGTACAGCTTCGTGCTTTCGGGTACCTATGCGTTCTCGAAGCGTACGGACCTCTACGCCATTGCCGCCTACGCCCAGAACAGCAACGGATCGGCTATGGGACTTTCCGGCTTCGGCCCGTCGCTGAACGCCAACGCGACCACGCTGACGGCCGCCACCGAACAGGTCGGTGCGGGCCAGAACCAGTTCGGCGCGATCATCGGCATCCGCCATCGCTTCTGATCGGCAAGCACATACCAGACACGCTCCACGACGGAGGTTTCCTTCGTCATTGCAGGCCCGCCTTGGCGGGCCTTTTTTGCGTCTGGCCGAATGCCCTTCCCTTTAACGCCCGCCCCCTTCAACGCTTCAACGCTTCAACCCTTCAACTCGATCAGCAGATCCTTCGCTGCCACGCGGTCGCCAGGCTTGACGTGCACGGCAGCGATCTCGCCGTCGCGATCGGCCGCGATGTGGGTCTCCATCTTCATCGCCTCCAGCGCGAGCAGCGTCGTGCCGGCTGCCACACGCTGCCCGGGCTGCACCGCCACGGTCACGATCGAGCCCGGCATCGGCGCGGCGATGTGCAACGGGTTCTCGGGATCCGCAACCTGGCGGCCCTGTCGGGCCGTGGCCACGCTGACCGTACTGCGCTGCTCGATCAGGGCCGTGCGCGACTGGCCGTTCAGCTCGAACTGGACCTTGATCACGCCCTCTTCGGCATCGGGGTGAGTGCCTTGCAGCGAGACGAGGAGTGTCTTGCCCGCCGCAATGTCGACGGCCACTTCTTCCTGGGGCTGCAGCCCGTACAGATAGGCCGGGGTCGGCAGCACCGATGTATCGCTATAGGCGCGCACATGCGCGTGGTACTCGACCGTCTGCTTCGGATACATCAGGTACGACGCCAGTTGCATGTCATCGAGCGGCTGCTCGCAGGCGGCCTCACCCTGTGCGCGGACGACATCGAGATCGACGGCCGGGATCAGGTCGCCCGGACGGTACGGCGCGGGCGGCTCACCTCGGAGCACCTTGCGCGAAAGCTCGGCCGGGAAGCCATCCGGCGGGAAGCCCAGTTCGCCCTTGAACAGCGACACCACGGATTCGGGGAATGCCACCTCCTTGTTCGGATCGCACACATCCGCTGCCGTCATATCGTTGGCCACCATCATCAGCGCCAGATCGCCAACCACCTTCGACGTAGGCGTCACCTTCACGATGTCACCGAACATCCGGTTGACGTCGGCGTAGGCGCGCGACACTTCGGTCCATCGATGCTCGATGCCAAGCGAGCGAGCCTGCTCGCGCAGGTTCGTGTACTGGCCACCCGGCATCTCGTGGCGATAGACGTCGGCAGTACCAGCGCGAATTTCGGACTCGAACGGCGCGTAGTAGCGGCGCACGCCCTCCCAATACATCGACGCTTCGTGCAGGCGGTCCAGACTGAGTCCGGGATCGCGCTCGCTGCCGGCCAGCGCGGCGACAATACTCGACAGGTTCGGTTGCGACGTGAGCCCGCTCATCGCGTCCAGCGCGCCGTCGACGGCATCGCAGCCCGCCTCGATGGCAGCCAGTGCCGATGCCGCTGAAATGCCGCTGGTATCGTGTGTGTGGAAATGCACGGGCAGCCCGGTCTCTTCCTTCAGCGCCTTGACCAGCGCCGCAGCGGCCTGGGGGCGGCAGATACCCGCCATGTCCTTGATGCCGAGCACGTGCACGCCAGCGCGTTGCAGTTCGCGGGCGATGCCCACGTAGTACTTCAGGTCGTACTTGGGGCGGGAGCCATCGAACAGATCGCCCGTATAGCAAATCGCACCTTCGCACAGCGCGCCGGTTTCGCCTACGGCGTCGATCGCCACGCGCATGTTGCGCACCCAGTTCAACGAATCGAACACGCGGAATACGTCCACGCCGGTACTGGCGGCCTGCTTGACGAAGAAACGCACCACGTTGTCCGCGTAGTTCGTGTAACCGACGGCATTCGAGCCGCGCAGCAGCATCTGGAACAGGATGTTCGGCACGCGCTCGCGCAGTTGCGCCAGGCGCTGCCACGGGTCTTCCTTCAGGAAGCGCAAGGCCACGTCGAACGTGGCGCCGCCCCAGCACTCCATCGAAAACAGTTGCGACAGCTCGCTGGCGTAGAACGGCGCGATCGGCAGCATGTCTGCCGTACGCATCCGTGTGGCAAACAACGACTGGTGCGCATCGCGCATGGTGGTGTCGGTCAGCAGCACCTGCTTCTGATCCAGCATCCAGCTTGCGAATTTCTCCGCGCCCAGTTCACGCAGTCGATCGCGCGTGCCGAGGGGAAGCGGTCTGGTGGTGTCAACCACCGGCAGGACTGGCCTCGGAAGCGGCAACTGCGGCACCGCGCGGCCCGTCATTTCCTGATGACCGTTGATGCTGACGTCGCCCAGATAGCTCAACAGCTTGGTGGCGGTATCACGCCGTTTGGTGAAGGCCAGCAGTTCCGGCGTCAGGTCGATAAAGCGCGTGGTGACGTCACCGCTCCCAAACGCGGGATGGTTGATGACGTTCTCCAGGAACTGCAGGTTGGAGGACACCCCGCGAATGCGGAACTCGCGCAGGGCGCGATCCATGCGGCGGATCGACTCGGCGGCCGTCGGCGCCCAGGTGGTGACCTTGACCAGCAGCGAATCGTAGTACGGCGTGATCACCGCGCCGCCATAGGCGGTGCCGGCATCCAGGCGCACCCCGAAGCCGGCCGCGCTGCGATACGCGGTGAGACGGCCATAGTCCGGCAGGAAGCCATTCTCAGGGTCCTCGGACGTGATCCGGCATTGCAGCGCGTGGCCATTGAGCGGAATCTGGGCCTGCGGCGGCACGCCCGCCGCGCGCGTGGTGATATCGCCGTTCTCGTCGAGCGTGTCTTCGGTCATGCCGATCCGGCCGCCTTCCGTGACGCGGATCTGTGCCTTGACGATGTCGATCCCCGTGATCATTTCGGTGACCGTGTGTTCCACCTGGATACGTGGATTGACCTCGATGAAGTAGAACTTGTTCGTGTCCGCATCCATCAGGAATTCCACCGTGCCGGCGTGCGAATAGCCGACCGCGCCCATCAGGCGCAGCGCCGCGTCGCACAGTGACGCGCGACCGGCCGCATCCATGTATGGCGCAGGCGCGCGTTCGATAACCTTCTGGTTGCGCCGCTGCACCGTGCAGTCACGCTCGTGCAGATGCACGAGATTGCCGTGCGTGTCGCCCAGGATCTGCACCTCGACGTGGCGCGCGTTGCGCACCAGCTTCTCCAGGTACACCTCGTCGTTGCCAAACGCGGCCAGCGCCTCGCGACGGGCCGCCGCCAGCGAAGGCTCCAGGTCCTGTTCGCTCTCCAGTACCCGCATGCCACGGCCACCACCACCCCAGCTCGCCTTGAGCATCAACGGATAGCCAATGCCGGCCGCCAGGCGCTTGCACTCGGCCAGATCGAGCGGCAGCGGATCGGTCGCCGGCATGACGGGCACACCCGCCGCAATGGCCGCATTACGCGCCGCCACCTTGTTGCCGAGCATCCGCATGACTTCAGGCGATGGCCCGATCCAGCGAATGCCAGCGTCGATGACCGCCTGGGCGAAGTCCGGGTTCTCGGACAGAAAACCATACCCCGGGTGAATCGCGTCGACCTTTGCCTGCCGGGCGATCCGCAGAACGTCTTCGATATCGAGGTAAGCCGCCAGCGGCTTCTTGCCGTCGCCAACCAGATAGCTCTCATCGGCCTTGAAGCGATGAAGCGCGAGCCGGTCCTCCTTCGAGTAGATAGCGACTGTGCGGATGCTCATCTCGGCGGCGGCCCGCATCACGCGAATCGCGATCTCGGAACGGTTGGCAATCAACAACGACTTGATCGGGGCGAAGTCCATAGGGCATGCAACCTAAGCGAACAGGCCACGCGTGGGGACACGCCATGGCCAGAAGTCAGAAGACGGCGGTGGGCAGGTCCTGCCCATGCCGGAGAAGTCGGAGATCAGCCCGTCGGCACTGCACGGTGAGCGGGATTGACGATCAACTTGCGCGCACATTCACGTGTACGTCTGCAGGGGTCGAAAACGCAAAAAGCGGGCCACAAGGTGGCGGTGCGCGTATCTCGTTGATTTGTCAGGGAATATCAATCGCAGCGGTTTGATGCGATGGTTTCAGGAATGAAATTCATAAGTTCAATCGTGAAATCCGCCATTACCGAGCGACACCACTTGCCCCCCATCTTCATGGCGCCCGACTGCAGGGTGTTATGGGCACCATCTGCCGCTATCTCCCCTATTTCGGGACGTAAAGGGGGCAAAGGCTGATACCGGCCACCCCACGGCCAGGATTCCTATACTGTCCCCTTGAAAATTCCTGATCACTGTATATATTTACAGTAACTGTATGGATGAACAGTCCTAGGAATTCTCGGAGGTATCAGATGGAACACCTGATCCGCGTGCAAAACGAATACGACCGACAGGTACTGGTGTGGCTGCGAGGCCGGATTGGCGATGCCGCCCTGATGTCTGCCGCCAGGCGTGTCGCAGCGGATGGGAAGAAGCCTTATCTTTCCACCATCTGCCGGCTGCTCAATATCCGGGCGCCATCGCGCCGGAGCTTCGCCGAGGAAGCGCGCAAGACCCATCGCGCCGTGGGCGAGCGCTATCTGGCGCAGATTCGCCAGATCCTGAACCAGCCGGCTGCCCAAATGAAAACGGCCGGACACGAAGTCCGGCCGCAGGCAACGCTCTTCTAGGATCAGTCGGAGCAACCCAACCTTTCCGACGTTTCCGACCTTAATGGCCGATCCGATTTCAGGTCGGCATTTCGGTCACCCGCATGGCGGGCGTGATCTGAAGCGGGTCGGTCAGCAGTTCCAGCACGGCGGGCTTGCCGGCATTGCGGGCCCGCTCGAAGGCCGCCGCGAAATCCTCGGTTTTCTCCACGCGCTCGGCCCAGGCGCCGCAGGCGCGCGCCATGCCAACGAAATCCGGATTGACGATCGTCGTGCCGCTTTGACGGCCCGGGTAGCGGCGCTCCTGATGCATCCGGATCGTGCCGTACATACGGTTGTTGACCACCACCACGATCAGGTTGACGCCATGCGCCGCAGCGGTGGCGATCTCCTGCGGGTACATCAGGAAGCAGCCGTCGCCGGCCAGACAGACCACGGTCTTTTCCGGATGACGCAACTTGGCTGCGATCGCCGCCGGCAGGCCATAGCCCATCGCGCCACAGGTCGGCGCCAGTTCGGTACGGGGGCGCTTGTAGGCGTAGAAGCGGTGCAGCCAGACGGCATAGTTGCCTGCACCGTTGGTCACGACCGAATCCTCGGGCAGCACGCTGCTCAGGTGCGAAATCGCGGCGGACATATTCACGCCGCTCAATTCCGAATGCGGCTTCGGCGGTGTGACAAAGGCCTCGTGATCCGCGCGCGCGCCCGCCGTCCACGACTTCCACGGTACCTGCGCTGGCGGCTGCAGCGATGCGAGCATCGCCGCGCCGGGTTCCACCCCGGCATGGATCGGCAGCGCGGCCTGGTAGACGCGGCCCAACTCGAAGCTGTCGGCATGGATATGCACGAGCTTCTGTTTCGGCCGCGGCACCTCGAGCATTGTGTAGCCATCGGTGGCGATGTCCCCGAGGCGCGTGCCGAATGCGACGATCAGGTCGGCGGTTTCCACGCGCTCAGCAAGCTTCGGATTGACGCCCAGGCTCAGGTGCCCGACGTAATGCGGATCACGATTGTCGAGCACGTCCTGGCGGCGGAAGGCGCAGGCCACCGGCAAATCCCATGCGTGCACGAAGGCCGCGAAGTCGCGCACAGTGGCTTCCGTCCAGTTGGCGCCACCGGCGATCACGAGCGGACGCTCCGCCGCGCGCAGGGCCGAGGCCAGCGCCTGGGCATCTTCGGCACGCGGGGCCGCTGCCACCGCGCGATACGGCGCCGCGTCGACGCAGTCCACCATGTTGTCGAGTACGTCCTCCGGCAATGCCAGCACCACCGGGCCGGGACGGCCCGACGTAGCCACCTGGAAGGCACGGGCCACCATCTCCGGAATCCGCGCGGGATCATCGATTTCGGCCGCCCACTTGGCCATCGAGCCGAAGACCGCGGCGTAATCCACTTCCTGGAACGCTTCCCGCCCCTTGTGCTCGCGCGCGATCTGGCCAACGAACAGGATCATCGGCGTGGAATCCTGCGCGGCGATATGCACGCCGCAGCTTGCGTGCGTGGCGCCCGGTCCGCGCGTCACGAAGCAGATGCCGGGACGCCCGGTCAGCTTGCCGTCCGCCTCCGCCATGTTGGCGGCCGCCCCTTCGTGCTTGGTAACGATCAGGTCGATCGCCGGCTGGTCATGCAGCGCGTCCAGAACATCCAGAAAGCTCTCCCCCGGCACGCAAAAAATGCGCTCGGTGCCGTGGATGCGAAGTTGATCGACGAGGACACGTCCGCCAGTGCGGGCGACGGGAGAAGAAGCGTTAGCGGTCATATCGAAAGCCTGCGATGGAATGTCTGCGATTGTTCCGTTTGACGCGCGCCCTCGCGCGGTCTATCGTGCATTTCTGTTATGCAGATTCTGCAAGTCAGCGTGGCACTCGCGCGTGTAGATTTGCTGGCGAGGCGCGGAACAAGACGCCCGGATCTGCCCACGGAACCGACAGGCAGAACAAGAAGAAAACACAGCGAATATCGTACCGCAACGCCGTACTCACCCGTTCGCGTAACAGGAGACAACGCAATGTTTTTCACCCATCGTCGGATGCGGCCCATGCTGGCCGTGCTTTGTGCCGGATGCATGACCATCGCCACGCAGGCCGGCGCGCAGTCTGCCGATCACTGGCCCAGCAAGCCCATCACCTACGTGGTGCCATTCGCGGCGGGCGGCACTACCGATCTGCTGGGCCGCCTGATCGGGCAGCGCCTGTCGCAGACGCTGGGCCAGTCGATCGTGGTGGAAAACCGCGCGGGCGCGGGCGGCAACATCGGCTCGGACTACGTGGCCAAGGCCGCCCCCGATGGCTATACCCTGCTCGGCGGCACGATCAGCTCCCACGCGATCAATATCAGCCTGTATCCGAAGATGCCGTATGACCCGGTCAAGAACTTCCAGCCTGTGGCACTGATCGGCACCCTGCCGAACGTGCTGGTGGTCAATGCCAACAGCCCATGGAAGAGCGTGCAGGACGTGATCGCCGCGGCCAAGGCCAAGCCGGGCTCGGTCAACTTCGGGTCGTCGGGCAACGGCACGTCGCAGCATCTGGCAGCCGAACTGTTCGCCAACATGGCCGGGCTGCGCATGACCCATGTTCCCTACAAAGGCAGCAGCCAGGCTGTGCAGGCGCTGCTGGGCAACCAGGTCGACATCGTGTTCGAGAACAGCGTGGCGGCGATGCCGATGATCCAGGCCGGCAAGTTCCGCGCGCTGGCCACGACTGGCGCAAAGCGCGCGCCGGAACTGCCCGACGTGCCGACCATGGCCGAGTCCGCCCCCGGCCTGTCCGGCTATGAAATCGTGTCATGGCAGGCGATCTTCGCGCCGGCTGGCACACCGATGCCGATCATCAACAAGCTCTCCGGCGAGATCGGCAAGATCATTCGCCAGCCCGATGTGCGCAGCAAGCTGGCAGCGATGGGCATCGAACCCTCGGGCGCCGGCCCCACCGAACTGGGCAACTTCCAGAAAAGCGAAGTTGCCAAATGGGCAAACCTGATCAAGGTGGCCAATATTCACCTGGAGTAAGCATGAGTGAACACCGTATTCCGACCGCCGGCCTGCATCAGTGGGTGGTCGATCTCTGGCTGGCGGCAGGCTCCGATGCCCGCGAGGCCCGGCTGACCGCCGATCACCTCGTGGGCGCCAACCTGTCGGGCCACGACTCTCACGGCGTGGGGATGATCCCGAAGTATGTGATGTCGTGGCAAGGCGATCAGCTCCAGCTCAACCAGAAGGTCAGCGTGGTGCACGAATCGGGCGGCATCCTGAGCCTGGACGGCAATCGCGGCATGGGCCAGGCGGTGACCGAACAGGCCATGGGGATGGGCATCGAACGCGCCCGCGAGCATGGTGTCTGCGTGCTTGGCCTGCGCCGCTCGCACCATCTGGGCCGGGTCGGCCACTGGGCCGAGCAGGCCACGGCAGCCGGCATGATCTCGATCCATTTCGTCAACGTCCTCTCCAAGCCGATCGTCGCGCCACACGGCGGCTACGACGCGCGCTTCGGCACCAATCCGTTCACGATCGGCGTGCCGCTACCCGCGCAGCCGCCTCTGGTGCTCGACTTCGCCACCAGCGCCATCGCGCTTGGCAAGGTGCGCGTGGCCCACAACAAGGGCGTGGCGGTACCGCCGGGCTCCTTGATGGACCCGAACGGTCACCCCACCGACGATCCCTCGGTCATGTTCCCGGGCGCTGGCGGCCCGCAGGGCGCGCTGCGCACGTTCGGCGAGCACAAGGGCTACGTGCTGGCCGTGATGTGCGAACTGCTCGGCGCGGCGGTGACCGGTGGCCATACGATCCGTCCGGAGACGCTCACGCACGAACATGCGGTGTGGAACAACATGCTGGCGATCATCTTCGATCCGGCACGACTGGGCAGCAGCACCACCTTCGGCCACGAGGTCGAGGCGTTTGTCGAATGGGTCAAGGCGTCACGGCTGCAGCCGGGCAATGACCAGATCCGCCTGCCCGGCGACACGGAACGCGAATGGCGCCGCGCCCGCGCCGATTTCATCCCCGTGGACAGCAGCACGCTGGCCCAGCTAGACGATGCCGCCGCTCGCGTGCTTCAGGCGCGTGGCAAGTCGCCGGGGCCGGTCTCGGCGCTGGCGACCGATTGAACCAGGAGTAACCGCATGACCCAACATCTGCCGCAGATCACCCCCCTGCCAAACCGTTTCCGGGCCGACGTGCTCGCGCGCAAGCGCCTGATTGGCCTGTGGAGCTCGCTGGGCCAGCCCGTGACCACCGAGATCATCGGCCTGGCCGGATTTGACTGGCTGCTGCTCGACGGAGAACACTCACCCAATGACGTGCTGACGTTCATGCCGCAACTCATGGCGCTCAAGGACAGCACCAGCGCGCCGGTGGTTCGCCCGCCGTGGAACGACCCAGTGATGCTCAAGCGGCTGCTCGATATCGGCTTCTACAATTTCCTGATTCCGTTCGTGGAATCGGCGGAAGAAGCCCGTCGTGCCGTGCGCGCCACGCGCTACCCGCCTGACGGCATCCGTGGCGTCTCCGGCGCGCAGCGCCAGAACCGCTATGGCACGTTGCCGGACTTCTTCAAGACCATCAACGACAATATCTGCGTGCTGGTACAGATCGAAAGCCGCAAGGGCGTGGAAGCGGCCGACGAAATCTGCGCGGAACCCGGCGTTGACGGCATCTTCATCGGCCCCAACGACCTGGCCGCAGCCTACGGGCATCTGGGCAACCCGAACCATCCTGAGGTCCAGGCAGCCGTGCGGCAGATCTATGAAGCGGCCAACCGCGCCGGCAAGGCCATTGGCACGCTGACGCCCGTGGAAGCCGACGCCAAGCGCTACCTGGACATGGGCGCGCATTTTGTTGCGGTGGGTATCGACAACGCACTGCTGCGCGACGCGGCACGCGCGTTGCGCGAGCGCTTTACCGTGTGACTCCCCTTCAACCGGATATCGACATGAGCAAGATCGGATTTATCGGACTCGGCGTAATGGGCAAGCCCATGGCGCTGCATCTGCAAACGGGCGGCCACGCCGTCCATGCTCATACGCGCAGCGGCGTGCCGCAGGCGTTGCTGGATGCGGGCGTCAAGTCGTGCGCCAGTGCGGCCGATGTGGCGCGGCAGGCCGACGTCATCTTCCTGATGCTGCCGGACACCCCCGACGTCGCACGCGTGCTGTTCGGCGAACAGGGCGTGGCCGAGGGCCTGTCCCCGGGCAAGATCGTGGTGGATATGAGCTCGATCTCGCCAATCGAGACGCGCGAATTCGCGGCACGCATCGAGAAGCTCGGCTGCGACTACGTTGACGCGCCGGTTTCCGGCGGCGAGGTTGGCGCGAAGGCCGCCACGCTGTCGATCATGGCCGGTGGCAAGCAGGATGTCTTCGACAAGGTGCTGCCGCTGCTGCAACTGATGGGCAAGAACATCACGCTGGTCGGCAATGCCGGCGACGGACAGGTGGCCAAGGTGGCGAATCAGGTCATCGTCGCGCTGACGATCGAAGCTGTCAGCGAGGCGCTGGTGCTGGCTGCCAAGGCCGGCGCCGATCCGGCACGCGTGCGGCAGGCGCTGATGGGCGGCTTTGCGAGTTCGCGCATTCTGGAAGTGCACGGCGAGCGCATGATCAAGCGCACCTTCGAACCGGGATTCCGCATCGAACTGCATCAGAAGGACCTGAACCTGGCGCTGTCCACTGCCAAGGCGCTCGGTCTGGGCCTGCCTAACACCGCGTCGTGCCAGCAACTGTTCAACGTATGCGTGGCGCAGGGCGGCGCGGGCTGGGATCACTCGGGACTGGTCAAAGCGATCGAGCACATGTCGTCGTTCGCGATCGGTGACAAGCCGACCAACGCTCCGACCAAAGGCTGATGTCGGCACTTAACTCCGACGATCTCGCGTGCTTTATCTGCGTGGCCAACACGCAGAGCATTTCGCGCGCGGCGCTGGAACTGGGCGCGGACCAGTCGACCGTAAGCCGGCAGATCGCACGGCTCGAGGCGTCGCTGGACACGCGCCTGTTTCACCGCAGCGGCCGCGGCGTGGTGCTGACCGAAGCGGGCAATACGCTGCTAGGCTACGCACGGCAGGTGGCCGCCACGCTGACCGAGGCGCGCGCCGCCGTGCGCGCCTCGACCGCCCAGGGCCCGGCACAGCTCGTGATCGCGGCTCAGCCAACCATCGCCAACACCGCCTTCGCGGCCATTGGCACCGCGCTGAAGACACGCTTTCCGGCAACAAAGCTGCGTTTCGTGGAAGGGCTGGCCAGCCCTATTCTGGCGTGGCTAGCCGCCGGAGAGATCGACGTCGCCCTGCTCTACCTGCCTGAGCAGCAAGGCGCGCTCAAGGTCGACATCCTGCTCGAGGAAGACCTGACACTGGTCACGCCCACGTCGTGGAGCCATCTCGGACCGACGTTCCAGGCCCGCCGCCTGGGTGAAGTGCCGATGATCCTGCCCAGCACCGGGCACGGCCTGCGCGTGCTGGCCGAATCGCTGGCCGCACGGGTCGGCACCACGCTGAACATGGCGCTGGAATGCGATGCGTCGAACACGGTGTCGATGCGGCTCGTCGAAGACGGTTGTGGCGCGACGCTGTTGCCATTCGCCGCAGTGGCGGACCGCGTCGCACAAGGCCGCCTGCATTCCGCGCGGCTGGTCGATCCGGTGGTCACCCGCCAGGTAGCGCTGGCCACGGCACGGAACCGGCCACCTGTGCCGGAACTCTGGGACATCATGCAGACGGTGCGGCTTTCGGTCCGGAATATCGTGATGTCGGGGGCCTGGCCGGGGGCGCGGCTCATCTAAGCAAGATCCGAGCCCCCTCGGGCCATCATCGTGCGGATATCCCGCGTTCATGCAGTGTCAATGCAGATCGGCATCCGGTGCGTCAGCGTGGCGGTTGGCGGCCGGCAGCGGACGCTCCACGTCCCTCGCGACCTCCTTCGTGCGCAATGCCATCAGCAACAACGGCGTTGCGGCCATGGATAGCGCCACCACGGCGGTCACGATGGACGCCTGCTCGCCATTCAACAGGCGTGCCGCCTCGGCCACGGCCATCACGACGAACGCGAACTCACCACCCTGTGAAAGAAGCACCGCAAAGTAAACTCGGTCACCCCGCGGCAACTGAATCTGCCTTGCGAGGAAAAGCAGGCCTGATATCTTGGCGACCAGCAGCACCAGGAGCAGTACGGCAACGAGGAACGGCTTGCTTGCCAGGACATCGAACTTGATCGACATGCCCACGGCCATGAAGAAAAGGCCGAGCAATACGCCCTTGATGGGGCTGATGTCCGCCTCGATTTCCTCGCGGCAGTCGGAGCCCGCCAGCAACACCCCCGCCACGAACGCGCCCAAAGACATCGACAGATGCACGCTTTGCATCAGCAACGCGATGCCGATCACCCAGAGCAACGCGAATACGGTCACCATGTCCCGCGTGCCGCTGCGCCGGATGATCGGCAACAGATACCGCAGCAGAATGGTTCCGCCAAACACTACGGCAGCCAGCATGCCCAGCGCCTCGAGCGCGACGATCCACCCCGCGATCGTGTTGGTAGTGGCCGGTGCGGGGGAAAGCAGCGGCAACAGCGCAATCATCGGGATGGCGGCCATGTCCTGGAACAACAGGATGCCAAAGCTCGCCCGGCCAATCGGCGCCTGCATCAGCCCGCGCTGCTCCAGAATCGCGATCACCATCGCCGTCGACGACAGGGACAGTGCAAAGCCAGCGGCAACCCCTACACGCCAGTTCACCCCGAAGGCGGTGAATGCGAGAGCCAGCAGTACCGCGCAAAGCAGGACCTGGGCACCGCCGTGGCCAAAGATCGATCGCCGCAGGTTCCAGAGTTTTCGAACATCCATCTCGATGCCGATGATGAACATCATCAGCATGATGCCGAGCTCGGCAATGTGCAGCACGGCATTGACATCCGTGACGAACCCGAGCGCGGAGGGACCGATGAGCATCCCGGCGACCAGATAGCCGAGGACGGAACCGAACCCGAGCCTGATGGAGAGCGGCACCACCACAAGGGCCGATGCGAGGAATAGCACTGCCTGGAGTAACAATTCCATGGTTGCCGTCTTCCATGTCAGGTCAATCGGCCGGGTCTGATCATTTCAGTGGAAGAAATAGTCACCCGGTCGGCGCACCACTGGAGCCGCGTCGTTACATTCGCGTCGTGGCGATGAACGCCCCATCATATTCACGCCGGCATCCACTGACAATGCCTCTCTGGATCGAGGACGAGCCTTGAGCGTGACCCGAAGTGCGGACGTTCCGCCTTGAATCCCCGCATCGCGTCACCCACACTGGATCACATCGACACCCCATTCCCGGAGGCTACATGCATCTCGAAGGCTCATGCCAGTGCGGCGCCGTGCGGTTCAGCCTGGAATCGGATTCGCCCTACCCGTTTATGCATTGCCATTGTTCGATCTGCCGCAAGACTGGCGGCGGTGGCGGATACGGGATCAATCTCGGGGGCGATGCCAGCACGCTGCGCGTGCGCGGCAAGACCCATGTCGGACGGTTTCACGCGGTAATTCGCGAGCCCGGCAAGCGACCGGTGCGATCGAAGGCGTTCCGGCATTTCTGCGTGAAATGCGGCAGCCCGCTATGGCTGTGGGATCCGCGCTGGCCGGAACTGGTGCACCCGAACGCGAGCGCCATCGACACACCGCTACCGAAGCCCCCCGAAGTCATCGAGGCAGCGCTCGATTACGCAGCCCCCTGGGTCGACGTGCCACGCGGCAAGGGACACCGGCACGCCCGCACATGGCCGGCCGAGTCTCTGCGGGAATGGCACGAACGGCATGGCCTGCTGGGCTGAAACGAAATTCGGTTGGGCCGTAAACGCAAAAAAAAACGCAAAAACCGGCGGCGCGAGCCCCTCGCACCGCCGGGCGACCGTCCACCACGACGGTCGAAAACAACGATCAGAAAGCGAGATCAGAAGCGGTGCTGCAGACCCGCCGTCACGCCGACCTGGTTATTGGCATAGCCAATATTGTCACGCGAGACACTCACGTTCTGACCATTGCGCGCCTTGGCATAGCCGGCGGACAGATAGGCCATGGTGCGTTTGGAAAGATTGTACTGGGCACGCAGCGAGAACAGGATCGGATCTGCGTCGGTGTCGCCCTTGATGTTCTGCTTGTAGATCGCGCCGTACAGCGTGAAGGCCGGCGTGAAGTCGTACGCGGCGCCCAGCCAGTACATGTCGCTGAGTTGCTTGGCGGCCGACGTCGTGAACGTCTTGCGGTAGTTCCGGTAGCCCGCGTAGACGGACAGCGAACCGAAGTCGTAGCTGGCGCCAGCGTGGATGCCCTGGATGTAGTCGACGCTGTCAGCCGGCGTGGTGCTGGTGCCCGCGCCGTTCTGGCGATCCCAGGTCAGGGCCGCGGCAAACTTGCCGGCTTCATAGCCCACGCCCAGGTCGTACTTGGACGAGCTCTTGAAGCTGCCAGGCACTTCGCCCATCGCCATCGTGCCGCCCACCTTGACCGGACCGAACTTGCCGTCATAGCGCAGCACGTTGGTGGAGCGGGAGAACATGCCGTCCTTGCGGCCGCCCGTGGCGGTGGCCGACGTGGCCCACGAATAGTTCGGCGCGTAACCCATCGGGTCGAACGGGAGCATGAAGTCATAGGTCGTGGTGAAGTCACGGCCCATGCGGATGCTGCCCAGCGTCTTGTCCTGCAGGCCCACCCAGGCGCGACGATCGAACAGCGTGTTGTCCGTGTCGAGCTTGCCGGTGTCGAGGGCAATGCCGGATTCCAGCGTGAAGATTGCCTTCAGCCCGCCGCCAAGGTCTTCAGTGCCGCGCAGACCCCAACGCGACGTGTTCTTGCCGCCCGACGTCATCTTGACCACCGAGCTGCCGGTTGGCCCTGCGTGGCTCACGTACTCGATACCCGAATCGACCAGACCGTACAGGGTCACGCTCGACTGAGCTGCTGCGCCACCCGATGCCACGCAACCCAACGTAGCCAGGGCCAATGCCTTCCGTTTCATACAAGTCTCCTTTGTCTGCTTGTAGTTGTGGAACGGCACGGATGGTATTTGGGCCTCACTTTCAGTTCGCTTTCGATTCGTGGGTATCTGCGGCGTGGGTTATGCACCACGATCGGGATTTCCCTAACTAGGCATACCTGACCCAATGCAGGTATCACTCGTCGCGCGACACTGGTTCGCCCGAGACAAGACTTAGACCTGCCCGCTGTATCCCTCCCATGCGTATCCTGCTTGCCGAAGACAATCTCAAACTGGCCGAATCGCTGGTGGATTCCCTGAGCCAGAGTGGCTTTGCCGTCGACTGCATGCATGACGGCGCCAGCGCCGATCATCTGCTGACCACGCAGGACTACGCCCTGGCCATCCTCGACATCGGCATGCCCCGCCTGGACGGTCTGGAAGTGCTGCGTCGGCTGCGTCAGCGGCGCAATCCGGTACCAGTGCTGATCCTGACCGCGCATGGCTCGGTGGAAGACCGCGTGCGCGGGCTGGACCTGGGTGCCGACGACTACCTGGCCAAACCATTCGCGCTGAACGAACTGGAGGCCCGGGCGCGCGCGCTGATCCGCCGCAGCCACGGCCATGACCGCACCGCGCTCGAATGCGGCCCGCTGCGCTATGACAGCGTGAGCCGTGCCTTCACGCTGCACGGTGAACTGCTGCAACTCACGGGGCGCGAACGCGCCGTGCTGGAAGTGCTGCTGATGCGCGATGGCCGCGCCGTTAACAAGGCCGCGCTGTCGGAGAAGATTTTCGGCATCGATGAGTCGGTCAATGCCGACGCCATCGAAATCTACGTCTACCGCCTGCGCAAGAAGCTGGAAGGCAGCGGCGTGAGCATCGTCACGCTGCGCGGGCTCGGCTATCTGCTGGAATCACGCGACACCGCCACGTCGGACGCGCGCCAATGAAAACAGGCAGCCTGAGGCTGCAGATCACGCTCTGGCTGCTGATACCGCTGCTGGGGCTGCTGGCATTCGACGCGTGGCTGACCGATCGGCGCGCGATGTCCGCGGCCCACCAGGCATTCGACCGCACGCTGGCCGCATCGCTCAAGTCCATGCGCGAAGGGATTTCGCTGCGCGACGGACGCGTCGAAGTGGAAATCCCCAATCTGGCCCTGGAAGTCTTCGACGCCGAGGATGGCTCGCGCGTCTACTACCAGATTCGCGACGAGCGTGGCACGACGATCACCGGCTATGAAGGGCTGCCGATGCCGGAAGGACCGGTGAATTCGCTCTATCGCACCCAGTTCTACGACGCCGAGTACCTTGGCGTGCCCGTCCGCATGGCAGCCATGCCACTGCCGCTGCACGACGTCCGCTCGGCCCGCACGCAAATGGTCTGGGTGCTGCTGGCCGAATCGACCGAGCCGCGCGAGCAGCTTGCCAGCGACATCCTGGTCGGCTCGCTGCTGCAGGAACTGATGCTGATCAGCCTGGCGCTGGGCATCGTCTGGCTTGGCGTGCGGCGGGGCCTGCTGCCGCTGCAACGGCTGTCCGACGCCATGTCCGCACGCGGCCCCGACGATCTGGAGCCATTGGAAGACACCGCGCTGCCGGTCGAAATGAAGCCACTGGTGGCCGCAGTGAACCAGTATGTGGCCCGGCTGCACCGCATGATAGAAGGCCGCAAGCGTTTCTTTGCCGATGCCGCGCACCAACTCAAGACGCCGTTGGCCATCATCCAGGCCGAATCGGAACTCGCACTGCGCGAGAAGGACCTGCCGAGCGTGCGCGCGCACGTCGAGCGGCTGCATGGATCCGTGCAGCAGGCCGCCAAGGAAGTCGCCCAGCTGCTGTCGCTGTCGCGGCTCGAGCCAGACAGCGGCTACGCGCCCACGCTGCGGCACCTGCGATTGGATACGCTGGCGCAGAACGTGGCGCTTGAATGGGCGCCGCTGGCCCGGCGCGCGGGGGTGGATCTGGGTTTCGAGGGTCGCGGCCCGGCCGACATCGACGGCCAGACCGAACTGCTGCAGGAACTGCTCGGGAATCTGATCGACAACGCTATCCGCTATGCGGGCGCCGGCGCGATGGTCACGGTGCGCGTCGACGGGCAACGGCTGGCCGTAGAGGACAACGGTCCCGGCGTGCCCGCGTTCGAGCGCGAGTCGATCTTCAAGCGCTTCTATCGTGGAGAGTCGAGCGCTAGCCGCGATGGCAGCGGCCTGGGGCTGTCGATCGTGCGGGAGATCGCCCGCATTCATGGCGCCGCCGTCGCGCTGGAAAGCACGCCGGGCGGCGGCCTGACCGTGGTGGTTACTTTCCCTGCGCCTGCGCTTGCGTCTGGGCCAGGGCCGGCTTCGACAGATTCCCCCGGGCGCGCTGCAGAAAGCCGATGAATTGCTCCGCTTCTTCGGCGTTGAAGCCGTTGAGCGCCTCCGATGTCACCACATCCCCCACCTCGCGCGCGGCATGCAGTGCCTGCTCCGCTTTTTCCGTCACGCTGACCATGCGCTCGCGGCGATCCGCCGGATTGGGCCGACGCACGATCCAGCCACCCTCCTCCATCCGGTCCAGCAGCCGCCCGGCTGAAATCGGCGCCACTTCCATCAGGTCCGCCAGGCAGGCCTGATTGATTTCCCCATAGTGCGTCAGACACGCAAGCGCACGGTACTGCGCACGCGTCAGGTCTAGCGTCGCGCGGGACAACTCGTCAAATCGCCTGCCGGTCAGCCGGCCAACGTCCGCCACGAGAAAGCCGAAGCGCCTTTCAAGATTTGTTTCCATCGCGCGATTATAGGGAGTCGGGGCGCTCGATCCGCTTTTCTGGCCGTCCGTAACTCGCGTGATCGCCCAAAAACGCCAGTCCATGATTATAATAAGCACGCTTATTAATCTGCGCCAGCCCTTCCAGCCCCCCCCAATGTCCTCCGTGGTTTCCGGCGCGGCACAGCCAGCCGCCACCCCGCTCAACCGGCCGATGATCACCCTTTCGATCATGCTGGCCACGCTGATCCAGACGCTCGACAGCACCATCGCCAACGTGGCCCTGCCGCACATGCAGGGTACGCTTTCGGCCTCGCAGGACGAAATCACATGGGTGCTGACTTCCTACATCGTCGCCGCAGCCATCGCCACGCCGCTGACCGGCTGGCTGTCCGACCAGCTCGGCGTCAAGCGGCTGCTGGCTATCTCGATCGGCGGATTTACCGTGGCTTCGGCGCTGTGCGGGATGGCGGACTCCCTCACCCAGATCGTGGCCGCGCGGCTGCTGCAAGGGGTTTTTGGGGCGGCGCTGGTGCCGCTGTCCCAGTCGATCCTGCTCGATATCAATCCACCGTCGCGCCAGGGGCAGGCCATGGCCGTGTGGGGCATGGGCGTGATGGTCGGGCCAATTCTCGGGCCCACACTGGGCGGCTGGCTGACCGACAGCTACAACTGGCGCTGGGTGTTCTTCATCAACGTGCCGATCGGCCTGTTCGCGTTGTTCGGCGTGCTGGCCTCGCTACCGAACCGCACCCCGGCGCGCAGCATGAGATTCGACGCGTTCGGCTTCGCCACGCTGAGTCTCGCTATCGGGGCGTTGCAGGCCATGCTGGACCGCGGCGAACAACTTGACTGGTTCGGCTCGCTCGAAATCCGCGTCGAGGCGCTGATCTGCGTGATCGCCTTCGCCTACTTCCTGATCCATACGGCCACAGCCGGCGAAAAGTCGTTCTTCCGTTCCGCGCTGCTCAAGGACCGTAATTTCGTCACCGGGGCCTGTTTCATCTTCGTGATCGGCGCGGTCATGTATGCCACCCGCGCGCTGCTGCCGCCGATGCTGCAGAACCTGATGGGCTATCCGGTGGCCACCACGGGGCTGGTTACCGCGCCAAGCGGGCTGGGCACGATGATCGCGATGATGCTGGCGGGCCGGCTGCTGCGGCGCGTGGATGCGCGGCTGCTCCTGTTGGCCGGCTTCCTGATCTCCGCCTTCGCACTGTGGCAGATGATGGGCTACACCGTGGTGCTTTCGATGTCGGATATCGTCGTACCGGGCATCATCCAGGGCTTCGGCCTGGGGCTCGTGTTCGTACCGCTGTCGGCGCTGACGTTCTCCACACTGGAGCCGTCCCTGCGCGCCGATGGCACGGCCACATACAGCCTGATGCGCAATATCGGCAGCAGCATCGGCATCTCGCTGATCCAGACCATGATGACCCGCAACGCGCAGGTGGCGCACAGCGACCTGGTCACGCATATCAACCCGTACAACCCGGCGCTGCAGTCGATGCTCACGCATGGCTCGCGGATCGACATCGCGGTGCTGAACCAGACCATCAACCAGCAGGCAGCGATGATCGCCTATCTGAACGACTTCAAGGCGATGTTCATCGCCACGCTGGTGGTGGTGCCGCTGATCCTGTTGATCCGCCCCGGCGCGAAGCACGCCGACGACAGCCTGGCGCACGCGGCGATGGATTGATGAGGTCACCGGTGCGCCGACAGGCCGCAGCAACTACTCGAGCCGGATCCAGGTCGTCTTCAGGTCCTGGTACTTCTCCAGCGCGTGCAACGACTTGTCGCGCCCGAACCCCGACTGCTTGACGCCGCCGAACGGCACGGTGATGTCGCCGTCCATGTAGCAGTTGACCCAGACCAGCCCGCTACGCAGCCGGCGCGAGACACGATGCGCGCGCGACAGGTCCGACGTCCACAGCCCCGCGCCTAGCCCGTACGCCGAGTCGTTGGCCATCGCCACGGCTTCGGCCTCGGTGTCGAACACGGTCACGGCCAGCACCGGGCCGAAAATCTCCTCCTTGACGATCGACAGCGACTGCGTCGGGCACTCGAAGATCGTCGGCTGCACAAACCAGCCCCCGGAATCGGCGCGCGCGGCCTGACCGCCCGCACGCAGCCTTGCCCCCTCCCTCTGGCCGGCTTCCACATACGACATCACACGGTCGAACTGCCGCCCGTCGACGATCGCGCCCATCGCGGAGCGCGGGTCGAGCGGATCCCCCGGCTGCATGGCCGCCGCATGCGCCTCCAGCTTCGCCATGAACGTGTCGTAGATGCCGCGCTGCACGTAGAGCCGCGAGCCCGCGATGCAAATCTCCCCCTGGTTGTTGAAGATGCCGATGGCGGCGGCCAGCGCGGCGCGGTCGAGGTCCGGGCAGTCGTCGAACACGATATGCGGTGACTTGCCACCGCATTCGAGCCAGACGCGCTTGAGATTCGACTGGCCGCTATATTCCATAAACCGCTTGCCGGTAGCCGTGGAACCCGTGAACGCCAGGCAGTCGACATCGGGATGGCGGCCCAACGCCTGCCCTGCCTCTGCGCCTAACCCGGGCACCACGTTGAAGACGCCGGGCGGCACGCCAGCCTCTTCCGCCAGCGCGGCCAGGCGGATCGCGGTCAGCGGCGATTGCTCGGCCGGCTTCAGCACCACGCTGTTGCCCGCGGCCAGCGCCGGCGCCACCTTCCAGCTCGCCATCAGCAGCGGATAGTTCCACGGCACCACGGCCGCCACGACGCCAAGCGGCTCGCGCGTGATCGTGGCCAGCACGCCCGCATCGGTCGGCGCGATCTCGTCATAGACCTTGTCGATCGCCTCGGCATACCACGCATAGGTGCGAGCCGCTTCGGGGATGTCATAAAGCATGGTGTCGCCGATCGGCTTGCCCATGTCCAGCGTCTCCAGCAGCGCCAGTTCTTCCCGGTGCGTCTCGATCAGGGCCGCCAGACGCAATAGCACGGCCTTGCGCTCGCGCCGGGGCATCGCCGACCAGACTCCGGCCTCGAACGCGCGCCGGGCCGCAGCCACGGCACGGTCGACGTCCGCTGCGCCGCAGGCCGCCACACGCGCCAGTTGTTCGCCCGTGGCCGGGTTGATGCAGTCGAACGTCGCGCCATCGGCCGCGCTGGTCCACTGGCCGTCGATATAAGCGTGTGCCGGAATCGGCAGCGCCCGCGCCCGGCCCCGCCAGTATTCGAGATCCTTGAGTTCGCTCATTGGTCACGCCCCTTGCCCGCCTGCGCCACCATGGCGCCAAGCAATACGTTTGCGCCAGCCTCCAGATGCTCGGGCCGGGCGTCTTCCACCTCGTTGTGGCTGATGCCGTCCTTGCACGGCACGAAGATCATCGCGGTCGGCGCCACGCCGGCGATATACACCGCGTCGTGACCCGCGCCCGTCACGATGTCCTGATGGCTGAAGCCGCGTGCCTGCGCCTCTGCCCGGACGTGGCCAACCAGCTCCGGCGCGAACGGCGTGGGCGCGAAGTACTGCACGTCCTCGATCTTCACGTCGAGCGCCGTTCCCGTGGTCTTGCCTTCGGCCAGCGCCGCGCAGGCCGCGCGGAAACGCGCATCCATCACCTTGAGTTGCTCCGCGTCCTGGTGACGCAGGTCCACCGTGAACGTCACCGCACCGGGAATCACATTGCGCGAGGCGGGGTGAACGTTGACCACGCCCACCGTACCGCGCCCATGCGGCGCGAAATCGTTGGCGATACGGATCACCTCCTGCATCACGTGCGTGGCGCCGTAGAGCGCATCGCGCCGCAGCGGCATCGGCGTGGGGCCTGCGTGAGCCTCCATGCCGGTCACGGTCACGTCATACCAACGCAGCCCCAGCGAGCCTGTGACCACGCCGATCACGTTGTCGGCAGCCTCCAGGATCGGACCCTGCTCGATGTGGGCCTCGAAGTACGCGCCCACGGGTCGCCCGCCAACCGGCAGCTTGCCGGCATAGCCGATCGCCTCCAGTTCGTCCGCCACGCGCTTGCCCGCCGTATCCGTGGCGTTCAGGGCCACTTCCAGCGGGAACACGCCAGCGAACACGCCCGAGCCCATCATCACGGGCACGAAACGCGTGCCTTCCTCGTTGGTCCAGATGGCAAGTTCCAGCGGCGCCTCCGTCTGCACGCCGTGGTCGTTGAGCGTGCGCATCACCTCCAGACCCGCCAGCACGCCAAAGCACCCGTCGAACTTGCCGCCGGTGGGCTGCGTGTCGATGTGGCTGCCGGTCATGACAGGCGGCAGGTCATTGTTGCGGCCCGCGCGACGGCCAAAGATGTTGCCCACCTGGTCCACGGTCACCGTCAGGCCGGCATCGCGCATCCAGCCTGTCACGAGATCGCGCCCCTGTCCGTCCAGCGCGGTCAGTGCCAGCCGCGCGTTGCCGCCCTTTGGCGTCGCGCCGATGGCAGCCAGATCCATCAGGGACTGCCAGAGCCGCTGGCCGTCGATGTTCAAAGTCGTCATGTGTACTCCTGATTCATGCCATCGCAGGCACGAAGCCCGCGAGAAATGCTTCCAGCGCGATACCGATCGCATCCACTTCGTAACCGCCCTCCTGCACCACCACCGTCGGCACGCCCAGCGCGTGGATACGCTCGCCCACGCCCCGATAGGCTTCCAGCCCCACCTGCAGCACGCTGATCGGGTCGTGCTTGTACGTGTCGAAGCCAAGCGCCAGCACCAGCGCCTGCGGACGGTAGTCGCGCAGCGCATCGAGCGCGCTGTCCAGCGCCGACAGGAATCCAGCATCGCCTGTGCCGTGCGGCAGCGGGAAATTGAGGTTGTAGCCATAGCCCGCGCCATGACCGCGCTCGGTGGCGTAGCCCGTGTAAAACGGGTAGTAGCTGCTGGGGTCCGCGTGCAGCGAAATCGTCATCACGTCGGAACGCTGGTAGAAGATCTGCTGCGTGCCATCGCCATGATGGGCGTCCACGTCGAGCACGGCGACCTTGTCGAAGCGCTCCAGCAGTGTCTGCGCGGCGATCGCCGAGTTGTTGACGTAGCAGAACCCGCCTGCGCGGTCAGCGTGGGCGTGGTGGCCGGACGGCCGGCACAGCGCATAGGCCATGCCATTGCCGTCGTGCGGCGCGCACACATGCCGCGCCGCCGCCACCGCGCTATGCGCCGAGCGCAGGATCGACTGCCAGCTATGGGGCCCGAGCGGACAGCTCAGGTCCCCGAGGTAGTAGCCCGCTTCGGCAATCACGCTGCCCGATGGACACGGGCCACGCCGCGTCTTGTCGATCTTGCCGCTGTGATACGGCGAAAGGTTCGGCAGCACCTCGATGCCCGGTTCGAGCGTAGGCGTTGCCTGCGCCATCCAGCGCTCGAACGCGCTGGTCAGGAAATCGAGGTACGCCGGGCTATGCACTGTTTCCAGCGGCGCGCGGCCGTAGTCGGGCGGCGCGACGAGTTCGATACCACGGGCGTCGAGCGCCCGCTGGAGCACGGCGGCGCGAGCCGGTACGTCCGTCGGCTCGCACAGCCGGCCTGCGCGCATGAACTGCCGAGGCTGGTGCAGCAACTGGTCATCCGAGAAAAAGGCGCGCATGGTGGGAATTACGGGTGGTTCCGTCGGTTGTCGTCGTGTTGCGTCGCTCAGGCGGATTGCCGCGCCAGCGCTGCGGCACGAATGCCGGAGAGCGTGACGCCGGGCGCGATACCATCGGGTTCGTAGCGCAGCTCGATCAGCGCGGGGAGTTGCTCGCGATTGGCGAATTCCAGCGCCCGGGCAAAGGCGGGGGCGAAATCCTCATCGCGATCCACCACTTCGCCGTGGCCGTGATACGCCTTGACCAGCTGGCTGAACTCGGGATTGTCGAAGCCGAGCGCAATCGTGCGGCCCGGGAACTCGCGTTCCTGATGCGCGCGGATCGTGCCCCACATGCCGTTGTTGAAAACAAGGATCACGATGCCCAGCCGATACTGCATGGCCACGCCGAGTTCCTGCAGGTTCATCTGGAAGCAGCCATCGCCCGCGTAGCAGACCACGGTACGCGACGGATTCTCGAGCTTGGCCGAGATTGCGGCCGGCAAGCCGTAACCCATCGACCCTACCGTCGGCGCCAGGCTCGTGCCCACGCCATGGAAGCGGTGATAGGCGTGCGCGAACAACGCATAGTTGCCTGCGCCGACAGTGATGCAGGCATCGTCCGGCACGTGGTCGCGCACGTGGCAGGCCACCCGGTTCAGGTTCAACGCGCCGGGGGCGTCCTTGGGCTCCTGCTCCGCCAGGAAGTTGGCATTGGCCGCCGTCACCGCCGTCATCGCCTCTCGGGATACCGTCTGCGCCGGAGATAGCTGCGCCACGGCCGCCGCGAACGACACCACATCGGCGGCAATCGGCAACGTCGGGCGGAATACCCGGCCGAGTTCGTCCGGATCGGGATACACGTGCACCAGCTTCTGCCGTGGCTGCGGGCTTTCCACCAGCGTGTAGCCTTCCGTGGTGGCCTCGCCCATGCGCGTGCCCACGGCGATCACCAGATCCGCTTCGTGAATCCGCTGGCGCAGCGCATCGACCATCCCCCAACCGACGTGGCCGGCGAAGTTCGGATGTCCGTTGTCGAAGCATTCCAGACGTCGCCATGCCACACCCACGGGCAGGCCGAAGCGTTCGGCAAAGCCTTCGATCTGCCGCATGGCCGTGGGCGTCCAGCCCGAGCCCCCGACCAGCAGGAACGGCCGCTTCGCGCCAGCCAGCAAGGTGGAGAGCTTGTCGAGCGCCACCGGCGTCGGGGCGCCGTGGACGCGCTCATAACGCGGCATGTCGGCGACCGTGGCGCGGCCCCAGAGCGTGTCCTCGGGCAACGCCAGCACCACCGGACCGGGACGCCCGCTGGTTGCGACCGCGTAGGCTCGCGCCACGAACTCGGGGATCCGGTCCGTGCGATCGATCTGGGCCACCCACTTGGCCATCTGGCCGAACATGCGACGGTAGTCGATCTCCTGGAATGCCTCGCGCTCGTAGAAGTCGTTTCCAACCTGACCGACGAACAGGATCATCGGTGTGGAGTCCTGAAACGCCGTATGCACCGCGATGCTCGCATTGGTCGCCCCCGGGCCGCGCGTGACAAAACAGACGCCGGGCTCGCCGGTCAGCTTGCCGTAGGCCTCCGCCATGTATCCGGCGCCGCTCTCCTGCCGGCAGACGATCGGCGTGATCGCATCCTGATGGTCGTAGAGCGCGTCGATGCACGGCAGATAGCTCTCGCCCGGCACCAGGAACACGCGCTTCGTGCCCTGGATGCGCAGCTGTTCGACCAGAATCTGGCCGCCATTCCGTTCGCGTGGCGCGCTCATGCCTGGTCTCCACGCTTGATTTCGATTTCGACGAACACGCATTCACCGTCATGGGCGTTGATCACGTTGTGCTCGACGCCGGCTGCCCGGTAATAGGCGCGCCCGGCCACGAGCTGGCTCGTGACTTCGCCCTCCGGCGTCTGCAGCAGCAGCGGCCCGGTGGTCATCGGCACCACCACATAGTCATAGCCATGGTGGTGATGCCCGGTTTCGGCGCCCTTGGCGAAGCGCCATTCGGTCACGGCCACACGTTCGTTGTCGACCTGGACGGTCGGTACTGCCTGGGGTCGGGTCATGTCAGTGGCTCCGTTCGGCGGGTCAGCGAGTCAGCACGTCTGCCAGGATGTCGAGGCCCTCGTTCATCACGGCGTCCTGGATGGTCAGCGGGAACAGGAAGCGAATCACGTTGCCGTACACGCCGCACGACAGCAGCAACAGGCCCCTCTCCAGCGCGCGGTTCTGCACTTCGCGGGTGAACTCCGCATCCGGGCTGCCATCGGCGCGACGGAACTCCACGGCCACCATTGCGCCGATGCCACGGACTTCGGCGATTTGCGGCACGCGCGGCTTGAGGCTGTTCAGGCGGGCCGTCAGTCGTTCGCCAAGCTCCGCGCCTCGCGCGATCAGGTTCTCGGACTCGAGCACGTCGAGCACGGCCAGCGCGGACGCCACCGCCAGCGGATTGCCGGCGTAGGTCCCGCCGAGGCCGCCCGGCGCGGGCGCATCCATGATTTCGGCACGGCCACACACGGCGGAAAGCGGCATCCCGCCGGCCAGGCTCTTGGCCATCGTGGTCAGGTCCGGCGCGACGTCGTAGTGCTCCATCGCGAACAGCTTGCCCGTGCGGCCGAAACCGGTCTGGACCTCATCGGCCACCAGCAGGATGCCGTGCTCGTCGCACACAGCGCGCAGCATCCGCACGAACTCCGGCGGCGCCACGTTGAAGCCGCCTTCGCCCTGCACCGGTTCGAAGATGATGGCTGCCACGCGGCGCGGGTCGATATCGGCCTTGAACAGGTGTTCGAGCGCGCGGCGCGAATCCTCCACCGTCACGCCATGCAATGCAGACGGGTAAGGCGCGTGGAAGACCTCGCCGGGGAACGGCCCGAAGCCGGTCTTGTACGGGGCCACCTTGCCAGTCAGCGCCATGCCCATCATCGTGCGGCCATGGAACCCGCCTGAGAACGCGATCACGCCGGGCCGGCCGGTGGCGGCGCGCGCGATCTTGACGGCGTTCTCCACCGCTTCCGCGCCGGTCGTGAAGAAGGCCGTCTTGCGAGCTGAGCGGCCCGGCGCGCGCTGGTTGATCTTCTCGGCCAGCTCCACATAGCTGGCGTACGGCACGATCTGGTACGCCGTATGGGTGAAGCGATTCAGTTGCGCCTGCAGCGCGGCCACCAGGCGCGGGTGACGATGGCCCGTGTTGAGCACGGCGATGCCGGCAGCGAAGTCGATGTACCGCTTGCCCTCGACATCCCAGATTTCGCTGTTCTCGGCGCGGTCGGCGTAGAAATTGCACATCACACCTACCCCACGCGGGGTAGCGGCATCCTTGCGACGGACCAGTTCGGCGTTCTTCATTGATTGGCTCCAGTGAATTCGTGGTTCTGTGTGCGGCAGACCTCAGGCCGCGACGCGAATCAGCGTCGGGTCCCAGGTCTTGCCGGGAATGGCGTCGATCAGGCGACGGGTGTAGTCGTGCTGTGGATCATCAAAAATCTGCGAAGGCGGGCCAGCTTCGACGACCCGGCCCCGGTGCATGACGATGACCTGATGGCAGATCTGCGCGGCCACGCGCAGGTCGTGCGTGATGAAGATCAGCGCGATATCGAGCCGCTTCTGCAGGTCTGCCAGCAGTTGCAGCACCTGCGCCTGTACGGAGACATCGAGCGCCGATACCGATTCGTCGGCCACCAGCAGCTTCGGCTCCAGCGCCAGGGCCCGGGCGATACCGATGCGCTGACGCTGGCCGCCCGAGAACTGGTTTGGATAGCGGTCGAACGCGGAGGCTTCCAGTCCAACCAGTTGCAGCAGTTCGCGCGCCCGCGCCTGGGCATCGCCCAGTGGCACGCCTGTGGCGACGGGGCCATCGGTGATGATGCGGCCAACCGTATGGCGCGGATTGAGCGACGCAAACGGGTCCTGAAAGATCATCTGCACGTCGCGCCGCATCGGGCGGAACTGGCGCTCGGAGAGGCGCGCAATGTCCTGGCCGTCGAACAGCATCTGGCCACCGTCGACGCCGGTCAGGCGCAGCAGGCATTTGCCGATGGTCGACTTGCCCGAGCCCGATTCGCCCACGATACCGAGCGTCTCGCCGCGCTTGACGCTGAACGACACGTCATCCACGGCGTGAGTCACGCGCTTCTTCGAGAACAGCCCGCCACCGGAAACGTAGGTCTTGCGCAGGTTTCGCACGTCGAGCACGGTGCGGTCGTCCGCATGGCCGCCGTCGCGCGCGCGGCCATGTGGCACGGCGCTGATCAGCCGCCGGGTATAGGGATGCTGCGGGTGATTGAGCACCTGCTGCGCCGTGCCGATCTCGACCAGCACGCCCTTTTCCATTACGGCCACGCGGTCGGCGATCTCGGCCACGACGCCGAAGTCGTGGGTAACGAACATCACGCCCATGCCTTTCTCGGCCTGGATGCGCCGGATCAGGGCCAGAATCTGCGCCTGGGTGGTCACGTCCAGCGCCGTGGTGGGCTCGTCCGCGATCAACAGCGTCGGCTCCAGTGCCAGCGCCATCGCGATCACCACCCGCTGACGCTGCCCGCCGGACAGCCGGAACGGATAGCTGTGCACCAGCGTGGCTGGATCGGGCAACCCGACGAACTCGAGCAGTTCCAGCACGCGCCGCTGGCAGGCTTCGCCCGGATAGGCGCGGTGCACACGCATGACTTCGGCGATCTGGTCACCAACGGTCATCACGGGATTCAGCGCGGACAACGGCTCCTGGAACACCATTGCCATGTCCTTGCCACGCATGCCGAGCAGCGTGGTTTCGTCCAGTTTCAGCAGGTCGCGCCCCTGGAACAGGATCTCGCCGCGCTCAGGCTTCAGGTAGCTCGGCAGCAGGCCCATGATCGCGTTGGCGCTCATCGATTTTCCCGAGCCGGATTCCCCTACGATGCAGAGGATTTCACCAGCGTGCAGGTCATACGAGATGTCCTTGACCGCGTGCGCGCGGTCGCCGCCCGCCGGCAGCGCGATGGAAAGATCGCGGATCGACAACAGCGGTTGTCGGGAGGAATTGGTCTGCGTCATCGTAGCGCTCCTTACTCGCCGCGGCGGCGCAGTTGCGGGTTCAGGGCATCGTTGAGCCCCTCCCCGATCAGGTTGATCGCCAGCACCGTCAGCAGGATTGCCACGCCGGGCCAGACGCTCATCCACCAGGCTTCACGGATCATGGTGCGCGCGGCGCCGATCATGAAGCCCCAGCTCATCATGTTGCGGTCGCCAAGCCCCAGGAACGACAGCGCCGACTCGGTCAGGATGGCGGTGGCCACCATGAACGACGCCGAAACGATGATCGGCGACATCGCATTGGGCAGGATTTGCGTCAGGATGATGCGCAGTGGACGCTGGCCGATCACAATCGCGGCCTGCACGAACTCACGCTGCTTCAGCGACAGGAATTCTCCGCGCACCAGGCGCGCTACTGGCGGCCACGACACGACCGAGATCGCGCCAACGATCGAGTAGATCGACGGATTGAAGATGGCCACGATCACCACTGCCATGGCCAACTGAGGAATGGTCTGGAAGAACTCGGTCACCCGCATCAGCGCGTCGTCGATCCGGCCACCGCAGTACCCCGCCACGGACCCCACGAGCACGCCGACGACCAGCGCCACCGCCGTGGAGATCACCCCGACCAGCAGCGAAACACGCGCGCCATACAGCAGCCCGGCGGTGATGTCGCGGCCCAGCATGTCCGTGCCGAACGGATAGGCCATGTCCGCGAACGGCTTCATCAGCGGTTCCGCCACCATCATCCAGGGCGACTCTTCGTAGAGCATCGGCGCGACGAAGGACACCACAACCACCGCCAGCAGCACGATCAGGCCGATCATGGCGCCGTAGTTGCGGCAATAGCGCTTGAGGAACGATTTCATGCCGTGGCCTCCTTGCCGCCGATGGCGATACGGGGGTCGATGAAGCGGTAGACCACGTCGGTCACCAGGTTGAAGAACACCACCAGCGCCGATGTCACGAAGAAGATGCCGAGCAGCAACTGGTAGTCGCGTTGCAGCAGCGCATCGAACATCAGCCGGCCAATACCAGGCCACGAGAACACGGTTTCGGTCAGCACCGCGCCACCGGCCATCTGGCCAAGCTGGATGCCAGCAAACGTGATGACGGGCAGCAGCGCGTTACGCAGCACATGCACACGAATCACGCGGCGGGCCGGCACACCCTTGGCGCGCGCCGTCTTGACGAAGTCCATGCCCATGACCTCGAGCATCGAAGCCCGCGTCAGTCGCACGTAGACAGCCATGAAGAAGCAGCCCAACGAAATCGTCGGCAGCACCAGATGGAGCGCGATATCCTGCACGCGGGCCAGTCCCGTGTATCCGGCCCCGACGCTCTCCATGCCGAAAGCAGGCAACCAGCCGAGCACCACGGAGAACAGGATGATGGCCATCAGCGAGAGCCAGAACAACGGCGTGGCGTACAGCAGCAACGCGCCGGACATCACCGCGCTGTCAATCCAGCGCCGGCGGTTTTCGTAGCGCGTTCGCGCCGCAATCACGCCCAACAGCACCCCCATCACGATCGAGAACAGGAATGCCCCGCTCATCAGCAAGAAGGTGGCCGGCAGGCGATCGAGGATCAGGTCCAGCACCGGCAGGTGGTTACGATACGAGTAGCCGAGGTCGAGCTTCGCCACCCCCTTGAGATAGATGCCCAGTTGCGTCAGCACAGGCTGGTCCAGCCCGAACTGCTCACGCAACTGCGTCACATAGGTGGCATCGCCAGCGCCAGCTTCGCCAGCCATCACCGTGGCCGGATCGCCGGGCGCCATGCGGATCAGGAAGAAGTTGATGACGACCACGCCGATCACCACCACCAGTGCCTTGACCAGCCGGGATAGAAAGAAAGACAGAAAATTCACGATAACCTCCGCGTGCACATCCCCGTCGCTCCCCGGCAACCTGTCACCGGGGAGCCTGGCGGCGCGATCAGTTCTTCTCGATCGAGACGTTGTCGAACGACTCGTTCAGGCCAATGGCCGTGGTCACAAGGTTCTTGATGTTCTTGCGATACAGCGTCGGGAACTCGATCTCGAACAGGTTGGCATTGGCCACCTCGCTCACAAGGATCTGCTGCAGTTCGCTGTAGAGCTTCTGGCGTTCCACCGGGTCCATGGTGTTGCCGCCCTTGGCCCACAGATCGTCAGCCTTCGGGTTGCTGTAGCCCTGAACGTTTGCGAACGGCGTGCCCTTGACCATGTTGCGCGTCACGTACAGACGTTCCACACCCAGTGCCGGATCCCCGTACTGGTACGTGTAGGTCACCGTCATGTCGTAGTCCCAGTTGCTGACCCGCGATGACCACGTACCGGCGTCGGCAGACTCGATGCTGACCTTGAACCCGATCTGCTCCAGCATTTGCTTGATGTACTCGTCCAGGCGGTCCCAGTTGGCGCCATACGACGTGGAGAGGATCTTCACCGGATACTTGCTGACGTCCACGCCAGATGCCTTGAGCTCCTCGCGCGCCTTCTTGATGCTGAAGTCGAAGTTGGGCATGTTCTTGTCGAAGAACAGCGTGCTCGACGAGAACGGGCTCACAGCCGGCTTGCCCATGCCGAAGAAGATGTTGTCGACGATCAGCTTGCGGTTCAGCGCGTGCATCACGGCGCGGCGCACGTTCACGTTATTGAACGGCGGCTTGCGCTCGTTGAGCAGCAGGCTCGTCATCGGCGCGAACATTTCCCAGCCCTTGGTCGTGTACTCGACGTTGGGCAGCGCGCGCAGGCGCTTGACGTCGACGTTGTCAACGTCGCCACCGCGCAGCACCTGCACGTCACCCTGAGCTTGCCCCCGCAAAACGAATCCCTTGCTGAGGTTAAACTGAAGCAAGGAGAGATGTGATGACAAGCAAGACAAAGCGGGCGCAGTACACGCTGGAATTCAAGCTGGAAGCGGTACGGCTGGTGAAGAGCGGGCAGAGCATGGCAGTGGTTAGCGCGACCCTGGGCATCAGAGCGCAGACGCTGCATAACTGGGTCAAGGCGGAGCGGGAAGGCAAGCTGACTGGTGCGGGTATGAAGCCGGTCAGCCCGGAGCAGATGGAGCTGGCCCGGCTTCGGGCGGAGGTGGCGCGCTTGAAGATGGAGCGCGATATTTTAAAAAAAGCCGCAGCATACTTTGCGAAGGAGTCGGTGTGAGGTATGCGTTCATCGAGCGAAACCGACGTTACTGGCCGGTCTCGGTCCTGTGTGAGCTGTTAGGGGTCAGCCCCAGCGGCTATCACCAGCGCAAGCAACGCACAGTAAGCACCGACAGGCCAGATAGAGGCCGACTCAGTGACGATGCCTTGTTGGCCCACATCAAGGCGATTCACGCCGGGGTCAAGGGGGAGTACGGCTGGCCGCGCATGTGGAAGGAACTGCTGGCGCGTGGGGTGCGGGTGGGCAAGGAGCGTGTTCGCAAGCTGATGGCGCTGCACGGCATCCGTGCCCGCCACAAGCGCAAGTACATCGCGACAACCAACTCGAACCACGATTTGCCGGTGGCCCCCAATCTGCTGCAACGCGACTTTAGCCCAGCAGCACCCAATCAAGTCTGGACGAGCGACATAACCTATGTGGCGACCGCCGAAGGCTGGCTCTACCTGGTGGTCATCATCGACCTGTTCAGCCGGCAGGTGGTTGGCTGGTCGATGCAACCACACATGAAGGCCGAATTGGTCACGGACGCGCTGCGCATGGCCTGGTTCCGGCGCCGCCCGGAAGCCGGTGTGATTGTGCACACCGACCGGGGAAGCCAGTATTGCAGCCATCTGTTTCAAGACGCCCTGAAGGCGTATGGCATGCGCTCGTCAATGAGCCGCAGGGGCGATTGCTGGGACAACGCGCCGACTGAGAGTCTGTGGGGGTCGTTGAAGGTCGCTCGCCTGCACGGTCGCCAGTTCGCTACCCGCCGCGCCGCAATGGACGAGGTAATTGACTGGCTTGGCTTTTATAATGCCAGCCGACTCCACTCGACGCTGGGCTACGTCAGCCCCATGACGTTCGAGAAAAACTGGTCCGCAGCTCAGCAACACCGGGCTGCCTAATTCCCTCGGTTATGGGATTCGTGGAACAGGGGCAAGGTCACCCTTCTCGAACGCCACCGCCCGCGATGCCGAGTCCGGGATTACGTAGAACACCAGTTCGTCCAGGTACGGCTTGCCCTTCTTCCAGTAGTTCGGGTTCTTGGCCAGCTTGATATAGGCGCCCTTCTTCCACTCCTTGAGCATGAACGGGCCAGTGCCCACCGGCTTCTGGTTGGCCGGGTTGTTGCGGTAGTCGGTGCCGTCGTAGATGTGCTTCGGCATCATCGGCATGGTGCCGGTTTCGAACATCGAGATAAACGGCGGGAACGGCTCCTTGAGCTTGATCTCGACGGTACTGTCGTTGACCGCGCGGATCGACGCCATGTACTTGTTGATCACGGCGCGCGTGCGCACATGTACCTCGCGCAACATCTTGTCGATCGAGAACACCACGTCGGCAGAGGTGAATGGTTTGCCGTCGTGCCATTTCACGCCCTGCTGGAGTTCGAACGTGTAGGTCAGGCCATCAGGCGAGATCTGCCACGACTTCGCCAGTTCTGGGCGCGGCTTCAGGTCGGGACCATAGGTCAGCAGACCTTGATAGATCTTGCCGGCGATGTACTGCGTGGGTGCCTGCGAGTTCAGCGCGCTGACCAGGATCGGCGGCTCGGGTTGCACGATGCCGGACAGCGTGCCGCCCGTGGTCTGGGCAAGCGCGGTGCCAGCCATGAGGCTGGCGGCGGCAACAAAGGCCATCGACATCAGGCTCCCCCTGATGCGCGACTGGACGCTGGCAGTGATGCGTTTCATCGGTCGTTTCCTATTTTTGGGACAAGCGAGGGCAACGGGCAACGCCCCACCACGTGGTGGCGCATTTGCCCAGGCGGTACAGCAACGAGGGAAAACCGGTTTCTAGGTCTGGTCGGCGGCTGGCTCTACACCGCACCAGTCGTGCATGAACTGTGCGAACGTGGTCGCCACGCGCACCATGCTTTCGATCGACACCGATTCGTCGATGCCGTGGATGTTGCGAGCTTCGGGGCCGTAGCAGGTGACGGGTGTATCGAGCGTGATGCGGAAGTGACGGGCGTCGGTGGTAGCCGTGGTGGCCTGACGCTTCAGCGCATTGCCGTGGGCCTTGCGGTGCGCCTCGGCCAGCGCCAGCATCGGCGCATTATCGAGATCGAACTCGCAGCCCGGCGCGTGAAAGCCTTCGTAGCGGATGTTCAGGTCAAGCGTGCTACCCAGACGCGCCAGCGCATCACGAACGCGCTGGGCAACGATGGCCTTGGCATCGTTGACATCCATCTGCGGATAGAAGCCGATGCGGATACCAAGCGTGCAGGTACACGGCACGGATGAGTTCCATTCGCCACCGTGGATCTGGCCCAGGTTGAAGTTGATCGGATGTGCGTGGTCGCGATAGGCGGCGGGCCGGTTCTCCGGCAGGTTCCATTCGGCTTCGAGACGGCGCAGGTCATCCATCACCGCGATGCCGGCCTCCACGGGATTGACGCCAGTAGTCATATACGCGGCGTGGGCGGGGCGGCCCGTCAGTTCCACATACATCCAGAACACACCCATCTGCGCGCTCATCAGGGCTTCACCCAGCGGCTCGGGGATCAGCACTGTATCGAACGAAGCGAGCTTGCCAGCGCCCACGGCGCTACGCAGCGAAGCCACCGTCGCCAGCGCGCCGTTGCCGGTGCTCTCTTCTTCCAGCACGCCGTTGAATCCGACGTTGCCGGCAGGCTGTACACCCAGTTCCTTCAGTGCCTTGAACGCGGCCAGCGCGCAGACGATGCCCGCCTTCATGTCACCTGCGCCGCGACCATAGAGCCAACCATCCTCGACATACGACTTGAACGGTGACTCGCGCCACATCGAATCGGGGCCGGTTGGCACCACGTCGAGGTGACCATTGAACAGTACCGAGCGGCCACCGCGTTCGCGCGGACGATGGGTGGCCAGCAGGTTGTAGCGTCCACCATCGGGACAGCACGGCGTGGAGAACAGCGGCATGTCTTTCAGCTGCGCCGTGTTCAGGACGATGCGTTCCGACTCCAGTCCAAGCTCGCGCAGCGCATCGTCCATGAAGTCCACCGCGGGCTGCTCCGCACCCGACGGGCTCTCTGCCGCCACGAAGTCACTCAGGGTTTTCACCATGTACGGCGTGAGTGCGCGCACGGCATCGGCAATCGCCTGCGTGGTGAGCGTTGTCGATTCAGGAGACGCAACGGTGGCTGCATTCGGCATGGGGGCTCCGCGATGGGGACATCGAAAAAAAACAGCATCAGCACGGATGGAAAATTATCCGATGGTTGGTACCATCGGTAGGTCCATATCCTGTTTTTTGCCCGGAGCCACTTTGAAAGAGACGATTCTTTCCGACCTGCTGCTTCAGCGACTTGAGCGCCCCGCTGGTGCAGTCACCGGCAAATCGGGCGAGCATATGAACCGACAGCTCTACGCCATCATCCGTCAGGAGATCCTTGCAGGTGCTGTGCCAGCGGGTAGCAAGCTGCCGGCGTCGCGCCTGCTGGCCAAGGAAATCGGTGTCTCGCGCAACACCGTCCTGTATGCGTACGAGCAGTTATTGGCCGAAGGCTATGTGACCGCATCCACCGGAAGTGGCACCTTCGTGTCGCATACCGTTCCCGACCATCGTGCATTGCACAACGGGAGTGCGGCGAATGGCACCATCACTGTGCCCGCAGTGCAGCAACACCCAAACCGATTCGCGCTGTCGCGACGCGGGCAGCATCTGGTGTCCCACGCCAGCGCGTCGGATCGCCAATGGGGCGCGTTCGTCGCAGGCGTGCCTGATGTCTCGCTATTTCCACACGCGGTCTGGGCGCGCCTGCTGAACAAGCACTGGCGCAATCCAAGCCCGCAGTTGCTGACGTACGCGCATCACGGCGGCTACCTGCCGCTGAAGAAGCTGCTGGCCGAACACCTGCGTCTAGTGCGTTCCGTGCGCTGCGAGCCGGACCAGATCATCCTGACCACCGGCATCCACCAGGCCGTGGACCTGACCACCCGGCTGCTGGCCGACCCCGGCGACAAGGCATGGATGGAAGATCCCGGCTACTGGGGCACACGCAGCCTGCTGGCAAGCGCGGGCGTGGAGCCAATCCCGGTACCGGTCGACGATGAAGGGATCGCGCCAAGCCCCGCGACGCTACAGAATCCGCCACGCTTCATCTTCGTCACGCCTTCGCACCAGTATCCGCTTGGCATGATGATGAGCCTCTCGCGCCGGCGCATGTTGCTCGAATACGCGCGGCAGCGCGGTGCATGGATCATCGAGGACGACTACGACAGCGAGTTCCGTTTCGAAGGCAGGCCGGTGGCGTCGTTGCAGGGGCTGGACGACAACGATCGCGTGATCTACATGGGCACGTTCTCGAAGACGCTCTTCCCGGGCATACGCATGGGCTTCATGGTGTTGCCCAAGCCGCTGGCGCCCCACTTCGCCACGGGGCTGTCCGAGCTCTATCGCGAAGGCCAGCTCGTGCAGCAGGCGGTGCTGGCGGACTTCATCGAGGAAGGCCACTACGCCACGCATATCCGTCGGATGCGCCAGCGGTACGCGCAGCGCCAGGCGCTGTTACGCGAAGCCATCGCCAACCGCTTCGGCGCCGACTGGCCCACATCCACGCATGAGGCCGGCCTGCACATGGTGATGCATCTGCCGCGCGGCGCCGATGATCTTGGCATCAGCATGGCCGCGCGCACGCAGGGGCTATCGGCCCGGCCGCTTTCGCGCTACTACAGCGAGGGGGCGGCGACGCAACAAGGGCTGCTGCTCGGCTACGCGTGCGTGCCCGAAGCCGAGATCGGTCCGGCCTTCCGCAAACTGGCCGAAGTCATCGAGCCGGCGCTGGAACATCTGGCGCGCACCCAGGAGCCGCCAAAACCGATTGCCGCGAGGATCAATGCAGAAGCGTGGAGCGGCGCTTGATGTCTGGTGCCATCACGAAGGTGACGAATGGCACTTTACGTTGCCGTGATGGATTCCTACGATCAGGTTTTGTCGCGCGGCATACGCTGACCCTTTCCATTCTGCTACTCGATGTCCAATACACCCGCCCTCCTCTCTGAACTCGCCGCGATCCTCGACCCTGCCGGCCTGCAAACCGGCGACGCCATCGACACACGCTTCCGCAAGGACTGGTACGCGCCGCTGGGTAACCCGCCGCTGGCCGTCGTGCGGCCGCGTACGACGGCGGACGTCGCGGCCATCCTTGCCGCATGCCACAGGCATGGCCAGCCAGTCGTTCCCCAAGGAGGCCTGACAGGCCTGGCGTCTGCCGCGACGCCCGGGCAAGGCGAGGTCGTGCTATCCCTCGAACGGATGCGTGGCGTCGAAGAGATCGACGAGCAGGCTGGCACGATGACGGTCTGGGCGGGCACCACGCTGCAGGCCGCGCAGGAAGCCGCGCGCGCGGCCGGATGGTTGCTGGCGGTGGATCTCGGCGCACGCGGCAGTTGCCAGATCGGCGGCAATATCGCCACCAATGCGGGCGGCAATCGCGTGATTCGGTACGGCATGATGCGCGACCAGGTACTCGGGATTGAAGTCGTGCTGGCCGATGGCACCGTGCTGACATCACTGAACAAGATGCTCAAGAACAACGCTGGCTACGACCTGCGCCAGGTTTTCGTGGGCAGCGAAGGCACGCTCGGCGTGATCACGCGCGCGGTCCTGCGGCTCGCACCACTGCCGTCAGCCACGCAAACGGCGCTCTGCGCGCTGAAGAGTTTCGACGATGTGGTTCGCCTGCTGCGCCACGCGCAGCGCGCGCTTTCCGGCCGTGTCTCTGCCTTCGAAGCGATGTGGGCCGACTACTACACGCTAGTGACCACGCGTGTTCCGGGCGTACGCGCACCGCTTGCGGCAGGGCATCCATTCTATGTGCTGGTCGACCTGCAAGGCAGCGACGCTGATGCCGATGCCGCCGCGTTCGAACGGATGCTGGAAGGCGCGATGGAAAGCGGCCTGATTGTCGATGCCGCGGTGGCCGCGAGTGGTAAGGAGGCGGAGAGCTTTTGGAAGCTGCGCGATGCGGTGGCCGAGTTTCCGCAAATGTGGGCACCGAACGCGGCTTTCGACGTCAGCCTGCCGATTGGCAGCATTGGCCGATTCGCCGACGCGTTGCGTAGCGCCATCCTGGAACGATGGCCGAGCGCCGAACTGGTGAACTTCGGACACGTCGGCGACAGCAATCTGCACTTCAGCGTGCACCTGCCCGGGGTAGACGCGGCGGCGTTCCCAGAAGCCGAGATCGACGCGGTAGCCTATGCCATCGTTCGCGAGTTCGCCGGGAGCGTGTCGGCGGAGCACGGCATCGGCATCCACAAGAAGCCCTACCTCGGCAACTCGCGCACTCCTGAGGAGCTGGCGCTGATGCGCACAATCAAGGCAGCCCTCGACCCGAAGGGGATTCTGAACCCCGGGCGGGTATTCGATCCTGCCTGAGATGAACTACGGGTCGACTGTCGCCGTCAACCTGAAACCAGGGAGCCTCAGCCCACCAATGCCGTGACCCAGCCCGTCAAGGTTGGGCCGGCGATGACCATCAGCACGCCGGCCAGCACCATCGTCAGGCTGGCGACCACACCCTCTTCGGCGTGACGCTGCCGGGCGCGCGCGGTGCCGAAACCATGCGCGGCGGTGCCAAGCGATGCACCCTGCGCCACGGGCGAGCGCAGTCGCAGCAGGCCGAGCACCGTGTCCCCGACGATCATGCCGGCAAGTCCGGTCATTACGGTGAACAGCGACACCAGTTCGGCGGACCCGCCCGTATGCGCGACCACGGCCACAGCGAACGGCGTGGACACGGAACGCGCCATCAGGCTGCTCGACACCTCGCTGCTGAAATGAAATGCCTCGGCCAGCAGCCGCGCGCTGAGCATCGCCACCAGCATCCCGGCGATCACGCCAAGTGCCAGCGCGATCCAGTGACGGCGCACGATCTCGCGGTGCTCATAGATCGGCACGGCGAACGCGATCGTGGCCGGTCCGAGCAGCCAGACCATCCACCGGGTATCGGCAACGTACTCGGCGTAGGGAATACCGGTGATCAGCAGCAGCGGGATGGTCAGTGCCGGCACGACGATCGCCGGCGACAGCCAGATCCGTGGCAGGCGCTGGTACAGCGGCTTGACCGCGAAGTACAGCGCGACGGTCCATGCCAGGCAGAGAAACGACGCCACGGACGGGGCCAGATGCAAACCGGAGAGCGCAGGCATCTCACTGTGCTCCGTTCGAGCGCGCCCGCACCCGCCGCGCCTCCAACTGCGCCTCCAGCCGGCAGCCGGCATGGACCGCCAGCGCCGTGGCGGCCATGACGAGCACCGTGCCTGCCGTTACGGCGATGGCGAGCTGGACGCCCTCGCGCCGGAACAGCGGCAAATAGTTGATCACGGCCACCACGCACGGGATGAAAAACAGCACCAGCTCGCCAAGCAGCCAGTTGGCCCCATCCTTGACCCAGCCGACCTGAAGGCGGCCGGACAGCAGCAGGACCAGCACGCCCAGCAGCCCCAGCACCCCTGGCGACATCGACCACCCGAACGCCCGGGTGAGCGAATCGGCGGCAAACCAGACGACGAGGAGCCCGCCAACTTGCGTGAGCGTGCGCAGGTGGCGCGAGCCGGCAGGTATGGCGGACGTGGCGGTACTGGCGGCACTGGCAGAACCGGCAGAAGACGGGGGCGTGGATGCGGGGGCGGACATGGCGGTGGGCAGCAAACCTGACATGCGGCAATTATTCGCCGAGATCGTGCACAACGACAGGCCGCAAATCCGCATCGGTTGTGCAAAGATGCACAACCTCACCCTTTCACTACAGTGACCGATCAGCCCGTACCGTCGAGGAACAGCCCGGTATTCGCCTCGACTTCCTCGGCGATAAAGTTGGCCACGGCACGCACATGCGCCGATTTCCAGTGGTCCTCGTGAACGTGCATGTGGAATGTACGCGTCACGGCCACGGCATCGGGCAGCACCGGCACCAGCGCGGGGAAATCCGCCGCCACGTAGGCCGGGATAATGCAGAGGCAATGTCCGGAGAGCGTGGCGTGAACCTGGGTCAGCAGGTTCGTGCAGCGCACACGCGCCGGAAGCTCGACGCCGACCGCGCCGGAAAAGCTTAACTCGGGCGAGAACAGCAATTCCTCCACGTAGCCGACGAAGGGATGCTGCGCGAGGTCTGCCTTGGTACGAATCTGCGCAGCGCGCTTCAGGTACGACTTCGTTCCGTAGACGAACATACGGTAGTCGGTCAGTCGGTGCGACGCCACACGCAGATGCTCCGCGCCCGACAGGCCGATGGCGATATCGGCTTCGCGACGGGTCAGGCTGAAGATCCGGGCGGCGGCGAAGATTTCCACCTCGAGCCTGGGGTGCCGTTCGGTCAGCGCATGGATGCGCGGCGCCAGGAACATGCTGCCGAAGCCGTCGGGCGCGCCGATCCGCACGATGCCGGCGATCTCCTGCTCGCCTGCCGCCGCAGCCTTCGAGGCAAGTAGCGCGCCTTCGATCGTCTCGGCGGTGGCCAGCAGTCGCTCGCCCGCATCGGTCAGCGCATAGCCCGTATGGCTCTTGTGAAACAGGCGCGTATTGAGGGTCCGCTCAAGTGCGTGGATATGGCGTGCCACCGTCGTGTGCTCTGTGCCGAGTTGCTCGGCAGCCGCGGAGAGCGTGCCCGATCGGGCAACGGCCAGGAAGTACCGGTAGTCGTCCCAGTTTTCATTGGGTCTGGTCGCGGAGGGCATTCGTCAATCCAGTTGGTGTCAAATCATCGGTAGTAGGGTCTCAGGCGCCATGGCGCAGCGCGCGATGCTGCCGCCGGTATGCGCCCGGCCCGATGCCGAACTGCTGCGCGAAAACACGGCCAAACGCCGCCTGCGACGCATATCCGCACTGTTCAGCCACGGCCGCCGCCGACAGGCCATCCTGACGCAGCAGCCGCGCGGCGCGTTCCATGCGCAACGTCGTCACCAGTTCCAGCGGCGTCATGCCCAGTTGCGAGAAGCGACGCGCCAGCGTGGCGCGTGACACGTTGCAAACCTGAGCGAGACTGTCGAGAGTCCACGGCTTCTCGGGCGCCCGGACCACAGCGTCGACGGCGCGCGCCATCCGAGGGTCGGCCATCAAGGCAATGACGCCCTGCGAAACACCCCCTTGGGCGATCAGCGTGCGCAGCAGCACGGTGAACAGCGCGGTCGAGAGATCGGCGATGATCGCAGCGCTACCCGGGCCGGGGCGCTCCGCTTCTGCATGCATCATGCCGATCAGGCCGCGCAGCCAGGCCAGATCGTCCGCGCCGCCCTCACCTTCACCATCGCCGTTGCCTCTTGTGCCGACGCACAGCATCTCTGGCAACGCGCTCAGCAGAACCTTGGACGCGCTGCCAAGCACGAACGTGCCGCACAGGATGTCGAGCGGCGCCGCCGCGCCCGGTACCGACACTTCCGTCACCACCCCGTTGAACTGTCGCGACTCCGCTGCCCTGCGCCGGCCGCCCTGCATGCCATGCAACGTATGGGCGGCGCCGTGCGGAAACAGCAGCACATCGCCCATGCCAACCTGCAGCGTCTCCTTGCCCACCTGCACGCTGGCCTGCCCATCCAGGATCACGTGGTACGGCACGTGACCGGGTGGCGCCTGTTCATTGTGGGCCGACCACGCGCCCGCCACGCGGCAATGGAGGTCCACCGTGCCGGCTGGGGCCAGCAGGCGCACGAGTTCGCTAAGGCTGTCCATGGAGCACACCCCGACGTGAGACGATCGAGCAAAAAGATGAGCCGATTCTAATCCATCCGAATCGCACTCGCACCTACCATGGAGTCCATGGAAGCGCTGCCATATACCAGCGCCTCCGAACCCCGATACCCGTGACACGAAGGAGAAAGACCATGACCACCCGCCTGCATACCATCGCCGTCCAGGACGCCACCGGCCAGACCGCCGAACTTTTTGGCGCGCTCCGCGGTGCCATCGGCAAGGTGCCGAACGCCTACGCGACGATCGGCAGCAATGCGCCGGCTGTGCTCGCGCAGGCGCTGCAGACAAATGCGGCGCTCAAGAAGGGCAACCTGTCGGCGCGTGAACTGGAAGCCATCAACCTCTCCGTGAGCGAGCACAGCGGTTGCGACTACTGTGTGGCTGCACATACGCTGACGGGCAAGATGGCCGGCTATACCGGCGATCAGATGTGCCAGCTCCGTCGGGGCAGCTACCCAGAGGACGCAAAGATTGACGCGCTGACCCGCTTCGCGGTGGAACTGGTGAGCACGCGCGGCACGGTACCTGCCGCAAGCCTGGAGGCGATACGCGCCGCTGGCTACAGCGATGGGCAGATCGTCGAGGCCATTCAGGCCATCAGCGCGATCCTGTTCACCAACATGATCAATCGCGTCAACGACACGACCCTGGACTTCCCGGCCGTGGCATAAGGAAACGGGCCCGTATGGGCCCGTTTCAGCATCCGTGGCGTCACGCTTGCCCGGCTAGTGCCATGCGCTACCCACCTGGATATAGAACGCATTCTGGTCACGGCTGTGCGCCACGTCGATACCCATCGACAGGCCCAGCTTGCGGGCGATCATGTAGCGGAAACCGCCACCGACGCTGACCACGGTGGACGCATCGGAGAAATCGTTCCACCGTCCGTACGCCTTGCCCGCGCCGGAGAACGCCAGCAGCGACCAGCGCGGCGTGACGTCCCAGCGCAGTTCGACTTCGGTCATCACGGCATTGCGGTCCTGATAGCGTCCCTTCTGCACACCGCGCAGGTCCACATAGGGCTGCGCGTAGAACGGCACATCACCCGTGGAGAAACGCGTATCGCCACGCAAGCCGAGAATCAGCGTACGGGCCACCGGAATCCACGTGAAGCCACGCGCGTTGTACATGTCAAACGTCTGTGTGCTGCCGAAGCCGGCTCGCGCGAACTGCACTTCCAGTTCGGCGTAGCTGCCCTTGTTCGGATAGAAGATGTTGTCGCGCGAGTCGTAGTCGATGACGATACCGCCCTTGCCGATACGCTGGTCGCGCTCGAAGCTACCCAGTTCCTGCGCCGAATTGCCGAACTTGAACGTTGCGGACGTATCGGCAAATACGTAGCGCGGACCGATGAACCAGTGTGTGTCGCCCACCCGGATCAGCAACTGCTGCACCAGCGCGAAGCCGCTCAGCTCATAGGATCGCGGCTGGTTCGAGACGCCGAAGTACTCGAGATTGGCGTCCACCTTGCCGATACCGCCCAGATAACGGATGCGATCGCCATCCCAGGTGTGGAAATGCCCGAAGCCGGCCGCCCACGTACCGTTATCGGTATAGGCACCGCCCAGCACCGTGATATTCGGCGGCGCCGGCCCCTTGCCACTGGCCCGGGCCTCGGCGGCCGCATCCGCCATGGATTCGGAGAAAAACAGCAGCCCGAGCCCAAAGCCGTAACCCACCGCCGGTTCGGTGATGATCGTCGGCACCGGCAGCGCGCCCTTGTGATTGAGCAGGAAGTCGCTCATGTCGAGCTTCCCGTCTTCCGGATCGAAGAACGTCAGTTTCTTCTTTGCCGGAGGTTGCATCTGGTCCGCCGGCTTGGCGGATTCGGGCGGTTTTGTGGATTCCGTTTGCGTTTGCGTCTGAGATTGGCTCGGATCTTCAGGCTGGGCCTGCCCATAAACGGGAGATCCGGCGGCGGCAGCCAGCAGCGCCAATGCAGATATCAGAATCGCGCGCGTCATTTTCCAGATGTCATATTGGAACCGGCGAAGACGGTCCACTGCGGGACACCGCCCCTTACTCAGTTTGCCGGGGTCGAATGGAGTGACACTTCGATCCCTTTTTCTGATTTATCCGCGACTGTACCGGAGCAACGCGCGCGACGCGGCGCTATGCGTCATGAACTTTCTCGTCCGCAGAATTTAGACTTTTTTCCCCGCGCACCTTTTCGAATACCCCAATTGGGGCATTTCCAATGACCGGACATCCGCGCCAGACGGCGGTTTCGGGAAATCGCACTCAATTTCATTTCTTCTACATCGACTCACAACAAAACTAAATTCCCATTCTGTCGCGAATTCGCCAGACTTCTTTTCGGCAAGTGTCTGCATCACAAGTCTCTCGATCATCGAAAAAGGACACGATAGTGAAACACTACACACCCGAGAACTTCCATCTCACCCAGAGCATTGGTTTCCACCTGAACAAGGCACGCAACAGCCTGCTTCTGGAAATGGATTCCGCATTACGTCCCCTGGATATCAACGGGCAACAGATGGGTATCCTGCTGGCGCTGACCCGCGGCATGGCGGGCACGCCGTTTGAGATCAGCAAGCTGCTCGGCATCGACAGCGGCCTGATGACGCGCATGCTCGACCGGCTCGAGGAAAAAGGCCTGCTGGAACGCAGCCGCAGCATCGACGACCGTCGCGTGGTGAATCTGACCCTGACCTCCAAGGGCAGACTGGTTTCGGCAGAGATCCCGTCGATCGCACCGGAAGTGCTGAATGAGCGACTGAAGGAATTCACGCCCGAAGAGTTCGACGAATTCCGGCGCCTGCTGCAGAAGTTTGTTATGGGCTGACCACTCCTGGCGAGTTGCGCGCACAACCGGCCAGGTCGTGCGCCGGCTGCGCCTCGCGTCAGCGCGTGACGGACGCAAGCCGTCGCGCTGACCCGCCCCCGCACTCACTCAGGTCTTGGGATTGAGAGACCCCACCGCCCGCATTGACTGCTCGATCGCTGCGGTTACCGACGGGCTCCCGGCCGTATCGGCCCCCGCGATACGGATATTCCCCACACCCCGCCCTGCCTGCTCCAGCGCAACTTGCAGGTTTGCGTCGTCGGGCGCGAGCCCGGATGGCATGTAGCTGTATCCGTGCGCCCAGCGATTGACGGTAATGCCCTGGATATCCCGGGCTGACTTGAAACCACCGGCAGCCAGCATACGGTCGAGCTGGGCGCGGATGTCGCGCTCGAGCACCTCGAACGGCGTACCAAGCAGAAAGGCACGACCGGCGCGGAACCGCTCGCGGGCCGACATGCCGCTATCGGGCACGGTCGGTACATAGAGCATGTGGAGCACCACCGGGTCATCCTTGCCGCCCGGCGCGGATTCGAGCCAGAGGTCCGAGTAGGCCATGGTCGGCGCATGGATTCGCCACGTTTTCAGCGCATCGAACGCACGCCAGTTGTCGAGCGCCACCTTGGTGTAAACGAGCGGCGCCTTCACGCACGCGCGCAGCGCGGCCTTGGCCGGCACCGGCAAGGAAGGCAGAATGAACGGCACCATCATGTCGTAGCCGGCCACGACCACGTGCGCGGCTTCCACGCGTTGCAGGTTGCCCTGCCACCCGTAGGTCACGCGCGTGATCCGCACGTCTGGTTCGATCGCGATGGCGGTGCTGTTCAAACGGATACGCACCGGATTCCCTTCCCGGTCGAGCTTGCTGTAGTCGAAACGCGCGCCGACGATTTCCTGCCCCTGCGCCGCCGCCACGCCTGGCACCAGCTTGCTCGCCAGCGCGCGCGCCAGTGTGGCATTGCCGTCCGGGAACCAAAGCCGCGACGCCGGTGACTTGCCCAGCCTCGGGTCGATCGCCGGGGCGGCCATGCCGGCACCGGCCGGCAATCCGATCGAGATGGCCTGGGCCACCGTAATGCCGTCGGCATCGAGCGCGTAGGCGTCCTGGCTGCGGCTGCGCAGGAACCGCAGCCCCGGTAGCCCTAGTCCAGCCTTCTCGCGCAGAAACACCGCATAGCGCGTGGATTGCGCGTAACGGGCGCGCGCCTCGCCAGCCATGCCTGACAGATAGTCAGTCTCACCTTGCGCCAGACGCTGAAGCGCCTGCCGGTCGGCTGGCGGCAATGGCGCGGCGTTCAGGAAGGCGCCCAGATCTTCCGGTGCTGGACGCACTCCAGCATTGCGCGCGTCGACCAGCGCCGCGAACGGATCGCCAGCCAGCCACTGATCGCGCCCAAAATGCTCGGCATCGAAGAACACAGCACGCCCAAGGCCGCGCCGCGCATAGTCGTCCCCGGGGCGCGCCTGGATCCTCGGCGCGAGGTCGAGCCCCGCCAGCAACGCCCGGACGGCCGCATTGTCGTTGGCCGACGGCGGCATCTCGGCACTGCCGCCGTAGGTAACCAGCGTGCGGCCACGCACCGTGAACTCGTTCCGCTTGGCGTGGCCGCCGAAGTCATCGTGGTTGTCGAGGATCAGGATGCGCGCGTTGCCACCGAAGCGCTGCTGGTAGAACCACGCCGCAGCCAGCCCACCGATGCCGCCACCGACCACCACCAGGTCATAAGATTCGCGCGCCAGCACGCCCGGATACTTCGCACCCTCCCGCGCCAGACTATGCGCGAGCGTAAACGTGCCGGGGTGATTGCCGCGCAGGCCGGTCAGCGCGGGAGGATAGGCAGGGCCCTGCGCCTCCGCGGCACGCAGCACGCTGGTGGGCGCGAGCCCTGCGGCAATCGTCAGCGCCGTACCATTCAGGAAGTCTCTGCGAGTAATGGTCATCGTGCGTTCGTCGCCTGCTTTCCTGTTGCCTTGCGGCGTTCCGCCACGGTTTGCGCCGTCACGGGCGCGGCGCGATTCCCCCAGCTGCTGCGGATGAAGGTCAGCAAATGTGCCAGTTCCTGGTCTTCCATGGTCCAGCCATAGCCGGGCATGTGGTAGTCCGTGGGCGCGGTGTTGACCCGCGCCGTGACTGCGCCGTTGAGCAGCAGGTTCACCAGCGATGCGGGATTCGGGTCCACCACCGTCGGGTTGCCGGCCAGTGGCGGAAATACCCGCTCGTAGCCCTTGCCGCTGGCGTTGTGGCACGGCATGCAGTAGGTCGCGTACTGGCGCGCGCCAGCGGTATCAAACCGGCCCTGTTCGAGTTGCGTGGCGACGGTTGCGTCATAACGGAACGGCTCAGCCTCCCGGCGCGCGCCCGGGATCGACTTGAGATAGGTCGCCACGGCGTCGAGATCTCCGGGGGTCATGTACTGGGTTGACGAGGCAATGACTGTCGACATCGGCCCGAACGATGTGGCATGGGCGTTGCGCCCCGTGTGCAGGTACTCGACGATCTCCGCCAGCGACCAGGCGCCGAGCCCGGTCAGCATGTCGCCGGTCAGGTTCGTGGCCGACCACCCCTCGACCGTTGCGCCGGACAGAAACTCGCGGCTGCGTGTATCGGTCCCTTTCTCGCCGAACAGCGTGCCACGCGGGGTATGACAGGCGCCACAGTGCGCCACGGCCTGGACGAGATAAGCGCCGCGATTCCACGCCGCGCCCCGGTCAGCGCTGGCCGGTATCGGCCCTTCCTCCAGATGGAGCAGGTTCCACGGCACCATGAGCCACCGCATGCTGTATGGCCAGCGCATCTGCGCATCACGATTGGTCTGCGCTACCGGCTTGACCTCGGCACGCAGCCACGCATACACGGCGGCCACGTCGTCTCGTGTCATACGCGCGTACGACGGATACGGCATGGCGGGATACAGGCGCCGGCCGTCACGGGCCACGCCGCGCCGTACAGCACGGTCAAAGTCGTCGAGCGAATAGCGGCCCAAGCCGGTACTGGCCTCAGGCGTGATATTGGTGGAGTAGACGGTGCCGGCACCCGTCTGCAGTGGCAACCCGCCGGCCATCGGCGCCCCGCCCTCGGCGGTGTGACAGGCAACGCAATTGGCGACACGCGCCAGGTAACGGCCGCGCTCTACCTGCGCTTGGGAAGCAGTGGGCGGCGCCGCCCATGCGGTGCTCACCGACAGCCACGTCATCCATGCCAGCCATCCGATTGCGAATCCACGCATCGCGGTACCGTTCTTGTTGTGATGCACCTCGGGGACACCGCATTGTTACCCAAATTTCGCCATGCGTGCACGCTTTCGATCCCGCAAGTATTCGGCCAGACCAAAGCCACCCTGCACCACCAATGCCAGCAGCGCGGCCGGAATCGCGCCGCCGAGAAGCTGGGTGGCGTCGTTCAGCGCCAGTCCGGTCACGATCCGCTCGCCGTACCCGCCCGCGCCGACAAACGCAGCGATGGTCGCCGTGCCTACGCTGATGATGGCTGCGGTCTTGATACCGGCCAGCAACACCGGCAGGGAGAGCGGCAACTCCACGTACCAGAGCACTTGCAACGGCCGCATCCCCAGTGCCAGGGCGGCATCGCGCATCCCCGCCGGCACTTCCTGCAACCCGGTGCACGCGTTGCGCACGATCGGCAGCAAAGCATAGAGGAACAGCGCGACCAGTGCCGGCCAGATGCCGATGCGGCCCAGCGCCGGTATCAGCATCGCCAGCAGCGCCAATGACGGGATGGTCTGCAACATACCGACCAAGGCCAGCAGCACCTGACCGAACCGGCGCCGGCGCGCAGCCACCACACCCAGCGGCACGCCGACCAGCGTGGCGGCCCCCACCGAGCCGCCGACCAGCGCCAGATGCCGGACAGTCAGGCGCCCGGTATCCGCGTTCGTCAGCATCCCCGCCAGGTTGTCGCGCTGATCCGATCTCGCCACACCGTCCGCCGATACCCCTGGATGCCCGGACAGGAAATTGCGGGCCACAGCAGAGAACGTCTTCCCATCGACTTCCGCTGCCGCATTCATGGCGATCATGTCCTGCGTTCCGATAGTGCCAGCCAGACGCCGCAGTGCCTGCCACGCCGCCGCATGACGCGTCGGCACGTCGAGCCGGTAGACGATCACCGCCTCGTAGCGCGGAAACACGCGCTGGTTGTCCTCGAGCACGCGCAGATGGTACTTGCTGATCTTGGCATCGGTCGAATAGATGTCGGTCGCGTCAATCTGTCCGTGCGCCAATGCCTCGTAGGCGAGGCCATGATCGATCCCGGATGGTCGCTGAGGCAGTCCATACGCGCGCTTGAGCGCGGGCCAGCCATCGGCACGGCCAAGAAACTCGTGCGACAGGGCGATCCGCAGGTCCGGCTGCCCCGCAAGGTCGCCAAGCGCGCGCAGGCTGACTGGCTGGGCATCGGAGACCGCGATCGCATAGGTATTGTCGAAGCCGAGCGCGATGGCCGCGCCCAATCCCATTGGCGCCAGCGCGGCGTTGATCTGCTCCAGCGTGGCGGTACCGGGTAGTCTCAGGATCTCGCTGGCGAGCGTGCCGGTGTAGTCCGGGTATAGGTCGATGCTTCCGGCCTGGAGCGCCTGGAACACGATGGCGGTGTTGCCCAGCCCCGGCAGATATCGCACCGGGCCGTGCGGCTCGGCAACCTGCCTCAGGATCTCGCCCAGGATGTACGACTCGGTAAAGCGCTTGGAACCGATGCGCAGCGTGTCGGCGCCGGCAGCCGGACCACAGGCCATGACCAACAGCACTAACAGCGCGCCAAGGAAGCGGCATTGCCGGAGGGCGAACCGCGTGAATGAATGAGACAAGCCGAAGCCTCCGCTCGGTGATGTCCCCCCATCATAAGGGCATCCGGCAAGCGCCGCGGCAGATCAAGCGTGTCAGGCGGATCAGGTGGCCGCCGGGGAGACGTGGATCGCCAGCCAGATGGTCGGCTGTGCCGCATCGGTCCTTGCCACGCGGTGGCGGCAGTGGGCCGGCAAATGAAGCCAGTCACCGGCGCCCAACGTGTGCGTCGTGCCGTCGTCGACTTCCACGGCGGCGCTGCCGCTGATCACGAGCACCCACTCGTCGTCGGTGCTGTCGTACCAGAAGCCGGGCGCGCTGGCCTGGCCGTTCGAGACGATGCGCTCGATGCGCACCCGGCCCGCCGCCTGCCATTCCATCAGATCGGCAAAGATCTCCGCCGATGCGTGAACCGGTACGTCTCGCAGTAGATTGCCGGTGGTCGCCGTCATCGTCAGTTCCTTAGTCGGACGGCCCCGGCGCCAGCACTTCGCGCGTGCCGTTGCGGCCCATCGGGGATACCAGCCCCGCCGCTTCCATCTGTTCGATAAGGCGCGCGGCACGGTTGTAGCCGATGCGCAGTTGCCGCTGCACGGCGGAAATCGACGCGCGCCGCGATGTCAGCACGAATTGGGCGGCCTCATCGTAGAGCGGGTCGGACTCGCCGTCGCCACCGCTGTCGCCGAACAGATCCGCGGCGCCTTCGGGCGCGTCGCCTGCCAGGATCGCCTCGTCGTAGTCAGGCTCGCCGAACTGCTTCCAGTGTTCGACCACGCGATGCACTTCCTCGTCGGCCACGAATGCGCCGTGCACACGCTGAGGATAGCCTGTGCCCGGCGGCAGGAACAGCATGTCGCCTTGCCCCAGCAGACTCTCGGCGCCCATCTGGTCCAGGATCGTGCGCGAGTCGATCTTCGAAGACACCTGGAACGCCACGCGGGTCGGGATATTGGCCTTGATCAGGCCCGTGATCACGTCCACCGACGGCCGCTGCGTAGCCAGGATCAGGTGGATGCCGGCCGCGCGCGCCTTCTGCGCCAGCCGGGCGATCAATTCCTCAATCTTCTTGCCGGCCACCATCATCAGATCGGCCAGCTCGTCGATCACCACCACGATCAGCGGCAGCGTGGACAGCGGCTCGGGCGCATCCGGCGTCAGCGAGAACGGGTTCGGCACCTTCTCCCCGGCGGCTTCCGCCACGCGAATCTTCTGGTTGTAGCCCGCCAGATTGCGTACACCGAGCGCCGACATCAGCCGGTAGCGCTTTTCCATTTCCCCGACGCACCAGTTGAGCGCGTGCGCGGCCTGCTTCATGTCCGTGACCACGGGCGCCAGCAGGTGCGGAATGCCCTCGTAGACCGACAACTCGAGCATCTTCGGGTCGATCATGATCAGGCGCACGTCTTCCGGCGTGGCCTTGTACAGCATCGACAGGATCATGGCGTTGACGGCCACCGACTTGCCCGAGCCGGTCGTGCCGGCCACCAGCAGGTGCGGCGCGCGCGCCAGATCGGTCACCACCGGGTTGCCGGTGATGTCCTTGCCCATGGCCAGCACGAGCTTCGACGCGTGCGCCTGGAAAGCTCCGCCATTGACGATTTCGGACAGGCGGATCATCTGCCGCTTCGCGTTCGGCAGTTCCAGACCCATGCAGGTCTTGCCTGGAATCGTCTCGACCACGCGGATCGATGTCACGCCCAGCGCGCGGGCCAGATCCTTCATCAGGCCCACCACCTGCGCGCCGCGCACGCCCATCGCCGGGTCTACTTCAAATCGTGTGATGACCGGACCCGCGCTGGCTCCGACCACGGACACCGGCACCTTGAACTCGGCCAGGCGCTGGGCGATCAGCTCGCCGGTCTGCTCTAGCCGTTCCTCGGACACCTGCTCGGCGTTCTCGTCGGCCGCTTCCAGCAGGCTGGCGCCCGGCAGGCGGTAGTCGACGATTCGCGGCGCTGGCGGCGCAGGGGGCGCTGCCGGGGGTGACGGCGGCACAGGCGCGGCCATCACCGGGGCAACCGTCGCCGGCGCCTGGGCGCCAAGTGCCACCGTCCGCCCGACTACGGCCGGCAGGACGATGCGTGGCTTGGGCGTTGGCTGGACGAAGGTGTTGGCATCCACCACGGCGGACGGGTCGTCGGTCTGGCTGTCGTCGGCCTGATCTTCGCCCTCCCCTGCTTCCTCCGCTTCCGCCTGCAATTCGATTCGGGATTCGTCAGACTCGGGATCGCCGGCATCGACCACCGGCCTGCTGGCTTTGTCGCTGGCCGGGACGGCCTCGGCGAGGATCGCTTCGGTGGTCTCTTGTTCTGCGGTTGCAGTTGCGGCTTCGGCTTCGGCTTCGGCTGGCGCCTCATCGATGGCTTCCGCTTGGGCGATCTCCGCCTCGGCCATTGAAGCCGCCACGGCCAACTGGATCGCCATGTCGTCGGCATCGCCCTGCTCGGCTGGCACGTCCGGGACGTCAGCCAATACCGACTCCGCGATCGGTGCCGGCAGCGCCTCGGCTTCCATCGGCGCGGCCTCGGCCACTGCCTCTGCCACCGGCGAAGGCTCCACTGCCACCGATGGCTGCACGTGCCGGCCGGCCAGCGCCTGCAATTCCGCCAACAGGGCCAGCGCCTCGTCGCGAATCGCGTCCATCGTCACTGACGATTCCGGCATTTCGCCAGACGCCTCGGATTGGCCGTCCACTGCGGACGTTTCCAACGCAGCGGACGTTTCCAACGCAGCGGGCGCATCCTGACGTTCGACGGCAAGGTCGTCCGCCACAGTCGCAACAGCCGCGACAGCCGCAATATCTATCGCCTGTTCGACAACCTCCGCCGTGGCAGCCGGGGCGACGGTAGCTGCCGACGCGGCCACCGTGGTCGCAACCGCAGGCTCGGGCAGCGTGGTAATTGCCGAGCGCAGGCCGAGCTGCGGATTACGGAACGGGCTGCTGACCACCGTCGCGCGCGGTGCTGCCGGCTTCGGCGCAACCGTGGCTTCCGCCTTCGCCTGGACCGGTGCGGCAGCGGCGGGACGGGCGGCCGTCGGCACAGGGTTGGCCGCGCGAGGCGTGGGTGGCGTCGAGGAAGGCTTCTGGGCGGAAGACGGAGCAGGCTTCGGCGTCACCGGCTTCACCGCGCCTGGCGCCTCGGCATGATGCAGCCAGATCTCGCCCGGTTGCGGGGGCGACTCACGCGTGCGGGGCGGCGGTTGCCACGCGGGCTGACGGCGGGCGGAAACCGCCTCGATACCTTTCTGGCGCGTCTGCGTGGCCTGCCAGCCGCCGGCCGACTGCGCCGGCAGCGAAGTGGTCTCCCAGCGCTCGACGGAATCACGCGGCGAAGCCTGCGGCGCGGCGCTATCGCTACGGAAATCGCCGCGCGGTTCGCTACGCGCGTCGTGACGGGAATCTGTTGTACGGGCGCTGCCTCGTGATTCGAATCGGGAATCGGCGCGCGACTTCGTCCGGGTGTCGCCCCGGTCCTCGTCACTTTCCACGCGCGGCTTGCGCAGCAGGAACAGGCTGCGCCATGTCTCGCCGAACACCATGGGCGCGGTCAGGCCCAGCACCGCCAGCATCATCAGCAGCGCGCCGGTCCAGCCGAGCATTCCGGACACCACGCCGGCCAGCGCGTGCCCGACGGCACCGCCCGCGGTCTCGCCTTCGCCGCCAGTCAGCGATTCAAGCGTGGCGCTGGCACCCAGCACGAGTACCGTGCCAAGCAGCACGCGCAGCGAGCCACGACCAAGCAGCCGCCGCTCGCCAGCCAGCACACGCCCCACTGTTTGCCATACGAGCGGCAACAGCCACAAGGTCGACAATCCGAACCAGCCCAGACCCATGATCAATTTGACACGTTCAAAACTACGGGCAGCGATTGTAGCGGGTCTGGCTCTGGTGCCATGCGCGAATTTGTGACGCGATGTCGCGGAAAGCGCCTAATTTGGTGAAAAAAGATGGTGACGCAGGGATGAAGGTGCGCCGCGCCGCGTAGCGACGCGTTACTGCGCCGCGCGGAACGGGTACTTGAGGAAAATCTGCGTCACGACCTTGTCGATAGCCTGCTGGCGGGTCTGTGGGTCCACGTCGCTGGCATCGCCCTGCGCCACGCCCTCCCAGACAAGCTGGTTCCTCTGCGCATCGACGATATCGATATTCAGCGTGCCCTCGGTGTAGGTGTAGGTATCGCTGTAGAACCCGTAACCGGGCCATGGCGCATAGAGACCGCCGCGATACGCGTAGTAGCCGGCGTATCCGGGCGGCGGCATCGGGGCCGGGTTGCTGACGACTTTCTCGCGCAACTGCGCGTTGAAGTTGACCAGCAAGTCGGGCAGATGAGCCGCATACCGATAGCCGCGCGCGGACATCTCCCGCTCGACCGCCGTCTTCAGGTATTGCGTAGTCAGGCTCTCGTACCCGCTGCGGTCCGTGCCAGGATGCGCCACGAACCCAAACGTCCGGTACTTCGAGAAGTCGTTCGCATGGTTGTAGTCGGCGCGAATATCAGGGCCAGTCGCGCAGCCTGCCAGCGACACCAGCACCACCATCCAGGGCGCGGCACGACGAATTCCACCAAGACTCAGCATCGCGGTGCCTCCGTCAGTTCCACCTGCCATCGATACCGCCGAAGCTCAGACGTCCGGCACCGAGCAGGGCCACGGCGAGCGCGCCCGCCAGATACATCCCCTGCAACTCCAGCGCCCAGCCACCGGTTGGCGCCATCTCCATGAGTTGTTTGGTGTGGACGAGCCCAAACGCGAAGAGCATGTTGACGACGACGATCAACGCCGCCGCCCGGGTCCACAGACCGACGATCAGAAGGATGGGGGCCAGCACCTCGCCCACGTAGACCAGATAGGACAGTTCCACCGGCAGGCCGGCGTCGGTGACCACCTTCACCACGAAACCCGGGCCAGCCATGATCTTCGAGATACCGTGCAACAGAATCAGCACCCCCAGCACGATACGAAGTACGGCCTTGCCAAGATCCTGCGATCCTTGCGAGTGACTCATTTCGACAGCTCCTTGCATTTGGCAATGCGGGATCACATGGAACGCATGTGACCTGTACTCCCTACATTAGGTCGTGCTGGCGTGAAGGTAAAGGCGCAGCACCGTGCCGGTTGCCCGCTGCCTGGCCTGTCAGGACGGTCAGGACGGTCAGGACGGTCAGGGCGCCTCCAGCTCCTTCGCCTTGCCGCTGGCGCGCTGCGCGGGCTCGGTCGGTGGCGCCACGTGCATTCCCAGGCTGACGTTCGGAATCATTCCCATCTTGCGCGCGCATTCGGGCAACACTTCGCCCAGATAGTCGAGAAAGCGGCGCAGTGCGGGTGTTACACCCTGCCGCGACGGAAAGACCGCGTGCAGCACCCCCATCGGCAAGTCCCACTGCGGCAGCAGTACTTCAAGCTCCCCGCGCTCGACTTCATCGCGACAGTACATGCTCGGCAGCAGTGCCACGCCGACGCCGGCAACTGCCGCTTCCCTCAGCAGCGCAAACTCATCAGAGATGAGCTTCGGGTCGTAGCTCACATGGACCTGCTCGCCGGTCTTGCTGACCAGCGGCCACACATGCTTGCCATCATGAGGCTTCTGATTGACGCCGGGCATCCCTTCCAGCGCCTGCGGCGTGCGCGGCCGGCCAATGCTGTCGAGCAGTGCCGGGCTGGCCACCAGCCGCAACTCGCTCTTGCCGAACGTACGCACGGCCAGGGCGGCCTCAATTCCGAAGTGCAACACCGAGAATTGAGGCCAAGATGACCAAGAAAAATTACCAGCAGTTGAGTGAGACCGAACGCCATGCGATAGCCCTGGGGCTGCAGCAAAAGCAAAGCCTCAGCGCCATAGCCAGGGCCCTGGGGCGTGACAAGAGCACTATCAGCCGCGAGTGCAATCGCAATGCAGGCGGCAAGGGCTACGCCTCCAAGTTCGCCCAGCAGCGCAGTGACAATCGCAAACGCCAAGCCCGTCCCAGCCCCAAGCTGCACCGCCAAGGGCCCTTGTTCCCGCTGGTTTGCGACTACCTGCGCCACAAGTGGTCGCCCCAGCAAATCGCCAACGAACTCCAGCGTCTTCACCCACAGGATCGCCGCTTGCAAGCCTCACACGAAAGCATCTACACCTGCATCTACGCCCAGCCCCGGGGAGAGCTCAAGAAGGAGCTGGTGTCCTGCCTGCGCATGGCCCACGCCAAACGTTGGCCCCGCTCCAGGGGAAAGGATCGCCGCAAGGAGACGCAAGACTTGCTGAGCATCCATGTGCGAGCACCCGAGATCGAGGATCGCCAGTTGCCCGGCCACTGGGAGGGTGATCTGATCAAAGGCAAGGCTAACGCCAGTGCGATTGGCACGCTGGTCGAGCGCACCACCCGTCTGGTGGTGCTGGTCAAGCTGCCACACCCCAACCCCGCCACAGCGGCGCATGTACTGCAAGCCTTCAGCGACAAGCTCAAGACAATAGCCCAGCCGATGCGCCAGACCCTGACCTACGACCGGGGCAGCGAGATGGCCGAGCACCGCCAGCTCAGCGAGAACACAGGCATGAAGGTGTACTTCTGCGACCCCTACAGTCCCTGGCAAAGGGGGAGCAACGAGAACACCAATGGGCTCTTGCGCCAGTACTTCCCCAAGGGGACTGATCTGAGTGGCTACAGCCAGGAGCAGTTGGACGCTGTGGCCGATGAGCTCAATGGACGGCCCAGGATGACTCTGGGGTGGCGCAAGCCCATCGAGGTCTATGCCGAGCATTTGGCGCGGCTGGCCCAGCAGCCGGATTTAGTGCATTGAGTTTTTGTTGCACTTGGACTTGAAACCGCCCAGGCTTGAATCCTCCAGCACGTTTCGCACGCGCAGGGCGAGGTCGAATCCCTCCGCGATCACGTCGACGCGGCGGTTGGTGGCTTCGACTTCAAGCTGGATGCCGGGGTTGGCCCGCATGAAATGACCGATCGAAGGTGCCAGCAGCACCTGTGCGATACCGACCGGGCAACTGATTCGGAGAAAGCCTCCCGGCTGGTCGCGAGCATGTTCGATCACTTCGCGGGCGGCCTCCGCCGCATCGAGCATCTCTCGGCAGCGGGCATAGTAGGCCTCACCAAGCGGCGTTACACGCACTTGCCGTGTAGTCCGGCGGAGCAATTGCACACCCAATTCCTTTTCGAGCTGTGCAATCCGGCGGGAAAGTCGCGATTTCGGCACGCCGGTGGCCCGGCTTGCCGCTGAAAAGCTGCCGTGCTGCACCACTTGGGCGAACAGCGACAAATCATTGAGATCCTGCATGGCGGGCTCCTTCAAGGCGGCAACGGCACGTAGGCGGCGAGGCGCATGCCGTTGCAGCGATAGAACAATCATTTGCATTTTGCCTCACTACCGGCACCAATGGGGAACCTCTATCTTTCAGCCATCCAAACCGAATTCCCAAGTGGAGCCAGACATGAACATCCTGCAAATCGATTCGAGCGTACTGGGCGACAACTCCGTATCGCGTTCCCTGACCGCCAGCATCGTGGCCGACCTCGTTGCCAAGAACCCAGGCGCCAAGGTAACCGTGCGCGATCTGGACAAGGAAGCCCCCGCCCACCTCGGCAACCACCTGCTGCCGGTGCTGGGTGGCCCGAAGGACGGCCTGAACGCCGTGCAGCAAGCCGAACTCGAGCGCACTGAAACGTTCCTGGCCGAATTCATGGCTGCCGATGTGCTGGTGATTGGCGTGCCGCAGTACAACTTCAGCATCCCGAGCCAGCTCAAGGCCTGGATCGACCGCATCGCGCAAGCCGGCCGCACCTTCCGCTACACCGCCAACGGCCCTGAAGGCCTGGCAGTCGGCAAGCGCGTGATCGTGGTGTCGTCGCGAGGCGGCGTGCGTCAGGACGCCAACACGCTGGACCTGCACGAAGTCACCATCGATGCGGTGTTGCGCTTCCTCGGTATCACCGACATCAGCATCGTCCGCGCTCACGGTCTGGCCATGGGCCCCGACGCGCGCGAAGCCGGTCTCACGACCGCCCGCTCGCAGATTGCCGCGCTCAACGACGCCGCGCTGCGCGCCGCTGCCTGAGCCTGACAGTATCTCCCTCTCCGTGTAGTTCCCGGCGCCCTCCCCCGGTGCCGGCGATCCTTAAGACAGGTGCCTCCCCCAGGCACCTGTTTTTTTGTGGGCCTCGCAAACGCCCTCCCAAGTCAAACTCCGATGGCCTTACCGCTCGCCCCGACATGCGGATGGGTCTATGATTGTTCGACATTTGCCGCGCCTTCCAGGAGTCTGCATGACCTCAGCCCTGCTGCCTGCCGCCGCCAGTCATCCACCGCAAGAACCCGCCCTGCTCAGCCAGTACCGTCATGTGCGCAGCGCTACGGAAGCGATGGTGGCGGACCTGTCAGATGCTGACGCAACCGTGCAATCCATGGACGACGCCAGCCCAGCGAAGTGGCATCTTGCCCATACCACCTGGTTCTTCGAGGAGTTCGTGCTTGGCGCCCGGCTGCCCGATTACGAGCCAGTCGATCCGCAGTATCGCTATCTGTTCAATTCGTACTATGAAGCTGTCGGCGCGCGCCACCCGCGCCCGCGCCGCGGGCTGCTGACACGGCCGTCGCTCGACGAGGTACTGGCGTATCGCGAAGCCGTCGATGAAGCGATGGAATCGCTACTAATGCGGGCCCAGACCGACGACGAAGCGGCGTTGATCACGCTTGGCCTGCATCACGAGCAGCAGCATCAGGAACTCCTGCTGACCGATATCCTGCATCTGTTCGCGCAAAATCCACTGCGCCCGGCCTATGCGCCGACGCTGCCGTCCCCGGTTATCGCCGACCCGCGCCCTGCGCCAGAGTGGATCGCCTTTCCGGGCGGCGTGGTGACGATCGGCCACAGCGGAGACGGTTTCGCATTCGATTGCGAAGGCCCGCGCCACCAGGTACTGTTGCATCCATACCTGCTGTGCTCGCACCCGGTCAGCAACCACCAGTGGTTTGAATTCATCGAGGATGGCGGCTATCAGTCGACCGGCCTGTGGCTCTCCGACGGCTGGCGCTGGGTCTGCGACAACCAGATCGAAGCCCCCCTGTACTGGGAAGAGCGCGATGGCACTTGGTGGCAGATGACGTTGCGCGGAATGCAGCCCGTCGATCCGGACAGCCCGGTCACGCACGTGAGTTTCTTCGAGGCCGACGCGTTCGCGCGCTGGGCGGAGCGCCGCCTGCCGACCGAGGCTGAATGGGAGCACGCGGCGCACAATCTGCCCGCCACCGGCAATTTCGCGGAAGGCCGCGCGTTACGTCCCTTGCCCGATCGCCAGAACACGGCCGGCTCCCTGCGTCAGATGTTCGGCGACGTTTGGGAGTGGACAGGCAGCGCCTTCCTGCCCTATCCCCGCTTCCGGCCACGCGAGGGGGCCGTGGGCGAGTACAACGGCAAGTTCATGAGCAGCCAGATGGTGCTGCGCGGCGGTTCCTGCGTCACCGCCGAATCCCATATCCGGGCGAGCTACCGCAACTTCTTCTATCCGCACCAGCGCTGGCAGTTCACTGGGGTGCGACTTGCAGACGATGTCTGACGCGTAAGCCAGTCCCTTTCGGTCTTTCCTGTAGTCTTTCTATTGGTCTTTCAAGGCCTTGGACTTTTAGCCCAAATTATTGGTGGCGAATAATTCTGGCCGTTAATTGCGAAATAACGGACTTCATGAAGGACCGGATATCGATCACTCCTCGCGCAACCGTCTCCAAAGTGTTGTCGGACTGATGCCTAGCTGCGCGCAGGCCGCCGCGCGGTTACCGCCGCAATCGGCCAGCACACGGCGGATATGCTCGGCCTGGCTTGCCTTGGCCACCCCTGCCAGCGATTGCGCGGGCACGCCGTCGGACATTTCGATGGCCGTCCCGTGATCACCAGAAAACAGTTCCGGCACCGCCGCCTGCAACTCCCGCTGCAGCGCCACAGGTGTCAGGTTCGCGCCGGCCACAAGCACTGCAATCCGCTCGGTCACGTTTTCGAGTTCGCGAATATTCCCCGGCCACACGTAACGCGCCAGGCGTGCCCGCACGATCGCGGGTAGCGGTTCCCCATCCGACATGCCAAGCCGTTCCTGCGCACGCCGGTAGAGCAGTTCCGCCAGCACGGGCAGGTCTCCCGCGCGGTCGCGCAAAGGCGGCATCTCGATGCGGAGGATGTTCAGGCGGTAGTAGAGATCCTGGCGGAATGCCCCATCGCGCACGAGCGCGGCCAGGTCGCGGTGCGTGGCGGCGATCACGCGCACATTGACCGGCACGGCCTCGATCGCGCCGATTGGCAGCACCTGTTTCTCCTGCAGCACACGCAGCAGGCGCGTTTGCAGCGCCGGCGGCATATCGCCGATCTCGTCGAGAAACAGCGTGCCGTTATGCGCCGACTCGAACAGGCCGGCCTTGCCGCCACGCCGGGCGCCCGTGAACGCCCCTTCCTCGTAGCCGAACAGCTCGGACTCGAGCAGCGTCTCGGGGAAGGCCGCGCAGTTGACCGCCACGAAGGGAAAGGCGCGGCGCGGACTCGCGTCGTGCATCCCCTGCGCCAGCACTTCCTTGCCGGTACCGCTTTCGCCGCTGACCAGAACGGTCGAATCGACCATCGCATAGCGCCGCGCCAGCGCACGCAGATCGCTCATCGCCGGCGAATCGCCCGCCAGGTCGTCCAGGCTGTAACGCACGCCCGCCGCCCGGGCGCGTGTGCGCGAGCGCAGGTTGCGGTCCGCGCGGTGAATCGCGTTGGCGTCCTGGATCGTCAGCACGGCGCCTGTCGTGCCGGCCTCGCTCATGATCGGAATCCGGTTGACGACCACCATCTTGTCGCCCAACCGATGGATTGCTTCGAGCTCGCGCGCGCCGCTCTGCATCACGCCGTCGAGGGACAGTCCGGGCGCCAGCGTGGATAGCTTGCGACCCACCGCAACCCCGGCAGGCGTGCCGAGGAATCGCTCCATCGCCGGATTGAACGCCTGCACCCGCCCCTCGCCGTCTACCGCAGCCACGCCTTCGTTCAGGTGGGCAAGAATCGTGTTCACGTATTCGCGTCGCGTGGATTCGATACGACGCAACCGCGCGGCCTCGATTGCATCCTCCAGCGCCAGCCGCACGGCATTGCCCGAGTAGAGAAACACGCCGACGAGCCCGTACTTGTCGGCCATGTCTGTCACCAGGCCCGGGCCGACCACCACGCGCACGCCCTCCTCCTTGAGCGCCCGTACACGTGCGGTCGCATCGTCTTCAGTCAGATAGGTGTAGCGCGGGATATCGAGCGAGAAGGCCCGTACAAACTCGTCGACCTCGGCGTAGGTGGAGGCATGCGTCACCAGCGCCACCTTCGGCGAAATGCGCCGGGCGGTGGCTAACGCGCTCATGACGTCGAAGCCGGTCACCTTGACCAGCACCACCGGCACGTCGACATGCTGGCGCAGGTAGGCGCCGTTCGATCCGCCCGCCACCACCACATCGACGCGGTTCTCCCGTGCCTCCCGGTTGATGGCGCTGGCCGCGGCTTCGAAGGCCCGGCCAACGATCCGGAATTCCGCCCGGCCCGCGTAGGCCGGAATCAGTTCGGCAAAGGCGCGAGAGAGACGGCTGATGCCCATGGCCCAGATCCTCGGGCGGGCGCCAGGGGCGACGGGGCCAGCGGGGTTGAGGGAAATCGGCTGAGGAACAGTAGGGTGCGACGGTGTCATGGAACAGCTTCCAACGCGGGCGTATAGTCGATCTGGATTCTGCACCGGCCAGCCCGGCATTTCAACTTTGAAATGCGTGAATTTCAAAGCCGAACACTGGAATGCCATCGACGCCACTTTCCAGCATGGGCCGCGCACTGCACCCACATGGGATAAACCACTGATCAATAAGGAGAAATCGTCGAAAAGCAGGCTCGACCGACACCTGCCGCAAGCATCACTTGGCAGCTGGCACACCCCTTGCGCCATAGGGCCACCCTGTCCCGACAGGTTTCAGCATTCACGAATAACGGATTCACGCCATGACCTTTACCGCCACCGAACTCGCCCGCTCCGCCGGCGCACGCTTCCGCCAGGCCCTGATCGATGAAAGCCCCCTGCAGATCCCGGGCACCATCAATGCCAATCACGCGCTGCTGGCCAAGCGGGCCGGTTATCGCGCGATCTACCTGTCGGGCGGCGGCGTGGCCGCTGGCTCGCTGGGTCTGCCTGACCTGGGCATCTCGAACCTGGACGACGTGCTGACCGACATCCGCCGCATCACCGACGTGTGCGACACGCCGCTGCTGGTCGACGTCGACACCGGCTTCGGCGCCTCGGCATTCAACGTGGCCCGCACCACGCGCTCGCTGATCAAGTTCGGCGCAGCCGCCATGCATATCGAAGACCAGGTCGGCGCCAAGCGCTGCGGCCACCGTCCGAACAAGGAAATCGTCACCAAGGGTGAAATGGTCGACCGCATCCGTGCCGCCGTCGATGCACGTACGGACGAGAACTTCGTCATCATGGCCCGCACCGACGCGCTGGCCGTCGAAGGCCTCGACAGCGCGATCGAACGCGCCGTGGCCTGCGTGGAAGCCGGCGCCGACGCCATCTTCCCCGAGGCGATGACCGACATGGACATGTACCGCAAGTTCGTCGATGCCGTGAAGGTACCCGTGCTGGCCAACCTGACCGAATTCGGCGCCACGCCGTACTACACGCTGGATGAACTGCGCAACGCCGGCGTTGCCATGGCGCTCTACCCGCTGTCGGCGTTCCGCGCCATGAACAAGGCGGCCGAGAATGTCTTCCAGGCGATCCGCCGCGAGGGCACCCAGAAGAACGTGGTCGACACGATGCAGACGCGCGCCGAACTGTACGATCGCATCGGCTACCATGACTTCGAGCAGAAGCTCGACGCGCTCTTCGCACAAGGCAAGGGCCGCTGATCCAGCACCCACCGCCATGACCGCACGCAAACACACCAAGCTTAACCAGGAGACCCAAATGTCCGAAGCCCAACCGCTGGCCACCCCGAAGCCCAAGAAGTCCGTTGCCCTGTCAGGTATCGCCGCCGGCAATACCGCACTGTGCACCGTGGGACGCAGCGGCAATGACCTGCACTATCGTGGCTACGACATCCTCGACATCGCCGACACCTGCGAATTCGAGGAAATCGCTCACCTTCTGGTCCACGGCAAGCTGCCGACCAAGTCCGAACTGGCCGCCTACAAGGTCAAGCTGAAGGCACTGCGCGGCCTGCCCGCCAACGTAAAGGCCGCCCTGGAATGGGTGCCGGCCAGCGCCCACCCGATGGACGTGATGCGCACTGGCGTGTCGGTGCTGGGCACCGTGCTGCCGGAAAAGGACGACCACAACACCCCGGGCGCGCGTGACATCGCCGACCGCCTGATGGCCAGCCTCGGCTCTATGCTGCTGTACTGGTACCACTACAGCCACAACGGCCGCCGCATCGAAGTGGAAACCGATGACGACTCGATCGCCGCCCACTTCCTGCACCTGCTGCACGGCGAAGCCCCGTCGAAGCTGTGGGAACGCGCGATGCAGACTTCGCTGATCCTGTATGCAGAGCACGAGTTCAACGCCTCGACGTTCGCCTGCCGCGTGGTGGCTGGCACGGGCTCCGACATGTACTCGGCCATCTGCGGCGGCATCGGCGCGCTGCGTGGTCCGAAGCACGGCGGCGCCAACGAAGTGGCCTTCGAGATCCAGAAGCGCTACGACACGCCGGACGAGGCAGAGGCCGACATCCGTCGCCGCGTGGAGAACAAGGAAGTGGTGATCGGTTTCGGTCACCCCGTGTACACGATCTCCGACCCGCGTAACGTGGTGATCAAGGAAGTGGCGCGCAAGCTGTCGAAGGACGCCGGTTCGATGAAGATGTTCAACATCGCCGAGCGCCTGGAAACGGTGATGGCCGACGCCAAGAAGATGTTCCCGAACCTGGACTGGTTCAGCGCGGTGAGCTACCACATGATGGGTGTGCCGACCGCGATGTTCACGCCGCTGTTCGTGATCGCCCGTACCTCGGGCTGGGCCGCGCACGTGATCGAGCAACGGGTCGACAACAAGATCATCCGCCCGACCGCCAACTACACCGGCCCGGAAAACCTGAAGTTCGTGCCGATCGAAAAACGCGCCTGATTCGATACCCAGGCACGCAAGATCCGCAAGAAAAACGTGCCGCCGTCCGCGCCCCAGGGCGCGCCGGCCGGCGCGAAACAGTCCTCACACGACGCCATGAACACTGCATTCCGCAAGCCGCTACCCGGCACCAAGCTCGACTACTTCGATGCGCGTGCCGCGGTCGAAGCCATCTCCCCGGGCGCCTATGACAAGCTGCCCTACACGTCGCGCGTGCTGGCCGAGAACCTCGTGCGCCGCTGCGACCCCGCCACGCTGACCGCATCGCTCAAGCAACTGATCGAACGCAAGCGTGAGCTCGATTTCCCGTGGTTCCCGGCCCGCGTGGTCTGCCACGACATCCTGGGCCAGACCGCGCTGGTGGACCTGGCCGGCCTGCGCGACGCCATCGCCGATCAGGGCGGCGACCCCGCCAAGGTCAATCCGGTGGTGCCGGTGCAACTGATCGTCGACCACTCGCTGGCCGTTGAATGCGGTGGTTTCGACCCCGATGCGTTCACGAAGAACCGCGCCATCGAGGATCGCCGTAACGAAGACCGCTTCGATTTCATCAACTGGACCAAGAAGGCGTTCCGCAACGTCGACGTGATCCCGCCGGGCAACGGCATCATGCACCAGATCAATCTGGAGAAGATGTCGCCCGTGATCCACGCCGACCACGGCGTAGCCTACCCCGACACCTGCGTCGGCACCGACAGCCACACGCCGCACGTCGACGCGCTCGGCGTGATCGCGATTGGCGTGGGCGGCCTGGAAGCCGAAAACGTGATGCTCGGCCGCGCCTCGTGGATGCGCCTGCCGGACATCGTCGGCGTGGAGCTGACCGGCCGTCGCCAGCCTGGCATCACCGCCACCGACATCGTGCTGGCCCTGACCGAATTCCTGCGCAAGGAAAAGGTGGTCGGCGCGTACCTGGAATTCCGTGGCGAAGGCGCTTCGTCGCTGACGCTCGGCGACCGCGCGACGATCTCGAACATGGCCCCCGAGTACGGCGCCACCGCCGCCATGTTCTTCATCGACAACCAGACCACCGAATACCTGCGACTGACCGGCCGCGACGAGGCACAGGTCCAGCTCGTGGAAACCTACGCCAAGACCGCCGGCCTGTGGGCCGACGCGCTGACGAAGGCCGAGTACGAGCGCGTGCTCCACTTCGACCTGTCCACGGTCGTGCGCAACATGGCCGGCCCGTCGAACCCGCACAAGCGTCTGCCGACCTCCGACCTGGCTGCCCGCGGCATCGCCGGCAAGTGGGAAGAAGTGCCGGGCCAGATGCCCGACGGCGCCGTGATCATCGCCGCCATCACCAGCTGCACGAACACCAGCAACCCGCGCAACGTGATTGCCGCCGCCCTGCTGGCGCGCAACGCCAACGCACGCGGCCTGACGCGCAAGCCTTGGGTCAAGTCGTCGCTGGCACCGGGATCGAAGGCAGTGGAGCTTTATCTGGAAGAAGCCAACCTGCTGCCCGACCTGGAAAAGCTCGGCTTCGGCATCGTGGCGTTCGCCTGCACGACCTGCAACGGCATGTCCGGCGCGCTCGATCCGAAGATCCAGCAGGAAATCATCGACCGTGACCTCTACTCCACGGCCGTGCTCTCCGGCAACCGCAACTTCGATGGCCGTATCCACCCGTACGCGAAACAGGCCTTCCTGGCATCGCCGCCGCTGGTGGTGGCCTACGCCATCGCCGGCACGATCCGCTTCGACATCGAACGCGACGCGCTGGGCACCGATGCCGACGGCAAGCCGGTGTACCTGAAGGACATCTGGCCGACCGACGAAGAGATCGACCTCATCGTCAAGCAGAGCGTGAAGCCCGAGCAGTTCCGCAAGGTCTACGAGCCGATGTTCGCGCTGCAAGCGGAAAACGACACGTCGATCAGCCCGCTCTACGACTGGCGCCCGCAAAGCACGTACATCCGCCGCCCGCCGTACTGGGAAGGCGCGCTGGCCGGCGAGCGCACGCTGCGCGGCATGCGTCCGCTGGCGGTGCTCGGTGACAACATCACCACCGATCACCTCTCGCCGTCGAACGCGATCCTGCTGAACAGCGCAGCCGGCGAGTATCTGGCCAAGATGGGCCTGCCGGAAGAAGACTTCAACTCGTACGCAACGCACCGCGGCGACCACCTGACCGCGCAACGCGCCACATTCGCCAACCCGACGCTGATCAACGAGATGGCCGTGGTCGAAGGTGCGGTCAAGAAGGGTTCGCTGACGCGGATCGAGCCGGAAGGCAAGGTCGTGCGCATGTGGGAAGCGATCGAGACGTACATGAACCGCAAGCAGCCGCTGATCGTGGTGGCCGGGGCCGACTATGGCCAGGGCTCGTCACGTGACTGGGCCGCCAAGGGCGTGCGTCTGGCCGGCGTGGAAGCCATCGTCGCCGAAGGCTTCGAGCGCATTCACCGCACCAACCTGATCGGCATGGGCGTACTGCCCGTGGAGTTCAAGCCCGGTGAGAACCGCGCCACGTACGGCATCGACGGCACGGAATCCTTCGACATCATCGGCGCACGCAAGCCGCGCGCGGAACTGACGCTGGTCATCCACCGCAAGAACGGCGAGCGCGTGGAAGTACCGGTGCTGTGCCGCCTGGACAGCGACGAGGAAGTTTCGATCTACGAAGCAGGCGGCGTGCTGCAGCGCTTTGCGCAGGACTTCCTCGAGTCCTCGCGCGCGGCGGCCTGACGGGAGACTGACGAATGGCACATGTACCCCAAATCAGGATTCCCGCCACCTACATGCGTGGCGGTACCAGCAAGGGCGTGTTCTTCCGGGTGCAGGACCTGCCAGAGGCTGCGCAGGTCCCGGGCAAGGCGCGCGACGCGCTGCTGATGCGCGTGATCGGCAGCCCCGATCCGTACGGCAAGCAGATCGACGGCATGGGCGCGGCCACCTCGAGTACCAGCAAGACCGTGCTGATCTCGAAGAGCACCCGCCCGGACCACGACGTCGACTATTTGTTCGGGCAGGTGTCGATCGACCAGCCGTTCGTAGACTGGAGCGGCAACTGCGGCAACCTGTCGGCGGCGGTCGGTCCGTACGCGATCAGCAACGGCTTCATCGACGCGGCGCGCATTCCCGAGAACGGCACGGTGACGGTCCGGATCTGGCAAGCGAACATCGGCAAGACCATCATCTCGCACGTGCCGATCACCAACGGCGCGGTGCAGGAAACGGGCGACTTCGAGCTCGACGGCGTCACGTTCCCCGCGGCCGAAGTCCAGCTCGAGTTCATGGATCCGGCCGCCGAGGAAGGCGATGACGGTGGCGGCGCGATGTTCCCGACCGGTAACCTCGTCGATGACCTCGAAGTGCCCGGCGTCGGCACGCTCAAGGCCACGATGATCAATGCCGGCATTCCGACGATCTTCGTCAATGCGGAGGCCATCGGCTACACCGGCACGGAACTGCAGGAAGCCATCAACGGCGACCCGAAGGCGCTGGCGATGTTCGAGACCATCCGTGCCTATGGCGCCAAGCGCATGGGCCTGATCCGCGACATCGACGAAGCCGCGCGTCGCCAGCACACGCCGAAGGTGGCGTTCGTGGCGAAGCCGGCGACGTACACGGCATCGAGCGGCAAGACCGTCAATGCCGGCGACGTGGACCTGCTGGTGCGTGCGCTGTCGATGGGCAAGCTGCACCATGCGATGATGGGCACCGCTGCGGTGGCCATCGGCACGGCGGCTGCAGTACCGGGCACGCTGGTGAACCTGGCGGCCGGCGGCGGCGAACGCGAGGCAGTGCGTTTCGGCCACCCATCCGGCACGCTGCGTGTGGGCGCGCAGGCCGTCCAGTCCGACGGTGAATGGACCGTGACGAAGGCCATCATGAGCCGCAGTGCACGCGTGTTGATGGAAGGCTGGGTTCGCATACCGGGCGACGCGTTCTAAGCGCGTACAGACGGAAGGTCCTCGCTGCTTGAACGAAGCGGCATCCTCTCTGGCAGAGGATGCCGCTTTGTCTTTTCAGGCATACGTATGCGGCTGTGACCCTGCTGGTGCAGTTGTCGACGCAACACCGGGGCCTCGGTATAGTGCACGCTCCATTCTCGGCAACGACCGCTGGAAAACCCTGCGGCGCTTGACGAGTGGAATCCATGAATCGAAAACCTGCGGCTCTCGCGCTTCCACAAGACGCGCGCCGTTCGCCGATATGAGGAGAATCATGCAACGCACTGCCCGTCTCAAACCCCTGGCCGCCCTGCTGCTTTCGGCCAGCCTGCTCACTGGCGTGGCTCACGCCCAGCTCAGCCCCGCACCGGCCGCCAGCGCCAATGCGCCGGCAGGCACCACCGCCGAAGCACGCAAGGCCAACATCGTCATCATCGGCACTGGCGGCACCATCGCCGGCGCGGGTGCTGCCGCCACCAATACCGCGGCCTATCAGTCCGCCGTGGTGCCGGTCGACAAGATCATCGCTTCCGTGCCGGAGATCTCGAAGATCGCCAACGTCAAGGGTGAACAGGTCTTCCAGATCGGCTCCGAGAGCTTCAACAACGAGCGCCTGATCAAGCTGGCCAAGCGCGTCTCCGAACTGCTCAAGCAGCCCGACGTCGACGGCATCGTGATCACGCACGGCACTGACACGATCGAGGAAACCGCATACTTCCTGAACCTGACGCTCAAGAGCGACAAGCCGGTGGTGGTGGTCGGCTCGATGCGCCCGGGCACCGCACTGGGCGCCGATGGCGCGCTGAACCTGTACGACGCCGTGCTGGTGGCGTCGAACCCCGCCTCGAAGGGCAAGGGCACGCTGGTGGTGCTCAATGACGAGATCCAGACCGGCCGTGACGTGACGAAGACCAACACGTTCAAGGTCGAGACGTTCCGCTCGCCGTTTGGCCCGCTCGGCTACGTGGTGGAAGGCCGCACGCTGTATTTCCGCCTGCCGGCCCGGCCGCACACGACGCAGACGGAGTTCGACATCGACAAGATCGACAAGCTGCCTGAAGTGGCCGTGGTCTACGCGTACGGCAACATGAACCCTGCCGCGATCGATGCCGCTGTGAAGAGTGGCGCCAAGGCCATCATCTTCGACGCCACCGGCAATGGTAGCGTCGGCGACTACATGGTCGAACCGCTCAAGGCCGCCCGTGCCAAGGGCGTGTTCATTGTGCGTGCCTCGCGCACGGGCAGCGGCGTCGTGATCCGTAACGGCGAACAGCCCGACGACAAGTACGACTGGATCGTCACCGACGACCAGATCGCGCAGAAGGCTCGCATCCTGATGGCGCTGGCACTGACCAAGACCAACGACCCGAAGGCACTGCAAGAGATCTTCTGGAAGTACTGATCCTGGTGAACCTGGTGTGAACTAGATCAGGGCCGTGCTCATCAATGCCTTGGCAACGAGCACGGCCTCGGCATCGCCCTCCGCATAGACCGAGACCTCGGTCGCCACCTGCCGTTTGCCACGGCGAATCACTTCGGCCACGGCCCGCAGTGAGGCTGCCCGCGCCGGCGCCAGATACTGGATCGACAGCGAACCCGTCGCCCCGGTCTTGACGACATCCAGATCGACCTTCGAAAACGCGGCCGCCGCGCCCGCCACATCGATCAGCGTTGCAATGACGCCCGCATGGACGATATCGCCAACAGTGATGTTCTTCATACTGAATGGCAGCAGCATCTCCACGCGCTCGGCACCAAGCGCATCGAGCCGAATACCCAGCGCTTGCGCCACCGGCGAGGCAATCAGCACCGACTCGATCATTGCGGCATTGCGCGGGTCGACAGCATTGGCGGACTCGGACATCGGCAATCTCCCGGTAAGCAGTTGCGCTGGAAACATGACCCATCAAGCGTAGACGGGTGACCAGCCAACCACAATGACGTCGGGGGTAATTCCGGATCGGACAGACGTTTATAATGTGCGGCCAGTCGTTCCTGTCGCCGTCACTCCGTCTTTATGCCCGTCAACCCGTCCGCGTCACTTGCCCCGTCCGCCACCGTCGATCCCGATGGTCAGGCGAAGTTGAGCGACCGTCCGGACAGCCCCTGCATCGGCATCTGCTCGACCTTGTTCGACGAGATCTGCCAGGGCTGCGGCCGCACGGCCGCCGAGGTCAGCAACTGGGTGTTCTATTCCGACGAGGAAAAGCAGGTGATCTGGGAGCGGATCACTCGCGAAGGCACGGCGCGTCGGTTCCAGCCGGATTGACCGGCAGATACGCCGCGCTGGCTGACCCTAGCCTCCGGCCAACCGCTTCTCCATATCCTCCACGACATGGCTCGCCACGCGCTGGCGGGCCAGCTTGCGCCAGCTTTCCGCCAGCGGCGCCAGATCGGCCATCTCGGCCAGTGCCGTGTCGTTGAGGCGATCCACGTAGAGCACGTGCAGCAACCGCTGCAGGGTCCATTGCGGATAAGGCCGCGCTACCAGCACAATCCTGTCGCCGGCTGACACTTCCCCCTCCTCGATCACCCGGTAGTACCAGCCCGTGCGTCCACGTTCCTGCACCGAGCGCGACATGGCCGCATAGCCGAACCGATGATTGAGCTTCCAGCACGGCTGCCGGGCCTGCGAGACTTCCACCAGCGCCGTGCCGACACGGAAGCGGTCACCAATACAGACTTCCGCCTCTGTCAGACCGTGCGTGCTGAAGTTCTCGCCGAAGGCACCCGGGGCATCCAGCACGTCGACGTTACCGCCATGGGCTGCCAGCGTGTCGTGCCAGACCGGATAGTGGTCGCGCGGATAGTGGTGCAGCGCCTTTTCGGGGCCGCCGTGATGCTTCGGATCGCCCTGCTCGTCGATATCCAAGCCGAGCTTCGTGATGCGAACCGACCCGCTGACCACTGTCTTCTCGATCCCGCTCGGGACCCCTTTGGGGCCGAACGGCTTTACCCTGCCCGCCAGTACGGCGGCAATCGGGATGTTGATCACCGCTTCCATCAAACCCCGGCCTCTTCCATCCACCGTGTAAACATCCGCTCACCGGCATTGGCGACGACGGCACCGATTTCACCGGTACGGCGACGGATCGTGCGCGGATCAATACCGGCGCGCCCCAGTTCGACCGTATGCCCGATCAGCCAGGTTTCGATATCGCCCGGCTTGACCTCGGGGTGGAACTGCAACGCCAGCACATGCGAGCCGATGGCATAGGCCTGGTGCGGCGTGGCAGCGGTGGAGGCAAGCAGTTCGGCGCCGGCGGGCAGGTCGAAGGTATCGCCGTGCCAGTGCAACACCTGCCAGTCGGCCTCGGCCAGCGCGGCCAGCGGTGAACGCCGACCAGCTTCCGTGGGCGTGATCGGCGCCCAGCCGATTTCGCGCGTGCCCGGATACACGCGCGCACCGGCAGCGGCTGCAATCAGTTGCGCACCCAGGCACGCACCGATCATTGGCCGCTGTGCATGAAGACGGTCACGAATGACGGCGATCTCGGCTTCGAGCCACGGATAGGCTTCGGTCTCATAGACCCCGATCGGGCCGCCGAGCACCACAAGCAGATCGGCTGGATCATCCTGCACCAGTGCAAGGTCATCCACGCCTGCCTGATACATGCGGATTTCGTGACCACGCGCGCGGGCTGCATCGGCAATCACGCCGGCGTGCTCGAATCCCACGTGCTGGATCACATCGGTGCGGCGCGGGCCGCGAGGTGCATGGGTATCGCTCATCGAATGACTCCTGCAAGGAAAGGTCCCGTGATGGTACTGCCCGCTTACCGGGAATGATTTCCATTGACACAATCTTTGACAACATCGGGCGGGTCAGTTGCCATCGCTCGGTTGCCGTCGATCAGTTGCCATCACTCAGCGGCCGCAGTACCAGCGTGTCAAAGCTGTCACCGCCCGGATTGCGCCGGTGGGCGCCAATCGTGATGAACTGCACGGCTGCCCACTCCTCGGTCCAGTCGCGGTAGTGCGGCGACAGCGCATTGCCAGACTGTCCGGTCGACGTCATGAAACGCGACTCCGACAGGTCGTCCAGATCGTATATGGCGCGCAGACTGGCCGCGTGCGTGCTCTCGAATGGTGCGTGCTCATCGCGGAGGTTGTGGCGGCCCACATCCACCGTATACGTATCGCCGCCGGTGGGCACGCGCACGTTGAACAGGCCGGACAGGTACGGCACCTTGCCAAACGGCTTGTGCTCGGAACGAGCGGTGTGCGCCTTGCCCCAACGCCACTTGGCCGTGTCTTCGCCGTAGCGACGATCCAGATCGGCAATCGCCCGCTGCCAGGCCAGCCCGATCGTGTCCGCGCAGCTCTCGTGGGCGGGCGTGCGCGAGTTGTCGCACCAGAAGGCACCCAGGCCCTTCGGGTCGCGCATCGCATTGAGCATCGGCAACTGGACGTTGCGTTGCTCCCAGAGTCGGTTGAATTGCGATTCGCCGACCTTGTCCTCGAACAGCAGGCGCGACAGTTCGCGTAGCCATGCGGTCACCACCAGCGGCTCCGCCCGGTCGGCCGACATCGTGCCGTCCCATTTGCGCAGCGCGTCGAGCAGCGCGCGCTCGCGCGGCGGGCGTGTGGCGTCCGTCGCCACTGGGGCAGCCAGCAGCAATGGCAGCGCATCGCGCACGGCTAGAGAGACCACGTCCTTCTGGATCGCGGCGAAGGTGTCCTTCGTATGGTGCGGCTCGGCCTCCAGCAGCGTGCGGATGCGCTGGTAGCGATACGGCACCGTCCACTCGCTCGTGATGAAGTACGGGTAATCGTCGCCCACGATCTTCTGGTTCGCCGTGACGATCATGCCCTCGGGCGGATTGAAGCGGCGCGGCAACTGCTCGAACGGAATGAAACCCTGCCAGTCGTAACGCGCATCCCAGCCCGGCGCTGGCGCGAGCCCCATCAGGTCATTGTCAGGGCGGCGCAGCGGCACGCGGCCCGGGGCGATATATCCGATATTGCCGTCGACGTCGGCATAGACGATGTTCTGCTGCGGCGAATGAAAGTCACGCAATGCCGCCACGAACGACTTCCAGTCCGATGCGTGGCTCATGTTCAGGCTGGCCACGAACGTGCGATCGTCGGCGCGCAGCGCCGCCCACTGGAACGCCACCACGTACTGCGCGCCCAGCGGCTTGGCGGCCGCGCTGATCGGCTCCGCCACATCGGACATGACCGGTCCGTGGCGCGTGCCGCGCACCGTCAGCGTGACATCCGGCGCCCCCTTGACCTGGATGGTCTCGGTTCGCGTGCTGAACTCCGCCCAGCCCTCTGGCGTTTGATAGCGGTTGGGATTGGCCGGGTCGACCCGCTCCAGATACAGGTCCTGGACATCGGGCGCGGTATTGGTGAAGCCCCAGGCAATGCGCTTGTTGTGACCCAGCACCACCAGCGGCGCGCCGGGCAGCGTGGCGCCGGTCAGATCCAGGCCAGGGGCCTGCAGATGCGCGAAATACCAGAGCGCGGGCGCCTGGAGCCCCAGATGCGGGTCATTGGCCAGCAGAGGCTTGCCACTGCGCGTATGGGCGCCGGAGACAACCCAGTTGTTCGAGCCCATCCCCTCCACGTAGCCAGACGGCGCCTGCTGGACAACTTGCGCCATGGCCGTGGCCACCGGGCCAAGCTTGCGATAGAAGCTGGCGTAGTCCATCGTCCGCAACGGCTTCTCGCCCGGATACGGCGCCAGGATTTCTGCAATGCGAGAGGCCGGCAACTGCTGGGACAGCCCCATGCGCAGGACTTCCTGCGTCCAGTTGCCCCCGAGATCCCACGCCATCATCGTCTGCCAGCCAATCGTATCCACCGGCTCCCAGTGCTCGGGGCGGGTGCCAACGATCAGGAATTCCGGTGGCAGCGCCGACTTGCGCGTGTCGATGAACGCATTGACGCCGTCGGCATAGGCCTGCAGCACCGCGCGGCCCTCTGGCGGTGTCTGTGCGAGGATCGCCTCTGCATTGCGCCGCACGCCCAGTGTGCGCAGGAAGCGGTCGGTTTCGAGCGCGCTGGGACCCAGGATTTCGGCAAGACGGCCCGCGACGATGCGCTTGTTCATTTGCATCTGCCATAGGCGGTCCTGCGCGTGGACGTAGCCAAGCGCGTAGTAGGCGTCGAGTGAGTTGGCCGCCTGAATATGCGGCACGGCATTCCGGTCTCGCACCACCACCACGCGGTCTCGCAGGCCGGCCAGTCGCAAGGTGCCGGCCACGTCTGGCTGCGACGCCTGCCGGTACCAGATATAGCCGCCGATCGACCCGGTTGCCGCCAACAGCACGATGCCCAGCAAACCCCAGCCCAGCCGTTTCAACCAGCGCATCCAACTCCCCCCGATAGGAAAGACTGCAATGACAGGAATAAAAAATGCCCGGACATGCCGGGCATTGATGATACGACGAACTCGTCCTCGGTCAGGCGGGCTTCTTGAGTTGCAGCGACTTGTACTCGAGGAATTCCTCCAACCCGAACTTGCCGCCTTCACGCCCGTTGCCGGACTGCTTGAAGCCACCGAACGGCGCGTTCATGTTGAACGGGCCGCCATTGATGTCCACCTGGCCGGTACGGATACGGCGCGCCACGCGGATCGCGCGCGACTCGTCACCCGACCAGACACCGCCGCCCAGACCGTAGATGCTGTCGTTGGCGATGCGGATGGCCTCGTCTTCCGTGTCGTAGCAGATAACGGACAGTACCGGCCCGAAGATCTCCTCCTGCGCCACGGTGGCCTTCGGATCGACATTGCCGAGGACGGTAGGCTTGACGAAGAAGCCACGGTCCAGACCAGCCGGCGTATCGGGTCCTCCCGCCACCAGTTCCGCGCCCTCGTCCAGCCCGCGACGGATATATCCGGTGACGCGCTCCTTCTGCACCGCGGAGATCAGCGGTCCCAGCTTCGTCGTGTCGGCCAGCGGATCGCCAACGGTGAAGCCTTCCACCACCTTCGCGGCGATGGCCTTGACTTCCTCGTAGCGGCTGCGCGGCACAAGCATGCGCGTGTGCGCCGAGCAGGTCTGCCCCGAGTTCAGGTAGCAGGCACCGATGGTGCCCTTGACGGCCGTCGGCAGGTCCGCATCGTCGAGGATCACCGACGCCGACTTGCCGCCGAGTTCGAGCGCCACGCGCTTGACGGATTGCGCGGCCAGTTCCGAGACGCGCTTGCCGGCACGGGTCGAACCCGTGAACGACACCATGTCGACTTCGGGATGGCTGGCCAGCACCTCGCCGACCACGGGACCATAACCGGTCACCAGGTTGAACACGCCCGGCGGCAGCCCCGCGGCCTCGATCACTTCAGCCAGCACGAAGGCATTGAGCGGCGCCACTTCGGACGGCTTGAGCACGACGGTGCAGCCCGCTGCCAATGCCGGCGCCACCTTCAGCGTGATCTGGTTGAGCGGATAGTTCCACGGCGTGATGGCCGCGACCACGCCGACCGGCTCGCGCACGACCAGCGAATTGCCCACCTGCTCCTCGAACGCGAACTGGTCGAGCAGCGCCGCGGCCTGGCCCCAGTTGTAGACGGGGCCACCCACCTGAATGGCGCGGGCCAGCTTGATCGGCATGCCGACTTCGCCGGCAATCATCTGCGCGAGCTCCTCGCAGCGCGCCTTCAGGCCTTCGGCAATCTTCCGGATGTAATCGGCACGCACGGACGGCGGCGTGGCCGACCAGGCTTCAAATGCCGCGCGCGCCGCAGCGATGGCGTTCTCGGCGTCACGCGCGTCCCCTTCGGGGATCTTGCCCATGACGTCTTCGGTAGCGGAATGAATGACATCGATGAACCCCGTACCGTGGGGGGTCACCCAGCTACCATTGATGAAAAGTTTGTCTCGTTGTTGCATGGCCACAGTTCTCGTTAGGTGAATCGGCGGTTGCAATATTTTTTGTTACTTTCGTGGTGCACCACATTGTAGAGCGGTTTGCGGTTTCGAATTTCCTGTGCCGCAAGCTCCGACTGACATCGAGACGGCGATTATCGGCCACATACCAGACTTTGGGAGGGTATGCGTCGGGCGGCCGGTACATAACAAAACAAGACAGAACAAAACAACAAGGAGCGGGGCATGGTCGATCCGATCTTTCGCAAGACGGAGGCAGGACAGGAAGAAATTCGCACGCGCGAACGAAAGCTGGATCAGAAACTGCGCGCGCTATTGCTGATCGTGAATGGGGAGCGCGCCAGATCGGAGCTGGTGGCGCAAGTCGGCGCCCTGGGCATGGCCGGGGAAGCATTGGACACGCTGCTGGCACTCGGACTGATCGAGCCAATACCGGCTCCCGCGGGCGCGAAGCCTGCCTTGTCGACAGTGCCGGCCACGGTTCGCCCAACTACCGGCCCGGCGCGACCCGCTCCGCAGCGAGCCCCGGCCGAGACCAATCTCTTCGCGGCCTATTCATCGTTCAACACGTCCGATGGCAAGGGCATCGACGACGTCCTGGCGGACACCACGATCGCCCCGGGCGCCCTGCCCGCCGCGAAGCCGTCGACGCAGCCAGCCACGCCGGCACCCGATAGCTACCAGCGGCTTTACCACTTCTTTACGGATGTGATCGGCAATCACCTCGGCCTGCGCGGCTATATGCTGCAAGTCAAAGTGGAAAAGGCGGCGACGCTGGTGGAACTGGCCGCCCTGCGTGACATGCTGGGGGCTGCGCTTCAGAAGGCGAAGGGAGAGATCACGGCGCGCGCGATCATCGATCAGCTGGATCAGCTGCTGGCGGAGATGGGAATGGCGCCGGTGCGATAGCACTAGCCATGAAGCTCCCCTGCTCCGCATTGCGGGACAGGGGAGAAAGACGCAGGCTTACCGGCTTACCGACTTTAGGCCTCGATGCCCTGCGATTGCAGGTACTCGTCATACGTGCCGAGGTAATCGGTGATCCGCCCGTCGGTGCGCACTTCGATCACTCGCGTGGCCAGAGCACTGATCAGTTCACGGTCGTGCGACACGAAGACCAGCGTGCCCGTGAACTTGTCCAGCGCGATCTGGAGCGATTCGATCGACTCCATGTCCATGTGGTTGGTCGGCTCGTCCATCGCCAGCACGTTATGGCGGCCCAGCATCAGCTTGCCCCAGATCATGCGGCCCTTCTCGCCACCAGACAGCACCTTGACGGACTTCTTGATATCGTCGGCCGAGAACAACAGACGGCCCAGCGTGCCGCGCAGCGACTGGTCGTCATCGCCGGCCTGGGTCCACTGGCTCATCCAGTCCATCACGTTCAAGTCGTTCGGGAATTCCTCGTACGTGTCCTGCGGCATGTAGCCCACGTTGGCGTTCTCGGCCCACTTGACCGTGCCGCGGTCCACTTCCACGCCGCGCTGCACGCCGGTTTGCACCACGTTGTTCAGCAGGGAACGCAGCAGCGTGGTTTTGCCCGCGCCGTTCTCACCGATGATGGCCACACGCTCGCCAGCCTGGATCGCCATCGACAGATTGTTGATGATCTTGCGGTCGTAGGTCTTGGTGATGTCCTCTGCTTCGACAGCCAGGTTGTGCAGCTTCTTCTCGAACTCGAAGCGCACGAACGGGTTCTGGCGCGACGACGGCTTGATGTCCTCGACCTTGATCTTGTCGATCTGCTTCAGGCGCGACGTGGCCTGGCGAGCCTTCGACTTGTTGGCCGAGAAGCGGCGCACGAAGTCCTGCAGTTCGGTGATTCGATCCTTGGCGCGCGCGTTGGCGGCCACCTGGCGCTCGCGGGCCTGCATCGACGCCTGCATGTAGTCGTCGTAGTTGCCCGGGTAGACCTTCAGCGTGCCGTAGTCCATGTCCGCCATGTGCGTGCACACGGAGTTCAGGAAGTGACGGTCGTGGGAAATGATGATCATGGTGGAGTTGCGCTCGTTGAGCACGTCTTCCAGCCAGCGGATCGTGTTGATGTCCAGGTTGTTGGTCGGTTCGTCGAGCAACAGCACATCCGGATTCGAGAACAGCGCCTGCGCCAGCAGCACGCGCAGCTTCCAGCCCGGGGCGATCTCGCTCATCGGGCCCTGGTGCTGATCGGTCGGGATACCCACGCCCAGCAGCAGTTCGCCAGCGCGTGCCTCGGCCGTGTAGCCGTCGAACTCGGCGTACTTGGCCTCGAGTTCGGCAGCGTGCATGTAGTCTTCGTCGGTGGCTTCCGGATTCGCGTAGATTGCGTCCCGCTCGCTCGCCGCGCCCCACATTTCGGTATGGCCCATCATCACCACATCGAGCACGCGGTTGTCCTCATACGCGAACTGGTCCTGGCGCAGCTTGCCCAGACGGATGCCCGGCTCCAGCATGACCGTGCCCGACGACTGCTCCAGATCGCTGCCGAGAATCTTCATGAAGGTGGACTTGCCGCAGCCGTTCGCGCCGATCAGGCCGTAGCGGTTACCCTCGCCGAACTTGACCGAGATATTCTCGAACAACGGCTTGGGGCCGAACTGCATGGTGATGTTTGCGGTAGAAAGCACGTCTGAACCTTGTCTGGAATGTCGGTGTGCCGCGTGGGCACCCTGAGATGACTGCTCGCGGCAGGCATTGGCGCCCGGCGCAGCGAAATGAGGAAATAACCAGATATTTTACCACTCGTGGGGGTATCTGGTAAGTCGCGGGCGGCATGTCGCCGCCCTGGGCGACCGCCGACTACAACGCCGCCTACAACGTCGGATAACCCGACAGCGACAGCACGAAACCGTCGGCACGTGCCGTCAGCCGCGCATTTCCGCCCACCGGCAAAGTCAGCTTGCGCGGGCAGTGGCCGAACGGCAGGCCCGTGAGCACCGGAATACGCAACTGTTCGCGCACATAGTCGAATACGGCATCCATGTTGTAGCCATTGTCGTAGTCGGTGGTGCGGTAATTCGAGAAGTCGCCCAGCACGATGGCCTGTTGCCGGGCCAGCACCCCTGCGTGCAGCAACTGGAGCAACATCCGCTCCACGCGGTACGGCGGCTCGTTGATGTCTTCCAGGAACAGAATGCCACCGTCGATGTTCGGCATGTACGGCGTGCCCAGCAGCGTGCACAGCATGGCCAGATTGCCGCCCCAGAGCGTGCCTTCCACGGTTGCCGGCGCGGCCACCTGGGCCGCCTCGACCTCGATGTCGTGGACCGGGGCGCGCAGGATGCCCTCGAAATGCCGCCACATGAACGAATCGACGTGCTCCTCGCCGAAATCCGCGAGCAGCATCGGCCCTGCGAACGACACCCCGCCAGCCTTGGCCAGATAGGCCAGCTGGAACGCGGTGAAATCGCTGTGACCGACGATCGGCGTGCCGCTTGCGCTGGCCTGCTCCGCGATGCGCCCGAACTCGATGCGATCGAGCAGTCGGCCCAGGCCGTACCCGCCGCGCACCGCCAGCGTCAGCTCCCGAGCGGGACCTGTGCCGATGGCATGGAGATCGGCCAACCGCTCCGCATCCGTACCGCCGAATCGCAGATAGCGGCGCGCGAGCACATCGGGATTGTTGACGTGGTAGCCGTGGTGCTTGAGCCAGGCACAGCCGCGGGCGGCAATGGCAACGTCGTGAGGGTAGCCGGATGAGGCGATGAGACGGACTTCGGTGGGCTGGCTCATGTTTCGGAATTCGGGTCTGAAGCCTGAATTTTCCCCGAATCTGCGTCCACTGGCGAGACCTGCAAGGCTCTTGCCGCTTTCTGCGCCCTGCGGCGCGCCCCGAAAAAGTCGCGCAGCAACTGGCCACACTCATCAGCCATCACGCCTCGCGTGAGTGTGGTCTGGTGATTGAGCGTGGCCTGCGCGAACAGATCGACCACGCTGCCGGCCGCCCCCGTCTTGGGGTCGGTCGCGCCAAATACCACGTGTCGCAGCCGCGCATGGAGAATCGCCCCACTGCACATCGGGCACGGCTCAAGCGTCACGTAAATCTCGCACTCGGGCATCCGGTAGTTGCCCAGCACCTTGGCTGCCGCGCGCAGCGCCTGCATCTCCGCATGAGCGGACGGATCGACCGAACGGATCGGCAAATTGTGGCCGCGCGCGATGATCTTGTCGTCCCACACCACCACGGCGCCCACCGGCACCTCGCCGGCCGCTTCGGCCAGCCGTGCCTCGTCGAGCGCGGCGGCCATGTAGAAGCGGTCGCGCTCCGCGGGGTCGGCAAATACGGGGACGTCTGCCATGAAGCGCCTGTCAGTCCCGCGTCAGTCCTGCGCGGGCAGGCTGAGCGGCGCGCTGACCTCGGCCCAGCAGTTCGGCGTCTCGAACAGCACCAGGCGGGTCAGTTGCAGATGATGATCGAAGCAGTCCTTGAAGACCGGCGCCAGGATGTCGAACGCCACCTGCGCAAGGTTTTCAACGGTCGGAATGCTGTCGATCACCACGGTCTTGTGGTTGTCCATCGACTGCAGGAAATTCAGCAGCGCGGTATCGCCACGATAGATCAGGAACGCGTGATCCCACTTCGACACCAGATGCTCGTTGGCCAGCGTCTTGATATCGCCGAAATCCAGGATCATGCCGTCATCGGGCGCGCCCTCCTGGTGCAGGACTTCGCCGGACAGCGTCAGGTCCAGACGATAGCGGTGGCCATGGATGTTGCGGCACTGTCCGCCATGGCTTGGGATGCGGTGCCCGGCGTCGAATTCGAGCCGGCGCGTAATCGAAACTTGTTTGCTCATGTGTCAGCGAATGCCCAGCAGCTTGTGGGTCTGCAGCGACAGGCGCCAGCGCGGGTGGCGCTGGCAGAACTCCACTGCCGCGGCAGTATTCTGCCGGGCCAGCGGGCCATCCATGGCCTGCACCATGAAATACTGGAAATCCAGTTGCTCGTATGCCGCGAAATCCTGGCCATCCTGCGGAATCACGACCTTGAGTTCGTCGCCCTTCTTCACCACGAGTTCCGAACCCATCTTCGGGCTCACGCAAACCCAGTCGATACCCTCAGGCACCTCGATCGTGCCGTTGGTTTCGATGGCGATCTCGAAACCGCGCGCGTGCAGCGCGCCGATCAGCGGCGCGTCGAGCTGCAGCAGCGGCTCACCGCCAGTGCAGACCACGAGCGGTTTGCCGCCTGCACCCTGCGGCCATTCGGCCGCCACCACTGCCGCCAGTTCATCGGCGGTCTTGTACTTGCCACCCAGCGTGCCATCAGTCCCGACAAAATCGGTATCGCAGAACTGGCATACCGCCCGCGCGCGGTCTTCCTCACGACCGGTCCACAGGTTGCAACCCGAGAAACGGCAGAACACCGCGGCGCGACCGGCGTTAGCGCCTTCGCCCTGCAGCGTGTAGAAGATTTCCTTGACGGCGTAAGTCATGCGGTTGGTTTTGGGTCTTGGGGGTGTCCGTAATCGCCCGCCTGCCTAAAAAATAAGCAAAATGCGATGGGTGGGCAACCGGTGATTGTAGCAAGAACTTAGGGTTTTTGCTGAGAACCCGAAATCATGACGACCTTGGCGCCGGCCACCGCGAGCAGCAGACGCCACCCATCATCACTCACCGCGGCGGCGCGCCCAGGAAATCCATCTTGCCGATCTGTACCCCCTTGTGACGCAGGATGTCGTAAGCCGTCGTGACATGGAAATAGAAGTTCGGGAGCGCGAAACCAAGCAGGTAGTTCTTCCCGTCGAACGTAATCGGACCATGGCGCAGCTTGAGCTCCACCGTCCGCGTCTCGCTGCCTTCGAACTGCTCCGGCCGAATCGTCTTCAGATAGCCAATGGTCTTGGCGATGCGCTCCTGAAGCTCCGGGAAGGTCGCCTCGGTATCCGGAAACGATGGCGTCTCAAGGCCGGCCAGCCTTGCCGCGCAGCCCTTGGCCGCGTCGCTCGCGCGCTGGACCTGCGCCGGCAACGGGTCCATATCCGCGATCAACCGCGTCTGGATCAGCTCCGCGGCGTCCATTCCCTGCGCCTTCGCATGGGCCGCGCCCTTTTCCAGGATCGCGGACAGGTTGGTCAGCGCGCGGATGAATACGGGTACCGATACGTCGTACATCGAGAGGGCCATGTGGGCTCCTTGGCTGTGAATACGGAACGTGCGTTGCTGTTGTCCAGCCGGGGCCTGCCGGCACCCGCTGGCGAGAGCATAGACCGGAATCCCGCCGACTGCCCGGTCAGCCTTTCAATGGCCCGCGCAGGGGCCTGCGGGTCGGCAATGCATGCGATGCCTTCGTAGCCTGACATGTGAGCCTGAGCCTCCGCTGAGATCGATGCCGGCGATCCTGCTCGAACGCGTTGCGCCAGGTTCTGGGCCTCATCAACAAAGTTGCGAAATAGGCCACTTTCCGCAGAACAGGAATATTTTTATCCGGGTGATATTGCGCGCCAAATTATATCCGGGTAATATTTGCAAACCGACTAGCTACTCATTCGACGACGATGACAAACCCACCCTCCTACACCAGCTTCAACGGACACCAACGCATCGCCACAGGCCCCCTGCTGGCGAACGCCCTGGCCGTCAAACATGCGCTCGCGCAGGGTACGACCGGCCCCGTGTTGATCTTCGACGATGCAACCGGCCGCACCTTGGATGTGGATACCAGGGGCACGGAACAAGAGATCACCAGCCGCTTACAGCTGGCGACGCCACACAACAAAGATCCTGACGCCGGATTGGAAGCGCCGGAAGCCTCCGAGCCCAAAGGCCGCGGTCGGCCGAAGCTTGGCGTGGTGGCGCGTGAGGTCACGCTGCTGCCCCGGCACTGGGAATGGCTAGCCGGCCAGCCTGGTGGCGCCTCCGTGGCGCTCAGGAAGCTGGTCGAGGAAGCGCGCCGCGCGGGCAGCGAGAAAGACCGGATGCGCCAGGCCCACGAGCGTGCCTATCACTTCATGCTGGCCATTGGCGGCGATCTGCCCGGCTTCGAAGAAGCTACGCGCGCGCTGTTCAGCAATGATGCATCGCGGCTCCGCGAACTGATCGGCGGATGGCCGGCTGACGTGCGCGACCACGCGCTGCATCTGGCGGACTATTGATAGTCCGGAGAGAAAGCGCAGGCATCTGCGATTTGCAGCGGAGAATATCGACTGGCAATCGGGCCGCATCAGACGGCCCAATGCCGGGCGAGCGCCCCCACCCCACAAGACGATGAAATCATGACAATTTCAACGAACACGGCAGCGCAAATCCTCGAACAACTCGCCGACGCACTCATCTTTGCCGATACGGACGGCCGAATCACGGGCTGGAATCATGCTGCGGCGGAACTCTTCGGATACGGCCCGGACGAGGCGCTGGGCCAAAGTCTCGACCTGATCATTCCCGAGCGCCTGCAGGCCGCGCACTGGAAGGGATTTCAGGCCGCTATCGACACCGGCAAGACCCGGCTCTCCGGCAAGCCGACACTGACCAAGGCGATCCACAAGGACGGACGCAAACTCTTTGTGGAAATGACGTTTGCGCTGATCAGCGATGCGAACGGCAATGTCATCGGCTCAGTCGCCGTTGCACGGGATGTCACGGACAAGGTCGAGCGGGAACGCGCCCAGAGCGCTGCGGGGCCAGTGTCAAGATAGCCCCCCTTCCTAGACGATCACCAGCAATCAAAACCCGCAGTCACTTGCGGGTTTCGACTTTCCGCCCCTGACGACGGCAACCGGTCAGGTTTGGCAAACACGCCAAATGGGTTCGGCAGACGCCCAACTGCATGGCAGAACGGAAATTGCAGCCGGCCCGCAGTTCCGGCTTGCACAATAGGCTACAGGGACTATAAATAGAACCATAAATCGAATTCTATTTGGGAGACACAGCATGCTCGATGTTCCCATCGGCAGCGCCAAGGCATCGCCTGAGCGATCAGATCGATCTGATCGCCAGACAGATGCGACACCCCCCAAGAACCGCAGACTCGCCCTGCAAGCCCGCAGCCAGGCAACAGAGAAAGCGCTGCTGGATGCAGGCCTGGCCCACTTCGAAGCGCACGGATTCGAGGGCTTGTCGATGCAGGCGGTGGCTGAATACGCTGGCACATCGATCGGCGCCTTGTACTTCCGCTTCGGAGACCGCGAAGGCTTCATTCAGGCCGTGCTGGAGCGCGGCTTCGACCAGATCCGCCAGGATACCGACGACTTGCTGGCCAAGGTCACTACCGAGCATGCATCACCGCACGAAGTCATCAATGCCTTTGTGGACCTGGCCGTACGCGTACAGAAGAAGAGTCATGGCGTATTCCGTGCCGTGCTGCAGCGTGCGCTGGTCGACCCCAAAGCGTGGGAGCCCGTGGGTCGCCTGGGAAACGACGCCACGCGCCGGCTGGTGTCCGCACTGAGCCGGTTTCCGGAGGTGGTAGCCATCCCCGACTGGGAAGCGCGCTTGATGTTCGGCGTGTACGCAGCGCGCAGCGCGCAATTCAACGCGATGTACAACAGCCAGGCGCCGCTACCCAAGGGCCATGTCGCCATGGTTCACGTGTTGTACGAACTTATCGTGAGCTATCTCGGCCTGCCTCCAATCGGGCGCGTCGGCCAGGGCGCTAAGGATCAGGGCGGCCGCCCCAGGAAGCTCGCCACCTCATCGCGTACCCGCCATACGCCGTAGACATCCGCGTAGGCATTAACGGCCAGCAAATCGAGCGTTGGCTGCAAGCGACCTGACGCAGTCTGGTCGATCCCTTTCTCTTCCTCACTCAAGGACTCCTATGCAACGTCTGAATGTGGACGCGCCCGGCATTCCCAGAACCAGTGTGCTGGACGCGGGCCAGGGCAGAGCCACAATTCTGATTCACGGCACGTCCTCAAGCGCCGAAATGGGTTGGGCGCAGTTGCTGCCCAGGCTGGCAGCCAAACGGCGCTGCCTCGCGTTCGACATGGTCGGCGCAGGCCAGACCGAAGACCCGGGCGGCCCCATCGCCCTGACCACGCTGGTCGAGCAGGTCCGCGCCGTCGCCGACCTTGCTGGAGACGGCAAGCCTCTGGATCTCATCGGCTATTCGCTGGGTGCCGTCGTCGCCGCGGTCGCGGCCGCTGCAATGCCCGATCGTGTGCGCCGACTGATCTTGCTAGGTGGCTGGGTGCAGAGCAGCAGAAGCATGTGCGTGCTTTTTGACCTCTGGGCGGAGCTGTCACGAACCGACAAGCACCAGCTTGCGAGACTGCTGCTGGTCAACGGCGTGTCCGATACCTTCTTTCAAGCCAACTCCACTGAGGCGATACAGACCGCACTGGACCGCATCGCCAACCTGCTTTCTGCCGGAGGCGATCGCCAGGCCGAGCTCGATGCCACGATCGATATTCGCGCCGAGCTACCCAGGATAAGAGCCCAGACCCTGGTGATCGGTATGCAACAAGATCGACTGGTGCCGCCCGCGCATTGCCGCGATCTGGCTGCAGGCATAGCGGGCGCGCGTTACGAGCAGATCGACTGCGGCCACCTCGTCACGCTGGAACAGCCCGGTGCCCTGCTCGATCTGGTTGAAAGTCATCTTGATAGTCCGACAGGACATTGCCACGAAGAACGACACGGTGGCGCATGACGTCATCGGCGTTCTTCACGTGAGTGGCCAGGGCCACATACGATATCTCAGGAGACAACCCCATGAATGCCAACATCTTGTCCGGGCGCCAGCCTGCCCGACCCGTAGCCACGGAGCATTTCGACGTGATCATCGTCGGTGCGGGCATCTCGGGTGTAGGCTCGGCCTATCACATGCGGACACAATGCCCCGGCAAGCGTTTCGTCGTGCTCGAAAGCAAGGACAGCTTCGGAGGCACCTGGCACACACACCGCTATCCCGGTGTGCGCTCGGATAGTGACCTCTACACCTTCGGCTACCGCTTCAAGCCATGGATGGGAAAACCCATTGCGACTGCAGAGGAAATCCTCAGCTACATGGCCGAAGTAATCGAAGAAAACGACCTCGCTCAGCACATCCGCTATCGCCATCGCATCGACGCGGCCTCCTGGTCTTCCGCCGAAGGACTTTGGACCCTTGATACCACACGCCTGGAATCGGGAGAGCGCGTACGATTCACCACCAATTTCCTGTGGATGTGCCAGGGGTACTATCGCCACGATCAGGGCTATCTGCCCGAGTGGACGGGCATGGACAATTTCAAAGGCCCGTTGATTCACGCGCAGACCTGGCCCGAGGAACTGGACGTCCAGGGCAAGCGTGTGGTCGTCATCGGCTCGGGCGCTACCGCTGCCACCGTCGTGCCGGGACTGGCCCGCCTGGGTGCCAAGGTCACCATGCTGCAACGCTCGCCCACATACTTCATCTCGGGACGCAACGCCAACGATCTCGCAAACGAGCTACGCCGGCTCGAAATCGACCCAATGTGGATCCACGCGATCATCCGGAAGAAAGTCCTGATGGATGGCGCCATCTTCGCCCGCCGCTCACGTGAAGAACCAGAGGAGGTGCGCAAGGAACTGCTTGCAGGGGTTCGCGCGCAGCTTGGCGAGGACTTCGAACTCGAACCGCATTTTTCACCACGCTACCGGCCTTGGCAGCAGCGGGTGGCGTTCATTCCCGATGGCGACATGTTCGCGGAAATTCGCGAGGGCAACGCCATCGTGGTCACTGACGAGATCGACCGGTTCGTCGAGGACGGCGTCGTGCTCAAGTCCAACGAGAAGCTAGACGCCGACATCGTTGTGGCCGCTACGGGCTTTCAGCTCAGTGTGCTGGGCGACATTCCGTTTAGCGTCGACGGCCAATCGCTGGATTTCTCGAAAACCGTGACCTATCGCGGCATGATGTTCACTGGCGTGCCTAACATGGTCTGGGTGTTCGGCTACTTCCGCGCCAGCTGGACGCTACGGGTTGACATGGTCGCCGACTTCGTCTGCCGCCTGCTGAAGCACATGGATGCCACAGGAGCAAAGCAAGTCACCCCACAACTCCGTGAAGACGAGAAAGACATGCCTCTATCCGAGTGGATAGACGCCGACAACTTCAACCCCGGCTATCTCATGCGCGACATCCAACTCATGCCCAGGAGCGGCAACACGCGCGAGTGGCAACACACGCAAGACTACTGGGGAGAGAAGGATGAGTTTCCCGAGATTGACCTAACGGATGGGGTATTCCGTTACGACGCAAATCGTCCGTCAGGTAATGCCTGAGCCAGGCCGTGGTCGACAGACCGGTGCCGGAAAAATGGCACAAAAAAGCCCGCAGTTATGAACTGACCCCAAGAAGTTGGACAGTTAAGGCGGTAGGCTAAGCCATAGAGGGCTGAGTCCTGTATTGCACAGGACTCAGCCCTTTTAGTTTGGTCCTGATGCGGTGGTGATTGTAGTAGTGGATATAGCGGCGCAAGGCATCCTGCAACTGGTCAATGGCGGTGAACTTGCTCAGATAGAAGCATTCGGATTTGAGCGTTCCAAAGAAGCTCTCCATGGCGGCGTTGTCCAGGCAATTTCCCCTACGTGACATGCTTTTTGTCACCCCGTGCTCGGCCAGCACCCGCCGGTAGGCCGGCATCTGGTATTGCCAACCCTGATCGGAATGCAGCAGCGGCCGTTGAGCACTGGAGAGCTTGTTCAATGCCTTCCTGAGCATCGTGCCAACCAGGCTGAAGTGCGGTCGCCGGCTGGTCTGATAGGCCACGATTTCCCCGTTGTATAGGTCCATAACAGGCGAGAGGTAGAGTTTGTCGCCGCCGACATTGAATTCGGTCACGTCCGTCACCCACTTCTCATTCGGGCGCCTGGCTTGGAACTGCCTCTGCAACAGGTTAGGCACGGACACGTGACCTGGCCCTCGGTATGAGCGGTACTTCTTTGGCCGAACCAAGGATCTCAGGCCCAGTGACTGCATCAACCGCTGGACCACCTTGTGATTGATCGTCTCGCCAGATCGTCGTAGTGCCGCCGTGATCCGCCGGTAGCCATAACGGCCCTTATGATGGTCGTAGATGCTCTGGATACGCGCCTTCAAGTCGGCGTACCTATCGCCGGCCCCGATAACCTTGGCCTGGTAATAGAACGTGCTGCGCGACAGTCCAGCAACCTTCAGTAGCGCCGCCAAATCATAGTGTTGCCTCAGTTCGAGCACTAGCCGCGCTTTTTCTGTGCGGCCGCTTTCTTGGCCTGAACCAAGGCATTCCATTTTTTTAGGTACGCCACCTCCGCGCGCAGGTATTCGTTCTCTTTACGCAGATCTTCCAGCGTGCGGGTCTCTTTGACATTCGAGGCCGGTGGCTTGGGAGGTATAGGAGCCGACATTGTCTTCGTACGCCCTCGTGGTTTGGGCGCCAGTGCGTCTATTCCCTGCGAATGATACTGGCGTTCCCACGCCGAGACGACAGCAGTCCCGCCCCTCAGATCGAACAGAGCAGCAACCTGTCGGTAGGACAACTCGTCGCGCCACATCCGCCGTAGCACCGACAATTTGAACTTCGCGCCATACCGGACAGATTTCTTTCTCAGCCCTGCTGCACCGTGATGAGCATAGCTGCCAACCCAGCGCCGTATGGCTCCCGGGTCCACACCCAGTTCCTTGCCCAAGGCCTTGAAACCGGAAGATCCTGTCAGATAGCGCTCAACAACCTGGCGCTTGAAGCTCTCATCGTACTTCGCCATGAAAAACACCCCAAAGGTTGAACGGGTGTCCAACCTTTGGGGTGCAGTTCAGTTACGCGGGCTTTTTTGTTCTCTGGTGCTACTCGGCTCTGGCCAGCGCCAGAGGCCGAATCACTCCCACTCGATCATCAATGAGCCACGTAAGTCCGCGTGGTTAAAGGGATTTGCGATGATCGAAATGGGGCCTTACCGTCGTCTTTACCGTCTGCATCGGACATCTTTTGCTGGCGCGGGAGATGGGGCGATTAGCGGGGTGACGACGCTGGCGGCACCATCATCAATCGCCTTCTAGCATAGCGCAGATAGCTGCTTGGCGAGCAGGTCAGCCTGCTCGCCAAACTTCCTCGCATCGACCTTCTGCAACTGCGCCAGGTTGCGCAGCTTCCAGCGGATGCCCGGCAGATGTTCGAGGTGTGCGATGCCCAGCAATGACCACTCCGGCGTGCCGACGACCAGCGACAGCAGGAAGCGCCGCTCGTCGTCGTCCAAGCCCTGCTGCACTTCGCGCACCATGCGTTCTCGCGTGGCGAGTAGCGCATCGAGCGGCACGGGCTCGACTGTCATGCCTTGGAAGTTGTGCTCGTAGTCATGCCGGATGTCCCGCAGCGGCGTGAACAACACTTCATGGATCGGCCGGTTGCTGCTGGCGAGGTAAACCACGAAGGCGCGCCGGATGCCAGGCGTGATGCCCTCGTGCGCAAAGAGCTGCATCACGTCGAACAGATCGCGTGGGTGCTGCCGATCCAGTGCCGCCACCAGCTTGCCGCCGTACACGTCTTCCAGCGACACCACCGGAATCTCTAGATCGGCCATCAACACGTCGCGGGCAACCGGCGTCAGCGAAGCACGGCGCACCGGCTGCACCGTGCCACGCATGACGAAGTTGACTTCGACCTTGACCTGAATCGAGCCACGACGCACCAGCAACTTCGTCTCTCCTGCTGCTGCCGCTGGTGCGTGCGTCTGGAAGCCTCGTTTCTTCAACCGCTCGGCAGCCTGCCGAACAGCCTCGTTGATGCGCGCCAGCGCCTCGTCACGCGGCAGCGTGTGATCGGGAAAGACCAGATCGAGATCAACCGACAGACGCGGCATGTCGCGCACGAACAGATTGATCGCCGTGCCGCCCTTCAAGGCGAAGGTGTCATCCACGAACACCAGTGGCGCCACCTGCGTCAGCAGGCGCGCGGTATCGAGATAGGTCTGGTTCATGGCTTGAGCACCAGCAGGCCGTCGGCCGACCGAGACACCCAAGGCCGCTCGCTGCCCGTCGGCAGCGAGGCCGAGTCGAGCTTGGCCACCCAGGGCAATGACGCCTCGCGGCCGAGTTGCAGGCACAGCCGCACGGTCTTGACGTTCGTGCAGTGCTGCAACAGCTCGCGCAGCACATCGGCACGCAGGCTGTACGCGCCTTCGACGAGTTCGCGGGCTTCCTGCAAGGGCTGGCGCACGCCAACCTCGCTCAACAGTTCCAGCAAGGCGCGCTCCGGCGCCGACACCTGCGGCGCCCCGCCGCGCTTCTCAAACGGGCCGACGTGCAGCATGGCGTCCGGCTGCTCATCGAACAGGCGCTTGCGGTGGTACTCGGCCGGGAAGCGTTCGGTGAACCATTCCGGCAAGCGCGCAGCCTTCCAGCCATACAGATGCAGCACCGGCTGCTGCGGCACGTACTGGCGCACGCCGTACCAGTCCAGCGCCGACTTGCCGCCGACGTGCAGCCCCTCGAATTGGCGCTGCAACAGCAGCAGGCTGGGATGGAGCGCCGGGGAATCGTTCGGGCGGCAGAAAACCCCCCGCGCCAAGCGCGTCAGCCACCCTGCCCGGACGTAGTGAACGGCCAGGTCGGCAGAGATGCCCAACGCCGCCAAGTCCTCCGAGGTCAGCGGCGCTCCCGGTGCCAGCCGGGTGTAGAGCGCGTTTAGCTTGCTTGAATTAGTCGTAGTCATACTACGATTTTTACAACTTTCCCAAGCGGAAGTCAATTTGATATGGCGAACCCAGTCGTAGTTTGGATACGACAACGGCAACATATTCAAAATCTCATCCCTTCGGCGCAGCCGTGCGGGAAGACGATCGGGTGTCGTCTCCCCTGCCCCGCCGGAATCCTCGATCCCCAGCAATGAACGCCTCCAGCATGTGCGGGATCAACGTCGTTGCATCGACGGCCTCGCCATACGCCTGCGCGTGCAGCGCGGCGTAGGCGTCCAGGTCGGCTTTCAGGCTGGCCGGGCAGGTGAACGTCAGCTTCGTGCTACCGCTGGACGGCAACGGGCCGAGGCGGAGTTTTCGGGCGGTACTCATCGCGCACCTCCAAGCTGATAGAACATGGGTTGGTAAGGACGCAACACGAGGTCGCGCGCCACGATCACCCGAACCGGCAAGCCCGGCCGTGCCGTCAACGTCGGCTGGATGTTCATGTTGCGCCGGGTGATCTCTTGCCCGACCTGATTGATGCTGTCCTGGGCGCTGTCGCGCCCGGCGATGACGATGCGGTTGCCGTCCTGGCGGTTCTCCGGCGCGGCCAGCTCGGCGCCGACGCCCAGCAGCGTCGTCAGCACCGCACCGGCAAAGATGCGCTTCCAGTGCCAGTCCACGTCGTCTTCCAGGCCCGCGTAGCCGGCCGGGTCAGTGCCCACGAGGTTGTCGAGCGTCAGCGATGACGTGTCCGGCAGGATGACGCGGTTCCACACCACTTGCACGCGGCTCTGCCCATAGCTGACCTGGCTGTTGTATTTGCCCAGGATGCGCGATCCCTGCGGGATCAGCAGGAACTTGCCCGTGGCCGTGTCATAGACCGGCTCCGTGACGGTGGCGATCACGTCGCCCGGCAAGTCCGACTTGATGCCCGTCACCAGCGCCCCGGCGATCACCGTTCCAGCCATGACCTGATACGGCGACGTCGGCAGCGCCAGATTGCCGGAATTACGGGTTTCCGTAGAACCGGCTTTCAGGAACGCCTCTTTCTGGTCTTGCCGGTTCTGCACGGCGGTCGGGTCGGCGGGCTGGGCCGCCGTCGAGGCCGGCCCGGCGGCGAGCGGATCGAAGGCCGCGAGCGTGCTTGCCACGCCAGGTACGCCCGGCGCTGCCTGCGCCACCGTGGCCGCGGCTTGACCACCCGAGCGGAAGAACACCGACGAAGCCGCAGCGGCCTCCGCTTCCTTGCGCAAGGCGTCGTTGGGATCGTGGCCGGGGGCCGCGTAGGCGGCCACGGCTGGCTGCTGCGAGTTCACGATGGCCGGGCCGAGGTCGCCCGGCAGCGGCGGCCCCAGCTCGGGCACCTTCGGCGGCAGCTTCGAGTAGTCGGCCGGCAGGCCGTCCAGCCCTTCGGACTTCGAGACACGATCCACGTTGTAAAGCTCGGTCTGCTCGCCCGCGCCACGCCGGTGCGGCTGCAATGACCAGATCGTGGCCCCGAGCACGGCGACCGACAGGCCGCCGACGAGGATGGCCAGCGTGCGCCGATTCAGGCGCGTGACCGGGCGCGGCTGGGCGCGCAGCGCCACCGCCTCGGGCGCCACCTTGCCCGCCGAAGGCGCGGCAAGGTCGGGGGTGTCGTCCTGGCTCATCGTCAGTTCCTCCCGACCGAGCCCACGACGCCATCCGTGCGCTCGATCCGCACCACGTCGCCCTTGTCCCCGCCCAAGCGCAACTCGGCGGCGCCGAACAGGCGATCGACGATGAAATACGGCGAGCGGAAGCGGTAGTTCACCAACTGCCCGTCGCCCTGGGCGCCAATGACGAACAGCGGCGGCAGCTCGCCCTGGGCGATGCCCGCTGGAAACTGGATATAGACCTTCGCGCCATCGTCGAAGGCACGCAGTGGCTTCCACGGCGGATTGCTGCCGCTGATCGCGTAGCGGAAGCGCAGGTTCTCCAGCGACAAGCCAGAGTCCACGGGCGCGGCGGCGCTGGCCGCCTGCGCCTGGCGCTGCAAGGCCAGCATCCGGTCGCGTGGGTATTCCCAGGACACCGACGCCATCCACGTTTTCTCGGTCGAAGCCAGCTCCAGCAGGTACGTCCTACGGCTGGTGGTGATGACGAGATTGGTCTTGAGGCCCGAGCGGATCGGCTTGACCAGCACGTTCACGCGCAGGTCGGCACCGCTGCCGCTGGACGTGTCGCCCACGATCCAGCGCACGGTATCGCCGGCGGCCACCGTCACCAGTTCCTCGCCCGGCTGGAGCGAAACCACGGTCACGCGGCCCACGGCCGCATAGACCTGATAGAGCGCGCCATCCGTGAAGGGCCACACCTGAATCGCGTTGACGTAGCCCTCGCGCGTGGGCGCGACGCGGGCCTCGGCATTGGCGCGCGAGACGCGCACCTTCTCGTCGGCCGGCTCCGGCGCGGGCTTGGCGTCCTCGGCTTCGGGCAGCGGCTTCAATTGCGCCGGCATCGGTAGCACCTCGGGCACGGCCACCACCTCTATCGGCGTCGGCGGCTCAGGCAGCGGCTGGGCCTGCACTGACTCATCGAGCGAGATCACGGGCGGCGGCTTGCCCTGCGTGGCGCAACCCGCAAGGGCAGCAAGCATCAACGGCAAAGCGTAAAAGCGGAAAGACAGGCTCATGGTTTTGCTCCTTCGGAAGAATCCAGTTCGCGGCTCCACGACAGGCCATTGACGTAAATGCCGAGAGGGTTCTTGCGTAGGCGTTCCTCGGTGCGTGGGGTCTGCTGCACGATGGAAATCACGGCGTTCCAGCGTTCAGTGCCTGCGGCAGCGCCGTTGACGTAGCGCCGTTCCGTCCAGCGCACGTTGAAAGACGTGTCGCTGGCACGGGTCACGCTGGCGATCTGCACCGTCACCGACTCCTTGCCGATGCGCGCGAACGGATCGTTCACGCGGGCGTAGTCGTTGAGCGCCACGGCGCCCTTGTCGGTGGTGTAGTCGTAGGCGTCCAGCCAGTTCTGGCGGACGACAATGGGGTCGATGGACAGCGAGCGCACCAGCGTCACGAAGCGCGCGATGTGGTGCGCCGTCTGCGCATCGTTGGGCCGGTAAGGCGTGGCGGCTTCGCCCACGGCGCGCACTTGGCCCGCGTTGTCCACCTCCACCACATAGGGCGTCACGATGGACTGCGCCGAGCGCCACACCAGGCCGCCGGCCATCAGCAGCGCGAGCGTCAGGCAGCCGAAGGCCATCAGCCGCCAGTTCTTCGCCTGCACGCGCGGCGAGCCGATGCGCTCGTCCCACACCTGGCCGGCAGCTTGATAAGGCGTGGCAGCCTGCGGCGTGTCGGCATAGCGCACCTGTGGTTTCTTGAATCGCATGGTCAGTTCTCCTTATGAATCGGAATCGCGCAGGCTCGGCCCCTGGCCGGAGCCGCCGCCATCGCCACCGCGCAGCGTGTGGGCGGTGGTGGTCGCGGCATGGGTGAGTTGCTGGCGGCGATGCAGCCGCTTGGCCCAGGCGGGTTGCGCGTTGGCTGCGCCGGAAGTGGCTTCGCCTGTTGCGGCCTGGCCGGATGCCCCGGCTCCGCCGGCTGTCGCGCCAGAGTCAGCGGCCGGGCCATTCCAGCCAGCGCGGAATGGAGCTGCCATTCGCTGCCCGGCAGCGGAAGCACGCGACACAGCCGCGCGTCCGGCCGACTGCGCGCCTGTCTTGGCGACATTGCCCAGGCCCGCCATCGCGCCCTTCGCGCCGCCGCCAGCGGCGGCGGAACCGGCCTGAAACGCCGACTTCGCACTGCTGGCCGCCGACGTGGCGGCGCGCGCGCCGCTACCGGCCAGCTTGGCGGCAGCCGGGGCCATGCGAGCGCCAGCAGCCACGGCGCCACCCACGCCCGTCGCGGCGGCGCCGATGGCGACGGCGGTGCCGGCAGCGCCGACAGCAGCACCGGCCATTGCGCCCGCGCCGAGCTGTGGCGCACCGGAGACGAGGCCCGTGGCGATGCCGGGGCCGAAGATCCCAAGCGCCAGCAAGGTGAGCGAGGCCAGCATGATGACCAGCGCATGGTCGATGGACGGCTCGGCGGGATGGACTTGGAACTGAGCGAACAAGCCCGAGCCGATACCGACGATCACGGCCAGCACCAGCACCTTGACGCCGGCGGATACCACGTTGCCCAGCACCTTCTCGGCCAGGAAGCTGGTCTTGTTCCACAGCGCGAACGGCACCAGCACGAAGCCCGCCAGCGTGGTCAGCTTGAATTCGATCAGCGTGATGAAAAGCTGGATCGCCAGCACGAAGAAGCACAACACCACAACCAGCCAGGCGAGGAACATCACCACGATGGGGTCGAGGTTCACGAACACTTCGGGGAAGCCCGCCATCTTGCCGATCTGCTTCAGGATCGGCGCCCCGGCGTCGATGCCGGCTTTCGCCAACCGGCCCGGCTGCAAGAAGTTCCCCATCGTGATGGCCGAGCCGGTGGCGGTGATGCCCAGTCCGGCAAAGGATCGGAAGACGATGCCGGCCAGCCAGTTGAAGTTGTTGATGATGTAGGCGAAGGCACCGACGTAGAGCACCTTGCGCAGCAGCTTGGCGATCACGTCCTCGCCCTGGCCGGTGGCATGGCTCATGGCCCAATACAGGCCGGCGATCGTCATGTCGATGACGATCAGCGTGGCCGTGAGGAACGCCACTTCGCCCCGCAGCAGCCCGAAACCCGAGTCGATGTAGGTGGAAAAGGTGTTCAGGAACTGGTCGATGATGGTCACGTCATTCATGGCGTGTCCTCCCGTTGGGCGGGAACGGCTGGCGCCACGCCATCGGCCGGTTCATCGAAGCTCGGCGGGATCGGCGGCAGGTCGGCCGCCGTCTGGTACTCATCCGGCCCGGCCTCGCCGGAGAAGAAGCGCCGCCGGAAGGCTTCGGCGGCGGCGCGGCAAGCGTCCTCGCCCGTGGCCTGCATGACCTGTTGCGGATGGGCCGCGCATTGCGCGCGCAATGCCTTGAGCCGCACGGGATCGGCAGCCAGGGCGTCGGCAAGGTTGTTAGCCGGCTGCTTGCCGCAAGCGGCCAACAGCACGGCGCACAGGACGAGGACGCATCGCATGGCGGCCTCCCGTCAGTTGCCGTAGAAGTTCACGGACTGCGGCGTGTACGGCGTACCTTCACCGAGGAAACGCCGCCGCACCTCGCGGGCGCGCTCCGTGGCCGCCGCCTGCCGCGCCAGCTCCAGCGACGCCGCCCGGTCCTGCGTGATCTGGAGCCGCTGGGTCTGGATGGACTGCTTGGCTTGCAAGGCCAGCAGTTGGTTCGTGGCCTGCATGGCTTGCAGTGCGCCAACGGCGGACTGGCTCTTGCCGACCAGATCGGCCAGCACGCCTTCATCATCATGGAGGTTCTGCGATGCCTGGGCCTGCATCTGCATCGTGGTCTGCAAGCCATTGAGCGTGTTCTTCCAACGCTCCTGCGCGTCGCGGTACATCTGGTCGCCGCTCACCGTGGCAGCGTACTGCTCGGGATACAGGCGCTGAAACTCCCGATCCAGATTCGTCACGTCGTAGGCCAAGCCGCGAGCTTGGGCGATCAGCCGCTCGGTCGTCGCCAGATTGGTGCGCAACTGGTTCACCACGCTGGACGGCAGGCTGGCCAGGTTGCGCGCCTGATTGATGAGCATCTGTGCTTCGTTCTGAAGCTGCTTGATCTGGTTATTGATCTGCTCCAGTGTGCGGATCGCGGTCAGCGTGTTCTGCACGAGGTTCGTGGGGTCGATCACGACCCATTGCGCATGGGCGGTGGCGGTGCAAAGCATGGCCGCGATGGCGGCGGCGATAAGGCGCTTCTTCATGGCAGGTTCTCCTGTGGGTGGTCGGTGAACGAAGGCAGCAGGTCAGCCGCCCAATCGAGGCCGCGATGGCGCAGCCAGGCGTCCGCGAAGCCGGGCACGCCGGCGTCCAGCAGCACGCGATCCATGTCGCGCTGGTCTTGCGGCGTGGACGCGCCCGCGAAGGCCAGCGCCGCCGGCCCCAGGTCGAGGTCGAATAGGCGGTTGCCGAGGCGTGATTGGTAGTAGTAGTCGCGTTTGGGCTGCGCAGTGGCGACGATTTCGATCTGCCGCCTGTTGAGCCCGAAGCCCTCGTAGATCGTGTGAATCTGCGGTTCGGTCGCCTGCGGGTTCGGCAGGAAGATGCGGCTCGCGCAGCTCTCGATGATGGCCGGGGCGATGCTCGAATCCTTGATGTCGGCCAAGCTCTGCGTGGCGAAGATGACGCTCACGTTCTTCTTGCGCAGCGTCTTGAGCCATTGCCGGATACGCGCGGCAAACACCGGGTCATCGAGAAACAACCACGCTTCATCGAGGATCAGCAGCGTGGGCGCCCCGTCGAAGCGTTCATCGAAGCGTGCAAAGAGGTAATGCAGCACGGCCATGACGGCGGCCTTGCTGTGCATCAGCTCCTCCATCTCGAAGCACTGCACGTCGGCCATACCGAGCCGGTCGTGGTCGGCGTCCAGCAGCTTGCCGTGGGCGCCACCGAGCACATAGGGCGACAGCGCCTGGCGCAGCGCATTCGATTGCAACAGCACCGACAGGCCCGTCATCGTGCGCTGCTCCACCGGCGCACCGGCGAGACTTCCCAGCGCCGACCAGATGGCCGCCTTCTCCTCTGGGCCGACAGCCACGCCTTCGTGCAGCAAGCGGCCCTCGATCCATTCGGCCGCCCAGGTGCGGTAGCCCTCGCGGTCGATGCGCGCGAGCGGCTGGAAGGCGATTTCGCCATCCGTGCCCAGGTCGTAGTGCTCGCCACCGAGGCCCAGGATGGTGGCCCGCATCGAGCGCCCCATGTCGAAGGCGAAGATGCGCGAGCCGGGGTAGCGCCGGAACTGCATTGCCAAGGTGGCGAGCAGCACCGATTTGCCCATGCCGGTCGGCCCGGCCACCAGCGTGTGGCCCACGTCGCCGATGTGCGTCACCAGCCGGAACGGCGTGGCGCCATCGGTGCGCGTGACGATCAGCGGCGGGCCGTCGAGGTGGTCATTGCGCTCGGGGCCAGCCCATACCGCCGACACCGGCATCAGGTGCGCCAGGTTCAACGTCGAGACGATGGGCTGGCGCACGTTGGCGTAGGCATTGCCGGGGATCGAGGACAACCAGGCATCCACGGCGTTGAGCGTTTCGGGGATGGTGACGAAACCCCGACCCTGGATGACACGCTCCACCATGCGCAGCTTCTCGTCCGCCACGGCGGCGTCCGTGTCCATGACGGTCACGGTCGCCGTCAGGTAGCCGAAGGCGACTTGATCGCTGCCCAGCTCCTGCAAGGCGGCGTCGGCATCGGCGGCCTTGTTGTTGGCGTCGGTATCGACCAGCGGGCTTTCCTGCTGGAAGATCGTTTCGCGCAGCAGCGCGATGACGTTCTTGCGCTTGGCGAACCACTGGCGGCGCAGGCGGGAAAGCTCTTTCTCCGCCTCGGCTTTGTCGAGGCAGAGAAAGCGCGTGCTCCAGCGGTACGCAAAACCGAGGCGGTTGAGGTCGTCCAGAATCCCCGGCCAGGTCGAGGTTGGGAAGCCCCGCACTGACACCACGCGCAGGTGCTGGTCGCCCAGCATGGGCGCCAGGCCACCGACCAGCGGCGAGTCGGTCAGCAGCGCGTCGATGTGGAACGGCACTTCGGGCACCGCCAGCGAATAGCGCCGCGTCGAGATGGTCGCGTGCAGGTAGGTCAGCGTCTGCGCGTCATCGAGCCAGTCAACTTCCGGCATCACGCCGTCGAGCAGGTCAAAGACGCGATCCGTTTCCGCGACGAAGGCTTGCAGCCGCTCGCGCCAGTCCACGCCATTCGTCGGCGTGTTCTCGTAGAGCATCTTGGCTGCACGGGCGCGGGATTCTTCCGGCGGCAGGTAAAGCAGCGTCAGGTGGTAGCCGCTCTCGAAGTGATTGCCCGAGTCCTCGAAGGCGGCCCGGCGTTCTTCCTCCACCACCCACGAAAGCGGCTCGGGAAACTCCGAGCGCGGATAGTCGGCAGCGGCGCGGCGCTCGGCCTCGATGAACAAGGCCCAGCCAGAACCCAGCCGGCGCAATGCGTTGTTCAGCCGTGCCGACGTGGCAATCAGCTCGCCTTGCGTCGCGCTGTCGAGGTCAGGCCCGCGAAACCGGGCCGTGCGCTGGAAACTGCCGTCCTTGTTCAAGACGATGCCCGGCGCGACCAGTCCGGCCCAGGGCAGCCAGTCGGCAAGCAAGGCCGGGCGCTGGCGGTATTCGGCGAGGTTCAGCATCGCGGCGTCCTCCCCTCACACGTCCAGCAGCGGGCGGTGCTTGATGTGCCGGGCGAAGACCTGCATGAACTGCGGATCGACGCGCGCACCCCACACCGCCAGCGAATGGCCGACGATCCAGAGCACCACGCCGGGAATCCACAGTTGCAGGCCCAGGCCGACAGCGGCGGTCAGCGTGCCGTTGGCGATCGCCACGGTGCGCGGCGCACCGCCCAGCAGAATCGGCTCGGTCAGCGAGCGATGCAGCGGCACCTCGAAACCGTCCGCGAAGGTGTCCGGGGCACTCATACGACCGCCCCGCCGGAGAAGCTGAAGAACGACAGGAAGAAGCTCGAAGCCGCGAACGCGATGGACAGGCCGAACACGATCTGGATCAGCTTGCGAAAGCCGCCCGACGTGTCGCCGAACGCAAGCGCGAGGCCCGTGGCGATGATGATGATGACCGCGACGATGCGCGCCACCGGCCCCTGGATGGATTCGAGAATGGATTGCAGCGGGCCTTCCCACGGCATCGAGGAGCCGGCGGCCTGCGCGGTTCCGGCCAGGAACAGCAGCAGCGCGGCCAGCAGCAGCCCTTGCCCCGCAGGGCGGGCCAGGCAGCGCAGCCGCGCAAGACGCAAAGCCGGATTTGCAGAAAAACGGAAAGCAGGAATGGTCATCTGCGTCATGGCAGTTCTCCAAGTGAGTCAGGGGATGGGAAAGTCGCCGCAGCGGGTGCGGCATCGGGAAGCGGCGGCAGCTCGGGAAACGGCGTGTCCAGTGCATCCGCCTCCCAATCCACCAGCCTGTAGCCCACGCCGTCGAAGCCGACGACGCGGGCGATGCTCTCGATGCGGCGTTTGCGCCCGCGCCCGGCGATGTGGATCACCACGTTGACCGCTTCCGCGATCAGCGCGCGGGGCGGGTTCACCGCCACTTCGAGAATCAGTTGCTCCAGGCGCAGCAGCGCGCCGAGCGCGGAGCCGGCGTGGATCGTGGCGATGCCGCCGGGGTGGCCCGTGCCCCAGACCTTGATGAGATCCAGCGCCTCGGCGCCGCGCACCTCGCCGACGACGACACGATCGGGCCGCAGTCGCATGGACGAGCGCACCAGCTCCGTCATGGACACCACGCCCGCGCGTGTGCGCAGCGGAACGTGGTCGCGGGCCGCGCATTGCAGTTCCACAGTGTCTTCGAGCACCAGCACGCGGTCGCCGGTGGCGGCGATCTCGGCCAGCAGCGCGTTCGCCAAGGTCGTCTTGCCGCTGCTGGTGGCGCCGGCGATCAGCACGTTCTGCCGCTCGCGTACGGCGCGAACGAGAAAGCCCGCCTGTGCGGCGGTCATCATTCCCTCCACGACGTAGCGCTCCAGCGGAATCACGCCGATGGCCCGCTTGCGCAGCGCGAAGGCCGGCCCCGGCGCTGCCGGCGGCAAAATGCCCTCGAAGCGTTCGCCCGTCTCGGGCAACTCGGCGGACAGCAGCGGCTGGCCGCGATGGACTTCCGCGCCAACGTGGGCGGCCACGAGGCGGATGATTCGCTCGCCGTCCGCCTCGGGCAGTTCCACGCCCATCGGCGCGCGCCCACTGGAAAGCCGATCCACCCAAAGGGTGCGATCGGGATTCAGCATCACCTCCACCACGTCCGGGTCTTCGAGCGCGGCGGCGATCAGCGGCCCCATCGCCGTGCGCAGCATCTGGATGCGGCGGTCGAGCGACGTGGCACTCATGGACTGCCCTTCAATGGAGATTCGGGCGCTCATGACGCACGCTCCTGCGCTTGCGTGGCTGCCGCCGCGTCCTCCATTCGCATCGGGTCGGGATGCAACTCCTCCACCACGTCACGCACCAGGCTGCGGCCCCGCAGCAATTGGCGGCCAAGCTGCTCGGTGAACTGCTCGAAGCGCGCCTTGCCCTGGGCGCGCGCCGCCTCCTGATGGGCCTCCGGCACCGGCGTGCTGACGGTCAGGTAGTAGCGGATGAACAGCGCCAGCGTCTCGATGGCGATGTTCTGGTCGCGCTCCATGCGCTCGGACTGGCGCGAGAGGCGATCCAGCCGCTTGGCGATGGCTGCCTCGCGCTGGTCGGCGGCATCGGGCGACAGCCACGATGCGAGCGCCGCCGCGACGATGGATGACTTGGACACGCCTTTCTTGGCGGCAAGCTCGTCGAGCCGCTTGGCGTGCTCGGGCTGGATAAAGAGGTTCAGGCGATAGTGGCTCATAGCTCGATTCCGTCGTTGGGGTCGAGGGAAGCCAGCCGGGCCGTGCGATGCATGGCTAGATCGAGCTGGCGAGGAAGCGGAAGCGGCAGGTCGTCGTCGTCATCGAGCAGCCCAAGGTCGGCCGCGGGAGCGGCCAGCTCGGGGTCGTAAGCGACGGTTTCGGAGAGTTCGGGCTGACGGCGCGGGCCGCCGTCGTCGGCCGTACCCAAGTCCTCCAGGCCATCGGCGGATGCCGTGGCTGGTGCGGTGGGCCCAGCAGGAATCGCCAGCCCACTCCAGTCGTCGGATCGCAATGGCGGCGCGTCTGCGTACTGCCCGTTCGCCAGCGTGGGCGGCGGCAGCACGCGACGCTTGAAATTGGCGTCCGCGTAGTAGCGCAGCTTCTTCGCCTTGATCGGCGCCACGCTGGACACCATCACCACCGCCTCGTCAGGCGGAAGCTGCATGACTTCGCCCGGCGTCAGCAGCGGGCGCGCGGTTTCCTGGCGCGACACCATCAGGTGGCCCAACCACGGCGCGAGCCGGTGGCCCGCGTAGTTGCGCTGGGCGCGCAGTTCGGTCGCTGTGCCCAGCGTCTCGGAAATCCGCTTGGCGGTGCGTTCGTCGTTCGTGGCGAACGTCACGCGCACATGGCAGTTGTCCAGAATCGAATGGTTCTGCCCATACGCCTTGTCGATCTGGTTGAGCGACTGCGCGATGAGGAAGCTGCGGATGCCGTAGCCGGCCATGAAGGCCAGCGCCGTCTCGAAGAAGTCCAGGCGCCCCAGCGCCGGGAACTCATCGAGCATCAGCAGCAGCTTGTGGCGGCGCTGAATGCCGTCGGAGCCATCGAGCGATTCGGTGAGCCGCCGCCCGATCTGGTTGAGGATCAGGCGGATGAGCGGCTTCGTCCGCGAAATGTCCGAAGGCGGCACCACCAGGTACAGCGACACCGGATGCTCGGCCGCGATCAGGTCGGCAATGCGCCAGTCGCAGCGCGACGTGATTTCGGCCACCGTCGGATCACGGTAGAGGCCCAAGAACGACATGGCGGTGCTCAATACGCCGGAACGCTCGTTGTCCGACTTGTTGAGCACTTCGCGCGCAGCGGACGCCACTACCGGATGTGGGCCATCGCCGAGGTGAAGCGTGGTCATCATCCGGTGCAAGGTCAGCTCGAAGGGGCTGGCCGGGTCGGAGAGGAAGTTGGCGACGCCGCGCAGCGTCTTGTCCTCGCCCGCGTAGAGCACATGCAGGATGGCCCCGACCAGCAGCGCGTGGCTGGTCTTTTCCCAATGGTTTCGCTTCTCCAGCGCGCCTTCGGGATCGACCAGAATGTCCGCGATGTTCTGCACGTCGCGCACCTCATGCGCGCCGCGGCGAACCTCCAGCAGCGGGTTGTAGGCGGCCGACTTCGCATCGGTGGGGTTGAACAGCAGGCAATGCGAGAAGCGCGAGCGCCAGCCGGCGGTGATCTGCCAGTTCTCGCCCTTGATGTCGTGGATGACGGCGGACGCAGGCCAGGAAAGCAGCGTCGGCACCACCAGGCCGACACCTTTGCCGCTGCGCGTGGGCGCGAAGGTCAGGACGTGTTCCGGGCCTTCGTGGCGAAGGTACTGGCGGTCGTGCTGGCCCAGGAACACGCCGGCAGGCTGCGTGAGGCCGGCTTTGTGAATATCCCCCGCGTTCGCCCAACGGGCCGAGCCGTAGGTCGTGACCAGGCGCGACTGCCGCGAGCGCCATATCGACATGCCGATGGCAACCACCACCGCGAGCAGGCCGCTGCCGCCCGCGATGGCGCCACCGGTATCGAACACGCGCGGCGCGTAGGCGTCGAAGAAGAACCACCACTCGAACAGCTTCCACGGGTGGTATATCGGCGTGCCGAGAAGATCGAACCAGGGCGAGCCAAGGCGTAGCTGATAGCCAAGGGCGGCTGCTGTCCATTGTGTGGCGCCCCACACGCCGGCGATCACGATGCCGAATACCACGGCAATCTGACCGAACAGCACGTTCGTCCCTTGCATGACCTAGCCTCCGATTTCTCCTGCGCTTTTTCCTCATGGGAAGCGCGGCACAAGGACGTGCCGCAAGCGTCAGAATCGGTGCCGGGTCAGTGCCGGTCAAAGACCGTTTAGAGCAGAAAGGTCGAGGAAAAAGAAAGAATGAGTGCGGTGGCGAGCCAAAGAAAAACGCCGCAAGCGCGGGCGCATTGCGGCGTGTCGAGAAAAAAAGTGAAGGCGAATCGGCGAGCGACCAACAGTCAGAACTTTGGCGACTCTTTCGGCGGTGTATAGGGCGTTTCGCCGTCCCCATAGAATCGCTTGCGCGTGGCTTCCGCCACTCGATTGCAGAGCACGTCTCCCACCTTGGGGCGGTCGGTTTTGCACTGCTGGCGCAGTTCTTTAAGCCGTTCGGGATTGGCCGCCAGTTCTTCCACCGTTGCAATATCCGCCTCCGACGTATTGGCCTTCTGAGGCACCTCAGATTGGCCGCAGGCAGTCAAGGCGACACCTAGCAACAGCGGAACGATCTTCTTCATGGCACAGCTTCCTCGGGTGGATTGGGGCGGTGGCCCATTGCGGATCGAGGGGTATCAGGTACTTCGATGGCTTGCACGCGCTCAATAAAGCGAGCCAATACATCTGAGGGTTCGCCTTCGGTGTGAAGCAGGTAGGTCGTCAATGGTGGCACGCGCGAAGCCAGTGGTCGTGCTACGACACCTGGTTCACGGCTCGCAGCAATATGAGTCGCGCCCGTCAGTGCTAACGCAAAGCCAGCCGATACCAGCGCCATCATTAAATTGCCAGTAGCAACTCGTTCAGCAATCAGCGGCTCCATGTCTGCCTGACGTAACACTCTATCAACGTGCTTTGCGTGACCTTCGCAGATCTGCGGATCGCAGAGGACCAACGGATAGCGCAATAGCTCATCCAAAGGTATTCGCTTGTGAGCCAGAAGTGGGTGTCGGGCCGGCACTGCCACCATAAGCGCATCGCTCCACACAGGTATTGCCACAATTCCATCGCCGACTTCATCGGACTGCGCGAAGCCGACGTCATACAAATCATCTTGAAGGCCTTTTATCTGTTGCGAAAGCGTCACCTCAAAAAACCGGAGTTCAATTTCCGGCTCTTCTTGCCGACAGAGCGCAAGCAATATCGGTAGACGCGACGGTGTGATGCCATCCGATAACGCAATGCGCAGTTGTCCCTGGAAGCCGTTGGCGACAGCCTTGACACTGTCCTGGGCTTGTTGAAAGGCAGCCATCACCCTGTATGCGCTCTCCAAAAAAAGTTGACCCGCGCGAGTCAATCTAGTGCTGCGCGTGGTACGTGAGAAGAGTGTCACCCCCAACTCTTCTTCTAGTTCTTTTATGGCTCGCGATAGCGGCGATTGCTCGATATGCAGTCTTTCCGCGGCACGGGCAAAATGCAGCTCTTCGGCTACGGCAATAAAGTACCTAAAATGCCTAAGATCCATACAAGCCCGCCGTAGGGAATCGCGCCCTGAGGTCATTCGTATCAGTCAAGCCTTGCAACCTGCTCTTCTATTTGCCGCTCAAGGCTTCACGTCACACGGGCTTGATCGTCATAAGGGCAGCTACTGCCAAGAAGAGCGCCGGCTTTACGCTGGATATCAAAATCCCGCCCAGCCGCCCTGGTACGTGTCGGCGCATTTGGCTTTCCAGCCACTCACTTCTTCTTGATTTGCCGGCTACCAATCCAAGCGCAATGAGAGTTAATGACGCAATTAACCAAGGTGACGCCATTATTTCCCAGCCAATCACGCTCACCAGCGCAAAGCCAGATAGGGCCAGCGCGATTCCGCTGATGGATATCATTCGACTAATTGGAGTCGTTGCCCTTTGCCAATCTGCCGAGGCCATTTTTGGTCGCGTATATGTCAGCACCGGAAGCGCCATCATGCTCCCGACAGAAACTATCGCCATCAAGACGTGAATGGTTTTAATTGATAAGTGGGGTCTCCTCGTTTTCAGTGCAATAAGTGACGGTACGAAAAGCTAGCACTGGCGCGGAGGTGGTGTTGGTAGATCGTTGATTTCATTGACTTTCCTGTTCACTTTCAAATCTGCGATTCGTGGCGTCAAACCGTGGTCGGTTTCATCCATTGGTGCCAGTTATCGATGCATTTGGCCGCGAAGGCAGGATTTGGTCAGCATAGCGGTCAACCGGGAAGCGAAACACACCCCGCAAGTTGATGCTCTCCAGCCTGGTGGGCGCAATCTTCCCGATCAGTTCCGGTGGAATGACCTGGCGGCGGTTCGACCAGCGATCCAGGACCGCCTGCATCTGTGAGGTATTCCACGCCATCACGATGTTGGCCATCAGGCTCAACGCATCGGCCACAGCCTGCATTTCATCGACACGTTTGGCCTGCGCCGGGCTGATCCGGCCGGTATAAATGGCGCGCTTGAGGGCGTTAACAGCCTCGCCCCGATTGAGCACCCGGCGCAACTCGTTCCTGAAAGCGTCCTTGACAAAGTAGTCAGCCAAAAACGCCGTACGCAGCAACCGCCCCAATTGCACGCCAGCCTCATAGATTGGATCGCCCTGGGCGGCAGAACCGAACCGCGCAAGAGCTGCCACCGCACTGGCATGTCCGCTCATGACCGAGGCTGCCAGGTGCACCAGACTATCCCAATGCTTTTCGATCAAAGCGACGTCGACATTGGCTTCGCACACCGCAGCGATTTCTGCGGGCACTTTGGTGCCGCGTGGCACAAAGAGGTGGCGCTGTTTGAGTTCCTTCAACCGCGGGCAAAGATCAAAACCAAGCAAACGGGCATGTGACATGGCAAAGTCGGTGTAGCCATGGGTATCCACAGCAAGCTGGCTGGTCTCCAGCTTTTCTTGGCGGATGACACCTTCAATGGCCACGCCCGCCTGGCGCTCATTGAGCACAAAGGGCTGCGCATGGAAGATGCCCCACCGGTCTTTTACATGGGAGTAGATTCCAATGGAAGGTGTGTTGCGCCGAGGATCAAGCCGGGCTTGCCACACCCGTTTGGTGGTCTCCATGCTCATCATGTCAGAAGATGCCAAATCGGACCGCCCCCAGGTGGCGGCAATCGGGTGTCGCTGCATGAATTCCAGCACAGCCTGGCAGGCCTGGCTCAGACGCCGTTCGTCCCGCGCCCAGCGCATGGCCTGGCGAATGCTGGTGGCAGACAATTGCGGAATCATGCGCGCGCATTCGACCGCAGTCAGACTGGTGCCGTGGGCCATGATGCCGGCATAGACCATCAGCAGCTCGTCGGTAGAGCGCGGCTCACGTCCGAGCATGATCCAGCTAAAGCGCACCTGGGCGTCAACGGCCAGAATCACTTCCGGCAATTGAACCTCACCGATGCGGTGATCCAAAGCCGCGCGCAGCTTGGTCACTTCTGGGTCTTCGTCCTCTGCGGGCAATGGCGACAAATGGAGTTCATCATCCACGCGCAGTACGCCACTGCGGGCTGCAGCGGCCACCGCATCGACACCGGCAGTTACTCTGGCCAGCAAAGGCTTCAAGAAAGTGGCAGCCTTGCTGGGTAACGATAGACGGGCATAGTGTTTCTTGGACTCTGCCTGCCAACGCTCGTCCGTGAAGAACAAGCGCGCACGACCCCGAAAGCTCAGGCTGTGCTCAATCCAGACCGAGCCATTGCGCACCGCGCGGCGCAGGGCAAACAGGGTGGCCACCTCCAACGCCTGAAACGCCCGTTCCCGGTCTGGGCTGGAGATCGAAACCTGCCAGATCATTCCCAGACTTGGTGCCACCACTTCAACTGGCAGCTTTCTGGATCCTTTGAGATATAAAGCTTGCAGCTTGGCAAGGTACTCGATGGCAGGATGCTCGCCGGTGGCCTGCCAGGGCAGCTTTGCAATGGCGACGAGCAACGACCGCACGGGGCGAATTCCATCAATCAATCCCTCGCGGACCAGGGAGGCCCTGCTCGGTGGTTTGCGTTTCTGGGTTTCGGTGATCAAGGCTTCAAGACGGGCACGCAACTCAGCATCTGGCACCGCACCTTGCGCGCTCAAGGCAACAAGTTCGCCGAGCAGCGTTTTGTACATTGCGGCCCAATTGACGGTAGCGGGGACATCGGCGGCAGCCTGACGCCACAGATCGGCGATCCGGCGCTGCACCATAAGGATCAACTGGTCTGTGGTGGTGAACAGGCAATACCGAAGAAAGCATGCGACCTCCACGGTGCGCGCTGGCTCTTTGATCTTGGCTCCGGCTGAGGGCGGCCTGGAGACAAGTCGGCGCGCGTAGCGGCGCAAGATGAGATCGGGGATGTCTGCCAGGTGCTTATGAACGTCCAGCGTGTAAAGCAGGTCGATGCGCTCCAGTACCTCGCTGATTTGGCGGGTTGAGTGTTTCGCCGGTGCAGCCCATAGCCAACTCTGCTGGGTTTGTCCATCTGGGCGCAGCTCTGAAACTGAGGCTCGCCAGCGATCAAGTGTTGCTGGATCAACGCTGGCGGCGATGGCGGTGCCTGTTTCAACTTCAAGCTGGGCAAGTGCCGCCGCAATCAGTGTCCGAATTGCCCGCTCGTGCACGATCACCAGCTTGTTCTTGTACAGCCATTGACGCGCCCGCACGAGTAGCTGATCGCGGTCGGCGCAGCGCGCCACTTCGTCGCGCAGTTCACGTACCAGTGAGCGGCGCTGGTGCTCGCTCATCCACTGGAATCCAAGGACCGTGCAGGCTACTTGTTGGTGATCGAATAGCGTGCGCCCGCGTTCATACATGGCTCTCAGCGAGGCGACTTCTGGTGCTGCAATGCCAAGCTCGTTGCCAAGGTGGCGCCACAAGGCTACTGGAATTACCCGAAAGGCACCGAGCAAACGCCCACTCATGCGCAGGAAACCAATATGGAGCGCCAGACCAAGCTTGTGGGAATCACCTCGGCGTGCATTGATTGCGTCGCGCTCGGCACCATCGAAGGTGAAAAATGCCTTCATCTCGAAGTCGCTGATATCGCGGGGGAGCCCACGCATCCCCAAAAACGTTGTGTGCCAACCCTGCATCGTGAACCTCAAAAGTGGGAGGCCACCATACCCGTTTACAAAGCGAACAGGAAAGTCAATGAAATCAACGGTCTACCCAGACCACCCCCGCGCCAGTGCTAGCTTTGCGTACCGTCACTTATTGCACTGAAAACGAGGAGACCCCGTCTTCGGCGCCGCCGGACGGGCGGCGGAGGTGCTGGATCGTTGCCGCCCCTGGATCAACGTGGAGCACGTGGTGCTCTACAACGCCCCCAACCACGACGAGGTCCGGCTGCGCGCCCTGATGGCGGAAGGGCAGCGGGTGTTGTCGGAAATCCCCGGGGTGCGCGAAGTCACCGTCGGCAGCGTCGCCGACCAGAGCGCGCGGTACCGTCACTGCTGGCTGATCCGCTTCGCCGCGCCAGAGGTCATCGAGAGCTACAAGCAACACCCTACCCACGTCGCCTTCGCCGACCATCTGTTCCGCCCGGCGGCGGCGGACCGCCTGACCAGCGATTTCCGCGTCGCCGACCGGGTCACCGGCGCCTCGACGCTGCCGCTGTCGTGCGCTCCGGTCACCGAAGGCGTCACGTCATGACGCTCAAGGCGCTGCTTTTTGACGTGGACGGCACCCTCGCCGAAACCGAGCAGCTACACCGCCAGGCGTTCAATGCCACCTTCGCCGCGATGGGCCCGGCAAGTCGTTCGCCGGACCGTCCCAAGAACGACCTGGCCCCCTCGTGGAACGGCTCGGGTGGGATTCCCGAGCCGGGGGCTGTGCAAACCTGGGGCACTGGAGCCTGGAGCGTTATCGCGTTCTGCTCAAGGTCTCCGGCGGCAAGGAGCGCATCCGGCGTTTCCTGGCCGAGGACCACCCGGACCTGCTCGCCGCACGCGACGTGGACGGGTTCGTCGCTGCCCTGCACAAGGACAAGACGCGCCGCTACACCGAGGCCGTGATCGCCGGCCTCGTGGAGATTCGTCCCGGCGTGGCGCGCCAGCTGGGCGAAGCGAAGGCCGCCGGCCTGAAAACGGCCATTGTCACCACCACCAGCCGCGCCAACGTGGACGCGCTTCTTCAGCACCGGCTCGCTGGTGCGCAGCTCCAGCGCCAGGCGCTGGTTCTCGCTCTGCAGCCGGTAAAGCTCGGCGGCGTTGTGCAGGGTGAGCAGTAGCTGCTCCGGCTGCCACGGCTTGAGGATGTACTGGTAGATGCCAGCGTCATTGATGCCGGCAATGATGTCTTTGGAGTCCGTGTAGCCGGAGATGATCATCCGCACCACGTCCGGCCACTGGCTGCGCACCTGCTTGAGGAACTCCACGCCGGACATGCCGGGCATGCGCTGGTCGCAGAGCAGCAGCTGCACGAAGTCGCGCTCCATGATGCCTCGCGCCTCCCCCGCGCCGGAGGCGGTGAGCACCTCGAATTCCTCCTCCAGCGTGCGGCGCAGCGCCTCTTGGGAGCGCACCTCGTCATCCACCACCAGCACGGTGGGCAACCTGGTTTTTGTCGTCATGGCTTCACGGCCTTCAGGCGGCCTGTCCCCCAATCGATGTCGCGGTGTGCGGCCAGATGCCGCGGCGTCCACGAGTGCGGCGTGCGGCGCACGAAATGATAGCGCGCCACGTGATAGCTGGGATCGAAGCCGTAGAAGTTGCGCCGCATGTGTTCCAGCTCTTCGTCGCGATAGGCGGCCAGCGGCTTCACGGCCTCGTCGCGCACGCGCCGCGCGCGCTTCTCCTCGAGCCGCTGTGCCAGGTCCACCGCAGCGGCCAGCGCTTCGGCACGGGCCACCACCTGCACGGTGAAGGCCGCCACGTCGCCGGACAGGCAGGCATCCACCACGCCTTCCCGCGCCGCTTCCGCGGCGCCGAGGGGCAGGCGGTTCTGCATGATGGCGCGGGCGCGCGCCATGCCCACCCGCCTGGGCAGCAGGTAGGTCCAGTACTCGGAGCCGTAGAGGTTACCCATGTTCTTGTAGTGGGGGTTGAGGATCGCCGCCTCGCGCGCCCACACTTCGTCCGCCGCCAGCGCCAGGAAGGCGCCGCCGGCGCCGGCGTTGCCGCGCAGCGCGGCGACGGTGAGCTGGCCGCCGGTCTCGATGACGGCACGGGCCACGTCGTCGATGGCGTTGATGTTGCGCCAGGACTCATCGGCGGCGCTGTCCGCCGCCTCGATGAGATTGAGGTGGATCCCGTTGGACCAGAAGTCCGCACCGCCCAGGAGCACGATGACCTTCGTGGACCGGCTGCGCGCGAACTCGTAGGCGGCGAGCAGGCGCTGGCATTGCGTCGTGCCCATGGCGCCGTTGTAGAAATCGAAATGCAGGTAGCCGACGCCGCCGGCCTCATGGTAGCGCAGCGGGCTCCAGTCTCCCTCCTCTTCGCGCCACAGGGGCACGGTGTACTCGGGCAGATCCTTCGTCTCCTCGGCGAAGGCCAGGGTGGCAGGCAGCTTCAGCGCATCATCGCGGTCGGCGCGCTTCGCATGGCCGATCCACACCGCGCCATCCACCGTGGCGCGCAGCACTGCACCCTCACGCCGCCCCAGCAGCGCGCCCGGCTCGCCCCGCAGGCGGTACTCCGCATGGGCGTCGAAGAGATGACAGGGCACGCCGAACAGTTCGTCGCGCACGCCGGGGAAACCGTCCGCCGCGTGGAGCTTGCGCAACACCTGCTCGGTGCTCTCGCGCTGCCAGTCGATGCTACGGTCTTCCTGCTTCATGAGCGGACGCAGCCGGCCGCGCACGTTTGGATCCGCATAGTCCAGCGGCCGCGGGCGGAATGCGCCGGAACGATACACGGCGTAGCGCCCGACCGCCGCCAGCACCGCGCGGGTCGCCGCCGCCGTCACCTCGTTGCGGTAGAGGCTGCTCTTCTTCGCCAGGCACATGGGAAAGGTCTCGGTGGCCCAGATGTCGCCGGCATCCATCTCGCCGTTGGCCTGCAGCACCGTGACGCCCCACTCATCCACACCCTCCTGGATCGTCCAGTCCAGCGCCGAGGGACCGCGATCGCCGACGATGCCCGGATGCACCACCAGGCAAACGTGCTGGCGCCAGATGGACTCGGGTATCGCCCGGCGCAGATAGGGCGCCACGATGAGATCCGGCCGGAACAGCGCGACGGCCTCCTCGGCCACGCTGTCGGCGATGTCGAACTCGATGGACACCTCGTGCCCGCGCCCGGTGAGTTCCACGTAGAGGCGCTGGGTGAGGTTGTTGAAGCTGTGGGTGAGGAAGAGTATTCGCATGAATCACGCTGCATTAAACGCCGAGGCGCCGAGGCGCCGAGAAAACCTGTTCTGAATTCCTCCGCGTCTCGGCGTCTCTGCGTTTCAAAATCAACCTCTCAACATATTCTCGGCAACTGCTCACCGGAGAGCCAATCGACGATGCGCCGTCCGCCGAAGGCGGTCTTCATCTGCACGAAGTGATGAGGATCTTCGGTGACTTCGCCGATGACGGCGGCGCGGGCCCCCAGGGGATGGGCACGCATCACTTCCAGCAGTCGATCTGCATCGCCCGCCGCGCAGATGGCGACGAGCTTGCCCTCGTTGGCGACGTAAAGCGGATCCAGGCCAAGGAATTCGCAGGCGGCCGCCACCTGCGGATTCACCGGAATCGCCGCCTCGTCCAGCATCATGCCCACGCCGGCCTGCCGGGCGATCTCGTTCAGCGTGGTGGCGACGCCGCCGCGGGTGGGATCGCGCAGCACGTGGATGTCGGGCACCGCCATCACCATCGCCGTCACCAGGCCGTGCAGGGCCGCGGTGTCGGAGACGATCTCGGTGTCGAAGCGCAGGTTCTCCCGCTGCGACATGATGGCCATGCCGTGGTCGCCGATGGCACCGGAGACGATGATGCGGTCGCCCGGCCGGGCCCGCTCGCCGCTGATACTCACGCCCTCGGGCACGACGCCGACGCCGGTCGTAGTGATGAAAACACCGTCGCCCTTGCCCTGCTCGACGACCTTGGTATCACCGGTGATGATGGGCACCCGCGCTTCCTGCGACGCCTGGGCCATGGAGTCCACGATGCGCCGCAGGTCCGCCAGCGGAAAACCCTCCTCGATGACGAAGCTGGCGGCGAGGTAGAGCGGCCGGGCGCCGGCCATGGCCACGTCGTTGATGGTGCCATGCACCGACAGGCCGCCGATGTCGCCGCCGGGGAAGAACAGCGGCGACACCACGTGGGCATCAGTGGCCATCACCATGCGCCCCGTGGTGACGGCGAAACAGGCCTGATCGTTCAACTGGCGCAGCCACTCATTGTCGAAAGCGCGCAGGAACAGCTCGTCGATCAACTGCGCCATGGCGCGCCCGCCGCCGCCGTGGCTCATGTCAATGCGGCCGTGCTTGAAATCCAGCGGCCGGATATAGCCTTTCTTCACTTCGCTCATCGTCGATCCTCACCGCAGAGGCGCCGAGACACGGAGAAAACTCTGCGCCTCTGCGTCTCTGCGGTTAAATTCATCAAGCTGCCACCACCACTTCGATGTCCTTGAACCGCCCGTAGCTGTAATGCGCCGCGCACGCCCCTTCGCTCGACACCATGCAGGAGCCCATCGGATTCTCCGGCGTGCACGCGGTGGCGAAGAGCTTGCAGTCGGTGGGCTTCTTCACGCCGCGCAGGATGGCGCCGCATTCGCAGGCCTTGTTGTCGGGCACCGGCCGGTAGGCGAGGCCGAAGCGGGCCTCGGCGTCGAACAGGCGGTAGCTGGCGCGGATGCGCAGGGCGCTGTAGGGCACCTCGCCCAGGCCGCGCCATTCGAAGGAGCAGCGCAGCTCGAAGACTTCCGACACCAAGGCCTGGGCCTTCTGGTTGCCGTCTCGGGTGACGGCGCGAGTGAATTCATTCTCCACCTCGGCTCTGCCCTCGTTGACCTGCGTCACCAGCATGAGGATGGCCTGCATCACGTCCAGCGGCTCGAAGCCGGCGATCACCACCGGCTTGCGGTACTCCTCGGCGAAGAATTCGTAGGGCCGACTGCCGATCACGGTGCTGACATGGGCGGGGCCGACGAAGCCGTCCAGCGGCACGGTACCCAGCTTGCGCACCTCCGGCGACTCGAGGATGGTGATGATGGCCGAAGGCGTCAGCACGTGGTTGCACAGCACACTGAAGTTGGTGACGCGGGCCGCCTCGGCCTGCTTGATCACCAGCGCGGTGGGCGGCGTGGTGGTCTCGAAGCCGATGGCGAAAAACACCACTTCGCGCTGGGGATTCTGCTGGGCGATGGCCAGCGCGTCGGCCGCCGAGTAGACCATGCGGATGTCCGCACCGCGGGCCTTGGCCTTGAGCAGCGACAGGCTCTCGGAGGCGGGGATGCGCAGCGTGTCGCCATAGGAGCAGAGGATCACACCACGCTCCAACGCGAGCTTGATGGCGAGATCGATGCGGCCGATGGGCAGCACGCACACCGGGCAGCCGGGGCCGTGGATCATGCGCACGTTGGCGGGCAACAGATCGCTGACACCGTAGCGGGAGATGGCGTGGGTGTGGCCGCCGCAGAACTCCATGAAACTGTAGCTGCGCCCGGAGTCGGCGTCGCGGGCGATCTTCGCCGCCAGGGTACGGGCCAGCTCGCCGTCCCGGAATTCGTCCACGTATTTCATGACGCACCCTCCGTCTGCACCATGCCGGCTTCGGCGAACAGCTTCAGGGTGCGTTCCGCCTCTTCGGGATCCAGCTTCGTCAGTGCGTAGCCCACGTGCACGATGACGTAGTCGCCCACGGCGACGTCATCCACCAGCGCCAGCGAGATCTCCTTGCGCACGCCGCCCAGGTCGATGAGGGCCATGTCGTTGTCGAGTTTCTCCGCGATGCGTGCGGGTATAGCAAGGCACATGTTTCTACTCTTCCATAAGTTGAGGCGCCCACCGCAGCGCCACCCAGGCCTGACCGAGGGCGATGCCGCCGTCATTGGACGGCAGCTGCTGCGCCGTCAGCACGGTCAGGCCGCGTGCCGCCAGGCGTCGACCCAGGTTGCGGACGAGGATGTGGTTGAGGAAGCAGCCGCCGCCGAAGGCGACGGTGCGCACGCCGGTGTCCTGGACCGCCGCGACGGCCCAAGCTTCCAGCGCCGCCACCAGCGTAGCATGGAATTGCGCCGCACCGCGCGCCGGGTTTGCTTCGGCGGACAGCGCCTCCAGCAGCGGCAGCAGATCCAGGACGTTGTCCGCGCCGATGCGCCAGGCATCGCGCAGCGCCAGCCCCTCGCCCCAGCGCTCGGCCAGCCCTTCCAGCAGCATCGCCGCCTGGCCCTCGTAGGCCATGGTCTCGCGCGTGCCCAGCAGGCCGGCGGCGGCGTCGAACCAGCGGCCCATGCTGGAAGTGAGCGGCGCGTTCAACCGCTGGGCCAGCATGCGGTTCACCATCTTCGCCCCCGGCTGCTGCGGAAAGCGCTCTGCGATCTCCTCGCCACGCCCCATCAGGTGCAGCGCGGCGGCAGCCATGCGCCAAGGCTCGCGCGCCGCGCGGTCGCCGCCGGGCAGCGGCAGCCGGCGCAAGTGACCGAGGCGTTTGCAGGAGCCGCCGTCCACCAGCAGCAGTTCGCCACCCCACGCTTGGCCATCATTGCCCAGGCCGACGCCGTCCAGCGCCAAGCCGATGGCGGGCCCGTCCGAGCGGTGCTCGGCCAGCACCGCAGCGATGTGGGCGTGATGGTGCTGCACGGCGACGGCGGGCACGGCCCATTCCGCCGCCAGTTCCGCCCCGTGGCGCGTGCTGAAGAATTCCGGATGCAGGTCGTGGGCGACGAGCCGCGGCTGGATGTCCAGCACCTGCCGCAGATGGGCCACCGCCTCGATCATCGCCTCACAGGTGGCGGCGTTGTCGAGATCGCCCACATGCTGGGAAACGAAGGCTTCGTCACCGCGGGTCAGGCACACGGTGTTCTTGAAGTAGCCGCCCAGCGCCAGCACCGACGGACCGCTGCGGGCGAGCTTGATGGCACGCGGTATGTAACCCCGAGCACGACGAATGAATTGCTGCGATGGGTGATCGGTGGGTTCGGCTCTCACCACAGAATCATCACAGCGCACCAGGATCTCGCGGTCGTGAAGGAGGAAGGCATCGGCGATGCCGGCGAGGCGTTGCAGCGCCACATGGTTTCGGATGACCAGCGGCTCGCCGCCGGGGTTGGCGCTGGTCATCACCAGCACCAGCGGCTGCGGCTGCGTGAGCCAGGCGAGCCCGTCGGGCCGGCCGGCCGCCTCGTGGAACAGCAGGTACTGCAGCGGCGTATGGGGCAACATCACGCCCAGCCAGGCGAGTCCCGGCGCCACGCCGTGCAGCTGCTCGTCGACGATGCGCTGCTTGCGCAGCAGCACGATGGGGCGCTCCGGCGCCGCGAGCAGGATCTCTGCGCCGCTGCAGACATCGCCCCACTGCGCCGCCGTCACCGGGTTGGCGACCATCACCGCGAAGGGCTTCTCCTCGCGCTGCTTGCGGTCGCGCAGCCGCGCCACCGCCTCGGCATTACGCGCGTCACAGGCGAGATGGAAGCCGCCCAGGCCCTTGATGGCGACGATCTCGCCGCGCAGCACGCGCGCCACCGTTCCGGCAATCGGGTCTACGCCCGGCACCGGCATGCCCTGCGCATCGAGCAGCATCAAGCTGGGGCCGCAATCCGGACAGGCGTTGGGCTCGGCGTGGAAGCGGCGATGCTCCGGCGCTTGGTACTCGCCCAGACAGGGCGGGCACTGCGGGAACGGCGCCATGCTGGTGGTGGCGCGGTCGTAGGGCAGCGCGCGCGTCAGCGTGTAGCGCGGGCCGCACTGGGTGCAGTTGATGAAGGCGTAACGGTAGCGCCGGTCCGCGGGGTCGAAAAGCTCCGCCAGGCAGTCGGCGCACACCGCCGTGTCGTGGCCGATGGCGGTGTGCACGGCGGCATCGGAACGGTTGCTCTCGAGGATGGCAAAGCCGTCGGCGTCGGCTTGTACCGCGCAGCGTTCCTCGCCGATCTCATCCACTCGCGCCAGGGGCGGCGCGTCGCGGCGCAGCCGCTCGCGCAGCTCGGCGATGGCCGCGGCGCTCCCCTGGACCTCGATGTCCACGCCGGCGCCGTCGTTGCGCACCCAGCCGGCGACGCCCAGTTCCTGCGCCAGGCGATAAACGAAGGGCCGGAAGCCCACGCCCTGCACCACGCCGCGCACGCGGATGCGGATGCGGACGGGCCGGGGCTGGCGCTGGGTTCGCGGCATCAGCATGCGGGCTCGGCGATCAGCGCTTGAGCACCGCCAGCTCCGCTTCCAGCTCGGCGACGCGGGCGCGCAGCAGGTCCACGTTCTGGCTGCGCTTGGCGCGCTGGCCGACCAGTCCTTCAGTGATCCACGCCAGCCACTCGGCGAAGCCTTCACCGGTGGTGGACGAGGTGCGGATCACGTGCAGCGCGGGATTCACGCGCCGGGCATACTCGATGGTCCGCTCCACGTCGAAGGACAGGTGCGGCAGCAAATCGCACTTGTTGAGCAACATCAGGCTGGCAGCCCGGAACATGTCCGGATACTTGAGGGGCTTGTCTTCCCCCTCGGTGACGGAGAGGATCACCACCTTGTGGGCTTCGCCCAGGTCGAAGGCGGAAGGACACACCAGGTTGCCCACGTTCTCGATCAGCAGCACGCTCTCGTCCTGCGGCCGCAGCTGCTCCAGGGCGTGACCTACCATGTAGGCGTCCAGGTGGCAGCCCTTGCCGGTGTTGATCTGCAGGGCGCGCACGCCGGTGGCGCGGATGCGCTCGGCGTCGAAGGAGGTCTGCTGGTCGCCCTCGATGACGGCCAGCCCGCAGGTGGATTGCAGCGCCTCGATGGTGCGCACCAGCAGCGTGGTCTTGCCGGAGCCGGGGCTGGAGACGAAGTTCAGCGCGAACACGCCGTGCTCATCGAACCAGCGGCGGTTCTGCGCCGCGTAGGCGTTGTTCTTGCCGAGGATGTCCTGCTCGATTTTCACCATCCGCGCCTGGCTCATGCCTGGGGCATGGGCACCAGCGGGTCCGTGACCGTAGTGCAGATGGTCGGTGCCGCGCACGGCGCGGTGGGCATGAGCGTGGTCGTGGTCATGATCCGCGTAATGGTGATCCTGTTCGTGAGGAGGGTGGGCATGGGCATGGACGGTGCCGTCGGCATGCACGTGCTCGTGCGTATGCTCCAGTTCCTGGCCTTCGATGCGGGTTTCGCCGGCGCCGCAGCCGCAGATGGTACACATGATTCGATTCTGTCTCCTTGTCCTGACGTGAGGTTACGCCACTTCCAGATCCCTGACGCGCATTTCCGTGCCGCCAGTGGGCTGCACCTGGCTGCTGCCGCAGCGCGGGCAGGAGTCGTACAGCGCATTGACCGGCACCGTCTCACTGCACTGCAGGCACCAGCCCGTGCCGGGGATATCCACGATCTCCAGACGCGCCCCTTCCGCCAGGCTGCCGCGCACCACCACGTCGAAGCAGAAGCGCAGCGCCTCCGGCTCGACGCTGGACAGCCGGCCGATCTCCAGCCTCACCGCGGTCACTTGGGAGAAGCCTTGGCTCCGTGCCGCGTCCTCGACGATCTGCAGCACGCCCTCGGCCAGCGACATCTCATGCATCGTGCAGCCTGACCTCGTCAGCGACGCAGGGATCGAGCGTCAGCGCCAAGGCGTCCAGATAGGTTTTCAATGTCTCGTCGTCGGTCGCGCGCTTGCCGAGGGCCTCGATGCGAAAGGCACCCTGCGGATGAAAATCCCACTCAGTGGAGGCAACGATCGCGGAGCGCCGGACGTGCGCACCGCTCGCCTGCAGGCAGTGTAGCAGCATGTCACGCGCCGTGTCCACCCGCGAGCAGCCTGTCGGAGTGCGCCGTGCAAAGGCGCTGTCTTTCAGCGGGTGCGAATCCCGCCCAGCCACTTTCGCTCCGGCCGGTAGCAATCGGGGCAGACGTGGAGCAACCGTGTTCAAAATCAAGCGCATTTCGCTATCCACGGCGTCTGGGTTTTGAGGATGGCATTCATGATAGTCAGCAGTTTGCGCAGCAGGCAACGACCACGACCTTGTCCGGCTTGCCGGGGGGTGACCAGCGCCTCGGCGACGGTATCCATTTGCTGGGCGATCATCAGTAGTCCACGGGCGATCCGAAGCGAGGTACCGTGCGCCATTCGTTGGTCGGCGCAGTGCTGCCGAAATTGCTCTCGGGCGTCCGCCAACGGCCCTTGACGATGGCGCGCCGAGGCAGAGGGATATTTGAACAATCGCTCAAACATGATCGGATCTCAGTAGTGTCCGGTTAAAAATCTGCGCAGCTTAAACGCTACGTTGCCAGCCGGGTAGACGAATGCGGCGCGTGGCCGGATGCGGCCCGGCTATTCGACGAACCGCATGGGCCGCGCCGCTGCCACCGCCGGCACCCGGGTCAGGCGCAGCGCAAGAAAAAAGCTACCAGCGATGACGCACACCACGGACAGCCCGAAGGCCAGCTCCTTGCCGTCGCTCCAGGCGTCCACGGCGGGCAGCAGTTGCCTCATGACGCCGAAGGCCGCCACCAGCAGGCTGGTGCCTGACACCGCCAGGCTCATGACGCGGGAGGCGACGAGGGCCATCTGGTCGGTGCGGCGGATGAGGCGGGAGATCCACAGCCCGTTGATGCCATCCATCACCAGCATGCCGAGGGTGAACAGCAGCCCGAGCGCCAGGGCGTGGCCCCATCCGCCATACTGCGCGCCGGCGGCGGCGAACAGGGCGGCCTGGCTGACGGTGTCGAAGGACAGGGCGAACAGCGCGCCGACGGCGGCGACGGCCAGGGGATGGGAGGCATGCTGCAGCCGACCGAGCCAGCGGCCCTTCAGACCCACGGGCTGCACCACCTCGTCGTGCCGCGTGGTGAGCACGGCGCGCAGGTTGATGACGCCGAGCGCGACGAGGAAGCCGATGGAAATCCAGGCACCGCTGGCCTCCAGCCAGCCGGGCACCTGCCAGCGGCGGGCCAGGGTGCTGACGGCCAGGGCGATGGCGATGACCACCGTGCCGTGCCCCAGCGAGAACAGGATGCCGCAGGCACGGGCGACGGGGGCGCCATGGCGCAGGTTGAAACGGGTCAGGCCATCGATGGTGGCGAGATGATCGGCATCGAAGCCGTGCTTGACGCCCAGCATGAAGACCAGCGCGGCCAGGGCCACCCAATCGTTCGGCAGTGCTTCCATTCCGCTCCCCTGGACTAGGTTATGAAGAAATTCTACTTCATCTTAATTTGACTGTATCAAATTAGACCTCCAGCGCCTTCACATGGGTGATGACTTCGCCGATGATCTGCTGCGCACTGCCGTACAGCATGCGGCAGTTGTCCTTGAAGAACAGCGCATTCTCGATGCCCGAGTAGCCCGCGCCCTGCCCGCGTTTCACGACGATGACGTTCTGCGCCATGTCGACGTTGAGGATCGGCATGCCGTAGATCGGGCTCGACTTGTCGGTGCGCGCGACCGGGTTCACGACGTCATTCGCGCCGATCACGAGCGCCACATCCGCCTGCGGGAAGTCGGCGTTGATCTCCTCGAGGTCGAAGATCTTGTCGTAGGGCACGCCGGCCTCCGCGAGCAGCACGTTCATGTGACCCGGCATGCGGCCCGCGACCGGATGGATCGCGAACACGACCTCGACGCCACCTTCTTCCAGCAACTGCGCCATCTCCCACACCTTGTGCTGCGCACCGGCGACCGCCATGCCGTAGCCCGGCACGATGATGACCTTGGACGCGTAGCGCATCACCGAAGCGCCGTCCAGTGCGGAGAGCTCCTTCATCGAGCCCCCGATCGCCTCGCCACCACCCGCCGCCGCGCCGGTGATCGGCGTGAAGATGATGTTCTTGATCGGGCGGTTCATCGCCTTCGCCATCAACTGCGTCAGCAGCGTACCGGACGCACCGACGACGATGCCCGCGACGATCAGCGCCGGGTTGCCGAGCACGTAACCCTCGAAACCGACCGCGAGGCCTGTGAATGCGTTCAGGAGCGAAATCACAACCGGCATGTCGGCGCCGCCGATCGGGCTGGTGAGGATTGCGCCGAGGGCAAGCGCAACCACGAAAAATGCGATCACCATTTCTGACGCCGGAGTGCTGCCAAAGATGATCGCGCCGCCGAGCACCAGGGCAATCCCGGCGAGCGCAACATTCACCACGTTCTGCGCCGGCAGCCGCCACGCCTTGGTCATGATGCCCTGCAGCTTTGCGAAGGCGATGCATGACCCCGAGAACGCCACCGAGCCGATCAGCGCACCAAGCACCGCAAGCGTCGCAGCGAAGCCGCCATGCATGCTGCCGCGCGCGAACTCGAGCGCTGCGATCGCCGCTGCCGCGCCGCTGCCCATGCCGTTGTAGATCGCGACCATCTGCGGCATGTCAGTCATCTTGACGACCTTGCCGGACCACCACGCGACGGCACCGCCGAGCACAATGGCGGTGATCATCAGGCCGTAATTTTCCATGCCCGGTTTAAGCAGTGTGATAAGGGTGGCCGCGACCATCGCGTAGCCGGCCCACACGATGCCCTTGCGGGCGGAGACCGGCGAGCTCATCGCCTTCAGGCCGAGAATGAAGACCACGGCCACTGCGAAGTACGCCAACTGGATGACGTCGCTCATTGCGCACCTCCCGCCTTGTTGGCGCCCGGCTTGAACATCGCGAGCATGCGCTCGGTCACGACGTAACCGCCGGCAGCGTTCGCCGCGCCGAGGAACACTGCGACGAAGCCGATCGCGAGTTGCACCGAATCGGCCGGATCGGCGTCGCCGAGCACCACCATCGCACCGACGAGCACGACGCCGTGCACGAAGTTCGAGCCCGACATCAGCGGGGTATGCAGGATCACCGGCACGCGCGCGATCACCTCGTAACCGGTGAACGCGGCCAGCATGAAGATATACAACGCGGCAATGCCTTCCATTCAAGCCACCTCCATTTCGGCCATGAGTCCCAGCGCCTTCCGCACGCCCACGTGTTTGAGCACCCCCGCGTGGGTGAGGCAGGTACCGGCGATCACTTCGTCTTCCCAGTCGAGCGCGAGTGTGCCCTCCTTGATGAATGGCGAGAGGAAGTTGAAGAGGTTCCTGGCGTACATCTCGGACGCGTGCACGGGCATGCGGCTGGCGATGTGGGCCGGGCCGATGACGAGGACGTCGTTGATCCAGGTCTTCTTGCCCGCAACCGTGCCCTCGACATTGCCGCCGGATTCGGCCGCCATATCGACGACGACCGCACCCGGCTTCATCCGCGCGATCATGTCGGCGGTGATGATGCGCGGGGCGCGCTTACCGGGGACGGCGGCGGTCGTGATCAACGCGTCGCACTGCGCAACGGCCTTGGCGGCCTCAATTCCGAAGTGCAACACCGAGAATTGAGGCCAAGATGACCAAGAAAAATTACCAGCAGTTGAGTGAGACCGAACGCCATGCGATAGCCCTGGGGCTGCAGCAAAAGCAAAGCCTCAGCGCCATAGCCAGGGCCCTGGGGCGTGACAAGAGCACTATCAGCCGCGAGTGCAATCGCAATGCAGGCGGCAAGGGCTACGCCTCCAAGTTCGCCCAGCAGCGCAGTGACAATCGCAAACGCCAAGCCCGTCCCAGCCCCAAGCTGCACCGCCAAGGGCCCTTGTTCCCGCTGGTTTGCGACTACCTGCGCCACAAGTGGTCGCCCCAGCAAATCGCCAACGAACTCCAGCGTCTTCACCCACAGGATCGCCGCTTGCAAGCCTCACACGAAAGCATCTACACCTGCATCTACGCCCAGCCCCGGGGAGAGCTCAAGAAGGAGCTGGTGTCCTGCCTGCGCATGGCCCACGCCAAACGTTGGCCCCGCTCCAGGGGAAAGGATCGCCGCAAGGAGACGCAAGACTTGCTGAGCATCCATGTGCGAGCACCCGAGATCGAGGATCGCCAGTTGCCCGGCCACTGGGAGGGTGATCTGATCAAAGGCAAGGCTAACGCCAGTGCGATTGGCACGCTGGTCGAGCGCACCACCCGTCTGGTGGTGCTGGTCAAGCTGCCACACCCCAACCCCGCCACAGCGGCGCATGTACTGCAAGCCTTCAGCGACAAGCTCAAGACAATAGCCCAGCCGATGCGCCAGACCCTGACCTACGACCGGGGCAGCGAGATGGCCGAGCACCGCCAGCTCAGCGAGAACACAGGCATGAAGGTGTACTTCTGCGACCCCTACAGTCCCTGGCAAAGGGGGAGCAACGAGAACACCAATGGGCTCTTGCGCCAGTACTTCCCCAAGGGGACTGATCTGAGTGGCTACAGCCAGGAGCAGTTGGACGCTGTGGCCGATGAGCTCAATGGACGGCCCAGGATGACTCTGGGGTGGCGCAAGCCCATCGAGGTCTATGCCGAGCATTTGGCGCGGCTGGCCCAGCAGCCGGATTTAGTGCATTGAGTTTTTGTTGCACTTGGACTTGAAACCGCCCTTCGCGAGGCGCTCCGCCTGCTTCGCCTTTTCCTCGTCCGTGAGCTCGCGCGCGTAGCCGCCCGTGCCCTCTGCCGACACGCCGGTGTCGACGAATTTCGCGCCGAGCGACTCGATCTGCTCGCGCGTCTCGGCACGCACGTCATAGGCTTCCACCATCGCGCCGATCCGCCGCGCCGTGGCGATCGCCTGCAGCCCCGCGACGCCCGCCCCGATCACGAGCACCTTCGCCGGACGGATCGTGCCCGCGGCGTAGGTCAGCATAGGGAAAAACTTTGGGCAGTGATCGGCCGCGATCAGCGCGCACTCGTAGCCCGCAACCGCGGCCTGGCTCGACAGCGCGTCCATGCTCTGCGAGCGGGTGATCCGCGGCAGCAGCTCCAGCGCAAACGAAGTGATCTGCTTGTCCATCAGCTGCTGCGCGCGTGTCGCATCCGACCACGGCTGCAGCATGCCGAGCAGCACGCTGCCCGGCTTCATCGTTGCGATCAGTTCTACCGACGGCGGTTGCACGCACAGTACGACATCTGCGGTTGAATACACTTCTTCCGACTTTGCGGCAAAGCGAACGTCCCCGAACATCTCGTCGCGCAGATGCGCGGGCTGGCCGGCACCGGACTGTATCAGCAGTTGCGCGCCGAGCCCGAGATATCTTTTGACCACGTCCGGCACGACACACAGGCGACGCTCGCCATGCACAGTTTCAGTCGGCACTCCAATTGTCAAAGGCATGGTTTTCATCCTCTTGTGCTGATCGCTGCGCGCCCGGCTACAGACGGGACCGAGCAAGTTCAAGGGGGTCATATCGCTAGCGAACATTAGGAAGACTCAGCCGGATCACCGAGCCGTTCAATGATCCGGCCAAAGCCCGGCGGCGGGGAGGAAGCAAACGCCACCAGGAGACGACGCATACAAATCAGGACGATTTCAGACACGCTCCAACACGGCTGCGATGCCTTGGCCGATCCCGATGCACATGGTGCAGATCACATCCAGGCCACCGGCGACGTGCAGTTGATTCACCGCCGTGGTAACGAGGCATGCGCCGGATGCGCCCAGCGTTGGCGTTTAACTCCGTCCCTTGCCCCCCGTCGAGATGTACTGTTGCAACTCCATCTCGTGCTCTCCGACGGTGGCAACCACGTGGTGGACGCGCTTGATGATGGCGCGCATGAAATTGTAGATGAGCAACGGCTGTTCCGTGATCAGCGGCTCGATGCCGTCCGCGTTGAAGCAGAGAAGAGATGCTTCGCCCAGCGCGCGAACCGATAACGTATACGGGGTTTGGTCGACAAAGCTCAACTCACCGACCAGATCGCCCTCTTCGTACACGTGCACGATGCGCTCCTTGCCCACGGCGCTTCGCGCCTTGACAAGGGCCAAACGCCCTTCGGTCACGATATAGAAGCTGCTCGCGCTCTCTCCTTGTCGGTAGAGAAACTCACCATCCTTGAGGCGGCACTCACTGACGGCATGTTCTGCAAGGATGCCGGCGCCATCTCGGCCGATATACTCGCCCAATGGGGCTTCATAGATCATCGTGGCGATCCTGTCGATTTCCAGTTCTTTCATTACGTTCTCCGTCTAACTAAATTCACGAGACTCGACACTCCGCCGCATCGCGAGATAAGCGGTCGCATCGTCCAGGTTTTGCCTTGCCCTCTGGGTCAACCCCATTTTGAGTTCCCATTCATACCCCCTGATCGCGAGCACATACACTTCGGGCAAGCGCTGAAAACACTGTTGACAGGTCGCCATGATCGATGGAATCGAGATCGCGTGCGAGGTAAAGCTGAAGTCCATTTTCGGTTCTGCGCGCTCCAACGTGAATGATTCCACCGAGGCGTCCTTCGTGGCATCGATAAACAACACCCGCCTCTTGCGGCTGATGAGGTCGGCATCCTCGAGATGCAGTTGATAGTGCCTCTGGATTTCCGCTTTCGGGCACAGCGACTCCGCTTCCAGCCAGTCGATCAAGGCCCAGCCCAGTCCGTCGTCCTGCCGACCGACGTTGCCGATGCCATAAATCAGGCTCGACGGATCGTCGAAATCCTCAAGGGTCACGAGGGGAAACTCAGCGGGTGCGTTCATCGATCAGCCCCCCCGCCGCGTCATAGACCGAAACCACCAGCGGCATCTGCCCCAGGGCGTGGGTGGCGCAGCTCAGGCAAGGATCGTATGCGCGTATGCCCACCTCGATGGCGTTCATCATGCCCTCGGTAATCTCGCCGTGCCCGCCCAGGTAGTCCTCGGCGACGCTGCGCACCGTGCGATTCATGACCTGGTTGTTTTGAGTGGTGGCGACGACCAGGTTGGCGAAGGTGATATTGCCGCGCTCGTCGGCACGGTAATGGTGGAGCAAGGTTCCACGTGGCGCTTCGACCACACCGACCCCTTCGCCGGTCCACGCGCCGGCGGGCGGCGTCAACACCAGCTGATCCTTCTGCAGGTCCGGGTCGTGCAGCAATTCCCTGATGACCTCCGCGGCGTGGAGGATTTCTATGGCCCGTGCCCAGTTGGTGTGCAGGGTCATGTTGTTCGCCCGCCCCTTCGTGTAGGCATGGAAGCGTTCCAGCGCCTCCTGGGCGAGCGGCGTCGAGAGCGTCTTCGTCACGTTCATGCGGCCCAGCGGCCCGACGCGCACCGAACCCTTTTCCCTTCCCAGGTCTTTGAGGTAAGGGAACTTCATGTAGCTCCACTCCTCGACCGCTTCGCTGAAGTGATCCAGGTAGTCGTGATAATCGAGTTCGCGGACGATGTTCTTGTCGTCGTCGACGATACGCAGCTTGCCGTGGTAGTAGTCCACATTGCCGTCGGCATCGACCAGGGACATGTTGAGTGCGGGTACGTCGGCGAAACTGTCCACCTGCGCCCGGTGCTTTTCATGGAAGTCGTAGAACAGGCGCAGTCCATCCTGTGCGAAGTCGATGACCTGATCCATCGCCAGAAGGCCTTCTTCCCCGTTCAGCAAACGGTCGCGCTCGGCAATGCTCAGATTCTTGTTGACGCCACCGGGCACCGAGTTGATGCCGTGCATTTTTTTGCCGAACACCACCTTGATGACTTCCTGGCCCCATTTGCGCAGCATCACGACTCTTTTCACCAGCTCGGGATCGGCCTCAATCAGGCCGAGCACGTTGCGCTGCTCAGGCGGCGCGTCCATCCCGAACAGCATCTCCGGCACGATCAGATAGAAATAGGCCGTCGTATGGGATTGGAGCATCTGCGCGTAGTGGCCGAGGCGGCGCATTTTCTCCGCGGCCGGTGTGACATCGATGCCGGATTTCAGGCCGACACCGACCATGTCGTCCAGCGCCTTGGCCCCGCACAGGTGGTGGCTGACAAAGCAGATGCCGCAGATACGCTGCAGAAACATCGGCGCCTCCCAGTAGGGATGGCCCTGGATGAACTTTTCGAAACCCCGGAATTCCACGACGTGCAGCTTGGCGTCGATGACGTTATTGTCGTCATCCAGGTGCACCGTGACCTTGCCGTGACCCTCGATACGGGTCACGGGATCGATAACCAGTTTTCTGCTCATGACATTACCTCCGTTTATCAATCGTAGCGATTGATCGAGCTCGGCAAATCGAATGGACGCCCGTTGACCAGATCGTCCAGGACCTTGAAGATGGCGTCTCCATCCGGAGGACACCCCGGGATGAAATAATCCATCTTGACCACCTCATGACAGGGGTAAACCTTGGTGGTGATCCTGGGAATATCCGGATGGAACGGGATGACGGCCTTGGCGCCCGCCACGGCGGTCGCCGAGTTGACGTAGGCCTCCGCCAGGCAGTCCTTCAGCTCGACGACGTTGCGCATCGCGGGCACACCGCCCCACACCGCGCACGCCCCGACCGAGATCAGGATGTCGCAGTTCTCGCGGAAGTGCTCCAGCGTTTCGATGTTCTCCTCGTTCGCAACGCCGCCTTCGACGAATCCGATCGCACAGCGCTCGGGGATTCGTTTGATATCGGTCAGCGACGAGCGCAGGATGGTGATTTTCTCCAACAGCGGCAGGAGCCGCTCGTCCATGTCGAGAAAGGACAAGGTGCAGCCCCAGCAACCGCACAGACCGATCATGGACACCTTGATCTTGCCCTCGCGGTTTGCGGCCAGCGCCGGATCCATCGGCGTCGCAGGCAACTCGTGCGACGCAAGCTCGTTCTTTGCGGCGGTGCTCATTTGTCCACTCCTTCCAGGCCCAGCGCGCGTGCGCGCACCGACTGGATTTCGTACTTGCGTTGTCCGATGGGGTCGTCGTAGCCGACCCGTTTCTCGAGAATGGTGCCAACCGGGCAGATCGCAACCGCTTCCTTGACTTGCTCCGGCGGCATGGCGTTCGCGAGTTCGACATCGATTTCGATGCGCGACTCGGAACCGCGCTGGCTGATGCTGAAGATCTTCCTGCCGGTCGCCTTGTCGCGGATGAACTCGACACAGCGCTGGCAGAAGATGCAGCGATCCCGCTCCAGCCAGATCTTCTCCGAAGCCTGGTCCTGTACGCGAACCGGGAAACGGTACGGGAAGCGCGAGACCATCATGTCCACCTCGTAGCCGACCGCCTGCAGCTGGCAACGGCCACTCTTTTCGCAGCTCGGGCAGTTGTGGTTTCCCTCCGCGAACAGGAATTCGACCAGCGCCTTGCGCATATCGACCATTTCAGGGCTATTGACCTCGACATTCAAGCCCTTGGAGACCCGCACCGTACACGCCGCGTTCACGTTGCCATTCACTTTTACCGAACACACCCGGCAGGTGCCAAGACAGGGCTTGTCCTTGAGGTAGCACAGCGTCGGGATATACACGCCGTTTTCTGCGGCGACGTCCACCAGCGTTCGCCCTTCCTCCGTCGTGACCGTGATGCCGTCGATCGTGATCTGAATGCTCATTTTTTTGCCTCCTCCAGTTCCTTCAGCGCCTTCTCATGCCCGCCCAAGGCGGTATCGAGGTCGAACGACGGCAGCAGCGGGCCCTCGTGCCTCACCAGCTTGTCCTGATAGATCTCGGGAAACTTCTCCAGCGTCGTCAGGATGGGTTTGGGAGAGGTGGCGCCAAGACCACATCGACTGGTCTTGCGCACCAGCGCTCCCCAACTGACCATGTCGTCCAGATCCTTCTGGCACGCCTTGCCGGCGATCACCCATTCGACCTTCCTGTGCAGGTCGACGTTGCCGGCCCGGCACGGCACGCAAATGCCGCAGGACTCATCGACGAAGAACTGCATGTAGTCCTTGACGATGTCCAGCAGGTCACGGTTCCGGTTGAAGATCGTGAACGCACCATTGCAGGAAAGATCCTCGTACGCGAGCCTGCGTTCGCCATCCTTCTCCACCGACACGCACTCACCCGAGGGCCCGCTGATCTGAACGGCCCGCGCCTCCTTCGCTCCGACCATCGCCAGTACCTCGTTGAGCGTCACGCCCCATTCCACCTCGTAGATCCCCGGCTTGCTGCAATCGCCGGCAACACTCAGCAGTCGGGTGCCGGCGGAGTCCGGCGTTCCCATCGCACTGAACCAGTCGGCGCCTTCCTCCATGATTCGGGAGACGGCGGCAAAGGTCTCGACGTTGTTGACGCAGGTGGGTTTTCCCAGATACCCCTGCTGCACCGGAAAGGGAGGTTTCACCCGTGGCGTGCCGCGTTTTCCCTCGCAGGACTCGATGAGGGCCGACTCGTCACCGCAGATATAAGCGCCGGCCCCCATCTGAATACGGATATCGAAATCAAAGTCCCGCCGGACGCCAATAGCGCGTCCCAGCAACCCGTCATCCCTGAGCTGCTGAAGCTGTCGTTCCAGATAATCCTTGAGATAAAAGTACTCCGCGCGGAGGTAAACGATGCCATGGCGGCAGCCGATGGCATGGGCGGCGATCGCCATTCCGATGAATACCTCCTTGGGCGAGCGTGTCAGCAGGGCCCTGTCCTTGAAGGTCCCGGGCTCGCCTTCGTCGGCATTGCAGATGACGTACTTCGTGTCGCTCAAAGCACGCCGGCAAAGCTGCCACTTCAGCCCGGTCGTGAACCCGGCGCCCCCGCGTCCGCGCAGCTTGGATTCGATGATCTCGTCGATCACCTGTTCGGGCCTGAGCGTCAGGCAGTGGTCGAGCACGGCCTTGAAATCCGTCCTGCCACGGAAGAATACCGGCCCCTTCGTGCGCACATTGGATTCCACCAGGGCATCGACATAGGCGATATCGTCGCTGGGCAACCCGGCCGGGTTCGCGATCTCGGCCGGGGACCGCCCCTGTTTCAGCTGGGCGATGATGTCTGCGATCTTTCCGGGCCTCAGGCGGGTGAATACCACCTTGTCGATCAGCATCGCCGGCTCCTGATCGCTGAGTCCGATACAGGGCGTTTCGAACAGGCCGAACATTCCATTCGGGTCGGTTTCGCCGAAACGGACTCCAGTCTCGCGCTCGAGGGCATCGTGCACCGCCTGATAGCCGTTCATCTTGGCAATCACGGAATTGCACAGGTAAATCCGATGCTTTCCCGACGGTTTGTCATGGAAAAGATGGTAGAACGACGCTGTTTCCCGAATGTCGAGTGGGGACAGGTTCAACTCGGCCGCTAGTTGCGGCAGCACCTCATCGGGAATGTGCCCGTACAGATGCTGAACATCCCAAAGTATGTCCATCAGACGGGCTCTGTCTGAGCGGTAACGCTCAAGTATTGTCCGGATGTCTTTGCTCATGTGTCTCCTCCTTGGTGGTCGAAGCGATTCAGGGTCTGGCGCCCGCTGCTAGCATTGTCGCCCCTTTTTCGCTGATCTTGCAATGAGCGAATCGTGAGCATTACGATCGCATATCTCTAACGCAGTCAGAACTGCAGCGTGAGCACACCCTCGGGGGTGCCCAGCAGGCACGCATGGGCGCGGTGGCGCGCGAACAGTCCGACCGTCACCACGCCGGGCCACTGGTTGATCTCGGCCTCCAACGCCGGCGGGTCGGCGATGGCAAGGCCGTGCACGTCGAGGATCGGGTGGCCGTTGTCGGTGACGACACCCTTGCGCAGAACGGCACGGCCGCCGATCGCCGCGAAGCGGCGGGCGATGCGCGTGGCGGCGACGTCGATCACCTCGACGGGTAGCGGGAACCGTCCCAGCACCTCGACTTTCTTGGATGCGTCGGCGATGCACAGGAAGCGCTGCGCCAAGTCGGCCACGATCTTCTCGCGCGTGAGCGCCGCACCGCCACCCTTGATCATGTGACCGTGCGGGTCGATCTCGTCGGCGCCATCCACGTACAGAGCCAGTTGTTCGACTTCGCCGGCCTCGAGGACTCGAATGCCATGCCCGCGCAGCCTGGCCGTGGTCGCATTGCTGCTCGACACCGCGCCGGCGATGCCCTCGCGAAGCGAGGACAGCGCGTCGATGAAGTGGTTCACCGTCGATCCGGTACCCACGCCGATGATGCTGCCGGGCAGCACGTGCGGCAGCGCCGCACGGGCGACCATGGCCTTGATCTCGTCCTGCGTCATTAAGTGTTCTCCTGCGCGAGCCGCTGGGCCGTGATGGCCACGGCCATGAACTCGTCGACGTTCAGCGACGCCCCGCCCAACAGGCCGCCATCGATGTCGGGCATGGCGAGCAGCTCGCGTGCGTTCGCTCGCTTCATGCTGCCGCCGTAAAGGACGTGCAGCGACGCTGCGATGGCCGGGTCCGCCTCGGCCAGTCGGCCACGGATGAAGGCGTGAACGTCCTGCGCCTGGGCGGGTGTGGCCGTTTTGCCCGTGCCGATCGCCCACACGGGCTCGTAGGCCACGACCGCATCGGCAAACGCACTCGCCCCGGCCAGATCAAGCACCGCCTGGAGCTGGCGCGCCACCACATCCTCGGTCGCACCTTGCTCGCGCTCCGGCAGCGACTCGCCGACGCACAGCACCGGCGTCATTCCGGCTTGGCGGACCGCAAGGAACTTGCGCGCCACGACGGCGTCGTTCTCGCCGAACAGCGTGCGCCGCTCGGAGTGGCCGACCAGCACACAGGCGCAGCCGAACTCCCGCAACATCTGGGCCGATACTTCGCCGGTGAAGGCACCGTCTTCATGCCCCGAGACGTTCTGTGCGCCCCAGGCCATGCCGCTGGCGCCCAGGCGGCGCTGCGCCTCGGGCAGGTAGGTAAAGGGTGGGAACAGTACCAGTTGCACACGGTCCAGGCGTGCCACGGCACCGTCGGCGATCGCCGCCGCCAGCGCCTGTACGCCGGCCAGACTGCCGTTCATCTTCCAGTTGCCGGCCACCAGCAGTCGTCGGCGTTGGCCGCGAACTGGGTGCGGCGGGAGGGGGGTCGGGTCCATCGGGGGGCTCTTTGGTCTGTTAAGAGGGACTGGATTCACACCGTCGCGATGCGCATGAGATTCGTCGTGCCGGGCGTGCCGAACGGCACGCCGGCAATGACGACGAGGGTCTGCCCGCCCTGGGCGAATCCTTCCTGGCAGGCGACCGCGCAGGCTTTCGCGGTCATCTGATCGACATCGGCCACGTCCTCGATGTGCACCGAGTGGATGCCCCAGGCGAGCGCCATGCGGCGCGCGACGCGCAAATGCGGCGTCAGGCTCAGTACCGGCGCCTCGGGACGCTCACGGGCGACACGCAGGCTGGTGTGGCCCGAGCTCGTGTAGCAGACGATGGCGCTCGCATGCATCAGCGCGACGGCATGGCGCACGGCGCAGCACACGGCGTCGGCGGCACCCGCGCCAGCCGGCGCGCTCGGGCGCGACGCGTTCATCAGCTGCAGGTACTGCGGATCGCCCTCCACTTCGGTGATCAGGCGGCTCATCATGTCCACCGCCTCGACCGGATAGCGGCCGGCAGCGGATTCGGCGGACAACATGACCGCGTCGGCGCCGTCGTAGATCGCAGTGGCCACGTCCGAGGCCTCGGCGCGCGTAGGCACCGGGCTCGTCACCATCGATTCAAGCATCTGCGTGGCCACGATCACCGGCCGTCCGAGCCGGCGGCAGGTGCGGAGGATGCGTTTCTGTATCCCGGGCACGCGCTCGGCCGGCAACTCCACGCCCAGGTCACCGCGCGCCACCATCACGGCGTCGGCGCATTCGGCGATGGCTTCCAGTTGTTCGACCGCCGACGGCTTCTCGAGCTTCGCAACGATGGCCGCGCGTTCGCCGATCAGCTTTCGCGCCTCGACGACGTCTTCGGGCCGCTGCACGAACGACAGGGCGATCCAGTCCGCACCGAGGTCCAGCGCCAGCGCCAGATCGCGCCGGTCCTTGGCGGTCAGTGCGCTGATGGGTAGCAGCACGCCGGGCACGTTGACGCCCTTGCGATCGGACAGCTTGCCGCCGGCCACCACGCGCGTATCGGCGAAGTCGGCGCCGCAGCGTTCGACGATCAGCCGCAGCTTGCCGTCGTCGAGCAGCAGTTCGGCGCCCGGCGCCAGCGCCGCGAAGATCTCCGGATGCGGCAGGCCGACGCGGCGCGCGTCACCCGGCGCCGTGTCGAGCTCGAGGCGGAACGGCTGCGATTCGTCCAGCATCACCGAACCCGCGGCGAAAGTGCCCACGCGCAGCTTCGGACCCTGCAGGTCGGCCAGGATGCCAATCGGGCGGCCGGCCTCGCGCTCGAGTTCACGCAGGATGGCGAAGCTGGCCCGATGCGCCGCCTCGTCGCCGTGACTGAAGTTCAGGCGAAAGACATCGACACCGGCGGCGAACAGCCGGCGGATGGTGTCCTTGTCGGAACTGGACGGGCCGAGCGTGGCGACGATCTTGGCGTTGCGGTTGCGGCGCATGGTGTGGCGGGCCTTCACGCGTAGCGTGCCGCCATGACTTCGAGCGGGAGCGGCTTGATGCGGGCCCCCTGCCCGGCGCAGCCGAAGGCCTCGAAGCGCGCCTTGACCACGCTGCGCGCGGCCTTAGTGGCCGCCTGCAGCGCCTTGCGCGGGTCGAACTCGCTGGGCTGCTCGGCGAACACTTGGCGCATCGCCGCGGTCATCGCCAAGCGGATGTCGGTATCGATGTTGATCTTGCGCACACCGCTCTTGATCCCGCGCTGGATCTCCTCGACCGGCACGCCGTAGGTCTCCTTGATGTCGCCGCCGTACTTGCGGATGATCGCCAGCCACTCCTGCGGCACACTGGAGGAGCCGTGCATCACCAGGTGCGTGTTCGGCACCGCGGCGTGGATCTGCGCGATGCGCTCGATGGCCAGGATGTCGCCGGTGGGCTTGCGGGTGAACTTGTAGGCGCCGTGGCTGGTGCCGATGGCAATAGCCAGCGCATCCACGCCAGTGCGGGCCACGAAGTCCTTGGCCTCCTCGGGATTGGTGAGCATCATGTCGTGCGTGAGCTTGCCCACGGCACCGACGCCGTCTTCTTCGCCGGCCTCGCCCGTTTCGAGCGAACCCAGGCAGCCCAGTTCACCCTCGACCGAGACGCCGATTGAATGCGCCATTTCGCAGACCTTGCGCGTGACGTCGACGTTGTAATCGTAGCTCGCGGGCGTCTTCGCGTCTTCGAGCAGGGAGCCGTCCATCATCACGCTGGTGAAGCCCGAGCGGATCGACTGCTGGCACACCGCCGGCGAGGCGCCGTGGTCCTGGTGCAGCACGACCGGGATGTCGGGGTGCATCTCCACGGCCGCCAGCACCAGGTGGCGCAGGTAGGGCTCGCCGGCATACTTGCGGGCGCCGGCCGAGGCTTGCAAAATCACCGGCGACTGCGTTTCCTGCGCCGCCTCCATGATGGCGTGGACCTGCTCCAGGTTGTTGACATTGAAAGCGGGCACGCCGTAGCCGTATTCGGCAGCGTGATCGAGCACTTGGCGCAGTGAGATGAGGGCCATGAAGGATTCTCCGTAAGTCGTTGAAGGTTCAGGAAGTCGTTGGATCGAGTGCAAGTGCGCTACGGGTAGTCGCAGATCGTGTCCCGTTGCGCAAACCAGTCGGCGATGTCGGCGAGGCCGACGCGCTGCCCCTGCGACTGCGGCGGCTTCACCCGCGCGGCCAGCGCCGGGCGCCAGCCCTCGCGGGCGTGCAGGCCGGGGCCGACGGCGATGGCACCCTCGATCGGTGCCTTGGCGAAGTAGAAGCTGCGGGTGACCACCACCGGGCAATCGGCGGCGCGCGCCGCCGCCACGCCGCCGGGCGAGTCTTCGATGGCGACGGCCTGGTGTGGGCCGACGCCCAGCGCCCGCAAGGCCTTGACGAAGACCTCGGGATCGGGCTTCTTGCGCTCCACGTCCTCGCCGCACACGATGGCACCGAACCAGCCGGCCCACCGGTTGCCCATGTGCTTGCGCAACAAGGCTTCGAGGTTGGAGCGGCTGGTGGTCGTGGCGACGGCCATGCGCACGCCGTGGTCGCGGCACTCGCGCATCAGTTCCAGAACGCCGTCGCGCAGCGGAATGCCGGCATCGGCAACCAGTTCAGCATACAAGGTGTTCTTCTTCGCGTGCAGCGCGCGCGCCAGCGCATCGCGCTCGCTCGCCATGGGCGGTGCGTCGGGCCGGCTGTCCATGTCGTGCATCAGGCGCTCGCGCCCGCCGGTCACGCGCAGGAGCTCGCCATAGCGCGCATCGTCCCAACGCCAAGGCAGGCCGAAGGCCTCGAAGGCGAGGTTGAACGCGACCCGATGCCCGTCGCGCTCGGTCTCGGCGAGGGTGCCGTCGACGTCCCACAGCAGCGCCTCGAGCTTGGGTCTTGCCGCCGTTCCGGTGGTCATTGCGCGCGCCTGGCCAGGATCTCGAAGGCCGGCAGCGTCTTGCCCTCGAGCACCTCAAGGAAGGCGCCACCGCCGGTGGAGATGTAGCCCACGTCCTTGTCGATGCCATACTTGGCGATCGCCGCGAGCGTGTCGCCGCCGCCGGCGATGCTGAAGGCGTCGCTGGCCGCGATCGCGCGCGCGATGGTCTTGGTGCCGTTGGCGAACGCGTCGAACTCGAATACGCCCACCGGTCCGTTCCAGACGATGGTGCCGGCGGCCGCGAGCTTGTGCGCGAGCAGCGTGGCGGTCTGCGGGCCGATGTCGAGGATCAGGTCGTCGTCGTCCACCTCGGCCACGGCCTTGACGGTGGCCGGCGCGTCGGCCTTGAACGCCTTGGCGCAGACCACGTCCACCGGGATCGGCACCTCGGCGCCGCGGGCCTTCATCGCGTCGATCACCGCCCTAGCCTCATCCACCAAGTCCGGCTCGGCGAGGCTCTTGCCGATCGGCAGGCCCTGCGCGAGCAGGAAGGTGTTGGCGATGCCGCCGCCGACGATCAGGCCATCGACGTTCTTGGCCAGGCTTTGCAGGATCGTGAGCTTGGTGCTGACCTTGCTGCCGGCGACGATGGCGACCAGCGGGCGCTTCGGGGCAGCCAGCGCCTTGCCGATCGCGTCGATTTCCGCCGCGAGCAGAGGGCCGGCACAAGCCACCGGCGCGAACTGCGCGATGCCGTAGGTGGAGGCTTCGGCGCGGTGCGCGGTGCCGAAGGCGTCGTGCACGAAGATGTCGGTCAGCGCCGCCATCTGGCGCGCCAGCGCCTCGCTGTTCTTCTTCTCGCCCTTGTTGAGGCGACAGTTCTCGAGCAACACCACCTCGCCGGGCTGCACGTCCACGCCACCCACCCAGTTCGACTTCAGCGGCACCGGCCGCCCGAGCAGCGCGGCGAGCCGTGCGGCCACCGGCGCGAGCGAGTCCTCGGGCTTGAACTCGCCTTCGGTCGGGCGGCCGAGGTGCGAGGTGACCATGACCGCCGCGCCGGCGTCCAGCGCCATGCGGATGCAGAGCACCGAGGCGCGGATGCGCGTGTCTTCGGTGATGTTCCCCGCATCGTCCTGCGGCACGTTGAGGTCGGCGCGGATGAAGACGCGCTGGCCGCACACGCGGCCCTGGGCGACGAGGTCGGCGAAGCGCAACACGTTCACCGCGACGCTCCCATCACGCGCACCATCTCGAGCACCTTGCTCGAGTAGCCCCATTCGTTGTCGTACCAGGCCACCACCTTGACGAAGGTCGAGTCGAGCATAATGCCGGCCTCGGCGTCGAACACCGCGGTGCAGGCCTCGCCGCGGAAGTCGGTCGAAACCACCTTGTCCTGCGTGTACCCGAGCACGCCTTTCATGGCGCCCTGGCTCGCCGCCTTCATCGCCGCGCAGATCTTTTCGTAGCTCGTCTCCTGGGCGAGTTCGACGGTCAGGTCGACCACCGACACATCGCTGGTCGGCACGCGAAGCGCCATGCCGGTGAGCTTGTTGTTCAGCGCCGGGATCACCCGGCCCATCGCCTTGGCGGCGCCGGTGGACGAGGGGATGATGTTCTCGAGGATGCCGCGGCCGCCGCGCCAGTCCTTGTTGCTCGGGCCGTCCACGGTCTTCTGCGTGGCGGTGGCGGCGTGCACGGTGGTCATCATGCCGCGCTTGATGCCGAAACTGTCGTTGAGCACCTTGGCCACCGGCGCCAGGCAGTTCGTGGTGCAGCTCGCGTTGCTGACGATCTTCTCACCGGCGTACTGGGTGTGGTTGACGCCATAGACGAACATCGGCGTGTCGTCCTTGCTGGGTGCGCTCTGGATCACCTTCCTGGCGCCAGCGTCGAGGTGCTTCTGGCAGGTGTCGTGCGTCAGGAACAGGCCCGTCGACTCGACGACCACGTCGACGCCGACATCGCCCCAGGCGAGCGCGGCGGGATCCTTTACCGCGGTGAGCCGGATCTTGCGGCCGTTGACGACCAGCGTGCCGCCATCGACGACCACTTCGCCCTTGAAGCGGCCGTGCACGCTGTCGTACCGCAGCATGTACGCGAGATAGTCGGGTTCGAGCAGGTCGTTGATCGCGACCACCTCGATGTCGTTCTTGAAGTCCTGCACGGCGGCGCGAAACACCATGCGGCCGATGCGACCGAAGCCGTTGATTCCGATGCGAATAGTCATGATGAGATAGTGGGTTGGGTTGAAGTGAGCGAAACGCAAGGTGCGCCGGACCGGCCGGCGAGTACATGCTGCGCAAGATCAGCGAGACTCGGGAACAGGCGCTCGGGATACGCATCTTCGATCGGCTGCCCGGCGTTGTAGCCGTAGGGGACGGCCCATGCGGTCACTCCCGCATTGCGGGCTGCCTCGACGTCGACGCGCGAGTCGCCGACGTGTCCGGTTCGGTCCGTACTACCACCGAGTCGTTCGACGACATGACGCAGCACGCCCGGATCGGGCTTCTTCACGCGCAGGGAGTCGCCGCCGACCACCAGGTCGAAATAGGCGTCGAGCCGGTGCACGCGCAGCACGCGCTCGGCATGCCGGAATTCCTTGTTGGTGACGCAGGCCAGCTTGATGCCGGCCGCCTTGAGCGCACTCAGGGCCTCGAGCGCGCCCGGGTACGGCACGCTGGAGGTGCCGGTGGTCACCGCATAGTGTTCGTCCATGCTGGCGAGCACCTGGTCCGGGTGCACGCGGTCGGCGAGATGGGGCTGCTCGATCATGACGCGGGCCAACAGCTTGAGCATGAGCTCGCGCGTGCCGGCGCCGATCAGCACGGTCACTTCCGACACAGGGCGCCGCGCGATCCCATGCGACTCGAGCGCGCGATTGGCGGCCTCGGCAATCTCGGCGGCCGTGTCCACCAGCGTGCCGTCGAGATCGAAACTGACGATGTCGTAGCGCATGTCAGCTCCTGGACCGGACGAACCGCACTTCGCGCGCCAGCACTTCGCGTGCCAGGTCGGCCAGCGCCTTGGCGTCGAGGCCGAAGTGCTCGTACACCTGCGGGCCGGGCGCCGACTCGCCGAAGCTGTTCACCCCCAGCGCGGCGACGCAGTGGTACTGGCCCCACCACGAGGTGACGCCCGCTTCGACGCCGATGCGCGGGATTCCCCGGCCGAGCACCTGCTCGTGCCAGGCGGCCTCCTGCCGATCGAAGAGGGTGCTGCAGGGCAACGAGACCACCCGCGCCGCGATGCCCACCGCATCGAGAAGGCGCTGCGCCTCCATCGCGATGGACACCTCGGAGCCGGTGCCGATCAGCACCACCTGCGGCTCGGGTCGGTCGGAGAGCACGTAACCGCCGCGACGGATCTGCGCGACCTGCTCCGCAGTGCGCGCCTGCGGCGGCAGGTTCTGCCGCGACAGCAGCAACGCGCTGGGGCGCGTGCGTTGCTCGAGCGCGAACGCCCAGGCCACCGCGGTCTCGGCGGCGTCGCAGGGCCGCCAGACATCGAGATTGGGGATCAGGCGCAAGCTCGCGGCATGCTCGACGGCCTGGTGCGTCGGGCCGTCCTCGCCCAGGCCGATCGAGTCGTGCGTGAAGACATGAACCACGCGCAGCTTCATCAGCGCGGCCATGCGAATTCCGTTGCGGCTGTAGTCGCTGAAGGTGAGGAAGGTGCCGCCGTACGGAATGAAGCCGCCGTGCAGCGCCAGCCCGTTCATGATCGCCGCCATGCCGAACTCGCGCACGCCGTAGTTGACGTGGCGCCCGCCGGGCTGGCCGGCCCGCACGGCACCGCAGCCCGGGAAGTCGGTCAGGTTAGAGCCCGTGAGGTCGGCACTGCCGCCGAGCATCTCGGGGATCTTGGGCGCCAGCATCGCCAGCGCTTGCTGCGAAGCCTTGCGTGAGGCGACCGGCGTGGTGGCCTGACCGAGTTCGATCATCGCTGCCGACGCGGCTTCATGAAACGACGACGGCAGGTCGCCGGCAATCCGGCGCTCGAACTCCGCGGCCAGTGCGGGATATTCGCTCCGGTAGGCCTCGAAGCCCAAGCGCCACTGAGCTTCGCGCCTGGCGCCCAGATCGCGCGCGCTCCAGCGCGCACGCACGGTATCCGGAATTTCGAACGGAGCCTCGTGCCACCCGATGGCGGCGCGCGTGGCGGCAATCTCGTCGGCCCCGAGCGGTTCGCCATGGGCCTTGGCCGTACCGGCGCGTCCCGGGGAGCCGCGGCCGATGGTGGTGCGGCACACGATCAACGTGGGCCGGTCGGCAGAGCGCCGCGCGTCGGCGATGGAACGCCCGATCGCCACGACGTCGTGGCCGTCGATCGGGCCGATCACGTTCCAGCCATAGGCTCGAAAGCGTGCCGCGGTGTCGTCGCGAAACCAGGCATCGACCGCACCGTCGATCGAGATGCCGTTGTCGTCGTACAGCGCGATCAGCTTGTTGAGCCTCCACACGCCAGCCAGCGAGCAGACCTCGTGACTGATGCCTTCCATCAGGCAGCCGTCGCCGAGAAAGACGTAGGTGTGGTGGTCGACCACGACATGTCCCGGGCGGTTGAACTCGTCGCCCAGCAACTTCCCGGCCAGCGCCATGCCGACCGCGTTCGCCAAACCTTGGCCCAATGGGCCGGTCGTGGTTTCCACGCCGGGCGTGAGGCCCACCTCGGGGTGGCCCGGGGTCTTGCTGTGCAGTTGCCGGAAGCGCTGCAGTTCCTCGATCGGCAGGTCGTAGCCGCTCAGGTGCAGCAAGGCATACAGCAGCATCGACGCATGCCCGTTGGACAAGACGAACCGGTCGCGGTCGGGCCACCCGGGATTGCCCGGGTTGTGGCGCAGATGACCGCTCCACAGCGCGACGGCCATCTCGGCCATGCCCATCGGCGCGCCGGGGTGGCCGGAGTTGGCCTGCTGAACGGCGTCCATGGCCAGGGCGCGCAGCGCGTTGGCGAGTTCGTCGTAGCGGCCGCTCTCGGGGCGCAGCACGCGGTCGGCAGAGGTACTGGCCATCACAGGACTCCCAGGGCGCGCTTGCGCCGTTCCATCATGCGCCAGATAAACGGCGTAAAAATCAACTGCATCGCCAGCTCCATCTTGCCGCCGGGCACGACGAGCGTGTTGGCGCGGCTCATCCACGAGTTGTGGATCATGTTCAGCAGGTACTGAAAGTCGATGCCTTTGGGGTTGGCGAAGCGGATTACGCACAGGCTCTCGTCGGCACTCGGGACGTCGCGCGCGATGAAGGGGTTGCTCGTATCCACCACCGGTACGCGCTGGAAGTTGACGTGCGTCTGCGAGAACTGCGGCACGATGTACTGGACGTAGTCGGGCATGCGGCGCAGGATGGTGTCGGTCACCGCCTCGGTCGAGTAACCGCGCATCTTCTTGTCGCGGTACAGCTTCTGGATCCACTCGAGGTTGATCACCGGCACCACGCCGACCAGCAAATCGGGGTGCTTGGCGATGTTCACCTCAGGCGTCACCACCGCCCCGTGCAGTCCCTCGTAGAACAACATGTCGGTGTCGGCAGGCAGGTCCTCCCACGGCGTGAAGGTGCCCGGCTCCTGCTTGTACGGCGCGGCCTCGTCGTCGTCGTGCAGGTACTTGCGGCGTTTGCCGGTGCCGCTCTCGCTGTAGCCGCGAAACAGCTGTTCGAGCTCGACGAGCAAGTTGTTCTCCGGCCCGAAGTGGCTGAAGTGCGTGTTGCCGGACTTCTCGGCCTCGGCCTGGTGCAGCTTCATCCCCTTGCGGTCGTAGCGGTGGAAGCTGTCGCCTTCGATGACGGCTGCCTTCACGCCTTCGCGCCGGAAGATGTTCTGGAACGTGCGCGTCACCGAGCTCGTGCCGGCGCCGGAACTGCCCGTGATGGCGATGATGGGGTGTTTTTCTGACATGGTGTGGACTCGCAGGGTGGCTCGTGTTCGGTTCAGTCGCGGAACAGGCTGCGTTCGGCGAACAGCGGTGCGGCGGCCTCGTTGGACGCCGGCTCCTGGTGATAGCGCTCGATGCGCTCGACTTCATCCTTGCTGCCGAAGATCAAGCCGATGCGCTGATGCAGCGCCGTCGGACTGACCCCCAGGATCGGCTCGCGCCCCGTGCTGGCGCGGCCGCCGGCCTGTTCCATCAGCATTGCGACCGGATTCGCCTCGTACAGCAGCCGCAGACGACCGGGCTTGGCGGGATCCTTGGTGTCGCGCGGGTACATGAAGACACCGCCGCGCATGAGGATGCGATGCGCCTCGGCGACCATACTCGCGACCCAGCGCATGTTGAAGTCCTTGCCGCGCGGCCCGGTCTTGCCGGCCAGGCATTCGTCGACGTAGCGCTTGACCGGCGGCTCCCAGAACCGGCTGTTGCTGGAGTTGATTGCGAACTCCTGCGTCTGCTCGGGTACGCGGATGTCGCTGCGCGTCAGCAAGAACTCGCCGAGGTTGGGGTCCAGCGTGAAGGCCGCGACACCATTGCCGACGGTCAGCACCAGTTGCGTCGTCGGCCCGTAGATCGTGTAGCCGGCGGCGACCTGTGCGGCGCCGGGCTGCAGGAAGTCCGCTTCGGTCACGTCGCGGCCGCTGGCTACCACGTCGGCCGGGGCGCGCAGGATCGAGAAGATGCTGCCGATGGAGACGTTGACGTCGATGTTGCTGCTGCCGTCCAGTGGGTCGAACACGAGCAGGTACTTGCCGCGCGGGTAAGAGCTCGGGATCAGGTACGGCTCCTCCATCTCCTCGCTGGCCATGCCGGCGAGTTGCCCGTTCCACTCGTTCATGCGGATGAACATCTCGTTGGACTGCACGTCCAGCGGTTTCTGCACCTCGCCCTGCACGTTGATGCCCCCCCCCGTGGGCGCAGCGGAACCGTCGCTCAACGCGTCGCCGAGTTCTCCGAACGACACGACGCGGGCCAGCGCCTTGCATGCCAGCGCCACATCGAGGATCAGCGCGTTGAGTTCGCCGCTGGCCTCGGGGAAGCGGCGTCGTTCCTCGATCAGGTAGCGGGTCAGGGTCTGGCGGTGGGACAGTGGCATGGGTGAGTCCTCGGAGTGGTTCAGTGTCAGGTTGCCGCGGCGAACACCCGGCTGACCCGGATGTCCGCCGCGGCAAGAGTCGTGAGCGCGACCTGGTCGAGCACGCGGTTACGATCGGCGAACAGGCGGCTGGTCTGGCGCATGCGATACAGAGGTAGGGGTGCGTCCATGCGCCAGCCTCACGCCACCTTGCCCATCGGCGCGGCCAGTTCGGCCCGCATGGCATCAATGACGGCCTTGTAGTTCGATTGGCCGAAGATCGCGCTGCCGGCCACGAAAGTGTCGGCGCCCGCATCGGCGGCACGACGAATGTTGTCGACCTTGATACCGCCGTCGACTTGCAGACGGATGTCGCGGCCGGACTGGTCGATGAGACGCCGGGCGCTCTCGATCTTGCGCAGCGCGCTGTCGATGAAGCTCTGCCCACCGAAACCGGGGTTGACGCTCATGATCAGCACGAGGTCGATCTTGTCGAGGGTCCAGTCCAGCACGTCCAGCGGCGCGGCCGGATTGAAGGCCAGACCGGCCTTGCAGCCGGCCCCGCGAATCAGCTGCAGGGTGCGGTCCACGTGAACGCTGGCATCGGGATGAAAGCTGATGAGGCCGGCCCCGGCTTGCGCGAACTCGGCCGCCAATGTGTCCACCGGGTGCACCATCAGATGCACGTCGAGCGGCGCCGAGCTGCCGTCGGCGCGCCGCGTGTGGGGCTTGAGCGCCTTCGCCACCGCCGGGCCGATCGTCAGGTTCGGGACGTAATGGTTGTCCATCACGTCGAAGTGAATCCAGTCGGCGCCGGCGGCGATCACGCCGCGTACCTCGTCACCGAGGCATGCGAAGTCGGCGCTGAGGATGCTGGGGGCGATGCGGTGCATGGTCATGCTGCGGCAGTCCTCGTTCAGTAGCGCTGCGCTTCGGCGCGGTCGGTCGCGCACGAATGCGCCGTGTAGCGAATGTCGCGGCCCGCGCCCTCCTGGCGCGCGAGGCCGACGCGGGGCTCGTCCGTCGGCTGGTTGATCTGGGTGGCGTCGGCCGCCAAGCGGGAGTCAAGCGGGCTGTTCATTCAACTCTCCTGAGAAGGGATCCGGGGTACGGACGAACATTAATCGCTGTGATGAATAAAAGAAAGTTTGATATTCTTTCGTTTTCGTTTACCTTTTGCTAAATCATGCAGATCACCTTCAGGCAACTCAGGGTTGTCAGTGAGGTCGCTCGTTACTCGAGCGTGATCCGTGCCGCCGAGGCTCTACACCTGACGGCGCCAGCCGTTTCGCTGCAAATCAAGGAAGCCGAGCGGCAGGTCGGGCTGACCTTGTTCGATCGCGCGGGCCGGCGCATGACGCTGACCACGACTGGGGAGTACTTCCTCGTCTATGCGCGCCGGCTGTTGGCGACGCTGAAGGACGCCGAGGATATGATGGCCCGTTTCAAGCGCCTGGAGTCCGGCCGACTGACGATCGGGATGGTGGGTGCCGCCAGCTACTTCCTGCCGCAGTTGCTGGCGAAGTTCCACGCCGAGCATCCTGCCGTGGACGTGCGCCTGCGCCTGGCTAGTCGGGAAAAGCTTGGCGTGATGATGCAGGGCAACGATGTGGACCTCTGCATCATGGGTCGGCCGCCACAGGATCCCCCCACTCGAGCGGAACCGTTCGCGTCGCACCCGCATGTGCTGGTGGTGTCGCCACAGCATCGCTTCGCGCGCGCCGAAGCTGTGCCCGCGGTGGCGCTCGCCAACGAGCCGTTCATCGTGCGCGAACCCGATTCGGGAACCCGGGAGGCGCTTCAGAAGTACCTGGATGCGCACCGAATTCAGCCCACGTTCGTCATGGAGATGCCTAGCAACGAGGCAATCAAGCAGGCGGTAATGGCCGGCATGGGCGTCAGTCTTCTGTCGCTGCACACGATCGCGCTGGAGTGGTCCAACGGCCTGATCGCCGTACCTCATGTTGAAGGCCTGCCCTTGGAGCGGCGGTGGAACGTGGTGAACATTGCGGCCAAGCAGTTGTCGCCGGCGGCCGAGGCATTCCGCTACTTCGTGCTCGAGCACGGCGAGTCTCATCTTGCTGCGATGATGAGCCACGACGCGTCCTGACGACAGCGACGTCGCCGATCCGACATGACCAACCCTCGCACGTCGCCGCAGCCGCTTCCGCAGAGAGCCCGTGAAAGTACCAGCAATGCCAGTGGTATAATCGAGCCGTTGCAAGTCGGCCGACCAAGGCCATGACGTTACGAGCCCGAGTGCTGTTGCCGAACCGAAACCAGTTGGAGTTTCGCGCGAGCGATCTGGAATCGGTGTTGCCGGAAGGGCACCGGGCGCGACGGGTATGGGCGTACGTGGAGCGGCAGGACCTGAAAGCGTTCTACGCCGACAAGCTGAACCGATTTCGCTAACAAGCTGAAACGCCGACAACCTCCGCCCCTGTGGCCGCCTCCCGCCCCCGACTGCCTTCGGCAACTCGGGGGCTTTGTTTTGGCCCCGTCGATTCCGCCATGGCGCCCGGGCGCCGGGTTGATTAAGACAAACTAAACTGCCGATAAAGTATTTACAAATTGTTTTAAGCATTGCCTCCATCTAAGCTGTCGTCCCGATAGTGCCTTGCACGGTAGTCCCTTGGCCCGGTCTCCCTCGCACTTGCATCGACTCTCCTCGGCAAGTGCCTTCACCCCCTCCGCTGTAGCGGAGGGGGTTTTTCTGGAACTCCGGCCAAGCGGCCACCTTTGCCACACCGACGATCCCCGACGAGGAGAGGGTCATAACCCCCACCGGCATCACCCTGACCCAGTTCATCATCCAGTCCCAGCGCGCCCACCCGGCGGCCACCGGGGAGTTTCCGGACTGCTCAACGTGATCGCCACCGCCTGCAAGGTGATCGCCACCGCGGCCAGCCGCGGCGCCCTGGCGGGCGTGCTCGGCTCGGCGGAGCACGAGAACGTTCAGGGCGAGGTGCAGAAGAAGCTCGACGTGATCAGCAACGCGATCCTCGTCCACGCCACCGAGAGGGGTGGCCACCTAGTCGCCCTCGCCTCCGAGGAGATGGACACGATCTACCCGATCCCCGCGGCCTTCCCGCGAGGCAAGTACCTGCTGGTCTTCGATCCCCTGGACGGCTCTTCCAACATCGACGCCAACATCTCGGTGGGCGCCATCTTCTCGGTGCTGCGCTCGCCCGATCCGGAGGTGCCGCCGACCCTCGAACACTTCCTGCAGGCGGGCGCCGGGCAGGTCTGCGCCGGTTACGCCCTCTACGGGCCGGCGACCATGCTGGTGCTCACCACCGGTCAGGGCACCCACGGCTTCACCCTCGACCGGGATGTCGGCGAGTTCATCCTCACCCATCCAATGCTGCGCATCCCCGCGGCGACCCAGGAGTTCGCCATCAACACCTCCAGGGGTCTCCTCGTTTTCAGTGCAATAAGTGACGGTACGCAAAGCTAGCACTGGCGCGGGGGTGGTCTGGGTAGACCGTTGATTTCATTGACTTTCCTGTTCGCTTTGTAAACGGGTATGGTGGCCTCCCACTTTTGAGGTTCACGATGCAGGGTTGGCACACAACGTTTTTGGGGATGCGTGGGCTCCCCCGCGATATCAGCGACTTCGAGATGAAGGCATTTTTCACCTTCGATGGTGCCGAGCGCGACGCAATCAATGCACGCCGAGGTGATTCCCACAAGCTTGGTCTGGCGCTCCATATTGGTTTCCTGCGCATGAGTGGGCGTTTGCTCGGTGCCTTTCGGGTAATTCCAGTAGCCTTGTGGCGCCACCTTGGCAACGAGCTTGGCATTGCAGCACCAGAAGTCGCCTCGCTGAGAGCCATGTATGAACGCGGGCGCACGCTATTCGATCACCAACAAGTAGCCTGCACGGTCCTTGGATTCCAGTGGATGAGCGAGCACCAGCGCCGCTCACTGGTACGTGAACTGCGCGACGAAGTGGCGCGCTGCGCCGACCGCGATCAGCTACTCGTGCGGGCGCGTCAATGGCTGTACAAGAACAAGCTGGTGATCGTGCACGAGCGGGCAATTCGGACACTGATTGCGGCGGCACTTGCCCAGCTTGAAGTTGAAACAGGCACCGCCATCGCCGCCAGCGTTGATCCAGCAACACTTGATCGCTGGCGAGCCTCAGTTTCAGAGCTGCGCCCAGATGGACAAACCCAGCAGAGTTGGCTATGGGCTGCACCGGCGAAACACTCAACCCGCCAAATCAGCGAGGTACTGGAGCGCATCGACCTGCTTTACACGCTGGACGTTCATAAGCACCTGGCAGACATCCCCGATCTCATCTTGCGCCGCTACGCGCGCCGACTTGTCTCCAGGCCGCCCTCAGCCGGAGCCAAGATCAAAGAGCCAGCGCGCACCGTGGAGGTCGCATGCTTTCTTCGGTATTGCCTGTTCACCACCACAGACCAGTTGATCCTTATGGTGCAGCGCCGGATCGCCGATCTGTGGCGTCAGGCTGCCGCCGATGTCCCCGCTACCGTCAATTGGGCCGCAATGTACAAAACGCTGCTCGGCGAACTTGTTGCCTTGAGCGCGCAAGGTGCGGTGCCAGATGCTGAGTTGCGTGCCCGTCTTGAAGCCTTGATCACCGAAACCCAGAAACGCAAACCACCGAGCAGGGCCTCCCTGGTCCGCGAGGGATTGATTGATGGAATTCGCCCCGTGCGGTCGTTGCTCGTCGCCATTGCAAAGCTGCCCTGGCAGGCCACCGGCGAGCATCCTGCCATCGAGTACCTTGCCAAGCTGCAAGCTTTATATCTCAAAGGATCCAGAAAGCTGCCAGTTGAAGTGGTGGCACCAAGTCTGGGAATGATCTGGCAGGTTTCGATCTCCAGCCCAGACCGGGAACGGGCGTTTCAGGCGTTGGAGGTGGCCACCCTGTTTGCCCTGCGCCGCGCGGTGCGCAATGGCTCGGTCTGGATTGAGCACAGCCTGAGCTTTCGGGGTCGTGCGCGCTTGTTCTTCACGGACGAGCGTTGGCAGGCAGAGTCCAAGAAACACTATGCCCGTCTATCGTTACCCAGCAAGGCTGCCACTTTCTTGAAGCCTTTGCTGGCCAGAGTAACTGCCGGTGTCGATGCGGTGGCCGCTGCAGCCCGCAGTGGCGTACTGCGCGTGGATGATGAACTCCATTTGTCGCCATTGCCCGCAGAGGACGAAGACCCAGAAGTGACCAAGCTGCGCGCGGCTTTGGATCACCGCATCGGTGAGGTTCAATTGCCGGAAGTGATTCTGGCCGTTGACGCCCAGGTGCGCTTTAGCTGGATCATGCTCGGACGTGAGCCGCGCTCTACCGACGAGCTGCTGATGGTCTATGCCGGCATCATGGCCCACGGCACCAGTCTGACTGCGGTCGAATGCGCGCGCATGATTCCGCAATTGTCTGCCACCAGCATTCGCCAGGCCATGCGCTGGGCGCGGGACGAACGGCGTCTGAGCCAGGCCTGCCAGGCTGTGCTGGAATTCATGCAGCGACACCCGATTGCCGCCACCTGGGGGCGGTCCGATTTGGCATCTTCTGACATGATGAGCATGGAGACCACCAAACGGGTGTGGCAAGCCCGGCTTGATCCTCGGCGCAACACACCTTCCATTGGAATCTACTCCCATGTAAAAGACCGGTGGGGCATCTTCCATGCGCAGCCCTTTGTGCTCAATGAGCGCCAGGCGGGCGTGGCCATTGAAGGTGTCATCCGCCAAGAAAAGCTGGAGACCAGCCAGCTTGCTGTGGATACCCATGGCTACACCGACTTTGCCATGTCACATGCCCGTTTGCTTGGTTTTGATCTTTGCCCGCGGTTGAAGGAACTCAAACAGCGCCACCTCTTTGTGCCACGCGGCACCAAAGTGCCCGCAGAAATCGCTGCGGTGTGCGAAGCCAATGTCGACGTCGCTTTGATCGAAAAGCATTGGGATAGTCTGGTGCACCTGGCAGCCTCGGTCATGAGCGGACATGCCAGTGCGGTGGCAGCTCTTGCGCGGTTCGGTTCTGCCGCCCAGGGCGATCCAATCTATGAGGCTGGCGTGCAATTGGGGCGGTTGCTGCGTACGGCGTTTTTGGCTGACTACTTTGTCAAGGACGCTTTCAGGAACGAGTTGCGCCGGGTGCTCAATCGGGGCGAGGCTGTTAACGCCCTCAAGCGCGCCATTTATACCGGCCGGATCAGCCCGGCGCAGGCCAAACGTGTCGATGAAATGCAGGCTGTGGCCGATGCGTTGAGCCTGATGGCCAACATCGTGATGGCGTGGAATACCTCACAGATGCAGGCGGTCCTGGATCGCTGGTCGAACCGCCGCCAGGTCATTCCACCGGAACTGATCGGGAAGATTGCGCCCACCAGGCTGGAGAGCATCAACTTGCGGGGTGTGTTTCGCTTCCCGGTTGACCGCTATGCTGACCAAATCCTGCCTTCGCGGCCAAATGCATCGATAACTGGCACCAATGGATGAAACCGACCACGGTTTGACGCCACGAATCGCAGATTTGAAAGTGAACAGGAAAGTCAATGAAATCAACGATCTACCAACACCACCTCCGCGCCAGTGCTAGCTTTTCGTACCGTCACTTATTGCACTGAAAACGAGGAGACCCCTATGCTGACCAAATCCTGCCTTCGCGGCCAAATGCATCGATAACTGGCACCAATGGATGAAACCGACCACGGTTTGACGCCACGAATCGCAGATTTGAAAGTGAACAGGAAAGTCAATGAAATCAACGATCTACCAACACCACCTCCGCGCCAGTGCTAGCTTTTCGTACCGTCACTTATTGCACTGAAAACGAGGAGACCCCTGCCTGCCTCGATTATCTGGACTGGTTGCGTTGGCCGGACGGTTTTTCCTGCCCGGGCTGTTCTGGAGATGCGGGATGGCGCATGAGTGATGGCCGTTGGTGGTGTAAAGCGTGCCGTCGCAGGATTTCGGCAACGGCGGGCACAATCTTCCATCGCACGAAAACGCCCCTCACCATATGGTTCGCCGCCGCTTGGCACATGACAGCAGCGAAAAACGGGGGTTCGGCCAAAACGCTCCATCGCCTTATGGGGTTTGGATCCTACGAAACTGCTTGGGCGATGCTGCACCGATTTCGTGGTGCCATTGGGCACGCTGAACGCACGCGACTTTCCGGCGATGTGGAGGTGGATGAAACGATGATTGGCGGTGCTCGCCCCCAAAAACGCGGGAGAGGCGCTGCCGGCAAGGTTCTCGTTGCTGTGGCCGTGGAGCAGATCCCGCCAAAAGGATTCGGTCGCTGTCGCATTCAAGTCATTCCCAACGCGGAGGCTGATACGCTGCGATCCTTTCTCCTTACTCATATCATATAGAGCCCGGCGCCAAGATTCTCACCGACGGACTGGCCTCCTACCCGCTGGCAGCGGGGAGTGACTATGTTCATCGAAGCACATCCATCAAGGGCCCTGGCATGGACGCGCACGAAATTCTCCCCGGAGTCCACCGCGTGGCGTCTCTCGTGAAAAGGTGGCTGCTCGGCACCCACCAAGGTTCTTTCAGTGCGGATCATATGCAAGCCTACTTGGACGAGTTTACCTTCCGATTTAACCCCAGAGGTTCGCGCGCCAGGGGAATGCTCTTCTACCGACTCCTTGAGCAGTCGGTCGCTATGCATCCCATCTCCTGTCGAGACCTCGTGGCAAACCCGGGACCCAGAAAAGCAGGGGAAGATAGTCCTGCGCCTGGGGGTGTCAGAATTTCCGTGTTCAAGGCGGGTTGAGAATCACACGGATGGTCGAACGAATCGATCCTGGTAGAGGATAGCAAATTGGTTCATTGCGTCCTTCCAATCTTTTGCGGCACGACCCCAGTCAGAGGTGATATTGCGTAGCGCCAGCCAGATAAGCTTAGTCGCTGCCTCGTCGCTCGGGAAGTGGCCTCGGGTCTTGATGATCTTGCGTAGCTGCGAATTGATATTTTCTATGGCATTTGTCGTGTAGATCACCCTGCGCACCGCCGGCGGAAATGCGAAGAACGGGATCACGCGGTCCCAGGCGTTACGCCATGAAGCGCTGACCGTCGGGAATTTCTGCCCCCATGGTCCCGCGGCAAACGTATTGAGCTCAGCTTCGGCGGCTTCCGCACTCGGCGCGGTGTAGATCGGCCGGATCGCGGCGGCTAGCGCTTTGCGATCTTTCCAGCTAGCGTAATTCAGGCTGTTGCGGATCAGATGGACGATGCAGGTTTGCAGCGTGGTCGCCGGGAATACTGCGCTCAGCGCCTCCGGCATGCCCTTGAGGCCGTCGGTCACTGCGATCAGAATGTCGTTGACGCCGCGCGTCTTGAGATCGTTGAAAACCTTCATCCAGAACTTGGCGCCTTCGGTGTTCTCGATCCACAGCCCCAGAATCTCGCGCGTGCCGTCGGGCAGAACGCCCAGCGCCAGATAGACCGCCTTGTTGCGTACGACGGCATCCTCACGGATCTTCACTCGCAGTGCGTCGAAGAACACGACCGGATACATCTGCTCAAGCGGCCTGGCTTGCCAGGCGGTGACTTCGGCCATGACCTCGTCGGTAACCGAACTGATGAAATCGGGCGAGACCTCGGTGCCGTATTGCTCCTGCAGGAAACCCTGAATCTCGCGCACGGTCATGCCCCGAGCGTACATGGCGACGATCTTGTCATCGAAGCCCGTGAAGCGCCGTTCGTGCTTTGGAATCAGCAACGGCTCGAAGCTGCCGTCACGGTCGCGAGGCACCTCGATTCGGATTGGGCCATCTTCGGTCAGAACCGTCTTCGCACCTTTACCGTTGCGCTGGTTGGTGACGGCGGCTGGTTTGGCTGCGCCCGGTGAATAGCCGAGATGATGATTCATCTCGCCGCCCAGGGCTCGCTCGATCAGCGCTTTCTTGAGTGCCAGGGTCGCGGCATGGATGGCTTCGGCCGTCATCGGGCCATTGCCGAACTGCTCAAGCAGCTCGGCGGGGATCGCCGGCAGCTCTGCCAGCGGGGCTTTCGGTTTGCGAGGCATACATTCTCCTTGGGAGCATGTTATGCCTTAAACACGAAATCTCCGACAGTCCCCTGCGCCTCCGTGCTCCGCAAAAAGCGCACCATCATCTCTCCACCTGGAAATTCCTCGCAGCCCATGGCGCCGCTAAGCAACCGCACTCATCCGGATACCCCGCTTTCAGAAAGGCTCCTGACCTCTACTTGCCCAGCAAATGGCCAAGAAACGCCTCGGCCACCGCCGATAAGTGCTTGCCCTTCGGATAGGCGACGTACCATTTGCGCATCAAAGGAAACCCCTGCACGTCGAGAGGTTGCACCAAGCCGCTGAGTCCTTCCAGCGCCAACGTGTAGCCGGAGAGCACGGACACGCCCAAGCCGCCGGCGATGGCCTGCTTGATCGCCTCGTTGCTGCCCAGTTCCAGGCGGACCTTGAGCTTGTGGCCGTGCTCGGCAAAATGCCGTTCAGTGGCGAGACGTGTCCCGGACCCGGGTTCGCGAAAAACGAACGGTTCCTCGGCGATACGTGCCATTGGAATTGCCTTCTCCCCGGCCAGGGGGTGATCGTTTCTCGCGATGACGACCAAGGGATTGTCGGCGATGGGAATGGCCGCCACGTCCATGCCCTCGGGCGGAGCACCGAGGATGGTCAGGTCATCCTCGTTGTTGGCGATGCGGGCCAGCAATTGCTCCCGGTTGCTGACGATCAGTTTCGCCTCGATTCCGGGGTAGTGGGCGCAGAACTCCCCGAGGAGACGTGGCAGCAGGTATTCGGCGGTGGTTACCATGGCGAGGCGAAGCCGCCCGCGCTTCAGCCCTTGCATGTCAGCCAGGCGCATCTCCAGGCAATCCAGCCCCTTGATCGTTTCCCGGCAGGTGGCGAGCACCTCGCGGCCAGCATCGGTGAGGTAAATCTGCTTGCCGATGCGCTCCAGAAGGGGGTGCCCGACGCCTTCCTCAAGTTGCTTGGCCTGGGTAAATACCGCCGGCTGGGTCAGGCGCAACTCTTCCGCCGCCCGCGTGTAGGAGCGGTGCCGAGCGACGGCTTCGAAGATACGGATCTGTCTCAGACTCAAGTGCATTAATTCATAATAGTGAATGATAAAGATAAAATCAATTAAGTTTTAATTAGTGCGCAACTTGCTCATACTTGCACCAGCCCGAATTTCATCGGGCGAGATTTCCGACAACATAGAGGAGAAACGAATGGCCGCAAAGACATACAACGCTGGCGTGAAGGAGTATCGCCAAACCTACTGGACCCCGGAATACACTCCGAAGGACACTGACCTTCTCGCCTGCTTCAAGGTCACCCCGCAGCCGGGCGTGGCCCGCGAGGAAGTCGCCGCCGCCGTGGCCGCCGAGTCGTCGACCGGCACCTGGACCACGGTGTGGACCGACCTGCTGACCGACCTCGACTACTACAAGGGCCGTGCCTACCGGATCGAGGACGTGCCGGGAGATGACACCTGCTTCTACGCCTTCGTGGCCTATCCGATCGACCTGTTCGAAGAGGGTTCCATCGTCAACGTGCTGACCTCCCTGGTTGGCAACGTCTTCGGCTTCAAGGCCCTGCGTGCCCTGCGCCTCGAGGACGTGCGCTTCCCCATCGCCTACGTCATGACCTGCGGCGGCCCGCCGCACGGTATCCAGGTCGAGCGCGACATCATGAACAAATACGGCCGGCCGCTGCTGGGCTGCACCATCAAGCCGAAGCTCGGCCTGTCGGCCAAGAACTACGGCCGCGCCGTCTATGAGTGCCTGCGTGGCGGCCTCGACTTCACCAAGGACGACGAGAACGTCAACAGCCAGCCCTTCATGCGCTGGAAGCAGCGTTTCGACTTCGTCCAGGAAGCGACCGAGAAGGCGCAGCGCGAAACCGGCGAACGCAAGGGCCACTACCTGAACGTCACCGCGCCGACGCCGGAAGAGATGTACAAGCGCGCCGAGTACGCCAAGGAAATCGGCGCGCCGATCATCATGCACGACTACCTGACCGGCGGCTTCTGCGCCAATACCGGCCTGGCCAACTGGTGCCGCGACAACGGCATGCTGCTGCACATCCACCGCGCCATGCACGCCGTGCTCGACCGCAACCCGCACCACGGCATTCACTTCCGCGTGCTGACCAAGTGCCTGCGCCTGTCCGGCGGCGACCACCTGCACTCGGGCACCGTCGTCGGCAAGCTGGAAGGCGACCGCGACGCGACGCTCGGCTGGATCGACATCATGCGCGACGACTTCATCAAGGAAGACCGCAGCCGCGGCATCATGTTCGACCAGGACTTCGGCTCCATGCCCGGCGTCATGCCGGTCGCCTCCGGCGGCATCCACGTCTGGCACATGCCTGCCTTGGTCACCATCTTCGGCGACGACTCGGTGCTGCAGTTCGGTGGCGGTACGCTCGGCCACCCCTGGGGCAACGCCGCCGGCGCCGCCGCCAACCGCGTCGCGCTGGAAGCCTGCGTCGAGGCGCGCAACAAGGGCGTCGCCGTCGAGAAGGAGGGCAAGAGCATCCTGACCGAGGCTGCCACGCACTCGCCCGAACTGAAGATCGCCATGGAAACGTGGAAAGAGATCAAGTTCGAGTTCGACACCGTCGACAAGCTGGACGTCGCCCACAAGTAATTCTTGCGCCGAGCGCATGACACCCCGGAGCCGCAATTGGCGACCCGGGATCAGGACCCAATTTGAAAGGAAATGAAATGTCTGACGTAATGGATTACAACTCCCGCCTTTCCGACCCCGCCAGCCGGAAGTTCGAAACTTTTTCCTACCTGCCCGCGATGGACGCGGCCAGCATCAAGAGGCAGGTCGAGTATCTGGTGAAGAAGGGCTGGAACCCGGCTATCGAGCATATCGAGCCTGAGTACCTGATGGACTCCTACTGGTACATGTGGAAGTTGCCGATGTTCGGTGAAACCGACGTCGATCGCGTTCTGGCCGAGGCCAAAGCCTGCCACAAGGCCAACCCCAACAACCACGTGCGCCTGGTCGGCTACGACAACTTCAAGCAGTCGCAAGGCGCGGCCATGGTGGTTTACCGCGGCAAGACGGTTTAAGTCGCTCGGCGGTTGGCAGTATCTGGCCCCCGCTGCGCGGCAAGCGCAATCGGGGGCTTTTTGTTTTCCAGGAGTTTGCCAACGAATGGTGCGCCGTCGAGTTCGCGTCATTCGTGGATAAATCCGCGTTCTCATCAAGGAGCCCCCGCATGAGCAATATCGTCGATCAATACCGCATCACCAAGGAACCCTACTATCGCGCCGTCGCCGACGAGGTCGAGTTGTTCGAAGCCGCCTACTCCGTGCGCATGCCGATGATGCTCAAGGGACCGACCGGCTGCGGCAAGACGCGCTTTGTCGAATACATGGCACACAAGCTGAACAAGCCGCTGATTACCGTCGCCTGCAACGAGGACATGACCGCCTCTGACCTGGTCGGCCGCTTCCTGCTCTCAGCCCAGGGCACCGAGTGGCAGGATGGCCCGCTGGCCATCGCCGCACGGCATGGTGCGATCTGCTACCTCGACGAAGTGGTCGAGGCGCGCCAGGACACCACCGTGGTGATCCACCCGCTGACCGACAACCGTCGAGTGCTGCCGCTGGAAAAGAAGGGCGAACTGGTCAATGCCCATCCCGATTTCCAGATCGTGATTTCCTACAACCCTGGCTACCAGTCCCTGATGAAGGATCTGAAGCAGTCGACCAAGCAGCGTTTCGGCGGTCTCGACTTCACCTATCCCGAGCACGCCATCGAAACCGAGGTCGTGGCGCATGAATCGGGGGCCAACGCCGACATCGCCGGCAAGCTGGTTTCGATTGCCGAACGCTCGCGCAACCTCAAGGGGCACGGCCTCGACGAAGGCCTGTCCACCCGCATGCTGATCTACGCCGGCTCGCTTATTGCCAAGGGTGTCAACCCGCAGGCCGCCTGCCGCGTCGCGCTGGTCCGCCCGATCACCGACGATCCCGACATGCGCGATGCGCTCGATGCTGCGGTAACCACCTTCTTCTAAAGGCAGCCTGCCATGTCATTCAATCTTGCTGATTATGCCGAATTGCTGGAGGACTTGTCGCCGCACAGCCAGAATGCGTTGCAGGCCAATTGGCACGAAGCGACCAAGGTGTTCTCGCCGCGTGGTCTGGACAACTACCTGAAGGGTGCGGCCGCCATTCGCGGACTCGGCAAGGGTGATTCGCTGGTGGAAACCTGGATCGAGAAAGCGCCGATGGTCGCCAAGGAGGTCGGCGAGGACGTTGTCGGCGACCTGGCTACTGCCTCCCTCGAACTGGCCTCGCGAACCTCGGGGACGGTGATCGAGCTGCTGCTCGCCACTTCGGCCATCGCCGCCAATCGGCTGGGTGATGCCGAACTTTTCATCAAGTACCTGCAGTTCATCAATACCCTGATCGCGCAAGCGCCGCGTGGCGTGCGGCCGATGCTGGACAAGCTGGAAGTCCTGTTCCAGCACCTCACCCTCGGTGGCCTGCGCCGTTGGGCGCTCTGGGGCGCCCATGCACACCGCACCAACTACGAAGAACAGATCCGCTATTTCAGCCTTGATTCCAAGGAGTCGATGGCGATGCTGCAGAAGGAGCGCAAGGGCACCCTGCTGGTAGATGTGCAGCGCCGCATCAACATGTATCTGCGCGCACTGTGGGCCCGCGACTTCTTCATGCGCCCCACGTCAGGCGACTTCGAGACCCGCGAAGGCTACCGCCCTTACATCGAGGACTACCTGCTGCACGTGCCGGATGCGTTCGACGATTTCACGGTCGAAGGTCAGGAGCCAGTGTCCGGTCTGGAGCTATATCGCGCCACGGCCGCCCATTGCGCCGCCCACGTGGTCGAGACGAAGCTGCCTATTTCCGCCGAGGCGCTCAATCCCATGCAGATCGCGGTGATCAGCGTCATCGAGGATGCGCGCGTGGAGACTCTCTCCATCCGGCGCTTTCCCGGCCTCAAGCAACTCTGGAGCAAGCTGCACACGGCCACGCCCGAGATGAATGGCAGCATGGGCGATTATCTCAACCGTCTTGCACGCGCCCTGCTTGATGAGTCATACAAGGACAAGGACCCGTGGATCGTCGAGGCCCGTGCGCTGTTCGCGCTCGCGCAGGAGAAGCTCGATAGCAACCTGACTTCATGGGATATTGGCGTCCAGCTTGCGCACAGCTTCGGCCAGAAACGGATTCCGTTCAATCCACGTACCGATTTGCTCACCGCCCCCTACCGCGACGACAACCGCTACTTCTGGGAGTTCGAGGAATTCGATTTCAACAAGGCAGCCAGTGCCGGCTACGAGTCCATCAAACAGGTGCGCAAGTACGTCAGCGTGATGGAAATGGCCAACGAGATCGATGTCGAGACGGCCGGCGACGATGCCGAGGAAATCTGGGTGCTCGGCACCGAGTTGTTCCCGTATGAAAACATCGGTGACGAGAGTGGCGGCAAGAGCTTCAACGAACTTGAAGGCAAGGAGCCGGTCTCCGACCCCTTCCATTATTCCGAATGGGATTACCAGATCCAGTTGGAGCGCCCGGCCTGGGCAACCGTGCTGGAAAAGCGTGCCAAGGCCGGCGACCTGCAGATCATCGAGGCGATTACCGCACAGTACAAGCGCGAAATCCATCGCATGAAATTCCTGCTCGACGCCATGCAGCCGCAGGGTGTGCAGCGCATCCGCCGCCTCGAGGACGGCGACGAGATCGACATCAACGCAGCGATCTCCAGCCTTACCGACATCCGCCTCGGCAACCAGCCCGATCCACGCATCATGATGCGTAGTGTGCGCAAGACCCGCGACTTTTCGATCCTGGTGTTGCTCGATCTGTCGGAATCGACCAACGAAAAAGTGCAGGACCAGGAATATTCGGTGCGCGAGCTCACCCAGCAGGCCTGCGTGCTGCTGGCCGACGCCATAAACAAGGTCGGCGACCCCTTTGCCATCCACGGCTTTTGTTCGGACGGACGCCACGATGTCGAGTACTACCGGTTCAAGGACTTCGACCAGCATTGGGACGAGACACCCAAGTCCCGGCTCGCCGGGATGACCGGGCAGCTGTCTACCCGGATGGGTGCAGCGATTCGACATGCCGGCCATCATTTGCAACTGCAGCGTTCGGCCAAGAAACTCCTGATCGTCATTACCGACGGCGAACCCGCCGACGTGGATGTGCGCGACCCGCAATACTTGCGCTACGACACCAAGAAGGCTGTGGAGGAGGTGGCAAAACTTGGTGTCACCACCTACTGCATGAGCCTGGACCCACGCGCTGATAATTACGTCTCACGAATTTTTGGCCAGAAGAACTACATGGTGGTGGATCATGTCCAGCGCCTGCCCGAGAAACTGCCGCTGCTGTATGCCGGCCTTACCCGATAGGAAAGACCATGGAAAACACATACCCCGGTTTATACAGCGACAAGCACGGCCTCACCCAACTCGGCCGCATCGTCCTCGACGGCTGGTTGTTCGGCCTGATACCGGAGACGGAGGATTGCTCCGGCTGGCAGGGCGGCCGCATGCAGGCCCTGATGGAACAGGTGCAGGTGGAATGGGACAAGTACAGCAACCTGCCCAGCCGCCTGCCGCCGGAGTTGCTCAAGCGGCATGTCGAAATTTATGACCGGGCCATTCAGACTGCCCGCGCCAAGGGCTGGGACCCGGAACTGGGCGAGGATGAGTGAGGAGAGCGGCCGACAATGTACGAGCGTCTGCGCGACTGTCCCGCTCTGAATGAATACTCCTCAAGCATCCCGGCACCAGTATGGAACGTTTGGCGGCGCTACTGGATGCGCGAGCCGGTGAAGACCTGCTTCGGTCTGGAAGATTTTCCGCCCATGTCCATGCTGCTCGACGACGGGGAGTGGGTGCTGGTTGATTCCAGCCTGTACGACATGCCTGTCATCTCCTGGACGGATTTTCAGGACAAAGGCCGTACCGCCTTGCATGAGCCGGTGGTTTGCACCGTGCGTGATTACCACCAAGGCGCAGCCAAGGTTCGCAACAAGGCACTGCTGCTGATGGCCGAGGAACTGGAAGCACGGTTGCGCAATGCGGTGCGCAAGACCCTGTGACGAGGGCTCTGGACACCTGCCGCAGATTGACGCCGGACTGACGCGATGACGCTCCAGGCGGTGATCTTCGATGTCGATGGCACGCTCGCGGATACCGAGGAGGTCCATCGTCAGGCGTTCAACGCGACGTTTCGCGAATTTGTCTTGCTTTCCACCACGCTGGCCGATTTGCCGCCTGACACCTTCGAGGTCATCGGCGCCGGCGAACAGGCGCTCGAAAAAAAACCCGCCCCGGACATCTACACTTGAGGAATGACGCAAATGCAACTGCCTGCGGCAAGCTGCCTCGCCGTCGAGGATTCGAAGAACGGCGTGCGTGCGGCACGTGGTGCCGGACTGCCAGTGCTGGTAACCGTCAATGCCTGGACGCGCGGGGAGGACTTCACCGGTGCAGTAGCCGTGCTGGAAGATCTCCGCGCGACCAACGTGTCTGCCTTGCGCTTGTGGCATGGAGGCGGCGCCTGATGCCGCTCGTGCGCATCAAGGACGGGCGTGATGCGAGTCCCGAACGGACCGTCCGCCGATCAGGGTCGAACTTGATTTCCGGAAACTGCCAGTCTGGCCAGATCATCCAGCGACGTATTGCCGAGGTCTTCGAGTACCGCACAGGCGCCGGAGAGCGAAACCTGCGCCGGCTCGGGGCTTGGCCGCTTGCAAAACCCTGGCCGAGCGGGTCAGTGCCCGCTGGGACGCCTCGGGCGGCTTGCCCAGCCAGCTGCCGGACGACCTGCGCGCCCGCCACCAACGCATCTACGCCGAAGCCTTGGCGCGTGCCCGTGCCGCCGGCTGGTGGCCCCCCGAGGACGAGGACGGTTAAGAGCGCCCCCAGGAAACGGCTTGGCCGTTTCCGCCCCCCGAGGGGGACAAAAAAACTCGGGGCGGCCCTTCGTTTTTTTGGGAGGAAAACGCCATGCCCCTGGTCAACATGAAGGACATGCTCGACCATGCCCATGCCCACGGTTACGCGGTGGGGGCCTTCGATCTGGTTGGCCTGGATTTCCTGGAGGCCATCGTCGTCGGCGCGGAACGCGCCCGCGCACCGGTGATCCTGAGCCTGGCCGAATCGCATTTCAGCCACTTCGATCTCGAGCTGGCCATGCCCGCCGTGGAAGCGGCGGCGCGGCGCGCCCAGGTGCCGGTGGCCATCCATCTCGACCACGGCGCGAGCCTCGATTCGGCCATCCGGGCCATTCGTCTCGGGGCCAACGGAGTGATGGTGGATGCCTCGCACCTGGATATCGGCGACAACATCGACGCGACCCGGGCCGTGACCGCGATGGCCCACGCCTGCGGCGTCTGCGTCGAGGGCGAGCTGGGCTACGTGCCGGGTGTCGAGGGCGAAGATGCCGAGCGCCATCCCGGCCCGGTCCAATACACCACCGTGGCGGAAGCCAAGGCCTTCGTGGAACGCACCGGCGTTGATTGCCTGGCCGTCTCCGTCGGCACCGTGCATGGCCGCATGAAGGACAAACCCGGGCTGGACTGGGGCCGGCTCAAGGACATCCACGCCGCGCTGGGGCTGCCCCTCGTCATCCATGGCGGCACCGGCCTGTCCGATGACCAGTTCCGCAAGCTCATCACCTTCGGCGTGGCCAAGATCAATTACTACACCGCGCTGGCCGACGCCGCCGGGGACGCCATCCGCGCCGCCGCTCGCGCCGGGGCGAGGAGCTACACGGCCCTGCTCGCCGGGGTGCGCGAGCCCATCGCCGCCGAGGTAGAACGCTGCCTGCGGGTCTTGGGGTCTCCTCGTTTTCAGTGCAATAAGTGACGGTACGAAAAGCTAGCACTGGCGCGGAGGTGGTGTTGGTAGATCGTTGATTTCATTGACTTTCCTGTTCACTTTCAAATCTGCGATTCGTGGCGTCAAACCGTGGTCGGTTTCATCCATTGGTGCCAGTTATCGATGCATTTGGCCGCGAAGGCAGGATTTGGTCAGCATAGCGGTCAACCGGGAAGCGAAACACACCCCGCAAGTTGATGCTCTCCAGCCTGGTGGGCGCAATCTTCCCGATCAGTTCCGGTGGAATGACCTGGCGGCGGTTCGACCAGCGATCCAGGACCGCCTGCATCTGTGAGGTATTCCACGCCATCACGATGTTGGCCATCAGGCTCAACGCATCGGCCACAGCCTGCATTTCATCGACACGTTTGGCCTGCGCCGGGCTGATCCGGCCGGTATAAATGGCGCGCTTGAGGGCGTTAACAGCCTCGCCCCGATTGAGCACCCGGCGCAACTCGTTCCTGAAAGCGTCCTTGACAAAGTAGTCAGCCAAAAACGCCGTACGCAGCAACCGCCCCAATTGCACGCCAGCCTCATAGATTGGATCGCCCTGGGCGGCAGAACCGAACCGCGCAAGAGCTGCCACCGCACTGGCATGTCCGCTCATGACCGAGGCTGCCAGGTGCACCAGACTATCCCAATGCTTTTCGATCAAAGCGACGTCGACATTGGCTTCGCACACCGCAGCGATTTCTGCGGGCACTTTGGTGCCGCGTGGCACAAAGAGGTGGCGCTGTTTGAGTTCCTTCAACCGCGGGCAAAGATCAAAACCAAGCAAACGGGCATGTGACATGGCAAAGTCGGTGTAGCCATGGGTATCCACAGCAAGCTGGCTGGTCTCCAGCTTTTCTTGGCGGATGACACCTTCAATGGCCACGCCCGCCTGGCGCTCATTGAGCACAAAGGGCTGCGCATGGAAGATGCCCCACCGGTCTTTTACATGGGAGTAGATTCCAATGGAAGGTGTGTTGCGCCGAGGATCAAGCCGGGCTTGCCACACCCGTTTGGTGGTCTCCATGCTCATCATGTCAGAAGATGCCAAATCGGACCGCCCCCAGGTGGCGGCAATCGGGTGTCGCTGCATGAATTCCAGCACAGCCTGGCAGGCCTGGCTCAGACGCCGTTCGTCCCGCGCCCAGCGCATGGCCTGGCGAATGCTGGTGGCAGACAATTGCGGAATCATGCGCGCGCATTCGACCGCAGTCAGACTGGTGCCGTGGGCCATGATGCCGGCATAGACCATCAGCAGCTCGTCGGTAGAGCGCGGCTCACGTCCGAGCATGATCCAGCTAAAGCGCACCTGGGCGTCAACGGCCAGAATCACTTCCGGCAATTGAACCTCACCGATGCGGTGATCCAAAGCCGCGCGCAGCTTGGTCACTTCTGGGTCTTCGTCCTCTGCGGGCAATGGCGACAAATGGAGTTCATCATCCACGCGCAGTACGCCACTGCGGGCTGCAGCGGCCACCGCATCGACACCGGCAGTTACTCTGGCCAGCAAAGGCTTCAAGAAAGTGGCAGCCTTGCTGGGTAACGATAGACGGGCATAGTGTTTCTTGGACTCTGCCTGCCAACGCTCGTCCGTGAAGAACAAGCGCGCACGACCCCGAAAGCTCAGGCTGTGCTCAATCCAGACCGAGCCATTGCGCACCGCGCGGCGCAGGGCAAACAGGGTGGCCACCTCCAACGCCTGAAACGCCCGTTCCCGGTCTGGGCTGGAGATCGAAACCTGCCAGATCATTCCCAGACTTGGTGCCACCACTTCAACTGGCAGCTTTCTGGATCCTTTGAGATATAAAGCTTGCAGCTTGGCAAGGTACTCGATGGCAGGATGCTCGCCGGTGGCCTGCCAGGGCAGCTTTGCAATGGCGACGAGCAACGACCGCACGGGGCGAATTCCATCAATCAATCCCTCGCGGACCAGGGAGGCCCTGCTCGGTGGTTTGCGTTTCTGGGTTTCGGTGATCAAGGCTTCAAGACGGGCACGCAACTCAGCATCTGGCACCGCACCTTGCGCGCTCAAGGCAACAAGTTCGCCGAGCAGCGTTTTGTACATTGCGGCCCAATTGACGGTAGCGGGGACATCGGCGGCAGCCTGACGCCACAGATCGGCGATCCGGCGCTGCACCATAAGGATCAACTGGTCTGTGGTGGTGAACAGGCAATACCGAAGAAAGCATGCGACCTCCACGGTGCGCGCTGGCTCTTTGATCTTGGCTCCGGCTGAGGGCGGCCTGGAGACAAGTCGGCGCGCGTAGCGGCGCAAGATGAGATCGGGGATGTCTGCCAGGTGCTTATGAACGTCCAGCGTGTAAAGCAGGTCGATGCGCTCCAGTACCTCGCTGATTTGGCGGGTTGAGTGTTTCGCCGGTGCAGCCCATAGCCAACTCTGCTGGGTTTGTCCATCTGGGCGCAGCTCTGAAACTGAGGCTCGCCAGCGATCAAGTGTTGCTGGATCAACGCTGGCGGCGATGGCGGTGCCTGTTTCAACTTCAAGCTGGGCAAGTGCCGCCGCAATCAGTGTCCGAATTGCCCGCTCGTGCACGATCACCAGCTTGTTCTTGTACAGCCATTGACGCGCCCGCACGAGTAGCTGATCGCGGTCGGCGCAGCGCGCCACTTCGTCGCGCAGTTCACGTACCAGTGAGCGGCGCTGGTGCTCGCTCATCCACTGGAATCCAAGGACCGTGCAGGCTACTTGTTGGTGATCGAATAGCGTGCGCCCGCGTTCATACATGGCTCTCAGCGAGGCGACTTCTGGTGCTGCAATGCCAAGCTCGTTGCCAAGGTGGCGCCACAAGGCTACTGGAATTACCCGAAAGGCACCGAGCAAACGCCCACTCATGCGCAGGAAACCAATATGGAGCGCCAGACCAAGCTTGTGGGAATCACCTCGGCGTGCATTGATTGCGTCGCGCTCGGCACCATCGAAGGTGAAAAATGCCTTCATCTCGAAGTCGCTGATATCGCGGGGGAGCCCACGCATCCCCAAAAACGTTGTGTGCCAACCCTGCATCGTGAACCTCAAAAGTGGGAGGCCACCATACCCGTTTACAAAGCGAACAGGAAAGTCAATGAAATCAACGGTCTACCCAGACCACCCCCGCGCCAGTGCTAGCTTTGCGTACCGTCACTTATTGCACTGAAAACGAGGAGACCCCTAGTAGCGCCTGGGCAAATTGGGTGGATACCACCCGAGGTGACACACAGCGCACGTGTTCACGGGACAATGTCAGGCTGGGTGGGCCATCTTGCCCCTGAGCTATCTTTGGACCTCCCTGGCCGGCCGACGGCCTTCAGGCAAAGTGCCTTATCAGCTGCAATTCTTGAAAGATTGCCTGGGAGCGGAGTGTCCTCCGCGAGCGACAAACGTGAGCTTCGTCTGCTAGAGGCCCTCGTCGATGAGTTGGGTTTGCTCCCGCCCCAGCCTATGTGCTTGCCGTACCCTAAGACTTCTAGGCTCGCGGATATCGCAAGAAAAATTATTGATGACTTGGCAGTAGCAAATTCTCTTGACGACATGGCCGCGCTAGCATTCATGTCCAGGCGAAGTCTCACGCGCCAGTTTCGGGCGGAGACTGGGATGTCAATCGTGGAGTGGCGTGATGCCGCTCGCATGCAGCGGGCTGTGCAATTGTTGGCAGCGGGGCATAGCGTGACCAGCATCGCGTATACGCTCGGATACGATGGAGCAAGCAGATTCATAGATAAATTCAGTGCAACTTTCGGCGTCACACCGAAGCAGTTCTCCCTTAGATCCATCAGAAATCCGCTGCGCGAAGATGCTGATTGATGCTTACGTCACGCTAAACCACGCTCCCGGCCAAATCCCCAAGACACTCCACCGTTGCGCACGGTGGCGGTGAGTTGCTGTCCCAGCCTTTGTTCGATTATTGGTTTCCACGGCACCAGGCTGAACCCCATGCCGTCATCGAGCATGGCGTAGCGTCCGCTGGCGAGCATGACGGAGCGCCGGTAGATGCCAGCCACGCGCTGGCCGTCGGACACGGGCCGATGCTCCAGGCCGGTGTCGGCGGCAATGTCCTTCGCGGCCTGCGCCAGTTCCCGATTGCGCAAGGTGCTCAGCAGGTTCCGAGCGAGGATCAGGCGCTGCCCGCGCCGCTCGGCTAGCCCCTGTTCCGCCAGGAAATCTGCGCGCTGCTGCATCGCCTGTTTGACCTCACCGCCAAAGCCGAGGTCGCCCAGGCCCGAGCCGCCGCCGATCAGTTGCTGGTCGAGCCAGGTGGCCCCGATCACGCGGGCCTGCCGCTCGATGGGCAGGTGCGATTTCAGTTCCACCGCCACGCCGCCCAGGCGCTGCGCGTCGTAGCGGCGGCCGTGTTCGGGCAGGTCGTCCGGCACCTTCCATAGCCCTTCGGCCACGCGCTCCACGATGCCTGCGCGGCGCAGGGCTTCCAGCCGGCGGACATGGGCCGCGACGACTTCCTGCGGATCGCGGCCGGGCACAGCCTGACCCTGCGCGATGGCAAGGTGATGATCGGTGCGGTACAGGCCATCGCTCGCCAGTGCGGCAATGTTCCGGTCGGCCGCGCGCACGTCGGCCGATCCCTTCACCTCCACCACGGCGCCGGTGGGATAGTTCGCCAGTTCGTCGCGGGCGTTGAGCGCAGCGTAGTGGGCCTTGCCGTCCACACCGTCGATGACCAGATAGCCGCGGTCGCGCAGCTCGTCGGTCAGCCCCTTCGCGGCCACGCGGCCGACGATGCTGCGGCCGTCGTCGCCCGGCTCGAACACCGCCAGCTCGCGCGGCTCGCCGCGCATGGCCCGCTGCATGGTGCGGATGATGTCGCCACGCTCGCCCAGGGCGCGCAGGGTTTTCTCCGCATTGGAATGGACGGCCCAGGTGCCCGGCTGCATCTCGTCGGCCAGGCCCAGGCGCTGCAAGCGTTGCAGGCGGCCGACCAGCAGCAGGCGCTGGCGTTGCAACCTCGGCTCGTTGAGCCGTTCGACATGCACCAGGCCATCGTCGCCCAGTTCGCGCTTGAGCGTGCGATCCAGGCTCGTCCATCGCTCCTGCTCCACCTCGCGCTGCAAGGTCTGCTGGATCTCCAGCTCGGTGCGTGGCCCCAGCCATTCGGTCGCCAGTTCGGCGGCGCGATGACGGAAGCCATCGGCGATGTAGTCCCCCGCGATGATGAGGTCCTTGCAGGTGTCGTCGCGCCCGCGCACGATCAGGTGTGTGTGCGGGTTGTCGGTGTTCCAGTGATCGACTGCCACCCAATCCAGCCGCGTCCCCAGGTCGGCCTCCATGCGGCCCATCAGGTGGCGCGTGTAGGTGCGCAGGTCTTCCAGCTCCGCGCCATCCTCGGGCGAGAGGATGAAGCGGAAATGGTGCCGGTCGTCGGCGCAGCGTTCCTTGAAGGCATCGAGGTCGGCGGCATCAGTCTGCGGCCCGTAGGCTTGGCCCGGCTCGCCATCGCGGCCCACGCCATCGCGCTCGATGTAGCGCAGGTGCTTGGCGAGCGACTGCGGGCTGGCCCGCTGCTGGTTGACCAGCAGCGTCTTGATGGTCACGCGCCGCGACATGGGCGTCAGCTTCGCTCCCGCGAAGCGCGCCGCCGTGTGGCCGCGCCCCAGGCGTGAGCCGGGCCGCTGGCCAGTGCCAGCGCCCTTGCCACTGCCGCCTGGACGGCGCACCGAGGACTTGCCGCCGCTGGCCTTGCTCGCCTGCTTGAGCACCTTGGAGACGAAGCCCTGGCCCCGGTTCTTCGGGGCGCCGGGGCGGATGCGGAAATCGTCGTCGCGGCGGTCGGTCATGGCTGTGCTCCCTGCAAGCTCCGGCGTGTCTGGTCGTGCAAAGCACGCGGACATGCCCGCATCGGCGCGGGCCTCGCGTCCCAAGCGGCACGGTGGCGAAGCCGCTGCGTGCCGCGCCACCCCCATGTGCAGACTGGCTTTGCGGCCCGACAGGTGCCGCCCCCTTTTGTCTTGCCTTCCGCCTTTGCTCCTCGCTGACGCTCCGGGCAGCGGCGGCCCGGCGGCGCTGCTGCGCGAGCAGCCAGCGCGTCGGCGAACGCGAGCACGGCCGCAGGTAGGGCGCGTTCGAGGCAAGACGCCTGCACGTTGGACGGCTGCGCCGAAGGCAGCGCGAAGTGCGGTGCCCAATGCGCAGGATTGGCACCCGCACTGCACGCGCGACGACACGGCGACGGCCAACAGAACGACACGCCCGATAGCACGATGATGCGCAGCGAATCGGCGGCGATCATGGGCGTGACTCCAGCCAGATCGGACGTGCAACGCCGATCACGGTGGCGGCGCTGACCGGCCCAAAATACCGGCTGTCGAACGACGCCGGATTGATGACACTGAGCAGGAACAGCTCGCCAGACCGAAGGCGGCGGCACTGCTGCCAGGATGGCAGCGGCCGTCCCAGCCGGTCAGCAGGCAACACGGCGGCCGAAGGCACGCCGTCGATGCGGACGCTGCCGTCAGCGATGCACACCTCCTGCGGCGCGACCGCGCCGACGCGCTTGAGCAGCGGGATGCGCGTCGGCAGGTAGCCGCGCTGCGCAGCGAGTGCTGCGGCTTCGGCAGGCAGTGGAACCAGCACGATGCTGCCCACGGACAACGGACGAGGCGGCGAGCTGGCGCGGTGGTCGAGTGGATCGACGCGATACCAGCCTACCGCCACGCTGTCGGACGGGTTGTAGGTTAGGCGCGGCAGTGGATGCACGAAGGACGCCCAGGCCAGCGCAGCGAGGCCGCAGGCGGACAGGCCCGCCAGCACGATGCGAGCGTGTAGGCGCGAGCGAGGACGCGGCGCGGTGTCGGCAGGGGAAACGGCGGTCATGGCAGTTCCTTCCCGATCAGCCATGCGGCGTGCCGCTCGGCGGTGTATTCGGGCAGCGGCAGGCGCGCAGCGAGCCGGTTGGCAAGCGTGCGCCAGTACGCGGGCGAAGCGGCGGACGGCGCGATACCCAGCGCCTCGATGGCGTCAATGCGTTCCAGCACGGCGCGCACCTGGTTCTCCCCCTCGACGTGCAGCAACAGGCGTGCGCCGGGCTGCACGCCGGGGATGCGCTGCGCCGCATCGAGCGGCGTGCAAGCCTGCATCACCATGAGTTGCCAGCGCACGGTGCCGTAGTCGTTGGCCTGCCAGCGAATGCGGCAGAACACGGCATTGGGCATGAACACGGCGAGACTGCGCCAGCGGTCGAGCCGCTGCGTGCGCGCCGGTTCGCCAAAGCGCAGATAGAGCTTGAAACGGTGCTCTAGGAAGGCTAGCGAAACGCGCGTCAGCAGCGTTGAGATAGGCCGCGCCGCGCGTGCTGGTGACGGCGACGTTGCAGCCGTGGCCGCGTCAGCGGCAGGCAAAGCGGATGCGATCATCGTGTGTTCTCTCTGCGGTGTTCTGGAAACTCGCGCTCCAGCAGGCCGCGCAGCAGCTCGGCCACCGTCACGCCTTGCGTGAAGGCCGACACCTTGATGCGCGCCCGCATCGCGGGCGTGATGTCGAGCGTCAGGCGTGCGGTGTAGAGGTCGCCCTTGCCCAGCGCATCGGCGTCGCCCTGGCGAATCCACGCCTCGGCGTGCGGATTCGCGGGCGGACGTGCACCGATGCCGACGCGCTTGGCAGCGCGTTTGCTGCTTGGTGGCGGCTTTGCTGTCATGACGGCCACCGCAGCAGTTCATCGACCAGCGCGGTGATTTCGCGCGCGGCGGCGCTGTCTGGCGCCGTCTCTCGCGCAAGCCGACCAGCGGCCACGCTATCGGCGAACACGATGCGTTGATGCACTTCCGAGCGCAGCGCAGGAAGTGGTTGGTCGGCCAGCGCTTGGCGCGCTTCGCGCCCGATTACGGTGGTACTGACGCGCCGGTTGATGACGAAGGCCGCGCGCAGCGCAGGCCGGAACACTTGCGCCTCGCGGATCAACGCCACCATCTCGGCGCTGGCCCACAGGTCGTAGGGGCTGGGTTGCACCGGAATCAGCACGCGCTCTGCCGCCAGCAGCGCGGAGCGCGCCAGCGCTGCGATGCGCGGCGGGCCGTCGATGACGACGTGATCGGCTCGTCTGGCGAGTTCTGGCGCCTCTTGGTGCAGCGTTTCGCGTGCCAGCCCTACGGCGCTGAACAGCCGTGGCAAGCCTTGCTGGCTTCTGCGTTGCGTCCAGTCCAGCGATGAACCCTGCGGGTCGGCGTCCAGCAGCACGACGTGCTGACCGCGCATCGCCAGCTCGCCGGCGATATGGGTGGCGAGCGTGGTCTTACCCACGCCGCCTTTCTGGTTGAGCAAAGCGACGATCATGGCCTGGCCCTCCATGCTGAAAAGCCGGGCTGTTGCTGCTGCGTTTGTGGCCGCGTGGTGGTTATCCACCGCAGCGGCGCTTCCCTACTAAAAGTTAGAGAAATGAAGTTAGGGAAGTTAGAGGACGCGCAAACCCAGTGCTGGCGCGGGTTTTCGGCCGATCGGCACGCCTGATAGCACGATAGTCCCACGCCTGATAGCACGATACCCCGCACGCCTGATAGCACGACACCATCCACAGGCTTTCCCGGAGTTATCCCCGTGCCGTATGCGGCACGGGCCGGAACGTCAGCAGCTCCATGCCGCTGTCCGGCATCCGCTCGATGCCCAGGACGTAGCCGGGCAGCGACTGCCGCGCGACCAGCGCGCGCAGGTCGCAAGCGAACTCGTAGGGCTTGGCGGTGCTGCCCGATTTCTGGTGCAGGTAGCGAAAGTCGAACTGCCAGCCGTATGCCTGCTTGCCGCCGTGCTTGCGCACCAGCCGGTACAGCCACCGCTCGATGCCGCCAGTCAGCCGGAAATATGCCGGGTCGATGGTCAGCACCAGGGCCGCGTCGAGCACGCCCGCATAGAACCAGTCCGGCAGGATCAGCTCGATGCCCAGCGGCGTGCCGCTGGCATCGGCCAGTTCCTTCCATTCGTTGATCCATGAGAAACGGTGCAGGCGCCGCCCGGTCGTCTCGCGGATGGACGTGGCCACCGTGGTCGATTGCAGCCGGTCGAGTGCGGCCTTGAGGCGCTGGTAGTCGCGCAGCGACTTGCCGCGCCCGATGAAGCGCAGGATCTCGTAGGGCGTGGCGCGCATCAGCCGCGATGGGCGCAAGCCTGCGTCCTTCGCCTCCACGATCTGCGAGGCCGCCCATATCAGCACGTCCGCATCCCAAATCGTGGCGATGCCGTGCTCCTGTGTGCCTTCCACGCGGATCGTGACGTTGCCCGCGCGGAAGTCGATGGGCTTGACCCGCTTGGACTTGCCGAGCGAGAAGAACGGATAGGCCATCAAGTCCTGGCTGTCGCGCGGCGCCATGTCGCCGGGCAAGGCGCGGAACAGGTCGAGCTGTTCGCGCTCCTGCAACGGCCGCTGCCGGGATGGCAGCGCAGGGCTGGACATGGCGAAGGCCATCCGCGCGCAAGCGATCAGCGCGCACGGCTGTCCGCCGAATGCTGCTCGGCGTATTCGGGATCGGATGTGCTCTCGAAGCTGCGCTCGGCGGCCCAGGCATCGAGGTCGGCCACGGCGTACATGACGCGCCGGCCGAACTTGCGAAAACGCGGGCCACCGCCGAGCACGCGCTGCTTCTCCAACGTGCGCGGCGACAGGCGCAGATAGTCAGCGGCTTCGTCGTTGGTGAGGTAACGCTGCGGTTGCGCAGTGGTAGTGGCAGGAGCGGCGGCAGGCCGCAAGGGAGCGGGACGCATGGTGAGAACCTCCATAGCTTTCAAAGCTCCGGCCACACAGCGCAACCGGATGGAGGCAGTCTGAGAAAACGAAGCCCTCTTGCTCAGGGTCGTTTTGCGTCCTTATCAAAACGACCCTTCTCAAGCGGCGGCAGTTGTGCTAGGCGGCGATAGCCGCCGCGCATCAGCGCATCGCCGCGCCGCACAAGGCGGCGCACCTTGGAGCGCAGGCCGCCGTCGCTGTACCAATCGGCCACGGCGTCGGCACCGAACAGCCCTTCGCCCACTTCGCGCAAGGACGCACCCGCCAGGGTCGCGTCGAGCGCCTGCAAGGTGTGCAGCTCCAACAGTGCGGCAGGAGGTGGCCTGGGCATGGCATGGGCCAGCGCGGCATCCCGCACAAGCGCATGGCCGCGGGCAGGCGCGGCAGCGCCGCCGCCACCACTTCCGCGATGAGCATGAACGACCGCCATGCCGTCCTCCAGGCCCGGAGCGAGCGCGAGGCGCGAACAATGGCCGGGACTGCGCGCGATCAGCGCCAGTCCCTTGCCGTCGTGCAGCAGTTGCTTGTGGCCGGGGATGCGCCAGAACGCGAACACGGCCGCATCCGGCGGCGGATCGGGATCGGGATGGAGCTGCACCACGGCGGCATTGCCGGGCAGCCAGGCCGGGTGCGCGTCGCGCGCATCCAGGGCCGGGTCTTCCAGCAGGCGCAAGCCCCAGCGCAGCGCCGCATGCTGTGCGGCCTGTGACCGACGGCGGTGGCGAAGCCAGTCGAGCCGGTAGTCGGGATGCCTGCGCAGGTACTCCCAGGCCAGCGCCAGCATGTCCAAGCCCAGGATGTACAGATAGGCGGCGGTGGGATACCAGTGGGCAACGTGGTGAGGGTTGACCATGACGAAAGCTCCTGTCGAACCGCAGGAACGCCGCCACGGGCAGATCAAAACGGAGCTACCGCATTCAGGTCAAAAACCGTCCTCTGTATCCATTCAAGCTGTAACATGCGGTGTCAAGACTGATTGGCTCCGGTGTATTGCGAATCCCGTCCGAATGCGACGGCCGCTCGACTTGAAAACGTCATGCGGCATAAAACACCGTGCCCGACTCCGCACAAAAGAGCCTGACTGATTGAGTCACACCAGCAATGGTTTGATGCAAGAGTGCGGATTCAGACCGGACAGGTCTGGAATAAGACGGAAATAGTCTCAATGCGCCCGGTCTGGCCTGAGCGCGAACGGTTCAATCGAGGATGGAACCGTTCTCCTGGGCCAGCCGCAGATATTCCGACAGCGGGCGCGCTGCCTGGAAATACCGATCCCGCATCACGGGCTGCTGGCGCGGCCCGACGATGGATGCCAGATCGGACAGCTTCACGGTGCCCAACTCGGGCATCCCCAACCCCAGGTCGATCAGTCCCCAGGCCGTATCGCCATCGGCAGGATCAAGCGCGGCCAGCAGCCAGATGAGATGCGCGTCCGGGGTGAACAGCCGCGCCACGGGCAGCGGGTCGATGGCCTCGCCACCGGCACGGGCTTGGCCGTGGACCAGCAATTGCCTGCGCTCGTCCTCGGTGATGAGTCGGTTCATGGGCGGCCCCTTCTTGGAACAAATCCACCGAAACGTCAAAGCGTAAAGCCGTATCGGCGGATTTGAAGAAATGCACGGATGAGGCTTTGCGCTTTTGTAGGAAGCCTCAGAGGCGGATTTCCGTAAAAGCGTAGAACCACAAAAAAGGATCGAATCGAATGAATGAGTTAAAGATAACGTGGTTTTAATTGTGCTGCGAATTGACGCTTCTGTCCATGCAGAAGCGAACCGTCCAGCGCGGCCGACCGGCCGGCTCCACCACCCACGACGCCGAGTTGGCTCACGCCTTCGGCGCGGCGGTGCGTGCGCTGCGGATGGAACGCGGAATCGCGCAGGAATCGCTGGCACACCAGGCCGGCATCGAGCGTTCCCACATGGGCAAGATCGAACGCGGCGAGCACATGCCCACGCTGGCGATCATCTTCAAGATAGCTGGCGCGCTCGAATGCAGCACGGCCGTGCTGATGAGCGAGGCTGAAAGCCAGCTCGCAGCAGCGGCCCAGCCGTAGGCGACGGCCCGGCCGATCCGGCGAAAGCCGGTTCGGCGGTGTTCAAGGGGCGCCAAGTGCAACGCGGCGGGGATGGGCCTTGCGCCGATCCCCGGAGGGCAAGCGAAGCGCGCAGCGCCACAGGCGCGGAGGCGTGAGGGATTGGAGCCGGATGGCCGTGACGGCGAAGTCGGCACGGGGCGCAGCCCGAAAAGCCCGGCGGTGCAAGGCACCGCACGCCCGGCCGTCCTTGCTGCCGCAGACTCAACGCATACTCAAGCAACTCGATACGGCGCAGACTAGGCGATGGTGCTGCCTCCACGCAGCGCCGCAAAAGCAGCACTGCGCCCCGCCGCGTGGGCGGGGCGCTGGCGGCCGTCAGGCCGCCTGGGGCTTGCTGCGCGACCAGATCAGGTCGTGCGTGCCGTCCTCGCCTTCGATCAGGCGGGCGTAGACCGTGGCCGGGAACGAAGGATCGTCAAGGGTCACGGAGATGTACTCCCGCCCGGCCTCGCTGGTCTTCCTCCACGCCGCGCCGATGTCGTGACTGGCGGCCTGCAGGCGGTAGTCGGGGGACTTCTCGTTGTCGCCCTTGTCGTTGGGCACCAGCTTGACCTTGACGTTGAGCGTCAGGGTGCGAAGCGTGCCGGTGAAGCCGTCTTTGTCTGCGGTGAAGTTGCCGATGTTGGCCATGATGGATCTCCTTTTGGTGGAACAAGGTTCGCGCCCATCGCGTCCTTGTTGTGATCCGGCCGGCGGGGGACGGGCGGGCTGCACCGCTTGCGGTCGCAACGCAGTGGAGAGCCGGGAGGCGAAAAGAATTTGGCCCGCGAGGAATCTGCGCAGCAGAGGGGAAATTGTTTTCGCCGGACGGTTGCAGCCATGAAGCCCGAGGCGCAGCCGCGCCACCGCCAGGATTCACAACAACGCAAGGACGCCTTGGGCCGAACCGCACCGAAAGGAGACAGGGCCGACTCGGTATCCCCGCACGAAGGCTGCACCGGCTCGCCCGCTGACGCAGGCCAGGTCGACCACCCGACGACAAGCGAGAACGCCCCTGCCGCACCTTGCGGCCCCGGTCTTGAGGCGTGACGTGGACGCTCCATAGCGATGCCGGGCGGGATGTCCGTGAACCGTCCTTTGTTACGTGATGGGCGAGAACCGCCAGCGTTGAGGACGGCACGCATTCGCACAACCTGCCGCAGCAAGCCCAAGCGTACCTGCCCAGCCCAGCCCATATGGTGGGGCGCTGGCCGGGCCGATCTGGCGCAGCCGGGTCGGCGGCATCGAGGGGCACCAAGCCGTGCGCGGCGGGGATAGCCCGCAGGGCTTTCCCTTGGAGGCAAGCGGAGCGCGCAGCACCGCAGGCGCGAAGGCGTGAGGGATTGAAGCCGAATGGCTGTGACGGCAAAGACGGCACGGGGCGCAGCCCGAAAGCCCGGTGGCGCTTCGCGCCGACACGCCCACACAGCCCCAACACCGAGCTAGTGCGATAGCGGAAAATGACCTATTACAGCAGTTCGACGATGAAGTGCGAAGGAAATAGGGAGAACCATATATGCCATATCTAATTATGCCGTGGGAACACATTGCACCCGGCTACCATCGCGGCACGATTCTTTTGGGCAATGGGGCGAGCATCGCTGTTTCATCCAGCTTTGGCTATGGCTCGTTGTTAGATCACGCCCAGCAAGCCGGTTTACTTGCAGATGATGTGCAGCAACTTTTTCGCTCTTTCGGCACATCCGATTTCGAGCTAATCCTGCGGCTGGTCTGGCAAGCGTCCAACGTCAACAGGTCGCTACAGATACCGGATGATCGAACGCATCAAGCCTATCTGAATGTCAGAGAGTGTCTGATTCAGGCCGTTCGCGGCGTGCATCCCGCATACGACCTAGTGAGTGGTCACCTGCCCAGCATGTATCAATTCCTCAAAGGGTTCGATACGGTTCTATCGTTGAACTATGACTTGCTGGTCTACTGGACGATGACTTATGGACTCAACGTTCAGGACGATCACGTATTCAAGGATTGCTTCGTTTGGAACGGCATGTTCGACGATGCCTGGGGAAGATTTCGCGAACCTTTAAGGGAGCGAACGAACACTTTGGTGTTCTATCCGCACGGAAGCTTGGCTCTGTGCCGAAATGTGGTGGAGCAGGAGTTCAAGATTCACAATGCCGGCGAAGGTTTGCTGGAGGCAATCCTTGCGGAGTGGCGCAGCGAGCGAGTTGTGCCCCTCTTTGTCAGCGAAGGAACGATGTCGCAGAAGGTGTCCTCTATCCAGAATAGCTACTACCTTTCTACAGTGTATCGTGAGGTGCTCACTTCGCAGCGGTTTACATTGACACTATTTGGCTGGGGACTAGGAGAGCACGACCGACATTTGTTGCGACGGATGCGTGGAACCGGCATCCAGCGAGTGGCAGTCTCTGTTTTTCGTGGCGATCAGGTCTATTGCAACTATGCGTACCAAGTCATTCAGGATGATTTAGGGCCTGTCCATGTGGATTTTTTTGATAGTGAAAGTCCTGGATGCTGGATTCATGCAGTGCCACCGGCACTGCCAGTATTTGGCTAACGCGTTCCTGCTGCGTAGATCTCTATATCGCGCACTATGCGACGTCATCACAACAGTCTGAGCCGCCTTTGCGGCTCAGACTGTTGTGCTTTGACACCGGGCGCGGCTACCGCCGCGCCCGGATTTTTGGCGTTTCCGGTATGGAGCCGCACCAATAGCAAAGCGCCCCGGTCTAAGCCGGGGCGCTTGCCTTCGGCGCCGGTCAAGCGGCCAGCGCCTCGGCGGGTTCATCCGCCATTGCTTCAGCATCCTCCGGGGCGCCCTGCTCCGGGCCTGCCTCCTGCGGGCCTGCGGCCTTGAAGATGGCAGGCATCCAGCCCGAGCCGTCCGCCAGCCGTTCGGCTTCGCTGGCAATGTCGGCCTTCTTGAGCTTCGCCAGCCGGGTGACGGATTCCGGTGCAAACGCGCCCACGGCATCCAGAATCACGGCCTTGGAAACGTGCTTGAAGTAGCCTTCTGCGGTCGGCTTCCACCATGCGGCCATGTCGAGGCCCACGGCCTGCGCCAGTTCCACGCCGGGCTGGTGTGGCGTGGCACGAGGCGTCACCACGTCCACCGTGGAAGCCACGCACACGGCGAGCAGTCGCACCAGTTCGTCTTGCGACTTCGCCAGCAGCGCGGCGAACAGCTCGGCGCTTTCCTCCGGCAAGGCAACGCCTGCCACCTGTTCCAGTTCGCGCAGCGCCACGGCGGCAGGCGATTCCGGCCAGTCCGGGGCCATGCCTTCCAGTCGGTCTTGTACCGCCAAGCGCACGCCCAGCGGCAGATCGTTGCCGTAGCGACGTCCCTGCAAGACGGTCTGCACCATGCCATGCACCAGCGCGGCCAGCGCGACATGCGGATGCCGGGCGACTTCGATTTGCAGCGCGGCAGTGCGATGGGCGCTCAGACGCTGGGCCAGCCGGTCGGAAATCGCTGCGGCCTTGGGCGCTTCGCCTTCCTCGCCTTCGTCATCGTTGGCGGTATCACTGTCGCTGAAACCCTGCCGGAGCTTTTCCAGCGTGCGCAGCGCCTTGGCTTCGGCTTCGCGCATCAGGCCGCGATGAATGACGGCCTGCCCGTTGCGGTCGATGGTGACGATGGCACCGGCTGCGGCCTTCACGGTCTGGCCGTAGTCCTGCAAGCCATCTTCCAACGCCTGCAACTGCTCGCCCACGGTTTCGCCTTCCTCCTGCAGGGCGTCGGCCTTTTCCTCGTCATCGGCGTCCATCGCGGCGTCCACGGCTTCGGCCAGTTGGTGCATCCGGGCTTGCAACTTCTCAATGCGTTGCGCTTCCCGCTTGTTTGGCTCGCGCCGTTCCCTCGGCGCACGCTGGAAGGCGTGCAGGTCGGCATGGGTCACGCCCGGCGTGGCATCCACCCACGCCCAGCCCTCGGCGCGGACGGTGGCGGCGATGCCCGCCAGCCGGTCTTGCGCCAGCCTGTCCAACAGCGCGGCATCGGTCAGATACACGCCCGCGTCACCTTCCGCGAACAGGTCACGGCGCACGCCACCGCCTGCGGCTTCGTAGGTGTCCAGCCCGACGAATCGCACCAGCGGATGCCGGTAGGCGTCGATTTCGCGCTCGGTGAGGCGTTCGCGCAGCGCGGACGGCTGGCGCTGCCATGTTGGTGCGTCGTAGAAAGCGGCTTCTTGCGCGGCGTGATCGTCGGTGATGGCAAGGGCCATCAACTGGTCAAGGCTCACGGCATCGGCACGATAGTCGGCCATCAGGCGCGGCGAGACATTCGCCAGCTTCAAGCGGCGCTGCACCACCAGTGGCGTGACGCTGAAATCCGCTGCAATGTCCTCGATGGGCCGACCTTCGGCCACCAGCGCGGCGAATGCCTCGAACTGGTCTGCCGGGTGCATGGCTTCGCGCTGCACGTTCTCGGTGAGGCTGGCCGTGCGGGCGGTGCCATCGGCCACCAGTAGGCAAGGCACTTCCCATTCCTTGCTGATGCGGTGCTTTTTCGCCAGCAGCTTCAACGCGGCCAGCCTGCGGCCACCGGCCACGACTTCGTAATGCTCGCCATCGGCGGATGCAATCACGATCAGGTTTTGCAGCAAGCCCACGCGCTGGATGCTCGCGGCCAGTTCGGGGATGGACATGCGCGGGGTCTTCCGGACATTGCGGCCCGTGGGGCGCAGCACTAGCCGCGACAGCGGAACCAGAATCAGGTTCTTGGTCGGGTCGGCTGCTTCCAGCGGGATAGCGGCGATGGTATTGACGGCGCGGGCTTCGGTTTGGGTAACGGTGTTCATGGTGAATCTCCAATCGAGTGAAACAAGGGATGGAGGGGAACCGCCCCTCCGGCGGGGGGACGGTTCAGGCTTTCAACTGGCGCAGGCCATCGGCCAGCATCCAGAGGGCGCGATTGAGGCGCACATCGGAATCAATGCCCTGCACGGGTCGGGTCTGCTGGCGACGTCCGTTGGCGCTGCGGCCATGCAATCCGCCCTTGGTCAAGTTCTCCTGCGTGCGGTTGAACACGCTCCACAGGTCGGGGCGGCTGTCATCGAACCGACGCGGCATCAGGATTTGCGATTCGGTGATGGGCGCGGGCTTGTTGTTCGTGGGGTCGTACTTGAGGGCCAGCGCGGAACGGGCGAACACTTCGGCTTCGCCTTCATCCAGCGTGATCGCGCGCATGGCATCGCGAGATTCCTTCACCCGCTCGAAGCCGCTCAACACCTCGAAAGCGCCTTCGATGACGGAACCGGCCACGTCGCCTTTGTGGGGTACGCGCACATCGGCCACGGTGTCGCCGCATACAAGGCCATTGCTGCACACGAAGCGGAACATTCCGGCCAGCATCTGATAGCTGCTCGTGCCGTCGTGCGAGTTCAGCAGCACGATTTCGTTAGCCTCTGCGCCATTGATCTGACTGGCATGGCGCAGGCGCAGCATGTGTTTGGTGTGCTCGCGCTTGCCTTCATCGCGCACGCGGGTCTGCGTCACCATGAAGGGCTGGAAGCCTTCTTTGCGAAGCTCGGTCAGCACGGCGGCGGTGGGGATATAGCTGTACCGCTCGGAACGGCTCTCATGCGGTGCATCGGCGAAGATGGACGGGGCCACCCTGCGAATCTGGTCATCGGACAGCGGGTAATCGCTGCGCAGCGAGGGGGAACGGGAAGCGAAACGGGATGCGAGTTGCATGTCTTTCTCCTGAACAAAAAGGCTGTTGAAGAAAACCGCACACCGGATTCCTAGATTCGGAGCCCAGCCTTTCGGCTGTTCGGTGCGGTCGGCACGAGGAACCCGGTTGGCCCTGTTGCCACCGTCTTTCCTGAGTTCATCGCCCGCGACGGTCAGGAGCGCGCGAACGGGCGCCGTCAAGGAGACAAGCGCAGGGTTGGTGCGGCCCGCAGGCGCAGCCGAGGACACGGCCCTGCGCGCCTTGACGGCGCACGGGCGCGGGCTACAGTCGCGGACAAGGTGATGAAGTCAGGGAAGACGGCTGGACATGGCAACGGCCATCCCTGTGTGCCGAACCGCACGGCAAGCGAAGCGCGCAGGCCCGAAGCTGGAAGCCGGGCCGGAGGCGTCAGCCGAGCGGAGCGAGGGAACGATGGAAGCCCGAAGGGGCGAGACGCTGCAGGCGGCTCGATGCGCCACGCGCACGACAGCGCGCCCGGCCATCTCCCAGGTGGCCGGGGACGCCCAGACTTCAGAAGCGAAGGAACCACAGGATCAGGATGAGCACACGCAAGGCGTCGTGGATCTGCTGCGAATGAAATCTGGCCGATCCGGCACAGCCGGGTCGGCGGTGTTCAGGGGCGCCAAGCCTGCGCGGCGGGGATAGCCCGCAGGGCTTTCCCCTGGAGTGCAAGCCGAAGGCGCGCAGGCATCGCGTCACATGGGCGCGATGCGAGGGGGCGTCCCGCGACGCCCCAAGGACGGGTCAGACGATGACCCGCCCGGCTAGCCGCGCATCGCGCGCGTAGGCGCTCAATCGCTTCTCGGCGCGGAACGACAGGTCGCGCTCGATCGGCAGGCCCAGCCCGCCGCGCACCGTCGCCAGTTCGCCCAGGCTGACCCAGCCAACTTCCGGCTCACCCAGCCCCAGGTCGCAAAGACCAAAGGCGTGATCGTGGTCATCGGGATCAATCTCGGTCAGCAGCCAGGTCGCGCCGGCGTCCGGCGTGAACAACTTGACCACGGGCGCCGGATCGAAGTCCGGGTTCTGGAGAGATTCGCGGCCGTTGGCCAGCAGCACGATGCGCTGTTCGTCAGTGATGAGTGCGTTGATCATGGTGAACTCCTGAAAGGTTGCCGGGCGGAATTGCCCGACCCGTCCGAGGCACGGCGCAGCGCAAGCAGTCAGGGGACAGCGACGGCCGCAGGCCGCAAGCGCCATCGGCGCGCCGCCCTTGACGGCGAGCACGCCGTGGCACGATGAAGGGAAAAGCAAGACCGCATCCCTCGCGCCTCCACGCTCCCCGGTTTTCGGCAAGCGGAGCGCGCAGGCCCGAATGAAGTCGGGCCGGAGGCGTCAGCCGAGCGGAGCGAGGGAACGATGGAAGCCCGATGGGGCGAGACGCCGCAGGCGGCTCGATGCGCAGCACGACAGCGCGACCGGCCATGCTTCTTGGCCGGAGACGCCACTACTACACCTATAAATTCACCATCAGTGAAATTCTATTGACATTACGCGCAGACTTGTGCTGTAATGCCCTCGGCTAGGCGAATCGCCTAGGTACACGTTCTTTGAAGTGTTGCTCTTACCGTAAAAGCGAAAGGTCAGTGTATTGCCTGAAGTGATTCAGGCCGCTCCTTCATCCAGTGTTGGAGATTTTGAGGTGAGGCAGGCCGGTAACGATCGGTCCGCCGCGAAGGTTCGCCCTCGCATCGTCCCGCGCACCACGGTTAGCCAGATGTAATCTGCTAATCACAAAGCGCAATCGGATAGACGCTCGGACGGGGCTTCATCACCGCGACGACTGGTGTTGGGCTTGCGCATCGAGTTGGCTCCTTTCGGCCAATCGCCTTGTTACGGGGCTTCGGCGTTGTGCCGGGTTTAGAAGGAGCAATCCATGAAATTTGAAACTTTGAAGAACAGCATCGCAACGCTCCAAAAGCTGCGCGATGCACATTACAGCCAACTCGATGCTGGCGCTCTGGCTGAACTGGATGACGTGTTGTGGCAACTGCGCGATATGTCTGAAAGCTCTGAGAAGCGGGAGCACGATCACGGGAAACTCCTGGATCGGACTCTGCGCATCACTGACATCGTCATCCGCGCAGTGAGCAATCTCACTGACTGGATGAAGTGATGGAAGTGGGCCAAGACGCAGCAAGCCCAATATTTGATTACCGGAGTCGATCATGAACGTTGGACAAGCCATCAAGCTATGCCGCACTCGGCGGGGCATCTCCCAGGCTGATCTGGCGCGACAGGCTGAATGCTCGGTTTCCTATCTTTCCATGCTGGAAAACAATAAGCGTGATCCGACGCTTTCCACCATGACCAAAATCGCCCATGCGTTGCATATGCCCGTGGGCATCATCTTTTTTCTCGGCGCTGAAGGGGATGATCTGACGGGCATCGGCAAGTCGCTGCAAGGAGACCTTGCGCGCACGGCACTGGAACTGCTCAATGAGCCAGTCAGCGACCAACGCCCCCTCCTATAGCCAGCGCCGCATCGGCACGCTGCAAGCCCTGCATGTTGCGCTGGGAATGCCTGTCGGCGACCTCCCGACATTGGCCGAGCGTGCTAACGACCTTTACCGAGTCGCAAAGTCCATCACCAAACCGGACGGCAGCATCCGTAATACTTACGATGCACGGGAGCCATTGAAGGAAGTTCATCGAAGGATCAAGAGTCAGATCCTCGACCACGTGAACTACCCGGCCTATTTGACGGGGAGTATCAAAGGCTGCGATTACAAGGTCAACGCCTCGCTCCATGCCCGCGCACGGATCGTCATCAACGAGGACATCAGCGGTTTTTTCCCTTCCACGTCGGCAGACCGCGTGTTCAGCATCTGGCGCGGCTTCTTCGGCTTCAGCGAGGACGTGGCGCGATGCCTGACACAACTGACGACCCGGCATGGCGAACTGCCCCAAGGGGCGATAACCAGTTCATTCCTTGCCAACCTCGTGTTCTGGTGGGATGAGCCCGAGTTGTTCGGCAAGTTCGCAGCCCAAGGTCTTGTCTACTCTCGCTATGTCGATGACATCGCCGTGTCGTCTAAAACGTTCCTGACCAACGAGGCAAAAACGAACGTAGTGCGGCAGGTGTACGGCATGCTGCTCAAGCATGGCTATAAGGCCAAACGAGCCAAGCATGAAATTGCCACATCGGGCAGCCGCATGGCCGTCACGAAGCTCGCAGTGAACAACAAGCCTGGCTTGGACAAAGCCACGCGCAACAAGATTCGTGCAGTCGTCCATGCCGTTGAACGACGCATCGCGCAAGGCGAGGCGCTTTCGTTTGAGCGTGGCCCATACGCCCAGGCAATGGGACAAGTTCTGCATCTGGAAAGATTTCATCCCGGCGATGCGGCACCACTGAAGAGGCGACTATTAGCCCTCAAAGAGGCAGGTGCAGCCCTGCCCCACTCCTAATAGAGAGGGAGGAGACAAGTGATCCTGACCGATAACGAAACCAAAGTTGATCTGCTGAATAACGAAGCCATTGCCACCACGATTATCGGGCTGCTTCGTGCGAAGCCCGACCACCCAGTGACGATCGGAGTGCATGGCGACTGGGGGGCGGGGAAATCCAGCGTGCTCGAAATGATCGAGGCCGGCTTCGCAGACCAGGACGATGTTCTGTGCCTCAAGTTCAATGGATGGCGTTTCCAGGGCTTCGAGGACGCGAAGATCGCCTTGATCGAGGGGATCGTCACAGGCTTGATCGAGAAACGTCCGGCGCTGAAAAAAGCGGCAGTAGCCATCAAGGACGTCTTCCGTCGCATCGACTGGCTGAAGGTCGCCAAGCGATCCGGCGGCTTGGCCCTGACCGCATTCACTGGCATTCCGACACCGGAGCAAATCGGAGCCATTGTCGGCTCGCTCGAAGCGCTGGTGACAGACCCTGCCAAGCTCGTAACGAAGGAAAACATTTCGGCGGCCATCGACCAGGCGAAGGCCGTGCTCAAGCCGGGCGAGTCCAAGAACGTGCCAGAGGAAGTGGAGGCTTTCCGCAAGGCGTTCGACCAGCTTCTGAAAGATGCTGGCATCAAGCAGCTCGTTGTCCTGATCGACGATCTTGACCGCTGCCTGCCTGACACAGCCATTGAAACACTCGAAGCGATCCGGTTGTTTGTTTTCACTGCGCAGACAGCGTTCGTCGTTGCGGCAGACGAGGCAATGATCGAATATGCGGTGCGTAAGCACTTTCCCGACCTGCCTGACAGCACCGGGCCGCGAGACTACGCCCGCAACTACCTCGAAAAGCTCATCCAGGTTCCGTTTCGCATCCCGGCCCTGGGAGAAGCCGAGACGCGAATCTACGTGGCGTTGTTGCTGGCCGGCGCCGAAGTCGGCGAGGACGACGCGGACTACGGGAAGCTGATCGCCGTGGCGCGGGAGAAGCTGAAACGGCCTTGGACCAGCGGCGGTCTGGATGCCGCGACGATCAAGACGGCGCTCGGCAAGCAGGCCGAGAAGGCGAACAACGCTCTTGCGCTCAGCGACCAGATCGGTCCCATTCTGGCGAGCGGCACAAAGGGCAACCCGCGCCAGATCAAGCGCTTTCTCAATACGCTGTTGCTGCGCGAACGCACTGCGACCGCGCGCGGTTTCGGCGACGACATCAAGCTACCCGTGCTCGCAAAGCTCATGCTCGCGGAACGCTTCATCCCACGGTTGTTCGAGCAGATCGCGTTCGTTGCAGCGATCCATCCGCAAGGACTGTGCGAAGACCTCGAAGCATTGGAGAAGAACCTTGCGGCGATTGACGCTAAAGATGGCGAGTCAAAAGGTCAGAAATCCGCAGAGCCCACACCTGCACCCGATAACGCTGTATTGATCGAATGGAAATCGTCGGAGACGGTGTGCGACTGGGCGCGCCTCTTGCCGAAGCTATCTGGACTCGATCTGCGCCCCTACTTGTTCGTGACAAAGGACAAGAAGGACTACTTCGGCCCGGTGTCGGTGTTGGGTCACTTGGCTGGTGTGGTCGAGAAGCTGTTCGGCGGCAAGATGACCGTCCAAGGCTACGAAGTCGAGTTGAAGCAACTCGTGCAGCCTGAAGCCGAGAAAGTGTTCGAGGCCATGCGCAGCAAGATCATGGGCACGGGTGTTTTCGACACCAAACCGGCGGGCGTCGATGGTCTCGCCGTCCTCGTGAGGGCGCAGCCCAGCCTCCAGAGCCGGTTGCTGGATTTCCTGGAGGTGTTGCCAAGTAGCAAATGCGGGCCTTGGGTTGTCAGCGGCTGGCAAGGCGTCATCCAAGACACCGAATGCGCCACTCGCCTGACGAAGCTGCTGGGAGACTGGAGCAAAGTCACCAACAACCCCGGTCTCAAGGCCAGCGCCGAAGCGGCGCTCAAAGATCTGAAGGGAGGCCGCTAATGGGAACCTCGACAGCTTACGGCGGGCCAGGTGGCGGGACACCACTTGTTCCATCATGGCTGGGTGACATCGATGGCGGTGGCGCCCCTGCTGCTCCGGGAAATGGTGCAGGACCGGATGGCCAGCCGCCCGCGGACGGCGCCGCACCGCCGGTGCCGCCAAACCGCCCACCTATTCCCAGGACAGCGGACCCGCAGCGCTTCTCTGGCGCTCGCAACAGCTTCACGCGATTCGCTGGCTCTGGTGGCAGCGATCGAGCCAACCTGGGCCGTGCGGTCTCAAGGTACATCTCAACGTCCGCCGGGGGTTCACGCCAGGCTGCCCAGCGCATGGGCGCCTCTCGGGGTGCCGGCGCGCGGCTCCTCGGCTTCTTGGCCGATGCGCAAACGCGGGGTGTGCGCGAAGCGTTGCGTGCCCTGGATCTAGAATCGTTGGCAGGTCGCCCGATCACTGAGATTTTCGTCGGCTTGGCCGACTACATCTGCCCAGGCGCGGGAACGGTCGATGAAGGCATCGCCCGCGAGGCTTACATCGAAACCATTGTTGAATTGGCGAGCGAGGGTCTCACCGACTTGGCCACATTCACCCCGGATCAGATGCAGACGGTTTTCGAGCTATATGCCACCCATGCCATCGAGGCGCGCATCTGCAATGACATCGGCACCAAGGCCGTGACCATGCCGACAGATGCACAGGCAGCACATCGGGTCGAGCAGCAGTTGCGCGACTTCATCCGAGGTGGAGTGAGCGATGCGCTCACGCGAGCACGGGCGGAGACACCCAATCTCACCCCCGAGCGGGTTCAAGGCTTCGTGGACGCGGTGTATGAGTCCGCATTTGCGATCTTGCAGACCCTCGGCGAGGCGGAGGCCAATCAATGAAGCGACAACTCCTGGTGGGTCGTTTTGGCCCGGATGACCGCTTAGATGTGACGGCGGGCGCTGATGAACAGACGACCTACCTGCAACTCGTCGCCGGCGAGAAATCCTTGGATCACGGTATCAGTGGCGCGCTGACGAGTCTGAAGAAGATCGGCGTATTTCCTTCGGAAATCGGCATCGACCTGCTGGTACTGGCCGCCCATGTCCATGCAGCCGACACACGCATCTCTCGCACCGAGCAGTCGCAGGATTCGTGGACGCGCGAGATACGGCTGGTCGTGCCGGTCAGCGATCCGACTCGCTGGGGAGCAGCAGCGCCGACGCTCAAGAGGTCTCTGGACTTCTTGACGGGAGATCGCTGGACGATCGGCTTCAGGGCACGTCCAGATCGGTTCACGACGATCACCCAAGTGGCTCCTCCAAGTCTGATCGCGCCTCCCTTTGATTCCGTCAGCCTATTCTCAGGAGGACTGGACAGCCTTATTGGTGCCATCGACCTACTGGAGGATGGCGCGACGCCATTGCTGGTGAGCCACTTCGGGGAAGGGGCGACGAGCGATGCTCAAGGCAAGCTGTTTGCAGGTTTGAAGAAGTATTACATCCAGTCATCTTTCGAGCGTTTGCGGGTCGGCATGACCTTCAAGAAAGGCCTCGTGGCAGACGTTGGTTCGGAGGACAGCACGCGCGGCAGGTCATTCCTGTTCTTCGCGCTCGGGGTGTTCGCGGGCACAGGGCTTGGGCGCCGTTTTGTCCTGCGTGTTCCCGAGAACGGACTGATCGCGCTGAATGTGCCTTTGGACCCCCTGCGGTTGGGATCAAACAGCACCCGCACCACACACCCGTATTACATGGCGAGGTGGAACGACCTGCTCATCGCACTCGACATAGATGGCGAGATTCGGAATCCGTACTGGGACAAGACGAAGGGAGAAATGGCCGCAGCCTGTCGCAACCCGGACCTCTTGAAGAAGCTGGCGACGGATTCGTTGTCGTGCTCGTCCCCCGCCAAGGCCCGATGGCTAGGACATGGTATTGAGCAATGTGGCTATTGCCTGCCATGTCTGATCCGTCGCGCAGCCTTGACGGCAGCATGGGGGGCCGGGAACGACCCGACGACGTATACCGTTCCAGACCTTCATGCGCAGCCGTTGGACACGCGCCAAGCCACCGGGGTACAGGTTCGGTCGTTTCAGTACGCGATCGAGCGCTTGAAAGGTAAGCCGCAGCTTGCGAACCTCTTAATCCACAAGCCCGGCTCGCTTGTCGACGAAGCCGCACACCTAGACCAACTCGCCGATGTCTACCGGCGCGGCCTCGATGAGGTTGCACGGCTCATCGACGGTGCCGAAGCGAGACCGAGTTGACGAGGGTGAGTACATGATCGCCACAGCAGGCCTCGTGGACTTCCACTGCCATCTTGATCTCTACCCGAACCATGCTGCGGCAGTCCAGGACGCGGAGGCCTCTGGCGTGTTCACGCTGGCGGTGACGACGACACCTCGCGCCTGGCCTCGCAATCACGAACTCGCGCAGCGCACAAAGCATGTTCGAGCGGCTCTGGGACTGCATCCGCAGTTGGTCGCAGAACGCGAGAACGAGATCGAGCTATGGGATCAACACCTTGCGGAGACGCGCTATGTCGGCGAAGTCGGGTTGGACGCCGGCCCCCGGTTCTTCAAATCGCTCGATGCGCAGAAGCGTGTGTTCCAACACGTGTTGCAGCGTTGCGCGCAGGCCGGTGACAAGATCATTACGGTTCACAGCATCAGGTCGGCCAAGGCGGTACTCGATCTTGTCGAAGCACATCTACCGCCCGAGCGCGGGAAAATCGTTCTCCACTGGTTCACGGGAACAAAGAGCGAGGCGAAGCGTGCGTTGGAATTGGGCTGCTACTTCTCGATCAACGCGGCAATGCTGGGCAATGAGAGGCACGCACCGATGGTGCAGGCTATCCCCTTGGATCGGATGCTGACGGAAACTGATGGTCCCTTCACTCGCACTGGCGACAGGCCCTCGCAGCCGACGGATGTAGTAAGCGTCGTCGAGGAACTGGGCTGTTTACATCGGCTACCTGCAAACGACATGGCCAGCCTTATTCGTGACAACCTACGAGCATTGCTCGGATAGCTGGAGACGAAACGCTCCGCGCGAACTCTACATCCGCTTGAGTGTTCCCCAGTTCGCCCTAGCAAGTTGTCCCGATAGCTGCGGAACTTCACCATGTCTCCATGCAGCGTGCTCATGGAGTCCGAGGTGGAACATCTATCGCAAACGACCAACGCGGCCGGCATCGACAACGACATCGGCCGGTCTCTCCCCTTGCCGGGAACGGAGGCCTACGAGGCACTGCCGCAATTTCCGAAGCGCAGCGCCCTCCCCTTCCGACGCACCATTCGCCGCCAGGAACTGCGGCAGATAGTCCCCTTGGCCGAAACGACGATCTACGAAATGGAGCGCCGCGGCGAGTTTCCACGCCGATTCAATCTGACGCCGCGCTGCGTGGTGTGGGACTTGGCCGAAGTAGAAGCGTGGGTCGAAGAACGAAAGCAAGCGCCTCGCGGCGGCACCTCAAAGCCGGATGTCCACCTACGAAAAACCCGCCCTGTCCGGGCGGGTTCGAGCGAGAAATGAGGCCGGCGACGTTCCTCATCCGACCAGGGCTTGCAGTTCCTTTGACGCCGAGCGCGGCAGCCGCCGCCCCTCCTTCGCCACGTTGACCTGCAAAGCCACTCGCGCCACCTCCAGCACGTCCTTGGCCAGCGCATAACTGCCCTTGGCCTGCAACCAAGCCAGCACGTCCGCCAGATGCCAGATCGACGCACTGCCCTCATGCACCGGCGCCGGGAAGCTGCCCGGATGGGCCAGCATCAACTTGCGCATGTTCTGCCGCGACACGCCCACGATGTCGGCCACATCGGTCAGGCCGACCAAATCCGGCGCCACCTCGATCAGCTTGGCCGACGGCGCGGCACGGCGCACATCGGCCAGCGCACTACGCACCGCGTCATCCGCATCCGCCGCCTCGCGCGTGAACTCCAGCGCCAGGCGCCCCGGCTGCCCGATGCCGACCAAGGCATCGTCGCAGCCGGCTTCGCCCAGGCGCTCCACCAACGCCTCCGTGTCGCGGTCGTCGTCGGCAAGCTGGTATTTCAGGGTGAAGGTGTATTCCATCGCGCTACTCCTTGGAACCGTCGTCAGCCTCGTGCTGCTTGCGGTGCGTGGTGCAGTTGTCCACGACGCGCCGCAAGGCGCGAGCGTGGTTGCCGGGGTTCTTCGGCGTGCTCCACACGCTGGTGATGCAGAACTCGCCGCAGCGGCATTCCTCATCGTTGTACGGGCAGTAAATCCGCCCCCAGGCATGGCTACCACCGACTTCGACGCGCCAGCCCTGCCCTTCGGCGTGCCTGAGAGCTTCCTCGACCTCTTTCTTTGGATGAGGGGAACGAGCCATCAGTGACCTTCAGTATGAGGATGGCCGGCAAGGTTGTCAAGTGACAACCTTGCCAGGACAAGATCAGGCCACATATCGCCGACCAGCGAGAAGTTCAGATTTCCTCGTTTTCGATCACTCAAAGTGATCGCTTCCTCGAAATAACAAACCTGGCACAACCCGGCAAAGACCGATTCAAGGCAACCCATGATGCGGCCCTCCTACGCGATCGCGCTCAACGCCGGCACGACCACGTTCTCCGGCATCAGCTTCGGCACGTAAGTCTGTCCGCCACCCCAGGCATCGACCAGGTTGGCCCACTCTTGCAGCATGTGGCGCCGCTGCTCGGCGTATTCGGCCTTGTTGTAGACCGAACGCGAGGAACGCCCCTCCTCGTGCGCCAGGCACTTCTCAATCCAGTCGCGGTTGAAGCCGATTTCGTTCAGCAGCGTCGAGCCGGTGCGGCGCAGATCGTGGACGGTGAACGGCTGTAGCGGCAGATCTTTGGCCTTGGCACCTTCTGCCACCAGCATCGTGATGCGATTCAAGGTCGCATTGGACATGCACCGCTCTGCATCGTAGCGAGAAGGGAAAACGAACTTTGAGCCAGCCGCACAGGCGTGCAGCGTCACGAAGATGTCGAGCGCCTGGCGCGACAGATAGACCACGTGCGGATTGCGACCCTTCATCCGCTGCTTCGGAATCGTCCAGGTCTTGCGCTCGAAATCGACTTCATCCCAAGTGGCCTGGATCAGTTCGCTCTTGCGCACCAGCGTCAGCAGGATCAGGCGCAGCGCCAGCTTGATGGTCGGATAGGTCGCCACCGTCTCCAACTGCTGCACCATCAAACGGATTTCCAGCGGCGAGAGGGCACGATCCTTCGGCACGAAGGTGGCGATCGAGGACGGCCCCACGCTGTCGGCGGGGTTGACCACCTTCTCACCGTGGGCGATGGCGTAGACGTAGACCTGCTTCACGATGTCCCGGATCTGCACCGCGGTGGCTGGTGCCCCGCGCTCCTTGACCTTGTTGCACAGAATCCGAAGGTCTTCGGCCTGGATCTCGGTCAGCAGCCGATTCTGGAAAACCGGCAGGATGTCCCGGTCGATGATGTGCTTGCGCACGGCGCGGGTGCTGTCGGCCCATCTCGTGTGGGCAAGATACGTCTCCATCGCCGCGCCGAAGGTCTTGATGGCGCGAACCCGGCGCTTGTCGCGTTGCTTCTCCAGCGCGGGCGATATGCCCTGGAGAACGGCCTTGCGCGCCTCCAGAAGCAGTTCACGCGCCATTGCCAGCGAAATGCCGCCTGCACCGTAGCGGCCGATGGTCAAGGTCTCGCGGCGGCCGTTGAGACGGTAGTCGTAGCGGAAGGTGACGGTATTTGCGGGCGATACCGTCACGTACATCCCGTCCCGGTCAGAAACCTTATAAGTCAATGACTTAGGCTTCAGATTGCGCAGTGCTGTGTCGGTCAGCATCGAGGTTTACCTCCTGTTTTGCGACGGCTTTTACCGTCAAGGACCAGGAGACCCACTGATGCCCGGAAAGCCGCATGCAATAAGCTTTCCCGAGAAGGCTTTTACCGTCAAAGACGGTAAAAGTCTGAATAGTGAACGAGAGTGTCTTAATTCGGCCTCAGTTCTTACCGTCAGCTCTACCGTCAACCGTTTTTGCTGGTCGGCGATAGCCACCGATAGCTGCCGCGACGTATTTCCTTCTAAATCAACACGTTACGACGGGTTTTCGGATGGCTGGCGATAGTCCCTGAAGGACGTAAATTCACTCCCACTCGATCGTCGCAGGCGGCTTGCCCGAGACGTCGTACACCACGCGGTTCAGCCCGCGAACCTCGTTGATGATGCGGTTCGAGCAGCGGCCCAGCAGCGAGTACGGCAGGTGCGCCCAGTGGGCGGTCATGAAGTCGGTGGTCTGCACCGCGCGCAGCGCGACGACATAGTCGTACGTACGGCCATCGCCCATCACGCCTACGGACTTCACCGGCAGGAACACGGCAAATGCCTGGCTGGTCAGGTCGTACCAGCTCTTGCCCACCTGATTCGCTTCGCACAGACCGGCAGCGGCGTCCTGCTCCGTGGCGATCGTCTTGCGGAGTTCCTCGATGAAGATTGCATCGGCGCGACGCAGCAGGTCAGCATAGTCGCGCTTGACCTCGCCGAGAATCCGCACACCCAGACCCGGGCCCGGGAACGGATGACGGTAGACCATCTCGGGCGGCAGGCCCAATGCCACGCCCAGTTCGCGCACTTCGTCCTTGAACAGGTCGCGCAGCGGCTCCAGCAACTTCAGGCCCAGCGTTTCCGGCAGGCCACCCACATTGTGGTGGCTCTTGATCGTCGTAGCCTTCTTGGTCTTGGTACCGCCCGACTCCACCACGTCCGGGTAGATCGTGCCCTGCGCCAGCCACTTGGCGTTGCTCAGCTTCTTTGCTTCGGCCTGGAAGACCTCGACGAACTCGCGGCCAATGATCTTGCGCTTCTGCTCGGGGTCGGTCACGCCGGTCAGATGACCCAGGAATTGCTCGGAGGCATCAATATGGACAACCTTGGCGTGCAGGCGGCCTGCGAACATGTCCATCACCATCTTGCCTTCGTCCAGGCGCAGCAGGCCGTGATCGACGAACACGCAGGTGAGCTGGTCGCCAATGGCGCGATGGATCAGCGCGGCGGCCACCGACGAATCGACACCACCGGACAGGCCGAGGATCACCTCTTCATCGCCCACCTGTTCGCGGATCTTCTCGACGGCTTCGGCGATGTGGTCACGCATGACCCAGTCGGCCTTCGTGGCGCAGATCTCCAGCACGAAGCGCTCGATCATCTCGCGGCCCTTCGACGTATGCGTGACTTCCGGGTGGAATTGCACGCCATAGTAACCGCGCGCCTCGTCGGCCATGCCGGCGATCGGACAGCTCGGCGTGGAGGCCATCAGCTTGAAGCCGGCCGGCAGTGCCGTGACCTTGTCGCCGTGGCTCATCCAGACCTTCAGCATGCCGTGGCCTTCGTCCGTGGCGAAGTCCTCGATGCCCTTGAGCAGGTTCGTGTGGCCATGGGCGCGCACTTCCGCGTAACCAAACTCGCGCGAATCGCTCCACTCCACCTTGCCGCCCAGTTGCACGGCCATCGTCTGCATGCCGTAGCAGATGCCGAGCACCGGCACGCCCAGGTCCCACACGGCCTGCGGCGCGCGCAGTTGGTGGTCCTCGTAGGTGCTGGCGTGGCTGCCGGACAGGATGACGCCCTTCGGCGCGAACTCGCGCACAAACTCGTCGGTGACGTCGTTCGGATGGATTTCGCAGTAGACGTGCGCTTCGCGAACGCGGCGGGCAATGAGCTGTGTGACTTGCGAGCCGAAGTCAAGAATGAGGATTTTGTCGTGCATGATTGGCAGTTGGCAGTGCTTCCGGATCGGGTTCGGGCATCACCTCGGTGCCCGGACCATAGCCAGGCGGTGGCGTGATACCCGGCTCGCGCCGGTATTCGGGAGATGCAGGGGATCCATTCGGGCGCGCCGTGCGGGGCACGCCGGGTTCGTTGTTCGGGGAGTCGCCATTGGCCGCGCCAGCTTCGCGCTCGGCCGTAGCCAGTTCGGCCTGTTGCCGCTCACGCAGCCGCACCTTCTTGGCCGCGGGAATCTGCACGATGGCAAAAAATATCAGTACGGCTGCCAGCGTCAGCAACCAGACCTTGCCCACGCCTTGTACCGGAATATCGAGAAACAGCGTCCATACGGTCACCAGCAGCGCGCTGACCAGATTCACATAGCCCGTGGTCCGCGCCACGGCGACGGTCAACTGGCCGTTGATGGTGGCCTGGAACAGCAGCCAGGACAGTCCAATCGTCGCTACGCCAAGCAATTGCCCGAAGAGGGCTGGCTGGGGCTGCGGCAATTGCAGCGCGGCATACAGCGTGGTGAACGGTGACGCCAGCAGCAGGATGCCAAGCAGCAAGTCCAGCAAGGCGTCGAAGAACAGCACGGCTCGCAGCAATACCTTCATGAGCGCTCCTTTTTTGCAGCGCGGCCGCGCGGCCCCGTCAGCATCGACGAAACCAGCGCGGCCGTGGTGGGAGGCACCAGATCGAAATCAATCGATATGGTAGTTCGGCGCTTCCTTGGTGATCTGCACATCGTGGACATGCGACTCGCGCATCCCCGCGGCGGTGATCTGCACGAACTCGGCGGTCTCGTGCCATTGGGCAATCGAGCTTGCGCCGCAGTAGCCCATCGACGCACGAATGCCACCGGTCAGTTGGTGGATGATCGCCTGCACCGAGCCCTTGTAAGGTACGCGGCCTTCGATGCCTTCGGGCACGAGTTTGTCGACGTTGGCCGTGTTGTCTTCCTGGAAGTAGCGGTCAGCGGCACCGTCCTTCATCGCGCCAACCGAACCCATGCCACGGTAGCTCTTGAACGAACGCCCCTGATACAGGAACACTTCACCCGGCGCTTCCTCGGTACCCGAGAACATGCCGCCCATCATCACGGTGTGGGCGCCAGCGGCCAGTGCCTTGGCAACGTCACCCGAATAGCGCACGCCGCCATCGGCGATCAGCGGCACGTCTGTGCCCTTGAGCGCTTCCGCCACGTTCGACACGGCGGTGATCTGCGGCACGCCGACGCCAGCAACGATACGCGTCGTACAGATCGAGCCCGGACCGATACCGACCTTGACGCCATCGGCGCCATGTTCGACCAGTGCCAGCGCAGCCGCGCCAGTGGCGATGTTGCCACCCACGACCTGCACTTGCGGGAAGTTCTGCTTGACCCAGCGCACGCGATCCAGCACGCCCTGGCTGTGGCCGTGCGCAGTATCGACCACGATCACATCCACGCCGGCCTTGACCAGCAACTCCACACGCTCGTCGTTGTCCGGACCCACGCCCACTGCGGCACCTACGCGCAGTTGGCCGTGCGCATCCTTATTGGCCAGCGGGTTTTCCACGGCCTTCTGGATATCCTTCACGGTAATCAGGCCGCGCAGTTCGAACGCGCCGTTGACTACGAGCACACGCTCCAGACGATGGCGGTTCATCAGGCGCTTGGCTTCTTCCAGCGGTGCGCCTTCGGCGACGGTCACGAGCTTTTCTCGCGGCGTCATCTTCGCGCGCACCGGGGCGTCGAGTTCTTCCTCGAAGCGCAAGTCGCGATTGGTGATAATGCCGACTACGGTCTTGCCTTCCAGCACCGGGAAGCCCGAAATGCCATGCTGCTGCGACAAGGCGATCACATCGCGGACCTTCATTTCCGGAGAAATGGTGATCGGATCACGCAGCACGCCCGATTCGTAGCGCTTCACACGCTGCACTTCGCGCGCCTGGTCGGCTGGCTTCAGGTTTTTGTGGACGATGCCGATACCACCGGCCTGTGCCATGGAAATGGCAAGGCGAGCTTCCGTCACGGTATCCATGGCGGCGGAAACCAGCGGAATGTTCAAGTCGATGGAACGGGTCAGGCGGGTGCGGAGGGAAACATCCCGGGGCAGGACGGCCGAATAGGCCGGGACGAGCAGCACATCATCGAATGTGAGTGCTTTCTGGACAAGACGCATAGCGAATCCTCTAGGCGCAAAAGCAGATTATACAGGAATGCAGGATTTGCTGATGCGTTATCGCATGGCGTTTGCTAATCTCGGCCTCCTTTTTAGACGCCCCTTCGGGGCCAGGCGGGAAGACCATGGGAATCGGGGTGTTATGCGGACTGTTGGCGGGGGCATTCTGGGGCATGGTATTCATCGCGCCCAAGCTGCTGCCAGTGTTCTCCCCCTGGGAACTCGCGATCGGCAGGTACCTGGCCTACGGTCTGGTGGCCTTCGTCGCAGCGCTACCCCTGATGGGCCGCATCGCCCGCAAACTGACACGCGCCGACTGCATCGCCCTGCTGCGCCAGGCATTCACCGGCAACCTGCTCTACTACGTGCTGCTGGCTTTCGGCGTGCAGTTGGCGGGCGTCGGACCGACCTCGCTGATCATTGGCATCCTGCCGATTTCGGTCACGCTGATGGGCCGGCGTGACCATGGCGCCGTGCAGCTGCGCCGGCTGGTGCCGCCACTGCTCGTGGTGGCAGCCGGGATCGCCTGCATCAACATCGATCTTTTCGCCGGGGGCGGCAGCGCGCACGGCGCCACGATCGGCGCGGCGGCGCGCCCCGTCTGGCAGAAAATCGCCGGTGTGATCTGCGCGGCTGGCGCCCTGGTCTGCTGGACGCTTTATGCCGTCGACAATGCCCGCTACCTTCAGCGCAATCCACACTACAGCGGCAACGAATGGTCCGCGCTCTACGGCTTGTCGACTGGGCTGGTATCGGCGGTTCTCGCCGCAATCGGCTGGGCGATGTTTGGCGACACCCTGACCGCCCCCGACAGCGGCCGCGACTGGCAGTTGTTCTGGATGGTCAATGCGGCCGTGGCGCTCGGAGCGTCGCTAATTGGCAACAACCTCTGGAACATTTCAAGCCGCCGTTTGCCACTGACGCTGTCCGGTCAGATGATCGTTTTCGAGACGCTCTTCGCGCTGGCATATGGGTTTGTATTCGATCATCGCTGGCCGCGGCCCCTCGAGATGGCCGCGATCATGCTGTTGATGGCAGGCGTGGCGTGGTCCGTGCGCTTGCACGCGACCGACAAGTCTCAGTAGACTAACGAGCCATGACGCACGGGTCACATCACTGTCAACCCTACTGCCGTCTGATGCCCATCTGCAACCCGCTCGACCTGTTGACGCCTTCGCCATGAACCGATCGTCCGTGCTGTACCTGCTGATTGCTGCAAGCCTTGCCGTCCCCGGCACCGCATTCTCCCAATGGCAATGGAAGGACACCAACGGTCGCACGGTCTACAGCGACACGCCGCCACCGCCATCCGTGCCGGACCGCGCCGTCATCATGGCACCGGGCCGCGCGCCGGGCATGTATCACGCGGTGGAAGCCGATGCTCCGCCGAAAGGTGACGCACCGGCAAAGGCCGACGCCCCACGCATGCAACCCACCAGCGTCAAGGCCGGCGGCGCCAAGCCGAAGGACGCGGACACCGAGTTCCAGGAAAGACGTGACGCGCGCTTGAAGGCGGATCTCGAAGCCGCCACCAAGGAGCGCGAGCAACTGGCCAGGCAACAGAGTTGCCAGGAATTGCGCAACTACGCGGCAGGGCTGAATCAAGGGATGCGCGCGGCGAAGGCGGGCCCCGATGGCGTGCCGGTGCGTCTGAACGACGACGAGCGTGCCGCGGAGATTGCGCGCGCCAACGAAGCATTGCAGCAGTGCAATAGCTGAAAGGGCGCAAAGCGACCCACACGCCACTCATCCGCCACTTAACAAGCCACTTAGAGGCGCTATCAAAATGAAGCGAAGCGGTTCTGGCTAGGCGCGCGGCCGCAGACAGTACAAGTGGTACGGCAAGGCCGCGCAACGACGCCAGAATCATTTTGATAGCGCCTCTTAGGCGCCCTGCCCGCCGCCACGCAGCCATTTCTGGCCCTCGCGCGTGCCGGACGCGCGCGTCCTCTGAACCCGCTTGCGCCGCGCGGTCTTCGGGTCGGCAGTCAGCACACGATACACTTCCACGCGATCTCCCTGCCTTACCGGGGTATCCAGCGTCTTGAGCTTGCCGTAGACACCAACGCGCAGCGTGCTCGGATCGACCTCGGGACAGGCTTGCGTCAGGCCACTGGCCTCGATCACACCGATGATCGTCGTCCCCGCGGGAACATCCAGCTCCTTCAGGAACACGGTATCCGGCCGCGCGTAGCAAACGGACAGGCGCACCAGACCGCCCACCTCAGCCGTTGTTGGCGTTGTTGGCATAAACCACCTCGGCGCGTTTGACGAACGCATCAACAAAGGTATTGGCGATCACGCTGAATACCGGCCCGATGATCTTCTCCAGAAAGACGCTGGTGAACTCGTAATGCAGGTGAAATTCGATCTTGCACGCGTCCTCGCGCAGCGGCGTGAAGCGCCAGGAGCCATTGAAGACCTTGAAAGGCCCGTCGGCGAACGTCATATCAATGCGGGTCGGACGTTCCTGAGCATTACGCGTGTGGAAGAACTGCTTGATCCCTTTGAAGTGAATATGGATCTTGGCATCGAGCAGCGTATCTGTCTGCTCGAACACCTCCACACCGCCACACCAGGGCAGAAACTTGGGATAGTCCTCCACGCGGGTGACCAGATCGTACATTTGTTCGGCCGAGTGGCCGAGCAGGACGGATTTATGGACGTCTGCCATGTATTCGGATTACAGGGCACCGGCGGGCTGGGCCGGGGCCGGGGCGTTTGCTAAAATCGCAATTTTAGCCGACAGCCGCGCGTACGGCACGTCCGGCGCCCGCCGCACCCACCCCGGCTGACTTACGCTGTCGCCCAAGACCGGCGCGACAAATATCTTCAGGAACCACTTCCCGCATGACGATCGCTGACAACAAGAAGGCCTTTTTCGACTACTTCATCGAAGAGCGCTATGAGGCCGGGATCGTGCTCGAAGGCTGGGAGGTCAAGGCGATTCGCGCCGGGCGTGTGCAGATCAAGGAAGGCTACGTCGTGGTACGCGACGCGGAAATGTTCCTGATCGGCGCCCATATCAGCCCACTACAAAGCGCCTCCACCCACATCAATCCGGACCCGGTGCGCACGCGCAAGCTGCTGCTCAAGGCCGACGAGATCAAAAAGCTGATCGGCAAGGTCGAGCAGCGCGGCTATACGTTGGTGCCGCTGAATCTGCACTACACGCGCGGCCGCGTCAAATGCGAGATCGGGCTGGCCAAGGGCAAGAAGCAGTTTGACAAGCGCGAAACAGAAAAGAACCGCGACTGGGATCGCGAGAAGGCTCGCATCATGAAGGGCGGCGTGAAGGAATGATGGCTGCGCAGCATAAGCAATAAACAAAAACGGAGGCATGAGCCTCCGTTTTTGTTTCTGCCAACCTATTGGTCCCATGCGGCACTCAGACTGCCTTCTCCATCTTCTGGCCCTTCACGATCTGCAGCGCGGACGCGATCATCGAACTCATCTCACCAAGGTTGCCCGGCACGATCAATGTGTTGCCCTGCTTGGCCAGGTTGCCAAACGCCGCCACATACTCCTCCGCGACCTTGAGGTTGACTGCCTCGGAACCGCCCTCCCCCCGGATCGCGTGACCGATTTTCTCGATCGCCTGCGCATTTGCCTCGGCCACGGCCAGAATCGCGGCCGCCTCACCTTGGGCCTTGTTGATAGCCGCCTGCCTTTCACCCTCTGACTTCTGGATCGCCGCCTCGCGCGCGCCAGACGCCAGATTGATCTGCTCCTGCCGCTTGCCTTCCGATGCAGCAATCAGCGCGCGCTTCTCGCGCTCGGCAGTGATCTGCGCCTGCATGGCATGGAGAATTTCCTTGGGCGGCGTCAGATCCTTGATCTCGTAGCGCAGCACCTTCACCCCCCAGTTTGCCGCGGCCTCATCCAGCGCATTGACCACGCTGTGGTTGATGAACTCGCGCTCCTCGAAGGTCTTATCGAGTTCCAGCTTGCCGATCACCGAGCGCAGCGTGGTCTGTGACAGTTGCGTAATGGCCACTACGAAATTGCTCGAGCCATAGGACGCCTTCATCGGGTCAGTCACCTGGAAGTACAGCACACCATCCACCTGCAATTGCGTGTTGTCCTTCGTAATGCAAACCTGGCTAGGCACATCGAGCGGAATTTCCTTGAGGATGTGCTTGTAGGCCACTCGATCGATGAAAGGCACGACGACGGTGAGGCCTGGTGTCAGCGTGGCGTGATAGCGCCCCAGACGCTCCAGTACCCACGCGTGCTGCTGCGGCACGATCTTGACCGACTTCGCAATCAGCACGATGGCGGCAATGAGCAGGATCAGCGGAAACAAACCTAGCTGATAGGCAAGCATATATACGACTCCCTTCGAGAGGATTGACGACTGGGTAATGCGGAAGAAGTCAGGCCGTGTAGTGACGCGCCACGATCAACGTGGCACCACGCACTTCGACAATGCGATAGCGGCCCGGTTTCGGCTCGGCGCCCGGCGCCAGCTCCACGGTCCAATCCGCGCCGCGGTAGGGCACGCGCGCGCGACGGGAATCGTCCCAGGCGGGCACTTCGAGTTCCTGACCGATATCGAGATTGACGTCCGGATTGGATGCGGCGTCGCGGCGCCTCAGCTTGCCAAAGCGCGTGCGGCGTAACAACACGATGCCAATGATCGCAACCAGCGCGGCGGCGACCGTCTGTATTGGCTCGTCAGCACCCAGCAGCGCAGCCACACCGCCTGCGGCAACCCCGAGGGCGATCATCAGCAAATAGAAGGTCCCCGTCGCCAGCTCCGCAATCACCAGCACGACCGCAACGGCAAACCAAAGGTAGTACGACGTCATCCCGCTCCTTTCCCGGAGGAAACAAGACACCCCACCCGCAAAAACAAAACCCCCGCCAAACGCCTACGGCGTCTGCGGGGGCAGATGGAACACCTGCCGCAGGGCCGGTGTCACGCGGCACGCTGGCGGAAGGCCAAGTGCCGTCTATACGTGATCTTCTCTATTGTGACGCGAAATGCCTCACGAAGCCAGTTGCTGCCAGGTTTCGACCACAGAATCAGGGTTCAGCGAGATCGACTTGATACCTTCCTTGGCCAGCCAGACCGCGAAGTCCGGATGATCCGAGGGGCCCTGACCGCAGATGCCAACGTACTTGTTCAGGCGCAGCGCCGTCGAAATGGCGCGTTGCAGCATGAAACGCACTGCCGGATCACGTTCGTCGAAGTCTTTCGCAAGCAGTTCCATGCCCGAGTCGCGATCGAGACCCAGCGTCAGCTGCGTCAGATCGTTCGAGCCGATCGAGAAACCGTCGAAGAACTGCAGGAACTCCTCGGCCAGGATCGCGTTGGACGGCACTTCGCACATCATGATGATGCGCAGACCGTTCTCACCGCGCTTCAGGCCGTGCTTGGCCAGCAGTTCGATCACGCGCTCGGCCTGGCCCAGCGTGCGCACGAACGGCACCATGATCTCGACGTTGGTCAGGCCCATCTCGTCGCGCACGCGCTTCATGGCCTTGCATTCCATCTCGAACGCTTCGGCGAAGTCGTCGGAGATGTAGCGCGAAGCGCCACGGAAGCCCAGCATCGGGTTCTCTTCGTCCGGCTCGTAGCGCGAACCGCCGATCAGCTTCTTGTACTCATTCGACTTGAAGTCCGACAGACGCACGATCACGGGCTTCGGATAGAACGCGGCACCGATTGTCGCAATGCCTTCCGCCAGTTTGTCGACATAGAACGCACGCGGGCTGGCGTGGCCACGCGCCACCGATTCCACGGCCTTCTTCAGGTCGGCATCGACTTGCGGATAGTCGAGGATCGCCTTCGGGTGAACACCAATGTTGTTGTTGATGATGAACTCGAGGCGGGCCAGGCCGACGCCGTGGTTCGGAATCTGCGCGAAGTCGAACGCAAGCTGGGGATTGCCAACGTTCATCATGATCTTGGTCGCGATCTCGGGCATCTCGCCACGCTGGACCTCGGTCACTTCGGTTTCGAGCAGGCCGTCGTAAATCCGGCCCTCGTCACCCTCGGCGCAAGACACCGTTACCAGCGTGCCATCCTTCAGCAAGTCGGTCGCATCGCCGCAACCCACCACAGCGGGCACGCCCAGTTCACGCGCGATGATCGCAGCGTGGCAGGTACGGCCGCCACGGTTGGTCACGATTGCCGCAGCGCGCTTCATCACCGGCTCCCAGTTCGGGTCGGTCATGTCGGCCACCAGCACGTCACCAGGTTGCACGCGTTCCATCTCGGACGGATCGTTGATCACGCGCACCGGACCCGTACCGATCTTCTGGCCGATCGCACGACCGCTGGTCAGCACCGGTGCCGTGCCCTTGAGCTTGAAGCGCTGCTCGGCCTTGCCGGCCGACTGGCTCTTCACGGTCTCCGGGCGGGCCTGCAGGATGTAGATCTTGCCATCCTTGCCGTCCTTGCCCCACTCGATGTCCATCGGACGGCCGTAGTGCTTCTCGATGATCATTGCGTAACGCGCGAGTTCGGCCACGTCGTCATCGGTGATCGAATAGCGATTGCGCAGCTCAGGCGGCACATCCACCGTCTTCACGCGGCCAGCTTCGCCCGGCTTCGTAAATTCCATCTTGATCAGCTTCGAACCGATCGAGCGGCGAATAATCGGGTACTTGCCGGCTTGCAGCATCGGCTTGAAGACGTAGAACTCGTCCGGGTTCACCGCGCCCTGCACAACCGTTTCGCCCAGGCCGTAGCTCGACGTGATGAAGACCACATCGGGGAAGCCCGATTCGGTATCGATCGTGAACATCACGCCCGAGGACGCCAGATCCGAACGCACCATGCGCTGGACGCCGGCGGAGAGCGCCACCACGTCATGCGCAAAGCCCTTGTGCACACGGTACGAGATAGCGCGGTCGTTGTAGAGCGAGGCGAACACGTGCTTGATCTTGTCCAGCACGTCGTCGATGCCGCTGACGTTGAGGTATGACTCCTGCTGGCCGGCAAACGATGCATCGGGCAAATCCTCGGCCGTGGCCGAAGAACGCACTGCGAACGATGCCTCGGCACCTTCGCGAGCCGACACGCGTGCGTAATGCTCGCGGATCTCTGCCTCCAGACGCGGCTGGAACGGCGCCGCGGCTACCCAGCCACGAATCTCGGCACCGGCTTCCGCCAAGGCCTTGACGTCGTCGACGTTGAGCGTCTTCAAACGTTCGGAGATGCGGCTGGTCAGGTTGTTGTGCGCAAGAAAGTCGCGGAATGCGAGCGCGGTTGTGGCGAAACCGCCCGGAACGCGAACGCCGGCACCAGCGAGCTGGGAGATCATTTCCCCCAACGACGAGTTCTTGCCGCCGACGACTTCCACGTCCTGCATCCGTAGCTGCTCGAACGGCAGCACGTAGGCGCCGGTATCTACCTGGTTGGTCATAAAAGCCTCAAAACAAAGTAAGAAATCTTTTGCACCGACCGGCATATTCTTGGCGTTCTGTTCCCGGCGGATCGCTTGGCTGAGCAATTCCGTGTGCTATCGGTGGTACCGATGCTGCGGCGCACATTGTCGACAATCCGGCCTCAAGTCGTTGCCTGGCCGGCATTGGCGGAATTGCTTAGCCAAAAGATCGCCGTTATTCTACCGTGCCGCATCGCACTTTCGCGTAGCCGCGGCTTCAAATAATTGTTCAGACATGTCCCTGCCCGAAACGCCTGAAGGCACACAACCGCTGGCACAGCCCACGGCTGCCTCTGGCGCGACCGACGCCACCGCTCAGCCCGCTGAGGTCCCCGCCACGAATCGCCCTGCCGTGCGCACGGTCTTTATCGTATCGGATGGCACCGGCATCACAGCCGAAACGTTCAGCCATTCGATCCTGGCCCAGTTCGAGATGCGGTTCCGCAAAGTGCGCATGCCGTTTGTCGATACGCCCGATAAGGCACATGTGGCCGTCGGCAAGATCAACGAGGCGTTCTATAACGAGGGCGTTCCGCCGATTGTGTTCACCACGCTGGTCAACGCCGAATCCAACAAGGCGATTCGCCGGGCCAAGGCGATGATCCTCGACATGTTCCAGACCTTCATCGAGCCGCTCGAGAAGGAACTGGGCCTGAAATCCACCCACGCCATCGGCCGTTTCCACCAGAATGCGGACACCGAGGCCTATAAGAACCGTATCGAGGCGATCAACTTCTCGCTGGCGCACGACGACGGCCAGTCGCACAAGAACCTCGAAGACGCCGATGTGATCCTGGTTGGCGTGTCGCGCAGCGGCAAGACGCCAACCAGCCTGTATCTTGCAATGCAGTACGGCCTCAAGGCGGCGAACTATCCACTGATTCCCGACGATTTCGAGCGAGGCCGCCTGCCCTCGGCGCTGTATGCATACAAGCAGAAGATATTCGGCCTCTCCATCGATCCGCAGCGTCTGACGGAAATCCGCAACGAGCGGCGTCCGGGCAGCAAGTACGCAGCCGTGGAGAACTGCCGCTACGAAGTCAATGAAGCGGAGTCGATGATGCGCCGTGAAGGCATCAAATGGCTGTCGTCGACACACAAGTCGATCGAAGAGATCGCCACGACGATCCTCCAGGAAATCAAGGTCGATCGGGACAACTATTAATAGCGGTGGCGTTTTCAGAATCGCCCCCCTATCGGCGCTGCACCGATAGGGGCACGATGAAGGCTGTTCCAACATGCCTGCATCGGATAGATGTTCTTCATGACAGCAGATCGTCAGCCCCTCCCGCCAAACCGGGCTGCAGGCCGGAAAGCGCCCAACGACCTGGCGTATTCGGGCTCTTCTCACGCCCTGAAGGCTGCGGGCCTGGTCTTCAGCGGCGTCGCACTGTCGTTGGCCGGGATCTTCGCCATCATCGAGTATTCGTCCAGCCATTCGCGGGCACTGATCGCTGCGGACATCAATACTGTTTCAGCCGAGGTCAGGGCAATCAATACTCCGCTGGACTCCCAGCAGGCCGCCACAGACCAGCGATTTAATCGGGTCGAGCAACGCCTCGACAAGTTCGACGAGCGCTTTGAGCGGATCGACGAGCGCTTCGAGAGTCTCGAGTCGAAGTTCGACTTGAAGCTTGAGCACCTCGAGACCAGATTCGATTCGAAACTGGAGCGCCTCGAAACCAAGCTCGACCAGAAACTCGACACCGTGGTGGAGCTGCTACTTCAATTGGTGTCTCAGAAGGCAGAACAGCCTGCTGGCACAGGACAGCCGGCTGCCGGGCGAGCCAGATAACTCAGCCCACCGCCAAGCGGCTTGGCGTCCGTGCTATCCGCCGCTAGCGCGGCGTTGCCGGACGGCTTCAAACAGGCAGACCGCCGTTGCCGCGGCCACATTCAGCGACTCCAAACCTCCAGGCTGCGGAATGCCAACCGTACGGGAAACATGCGCCATCCACTCGGGGCTGACTCCTCCCCCTTCATTGCCAATCACCCAGCCAACCGGCTGGCGCAGATCTGTATCGAACACCGCCGCGTCCGCATGGGATGACGTCGCCAGTAACGGCACTGCCAGCCGGCTCTCAAGCATCTCAAGCGTGCAATGTTCGACGATATTCAAGTGGAAATTCGCGCCCATACCGGCACGCAACGTCTTGACCGACCAGGCGAATGCGCAACCTTTGGTCAGGAACGCATGTGGAATGCCAGCGGCCGCAGCGCTTCGAAGAATCGAGCCGACATTGCCCGCATCCTGCAGACCATCCAGAATGATGCAATCGGTATCGATGGTTGCCGGGAGATGTCCGGCCGGCGTATCGATCACCAGCATCAGATCGACGCCGTTGACCACACTGCTAATCTGCGCGAACAACGCATCAGCCAATACAACCAGCTTGTCCGAGTCGATCTTCTCGAGCAGCGCGCGCACCTCGGCGTGGTCATAATGGCGCTCGCTCACCACACAGCTCGCGGGCTGCCCAAGCGCAGCCACGTAGGCCTGCGCGAGATGGATGCCATCGAGCACGGACTGCCCCGCCTTGCGGCGCTGGTGCGTGGACCCTGTCAGGGCTTTTAACTGTTTGAACAGCGCGTTGTCGCGCGAAGTGACATGCTTCAAGAGTCTGCCTCAGAAAGGCGGCGCTTCGGACGACATGGTGCGTACCATGCCACGCTCAAGCACCTTGCGCACCGGCGCAAACGAACGCCGATGATGCGGCGTCGCGCCGAATTGTTCGAGCGCGGTGAAATGCTGTGGCGTCGGATAGCCAAAGTGAGAGTCGAACCCGTACTCAGGGTACTCCTGGTGCAGCTTCAACAGTTCACGATCGCGCGCCACCTTCGCCAGGATCGAAGCCGCGGAAATTGCCCGTACCTTGGCATCGCCCTTGACGATAGCCTCGACCGGGAACGCTACCTGCGGACAACGATTACCATCGACCTGCACGAGATCGGGAATGACGCCGCTCGCGGCCAAGCCCTGCACCGCCCGTTGCATTGCAAGCATCGACGCGTGGAGGATATTGATCGAATCGATCTCCTCAACCGACGCGGATGCGATATGCCATCCCAGCGCGTGGTCGCAGATGCGATCGAACAGTGCCTCGCGTTTTTCCGCACTGAGGATTTTCGAGTCGGCCAAGCCACGGATTTGCCGCGCGGGATTTAATACCACGGCCGCAGCGTAAACGGGACCCGCCAAGGGGCCACGCCCAGCCTCATCTACCCCACACAAGCGCTGCACCACAGCAACGGTTTGAGTTAGTTCCAGGCCCAACTGGCTAGAAGCCGCAGCTTTCGTTCGCGCCATCAGACCACTCCACGGCTGCGCATCAGATCGACGACTACGCCGGCAGCCAGCTTCGCCGTGTCGCGCTTCAGGGTTTCGTGCATCGTCGTGAAATGCTGCCGCAGGAAGGCAATATTGCCCTCGTCATTGAGTTGCAGCAGCGTCTCGCGCGCCAGCGCCTCCGGCGTCGCGTCGTCCTGTAGGAGTTCGGGAACAACAAAGCGTCCCGACAGGATATTGGGCAGCCCGACATACGGCAGATAACCCTGCCGTTTCATGATCTGCGCCGTTAGCCAGGGCACCTTGTACGAGATCACCATGGGTTTCTTGTACAGCGCGGCCTCGAGCGTTGCCGTGCCACTTGCAAGCAGCACCACGTCGGCGGACTCCATCGCGAGATGCGATTGGCCGTCAACCACGGTCAGGTCGATGTCCGGATACTGCGCGTGCAAGCCAGCAACGATCTCCCGCAGCGGTGCGCTTGCAACAGGCAGCACGAAAGCGAGGTTGCCGTCCATGCGATGCATACGGTCCATCGCGGCGAAGAACGTCGCGCCGAGATTGCGCACCTCCGACTGCCGACTGCCAGGCAACACCGCCACGATCCGCTTGCCTTCTGGCAAAGCCAGCTTCGCCCTCGCACCCGCTACGTCAGGCACCATCGGGATTACGTCAGCTAGCGGATGGCCGACATAGGTCGCCGGAATGCCAGCCTTCGCATAGATCTCGGGCTCGAACGGGAACAGGCAGAGGATATGGTCCACGGCCCGCGCTATCGTGCGGATGCGGCCTCCGCGCCAAGCCCAGATCGACGGGCTGACAAAATGGACAACCGGAATGCCCGCGCGGCGCAGCGGCACTTCCAGACCGAAGTTGAAGTCGGGAGCGTCGACGCCGATGAAGCATAGCGGCGGTCGCGCCAGTAATTGCTCGCGAATCTCACGCCGCGTGGCCAGAATTTCGCGTAGCGAGCCGAGAACCTCGACATAGCCATTGACCGATAGCGTTTCCATCGGCCAATGCGAGACAAATCCCTGCGCCATCATGCGATGGCCACCGATACCGGCGTAATCCACCGATTCGCCAAGCCTCGCGCGCAGGCCTTCCAGCAGCAGCGAAGCGAGCAGGTCGCCAGATGCCTCACCGGCAACCATGGCGATACTACCTCGCTTGTTCCCATTAGCACCCGCATCGGCGGGAAGCACTGCCTGCACGGTGTCGACCATGTCGCGCCGGAATCAGCGAACGATACCGCGCTGGGTCGCGGCGAGGAACTCCACGAACGCCTGCAGCGGCACAGCGGTAGTGGCGTCGACCTGACCTAGCATCGCCGTGATTTCCGCCCGCGCGTCGTCGAAGCTCAGATCAGACTTGTACAGCAACTTGTACGCCTGACGCAGCGCCGCGATCTGGCCAGCATCGAATCCGCGACGACGAAGACCTTCGACGTTGATTCCGTGCGGGGTCGCCTTGTTGCCGTTCTTGTCGCTGGCCGCGATAACGAAAGGCGGCACGTCCTGCACCAATGCCGAAGCACCGCCAAGCATCGCATGGGCACCGATGCGGACGTACTGGTGCACGCCGCTCATGCCGCCCAGAATTGCCCAGTCCCCGACCTCCACGTGGCCGGCAATCTGCGCGTTGCTGGAGAACACCGTGTGGTTGCCCACAGAGCAGTCGTGCGCGATGTGCACATAGGCCATGATCCAGTTGTCGTTACCGAGACTGGTCACGCCGCGATCCTGCACGGTGCCCGTGTGGATCGTCGTGAATTCACGAATCGTGTTGCGATCGCCGATCACGAGCTGCGTCGGCTCGTTGGCGTACTTCATATCCTGCGGCACGCCACCCACGGAGGCATACGGACCAATGCGGTTACCGGCGCCGATCGTGGTGTGGCCTTCGACCGTGGTATGGGAACCGATCCGCGTGCCGCTACCGATCCGCACATTCGGGCCGACGATCGAAAACGGGCCGACAGTAACATCGTCAGCCAGTTCCGCCTTCGGATCGACTAGTGCGGTGGAATGGATTTGCGTCATACGTGCTGTCCTGTGGTCTGTTCTGCTTTGGGTCCGTGCTTAGCCTTCGGCTTGCTTCACGGTGCACATCAGTTCGGCCTCGCAGGCCACCTCACCGTCCACGGTCGCGCTGGCCTTGAACTTCCAGATTCCGCGGATATAGCGCTCCACGGTCACGTTCAGGTGAAGCTGATCGCCCGGATACACCACGCGCTTGAAGCGCGCGCCGTCGATCCCGACGAAGTAATACAACGCACCTTCCTTGCGCTCCATATCGGCGCCGAACGTCAGAAGACCGGCGGACTGAGCCAGTGCCTCGAGGATCATGACGCCCGGCATCACCGGTTGGTCCGGGAAGTGGCCCATGAAGTACGGCTCGTTGATCGTCACGTTCTTCAGCGTCTTGATCCGCTTCTGCGGTTCGAACTCGAGCACACGGTCGACCAGCAGGATCGGATACCGATGCGGCAGCAGCTTCAGGATCTTGCGGATATCGATTTCGGATGCGGTCATGATGATTTCTCTTCGTCTTGTTTGTTCTGTGCGGGGGCGTTGTTTTCACCGCGCTGCCTGCGTTCCAGTTGCACGACACGTTCGCGCAGCTTTGACAAGCCACGTACGATTGCCGCGTTTCGCTCCCACTCGCCATGCGACGTGAACGGGAACACGCTCGTGTAATGCCCACCGGGTTTAGTAATCGATTTGGTAATCGACGTACCGCCGGACACTGTGGTCCGGTCAGCGATATTCAAATGGCCAGAAAAGTTGGCCGCGCCGCCGATCACGCAGAACCGGCCAATCTTTGTGCTACCCGAAACCGCAGCCGTTCCCGCGATAACGGTATGGGCACCCACATGCACGTTATGCGCGATCTGCACCTGGTTGTCGATCTTGCAGCCGTCCTCGATCACCGTGTCAGCCATCGCGCCACGATCCACGGCCGTATTGGCGCCAATTTCCACGTCATTGCCGAGCACCGCGCGTCCCACCTGGGGAATCTTGACGTACTCGACACCCGTCGGTCCGATGTCCGGCGCAAAACCAAAGCCATCTGCGCCAATCACCGCCCCGCTATGCAGGATGTTGCGCGCGCCAATCACGCAACGATGATATACAGAAACATTGGCGTAGATGAGCGTATCTTCGCCTATCTCCGCGCTTGCGCCGATAAAGGCATTTGCGAGGATCCGAACACGCTCGCCGAGCCGGGCGCCGGACTCGATCACCACGTTCGGGCCGATAAAACAGGATGCCGGGACCACCGCATCGGGCGCCACGCTGGCACGGGGATCGATCCCCGTACGTGAGTCGGCATTAGCGGCGCGGTCGAAGCGCTGCGCAACACGGGCAAAGCAGACGTAGGGATTCCGTGCCACCAGCCAATTGCGCCCTTCGGCTTGCCCATCCGCACGAATGCGTTCAAGGTCTGCCGGCGACACGATGACGGCGCCTGCGGCCGAGGCGAGCGCCTGTGGCAAATACAGCGGATTGGAGAGGAAAGACAGGTCGCCGGGACCAGCCTGGTCTAGCGGCGCCAGGCCGACTACGGCCAGGTCGGGATCACCCACAACCTGCGCGCCGTTCTCGGTGGCGAGCTGACCCAGTGTGGGTGTCTTCATGGCAGTACTTCCTTGAGAATCGAAACGGCAGACGACGCTTTGGCGCCGTCGCTTACTTGCCCGTGCTGCCGGCGTTCAGCGCCTTCATCACGTCGTCGGTGATGTCGATGCGCGGATTCACGTAAACGGCTTCCTGAACGATCAGATCATACTTGCGCTGCTCGGCGATCTGACGAATCACGCGGTTGGCACGCTCCAGCACCTGTGCCAGTTCCTCGTTACGCCGCTGGTTCAGATCCTCGCGGAACTCACGCTGCTTGCGCTGGAATTCGCGATCGAGATCGGCCACTTCGCGCTGACGGCGCTGGCGGTCCGAGTCGGCGAGCACGGCTGTGTCCTTGTCGAGCTTGTCAGCCATGGCCTTGATCTTCTGGGCCATATCCTGCAGTTCACGGTCACGCTTGGAGAATTCCTGCTCAAGCTTGACCTGTGCGGCCTTCGCGGGCTGCGAATCGCGCAGGATACGTTCCGAGTTGACCGCAGCAATGCGCGCCTCCTGAGCCATCGCCGGGGCCGCCGCGCACAAGGCCGCAGCGGCCAGCGCGGCCGCGCTCAGGGATTTCGCCAGTGGAGTGTAAATTTTCATCAAACAAATCCTCTGTGGGGATCAGAACGCGGTACCGATCTGGAACTGGAAGCGTTGAACCTTGTCAGTTTCGTCCTTCTTCAGCGGGAAGCCCATGCTGACCTTCAGCGGACCGATCGGCGAAAGCCACGACATACCGAAACCAGTCGAATACTTAAGATCGCTGAACGAAAGCGGCGCCCCTTCCTGGTAAACGTTACCGAAGTCGAAGAACGTGAACAGTCGCAGCGTGCGGTCAACACCCGAGCCAGGCAGCGGGAACACGAATTCCACGTTGCCGATCATCTTCGATGCGCCACCCACCGGGTTACCGTTCTGGTCCTTCGGACCGAGCGTGCTGGTCTGGTAGCCACGCACCGAGCCGATACCGCCGGCGTAGAAGTACTTGAACACCGGGAACGGCGTATTACCGTAACCGTGACCATAGGCCACTTCGCCGTTGAAGGCCAGCGTGAAGGACTTCGACAGCGGGTAGAAATACTGCTGCTGCAGGCTTGCGCGATAGTACTGCGTGTCGCCGCCCGGAACACCCACCTCCAGGTTGGCCTGCGTGTACGGACCCTTGGTCGGAATCAGCGCGCTGTCGCGGCGATCCCGTGCCCAGCCGATCGTGAACGGGAAGTTGTTGATCGGATCACCGCTGGCCTTACCGATCTTCTGCAGCCAGGCCGTGTACTGGTTCGGCGTGTTGGGCGAGGTGTAAACCTGCGTCCGCTCGTAGCCGATGCCGAAGAACACCGTGTCGTTCTCCGAGAACGGCACCCCGAACTTGAAGCCACCGCCAGCCGAGACGATCTTGTAGTCTTGATCACCGGTGTAGTACAGCGGGCGCGACGTACGGTAGTAGATGTCTGTCGATCGGCTAATGCCGTCAACCGTAAAGTACGGGTCGTATTGCGTCAGCGCAATCGTACGGAACGACTTGGCCGTGTTCACATCCAGGCCCAGGCTGGTACCGGAACCGAACACGTTGTCCTGGCGCAGACCTGCCTGCAGCACGAGCTTGTCGGTTGACGAGAAGCCCAGACCCAGACTGATCTGGCCGGTCGGCTTTTCCGTCACGTTCACGTTCACGTCGACCTGGTCGGGCGCGCCCGGCACGTCTTCAGTGGTGATGTTGGTGTCAGTGAAGTAGCCCGTCCGGTTGATACGTGCCTGCGACTGCTGGAGCTTTTCGCTGTCGAACCACGACGATTCCATCTGGCGCATCTCGCGGCGCACCACTTCGTCACGCGTCTTGCTGTTACCCACCACGTTCACGCGGCGCACGTAGACGCGGCGGCCCGGGTCGACCATCAGGGTCAGCGCCACTTCACGCTTTTCCTTATCCACCTGCGGTTGCGGGTTGATCGTCGTAAAGGCGTAGCCGTACGTGCCGAGCAGGTCCGTAATTGCCTTGGTGCTGGCCGTCAGCTTTTCGGACGAGAAGATGTCGCCCTTCTTGAGCTGCAGCAGCTTCTCCATCTCTTCCTGCTTGCCGAGCGTTTCGCCGGCCAGGCGGATGTCGGACACCTTGTATTGATCCCCTTCGCTGATATTCAGCGTCAGGTAAATGTCCTTCTTGTCCGGCGTGATCGACACCTGCGTCGACTCGATCTGGAATTCGAGGTAGCCGCGGTTGAGATAGTACGAACGCAGCGCCTCCAGGTCAGCCGTCAGCTTCTGCTTCGAATAGAGGTCGTTCTTGGTGTACCAGGAGAGCCAGTTCGGCGTGGAAAGCTGCATTTCATCGCGCAGCGTGCTTTCCTTGAATGCCTTGTTGCCGACGATATTGATCTGGCGGATCTTGGCGACCGGGCCCTCATCAACGTTGAACACCACTGACACGCGATTGCGGTCCACTGGCGTCACGGTGGTCTGCACCTCGGCGGCATAGTAGCCGCGAGCCACATACTGGCGCTTGAGTTCCTGCTCTGCCTTGTCGATCAGCGCCTTGTCGTAATAGCGGGCCTCGGCCACGCCAACGGCGCGCAGCGAGCGGCGCAGCGTGTCCTTGTCGAATTCCTTGATGCCGACGAACTCCAGCTGCGAGATCGCCGGACGTTCCTCGACCTGGACAACCAGAACGCCGTCTTCGGCGCGGATCTGTACGTCCTTGAAAAAACCGGTGTTATAGAGCGCGCGAATCGCGTCCGCACCCTTGTCGTCGGTGAAAGTTTCGCCAACGCGAACTGGCAGGTAGCCGAAGACCGTGCCCGGCTCGACGCGCTGCAGGCCCTCCACACGGATATCCTTGACCACGAACGGATCGGCGGCAAAGCCCGCCGGGCTCCAAGCCGCAATAATGGCACTCGTCAGTAGACCCAGCGAGATGCGCTTATTTCTGATCAAAGTCGATCCCCTCTTCCTCATCGATTTCATGCAGGGCATTGGCTCCAAGCCTGGCAATGCTGGCACGGCTGCCCGATCCCGACGAGGTTCTTCCCCTGGGATACGATCGCCCCCTGCCAACTTGGGCTCCGGCTACGCGAAATTAGCCGCGCGCCAGAAACAGTCGGCTGACGTCATTGAACAAAGCGAGTGAGGTCAGGAGCAAGATGCACGCGATGCCTACCTTCTGCAGCATCGCTTGCCAATGGTCTGGAACAGGCCTGCCAGTCAAAAATTCCACGCAATAATACAGCAAATGCCCACCATCCAGAACCGGAATAGGTAACAAATTCAGCACGCCGAGGCTGACACTGACCAATGCCAGAAAGCTGATAAATGGCTGCCAGCCCATGTTCGCAGCGCGTCCCGCATAGTCAGCCACGGTCAGCGGCCCGCTCAAATTCTGCAGGGACGCCTGCCCCACCAGCATCTTGCCGAGCAGTTTCAACGACAGCGCGCTGGTGTTCCAAACCTGGTCCGCAGCCCGCGCCACCGCCTGTACCAGCGGGTACCGGACGATCTCTGTCTGGACGGACTGGTTGAGCGCGGCCCCCAACTTGCCGACCTGAGACCCTCCACGGGCCTCGCCTTCGGGCGCTGGCGCCGCGTCGAGTTTCGCCTTGACGTCAATACGTTCCCCTGCCCGCTCGATACCTAGCGTGACCTCCTGCCCGGGACGGGCACGGACACCGCGAATCAGCGCGCTGGCCTGTGTGAGGGGCTGCCCATCCCATGCCACTACCCGGTCGCCGGCCTTGAGCCCGGCGCGCTGCGCCGCGGAATCGGGGACGATCTCGGTAATGGTCACCGGACCGCCCTTGAGGGCCAGGCCCAGAACGGCCAGCGGGTCCTGCTCCGGATCTCCGCCAGTATTCGGAAGGCGTGCCAAGGCAACATCGCGCTCGGCCCCATCGATCCCACGCACCCGCAGTACCGCCCGCGCATCCCCGAAACCCTGGGAAAACACGGCCATGCGCAGATCATTCCAGGAGCGCACGGCTTCAGTATGATCGTTTGCGGTCAGCGACAGCACGCGATCGCCGTCCCGCACGCCGGCCTGCGCCGCCAGCGTCCCAGCGGCCGGCGCGGCCACCACCGGCACCGGCTCGCGCATCCCACCCGCGAACAGCACCACGTACAACACGACGGCCAGCAAGAAATTCGCCAGCGGCCCGGCGGCCACGACGACAAAGCGCTTGCCTACCGGCTGGCGATTGAACGCACGGGGCAACTCCGCGGGATCGATCGGCGGATCGGTCTCCGGGTCACGCTCGCGCTCATCCAGCATCTTGACGTAGCCGCCCAGCGGAATTGCCGCCAGCGTCCACTCCGTCTTGTCACGGCCCTTGCCGACCCAACGCACCAACGGACGGCCAAAGCCGATCGAGAAGCGCAGCACCTTGACGCCGCAAGCGCGCGCGGCAAGGTAGTGCCCCATCTCGTGCACAAAGATCAGGATACAGAGGGCGACGACGAACGCAATTACGGTTTGCATGGCAAATCACCCTTTTCAGAATCTGCCCACGGCGGACTGGTTCAACGGCCAGCCAGGCTTCCCAACTGCGCCTGCGCGCCGCGACGCGCTGCTGAATCGGCAGCCAGCACGCCCTCGAGCGTATCAGCCGATCCGTCCGCCGGCTGCTCCAGCACGGTTGCCACCACGCGAGCGATATCGGTGAAGCGGATCTTGCCGTTCAGGAACGCTTCCACGGCCACCTCGTTGGCTGCATTTAGCACTGCGGGCGCCACGCCGCCGGCACGCAATGCATCAAAGGCTAGCCCAAGGCATGGGAAGCGCTCAAGGTCTGGAGTCTCAAAATGCAGGCCACCGGCAACCGTCAGATCGAGCGGCGTTACACCGGAGTCGATCCGCTCCGGATAGGCCATACCGTAGGCGATGGGTGTCCGCATGTCGGGGTTGCCCAGTTGCGCCAGCACGGAGCCGTCCGCGTAGGCCACCATCGAGTGGACAATGCTTTGCGGATGGATCAGCACCTCGATTTTCTCGGCCGGCGCGCCAAACAGCCAGTGCGCCTCGATGACCTCGAGACCCTTGTTCATCATCGTCGCGGAATCGACCGATATCTTCCGCCCCATCACCCACTTCGGATGCGCGCAGGCCTGGTCGGGCGTGATGTCGTGCAGCGTGGACGGATCACGCGTGCGGAACGGGCCACCCGAGGCGGTAAGCAGCACCTTCGATACCCCGGCGCCATAGCGCGGATCACTGGTCGGCAGGCACTGGAAGATGGCGTTGTGTTCGCTGTCGATGGGCAGCAGCGTGGCGCCATGCTCACGCACGGCATCCATGAAGATGCCGCCGGACATCACGAGCGATTCCTTGTTGGCCAGCAGCACACGTTTGCCGGCCCGAGCAGCCGCCAGCGAGGATCGCAAGCCTGCCGCACCGACGATGGCGGCCATCACTGCATCCGTGCCAGCGTCCTCGGCGATGGATTCAAGCGCGGTCTCGCCATAGCTCACCTCGGTGGGAACACCGGCGGCACGCAGCTTGGCTTCGAGTTCACGCGCCGCCTCGGCCGACCCTACCACGGCCCGCGCGGGACGAAACTCCACGCAGGCGGCCGCCAGCTTGTCGACTTGCCGATGCGCGCTGAGTGCGTGGACAGAGTAGCGATCCGGATGGCGCCGAACCACGTCAAGCGTGCTCTCGCCGATGGAACCCGTAGCGCCGAGGATGGTGATGCGTTGCATAGAAGCTGGAATGCGAAATCAGATTATTTGTTCAGATCCACGCGAGCAGCAGAGCCGCCAGCGGGAACACCGGGATCAACGCATCGATCCGGTCCAGGATCCCGCCATGGCCGGGTAGCAGACGGCTGCTGTCCTTCATGCCGACCTGGCGCTTGAGCAGCGACTCGAACAAGTCGCCGACAATACTGGCCGCGACCAGCAGCGTGGTCAGGATAACCACGAGGCGCAGCCCGCCCTTGTCGGCAACCAACGAGTACCACGTTGGGGCGAACGTGTGCGTCGCGGCCAGCGAGAGCGCCACGATCATCGCCAGCAGCCAGCCGCCAATGGCACCCTCCCAGGACTTGCCCGGACTGATCGTGGGTGCCAGCTTGCGCTTGCCGATGGCCTTGCCAACGAAGTATGCGCCGATATCGGCGGCCCAGACCAGCACGGCAGCCGTCAGCAGCACGCCAATGCCCGCAGCCCGAAGTACCATGACGGCGTGACCGAAGGCCGGCAGCATGATCAGCCCCAGAACGACCCCTAGCGCCGTGAACGCGGGGGTGGCAGTTCGCACGCCGCGCGCCATCAGCACCAGTGCCACACCCCAGGCAATCAGGGACGCCTCCAGCAGCCACGTCACCGCGTCACGCTGCGGCGCATCATGCCATCCGATCAGGACCAGCAGGCAAGCTACTGCGTACACATAGGGCCAGGCCCCGCGCAACCCGATCAGGCGACCAAACTCCCAGCCGCCCAGCAGCACGATGACGGCGACCAGCCCCGCCAGTGCCGCCGGCGGCGCCAGGAACAGGATCGGCAGGATCAACAGCAACAGGCATACGGCGGTGATGACGCGGGTAAGGAGCATATGCGCTGTGGGTTCCCGTGAGTTTGTTGGGCGTTGGATGCGTCAGGCTGTACCGGACAGGCCTGGCGCCACCAGCTGCGCGCTGGTCCGTCCGAAGCGCCGCTCGCGCTGACGGTACGAGGCAAAGGCCTTGTCCAGCTCGGCGGCATCAAAATCCGGCCAGAACGTTTCGGTGAAGTACAACTCCGTGTAGGCAAGCTGCCAGAGCAGGAAGTTGCTGATGCGCTGCTCCCCGCCGGTGCGGATGAACAGGTCCGGCTCGGGCGCGTAGGCCATAGCCAGATGCGGCGCCAGAACGGACTCGTCGATCGCGTCCGAATCGAGCAACGGCGAACGCGCCAGCATCTTGCGCATCGCCTGGAGCAGGTCCCAGCGGCCGCCATAGTTGGCGGCGATCGTCACGGTCAGGCCCGTATTGCCTTCCGTGCGCGCCTCGGCATCCTTGATCGCCTGCTGGATGCGCGGGCTGAACCGGCTGAGATCGCCGACCACACGCAGGCGAATATTGTTGGCGTGCATCCTGACCACTTCGCGACGCAAGGCGGTCATGAACAGACGCATCAGGAATGACACCTCGTCGGCGGGCCTGCGCCAATTCTCGGAACTGAATGCAAACAGCGTCAGGTACTGCACGCCACGAGCGGCGCACGCCTGCACGATCTCGCGCACTGCGTCCAGGCCACGGTTGTGGCCGGCCACACGGGGTAGATGACGCTGCGTCGCCCAGCGACCGTTGCCATCCATGATGATGGCAACGTGCCGAGGCACATAGGTGGTATCGGGAACGCCTAGCGTCGAACTGATGTGCTGCATGGATTCGCGGACGATATCCGGCAACCCTGGCGGCTCGGCCGCCAGGACGGCCTTACACCGTCATGATCTCCTTCTCTTTCTCGGCAACGAGCTTGTCGATTTCGGCCACGAACTTGTCCGTGAGCTTCTGCACTTCGTCCTGACCGCGACGCTCGTCGTCCTCGGAAATTGCCTTGTCCTTGACCAGCTTCTTGAACTGCTCGTTGGCGTCGCGGCGCAGGTTGCGCACGGCCACCTTGGCGCCTTCGGCTTCGCCCTTGACGACCTTGGTCAGCTCCCTGCGGCGCTCTTCGGTCAGCGGGGGCATCGGCACGCGGATCACGTCGCCCATCGTGGCCGGGTTCAGGCCCAGATCGCCGTCGCGAATCGCCTTTTCCACAGCCTGGACCATCTTCTTTTCCCAGGGCTGCACGGAGATCGTGCGGGCGTCGGCAAGGCTGACTGCAGCCACCTGGCTGATCGGCACCATCGAGCCGTAGTAATCCACCTGAACATGGTCAAGCAAGCCGGTATGAGCGCGGCCGGTACGAACTTTCGCCAGATCGGCCTTGAAAGCTTCGATCGACTTCTGCATCTTCTGCTCGACGCTCTTCTTAGTGTCGGCGACGGTCATGATTACCTCCGAAAAACGGCCAGACATGATCCCGCCCAGCGGGATCGAAAATGAAACATTCTACTCTGAGGAAGGACCGAATCCGCATCCAGATGCGGTCCCCGCCCCTTAAACGTGCACCAGCGTGCCCTCATCCTCGCCCAGGATCACGCGCTTCAGTGCGCCCGGCTTGACGATCGAAAACACCTTGATTGGCAGCTTCTGGTCACGGCACAGCGCGAACGCGGTGGCGTCCATGACCTGCAGGTTGCGGGAAATGGCTTCGTCGAACGAGATGGTCGTGTAGCGCGTGGCGCTCGGATCCTTCTTGGGATCGGCGGTATACACGCCGTCCACCTTGGTCGCCTTGAGCACGATTTCGGCACCGATTTCAGAGCCACGCAGCGCCGCGGCCGTATCGGTCGTGAAGAACGGGTTGCCGGTGCCGGCGGCGAAGATCACCACCTTGCCCTCTTCGAGCTGGCGAATCGCGCGCGGGCGGATATACGGCTCGACGACCTGGTCCATGCGCAGCGCGGACTGCACACGGCCTTCGATGCTGGCGTGGCGCATCGCGTCCTGCAAGGCCAGCGCATTCATCATCGTGGCCAGCATACCCATGTAATCGGCCGTGGCGCGGTCCATGCCGGCAGCACCGCCAGCGACACCGCGGAAGATATTACCGCCGCCGATGACGACCGCGACCTGGACACCCAGCTTCACGATTTCGGCAATGTCATTGACCATGCCCTCGATGGTGGCACGGTTGATACCGAAGGCATCGTCGCCCATCAGGGCTTCACCGGACAATTTCAGAAGGACGCGCTTATAGGCAGGCATGTTCACCTCGGGCTGGTTCTTGATCGCTCGTTTGAACGGAGGGTGGGCGCGGGCGGCACGAAGCATCTGCGCACCGGCCGCGCAAAAATACGGATCGCTTGACTGAGACAAGCCGGTTTTCGCTGTCATCTGCCCGCAACATCTGTCAAAAGACGCGCGAAATGCCGGTGACTGCGAAAACTGGCTGGTGCGGCGCCACTGAAGGCCGCACTTGTGCAGAGGGGCACCTTTCGGCGCCCCTCTGCATTATACGGTGGCCAGGTGGTCACCCCTCAAGGGGGAAATCCGCCCAGCCACCAGGACATCAGGCCTTCTGGGCGGCGGCCACCTGGGCAGCCACTTCAGCAGCGAAATCGTCCTGCTTCTTCTCGATGCCTTCGCCAACCACGTACAGCGTGAAACCCTTCACGGTCGTGTTGACGCCCTTCAGCATCTGTTCCACGGTCTGCTTGTCGTTCTTCACGAACGACTGGTTCAGCAGCGAAACTTCCTTCAGGTACTTCTGGACCGAACCTTCCACCATCTTGGCGACGATCTCGGCCGGCTTGCCCGATTCGGCAGCCTTTTGCTCGGCGATGCTGCGCTCCTTGGCGATCAGCTCGGCGGGCACCTGGTCAGCCGACAGCGACACCGGCTTCATGGCGGCCACGTGCATGGCGACGTCCTTGGCGGCGGCTTCGTCGCCATCGAACTCAACCATCACGCCAATACGGGTGCCGTGCAGGTACGAAACCAGCTTGCCACCGTTGGTGTAACGCACGAAGCGGCGGATCGTCATGTTCTCGCCGATCTTGCCGATCAGGGCCGAGCGCACGGCGTCGACGGTCGAACCGTCCATCTCCAGCGCCGACAGAACAGCCACATCGGCCGGGTTCTGCTTGGCTACCAGTTCGGCAACCTTGGCACCGAAGCCCAGGAAGTCGTCGTTCTTCGACACGAAGTCGGTTTCGCAGTTCAGTTCGACCAGCGCGCCCGTGGTGCCGTCGATGTACGAAACCACGATGCCTTCTGCGGTCACGCGCGAAGCAGCCTTGCTGGCCTTGTTGCCCAGCTTGACGCGCAGCAGTTCTTCAGCCTTGCCCAGATCGCCGTCGGCTTCCGTCAGGGCCTTCTTGCATTCCATCATCGGCGCGTCGGTCTTCGCGCGCAGTTCTGCAACCATGCTTGCGGTAATTGCCGCCATTTGTCACTCCTTGATTGGTTCGGGCCGGCTGCCCAGCACGTCGCGCGTGGCAGCCGGCCGGGATCAGATCCACTTCAGTCCGGCTTCACCCGCGGCGAATGGTATCCGCGGCGGATGACAACAAATTCTGTTTGCAAAAAGGGGGCGCCAGCTGTGCCCCCTTTTTTAGTTGCCGCAAGGCAGGCGTCATTGGCCGGTGTGCCCCGGCCTCAGACGCCAGCGGGCAATCAGCCTTCCTGGACTTCGACGAATTCGTCGTCGCCGCGTGCGGCTTCCACGACTTCCTGAACCGCGTTTGCACGGCCTTCCAGGATCGCGTCGGCCACGCCGCGCACGTACAGGGCCACAGCCTTGCTCGAGTCGTCGTTACCCGGGATCACGTAGTCGATGCCTTCCGGCGAGTGGTTCGTGTCGACCACACCGATCACGGGGATACCCAGCTTGTTGGCTTCGGTCACGGCGATCTTGTGGTAGCCGACATCCACCACGAAGATGGCGTCAGGAATGCCACCCATGTCCTTGATGCCGCCGATGGACTTTTCCAGCTTTTCCATCTCGCGCTCGAACATCAGCGCTTCCTTCTTGCTCATGGTTTCCAGCGCGCCGGCTTCCTTGGCGGCTTCCATGTCCTTCAGGCGCTTGATCGAGATCTTGACGGTCTTGAAGTTCGTCAGCATGCCGCCGAGCCAGCGGGCGTCGACGTAGGGCATGCCAGCGCGACCAGCTTCTTCAGCCAGGATTTCGCGCGATTGACGCTTGGTACCCACGAAAAGCACGGTGCCGCGGTTTGCTGCCAGTTGGCGCACGTACTTCAGCGCGTCCTGGAACATCGGCAGGGTCTTTTCGAGGTTGATAATGTGGATCTTGTTGCGGTGACCGAAAATGAAGGGGGCCATCTTCGGGTTCCAGAAGCGGGTCTGGTGGCCAAAGTGGCAACCGGCTTCCAGCATTTCGCGCATAGTCACGGACATGAGAGGTGCTCCAATAGGGTTTGGTCTGAAGTCCGCCCCGACATTCCTGAAAAGGAACACCCCGGATGGGCGGACCAGCGATTTACAAAAAAGTGATTTCTGACCCGCCTGAGCCACCGCAACGCTTGTCGAGCAGCCCGGAGCAAGTCAGCCCGTGATTGTAGCAACAAAGTCGGGGTCGGCTCAACCCCCTTGGAAATCGACCAAGAGCAGCCCGCTCCGCCGCCGTCAATCGGACAATTCCCCGTGTTCCCCCTGCTTTCCCGTCACGATGGTGCGATAATCCCGTTTTGCGAATCGTTTCCGGCGCGGCCAGTGGCTGAGCCGTCACTTACAGGCAAAGCAGCATGAGCATCCATATCAACACCGCCGAAGACATCGCCCAAATGCGCGTGGCTTGCCGCCTTGCCTCCGAGGTCCTCGACTACATCACCCCACACGTGAAGCCCGGCGTCACCACCGGCGAACTCGACCGCCTCTGCCACGCGTATATGCGCGACGTGCAGGGCACCGTGCCGGCGCCGCTGAACTATGCGCCCCCCGGTTACCCGCCCTTCCCTGGCGCCATCTGCACGTCGGTCAACGACGTGATCTGCCACGGCATTCCGGGCGATCGCGTGCTGAAGAGCGGCGACGTGGTGAATCTCGACATCACCGTGATCACCAAGGAAGGCTACTACGGCGACACGAGCCGCATGTTCGTGGTCGGCGAGGCGTCGATCCTGGCCAAGCGCCTGTCCCAGATCACTTACGAATGCATGTGGAAGGGCATTCAGCAGGTGCGCAACGGCGCGCGCCTCGGAGACATCGGTCATGCCATCCAGACCCATGCCGAGGCCGCCGGCTATAGCGTGGTGCGCGAATACTGCGGCCACGGCATCGGCAAGGTCTTCCACTCGGACCCGCAGGTCCTGCATTACGGCCGTCCAGCCACTGGGATGGAGATCAAGGCCGGCATGATCTTCACGGTCGAGCCGATGATCAACGCAGGCAAGCGCGATATCCGCACGATGCCGGACCAGTGGACCGTCAAGACGCGCGACCGCAGCCTGTCGGCCCAATGGGAGCACACCGTGCTCGTGACCGAAACCGGCTACGAAGTGCTGACGCTTTCCGAAGGCTCGCCGTTGCCGCCTGCGTTCATTACGGAAACCGTGGCGGCCTGACGCCGCATCGTTCGCCAGGGCGCCAACCACGGCGCCCTTTCTTCTTGCAGCCGTGCCTACGACCTCCATCGACCCGCCCATGGACACCACGCCGGAACTGCTGCTCTGCCAGCGCATTCGCGACAAGCTCAAAGCTGACAAGCAGGTGCTGTTCGCCGAATTCGACGCGAACAACCAGGTCAATCCACTCGTCACCAAGCTGCGCCGCGCCGTCGACGTCGCGCTGACGGAAGCCTGGACCGGCCTGGAACTGCCCGGCGATGTCGCCCTGGTGGCGGTGGGCGGCTATGGGCGCGGCGAGCTGTTCCCCCACTCCGACGTCGATGTGCTGCTGCTCCTGCCCGGCGAGCCCGATGCGAAAATGGCAGCGAAACTCGAGCGCTTCATCGGCCTATGCTGGGACCTGGGCCTCGAGATCGGTTCGTCGGTACGTACGGTCGACGACTGCATCCGCGAGTCGGCGGCCGACATCACGATCCGCACATCGCTGCTCGAGGCACGTCTGCTGATCGGCAACAAGGCGCTTTTCAAGTCCTTGCAGACGCGCTATCAGGCCGACATGGACGCGGCCGACTTCTTCCAGGCCAAGCTGCTGGAAATGCGTCAGCGGCATGCCAAGTACCAGGACACGCCGTACGCACTGGAACCGAACTGCAAGGAAAGCCCGGGCGGCTTGCGCGACCTGCAGGTCATCCTGTGGATGACCGAGGCCGCCAGGCTCGGCGACAGCTGGAAGCAACTGTTCGAGCGCGGCCTGCTGACCGAGCGCGAAGCGCAGGAACTCACCCGCAACGAGCGCCTGCTGCGCACGATCCGCGCTCGCCTGCACCTGCTGGCCGGCCGCCGCCAGGACGTGCTCGTGTTCGACTTGCAGACGGCGCTGGCCGAGGCATTCGGCTATCGGCAGACCACGAACAAGCGCGCCAGCGAGCAGCTGATGCGCCGCTACTACTGGGCAGCCAAGGCAGTCACGCAGCTCAACAGCGTGCTGCTGCTGAACATCGAGGCGATGTTGTTCCCGAGCGAGTCGATGGTCACGCGCGAGATCAACGATCGTTTCGTCGAACGCCAGGGAATGCTGGAGATCACGAGCGACGATCTCTACGAGCGCAATCCGCACGCGATCCTGGAGACGTTCCTGCTCTATGAGCGCACGCCCGGCGTGAAAGGCCTTTCGCCGCGCACGCTGCGCGGGCTCTACAACGCGCGAACGGTCATGGACGCCAGCTGGCGCAACGATCCGGTGAACCGTCGCCTGTTCCTGGCCATCGTCCAGGAGCCGCAGGGGATCACCCATGCGTTGCGCCTGATGAACCAGACCAGCGTGCTAGGCCGCTACCTGATCAATTTCCGACGCATCGTCGGCCAGATGCAGCACGACCTGTTCCACGTCTATACCGTGGACCAGCACATCCTGATGGTCGTGCGCAATATGCGCCGCTTCGCCATCGTCGAGCATACGCATGAGTTTCCGTTCTGCAGCCAGTTGATGGCCGGCTTCGACCGCCCATGGGTGCTGTGGGTGGCGGCGCTGTTCCATGACATCGCCAAGGGTCGTGGCGGCGATCATTCGAAGCTCGGCACCGTCGATGCGCGCCGCTTCTGCAAGCAGCATGGCATCTCGCGCGAGGACACCGACCTGATCGCGTGGCTGGTCGAGCATCACCTGACGATGAGCCACGTCGCCCAGAAACAGGACCTGACCGACCCCGACGTGGTCAAGGCATTCGCCCAGGTAGTGGGCAACGGGCGCTATCTGACCGCGCTGTACCTGCTGACCGTGGCCGATATCCGCGGCACCAGCCCGAAAGTCTGGAATGCCTGGAAGGGCAAGCTGCTCGAGGACCTGTACCGCATCACGCTGCGCGTGCTCGGCGGCGCGCGGCTCGACACGCATTCGCTCTGGGCGCAGAAGCGCGACGACACGATCGCCCAACTGCGACTGAAAGCATTCGATCCCGAACTGGCCAAGCCGCTGTGGGACAAGCTCGACATGTCGTTCTTCATGCGGCAGGACGCTCGCGACATCGCCTGGCTCACGCGCAGTCTGTTCAACAAGGTGAACAGTCCCAACCCCGTGGTCAAAGCGCGCATCTCGCCGGCGGGCGAAGGCCTCCAGGTGGCGGTCTACGTCAAGGATCAGCCCGACCTGTTCGCGCGTATCTGCGGCTACTTCGAGCGCAAGGCCTTTTCGATTCAGGACGCCAAGATCGAGACCACGCGCGACGGGTACGCGCTGGATACGTTCCAGATCACGGACCCAGGCCTTGCCGGTGACTACCGCGACATCCTGACGCTGGTCGAGCACGAACTCGGTGAGCGCGTGCGGCTGGAGTGCCCACTGCCCGACCCTACACAAGGACGCCTGTCGCGCCAGTCGCGCAGTTTCCCCATCAAGCCGCGCGTGGACCTGCGTCCCGACGAGCGCGGCCAGTATTACCTGCTGTCGGTATCCGCCAACGACCGCACCGGCCTGCTGTACGCGATCGCGCGCGTGCTGGCCAAACATCGCGTGTCCGTGCATTCGGCACGCATCAATACGCTCGGTGAACGCGTGGAAGACGTGTTCCTGGTCGACGGCTCGCGACTGGCCGCCGACAACCGATTGCAGATTCAGCTTGAACAGGACCTGCTCGACGCGCTGGCCATCTAAGGCCGGCACGCCGGTAGTTGAAACGATATGACCGATAGCAATACGCCCGGCCGCAAGACGCTGGGCATCAAGACCACCTCCTCCAGCACAACGCGCAAGGCGAGCCGCCCGGTGCGCGTGTCTGACCTGAACCGCAAGCGTGTCCAGGAAGTGGTCACGGGGATCAAGCAGGCCAAGGACCGCGCCTCCGACAAGGACAAGCGCAAGGCTGGGCCGGCCGATGGCGCGCCGCGCAATGAGCGTCAGGACCGACCGGCGCGACCGGCACGTCCGCGCCCCGCCGAAGGCGAGCGGGCACCTCGCCGTTTTGCCGAAGGAGAGCGGGCACCACGCCGGTTCAGCGATGAGGAGCGCCCGCAGCGCGAGCGCCGGTACGGCGATGACAACCGCCCCGCGCAACCGCGCCGCTATGGCGATGACAATCGAGCCGAGCGTCCGCGTCGGTTCAGCGACGAAGATCGTGCCGCACGCCCCCGCCGCTTTGGCGACGAGGAACGTCCGCAGCGTGAACGCCGCTATGGGGATGACAACCGCCCCGCGCAACCGCGTCGCTATGGCGATGACAATCGCGCCGAGCGTCCGCGTCGATTCAGCGACGAGAATCGCGCCGCTTCGCCCCGCCGCTTTGGCGACGAGGAACGTCCGCAACGCGAGCGGCGCTACGGAGATGACAACCGCCCCGCGCAACCGCGTCGCTATGGCGATGACAATCGCGCCGAGCGTCCGCGTCGATTCAGCGACGAGAATCGCGCCGCCCCGCCCCGCCGCTTTGGCGACGAGGAACGCCCGCAGCGTGAACGCCGCGCTGGAGACGACAACCGCTCCGCGCAACCGCGCCGCTATGGCGACGACAATCGCGCCGAACGTCCCCGCCGCTACGGCGATGACGAGCGCACGCAGCGTACCGAGCGCCCGCACCGCAGCGACGAAGCTCGCGCGCCGCGCCGGCAGCACCAGGACGACAACGCACCGCGTCGTGGTGACGCCCCGGCACGCCGCTTCAGCGATTCGGCCGACCGCGCCCGTGGTGAACGTACCGAACGCCCGGTGCCGCGCGCCGAAGCGCGTCAGCCGGTCTCCGAGCATGAAGACGGCCTCGTCCGTCTCTCCAAGCGCATGTCCGAACTGGGCCTGTGCTCGCGCCGCGAGGCCGATGAATGGATTCCGCGCGGCTGGGTGCTCGTCGACGGTAAGCCAGTGACCGAACTCGGCACGCGCATTCGTCCCGAAGCGGAGATCGAAATCCTGCAGGCCGCGCGCTCGGAACAAGGCGAACGCGTGACGGTGCTGCTTAACAAGCCGGTCGGCTATGTCTCCGGCCAGGCCGAAGACGGCTATGAGCCGGCTGCTGTGCTGTTTGCGCCTGAGAACCAGTGGGAACTGGACCCCACCCGCAAGCGCTTCGCCCCGTGGCAACGCAAGAATCTCGCGCCGGCTGGCCGGCTCGACATCGACTCGACCGGGCTGCTCGTGCTGACCCAGGATGGCCGCGTTGCACGCGCACTGATCGGCGACGATTCGAATGTCGAGAAGGAATATCTGGTGCGCGTCGAGTGGGAATCGCCGCAGGGTCTGGTCGAGCGCAATATCAGTGCCGTGTTCCCCGACGACCTGCTGGAGCGTCTGCGCCACGGTCTGTCGCTGGACGGCGTGGCGCTCAAGCCGGCCAAGGTCAGCTGGCAGAACGAGGAGCAACTGCGCTTCGTGCTGCGTGAAGGCCGCAAGCGTCAGATTCGCCGGATGTGCGAGCAGGTTGGCCTGAAGGTGGTTGGCCTCAAGCGCGTGCGCATGGGCCGTGTGGTGCTCGGCGACCTGCCGCCGGGCCAGTGGCGCTTCCTGGGGGCCTTCGAGAAGTTCTGACAGGGGCGCCTGCCGGCTATTCCTCTCGTCCGTCAGCGGGAGGGAGGAATAGCCATCAATCACTCAAATGCCTGCGCTCTGCCCGGTCACCGGCCGCAGCTTGTGCAGCGCTTCCTCGGCCGACTCATCGGCCGGCACATAAACCAGAAGCCGCGCGCCGTTGCGCGGCGCGGTCCACCAGTTGGTCTGCGTCAGGTTGAAAGCCCCCGTTTCCGGATGGGTGAACTGCTTGACGTGGTTCTGGATACCGCGCACCTGATAGCGCTGCCAGAGATCCCGGAATAGCGCCGACACCGCCATATAGCGCTTGAGTTGCGCGTCCCAGACAGGATCGTGCACATGCTCGGCCATCGCGGCCCGGTAAAGCGCCACCATGTTCGCGACCATGCCGTGCCAGTCAACCACGATCGCGCGCCAGGCCGGATGTGTCAGCGCCAGATAGATGCAGTTGCGATCCTCGACCGGCAGGCCCGGCAGATCGACACCAAGCAGCCGGCAATAGGCTTCGTTATGCGCGACGATGTCGAATCTCGCGTTCTGCACCAGGGCGGGAATCGGATCGAGCTGATCGAGGACCCGTTGCGTCGTGGCGGACACCGTTTCACAGACCGACGTCCCCGCAAGTGGCGCCGGCCGTTGCATGCCGGCCAGTGTGAACAGGTGCTCGGTCTCCGAGGGCGAGCACTGCAGCGCTGCGGCAACCGCGTTGAGCACCTTCGGCGATACCCGGATCGGACGGCCCTGCTCCAGCTTCGTGTACCAGGTGATGCCGATGTCGGCCATCGCGGCCACTTCCTCGCGCCGCAGACCAGGCGTGCGCCGCCGGCCCATGCGCGACAGGCCCAGCCGCGCCGGATCCAGGCTTTCGCGCCGGGCGCGCAGGAATGCGCCCAGTTCCGGCTCCCTGCCGGTGCCCTCGATCTCCTCGTAGCCATCCACATCGAGCAGGACACCCGGTTCCTGGCGAGCATTCATGATGATTCACTCCGTTTGCCTAGGCTGACACAATTTATACCAGTCTAACTGGACTCTTGTACCAGTCTGATCGGGCCACCATACTCCGGTCCTCAAGCGTTGTCGAGGCCAGATCCGCCATGCAAACATCCCCCGCCCCCACCCTCGGCCGAGCCGGACTTTACGTCCTGCTGGCCGGCCAGCTACTGCCACAGATCGACTTTTCGATCGTCAATGTGGCGCTACACCCTATCGAGCACTCCCTGGGAGCGACGCCGTCCGAACTGGAACTGATGGTGGCCGTCTACGGCGTGGCATTCGCCGTCTTCCTGGCCATGGGCGGGCGGCTCGGCGACAACTACGGCCGCCGTCGCATCTTCAACATCGGCGTGCTGCTCTTCGGCGTCGCGTCGCTACTGTGCGGCGTGGCGGGTTCGATGCTGTCGCTGCTGATTGCGCGGACGCTGCAAGGCGCGGCGGCGGCGCTGCTCGTGCCGCAGATCCTGGCGACAATTCACGTCGGCCTGCGCGGACACGCTCACTCCCGTGCCCTGGCGTTGTTCGCGTCGATTGGCGGCATCGCGTTCATCATCGGGCAGGTTCTGGGCGGCTTGCTGGTCGATGCCGACATCGACGGCCTGGGATGGCGCAACGCGTTCCTCATCAACCTGCCAATCTGCCTGGCCATCCTGGTCCTTTCGCCGCGCGTGATCCCCGAGACCCGGCGTGAGAACGCCACTGGCATCGATGCGCCAGGCACCGTGCTGCTGGCAGCCGTGATCCTGGCAATTCTGCTTCCGATCGCGTTGGGACCCATGTTTCGCTGGTCGTGGCCCGTGCTGGCCGTTCTGGCCGCCACGGCGCCGTTGATGCTGCTGCTCTGGTACATCGAACTGCGCCAGGAACGCCGCGGCGTGCATCCGCTGTTGCCGCCGTCGCTGCTGCGACTGCCAAGCGTGCGCTTCGGTTTTATCGTCGCCGTGCTGTTCTATGCGTGCTGGAGCGGCCTGATGTTCGTGCTGGCGCTAACGCTGCAGAGCGGCGCCGGTATGACGCCCACGATGGCGGGCAACGCATTCATTCCGCTTGGGCTGGCCTTTATTGCGGGATCGCTGACGAGCCCGCGCGTGGTGAACGGCTGGGGCCGCACGCGTGTGCTGATTGTCGGATGCGTGACACAGATGGCCGGCGTTGTGGTGCTGGCCTACGTGCTGCGGCAAGCCTGGCCCCACCCGGACATCCTGACGCTCGCCCCGCCAAGCTTGCTGATCGGCTTCGGCAATGCGCTGGTGGTCGGGTGCTTCTACCGGATTGGCCTGGCGGACATCCCCACCGACCAGGCCGGCGCGGGCAGCGCCGCGCTGGCCACGGTTCAGCAGGCCTCGCTCGGGCTCGGCTCGGCCCTGCTCGGCACGGTATTCGCGCAGCGACTGCATCACGCCGCGACTTATCTCGATGCGGCGCTGGCCAGCCTCGCCGCCGAGTTGTGCCTGATGACGATCCTGGTTGCCGCTGCGCTGGTCTATCACAACCGGCATGGGCAGCCGGCAATCACGGCGTGCGCCTCGCCTCAGTCGTCGTAATTGGGTGGTAGTTCGGGGAACAGGATCTCGGTAAAACCGAAGCGCGTGAAGTCCTTGATCCGCATCGGATACAGCACGCCGATCAGGTGATCGCACTCGTGCTGCACCACGCGCGCATGGAAGTCCTCGGCCACGCGCTCGATCCTGTTGCCCATCATGTCGAAGCCCGTGTATTTCAGCCGCGTGTAGCGCGGCACCACGCCGCGCAGGCCCGGCACCGAGAGGCATCCTTCCCATCCATCGTCCATCTCGTCGGACAGCGGCTCCAGGGATGGATTGATCAGCACGGTCTTCGGCACGGTCGGTGCGTCGGGATAGCGCGGGTTGCGATCGAAACCGAAAATCACCACCTGCAGGTCCACGCCGATCTGCGGCGCGGCAAGGCCGGCGCCGTTGGCATGTTCCATCGTGTCGAACATGTCGTCGATCAGCAGGCGCAGCTCAGGCGTATTGAACTGCGTCACGGGGCGCGCCTGTTGCAGCAGGCGTGCGTCGCCCATCTTCAGAATGTCCCGGATCATTGCGCGTTCTCCCTCTCTCCGTATCAGGCTGCGCCAACCTCGGCCAGCAACTTCAACATCCCTTCCTCGTCCAGCACCGCCACGCCCAGTGTCTGCGCCTTCTCGAGCTTGCTGCCCGCCTCGGCCCCGGCCACTACGTAGTCGGTCTTCTTCGACACCGAACCCGCCACCTTGGCGCCAGCGGCTTCCAGCTTCTCCTTGGCGTCCTCGCGGGACATCGTCGGCAGCGTGCCGGTCAGCACGAACGTCTTGCCAGCCAGGGGCAGCGGCGCACGCGCAGTCGGCTCTGTCTCGGCCCAGTGCACACCCGCCGCCCGCAACTGTTCGATAACTTCGACATTGTGCGGTTCGGCAATGAAGTTGGCGATCGACTGAGCCACCACGGGGCCCACGTCGTTGACTTCGAGCAAGGCGGCCTCGTCCGCGGCCAGCAGGTTGTCCAGCTTGCCGAAGTGCTTGGCCAAATCCTTGGCGGTGGCCTCTCCTACATGACGGATGCCGAGCGCGAAGATAAAGCGGTTCATCGTGGTCTCGCGAGACTGCTCGATCGCCGCCACCAGGTTCGATGCCGACTTGTCGGCCATCCGGTCCAGCGCCGCGAGCTTCGCCACGCCGAGCTTATAGAGATCGGCAGGCGTGCGCACGATGCCCAGGTCGACCAGTTGCTCCACCACCTTGTCGCCCAGCCCTTCGATATCCATTGCCCGACGCTGCGCGAAATGCAGCAGCGCCTGCTTGCGTTGCGCAGCGCAGATCAGCCCGCCCGTGCAGCGTGCAATCGCCTCGCCTTCGAGCCTTTCCACGTGCGATCCGCAGACCGGGCATTCAGTCGGCATCACGAACGCACGGGCATCCGCCGGGCGGCGCTCCAGCACCACGGCAACCACCTCCGGAATCACGTCACCCGCGCGGCGCACGATCACCGTGTCGCCGATATGCACGTCCTTGCGCCGGATCTCGTCCTCGTTGTGCAGCGTGGCATTGGTCACGGTGACCCCGCCAACAAACACTGGCGCCAGTCGCGCCACCGGCGTGATCGCACCGGTGCGCCCGACCTGGACCTCGATGTCCTCGACCGTAGTGGTCATCTCCTGTGCAGGAAACTTGTGCGCCAGCGCGAAACGCGGCGCGCGCGAGACAAAGCCGAGCTGTTCCTGTTCGGCAATCGCATTGACTTTGTAGACCACGCCGTCGATGTCGTACGGCAACTGGTCACGACGCTCGCCAACCTCGCGATGGAATGACAGCAGGCCCTGGGCGCCCCGGACCACACGTCGCTCGTCGCAAACAGGCAAACCGAGCTTGGCAAAGCCGTCAAGCATTGCGCTGTGCGTGCCCGGACGGTCGAAGCCTTCCATCTCGCCCACGCCATAGGCAAAGAACGAAAGCGGGCGCTTGGCCGTGATACGCGGATCAAGCTGGCGAAGGCTGCCCGCCGCCGCGTTGCGCGGATTGACGAATGTCTTCTCGCCCGATTCGGCCTGGCGCGCGTTGAGCTTGTCGAAATCGGCGCGATACATGAACACCTCTCCGCGCACCTCCAGCACGGACGGGGCCGTGCCGCGCAGCTTGAGCGGAATCGCCTTGATCGTGCGCACGTTCGCGGTCACGTCTTCGCCCGTCTCGCCGTCGCCGCGCGTGGCGGCCTGCACGAGCGTTCCGTTCTCGTATCGCAGCGACATCGCGAGCCCGTCGAACTTCAGCTCGCAGGCGTACTCGACGGCATTCCCGGCGGTGTTTGCGGCTGCCTCGGCGGCATCGGCCGCGCTGAACAGATCGTCAGCCGGCGCGGCGGGTGTCGCGAATGCTGCGGGTGCTGCGGCCGTGGCACGGCCGAGGCCCTGCGCGCAGCGCCGGTCGAAGTTGATGACGTCCTCGTCCTCGAAGCCATTGTTGAGCGACAGCATCGGCACGCGGTGGCGCACCGAGTCGAACGCCGACAATGGCGCACCACCCACGCGCTGCGTGGGGGAATCGGGTGTCAGCAGCTCAGGATGTTCGGCTTCCAGCGCCTGCAACTCGATGAACAGCGCATCGTAGTCGGCGTCGGGAATCGTCGGCGCATCGAGCACGTAATACTGGTAGCTGTAGCGCTCCAGTTCTTCGCGCAACCATTGCGCGCGCTCGGCGGGGGAATCGCCGGACGGCGCGGAGGCCGAAGCCTGCGCGCCTTGTTTCTTGGCGGTCATGACTGGCTCCGTTACTGGCTGAACAAGCGCACGGCAACAGGCGATCCGGCGGGCATTCCGCGCGATTCCAGCTTCTCGTATAACTTCTCGAGTTGGCCGAAGATCGCCACGAACGACGCCTCGGTCAGCGGCCGCATATTGTCGTCGACCAGTTGCGCGCCCATGCGCTGGGCCAGGCTGTACCCGTACTCGCACACGGTCTTGAACGGCTTGGCCGCCTGCGATGCCTGCGGCACGTCGAGCAGCAGCGTGATCTGTCGGCCGGCGCTCAACGTCAGGTCGTCGCGCAGGAAGTTGGTATCGCCGAATTGCAGCGTGAACAGCGGTCGCTGCACGCCGTCGGCGCCCGGTTCATAGCGGATGAAGCGTGTGCCGTCGCGCGACAGCACCAGCCCGTCCTGCGTCGCCACCGTCTGGACATAGGCGGCCGACCACGGCGCGCCATCAGAGATCACGTTCACACCGAGCTGCACGTCCGCGCCCGCCGCAAACGCGTCGAGTTCGCGCGCATTCCCGACGGTCTCGGTCATGTCCGGCAGGTCCGCCGATGCATCGAGCGATTCGGACAGGGCTTCCACTGCGTTGACGAACTCGGAGAATTCGAGCGCGTTGAGCGGACCACTGCGATTCGCCAGTTGCACGGCCACCTGGATGTCTTCGTACTGGTGACCTGCGGTCACGGCTTCCCACGCGTTGGATTCGACGCGCAGGCCCTCGATATGCACCTGCTTGGTACCGGCGCGACGCAGACGGCCCGTCAGCGGCAAAATGCGATCGCCCGACGCTTTGCGCTCCAGATGCATCGGCACGATGCAGTCGATCAACGGATCAATCACCGCGGGCGTGGGCTGGCCATTGAGGGACTCGGCTTCGGCAGGCTGCGCGCTGGCAGGCACCTCGGGGGCTTTCGCCTGTTCATCGGCCTCGGCCGACGTCACGTCATCCGCGGCATGCGCCGCCGCTGGCGAGGCGGCTACAGCAACCTCGTCGGCCACCGCCTCGTCGGCATCCGCGGTGCTGGCTGCCGCGCGGGCTGCCGCCGCCACCGTGGCCACGTCCTTGTCCTCGTCGTGTTCGGCGGGACGCTGTCCGCTCCCACCAAGCGTCGGCTCGCGGCGCGAGACTTGTTCCGGCGGCGTGGCCTCCTTGAGCTTGGCCGCCGTCTCGGGATGGGTGGTCTTGCCCACTACCGGCTCCCGCATCGGCTGAACGTCGTCCTCGGGCATTAGCGGCCGTACGCGGCGCGCCTTGTAGATCTGCCAGCGGTTATAGGCCACCAGCAGCAGGAGCAATACGACACCAGCGATGATCAATGCGTTCTGCAGTTCCATCTTAAGCGACCTCCGCCATCGATACGGCTGCATCCATGTCCACCGCCACGATCCGCGATACACCCTGCTCCTGCATTGTCACGCCGATCAACTGGTGGGCCATCTCCATCGCAATCTTGTTGTGGGAAATAAATACGAACTGGGTCTTGTCGGACATACGCGCAACCATGTTGGCATAGCGCTCCGTGTTGGCATCGTCCAACGGCGCATCCACCTCATCGAGCAAGCAGAACGGCGCGGGGTTGAGCTGGAACATCGCGAACACCAGCGCGATCGCGGTCAGCGCCTTCTCGCCGCCGGACAGCAGGTGAATCGTCGAGTTCTTCTTGCCCGGCGGTTGTGCCATCACCTGCACGCCGGCGTCGAGGATTTCCTCTCCGGTCATGATCAGGCGTGCCTGGCCGCCACCGAACAGCGACGGGAACAGTTCGCCGAAGTGGTGATTGACCTGATCGAAAGTGCCTTGCAGCAGTGCCCGCGTTTCCTGGTCGATCTTGGCGATCGCGTCCTCCAGGGTGTTGATGGCGTCGGTCAGGTCGGCGGTCTGCGCATCGAGGAAGGTCTTTCGCTCACGCGCCGCCGTCAGTTCATCGAGCGCGGCCATGTTGACCGGGCCCAGCGCGTTGATGGCGTTGTTCAGGCGCGTGACCTCGCCCTGCAGATAGGACGGCTTCAGGTCGCCGGTCAGCTTCTCGGCCAGCGCGGCTTCGTCGACTTCCGCCGTGGCCAGTTGCTCCTTGAACTGATCCTGGTTCAGGCGCGCGGCCTGCTCCTTGAGCTGGCATTCGGTGATGCGGTCGCGCAGCGGCTGCAGGCTGCGTTCGGCGGCCAGGCGCTGTTCATCGAACTGGCGAAGCTGGGCCGAGAGCGCGTCGAGTTCGATACGCGCGGCAGACAGCTTCTGCTCCTTCTCGGCGCGCACTTCCAGCGCTTCCTGCAGGCCGGTGTTGGCGGTCTGCTCGTTGATCGTTTCGAGTTCGGCGCGCGCGTTTTCGAGCGACTCGGCGATGCGCTCGCTCTGATCGCCCGCCATCTGGATATTACGGCGCAGTTCGTCGATGCGGCCGGCGAGATTGCGTTCGGCGAACAGCGCTTCCTGCGCGGCGCGTTCCAGGTCGCGCAACTGCTGGCGTGCCCCGCTCAGCTTCGCATCCATGCCCTCGAAGGCCATCTGCTGGTCTTCATGCGAGGCCTGCATATCGGCCAGTTGGGCGTCGTGCTGCTCGAAGCTGGCTTCCGATTCGGCGCGGATCGCGCGTTGCTCGTCGATCTGCGCATCGATCTCGGCCAGTTCCTCGCGAATCTGGTTGCTACGCGCCGAGAACCGCTCCATCGCCTGCGAGAGCTTGAGCACGTCCATCTGCAGCGTGTGCACCCGGCGCGTGGCCTGTTCGGCACGCGACCGCGTGTCAATCAGCACCGCGCTGGCGTGCGTGTACGCCGACTCGGCACGCACCGACTGCGTCCTGGCTTCGTCCGACAACAGCATCTGGGCACGGGCCTGCTTCTGCAGATTCTCGATCTCCTGCTCGCGGGCCAGCATCCCAGCCTGTTCGGAGTCGGCGGCATAGATCTGAATCGCATTGCGGCCGACCAGATGGCCTTCGGCCACCACGAACTGCGCGCCCTCGGGCAGGGTGCCGCGCGCGGCCAGCGCCTGCGTCATGTCCGTGGCGGTATAGATATCGGCCAGCCAGTCCTGCATCACGGCACGAATGCCGGGCTCGGTGATCTGCAGCAGCGACATCAGCGGACGCAGCCCGGCCGGGGCCTCTACGGGACGCGCGGCAGGCGGCGGCGAGTAGAACGCCAGCTTGGCGGGCGGCGCGTCCGAAAGGAATGCCTTGACCCAATCGAGGTTCGACACTTCCAGCGCGGCCAGCTTCTCACGCAACACCGATTCGAGCGCGTTTTCCCAACCCGGCTCGATATGTACCTTCTTCCAGAGACGCGGAAGCTCGGCTAGCCCATGGCGCTCCAGCCACGGCTGCACCTTGCCGTCGGTCTGCACGTTCTCCTGCAACTGTCGCAGCGCGGACAGACGGGCTTCCAGCGAAGCGATCGCCGCGGCCTCGCTCTGCACGCGCTCCTGCGCGGCACGGCGTTCGCCGTCCAGGCGGGGAACCGCCTCCTCGCTGTCCATCAGCACGGCCTGCGCTTCCTCGAGCAGCGCTTCCTGCTCGGTCAGATCCATGCGCAGTTCTTCCAGACGGACTTCGTCCGGACGATCCAGGCCCTTTTCCTCGCCCTGCAGTCGCTCCTTGCGCTGCTCGAGTTGCTGGAGCATCTGGTTGGCGTTGCGCTGATGCGCGGCTTCGAGCTTCAGTGCCTGCTCGGCCTGCATGATGCCGGCGCGCTGCTCGTTGAGCATCTGCTGGGCATCGCGCCATTGGGCTTCCAGCGTCGGCAGTTCGTCGCTCTTCTGGGCGACGGTTTCCTGCGATTCGATCGTGCGTGCCTCGGCCAGCGCCAGGTTTTCCTCGGCCTGCGCCAGTTCGTCATTCGCCTGATCGGATTTGCCCTGCCATTGCTCGCGTTGAGTGGTCAGCGCGGCGATCTGGGCCTGCAGACGGTTGCGCGATTCAACGACGTAGCGGATCTCGGCCTCGAGCTTGCTGACCTCGGTGTTGGCTTCATACAGCGAGCCCTGTGCCGCATGCATGCCGTCCGAGGCCGCATAGTGCGCCGCGCGCATCGTTTCCAGTTCGGCCTCGACATGGCGCAATTGCGCGGTCTGGGCTTCCAGGTCGATCTGCGCCTGGTCGATCGCGCGTGCGTGACGCTCCTGTTCTGCCTGGGCCTCGCGCTTGCGCAAGAGCCACAACAGATGCTGCTTCTCTTCGCCTTCCGCCTGCAGTTGGCGGAAACGCTGCGCCACTTCGGCCTGGCCCTCGAGCTTATCGAGGTTATTGCCGAGTTCGCGCAGGATGTCTTCCACGCGGGTCAGGTTTTCGCGCGTGTCGCCCAGCCGGTTCTCGGTCTCGCGGCGGCGTTCCTTGTACTTGGAAACACCGGCGGCTTCTTCGAGGAAGATCCGCATGTCATCGGGCTTCGCCTCGATGATCCGCGAGATCATGCCCTGCCCGATGATGGCGTAGGCGCGCGGACCCAAGCCGGTACCCAGGAAGATGTCCTGGATGTCCTTGCGGCGCACCGGCTGGTTGTTGATGTAATAGGAGGACGTGCCGTCACGCGTCAGCACGCGCTTGACCGCGACTTCGGCGTACTGGCTCCACTGTCCGGCCGCGCGGCCTTCGGCGTTGTCGAACACCAGCTCGACGCTGGCGCGACCGGCCGGCTTGCGCGCCGTGGAACCGTTGAAAATCACGTCCTGCATCGACTCGCCACGCAGCTCCGAGGCGCGTGATTCGCCGAGCACCCAGCGTACCGCGTCGATGATGTTGGATTTGCCGCAGCCGTTGGGACCTACGATGCCGACCAGTTGGCCGGGCACTTGAAAATTGGTGGGATCGACGAAGGACTTGAAGCCCGCCAGCTTGATCGAGGACAGTCGCACGGTTGTCGTGTGGTTTGGGCGATACGCAATTGGATAAGCCGGGCCATACGGAGCCCGCCGCCCAGACGTGACGCCTGCGCCGCATCCTGCCCCCGGTGCCCGATAGATTGGCGCTAATCATACCATCGCCATTCTCTCGGCCGGCCGCTTTATCTACCGTTGCGCGGGTCGTAACGTCGCTATCCCCCGGCGCCGAAAACCTATAGATATCCGTCAGTTGCCAGCGTTGCTGCAAGGATTTTCTAGGCGCACGCCGTTGTTTGGCAAATACGCGCCGCAGTCAAAGTCTGGCCGATCCGCCAGGAAACTTCTTAGGGTTAGTGCTAGTCTCTCACTATGCCGGCGTGATCCCGGAGTCCCCTCCGGCCTCATCGCCTTCCGGGCCGTTCTCCGCACTCGACGTGACAGCGGCCAGCCTGAAGCGCCAAGCAGCAGTCTGGATGGAGGATTGAGCATGACCGCAACGCACCCGGCCAAGGCGCCGGGGGACCTGCCCTGGTCCATATCGGAGATCGACTATTCGTCGATCGATGTCGTCAAGGTACGCAACAACCGCACACTGTTCTATCTGCTCGCCGCCGCCTCGTTCATCGAAAGCGGATCCGACACCTACGCGGGCAACCTCGCCAAGTACTACGCCGACGTACCCGAAGCCGCCCGGTGGCTCGCCGAGCACTGGGAGTGCGAGGAACTCCAGCACGGGCAGGCGCTACGCCGCTACGTGGAGCATGTCTGGCCCGAATTCAACTGGGAACGTGGATACCGGCGCTTCTTCGACGAATACAGCGTGACCTGCTCGATCGACAATTTCGAGCCTTCGCTGGCCCTGGAAATGGCCGCCCGCTGCGTGGTGGAAACCGGCACCGCCACCTACTACCGCGCGCTGGAACAGGCCAGCGACGAACCAGTGCTGCGCGATCTGACCCGCCGCATCGCCAACGACGAAGTCCGCCACTACAAGCACTTTTATCGCTACTTCAACGCGCTGCACGAGCACGAGCGACTCGGCCGCGGCAAGGTACTTGGCGCGCTGGCCCGGCGGCTGCTGGAAATCAAGAACGAGGACGCCGAGATCGCGCTGCGCAACGTCCTGCGGATCGAACATGAACGCGAAGACGTGCCCGAGGGCGATGTCAGGGCGCTGAATTCCCGCTGCAGCGCCGTTATCCGGCATCATCTGCCGCTGGAGATGACTGTCAGGATGCTGTTGCGCCCACTGCACCTCAATGCCCGCGTGGAGCGGTTTCTGCGCCGGCCGATCGTGGCTGTGGTGTCGCGGGTGATGCTGTACTGATCTCCGGCGCCAGTCGGAGCGGATTTGCCGGATTCACGCGCGCGGCGATGGGCGGCATTCCTTTATAATGCTGGGTTTCAACCGCCCCGCCGCTGCCACCGTGAATCCGCGCCTCGACCTGCTCCAAACCTATCCTTTCGAGAAACTGCGCGCGCTGGTGGCCGATGTGAAACCGGCCGCCGTCCCGCCAATCAGCTTCGGCATCGGCGAACCCAAGCACCCCACTCCGGCCTTCATCAAGGAAGCGATGACCGCGTCGCTCGGCGGCCTGGCCAACTACCCGAGCACCGCCGGCAGCGACGCGCTGCGCGCGTGCATCGCGGGCTGGCTCGAACGCCGCTACAACCTGCCGAAGGTCGACGCCGCCACCGAGGTGCTGCCCGTCACCGGTTCGCGCGAGGCACTGTTCGCGTTCGCGCAGACCGTGATCGACAGCAGCAAGCCCAACCCGCTGGTGCTCTGCCCGAACCCGTTCTACCAGATCTATGAAGGCGCAGCCCTTCTGGCCGGCGCCCGTCCGGTGTTCGCCAACAGCGATCCGGCGCGCAACTTCGCGCCGGCGTTCGACCAGATCGGCGCCGATGTGTGGCCGCACGTGCAACTGCTGTACGTCTGCTCGCCGGGTAACCCGACCGGCGCGGTGCTGTCGCTCGAAGACTGGAAGCAGCTTTTCGAATTGTCCGACCGCTATGGCTTCGTGATTGCCTCCGACGAGTGCTACTCGGAGATCTACTTCGACGAAGCAAAGCCGCCGCTCGGCGCGCTCGAAGCGGCCCACAAGCTTGGCCGGGGCCTGGAACGGCTGGTGATGTTCTCAAGCCTGTCGAAGCGCTCGAACGTGCCGGGCCTGCGCTCGGGCTTCGTCGCCGGCGACCCCGAGATCCTGAAGAAATTCCTGCTCTACCGCACCTACCACGGCGCCGCGATGAACCCGGCCGTGCAGGCCGCCAGCGCCGCGGCGTGGGGCGACGAGGCGCACGTGCGCGAGAACCGCGCGGCCTATGTGCGCAAATTCGCCGAGGTCACGCCGATGCTGGCAGGGGTGCTCGACGTGGCCCTGCCCGATGCGGCGTTCTACCTGTGGGCCGATGTCTCGCGCACTGGTCTGTCGGACACCGAGTTCGCCGTGCGGCTGCTGGCCGAACAGAACCTCACGGTGCTGCCCGGCAGCTACCTGGCCCGCGACGCCCACGGCGTGAATCCCGGCGCGAACCGGGTCCGCATGGCGCTGGTGGCCACCCCGGACGAATGCCTCGAAGGCGCACGCCGGATTGTCGAATTCTGCAAGTCGCTGGGCTGACCGGCGCGAACGCTTCACCCTGAATCACCGAATGTCCTGAAGCCGGAACGAGGATTTCCGGCATCACTCCCGATACATATTCACCACTGAGAACACAACCATGACGCAAGCACTGCAAGCCCTGATCGACCAGGCCTGGGAAGACCGCACCAGCCTGTCGCCGAAGTCCGCGCCGAACGACATCCGCGAAGCGGTGGCCAACGTGATCTCGCAACTCGATTCGGGCGCACTGCGCGTGGCCGAGAAGCAAGGCAAGGACTGGGTCGTCAACCAGTGGATCAAGAAGGCTGTGCTGCTGTCGTTCCGTCTGGAAGACAACGCGCCGATGAGCGCTGGCGGCTTTGCCCAGTTCTACGACAAGGTGCCGACCAAGTTCGCCAACTGGACTGGCGACGACTTCGCGAAGGCCGGCTTCCGCGTGGTGCCGCCCGCCGTGGCCCGCCGTGGTTCGTACATCGCCAGGAACGCCGTGCTGATGCCGTCGTACGTCAACATTGGCGCCTACGTGGATGAAGGCACGATGGTCGACACGTGGGCTACCGTCGGCTCGTGCGCGCAGATCGGCAAGAACGTGCACCTGTCGGGCGGCGTCGGCATCGGCGGCGTGCTCGAGCCGCTGCAGGCCAACCCGGTCATCATCGAGGACAACTGCTTCATCGGCGCCCGTTCGGAAGTCGTGGAAGGCGTGATCATCGAGGAAAACTCGGTGATCTCGATGGGCGTGTACCTGGGCCAGTCGACCAAGATCTACGACCGTGAAACGGGCGAAATCCACTACGGCCGCGTGCCTGCCGGTTCGGTCGTCGTGGCCGGCAACCTGCCGTCGAAGGATGGCAAGTACAGCCTGTACTGCGCCGTGATCGTCAAGAAGGTGGACGCGCAAACCCGCGCCAAGACCAGCCTGAACGACCTGCTGCGCGACTGAATCGCGCCTTGACAGCAATGCCGCCGCCGGGCACGCCCCGGCGGCGCGAAGCCCAGCCGATGCCATCCCTCCGCAAGCGACTCATGGCCCTCGACCCCGCCACCGTCAGTACCGTTCTCTCCCTCCTGCCGACCATCCTCGAACAGGCCAACAAGACCATCGAGAAGCTCAAGAAAGGCAAGAAGAAGGACGAGGAAGGCGCGCAACCCGGCGCGGCCGACACACGCGACCCGGCCGCTCGCATCGCGGAGCTGGAAACCACCGCCATGCAGCAGGCCGAGGCCGTCAAGCTGCTGGCCGAGCAGCACGCCATCACGATCGAGGCATTGCGCCGCGAAGCCGCGCGCCTTGACCGGCGCCTGCGCCTGATGACGGCCGTGGCCATGGCCGGCGTGGCGCTTGGCCTGGGCGGACTGGTCATCGCGCTCAACCTGCTGTTCCGCTGAACCCGAACCTGACACCATGACTACCCTGCTCTACGGCATTCCCAACTGCGACACCGTCAAGCGTGCCCGCACCTGGCTGGAGTCGAACGGCGTCGACTACACGTTCCACGATTTCAAGAAGCAAGGCGTCGACGAGAAGATGTTGCGCGCCTGGCTCAAGCACGTGCCCCTGACCACGTTGCTGAACAAGAAGGGCACCACGTACCGCGCGCTGTCCGATGCGGACAAGACGCGCGCGGAGTCCGAAGCCGGCGCCATCGCGCTGATGCAGACCAGCCCGTCGCTGATCAAGCGTCCCGTGCTGGACCGCGACGGCAAGGTCAGCGTCGGTTTTTCCGCTGACGGCTACGCCGCCCTGTTCTAACGATTCATCCCCCGCCCCATGAACCCGACCCTTGCCCTGACCGAAGACCTGATCCGCCGCCGCTCGGTCACCCCCGCCGACGAAGGTTGCCAGGCCGTGCTCGAGACCCGACTCAAGGCCCTTGGCTTTACCTGCGAGAACATCGTCAGCGGCCCTGACGATTTCCGCGTCACCAACCTGTGGGCGGTCAAGCGCGGCACCCAGGGCACGGCAGGCAAGCTGCTGGCCTTTGCCGGCCATACCGACGTAGTGCCGACCGGCCCGCTCGACCAATGGTCATCGGACCCGTTCGAGCCCTCCCATCGCGATGGCAAGCTCTACGGTCGGGGCGCGGCCGACATGAAGACGTCGATTGCCGGCTTCGTGGTGGCGGTCGAGGAGTTCGTGGCGAAACACCCCGAGCACAAGGGATCGATCGCCTTCCTGATCACGAGCGACGAGGAAGGCCCGGCGCATGACGGCACCGTGAAGGTGGTGGAAGCGCTGAAGGCACGCGGCGAACGTCTCGACTATTGCGTGGTGGGCGAGCCGACCTCGGTCGACACGCTCGGCGACATGGTCAAGAACGGCCGTCGTGGCTCGCTGTCCGGAAAGCTCACGGTCAAAGGTGTGCAAGGCCACATCGCCTACCCGCACCTGGCGCGCAACCCGATCCACCTTGCCGCGCCGGCACTGACCACGCTGGTGAACGAGGTATGGGACGCGGGCAACGAGTATTTCCCGCCCACCACGTGGCAGATGTCGAATATCCATGGCGGCACCGGCGCGACCAACGTGATCCCGGGCCACGTGACGATCGATTTCAACTTCCGCTTCTCGACGGCCAGCACGCCTGACGGCCTGAAGTCGCGCGTGCACGCAATCCTCGACCAGCACGGGCTCGACTACACGCTCGACTGGACGCTGGGCGGCGAGCCGTTCCTGACGCCGCGCGGCGACCTGTCCGAAGCACTGGGCGCGGCCATCGCGGCCGAGACCGGCGTGAAGACGGAACTCTCGACCACCGGCGGCACCTCCGACGGCCGTTTCATCGCGAAGATCTGCCCGCAGGTCATCGAATTCGGCCCGCCGAACGCCAGCATCCACAAGATCGACGAACACGTGGAAGTCCGCTTCGTCGAACCGCTCAAGAACGTTTACCGTGGCGTGCTGGAACGCCTGATTGCCTGATCCCCATGGCCACCACCTCTTCCCTGAAAACCGTCCGCGACATGCTGCGCCTGGCGGTTTCGCGCTTTACCGCCGCGAAGCTCTCTTTCGGTCACGGCAGCGCCAACGCCTATGACGAAGCCGCCTACCTGGTGCTGCATACGCTGAACCTGCCGCTGGACACCCTCGACCCATTCCTCGACGCCCGTCTGCTGCCAGAGGAGATCGACGCTGTGCACAAGGTGATCGATCGTCGCGTAAACGAACGTGTGCCGGCCGCCTACATCACGCACGAAGCGTTCATGCACGGGCTGCGTTTCTACGTGGATTCCCGCGTGATCGTGCCGCGCAGCTTCATCGGCGAATTGCTGCAGGAAGGACTGGAACCGTGGATCGGTGATACCGGGCAAATCGGCCCGGTACTGGAACTGTGCACCGGTTCCGGCTGCCTGCCGATCATCGCCGCACACGTCTGGCCGCACGCACGAATCGACGCGGTGGACATCTCGTCCGACGCCCTGGCCGTGGCCCGCCGCAATGTGGCGGACTACAAGATGGAAAACCGCATCACGCTCTACGAAGGCGACCTCTACGCGCCGCTGCCGTCGACCGCCACCTACGACGTGATCCTGACCAACCCGCCGTACGTCAACGAGCAGTCGATGCGCGACCTGCCGCCCGAATACATGGCGGAGCCGCGCATTGCGCTGGCCGGCGGCGACGACGGCATGGACGTAGTACGCCGGATCATCGCCGGCGCGAAGAAGCGCCTGAACCCGGGCGGCGCGCTGGTGGTGGAAATCGGCAACGAGCGCGAGAACGTCGAAGCAGCCTTCCCCGATCTCGACATCGTCTGGCTTTCGGTCAGCGCCGGCGACGACCAGGTGTTCCTTGTCACTTACGAGGCACTGCCGGGTTAAGTAGAAAGGGGATATTTCGGCACACACCGGACCGAGCAGAACTGGCTGCGACTGGGCGGCCCCGGTAGTCATCCCCAAACGCAAGATTCCAGGCAAAAAAAGCGCCGTGATCACTCACGGCGCTTTTCACATCTCAAGCTCGGAAAAGCAACGGCCGCAACGGCCAATCAGCCTCCGGGCCCAACCGAGTACACCGTCCCATTGGACGACACCTGGTAATAGTCAGCACCGATACCCACCCAGTGGTAGCCCTTCTTTGGCGCCGGAAGGTTGTATTCCTTGTACTTGTCGATGACGTACTGCCGGTCACGGAACTCGGCTGGCAACTTGTCACCCTTGTTCCACTTCTGAGGCGTATACGGCGATGCCGCACCCATCGGCGCCGTGCCCGATGACGATGGCGATGACGACATCGAGCCAGAAGACTTCATGGAACCAGAGTGCTGAGCAAGGGCAAAAGGCGCCGCCAGCATACCGGCGGCTGCCACGGCGATGGGTATTAACATCCTCGTTTTCATCGTGATCTCCACAGATGGAACACAAGAACTGCTCCAGAGTCGGGCAATCCTCTTGAAGCTTAGTAACAACTGTGGGGAAAACGGTAGTTCTGCCGCACTCTGGGTGCCGCAAATACCACTTTACGGTCATGAAACACGCGAATTCTCCCCGCTCTCCCACATGGTGAAAGAGCGGGCGATCCACCGACCTCGATGATGCGCGGTGACGGTTCAGATGCCGTGCGACGTCAATGACTCGGCGTCTCGCGCAGTACCTTGACCGAGTCAGCCGTCACATCGGCCGGCTGGCCGCCGTAGCTGGCCCGCAGGTAGTTGGCGAGCGCCGCCAGCTCGGCATCGTTCATGCGCGTGGCGAAGCCCGGCATATCCTGCATGCTCTCCAGCCCCGGGAAGTCCTGGCGCTCAATGCCGTCAAGCATCGACACGATCAGGTTGCGCGGATCCGCATTACGCACCGTCGAATTGCCAAGCATCGCCACCGCGACGTGAGGCTTGCCTTCGCCTTCGCGTCCGTGGCACCCCGCGCAGACCGCCAGATAGTGCTGCCGGCCCGTGGCCATGGCGCCCGCGTCGGCGTTAGCCGGCTTCAGCGGTTGCGGTACCGGCGGCTTGTCACCGAGCAGGTAGGTGGACATCGCGCCGACATCGGCGGCATTCAGGTAACGGCTACTCAGATGCACCACGGGAAACATCTCGCCGTAGGCTGAGCCTTGGGGCGCGATGCCGGTGGAGAAGAACGTCTGCAGGTCCGCCGCGGTCCATCCGCGCGCCGCCAGCCCGGCCGGCGAGATATCGGGAGCCCCGACCCGAGCCAACGCCGAACCAGTCAGCGGACGGCCACCATCCATCTGTCCGAACTTGCCACGTGGCGTGTGGCACTCGGCGCAGTGACCGAGCGCGTTGGTCAGGTAGCGGCCGCGTATCCACACCGGCGACTCGCCCTTCGATGCATCGGGCAACGCATCCTTGCGGAACAGCAGGTTCCAGCCTGCCATGGCAAAACGCTGGTTGTACGGAAAGCCCAATTCTGGCTCGCGATTCTGCACCGCCATCGGCTTGAGCTGCATCAGGTAGGCGTACATCGCATCGGTATCGGTACGCGACAGACCCCGGTACGAGGTGTACGGCATCGCCGGATACAGATGCTTGTCGGGCGCCACGCCATCATGAAGCGCCTTGTAGAAATCGGCGGCGCTCCATTTGCCGATGCCATGGTCCTTGTCCGGCGTGATATTGGTGCCGTAGAACTTGCCGAACGGCGAAGCCAGTTCCACGCCGCCCGCGAACGGCGCGCCGTTCGGTGCCGTATGACAGGCCGCGCAATCGGCCGCGCGCACGAGGTAGCGGCCACGCTCGATCTGCTGGGCCGGGGTCAGCTTCGTGGCCGGCGCCAGGTCGGCGGCCTGAGGCACATCGGAACTGCCCGATCCGCATCCGGCAAGCAGTAGCGCCGAGCCAGCGGCCAGCGCGGAAATCCATCGGATTGTCGTCATTGCGCGCCCTTCCCCTTCACCAGCCCCGGCGTGCTGGTGACCACGTCCTTGATGGCCTCGTAGTAGCGCACATAGCCCGTGCAGCGGCAGATGTGCTCGTCCATGGACGACATGATGGTCTGCTCGACCTTGTCCGCCGCTACCGGCTCACGCTTGAGCTTTTCCACGAGCACGGTCGCACCATTGACGAACCCAGGCGTGCAGTAGCCGCACTGGAAGCTGAAGTGCTTGAGGAAAGCCTGCTGCACTGGCGTCATCTCGACGACCTCGCCCTTGTCGTTGCGCTTGCCATGGCCTTCCACGGTGCGGACGCGCTTGCCCTGGAAGAAATGCGCGCCAGTGATGCAGGTGCGAATGGTTTCGCTCGTGCCGTCCGGGTGGTCGAGAATCGCCACGCAGGCGTGGCAGACGCCCTGCCCGCACCCCAGCCGCGAGCCGGTCAGGTTCACGTACTCGTGCAGGAAATCGATCATCATCAGGCCGACGGGCACCTCGAGCGGGCCGACGTCCTTGCCGTTGATGTTCATGGACAATGCTTGCGTGGCGATCATGCCAGTACCTCCTGGATCTTTTCGGCCGTGACCGGCAAATCGGTGAAGCGGTGCCCAATGGCGTGGGCGATACCGTTGACGATGGCACCCACCACCGGAATCATCACCACCTCGGCAATACCCTTGGGCGGGTCGGTGTCGGAGATGGGCGGCAGCACGGTTCCGGTCTGCGTCCATACAGCCACGTCGCTGGCACGGGGCAGGTGATAGCGGTTGAAATTCCACGTGCCGTTGCCGGGGCCATCCTCGTAGAGCGGCAGGAACTCGTGCAGCGCGTGGCCGATGCCCATCGCGATGCCGCCCTGCAACTGACCCGACACCAGTGCGGGCGACAGTTGCGAGCCGCACTCCATGATCGAATGGTGCGTCAGCAGGCTGACCTTGCCGCTGGCCTCGTGCACCGACAGCTCGACCAGCGTGCCAACCGCGCTGTAGTACGTCACGGACGCATTGTTGCGCTGGACCGGCGCGATATAGACCTTGCGTCGATCAAGCACGTCATAGCCATTGGTCGTGCGCTTGCCGTTGGCATCGCCCGCACCCATGCGCACCGACAAACCATCCACCGGAATCCGCACGGCCTGGCCGTTGACGACGAAATCGGCTTCGGTCCACTGCCAGCGATTGAACACGTGCACCGTGGCGCCGGTGACCAGCCCCAGTTCGTGCGCCTTCTTGACGAGCTGTTCGTATGGCAGCGCCTGCAGGCCGCCGGCGCTGAGTTTGCCATCAACCCAGCGGGCATCCTCCACACGCACCACCAGCGATGCCGCCTGGCCGCCGCCGATGCCCTGGCTCCAGATCGCCATCGCCGCCGGCCACAGTCCATGCATGAAGACCACGCGGGCCGCTTCGCGCGTGCTGTGCGTGAAGTAATAGGCCGAGTTCGTCGCGCTGGATGGCGACGCGTAGCCCGGGGACCAGCGCGGATTCTGCGAGAGCTTGTCCTGATCCGCCTGGCTCATCAGGTAGGGATCGCCACTGGTCGTGACAGGCAGGTCCGGCCACTCGGTAATCGACGTCCGCACGTCCGTAGCCGCGCGGCTCAGCCAGCGTGACACCGCGGAGGCCTGCGACGTCGACATGCCGGTGCCGATTTCCGCGCCTGAGTGGTACAGCGCGATACGGCCTTCGGCATCGATCTCGACACGCGCGAACGATGTCTCCGCGCCCGTGCCGAAGTCCTTCTGCACACAGGCAAAGCCCACGCCATAGCGATGACCCGGATGCGCGGTCTCGTACTCGGCCTTCTTCTTCGCGCGATTGGTCCACAGCGGATGCTTGCGCGACGCTTCCAGTACTTCATCCACGCGAATGGCCCCGGCGGGAATCGCGCCCTGCGTGTTCTTCATGCCGGAGCGCAGCGCGTTCTTCAGCCGGAACTCGATCGGATCGAGTTTCAACTGCTCGGCGAACTCGTCAATCATCATCTCGGTCGCCGCCATGCTTTGCAGCGTGCCGTACCCGCGCGCGGAACCGGCGTCGATCGCACGGGAGGCAATGGCCACCGTGGCGAGATCGTTCTTTGGGAAGTAATAGATTGACTGCGCCGCCGTCGCGCCGACCATGGCCACGGACGGCGAGAAATTCATACGGCCACCACCGTTGGCCTCGAAGTCGCCCTGGAACGACTGGAGCAGTCCGGTTTCCTTGTCCACCGCGATGCGGTAGTGCATCTTGAACGCGTGGCGCTTGAGCGCGGTCTGGAACTGCTCGTAGCGGTCGTTGGCCAGCCGCACGGGTTTGCTGCCGGCATAGAGCGCCGTTACCAGACCGTAGAACGGGAAGTTGTAGTGATCCTTCGAGCCGTAGCCCACCGTGTAGGTCGGATGCAGGACCACCTGCTTCACCGGAAACGCGGACTTGCAGCGCGCCAGCATTTCCGCGGTCGATTCGCCCACCTCCGACGGCGCCTGCGTTGGCACCACCATGTGCAGCGTCTGGTTGTCGCGGTCGTACCAGCAGTTGGCGTTATCGGCCTCGAGCGCGGCGGTATCGATCGACTGCGTGTTGTACTCGCGATCCAGCACGAGCCAGTTGGCCGGCGGATTCGCCAGTTCGTCGCGGATCGACTTCGCATGGGCCATACCCTGCTCGCCCACCTGCCCATGATCCTTGCCGTCCGGCCAAACGGGCTGGTGCTTGCGCATCGCACTGGGGAACACCGGCGCGAACTTCAGGCTTGAGAACACGTCGTCGTCGAACGGCGTGGCGCCGCCCACGCGCACGAAACGGAACGTGCCCCAGGGATCGCGTTCAAGCGCGCCAGTCTGGGCGCCATAGCGCACGACCTCGTCGCGATACTTGAGCTTGTCCTTGGCAAAGCGGAAGCGCGCGAAGTCGTGATAAATCAGGATAGCCACCGCATGGCCGAGATACGCCGGGGTCTTGCCTACAGGCAGCAGCATGTCGTCGCCGTAGAACTTCGGGAACGTCACGCCGTCGCGCTCCAGGTCGGCGGCCGTCACCACAACGTCGGGCTTCAGCTCATCGCCGAGCAGGCTCAGGTCGATGCCGTCGAAGGTACGGTCCGCACGGGTCGTGCGCACGATGAAGGCGTGCGATTGCTGCGCGGGCCAGTGTGGCATATCGCGTGCGCGGATATCGCGTGCGAAGACTTTTTCGCCGTTGACCTTGGCGATGCCATCCACACGGAAGCGTGGCGCGCCGGTGGCGGGATCGGTTTGCACCGGCGTCAGATGCTTCTCTTCGAACAACGCGGCCAGAGCCGCCTTGTCCGCGAGGGGCACGATGCAAACCGATACCCCGGCCACGACGCTCGTCTTCAGGAACGTGCGGCGCGATGGATTGAAACTGGGCATGGAGATTCTCTCGAGGAGTGCGACGGGCGAACGCTGCCAGCCGGTCCATTCGACCGGCGCGGATCACGAACCACGCGGGAGATGCCGACGCGCTCTCGCTTGCGTGCGGCTGAGGATGTGGGGCTGGGCAACGACGCCTGTTCTTCTTACTGTGCTGTCATGGCGCGCGGCATCGACCAGGCGATACCGGCACGCCCGGGCGATTGTCTCGCCATCCCGCCCCACGTCTCAACCGGGCACGATCAATAACGACTATCAGCGCTTCCGTATGGTCGTTGAAAGGTAGTCGAAAGATGAGTCGATTACGAACCGCCGCCTATCGGCATGAGCCGCTACGCGCCGATTCCCTTGCGCACCGCGTCGGTCACCTGGGCCACCACGCCATCGCGCCATTCGTCCGAATCGCCATAAAAGGCACGCCACACGGCCTGCTTGATCAGTGCGCGCTGGTTCTCGTCCGCTTCAGGATGCACATGCAGCCAATGGTCGCCACGCAACGCATCGAGCACCTCGGGCAACGGCAGCGTGCCGAACTCCAGGGCGATGCCTGCGTAGTCAATCGTCGGCAGCGTCTGCGGCACAGCCGCCCACGCGAGCCCGGTCAGGTTGGCCGATGTCGACGAGCCGTCGTAGATCGACGTCACGCTGCCGCCCCAGATGGCCCGCGTCTTGTTCAACTGGCGCGCCTCGTCGGGCCCCATGTAGATCGCTTCGCCATAGCCCCACGGTCCCAGCCCCGTGTGCACATCGACCCATCGCAAAGTGGTCCGTCCGGCGCCAAAGCGGGCCAGGATGCGCCGTAGCGTGTAGTTGCTCCACGTTGCCTGCTGACCGCCGAAGAACATGCCATCCGGGTCCTGATACTGTCCGGCGCTGATCGCCGCCTGGAACCAGCCCATGCCCCGCTCCGTCACCCGCTTCATCAGCGCGGTGTGTTCGTCGCACGACGGCGGCCACTGGCTCGGCAGCAGCATCGGGGCAATCTCGGCATAGGCCGGATTGGCCGGCAGTGGCCGTTCGAAGTCCGCGAAATTGCGGTTCAGGTCGACGTTGTCCTCGTTGACACGGCGCAGGTGGGAAAAGCCATAGGGATTGACCGCGTGGATGAACATCAGCGCGCAGCCGGCGCGGTGGCAGTCCGAATGCAGCCCCGTGTCGGCAAGCATCGCCACCTGCGTGCCCGATCCGCAGAACCCTTCGGCGCCGTGCGTGCCGGACGTCACCAGCAGCACGCGCGACGCATCGGCGGCCCCGACCCAGGCGACGTCCATCGCCAGGGCCTCGCCCTCGTTGCCTGTTTCAGTGGGGTGGGGAAACTCGGTCAGCGCCGCACCACATGCGCGGGCGGCCGCCAGGAATTTCTGGCGGGCTTCGGCATAGCTGCGTGCGAAGTAGCGCGCAGTCTGACTGGCAGGCATGGCGGGAATGGCCTGGGCCGAGTGGGGATGCCCTCAATGTAACGCCAATCCGGCGTTTTTATCCAGCGAACGTCAGAACAGCTCCGCCGGACCGCCCTCGGACGGCCAGGCGCTGCGGAACGCGTGCGGGTGCATCACGATGCCGGCAGCGGCAATCTGCGCGGCGGACAGCACCAGATGTCTGGCCAGCCAGTCATGCAGGCTGCGCAGGAAACGTATCTGATCCACGCGGTTTGCCCCCGCGATCAGCCACTCGAGCTTGACGTGCGCCGTATAGACGTCGAGCAGGTTCGTGCTCTTGAGCTTGGGCGGCGTGGCCTTGCTGCGTTCGATCGCCAGCACGCGTTGCACCTGCGCGTTCGTGAGCGTGCCGCCAGTGGCGATCCGCTGATAAAGCTCATCGAGCGCGGGGAACAGGACTGTCGGCTGCACGCGCGGCACGGCAGCCACTTTCTCCATGCGCAGCACCACATAGCGCGTGGCCGCATTGCGGCGCGCCAGCTCCAGTTCGGCCGCCGAGGGCTTGCGCCTCACCGGCGCGGGCAGATCGGCGTCGATCCGCTTCACCGCATCGCGCTCGGTATAGTCCGGGATCTGATCCAGCGCCTCGGGCACGGCCAGCACCTCGCGCGCGCATTCCGGGCCGAATGGGTACTCGTGGCCATCCGGGCCGCGCAGGATATAGGCGTGCCCCTCGGGAAAACCGTGGTGGCGGCCGCCTTTCGCGTTGCGCGCATGGCATCGCGTGCTGGCCGGATCGACGAAGTCCTTGCGAACGGGCGTCCAGCTCCCGTGCGTCGGATGGGTCATTGGAAGTCGGGCGAAATCGGGAACGGGCGCTATTGTCCCACTGTTTTCGCTCCGTTCTCCCGCGTTGCGGGAAAACGGGGAAAACAACTACTTCAGCATGAACGACATCGCCGAGCAGCAGTTCAGCATCCGCACCACAGCCTGCACGGTTGGCCCCGTGAATGTCAGCGTGACACCGTCGACCCGTTCGAACTCGGGCCATTGGCAGAACAGGTCGGCGTGGGCGGTGGTCGTTGTCTGCAGGCGGCAACTCACCGGCCCAGGCAGTTCGAAGCAACGTGCCTTGGCTTGGACGATCGCATCGCGCGTCACGGACTCGGCGGCCACTGCGATCGCTTCACGAGCGGCAGCGGGCGACAACGAGGTGCCACTGCCCTGCCCGCCTGCGGCCTTGGTCTGCACGTAGCGCACCCAAGGCATCAGCGGCTGCGTTTCCGCGATGAAGACGTCATCGCCGCTGGCCAGCATCACCGGCACGCCGAACTCGCCGGCCAATGCGGCGTAGATGCCCGCCTCGCCCAGCTCCAGCCCGTTGAGCCAGACGCGCGCGAACGCGCCGCTGTTGATCGTATGGGCCAGCACGCCACGGCTCTGCGCCCGGCCGTGATAGCCGATCATGAACACGCCGTCGCAATCCTGCTCGACGCCAGCCATCATGCTCAGATAGCGCGGCTTGCCCAGCACCAGTTGCGCGCGCGGGTCGATCTGATCCGGCAGCAGGTTGCGGAAGCCCCCGTGCGAATCGTTGACCAACACCTCGGTGGCGCCACCCGCAAATGCGCCCTGCACGGCGGCATTGGCTTCGGCCGTCATCCAGGCACGCGCGCGTTCGTACTCTCCATTCCCCGCGCGTGTTTGCTCGGCGTGGAATACGCCGGCCACGCCTTCGATGTCCGTGGAAACCAGAATCTTCATGCCATCAGTTCCTGCAACAGTTCGCGTAGTGCCCGCCGGGTGTGCCCATCGCGGCCATGAACGGTTTCGCCATGCCAGAGCGCATTGACGATGGCCTGCTCCACGCTGTCAGCAGCGGCGCGAAACAGCGGGTCGAGCCGTGTTTCATGCACCATCTGCACGGCCGGCATCGGTACGTCGGCCAGATGTGGCACGGTGTACGCCGTCGAGAACGCTAGCGCGATATCGCCAGAGCCATGGCCAAATACGGAACCGGTTCGCGCCAGCCCCGCGCCGGCGCGCAGCGAAAGCCGGCCAAGCTGCCGCGCGTCGAGCGGTGCATCGGTGGCCACGATCATGATGATCGATCCCTTCTCCGGGACGATCTCCTGCCTCAGTTGGCCAGCCAGCGCCGCGCCCAGCAGCCTGCCGCCGTAGATCAGGGAATCCGGTGTGCCGAAGTTCGACAACACCAGCGCGCCAACCGTGTAGCCGCCCGCTATGCGGGATGCGGTGCCGATACCACCCTTGACGCCGAACGATGACATGCCCCGCCCCGCGCCCACCGCGCCTTGCGCGACATCCACGCTCGCGGCCGCCAGGGCGCTGTCGTAGTGCATCCCCTGGACCGCCATCGCCTGAATGTCGTTCAGATAGCCATCATTGCACTCGAACACGAGCGGATTGACGGTGGGCCAGGCGCGGCCGATCTCGGGGTTCTCGGCAATGGCCGCGCGGATCTGCGCCTGTGCCAGTGCGCCAACAGAGAAGGTGTTGGTCAGCGCGATCGGCGTTTCCATCACGCCGAGTTCGTCGACCTGCACCAGGCCGATGCTCTTGCCGAATCCGTTCAGCACGGTGGCCGCTGCGGGCACCTTCTCGCGGTAGACATTGCCCGCGTGCGGGCGAATCACCGTCACCCCGGTCTGGCAAGCCCCGTCGGCCAGCGTGCAGTGGCCGACGGTCACGCCAGCCACGTCGGTAATCGCATTGCGAGGGCCCACCGGCAACGTGCCAATCACGGGGATATCCATCATCGTGCTCGACTTGTGTTCAATGCGTGCTGAAGGTGCCATCAACGCCGGTCGATCTTCGGATCGAGCGCATCGCGCAGGCCATCGCCCAGCAGGTTGAACGCCAGCACGGTCAGGAAGATCGCCAGGCTCGGGAAAATCGCCACGTGGGGCGCGGTCACCATGTCAGCGCGCGCCTCGTTCAGCATCGCGCCCCACTCGGGCGTGGGCGGTTGCGCGCCAAGGCCCAGGAACGACAGGCCAGCCGCCGTGATAATCGACGTGCCGATCCGCATCGAGAAGTACACCACGATCGACGACACGGTACCGGGCAGGATATGCCGCATCAGGATCGTCCAGTCGGATGCGCCAATGCTGCGTGCCGCTTCCACGTACGTGAGCCGCTTGAGCATCAGCGTGTTGCCCCGCACAAGGCGCGCGAAGGCTGGAATGCTGAACACCGCCACTGCGAAGATCACGTTGACCATGCCATTGCCCAGGATCGCGACGATGGCGATCGCAAGCAGGATGCCCGGAAACGCGAACAGCACGTCACAGATGCGCGTGACGATGCGGTCCCACCAGCCCTCGTAGTAGCCGGCCAGCAGGCCCAGCACCGTGCCGATGACCGCGCCGATGATCACCGAGAAGAAGCCGGCCGCCAGCGAAATGCGCGTACCGGCCAGGATGCGGCTGAAGATGTCGCGCCCGAGCGAGTCAACGCCCATCCAGTGCGCAGCCGACGGGCCTGCGTTGAGCGCGTCGTAGTCGAAGAAGTTCTCGGGGTCGTACGGGACGATGTGCGGCGCCAGAATCGCGACCACCACCAGCAGCAGCACGAACGCGCCGGCGGCCAGCGCGAGATGCTGCTTGCGGAACTTGCGCCAGAACTCGGTCCAGGGCGTGCGGACGGCCTCCGGGACGCTGGCGGCCTCGGGAGCGGCGGGCGTGGAAATATCGGACATGCCAGCCTCCTTATTTATAGCGGATGGTGGGGTTGATCACGGTGTACAGCACGTCCACCACCAGGTTGATCAGGATGAATTCGAGCGAGAACAGCAGCACCTCGGCCTGGATCACCGGGTAGTCACGCATCTCCACGGCATCCACCAACAGGCGGCCGAGGCCGGGCCAGTTGAACACCTTCTCGACGAGGATCGAGCCGCCCAGCAGAAAGCCGAACTGCAGGCCCATCATCGTCACGACGGGAATCATTGCGTTGCGCAGCGTATGCTTGATCACGACCACGGTCTCGCGCACGCCCTTGGCGCGTGCGGTACGGACGAAGTCCTCCTGCAGCACCTCGATGAACGATGCGCGCGTGAATCGCGCCATCACGGCGGCCACGGCCGCGCCGAGCGTCAGCGACGGCAGGATGTAGTGCTTCCAGCTATCGGCGCCGATCGACGGCAGCCAGCCAAGCTGCACCGAAAACACTTCCATCAGCAGCATCCCCAGCGCGAAGGCCGGGAACGAGATACCCGACACCGCCAGCGTCATGCCCAGGCGGTCCGGCCACTGATTCCGCCACACGGCCGAGCAGATGCCGATGGTCATGCCGAAGATGACGGCCCAGACCATCGACGCGATCGTCAGGTACAGCGTGGGCAGGAAGCGGTCGCCGATTTCTTCCGAAACGGGTCGCTTGGTGCGCAGCGAGGTACCGAAGTCCCCCCGCAGGGCGTTCGAGAAGTAACGCACGAACTGCTCCGGCATCGGGCGATCGAGCCCGAGATCCTTGCGCACCAGTTCCACGGTGTCCGCGTCGGCCTCCGGGCCCGCGGCCAGCCGCGCCGGATCGCCGGGCAGCAGATGGACGAACAGGAATACCAACACCGCCACGATCAGCATGGTGGGTATCACGCCCAGAAGTCGTTTAAGGAAGTAGTTCAGCATCAGGCAACGGAAAATTGAGGACCGCCGGCCGCCCGCCCTCAACCCCGCGTATACGGGCAGGCAGCCACACGGCTTACTGCATACAGCTTGTTATAAGTACTGCGATACCGCGACTTGCAACCACTCTTACTGCTCTACTGCTCTACTGCTCTACTGCGGTACTCCCCCTCTCACCATGCATGGGAGAGGGGCAAACACCGAAGACATGTCAACCGCTTACTGCTTGATATCGATCTCGTCGAAGTTGAACGAGCCGTCGGGCATCACGTAGGCACCAGTCAGGCGCTTCGAACGCGCGTACAGCACCTTCTCGGTCACCAGGAAGGCCCACGGCGCGTCCTTCCAGATTTGTTCCTGGGCGTCCTTGTAGAGCTTGGCCTTCTCGGCGCGATCGGTCGTGCGCAGCGCGTTGGCGATATCGGCATCGACCTGGTCGTTCTTGTAGTAGGCCGTGTTCAGCAGCTTCGGCGGCATCGCTTCCGAAGCCAGCAGCGGACGCAGCGCCCAGTCCGACTCACCGGTCGACGACGACCAGCCCACGTAGTACATGCGCACGCCGGCGTCCTCGGGCTTGGCCACGGACTCCACGCGTTCCACGCGCTGGCCAGCTTCCAGTGCCAGCACCTGCGCCTTGATGCCCACCTGTTGCAGCTGCTGCTGCACGAACTGGATCACCTTCTGCGCGGTGGTGTGGTTATAGGCCGACCACAGCGTCGTCTCGAAGCCGTTCGGGTAGCCGGCTTCCTTGAGCAGCTCGCGCGCCTTGGCCGGGTTGTACGGCCATGGGCCCAGCTTCTCGGCGTAATCCACGCCCGGTGGCACCACGCCGGCCGACGGTACGGCGTAGCCGGCGAACGCCACCTTGGCCAGCGCCTCCTTGTTGATCGCGTAGTTGATCGCCTGGCGCACCTTGGGGTCGTTGAACGGCTTGACCATCGTGTTCAGCGACAGGTAGCGCTGGATGATCGACGGCCCGTCGATCAGGTCCACCTTCGGGCTGGCCTTGAGCACCGCGGCCTGCTCGAACGGAATGCTGAACGCGAAGTCGGCCTCGCCGGTCTGCATCACGGCCGAGCGCGTGTTGTTGTCGACCACAGGCTTCCAGGTGATCGTGTCGATCTTCGGATAGCCGGTCTTCCAGTAGCCCGCGAACTTCTTGCCCTTCAGGTAATCGGTCTGCTTCCATTCCACGAACTCGAACGGTCCGGTGCCCACGGGGTGGAAGGCAATCTCCTTGCCGTACTTCTTCAGCGCGGTCGGGCTGATCATCACCGCCGACGGGTGGGCCAGCACGTTGATGAACGGCGAGAACGGCTCCTTGAGCGTGATTCGCACCGTGTTCGGGTCCACCACGTCGGTCTTGGCCACACGGTTGAACAGCGTGTAGCGCTTGAGCTTGTTGGCCGGATCGGTCACGCGGTCCAGATTGGCCTTGACCGCGGTCGCGTCGAACGTGGTGCCGTCGTGGAATTTCACGCCCTTCTTGAGCTTGATCGTGTAGACCAGGCCATCCTTGCTGACGTCGTAGCTCTCGGCCAGCACGTTGACCAGCTTCATGTCCTTGTCGAAGCCGAACAGGCCCTGGTAGAACGACTTCACCGCCGCCTGCGACAACGTGTCGTTCGCGTCGTACGGGTCCAGCGTGGTGAAGGTGGAGTACACGGCCATCACCGCGTCCTTGGCGGCGAATGCCGGCGCGGCGGCCATCATGCCCATGGCGCCCACTGCGGTGGCGCCGGCCATCAGGCGGAACGAAACCTTGCGGTCAGACATCTTCACTTCTCCTTGAGGAAAACGAACTTCAGTAGGCGCCGCCGACGGCGTGCCGGGCTACGTAATGTCCGTGCGCGCCACTGCCGGCCACGGCAACCAGCGGCTGGACCACTGGCTCGTCGCCGACCGCGCGGATCGGGCTGGGAATCTCGTCGGACAGCGGCTCGCGCTTCATGTGGCGTCGGGCCGGATCGGCAATTGGCACCGCCGACATCAGCTTCTTCGTGTACGGGTGCTGCGGGTTCTCGAAGATAGCGCGACGCGGACCGATCTCGACGATCTGGCCCAGATACATCACGGCCACGCGGTGGCTTACGCGCTCCACCACGGCCATGTCGTGCGAGATGAACAGGAAGGCCACGCCCAGCTCGCGCTGCAGGCCGAGCATCAGGTTGACGATCTGCGCCTGGATCGACACGTCGAGCGCCGACACCGATTCGTCGGCGACGACCACCTTCGGGTTCAGCGCCAGGGCGCGCGCGATGCAGATCCGCTGGCGCTGGCCGCCCGAGAACTCGTGCGGATAGCGCGATGCGTGCGCGGCTGTCAGGCCCACCTTTTCGAGCAGCCAGGCGACACGCGCCTCGGCTTCCTTGCCGCTGGCCACCTTGTGCACCAGCAGCGGCTCCATGATCGAGTAGCCAACCGGCACGCGCGGGTCCAGCGACGCAAACGGGTCCTGGAAGATGAACTGGATATTGCGGCGTAGCGCCTGAAGCGCCGGTCCCCGCATCTGGCTGATGTTCTGGCCTGCGAACTCGATCGTGCCGCTCTGCGAATCGACCAGCCGCAACAGCGAACGTCCCGTGGTCGATTTGCCGCAGCCCGACTCGCCAACCAGCGCCAGCGTCTCGCCCGGGTAGAGATCGAAGCTGACCTGCTCCACCGCGTGAACGCGGCGCGTGACCTTGCCAAACAGGCCGCCTGGCACATCGAAGCGCGTCACCAGGTCGCGTACGCGCAGGATCGGCTCGGCGCCTGCCGGAATGGTGTCCTGCGGCGCTTCCTCGACCACCTTGTCGGTGTCGCTCATCTGCACCAGCGGGAAGCGGGCCGGCAGATCGGTGCCGGCCATCGCCCCGAGCTTCGGCACGGCCGACAGCAGCGCGCGCGTGTACGGGTGGGCGGGCGCGTGGAACACCTGGTCGGACGTGCCCTCTTCCACCTTTTCGCCGCGGTACATCACCAGCACACGATCGGCCACCTCGGCCACCACGCCCATGTCGTGCGTGATGAAAACCACGCCCATGTTCATCTCTGCCTGGAGATTGCGGATAAGCTGCAGGATCTCCGCCTGGATCGTCACGTCGAGCGCGGTGGTCGGCTCGTCCGCGATCAGCAAACCCGGCTTGCAGGACAGCGCCATCGCGATCATCACGCGCTGCCGCATGCCGCCTGAGAGTTGATGCGGGAAGCGGTCGAGCACGCGCCGTGCTTCCGGAATGCGCACCAGTTCCAGCATACGCAGCGCCTCGGCAAGGGCCGCGGCCTTGTTCTTGCCCTGGTGCAGGCGAATCGACTCCGCGATCTGCTCACCAACCGGAAACACCGGATTCAGTGAGGTCATCGGCTCCTGGAAGATCATCGCCACGTCCGCGCCGCGCACCTTGCGCAACGTCGATTCGCCGGCATTGGCCAGATCGAGCACCTCGCCATTGCGCCGGCGCAGCGCCATGGCGCCATTGGCGATCTTGCCGCCACCGTGCTCCACCAGGCGCATCAACGCCAGCGACGTCACCGACTTGCCCGAGCCCGACTCGCCAACCACGGCCAGCGTTTCGCCACGGTCGACATGGAACGACAGGTTGCGCACGGCCTCGACGGTACGCTCCGAGGTGGCGAAGCGCACGGTGAGGTTGTCGACGGCCACCACGCGCTCGGGCGGCAGCACGATGCCTTGTTTCGAAACGGTCTTTGCCATATCAGCCGTAGATCCAGACAGTGGCCGGCTCGCCAACGCGTGCCACGCCTCGGTACATGCCTTCCGTGTTGAACGGTAGCGTGACGTTGCCGGCACGGTCCACCGCGATCAGGCCGCCACGGCCGCCAATCGCGGGAAGCTTTTCCATCACCACGCGGCGCGCCGATTCCTCGAGCGACAGCCCGGCGTAGCGCATTTGCGCCGAGACGTCGAACGCGGCCACGGTGCGGATGAACATCTCGCCCGTGCCCGTGGCCGAGACTGCCGCGACATCGTCCGCGTAGCAGCCGGCCCCAACGATCGGGGTATCGCCCACGCGGCCCACCTGCTTGTTGGTCACGCCGCCGGTCGACGTGGCCGCGGCGAGGTTGCCAGCGGCATCGCAGGCCACCGCGCCAACCGTGCCGAACTTGTTGTCGGGATCGATCGGATCGGCAGCCCCCGCCCTGGCGGCCAGTGCAGCCGCGTCATGGTCGAGCAGCGCCATGCCGGTACTGGCTTGCGCACGCACCCATTGATCGTGGCGGGCCTGCGTGAAGTAGTACTCGGGCCCGACCAGTTCCAGCCCCTGGGCTTCGGCAAACGCCTCGGCGCCCTCGGCGGCAAACAGCACATGCTCGCTGCGTTCCAGCACGGCACGCGCGGCCAGCACGGGGTTGCGCAAGCGCTTGACGCAGGCCACGGCGCCGGCGCCCAGCGTCTGGCCATCCATGATTGCCGCGTCGAGTTCGAAAGTGCCTGCATGGGTCAGCACGGCACCCCGGCCGGCGTTGAACAGCGGACTGTCTTCGAGCAGGCGCACCGCTTCGGTGACCGCGTCGAGCGCGCTGCCGCCGTCGGCCAGCACGCGCTGGCCAGCGAGCAGTACCTGCTCGAGCGCGGCGGCGTACTCGCGTTCGCGCTCTGCATTCATCGCGGCACGGGTGATCGTGCCCGCGCCACCGTGGATGGCGATAACAGCTTGAGGCATGGGGTCCTTCTACTTCGGTCGGGGATCAGTCGGGAGATTTCGGGGCAATCCGGCCACCACGCGCGTCGGGCGCGCCGTGGAGCCAGGGCAGCAGGAATTCGGTCATTTCGGCGGCCGCCTTGACCGACCGCGCGGACCGGTGCGCCACGGCGCCGCACAGCGCCTCGATCAGCGCCAGAACCGTGGCATCGGAATTGGCGGAGAACCGGTATCCGGTATTGGCGTAAAGCGTGTAGTCAGCCAGCGGTGCCAGCGGCGATGCCGGGCCATCGGTAAGCGCCATCAATCGGCCGCCGTGCTCCTTGACGCGCTGGGCCAGCATGATCGTGTCAGTCACGTAGCGTGGAAACGCGATGGCGATGACCAGATCCTGCGGTTGCAACTTGAACAGTTGCCGTCCCGCATGGGATGCGCCACCCGAATTGGACACCGACGTGACCATGCGGCAATGCATCTCCAGACCGTGCTGCAGCAGCCCGGCCAGGAATCCGCTGGCGCCAAAACCCATCACGTAGACACGCTCCGCCTCCAGGATCGCCGACACCGCACGCTCGCAGGCTTCGGGGTCCAGCGCGCGACGCGTGGCTTCCAGGTTACGGATGCCGTCCTCGAGCGAGGCCGCGAACACCTCCGCCGCCGTGGTGGGCCGCGCCAGTTCGTCGCGCAATCGCTCCACCGGGGCCAGCGTGGCCTCGAAGCCGCGTACGAGTTCGGTGCGGAACTGCGGATAGCCTTCGAATCCCAGCGCGCGCGCAAAGCGGTTGGCCGTGGCCACCGATACGTCCACGGCCGTGGCGAACTCGTCGATCCGCATCGTGGCGGCACGGAACGGGTTCTCCAGCACGTACTGCGCCATGCGCTGGTGCGCGGGCGTCAACGTTGGCAAGGCGCGTGCAATACGCTCGGAAATTAGCAGGCCGTCTGGCATCTCGGGACTACAGGATCCATTCAAAACCGCGCGAATCAGCGCGAAACAATGATTGGCGCACCAGGACCGGCATCGCGCTTTGATGAAAAAGCACTTTCCCGGTGCAACCATCTATGTAAATAAATTTACACGCAATTGCTGTACCAGGAGAGTGAAAAGTGGCCGATTAGGGGTAATCCCTCAGAACAAGCGGCCGAACATAGCCAGCGGCGACAGTCTTTGGATGCCGGCGCGATACAATGCCGGCCTGCCGAAAAACCGTTTCCAGCTTTAGCCTCCCGTCTCCTCCGTGATCCGAATCGACCAGCTTGTCCTCCAGCGCGGCACCAAAGTGCTGTTCGACCACACCAGCGTGACGCTCAATCCGGGCGAGCGCGTCGGCCTTGTCGGCGCCAACGGCAGTGGCAAGTCCACACTGTTCTCCATGCTGCGCGGCGAGTTGCACGCCGACGGCGGCGACGTCTTCCTGCCCGCCCAGTGGCGCATTGCGCATGTGGCGCAGGAGACGCCCGCGGTAGCCCGCTCCGCCGTGGACTATGTGGTCGATGGCGATACCCGCCTGCGCGAGATCGAGGCTCGGATAGCCGCCGCCCAAGCCAGCGGCGATGGCTCGGCCGAAGGCGAAGCCCATGCAGCCTATGCCGACGCCGACGGCTACACCGCCGCCGCGCGCGCCGAGGCGCTGTTGCTGGGCCTGGGCTTCACGCTGCCGCAGGTGTCGCAGCCCGTGGCATCGTTCTCGGGCGGCTGGCGGATGCGCTTGAACCTGGCGCAGGCGCTGATGTGTCCGTCGGACCTGCTGCTGCTTGACGAACCGACCAACCACCTGGACCTCGACGCCATCGTTTGGCTCGAAGACTGGCTTGCGCGCTACCCAGGCACGCTGGTGATGATCTCGCACGATCGCGAATTCCTCGACGCGATCTGCAACGTCACGGTGCATATCGAGAACCAGCAACTGAAGCGTTACGGCGGCAACTACACGCAGTTCGAAACGATGCGGCTGCAGCAGATGGCGCAGCAGCAGTCGGCCTACGCGCGCCAGCAGAAGGAAATCGCGCACCTGGAGTCGTTCATCAACCGCTTCAAGGCCAAGGCCACCAAGGCACGCCAGGCGCAAAGCCGGGTGAAGGCGCTGGAAAAGATGGAGCGGCTGGCGCCGGTGCACGTGGCAGCGGGCTTCGCTTTCGAATTCCGTGAGCCCGATTCGGCGCCGAACCCGATGATGGTGCTGGAAGGTGTGGACTGCGGCTATGCCGAGGCCGACCCGCCCGTCACGATCCTGCACAACCTTGCACTGTCGATCCAGAACGGCCAGCGCATCGGCCTGCTGGGCGCGAACGGCCAGGGCAAGTCGACGCTGGTGAAGACGCTGGCCGGCACGCAGGCGCCGCTGAACGGCACCGTCCGGCTCGGCAAGGGACTCGTGATCGGCTACTTCGCCCAGCACCAGCTGGAAACGCTGCGCGACCACGATTCGCCGCTCCAGCATCTGGCGCGGCTGGCGCCGGATGTGCGAGAGCAGGAACTGCGCGACTTCCTGGGCAGCTTCAATTTCCGCGGTGACATGGCGACGTCACCGATCGAACCGTTCTCGGGCGGCGAGAAGGCCCGGCTGGCGCTGTCCCTGATCGTCTGGCAAAAGCCGAACCTGCTGCTGCTAGATGAACCGACCAACCACCTGGACCTCGACACCCGCGAAGCGCTGACGATGGCGCTGGCCCAGTTCGAAGGCACGCTGATCCTGGTCTCGCACGACCGACATCTGCTGCGCGCCACCTCGGACCAGTTCATGCTCGTGGCCGAGGGCACGATCCGCCCGTTCGATGGCGATCTGGACGACTACCGCGACTGGCTGCTGCAACAGGCGGCCGCCAAGCGCAACGCGGCCACGGCCGCGCACGCCGCCGAAGCCGCGCCCGTGGTCAACCGGAAGGACCAGCGCCGCGCAGAAGCCGACGAGCGCCAGCGCCTGTCGGTACTGCGCAAGCCGCTGACGAAGGAACTGGAAAAGGTGGAAAAGCGGATGTCGGTGCTACAAGCCGACAAGACCACGATCGACACGTTCATGGCCGACGCGTCGAGTTACGACGACGCCAACAAGACGAAGCTGAAGGACATGCTCAAGCGCCAGGGCGAAGTCACCGGCGAACTCGAGCAACTGGAGGAACGCTGGCTCGAACTGCAGGAGCAGATCGAGCAGATCGCCTGAGGCATCTCAATCGACCTGAAGCTTGTGCCCCTCTACCACACGCGGGAGGGGACAAGCTCGGGCACGAGGGACAAGAGGGCCAAGAACCACGCCGCTCAGCGGAAGTGCTTCTCGCGGCGAATCAGCCCGACGGCAAGCGTCAGCGTCAGAATCAGCAGCCAGATCAGCGACCACGCCGGGATCGAAAGGCCCAGGATGGGCGGCGTGGGTGCCGTGCACAGACCATCCGAATAGAACACCTGCGGCAGCAGCTTGGCCGTGGGCAGCGAGTTGACCCAGTTCTCCAGCGGGTCGATGCCGCAGGACGCCTTCGGGTTCATCAGCAACGCCACCTGGTAGCCCGCCACGGCAATGCCGCCCACGCCGGAAAGCATCCCCAGGCCCTGCCAGAGCGTGCGCGTGTTCTGCGCGATGACCGCCAGCAACGAAAAGATACCGATACCGATGAACGCGAAGCGCTGCATGATGCAGAGCGGGCACGGTTGCAGGTTCTCCGCGTACTGCATATACAGCGCGGCACCGACCATCGCAAAGGAAACGATGGCGATCAGTAGGAAATAGGTTCGGGAATTGGCTTGCATGGGCATCGGGTGCGAATTTTCTTCGACGCGATTATTACCCATTTTCATCGATGTCTTCGTTGCGCCCCGGCAACCGGCCTCGCCGGAAACTGTGGCGGATTGCCGCATCGACCCGATTCGGCGTTGACCCGGTGCCCGCGCATGGTCCTCCGTCAAGCCGCAGCCGGCCTTTGTGTCGCACTCGCCACACCCCACCAAAGTGGGGAACAGCATCATTGCCGCCTGCATATGCTCTCGGATCGGCGAACGCAAGAAATCCAATAAGACAGCCGGACTCGCCATCCGGCACTCAGGGAAATCAAATGGGGATTCAAGAGACGTTGCGCGGGCGTGGTTCGCGCATCTGGACGCCCGTGCTCGGCGTCATGACGGTTGCGGTGATGGCGGCATGTGGTGGTGGCGGCGATAGCGGCAGCAACGGTGGCAGCAATGGCGGCGGCAGCCAGCCAGCCGCAACGGTGCAAGGCACTGCGGCATCCGGTGCATTCATGGGCGGCGCGCAGGTCACCATGTTCGATGCCGATGGCAAGACCGTCGGCATCCGCGTCGCCGACGCTAACGGACGGTACAGCTTCGACGTATCCGGCTTCCGCGCGCCGTTCGCCCTGCAGGCAACCGGCACGGCCGGTGGCGAGACCGTGACCTATGTGTCCGTGCTGCCGACCAAACCCGCGAGCGGCTCCACGGTCACGGCCAACGTGACGCCATTGACTACCGCGCTTGCGGCATTGTTGGCCGGCGGCAATCCGGCCGACCTGACCGGCGCCAGCGCGCTCAACAGCAAGGTCAGCAGCGCCGGCGTGCAGCAAGCCACGGCCGCCCTGCGTGCCGTGCTGGCCAATGTCGCTACCAGCGCCGGAATGAACGCCGGAAGCTTCGACCCGATTTCCACCCCGCTCACCACCGAGGGCCAGGGCGCCGACGCGGTCATCGACCTTGTCCACGTGACCCTGACCGCCAACGGCGTCAAGCTGGCATCCCGGGGGGCGCAACTCACGGGCGGTTCCATTCCGGAAGCCGTGCTCGACGCCAACGCATTGACCAAGCCGCCCGCCGCACTGCCGACGCCGACGGCCTCCACCAATGCCCGCACCTTCGAAGCGATCCGCGCGAACCTGCAAGCCTGCTTCGCCGCCGCCCCGTCCGCACGTGCCAGCGCCACCGCGCTGCTCACGGCGTGCGCACCGGCATTCGCCAGCGACTATCTGAACAACAGCTATTCGGCGGCCGTCGATTTCTCTGCCCTGTTCTCGTCGACCGACATGAACGGCGCCGTCTTCCGGGCCCCGATCGTGTTGTTCAACGGTAAGGCCGATAGCGGCGAGGCCACGGCATTCGTGCGCTTCCCGTTCGTGCGTGCCGACGGCAGCACGTCGCAGTTCACCCGCCGCGTGACCAACCGCGCCGGCACGTGGACGATGACCGGCAACCAGCGCCAGTACGAAGCTGCCGTCACGCGCCGCATCAGCAAGGTGATCGAGCGCAATACGGGTGCAGGCATTGCTTCGCGGTATGAAACCAGTCTGCGCGTGTTGCTGAATCCGCAGACCGGCCTCGGCATCAAGGCGCAGCTCGTACGCGTCACGGGCCCCGGCCTGCCCAGTGCGGGTGTCGTGCTGGCCCGTTCGCGCGTATGCGGCTCAAGCGCCAACCTCGTGATCCAGAACCTGAACGGCTCGCTGACGTATGCCGCCAACGACCCCGTGGCGCCCAACGCGGTCATCAGCAGTTCAGGGCAGTCCAGCAGCACCGTGGTGCTGGCCGCGACGCCGCTGAAAGCTGGAGACGCGCTGACCTGGTCGTCGCTGAGTTCGGGCGCCAACACCTATGCGTCGGCGCCGCTGTCCGACAACGACATCACCGCGATCCCGACCTTCGCCAGCTACACGTTCGACGTCTGGTATCTGAACAACGATCTGTCCTACAAGACCGCTCTGCCGGCCACGCCAGACGACTCGTTCACCGTGACGTCGTCGGGCGGCGTGCTGATGCCGTCTGTCATCGCGCGCCAGACCTGGAACGAGATCGCGGAAGGCAGTCTCGATTTCGTGACGACGGGCGGCGGCAAGACCGGCGCCCAGACCACGGTCGATGTGAACTGGACACAGAACGCCGAGCCCGTGGACCGCGCCCTCGCCTTCGGCCGCCAGTTCGCCGCCGCAGTTGCGCCCGCGCCCGCAGCAGGCGATCGCACGTTCATCCAGACCAACGTGCCGTCGTACCTGCAGCGCTCCGTCACGGTCAGCACCGCCAAGCAGGGCTCCAGCGCGTTCGTTAGCTGCAACGGCGCTACGTTCCCGGCCTTCGCTTCGGCCGGAGACCAGCGCACCGTCGAAATCCGCTCGACCACGGGCGACGATACCCAGAAGTTCGTGCGGGTGGTGGGTACCTACCGCTGATCCGGCAGCACAGGCTGCGAGAGAAGGCGCCAATGAAAAAGCCCCGCTTCGGCGGGGCTTTTTTTCTTTCCACGTCAGTCCAGATGCCTGACCCGGTCGATGGCCTGTTCCAGCCGGTCCACCGCGATGACCTCCAGGCCGTCGATCCGCTGCTTGGGCGCATTGGCCTTCGGGATCACCGCCATCGTGAAACCAAGCTTGGCGGCTTCCTTGAGCCGCTCCTGTCCGCGCGGGCTCGGGCGGATTTCTCCCGCCAGGCCCACTTCGCCGAACACCACCAGACCGCGAGGCAGCGGCTTGTTGCGCATCGACGAATGAATCGACAGCAGCACGGCCAGGTCGGCGGCCGGCTCGGTGATCTTGACCCCGCCCACCGCGTTCAGGAAGACGTCCTGGTCGAAACACGCGATGCCCGCGTGACGATGCAGTACGGCCAGCAGCATCGCCAGCCGGTTCTGTTCGAGGCCCACGGCCAGCCGGCGCGGATTCGGCACGTTGGCGGTGTCGACCAGCGCCTGCACTTCGACCAGCAATGGCCGCGTGCCCTCCTGGGTCACCAGCACGCAGGAACCGGCCACCTGCTCCTCATGCTGGGAGAGGAACAGCGCAGACGGATTGCTGATGCCGCGCAGGCCGCGCTCGGTCATCGCGAAGACACCGAGTTCGTTGACCGCGCCGAAGCGGTTCTTGAACGCCCGGATCAAGCGGTGCGAGGAATGGGTGTCCCCCTCGAAGTACAGCACCGTGTCCACGATGTGTTCGAGCACGCGCGGGCCGGCCAGGCTGCCTTCCTTGGTTACGTGGCCGACCAGGATGATCGTGATGCCGGTACTCTTGGCGATCCGCGTCAGTTGCGCCGCGCATTCGCGTACCTGTGCCACGGAGCCCGGCGCGGACGTCAGCGCCTCCGAGTAAACCGTCTGGATCGAGTCGATCACGGCCACCTCGGGCTTGTCGGCCTCGAGCGTGGCCTGGATCTTCTCCAACTGAATCTCGGGCAGCAGGCCCAGCGTGGCGGCCTCCACGCCCAGGCGATGGGCGCGCAGCGCGATCTGGGCGGCGGATTCCTCGCCGCTCACATAGAGCACGCGCCGGCTGGCCGACAGGTTGGCCAGCGTCTGCAGCAGCAGGGTCGATTTACCGATGCCGGGGTCCCCGCCGATCAGCACCACCCCACCCGACACCAGGCCGCCGCCAAGCACGCGGTCGAATTCGTCGATGCCGGTCGAGAAGCGTGGCACATCGGCCGCCTCGATTTCCGACAGCTTGCGCACCACAGCGGACGTCGCCAGCGGCTGGAAGCGGCGTGCCGCGGACGAACCCGAATCCGCCACCGTTTCCACCAGCGTGTTCCAGGCGTTGCACTGTGGGCACTGGCCCGCCCAGCGCGGCGTGGTGCCGCCGCACTCGGTGCATGTGTATACCGTCTTGGTCTTGGCCATTTATACGGCGTCGGCGGTGGTCAACGTGGCAACGGAAGTCGGCACGCGCGGCGCCAGCGCGCACATCAGTTCATAGCCAACCGTGCCGCTGGCGGCGGCCACGTCGTCGATTGGCAGACCATGGCCCCAGAGCGTGACCGGCGTGCCTACCTTTGCCTTCGGGCAGGGGGTCAGGTCGACGCAGATCATGTCCATCGACACCCGCCCCACCAATTGCGTGCGCACGCCGTCGACCAGCACCGGCGCGCGGCGCTCGCCCCAGCCCACCGCGTGGCGTGGGTAGCCGTCGGCGTAGCCGCACGCCACCACCCCGACCCGCATCGCGCGGTCGGCAGTAAACATGGAACCATAGCCGACCGTATCGCCCGGTTGCAGATCCTGTATGCCGATCAGCTCGCTATGGAGAGACATCGCCGGTTGCAGGCCGGTCTCTGCGATATCGGACGACACCCCGGTGGGCGATCCGCCGTAAAGGATGATGCCGGGACGCACCCAGTTGCGATGCGCCTGCGGATGCCAGAGCACGGCTGCCGAGTTGGCCATGCTGACCTCCCCCGGCAGGTTGGCCGTGGCGGCTTCGAAGGCTTCCACCTGATGCGCAATGCCGCGCTTGCTGTCGGCATCGGAAAAGTGCGTCATGTGGACAATGCTGCCGATGCAGGACATGGTCCGGGCCCGTTCCCAGGCGGCGCGGTACTGCGCCGGACGGAAGCCCAGGCGGTTCATGCCGGTATTCAGCTTGAGCTGGATCGCCAGCGGCCCCTTGGGGCGGGCCAGCTCAAGCATCCGCAACTGCTCCTCGCAGTGCACGGCGGTGGTCAGGCGGTATTGCTCGAGCAGCGGTACATCCTGCGCCTGGAAGATGCCTTCGAGCAGCAGGATCGGGCCCTGCCACCCAAGGTCGCGCAACAGCACGGCTTCCGAGAGATCGAGCAGGCCAAACCCGTCGGCGGCCTTGAGGCCGGCAAAGACTCGGCGGATGCCGTGGCCGTAGGCGTTGGCCTTGACCACCGCCCAGATGCGGGATGCGGGTGCTTGGCGACGCACCACCTCAAGATTGTTGGCCAGCGCGGGCTGGTGGATGACGGCTTGAATGGGTCTTGGCATGGAATAGACAACTTGGGCCGGCTGCCGGATCGGTCTTGCACCATTTCAGGGAAGACCCGGTCAGCAACCTGCGGGATTCGTGCGTTGATGGGGACACCGGGCGGTGGTGGATGGCCGGCAGAAACGCCGGCCTGCGGCTCTCGCATCGCGCAGTCGATATTTGAACACAATCGGACGAAAATTCCGGGAATCCAAGCGGCGACATGCTGTCCAATGCGCGTTTGCCTGTGTGCTGAAATGTCGCGGTTTCGTGATATAAAGCCGGACGCTCCGGCAATGTTTTAAAAGAGAAGCAATATGTCAATGACGGTCAGGCAGGCGGCAAAGCACGCGAATGTTGCGCAACCGCCCCACTTTGACAAAGCTGGAGCGACAGGTTCCCTGCAAGCCGCGGCGCTGCCTGCTGGCGCGCATTTGCCCGCCCAGGCGAGCTTCCGCGATGGAGACAAAGTCGAAGGTATGAAGAAGGGTTTCTACACGATCATGGCCGCGCAGTTTTTTTCGTCGCTGGCCGACAATGCGCTGCTCATTGCTGCCATTGCCCTTCTCACCGAATTACATTCCCCGCAGTGGATGACTCCGCTGCTCAAGCTGTTCTTCGTGCTGTCCTATGTGGTGCTGGCTGCCTTCGTGGGCGCCTTCGCGGACTCGATGCCCAAGGGCAAGGTCATGGCGATCACCAACACGATCAAGATAGTCGGCTGCGCCATCATGATGTTCGGGCTGCACCCGCTGCTGGCCTACGGGATCGTCGGGTTCGGTGCAGCGGCCTATTCGCCGGCCAAGTACGGCATCCTGACCGAACTGCTGCCCCCCGAGAAACTGGTCATGGCGAACGGGTGGATCGAAGGCCTCACCGTCGGCTCGATCATCCTGGGCACCGTAGTGGGCGGGGCGCTGATCTCGGTTCACGTCTCCACCATTCTGCTGCACTTCGACATGCCGTACGTCGACACCGGCATCAATACGCCGGCCGAAGCGGCGATGGTGGTGATCATGTTCTTCTACGTGATCGCGTCGATCTTCAACCTGTTCATTCCGGACACCGGCGCCCGCTATCCCCAGCAGGAAAAGAACCCGGTCAAGCTGATCGCGGAGTTCGGCGACTGCTTTATCGCGCTCTGGCGCGACAAGCTCGGCCAGATCTCGCTGGCGGTCACCACCCTGTTCTGGGGCGTGGGCGCCACGCTGCAGTTCATCGTGCTCAAATGGGCGGAAAAGTCACTCGGCCTGAACCTGTCGCAGGGCGCGCTGCTGCAAGCCGTAGTGGCCGTGGGCGTGGCCGTGGGCGCGATCATGGCGGCGGCAAGGATTCCGCTGCGCAAGTCGCTGTCCGTGCTGCCGTTTGGCGTGGCCATGGGCGTGACGGTGATGATCATGGCGTTCTATACCAAGGACACCATTCCGGATGTGACGCTGGACCTGTTCGGCCTGCACATGCCGCTGTACATGGCCATCGCCTACGTGTTCCTGATGATCGTCGGCGCGATGTCCGGCTATTTCGTGGTGCCGATGAACGCGCTGCTGCAGCACCGCGGCCACGTGCTGCTCTCGGCGGGTCACTCGATCGCGGTACAGAACTTCAACGAGAATGTGTCGGTGCTGCTGATGCTGTGCCTGTACGCGCTGCTGATCAAACTGAATGTGCCGATCGGGTTCGTGATCGTGGCGCTGGGCCTGTTCATCTGCGCGACCATGCTGCTGGTCATGCGCCTGCACAAGCACAATGTGAAGATCTACAACTCGCTGGCGATGATCGGCGAGGACAAGCACCACTGACCCAGGCGGGGCCCGCGGCCCTGCTGGCGGGGACCATCACCCCGCGCCGGTCAATCCCTGCGCGCCCGTTCAATGGCGCGCGCTTCCCAGCCGGGCGGCACGACGAAGCCGCGCGAACGCTCCACCCAAATGCCGGGCTGATCGGTCCCGGCGGGCTCCAGTTCACAAACCATGACAGGCGCATCGCGCCGCCAGCCGTGGTCTGGATGCGCGTCGGTAAATCGTTCCGTCAGCACCGCATGAAGCACTTCGGCTGATTCGGTTTCGGCCTCCGGCACGCGCGCGCCAGACAGCCAGTCTGCACGCTGCAGACGACACCAGCGCGCCGCGCCACTCCCCTGACCTGCCCGCTCCGACGCACGGCCCATCCAGGCATCCAGCGTGGACCACCAGCCGCGCTGGTGATCGGGGGCGATACCCAACACATCCAGCCCCGGCGGCGTCACCCCGTCCCGATAGAATAGCCAGCCCAGCAGATAGACCTCGCTCCGGTCGATCGCGTGACCGAGCGCGGCCTTCGCCTCTGCGGTGCGGCCCAGCGGCAATTGCCGGCGCACGATATGGTCGAGCTTGTCGCCCAGCCGATCTACGAGATTCGGCCCGACAAACGCGCGAAGGTCGAGCCACCGGTCCTCGATGCCATCGACCATCAAATAGAACTTGGCCGCCATTTCCCAATGCACGGTTTCCATGACGGCGGGATCGCGCCAGACGACGTCGAGTTCGCCGAGCGTCTGCACGCCATGCCCATTGGCGCGGCGGATAGGCACATTGGCCGCCAGCAGTTCGATGCCCGGCGCATGGTCCAAGGCGAAGTGCAGCAACCGTTCGGCATGGCGGCCCAGCCGGAGGCTGCGACCGTCGTTGGCATCGGCGTGGTGGCTCAGTTCGGTGATGGTCTCGGGGAGCGAGGACGGATCGGCCTGGGCCAGCCAGTCCTGCCATGCGGCGCGCACACCGGCTGGCCATTGCGCCACGCGCACAACATCGGCCCCATCCGGCAGCCGGGAAAGCAGCGGCGGCGACAAGGAACTCCACGCCAGATCGCGGGTACGCTGCGAGGGCGCGCGCCGCCAAAGCGGCATCTGCCCGTCGGCGCCGGTCAGTGCCGGCCCGCCCGGGGCGATGCCCTGCGCGAGATCAGGCTTGAGGTCCCGCACGATCGTGTACCTCGCGGGCCAGGCAAAGATCTTCCCAGGCGCGTGCCTTGTCGGTCAGCGTGCGCAGCAGATAGGCCGGGTGATAAGTCACCACCACCGGGATGCCCTCATAGCTATGCACCGCGCCGCGCAGCTTGCCGATCGGCGTGGTGGAACGCAGCAGCGACTGCGCCGCGAAGCGGCCCAGAACCACAATCACCTTCGGCTTGATCAGCGCAATCTGGCGCTTCAGATACGGTTCGCATTGCGCCACTTCGCCTGGCTCGGGATTGCGGTTGCCGGGCGGACGGCATTTGAGTACGTTGGCGATATAGACGTTGCGGCCACGCGCCAGGCCCAGGGCCCCCAGCATGTTGTCGAGCAGCTTGCCAGCCTGGCCGACGAACGGCTCGCCTTGCAGGTCCTCGTTTTCGCCAGGCGCCTCGCCAACAAGCATCCATTCGGCCTGCTGATCACCGACACCAAACACGGTGTTCGTGCGCGTCGAGCACAAGCCACAGGCCGTGCATCCGGCAACGCTGTCGGCCAGCACCGGCCAGTCCATCGTGGCAATCAACGCTTCCCGGCCATCCTGCACCGGCGCCAGTGCGATAGGCACCGGCACTTCCACGGCATGGGCTGGGCCAGGGGCATCGAAGGCTTCGATCGTTTCCGCGACCTCCGCCTCGTTGACGGCGTGCAAGGTATCCGGTGCCGCGGCAGGTTTGCCAATGTCAGTGACTTCGGCAACTTCGGCGAAGTCCGCCAATCCCGGCGCAACGGCCGAAGACACCGCAACCTGCGCGGGCTCCGCCGACGGGCGCGCGGCACCGGCGACCTCTTCAGCTATTTCGGCGACTTCGGCCTGAGCAAGTTCAGTTGTTTCCGGCGCCCTGCGGGGCACCCATTCGGCCGGGATGCCAAGCACTTCGAGGAACATGGCCCGACGGTTCATACCGTACCTTCCTCGGTCGACAATGCCGCCGACGGGTCCGCCGACCAGTCGCGCCGCAGCACCAGCGCGTCCTCGCGCCCGAGCGCCGTGGCCGGGTAATAGCCCTTGCGGCGGCCGATTTCCACGAACCCGGCATCCAGGTACAGCGCCAGCGCACCGGTATTCGACGGGCGAACCTCTAGCAGCATGGTATGAAGCTGGTGAGGGTGCGTGGTAGCCAGCGCGATGCCCAGCAGCAACCGGCCATAGCCATGCCGCTGGAACACCGGATCGATGGTGATGTTGAGCAGATGCATCTCGTCGACCACCGGCATCAACATGACGTAGCCAATCAGCGCCGCCGACGGATCGCGCAAGGTCAGCCCGAGATGACCGGCCTTGAGCGAATTCTCGAAGTTACCGCGTGTCCAGGGATGGCTGAAGGCCCGTTGTTCGATTTCAGCCACCGCCTCCACGTCCAGCGCGCTCATCCGATCCAGCGCCCAGCCCGCGGGCAGCGCAGGCATGGTCGGGGTCGCCGGCCAGATGGGCTGATCGGGAACCGGCGCGATAGCGACACTCACGCTGCATCTCCAACTTTTGCCGCGGCGGCCTTGGCGGCGGCAACCGCCTCGCGCTCGGCGATGGTCTGGGCGACCTTGTCGCGTACGTAGTACGGCATGGCATCCGCGGCGTCGATGATCTCGCCGCGCGCCAGCGCACGCAGGCCGATCGTTACCATGGCACGCGCGTCAGGCATGGCCTCCGGCATCACGCGCCCTGCCTGGGCCGCAACGACCAGCCGCTCGCCGAACACCTGCGCCGCGTTGCCCGCAATCCAGAAATCGCCGTCGGGCCGCGCCACGGCCTCCGGCGCGACAACCTGCATGTCGCCGTCCATGCGCCATTCGTTGGCAGCATCTTCCCAGCGGAACACGGCGGCATAGGCTTCGTCCATGCGCGCATCCAGCGCGACCAGCACCGCCGTGCCGGCGGGCAACAACGGCGTGCCCGCACGCGCACTTTCCGCGCAGGCCATCAAGACATTGACGGGAATGACCGGCAGCCCGGCGCCAAACGCCAGGCCTTGCGTGACACCGCAGGCCGTGCGCAGGCCCGTGAACGAACCGGGGCCAGCGCCAAAGGCAATAGCGGCGCAATCGGCCAGGCGGATACCGGCCTCGGCCAGCACTTCGCCCACGGCCGGCAGCACGCGCGACGACGACCGCGCGCCGGTATGCTCATGACGGGAGAAACACTCGATAGCACCGTCTGCTCCGGCGCGTCCGAGTGCGACGGAACACCACTCAGTGGAGGTTTCGACAGCAAGAATCCAGGACATGGCGCGATTGTATCCGTTGCCGGGCCAAAGCTGTAAGGCGCCGACGCCCGGTGGCAGCCTTGCGAACGGCATCGCTTCGGCCATGCGCCAACCGGAGCAACCGAGCGGTTCCTCGGTTTTTTTGCGCGGAAACAGCCGACGTCGCCGCTTATCATCGCAGACTGTACTGATCCACCGCCTTACCGGAGATATTCATGAGCGACCTGCAGACCCGTTTCGACCAGGCCCAGATTGACGTCAAGACGCTGAGCGAGCGTCCCAACAACATGACGCTGCTGCGTCTGTACGCGTTGTACAAGCAAGGCGCTGAAGGCGATGCCCACGGCGACAAGCCGGGCATGACCGACTTCGTGGGCCGCTACAAGTTCGAGGCCTGGGAAGCCCTCAAAGGCACCGGCCGCGAGGAAGCGATGCAGAAGTACATTGAACTCGTGACCGACCTGCTCGAAGGCAAGGCCAGCTGATCAATCAGCCGGCACTGGCCGCGGGCGGATGCGCCAGGCGGCCAGGATGGCCGTGGCAATCACCACGCCAACGGCCAGGAAAGTCTCATCGAAAGCCTGGATGCGCGCGGCTTGGGCCGCCACGTCACCGCCCTTGCCGAGCACGGCACCGTGTTCGGCAAGGCGCCATTGCAGCCCCACACCAGCCAGACTCACGCCGATCGCCCCGCCCAGTTGCCGCACGAAGTTGATGCAGCTCGAGCCCTGCGCGATCATGGAGAAATCCACCCCGCGCATCGAGCCCATTGTCAGCGAGGGCAGGACGCAGCCCAGGCCGATCCGGCCGATCACCGCATATAAGACCAGCAGCAGGTATGGCGTAGCCGTCGACCCGGTGGCCATGAGCAGGAACGACCCCGCAAGCAGTGCCAGCCCGAACGACACCTGCCGGTGCGGCGGGACCCGGCTGGTCAGGCGCCCGGCAACGGCAATCGTCACCGCCAGCGCAACGCCAGCCGGCATCAGCACGATGCCCGCGGCCGACGGCGTATAGGACAGCGCCATCTGCATATAGACCGGCAGCAGGTACGTGGAGCCGAACAGCCCCGCCCCGTAAATGAACGCCACAATGGCGCCGGCCGAGAACTGCTGGTAGCTGTACAGCCGCATGTTCATCAGCGGATACGGCGCGCGCAGTTGCCAGAACACGAATCCAGCGAGCATGACCACGCCCAGGGCGACCAGTCCAATCCCGGAATGCACGTCGCCGCGCATCTCCACCAGCCCGTTGAGCAGGCTGACAGTAGCCACGCCGACCAGCATCAGGCCGCGCCAGTCCAGCGGCTTGCGCTCACCCATCATCGCGGAGTCCACCGCCATGAAGCGGCGCGCCATCGCCAGGGCGATCAGCGTCAGCGGCACCACCACGAAGAAAATCGAGCGCCAGCCGAATGTCTCGACGAGAAAGCCGCCCACGCTGGGCCCGACGGCCGGCGCCAGCACCACGCCGAAGCCGAACAGCGACAGGGCCTTGCCCTGCTCACGTTCGTCAAACACGCGCAGGATGAAAATATTGGGCAGCGGCTGCATGATGCCCGCCGCGACGCCTTCGGCCACACGCATCGCCAGCATCACGCCGAAGGTGGGCGCGACACCACCTATCAGGCCACCCGCACCAAGCAGCGCCAGCGCACCAATGAAGGTCCTGCGCAGGCCATATCGGTTCAGCAGCCAGGGGGTGAGCAGCATCGACAGCGTCATGGCGATCATGAAGCTGGCCGCCACCCATTGGGCGCGCTCCTGGCCGAGCAGGAAATGCCGGCTCAGGTCCGGAATGGCGACATTGACAATGGTCGATGACACGATGGAGGACACCGTGCCAAGCATCAGCGTCAACAGGATCAGCCAGCGCAGGCGATCGCCATAGCGGGCGCGCAGTTGCGCGCGCGTGGGCCCACCGCGGCGCGGCCCTCCGCCGCCACCGCCGTGGTTGCCGCCTCCGGATTCCCCGCTGCCAGTACCTGCCGGCGCGGTGGATTCGCGCTTCACCCGAGCTGCCCCGTCGCGGCGATCTCCCGGATCTTGCGCACGGTGTCGAGGTCGGCCTCGTGGTAGGCGGATTTGACGATCTCGGCATAACGGTCATCGCCACTAGCGTCGACGTTCGGCATCGTGGTCTCGTAGATGAAACGCGCCAGCAACGCGCCCGGCCCCGGGGTCTCGATGATCATGGTCAGCGTGCCGCCCGCATGCTCGGCCGTGGCTGCCGATTCGTACCGCACGGCGCGGCGCGGCTCGAATACGACCCGGTCGCGTATGTTGGCCTGACCGAAATGCAGCACGCGCTCGATCCAGCCGTCACCCCTTTCCACGATCTCTGCCCGGTCCAGCCCGAGCATGAACAACTCTGGCGACTCCGCGCGCAACACCAGTCCCTGCCAGAGTTGGTCCGCGGTCAGCGGCTCCAGCGTGGGGTTGGCCGGGTCATTGATCTCCACCAGGTGCTCGAAACGCAACTTGATTCTCCCAATCGTGAATGTCCGTATTATGAGGCCTCTCGCGTGCCAACGTCGGTGGCTTTTGACCCGGATCGGGTCGATCGCGGGTGGGCATTCGTGCATCACTCCTGACAGCTTTTGTCAGGAGCCCGGGCGCACAATGCTCGCCCGGTACCGGCATGGAGTCAGGAGCCGTCAGGAGCGGCCGCCGACATGACCCCGGCACCGGAAACATCGCCCAGAAGGCGCTCAGGAGGCAGGCATGGAGTTGTTGATCAACATCGACGTCGATGACCTCGAACGCGGTATCGGCTTCTATGAAACAGGACTGGGGATGCGGCTCGCCCGCACCCTCTTCGACGGCACGGTGGCGGAAATGCACGGCGCCTGCGCGCCGGTCTTTCTGCTGGCAAAACCGCCCGGCACATTCGCCACCACGCGAAGCGACAGCCGGCGCGACTACGCCCGCCACTGGACGCCGGTGCATCTGGATTTCGTGGTCGAATCGCTGGAACCGGCGATCGAGCGCGCGCTCGGCGCGGGAGCGGAACTGGAAGACTGGCCGCGTGATTTCGACTGGGGCCGGCAAGCCATGCTGTCCGACCCATTCGGACACGGACTCTGCTTCATCGAGTGGAAAGGCGATGGCTACGGCGCCAACGCGGAGCGCTGAGCGGGCGCTGGCCATGGACACGCCCCCACCGCGACGCTCTTACCCAGTCACGGCGGCAAAAAAAATCCCACGGCTCATCACCGTGGGATTTTTTTCAGGCTGACGCCCGGACTCAGACTTCTTCGTACAGCGGCAGCGTCAGGAATTCGGCAAAGTCTTCCGAAGTCGACATCTGCTCGAAGATCTGCGCGGCACGGTCGTACGTGGCGCCTGCGCCCACCACTTCGCGGACCTTGGCCAGTTCTTCCGGAATCAGCGCGCGCACCATCTCGGCGGTCACCTTGCGGCCGTCTTCCAGCTTGCCCTTCGGCGAGCGGATCCACTGCCACACCTGGGAGCGCGAGATCTCGGCGGTGGCGGCGTCTTCCATCAGGTTGTGGATCGGCACGCAGCCATTGCCAGCCAGCCAGGCGCCCAGGTAGTGGATGCCGACGTTGATGTTCATGCGCAGGCCGGCTTCGGTGATCGGCGCTTCCGGCTGGAAGTTCAGCAGGTCGGCACCCTTCACTTCGACGTCCGGACGTTGCTTGTCGAACTGGTTCGGGCGGTCGCCCAGCACGTCCACGAATTCCTTCATTGCCGGCTCGACCAGACCCGGGTGGGCCACCCAGCCGCCGTCGTAGCCGTCGGTGGCGTCACGGCGCTTGTCGCCGATGATGCCCTGCATGGCGATAGCGTTCTTCTCCGGATCGTTCTTGATCGGGATCAGCGCGCTCATGCCGCCGATCGCAGGCGCGCCGCGCTTGTGGCAGGTCTTCAGCAGCAGCAGCGCGTAGGCGCGCATGAACGGCGAGGTCATCGTCACCTTGGCGCGGTCGGCAAGGCAGAAGTTCTTGTCGACCTTGAACTTCTTGATGCACGAGAAGATGTAGTCCCAACGGCCAGCGTTCAGGCCGGCGCTGTGCTCGCGCAGTTCGTACAGGATTTCTTCCATCTCGAACGCGGCCAGGATCGTCTCGATCAGCACCGTGGCCTTGACCGTGCCTTGCGGCAGACCGACTTCCTTCTGCGCCATCACGAAGATGTCGTTCCACAGACGCGCTTCCAGATGGCTTTCCATCTTCGGCAGATAGAAGAACGGGCCGGCGCCGCGGGCAATCTGCTCCTTGGCGTTGTGGAACAGGAACAGCGCGAAGTCGAAGATGCCGCCCGAGACGCGCTTGCCGTCGATCGTGACGTGCTTCTCGTCTAGGTGCCAGCCGCGCGGACGCACCTGCAGCGTGGCGATCTTGTCGTTGAGTTTGTAGTGCTTTCCGTTGCTGTCCAGCGTCAGCGTGCGGCGCACGGCGGACTTCAGGTTCACCTGACCCTGCATCTGGTTGTGCCAGTTCGGGGTGTTGGAGTCCTCGAAGTCGGTCATGTAGCTGTCAGCGCCCGAGTTGAAGGCGTTGATCACCATCTTGGCTTCGACCGGACCGGTGATTTCCACGCGGCGGCATTCCAGCGCCTTCGGCACCGGCGCAACCTTCCAGTCGCCTTCGCGGATGCTCTTGGTTTCCGGCAGGAAGTCGGGCAGTTCGCCGGCGTCGAGGCGCTTGGTGCGCGCCACGCGCGCGGCCAGCAGTTCCTGACGGCGGGCCTCGAAGGCACGGTGCAGCTTGTCGACCAGGGCCAGGGCTTCCGGCGTCAGGATGTCTTCATAAGCCGGCAGAATCTCGCCGGTAATCTTCATGCCCGCGGGCAGCGTGATAGCCATCAGTCATCTCCTGTAGGTGCGATGGTGTGTTAAGGGTTGGCCTGGCTCGTCAGAGCGCAACGCCAGTGGCGGTAACCAGTGGCGAAGCGAAAGCAAGCAGGTCGTTCATGTCATGCCCGGTACCGGTGGGCGCCACGTCGAGGCGCTCCGCCGGATGACCGGCACGATTGATCCAGAAAGTGGTGTAGCCAAACCAGGTGGCGCCACAGGCATCCCAGCAGTTGGACGAGACAAAAAGGATCTCGCCAGCAGACAGGTTGAACGCTTGCGGCCCCAGCGCGTACGCGGCCGGCGAAGTCTTGTACTGGCGCACCGGATCGACCGACAGCACGTGGTCGAACAGCCCGTGCATCCCCGCGCTCTTCACTGCGATGTCGAGCATCTCCGGATTGCCATTGGACAGGATGCCGAGCGGCAAATTCGCCCGGCGCAGCCGCTTGAGCGCGCCAAGGTTCTCCGGAAACGCCGACAGGCACGCGTATTCCTTCAGCAGTTGCGCTTCCGCCGCTTCGTCGAGCGGCAGTCCGAGCCGTTCGGCCGCGTAGCGCAGCGCATCGATCGTGATGTCCCAGAACGGCTTGTAGCGCGATCCGTCTGGCGCGGCGAGCGAACGCAGCCGCGAGTAGTCGATCTGCCGCTCGCGCCACAGCAGGGCCAGCGTCTCGCCCTTGCCGGGGAACAGTTGCTCCGCGCGCGCCGTGACCGAATACACGTCGAACAGCGTGCCGTAAGCATCGAAAACTACCGCGCGAATCTTGCTCATCTAACGACCGGATCGACTGAATGGACCTGTACACGATTGAATGCATCGAATTGTAGTGAGACGTTGCAGTGCGGCAAAGCCAAGGCTGGTCACTTGATCTTTTACTTTTGCACCACTAATCTTGCCCAACTTGACCTCGACTTATGTATCAACCGGCGAACATCCGTGGCTCAATTCAAGCAGTTGGAGACCTTTGTATCGGTCGCATCACGTGGCAGCCTATCTGCCGCCGCGGCCGCGGAGGGCGTCGCGCCCGCGATCATCGGGCGTCGCATCGATGCGCTCGAAGAACGGCTCGGCGTGAAGTTGCTGGTACGCACCACACGCAAGATCACCCTGACGTTTGAAGGCTCGGCGTTCCTGGAGGATTGCCAGCGCATCCTCAATGACCTTCACAATGCCGAAGCCAGCGTCTCCGCCGGCGGCGTCAAGGCCAGCGGCCACCTGCGCATCACCGCGCCGGCCGGCTTCGGCCGCAAGCACGTGGCACCGCTGGTACCCCTGTTCATCGAATCGCATCCTGACGTCACGCTCACGCTCGATTTATCCGACCGCGTTGTCGATCTGGTCAACGAAGGCTTCGACTGCGCGATCCGGCTTGGCGACCTGCCCGATTCGAGCCTGGTCTCCATCCGGCTGGCGGAAAACCGCCGCGTCGTCGTCGCCTCCCCCGAATACCTGGCGCGTGCCGGCACGCCGACACAGCCCGAGGAACTGGCACGTCACAATTGTCTGGCCTTCGGCGCCAGCGCCAACGTTCAGCGCGGCTGGGTCTTCCAGCAGGACGGCCGGGCCACTACCGTCAAGGTAGGCGGCAACATGGAATGCACCGACGGTGCCGTGCTCCACGAGTGGTGCCTCGGCGGCTACGGACTCGCCTGGCGTTCATGGTGGGAAGTCGGCCAGGAAATCGCCAGCGGCCGACTTGTAACCGTGCTCGACGAATTCCAGGCGCCGCCGATCGGCATCCACGCAGTCTTTCCGCAACGCAAGCACCTGCCGCTGCGCGTCCGCCTGTTTATCGACCACCTCAAGAACACCTACGGCAACCCCGCCTACTGGCGCCGCGCCGAAATGGCGCAACCCAGCACAAACGCCGGCGTCGATATCACCGCACCTGCCTAGATCGATGGCTACCGCCTGCGCCGCTGTCACGATGCGTCTAGTGCTTTCCCTCACGCATTGATATTTCGCAATGGCGCACAGCGCACTCTGACTACAATCAAGTCAGACAGGCGCTGCACGGCCTGGTCCCCTATCTACTCACAAAAGGAGGTCCGGTATGTTCAAGCACATTCTGCTGCCCACCGACGGCTCGGAGCTGTCCAAGAAAGCCATCGACGGCGGTCTTGAACTGGCCAAGGCCATCGGCGCCCGCGTGACCGCCTACGTCTGTCTCGAGGAATATCCGTACACACCCTTCAGCGAGATCGTGGTTGAGGCTCCGCAAGCGTTCAAGGAACGCATCGAGAACCAGGCCAGGCTCTACCTGAAGGAAATCGAGAACGCCGCCGTGGCGGATGGCCTGCCGTTCGATGCCGACATGACCACCTTTGCGGTGCCCTATCTCGGCATCATCGACGCGGCGGAACGCCATGGCTGCGATGTCATCTTCATGGCATCCCACGGCCGGCGCGGCCTGTCGGGCCTGCTACTCGGCAGCGAAACGCAGAAGGTGCTGACCCACACTGACATCCCGGTAATTGTCTATCGATGACACACCCTCGATGTTTCAGTTCGCAGCAATAACGCGCCAAAAAATCGGCATAGTACGATTCTAATTGTGCGCGATCCCGCCAAGAATGCGTTATTCAACGCATTCTTGGCTAGATCATGGCACACCATGTCCCGGGACTCTCCTTTAGCTGGGGACTCTCCTTTGCGCGCCGGGCGTTCTGCATCGGCATCAGCGCGCTGCTGATGGCCTGCGGCGGCGGCACGGACCCCGTCACGACGGACACCCCCGCTGCCCCGTCCGGCGCTGGGGATGCTCCCAATTCAGCACCTGCTCCCCAGCCCGACCCAAAGCAAGGCGATACGGAGACGACGCCTGCCCCGGTGCCAGAGCCGCCAGCTCGCGAACCTGACCCGGAGTCCACGGGCAAGCATGCGCCCCCTCACGCTGCGCTCAAGGTCCAGGCGCGCGAGTACGCGCTGGCGCTATGGAAGGCTTCCGAGACGCTGGATCCGAAGGGCCGTGCTCTGCCTTCCAACCGTGCATGCCTGAACACCCATGGCGTGGCATCCGCCTATCCGTGGATCTTCACCGGCAACATCGGCCAGCACATCCAGAACCTCACGGCGGCACGGGATCTCGGCTTCATTCCGGCCGACGAGGCCGAGCAGCGCGTCGCCCGCCTGCTGACCACCATCGCCAGACTCCAGCAGAAAGCCAGGGAAAAGGGCGCTATCGGCGGCTTGCTGCTCGGCGCGACGGACAGCATCACGGCCGAGCCGAACGGCGATGTCGGGTCGATCGAGAACGCGTGGCTGGCCGTCAGCCTTGCCTTGGCCAAACAGGCGTACCCCCCGCTCGCCGGGCAAGCGCAGGCCATCCTCGGCCAGATGCGGTTCGACACGATGGTGAACCCCGCCAACCAGCGATACTTCATTTCGTACAACCCCAAGACCCAGATGCACCAGGGCGGCACGTACGGGCTGCTGGGCGAAACACGGCTGCTGGCCTACGCCGGCATCGCGCTCGGGCAGGTGCCGCGCAGCCAGTACTTCCACATCAACCGGGTACCGCTCTGGGCTGCCGGAAAGATCGACGAATCGAAATACCGCAACTACGAAGGCGTGCGCGTCTATGAAGACACGTGGCAGTACGGCGGACTGCGCTTCATGCCGACCAACGGAGGTTCCGTATTCGAAACCTTTGCGGTGCCGGTCGTAATTTCCGAGGCCAAGTGGGGCGTCAACAACTGGGGCCGTTCGCACCCCAATTTGGCCAAGACACACATCCAATACGGCAAGGATAAATTCGATGGCTACTGGGGCTTCTCGCCCGCCACCATCCCGTCCACCAACGGGTACACGGAGTTCGGCGCGCCGCCGTTATCGGTGGGCGGCTACCGCCCAGACGGGAACCGTGAATCCACGCGCGCCGGGCCGGTTGTGTCGATCTATTCCGTGCTGCTGCTGATCGAGGAGCAACCGGAGGCCACCATGGCCAACATGGAACGGCTGCTCAAGAACTTCCCGGCACTGAACCATCCGGTCTACGGCATGATGGACAGCGTCGCTGTGCAAGGCGGCACGGTCGCCAAATGCATCCTGCATGACAACAACGCGTGGGCGCTCGGCGCCGTGACCAACTTCCTGACCGATGGCAAGCTGCGCGGCTATGTGGACAAGGAGTGGGGCCACGCGCTTCAGCCGCTGCTCGAACTCGAAGAGTTCTACATCCCGGCGAACACGTAAGCCGGCCAGCACGCACCAAAGACAACGCCGCGCCGTCCCCTACCGGACGACGCGGCGTTGCGTACTGCAACCTCAGGTTTCTACTGTCTCAAACCAGGATCAGGCCACCTTCTTTTCAAAGAACTGTTCGTCTTCGGTCGATCCCTTGAGCGCCGTCGTCGACGACTGGCCGCCTTCGATGGTCTGCGTCACGGCGTCGAAGTAGCCCGTACCCACTTCGCGCTGGTGCTTCACAGCGGTAAAGCCCTTCTCCGCGGCGGCGAATTCCGCTTCCTGCAACTCCACGAATGCCGACATCTGGTTGCGGGCGTAGCCGTGGGCCAGGTTGAACATCGAGTAGTTCAGCGAATGGAAGCCCGCCAACGTGATGAACTGGAACTTGTAGCCCATCGCGCCGAGTTCCTTCTGGAACTTGGCGATCGTTGCGTCGTCGAGGTTCTTCTTCCAGTTGAACGATGGCGAGCAGTTGTAGGCCAACAGCTTGCCCGGGAACTTCGCGTGCACGGCTTGTGCGAAGCGCTTGGCGAACTCGAGGTCCGGCTTGCCGGTTTCGCACCACACAAGGTCAGCCACCTCGGCATAGGCCAGGGCACGGGCGATCGACTGCTCGATGCCGGGCTTCGAACGGAAGAAACCCTCCACGGTACGCTCGCCGGTCAGAAACGGCTGGTCGCGCTCGTCCACGTCGGAAGTCACAAGGTCAGCGGCTTCCGCGTCGGTCCGGGCGATCACCAGGGTCGGCACGCCCGAGACGTCGGCGGCGAGACGCGCTGCGGTCAGCTTGGCGACAGCCTCGCGGGTCGGCACCAGCACCTTGCCACCCATGTGCCCGCACTTCTTCACCGAAGCGAGCTGGTCTTCGAAGTGAACGCCGGCAGCGCCCGCGTCGATCATCGACTTCATCAGTTCGAAGGCATTCAGCACGCCACCAAAACCGGCTTCCGCGTCAGCCACGATCGGTGCGAAGTAGTCGATGTCGCCCTTGCCTTCGCTCCACTGGATCTGGTCGGCACGCTGGAACGTGTTGTTGATGCGCTTCACGACCATTGGCACCGAGTTGGCCGGGTACAGCGACTGGTCGGGGTACATTTCGCCGGCCAGATTGGCGTCGCCAGCGACTTGCCAGCCCGACAGGTAGATGGCCTTCAGACCGGCCTTGACCTGCTGCATGGCCTGATTGCCCGTCAGCGCGCCGAGCGTGTTGACGAACGGCTCGGTGTTCAGCAGGTGCCAGAGTTTTTCCGCGCCGCGGCGGGCCAGCGTGTGCTCGATCTGGACCGAGCCGCGCAGACGAACCACATCTTCGGCGGTGAAGTTGCGCTTCACACCCTTCCAGCGTGGATTGGTGTCCCAATCCTTCTGCAGGGCTTCAATCTGTTGTTGGCGCGACGTCATGTTCACTCTCCTGATAACAACTAGGCGATTGGCGTTGGATTCTGTGACACCCACCGTACTCATCTGCCGAGCGACCCGGACGCTGTGCATTTCGCGTCTCAAGTCATGTGTCTTATATAAGAGTGTAGAGAAGACTCCCGCGTTGCAACAAGCGACTTATGTGGTGATCACCTCGTTTTTTATCTCTTTACAAACAGTGACTTAGATCAATCTTTCCACCATACGGCAAGCAATCTTTCATCATGAGAAACCCTCTTGTGCCCCGCACGCTCGTATTTTTGCGAAACAAAACATCTTTCCGCATTATGAAATTTTGCCTGCCTCCGACGTAACACGTGCAGATTGCAGCGCGGGGGACGCTGGCGCGCCCTGAAGATGGTCGACAAATTCGCGCACCATTGCCGCCATGCGGTGAGGATCGGCAAGTGGAAACCAGTGGTGGGCATCCACGGGACGCCGCCACGACTGTGCGGCCCAGCGTCCCACGCCTTCCGTCACGGCGGGGCGCACATAGCGGTCGCGTGTCGGCACAATCACCTGCACCGGCGCGTGCGCGTGGCGGTTGTGCGGATGACGCAATCGGGTTCTGATGTTGGCGCGGTACAGGCGCAGGCCATGGACGCCATCGGCGGTCTGCGTCGGGTTGGCGGCGGTATGGAGCCCTTCCGTCCGGCGCAGCCAGAACGTCCAGTTACGTCCCAGCCAGAGTTTCCAGTTCCACTCTGGCAAGCCGGGAATATGGAAGAACACGATGTACCACGATGCCAGTGCCTGACGCAGCGTGGCGCCCCAGTGCCGGGGCGGCTCGCGCAACGCGCGGGCGGCGTGATCGAGGCAAGGCCCGGAACAGGAGGTGAACGAGGCGATGCGACCGTAGAGACGCGGATCAGTCACGAACTCCCATCCCTGGATCGAACCCCAGTCGTGGCCCACCAGATGCACCGGCCGATCCGGCGACACCGCGTCGATGACAGCGATGAAGTCGTCGGCCAGGCGTTCGAGCCGGTAATCCGCCACGCCAGCCGGCACATCGGATGCCCCAGCACCGCGCACATCGTAGGCCACCACACGGAAGCGGCCGGCCAAGGCTTGCGCCACGCCATGCCAGACATGGCTGTTGTCCGGATAGCCGTGCACGAGCACGACCACCGGATGGCCCGGATCGCCCCACGCTGTGGCAGCCAGCCTCACTGGGCCGGACTGCACGGCGAAGTGTGTCGGAGCGGGCGGAGGGAACTCAGGATGTGCGGAATCTACAGGGGTCATGGCGTCCGTTGACAGTGAAGGATGTCATCGTCGGCCATGCTAACGCCGCCGCGCACCGGGCAACGGCGTTTGAAACGCGATTCTTCTGCCGTCAGGCAGCCGCCGCGTCCCGCGCGCGCCGATAGGCAACCCAGTCACCGCTATCGATGCACACCAGGCCCGTCACCGCGCTATCGGCAACCGGATACAGCAGGCAGTCGGTCGCCGCTCCGGCCAGCGCCACAGGTTGGGTTTCGCGCACGAACAAGGTGGCCTGCCCGGGGTAGACCTCTTCGATCTCGTCCAGCACCGGCAGCAGCGCATCGGGGATGTCGTAGATGTCCCCGGCAACCGGGCCAGCGGCGGCATCGAGCACCAGCCCGGGATAGGTACCAAAATCGTAGAGCCGACCGGCAATCGTCCCGGTACCCACCAGCGTGGGTGCCTCGATGCCGTGGCGCGTGGCAGCGCGATTCAGGTCATTGACCTCGCCGGCACGCAGCGTGCCATAGACAAACACTCGCGGCATGGCTCAGGCCCCGTCCAGCTTCTCGTCGGAGACCAGCACGCCATCGGCGTCCGCGTAGATCCAGTTGCCCGGCCGCACGACCGCACCCGGCATCTGCACGGTCACGTCCTCCTGACCGACATTGCGCTTCTGGCTTTTCTGCGGATGCACGCCCAGCGCGCGGATGCCGACGTCGCACACCTTGAGCTCTTCCGAATCCCGCACGCAGCCGTTCACGATGATCCCAGCCCAGCCATTCTTCTCGGCCAGCACGCCGAGCATCCCGCCAACCAGCGCGCAACGCATCGAACCACCCCCATCCACTACCAGCACCCGACCCGCACCCGGCGTTTCCAGCGTGGCGCGCACCATTGAGTTGTCCTCGAACACTTTGAGCGTCACGGCAGGCCCCGAAAAGGCCATGCGCTTGCCGAAATGGAGGAACCCCGGCGTCAGAACGCGCAGGGAGCCATCGGCCAGGCGGTCTTCATTGGCGTCGCAAATATCGGTGGTTACGGGCTTCATAACAGGCTTCATCTCTGACTCCTCTGGATGGGAACTGACGAGGCAGTCATCTTAGAGGAATTTGGAGACACTCGGCCGCGCTACATCTGCTTGAACAGATGGGCGTACTGCCTGGCGACCGCCAGCGATTCCGGGCGATTGCGCAGCTTGAGCGACAGGCGCCCAAGCGATTGCGTCGCCGCGCTGGCCACGCAGTCGATATTGACCACCGTGCCGCGGTGGATCTGCCAGAAACGGTCAGGGTCGAGTTGCTGCATCAACTCCCTCAGGCTCGTGCGGATCAGCGCCTCGCCGTTGCTGGACACCACGTTCACGTACTTGTCGGTGGCTTCCAGATAGACCACTTCGTCCACCGGGATGATGCGCACCTCCTGCCCCACCAACGCCTTGATGAATCGCAGATACTGGCCCCGTGCCTGTGCGGGTCTCTCCAGCATTTCCAGCCGCTGCAGTAATTGCCCCAATCGGTCCGTGTCGACCATCGTGCCGATGTCGCTATCGGCATCGCCCTCTTCCTCCGCTTCGATCCGGGCGGCCATGCGCGCCTTCAGGCGGCCGACGGTGGCTTCCAGCCGCTCATGCTGCACGGGCTTGAGCACGTAATCGACCGCCGCGCGCTCGAAGGCTTCTAGTGCGAACTGGTCATAGGCGGTGACGAACACCACCAGCGGCGGCCGGTCGAATTCGATCAACTCGCGAGCCACGTCCATGCCACTCATACCCGGCATCCGGATATCAAGGAAGGCCACATCGGGTTGCTGATCGCGCGTGGCCTCCAGCGCCGCCACGCCGTCATGCACCACGGCGACGATCTGGGCCTCTGGCCACAGCGCCTTCAGTTCGGATTCCAGCACGCGCGCGAGCAACGGTTCGTCGTCGGCGATCAGCAGCGTCGGAGACATGGGGATGAATTGTCAGGCTGTGCAATCAGGATCGGGAAACTGCCGGGGCCACACCGGCAGGCGCATGTTGCAGATCGGCGGCGCCCGCAGCGGCGCGAACCGGTACGGACATTGGTTCGAAACCGCGCTGGAGCGGCAACGTCAGGCGCACTACCACACCACGTGGCGTGTTCTCTTCCATTTGCATCGTGGCCGCTGCGCCGAAGATCCGTGCCAGGCGCTCGCGCACATGGGTCAGGCCAAGCCCGGAACCGCCCTTGCTGCCCTTATTGCCCTGGCTGAATCCCACGCCGGTGTCGGCGATGACCACCTGCAGGCTGCCGTCCCCAGTCTCGCGCGCGGACAGCACGATCTTCCCGCCGCGCATGCACGGCTCGATACCGTGAGTCACCGCGTTCTCGACCAGCGGCTGCACCAGCATCGGCGGAATCTCCGCCTCGGCCAGCGCTGGCGGCAGGTCGATCTCGTAATCGAGCCGCGCGCCAAATCGCATACCCTGGATATCGAGGTAGCTGCGCAGCAACTCGAACTCCTGCGCCAGCGTGCAATGCTCAGCGCGGGTGTGGGACAACGACATGCGCAGGAAACCGATCAGCCGCTGCAGCAACTGGCGCGCCGCGCGGGGGTCGGTGGCGATCAGGCCGTCGAGATTGGCCAGCGAGTTGAACAGGAAATGCGGCTCGATCTGTGCCTGCAGCGCCATCAACTGGGCGCGCACGAGTTGCTTTTCGGCTTCCTCGCGCTGCAAGGCGTCGAGCGCGGCCTGCCGCTCCAGGTACGCCAGCTTCTCGCGCGACCAGTAGAAGTAGATCATGCTCGCCGACGCCAGCATCCCGACGATCAGGCACATGCGCAGCATGTCGCCGGTCTCCGCCGCGGACTTCTCCGGCAGCCCCAGCAATTCGCGTGTCGCCCAGCTACCCATCACCACGCCCATTGGCACCGCCACCACGGCCAGGCACATGAACGGCCATCGACGCGGACGATCGTTCCACCAGATCAGGACGCGGGGGATATCGATCAGCACCCAGATCGAGAGACCGATCAGCTGGCTGTAGGCAAAATTCTGGAGCAGCGTTCCGGCGGTACGGAAGCCGTAGTTGAGGCTGACGGCGATCACCGTGTTCATGCAGAGCACGAACAGCAGGTCGCGCCAAAGAATATTGAGCCGCGACGGGCCCGCGCACGATAGGCGCATGTTCTCTCCCTCCTCTCGCTACAGGTACCGCGTGCAAATCTCTGATGCACTGCAGCATCGCGCAAGACCGGGCAAGGAAACACCGCCGGGCCGCGATGGGGGCACTTTACGCCGGACCGGCCCGGGACGGAAGCGCCGTGCGACGAACCGGCGACAGATGGCGCGAAAGGTAGTGGAGCCCGACAAGCGAGCGGAAAGCGCCAAACGTGGCGATGGCCCCGACGCCTGCCGGGGCCGCCAACTCAGGCAGCAGCCAGCGCCGGGCGATGCGCGGATTCGGCCAGGGCCGTGGAGACCGTGTCGCGCGACAGGTGCGGCGCGAACATGTTGATGAACGCATGGGCGTAGCCGCGCAGATAAGCGCCGCGTCGCACGGCCACGCTGGTGACGTTCGGTTCGAACAGATGGTCGGCCGAGATCCGCACCAGCCCTTCGTCCTTGCGCGCGTCATACGCCATCGACGCGATGATGCCCACGCCCAGTTCCAGCTCGGCATAGGTCTTGATGACGTCAGCGTCCATCGCGGTCAGCACGATCTCCGGCTGCAGGCCGGCCTCGGCGAACGCACCGTCGATCTTGCGGCGGCCTGTGAAGCCCGCGTCGTAGGTAATGAGCGGGAAGTTGGCGATGTCCTCCAGCGTCGGCTCGGGCAGCCGCGTCAGCGGATGGTCGGGCGACACCACGATCACGTGCTGCCAGCTATAGGCCTCGAACGAAGTCAGACCGGCTTCGCTGGCCACGGCCTCGGTGGCGATACCGATATCGGCCTGCCCCGTCAGCAGCAGTTCGACGATATGCGCCGGCGACGCTTCCTGCAGCGCCAGCGTCACATGCGGATACTCGCGCCGGAAGCTCTGCACCACCTTGGGCAGCGCGTAGCGCGCCTGCGTGTGGGTGGTGGCGACAGTCAGCCGGCCCGTATGGCGGCCGGCGAACTCGTCGCCCGCCTGGCGCAGGTTCTCCGCTTCGAGCAGAAGGCGCTCGACGATGCGGACGATCTCCCGGCCGGGCTCGGTCAGGCCGGTCAGCCGCTTGCCATAGCGTTCGAAGATCTCCACACCCAGCTCTTCCTCGAGCTCGCGAATCTGGCGGGACACACCGGGCTGCGACGTGTAAAGCGCGTTGGCCACTTCGGTGAGGTTGAACTGGCGGCGCACCGCCTCGCGAATCGATCGCAGTTGCTGGAAATTCATCGTGCCGCTCCCTGTTCTTGTGTTGTCCGGCCCTGATTGAAGACACGCAACTGCCGCGGCCGTACCGCCAGCAGTTCGCCCTCCTTGAAACCATGATGGCGGAAGCGCTCGAGCGGCAGCGCCACCTCGATCACGTCCTGGTTGTCTTCGCGTTCGAGTTCGAGCTGGGCCACCGGGCCCAGCGTCAGCGCGCGACGCAGCGTTACCGCGATGCCGTCGGTGCCCGGCGCATAGCGTTCAAGGTCGAGATCATGCGGACGGACATAGGCCACCGCATCGCCCTCGGTCTCATGGCCGCTACCGACCACGGGCAGCACGGCCTCGCCGGTGTGCAGCAGGCCGCCGCTGTCGCCCACCTCCAGCCGGCCGTGAAACAGGTTCACGTTGCCGAGGAAGCCGAACACAAACGGCGTGGCCGGGTGGTTGTACACGGCCTCGGGTGTGCCGAACTGCTCCACGCTGCCACGGTTCATCAGCACCACCTGGTCGGCCACTTCAAGCGCCTCCTCCTGGTCATGCGTGACGAACACGCTGGTAACGTGCAGATCGTCGTGCAGCCGGCGCAGCCAGCGGCGCAGTTCCTTGCGCACCTTGGCGTCCAGTGCGCCGAACGGCTCGTCGAGCAGCAGCACGCGTGGTTCCACGGCCAATGCGCGAGCCAGTGCGATGCGCTGGCGCTGACCGCCCGACAACTGCGCGGGGAAGCGATCAGCAAGCCAGTCGAGCTGCACGAGTTCGAGCAGCGACTTCACCTTCTCGCGGATCTTCGCCTCGGACGGACGCTCGCCGCGCGGCTTCACGCGCAGGCCGAAAGCCACGTTCTCGAATACGGTCATGTGCTTGAACAGCGCGTAATGCTGGAACACGAAACCCACATTGCGCTGGCGCACGTGCTGGGTCGAGGCATCCTGCCCTGCCAGCACCACCTGTCCCGCGTCGGCGCGCTCCAGGCCCGCGATGATTCGCAGCAGCGTGGTCTTGCCGCAGCCCGACGGCCCCAGCAGCGCGGTGAGTTCGCCTTCGGCGAAGTCCAGCGAGACGTCGTTGAGCGCTACGAAATCGCCAAAGCGCTTGTGTACGTTCCTGACCTGAATGCTCATGATGGCTGCCCTTCCAGTTGTTCCCGGCTGGCGCGGATTTCGACCAGCGTCTTGATACCGAGCGTGACCAGCGCCAGCAGCGTCAGCAGGGACGCCACCGCGAACGCGGCCGCGAAGTTGTATTCGTTGTAGAGAATCTCGACGTGCAGCGGCATGGTGTTGGTCAGGCCGCGGATATGACCCGATACCACCGACACGGCGCCGAACTCGCCCATCGCCCGCGCGTTGCAGAGAATCACGCCGTATAGCAGGCCCCAGCGGATGTTCGGCAGCGTCACGTGCCAGAACGTCTGCCAGCCGGAAGCGCCCAGCACGATGGCAGCCTCTTCCTCCTCGCTGCCCTGCGCCTGCATCAGCGGAATCAGCTCGCGCGCCACGAACGGGAACGTCACGAAGATCGTCGCCAGCACGATCCCGGGCACGGCGAACATGATCTTGATGTCGTGCGCCTCCAGCCATGGTCCGAACCAACCCTGCGCGCCGAACATCAGCACGTAGATCAGGCCGGAGATCACAGGCGACACCGAGAACGGCAGGTCGATCAGCGTGATCAGCAGGTTCTTGCCGCGGAAATCGAACTTGGCGATGGCCCACGCGGCGGCCACGCCGAACACCACATTGAGCGGCACCGCGATCGCGGCGACCGTCAGCGTCAGCTTGATGGCCGACACGGCATCCGGCTCGGTCAATGCAGCCAGATAGGTATCGACACCCTTGCGCAGCGCCTCATAGAACACTGACGCCAGCGGGATGAACAGGAACAGCCCCAGGAACAGCACCGCGACCGTGATCAGCCCGTACCGCACCCAGCGTGATTCGCCAGTGGCGTCGTGCGGGAACTGCGCGGCCTGTACGTGGGCACTTGGGGCGCCTGGGGCACCTGGGCCACCCAGACGGGAAATTGCACCAGCCATCTCAGTTCACCTCCGGATTGCCATCGGGCAGCGCGGCGGCACGGACACCGCTCTGGTGACGGCGCGTCCAGGCTTGCAACAGGTTGATCAGCAACAGCAGCACGAAGGAGATCACCAGCATCACCACGGCCACGGCCGTGGCACCGGCGTAGTCGTACTGTTCGAGCTTCGAGTAGATCATCAGCGGCGCGATCTCGGAGACCATCGGCATGTTGCCGGAGATGAACACCACCGATCCGTACTCGCCCGTGGCACGGGCGAACGACAGCGCGAAGCCCGTCAGCAGCGCCGGCAGGATGGCGGGCAGGATCACCCTCGAGAACGTCTGCAGCCGGGAAGCGCCCAGGCTCGCGGCGGCCTCCTCCAGTTCGCGCTCGACATCCTCGAGCACCGGTTGCACCGTGCGCACCACGAACGGCAGGCCGATGAAGGTCAGGGCCACCACCACGCCCAACGGCGTGAAGGCCACCTTGATGCCAAGCGGTTCCAGCCAGCGGCCAATCCAGCCGTTGCCCGCGAACAGCGCGGTCAGCGCGATACCGGCCACGGCAGTGGGCAGCGCGAACGGCAGGTCCACCAGCGCGTCGATCACCCGTTTGCCAAAGAACCGATAGCGCACCAGCACCCATGCCACGACCAGGCCAAACACCGTGTTGATGATCGCGGCCACCAACGACGCACCAAAGCTGAGTTCCAGCGACGCCACCACGCGCGGGTTCGAAACCGTGGTCCAGAACGCGTCCCACGTCATCGTGAACGTCTTCAGGAACGTGGCCGACAGCGGGATCAGGACGATAAGCGTCAGGTAGAAGATCGTGAAGCCGAGCGACAGGCCAAAGCCCGGCAACACCGTGAAGCGCTGGCTCGCGGATACGGGCCGCCTTGGTGCTTCGGCGGCCGGCGGGGGGGCGTCCGCCAGGGAAATCGTGGAAGGCATGCGTGTCTCGTCTGGTCTTGTGCCGGCGGGCATTTGTGCCGCATCCGACGCTTCCTTATGAAACCGGCGCATATCGCGCCGGCCTACGAGACAAATTTTGCAGATGCGCCCTTATAAACAGAACGAATCTTTACGAATTTCTTTAGACGTTTTAGATATATGGCGCTGCCTGCGTCACTTCGATCGACATATCCCAGGTGGTCGATCCATCACCCAGGGATAGAACCCGGCCATCCGACTCGATCCGCTGCAGCAATGTGGCGAGCAAGGCCTGTCCCTGCGGCCAATCGTTCAGGCCGGAGTCCGCATTGATATGACCGGCTGCACCGGCATCAACCAGTTCACTGCCCCACAGCGTGCCCCAACTGAAGGCAGTGCGTTGCGACATCCATGGGTCGTTGGTGCTGGCGACGACGATGGTCGGGAATGGCAGCCGCCATGTGGGCAGCAGCGCTGCCACGCCGAACTTGTCCGGATCGGCAGGCGCCACAAGCAGCGCCCCTGCAATGCCGACCGGATCGAGCACCGCCTGACGCAGCGTCGCCAGGCAACCGAAGCTATGCGCCACCAGCACCGCGCCGTGCCGCGCCACGCGCGACGCGCGCGAGACGCCCTCGGACACCCGCTCCGCCCAGAGCGGCAGGCTCGGCCGGCTCCAGTCGTGCTGTTCGATGCGTTGCCAGTCCGGATAGCGCGATTCCCAACGGCTTTGCCAATGCGCGGGCCCACTGCCATGCAAGCCCGGCACGGTGAGGATCTGCAAGCCGCGTGGCACTTCCAGCCGGGACACCCCGCCCGGCAGCTTCGATATCGTCATGCCCTCTCCAGTTTGTGTTGTTCCGGTACCGCCCGGACATGCAATCCGCGTGCCGGCACCGGTTCATCGGCGATCACTCTGCCCTGCCCGAGCACGATGCCCGCGTTCTGCAAGCGCTCGACGGCCTCGTCGTCCTGCAGGCGCCGGCCGATCAACGTCACGCCGGCGCCCTCGGCGCTGGCGCGTAGCCCGCTCAGTTGACGGTCGGTCCACGTGCGGCGCATGTCCAGCTTGAGCCAGTCCGGCATGGCGTGCGCCATCAGGGCGCCGGCCTCGGCGGGGTCGGATGCCTGCAGGCTCACCGCGAAACCATTGCGCCGGTAGTTGCCCACCACGTGCAGCAGCAGCGGCAGGTCGTCGTTCGCGCTGGCAGGCACCTGGATCACAAAGCGCCCGATTGGCAAACCCAGCGACTCCAGCGCGCGACGGAAGGCCGCTCCATGATCGTCCGCAACCGCGGCCAGCAAACGGTTGTGCACATTGAGCACGAGCTTGTGCTCGCCATCGGCCGCGAAGTAGTTGATCGCATGGACCAGCCGCGTCAGGCGATCCAGCGACACCAGCGATGTGTCGTCGGCGGCCATCGCAAACAGCTTCCACGCCGCCAGCCCCACGCCATCCTCGGCATAGGTACGGATCGACCCTTCGTGCGCCACTACGCCGCGATCAGCCAGCGTGACCAGCGGTTCGAAGGCGCTGGTCAGCGAGCATTGGAAATACTGGCCCTGCACCTGCCCGTTCACGTCACGCCACAGCTCGCGGCCAGGCACGGGTTCACGGGGCAACGTTTGAAGATAGCGTTCAAGTGCGGAATCGATGGTCATGATGGATTCGACTTCAAGACAGCTTTCGATGCGAGCGGATCGCCTGAAAGCTCATGATAGGAACTCCTCGGCGGAGCGAAAGTGAAGTTCGGCATCGGAGGCGGCCGGAGACTCCTGCCGCATCACACGGCGCAGCACCGTGTCCTCGATTTGCGCAAAATCCGCAGTGCCACGCTGGCGCGGTCGTGCCAGCGTCACCTGCTGATCCAGCGTGATACGTCCGTCTTCGATCAGCACCACACGGTCCGCCAGCGCGATGGCCTCGGATACGTCATGGGTCACCAGCAGCGCAGTGAAGCCGAGCCGGCGCCACAACGATTCGATCAGCGCCTGCATCTCGATCCGCGTGAGCGCGTCGAGCGCGCCGAGCGGTTCGTCGAGCAGCAGCAGGCGCGGATGGTGAACCAGTGCGCGGGCCAGTGCCACGCGCTGACGCTGGCCGCCAGACAACCGCGCCGGCCATTCGTTGGCGCGATCCGCCAGACCCACCTGATCGAGCAACGCAGCCGCATCGGCATGGCGTTCGCGCGGCAGGCCGATCGCGACGTTGTCGAGTACACGCTTCCACGGCAACAGACGCGCATCCTGGAACATCACGCGGACACTCGATGGCGTGCCGCCCGGTTGACCGTCGAGCGCCACGGCGCCCGCGTCCGCAGACTCCAGCCCCGCCACCAGGCGCAGCAGCGTGCTCTTGCCGCACCCGCTACGACCAACAATCGCCACGAACTCGCCTGGCGCCGCACGCAGGTTCACACCGTGCAGCACCTCGCGCCCGTTGTAGCGCTTCACAACCTGCTCCACATGCAGCGCGATGCCGCCGACACCGTGCGAAGCACGCGCGGCCGGGCGCGCCGCATCACGTCGGGCAAGATTCGCGTCAAGCCAGGCCAGCGCAGCCTGTTCCACCGGATGCGTATGCATCATCGCAAGCTCCTTCATCCTTCAAACAGATCTCAGGCAGAGTTCAGGCAGACAGGTAACCGGGGTGCCAACGCAGCCAGTGCCGCTCCAGCGCCCGTGACAGCACGTCGGCCAGCTTGCCGAGCAGCGCGTAGAGCAGGATGCCCACCAGCACCACATCGGTCTGCAGGAACTCGCGCGCGTTCATCGTCATGTAGCCGATACCCGATTGGGCGGAGATGGTTTCCGCAACGATCAGGATCACCCACATCAACCCGAGCGAGAACCGCACGCCGACGAGGATGCCGGGCAGCGCGCCGGGCAGGATCACCTCGCGATACAGGCGCCAGCCCGACAGGCCATAGCTGCGCGCCATTTCGACCAACGCCGGGTCGACCGCGCGGATGCCGTGGTACGTATTCAGGTACACCGGAAAGAACACGCCGAGCGCCACCAGAAATAACTTGGCCGTCTCGTCAATGCCGAACCAGAGAATCACCAGCGGAATCAGCGCCAGCGGCGGGATGTTGCGCACCATCTGCAGCGTGCTGTCGAGCAGCGTGGCAGCCGTGCGAAACGTGCCGGTCAGCAGCCCGAGTACGAGACCCAGACCGCCGCCGATGGCCAGACCGACCAGCGCGCGCCATGTGCTGATCCACACGTGCTTCCAGAGTTCGCCGGATGCGGCCAGCGTCCAGGCCGCTTCGACCACGGCCAACGGTGCTGGCAGCACGCGGTTGGATAGCCAGCCCGCCTGCGAGGCAACCTGCCAGACGACGATCAGCAGGATCGGGACGATCCACGGCGCAATCGCGCGGGCGGCCTGGCGCCAGTCGATCCGGCGTGGCGCAATGGAATGGGGCGCGCTCATGGTCAGCCTCCCTCAGCTTTGCGAGGCGATCGGCACGATGCCGGTGGCCATGACTTCACCAAACGGACCGGACAGCACCTGCCCCGGCAACTTGTCGCGCACCTTGCGCGGCAGCAGCGGGAACACGAGTTCGGCAAAACGATAGGCCTCCTCCAGATGCGGATAGCCGGAGAGCACGAAAGTATCGATACCCAGCGCCGCGTACTCCTCGATGCGTGCCGCCACGGTCTTCGGATCGCCGACCAGTGCGGTGCCAGCCCCGCCACGCACGAGTCCGACACCCGCCCACAGATTCGGGCTGATCTCGAGCGCCTCACGCGTGCGACGGGTGCCACCCGCGTGCAGCGCCGCCATGCGCCGCTGCCCTTCCGAATCCATCTTCGCGAACACGGCCTGGGCGCGTGCCACGGTCTGGTCGTCGAGCTTGCTGATCAGTTCGTCGGCAGCCGCCCATGCTGCGGCGTCGGTCTCGCGCACGATCACGTGCAGGCGGATGCCGAAGCGCACCGTGCGGCCGTGCTTCGCGGCGCGGGCGCGCACGTCGGCGATCTTCTTCGCGACGTCGGCGGGCGGCTCGCCCCAGGTCAGGTACGTCTCCACCTGCTCGGCGGCGAGGTCGTGCGCAGCCTCGGAGGACCCGCCGAAGTACACCGGCGGATGCGGTCGCTGAATCGGCGGGTACAGCACGCGCGCGCCCTTGACCGTGACGTGCTTGCCTTCGAAGCTGATCTCGCCGTTCTCGTGGCTGGCGGCCAGCAGGTCGCGCCACACGCGGATGAACTCCGCCGAAGCCTCATAGCGTTCGGCGTGGTTCAGGAACAAGCCGTCGCCTTCCAGTTCGGCCACATCGCCGCCAGTGACCAGATTGACGAGCAAGCGGCCGTTGGACACGCGATCGAACGTGGCGGCCATGCGCGCGGCCAGTGTCGGTGTCATCAAACCCGGACGCAGCGCCACCAGGAACCGCAGCTTGCGGGTGACGGCGGCCAAGGCCGATGCCACCACCCACGGGTCTTCGCAGGAGCGGCCGGTGGGAATCAGCACACCGTCATAGCCAAGCGTGTCGGCAGCCACGGCGACCTGCTTCAGATAGTCGAAGCTGACCTCGCGCGCGCCTTCCGACGTGCCGAGGTAGCGGCTGTCGCCGTGGGTGGGAATGAACCAGAGAACTTGCATGTCGTGCCTCCTGCGGGTCGATAAAAATCAGCGCTGCGCCTGTTGCGTGGTGGGGGCTTGCCACGCAGCGTCTGCAACTCTGATCGGTTTGGGAATCAGCTTGAGTGTCTGGAACACATCTGCAATGCGCTGCTGCTCTGCCAGGACCTCGGGCGAGACCGGCTTCGCCCCGTACGAGAATCGCGACACGGCCAGATCGAGCACGCCGGGGTCGAGCGAAGTCTCCTTGACCAGCACGGCAGCAGCGTCCTTCGGATGCTTCTCGGCCCATTGGCCCAGTTGCGCGAGTTCATCGAGAATCGCAGTCACCACCTCGGGACGCGCTTGCGCGTAAGGGCGCGACGCCAGATAGAACTGGTGGTTGCTGACCACGTTCTTGCCATCCGCGCCACGGCCATCGACCAGCACACGGGCATCGAGCTGCTTCTGGGCAGCAGCGAGGAACGGATCCCAGATCACCCAGGCATCGACGGCGCCTCGCTCGAAGGCGGCACGCGCATCGGCGGGCGGCAGGTAAACGGGCTGGATCTCGCCATAGGCCACCCCGGCTTTCTCTAACTGGCGCACCAGCAGGTAGTGCACGTTCGAGCCCTTGTTCAGCGCCACGCGCTTGCCGCGCAGATCGGCCACGCTCTTGATCGTGGAGTTCTTCGGCACGACGATGGCCTCCGCCGTGGGCGCGGGCGGCTCATTGCCGATGTAGGCCAGTTGCGCGCCGGCGGCCTGGGCAAAGATCGGCGGCGCTTCGCCGACCGTGCCGAAATCGATCGCGCCAACGTTGAGCCCCTCCAGCAACTGCGGGCCAGCCGGGAACTCAGTCCATTTGACCGTGATACCTTGCGGCGCCAGACGCTTTTCCAACGTACCGCGCGCCTTGAGCAGCGTCAGCGTGCCGTACTTCTGATAGCCGATGCGCAGCAGCTTGGGATTGACGGTCTGGGACTGGGCCTTGGCCGGCCCGGCAAACAGCACATAGGAAAGGCCGGTGGCAACCACCAGCACACCGGTCAGCAGACGGCGGCGCAGCGAGTTGTGGAAAAGAGAGATGCGGATGGGCGATGACATACGGGTGTCCTTGCGTTCTGAGATCTGAAGTTCTTGGGTCCTGGCGTTGTGCCCGAATCGGCGGGCAACACCCCTCCCTGCCGGCTTCACGAGCGGCAAGGCAGACGGGGTGGATCGGGAATCAGGTCAGGCGGGACATCGCCGCGTGGCGATGCGGGATGAAACCTTGAGAACTGCGGACATCTTCGGGCTCCTTCAACTGGCACGCCGGGGCAGCGTGGCCGCCCCGGCCGCGCGTGTTACCGCTTGCCAGGCTGATAGACCTGGTCGAATGAACCGCCATCGGCAAAGTGGGCTTTCTGAGCCTTGGCCCAGCCGCCAAACACTTCGTCGATCGTGAACAGCTTCACCTTCGGGAAATTCGCCGCGTACTTGGCGGCCACCTTCTCCGAGATCGGACGGTAGTAGTTCTTGGCGGCGATTTCCTGACCTTCCTCGGTGTAGAGGAACTGCAGGTAGGCTTCGGCGGCCTTGCGGGTGCCCTTCTTGTCGACAACCTTGTCGACCACGGCCACTGGCGGCTCGGCCAGGATCGAGACCGATGGTGCGACGATGTCGAACTTGTCCGGACCCAGTTCCTTGATGGCCAGGATCGCCTCGTTTTCCCAGGCAATCAGCACATCGCCGAGACCGCGTTCGACGAAGGTCGTGGTGGCGCCACGTGCGCCCGAATCGAGCACCGGCACGTTCTTGAGCAGCGCGCCGACGAATTCCTTGGCCTTGGCCTCATTGCCACCCGGCTGGCGCAGCGCATAGCCCCACGCGGCCAGGTAATTCCAGCGCGCGCCGCCCGACGTCTTCGGGTTCGGCGTGATCACCTGCACGCCGGGCTTGATCAGGTCGTTCCAGTCCTTGATCTGCTTCGGATTGCCCTTGCGCACCAGGAACACGATCGTCGACGTGTACGGCGATGCGTTGTGCGGCAGGCGTTTCTGCCAGTCGGGCTTGATCAGGCCCTTGTCGGCAATGGCGTCGATGTCGTAGCCGAGCGCCAGCGTGACCACGTCGGCATCCAGCCCATCAATCACGGAGCGGGCCTGCTTGCCCGAGCCGCCATGCGACTGGCGGATCGTCACGGCGTCACCGGACTGCGCCTTGTAGGCCTTGGCGAACGCGGCGTTCACATCCACGTAGAGCTCCCGCGTGGGGTCGTACGAGACATTGAGCAGGTTGGTGTTGGCCGAGGCGGTCTGTGCGGCGCCGAGTACCGAAAGAACGGCGAGGCCGATGGCCAGTTTGCGAATCATCTGTATTGCTCCCGTCAGGTGTCGTGAAGTGGCGCGTTGGCAATCTTGCGCCCTGCTGTTTTGGGCCCCACGCCGCAGCACGGGGCTTGTGTCAGGGAGAAAGGCTACCGACGGGCCTATCTGAACGGAACGAATGGTTTCGCCGATCCATGCACGAAATCCGCATAAGATCGGACGGCAATATCGACATATCCGCGCAAGGCGGAAGCAGGAAGGAAGGCTTGGTTACAATACCGCCTTTCCCGCGCGCTTCCGCTCGCCCTCTCAACTCCCGCGACCCCTGCGACGCCCGCATCGCCTGCCTACCCCCGCCATGCCGCTGATTCTCCAGAGCCTGTCCCCGCTCGCCAATGCCGACCTCGACACCCTGCGCACCGTTGCCGGCGCCTCCGCCTTCGAGCGCCGCGCCGACAACGTGGCCACCGCGGACGATTGCGCGCCGCTGACGCCCGCGCTGCGCGAAGCGCTCGACGCGGCGTGCGCGCCACGTGGCATCGACTGGGCCGTGGTACCGGGTGGACGCAAGCTGTCGGACTTCCGCCTGGTGGCGATGGACATGGACTCGACGCTGATCACGATCGAGTGCATCGACGAGATCGCCGATTTCTGCGGCCTCAAGGCCGAGGTGTCGGCCATCACCGAAGCCGCGATGCGCGGTGAGATCACCGATTTCAACGAAAGCCTGCGTCGCCGCGTGGCGCTGCTCAAGGGCCTGGACGCCAGCGTGCTGGATCGCGTGTACGACGAACGGCTGCGCCTGTCGCCCGGCGCCGAGAACATGCTGCAGACCATCCAGGCGCTGGGCTTGCGCACGCTGCTGGTTTCCGGCGGCTTCGTCCACTTCACCGACAAGCTCAAGCCGCGCCTGAAGCTGGACTTCACCCGCGCCAACACGCTCGAGATCGTCGACGGCAAGCTGACGGGCAACGTGGTGGGCGAGATCGTGAACGCCGACGTCAAGGCGCGCACGGTGCGCGAGGTGTGCGAACAGATCGGCGCCGATCCGTCGCAGGCGATCGTGATGGGTGACGGCTCGAACGACCTGAAGATGATGGCCGTAGCCGGCCTTTCCGTGGCATTCCGCGCCAAGCCCGTGGTGCGCGCGCAGGCAAGCGTGGCGTTCAACCATGTCGGCCTGGATGGCCTGCTGAATCTGTTCCCGCATTAAGTCCCCGCCTTCCGGTGTCCGGCTGCTGGTGCCGGACACCGTCTGCTGCACCACTCCCTGTCATCCCCAAGCCTCGCCGCATCGCTGGCGTCGAGCGCCTCTTCAGCCACTTCACCAATCCTTCCACGCGTTACCACGCTTGATCAATTAAATACGAATCATTATTATTTCGTTCTCTGTCGATCCGCAAAAGCTCAATTCATGCAGGTGTTGGCCGTACTTCTCGCTTTGGCAGGCGCCGCCTGCCTCTATCTGGCCGCGCCCAACCAGGTTCTCACCCGCGCTGCGCCGATCCGCCCGCACCTGTCCTGCTGGCTCGGCCTTGGGCTGACGCTCGCCAGCGCGTGGACGATGAGCGTGCCGGAAGGCTGGCCGGTAGCCATCGCCAGCACACTGGTCACCATGACTTGCTGCCTGTCCGTCTGGCCGTTCATTGGCACGTGGATGCAGAAGCGGCGCTCCGCCACGCGCCTCACCGTCGCGGAAAGGAACACGCCATGATGGGAACCCGATGGCTTGCAGGGTCGCTGCTGGGCCTGCCGCTGGCAATCGCCCTGTGCACGCTTGGCATTCTCTGGCTGCCCGGTGGCCGGGAAAGCGGTGTGGTGGTGGCCATCATGCTCGGTTTCATGCTCTGGGTGGCGATCATCTGCCTGAGCCTGCTGTTCGCATCGAGCCGCTCGGCGTGGCTCTGGCTGCTTGGCGCCAACCTGATCTGCTACGGCGTACTCTGGGGCGTACGGGTGATGCACCTCATGCCGCCTGCCTCCCCGCTTTCGGGCGCCTGAGACTCTCCGGGACATCCGCATGAAACCCAACACCCTGCGTGTATTCAATACGCTCCATACCTGGGTCGGCCTGATGGCAGGCTGGGCGCTGTTCATAGCGTTCTTCGCCGGGGCGATCACGGTCTTCCACCACGAACTGCACGTGTGGCAGAACCCTGCCCGGCTGGAAGGCCGGCACGTCACGGAGGTCCAGGTCGACGGCCCTGCCGTTGATGCCTTCGTACAGCAACTCATCGCCGCGCACCCTGATGCCGCCAACAGTGTCTACGTTGGCCTGCCGAGCAAGGAGGAACCGGACTTCAACGCATACTGGCAGGACAAGTCCGGCGCCTGGCAGACGATGAACGGCACGCGCCTGAACGGCGATGCCGCCGCGCGGAACGATACCTCGCTCGACCATGCAACCGGCGAACTCTCGGCATTCCTGAACGCCCTGCATTACTCGCTCGGCCTGGGCATGAACGGCATGTACTTCATGGGCGTGATCTCGATCCTGTACGGCCTGGCGCTGGTATCCGGTGTGCTGTTACATCTGCCGCGTCTGAAGAAGGATCTCTTCGCGGTGCGCCCGGGACGCAACCTCAAGCGCTTCTGGATGGACACGCACAATGTGCTTGGCCTGTTCAGCCTGCCGTTCCACCTGATATTCGCAATCACCGGCGCATTCTTCTGCCTGTCACTGATCATGGTGATGGTCTTCAACGTGCTGACGTTCGACGGCAAGTTGATGGAGGTAGTGCCACGCGTCACAGGCGCCACGCCCGAGGTGACCGCCGCAGGCCGCCCCTCCCCCACGATGCCGGCGGCGCAACTGCTGGCAATCGCCCGCGAACACGGTGGCGATCGGTTCACGCCGGAAGCCATCCGCTTCCAGCACTACGGTGACGCGAACGCGCTGGCCGAAGTCCGCGGGGACAGCACCCGGACGCTCGGCAACGGCGGATCGGTGGGCATTCACGCCGCGGCAGCCGAGCCCGAGGCGGGCAAGCTGATCGCCAACCAGACCGCCGGCGCGCGCGACACGAACCACATGGTCTACAGCGCAATGTTCGCGCTGCACTACGGCACGTATGGCGACCTGGCCATGCGGATCGTCTATCTGCTGGCGGGGCTGGCGGGTGCGTTCCTGTTCTACTCGGGCAATCTGCTGTGGATCGAAACACGCCGCAAAACGCGGCAGGCCGAACAGCCTCGCGTGCATCGACTGCTCGCCCAGGCGACGGTTGGGGTGTGCATCGGCACCTGTATCGGCGTTGCGCTGTGCTTCCCGGCTGCGCTGCTTTGGCCGGATCAGGCCGTCAGCCATGTGTTCTGGCCCGCCTTCATCGCATCCGTGGGCTGGGCCCTGATTCGCCATCCCGCACGCGCGGCCGTGGAATTGCTGTGGATTGCGGCGATCGCCACGCTGAGCGTGCCGCTGTCGAATGCCATCCTGACCGGCGACCACTTTATCGTTGCGGCACTCAACGGCCGCTGGGCCGTGGCGGGCTTCGACATTGGCGCGATCGCGCTGGCCGCCGGATATGTCGCGCTGGCCCGCGCCACACTACGCCGCGCCCGTGGCGGGCCGGCAGAATCGGTATGGGCGCTGCGTAGCGCATCACCCAATACCCAAAAGACAGAAGAACCCGCGGCGCTCGAACGCGTCTAGCGCGTCCGGGCGCATTCTGGCTCGTCAGCGCAGCTGAGACTCCAGCGCCTGCTTCAGATCGGCGATCAGGTCGCGGGTGTCTTCCAGACCAATATACAGCCGCACCAGTTCGCCGGCGTTCTCCCATCCAGCGGGCGGCCACGTGCCAGCCGGGCGCATTGTGTCGACGTGATAGGGCACAGCCAGACTGTGCGCACCGCCCCACGACCAGCCAATCGCGAACAGCTTTAGCGCCTCGACGAACGCATCGACCTGCTCGCGCGTATAGCGGCTGTGCAGAATGATCGAGAACAGACCACTCGCCCCGCTGAAATCCCGCAGCCATTCGGCATGGCCGGGGCAATCGGGCAATGCCGGATGCAGCACACGCGCGACCTCCGGACGTTTCGTCAGCCATTCGGCCACCTCGCGCGCTGCGCGGTCGTGAGCGGCCAGGCGCACCGGCATGCTCGCCAGCCCACGCAGGACCAGGTAGCAATCGTCGGCGGAGACACCCCAGCCCATCAGCATGCGGGTGCGCTTGAGGCGGTCGTGGAGATGGTCATCCCGCGTGATCACGGCGCCCATCAGTACATCGCTGCCACCGGATTGGTACTTGGTCAGCGCCTGCACGGAGATATCGATGCCCTTCTCGAACGGCCGATAGTAGACGCCGGCAGACCAGGTGTTGTCGATCGCGGTCAGCACACCACGTGCCTTCGCGGCGGCCACGATCGCCTCGGTGTCAGGCACTTCCATCGTGACCGAGCCCGGCGATTCCATCCAGATCAGACGCGTGTTCGGCTGGATCATCGAGGCGATTCCAGCGCCGACCGACGGATGATACGGGCGCACGGTAATACCGAACTCCCGCGCCATCCAGTCGCCATGATCGCGATTGGGTCCGTAGACGTTTTCTGGGACGAGGACATCGTCACCGGTACGCAGCAGGCCGAAATAGACCAGCGAAATGGCGCCCAGGCCCGACGGGAACAGCAGCGTGTGACGGCCACCTTCGATCTGCGCCAGTTGCTGGCAAAGCGCCTCGCTGGTCGGCGTGGCGTGCAGGCCATAGCGCCAGTAGGTCTTGCTGCGGTCGCCATAGGCGCGCAGTTCGGCAAGGTTGCGGAAGACGACAGTGGAGCCGCGGTAGGTCGGCGTGGAGAACGAATCGAAGCCCGGCGCGATGTCCAGTTCTGGCTGGACGGCAATGGTCTTGATGTAACGGGACGAGTCGGAAGCGGACACGGCGATTTCCCTGGAGGAGTCGAATCAGGCGTTCGAGCTTACCAGCAAATGCCAGTCAGGCCACGTGCGAGGCCGGCGAAAACACGTCAGGTCAGGACGGACGGACTAGCCGAGCCCGATGGGGATTCAGCGCGGCTTCTCAGTCGAGATTGATGACTTGGGCGAAGGTGGGGCGTACGTCGCGCCGCTGCCCTGGCGGTTATCGAATGGTGGGATCACCAGGAAGCCGCCAAGCGGCCGGATAACAAACGGCAGGATGATCGCGGGGTTGAGCGCATCGGTCCAGGTACCTCGCACCACGCCCTGCTGGTCGATCTGCCCTTCCCAATTGCCGGATACGCGCGTGCCGTCGTCCGACTCTTCCATCAGGAAGCTGCCATCCTCCCATTCGCCGGAGAGCAGCCGCACGCTCTTGCCATCCCCGATCGAATACTCGCCTTGGAGGCTGTCCCGTGTATCGGTCTTCGGGGCCACCCGCAATCGCACCGGCTTGTCGCCGAGCGTGCCGGTATAGACCGGATACTTCGCGTACTCGGGGCGCGGTGACAATGGGCCCGCCGAGCCGGTGGACAGCGAGGTGCCCCGCTTGGCCTCACCGGCACGAATGGCGTCATTGATACCGAGCCCACCGCCCTGCCCGTCCACCGCCTGCCCCGTCGATACAACGGCTCCGTCTGCCGCGCGCGCTGCAATTGGGAGAGACAGCATCGCGACGGCCAACAGGCAAAGCAGAACGGGACGGGACAAGACGGACTTCCTCGGGCAGATTGACTGCCCGCGACTTTAAACGCGCTCGAAGATCGCGGCAATGCCCTGGCCACCACCGATGCACATCGTCACCAGCGCGTAGCGACCCTGTACACGCTGCAGCTCGTACAGCGCCTTGACCGTGATGAGCGCACCGGTGGCGCCGATCGGGTGGCCAAGCGAGATACCGGAGCCATTGGGGTTGACCTTCGCCGGGTCGAGACCCAAAGCCTTGGTCACCGCGCAGGCCTGCGCCGCGAATGCCTCGTTGGCCTCGATCACATCGAGATCCTTGACCGTCAGGCCGGCACGTTCCAGCGCGATCTTCGTAGCCGGCACCGGACCGATACCCATCGTCTTGGGATCGACACCGGCGTGGCCGTAGGACACCAGCCGAGCCAGCGGCTTCAGGCCGCGGCGCTCGGCCTCGGCACGCTCCATCAGCACCACGGCGGCGGCGGCGTCGTTCAGGCCCGAGGCGTTACCGGCCGTGACCGTGCCATTCTCCTTGACGAACACCGGCTTGAGCTTGGTCATGTCGTCCATCGTCGCATCGTGACGCACGTGCTCGTCGGTATCGAACACCACGTCGCCCTTGCGCGATTTCAGCGTAACCGGAACGATCTGATCCTTGAAATAGCCTGCCTTGATGGCGGCGGAAGCACGACGATGCGATTCGAGCGCGGCTTCGTCCTGCTGCTGGCGCGAAATGTCATATTCCTTGGCGACGTTTTCCGCCGTCACGCCCATGTGGATCGCGTGGAACGGATCGTGCAGTGCACCAAGCATCATGTCGACCAGCTTGGCATCACCCATGCGCGCACCCCAGCGGGCCATCGGCGCCAGGTACGGCGCGCGGCTCATGCTTTCCGCGCCGCCGCCGATTGCCACGTCGGCATCGCCCAGCAGAATCGTCTGGGCTGCGCTGACGATTGCCTGCAGGCCGGAGCCGCACAGGCGATTGACGGTCAGTGCCGGCGCGTTGATCGACACACCACCATTCACAGCCGCCACGCGGCCCAGATACATGTCCTTCGGCTCGGTCTGGATCACGTTGCCGAACACCACATGACCCACGTCATCGCCCGAAACGCCGGCGCGGGCCAGTGCTTCGCGCACGACCAGAGCGCCCATATCCGTCGGGGCCTGATCCTTCAGGCTGCCGCCGAAGGTACCGATTGCGGTGCGCACACCGCTGACAACCACCACTTCACGTGCCATGTCTTGTCTCCATGCGTTCATGTTGCGCCGCACAGTATAGACCCGACCCCGGGAAAACGAACGACCGTACTTTTACCTAATTGTATGCACAAGTACGGCTTACGCCACTTCACCCCAAAGATCGTGACCGTCGGCGCCGGTAATCTTCACATTGACGAAGTCGCCCGTCTTGTAGCGCTGTGAAGCCTTGGCCGCCGGATCGATATAGACGAGACCATCGATTTCCGGCGCATCCGCCGACGACCGGCCGATACCACCGTCCTGATTGACCTCGTCCACCAGCACGCGCAGCGTCTGGCCGACCTTGCGCTGAAGACGGCGGGCGGAGACCTCCTCGGCTACTTCCATAAAGCGGGCACGTCGCTCTTCGCGCACTTCGTCCGGCAACGCACCGGGCAGGTCGTTGGCCGTGGCGCCTTCCACCGGGGAATAGGCAAAGCAGCCCACCCGGTCAAGCTCGGCTTCGGCGATGAAATCGAGCAGCGTCTGGAATTCTTCCTCGGTCTCACCGGGGAAACCGGCGATGAACGTGCTACGAATCGTCAGGTCCGGGCAGACTTCGCGCCACGCGCGGATGCGGTCGAGTGTCTTCTCGGCATTCGCCGGGCGCTTCATGCGCTTGAGCACATCCGGATGCGCATGCTGCAGCGGCACATCGAGGTAAGGCAGCACGTTGCCCTGGTTCATCAGCGGGATGATCTCGTCGACGTGCGGATACGGGTAGACGTAGTGCAGGCGAACCCATGCACCATACTGGCTCGCCAGCTCGCCGAGCGCGGCCACCAGTTCCGTCATGCGCGTCTTGAGCGGGCGCCCATTCCAGAAACCGGTGCGATATTTGACGTCCACGCCATAAGCGCTGGTGTCCTGCGAGATGACCAGCAGTTCCTTGACGCCCGCCTTGAACAGGTTTTCGGCCTCGAGCATGACTTCAGCCACGGGGCGCGAGACGAGGTCGCCGCGCATCGACGGGATGATGCAGAACGAGCAGCGATGGTTACAGCCTTCCGAAATCTTCAGGTAGGCATAGTGCTTCGGCGTCAGCTTGATACCGGCCGCCGGCACCAGGTCAGTGAACGGGTCATGCGGCTTCGGCAGGTGCGTATGCACCGCCTGCATCACCTCGCCCAGCGCGTGCGGGCCGGTCACAGCCAGCACCTTCGGATGCACGGCACTCACGATGTCGTGCCCGGCGGCATCCTTCTTGGCGCCCAGGCAGCCGGTCACGATCACCTTGCCGTTCTCCGTCAGCGCCTCGCCGATCGCGTCCAGGCTCTCCTGCACAGCCTCGTCAATGAAGCCGCACGTATTGACGACCACAAGGTCGGCGCCGTCATAGGTGCCGCTGATCGAGTATCCCTCGGCACGGAGCTGGGTAATGATCTGCTCGGAGTCCACTAGGGCCTTGGGGCAGCCGAGTGAAACAAAGCCGACTTTGGGCGGATTGGACAAGTTGGTATCAGACGACATGGGGCACCGCAAATAGGGGGGATTCGGGGCGCATCCGACCGTCCCCGGTGGCGCGCCGCTCTGGGCCAAGGGCATCCGGCGTGCCTGCCGGGCGCCGTCATTGCCATGAAAGGCCGTGATTTTACCCTGAGCAAGCGATATTGGCGCGCCTGCCCTTGGCGGGCTTCGTTCTGTGCCCGGGGCGCATCACGTTCCAAGAAGACTGGCGGCCCGGGCAAGAATCGGCCTCCAGCCGAGCGCCAGGCCCAACACGACCCCGCCGCCACCGGTTGCCCAGAACACCCGGTTGACGCGGTCTTTCATAACGGAGAGCTTGTCCTCGGTCGACTGGATGCGCCCGGATAGATCTGACTCCACTTTATCGACCCTTGCAGTGAGACGAGCCTCGAACTGGTCCATCGCATGAATGATCCGCGACTCGGACTCCCGCATCTGGCTTTCTTGTTGCCGAAGCTGTTCCGTCATGGCCTGCTGGCCGGCCGTGAGCGAACCAATGTCGCGCTGTACCTGGCCGAGCTGGGTGTAGAGGTCGAGTACGAACGGTTGAAATTTGTCGATTTCCATCGGGCGACGAGGAGATGATGTCTGAACAGGACCCCTGAACAAACAGGGCATGGCCAATTGGACCATGCCCTCTCGCCCGATTCGACGCGTCAAAGAGAATGACGCACGGATATGGGAATTTGCCACGCTTTCACAACAGTCCGTGGTGGTGACACCACTGCACGGCTGTTGCGCGGCGAAAACCGAACCTGCTTACTTCTTGTCCGGCTGGTTGAACGGGAACGTGCCGAACATCGACTTGGCCTGGTTCTGCATCTGCTCCTGCATCTGCACGAACAGGTTTTTGCTCTGTTCGATGTAGTTGCTCATCATGCCCTGCATCATCGGCCCCTGCAGGTTCATGAACTGCGACCACATGTCCGGGCTGAATGGCTCACCCGAGTAAAGACCCTTGGAATTCTCGGCCAGCTTGCTCTGGATGTCGATGAAGGCCTGGATGTTCTTTTCCAGGTAGGTGCCCATCATGCCCTGCATCGCATGGCCGTAGAAGCGGATGATCTGCGAGAGCATCGCGCTCGAGAACATTGGCACGCCGCCGGTTTCCTCTTCCAGGATGATTTGCAGCAGGATGCTGCGCGTGAGTTCTTCGCCCGACTTGGCGTCGACGACCTTGAACTCCTCGCTGTCCATGACCAGTTGTTTCACATCCGCGAGCGTGATGTAGGTACTGGTCTGCGTGTCGTAGAGCCGGCGATTGGGATACTTCTTGATCAGTCGCTCTGCGCCTTTTTTGCTCGTGGCCATCGGTGCTCTATCCTTGTGTCGTCGCTGATGCCGTTGTCCGGCATCGCTGCTGCGCCATCGCTCGGTACTGCTGCACCGCGTGCGATGCAGTGCGCAAGAACAACCGGACCGGACACAGCCGAAAGGCTCCACAGTGGTGCCGGTTGCGCTATTGCCCTGATTCTATGCTCAACAAGGCACTAAGAAAAGACGGCAAGGTTTAAGGAAAACCCGCAGCAAAACAGCGTGGAAAGATGACAAACGGGCAATGAACGCGCACGAATGCGCGGCATCGCCCGCCAGAAACGCCAGCCGGAGCCCGGCCGGGTCATGCTTGTGCACTGCGCTGGATGCGCCGCATCAACGGCGACATCCGGCGCGCGCGCCGGTCAGCCCATGTGCAGGCCGCCATTCAGCGAGAAGTCGGCACCGGTGGAGAAACCCGACTCGTCCGACGACAGCCAAGCGCAGATCGAGGCGATTTCTTCGGGCGTGCCCAGACGCTTGACCGGAATCGTGCCGACGATCTTGTCGAGCACATCCTGGCGAATCGATTTGACCATGTCCGTGGCGATGTAGCCCGGCGACACCGTGTTCACGGTCACGCCCTTGGTGGCCACTTCCTGCGCCAGCGCCATCGTGAAGCCGTGCAGGCCTGCCTTGGCGGTCGAGTAGTTGGTCTGACCGAACTGACCCTTCTGGCCGTTCACCGACGAAATATTGACGATTCGACCCCAGCCGCGGTCAGCCATGCCGTCGATGACCTGCTTGGTCACGTTGAACAGCGACGTCAGATTCGTGTCGATCACCGCATCCCAGTCCGCGCGGGTCATCTTGCGGAACACTACGTCTCGCGTGATGCCGGCGTTGTTGATCAGCACATCGACCTCGCCCACTTCGGACTTGACCTTATCGAAGGCTGCCTTGGTGGAGTCCCAGTCGGCGACGTTGCCTTCGGACGCCACGAATTCAAACCCGAGCGCGCGTTGCTGTTCGAGCCACTTCTCACGACGTGGCGAATTCGGGCCGCAGCCCGCCACCACCTTGTAACCATCCCGCGCCAGTCGCTGGCAAATCGCGGTCCCGATGCCGCCCATGCCGCCGGTCACATATGCAATGCGCTGAGTCATATCCACTCCTAGTTGGCTCGCCCGATCGTGTCGAAGCTTTGGTCTTTCTTATTCACGCCGGCCGCATCCGTCCTGGACGTACACGGCCGGCACACCCCTCAATGCAATTGCGATGCTTAATTCCGCTCGACTGCGAGCGCCACGCCCATACCACCACCGATGCACAGCGAGGCCAGGCCCTTCTTGGCATCGCGGCGCTTCATTTCGTGCAGCAGCGTGACCAGGATGCGGCAGCCTGACGCGCCGATCGGATGGCCGATGGCGATCGCGCCGCCGTTCACGTTGATCTTCGACTGATCCCAGCCCATTTGCTGATGCACGGCCAGTGCCTGAGCGGCAAAGGCCTCGTTGATTTCCATCAGGTCCAGGTCCTTGACCTCCCAGCCGGCACGCGACAGGCAGCGCTTGCTGGCAGGCACCGGGCCCATGCCCATCACGGCCGGGTCCACGCCGGCGTTGGCGTACGCCTTGATGGTCGCCAGCGGGGTCAGGCCCAGTTCGCGCGCCTTGGCCGCCGACATCACGACCACAGCGGCGGCGCCATCATTCAGGCCCGATGCGTTGGCGGCCGTCACCGTGCCGGTCTTGTCGAAGGCCGGTTTCAGGCTAGCCATGCTTTCCAGCGTGGCGCCCTGACGCACGTACTCGTCGGTCTTGAACGCAACCGGATCGCCCTTGCGTTGCGGAATCAGGACCGGAACGATTTCCTCGTCGAACTTGCCGGCCTTCTGGGCGGCTTCGGCCTTGTTCTGGGAGCCCACGGCGAACTCGTCCTGGGCCTGGCGGGTGATGCCGTATTCCTTGGCCACGTTCTCGGCCGTGATACCCATGTGGTACTGGTTGTACACATCCCACAGGCCGTCAACGATCATCGAATCGACCAGCTTGGTGTCGCCCATGCGGAAGCCATCGCGCGAACCCGGCAGCACGTGCGGCGCGGCGCTCATGTTCTCCATGCCGCCGGCCACGACGATCTCGGCCTCGCCAGCCACAATCGCGTTGGCGGCCAGCATCACGGCTTTCAGGCCCGAACCGCACACCTTGTTGATGGTCATGGCCGGCACCATGTCGGGCAGGCCCGCCTTGCGCGAAGCCTGGCGTGCCGGGTTCTGACCCGAGGCGGCCGTCAGCACCTGGCCCATGATCACTTCGCTCACCTGGTCCGGCTTCACGCCGGCACGCTCCAGCGCGGCCTTGATCACGATGGCGCCCAACTCCGGCGCGGGAATCTTCGCGAGCGAACCGCCGAACTTGCCAACTGCGGTACGGGCTGCGGAAACGATGACGATATCGGTCATTTGATGTCCTTTCGAGAAAACGAATGCGGAACGGTTCGAAATCCGGGCCGGCGTCGCGGGCCGGCCCTTATGAAGCTCAGGCGCGCTGTTTGACGTAGCGCCCTGGCGCGGGTTCAATCGCCCGGTAGTGGTCATTGCCGTAATCGGCTGGCGCGGCACGCTTCTGACCCGCCTGCTTGCCCAGCCATGTCACCCAGTCCGGCCACCAGCTTCCCGGATGCTCCTGCGCGCCGGCCAGCCAATCATGGGCCGATTCCGACAATTTGTCATTGGTCCAATGACTGCGCTTCTTCTTGGCCGGCGGGTTGATGACGCCCGCGATATGGCCAGAGGCACCCAGCACGAAACGCAACTTGTTCCGCAGCAGCGCCGTGGAAGCGTAGGCCGCGGCCCAGGGCACGATGTGGTCTTCGCGCGACCCGTAGATGTACGTTGGCACGTCGATCGCCCCGAAGTCCACCGGCGCGTTGCAGACCGTGAGCTTGCCCGGCACCTTCAACTCGTCCTGCAGATACGTATGCCTCAGGTACCAGCAGTACCACGGGCCCGGGAGATTGGTGGCGTCGCCATTCCAGAACAACAGGTCGAACGGAACCGGCGTGTTGCCCTTGAGATAGTTGTCGACCACGTAGTTCCAGACCAGGTCGTTCGGACGAAGGAACGAGAACGTATTGGCAAGTTCCACGCCGCGCAGCAGCCCGCACGGCGCGCCGCCGGCCCCACCCAGCGTGGCCTCGCGCAGTTGCACGTGCGCTTCGTCGACGAAGACATCGAGGATGCCCGTATCGGCGAAATCCAGCAGCGTGGTCAGCAATGTCAGGCTGGCTGCGGGACGCTCGCCACGCGCGGCCAGCACCGAAAGCGCCGTCGAGACGATCGTGCCGCCGACGCAGAAGCCCAGCACGTTGATCTTGTCCTGTCCGCTGATGTCGCGCGTCACTTCGATCGCGCGGATCGCCGCGTGCTCGATGTACTCATCCCAGGTGCGCTCGGCCATCGATGCATCGGGGTTGCGCCACGACACCAGGAAGACGGTATTCCCCTGCTCCACCGCATGACGCACCAGCGAGCTCTCGGGTTGCAGGTCCAGAATGTAGAACTTGTTGATGCACGGCGGCACCATCAGCAGCGGCCGCTCGTAGACCTTGTCGGTCAGAGGCTTGTACTGCAGAAGCTGGAAATACTCGTTCTCGTAGACTACGGCGCCTTCGGTCACGGCCATATTGCGGCCGACCTCGAACGCTGTTTCGTCAGTCTGTGAGATCTTGCCCCTGCCCAGATCCTCCAGCATATTGCGCACGCCCTTGCGCAGCGACTCACCACCGGATTCGATCAGGCGCTGTTGCGCGTCGGGGTTCGTCGCCAGGAAGTTGGCCGGCGACATGGCATCCACCCATTGCGATACCGCGAAGCGGATGCGCTGACGAACCTTGGGATCGGCCTCGACCGCCTCGGCCAGTTCGGTCATGGCCCGGGCCGTCAGCAGGTAAAAGGCTGCGGTATAGCGATACGGGGCATTGTTGCGCCATGCCGGGCTGGCGAAACGCTTGTCGGACAAGCGCTGGCTGGCTGAATCGGCATTGGCCGCGCCGTTGGGCGCAGGCGTGCTGGCTGCCACGGCGCCCTCGCCCATTTCTCGCCAGAGTTCGGCGAAATCCCTGAAAAAGCGTTCCTGGATACGAGCAAGCTGCGCGGGCGCGATCTTCACGCCGCCGGCGCCATTCATGCCGTTCGCACCCTGCGCGGTGGCACCCTGGAAAGCGTTCTGGAAGGCCTGGACGAATGCCTCGCCGCCCGGGAATCCACCCGGAAACGCGCCGGCCATACCGGCCGGGAAACCTGACGGCATATCGCCGTTGGCCTCGGGTACCCATTGACGGGACCACTCCAGCCAGGTGGCTGGATCAAATGGCCCCGGCACGAACTGAAACGGTTGGGACTTGCCTTCCTTAGCGGAAGCTGCCGCACCTTTGCCGGTCGCCATAATGTATTCGTCTCTCTGCCGTCGTATTGGTTGACGGGCTCGGGGTGACTGTCTCCCGACCCGCCCCTGATCCGGGTTGCGTCTGACACTGCTGCAGAACGACCTCGGATGCCCTGCGTCATACGCTATGCTAGCCGGCGAAACCCTAGAGTAATTCCTCGGTTTCGATACATTTAAAGGCATTGTTGCCTCGCAATGTAGACGCTGTCAATGCGGAAATCCGCACGACAGGTAACTCCCTGGCCGCCAAATCCCGACCTACCGGACGGTAGGCCTGGCGCGGCGTGCCAGGCAGCATGAACTCATACACGAAAGAGATGAAAGTCTGATGTATATCGTGGCAATTGGCTGGCTCTACGTCGTCCTGATGATGTCGATTACCGAGACCAACGCGGTGGCTGGCGTGGCCACCTTTCTGTTTTACGGACTGGCTCCGGTCGCGATCGTGATGTACATCATGGGGACGCCGGGCCGGCGCAGGCGGCGAAAAGCGCGTGAAGCCGGCGAAGCCGCCGCGGCAAAGACGGCGGAATCCGAGTCGAAAGCCGGCCAATAGACGGTGCCACGGCCGGCGGCGGCTGTCAGCGTTCCAGCCAGACGAGCGTGGCCATGCGGCCAGTCGTGCGGTCCCTGCGGTAGGAGAAAAAGCGATCGGCGTCGGTAACGGTACAGGCATCCCCGCCGTAAGCCCGCACGCAACCCGCGCGTGCCAACCGGATGCGGGCCAACGCATAAATATCGGCCCAGTACTTGCCCGGCGCGCCCGGGAGAAACGCTGCCTCGACCCCTGCCCGCTCGTCGTCGCGCGCGCGCTCGATGAAGGCGGCACGGACCTCGGCACCTACCTCGAATGCCGTCGGCCCGATGGCCGGACCAAGCCATGCAAGCCAGGTTGGATCGGGGCCGGCACGCGCTGCCATGCGTGCCAGCGTGGCCTCGATGACCCCATCACAGAGCCCTCTCCAGCCCGCATGTGCCGCGCCAACGACCGTGCCCGCCGCATCGCAGAGCAGCACTGGCAGGCAATCGGCCGTCATGATCGCGCAGACGTGGCCTGACTCGGTGGCGATGCTCGCGTCCGCCTGCGGCACACCATCCGTGACGCCGTCGGCCGTGACCACGCCACAGCCATGCACCTGGTCGAGCCAGCGCGGCATAGCCGGCAGATGTTCCGCCAAGCGCTGCCGATTCTCGGACACGGCGGCCGGGTCATCACCGACATGCGTGCCGAGATTCAGGCCACCGGTCGATCCATCGGCCAGGCCGTAGGGGCTTGCACTGACACCACCATGGCGCGTGGTCGACAATGCGCGCACCCACGCCGGCGCGGGCCAGTCGGGCACGATCCAGGCCGGGCGATCATTCGTCGTCATGGTCGTCGTGGTCGTCGTGGTCGACTTGGTCATCGTCGTCCCCTTCGTACCAGTCGTCTTCCTCTTCATCGTCCTGCGCATGCCCCTCGAAGTCGAGGGCATCGATCAAGGCCTGGAGGTCTTCAGGCGGCTCGGCTTCCCACGACATCTTGCGGCCGGTGACCGGATGCACGAGCCCCAGCCGGTAGGCATGGAGCGCCTGGCGCGTGAACGGGACAGGCAGCGGCACACGGATCGCGGGGCGCTGCCCGCGTTGCGTGGCCTTGTGATAGACGGGATCGCCCACCAGCGGATGGCCGATCGACTCGAAATGCACGCGGATCTGGTGCGTCCGACCGGTCTCGAGCTGGCACATCACCATCGACACCTTACCCCGGCCCAGCGGCACCGTGCCAAGGGTCTCGAAGTGCGTGCGCGACGGTTTGCCGCTGTTCGTATGCACGATCGCCATGCGCGTGCGCTCGCGAGGGTCCCGGCCGATCGGTGCATCGATCGTGCCGTCATCGGGGGTCTCGCCCCAGACCAGCGCGAGATAGGTCCGCTTGACCGTGCGCGCGGCGAGCTGTCGCACCAGATCCGTCTGGGCGACCAGCGTCCGTGCCACCACCATCAGGCCGGAGGTTTCCTTGTCCAGCCGGTGGACAATCCCCGCGCGGGGCAGCCTTGCCGCAGACGGGTCGCGATGCAGCAGCCCGTTCAGCACGGTGCCGCTCCAGTTGCCGGCGGCGGGGTGGACGACCAGTCCGGCAGGCTTGTTGATGACCAACATGGCATCATCCTCGTACACGACGTCGAGGGGCACGTCTTCCGCCGTGAATGCCATGGACTCCGGGGCGGCCTGCGGCTGGACCTCGATCTTCTGGCCCATCTGGACCGATGCCTTGGCACGGCTTGGCTCGCCATCGACCCTTACGGCGCCATCCTCGATCCATTGCTGGATACGGCTACGCGAAAACTCGCTGAAGTGCCGCGCGAGCAGCTTGTCGAGGCGCTCGCCGTGAGACGCGCTATCGACTTCCATGTACAGTGGCACGAAATCCGACGCGGCCGGCGGCGAGACCGGCACATCGTCGTTGAACTCACCGAGGTCGCCAAACTCCTCCGTATCGACGTCCGCTACGGCGGTGGATTCGGTGTGGCGCTCCGGCCCGGTTTCGGGCTTGGGGCTTCGGCTATAATGCTTGGCGCTATTTTTCATCCGGGAACAGGTTGCCCATGCAATTGCAGAGCATGAGACGCGCTAATTGGCGCGCGAGATTTGGAGCGATTTTGCTTGCAGGCGGCTGCGTCATGCTGTCCGCGTGCGGCCTGCTGGGCGACCAGCCGGACGAAACGGCTGGCTGGTCAGCGAACAAATTATATTCTGAAGCCAAGGATGCTCTAGATGGCGGCGACTACACGCGCGCCGTCAAGCTCTACGAGAAGCTCGAGGGCCGCTATCCATTTGGCCGTTACGCCCAGCAGGCGCAGATCGATACGGCCTACGCCAACTACAAGGATGGCGAGACCGCTGCCGCGCTGGCTGCCGTCGACCGCTTCATCCAGTTGCACCCGAGCCACCCGAACATCGATTACGCCTACTACCTCAAGGGGCTGATCAACTTCAACGACAACCTGGGCTGGCTGGGCCGGTTCTCCGGCCAGGATCTGAGCGAACGTGATCCGAAGGCGGCGCGAGCAGCCTATGACGCGTTCCAGATCCTGATCACCCGCTACCCGGACAGCAAGTACACGCCCGACGCCACGCTGCGCATGCAGTACATCGTCAACTCGCTGGCCCAGCACGAAGTTCACGCGGCGCGTTACTACTATCGCCGCGGCGCCTACCTGGCTGCGGTCAACCGCGCGCAGCAGGCGCTGAAGGACTACGACGGCGCGCCGGCCAACGAGGAAGCGCTGTATATCATGGTCCGCTCGTATGATGCGCTGGGCATGAAGGATCTGCGCGACGATGCCGCCCGCGTGATGGAACGCAACTATCCGAACAGCGACTACATCAAATATGGGCAGCGCCGCAAGGACAAGTCCTGGTGGGAAGTGTTCTGAGGTTGCCGAACCTGTCCGCAATGGACATTTCGATGCAAGCAACAAAAAAGTGCCGGTGTCAAGTCTTTCGCGCAAATCACGCAGGGCTTGAAACCGTATATGGGGCAGTAGGTTAGCTCTTTTCGGGGCCGCTTTGCAGAACCGCGGCTTCGTCGGCTAGGAGCCACATAAGAGCGTCGGGAGAGAAAGCCGCATCGCACTGTGTCGTGCTGGATTGCCGAGGAACGGCGGGCCTGTCGCGTCATCATAGCCCAAGAGGCTTGGCGGCCTCCAGAATGAAGAACGCGCAGCTGAGGGCTGCGCGTTCGATGGATGCCGTTGGAATGCGATGCCATCATGTAGGCTTTGATGGCGCGCTCCGGGTCGTCGTGCCCTTCCTGAATCCCCGATCCCCCGCCATGAACGCCTCCAGCATGTGCGGGATCAACTTCTCTGCATCGACTGCTTCGCCATATGCCTGCGCGTGCAGCGCGGCGTAGCGGTCGAGGTCGGCTTTCAGGCTGGCCGGGCAGGCAAAGGTCAGCTTGACGTTCTCGGTCTTGGGCAGCGGCCCGAGCCGCAGCTTCTTGGTCGCGCTCATTGCGAAGCTCCCCGATTGAAGAACAGCGGCTGGTAGGGCCGCAGCACTAGATCCCGGTTGACGATGATCCGCACCGGCAGGCCCGGCCGCTCGGTCAGCGTCGGCTGGATGTTCATGTTGCGCCGGGTGATCTCCTGGCCGACCTGATTGATGCCGTCCTGGGCGCTGTCGCGCCCGGCGATGACGATGCGGTTGCCGTCCTGGCGGTTCTCCGGCGCGGCCAGCTCGGCTCCGACGCCCAGCAGCGTCGTCAGCACCGCGCCCGCGACGATGCGATTCCAATGCCAATCCACGTCATCCTCTAGACCGGAATAGCCGGCTGGATCGGTGCCGACAAGGTTGTCGAGCGTCAGCGAGGACGTGTCGGGCAGGATGATCCGGTTCCACACCACCTGCACGCGGCTCTGCCCGTAGCTGACCTGGCTGTTGTAGCGCCCGAGGATGCGCGACCCCTGCGGGATCAGCAGGTACTTGCCTGTAGCCGTGTCATAGACCGGCTCCGTCACCGTGGCGATCACGTCGCCCGGCAAGTCCGACTTGATGCCCGTCACCAGCGCGCCCGCGATCACGGTTCCAGCCATCACCTGATAGGGCGACGCCGGCAGCGCCAGATTGCCGGAATTGCGGGTTTCCGTAGAACCGGCTTTCAGGAACGCCTCCTTCTGGTCTTGCCGGTTCTGCACGGCGGTCGGGTCGCCAGGCTGCGCCGCCGTCGAGGCCGACCCGGCTGCGAGCGGGTCGAAGGCCGCGAGCGCGCTTGCACCACCAGGCGCACCCGGCGTCGCCTGCGCCACCGCGGCGGTGGGGCCTTGGCCGCCCGAACGGAAGAACACCGACGAAGCCGCAGCGGCTTCTTCCTCCTTGCGCAAGGCATCGTTGGGATGGTGGCCGGGGGCCGCGTAAGCGGCCACGGCCGGCTGCTGCGAGTTCACGATGGCCGGGCCAAGATCGCCCGGCAGCGGCGGCCCCAACTCGGGCACCTTCGGCTGCAGCTTCGAGTAGTCGGCCGGCAGGCCGTCCAGCCCTTCGGACTTCGAGACGCGATCGACGTTGTAAAGCTCGGGCTGCTCGCCCGCGCTGCGCCGCTGCGGTTGCAACGACCAGATCGTGGCTCCGAGCACGGCGACCGACAGGCCGCCGACGAGGATGGCCAGCGTGCGCCGGTTCAGGCGCGTGACCGGGCGCGGCTGGGCGCGCAGCGCCAACGCCTCGGGCGCGACCTTGCCCGCTTGCGGCCTGGCGAGGTCGGGGGTGTCGTCCTGGATCATGGTCAGTTCCTCCGTGCCACGCCATCCGTGCGCTCGATCCGCACCATGGCGCCCTTGTCGCCGCCCAGGCGCAGCTCTGCCGCGCCAAAGAGGCGATCCACGATGTAGTACGGCGAGCGGAAGCGGTAGTTCACCAGTTGCCCGTCGCCTTCCGGCCCTATCACGAACAGCGGCGGCAGCTCGCCTTGCGCGATGCCAGCGGGGAACTGGATATAGACCTTCTGCCCGTCGTCGAAGGCGCGCAACGGCTTCCACGGCGGATTGCTGCCGCTGATTGCGTAGCGGAAGCGCAGGTTCTCTAGCGCCAGCCCGGCATCGACCGGCGCGGCGGCATTGGCCGCCTGCGCTTGGCGCTGTAGCGCCAGCATCCGGTCGCGCGGGTACTCCCAGGACACCGACGCCATCCACGTCTTTTCCGTCGAAGCCAGCTCCAGCAGGTACGTCCTGCGGCTGGTGGTGATGACGAGATTGGTCTTGAGGCCTGAGCGAATCGGCTTGACCAGCACGTTCACGCGCAGATCGGCACCGCTGCCGCTGGACGTGTCGCCCACGATCCAGCGCACGGTATCGCCAGCGGCCACCGTCACCAGTTCCTCGCCCGGCTGGAGCGAAACCACGGTCACGCGGCCCACGGCCGCATAGACCTGATAGAGCGCCCCGTCCGTGAAGGGCCAAACCTGAATCGCATTGACGTAGCCCTCGCGCGTGGGGGCTACGCGGGCCTCGGCATTGGCGCGCGAGACGCGCACCTTCTCGTCAGCCGGCTCCGGCGCAGGTTTGGCGTCCTCAGCTTCGGGCAACGGCTTCAACTGCGCCGGCATCGGTAGAACCTCGGGCACGGCCACCACCTCCACCGGCGCGGGCGGCTCCGGCAGCGGCTGGGCCTGCACCGGCTCATCGAGCGAGATGGTCGGCGGTGGCTTGCCCTGCGAGGCGCAGCCCACGAGGGCAAGCAGGATCACCGGCAAAGCGGATTTACGGAAAAGATCATTCATGGCTTGGCTCCTTCGGAAGAATCCAGTTCGCGGCTCCACGACAGGCCGTTGACGTAGATGCCCAGGGGGTTCTTGCGCAGGCGTTCTTCGGTGCGCGGCGGCTGGAGCACGATGGACACCACGGCCGTCCACCGCTCCAGGCCCGCCGCGGCGCCGTTGACGTAGCGGCGTTCCGTCCAGCGCACGTTGAAAGACGTGTCGCTGGCGCGCACGACGCTGGTGATCTGCACCGTCACCGACTCCTTGCCGATGCGCGCGAACGGGTCGTTGACTCGCGCGTAGTCGTTGAGCACGGCCGCGCCCTTGTCGGTCGTGTAATCGTAGGCGTCCAGCCAGTTCTGGCGGACGACGATGGGGTCGATGGACAGCGAGCGCACCAGCGTCACGAAGCGCGCGATGTGGTGCGCCGTCTGTGCATCGTTGGGCCGGTACGGCGTGGCGGCTTCGCCCACGGCGCGCACCTGGCCCGCGTTGTCCACCTCCACGACGTAGGGCGTCACGAAGGACTGCGCCGAGCGCCACACCAGGCCGCCGGCCATCAACAGCGCGAGCGTCAGACAGCCGAAGGCCATCAGGCGCCAGTTCTTCGCCTGCACGCGCGGCGAGCCGATACGGTCGTCCCACACCTGGCCGGCAGCTTGGTACGGCGTGGCAGGCTGCGGCGTGTCGGCATAGCGCACCTGCGGTTTTCTGAATCGCATGGTCAGTTCTCCTTGTGAATCGCTTTACTCGTCGGAGCCGCGCAGGCTCGGGCCTTGCCCCGAGCCGCCACCGTCACCGCCGCGCAGCGTGTGCGCGGCGGTGGTCGCGGCGTGGGTGAGTTGCTGGCGGCGATGCAGCCGCTTGGCCCAGGCGGGTTGTTCCGGCTTCTGTGCAGCGGCGTCGCCTGCGGGGGCTTCTCCTGCGGAGGCTTGGCCGGCTGACGCGCCAGCGTCGGCCATCGAGCCATTCCAGCCAGCACGGAACGGAGCGGCCATCCGCTGCCCGGCAGCGGAAGCACGGGATGCAGCCGCGTATCCGGCGGCCTGCGCGCCGGTCTTGGCGACGTTGCCCAGGCCCGCCATCGCGCCCTTTGCGCCGCCGCCAGCGGCGGCGGAACCGGCCTGGAACGCCGACTTCGCACTGCCGGCCGCCGTCGTGGCGGCGCGCGCACCGCTTCCGGCCAGCTTGGCGGCAGCCGGGGCCATGCGCGCGCCAGCAGCCACGGCGCCACCCACGCCCGTCGCGGCGGCGCCGATGGCGACAGCCGTGCCGGCAGCGCCGACAGCAGCACCGGCCATTGCGCCAGCGCCGAGCTGCGGCGCACCGGACACGAGGCCCGTGGCGACGCCGGGGCCGAAGATCCCCAGCGCCAGCAAGGTGAGCGAGGCCAGCATGATGACCAGCGCGTGGTCGATGGACGGTTCGGCGGGATGGACTTGAAACTGCGCGAACAGGCCCGAGCCGATGCCCACGATCACGGCCAGCACCAGTACCTTGACGCCGGACGACACCACGTTGCCCAGCACCTTCTCGGCGAGGAAGCTGGTCTTGTTCCACAGCGCGAACGGCACCAACACGAAGCCCGCGAGTGTGGTCAGCTTGAACTCGATCAGCGTGATGAAAAGCTGGATCGCCAGCACGAAGAAGCACAGGACCACGACCAACCAAGCGAGGAACATCACCACGATGGGATCGAGGTTCACGAACACCTCGGGAAACCCGGCCATCTCGCCGATCTGTTCCAGAATTGGCGCCCCGGCGTCGATGCCGGTCTTGGCCAGCCGGCCCGGCTGGAGGAAGTTCTCCATCGTGATGGCCGAGCCGGTGGCGGTGATGCCCAACCCGGCGAACGAGCGGAACACGATGCTGGCCAGCCAGTTGAAGTTGTTGAGGATATAGGCGAAGGCACCGACGTAGAGCACCTTGCGCAGCAGCTTGGCGATCACGTCCTCGCCCTGGCCGGTGGCATGGCTCATGGCCCAATACAGGCCGGCGATCGTCATGTCGATGACGATCAGCGTGGCCGTGAGGAACGCCACTTCGCCCCGCAGCAGTCCGAAACCCGAGTCGATGTAGGTGGCGAAGGTGTTGAGGAACTGGTCGATGATGGTCACGTCATTCATGGCGTGTCCTCCGGTTCGACGGGAACGGCCGGCGCCATGCCATCGGCCGATTCCTCGAAGCTCGGCGGGATCGGCGGCAGGTCGGGCAGCGTCAGGTATTCATCAGGCCCGGCCTGGCCAGAAAAGAAGCGCCGCCGGAAGGCTTCGGTAGCGGCGCGGCAGGCGTCCTCGCCCGTAGCCTGTCGGTCGGCCGCGCATTGCGCGCGCAATGCCTTGAGCCGCACGGGATCGGCGGCCAAGGCATCGGCAAGATTGTCGGCCGGCTGCTCGCTGCAAGCGGCCAGCAGCACAGCACACAGGACGAGGACACATCGCATGGCGGCCTCCCGTCAGTCGCGGTAGAAGTTCACGGTCTGCGGCGTGTACGGCGTGCCTTCGCCCAGGAAGCGCCGCCGCACTTCGCGGGCACGTTCCGTGGCCGCCGCCTGTCGCGCCAGCTCCAGCGAGGCGGCCCGGTCTTGTGTGATCTGGAGCCGTTGCGCCTGTATCGATTGCTTGGCCTGCAAGGCGAGCAACTGATTCATGGCCTGCATGGCCTGCAATGCACCGTGGGCCGACTGGCTCTTGCTCACAAGGTCGGCCAGCACGCTTTCGTCTTCGCCCAGGTTCTGCGACACCTGCGCCTGCATCTGCATGGTGGTCTGCAAGCCGTTGAGCGTGTTCCGCCAACGCTCCTGCGCGTCGCGGTACATCTGGTCGCCGCTGACGGTGGCGGCGTACTGCTCGGGATACAGGCGCGCGAACTCCCGATCGAGGTTCGTCACGTCGTAGGCCAAGCCGCGAGCCTGAGCGATCAGCCGCTCGGTCGTCGCCAGATTGGCGCGCAACTGGTTCACCACGCTGGACGGCAGGCTGGCGAGGTTGCGCGCCTGGTTCATCAGCATCTGCGCTTCGTTCTGAAGCTGCTGGATCTGGTTGTTGATCTGCTCCAGCGTGCGAATCGCGGTCAGCGTGTTCTGCACGAAGTTGGACGGATCGAACACCGTGATGGCAGATGCCGGTTGTACGGCCAGCAGCGATACCGACAGCGCGGCGGCGAGAGAAATGGAAAGCGCACGGATCTTCATAGCTGGTTCTCCAATAGGTGGTCAGCGGTACGGAGGGAACCCGGCGCGAGGCCGGGGAACGAGGGCAGCAGATCGGCCGCCCAATCGAGGCCGCAATGGCGCAGCCAGCCGCCTGCGAAGCCGGGCGTGCCGGCGTCCAGCAGCACGCGGTCCATGTCGCGCTGGTCTTGCGGCGTGGAAGCGCCCGCAAAGGCCAGCGTCGCCGGCCCCAGGTCGAGGTCGAATAGGCGGTTGCCGAAGCGGGATTGGTAGTAGTAGTCGCGCTTGGGCTGCGCGGTGGCGACGATTTCGATCTGCCGTGAGTTCAGGCCGAAGCCCTCGTAGATCGTACGAATCTGCGGCTCGGTCGCCTGCGGGTTCGGCAGGAAGATGCGGCTTGCGCAGCTCTCGATGATCGCGGGTGCGATGCTCGAATCCTTGATGTCCGCCAGCGATTGCGTGGCGAAGATGACACTGACGTTCTTTTTCCTGAGCGTCTTGAGCCATTGCCGGATACGCGCGGCAAACACCGGGTCATCGAGGAACAGCCACGCTTCATCGAGGATCAGCAGCGTGGGCGCACCGTCGAAGCGTTCATCGAAGCGCGCAAAGAGGTAATGCAGCACGGCCATGACGGCGGCCTTGTTGTGCATCAGTTCCTCCATCTCGAAGCACTGCACGTCGGCCATGCCTAGCCGGTCATGGTCGGCGTCCAGCAGCTTGCCGTGGGCACCGCCGAGCACATAGGGCGACAGCGCCTGACGCAGCGTGTTCGATTGCAGCAGCACGGAAAGCCCCGTCATCGTGCGCTGCTCCAACGGCGCACCGGCGAGGCTTCCCAGCGCCGACCAGATAGCCGCTTTCTCGTCGGGACCGACCGCCACGCCTTCATGCAGCAAGCGGCCTTCGATCCATTCGGCCGCCCAGGTGCGGTAGCCCTCGCGGTCGATGTGTGCCAAGGGCTGGAAGGCGATTTCGCCGTCCGTCCCGAGGTCGTAGTGCTCGCCGCCCAGCCCGAGAACCGTGGCGCGCATCGAGCGGCCCATGTCGAACGCGAAGATGCGCGAGCCGCGATAGCGGCGGAACTGCATTGCCAGCGTGGCGAGCAAAACCGACTTGCCCATGCCGGTCGGCCCCGCGACCAGCGTGTGGCCCACGTCGCCGATGTGAGTGACCAAGCGAAAAGGCGTGGCGCCATCGGTGCGCGTGACGATCAGCGGCGGGCCGTCCAGGTGCTCGTCCTTTTCCGGCCCGGCCCATACCGCCGACACCGGCATCATGTGAGCCAGGTTCAGCGTCGAGACGATGGGCTGCCGCACGTTGGCGTAGGCGTTGCCCGGAATGGACGACAGCCACGCATCCACGGCGTTGAGCGTTTCCGGGATGGTGATGAAGCCGCGTCCCTGAATGACGCGCTCAACCATGCGCAGCTTCTCGTCGGCCACGGCCGGGTCGGCATCGAGCACCGTCACCGTCGCGGTGAGGTAGCCGAAGGCGACTTGATCGCTGCCCAGCTCCTGCAAGGCCGCGTCTGCATCCGCCGCCTTGTTGCTGGCGTCGGTATCCACCAGCGGGCTTTCTTGCTGGAAGATCGTTTCGCGCAGCAGCGCGATGACGTTCTTGCGCTTGGCGAACCACTGGCGGCGCAGGCGCCCCAACTCCCGTTCCGCCTCGGCTTTGTCGAGGCACAGGAAGCGCGTGCTCCAGCGGTAGGCAAAGCCGAGGCGGTTGAGGTCGTCCAGAATCCCCGGCCAGGTCGAGGTCGGGAAGCCCCGCACCGACACCACGCGCAGGTGCTGGTCGCCCAGCATCGGTGCCAGGCCACCGACCAGCGCGGAATCGGTCAGCAGCGCGTCGATGTGGAACGGCACTTCGGGCACGCCGACGCGATAGCGCCGCGTCGAGATGGTGGCGTGTAGGTAGGTCAGCGTCTGGCTGTCATCGAGCCAGGTGATTTCCGGCATCACGCCATCGAGCAGGTCAAAGACGCGATCCGTCTCCGCGACGAAGGCTTGCAGGCGCTCGCGCCAGTCCACGCCATTCGTCGGCGTGTTCTCGTAGAGCATCTTGGCGGCACGGGCGCGCGATTCCTCGGGCGGCAGGTACACCAGCGTCAGGTGATAGCCGCTCTCGAAGTGGTTGCCCGAGTCCTCGAAGGTGGCGCGGCGTTCCTCGTCCACCAGCCACGACAGTGGCTCGGGAAACTCCGAGTGCGGATAGTCGGCGGCGGGTCGGCGCTCTGCTTCAATGAACAGCGCCCAGCCCGAACCCATGCGGCGCAGGGCGTTGTTCAGGCGTGCCGACGTGGCGATCAACTCGCCTTGCGTCGCGCTGTCGAGGTCAGGCCCGCGAAACCGGGCCGTGCGCTGGAAACTGCCGTCCTTGTTCAAGACGACGCCCGGCGCAACCAATCCAGCCCACGGCAGCCAGTCGGCGAGCAATGCGGGTCGCTGGCGGTATTCGGCAAGGTTCAGCATGGCGGCGTCCCCTCACACGTCCAGCAGCGGGCGGTGCTTGATGTGCCGGGCGAACACGGCCATGAACTGCGGATCGACGCGCGCGCCCCATACCGCCAGCGAATGGCCGACGATCCAGAGCACGACGCCAGGAATCCACAGTTGCAGGCCTAGCCCGACGGCGGCGGCCAGCGTGCCGTTGGCGATTGCCACGGTGCGCGGCGCACCGCCCAGCAGGATCGGCTCGGTCAGCGAGCGATGCAGCGGCACCTCGAACCCAGCCGCGAAGGTATCCGGGCCGCTCATACGACGGCCCCGCCGGAGAAGCTGAAGAACGACAGGAAGAAGCTCGAAGCCGCGAACGCGATGGACAGGCCGAACACGATCTGGATCAGCTTGCGGAAACCACCCGACGTGTCGCCGAAGGCCAGCGCGAGGCCGGTTGCGATGATGATGATGACCGCGACGATGCGCGCCACCGGCCCCTGGATGGATTCGAGGATGGATTGCAGCGGGCCTTCCCACGGCATCGAGGAACCGGCGGCCTGCGCGGTGCCGGCCAGGAACAGCAGCAGCGCGGCCAGCAGCAGCCCTTGCCCAGCAGGGCGGGCCAGGCTACGCAGCCGTGCAAGGCGCAAAGCCGGATTTACGGAAACACGGAAAGCAGAAATGGTCATCTGCGTCATGGCAGTTCTCCAGGTTGGTCAGGGGACGGGGAAGTCGCCGCAGCGGATGCGGCATCGGGGATCGGCAGTAGCTCGGGAAACGACGTTTCCAGCGCGTCCGCCAGTTGGTAGCCCACGCCGTCGAAGCCGACGACGCGGGCGATGCTCTCGATGCGGCGCTTGCGCCCGCGCCCGGCGATGTGGATCACCACGTTGACCGCCTCGGCGATCAGCGCACGGGGCGGATTCACGGCCACTTCGAGAATCAGTTGCTCCAGGCGCAGCAGCGCGCCGAGCGCGGAGCCGGCGTGGATCGTGGCGATGCCGCCGGGGTGGCCCGTGCCCCACACCTTGATGAGATCCAGCGCCTCGGCGCCGCGCACCTCGCCGACGACGACACGATCGGGCCGCAGTCGCATGGACGAGCGCACCAGCTCCGTCATGGACACCACGCCCGCGCGTGTGCGCAGCGGAACGTGGTCGCGGGCCGCGCATTGCAGTTCCACAGTGTCTTCGAGCACCAGCACGCGGTCGCCGGTGGCGGCGATCTCGGCCAGCAGCGCGTTCGCCAAGGTCGTCTTGCCGCTGCTGGTGGCGCCGGCGATCAGCACGTTCTGCCGCTCGCGTACGGCGCGAACGAGAAAGCCCGCCTGTGCGGCGGTCATCATTCCCTCCACGACGTAGCGCTCCAGCGGAATCACGCCGATGGCCCGCTTGCGCAGCGCGAAGGCCGGCCCCGGCGCTGCCGGCGGCAAAATGCCCTCGAAGCGTTCGCCCGTCTCGGGCAACTCGGCGGACAGCAGCGGCTGGCCGCGATGGACTTCCGCGCCAACGTGGGCGGCCACGAGGCGGATGATTCGCTCGCCGTCCGCCTCGGGCAGTTCCACGCCCATCGGCGCGCGCCCACTGGAAAGCCGATCCACCCAAAGGGTGCGATCGGGATTCAGCATCACCTCCACCACGTCCGGGTCTTCGAGCGCGGCGGCGATCAGCGGCCCCATCGCCGTGCGCAGCATCTGGATGCGGCGGTCGAGCGACGTGGCACTCATGGACTGCCCTTCAATGGAGATTCGGGCGCTCATGACGCACGCTCCTGCGCTTGCGTGGCTGCCGCCGCGTCCTCCATTCGCATCGGGTCGGGATGCAACTCCTCCACCACGTCACGCACCAGGCTGCGGCCCCGCAGCAATTGGCGGCCAAGCTGCTCGGTGAACTGCTCGAAGCGCGCCTTGCCCTGGGCGCGCGCCGCCTCCTGATGGGCCTCCGGCACCGGCGTGCTGACGGTCAGGTAGTAGCGGATGAACAGCGCCAGCGTCTCGATGGCGATGTTCTGGTCGCGCTCCATGCGCTCGGACTGGCGCGAGAGGCGATCCAGCCGCTTGGCGATGGCTGCCTCGCGCTGGTCGGCGGCATCGGGCGACAGCCACGATGCGAGCGCCGCCGCGACGATGGATGACTTGGACACGCCTTTCTTGGCGGCAAGCTCGTCGAGCCGCTTGGCGTGCTCGGGCTGGATAAAGAGGTTCAGGCGATAGTGGCTCATAGCTCGATTCCGTCGTTGGGGTCGAGGGAAGCCAGCCGGGCCGTGCGATGCATGGCTAGATCGAGCTGGCGAGGAAGCGGAAGCGGCAGGTCGTCGTCGTCATCGAGCAGCCCAAGGTCGGCCGCGGGAGCGGCCAGCTCGGGGTCGTAAGCGACGGTTTCGGAGAGTTCGGGCTGACGGCGCGGGCCGCCGTCGTCGGCCGTACCCAAGTCCTCCAGGCCATCGGCGGATGCCGTGGCTGGTGCGGTGGGCCCAGCAGGAATCGCCAGCCCACTCCAGTCGTCGGATCGCAATGGCGGCGCGTCTGCGTACTGCCCGTTCGCCAGCGTGGGCGGCGGCAGCACGCGACGCTTGAAATTGGCGTCCGCGTAGTAGCGCAGCTTCTTCGCCTTGATCGGCGCCACGCTCGACACCATCACCACCGCCACGTCAGGCGGAAGCTGCATGACTTCGCCGGGCGTCAGCAGCGGGCGCGCGGTTTCCTGACGCGACACCATGAGGTGGCCCAGCCACGGAGCCAGCCGGTGGCCTGCGTAATTGCGCTGGGCGCGCAGTTCGGTCGCTGTGCCCAGCGTCTCGGAAATCCGCTTGGCGGTGCGTTCGTCGTTCGTGGCGAACGTCACGCGCACATGGCAGTTGTCCAGAATCGAATGGTTCTGCCCATACGCCTTGTCGATCTGGTTGAGCGACTGCGCGATGAGGAAGCTGCGGATGCCGTAGCCGGCCATGAAGGCCAGCGCCGTCTCGAAGAAGTCCAGGCGCCCCAGCGCCGGGAACTCATCGAGCATCAGCAGCAGCTTGTGGCGGCGCTGAATGCCGTCGGAGCCATCGAGCGATTCGGTGAGCCGCCGCCCGATCTGGTTGAGGATCAGGCGGATGAGCGGCTTCGTCCGCGAAATGTCCGAAGGCGGCACCACCAGGTACAGCGACACCGGATGCTCGGCCGCGATCAGGTCGGCAATGCGCCAGTCGCAGCGCGACGTGATTTCGGCCACCGTCGGATCACGGTAGAGGCCCAAGAACGACATGGCGGTGCTCAATACGCCGGAACGCTCGTTGTCCGACTTGTTGAGCACTTCGCGCGCAGCGGACGCCACTACCGGATGTGGGCCATCGCCGAGGTGAAGCGTGGTCATCATCCGGTGCAAGGTCAGCTCGAAGGGGCTGGCCGGGTCGGAGAGGAAGTTGGCGACGCCGCGCAGCGTCTTGTCCTCGCCCGCGTAGAGCACATGCAGGATGGCCCCGACCAGCAGCGCGTGGCTGGTCTTTTCCCAATGGTTTCGCTTCTCCAGCGCGCCTTCGGGATCGACCAGAATGTCCGCGATGTTCTGCACGTCGCGCACCTCATGCGCGCCGCGGCGAACCTCCAGCAGCGGGTTGTAGGCGGCCGACTTCGCATCGGTGGGGTTGAACAGCAGGCAATGCGAGAAGCGCGAGCGCCAGCCGGCGGTGATCTGCCAGTTCTCGCCCTTGATGTCGTGGATGACGGCGGACGCAGGCCAGGAAAGCAGCGTCGGCACCACCAGGCCGACACCTTTGCCGCTGCGCGTGGGCGCGAAGGTCAGGACGTGTTCCGGGCCTTCATGCCGCAGGTACTGGCGGTCGTGCTGGCCGAGGAAGACGCCGGCTGGATGCGTGAGGCCCGCCATGCGAATGTCCTGCGCGTTAGCCCAACGCGCCGAGCCGTAGGTGGTGACGAGGCGAGCTTGGCGCGAGCGCCAGACCGACATGGCGATGGCAACGCCCACGGCGACCATGCCACTGGCGCCGGCGATGGCGCCGCCGGTGTCGAATACTTCCGGCGCATAGGCGCCGAAGAAGAACCACCACTCAAACAGCTTCCACGGGTGGTAGATCGGCGTGCCAAGAAGATCGAACCAGGGAGAGCCAAGGCGTACTTGATAGCCAAGGGCCGCTGCTGTCCATTGTGTGGCGCCCCACACGCCGGCGATCACGATGCCGAACACCACGGCGATCTGACCGAACAGCACGTTCGTCCCTTGCATGACCTGGCCTCCGATTTCTCCTGCGCTGATTCCTCATGGAAATCGCGGCACAGGAACGTGCCGCATGCGTCAGGATCGGTGCCGGGTCAGTGCCGGTCAAAGACCGTTTTCAGCAGAATGGTCGAGCAAAAAGAAAGAATTAGTGTGACGGCGAGCCGAAGAAAAGCGCCGCAAGCGAAGGCGCATCGCGGCGTGTCGGACAAGAATATGAAGCCGATGCGGCGCGTCACCGACGATCAGAACTTGGGCGATTGTTTCGGTGGCGTGTACGGAGTATCACGGTCGCCATAGAACCGTTTGCGCGTGGCTTCGGCGACCCGATCGCATATCGTATCGCCCAACTTGGGGCGGTCGGTCTTGCATTGCAGACGCAGTTCTTTGAGGTGCTCTGGGTTAGCCGCCAGTTCTTCTACTGTCGGAATCCTTGCCTTTGAATTGGTGGCGTTCAGAGGTGTCTCGGACTGACCGCAGGCGGTCAAGGCAGCCACCAGCAAGAACGGAATGATCTTCTTCATGGCATCAGTTCCTCCGGGTGATCGGGATTGCGGCCTCGTGCGGGTCTGGGAGTTTCTGGCAGATCGATGGCCTTTACGCGCTCAATGAACCGCGCCAGTTCATCGGACGGATCACTGTCAAGACGAAGCAAATAGGTCGTCAGCGGTGGCACGCGTGACGCCAAAGGTCGTGCCACCACACCTGATTCACGACTGGCGGCAATGTGAGCTGCACCCGCCAACCCAAGTGCGAAGCCCGCTGACACCAACGCCATCATCAAATCGCTTGTGGCAACTCGCTCCGCGACCAGCGGCTCCATGTCCACTCGGCGAAGCACCCGCTCAACATGCTTCGCGAGGCCTTCACAGACTTGCGGATCGCACAGTACCAATGGGTAGCGCAGTAACTCATCCAAGGGGATGCGCTTGTGGATCAGCAGCGGATGCCGGGCGGGCACCGCCACCATCAACGCATCGCTCCAGGCGGGCAAAGCGACGATGCCGTCGCCCACTTCATCGGATTGGGCAAATCCCACGTCGTACAGGTCATCATGCAGCCCTTTGATCTGCTGCGACAGCGGCACCTCGAAGAAGCGAATTTCGACCTCGGGCTCCTCTTGTCGGCATAGCGCCAGCAAGGCCGGTAAGCGCGAAGGCGTGATGCCATCCGACAAGGCCACACGCAATTGCCCGTGGAAACCATTGGCGACCGCTTTCACGCTGTCACGCGCCTGCTGCAAGGCAGTAAAGATGCGTGGCACGTGTTCCAGGAAGAGCTGGCCCGCGCGGGTGAGGCGGGTACTGCGGGTGGTGCGTTCGAATAATTGCACACCCAAGTCCTCCTCCAATTCCTTGATGGCCCGCGACAATGGCGACTGCTCGATATGTAGCCGCTCGGCGGCGCGCGCGAAGTGGAGTTCTTCCGCGACAGCGATGAAGCATCGAAGGTGGCGCAACTCCACTGTGCCCTTCCTATTCAAGCCGCCGTATAACCGCCATCTACCACCATGGCGCTGCCGCACATGAAGCTGGCACCTTCGGACAGCAGGAAGCAGGCTGCGTGGGCGATCTCCTCGGGCCGGCCCAGGCGCCCGATGGCGTGCAGCCCCTTCAGCGCTGCCAGTGTGGCCTCGTCGAGCGCCTTGAGCAGCGGAGTTTCGATATAGCCCGGATGGAGCGAGTTGATGCGGACGCCCTGTGCCGAATAGGCCAACGCCGCCGAGCGCGTGAGACCTGTCACCCCGTGCTTGGCCGCGACGTAGGCCGGTGCGTCCGCGCTGCCGACTAATCCCAGGACCGACGACATGTTGACGATGGCGCCGCCGCCGGCGGCCAGGATGGCCGGGATCTGCGCGCGCATGGCATGCTGCACACCCGAGAGGTTGGTATCGATGACACGTTGCCATTCCTCGGCCGCCAGTTCGCCTGCAGGCTTGAGTTCTCCGGCAATGCCAGCGTTGTTGAAAGCCAGGTGCAGAGAACCGAAATGCTTGAGTGCGCACTGCACCGCCGCACCGGCGTCCTCGGGTTTGGCCGCATTGCCCTCGTGTGCCACGGCGCGGCCGCCGGCGGCGATGATGGCCTGTGTCACACGTCGGGCGGCCTCGAAGTCGATGTCGGAGGCAACCACCTGCACACCATTTATGGCGAGCAGGTGTGCCGTTGCCTCGCCGATACCCGAGCCGGCGCCACTGACCAGCGCGCTGTCACCTTTGAAGATGTATTTCATAGTGAATCGTCCTCCTTCGGGATTTGATTGATTCATAGTTCGGACGGTGACTCTCCGCGCTCAACTAGCACGAGTGCGATGGCACAGCACGCCAGAGCGCGTCGCAAAGATGCGCCGCCGCAGTGCGTACCGGCGCCATGGTTTTGAAATGGGCGACGAGGCGCTCGACACCGCTTTGAGCACCTGCGCGAGCGCCTCCACGGGCTGTTGATTCATGTGATCTCTTTTCTGCGCGACTGGCGCACCAGCATCACGGGAACAGGTGCGATACGCGCCACCTGTTCCGCATCGCTTCCCAGCAGCAGCCGGTCCACCCCACGGCGTCCATGGGTGCCCAGGATGACCAGGTCGCAATCGTTCTCCTTGGCCTGCCGGGCAATTTGCTCTGATACCCGCTCTGCAGTGCTTTCAAGCAGTACTGTCTCTGTTGCAATTCCGTCCTGACGCAGCCGGTTTGCGGCCTCGTCCAACAAGGCATGCCCGGCTGCCAGGAAGTGAGGGCGGACGTCCTCGATGTAGACCTTGGGGCGCTCGAAACCCGTGCTGTGCCGGGTCGGCTCGATGACATGCAGCAGGACCACGGTGGCGCCGTTCAGGCGTGCCATGTCCGCCGCATGATCGAGGGCCAGAAGGGATGTGGGACTGCCATCAAGCGGCACCAGAAATCGTGAATACATGGAACTCCTCCAAGAGCTGCGGATTGCCGCGTCGGAAGTCAGCCGCTCGCGCAGTGGGCTCAAGACATGTGCTGACCGCCGTTCATCGCCACGTTGCTGCCGGTCATGAAGGCGGCGGCTTCGCTGGCGATGAAGGCGACAAGAGCTGCAATCTCGGCCGGCTGGCCGAGACGGCCAACCGGAATCGCATCGATGATCTTCTGGCGCATGTCCTCTCGCACCGCCATCACCATCTCGGTGGCCAGATAGCCCGGCGAGACGGTGTTGACCGTCACGCCCTTGCGCGCCACCTCCTGTGCGAGCGCCTTGGTGAATCCATGTACCCCGGCCTTGGCCGCCGAATAATTGGTCTGCCCGAACTGGCCCTTGCTGCCGTTGATCGAAGAGATGTTGACGATGCGGCCCCAGCCGCGCTCGGCCATCGGGTCGATGAACGGCTTGGTGACGTTGAACATGGAGTCCAGGTTGGTGCGCAGTACGGCATCCCAACCGGCCTTGTCGAGCTTGCGCAGCGTTGCATCGCGGGTGATGCCGGCGTTGTTCACCAGGATGTCGATCCGATGACCGTCGGCGTGGATGCGCCGCGCCAGTTCCTGCGTTGATTCGTAGTCCGATACATCCACCCCGTAGGCGGCAAATGAGTAGCCCTGTGTCGCTTGCGCTTGCTGCCACTGGCCAATCGTGGTGTTGCCGGGGGTATGCGTGACGATCACGCGGTGGCCGGCATCGTGCAGGGCACGGGCGATCGCAGCGCCCAACCCCCGGTTGCCTCCCGTCACGAGCGCCGTCCGTTGCGTCGTATTCATTGCCGTCCCCTCATTTCTTGGTCTTGCCCTGGGGTACGGCGCTTGGGGCGGTCCAGGGCTGCGCCAAGCGCTGGCAAAGCTGCGTGAAAGAGGCTGCGTCGCCACTGGCGCCGAATGCCTCGGAGACAGATTCCTGCCAAGTCGTGAGCGCTTGGCGCAGACCATTGGCAAAGGCCGCCTGGCTTTGGGCTGCTACTTGCCCGACCGCTTGGGCATCGCCCATGCGGCCTTGGCACAGGCGCCAGAACACCTCGGACGGCAAGGTCGCGAGCGCCTGCCAGTCGGCTGCCTGTTGGAGGCCCTGGATGCGCGAGGTGGTCTCCAGCACGCCGCCAGCGCTGAGCTGTTGCATGGCTTAACAGAACCGACAGGGGCTCTGTCAATTTGATGACGACGGCAGGGAAACGGTGACCGTGATAAAGCGATTTCGTTTTCTTCACCACTTCATTCTACCGCTGCCTCGCCATCAAATTGACAGAGCCTTGCTGGGGTGTGCATTTCAGAAATTTCTGATCTAAGCGACCTGCGCCCCTTTCCTAGTTCGCGAATTTTATGACAGCACCCCAGAGATTTTTCGATGTGCGATTGCACAATGAGCTTGACCTCGTTCGCTGGCACCTCCGTAGATACCCTGTGTTGTATCGATTCTGTGTGACGGTTGTGCTGACCTGCGTCCTTCGGTTTGTGCCTGGCAGAAGGCGGCGCCCAAACGCAGGAAGCATCTGGCCGTTTAACGCAGGATGCTTGGGCCGAATTGCGACAGATGACGATCCCGCAGCAGCTCACCTGTAAATGCATTGCTGCAAAGCAGCAATAAAGGCTCATTTCTGCCGATGGGACGCGACTTGCTTTGAGATATCAAAACACAGAATCGGAGACACAGGCGATGCACAAGCAAGCAGCCCTTGAGGCGGAACCCAGGTTCGATCCGAACCTCAGGTTTGTCAGCGTTACCGCCATCAACACACAGGGATTCGTCCAGTTCGAATTTTCAGTCGGCACCCCCGAGCTCTGTGTCGAGCTCATGCTGCCTATTGCTGCGTTCGAAGAATTTTGCCTCGCGCAGAAGGTGACGCGATTGGATGCCTTCGGCGAGATTGTGCGGCATTGATTTTCTTGTGAGCAGCGCCGAGCAGCCTGATGAAGCGCGCCTAGTCTGATCGCATCCCATCCCGGTTCACAACCACAGGAGCAGTTAATGACCATCGATTTGAAGACGCGGGAAATCAAACCACTGCGTCACACCTACACGCACGTGGCTCAATACATCGGAGCCGATAAAGCCGCTTCGCGCTATCAGGAAGGCACTGTAGGTGCTCAACCGGCAGCGAATTTTCATTACCGGCCCACGTGGGATCCCGAGCATGAACTGTTCGACACGTCGCGCACCGCGATCCAAATGAAGGACTGGTATGCGCTGAAAGACCCGCGTCAGTTCTACTACGCGTCGTGGACGATGACCCGAGCGCGGCAGCAAGACGCGATGGAATCCAACTTCGAGTTTGTCGAGTCGCGCGGCATGATCGATCTCGTTTCCGATGAGGTTCGACAACAGGCGCTTTCCGTTCTCGTGCCTTTGCGCCACGCGGCCTGGGGCGCGAACATGAACAACTCCCAGATCTGTGCCTTGGGTTATGGCACGACCTTCACTGCGCCGGCTATGTTCCACGCAATGGACAATCTGGGTGTAGCGCAGTATCTCACACGACTGGCGCTGGTAATGTCCGGGCCCGATCTTCTTGACGAAGCCAAGCAAGCCTGGATGACGAGTCCCGATTGGCAACCGTTGCGTCGTTATGTGGAAAACACTCTGGTGCTGCAAGACCCGGTGGAACTGTTCGTCGCCCAAAATCTGGCGCTCGACGGTCTTCTTTATCCCATGATCTACGGCGCTTTCGTCGACGATTACATCGCACTCAACGGTGGTAGCGCAGTGGCAATGCTAACCACTTTCATGCCCGCGTGGCATGACGAATCCAGTCGCTGGGTCGATGCGGTAGTGAAGACCATGGCGACGGAATCGGAGGATAACAAAGCGCTGCTCATTCACTGGTTGCGTACCTGGGAAGATCAGGCGGCGTCAGCGTTGTTGCCTGTCGCTGAAATGGCTTTGGCGGAAAACGGCCACGACGCCTTGGAAGAAGTAAGGCAGCGACTTCGTGCCCGCGTTGCGAAGGCCGGGATTGTTCTGTAACCGCTAATTTATATTCCTGACCGTCATAGAGGAATGTTCATGTCTAACGTATTTATCGCGTTTCAGGCTAACGAGGAGTCTCGATCGGTGGTGGAGGCGATTCTCGCTGATAACCCTAATGCGGTCGCCACAGAGTCGCCTGGCATGGTGAAGATCGATGCGCCCGGGCATCTCACAATAAACCGTCGAAGCATCGAAGACAGGATCGGCATGAAGTTCGATCTCCAGCAAATCCACATCAACCTAATCACCTTGTCCGGATATATCGACGAGGATGACGAACAGTTCACGCTGAGCTGGAAACACTGAACACGGCAAAGAGGAAATTGAAATGGACACTTCTGTGCAGAAGAAGAAACTCGGTTTAAAGGATCGCTACGCAGCGATGACCCGCGGTCTTGGCTGGCAGACCAGCTACCAGCCGATGGAAAAAGTGTTTCCGTACGACAAGTACGAAAGCATAAAGATCCACGATTGGGATAAATGGGAAGACCCCTTCCGCCTGACCATGGACGCCTACTGGAAATATCAGGGCGAGAAGGAAAAAAAGCTTTACGCCGTCATCGACGCTTTCGCGCAGAACAACGGGCAGTTGAGCATTTCCGACGCGCGCTATGTCAACGCACTCAAGGTGTTTATCCAGGGTGTGACACCGCTGGAGTATATGGCACACCGAGGTTTTGCCCACGTTGGTCGGCATTTTACGGGTGAAGGGGCGCGTGTTGCTTGCCAGATGCAGTCCATCGACGAGCTGCGTCACTTCCAGACCGAAATGCATGCTCTCTCGCACTACAACAAGTATTTTAACGGCCTGCACAACTCCATCCATTGGTACGACCGGGTCTGGTATTTGTCGGTGCCCAAGTCATTTTTTGAAGACGCGGCCACCGGTGGACCGTTCGAGTTTCTTACCGCGGTGAGCTTTTCGTTCGAATATGTGTTGACCAACCTGCTGTTTGTCCCCTTCATGTCGGGTGCTGCTTACAACGGGGACATGTCGACGGTCACCTTCGGTTTTTCGGCGCAAAGTGACGAATCGCGCCACATGACACTCGGCATCGAATGCATCAAGTTCATGCTGGAACAGGATCCGGACAACGTGCCCATCGTGCAGCGCTGGATCGACAAGTGGTTCTGGCGCGGCTATCGGCTGTTGAGCATCGTGGCCATGATGCAGGACTACATGCTGCCCAACCGGGTGATGAGCTGGCGCGAGAGCTGGGAGATGTACGTCGAGCAGAACGGCGGCGCGCTGTTCAAGGATCTGGCGCGTTACGGCATCCGCAAGCCCAAGGGCTGGGACCAGGCTTGCGAAGGCAAGGACCACATCAGCCATCAGACCTTCGCCGTGTTCTATAACTATAACGCCGCGGCCCCCATCCACACCTGGGTTCCCACAGAAGAAGAAATGGGGTGGCTGTCGGAGAAGTACCCCGAGACGTTCGACAAGTATTACCGTCCGCGTTGGGACTACTGGCGCGAGCAGGCCGCCAAGGGCAACCGTTTCTACAACAAGACGCTGCCGATGCTCTGCACTACCTGCCAGATTCCGATGATATTCACCGAGCCTGGCGACGCAACCAAGATCTGCTATCGCGAGTCGGACTACCTCGGCGACAAGTATCACTTCTGCAGCGACCACTGCAAGGAGATTTTTGACAACGAACCCGAGAAGTTCGTGCAGTCATGGCTTCCGCCGCAGCAAGTGTATCAAGGAAACTGTTTCAAGCCGGATGCCGATCCGACCAAGGAAGGTTTCGATCCCTTGATGGCCTTGCTCGACTACTACAACCTGAATGTAGGCCGGGACAACTTCGATTTCGAGGGGTCGGAAGACCAAAAGAACTTTGCTGCCTGGCGTGGAGAGGTCTTGCAAGGAGAAGCCAAATGAGCGTTGTTGCCCTCAAACCCTACAAGTTCCCGGCACGAGACGCGCGCGAAAACTTTCCGGCGCCGTTGCTGTTTATCGGCTGGGAAGACCATCTGTTGTTTGCGGCACCTGTTGCCTTGCCCCTGCCGTCGGACACGTTGTTCGGTGCGCTGTGCACCCAGGTGTTGCCCGGCACTTATGGCTATCACCCCGATTTCTCAAAAATCGACTGGAGCCAGGTGCAGTGGTTTAAGTCCGGCCAGCCGTGGCATCCCGACCCAGCGAAGTCGCTGGCTGAAAACGGTCTGACGCACAAAGACGTGATCCGCTTTCGCACGCCTGGCTTGAACGGTCTGAGCGGTTCCTGCAATTGAGATTGCGTCATGGCAGCGCAATCACACTGCAGCCGAAGTTACAGGCCGCGGTGTGATTGGCCTCCGGCGATTTGAACAATGACCTACCAACTCAACATTCAGCCCCTGGGTGCCACCATTGAGGTGGAGGAAGGGCAAACTATACTCGACGCGGCCTTGCGCCAAGGCATTTACATTCCGCACGCGTGTGGTCACGGGCTATGTGGAACCTGCAAGGTGCAGGTGTGTGACGGAGAAGTCGATCTCGGCGATGCGAATCTCTTCGCGCTGATGGACTTCGAGCGCGAGGAGCGCAAGGCGTTGGCCTGCTGTGCCACCTTGCTCGATGACACGACCATCGAGGCCGACATCGAGGAAGACCCGGACGCCGAAGTCATCCCGGTCGAGGATTTCAATGCCGAGGTGACACGCATCGAGCAACTCACACCGACGATCAAAGCCGTCTTCCTGAGACTCGATCAACCGATTCATTTTCAGGCGGGTCAGTACGTGCAACTTGAAATTCCCGAGTTGCGCCAGACACGGGCGTTTTCCATCGCCAATTCACCTGCGGACGTCGCAGCAACGGGAGAGATCGAGCTCAATATTCGCCGGGTTCCGGGAGGACAGGGCACGGGTTACATCCATGAACAACTGGCGGTGGGGAACATTCTGCACGTGACGGGTCCCTATGGCCGGTTTTTCGTGCGCAGGTCAGCCGACCAGCCCATGGTTTTCATGGCAGGTGGTTCAGGCCTGTCGAGCCCTCGGTCGATGATTCTCGACTTGTTGCAAAGCGGATGGAGCAAGCCTATCACTCTGGTCTATGGCCAGCGCAATGAGGCAGAACTGTATTACGACGACGAGTTCCGCGAGCTCAGCCAGCGGTATTCGAACTTCAGCTACGTGCCGGCGCTATCGGAAAAAGCAGAAGGTGCGACGCATCCCTTGGCGCAGGGTTTCGTTCACGAGGTCGCCAAGGCTCATTTCCAGAACAACTTTTCCGGCCACCAAGCCTATTTGTGCGGGCCGCCGGCGATGATCGACGCCTGCGTCACGACCCTGATCCAGGGCCGGTTGTTCGAACGCGACATCTATTTTGAGAAGTTCATTTCCGCAGCCGACGCCCAACAAGTACGCAGTCCGCTTTTCAAGAGGGTGTGATCGTGACTACTCAGGACGGGAAGGTCTACGTGACCGTCAAGCAGACCGGCGAGCGTTTCAGCTGCGCTCTCGGTGAGTCTCTGCTTGCCGGCATGGCACGCCTTGGGCGTCGCGGCATACCAGTTGGTTGCCTTAGCGGCGGGTGCGGGGTGTGTAAGGTCGCAGTGTGCAGAGGCAGCGTGCGCAAAACAGGAGCAATGAGCCGTGCGCACATTTCCGAGGCGGAAGAAGCGCAAGGTGTGGTGCTGGCGTGCCGGGTGGCGCCCACTGATGATGTAGAACTGGAGGTGGTCGGCAAGATGCAAAAGCCCTTTTTCAAAGGGTTGAGCTTTCAGGTAGCCCAAGATTCAACGAAATAAGCCGAAGGAGATAGACCATGGGTGTGATGCGAATCGGCCATGCCAGTCTGAAAGTGATGGACATGGCGTTGGCAATCAAGCACTACGAAAACGTCCTGGGAATGAAAAGGACGATGGAGGACGAACATGGAAACGTGTACCTCAAGTGCTGGGACGAATGGGACAAGTACTCCGTTATTCTGACGCCGTCCGATCAAGCAGGGCTCAACCATGTCGCCTACAAGGTTGAGCACGACGCCGACCTAGACGCGCTGCAAAAGCGTATCGAAGCCTATGGCTTCAAGACACAAATGCTCCCCGAAGGTACCCTTCCTTCGACCGGTCGTATGCTGCAGTTCAACCTGCCGAGCGGACATGAGATGCGTCTGTTTGCGACGAAGGAATATGTGGGCACCGGAGTCGGAACGACCAATCCTGACCCGTGGCCCGATGACGTCAAGGGGGCAGGCGCCCATTGGCTGGATCACTGCCTATTGATGTGTGAACTCAATCCGGAGACGGGCGTGAATCGGGTGGCGGAAAATACCCGGTTCATGAAGGAATGCCTGGACTTTTATCTGGCTGAGCAAGTTATGGTAGGTCCGGATAGTAGCATTCAGGCTGCAACGTGGATGTTCCGCACGTCCACGCCGCACGACATCGCTTTCGTAGGTGGGCCTCGCAATGGCTTGCACCACATTGCCTTCTTCCTCGACTCGTGGCATGACGTACTGAAATCGGCTGACGTCATGGCCAAGAACAAGGTCAAGATCGACGTGGCGCCGACTCGCCATGGGATTACCCGCGGGGAGACGATCTATTTCTTCGATCCAAGTGGGAATCGCAACGAGACCTTTGCCGGCCTGGGCTACCTCGCTCAACCTGATCGGCCTGTGACGACCTGGACGGAAGAGCATCTCGGCAGCGGCATCTTCTATCACACCGGTGAGTTGGTCCAGTCATTCACCGAGGTTTACACCTGACTGCCACGCAGGAGATAGCACATGACTCAGGCTGACTCACTTCATAGCGTCGAGGCGCGGCTGATCAACTGGCCTGCGGCTAACCGCGTCGTCGAGGCAGCTGCGCTGCACGCGCAGCGCCTCGGCGTATGCGTGAACATCGCGGTGGTCGATGTGGCGGGGAATCTTGCCGCGTTTCTGCGCATGCCTGGAGCGCCGTTGCACTCCATCGAGATCGCCATCGACAAGGCATACACGGCAGCCAGTTTCGGCTTACCGACCAGTCGGTGGAGTGAGGCCTTGCTGAGTCATTCCGAAGCGGTCCGCCAAGGCATCGTGCGAAGGCCCCGCTTCATCGCCTTCGGCGGTGGTTTGCCGATTGTTGAAAGTGGCCATCGCATCGGGGGTATTGGCGTGTCTGGCGGTACCGAAGAGCAGGACGAGCACTGTGCGCAAGCCGGATTGAGCCTGCTAGGTCTAACTCAAACCTGAATCTTTCCGGAAAGTCGACTGCCGCCGCGACCACATTTGCCTAACAAGGAAGTTTACTGAAACATCATGCTGATTACCGATCCCCAAGCGACCGCGAGCACTGGAAACCAGTCCGGCGCTCGTGCTAAAGAAATCCACAACTTCATCAACGGCGAATATGTGCCGGGTCAGCGTTGGTTCGAGAAGCGCTCGCCGTTGAACAACGCGGTCATTGCCAAGGTGGCCGAAGCCGGCCGTGCCGAAGTCGACGCGGCGGTGGCTGCGGCGCAGGCCGCGCTCAAGGGAGCGTGGGGGCGCATGAGCTTGGCCCAGCGCGTGGAAGTGCTGTACGCGGTGGCCGACGGCATCAACCGTCGTTTTGACGACTTCCTGGCCGCTGAGGTAGAGGACACGGGCAAGCCTATGAGCCTGGCGCGGCATGTGGACATTCCGCGTGGGGCGGCCAATTTCAAGATCTTCGCCGACGTGGTGAAGAACGTGCCCACTGAGTTTTTTGAAATGCCTACACCGGATGGTGTCGGGGCGATCAACTACGCCATGCGTCGACCGGTCGGGGTGGTCGGGGTGATCTGTCCATGGAACCTGCCACTGCTGCTGATGACCTGGAAAGTCGGCCCAGCGCTGGCCTGTGGCAACACCGTTGTGGTCAAGCCCTCCGAAGAGACGCCGCAGACCGCTGCATTGCTGGGCGAGGTGATGAACGCGGCGGGCGTGCCGCGAGGGGTCTACAACGTCGTGCACGGCTTCGGCCCCAACTCCACCGGCGAATTCCTCACCACCCACCGCGGCATCAACGCCATCACCTTCACCGGTGAAACCCGCACGGGTGCGGCCATCATGAAGGCCGCGGCTGACGGTGCGCGCCCCGTGAGTCTGGAGATGGGCGGCAAGAACGCTGCCATCGTGTTTGCCGACTGCGACTTCGACGCCGCCATTGAAGGCACGCTGCGCTCGTGCTTCGCCAACTGTGGCCAGGTCTGCCTGGGTACCGAGCGGGTATATGTCGAGCGCCCCATCTTTGATCGTTTTGTCTCCGCGCTCAAAAAAGGCGCTGAAGGCATGCAGCTCGGCCGCCCGGAAGATCCGGCCACCGGCATGGGCCCGTTGATTTCGCAAGAGCATCGTGACAAGGTGCTGTCGTATTACAAGAAGGCGGTTGAAGCGGGCGCGACGGTGGTGGCGGGCGGCGGTGTACCCGATATGCCGGACGCGCTCAAAGGCGGCGCGTGGGTACAGCCCACCATCTGGACGGGCTTGGGCGACGACTCGGTAATTGCCCGCGAGGAGATCTTCGGCCCTTGCGTGCTGGTCATGCCATTCGACAGCGAAGAAGAGGTGATCCGCCGTGCCAACGATAACGACTACGGCCTGGCCACGGCGATCTGGACCACCAATCTGTCGCGTGCGCACCGCGTGGCGGGGGCCATCGAGGTCGGCATTGCGTGGGTGAACTCCTGGTTCCTGCGCGATTTGCGCACGCCGTTCGGCGGGGCCAAGCAGTCGGGTATCGGGCGCGAGGGCGGAGTCCACTCGCTGGAGTTCTACACGGAACTCAAAAACGTTTGCATCAAACTGTGATCATGGACAAAACTCAAATCACCCAGCTTGGCGACGCCCTGTATCAGGCACTGACCACGCGAACCGTGCTCGATCCGCTGACCGAGCGCCACCCCGATATGACGATCGAGGACGCCTATCACATTCAGCAGCGCATGATCGAGCGTCGTGTGCAGGCTGGTGAAACCATCATCGGCAAGAAGATCGGCGTCACGTCGGCGGCCGTGATGAACATGCTTGGCGTGTATCAGCCGGATTTCGGCTACATGCTCGACGGCATGATCTACAACGAAGGGCAGTCGATCGAGATCGGCACGCTGATTCAGCCCAAGGCCGAAGGCGAGATCGCGTTCATCCTCAAGAAAGACCTGATGGGGCCGGGGGTGACCAACGTGGACGTGCTGGCGGCGACCGAATGCGTGATGCCGTGCTTTGAAATTGTCGATTCGCGCATCCGCGACTGGAAGATCAAGATTCAGGACACCGTGGCGGACAACGCCTCCTGTGGCGTATTCGTGCTGGGTGATCACGCGGTCGATCCACGCAAGCTCGACCTGACGCTGTGCGGCATGGTGATGGAGCGTAATGGCGAGATTATCGCCACGGGCTGCGGCGCGGCGGCACTGGGCTCACCGGTCAACGCCGTGGCCTGGCTTGCCAACACGCTGGGGCGTCTGGGCATTGCACTCAAGGCGGGCGAGGTGATCTTGTCCGGCGCGCTGGCGGCGATGTTCCCGGCCAAGGCGGGCGACAGCTTCCGCGTCAGTATTGGTGGTCTGGGCGGTTGTTCGGTCCGGTTTCACTGAACGCGCCTGGCCAGGCACCACGCCCGGCCGTTGTCGGATGCCGTGCGTAAAAGTCATTTTTATAGGAAGGACAAGGTCATGAAAAAGATCAAATGTGCGCTGATCGGACCAGGCAATATCGGCACCGATCTGCTGGCCAAGCTCAAGCGCAGCTCGGTGCTGGAGCCGGTGTGGATGGTGGGCATCGACCCGGAATCGGAGGGGCTGAACCGAGCCCGTGAGCTCGGCATCAAAACCACGGCGGAAGGTGTCGACGGGCTGCTGCCGCATGTGCTGGCCGATGGTGTGCAGATCGCGTTTGATGCCACCAGTGCATATGTTCACGCGGAAAACGCGCGCAAGCTTAACGCGCTGGGCGTGATGATGATCGATCTGACGCCGGCGGCAATTGGCCCGTACTGCGTACCGCCGGTCAATTTGAAAGAGCACCTGGGCAAACGCGAGATGAATGTAAACATGGTCACCTGTGGCGGGCAGGCCACCATTCCGATGGTCGCTGCGGTCTCGCGCGTGCAGCCGGTCGCTTACGGAGAAATCGTCGCGACCGTATCGAGCCGATCGGTGGGGCCCGGCACGCGCAAAAACATTGACGAATTCACGCGGACCACGGCCGGCGCGGTGGAAAAGGTGGGGGGCGCGAGGAAGGGCAAAGCCATCATCATCATCAACCCGGCGGAGCCTCCGCTGATGATGCGCGACACGATTCATTGCCTGACCGAAACCGAGCCGGATCAGCAAAGGATTGCCGAGTCCATCCACGCCATGATCGAAGAGGTCCAGAAGTACGTGCCCGGTTACCGGCTGGTCAACGGCCCGGTGTTTGACGGCAAGCGTGTGACGGTCTTCATGGAGGTGGCGGGCCTGGGGGACTATCTGCCCACGTACGCCGGCAACCTGGACATCATGACCGCTGCCGCGGCCCGGACCGCCGAGATGTTTGCCGAAGAGATGATTGCCGGCAATCTCACGCTCGAACCGGTTGTCGCTTGAGCCGTCAAGGAGAACAGAGATGAACCTGCAAGGAAAAAAAATCACCGTCCACGACATGACGTTGCGTGACGGCATGCATCCGAAGCGCCATATGATGACGCTGGAGCAAATGAAAAGCATCGCCTGCGGCCTGGACGCAGCCGGGGTCCCCCTGATTGAAGTCACGCACGGCGATGGCCTGGGCGGCTCGTCGGTCAACTATGGCTTTCCGGCCCACAGCGATGAAGAATATCTGGGGGCCGTGATCCCGCTCATGAAGCAGGCCAAGGTCTCGGCTTTACTGTTGCCGGGCATCGGCACAGTCGACCATCTGAAGATGGCCAAGGAGCTTGGCGTGCACACCATCCGGGTGGCTACGCACTGCACCGAGGCTGACGTGTCGGAGCAGCACATTGCCCTGGCGCGCAAGCTTGAGATGGACACGGTGGGCTTCCTGATGATGGCGCATATGAACAGTCCTGAAGGGCTGGTCGGGCAGGCAAAGCTGATGGAGTCGTACGGCGCCAACTGTGTTTACATTACCGATTCGGCTGGCTACATGCTGCCCGATGATGTCAGGGCCCGCCTTGGCGCGGTGCGTGAGGCGCTCAAGCCGGAGACGGAACTGGGCTTTCACGGCCACCACAACCTGGCGATGGGGATCGCCAACTCCATTGCGGCCGTTGAGTGTGGCGCCACCCGCATCGACGCCGCCTCGGCTGGTCTCGGTGCGGGTGCGGGCAACACGCCGATGGAGGTCCTGGTCGCCGTATGCGACCGAATGGGGATTCAGACCGGAGTGGATGTGTGGGCCATTCAGGACGTGGCCGAAGACCTGGTTGTGCCGATCATGGACTTCCCCATCCGGATCGACCGCGACTCGCTCACCCTGGGTTACGCCGGGGTCTACGGGTCGTTCCTGCTGTTTGCCAAGCGCGCCGAGCGAAAGTATGGCGTACCGGCGCGCGAGATCTTGGTCGAGCTTGGGCGCCGGGGCATGGTCGGTGGCCAGGAAGATATGATTGAAGACACGGCCATCACGCTGGCCAAAGCGCGTGCGTCAAAGGCGCAGAAGGTGGCGGCATGAAACTGGATCGCACCACCATTGCGCGCCTTGCAGAGCACCTCGAGAACTGCGAGCTCCACGCGCAAGACACGCTCAAGATCACCGATGAGCATCCCGAGATGGATTGGGATGACGCTTACGCGATCCAGGACGAGATTCGCCGCCGCAAGCTGGCCCGCGGCGGGAAGATCGTTGGGCTCAAAGCGGGGCTGACCTCGCACGCCAAAATGAAGCAGATGGGGGTTGAGAGCCCTGTCTTCGGCTTCATGGCCGACTATTACGCGATCCCCGATGGCGGCACGTGCAAGACCGAGGCGCTGATCCATCCCAAAGTCGAGCCGGAAATCGCCTTTGTTACTAAAGCGCCGTTGAAAGGCCCGGGCTGTCATATCGGAGCGGTGCTGGCGGCGACTGACTTCGTGATGCCGGGCATCGAAGTCATTGACTCGCGCTACCGCGATTTCAAGTTCGATCTCAAAAGTGTGGTAGCGGACAACACGTCGGCCGCACGCTTTGTTGTGGGTGGGCGCGCACTGCCAGTGTCTGAGGTGGATCTGCGCATCGTCGGCATCGTGCTGGAGAAAAACGGTGAGCCGGTTGCGTTCGGGGCGGGCGCCGCGGTGCTGGGCCACCCGGCCGCGGCGATTGCGATGCTGGCCAATCATCTGGGCGCGCGTGGCGAGGAGATTCCGGCGGGCAGTTTGATTCTGTCAGGGGGGATCACGGAGGCCATTGCCGTGCGAGCGGGGGATGCCATCGCCCTGCGGGTGCAGGGGATGGGCAGCACCGGTTTGCGCTTCGTTTAAAGGAGATAGCCATGCCGATTGCGCAGCTGTACATCATCGAAGGCCGCGATGCGGAAAAGAAGGAGCGGCTGATCGCCGAGGTCACCGAGGCGATCCATCGCGCGATTGATGCGCCGGTGGAGTCCATCCGCGTGCTCATTACCGAAATGCCGAAAGAACACTTTGGAATCGCGGGTCAAAGCGCCAGGAAACGAGGGCGTTAGGACGTTGTGTGTTTGGTGTGTTGAGGGCCAGTTGGCCTTAGAAATTATGGAGACTGAAAATGGCTTTGTTAAATCGGATGGACTGGTACGACCTTGCCAGGACGACTAACTGGTCGCCGAAGTACGTCACGGAGAGCGAGCTTTTTCCGCCCGAGCTCAGTGGAGATCACGGCATTCCCATGGAAAAGTGGGAGACCTACGACGAACCATACAAGCAGACTTACCCGGAATATGTCAAAGTCCAACGCGAGAAGGACGCTGGCGCGTACTCCGTGAAGGCTGCGCTCGAGCGCAGCCAGATCTATGAAAGATCTGATCCGGGTTGGCTTACGGTGATGAAGCAGCATTATGGTGCCATTGCCCTCGCCGAATATTCCGCCTCGAGCGCCGAAGCACGTATGATGCGCTTCTCCAAGGCACCGGGCATGCGCAATATGGCGACCCTGGGAAGTATGGACGAAATTCGTCACGGTCAGATCCAGCTCTACTTTCCTCATGAGCACGTCTCGAAAGACCGTCAGTTCGACTGGGCTGCCAAGGCCTTCCATACCAACGAATGGGCAGCGATTGCCGCACGTCATTTCTTCGATGACATCATGATGACGCGCGACGCGATCAGCGTCGCCATCATGCTGACCTTCAGCTTTGAAACCGGCTTCACCAACATGCAGTTTCTTGGGCTGGCGGCAGACGCTACGGAGGCCGGGGATCACACATTCTCCAGTCTGATCTCGAGTGTGCAGACCGACGAGTCGCGCCATGCACAGATCGGCAGTCCAACGCTCCAGATTCTGATCGAGAACGGCAAGAAAGCCGAGGCCCAGAAAAAGGTTGACATCGCTTTTTGGCGCGCGTGGAGGCTGTTTTCGGTGCTGACTGGGCCGGTGATGGACTACTACACCCCGCTCGAGCATCGCAAGCAGTCGTTCAAGGAGTTTATGCAGGAATGGATTGTTGCGCAGTTTGAACGCGCACTGAACGATCTGGGGCTCGACAAGCCTTGGTATTGGGACACGTTCCTGCAGCAGCTCGATCAGCAGCATCATGGCATGCATTTGGGCGTCTGGTATTGGCGTCCTACCGTCTGGTGGAACCCGGCAGCCGGCGTCACGCCCGCAGAACGGGATTGGCTGGAAGAAAAATACCCTGGCTGGAACGACACCTGGGGCCAGTGCTGGGATGTGATCATCGACAATCTGGTCGACGGGAACATCGCGCAAACGTACCCGGAGACGTTGCCGATCGTGTGCAACATGTGCAACCTGCCGATCAATTACACGCCGGGCAACGGGTGGGCCGTGCAGGATTATCCGCTCGAATACAACGGCAGGCTGTATCACTTCGGCTCGGAGCCGGATCGGTGGTGCTTTGAGCAGGAGCCGGAGCGTTATGCAGGCCATATGACTTTGGTGGACCGTTTCCTGGCTGGCTTGGTGCAGCCGATGGATCTGGGGGGCGCATTGGCTTACATGGGTCTGGCACCCGGCGAAATCGGTGATGACGCCCACGGCTACTCATGGGTGGACATTTACAAGAAGATGCGCATGAAGAAGGCAAGTTGAGCACTGCTGCCTGAAGAGCCGGTGGTATGACCACCGGCGCAACCACCAACCAAACAGAGGACTCCAAAATGGCTTTGTTTCCCTTGAGCTCCAATTTCGAAGGCGACTTCGTGCTTCAGCTGGTGGCGGTCGATACCGAGAACACCATGGACGAAGTGGCGGCCGCTGCTGCGCATCACTCCGTTGGACGGCGTGTGAAAGCGCGTCCCGGGCATATCCTGCGGGTGCGCCAGCAAGGTAGCAAGGAATGTTTGCCCCGAACGATGAAAGTGGCCGATTCGGGCCTCAAGCCGACCGAGTGTGTTGAGGTCATCTGGGAACCCGCCCAGCAATAACCAGGCATTCGGCAGTTGATGTGCTGGGGTCCCTTCATCAATAGAAAGGAAGTTCATGACATTTAAGAAAGTGTGCTCTCTGGACGATCTTTGGGAGGGCGAAATGGAGTCGTTCGAGGTCGATGGGCAGGAAATTCTGATGGTTTGGCCGCAGGGCGGCGACTTGAAGGCGTTCCAAGGTATTTGCCCACACCAGGACATTCCACTCATTGAAGGCAAATTCGACGGCAAGACGGTGATCTGCAGGGCGCATCTTTGGCAGTTCGATGCCTGCTCTGGAAAAGGTATCAACCCGTCGGACTGTGCGCTGGCCGAGTACCCAATCAAGATCGAAGGCGATGCGGTATTTGTGGAAACCGAGGGTGTGAAGCCGCTGTTCGCACATACGTGAGCAGCATTCGGTCCGCCAATTCGAAAGCAAGGAGAAAGCTGTGACTAAAAACGATATTGCATCGGCCCACTTTAACAACAGGGTGGGTCCGGTCATGCGTGCTGGCGAGCTCGCTGAGGCAGTAGTTGAGGCAGCGCGAGAGGACAACCCTGGCAAGGAAATTCGCGTGGACGACAAGCGCGCCTATTTGCGCATCGACACCGACGGGGAGTTAATCCTGCGCCGCGAAACGATTGAGCGGGCGCTGGGCCGGCCGTTCAAAATGCCTGACCTCGAGGTTGAATTGAGTTCGTTTGCCGGGCGTATTGAAACTATGCCCGATCAGGTCCGCTTCTACTTTGAGAAGCAAGTCTGAGTAGCGGTACCGGACAACATCCGCCCCACCAAGTAAAGATTCGAGGAGACAAGCATGTCTGAAGTTCAAGTTCTCAAGCCGCTCAAGACCTGGAGTCATCTCGCGACGCGGCGCCGCAAACCGAGCGAATACGAGATTGTTTCCACCAATTTGCACTACAACAAGAGGGATCCGAATGCTCCCTACGAGCTCGATCCGGATATGTGGATGAGCCGCTGGTTCAAGCAGCACACCCTCAATAGTCCGCTCAAGCACGACGATTGGAACGCGTTCCGCGATCCGGACGAAGTCATCTATCGCACGTACAACCTGATGCAGGACGGCCAGGAGACGTATGTCTTCGGGTTGTTCGACCAGTTCAATTCCCGTGAACATGATAAGTCGCTGGATCCCCGCTGGGCTGGTAAGCTGGCCCGGCTATATACCCCGGCCCGCTACCTGTTCCACACGCTGCAAATGGCCTCCGCTTACGTCGGCCAGATGGCTCCAGCGAGCACTATCACCAACTGCAACTATTTTCAGATGGCCGATTCTTTCCGCTGGTTGAGCCATACGGCCTATCGTACGAAAGAGTTGTCGCTAGCATTCCAGGACAAGGGCTTTGGTAGCGACGAACGTAAATATTGGGAAGATGACGTCGCCTGGCAAGGCTTCCGTGAGCTTATGGAAAAGGTTCTCGTAACATGGGACTGGGCCGAAGCGTTTGTGGCGCTCAACCTGGTCGCCAAGCCTGCGGTGGAGGAATCGGTGCTGCGCAAGCTGGGCGAGTCCGGACGCCATAACGGAGATACTTTGCTAGGCCTGTTGACGGACGCCCAACTCATCGACGCGGCACGTCACAGGCGTTGGGCCACGGCGTTGGTCAAGATGGCGCTCGAAAAGCCAGGTAACGCCGAAGTTATCAAGAATTGGATTGCCAATTGGGAATCGCTCGGCGATGCGGCTATCGATGCCTATTGCAGCACGCTTGCCGATGTACCAGACGCCTCGGAGTCGGCCAAGTCGGCGACTCGAGAGTTTCGTCGATCCCTGGGTCTGTAAGGAAAGACTTCCAGCCGATGCTGTCTCAGGGGACCATCAAGAGCGCCTGGATCACGCGCTCTTGGTGATCTTGACAGCGTAATCACAGGGATTTCATGTATGTCTGAACATCAAATACTCATAGAGGGAGAGAAAAATGCCTTTGTCCAGGCGGGGGAAGACACTGTCCTGCGGGCAGCTTTGCGCGCCGGAATAGGATTTCCCTATGAGTGCAACTCGGGCGGGTGTGGCAGCTGCAAGTTTGATCTTCTGGACGGAGAGGCCGAGAATCTTTGGCCAGACGCGCCAGGGCTGACCGAACGCGATCGCCGTAAAGGTCGTCTGTTAGCGTGCCAATGCAGAGCCAAGGGGAACATACAGATAAAGGTGCGCGTCGAGGCGGACCATCAAGCTCAAGTGAGGCCGAAGCGACTGCTGGCCAAGTTTGTGGAATCGCATGAAGTCACCCACGACATTCGCGAATTTCGCTTTGTGACGGATGGCCCGGCCACCTTCTTGGCGGGACAGTATGCGATGCTTTCGGTCCCTGGTGTGACCGCGCCGCGAGCCTACTCCATGTCTAACACCGGCAATGATCGAGGCGAGTGGCATTTCCAGATCCGGCGCGTGCCGCAAGGTAAAGCGACAGAGCAGTTGTTCCATCACCTTCGTGCGGGCGATCAACTGGAGATCGATGGACCTTACGGCCTTGCTTTCTTGAGAACGGAGGCCCCACGCGACATTGTTTGCGTAGCGGGCGGGTCGGGTCTTGCACCGATGGTGTCAATTGCACGTGGCGCGTCGCAGTCCGGCATGCTGGAAACACGCCATCTCCATTTTTTCTATGGTGGGAGAACGCCGTCAGACATTTGCGGAGAATCGTTCCTGCGCATGTTACGTGGCTACGACGAACGCATTCATTTTTACCCCGTCGTGTCTTTGCCGGGTGAGGCCTCCGGATTTCAGTGGAGCGGTGAAACGGGATTTGTTCATGACGTGGTTCGGCGTGTGTTCGGGGATACGCTGTCAAATTTTGAGTTTTATTTCGCCGGTCCTCCACCTATGACTCAGGCTCTTCAGGAGATGTTGATGATCGGCTACTGTGTTCCTTTCGAACAGCTTCATTTCGATCGTTTCTTTTAATGAAGCGTCCACACGACTTGCGAATTAATGTCAATGCAAGTCTATTAATCAGAGGAGAGTAATCGATGAAACTGTACTACAGTCCTGGCGCTTGTTCGCTTTCACCGCACATCGTATTGCGTGAAATGGGCTTGACATTCGAGCTCGAAAAAGTGGATCTGCAAAGCAAAAAAGACCGAGAGCGGTTCTGACTTTCGCAGCGTCAACCCCAATGGTTATGTGCCGCTGCTGGTTCTCGACGATGGGCAGGTGCTCACGGAAGGTCCGGCGATCGTACAGTACTTGGCCGATCGGGCTCCCGAAGCGCGGCTTGCGCCTGAAGCCGGGACGATGGAGCGCTATCGTTTGGTGGAATGGCTAAACTTTATTTCGACCGAGCTTCACAAGGCTTTTGCACCGCTTTTCAATCCTAAAACGCCGGAAGAATGGAAAGCCATCGTAAATGATTTGATCGCGGCGCGTCTGGCTTATGTTGAAAAAAAGCTCGGTGGTCAGGTCTATCTGATGGGAGATAACTTCACGGTTGCTGATGCTTATCTGTTCACCGTGCTGTCTTGGGGCAAGTGGGTCGGCGTAGATATCGGACGCTGGCCGACTTTGCAGAGCTATACGAATCGAATTTCTTCTCGCCCGACCGTGCAGGCCGCGCTCAAAGCCGAGGGTCTGATCTAACGAAGACCGGTTCTTGTTGCCCCAACTTTTTCGGAGTTTTGGGGTTCAAGATTTTCCTTTAGAGGCCAGTTCAAAAAGGCTGCTCCGTACGCCTGAAGATGTTCCAGCAGACGAGGGCGCAGCCGAATTTCAAGAATGCTTCGTGAATGTCAGCTCGACGATCGAAGCGTATGCGAAGACGACGGAAGTTGTGGAGCCACGAGTGAGTCCGTTCAACGACCCAACGGAATTTGCCCAGACCACTGCCATGTTCAGTGCGGCGCCGTGCGATCACCGGTTTGATGCCGCGTTCGCGCAATCGTTGACGATGCGGATCGGAATCGTAACCACGATCGGCATAGATGACCTTGGGTCTCTGAAGTGGTCGGCCGCGCGCGCCACGGATCGGGGGAATCGCGTCGACGAGCGGCAGCAACTGGGTGACGTCGTTGCGGTTCGCGCCTGTCAGGATGGCGCTGATGGGAACGCCATTGGCGTCTACGAGGATGTGGTGTTTGGAACCGGGTCGCGAGCGATCCGTGGGGTTCGGGCCAGTTTTTCGCCCGCCCCAACAGCTCGTACCGACGAGGAATCGACGGCAGCGTATGAAAGATCGATCTGCCCGGCCTCGCGCAACTTGTCGAGCAGCAGTTCGTGCAGTCGATCCCATACGCCTGCTTTGCGCCAGTCGTTCAGTCGTCGCCAGCAGGTCGCGCCGGAGCCAAAGCCCAATACGGTCGGCAGGTGGTTCCATCGCAGTCCGGTTTTCAACACGAACAGGATGCCATTCAACGCCGCCCGATCCGATACGCGTGGGCGACCAGGATGCCCTTTGCGCCGGGGCTTGGGCGGCGGCAGTAACGGTTCGATCAGTGTCCACAATTCGTCATCAATAATCGGCGCTTCCATCCCTTGGGTTCCGTTGTTCAGACATCCAAGGTTAACAGCTTACCGAGAAAGTAAACAGCCGCCTCAGGGGTTTTTGAACTGGCCTCTTAAGTATGAAGAGGGGTTGAGACATCAGGATACGGGAAGGTGAAAGCACCACTTATGCTAACTAATCTATAAGGAATCCAAAATGAAAGCCGCAGTCTATTACGGTCCGCAGGATATTCGCTGTACGGATATTCCAGACCCTGTCATTCGCTCCGACCACGAAATGCTAGTCAAAGTAACGGCCACATCGATATGTGGCTCCGATTTGCACCTTTACCGGGGCGCGCTTGATGGAATCATGGAAAAAGGCAAGTCCCAAACAGGTCATGAGTTGATCGGCGAAGTCGTGGAGGTCGGTAAGAGCGTCGGGCGCTTCAAGCAGGGGGATCGCGTCAGTATGGGGTACTCAGTCTCATGCGGCCACTGCTACATGTGCGAGGTTGGGCAGACCGCACATTGTGAGACTACCAAAAACGCAGTCTATGGATTCGGCATACCTTTCGGCAGCATCAATGGAACTCATGCGGAGGCCCTGATCGTCCCTCACGCGGATGGTCACGCGATGAATGTGCCGAAGGGAATTCCCGATGAAGCGGCGGTTACGCTTTCCTGCAACCTGCCGTCGGCAATCATCGCCAACCGCCTGGCCGATATCCAGGTCGGGGAGAATGTTGCACTGGTGGGCTGCGGGCCGACGGGTATGATGACTCTCGATATCGCGCTGCACAGAGGGCCAGGGCGCGTGGTTGTGCTCGATAAGGTTGCCCATCGTCTTGACGTCGTGCGCAAAAAAGGGGGCGTGGCGATTGATGCGAACCAGGAAGACTGGAAAGAAAAAGCACTGGCAGAAACCGGCGGACGTGGCTTTGACAAAGTGATCGAGGTGGTCGGTTATCCCGAAACCCTACAGATGTGCCTCGATCTGGTTCGCCCCGGCGGAACGGTTGCCGCGATCGGCGTTTTCTGCGACTCAACTTTCAATCTGAATTTGGCCGATGTGTTTCTGCGCAATATCAGCTTGCACATGAATGGCTTCGCTAACGCCCAGCCTTACATGTGGGAGGCATTGCGGCTGATGGAGCGTGGTGTGATCAATCCGCAAGAGTACTTTTCACACGCGTTCGAACTTGCTGATGTCGACAAGGCATTCTCGGTCTTTCATCAGAAATCGGACAGCGCAATGAAGGTACTGATCCGGCCATAAAGCTGCTTCGACGTAAAGCGAGGGTGAGCGCGAGAACGCTCATACCATTATTAGAAAAAATCTGGTAAGGAGACGAAATTGAAGATCAATCAGAGTTGTGTCGCTGTGCGGGTGATCGTGGTTTTTTCGGTCGCGTTATTTGCGATGGGCACTGCGAAGGCTACTGACGTGTTCAATCTGGAGGGCTATGGCCCCGTGTCCCGCGCCATGGGGGGCACAGGCGTGGCGTACGACATTGGCGCGGCCGCCATGATGACGAACCCGGCGACGCTGGGCTTGATGGAGCAGGGGGCCTATCTAGATTTCGGGCTGGATGTCATCAACACCGATATCAACATACGAAACGCCGCCACCGGGGAATCAGTTTCTTCTGGCAATCACGGCAACAACAACGGCCCCTACTTCGCGCCCGAAGCCGCATTCGTGTATCGGGCCGGGAAGTATGCATTCGGCGTGGGGGCCTTCGCGGGAGGGGGACTCGGCACGCAGTACGGCGGCAGCAGCTTTCTGTCGCGCACGACCACCAACGGCATCAACACCGGCTTCGACAATTTTTCGCGTCTCCTGGTGTTGCGCATTCCGTTTGCCATGTCTTACGACGTCACGGACAAGCTGACGGTCGGCGGCTCGCTCGACGCGGTCTGGACCTCGCTGAATCTCGGCATGCTGCTGGATGCCTCGCAGATCGGTACGCTCGCGGCCCAGCACCGCGCGTCCGGCACGCTGCTGCCCGCGCTCGCCAGCGTGCCAGGCCTGTCGGGCGGGTATATCAACTCCGCGCATAACGGAATCGTGGGCGGCGGTGCCGATGCCTGGGGGATCGGCGGCAAGCTGGGCCTCACGTATCGCCTCACGCCGGACACCGTGTTTGGCCTGGCCTACAACTTCAAGACGCGCGTGGGCGATCTGGGCGGCCATGCAACGTTGTCGGCAGTAAGTTCCGTTGCCGGAAACATCCCGCTCGACGGTCAGATCACGGTCCACAGCTTCGAAATGCCCGCGCAGTTCACGGCAGGTATTAGTCACCGGTTAAACGATCACTGGAGCGTTTCGGCCGACTATCAGCGCGTGTTTCTCGCGAGCGTGTTCAAGGACATCAACGTGAGCTTCGTGCAGTCGGGCACGGGGGCGAACCTGAACCTGTCGCTGCCGCAGAACTACCGTGACATCAACGTGTTTGGCGTGGGGGCGGAATACCGCTACAACGCGAGCCTCGCGTTCCGTGCGGGCTTCCATTATGCGCAGGAAGCCATACCCAACAATATGCTGTTGGCCGTCATTCCCGCCATCCCGACCACGACCCTGACCGGCGGCGTCTCTTATGCGTTCAGCCAAAACAGCAAGATCGACCTCGGCATATCATTCGCACTGCAGAAGACCTTGACGAACACGAGTCAGCCCAACACCTCCGTGCCGATAAAGGTGACCCACTCGCAGATCAACGCAGCGGTGGCCTGGCAAAAACGGTTTTGATGCAGAGGCGGGCGCGGGTGGGGTTGACCCTGTAGGTCAGGACTGTCAGACACCGTTAAAGGCAAACATTGTGATTATTGACGTACCACGTTCATCGGCGAAATTTAAGCCCACAAGAGGTCGCGTGAGTCGGGAACAGCAATTTTTGTGTTCACGAAGCCGGACATTGAAGTCATGAATGACCAAAGACGTTTTTAGACATAATGTATTGGACCTGCCGTACCTCAAGCGACGCGGGTTAAGCTTGAGGCTAGTGTCCTGAATTTGACGCTCGTAGAAGGGAAACGGAAGCGGACGCTCGTGCAATGAGATCTACGCGAAAATCCGCTAGCCGTTCAGGAAGTGGTACTTCCCCCAGAGGGCGCGGTCTAGCGTAAGTCGCATTGCGCAGATGATTGCTCCGAGTCATCAGAGGTCGACAAACTATGTTTGACGAGTCAAATATACTGACGCATCGGGGATGCAAAGCACCTGCAGGCGTGGACGAACGCCTGGTTTGAGGCGGCCGTCGAACTAGGTTTTATCCGGTGGCCCTATGTACCCGACAAAGAAGTCGTCAAGCGTTTGCATGGCTACTTCAATGCAGGGTTGATGCCAATGGAAGCCGCCCAAGCATGCTTTGCGGCGAAGCATTGAGAAAGATCGATGATGATTCAACCAAGAAAAATCATACGAGGTTGTTAAGGGAAATCAAGTTATTGCTCGTTGCCGGATACTGGATATATGGAGTTGCAAATGTCGGATTCTTTAGAAATTGCGAATACAGTCACCGCAAATGGTATAAAAACCAATTATCACGATCGTGGTCAGGGAGTGCCTGTTCTTTTGATTCATGGATCGGGCCCTGGAGTAACCGCATGGGCGAACTGGCGCCTCACAATCCCTGAACTCGCGAAGCAGTTTCGCGTCATCGCACCGGACATGGTGGGCTTTGGATATACCGAGCGGCCGGTGGGTATCCGGTATGACATGGATACCTGGGTCGGGCATGCGCTCGGGTTGCTGGATGCGCTTGGCATTGACAAGGCTCACGTGGTGGGCAACTCTTTCGGAGGGGCTCTGGCCTTGGCGCTGGCCATCCGGGCGCCCGAAAGAGTGCGCCGATTGGTCCTCATGGGCAGCGTGGGTATCTCCTTCCCGATAACGGAGGGGTTGGACAAGGTTTGGGGCTACGTTCCGTCAATCGACAACATGCGAGAGTTGCTCGATGTTTTTGCGTTCGACCGCAATCTCGTAAATGACGACCTCGCTCGCCTGCGTTATGAGGCAAGCATCCGGCCGAACTTTCAGGAAGCGTTTTCAAGTATGTTTCCGGCACCGCGCCAGCGTTGGGTGGACGCTATGGCGAGCCGGGAGGAGGACGTCGGCTCGCTTCCGCACGAGACACTCATCATCCATGGGCGCGAAGACCAGGTCATCCCGCTGTCCAATTCCTATACACTGCTCAGACTGATTCCACGGGCGCAGCTGCACGTGTTCGGCCGCTGTGGCCATTGGACGCAGATTGAACATGGAGAGCGATTTAACCGGTTGGTCGGTGACTTCTTCTCGGAAGAGGCGCTTTAAGCCTCCGCGCGGAGGCCTTTGGGGGGCGTTCAAGTGACGCCAACGGCATGTGGCAACGAACGGTCCCCCAATTAGGTTTTCGTTCCAGGCAGGTTTACGCACCCGGTGAGAGCGTGCGAGACGATGAACTTTTAAGAAAGAGCCCTGACTGGCGATTTCCTGAGGAGGGAACATGAAGGAGGAGAAAGGGAAAGCGGGAGAAATAGACAGAGGAATACCGCTTTTCGTGCCAGATGTAGTGGCTGATCTGCATTTTCCGGACATTCGGGATCTGGCGGAACGGCTTCGTTTCAATCCTGCGGACGGTCGCATCTGGCTCGACGATCGTCGAATGGTCTTGATCCATACGGACGCGTTTGCTTCACTGCGACAGGAACTCATCGAAGCTTTAGGTAGCGATGCTGCGCGCGGATTGCTGACCCGCATGGGATATCTATCGGGTTCTCGGGATGCCGCGCTCGCACGAAAGGTTCGCGGGCAAGACAGCGCATTTGATGCCTTCGCGGTAGGTCCTCAACTTCACGCCCTGGAAGGCATCGTCCTGGTAGAACCTGTCAGAGTGGATATCGACAGCACCACCGGTCAGTATTACGGGGAATTTCTGTGGAAAGACTCGTCCGAGGATGAGGCTCACATATCCGTGTACGGCATCGGCTCCGAACCAGCCTGCTGGATGCAGATTGGCTACGCGTGCGGCTACACGAGCGCTTTCATGGGCCGGCGTATTCTATACCGGGAAGTCGAATGCCGCGCGATGGGCAATACATTATGTCGAATCATTGGAAAGCCCGTGGACGAGTGGGACGCCCCCGATGCGGATCTTCGGTATATGCTGCCACAATCTCTGGAGAAACGTCGCTTTGTCGCGTTGAAAAGTTCAGGGCCAGCCCCGACTGACTCTACAGATCATGAGTGTGTGCCTTGCAAGCCTGACGAAGTGCCTGTCAAAGAAGGACCAATAGGGGCGTCTGCTGGATTCAACGCAGTGATGCACAAAATATTCAGAGTGGCTCCCACTAGTGCGACCGTTTTACTGATGGGCGAGAGCGGCGTGGGCAAAAGCCTGTTTGCTCGGGAACTGCACAACAGAAGTTCGCGTGTAGGGAAACCATTCGTTGAATTAAATTGTGCAGCTCTTCCCGATTCGCTGATTGAATCGGAGCTTTTTGGTGTGGAGCGAGGGGCATTCACCGGCGCATCCGATGCCCGCGTTGGGCGTTTCGAAAGCGCAAACGAAGGGACCATTTTTTTGGATGAGATTGGTAATCTCAGTCTAACCGCTCAAGCGAAGCTATTGAGAGTTTTGCAAACGGGGGAGATGGAGCACCTCGGGAGTTCAAAGACGGTTAAGGTAAATGTTCGGGTAATTACTGCGACTAATGACAACCTCAAACAGGCGATAAAAAGCGGGCGTTTTCGTGAGGATCTTTTCTACCGGCTGAATGTATTTCCAATTGTTATTCCACCTTTGCGTGAAAGAAAGGATGATATCCCGGTTTTGCTGGAATTTTTCATAAAGAAATTTTCAAAAAGGCATGGTCGGTCCCTCAAGGGCTTATCCAATCGTGCGCTTCATCTATTGCTGGATTACTCGTGGCCCGGGAATATCCGCGAGATGGAAAATGTGCTCGAACGTGGCGTTATCCTCGCCGAGGAAGGCGGTACGCTCGATGTATGCCACTTGTTTAGTAGCGGTGACACCGTGGAATGTAAGGGTGCTTTTGGTTTAAGCGACCTTGGGTCGCTTGCCCTCGATTCCATATCGACGAGCGCTCCCCCCGAGACGATCCGCAAGAGCGGAGAAGCCCCGGAGGGGCTCGAGGATTGGGCAGCGCTTGCTGTACAGATGAACAAAGCGACACTTTGCGAGGTCGAAGATGCGCTCGTACGCGCGGCACTCAAAGCCGCGAACGGGAACATATCAGAAGCCGCACGTCTTCTCGGATTGACACGCGCGCAACTCGACTACCGTGTCAAGAAGTTGAACAATTCAATGCCAATCTCGACGGAGAAGTAGAGAGCGCAAAGCACCAGCGTTTGGGATCAACCGAATCGAAGATCTGCTTCGGCTTTGTTCGGGAGGTTAGGGGCGCTGGTGGTGCAGACGCAATTAGGCTTTTTTAACGCACCTCGCCTGACCAAATGCATTCCATTGATTGATCAGGTTGGCGATAGCGCGGCCTTCCTGAGTTTGTGACGCGATGCGACGCGTCAGCAGCGTGTCGCCGATGCAGCGCTTAATGCGCGAAAATTGCGCCTCAACGCGAGCGCGCAGGCCATAGCCATATTTGTTCTGGAATGCATACTGTCCCTTCTCTTTCAGATAACGCACAAGTTGATCGTGCCAACGATTTTGCTTCGCGTCATCGACCGCATCGGCCTTGGGAGGAATCACCGGCACGACGCCGCTGGCGAGCAGTTGTTCATTGCGCTCGATCTGGTAATACGCCGTATCGGCAATGAGTCGATCGATCTTACCGACTTGCGGCAACAGCAAATCGAGGCCGCTACTGTCTCCAGTGCCGGTATCGGTGATTTCCACTGCCAGTACGACGTCTCCCCCGATTTGAGTAGCGCGCGGATTTAGAGTCCAATCACGTAGTCAGGAGATTGGACATGAAGAAGCGATTCACGGAAGAGCAGATTATCGGCTTCCTGAGGGAAGCTGAGGCGGGCATGCCGATCAAGGAGTTGTGCCGCCGGCACGGCTTCTCGGAGGCCAGCTACTACCTGTGGCGAAGCAAGTTGGGCGGCATGAGCGTAGCCGACGCAAAACGTCTGAAAGAGCTTGAGGCCGAGAACGCCAGATTGAAGAAACTGCTGGCCGAGTCGCTGCTGGAAAACGAAGTCACGCGCGAGGCGTTACGAAAAAAGTGGTGAGCGCACCGTCACGCCGAGATCTGGTGCGCCATATGACTCATCAGGGCTTGAGCGAACGCCGAGCCCTGATGGTAATCGGCATGAGCGCCAGCGCCTATCGTTATCAGCCAGCACCGGACCGCAATCTGGCGTTGCGGGCGGAGATTGTGGCGCTGGCTCACCGACATCGCCGCTACGGTTCGGGGATGATTTATCTGAAGCTGCGGCAGTCGGGCCAGTTGGTGAATCACAAGCGGGTCGAGCGGCTGTATGCAGAAGCGAAGTTGCAGGTGCGCCGCCGCAAGCGTAAGAAGGTGCCGGTTTCGGATCGTCAGCCGCTGGGGCGGCCGTCGGCGGCCAACCAGGTCTGGTCTATGGATTTCGTGTTTGACCGAACCGCGGAAGGCCGTGTGATCAAAAACTTGACCGTGGTCGACGACGCGACGCATGAAGCCGTGGCCATTGTGCCGGAGCGAGCTATCAGCGGACACGGACTGACGCGCATTCTGGAACGCGTGGCATTGCATCGCGGTCTGCCGAAGGCGATTAGGTGTCGTGTCCCGGCTGATTGGTAACACGTCTGTTGAACAGTTCGGGGTGTGATCGCTGCCATTGTTTCATGGCCTGGATGGGGCTGACATGCCCCAAGGCTTTCTGTGGCAGTTGGTGATTGTACAGCCAGACATACCGCAGGATGGTGGCCTCAAGTTCTTCGCCGGAATGGAAGTGATGGGTGCGCAGGATGTCGGCGATGCGCCCGTTGAAGCGTTCAACCATGCCGTTGGTCTGCGGGTGTTTTGGGCGGGTCAGGCGATGCTCAATGCCTAGCTCCTCGCAGAGCTGATCGAACTGATGCCTGCCGGTCGGCGTACGCTCTCCCCGTGTGATGAAGCGATCCGTGAATTCCTTGCCGTTGTCGGTCAGGATCGTTCGGATACGGAAGGCAGCGGCCTTGTGCAATTCCTTCAGGAAGCGCCGGGCGTTGGTAGCGCTCTTGCTGGCATAGACACGCACGAACACCCAGCGGGTGGCGCGATCAATGGCCACAAACAGGTAACGCCGCGTGGTTTCGTCCGCCATCTGCGGCAGGTACTTCACATCGATGTGGACGAAGCCGGGCTCGTAGGCCTTGAACGGCTTGGTCCTGGGGCGATCCACGCTCAATGCCTCGCGCGCCGACACTCCATGGCGTTTGAGCATGCGGTGCAAGGCAGCGCGTGAGACGGTCGGATGGATGAACTCGCGTACGACTGCCAGCAGGTCATCCAGCGAAAGGCCCAGGCTTTTACGCAAGACGAGCACGATGGACTCCTGGGCCGGCGTCAGCGTGGTTTGCAGTCGATGAGGGGTATGGGAGGCGTCATGAACCGATGCACGCTTCTTCCAGCGAGCGATGGTGGAGACACTCACGCCAAAGCGCTGGGCCAGAACCCTCATGGGCTCCTTGCTGACCTGGATCTCGGCGCGGATCCTGGGTGTCGTGGTGGCGTTCTTGTGCAGCCTCAGATGCATCGTTTCAGCTCCAGCATGACCTCTCGGGCCAAGAGTAAACCACGGCGTGAACCAATTAACCAATCATCAGGGACACGACACTGCAGGACCACCTGCAGATCCGCTCGGTCTACAAGGTGCAGGGCGCCAAGACCCTCAACACCCTGGCCAGCTCGCTCTGGGGCAAGGCCCTGATCGGACTGGAATATGCGCTCAGGCGCAGCGGACCCATGAGCATGGCGCCCAGCCAGCTCGGGGCATTCACCAAGAGCGACCCGTCACAGCCGCATGCCAACATCGAATACCACGTGCAGCCGCTGAGTCTGGATGCCTTCGGTGAGCCGCTGCATCCGTTTCCGGCCTTCACCGCCAGCGTCTGCAACCTCAACCCTGGCAGCCGCGGACATGTGCGCATCCGCTCGCCGCGCTGCGAGGACGCGCCGGCCATCGCGCCCAACTACCTGAGCACCGACGAAGACCGCAAGGTGGCGGCCGACAGCCTGCGCGTGACCCGCCACATCGTGGGCCAGCCCGCCATGGCCAAATACCGGCCCGAAGAGTTCAAGCCCGGGCCCCAGTACCAGAGCGACGAGGAGCTGGCGCGCCTGGCCGGCGACATCGCCAGCACCATTTTCCACCCGGTGGGCACGACGAAGATGGGGCGCGACGGTGATCCGATGGCGGTGGTCGACAGCCACCTGCGGGTGCGCGGCGTGGCCGGCCTGCGGGTGGTGGATGCGGGCGTCATGCCCACCATCACCAGCGGCAACACCAACAGCCCGACGCTGATGATCGCGGAGAAGGCGGCGCGCTGGATCCTGACCGGGGCCTGAAGTGCTGCGGCCGGTTCAGCGCAGCCGACCGATGTAGCGGCTGGCCAGGGCCGCCTGTGCGCTTGAAAGCGGGCCTTCTTCGGCCGGACCACTGGCGGGCGCCGGCGGCGCGGGTGTCTGCGAGCGAGGGCCGGTCCAGACCGGGCGGGCAGGGGGGGTGCGGCTGGCCAGCAGGCCCTCGACCCGGTCAGCCAGGGGCAGCAGTTCCTCGATCTGCTCGCTGCGGGCCTTTTCGCGGGCGAACTCGATCATGGCGCGCGCGTACTCGGCGTTGGTCGCCATCCATTCGGTGTCGGTGACACGGCCGGTCTTGCGGCGCAGCAACACGTGCATGTGCGCAGCGGCCGCCAGCAGATCGGAATCGGATGCGGGCATGGGCAGCTTTCTGTTGTTCCAACGACCCACTGAATTGAGCATTTCCCGTGCCAGTCCCTCAGGTGACCGAGGGTAAGCCCCGACGCACAGCACTGGTGCAAAAGCGTACATTGTCGGCACTCGCGAACGGTGCTCTGCACCGCGCAACGCGGGGAACCGAGGAGACAACCCACGATGGAAACCTTTTACGAGATCATGCGCCGCAAAGGCATTTCGCGCCGCAGTTTCATGAAGTACTGCTCGCTCACCGCCACCTCGCTGGGGCTGGCACCGAGCTTTGTGCCCCAGATCGCCCACGCGATGGAAAACAAGCCGCGCACCCCGGTGCTCTGGCTGCACGGTCTGGAATGCACCTGCTGCACCGAAGCCTTCATCCGCTCGGCCCACCCGCTGGCCAAGGACGTGGTGCTCTCCATGATCAGCCTGGACTACGACGACACCCTGATGGCCGCCGCCGGCCACCAGGCCGAGGCCATCCTCGAAGAGATCATGACCAAGTACAAGGGTCAGTACATCCTGGCGGTGGAAGGCAATCCGCCGCTGAACGAAGACGGCATGTTCTGCATCCAGTCGGGCAAGCCCTTCATCGACAAGCTCAAGCACGTGGCCAAGGACGCCAAGGCCATCATCGCCTGGGGTTCGTGCGCCAGCTGGGGCTGCGTGCAGGCCGCCAAGCCCAACCCGACCCAGGCCACGCCCATCCACAAGGTCATCACCGACAAGCCCATCATCAAGGTGCCGGGCTGCCCGCCCATCCCCGAGGTGATGACGGGCGTGATCACCTACATGCTGACCTTCGACCGCATTCCCGAGCTGGACCGCCAGGGCCGCCCGAAGATGTTCTACAGCCAGCGCATCCACGACAAGTGCTACCGCCGCCCTCACTTCGACGCCGGCCAGTTCGTCGAGGCGTGGGACGACGACTCCGCGCGCAAGGGCTACTGCCTCTACAAGGTGGGCTGCAAGGGCCCGACCACCTACAACGCCTGCTCCACCGTGCAGTGGAACGAGGGCACGAGCTTCCCCATCAAGGCCGGCCACGGTTGCATCGGCTGCTCGGAAGACGGCTTCTGGGACAAGGGTTCGTTCTACGACCGCCTCACCGACATCCACGCCTTCGGCATCGAAGCCAATGCCGACCAGATCGGTGGCACGGCCGCCGGCGTGGTGGGCGCGGCGGTGGCGGCCCACGCGGCCATCTCGGTGGCCAAGCGCGTGCGCGACAACAACGCCCGCAAGCCCGACGCATCCACACCCGCCAACCACTGACACGACCGAGGAACAAGAACATGGGTGCTTACGAAACTCAAGGCTTCCGCATGGACAACACGGGCCGGCGCATCGTCGTCGACCCGGTGACCCGCATCGAGGGCCACTTGCGCTGCGAGGTCAACCTCGACAGCAACAACGTGATCCGCAACGCCGTCTCCACCGGCACCATGTGGCGCGGGCTGGAGGTCATCCTCAAGGGGCGCGACCCGCGCGACGCCTGGGCCTTCGTGGAGCGCATCTGCGGCGTGTGCACCGGCTGCCACGCGCTCGCCTCGGTGCGCGCGGTGGAGGACGCGCTGGGCATCCGCATCCCGCTCAACGCGCACCTGATCCGCGAGATGATGGCCAAGACGCTGCAGGTGCACGACCACGCGGTGCACTTCTACCACCTGCACGCGCTCGACTGGGTGGACGTGGTGTCGGCGCTGAACGCCGACCCGAAGAAGACCAGCGATCTGCAGCACATCGTCTCGCCCTCGCACCCGATGTCCTCGCCGGGTTACTTCCGCGACGTGCAGAACCGCCTGAAGAAGTTCGTCGAGAGCGGCCAGCTCGGCCCCTTCGCCAATGGCTACTGGGGCTCCAAGGCTTACGTGCTGCCGGCCGAGGCCAACCTGATGGCGGTGACCCATTACCTGGAGGCGCTGGACCTGCAGAAGGAATGGGTCAAGGTGCACACCATCTTCGGCGGCAAGAACCCGCACCCCAACTACATGGTGGGCGGCGTGCCCTGCGCGATCAACATCGACGGCGACGGCGCGGCCGGCGCGCCCATCAACATGGAGCGCCTGAACTTCGTCGAGGCCCGCATCAAGGAGATGATCGACTTCAACAACAACGTCTACATCCCGGACGTGCTGGCCATCGGCACCCTCTACAAACAGGCGGGCTGGCTCTACGGCGGCGGGCTTTCCGCGCTCAACGTGGCCGACTACGGCACCTACGAGAAGGTGCCCTACGACCACAGCACGCACCAGTTGCCGGGCGGCGTGATCCTGGACGGCGACTGGAGCAAGATCCACGAGATCGACCCGCGCGACCCGGAACAGGTGCAGGAGTTCGTGACCCACTCCTGGTACAAGTACGCCGATGAAAGCCAGGGCCTGCACCCCTGGGACGGCGTGACCGAGGCGAACTACCGGCCCGAAGGCCCGAACTTCAAGGGCACGCGCACGAAGATCGAGCAGCTCGACGAATCAGCCAAGTACTCGTGGATCAAGTCGCCGCGCTGGCGCGGCCACGCGGTCGAGGTCGGTCCGCTCTCGCGCTACATCCTGGGCTACGCGCACGCGCTGCAGGGCAACCAGTGGTGCCAGCGCGTCAAGCAGCAGGTGGACGAGGCGGCCACTGCCATCAACAGCGCCATCCCCAAGGCGCTGGGCCTGCCCGAGACGAACTACAGCGCCAAGCAACTGCTGCCCACCACCATCGGCCGCACGCTGGCACGGGCGCTGGAAAGCCAGTACGCCGCCGAGATGATGATGGACGACTTCCGCCAGCTGGTGCAGAACATCAAGGCCGGCGACACGTCCACCGCCAACGTCGAGAAGTGGGACCCCAAGACCTGGCCCAAGGAGGCCAAGGGCGTGGGCACGGTGGGCGCGCCGCGCGGCATGCTGGGCCACTGGATCCGGATCAAGGATGGCAGGATCGAGAATTACCAGTGCGTGGTGCCCACCACCTGGAACGGCTCTCCACGCGACCACAAGGGCCAGATCGGCGCCTTCGAGGCCTCGCTGATGAACACGCCCATGGTCAACCCCGAGCAGCCGCTGGAGATCCTGCGCACGCTGCACAGCTTCGACCCTTGCCTGGCTTGCTCCACCCACGTGATGAGCGAAGACGGCCAGGAGATGAGCCGGGTGAAGGTGAGATGAGCCCCCGCCTGCGGCGCTTCGCGTCTTCCCCCCGAAGGGGGGACGCACCTGGTGGTCCGGCGGAGCCGGTTCCAAGGGTGCCCTGGACAAGACCGCCGCACCGCCATGAACAGACAACGAGGAGAACAACGATGAAGAAACAGACAGCGCGCGGCCTGATGGCCGCCACCTTGCTCGCCGGCGTGGCCGGCGCCGCACAGGCCCACACCGGCCACGGCACCAGCAGCCTGTTCGAAGGCCTGGTGCACCCCTTCGGTCCTGACCACCTGCTGGCCATGGTCGCCGTGGGTGTGTGGTCGGTCTCGGCGCTGCCCGCGAACAAGGCCTGGCAAGGTCCGGCCGTGTTCCTGCTGGCGCTCATTGCGAGCGCAACGCTGGGCATGCTCGGCGTGACGGTGCCGTACCTGGAGCACGGGGTCTCGCTCTCCGTGGTGATGTTCGGTGCCATGCTGTTGCTCGCAGGGCGTGCCAGCGTGCCACCCGCGGTGGGCCTGGGGCTGATCGCCGCAGCCGCTTCGCTGCACGGCCTGGCACACGGCTCCGAAACGCCGGAGAGCGGTTTCGCCGGCTATGCGATCGGCTTCCTGCTCACCACAGCGGTGTTGCACCTGGGCGGTGTCGGCATCGGCCTGGGCATTCGGCGCTGGCTGGCCGAGCGCAGCGGTTGGGTGCTCAGCGGCCTGGGCGCCATGCTGAGCGCGGCGGGCCTTTACCTGTTCGGCCAGCTCGCCTGAACGCCCTGCACAACCGCCATCGAAGGAGGTCATCGCCATGTCCGCCACATCCCCTTCCGCACGCACCAGCGCCGCCGATCACGACGCGCTGGAATTGCAGCGAGGCCAGACCATCAAGTCCGTCTACGTGTACGAAGTGCCGGTGCGCCTCTGGCACTGGATCAACGCGCTCGCCATCACGGTCCTGTGCATCACCGGCTACTTCATCGGCGTGCCGCTGCCGACCATGCCGGGCGAAGCCAGCGCGAACTACCTCATGGGCTACATCCGTTTTGCGCACTTCGCGGCGGGCTACATCATGGCCGTGGGCCTTCTGGGGCGGGCCTACTGGGCGCTGGTGGGCAACCACCACGCCAAGGAGCTGTTCTGGGTGCCGGTGTTTCAAAAGGCCTACTGGGTCCAGGCCTTCAACATGCTGCGCTGGTACCTGTTCATGATTCCCAAGCCGAACCAGTACGTGGGCCACAACCCGCTGGCGCGCTTCGCCATGTTCTTCGTGTACCTGATGCTGTCGGTGTTCATGGTCGTGACCGGCTTTGCGCTCTACAGCGAAGGCGCGCAGGCCGGCTCCTGGCAAGACCACCTGTTCGGCTGGGTGATCCCGCTCATGGGCCAGAGCCAGGACGTGCACACCTGGCACCGCCTGGGCATGTGGGGCATCGTGGTGTTCGTGATGCTGCACATCTACGCGGCGATCCGGGAAGACATCATGGGCCGCCAGAGCATCGTGAGCACGATGATTTCCGGTCACCGCACGTTTAAAGAGTAACTCCCCCCCGCGCCGCCTTCGGCGTCACCCCCCCCTCTGGGGGCGGTGCTGGAGGCCCGGCGAAGCCGGTTCCTCGGCACCTCTTGATCAAGGCATCTCTCTCGTTCTGTTTCTTCATCATGACGCGCATTGGTCCACGTTCATCGCACCCTGCCGCACCGGTTCTTCCGCCGGTGGGTGTGCCGCTGCGCGTGCCCACGCACCCTGGGCGGCTGCTGGCGCGCACCTGCTTGTTGCCGCTGGCGTTGAACCAGAGCGAGGCGGCCCGGCTGCTGGGCCTCTCGCGCCGCCGCCTGCACGAGCTGGTGCATGGCCAGCGCGCAATGTCGCCCGACACCGCCATCCGTTGTGCGCGTCAGTTCGGCATCGACGCCGGCTTCTGGCTCGCGCAGCAGGCCGCCTGGGACAGCTTCCACGCCTGGAAGCGCCTGTCCTCGGGTTCGGCCACGTCCCCTTTCCCCCGCTGATTTCACACAGGCTTGCCTGCCATGCGCACCACTCCGACCGAATCCACCTGTCACCCCGGTGGTGACACTCTGCCGGCCCGCATCGTCGTGCTGGGCATCGGCAACCTGCTCTGGGCCGACGAAGGCTTTGGCGTGCGCTGCATCGAAGCCCTGCAGCGCCGCTGGGAGTTCGCCGACCACGTGCAGCTGATCGACGGCGGCACCCAGGGCCTGTACCTGATCCAGCACGTGCAGGAGGCCGACCGCCTGCTCATCTTCGACGCCATCGACTACGGCCTGGCGCCCGGCACCTTGAAGCTGGTGCGAGACGACGACGTGCCGCGCTTCATGGGCGCCAAGAAGATGAGCCTGCACCAGACCGGTTTCCAGGAAGTGCTGTCGCTGGCCACGCTGACCGGCAAGTACCCGCAGCAGGTGCTGCTGATCGGCTGCCAGCCGCAGGAGCTGGAAGACTACGGCGGCAGCCTGCGCCCGGTCGTCAAGGCCGCGATGGAGGACGCACTGGCGCTGGGCGTGGCCGAACTCGAACGCTGGGGCGCACGCCCCGTCGAACGCCGGACCCCGTTGGCCCCGCGCGAGGCCGTGACGTTGGACGAGCTGGCGCTGACCGCCTACGAAGCGCAGCGACCCGCCGCGGAAGAAGCCTGCCGCATCGGCGACGACCGGCTCCTGGTGAAGGACCTCTGACATGTGCATCGGCATCCCCATGCAGGTGGTCGAGGCCGATGGCCGCTTCGCCTTGTGCGAAGGCCGCGGCGAGCGCCGCCGCATCAACACCGCCCTGGTCGGCGAGGTCTCCAGCGGCGATTGGCTGCTGGTCTTCCTCGACGACGCGCGCGAGCGCATCGATACCGACCGCGCGACCGAGGTGAACGCGGCGCTGGACCTGGTGCTCGGTGCCATGCAGGGTCTGGAGGCGCAGGATGACGCGGGCTTTGCCCTGCCGTCGCAGATGAGCCCGGAACAAATGCGCGCCCTGACCGGCGCCTGAACACAAGGAGACACCATGATTGAAACCACAGAAGCCCACGCCCCCCTGGTCCAGCGCCTCGCGCGCGAGTTCGGTGCCACCTGGGTCGACGAGACCAGCGTCGCCGACTGGAGCGCCGGCGGCGGCGACCGCGTTGTGCTGCTGGCCGGCGACCCGGTGCGCTTTCCCGAAGGCGTGGACGTGGCGGCGGTGCTGCCCGAACTCATGAAGTCGTTCCCGAACCGCTTCCGCATCGCCGTGGTGCCGCGCGACAGCGAGGATGCGGTGGCCAAGCGCTACGGCTCTCAGCGCTGGCCCACGCTGCTGTTCTTTCGCGACGGCCAGTACGTGACCGCCATCGCCGGCATGCAGGACTGGGACGTGTACCTGTCCGGCGTCGCCGCCGCGCTGGCCATGCCGCCCTCGCGCCCGCCCACCATCGGCATTCCTGTCGTCAGCCAGACCGGCGGCAGCAGCTGCCACTGAGCCCGCCGACCGAACCCCCACAGGAGACCGCATGAAAGCCTTCCCCATTCCCGTCGTCGCCCTCGGCCCCGGCACCCAGACCGAGGACGAGCACCTCGACTACCTGCCCATGCCCAAGGACATGGACACCTACCGCGCGCCCATGCTGCCTGAGCCGGAGGAAATCGCCGGTCGCACGGCTGCGCGCGAGGCCCTGGCCCAGGTGCTGGCGCTGCTGGACCAGGCCGCCGAGGGGGCGCCCGGCGGGCAGGTGGGTCTGCTGTCGCTGTCGCCGGAAGACCGGCAGCTGGTCAACCAGGTGATGGGCGAGGGCGAGGCCAGCGCCATCGTGCGCGAGGAGTCCTCGTCGCTGGAAGTGCGCATCCAGGAGTCGGTGTTCGCCGGTGTCTGGCGCATCATGAGTTTCAACGGCAGCGTGCTGGTGGACGATGTGATCGAGGTCGGCCCCGTGCCCATGCAGCTGCGCATCACGGCCGACGAAGACGCTGAGAGCCTCTACCGTCCCTGGCGGGGTCTCTTGCCTGCCAATGTACAGAACGCGCCGCTGCTGGTCGAAGAGATCCGCGACCAGATCGCGCGCTGGCAGCCAGGCCAACCGCCGCACGTGGTCAATCTCACGCTGCTGCCGGTGACACCGGAAGACATCGCCTACCTCGACCACCAGCTGGGCACCGGCCGCGTGCTGCTGCTCTCGCGCGGCTATGGCAACTGCCGCATCACCAACACCCGGCACCCGCACTGCTGGCGCGTCGTCTATTACAACTCCATGGACAGCGTGATCCTCAACACCGTCGAGGTGGTCGACATGCCCGAGGTGGCCATGGCGGCACCGGAAGACCTGCGCGATTCGCACGAACGCCTGGCCGACGTGCTGGGCTATCTTGAGCAAGCCTGAACGCCATGAACGGTGACCGATTCGAGGGCTTCGAAGGTTCGTACCTGGGCAACCGGGACGTGCTCAAGCCCGGTTCACGCCTGGAGTGCAAGATCTGCTGGTGGGTCTACGACCCCGCGGTGGGCGACCCTCAGTGGCAGATCCCGCCCGGCACGCCGTTTGCTGAGCTGCCGCCGCACTGGCGCTGCCCCAACTGCGACTGCGATGCCGAACAGTTTCTCCTGCTCAATGACTGAGATGGAACAGCGCGTCGCGGCTTTGGTCAGTTTCTACCGTCAGGTGGAAACCAAACGCATGCAGGGCATTCCCATCCTCAACCCGGCGCTGAGCGTGGAGGCGGTGGGCTTCCGGCCCGCCGATGCTGACGAGACGGTGTCGGAGGGGGTTCTCATCACGCCCTGGTTCATGAGCCTGGTGCGGCTCCCGCTGGCGGTGCAGGACCACGGAGGCAGGGTCGGGCGCAAGCGCGTGATGGCATTCGGCAAGGAACGCTTCGACTTCATCGGCGCCCACGACCCGGACATCGGCTTCCATGAAGCATGCGCCCTCTTCTCGCCGATGGCAGACTTCCGTAGCCAGGATCAGGCGCGCGACACCGCACTGGCGGTGCTCGATCAGCTGCGTCCGCCCCCGCCGGCCGCCAAACCGGTGGCCGAAACCATACCCGCGCGCCGGGCCTTTTTCCTTGCGCGCGGCGCGGGGGTGCGCTCATGAGCGCCGCGTCAGTCCTGGAGGGCGTGTCGTGACCGATCTGGCCGGACACCTGCAGCTGCGCCCGGGTGCTTCGGTACCCCACAGCCTGCACAGCACGCGCCGGGCCTGGGCCGCGCAGCTCGCGCCCGGTCGTTCGGTCGAAACCTGGCCGGCCCTGCTGGCGGGGCTTTTCAGCCTGTGCGGCCATGCGCACCGTACCGCCAGCCAGCTGGCCATCAGCGCGGCTGCGCCCGGCCTGCTGCCCGTGACCGACGCCGTGCCCGCCATCCTGCAACGCGAAACTGCGCTGGAACACCTGCGTCGAATCGCGCTGGACTGGCCGCGCCTGCTGGCCGATCCAGCGGCTGCGCAGGCAGCGGCGGCTCAGGCAGCCGAGAGCCTGCGCCGCTGTCCGCTTATCGCAGCGCCACAGGAGGTTGCGCCCTGGCCCCGGTTACGCCAGTGGTTGCAGGACGAGTGGCTGAAGATGAACCCGGCCACCTGGCTGCGGGCCTGGCAGGCCTGCGGCGCCGACTGGCTCGACGACTGGAGCCGGCGCCACAACGGCTGGCTGCCGGCCCTGCTGCAAGCCACTCGCCAGGGCGATACGGCCTTGCCACAGGCGCACACCCAGGCCCTGCGTCCGCATGAGGGCGAGGCCGGCCTGCGGGCACTGGCCGAGGCGCTGGCTGCATCCGATCACTTCGCTCTGCAGCCGCGCTGGCAGGGGTGTACGGCCTGCACCGGCGCCTGGAATCGTCTGCACGACGCTGAGCCCGCCCAGCCCTGGACGGCCTGGGCCCTGCTGGGCAGCCGGCTGGCCGAATTGGTGCGCCTGTGCCTGCCCGATGCACCGGGTGAAACCGGGGCCGGCAGGCTGGCCTGGGGTGCGCTGGCCACCGGGCCTCGGCAGGGCCTGGCCTGGGTGGAAATGGCGCGTGGTCTTCTGATCCACCAGGTGGCGCTGGACGAAAAACTGCCTGGCCAGCCATACCGGCTGCGCTCCGCCCAGGTGCTGGCGCCTACCGAATGGAACTTCCACCCCGAAGGCGTGGCCGCACAGGCGCTGGCCGCCCTGCCGCCAGACATGCCCGGGCTTGCGGCCCGGGTGCGCCTGCTGATGGCAGCGCTGGATCCCTGCGTTCCTTTCGAGATCGCGGCGCCTTTGGTGCACGATGCGCCTCTGGAGGTCAACCATGCATGAAGCGAGTCTGGCTGGCGGTGTGCTGCAGCTGGTGGAAGATACCGCACGGCGGGAAGGCTTTGCACGCCTGCTCGAACTGCGGCTGGAAGCCGGCCAGCTGGCCGGTGTGGATGTTCGAGCCCTGCGCTTTGCGCTGGAGAGCATCGCACCCGGTACCCTGATGGCTGGTGCACGCATCGAAATCGAGGAGCCGCCTGGTCAGGCATGGTGCCTGTCATGCAGCCAGACGGTAGCCATCGCGCAACGCGGCGACGCCTGTCCTGCCTGCGGTGGCTACCAACTGCAGCCCACGGGCGGCATGGAATTGCGCATCATTGACATGAAAGTCAGTGATGATTGAAACCCGTTTGAAGGAGACCCAGCATGTGTGTCGTATGCGGATGCAGTGACAACAGCCCGACTCATGCGCGGCATGTGCAACAGGCCAGCGGTGAGCCCGGCGTGATCACGGTGAATCCGGCCAATGGCGACCTTCACTTCGGCGCCGGTGTGGCCCGCGTGTCGGTGCCGGGCATGAGCCAGGAACGCGCCATCAAACTGGAGACCGACATCCTGGGCGCCAACAACCGTGTGGCACAGCAGAACCGTGCCCACTTCGAATTGCATGGCGTGACCGCGCTGAACGTCGTCTCCAGCCCCGGCTCGGGCAAAACCACGCTGCTGTGCGCGACCATCGAGGCGCTCAAAGCAAGGCAACCGGGCCTGCACGTGGCCGTGATCGAGGGCGACCAGCAGACCAGCTTCGACGCCGATCGCATCCGCGCGACCGGCGCACCCGCCATCCAGGTCAACACAGGCAAAGGCTGTCACCTGGACGCGCCCATGGTGGCCGAGGCGTTTGCGAAGCTGCACACGCATGAGCATGCAGACGGGCATTCTCACGACCATGTGCATGACCGCCACGGCCATCACCATGGTCATGGTCATGGTCATGAGCACGATCATCACCACCACGGCGATGCCCACAGTCTGCTGTTCATCGAGAACGTGGGCAATCTGGTCTGCCCCGCCATGTGGGACCTGGGCGAAGCCGCCAAGGTGGCCATCCTCTCGGTGACCGAGGGCGAGGACAAGCCGCTGAAGTACCCCGACATGTTCGCGGCCTCGCAGCTCATGATCCTGAACAAGACCGACCTGCTGCCGCACGTGAAGTTCGACGTGGCGCGCTGCATTGCCCTGGCGCGGCGCGTGAACCCGGCCATCGAGGTGATTCAGCTCTCGGCCACCACCGGCGAGGGCATGGACGCGTGGTTGCACTGGCTGGACCACGCGATGAGTACCCATCACCATCATCACGACGAAACGGTGTCCGAGGAAGCAGCACTGCGTGAGCGCGTGAAGCAGCTCGAAGCCGAGCTGGCCCGCGCGAAAGCAGTCCTGTCCGCCAAGACCCCGATCTGAGAGACACGACCCCATGAGCGCAACCGTGCTCGCCGTCGGCGCCTGGCTGAAAAACGCGGCCTGCCTCGTGCTGGACGGCCGCGCGCACTGGTCGCCGGTGCATGGCGACCTCAGCGACCCGGCGGCCTGCGACGCGCTGGAGCGCTCGGTGCAGGCGCTGGCGCGGCAGGCGGAAGCCGCCGGTGCGCCGGTGCAGGCCATCGCACACGACCTGCACCCCGACTTCTTCAGCACCCAGCTGGCCATCGCCACCGCCGATGCGCTGGGCGTGCCGGCCATCGGCGTGCAACACCACCACGCGCACCTCGCGGCGGTGATCGCCGAACACGCCATCGATGGTCCTGTGGTCGGGCTCGCGCTGGATGGTGTGGGCCTGGGCACGGACGGCACGCCCTGGGGCGGCGAACTGCTGTGGCTGGAGGGTGCGCAGTGGCAGCGCCTGGGCCACCTGCAGCCGCTGGCCCTGCCTGGCGGCGACCGCGCGGCGCGCGAACCCTGGCGCATGGCCGCGAGCGCGCTGCACGCGCTGGACCGGGCAGACGAGATCGTGCCGCGCTTCGCACCGGTGGTGGGCGAGGCCGTGGCGGCGGGCGTGCGCCAGATGCTGGACAAGCGCCTGAACTGCCCGCTGACCAGCAGCGCCGGCCGCTGGTTCGACGCCGCGGCGGGCGCGCTGGGCCTGTGTCACCACCAGCAGGACGAAGCCCAGGCGGCCATCGCGCTGGAGCAGGCCGCGACCCGCGCCATCTCGGCGCTGCCCGATCTGCCGCCGCTGGCCGGTGCGGTGCGCCACGACGACGGCCGCATCGACCTGCGCGCCGTGCTGGCGCAACTGTTCGACGCCCCCGATGCCGACACCGGCGCCGCGGGCTTCCACCTGGCCTTGGCCGACGCGCTGGCCGAGGCACTGATCACTGCCGCGCGCGGGCGCGGCGCCCGCACCGCCGCGCTGGGCGGTGGCTGCTTCTTCAACCGCATCCTGCGCGAGCGTACGGTGCAGCGTCTGCAGGCCGCCGGTCTGCAAGTGTTTCAGACCGGAGACAGGGGCTGCGGCGACGCCGGGCTGGCCATCGGTCAGGCCTGGGTGGCGGCGCAGCAGCTCCAGACCCCAAGACAAGAACCCCACGTTGAGGAGACCGTTCCATGTGCCTAGCCATTCCCGCGCGCCTCGTCGAGAAGCGCGACCACGACCAGGCGGTGGTCGACCTCGGCGGCATCCGCAAGCCCGTGTCCATTGCCCTGGTGCCCGAGGCCGAAGTCGGCGATTACGTCATCGTGCACGTGGGCCACGCCATCGGCATGATCGACCCCGAGGAGGCCGAGAAGACCCTCGCGCTGTTTGCCGAGATGCAGGCCATGACCGGCGCGTAGGTGCAGCCATGAAATTCATCGACGAGTTCCGCGATGGCGAACTGGCCAAACAGATCGGCGAACGCATCCATGCCGAGGCACGCAGCGACCGCGCCTACAGCTTCATGGAGTTCTGCGGCGGCCACACCCACGCCATCAGCCGCTACGGCGTGCTCGAGCTGCTGCCGTCCAACGTGCGCATGGTCCACGGCCCGGGCTGCCCGGTCTGCGTGCTGCCCATCGGCCGCATCGATCTGGCGATCCGCCTGGCGCTGGAGCGCGACGCCATCGTCTGCACCTACGGCGACACCATGCGCGTGCCGGCCAGCGACAGCCTTTCATTGATGAAGGCCAAGGCGCGCGGCGGCGACATCCGCATGGTCTATTCGGCCGCCGACGCGCTGGCCATCGCGCGTGCGAACCCGCAGCGCGAGGTCGTGTTCTTCGCCATCGGCTTCGAGACCACCACGCCACCCACGGCACTGGCCATCCGCGATGCGCAGCGCGAGGGCCTGAGCAACTTCAGCGTGCTGTGCTGCCACGTGCTCACGCCCTCGGCCATCACCCACATCCTCGAATCGCCCGAGGTGCGCCAGTTCGGCACGGTGCCCATCGACGGCTTCGTCGGCCCCGCCCACGTGAGCATCGTGATCGGCAGCCAGCCCTACGAACACTTCGCCGAGGAGTACCGCAAGCCGGTGGTGATTGCGGGCTTCGAGCCGCTGGACGTGATGCAGGCCATCCTGATGCTGGTGCGCCAGGTCAACCGCGGCGCCGCCCATGTCGAGAACGAGTTCACCCGCGCCGTCACGCCCGAGGGCAACCTGCGCGCCCAGGCCCTGGTGTCCGAGGTGTTCGAGTTGCGGCCCAGCTTCGAGTGGCGTGGCCTGGGCGAGGTGCCCTACAGCGCGCTCAAGATCCGCGAGGCCTTCGCGGCCTTCGACGCCGAGCGCCGCTTCGACCTGGCCTACCAGTCGGTGCCCGACAACAAGGCCTGCGAGTGCGGTGCCATCCTGCGCGGCGTGAAACGGCCGACGGACTGCAAGATCTTTGGCACCGTCTGCACACCCGAGAACCCGGTCGGCTCCTGCATGGTGTCCAGCGAAGGCGCCTGCGCCGCGCACTACACCTATGGCCGCTTCCGCGACATCCCCATCGTCGCCGCCACCGCCACCGAGGAGGTCACCCCATGAGAACCGAACACCACCAGGCCGGCGCTGGCGAGGCCCCCGCCCCCAAGCCCGTGAAGAAAAACTACATCCGCCCGCTCGACATCAAACACGGCCGCATCGACATGGGCCACGGCGCGGGCGGCAAGGCCGCGGCGCAGCTGATCGAGGAGCTGTTCCTGGCCGCCTTCGACAACGAATTCCTGCGCCAGGGCGACGACGGCGCGGTGCTGGCGCTGCCGGCCTTCGACCCGGCCGAGGGGCGGCTGGTGATGGCGACCGACGGCCATGTGATCTCGCCGCTGTTCTTCCCCGGTGGCGACATCGGCTGCCTGTCGGTGCACGGCACGGTCAACGACGTGGCCATGTCGGGCGCGCGGCCGCTGTACCTGAGCGCCAGCTTCATCATCGAAGAGGGCTTCCCGCTGGTCGACCTGCAGCGCATCGTGCAGAGCATGGCCGCGGCAGCGCGCGAGGCCGGCGTGCCAGTGGTCACCGGCGACACCAAGGTGGTGGAGCAGGGCAAGGGCGACGGCGTGTTCATCAGCACCACCGGCGTCGGCGTGCTGCCGCCGGGCGTGTCCATCAGCGGCCGCAACGCCCGGCCGGGCGACGTGGTGCTGGTCTCGGGCAGCATCGGCGACCACGGCGTGGCCGTGCTCTCGCAGCGCGAGTCGCTGGCCTTCGAGACCACGATCGAAAGCGACACCGCTGCGCTGCACACCCTGGTGGCCGCCATGCTCGCGGCCGCGCCGGGCGCGGTGCGCGTGCTGCGCGACCCGACGCGCGGTGGCCTGGCGACCACGCTCAACGAGGTCGCGCGCCAGTCGGGCGTGGGCATGCTGCTGCAGGAGGCCGCCATCCCGGTCAAGCCGCAGGTGGACGCCGCCTGCGAGCTGCTGGGCCTGGACCCGCTCTACGTGGCCAACGAGGGCAAGCTGATCGCAGTGGTCGCGCCCGAGGCGGCCGAGGCCGTGCTGGCCGCCATGCGCGCCCACCCGCTGGGGCAGGACGCGGCCCGCATCGGCGAGGTCACCACCGACCCGCACCACTTCGTGCAGATGGCCACGCGCTTCGGCGGGCGGCGGGTGGTGGACTGGCTGAGTGGGGAGCAGCTGCCGAGGATTTGTTGACACCCCCCTGCGCCGCTGCGCGGCTTCCCCCCGCTCTGGCGCGCCTTCGGCGCTGGGCAGGGGGACGGCACCTGAGGCCCGGCGGAGCCGGTTCCTCGGTGCCCCTCGAAGGGGCACCTCGCTCTGGGCGGGGTCTGATGAAAACAAGAGACGAGGAGACGTGTGATGTCGAGTCTGGTGTTTCGCAAGACCGAAAGCGGCAAGGCCGAGATCGTGTCGTGTCCCGGCTGATTGGTAACACGTCTGTTGAACAGTTCGGGGTGTGATCGCTGCCATTGTTTCATGGCCTGGATGGGGCTGACATGCCCCAAGGCTTTCTGTGGCAGTTGGTGATTGTACAGCCAGACATACCGCAGGATGGTGGCCTCAAGTTCTTCGCCGGAATGGAAGTGATGGGTGCGCAGGATGTCGGCGATGCGCCCGTTGAAGCGTTCAACCATGCCGTTGGTCTGCGGGTGTTTTGGGCGGGTCAGGCGATGCTCAATGCCTAGCTCCTCGCAGAGCTGATCGAACTGATGCCTGCCGGTCGGCGTACGCTCTCCCCGTGTGATGAAGCGATCCGTGAATTCCTTGCCGTTGTCGGTCAGGATCGTTCGGATACGGAAGGCAGCGGCCTTGTGCAATTCCTTCAGGAAGCGCCGGGCGTTGGTAGCGCTCTTGCTGGCATAGACACGCACGAACACCCAGCGGGTGGCGCGATCAATGGCCACAAACAGGTAACGCCGCGTGGTTTCGTCCGCCATCTGCGGCAGGTACTTCACATCGATGTGGACGAAGCCGGGCTCGTAGGCCTTGAACGGCTTGGTCCTGGGGCGATCCACGCTCAATGCCTCGCGCGCCGACACTCCATGGCGTTTGAGCATGCGGTGCAAGGCAGCGCGTGAGACGGTCGGATGGATGAACTCGCGTACGACTGCCAGCAGGTCATCCAGCGAAAGGCCCAGGCTTTTACGCAAGACGAGCACGATGGACTCCTGGGCCGGCGTCAGCGTGGTTTGCAGTCGATGAGGGGTATGGGAGGCGTCATGAACCGATGCACGCTTCTTCCAGCGAGCGATGGTGGAGACACTCACGCCAAAGCGCTGGGCCAGAACCCTCATGGGCTCCTTGCTGACCTGGATCTCGGCGCGGATCCTGGGTGTCGTGGTGGCGTTCTTGTGCAGCCTCAGATGCATCGTTTCAGCTCCAGCATGACCTCTCGGGCCAAGAGTAAACCACGGCGTGAACCAATTAACCAATCATCAGGGACACGACAATTAGGACAGACAACGGCAAGGAATTTTGCGGTCGAGCGATGCTGACCTGGGCGCATGAGCGGGGCGTGAAACTGTTTCTAATCGAGCCAGGCAAGCCGAACCAAAATGCCTATATCGAATCGTTCAATGGGCGCTTTCGGGATGAATGCCTGAACGAACACTGGTTCACCAGCCTGTCGCATGCCAAGGTCGTGATCGAAGCATGGCGGCGGGAATATAACGAGGAGCGACCGAAGAAATCACTGGGCGGATTAACGCCCGCATCCTACGCCAAAAGACTGAGCGAAAAAGCGTTACATTAACCCCCGGACTCTAACGGCTGGTGCTACTGAAGACGGGGGGACGTCGAGTACGTCGCCTTCAGCATCCATGGCCAGATGCATCATGCGCCATGGCGTACGCTCAGCTTTCTTGCCGTATTTCTTTTCGTACCATGCGCCGGCATGAGAAAAGCGCAAGCCCGTGCTGTCCACTATCACCGTCACCGGCTCGCCTTCATTGAGGCGCTCAGCCGCGCGCACGCACTTCCTGCGCACCGTGATGTCCAGCGAAGCAAACAGGTCCGACAGATGGCCAAAGCTGGGTACGGGCAGCTCGACGCCACGCCCGCGCCAATAGTCGTGCATGAAGCCCGCGAATTCCCGCAAACCCATCCGGTACATGCGATACAGCATAAACAGCAAGTTTGAGATAGCCCCTTGATTCACCGGACACGGTCTCTGTTTCTGGATGAACCCACTTCAGGGGTAGATCCCATCACCCGGCGCGAATTCTGGACCCACATCAACGGACTGGCCCGCAAGGGCGTGACCATCATGGTCACCACCCACTTCATGGACGAGGCCGAATACTGCGATCGCGTGGCCATGCTGTCGCGTGCGCAACTGATTGCGCTGGATACGCCCGACGCGCTCAGTATGAGCTCCATTAACCGCATCCTATTTGCCTAGAGGGAAGTCGTGCACAGTTGACTGGGTGATGATTGAAAACGGAGTCGAGGATGTCGGAAGCGGTAGCGCAGTGGGCGGGCCACTTGGAGGCGATCGAGGCCGAGGGTATCAGCGCGCAAGCGTATGCGCGGCGTGAGGGTGTGTCAGCGGCATCGCTGTACTACTGGCGCCGGCGACTGAAGTCGAGGCAGCCATCAGCGGCGATCGAGGCTGCGCCGCGGCTGGTGTCGGTCCATCTGGGCGAGACGCCCGAGCCAGTGCGCTGCACGTTGCTGGTGGCGCCCGGGGTGCGGTTGGAGCTGATGCAACTGCCCTCGGCGGCGTGGCTGGCGCAGCTCGCCGCGGCGGTGGCCCGGCAGGTGCGCTGATGCACCCGGGCAGCCGCCTCGGATCGGTGTACTTGTGCCGTGAACCGGTGGACTTCAGGAAGTCGATCGGCGGACTGTCGGCGCTGGTCGAACAGGACCTGGGTATGAGTCCGTTCGGCGATGCATTGTTCGTGTTCGTCAACCGCCAGCGCGACAAGATCAAGGCGTTGTACTGGCACCGCAACGGCTTCTGTCTTTGGTACAAGCGGCTCGAGCGCCAACGGTTTGCGTGGCCGGCACTGGCCCCGGGACAGCGCACGTGCACGCTGAACTTGCAGGAATTGGAGTGGCTGCTCGAAGGGTTCGACCTATGGTCGCACCAGCCGCATAAAACCTTGCACTACGAGGCCGTGACGTAGCGGTTCTTGATAAAATGCGGGCATGCCTGTTGCCACTCATCGACCCGACCAACGTGATGCGCACCGTGCGTCCGATCCGGGCGAACCGGCGGCGCTGCCCAACGAGGTCGGCGCGCTCAAGGCGATCGTGCAAGCGCAGCAGCAGACCATCATCACGCTGCAGCGCGAAGCCCAGATCGGCCTGGAGCAGGCGATCGAAGCGCGCATCCAGCGGGAGGTGGCCATCCGCGTGGAGGCCGAACTCGCGCAGCGCGTGCAGGCGATCTACGAACAATTGCTGTTGTCGCGGCGCCGGATGTTCGGACCGAGCAGTGAGGCACACGCGGGCCAGTCGCGCTTGTTCGATGAGGCCGAGGTACTGGCCGCCGAGACGACCGAAGCCGATGATGCCGCCGTGATCCCGCCTGTCGCGTCACCGCAGGCGCCGGATAATGTGCCGACCCGCTGCAGTTCAGTGGCACGCGGCAAGCGCTCGCCGCTGCCGGCCGAGTTGCCGCGCCTGGACATCGTTCACGACGTGCCCGAAGCCGAGCGTATCTGCGCCTGCGGCACGCCGATGGTGGTGATCGGCGAACAGATCAGCGAGCAGTTGGACATCGTGCCGATGCAGATCCGGGTGCTGCGCCACATCAGGAAGCGCTATGCATGCCCGGGCGGTGACCAGGCTCCCATCACCGCACCGGTCCCGGCGCAGGTCCTGCCCAAGAGCAATGCCAGCAACGATCTGCTGGTGATGCTGTTGATCATGAAGTACGTCGACGGCCTGCCGCTGGCGCGCTTGGAGCACATCCTGGCGCGCGCGGGCGTGCGCGTACCGCGCCAGACGCTGGCGCGCTGGGTGATCGGTGCAGCCCGAGTACTGCAGCCCTTGCACAACCTGATGCGCGATATGATGCTGGACTCGCCGGTGATCCACCTGGACGAGACGGTGGTGCAGGTGTTGAAGGAGCCGGACAAGGCGGCCACATCCAACAGCTACATGTGGGTGCAGACGGGTGGCCCACCCGGCAGGCCGGTGGTGCTGTACGACTACGATGCGAGCCGCTCGGGGCAAGTGCCGGTGCGTCTGCTCGAAGGCTGGCGCGGGTACCTGATGACCGATGGCTACGACGGCTACAACGCGGTGGCGCGCACCGAGGGCATCGAGCACCTGGCGTGCATGGCGCATGCGCGGCGCGGCTTCGTCGAAGCGGCCAAGGTGCAGCCCAAGGGTAAGCGCGGACGGGCGGACCAGGCGATCGAGCAGATCGGGCAGTTGTACCGGATCGAGCGCGAGTTCAAGGAAGCGACCGACGCGCAGCGGTATGCGGCGCGCCAGGCGCGCAGCCTGCCGGTGCTGCGGGCGTTGCGCCAATGGCTGGACAAGGCGTTGCCGGTGGTGGCGCCGCAGACGGCGTTGGGCCGTGCGCTGGCGTACCTGGACAAGTACTGGAGCCGGCTGTGCCGCTATACCGAACGCGGCGATCTGCCCATCGACAACAACATCGCTCATGCCGCTAGCGGCATGAACCCAATTATGCCGACTCCCCGATTATGCCGCGTCATGCATCCACGGACACAACGGTTGGCGGATCTCTGTTCCCGGTCGCTCCGGTTGTCGGCATTATCAGAGGGCCTCCAGGAAGGCGAGCAACGGATCTGGAGGTTTGTAGCGTGTCGGTGCAACACCACTCGCCGTCGCGTGCGCGAGCGCGCGTTCCTTGAGCTGCATGTCGGCGTGCAAATAGATCTGAGTAGTCTCGGAGGACTCGTGCCCGAGCCAGAGTGCGATCACGGTCAGGTCGACGCCGTGATGCATCAGGCTCATCGCGGCCGTGTGTCGAAGCGTATGAGGCGTTATTGATTTCTTCTTCAGCGAGGGGCACGAGAGGCGCGCGGTTTCGGCGTTGCGCGACACGAGTTGCTGAAGAGCATCGGCACTGAGATGACCGCCGCGCGAACTGGGGAAGACCGGATCGCCTGGCTCGCCTGGTTGATACAGCAGCCACTGTTTCAGGACGGCAACTACATCCGGTCGCAGCGGAGTGCATCTCATCTTTCTGCCTTTGCCGAGGCAACGAACGTGGGCGCCTGTGCCGAGCGCCACATCCTGGCGCCGGAGTGCGGTCAATTCGCTATTGCGCAGACCCGTTTGAACCGCTACAAGAAGCAGCGTTCGGTCGCGGTTGCCGATCCAGTTTCGTACGTCAGGCGCCCCTACCAGAGCGGCGGCCTCGCTCTCGGTCAGAAACTCAACCGGGCCGTGCTCGCAGCGTTTGGATGGGATTGCAAGAATGCGCTGACACAGCAGAAACAACGCAGGCTCGCTGACCGCGACGAACCGGAAGAAGGCATGCACGGCGGCAAGCCGCGTGTTGCGTGTGCGCACCGAATTGCCTCTGCCGTGTTCGAGGTGCTGCAGGAATTCCTCGATCAACGACACGTCGAAGTCCTCGATTCGCAGCTTTGACGGCGCGCGCCCTATATGCTTCGTGGCGAACGCCAGCAACAGCCGGAACGTGTCACGGTAACTTGCCACCGTATGCGAACTCAGACCTTGCTGCTCGAGCAGGCGCTGGGTGAAGAAGCGCTGAACGAGGGCTGGGAGACTGGCGGCGCTCACGTCCGTTCTCCCGGACAGTCCTTGTCGAGATAGGCTGCCGCGAGTTCCAGCAACTCAGGAACCGATTCGATATACCAGTACGTAAGGCCGATGTTGACATGCCCGAGGTAGGCGGCAAGTTTCGGCAATTCCCGACTTACGTCCAGACCGGCGCGATACCATTCGACCAGTCTTCCAGTCGCGAAGCTATGCCGGAAGTCCTGCAGGCGCGGGCCGTAACCATCGCGCCCGCCCTCTGTCGCCGATCGCAGACCAACAGCGCGCGACATTCTGACGAACATGCTTCGTGCAGTGCCTGCCTTCAGTCGCTTGCCGTGCTCACTAACCAGGAACGCTTCGCTCAATCGTACAGGACAGAGTTGATCGCGTTTCCGGGCATAGTGTTCGAGCGCCACCCGGGAAGACTCTGCTACTGGAACAAAGCGGGATTTGCCGAACTTCGATTCCCGAATGGAGAGTATCCCGCTGACGAGGTCAACGTCGGACCGGTCGAGCCGGAGCGCCTCGCCTGGCCTGAGGCCCGTCGCTACAAGAAGCCCTATGAGCGTCGAATAGGTCAGTGCTCGGATGCCAGTTCGGGATCGCAGTTGAGAGGCGCGGGTCATAAGCCGATCAATTTCCTGCTCAGTGTAAATATGCGGGGCGTTGCGCCGTCTGCGGGCACTCAGGAGTCCTGCTGGAGGAATCTGGTTTCGACTGTCAATCACGTTCATCCATCTGGCAAATCCTCTCACTTGAGAGAGGCGCCGCCCCCACGTAGCGCGTTCGACGAGTTCGGGCGTCGTCGCCCAGCGCAGAGCCAGATCGGTTGTAATGAACTCGGCGCCTTCGCGTTCCAGCAGATCAACGAAATGACCGAGTGCCAACGCAGGCTCATAGAATGACGCCCCGAGAGCACGGCGGACTGCCACGTACTGGGCGAGAGACTCGTGGATCGCAGTCATATTGCACCTCCTGCCGTGGGCCACGAACGCGCGACACCGCGCAGGTCCTCAAACGCGACCTTTGCGTAGATCGCGGTACTGTCGGGTGAGCGGTGCCGCAAGACCTCGGCGATTTCTGCCATCGAGGCCCCGTGGCGAATCATCGTCGTCGCCAGACCGTGACGGAACAGATGTGCAGCGCCCCTGCACGCGGGGCGGAAACCAACACGTGCGAAGGCCTGACAAACAATCTTGCCAATCGCCGCCGGGCCCGCCAAACCAACTCGAGGCGCCAATCTGCGAAGGAAGACGCGACGCGATGCACTCGCTCCGCGACCATCGCGGAGATATGTTGCGATTGCTGCTCCAACCTCCGATGAGAGCGGCACGTGCTCGACCATTTGCCCCTTGCCATGAACGACGAGTTCCCCCGAACGCCAGTGAATGTCGTCGAGCTCGATCTCGATGATTTCTCCGGCACGTAAGCCGAGCCTCGCCAACAACAGCAGGATTGCATAGTCACGGAGCCCAGTCGGAGTCGACCGGTCTGCAGATGCAATGAGAGCTTCTTGCTGCTCAGGCGTGAGGAACGTCGGCACAGTCGACTGTCGCCACTTACGAACCGAGGGCACTGACCCAGCCAGGTCTCGGGCCGTATCGCCACGCAGAAAGAGGAAATGGCAGAACGAGCGAAGCGCAACTGCCATCAGCCGCGTGTATTCCGCCGATCGGCCTTTGCTGCGGGCAAGAAGATGATTCCGGATCGTTACCGCGTCAAATGCATCTGGCAATAAACTTCCGTCGCCGGCCGAGTGACTGTCGAGAAAGTCGCGAATGAACGGGCCGTAGACGAGCAGAGAGTTCTTCGCGAGTCCACGATCCTGCCTCAGATAGTCCAAGTATCGGCGATAAGTGTGCGCGATCGCGGACTGGCTGCCTAATGTCGGCGAACACACAATGGCTTCCGCGCGCAGATAGGCGAGAAACTGCCGCAATGTGGGACGAGCACGCTGGACGCGGTCTCGTGATGCGTCGATCATGCGCTTCATAAAACGAGCCGTGACAGACTCATCGAGGTCAATCAGGTCGATGTTCCTGTGCTTCATCCACCCAGAGAACGCACACAGGACTCTTCGTTTCTTGCGAAGCGATACCTCGGAGTAGTGAGCCGTCCGTAGACGATCAAGAAATGCATCGATGTGATGGGCCGGTAGCCCGCCGGATTCGCTGACTGTGCGTGTCGCATTCATCTGATCTCTCCTGGCCAGCGCGATAGCCAGCCTGAGAAATCATAGATTTATGCCGACACAGCGATCATGAAAGGACAGACCCACCGCCACGTGCATGCATGACGCGGCATAATCGGGGAGTCGGCATAACCGATGCGAGAATGCCATCCGTCCCTTCGTCGTTGGAAGACGAGCCTGGTTGTTCAGCGATACGCCGGCAGGCGCGCAGGCCAGCGCGTTGATTTACTCGCTGGTGGAGACGGCCAAGGCCAATGGCCTGGAACCATACACGTGGCTGCGCCGCGTGCTGCGGCAGTTGCCGACGGCGCGCACTGCCGAGGATTACGAAGCCTTGTTGCCTTGGAATATGCATCTCACGGATTTAGCCACCGAAACCGGCAGTTGAATATCCTGGCCTTCGTGGATCGCTTACCGCGCTCAAGCGTTCGGCGATCAGCCCAGAACGGCCCGACCCGACGATGGAGGACGCCTTCATTCACCTGGTGGAGTCGGCGGACCGCGAGATGGAGGCCACCATATGAACGGCGCCACAATGCACAAAGACGGGAGTGGCCCCCTGCAGACCGACTTGCGCCGTTTTGATCTGCGGCGCTTGATGGCACTGGTGACCAAGGAAAGCTACCAGGCGCTGCGCGACCCCTCGACGCTGCTGATCGCGTTCGTGCTGCCGGTGGTGTTGGTGCTGCTGTTCGCCTATGCGGTGTCGCTGGATGCGAAGGATGTCCGTGTCGGCGTGGTCCTGGAGTCGCCCGGCGCATCGGCACAGTCGCTGGCCGCAGCGTTTTCGGGCACCCGCTTCCTGAATACGCGCTTCGCCCATGACCGGCGCGAAGTGGCCGACCAGCTGGTCTCCGGCGACCTGCGCGGCTACGTGGTGATTCCGCAGGATTTCGAGCAGCGTCTGGCCCAGCGTGGCAGCGAGCCGCTGGTGCAGATCGTCACCGATGGCTCCTACCCCAATACCGCCAACTACGTCGAAAACTACGCCCGCGGCGTGGTCCAGTCCTGGCGCGCTGGGCTGGATGTCGCGGCGCCCGCACAGGCCGTCATGCTGGAACCGCGCTACTGGTTCAACCCCGAGTTGGAAAGCCGCCGCGCACTGATTCCCGGCGCCATCGCCATCGTCATGACCATCATCGGCACCATGCTGACTGCACTGGTGGTGGCGCGTGAATGGGAGCGCGGCACCATGGAGGCGGTGCTGTCCACGCCGGCCTCGGTGGCCGAAATCCTGATCGGCAAGCTGCTGCCGTACTTCGTGCTCGGCATGCTGTCCACGCTGGGTGCGGCGGTGCTGGCGGTGTTCGTGTTCGGCGTGCCGATGCGGGGCTCGCTGGCGGCGCTGCTGCTCCTGTCGGCGGTGTTCATGGTGCCGGCGCTGGGTCAGGGCCTGCTGATTTCCTCCTTGGCACGCAACCAGTTCCTGGCCGCGCAGATCGCGCTGTTCACGGGTTTTCTGCCGGCTTTCATGCTGTCGGGCTTTCTGTATGAGATCGAGGCGATGCCCGCGCCAATCCGAGCCATCACCCGGCTGGTTCCGGCGCGTTACTTCGTCGATTCGCTGAAGACGGTGTTCCTGGCCGGCGACATCTGGGCGGTGTTCCTGCCCAACCTGGCGGCCATGGCGGCGATCGGGGTGCTGTTCTTCGTGATCGCCAAGCGCGCCACGCGCAAGAACCTGGAGTAAGGCCGTGTTGAGCTCCGCATTTTCATTCACCCGCCTGCGCGCCCAGTTCATCAAGGAAGTGCTCAGCGTCCTGCGCGACCCGCGCAGCCGCATGGTGGTGTTCGTGCCGCCGATCCTGCAGTTGCTGGTGTTCGCCTTTGCCGCGACGCTGGAAGTGCGCAACGTCGATATCGCCGTCTACGACCAGGATGCGGGGCGCTGGTCGCACGAGCTGGTACAGCGCCTGGACAGTGCCCGCTTCATCACCCACATCCGGCATGTCGACAGCCAGCAGCAGCTGCACGAGCTGATCGACCGTGGCGAGGTGATCGCCGCGCTCGCCATCCCGGTGGATTTCTCGCGCTCCATCGCCGCCGGCGAAAGTGGCCGCGCGCAGGTACTGGTCGATGGCCGGCGCAGCAACTCCGGGCAGATCACCGTGGCCTATCTGTCCACCATCGCCGCCGATGTCGGCGCCGAGGTCGTGCCCGACGCCCAGGCACCAACGCCCGTGGTCGTGCGCCACTGGTTCAACCCGAATCTGGTCTACCGCTGGTTCATCGTGCCCGGGCTGACGGGCATCCTGGCGCTGTTCAGCGCGCTGCTCATCACCTCGCTGTCGATTGCACGCGAACGTGAACTCGGCACCTTCGACCAGTTGCTGGTGTCGCCCACCTCGACGCCCGAAATCATCATTTCAAAGTCACTGCCGGCACTCGCAATTGGCACCGCGCTGGGCCTGTTCATGATCAGCGCGGGCGTATTCCTGTTCGGCATCCCGTTTACGGGCTCGTTTGCGCTCCTGCTCGCCAGTCTGGTGCTGTTCATCCTGTCGGTGGTCGGCATCGGTCTGATGATTTCCGCGGTCAGCATGACGCAGCAGCAGGCCATCCTGGGGGCGTTCGCCATCGGCGTGCCGGCGGTGCTGATGTCCGGCTTTGCGACGCCTGTGGAAAACATGCCCGTCGTCCTGCAATGGCTGGCCCAGGCCATTCCGCTGACCCACTTCCTCATCATCGTCGAAGGCAGCTTTCTCAAGGCCATGCCGCCCGGTGACATTCTCGCCAGCCTGTGGCCGCTGGCGGTCATCGCCCTGGCCACGCTGACGATGGCCACCGTATTCGTCCGAGGACGCCTGCAATGAAATCCAAGCCCCGCACTCCCTTTCTTCGCGCAACCGTCACCGGCCTGACCCCTGGGCGCGCGCGTCCGCTCGCGCTGGCCCTGTCCTGCGTGCTGCTGACTGCCTGCGCAAGCGTGGGCCCCGACTACCGCGAGCCGCCGCCGGTCGACGTCGGCAGCGGCTGGAGCTTGCCGTTGGCAAGCGAATCCCAGTCCGCAGACTTGAGCCAATGGTGGTCTGCACTGGACGATCCCATCCTCGATCGCCTGATGGCCACGGCGCTGGCACAGAACCTGGATCTGCGCCAGGCTGCGGCACGCATCGATGAGGCACGCGCCCTGCGCGATCGTGTGGCCGGCGAGGCATTGCCCACCGCCGCCGCTGGCGCGAGCGTCAACCGGCGCCGTCAAAGCGAGAACGGCCCCTTGCCCGTAGGCTCGATCCCCGGCCTTGACGCCACGCAGACCATCTACGACGCGGGCTTCGACGCGGCCTGGGAGGCCGACTTGTTCGGGGCCAAGCGGCGCGCCCTGGAAGGCGCCAACGCCCGCCTGCAGGCGACCGAAGCCGAGGCACAGGGCATACGCATGCGCATCGTGGCCGAGGTCGCGCGCACCTGGTTCACCGCCGTCGGCGCCCGCTACGAGTTGCACGCACAACAGGCCACGCTGGATACGCTGCAGCAGACTTGGGAATTGGTGCGCCTTCGGCATGCGCTGGGCGACGCGTCGACCGCCGACGTGGAGGCGGCGTACGCCCAATGGACAGCAGTCAACGCGCTCATCCCGGATATCCAGGCGCGCCAGCGCGCCGCGGTACTCAGCCTGGGCGTGCTGCTGGGCGCACCGCCGGAGCGGGAGCTGGCACTGCTGGATGGCCCCTTGACGCCGAGCACGCTGCGGGCGCTGCCGGTGGGCGAGCGTGCCGACATGCTGCGCCGGCGCCCTGACGTACTGGCTGCGGAACGTCGCCTGGCGGCGAGTTCTGCCGACATCGGCGTGGCCACGGCCGAGTTGTTCCCCAAACTCTCCATTGGTGTCGGCGGCGGGTTCCAAGCGCTCAGTACGGGCGATTGGTTCGATGCATCCAGTTCGCGTTTTTCCATCCTGCCGCTGATTTCCTGGCGCCTGTTCGACGGCGGCCGCGTGCGCGCCGAGATTCGGGCGCGCGAGGCGGGGCAGCGGCAGGCCGCGCTGGCCTACGAGCAGGCCGTGCTGGCGGCGCTGGGCGACGCCGAACGCGCGCTGGGCGACTACCACGGCGGGCTGGACACACTGGAACGCCGTGGCATGGCACTGGATGCCGCGCGCACAAGCTACGGCCACGCCAAGGCGCGCTACGCGGCGGGCGACATTGCACTGGTCGAACTGCTGGCCGCCCAGCGAAGCCTGCACGAGGCCGAAACCGCAGCGGCACGCGCGCATACCAACGCCGCCGTGCAATTGGTGGCGCTGTACAAGGCCCTTGGTGGCGGCTGGGACGTATCCACGGCGGCATCCAGCGCAACCCATCTGCTGCGGGGCACTGCCGCCCCCGTCGCGTTTTCAAGCCGCTGATTCAACACAGGAGACCGTCATGCAAATCAACGTTGGAAATCTCGACCGCATTGTGCGCATCGTCATCGGACTGATTTTGCTCAGTCTCCCATTGTGGCTGGACTCATCTTGGCGTTGGCTGGGACTCATTGGAATCATGCCGCTCCTCACCGGCCTGGCAGGCCGCTGTCCTGGCTATCGCCTGCTCGGCCTCAGCACTTGCCCGATGCGAAAACCCGAGTGAACGCCCTATGAAACTCAGTTTTTTGGGCGCAGCCCGAGAAGTCACCGGATCGTGCTTCCTGGTCGAAGCGGCTAATGTCCGCTTCCTGGTCGATTGCGGCATGGTTCAAGGTGGGCGTGTAGCAGCAGCACGCAACTACGAGCCGTTTGCGTTCGACCCGGCGTCCATTGACTTCGTCCTGCTGACCCACGCCCACATCGACCATAGCGGGCTATTGCCCAAACTGACGCGCGCCGGGTTCAAGGGGCCCATCTACGCCACGCCAGCGACGGTTGATCTGCTCGGGGTGATGCTGCCCGATAGCGCTCACATCCAGGAAAGCGATGCCAAGCGGGTTGCCAAGCGGTTCAAAGAGAAGACCGTGCCGCCACCCCTGTATACCCTGCAGGATACACACGAATGCCTGCAGCAGGTACGCGGCATCGAATACGACCGGGAGTTCGCACCCCGCGTCGGGGTGCGCGCCCGCTTTCGTGATGCCGGCCACATCCTCGGCTCGGCCATCGTGGAAGTGTGGATTACCGAGTACGGTTACCCCACGAAGATCGTGTTCAGCGGCGATTTGGGCCAGCCGGGACGCCCCATCCTGCGCGACCCGACACCCATCGAGGACGCGGACATCCTCGTCATCGAGTCCACCTACGGCGACCGCCGGCACAAGGATTTTTCGGCGACCGAAGCGGACATGATCGGCATCGTCGAGAAAACCCTGTTCGAGCGCGGCGGCAATGTCATCGTTCCGGCCTTTGCGGTCGGCCGAACCCAGGAGGTGCTCTACCACCTACATCGTCTCACCTGCGAAGGGCGTCTGCAGCGTCCAATGGTGTTTGTCGATTCGCCGATGGCCACCGAGGCCACACGCATCACGCGTGAGCATCTCGAATTGTTCGACGAACAGGCGAAGCGGTTGGCCGGATGGCATGCGCGCGGCGAGAACCTCCCGTATCTGGATTTCACCGCGAGCGCTGAGGAGTCCATGGCGCTGAACCGGATTCGCTCCGGGGCCATCATTATTTCTGCCAGCGGCATGTGCGATGCGGGGCGTATCCGGCACCACCTGCGCCACAACTTGCCACGCCGCGAATGCAGCATCTTGTTTCCCGGTTTCCAGGCGCAGGGGACGCTTGGCCGGCGCCTGATCGAGGGGGCCGAACGTGTACGCATCTTCGGTGAGGACATCCCGGTACGTGCGGCGATCCACAGCGTGGACGGCCTCTCGGCGCATGCCGACCAAAAGGCGCTGCTGGATTGGGCCCGTGCTTTCATTCAAGCACCGGCGCAAACCTTCGTGGTGCATGGGGAATCGTCGGCCGCGCAAGCCTTCGCTGAACTCTTGCAGCAGCAACTCGGCTGGCAGGTCACGGTGCCCGAGTATGGCCATGCGCTGCGCTGGCCGGACTTTCTGGCGCACGAGTGATGAAACCTGCAGAAGATCTCGCTGAACGCCTGCGCGCCATCCGCGAGTCACCAACATACCGTCTTGCGTACGAAGACATCGAGCTGCTTGGCCAGGACGAACTGCGGCCGCTGCGACTACAACTCGAACTGCTCAAACCTGAGCGCATCCTGCACGAGCAAGGCATTCACTCGACGGTAGTGGTCTTCGGCAGCGCACGCGTGAGCGATGCCGAGACGGCAGAAGCCCGCCTTGGCGCGCTGGAGCGTCAGGCGCTCGTCACTCCGGAGAATGTCGGGCTGAGGCAAGAGCTTGCGCGAGCCAATCGCCGGGTCGAACAGGCACGTCACTACGAGCAAGCGAGGCGTTTCTCGGGCCTTATTTCGGCGCGTTTCCAGCAGCAAAACCGCCGTGATTTCGTCGTCGTCACCGGGGGTGGGCCCGGCATCATGGAGGCCGCCAACCGCGGTGCTTTCGAGGTTGGCGCACGTTCGATTGGCCTCAACATCACGCTGCCCCACGAACAGGCACCCAACCCCTACATGTGCCCGGATTTGGCGTTCCGATTCCACTATTTCGCGCTGCGCAAGATGCACTTCTTGTTGCACGCCAAGGGCTTGGTGGCATTCCCGGGTGGCTATCGAACGCTCGATGAGCTGTTCGAGGTGCTCACCTTGATCCAGACCGGAAAGATGCAGCGTATTCCGGTAGTGCTGGTCGGCCGTGCATTCTGGCATCGCGTAGTTGATTTCGATCTTCTGCTCGACGAAGGCTATGTCTCTCCATCCGATCTCGACTTGTTCACCTGCGTAGACAAAGCAGAGGAAATCGTCAGTGCCCTCGAACGCTTTTACGTCACCAGGGCAGCAGGCGATGGGGCAACATGATTGGCATCGACGGGTATCGCTGGAGCCTGCGCGGCACCAAAGTGCAGCAGCCGATGCAGTGCTGTCAGCAGCACGTTGAAAATGACCCAGCGGCAGCACATTGGATTTGACCCACCCGGGTAGGATGGGCCCTTTTTGGAGGGCCAGTGCTTACAAGGGAGGTAATCGTGGAAATACGTGTGTTGGCCCGCCAAGGATTAGGAATCCGGGAGATCTCGCGGGAACTGGGGCTGTCGAGGAACACCGTGCGCAAATACTTACGCAGTTGTGCTGAGCAGGATCGTGCGCCGCGATCGGGGCGCACGCAGAAGCTCGATCCGTTCAAAACCTATCTGCATGACCGGGTTCGCGCAGCGCATCCGGCCTGGCTGCCGGCGACCGCGCTGCTGATCGAGATTCGCGCGATGGGTTATGACGGAGGCCTGACGCGGCTGCGGGTCTATCTGCGGTCGCTGAAGTCGATCAAGGCGCCGGAGCCACTGGTACGTTTCGAAACCGATCCGGGGCAGCAGATGCAGGTCGACTGGATCGTGTTTCGACGTGGCAAGCTGCCGCTGTCGGCATTCGTTGCGACGCTCGGTTACAGTCGGGCGAGTTACGTCGAGTTCGTGACCGACGAACGATTGCCGACGCTGCTGGGATGCCATGAGCGCGCGTTCGACTTCTTCGGTGGGGTTCCTCGCGAGGTCCTGTACGACAACGTCAAGACGGTGGTGATTGGCCGAGACGCCTATGGTCCCGGACTGCATCGCTATCAACCGGCCTTCCTCGACTTTGCGAAGCACCACGGCTTCGTGCCGCGCCTGTGCAAGCCCTACCGAGCGAAGACCAAGGGGAAGGTTGAGCGCTTCAACGGATACCTGCGCCGCAGCTTCTACAATCCGCTGGCAAGCCGGCTCGCTCAGGATCGCCTCTCGCTTGACGCGACCACGGCGAACGCCGAGGTCGTGCGCTGGCTGAGAGATGTCGCCAATGTGCGCATCCACGGCACGACTGGACAGTCGCCGCTCGAGCGTCTCCTGCTTGAGCAACCGAAGCTGCAGCAGTTGCCGGAGCCGTGGCGCGCGAACCTGCCGTCAGCTTCCGTGCCGACGATGCCACCGCCGTCGCGGTTCGATGATACGCCGCTGCAGCATCAGCTGTCAGTGTATCAAGCCCTGCTGACGGAGGCACGTTGATGGACATCCAGCACGAACGTATCCTCGAAGCCTGTCGACAACTGCGGATCGACACGATGGGCGAGCAGTACAGCATGTTGGCAGCTCGCGCGGCAGCGAACCAACTCACGTTTGCCGACTTCTTCGAGGCGCTGTTGAAATCTGCGATGGACGCGAAGCACACGCGGACCAAATCCATGTTGCTGCGCACGGCCGGCTTCCCTGTGCTGAAGACGCTGGAGGAGTTCGACTTTACGTTTGCTCACGGCGTTGCCAAGAAATCGGTGCTGGAGCTGTCGTCGATGGCCTTCGTCGAGCGCGCCGAGAACATCGTGTTGCTCGGGCCGAGCGGCCTTGGCAAAACGCATCTGGCGATCGCACTCGGTTACATCGCAACGCAGATGGGGATCAAGACGCGCTTCATCTCTGCGGCGGATCTCGTCATTGCCTTGGCCGCCGCTTCCCGGCAGGATCGATTGGCCGACTTCCTGAAGCGCAACATCATGAACCCACGGCTGTTGATCATTGATGAGGTCGGCTATCTGCCGCTCGGCCGGGACGATGCCAATCTGTTCTTCCAGGTGATCGCCAAGCGGTATGAAAAGGGTTCCGTGATCGTAACGAGCAACTTGCCGTTCGGGCAATGGGACCAGACGTTCGCCGGAGATCAGACGCTCACGGCCGCGTTGCTCGACCGCCTCCTGCATCACAGCCATGTTCTACAGATCAAAGGCGAAAGCTACCGACTGAAGGACAAGCGAAAAGCCGGCGTGATCCGATCCCGTGCATCCGAAAGTGCTGAACAGCAACTGGAGATGCACGCGTAAGTGATGATCAGCAACATCGTTTGACCCTGGGTCAGGCGAAACCGATGGCCAGCAACTGACGCTGACCCAGGGTCACGCAACATGCTGGGCATCAACGGGACTGTCGGAGATTTCGTGTTTAAGGCATAACATGCTCCCAAGGAGAATGTATGCCTCGCAAACCGAAAGCCCCGCTGGCAGAGCTGCCGGCGATCCCCGCCGAGCTGCTTGAGCAGTTCGGCAATGGCCCGATGACGGCCGAAGCCATCCATGCCGCGACCCTGGCACTCAAGAAAGCGCTGATCGAGCGAGCCCTGGGCGGCGAGATGAATCATCATCTCGGCTATTCACCGGGCGCAGCCAAACCAGCCGCCGTCACCAACCAGCGCAACGGTAAAGGTGCGAAGACGGTTCTGACCGAAGATGGCCCAATCCGAATCGAGGTGCCTCGCGACCGTGACGGCAGCTTCGAGCCGTTGCTGATTCCAAAGCACGAACGGCGCTTCACGGGCTTCGATGACAAGATCGTCGCCATGTACGCTCGGGGCATGACCGTGCGCGAGATTCAGGGTTTCCTGCAGGAGCAATACGGCACCGAGGTCTCGCCCGATTTCATCAGTTCGGTTACCGACGAGGTCATGGCCGAAGTCACCGCCTGGCAAGCCAGGCCGCTTGAGCAGATGTATCCGGTCGTGTTCTTCGACGCACTGCGAGTGAAGATCCGTGAGGATGCCGTCGTACGCAACAAGGCGGTCTATCTGGCGCTGGGCGTTCTGCCCGACGGCACGCGCGAGATTCTGGGGCTGTGGATCGAGAACACCGAAGGCGCCAAGTTCTGGATGAAGGTTTTCAACGATCTCAAGACGCGCGGCGTCAACGACATTCTGATCGCAGTGACCGACGGCCTCAAGGGCATGCCGGAGGCGCTGAGCGCAGTATTCCCGGCGACCACGCTGCAAACCTGCATCGTCCATCTGATCCGCAACAGCCTGAATTACGCTAGCTGGAAAGATCGCAAAGCGCTAGCCGCCGCGATCCGGCCGATCTACACCGCGCCGAGTGCGGAAGCCGCCGAAGCTGAGCTCAATACGTTTGCCGCGGGACCATGGGGGCAGAAATTCCCGACGGTCAGCGCTTCATGGCGTAACGCCTGGGACCGCGTGATCCCGTTCTTCGCATTTCCGCCGGCGGTGCGCAGGGTGATCTACACGACAAATGCCATAGAAAATATCAATTCGCAGCTACGCAAGATCATCAAGACCCGAGGCCACTTCCCGAGCGACGAGGCAGCGACTAAGCTTATCTGGCTGGCGCTACGCAATATCACCTCTGACTGGGGTCGTGCCGCAAAAGATTGGAAGGACGCAATGAACCAATTTGCTATCCTCTACCAGGATCGATTCGTTCGACCATCCGTGTGATTCTCAACCCGCCTTGAACACGGAAATTCTGACACCCCCGCATCAACTTGGTGACCCAGGTGGGTCAAATCTAATGTGCTGCACAACGGCCCAAGTGGGTCACTTCTAAGTTGCTGTTGACAGTGCGTCACCTTGTTGATTGCGGGTGCATTGTTCAGCCCGATCTCTACTTTCGGTTCCGAAGTCTCGCTCTCTACAAATCCTTCCTCCTGCTCGCCAGAGCAATCCCTGCGCTGGCGGGGCGGCACCCTGCGTCTGGAGAACGATTTGTTCACCGGCTCCGATCGCAACTACACCAACGGTGTCGCGCTAACAGCAGTCTCACGCGATCTGCAAGGCGGGCTCCGTCCGGAGTGCCTGCCCCAGCCGATTGGTTTGTACGCCCGCTTCATCGGCTGGGCTGATCCAGGCTTCTGGCACGAAGCCGGCGCCCACTCGTCGTCGCAAAACCTCGTTGTGCGCTTTGGCCAAGCCATGTACACGCCCGAGAACAAGACGCGCACCGATGTGATTCCAGATGACCGACCGTACGCTGGTTTGCTCTACCTGGGTTTGGCGTGGAATCGCCGCATCCACCCACAAGCTGCCAGCTACGAAATGCTTGACGTGCGTGAGTTGACCCTGGGCGTGGTCGGCCCCTGGTCGCTGGCCGAGCAATCTCAGGATCTGGTGCATCGCGCACGCGGCATTGAGCGCTTTCGCGGCTGGAACAACCAGTTGCGCAACGAGCCGGCATTTCAGATGGCCATGGAGCGCAAGTTCAAGCCGTACACGGAGGGTGCCGTCCGTCCTGGATGGGGCAGCGACGTGATCGGCAGCTATGCCTTGCGGGTCGGAAACATCGAAACCGCCGCCAGTACCGGCGTGGAGTTTCGCGCGGGCTGGAACATACCGAACGACTTCGGCAGCTATCCGATCCGCCCTGGCGCGGAGAACCGCCCGCCCTCTGGTGTTGCCGATCTGCGCACGACAACGCCGCAATCGGTCCTGGCGCCCAAACCTGGGGCACATGTCTTCCTGAGCCTGGAGGGTAAAGCCGTCGCCTGGGACTTCTCACTCGACGGAAACATGTTCCGGCATAGCCATCATGTCAGCCGGCGGCCTTGGGTCGCGCAAGCAGCTCTCGGCATCAGTAGCCAATGGATCGTTGCTGGACGTGGCGTGCGGCTCGCCGTGATGCGCGTTTGGAGAACCCGCGAGTTCGACCAGCAGGCGGGCCATCACGCATTCGGATCGATCGCGCTGAGTCTGGAATTTTGAGGACACCTGCAACCATTCGTTAGACCCAAAGCATTCGTCACAACATCAATGGAGAAATTCGTGAACCAGCCCCTGAAACCCAGATCGTTCTTCACCGTCTCGCTGTCCGTGCTCTTGGCAACCTTCGCCACGGCACTCGGTGCGCAGTCCGTAGAGGCGGCAAAGCCAATGGCGCTTCGTACCATAATGGAAAGACTCGGTCGCGACATGCAAGCCGTCACGGGCGCGATCTCCAAAGAAGACTGGCCACTGGTCGCCGAGCTAGCACCACGAATCGCCAAGCATGCCGAGCCGCCCATGTCGGAAAAGATGCGCATCCTTGCCTGGCTTGGGGCAGACGCTGGAAAGTTTCGGGGTCTTGATGGACAGGTCCATGACGCCGCGACCGCCATGGGCGAGGCTGCACAGCGGAATGACGGCCAAGCAGTCATCGCGGCTTTCTCCAAAACCCAGCAAAGCTGCCTAGCCTGCCACCAGAGTTACCGTCGCTCGTTCGTGGAAAAGTTCTATGGAAGCCGCTAGCAAGGGATGGCTACACCTGTTGACGGAAGACTAACTTCTATCCAATCGATATACCTCGACGAATTCCGAGTTCCCAGGAAGCCGATCCTTTGTGAATGGTCGCAGCGAGTTGCTGTCCCAACCGCTGCTCGATCACCGGCTTCCACGGCACCAGGCTGAACCCCATGCCGTCATCGAGCATCGCGTAGCGCCCGCTAGCGAGCATGACGGAACGCCTGTAGATGCCAGCCACGCGTTGGCCGTCGGACACGGGCCGGTGCTCCAAGCCGGTTTCGGCCGCAATGTCCTTGGCGGCCTGCGCCAATTCCCGATTGCGCAGCGTGCCCAACAGGTTCCGGGCCAGGATTACGCGCTGCCCACGGCGCTCGGCCAGCCCCTGTTCGGCCAGGAAGTCGGCGCGCTGCTGCATCGCTTGTTTGGCCTCGCTGCCAAAGCCCAGGTTGCCAAGGCCCGAGCCGCCGCCGATCAGTTGGTGGTCGAGCCAGGTGGCCCCCATCACGCGGGCCTGCCGCTCGATAGGCAGGTGCGATTTCAGTTCCACCGCCACGCCGCCCAGGCGCTGCGCGTCGTAGCGGCGGCCCTGCTCGGGCAGGTCGCCCGGCACCTTCCACAAACCTTCGGCCACGCGCTCCACGATGCCGGCCCGGCGCAGGGCTTCAAGGCGGCGAACGTGAGCCGCGACGATTTCCTGCGGATCGCGCCCATGCGTGGCCCGGCCTTGCTCAATCGCCAGGTGATGATCGGTGCGATACAGGCCATCGCTCGCCAGTGCAGCGATGTTCTTGTCGGCCGCGCGCACGTCGGCCGAACCCTTGACCTCCACCACGGCGCCGGTCGGATAGTTCGCCAGCTCGTCGCGGGCGTTGAGCGCGACGTAGTGGGCCTTGCCGTCCACGCCGTCGATGACCAGGTAGCCCCGGTCGCGCAGCTCGTCGGCCAGCCCCTTCGCGGCCACGCGGCCGAGAATGGTGCGGTCGTCGTCGCCCGGCTCGAACACCGCCAGCTCGCGCGGCTGGCCGCGCATGGCTCGCTGCATGGTGCGGATGATGTCGCCACGCTCGCCCAGGGCGCGCAGGGTCTTCTCCGCGTCGGCATGGACGACCCAGGTGCCCGGCCGCAGCTCGTCGGCCAGGCCCAGGCGCTGCAAGCGTTGCAGGCGGCCGATCAGCGGCAGGCGCTGGCGTTGCAGCATCGGTTCGTTGAAGCGTTCGGTCTGCACCCGGCCGTCCTCGCCGGCCTCGCGTTGGAGGGTGCGGTCGAGGCTCGTCCACCGCTCCTGTTCCACCTCGCGCTGCAAGGTCTGCTTGATCTCCAGCTCGGTGCGCGGCCCCAGCCATTCGGTTGCCAGTTCGGCGGCGCGATGGCGGAAACCATCGGTGATGTAGTCGCCCGCGATGATGAGGTCTTTGCCGGTGTCGTCGCGCCCGCGCACGACGATGTGCGTGTGCGGGTTGTCGGTGTTCCAGTGGTTCACGGCCACCCAATCGAGGCCCGTGCCCAAGTCGGCCTCCATGCGGCCCATGAGATGCCGCGTGTAGGTGCGCAGGTCTTCGAGTTCCGCGCCATCCTCGGGCGAGAGGATGAAGCGGAAGTGGTGCCGGTCATCCGCGCAGCGTTCCTTGAAGCCGTCGAGGTCGGCAGCATCGGTCTGCGGCCCGTAGGCTTGGCCCGGCTCGCCATCGCGGCCCACGCCATCGCGCTCGATGTAGCGCAGGTGCTTGGCGAGCGACTGCGGACTGGCCTGGCGCTGGTTGACCAGCAGCGTCTTGATGGTCACGCGCCGCGACATGGGCGTGAGCTTCGCCCCCGCGAAGCGCGCCGCCGTGTGGCCGCGACCCAGGCGCGAGCCGGGCCGCTGGACGGTGCCCCTCCCGGTGCCGCCAGTCGTCCCAGGACGGCGCACCGAGGACTTGCCGCCGCTGGCCTTGCCCGCCTGCTTGAGCACCTTGGAGACGAAGCCCTGGCCTCGGTTCTTCGGGGCGCTGGGGCGGATGCGGAAATCATCATCGCGGCGGTCGGTCATGGTTATGCCCTCTGCAACCTCTGGCGTGTCCGGTCGTGCAAAGCACGCGGACATGCCTGCATTGGCGCGGGCCTCGCGCCACAAGCGGCACGGCGGCGAAGCCGCTGCGTGCTGCGCCACCCCCACGTGCAGACTGGCTTTCGACGCGGCCCGGTGCCGCGTCCTTTTGTCTTGCCTTCCGCCTTTGCCCCTCGCTGGCGCTCCGGGCAGCGGCGGCCCGGCGGCGCTGCTGCGTGAGCAGCCAGCGCGCCGGCGAACGCGGCGACGGCCACAGGCCGGGCGCGTTCGAGGCAAGACGCCTGCACATGGGAAGGCTGCGCGAAGTGCAGCGCGGATGCGCTGGCACTGCACGCGCGACGACACGCGGAGAGCCACTGGAGCGGCACGCCCGATGGCACGATGAGATGCACGGCAACGTGCAGCGAATCAGCCGCCATCATGGGCGTGACTCCAGCCAGACCGGATGCGCGACGCCGATCACGGCGGATGTGCTGACCGGCCCGAAATACCGGCTGTCGAACGACGCCTGGTTGGTCACACTCAAGAGGAACAGTTCGCCGGGTTCGAGGCGACGGCATTGCTGCCAGGATGGCAGCGGCCGGCCCCAGCGGTCAGCAGGCAGCACGGCGGCCGAAAGCACGCCGTCAATGCGGACAACGCGGCCAGTGATGCACACCTCCTGCGGCGCGACGGCGCCCACGCGCTTGAGCAGCGGCACGCGCGTCGGCAGGTAGCCGCGCTGCGCGGCCAGCACGGCGGCGTCTGGCGGCAGCGTGGTCAGGACGATGCTGCCCACGGACAAAGGACGTGGCAGCGAGGCGGTGCCGTGGTGCAGCGGATCGACGCGATACCAGCCGACCGCCACGCTGTCGGATGGGTTGTAGATCAGGCGCGGCAGCGGATGCACGAAGGACGCCCAGGCCAGCGCAGCGAGGCCGCAGGCGGACAGGCCCGCCAGCACGAGGCGAGCGCGCAAGCGCGAGCGAGGACGCGGCGCGGTGCTGGCAGTCGAAACGGCGGTCATGGTAGTTCCCTCCCGATGAGCCAGGCGGCGTGCCGCTCGGCGGTGTATTCGGGCAGCGGTAAGCGCGCAGCGAGACGGTTGGCGAGCGTGCGCCAGTACGCGGGCGAGACAGCGGCGGGTGCGATACCCAGCGCTTCGATGGCGTCGATGCGCTCCAGCACGGCGCGCACTTGGTTCTCGCCCTCGGCGTGCAGCAGCAGGCGCGCGCCCGGCTGCACGCCGGGGATGCGCTGTGCCGCATCTAGTGGCGTGCAAGCCTGCATCACCATGAGCTGCCAGCGAACAGTGCCGTAGTCGTTGGCCTGCCACCGGATGCGGCACAACATGGCGCCCGGCAGGAACACGGCGCAGCGCCGCCAGCGGTCGAGCTGGTGCGTGCGCGCAGGTTCGCCGAAGCGCAGGTAGAGCTTGAAGCGCGGTTCGATGTAGGCCAGCGCCACGCGCGTCAGCGGCGCGCTGGCAAGCTGGCCGGAAGGTGCTGCGAGCGCAGCCGTGGCCGCGCCAGAGGCAGGCGAAGCGGATGCGGTCATGGGGTGTTCTCCCTGCGGTGCTCTGGAAACTCCCGTTCCAGCAGGCCGCGCAGCAGGTCGGCCACGGTCACGCCCTGCGTGAAGGCCGATACCTTGATGCGCGCCCGCATCGCGGGCGTGATGTCGAGGGTCAGACGGGCGGTGTAGAGGTCGCCCTTGTTAAGCGCATCGGCATCGCCCTGGCGAATCCACGCCTCGGCGTGCGGATTAGCCGGTGGACGCGCGCCGATGCCGACGCGCTTTGCGCGAGGTGGCGGCTTCGCTGTCATGTCGGCCACCGCAGCAGTTCGTCCACCAGCGCAGTGATTTCGCGCGCGGCGGCGCTGTCCGGCGCCGTCTCGCGTGCAAGCCGGCCAGCGGCCACGCTGTCGGCGAACACGATGCGCTGATGCACTTCCGCGCGCAGCGCAGGAAGCGGCTGGTCGGCCAGCGCCTGGCGCGCTTCGCGCCCGATCACGGTGGTACTGACGCGCCGGTTGATGACGAAGGCCGCGCGCAGCGCGGGCCGAAACACCTGCGCTTCGCGGATCAGCGCCACCATCTCGGCGCTGGCCCACAGGTCGTAGGGACTGGGCTGCACCGGGATCAGCACGCGCTCGGCCGCCAGAAGCGCGGAGCGCGCCAGCGCCGCGATGCGCGGCGGGCCGTCGATGACGACGTGATCGGCCCGCTTGGCGAGTTCTGGCGCCTCTTGGTGCAGCGTTTCGCGTGCGAGGCCCACGGCGCTGAACAGCCGCGGCAAGCCTTGTTGGCTTCTGCGCTGTGTCCAGTCCAGCGATGAACCCTGCGGGTCGGCGTCCAGCAGGACGACGTGCTGGCCGCGCATCGCCAGCTCGCCGGCGATGTGCGTGGCGAGCGTGGTCTTGCCCACGCCGCCTTTCTGGTTGAGCAGAGCGACGATCATGGCGCGGCCCTCCGTGTTGGAAAGCCGGGCTTTGGCTGCTGCGCTTGTGGCCGCGTGGTGGTTGTCCACCGCAACGGCGTTTCTCTACTAAAAGTTAGAGAAATTAAGTTAGGGAAGTTAGAGGGCGAACAAACCCAGTGCTGGCGCGGGTTTTCGGCCGATCGGCACGCCTGATAGCACGATAGTCCCACGCCTGATAGCACGATACCCCGCACGCCTGATAGCACGACACCATCCACAGGCTTTCCCGGAGTTATCCCCATGCCGTCTGCGGCACGGGCCGGAAGGTCAGCAGCTCCATGCCGTTGTCCGGCATCCGCTCGATGCCCAGGACGTAGCCGGGCAGCGATTGCCGCGCGACCAGCGCGCGCAGGTCGCAGGCGAAGTCGTAGGGCTTGGCGGTGCTGCCGGATTTCTGGTGCAGGTAGCGAAAGTCGAACTGCCAGCCGTATGCCTGCTTGCCGCCGTGCTTGCGCACCAGGCGGTACAGCCACCGCTCGATTCCTCCAGTGAGCCGGAAGTACGCCGGGTCGATGGTCAGCACCAGGGCGGCGTCGAGCACGCCCGCATAGAACCAGTCCGGCAGGATCAGCTCGATGCCCAGCGGCGTGCCGCTGGCATCGGCCAGTTCCTTCCATTCGTTGATCCACGAGAAGCGATGCAAGCGCCTTCCAGTGGTTTCTCGGATGGACGTGGCCACCGTGGTCGATTGCAGCCGGTCGAGCGCGGCCTTGAGGCGCTGGTAGTCGCGCAGCGACTTGCCGCGTCCAATGAAGCGCAGGATCTCGTAGGGCGTGGCGCGCATCAGCCGCGACGGGCGCAGGCCCGCGTCCTTCGCCTCCACGATCTGCGAAGCTGCCCATATCAGCACGTCCGCATCCCAAATCGTGGCGATGCCGTGCTCCTGCGTGCCCTCCACGCGGATAGTCACGTTGCCCGCGCGGAAGTCGATGGGCTTGACCCGCTTGGACTTGGCGAGCGAGAAGAACGGATAGGCCATCAAATCCTGGCTGTCGCGCGGTGCCATGTCGCCGGGCAAGGCGCGGAACAGGTCGAGCTGTTCGCGCTCCTGCAACGGCCGCTGCCGCATGGGCAGCGCGGTGCTGGACATGGCGATGGCCTGCCGCGCGCCGCCGATCAGCGCGCACGGCTGTCGGCCGAGTGGTGCTCGGCATATTCGGGATCGGAAGTCGTCTCGAAGCTGCGGTCGGCGGCCCAGGCATCGAGGTCGGCCACGGCGTACATGACACGCCGGCCGAACTTGCGAAAGCGCGGGCCACCGCCGATCACACGCTGCTTTTCCAGCGTGCGCGGCGACAGGCGCAGGTACTCGGCGGCTTCGTCGTTGGTGAGATAACGCTGCGGCTGCGCGGCAGCAGTCGAGACAGTGGCGGCAGGCCGCAAGGGAGCGGGACGCATGATGTGAACCTCCATCGGTTGAAAACGCCCGGCCACACAGCGCGACCGGATGGAGGCAGTCTCAGAAAACCAAGCTGTCCTGCTCAGGGCCGTTTTGCGTCGTCCTCAAAACGACCCTTCTCAAGCGGCGGAAGCTGTGCTAGGCGGCGATAGCCGCCGCGCATCAGCGCGTCGCCGCGCCGTACCAGGCGGCGCACCTTGGAGCGCAGGCCGCCGTCGCTGTACCAATCGGCCACGGCGTCGGCACCGAACAACCCTTCGCCCACATCGCGCAAGGACGCGCCCGCAAGAATCGCGTCGAGCGCCTGCAAGGTGTGCAGCTCCAGCAGCGCGGCGGATGTGGGCCGGGGTTTGACGACAGCGAGGCCCACGCTGGACGGCTGGTTGCGCGCAGCCGCGACAGCGCTGCCGCGGTGGGCATAGGCGACAGCCATGCCGTCTTCCAGGCCGGGCGCGAGCGCGAAGCGCAGGCAATGGCCTGGGCTGCGTGCGATCAGCGCCAGCCCTTTGCCGTCGTGGAGCAGGTGCTTGTGGCCAGGGATACGCCAGAACGCGAAGGCGGTGGCGTCCTCCGGCGGATCGGCGTCGGGGTAGAGCTGCACCACGGCCGCATGACCAGGCAGCCAAGCGGGATGCGCGTCACGCGCATCCAAGGCCGGGTCTTCCAGCAGGCGCAAGCCCCAGCGATGCGCTGCTTCAGGCCGGCGATGACGGCGCAGCCAGTCGAGCCGGTAGTCGGGATGCCTGCGCAGATATTCCCAAGCGAGCGAGAGCGCATCCAGCCACAAAACATAGAGGTATGCCGCAGTTGGATACCAATGCGCGAAGTGATGAAGATTGACCATGACGCCTCCTCCTGCGAACAGGACTCGCCGCCACGGAAGAACTACGTGTCGTGTCCCTGATGATTGGTTAATTGGTTCACGCCGTGGTTTACTCTTGGCCCGAGAGGTCATGCTGGAGCTGAAACGATGCATCTGAGGCTGCACAAGAACGCCACCACGACACCCAGGATCCGCGCCGAGATCCAGGTCAGCAAGGAGCCCATGAGGGTTCTGGCCCAGCGCTTTGGCGTGAGTGTCTCCACCATCGCTCGCTGGAAGAAGCGTGCATCGGTTCATGACGCCTCCCATACCCCTCATCGACTGCAAACCACGCTGACGCCGGCCCAGGAGTCCATCGTGCTCGTCTTGCGTAAAAGCCTGGGCCTTTCGCTGGATGACCTGCTGGCAGTCGTACGCGAGTTCATCCATCCGACCGTCTCACGCGCTGCCTTGCACCGCATGCTCAAACGCCATGGAGTGTCGGCGCGCGAGGCATTGAGCGTGGATCGCCCCAGGACCAAGCCGTTCAAGGCCTACGAGCCCGGCTTCGTCCACATCGATGTGAAGTACCTGCCGCAGATGGCGGACGAAACCACGCGGCGTTACCTGTTTGTGGCCATTGATCGCGCCACCCGCTGGGTGTTCGTGCGTGTCTATGCCAGCAAGAGCGCTACCAACGCCCGGCGCTTCCTGAAGGAATTGCACAAGGCCGCTGCCTTCCGTATCCGAACGATCCTGACCGACAACGGCAAGGAATTCACGGATCGCTTCATCACACGGGGAGAGCGTACGCCGACCGGCAGGCATCAGTTCGATCAGCTCTGCGAGGAGCTAGGCATTGAGCATCGCCTGACCCGCCCAAAACACCCGCAGACCAACGGCATGGTTGAACGCTTCAACGGGCGCATCGCCGACATCCTGCGCACCCATCACTTCCATTCCGGCGAAGAACTTGAGGCCACCATCCTGCGGTATGTCTGGCTGTACAATCACCAACTGCCACAGAAAGCCTTGGGGCATGTCAGCCCCATCCAGGCCATGAAACAATGGCAGCGATCACACCCCGAACTGTTCAACAGACGTGTTACCAATCAGCCGGGACACGACAACTACGCGCTACATCGCCCTCGTCGGAACGTCATGGGTTAGAAAGGTGGATGGGGCTGTCAAGACTGATTGGCTCCGATGCGTTGCGGTATTCGTCTCAATGCTGCGGCGGCAGCGCCCGAAAGGGGGCACTGCACAAGTCAGCCTGCCGCAGCCCGCGCCAGGCATCCTGTCTATTTGGGTCAGACTGGTGGGGCTACGCCGCAAGAATGTGGATTGAGACTTACCCGGTATGACACCAGACTGAAAAAGTCACAGTAGGACGTATTCAGTCCGGGATCGCTCCGTCGCGCTCGGCCAGCCGGGTGTATTCCGACAACGTGCGTGTGGGACGGAAGTAGAGGTCGCGCATCACGGGCTGCTGGTGCGGCCCGACGATGCCGGCCAGATCGGACAGCTTGACGGTGCCCTGGGCCGGCATCCCGATCCCCAAGTCGATGAGGCCCCAGGCGGTGTCGCCATCGGCTGGGTCGAGCGCAGCCAGCAGCCAGGTCACGTGCGCGTCCGGCGTGAACAGCCGCACCACGGGCACCGGGTCGATGGCTCGGCCAGCGGCACGGGCCTCGCCGTTGGCGAGCAGTTGCGCGCGCTCCGGGGCGGTGGCGAGTGGCAGGGGCATGGTCGGCAATCCCACAAATCCAATGATGCACGAATGCGGTTGCACGCCAAAGCGCAGAGCCGCGAAACCGGATTTGCGCCTTGGTGCGCAAGCACCGATGCGCTTGCGTGGCTTTGCCGGAATCCGCCGATGCAGATTTCCGTAAAGACACAAACACTGATAACAACGCCAAATGAACACTATAGATTGTAGTCCTATAGGGCGCAATGGGATGTCATCTTGGTTTTTCAAGGGAAACCATAGGTGGCGGCTGGGAACTCATTGGCGAAGGCGTTGAAGACAGTTAGAAAGGCGCGTGGCTTGAGTCAGGAAGCCTTCTCTGACGTGTCCAGTCGCACCTATATGAGCACCCTCGAACGCGACCTCAAAAGCCCGACCCTGCATAAGCTGGCCGAGCTGTGCGAGGTGATGGACATCCACCCGCTCACGCTGCTGACGCTGGCCTATGCGGGCGACAGCCCGCACAAGGCCGACGAGCTGCTGGTGCAGGTGCGCCGGGAGCTGGAGGCGGTGTTGAAGGAACGCGACGCGGCGAAGCCGCGCGCGTGACGTGGTGATGTGCTGCGAACAAGCAGCACAGCGCCCCGCCGCGATGGGCGGGGCGCTGCGGCGGTCACGCCGCCTGGGGCTTGGTGCGCGACCAGATCAGGTCGTGCGTGCCGTCCTCGCCTTCGATCAGGCGGGCATAGATCGGAGCCGGGAACGAAGGATCGTCGAGGGTCACGGACTTGTATTCCCGCCCGGCCTCGCTGGTCTTGTTCCACGCCGCGCCGATGTCGTGGCCTGCGGCCTGGAGACGGAAGTCGGGGGCGTTCTCGCTGCTGCCCTTGTCGTTGGGAAGCAGCTTGACCTTGACGTTGAGCGTCAGGGTGCGAAGCGTGCCGGTGAAGCCGTCTTTGTCTGCGGTGAAGGTGCCGATGTTGGCCATGATGTTTGCTCCTTTCGGTTGAACAAGGTTCGCGCCCATCGCGTCCTTGTTGTGATCCGGCCGGCGGGGGACGGGCTGGCTGCACCGCTTGCGGTCGAAACGCAGTGGAGAGCCGGGAGGCGAAAAGAATTTGCTGCGCGAGGAAGCCGCCGAACGCAGTGACGAAGGCGGGGAAATTGTTTTCGCCGGACGGTTGCAGCCATGAAGCCCGAGGCGCAGCCGCGCCACCGCCAGGATTCACAACGAGACAAGGACGCCTTGGGCCGGACCGCTCCGAAAGGAGATGGGGCCGGCTCGGCATCCCCGCACGAAGGCTTCTCCGGCTCGCCCACTGACGCGGGCCAGGTCAACCACCCGACGACAGGCGAGAACGCCCCCGCCGCACCTTGCGGCGCCGCTCTTGAGGCGTGGCGTGGAAGCTCCATAGCGATGCCGGGCGGGTTGTCCGTGAACCGTCCTTCGTGACGTGATGGGCAGGAACCGCCAGCGTTGAGGACGGCACGCACCTGCACAACCTGCCGCAGCGAGCGCCAGCGTGTTCGCCAGCGCCCCGCCCATCGCGGCGGGGCGCTGGCCGGGCCGATCCGGCGCAGCCGGTTCGGCGTCATCGAGGGGCGCCAAGCATCGCGCGGCGGGGATAGCCCGCAGGACTTTCCCCTGGAGGCAAGCGAAGCACGCAGCGCCGCAGGCGCGAAGGCGTGAGGGATTGAAGCCGAATGGCCGTGACGGCAAAGGCGGCACGGGGCGCAGCCCGAAAGCCCGGCGGCGCAGTGCGCCGACACGCCCAGGCCGTTCTATATTTTCAGGAAGCAATCGAAGACAAGCCCATGACCCTCCAGCTCCGACACGAAACCCCGGACGACATTGCCGCCATCGAGGCCGTGACCATCGCCGCGTTCGCTGATGCACCACACACCAGCCACACCGAGCAATTCATCGTGCGCGCCTTGCGTGCCGCCAACGAACTGACGCTTTCCATCGTGGCCGAAGAACATGGGCGCGTCGTCGGTCACGTCGCGCTGTCGCCAGTAACAATCACCCATGAGCACGGGCGAAAGACCGAGGGCTGGTATAGGTTGGGGCCGATCTCCGTCCTGCCGCCAAGGCAGGGGCAAGGCATCGGTTCGCGCCTGATGGAACAGGCGCTGTCTGAACTGCGGGCTATGCAGGCCGCAGGCTGCGTGCTGCTGGGCGATCCAACGTACTACACGCGCTTTGGCTTCCAGGCCCATGCGGGCTTGCAACTGCCGGGCGTGCCGCCCGGCTATTTCATGGCGCTGGCCCTGCATGGGACAGTGCCGGAAGGCATCGCGCACTACAGCGATGCCTTCAACGCCGCCGCCTGAGCCAGCGCGAAGGCGGCGGCGTTCTGATTCGGCTATTGGCCTTGAACACCGGGCGCGGCCACTGTCGCACCCGGATTTCGCGTCCACCGCGCCCAGGGCGGAACGGCCTGGGCGCGGTGCTGATCGCGGTTATTCCTTCGTCTCGATGCGCCACCACACAAAGCGAAGCGCCCCGGTCGAGGCCGGGGCGCTTGCCTTCGGCGCGGGTCAAGCGGCCAGTGCCTCGGTGGGTTCATCCGCCATTGCCTCGGTATCCTCCGAGGCGTCCTGCTCCGGGCCTTCTTCCTGCGCGGTCTCCTGCGGGCCTTCGGCCTTGAAGATGGCGGGCATCCAGCCGGTGCCATCGGCCAGCCGCTCGGCCTCGCTGGCAATGTCGGCCTTCTTGAGCTTCGCCAGCCGGGTGATGGATTCCGGTGCAAACGCGCTCACGGCATCCAGAAGCACAGCCTTGGAAACGTGCTTGAAGTAGCCTTCTGCGGTCGGCTTCCACCATGCGGCCATGTCGAGGCCCACGGCCTGCGCCAGTTCCTTGCCGGGCTGGTGCGGCGTGGCACGGGGCGTCACCACGTCCACCGTGGAAGCCACGCACACGGCCAGCAGCCGCACCAGTTCGTCTTGCGACTTCGCCAGCAGCGCGGCAAACAGTTCGGCGCTGTCCTCCGGCAAGGCTTCCCCGGCTACCTGTTGCAGTTCGCGCAGCGCCACGGCGGCGGGCGATTCTGGCCAGTCCGGGGCCATGCCTTCCAGCCGGTCTTGCAGTTTCAGGCTCACGCCCAGCGGCAAATCGTGCCCGTAGTGGTTTTCCTGCAAGACGGTCTGCACCATGCCATGCACCAGCGCGGCCAGCGCGACGTGCGGATGCCGGGCGACTTCGATTTGCAGCGCCGCCGTGCGGTGGGCGCTCAACCGCTGCGCCAGCCGGTCGGACAGGCTCGCGGCCTTGGGCGCGTCGTCGGCGTCCTCGTGCTCGTCGTTAGCGGCTTCGCCTTCGGTACTGCCGAAACCGCGCCGCAGCTTTTCCAGCGTGCGCAGCGCCTTCGCCTCGGCTTCGCGCAGCAGGCCGCGATGAATGACGGGCTCGCCGTTGCGGTCGATGGTGACGATGGCACCGGCCACCTCGCGCACCTCGGGGGCATAGCCTTGTAAGGCGTCCTCCGCGTCTTCCAGTTCCCCGATCACCTGATCGCGCCGCTGTTCCAGTTTCTCGGCCTTGGCCTCGTCCTCGGCGTCGCAAGCGTCCTCCAGTTCGGCGTCGATCTTTTCGAGGCGGGTTTCCAGCGAGGCCATGCGGCGGGCCTCGCGGGTGGTCGGCTCGCGGCGATGGCGCGGGGCGTTCTGGAAAGCCTGCCGTTCCTCGTAGGCCAGATGCGGCACGGCCTCCACCCATGCCCAGCCCTCGGCGCGCACGTCCTCGGCCAGCGTTTCCAGCTTGTCGCGCACCAGCGTTTCCAGCACTGCGGTATCGGTGAGGTAGGTTCCGGCATCGCCTTCTGCGAACAGGTCGCGGCGGATGCCGCCGCCTGCCTGCCGATAGGTGTCCAGCCCGACGAAGCGCACCAGCGCGTGCGTGGCGTCGATTTCACGCTCGGTCAGGCGCTCGCGCAGCGCGGACGGGCTGCGCTGCCATTCCGGCGCACCGTAGAACGCGGCCTCCTGCGCGGCATGGTCGTCGGTGATGGTCAAGGCCATCAACTGTTCCAGCGTCACGCCACCGGCGCGATAGTCGGCCATGAGGCGCGGCGAGACGTTCGCCAGCTTCAAGCGGCGCTGCACCACCAGCGGGGACACGCCGAAGTCGGCGGCAATGTCCTCGATGGGGCGTCCTTCCTTGACCAGCGCGGCGAAGGCCGCGAACTGGTCGGCGGGGTGCATGTTCTCGCGCTGCACGTTCTCCGCGAGGCTGACGGTGCGGGCCGAAGCATCGGCCACCAGCAGGCACGGCACTTCGTAGTCGGCGGGGATGCGCTTCTTCTTCGCCAGCAGCTTCAAGGCGGTCAGGCGGCGGTCGCCTGCGACGACTTCGTATTGCTCCCCATCGGCGGACAGGATGACGATCAGGTTTTGCAGCAGGCCGATGCGGGCAATGCTCGCGGCCAGTTCGGGGATGGACTGGCGCGGGGTCGTGCGGACGTTGCGCTTGGAGCGGCGCGGCAGCAACTGCGAGAGGGGAACCAAGATCAGGTTCTTGGTCGGGTCGGCCACTTCCAGCGGTGCGGCGGCTTCGATGGCGACGGCTTCGGTTTTGAGTACGGCGTTCATGGTGATTTCTCCTAGCGGTTGGGATGCAGCAGCGAGATAAGCGGCAAGGGCTGCTGCCTGCCCCTGCCGCGTGGGGATTCAGGCTTTCAACTGGCGCAGGCCATCGGCCAGCAGCCACAGGGCGCGATTCAGGCGCACGCTTTGGTCGATGCCCTGCACGGGCCGGGTGGTCTGGCGGCGGCCATTCGCGGCGCGGGCGGACAGGCCGCCTTTGGTCAAGTTCTCCTGCGTGCGGTTGAACACGCTCCACAGGTCGCGGCGGTCGTCGTCATGGCGGCGCGGCATCAGGATTTGCGATTCCGTGATGGGCGCTGGCTTGTCCTCGTCGTACTTCAACGCCAGCGCAGCGCGGGCGAACACTTCCGATTCCCCGGCGTCGAGCGTGATGGCGCGCATGGCATCGCGCGATTCCTGCACCCGGTCGAAGCCGTGCAGGACTTCGTAAGCGCCTTCGATGACGTGCCCGGCTACGTCGCCCTTGTGCGGCACGCGCACGTCGGCCACGGTGTCGCCGCAGACAAGGCCATTGCTGCAAACGAAGCGGAACATCCCGGCCAGCATCTGATAGCTGCTGGTGCCGTCATGGGAGTTCAGCAGGATGATTTCGTTGGCCTCGCGGCCGTTGATCTGGCTGGCGTGGCGCAGCCGGATCATGTGCTTGGTGTAGTCGCGGCGGTCGTCGTGGCGCACGCGGGTTTGCGTCACCATGAAAGGCTCGAAACCTTCTCCGCGCAGTTCTTGCAGGACGGTCGCGGTGGGGATGTAGCTGTATCGCTCGGAACGGCTTTCGTGCGGGGCGTCGGCGAAGATGGACGGGGCCACCCTGCGGATTTGGTCATCGGACAGTGGGTAATCGCTGCGCAGTGCCGGGGAGCGGGAAGCGAAACGGGATGCGAGTTGCATGGTCTTTCTCCTGACAAAAAGAGGTTTGCTGTTCACACCGCACACCGGATTCCTAGATTCGGAAGCCCAGCCTTTTGGCTGTTCGGTGCGGTCGGCACGAGGAACCCGGTTGGCCCTGTTGCCACCGTCTTTCCTGAGTTCATCGCCCGCGACGGTCAGGAGCGCGCGGACGGGGGCCGTCAAGGAGTCAAGCGCAGGGTTGGTGCGGCCCGCAGGCGCAGCCGAGGACACGGCCCTGCGCGCCTTGACGGCCCCCGGCCGCGGGCTACAGTCGCGGTGAAGGTGATGAAGTCAGGGGAGACGGCTGGACATGGCAACGGCCCCTCAACACGCCGACCGCACGGCAAGCGAAGCGCGCAGGCCCGGATCTAGGAATCCGGGCCGGAGGCGTCAGCCGAGCGGAGCGAGGGAACGATGGAAGCCCGCAGGGGCGAGACGCCGCAGGCGGCTCGATGCACAAGCTCATGCGCCAGTCATTGGGAAACAGGTTCGACAGCGATTGCCGTGGTCTGGCCGATCCGGCGCAGCCGGTTCGGCGGTCTTTGAGGGGCGCCAAGCATCGCGCGGCGGGGATAGCCCGCAGGGCTTTCCCCTGGAGGCAAGCGAAGCGCGCAGCGCACCAGGCGCGAAGGTATCGGCAACGGGCGCAGCAGAAAAAAAGGTGCGCCGCCCCCGCAGGGACGACGCACCGAAGGCTGTACGGCGCGATCAGTTCGCCGCCGGCGCCGTCATCGACTGCAACTGGTCGATCACGCCGGGCTCAACGAACACGCAAGCCTGCTCGGCCGCGATCGGCACGTTGAACACCTGAGCGAACAACGTGCGCCGCAGATGAGCCAGCCGGCCCGTCCGGTACGCCTGCTCGGGCTTCATGCGCCCGCCGGCCTGCGAGCCGCTGCGCTGCGGATCGCATTCGACCAGTGCGACAAAGCCATCGTCGGACAGCTTCTGATGCTCGGGGCACAGGCCCCAGCCGGTTGCCGTATGGCGCTCCATGCTCGCGCGCAGGCGCTTGTCCAACAGGATGGCGCCGGTATCGAACGCTGTGCCGCAGACCAAGCAAACGTGCTGTTCGAGGGAAACGTGTGATTTGTCGTGCATGACTGTTCTCCGGTTGCACGGGCGGAATTGCCCGGAACCGTCGCCAGCACGGCGCAGCGCAGCAGTCAGGGGTCGAAGACGGCCACGGGCCGCAAGCGTGCTGGCACGCGCCGCCCTTGACGGCGAGCACGCCGTGATACGGTGAAGGGACACAGCAAGACCGCCCCCAACCCGACACCACCACACCTGTTTTTGGCAAGTGCGTAGCACGCGCAGGCCCGCGAGGGCCGGAGTTGCGCCGCCGGGCGCAGCAAAAAGGGGGCCGAAGCCCCCAAAGGTCAAAGCAGGCCGCGTTCGGCGAATGACGTGGTACGGCTTCCAGCGATAATGATGTGATCCAGCGTGCGAACGTCCACCAGCGCCAGCGCCTGCCGAAGCTGCGAGGTCATCGCCTTGTCGGCCGCGCTCGGCTCGGGGCTTCCGCTCGGATGGTTGTGCGAATTATGTGCCCTGTTTTCTTATGTGGCCGGGCATTAGAAACATGGCATACCGCAATGGTCTCCAAGCACTGGCTGGGCACATAATGGAAGCCCGACTGGGTACGCATATTCTCGCCCGTTCGATAGAGAGATGATTGTTTTTGGACACTGGGCAGCGTGCCTTGGCCGCCCAGCATCGTGGTCGCGTCAGAGGGACGACAGCCAGGCCATCATCGCAGCATCGTCTTTCCAGGCGGGTTTGCGTGGAACACCTGCGACGATCGGATCGCACAACTTCAGGGCTTCGGCCTTCATGCGAATGGTGATTTCCGCATAGCGATTGGTCGTCTCCAGATTGACATGTCCCAGCCAGCCTCGGATGACATTGACCTCCACGCCCGACTCAAGTAGATGAACCGCTGTGGTGTGTCGAAATACGTGAGGCGTTACCTTGGCTGCGGAAGCTGTGTGCCCCGATGCTTCCCAGAGCGTGGCATAGTGGCGGATGCGCTTGTAAATACCGAACCGGGTCATCGGCGCCTGCGAAGCTCCAACGAATACCGGCGATTCGGGAGGCAAGTTCGTTCCGCGCTCATCCAGCATCGCCTGCAGCGCCTTGGCCGTCTGGTTCCAGAGTGGGCACGTGCGCCACTTCGACCCCTTGCCCAATAGCCTGACGCGCGCAGGTGAGCGCAGGTCGAGTTGTTCGACCTTCAGATGCGCGACCTCTGAAACACGCGCGCCGGTGTTGTAGAGCAGCATAAGCAGCGCCCGATCCCGTGATGAGAGGCGATGCTGAGCAGGAATGCAGGCGAACATGGCTTGAACCTCGTCACGTCCAAGGAACGTCATCTCCGGCCGTGGGCAACGCTTCATCGGGATGGCAGCGACCTTGGCACTGGTAGGCAACATCTCTGGAACGGTCCGGCCCACGTATTCGTAGAACACATGAAGTGCCGCCAAGCGCTGGTTGCGGGTACTGATGGCGTTGCCTCGATCGGCCTCCATGCTGTGCAGAAACGCCTGCACGGCGGGATAATCAAGGTGCTCCAATACCAGTTCGCTGACGCCGAGCCGGTGTGTGCCCGCCACAAAGATCAGGAACAGGCGCAGGCTATCCCGATAGCTGCGGATTGAGCTCGATTGCAGCCCCTTGTGCCGAGGCAAATACTCCAGAAAGTAGCGGTGAATGATCGACGGAAGGTTGAAGTCCTTCATGATGAACCTCCCGCAGCCAACAATGGTGCAAATGACTCGAAACGCTCATTGGCGGCATCGAGCAGCTCGTTGGTGATCGTCAGATACACCGCCGTGCTCTTGGGATTGACGTGTCCCAGGAACGTGGACAGGTGATGCAAGCGGTCACTGGGAATGATTCCTTGGCGGTACCAGCCCAGCAACGTTCGCACCGCGAAAGAATGCCGCAAACCATGGACGTGCGGGCCAAAGCAGCCAGGCGGCACCGTGAGGTGTAGCTGTGGCAGCAGATCGTCCCTGAAGGTGTTGCGGATGCTATTGGTGCTGATCGGTGTGCGGCCGTTCCATGAAAACAGATGGTGGGCGCCTGTGCAGATACGGCCCTGCCGCTCGCGTTCAAGCCGATACTCGCGTAGCCTGGCTGCTAGCTTGGGGCCAAAGGGCACCAGCCGGTCCTTGCCGAACTTGGTGTTGGATATCTCCAGGACCTCGCGCTCCAGGTCCACGTCGCCCCACTGCAAACCGGCCACCTCGCCCACTCGTAGCCCAAGGCTGGCGAGCAGTGCAAAAATCATCTCGTAGGTGATGCCGCGCTGTGGTGCACGGGAGTTATCCGGCAAAGCCCTGGCCAGGGCCAGCAGTCGCCTGATCACTTCGGGTGAGAACAGGAAGGGAATCCGCCGGGCTCTCTGCGGCTTGGCCTTTGCAACCAATGGCGATGCGGGCAGCATCTGCTGACCGACGATCCAGTCAAACAATCTCCGGACATCTCCGAGCAGATTGTTATAACTACGAGGATTGGTTCGGTGACGCGAGTCCAGAAACGCCTGCAAGCATGCGCCGTCGATGACGTCTATCTTGTCAATGCCGCGCTCAGCGAGGAACCGATCAAGGAGTCTCAGTTGGCGGCCTTCGCATGCGAACTTGCAACCCATGGCGCGCTTGGCCCGAAGGTATTGTTCGATATGTGTGGCCAGCGCGCTGTGATAACCATTCCAGTGGGCAGTCATAGCACGTCCTCCCCTTGGAAGAGGACGATCTGACGCAGCTTGTGTACCGCCACCTTGCCATAGACAAGCGTGGAAGACGGATGGCTATGGCCTACGTAGTCACCAATGACCTTGAAGGGCATGTCGGCTTCCACGAGGTGCTGCACGCAGGCATGGCGCAGTGTGTGAGAGCCCGCCCGTGTCACTTGGATGCCGATGTCTCGCATGCGTATCCCAACCATGGCCGAAACGGTCCAGTGGCGCATGGGAATGTAGGGAGACCTGGCGGTGAGAAAGACTTGGCGGTGAGGAACATCACTGCGCCGAGCTTGCAGGTAGGAAATCACAGCATCGCCCACTGTGGCCGACAAGGGATAGCGCGTCGAATGGCCTCCCTTGCGCATTGGGATGCTGATCTGGGCATGTGTCCAGTCGAAATCGTCCAGGCACAGCGCAGCGATCTCCCTGGCGCGCAACCCATAACTGGCCAATAGCGTCAGAATGGCGTAGTCGCGCTTGCCCAAGATGGACCTGCGGTCGATGCTGGTCAGCAGCCGCTCAACATCCTGCCATCCAATTGCGCGTGGAATGGATGCTTGGCGGTAGATACGGCCGCGCGGCACACTACGTACGAGATCCGTAGCCACGATGCCTTCTCGATGCAGATAACGCAGGAAGATGCGCAGGGCGCCGGCGGTGTCTCGCATGCCGGCCTTGTGCAGTGTCTTGGCGCGTTCTTCGAGAAAGCGGCTGATGTGGGCAGGTTCCAATCCCGACAAAGCAATGCCGCCCCTGTTCAGATAGGCTTCAAAAGGACGAAGCGTATAGAGGTAGCGCTGCTGCGACTCCTGACGAAGCCCCTTCTCATCGTTCAAGAAAGGCAAGAAACCAGGAACCGTATTGGCAAACGGCATCGCTGGCCGGTTGTTCGGGCGTGTGTAATCCGGCAAGGCCAGGCAAAGCATCCGCTCCACCGGAACACGGCTCTGTGCGGTGACAGCGGCTCGGTCCTGGTTGTTCTTGCACCAGCCTGCGTGACCGGCGTGCCAATACTCGACAAAGGCATCAACATGGTCGGGAAGTGCTTCTAGCTTCGTGACACCCCTGGCAATGACAAAATCATTGAAGTGCCCAAGTGCGCGGATATGCTGGCGTACCGTGGCATTGCTGGTATGCAGTTCGTCCAACGACTGCACGTAGCGTTCAATCTGTGGCCCCAGCCACTGGGCTCTGACGCGGTCGATCGCCTTAAGCGACCGGAAGTGATGTTCCAACATGACAATCACCCTTCTGGAAAAGTAGAGGAAATGTCATGTTGCGCGCCACCCGCCATTATGTGGCCAGGCCGTGCTCAGAAGTGCTTGAAATATGCCCCTATCGGTACGACCGGGCACATAAGAAAACAGGGCACATAACGCCCATTATGTGGCGCGGAACATAATGGGCGACGATGACCGCCGCTGCATTGAGCCGCAGCGCCTGCTTCACCACCTCGCGCGGATGCACCTCGGCGGCGTCGATCGTGCCGTGGAACATCTCCACGTAGTCGATCAACCGATGGCGCGTGTCGAGGAACAACACCGCGAAGACTTCGTGCTCGAAGCCGGCCAGCTTGGCGCGCAGGTAGTCCTTCACCGCCTCCGGCGAAGTGAACGCCTCGCCGCGCTGCATCTTCTGTTCGATGACCTGGCGCGCGGCCTCCAGAATCTGGTCGGCGTCCGCCGGCCGATAGCGCCCACGGCCATCGCGCACCATCAGCGGAGTATCGAGAGAGAGGGAAAGTTGCGACATGATCGTGCTCCGGTTGCTCGGGCGGAATTGCCCGGAACCGGCGCCAGCACGGCGCAGCGCAAGCAGTCAGGGGTCGCAGACGGCCGCCAGGTCGCAAGCGCGCATGGCGCGCGCCGCCCTTGACGGCGAGAACGCCGTGATACGGTGAAGGGAACAGCAAGACCGCCCACACCCGCCCACTGCACACAGTCGGCTTTTGGCAAGCGGAGCGCGCAGGCCCGGATCAGCGAGCCGGGCCGGAGGCGTCAGTGATGGAAGCCCGCATGGGGAGAGACTCGCGCAGCGAGGCTCGATGCGCAGCACGACAGCGCGACGGCGGCACGCCGGGACGCCCGACTTCTTCGGACAGGACTACTGGTTGTCGGTCTTGCGCTGCTCGATCTGCAACTGCGCCCGTTGCGTTGCCTGTTGCAGCCGCTCCACCAGCACACCCCTCGGCGGCAAGGCAGTCAGATACTCGGCGACGTGGATGCCCGACTTGTCCAGCTCCAGCAATTCGATCTGCTCGCGCTTTTTGCCGGTGCAAAGGATGATCCCCAGCGGCGAGGCCTCCTCCGGCTCCCGTTCGTGCTTGTCCAGCCAGCGAAGGTAAAGCTCCATCTGTCCCTTGAAAGCCGCCTTGAACTCGTCGACCTTCAACTCCACTGCCACCAGCCGCCGCAGCTTGCGGTTGTAAAACAGCAGGTCGAGGTGAAAATCCTCGCCGTCAATTTGGATGCGCTTCTGCCGGGCCACGAAGCTGAAACCCGCGCCCAGCTCCAACAAGAACGACTCCATTTCGCGGATGATCGCCGCCTCCAAGTCGCCTTCCTGCCAAGTGTCCCGCAGCCCCAGGAAGTCGAGGATGTACGGGTCGCGCATGACTAGGGCGGGCGACATGCGCTGCGCATCGCGCATCTTCGCCAACTCCTGTGCGATCGTCTCGCCCGGCTTTTGGGACAGCGCCGTGCGTTCGTACAGCATCGAGTCGATGCGCTCACGCAGCGTCCGCACGCTCCAGCGTTCGGCGCTCGCCATCTGCGCGTAATAGTCCCGCTGGAGCGGGTCTTTCAGCGGGATCAGGGCGATGAAGTGCGTCCAGCTCAATTCTCGTATCAGTGATACGAGAATCTGCTCGTCGGGAAAGGTGGCTGCGAACTGCACCATGCGGCGCAGGTTCTGCTCGGCAAAGCTGTTGCCGTACTCCTTCACCAACTGCGCCGCCAGGGTAGGCAGGACTTCCTTGCCATAAGCGCCCCGGCGCCCGTCCAAGACCTGCGTGCGGATGCGCTGGCCGATGCGCCAGTAGAGCATCGTCAGCTCGCTATTCACCGTCGAGGCGGCGCGCTTGCGCGCCGCCTCGATCAGTGCCCGAATGTCGCCCAGCAGCGCCGAAGGCGCTGCGGACGACGCTGCGGACGACGCTGCGGATGACCGGCGCGTGTTCATGCTGCCGCCTCCGCAAGCTGGCGCGCGCCCGTGATGGCCTGGCGCCGGCTGGCCACCAGCTCGGCCGCATCGCGCACCGGCTTGTCCTCGGTGTGGACGTAGTGCATGAACATCGCCACAGTCTTGTGGCCCGTTAACTTCATGCCCACTTTGGTCGGCACGCCGGAATTGGCTATGTCGGTGGTCGAGCGATGGCGGATGCCGTGCGTGCCGACGTGCGGGACGCCGGCGGCCTTGAGCACCCGGCACCAGCCGCCATAGTGCTCGCCAAAGGTCAGGTGCTTGGTCGAGTCGTTGGGCGATGGCAGGACATAGGGGCAGCCCTCCCGGCGCGGCGCCGTCGAAAGCAGCCGATAGGCTTCCTCGCTCATGGGCTTGGAAATGCCGCCGACCTTGCTGTCGGGCCACACCACGCGCCGGTTCTCGAAGTCCAGCCAGCTCCATTCGAGCGGGCAGATTTCGGAGCGCCGGGCGGCAAACTCGAATTGCAGCCGGATCGCCAGCGGGATGACGTAGTTCTCCAGCCCTTCCGCCTCCAGCTTCTCCAGATGACGGAAGATCCGCACCATTTCCTCGTCCACGATGAGCCGGGTTTCCTTGCCCGGCGGGTACATCGGGACGTGGCGGCACGGATTCGTGCCGTCCGGGCGGTAGCCCCACACTTCGGCCAGGTTGAACATCTTGCGCAGCACGCCGAAGGTCTTGTTCGCCTCGGTCGGCTTGTAGGCCAGCTTCTCCATCAGCCCGGCAATGTCGGGCCGCTTCACGTCATGCACCTTCTTGCGGCCCAGCAGCGGGATGATGTTGCGGTCGATGACGCCCTGATAGCCGTCCTGCGTGCTGGGCTTGTTGCGCTTCTTGGAGTAGTCCTCCATGAACTTCTTGCACAACTCGGCCATCGTGGGCGCCTTGCGCGCCTCGGCCTTGGCGCCGCCGGGGTCGCCGCCCCGGCGAACCTCGGCCAGCCAGTCCTGTGCCTTGACTCGTGCCTGTTCGACGGTCAGCTCCCCGTATAGCCCCAGCGAGGGCTTGCGGGGCTGGCCGGAGTTCGTGCGGTACTGGAGCATGAACACCCGGCGGCCCGTCGGGGTAATCTTGCACAGGAAGCCGGGCACCACGGTATCCCGCAGTTCAACATCCTTGGCCTGGGGCTGGGCCGCCTCCACGGCGGTCTTGGTGAGCTTGATCTTTGCCATGATGACTCCTTGGAACGACCCGGATTCCAAGAGCCAGATAGGAGCGGCACGAGGGAAAACCGGGTCAAGTTTCAGAAAGCACCGGCATATGATGGACGCGCGTAAGCTATTGATAAACCTGCTGTATCGAGCTACGGCGCAGTCCAGCGAACTACCGGGCTGGAGTCATCGTGAAACAAAAAAACCGCACGCGATCCGTGCGGTTTTTTTTGGCCTGACGCCAGACGTTGGGCTCATGAACACGCCCCCTTCTCGGCACGATAACCATCGTACGTGCCGTAGGCCTCGTCATGGCGACCAAGCCGCTTGGATGCGCTGGCTGCGGTCACTCGGAATCTCGTAGCCGCTGCCGATCGAGTAAGTCTGGTGCGGGAAGACCATCCCCGGCGGGCAGATGCTACGAACTCGTGGTTGCCTGGTACAAACTGGGACAGCTACTCCGAATCCGTGTCGGACTCGGACGCCGGTGCCTCACCTCGCCCCAACCCTTCCAGGAACCGAATGACGGTGTCGGCTTCTCGCGTGCGCGTGAACGGCGGAAGACTCTGCCAGATCTGCCGGCCATACGGCTTTTCCACGAGCCGGGTATCGCAAATCGCCAGCACGCCGCGATCGGTCTCAGACCGGATCAGTCGGCCAGCACCCTGCTTCAGCGTGATCACCGCATGCGGAAGCTGGTGAACCGCGAACGGGCTGAGCCCCTTCTTCTGCAGTACTTCCATGCGCGCTGCCAGCACTGGATCATCGGGCGGTGCGAACGGCAGCTTGTCGATGATGACCAGCGACAGCGCCTCGCCACGGACATCAACGCCTTCCCAGAAACTCTGGCTGCCCACCAGCACGGCATTGCCAAGCTCGCGGAAGCGGTCGAGCAATTCGGTACGGCTCGCCTGGCCCTGCACGAGCAGCGGCAGGTTGATACCACGCTCAGCGAACAGGTCATAGAGCATGTCCGACGCCTTCTGCACCGCCCGCAACGTGGTGCAAAGCAGGAACGTGCGACCACCTGCCGCCTCGATCAACGGCAGCGCCCGCTCCACCACCGCCTCGGTAAATTGAGGCGATTGCGGCGGTGGCATATCCCGGGGCACATACAGCAGCCCCTGTTTCGCATAGTCAAACGGGCTCGGCAGTGTCAACGACCGATCGCGATCCAGCCCAAGCTGCGCGGCGTAATGGGTGAAGTTGCCCTTCACGGACAGCGTGGCAGAGGTGAAGACCCACGCGCGTGGTTGGCCTGCGCGTTGCCGGCTGAAGATTGGCGCGATCGACAACGGCGTCCGATGCAACTGCACCGTGTGCGAGAACACTTCCACCCAGCGTACGGTTTCGGGGCCAAGCTGGGCAGGTTGGACAGACTGGGAAGTCTGGTCGCCTTCCGCATCGTCGGCCGGCTCGGCCGCAGGCACCGGGGATGCGGCAATCCGGTCGTCGCGCCATGCCGCCAGCCGCTGGGCGAGTTCGAGCGCGCGGCGATGGCACTGTTCAAGCTCCTCGGCACGCTCGGCCTGCGATTCCAGTGCCTCGACAAAGTCGGACAGCGCCGTGTCGAGCGCGTCGAGCGTTTCGTGAAACGGCTCGCGAATGCGCGGGTCGGCGTCGATCTGCCCCAGCGCAAGGCGGGCGTTCTCCCTGCCGAAAGCCAGGCGCAGATCGCGGGCAGCCCGTTCGAGCGGTGCCCCAAGCGCGACCCAGTCCACCGCATCGCGCGCGTGCGACAGCCCTTCGGCCACGGTATCACGGGCCAGCTCGAGCAGTTGGCTCGTCGACAACGTTTCGCCGAAGAACAACGTCGCCGTCTCGGGCAACTGGTGCGCTTCGTCGAAGATCACTGTGTTGGCGGCGGGCAGCAATTCGGCCATGCCGGTATCGCGCAGCACAACGTCGGCAAAGAACAAGTGATGGTTGACGACCACAAGGTCGGCCTGCTGCGCCTCCTTGCGGGCGCGCATCACGAAGCATTCCTTGTAGTTCGGACATTCGCTGCCCAGGCAGTTGTCCCGTGTGGACGTCACGAGCTGCCACACTGGCGCGTTCTCGGGTACTTCGGCCAGCTCGGCCTTGTCCCCGGACGTCGTGGTCTTGGCGAATCGGCTGATCTCGCGCAACCAGGCCGCATCCTGCTTCGACGCCAGCCGGCCGTTGGCCTGTGCCCGCTCCAGGTGATAGTGGCAAACGTAGTTGGCCCGCCCCTTGAGCAGGGAGACGGAGATCGGCACGTTCAGCGCATGGCGTACCGTCGGAATGTCGCGGAGGTAAAGCTGGTCCTGCAGGTTCTTGGTACCGGTCGAAAGGATGACCTTCCCGCCCCAGAGCATGGCCGGCACCAGATAGGCGTACGTCTTGCCCGTACCCGTGCCAGCCTCGACGATCACCGTGTCGTTGTCGGCGATCGCATTGGCCACGGCCTCGGACATCTTCTCCTGCGCCGCGCGCGGCCGGTAGCCGGGGATCGCACTGGCCAGCGTGCCGGTTTCGGCAAAGATCGTAGCGAGTTGCGAAGACCTTAGCGCGGCCTGGTCGGCTGCCGCCGCGGCAACGGCGTTCGCGAGCGACTCCGGCATGTCGGCGGCTCCGGCCACATTGGGGCCGTCGGATAAGGATGTGTCTTCGATCGGTTCGGACAAGTTGGAACTTCCTGAGGCGTGGCGCGATTGGTCGCGCACGCTTTTGTCATGGCGCCGGAGGGACCGGTGGATATCTATGCTAGGCGGGTACGTCGGGCTCGACCTGCACTTGCAACAGGGTGATGGCGTCCTTGAGCTTGAGCCGGCGCTTCTTGAGCCGGCGCAGTTGCAATTCGTCATGCGACGGATCGGACGCAAGGCGGTCGATCATGAAATCCAGATCACGATGCTCGATCTGCAGTTCGATGATCTGTCGCGCCAGCGTATTGAGGTTCTCGTCCATGTTGCGCCTTCCCCTGCCCTGCCTTGCGGCCATTGCCCGGGTGTTGTTCGAGCCAGATCAGAATCCGAATGGGCTGGGCTTCGACGACTGCCCCTGATTCTGCTTTTCCGCGGCGCGGGCGCGGCGTTCTTCCAGTTCCTTCTGACGTTGCGCGGCATCGACCTGTTTTTGCTGGTATGCCTTCGCGTTCTCCTCGTGCTGACGGGCCTGCTCGGCACCCTTCTGCTGTGCCTCCTGCATCTTGGTGGCGAAATCGTCCTGCTTCTTCTGGTAAGCCTCGGCATTGGCCGCCCGCTGCGGCGCGCCAGCATTGTGCTGCGCATCACGCAGCGCCTGGTCCTGCTGCTTGCGTTCGAAGGCTTCGCGGCTGGCCTGTTCGTCGGCGGCCCGCTTGGGCAGGCTGGCCTCGTACTCCGCACGCCGCAGGGCCTGGTCGTGATCACGCTGGGTCGCACGGTAGGCACGCTCGGCATCGCCCACCTCCAGATCGCGCTCGCGCAGCACCTGCAGCTCGCCGCGTTGGACTTCCTTGGCCTTGTCGATGCAGTTGTTCACCAGGAACTTGCTGTAGCACGCACGTTCCGCCACCGCGTAACGATATTTGGCCCAGGCCCGCGAGTCGTCGATCGCCTTGCGCTCGGCATCGAAATCGCGCGCGACGCCTGGGGCCGGCGGCACAGCCGCTGCAGCCGGCGTGGACGCCTGCGCCATGGCGAGCCGAAACGGCGCAGCCAGCAGTAGCGCCGCGAGCGCGATGGTGAGAGCCGTGGAAGACACTGTGGGCACTTGGGAAACCGGGGCAGCCATGGTGGCCGGATGGGGCTTGACGATCATGGCGGAATTCTAACATCCGGGGCCACTTCGGACCCCTGGGCGAACGTTGCAACTTGTGTCTGCCCGTGGATGCGCCACCACGTCGGAAAACAGCGGGCACAAAAGGTGTCTCCCCGTCACCAGGCGCGCATCGCGCTTGTGGCACAATGCCCCGCTTTCGACTGACACGTATTCTCGATGTCCAATCTGCCTGCTTCCGTTCTGCAAAAGATTGTGTCGCTGATCGCGGCCGAACTGTCCGTGCAACCCCGCCAGGTAGCGGCTGCCGTCAACCTTCTGGACGAAGGCGCCACGGTGCCATTCATCGCCCGCTATCGCAAGGAAGTCACGGGCAACCTGGACGACACGCAGCTTCGCACGCTTGAGGAGCGCCTGCTTTACCTGCGCGACATGGAAGATCGTCGCGCCACGATCCTGGCGTCGATCGAGGAACAGGGCAAGCTCACCGACGAACTGCGCGCGGCCATTGAAGCGGCCGAGACCAAGCAGACGCTGGAAGACCTGTACCTGCCCTACAAGCCGCGCCGTCGCACGCGCGCCCAGATCGCCCGTGAATGCGGCCTGGAACCACTTGCGCAGGCACTGCTGGCCGACCCGACGCTCGATCCCCAAGCCGAGGCCGCCAAGTACGTCAACGGCAACCCCACCGCCGACGGCGGCGTGCCCGACGTCAAGGCCGCGCTGGACGGCGCGCGCGACATCCTGTCGGAGCAGTTCGGCGAAACGGCGGAACTGCTCGGCAAGCTGCGCGAGCATCTCTGGAGCAACGGCGTGGTGACGTCCTCCGTCGTGGAGGGCAAGGAAACCGCCGAGGAAGAGAAATTCCGCGACTACTACCAGTACAGCGAGACGATCCGCACCGTGCCGTCGCACCGCGCGCTGGCGCTGTTCCGCGGCCGCAACGCGGGCGTGCTGATGGTCAAGCTTGGCCTTGGCGAGGAACAGGACGCGATGGTGCCGCATCCGTGCGAGGGCATGATCGCGCGCCACGTCGGCATCCAGAACCAGAATCGCCCCGCCGACAAGTGGCTGGCCGACGTCTGCCGCTGGAGCTGGCGCGTCAAGGTGCAGCCGCATCTGGAAACCGAACTGCTCACGCAACTGCGCGAGACCGCCGAGGGCGAGGCCATCAAGGTGTTCGGCCGCAACCTGCACGAGCTGCTGCTGGCCGCGCCGGCCGGCCCGAAATCGGTGATGGGTGTCGACCCGGGCATCCGCACGGGCTGCAAGATCGCCGTGGTGGACACCACGGGCAAGCTGCTGGAAACGGCAACGATCTACCCGCACGAGCCGCGCCGCGACTGGAACGGTTCGCTGGCCACGCTGGCACGTCTGGCCAAGCAACACAACGTCGCGCTGTGCTCGATCGGCAACGGCACGGCCAGCCGCGAAACGGACAAGCTGGTGCAGGACCTGATGAAGGGCGCGCCCGAGCTGAAGCTCACCAAGATCGTGGTCAGCGAGGCTGGCGCATCGGTCTACTCGGCCTCGGAACTGGCGGCCAAGGAGTTTCCGGAACTCGACGTGTCGCTGCGCGGCGCGGTGTCGATCGCCCGCCGGCTGCAGGACCCGCTCGCCGAGCTGGTCAAGATCGACCCGAAATCGATCGGCGTGGGCCAGTATCAGCATGATGTGAACCAGCGCGAACTCGCGCGTGCGCTGGACGCCGTGGTGGAAGACTGCGTAAATGCGGTGGGTGTGGACGTCAACACGGCCTCCGCCCCGCTGCTGGCACGTGTCTCGGGCCTGAACTCGGTACTGGCGCGCAATATCGTCGAATACCGCGACGCCAATGGCGCGTTCTCGAATCGCGATGCGCTGAAGAAGGTGCCGCGCCTGGGCGACAAGACGTTCGAACAGGCCGCCGGCTTCCTGCGCGTCAACGACGGGGACAACCCGCTCGACCGCTCGTCGGTGCACCCGGAAGCCTATCCGGTGGTGCAGCGCATCCTGGATCACATCAAGAAGGGGCTGCCCGATGTGATGGGCAACCGCGACGCCCTGCGCGGCCTGTCGGCCCAGCAGTTTGCCGATGACACGTTCGGCCTGCCGACCGTGCGCGACATCCTGTCCGAACTCGAAAAGCCGGGCCGCGACCCGCGCCCCGAGTTCAAGACCGCGACGTTCCAGGATGGCGTGGAGGACGTCAAGGATCTGCAGCCCGGCATGGTGCTTGAAGGCGTGGTGACGAATGTGGCGGCCTTCGGCGCGTTCGTCGACATCGGCGTGCATCAGGACGGCCTGGTCCATATCTCGGCACTTTCGACGAAGTTCGTCAAGGATGCACACGAGGTTGTCAAGGCCGGCCAGATCGTCAAGGTCAAGGTGATGGAAGTGGACGTCAAGCGCAATCGCATCGGCTTGACGATGCGCCTCGATGACGAGCCGGGCCAGGCTACGGCACGTGCAGGCGGCGCCGATCGTTCGAATGATCGCGGTGGCCAGCGTAACGGCAGTGGCAAGGGTTCCAACGGCGGCAACCGTCGTGAAGCGGTGCAGCAAGGCGCGATGGCAGCGGCATTCGCCAAGCTGAAGCGCTAAGTCCGGCAGTTCTCCTCTCCCGCTCGCGGGAGAGGAGGAAAAAACAAAACGCCCCGCAATTGCGGGGCGTTGTCACATCTGGACCTCGGGAATCAGATTTCTACCTTCGTCCCAAGCTCCACCACGCGGTTGGCCGGAATCGAGAAGAAGTCCGACGGTTTGGCGCCGTTCTGATGCATCCACGCGAACAGGCTTTCGCGCCACATCGACATACCCGGCAGCTTCGACGGAATCACCGATTCACGCGCGATGAAGAATGAGGTTTCCATCAGCTCGAATTGCATGCCGAGCTTGCGCTGGGCCAGATCCAGAACCCGCTGCACATCAGGCGTTTCCTTGAAGCCATATTCGGACTTGAGGATGTAGACGCCTCCCCCCAGATCCTTGCAGCTCAGGCGCTCGTCGTCGTCCACGTACGGAATGTCACGCGTCACGAACTGCAGGAAAACCACCCGCTCGTGCAGCACGCGGTTGTGCTTGAGGTTGTGCAGCAGCGACACCGGCACCGATTCGGTGTTGCCGGTCAGGAACACGGCCGTACCTTCCACGCGATGCGGCGGGTGCGCCAGCAGGCCGGCGATAAACGGCTCCAGCGGAATGCCATCCTCCAGGCTACGCGCGCGCAGCAGCTTCCGGCCACTGTGCCAGGTCATCAACAGGAAGAACGCGCTACCGCCCATCAGCAGCGGGAACCAGCCGCCCTCGGCGATCTTGAGCAGGTTGGCCGCGAAGAACGACATGTCGACCACCAGGAACGTCAGGCTGATCAGCGTCACCAATGCAGGGTTCCACTTCCAGACGTTGCGCATCACCAGCGCGGCCAGGAACGTGGTGATCACCATCGTCGTGGTCACGGCGATCCCGTACGCGGCCGCCAGGTTATCGGACTTCTTGAACGCCAGCACCACGCAGATCACAAGTACCAGCAGGATCCAGTTGATCACGGGCATATAGATCTGGCCGATTTCCGCCGCCGAGGTATAGCGGATACGCATCCGCGGCATGAAACCAAGCTGAATGGCCTGGCTCGTCAGCGAGAACGCTCCCGAGATGACGGCCTGCGACGCAATCACCGTGGCCGCGGTGGCCAGCAACACCATCGGCAATTGCAGCGCCGACGGCACCATCAGGTAGAAAGGATTTTCGATCGCGTCGGGGTTGCCCAGCAGCATTGCCCCCTGGCCAAAGTAGTTCAGGATCAGGCACGGCATGACCAGCACGAACCAGGCCGTGCGGATCGGCTTCGCGCCGAAGTGGCCCATATCGGCGTAGAGCGCCTCCGCGCCAGTCAGCACCAGGAACACGCTACCCAGCACGATGAACGCCTGGAGCGAGTGGTCATGCAGGAATGACACCGCATAGACCGGGTTGATGGCCTTGACGATCCCGGGTGCCTGCACCAAATGGATCAGGCCCAGCGCGCCGAGCGCCAGGAACCACACCACCATGATCGGCCCGAACAGCTTGCCCACCACATGCGTGCCGCTGCGCTGGATAAAGAACAGCAAGGCCAGGATCAGCAGCGTGATCGGAATCACGAAGTGGGAAAGCCCCGGCGCGGCAATCTCCAGGCCTTCGACGGCAGACAGCACCGAGATGGCCGGCGTGATCACCGCGTCGCCGTAGAACATGCACGCGCCGAAGATGCCGAACATCATGATCAGCTTGGCCATGCGTGACCGTGGCGCCGCTGTGCGCAAGGCCAGCGCCATCAGCGCCAGAATGCCGCCCTCGCCGTTGTTGTCGGCGCGCATCACGAACATCACGTACTTCAGCGACACGACGATAACAAAGGCCCAGAACAGCATCGAGATGATGCCGAGTACCGCATCGGGACTGAACGGAATGCCATGTTCCGGGCTGAAGCATTCCTTGAGCGAGTAAAGGGGACTGGTGCCGATATCGCCGAAGACGACACCGATCGCGCCGACCACGAGCGCACGGGAGCTCGGGCTTTCGACGTAGTAGTGACTGGTTGTGGATTGAGTCATGGATTTGGGTCTGGTGGACCGGCTCGCGCCTCTACGGCCTGACTTCGGCTCACCCGGCGGGCTGCCGGGCATAACACCTACCGATGTGGTGATTCAGGCACAAATTCTCTCGCGCAAGCGGCTCCGGTCCCCGATGGGGCGGTATGGCCGTCTCTACCTCTATTGCATTGCACAAACGCGCGCATTCTAGATGAAGTGCTGTAAGACGACCACTGTGGAAGATGCCCGTGTTGCCAATGCGACCGAACAAGCATGGAAGCGAACCGGGCCATGGTCAAGCTCTGGTCACACTTTGCAGTGGGTTGCCCCACCAAACGAGCGTTGCGGACAAGCCACAACGGCGCCCCATGGCGGGCCGCCGAATCTGGAAATCAAACACCCAGGTAACGGTCCAGCGCCGCCGGCGCGGCGGCCAGATCGGCAGCGGGCCCGGACATGACCACCAGCCCCTTTTCCAGCACGACCACCCGGTCCACATGGGCCAGCACGGCCCGGTAGTTTCGGTCGACTACGACTGACGCGATCCCCGTCGCCCGTATCGTGGCGATCACATTCCAGATTTCGTGGACGATTTTGGGCGCCAGCCCTTCGGTGGCCTCGTCCAGGATCAGGCAATCCGGGTTGGTCATCAGCGCGCGGCCGATCGACAGCATCTGCTGTTCGCCGCCCGACAACTGCTGCCCGCCGTGCGACAACCGCTCTTTCAGGCGTGGGAACAGGTCCAGCACGCGGGCCTCGTCCCAGTCCTTGCGGCCCTGGCTCCCGGCGCGCGCAGCCATCAGCAGGTTCTCGCGGACGCTCAGATTAGGAAATATCCCCCGCCCCTCCGGGACATAGGCGATGCCGAGCCGGGCGACCTCATGCGGCCGCGCCCGCGACATATCGCGCCCCACCACGCGGATCCCGCCTTCACGTTCGCGCACGTGGCCCAGCAGCGTCCGCAGCAGCGTGCTCTTGCCCATGCCGTTGCGGCCAAGCAGGCCAACCGACTCGCCGGCGCCGACGCGAAAGTCGATACCGCGCAGCACGTGGCTCGACCCATACCAGGCGTTGACGCCATCTGCGTCAATGATCGCGGCATGGCTCATGCGGCCTCCTCTTCGCCGAGATAGGCCAGTTGCACTTCCCGATTGGCTCGGATGCTGGCCGGATCGCCGGTGGCGATCACCGTGCCGTTCACCATCACCGTGATGCGATCGGCCACGGCAAACACGGCCTCCATGTCGTGCTCGACCAGCAGGATCGCGTGGCCCTCCTTCAGGCCGCGTAGCAGGTCAAGCATCCGCTCAGACTCCTCCGCCCCCATGCCAGCCAGCGGTTCGTCGAGCAGCAGTGCCACGGGCTCGGTCGCGAGGCACATGGCCACCTCGAGCTGGCGCTTCTGGCCATGCGCGAGATCGCTGGCAAGCCGACCGGCGTGCTGCATCAGCCCTGCCCGTTCGAGCGCCTCGTCGGCCAGCGCGCGGCTCGTGCGGCAGCCCTGCGCCGGCTCCCAGAGCCGCCAGGCCCGCTGCGCGCGCGATTGCGCCGCAAGCCGGCAATTTTCGCGCACGGTCAGTGGCAGGAAGATGTTGTTGCGCTGGTAGCTGCGGCCAATGCCGTGGCGCGCCAGCTTGGGCTGCACCCAGCCCGTGACATCGCGCCCTTGCAGTTGCAGCCGGCCCTCCGATGGCGGCAGTTCGCCCGACAACAGGTTGATCAGTGTCGACTTGCCGGCACCGTTGGTGCCGATCACCGCATGGATCTCGTGCAGATGCAGGGCCAGGTCCACACTGTTGACCGCCGTCAGCCCGCCAAATCGGCGCGTGAGGCTTTGCGCATCGAGTACCGGAACCGATGGGATCGTGCTCATACGGCCTCCCGGCTGCGTGTGTTCGATTCGGTGGCCGCGCCGGCCCGCCGCGCGCGACGCGGAGAACGATGCCGCAGCACCGCCGGCACGCTGACCAGCCCACGCGGCAGCAACGCCACCGCCAGGATGATGAAACCGCCCATCAGCAGCTGCCAGTGCTTGGTCAACGTGCCGAACCATTCGGCCAGCAGCACGAACGAGAATGCACCCAGCACGGCGCCAGCCAGGCTGCCGACGCCGCCAAGAATCACCATCAGCATCGCGTTGCCCGACTGATGCCAGGAAGCAATCTCGGGATTCACGAAACCGAACTGGATCGCATAGAGGTACCCAGCCAGCCCCGCGAACGCACCGCCCACGACGAACGCCCCGAGCTGATAGCGATACGTGCCAAACCCGGCCGCCCGCATCCGCTGCTCGTTGTGCCGGATCCCCACCAGCGCGTGGCCGAAGCGGGAACGCAGCAGCAAGGTCAGCGCGGCCACGGTCAGCGCCAGCGCAACGAGCACCAGCCAATAGAACTGCACGGGGTCGTTCACGGTCACCGGTCGCGCCGAAAACAGCCCGAACTCGGGACGGAAGTAGATGTAGGTGCCGTCGCTGCCACCGGCGATCTTCGTGTCGTGGAACACGAAGTACACCATCTGCGCGAAGGCCAGCGTGACCATGATGAAGTAGATGCCGCGCGTGCGCAGCACGAGCGCGCCAACCACCAGCGCCAGCGCGGCCGCCGCGCCCACGGCGCCGAACAGCAGCAGCCAGCCATTGCCCGGCCCGCTCTCGGGCGCCAGCATCGCCGTGGCATAGGCGGCCATTGCGAAGTAGGCGGCGTGGCCCAGGCTCACCAGCCCGGTGTAGCCAATCAGCAGCTGCAGCGACAGCGCGAAGATCGCCATGATCATGACCTTGCTGAGCAGCTCGATGTAGTACTTGTGGCTGTCGGCGGTCAGCAGCATCGGCATGGCGCAGAGCACGGCCAAGGCCACCAGCCAGCCAGCGGTCGCCATCCAGGCCGGGCGGCGGATGTCCTGCGGTGGCGGTGTCAAGGAATCGGAATGCATGTCAGGATTTCCTGCTCAGCCCGCGCGGAACAGCCCCTGGGGCTTCCACAGCAGGATCACGGCCATCAGCAGGTAGACCAGCACGCCAGCCGCATCCTGCCAGAACACCTTGCCGAACGTATCGACGAAGCCGATCAGCAGCGACGCCACCAGCGCACCCTTGACCGAGCCGATACCGCCGATCACGACCACGACAAAGCAGATGATCAGCACCTGCCCGCCCATGCCCGGGTAGACCGAGGAAACCGGCGCGGCGATCATGCCTGCCAGCACGGCCAGGGCCACGCCGAGCGCGAACACGAAACGATAGAGCACGGTCACGTTGACGCCAAGCGACTGCACCATCTCGCGGTTCGTGGCGCCGGCGCGGATCATCATGCCCACACGCGTGCGGCGAATCACGTAGTACATCGCGCCGGCCACCAACAGGCAGACGGCGGAGATGAACAGGCGATACACCGGATAGGTCATGTCGTTGCCCACCGGCAGCGACCAGTCTAGCAGCGACGGCACTTGCACACCGTGCACGTCGTCGCCCACCAGGATGCTGCGCAACTCCTCGAAGACCAGGATTAGCCCGTATGTCATCAGCACCTGTTGCAGGTGGTCACGCTGATACAGGTAGCTGAAGAAGGCCCACTCCAGCACGTACCCGAACAGCACGGCCAGCACGATGCCGAGCGGCAGCGCAATGAACAGGTTGCCCGTCAGGCTGGCCAGCGTGAATGCCAGATAGGCCCCCAGCATGTAGAAGCTGCCATGTGCGAGATTGATCACGCCCATGATGCCGAAGATCAGCGTCAAGCCGCTGGCCACGAGGAACAGCAGCAGCCCGTACTGCACGCTGTTCAGGCACTGGATCAGAAACGAGACAAGGTCCATCGCGATGCCGCTTTCCAACGTGCGATTACAGGCGGCAGCCGCGCGCCGGATCGGCCAGCGCCTTCACGGCGACGCTGCTGACCTTGTTGTCGCGGCCATCGACCTTGCGCAGATAGAAGTCCTGCACCGGGTTGTGCGCCTTCGACAGCGTGAAGGCGCCACGCGGGCTATCCACCTTCGCGGCTTCCATCGCCTTGATGACCTCCGGCTTGCGCGACATGTCGCCCTTGACCGCATTGGCGCCAGCGGCCAGCAGTTGCGCGGCATCGTAGCCTTGTACCGCGTAGACGTCGGGCTGCAGCTTGTACAGCTTGGCGTAGTCGAGCCGGAAGCTCTTGTCGCGCGGATTGGTCAGGCCATCGGCATAGTGCAGCGTGGTCTCCAGACCCTGCGCCGCGACGCCCTGCGCCTCGAGCGTGCCGTCGGTCAGGAAGCCTGATGCGTACAGCGGAATCTTGTCCTTGAGACCGGCGGCCTGCCAGTCCTTGACGAACTTGACCGCGCCGCCGCCGGCGAAGAACACGAACACGGCGTCGGGCTTGATCGAAGCCACTTCGGTAATCAGCGCCTGGAATTCGACGTTCGGGAACGGCAGGCTCAACTCCTTCACCACCTTGCCGCCCTTGGCTTCGAACGCTTCCTTGAAGCCCTTGACCGACTGCTCGCCCGCTGCGTATTTCCACGTCAGCGTGACCACCTTCTTCAGGCCGCGATCCGCCAGCACATGGCCCATTGCATAGCCCGGCTGCCAGTTCGAGAACGACGAACGAAAGATGTTGGAGCCGCACAGCGGCCCGGTGGCTTCGTCCACGCCGGCATTGGGAATGATCAGCAGCGTATTGTTTTCCTTGGCCACCTTGACGATGCCCATTTGCACGCCCGAATGAACCGTGCCGACCACCACGTCGACCTGGTCGCGCTTGATCAGCTTGGTGGCATTTTCCGGCGCCTTGGCCGGATCGGACTCGTCATCGACCTTGAAGTATTCAACCTCGCGGCCGCCCAGCTTGCCGCCCTGCTCCTGCACGTACATCCGGAAGCCATTCTCGATGGCCCCGCCGAGGGCGGCATAAGTGCCCGTGTACGGCAGCATGAAGCCGACCTTGATCTTGCTGGATGTGGCCGGCGCACTCTGGGCCAGTGCCACGGACCCCGTGGCGAGCAGCGTGGCGACGGCGAGGCAGGCTGGCAATAGCCTGCGCGATGCATTGCGATGCATGGGGGTCTCCTCCCTGGTGGTCTGAAGCCTTTGGTTTCAAGCCATTTGGCCCGCGGTACGGCAGCGTTCCTGCCGTCCGGGCCAATTATTTTATATTTGAAGTATGTGTGTTTATAAACGCCACGGCCGCCGCCGTCAATGCGCCGGACTGGTCCCGGTGCGGCGAATGTCCACACCGCGCGAGTTTAAGCAGCACAGTTTGCGGCGCATATCGCTGGATACCCTCGATTTGCTCCATCGTGCCGTACTCGTCGTCCTCGCCCTGTACCGCCAGCGCCGGGCAGCGGATGTCGTGCAACAACGGGCGTAGGTCAAAGCGGCGGAAATCGGGATTGAGCCAGATGTCGTTCCACCCCCAGAACGCCGAATCGACATCATGGTGGTGACGCGCGAGCCTGTCGCGCAGGTCTGTCTGCAGATAGGTCTCGCGTGTGACGGCGATGCTGCGCACGGACAGGTCTTCCACGATGATGTGCGGCGCCAGCACCGTCAGGCCATCCACCGCATCCGGAAAGCTCGCCGCATGAATCAGCGCGATCGACCCGCCGTCGCTGTGTCCGAGCAGCCACGGCTTGCCATGGCGGCGACCCGGCCCGATATCCAGCGCCTCGAACAAGGCCGGCAACGCCTCCCGCGCCTGCCGGTGCATGAAATCGGCGCCCCATTTCTCTGCGTGCGGGCGCGGCGTGGAGCCGCCGTAGCCATAGCGCGAAAATACAAGCCCACGGAAATCACCGGCTTCGCAGAACTGGCGCGGAAAGTCGCGCCACATGCTGATCGAGCCCAGCCCCTCATGCAGGAAGACCACGAGCGGCCGCGTCATCCGTTCCGCGCGCAGCCATTGGTACTCGATGTCGATACTGCGTCCGTCGAACGGAATCTGAACGATGTCGGTATCCATGTCAGTGCTGCCGTGCGGCTTCCTCGCGCTGGCGCAGCCGGAAACGCTGGATCTTGCCAGTAGCGGTCTTGGGCAATTCTTCGACGCATTCGATCTGCCGCGGATACTTGTACGGCGCGAGGCGGGACTTCACGAACGCCTGCAGTTCCGCGGCCATCCCTTCGTGCCATTGCTGGCCCGGCCGCATCACCACGAACGCCTTCGGTTTGATCAGGTCGTCCGCATCGGCCACGCCGATCACCGCGGCCTCGAGCACCGCCGGGTGCAGAGCCAGCGCAGCCTCCACTTCGAATGGCGAAACGTAGATGCCGCCGACCTTGAGCATGTCGTCGCTGCGGCCCGCGTAGGTGAAATAGCCGTCGGCATCGCACACGTACTTGTCACCGCTGCGCGTCCAGGCGCCAACGAACGTGTCGCGGCTCTTTTCGCGATTGCACCAGTACATCAGCGCGGCCGATGGGCCTTTGATATAGAGATCCCCAACTTCGCCGGACGCGCAGGGCTCGCCTCGCTCGTCGAGCAGTTTCAGTTCGTAGCCCGGCACCGGCTTGCCCGTGGTGCCATAGCGCACCTCGCCTGGCCGGTTCGACAAGAAGATGTGCAGCATCTCGGTGGAACCAATACCGTCGAGGATGTCGCACCCAAAATGCGCGAGGAAGCGGTTGCCGATGTCCTGGGGCAACGCCTCGCCTGCTGACGTGCACACACGCATCGCCACATCGGCGCGCGGCGGCAAATCTGGCGAGGCGAGCATACCGGCGAACAGCGTGGGCACCCCACAGAACACGGTGGGACGATGGGTGGTCAGCCGCTGGAACACGGCCTGCGGGGTTGGCCGTTCGGCCATCAGGATCGTGGTGGCGCCCACGGCCAGCGGAAACGTCAGCGCGTTGCCCAACCCATAGGCAAAGAACAGTTTGGCCGCCGAGAACACGGTGTCGTCCTCACGGATACCCAGCACGCGACGCGCGTAGAGATCGGCGGTGTGAAACAGGTTGCCATGCGTGTGGACCGTGCCTTTGGGCCGACCAGTCGACCCGGAGGAGTACAACCAGAACGCCATATCGTCGGGCCCGGTTGCGACGGATTGCGCCAACGGCGGCGCGCTCGCCGCCATGGCGCTGACCGTATTGGCCGCCTTGGCCGAATCCTCGGTATGCGGCGCGGCCACGATCAGATCCGGTGTGACACCCGCCTTGGTCATAGCCGCGCGCATCGTCGGCAGCAATTGCGCCGAGACCACCACCGCCCGCGCCCCGCTGTGCTCCAGCATGTAGGCGTAGTCCTCGGTCGTCAGCAGCGTATTGACCGCCACCGGCACCACGCCGGCAAGCAGGCAGCCAAGAAACACGGTGGGAAAGTCGATCGTATCGAACGCGCAGAGCAGTACACGCTCCTCGCGGCGGAAGCCCGCCCGCAACAGCGCGCCGGCGAAACGGCGGCAGCGGTCGTCGAGTTCGGCGAAGGTCAGGCTGCCCGCGTCATCAATGTATGCCGTCCTGACGCCCCGTCCTGCGACAAGGTTACGTGTCAGCAAATCCTCGGCGGCGTTATAGCGCGGCGGCAACGCGGCAATCGCCGTTTCGGCACGGGGGTCGGTCGATGCGGTGGCGCAGCCGGCCTGGCCAGCGCTCGAGATCGGGGGCGTCATGTCTCCACTCCTCTGGCCATCCGGCGTTCTCGAACAACACTGCGCGCGGCATGGCATCCAGCAGGTTTGTCTTTTTGTGCCGACAGCCAAGAGAGGTCGCCGACGATGTGCGATGCATTTTATTGCATATCGACTATTATGCAAGCAAGGGTATGCACTATATGACCGCAGAGGCACGGATCCGCCGCGCACTTTCCTGCACGTATAATGCCGCCGCTCCGATTGTGGAACCCCAACCGCCCTGAATCATGCGCCGCGACCCTGATCCGCTTATGACCGCCGAAGGCCGCCCGGACAACCGCGCGACCGGTGAACGGGACCCGTATCTCACGCATCTGGGCGAGCGCATCCGCTCACTGCGCGCGGCACGCGGCATGTCGCGCAAGGATCTGGCGCGCGGCGCGGACGTATCGGAGCGCTATCTCGCCAATCTCGAAACCGGCACCGGCAATGCATCGGTGCTGCTGCTGCGGCAGGTCGCCAACGCGCTGGACGTGCCACTGCCCGTGGTGCTGGCGGAGGTTGACGGCCATGCCGATGCGGGCGGCGCGGGCAACCCTCGCGCCACAGAGTTCTCGCAACTGATTCAGTGGCTCGCACAACTGCCGGCGAGCGATCTGGCCCGCGTGCGGGAAGCCGCGCGGCACGCGCTGTCGCCAACGGAATCCCGTGACGCCCGCCATCGCCGTATCGCGCTGATCGGCCTGCGCGGCGCGGGCAAATCGACGCTGGGCCGCGCGCTCGCGGCCGCGGAGGACATGCCGTTCGTCGAACTGAACGCCGCCATCGAAAGGGAGGCCGGCGCCAGCCTTTCCGAGATCCATTCGCTGTACGGCCAGGCCGCGTATCGCCGCTACGAAATGCGCGCGCTGGAGCGCGTGCTGCGCGAGAACGACACCATGGTGCTGGCCACGCCGGGCAGCCTGGTCTCCGAACCCGCCACGTTCAACCTGCTGCTATCGCGATGCTTCACGATCTGGGTGCGCACGTCACCCGAGGAACACATGGCGCGCGTGGTGGCCCAAGGCGACATGCGACCGATGGAAGGCAACCGCGAGGCGATGACTGACCTGCGGCGCATCCTGCAAGCCCGCACGCCACTCTATTCGCGCGCGGACGCCACGATCGACACGAGCGGCCAGGATGCCGCCACGTCACTGCACGCGCTGCAGGCGCAGATCCTGCACACACGGGCCTGACACCCCTCCCTTCAGTTTTTTCTTCGCAACGGGCTTGCACGATCTTGCATCGCCTCGATTGATGCACTATATTTCATGCCAGAAGATAAGGCACTATAGTGCATCAAGGAGACAGCCCTCATGTCGGACACCGCCCCCATCGCATCCAGCGCCCCCGTCACGTTCGAGCGCGATCCCGAGCAATACCGTCACTGGCAACTTACGTTCGAGGGCCCCGTCGCCACGCTGGCGATGAACGTCGACGAGGAAGGCGGACTGCGCCCTGGCTATGCGCTGAAGCTGAACTCCTATGACCTGGGCGTCGACATCGAACTGCACGATGCCCTGCAGCGCATTCGCTTCGAACATCCGGAAGTGCGCACCGTCGTGATGACGAGCACGAAAGATCGCATCTTCTGCTCGGGCGCCAACATCTTCATGCTCGGCAAGTCCAGCCACGCCTGGAAGGTCAACTTCTGCAAGTTCACGAACGAGACCCGCAACGGTATCGAGGACGCCAGCCTCCACTCGGGCATCAAGTTCATCGCCGCCTGCAACGGCACCACGGCGGGCGGCGGCTACGAGCTGGCGCTGGCCTGCGACGAGATCGTGCTGGTCGACGACCGCTCCTCGGCCGTGAGCCTGCCCGAAGTGCCGCTGCTGGGCGTGCTGCCGGGCACCGGCGGCCTGACGCGCGTCACCGACAAGCGCCATGTGCGCCGCGACCACGCCGACATCTTCTGCCTGACCACCGAAGGGGTGCGCGGGCAACGCGCCAAGGACTGGAAGCTTGTCGACGAGGTGGTCAAACCCGCACGCTTTGCCGAATACGTGCGCGAACGCGCGCAGGCGCTGGCCGCCCAGAGCGACCGCCCCGCCGATGCACAGGGCGTGAGACTGACGCCACTGACGCGCACCGTGACGCCCGAAGGCTATCGGTACGAAACCGTACGCGTCGACATCGACCATGAGTCACGCCGCGCAACGATCACCGTGTCGGCGCCCGACGTCGGTCAACCCCGGGATCTGGCCGGCATCCTCGCCGCCAGCGCCCAGTGGTGGCCGCTCAAGATGGCGCGCGAGCTAGACGACGCCATCCTGACGCTGCGCACCAATCATCTCGATATCGGCATGTGGATCCTCAAGACCACCGGCGATGCCGCACAGGTGCTGGCGGCCGATGCGCTGATGGATGCGCACGCCAGCCACTGGTTCGTGCGCGAGACGATCGGCATGCTGCGCCGCACGCTGGCGCGCCTGGATGTGTCGTCGCGCAGTCTGTTCGCGCTGGTGGAACCGGGCTCCTGCTTTGCCGGCACGCTGCTGGAACTGGTGCTGGCCGCGGACCGCGCCTACATGCTGCAACTGCCCGACACGCCGGACGAAGCTCCTCGCGTTCATGCCGACGTCGCCAACTTCGGCCGCTATCCGATGCCGAACGGCCTGACGCGCCTGGCCGCACGCTTCTATGAAGATGTCGACGCCATCGTCGCCGTGCGCGAACAGGCCGGCAAGCCGCTAGACGGCCCCGCCGCCGAAGCACTTGGCCTGATCACGGCCGCGCTCGACGACATCGACTGGGAAGACGAAATCCGTATCGCCACCGAGGAACGCGCGAGTCTGTCCCCCGACGCCCTGACCGGTCTGGAAGCCAACCTGCGCTTCGGCGGGCGAGAAACGATGGAAACGCGCATTTTCGGGCGCCTGACGGCCTGGCAGAACTGGATCTTCAACCGGCCCAACGCGGTCGGCGAACACGGCGCGCTCAAGGTATTCGGCACCGGTAACAAGGCACGCTTCGACTGGGATCGGGTCTGACGACTGTCCGATCTGACGGCAAATATAAAAGGAGACCCGCAATGAGCATCGACTACAGCCAGAAGATTCCGAACAACGTGAACCTCTCCGAGGACCGCACGCTGCAGCGCGCGCTCGAACACTGGCAGCCGGCGTTCCTGGACTGGTGGCGCGACATGGGGCCGGACGGCTCGCACAACTTCGATGTCTACCTGCGCACCGCGGTCTCCGTCGATCCGTCAGGCTGGGCGCACTTCGAGCACGTGAAGATGCCCGACTATCGCTGGGGTATCTTCCTGCAACCGGCAGATCCCAATCGCCGGATTCACTTCGGCGAGCACAAGGGTGAGGCGGCCTGGCAGGAAGTACCGGGCGAACACCGCGCCAATCTGCGCCGCATCATCGTCACGCAGGGTGACACGGAACCGGCATCGGTGGAGCAGCAACGGCATCTGGGCCTGACCGCGCCGTCGCTCTATGACCTGCGCAACCTGTTCCAGGTCAACGTGGAAGAAGGCCGACACCTGTGGGCCATGGTCTACCTGCTGCACCGCCATTTCGGTCGCGACGGCCGTGAGGAAGCGGAAGCGCTGCTCGGCCGCCGCTCGGGTGACGAGGACAATCCACGCATCCTGGGCGCGTTCAACGAGCGGACCCCGGACTGGCTGTCGTTCTTCATGTTTACCTACTTCACCGACCGCGACGGCAAGTTCCAGCTCTGCGCGCTGGCTGAATCTGGCTTCGACCCGCTTGCGCGCACCACGCGCTTCATGCTGACCGAGGAAGCACACCATATGTTTGTGGGTGAGTCCGGCGTCTCACGAGTGATCCAGCGCACCTGCGAGGTCATGCGCGAGCGCGACATCCAGGACCCGGCGGACGTGCGCGCCGCTGGTGTGATCGACCTGGAAACGATCCAGCGCTACCTGAACTTCCACTACAGCGTCACGATCGACCTGTTCGGGGCGGACCAGTCTTCCAACGCCGCCACGTTCTACAGCGCCGGCCTCAAGGGTCGGTTCGACGAAGGCAAGCGCGACGACGATCACGTGCTCAAGGGCGACGTGTACCGCATCCTCGACGTCCGGGATGGCAAGCTGACCGAGCGTGAAGTGCCGATGCTGAATGCGTTGAACGAGGTGCTGCGCGACGACTACATTAAAGACTCCATGGGCGGCGTGGCGCGCTGGAACAAGGTCATCGAGAAGGCAGGCATCCCGTTCCGCCTGACCGTGCCGCACAAGGCGTTCAACCGCAAGATCGGCACCTTCGCAAACCTGCACGTGTCGCCCACCGGCGAAATACTGACGACCGCCGAATGGGAAGCCAACAAGGACAAATGGCTGGCGACCGAACAAGATCGCAAGTACGTGGCTTCGCTGATGGGGAGGGTGGTAGAACCCGGCAAGTACGCCAACTGGATCGCGCCGCCGGCTGGTGGCATCAACCGCCAGCCGATTGATTTCGAGTACGTTCGTTTCAACTGACGACCTATCCATCGAGGCTGACGATCATGGGCGCCGCCGACATCATCAAGCAACATCTGATCGACCCGGAAATCTGCATTCGCTGCAACACCTGCGAAGACACGTGCCCGATAGATGCCATCACTCACGACGACCGCAACTACGTGGTCAAGGCTGACGTCTGCAATGCGTGCAATGCATGCCTGTCGCCCTGCCCCACCGGCGCCATCGACAACTGGCGCACGATGCTCAAGGGCCAGGCCTACACCATCGAAGCCCAGTTGACCTGGGACGAACTGCCGGAAGAGGTGCCGTTGCCGGAAGCGGAGATCGAGGCAGCGGCTGCGGCCGGGCAGGTCATCGAGGAAGCGTCGCGCGGCAGCAAATCCGTGGCCGTTCAGGAGGTGGAGGCCAGTCGGCATACGTCATCCAGGGCGCCGTGGTCGGCCGCGCATCCGTACGTCAACCTGCATGGCGTGCGCGAGCCGGTGACCGCCACAGTGGCCGGCAACCACCGGCTGACCGCCGAGGATGCATCGAGCGACATCCATCACATCGTGCTCGACTTCGGCAATCACTTCTTTCCGGTGCTGGAAGGTCAGGCAATCGGGATCGTCCCGCCCGGCACCGATGCATCCGGAAAGCCGCACTACATCCGCATGTATTCGGTGGCCAGCCCGCGCGACGGCGAGCGGCCGGGTTATAACAACCTCGCGCTGACCGTAAAGCGCGTGGACACCGATCACGATGGCAACCCAGTGCGCGGCGTGGCGTCGAACTTCCTGTGCGACCTGGCCAAGGGTGACCCTGTGCAGGTGGTCGGGCCGTTCGGCAGCACATTCCTGATGCCGAACCACCGCGAAGCGAGCGTGATGATGATCTGCACCGGTACCGGATCCGCGCCGATGCGGGCGATGACCGAGCGTATGCGCCGCAACATGGACCACTTCAGCGGTCGCCGGCTGCTGTTCTTCGGCGCCCGCAATCGGCGGGAACTGCCCTACTTTGGCCCGCTGCTGAAGCTACCCAAGGACTTCCTGGACATCCACTTCGCGTTCTCGCGCGATCCGGAGGTACCGCGCCGGTATGTGCAGGACGCCATTCGCGAGGCCTCGGCCCAGGTGGCCGCGTTGCTGGCGGACCCGCATGGTCATATCTACATCTGCGGACTCAAGGGGATGGAGGAAGGCGTGCTGGATGCATTCGCCGAGGTCTGCGCCACGTCGGGTCAGTCGTGGCAGGACATCGAACCGCGCCTGCGTGCCGAAGGTCGCCTGCATATCGAAACGTATTAGGAACAGGATCGGGAAACGGAATCGCCACAGGAATCAACACCATTTGCAGCTTCCCTTCTGAAACTGGGTGCCTATAATGTTTCTCAAGAAACAGGAGCATAGGCGATGCAATCTGGTCAGATTCCGACGCCGGACCCCGGAAGTGCCCCCGATCCTGGCGTGACGCTCACCAAGGCCGTGATGCGCGCGGCTAGCTTTCTCGGCATCAGCCAGGCCATCGTGGCCAGCGTGCTGGGGATCAGCACCGCTTCAGTTTCGCGCATGGCCTCGGGCGGCTACGTGCTCGATGTCCATCGCAAGGAATGGGAGTTCGCCGTCCTGTTCGTGCGCCTGTTCCGCTCGCTCGATGCCATCCTTGGCCACGAGGAACAGGCGCGGCTCTGGCTGACCCACGACAATCTCGCACTCGGCGGCAAGCCGCTCGAACTGATCCGCACAACGGAGGGCATCGTACGTGTCGTTCACTACCTGGACGCCACCCGCGGTCGCATCTGAGCGCAAGCCGTTCGCGCTCAGGCTCTGGCGGGCGGTAGAAGCGCAACACGTGGTGTCGACCATGCCGCTGGTCGATACACTCGAGGAGCAGGCCGTGCTGGAGGCCGTCCTCGACGCCGGCAAGCCCGTCGTGCCACTCGATGCGCGGCATCTGCACTATCTGATCTACACGCCGTTCCGCTACCCGCCCGCCGCCGAGGGCTCACGCTTTCGCGGCCCCCAGGACATCGGTGTGTTCTATGGCGCCGAAGCCATTCGCACAGCCTGCGCAGAGCTTGGATTCTGGCGCTGGCGGTTCCTGCAGGACAGCCCGGCGCTGCCGCGCATCGATGCACGCGCGCAGACCCTGTTCCAGGTCAGCGTGAAGACCGACGGGGTGGCACTCGATACGCCGCCGTTTGTGGACGACGGCGCGCGCTGGACCGACCCCAACCAGCACGATGAATGTCAGGCGTTCGGGCGCACCGCGCGCGAGGCAGCCATCGGCCTGATCCGGTACACATCGGCGCGTGACCCCGTGCACGGCGCTTGCGCTGCCATCCTCACCCCCCGCGCCTTTGACGCGCCCGAGCCGCTCGCCACCACCACCTGGATGCTGACCGTACGCCGCGACCGCGTGATGTGGCAACGCGACGACCTGCAGCAGCGCGACAGTTTCGAGTTCGAAGGCGCCTGGTGGGACGCCCTACGGCAGCGCACAAGCGAAAGTCCTTCCACGCCCTGAACCGACTGCCACGCGCAACGATCTAACCCTTGTCAGCAGGCCATCCAGCGTGTCTCCGCAATTGTTCGGATGTTTCTGTTGCATTGCGTCAACGACTCACCTATAATCACAGCTTCGACGGACGCGGGGTGGAGCAGTTGGCAGCTCGTCGGGCTCATAACCCGAAGGTCGCAGGTTCAAGTCCTGCCCCCGCAACCAACCGACCGTCGCACAGCAAACCCGCCTATTGGCGGGTTTTTTGTTTGCCATGGCGCGCACGCTTTGCATGACGCGCCGGACGGCGGGCGCCATACAGAAGCGCCCCGGCGCGGTGATACACTTGCCGCCATTCCTCCCGAGTGCTTCCCTCATGAAATTCTGCTCGAACTGTGGCCATGCGGTAGTTCTGCGCGTGCCTGAAGGCGACAACCGCCCGCGCAGCGTGTGCGATAGCTGCGGCACCATCCACTATGTGAATCCACGCAATGTCGTGGGCACGATCCCGGTGTGGGAAGACAAGATCCTGATCTGCAAACGCGCAATCGAGCCGCGCTATGGCTTCTGGACGCTGCCGGCGGGGTTTATGGAGATTGGCGAGACCACCGCACAAGCCGCTTCGCGCGAAACGCTGGAGGAAGCCGGCGCCCGCGTGGAAGTGGGTGAACTGTTCTCGATGCTGAACGTGCCGCACGTGCATCAAGTGCATCTTTTCTATCTGGCCCGCCTGCTGGATCTGGATGTAGCCCCGGGCGAAGAAAGCCTCGAGGTCAAGCTCGTCGACGAGGCCGACGTGCCTTGGGACGATCTGGCATTCCCCACGGTCATCCACACGCTGCGCTGCTTCTTCGCCGACCGCGCTGCCGGCCGGATCGCCGATAGTAGCTTCAGGTTGCATACGCTCGACATCGACAAGCCGATGCGTCCGCTGACCAGCCGCGCCACGGTCACGCCGTAACAGGCGACGTCCAACCCGCAGGTTTCCCGCAATTCCAGCCGCAACTCCAGCCTCAGAGCATGATCACCTGGCTCGACCCGCAGGACCCGTTTCCACCGGTCGAGCGCGCGCTCGGACCAGCAAGTGACGCGCCGGGACTCCTTGCGGCCAGCCGCGATCTTTCACCGCAGCGCCTGCTTCTAGCCTATCGACAAGGCATCTTTCCCTGGTACTCGGAAGGCCAGCCCGTTCTATGGTGGAGCACCGACCCGCGTATGGTGCTGGCCCCGCATCGGCTGAAGATTTCGGTGTCCCTGCGGAAGACCCTGCGTCGCATCCTGCGGGACCCCGACTGGGAAATCCGCGTCGATGACGATTTCGTCGCCGTGATGCAGGCTTGCGCAATGACCCCACGCGATGGCCAGCTCGGCACTTGGATCACGGACGACATCGTCGCAGCGTACGGCAGCCTGCATCGCCTCGGACTCGCGCACTCTGTCGAGACCTGGTATCGCGGCGAACGCGTTGGCGGCCTCTACGGCGTGGCCCTGGGGCGCATGTTCTACGGCGAGTCGATGTTCGCCCACCGCACGGATGCGTCGAAGATCGCCCTTGCGGCGCTATGCGGATTCCTCGAACGCCACGGCGTAACCATGATCGACTGCCAGCAGGAGACCGATCACCTCGCCTCGCTCGGCGCCGAACCAATCCCTCGCGAGCAGTTCATTGCACACGTTCGCCAGACGGCTGCCGAAGCCAATATCTCTCCCTGGCGTTTTGACAAATCTGAACTGACGCGCTGGACATCACAGGCAAGCACCGAACTCTGATTGCACGGATCATCGGGGACAAGTGTCGGCGTCACGCGCCCACACTGGCATCAGCGCTCCCTCGACGCGTAACCTGGCGATTGTGCACGCTGCAGCCCACCCCACGTATGCGCGGCTATGGGACATTTCGTCTACCCACCTGGATCCGATCAATTCGCTGATCCATCTGATGCAGGCGTCGATCGACTTGGTCCAGCCGCCCCGTGAGTCGCTTATCCATCTCACCAATCGAATTGGTAAGCCGCCTGTCCATCTCGTCAATTGAATTGGTGAGTCGCTTGTCCATCTCACCGATCGAATTGGTGAGGCGCTTGTCCATTTCGCCGATCGATGTGGCGAGACGCTTATCCATCTCAATGATCGAAGTGGCAAGCGGACTCACCGCAGCCGTGAGCTTTTCCTCCATGACCGCATTCTGATAGCTCATCACCGCGACAAGTGTCGCGCCGCCCGCAGCGATCGCCGCGATCAAGGCGGCGATCTCCGTGATCTTGGACGGCCGCGATTCACGCGGCCCGTCAGTGCTGGCGTCTACGACGCTGCGCTCGATAGCCTCTGCCTGAATGACCGTGGCTGTCATTGCAAATTCTCCGCTGTGTCAGATGACTCACATGCTAGGCGTCCGCCATCCGCCGCACCATGCGAGGAATCTCAAAATGGCACCTCATCTCGCCAGCAGGCCACGGCATCGCCTTGCAGACGTGCGCCGGCCCGCTCTGATAGACTGCCAGACAAGCCCCCGTCCATCTCCGACGCCATGAGCAAGCTGAAGGAACTCCCGCTTTCCGCGCTGCAGTTTTATGCGACGGCGCCCTACGCTTGCAGCTACCTCGAAGGCCGCATGGCACGCTCTCAGGTGGCCACGCCGGCGCACCTGATCAATGCCGACGTCTACTCGCGGCTGGTGCGGGCTGGCTTCCGGCGCAGCGGCATCTTCACCTACCGCCCCTATTGCGACGAATGCCGCGCCTGCACGCCATGCCGGGTGCTGGTCGATCAGTTCAGACCCGATCGCAGCCAGCGCCGCGCATGGCGAGACCATCAAGGCCTTCAGGCCCTCGTGGCGCCGCTCACCTACGTCGAGGAGCATTACGCGCTGTATCTGCTTTACCAGTCGATGCGCCATGCCGGCGGCGGCATGGACCAGGACAGCCGCGACCAGTACGAGCAGTTTCTGCTACAGAGCCGTGTGAACTCCCGTCTGGTGGAGTTTCGTGAACCACCGGGGTCACCGGAAGCGGGACGCCTGCGCATGGTCAGCATGATCGACGTGCTCGACGATGGCCTGTCGTCTGTCTACACGTTCTACGACCCCCTGATCGTGGGCGCGAGCTACGGGACCTACAACATCCTGTGGCAGATCAACCAGACCCGCGAGCTTGGCCTGCCCCACCTGTACCTCGGGTACTGGATCGCCGACAGCCGCAAGATGGCCTACAAGGCACGCTTTCAGCCATTGCAGGTACTCACTGGCAATCAGTGGCACACCTTCAAGGCTCCGGCGGAAGCATCCGGGCAACCGGCACCCGACCCAGCCCTGGAGTAAAAACGGGCGCAGGAGGCGCTACAATGCCGCCTTGGTTCCGACTCCTCGCCGGCCCTGGCCGCGCCCCACCCTCGTGCTCAACGCGCTTTACCCCCTGCTGCGCCCCGCCCTGTTTTCCATGGATGCGGAGGACGCCCACCATTTCACGCTCAATAACCTGATGCGCGCCAAGCGCATGGGGCTGGCCGGATGCATCGGCAACAGCATCGCCGACGACCCGCGCACGGTCATGGGCGTTCGCTTTCCGAATCCAGTCGGCCTGGCGGCCGGCCTGGATAAGGATGGCGCCTATATCGATGGCCTGGCGGCATTCGGCTTCGGCTTCATCGAAGTCGGTACGGTCACACCTCGGGCGCAGCCGGGCAACCCGCGCCCGCGCATGTTCCGACTGCCGCAGGCCGACGCGCTAATCAACCGCATGGGCTTCAACAACGGGGGCGTCGATGCATTCATCCGAAATGTCCAGGCATCCCGCTGGAAGGCCGAAGGCGGTGTGCTGGGGCTCAATATTGGCAAGAACGCCGATACGCCGATCGAGCGCGCGGCAGACGATTACCTGTACTGTCTTGAGCGCGTCTATCCGCACGCAAGCTATGTCACGGTGAATATCTCATCGCCTAACACGAAGAACCTGCGCCAGCTCCAGGGTGCCAGCGAACTCGATAGCCTGCTGTCCACACTCAAGGCTGCCCAGCAGCGCCTGGCCGACCAGCACAAGCGCTACGTGCCCGTGGCGCTCAAGATCGCTCCCGATCTCGACGATGACCAGGTTCGCAACATCGGCGATGCGCTGGTGCGCCACAAGATTGACGGCGTGATCGCCACAAACACGACGATCTCGCGCGACGCCGTGAAGGGCCTGCCTCATGCCGAGGAAGCTGGCGGCCTGTCCGGCCGGCCGGTGTTCGAAGCCTCCACGCGGGTGGTGCGCGCGTTGCGTGAAGTCATTGGCGACGCGCTGCCGATCATCGGCGTGGGCGGCATCTTCAGCGGCGCCGATGCGCGCGCCAAGATCGACGCCGGCGCGCAGCTCGTGCAGGTCTACAGCGGCCTGATCTATCGCGGGCCGACGCTGGTGCGCGAATGCGCCAGCGCCCTGCGCCGATAGCGCTTTTCAGGCATTCTGTCGGCCGACACGATCCAGGGAAACACCATGAAAATGATCCGACTCGGCCGCAGCGACCTCGAAGTCTCGCGCATCTGCCTCGGCACGATGACCTTCGGCGAGCAGAACACCGAGGCCGAGGGCCATAGCCAGCTTGACTACGCATTCTCGCGCGGCATCAATTTCATCGACACCGCCGAGATGTACCCGGTCAAGCCGCGCGCCGAGACGTACGGCAGCACCGAGCGCATCATCGGCACCTGGCTGAAGAAGCAGCCGCGCGATCGCGTCGTGCTCGCCAGCAAGGTGGCCGGCCCGGCGCGCAACCCGTGGATACGCAATGGCGGGGATCTGACGCCTGACAGCATCCGCGCCGCGGTCGAGGATTCCCTCAAGCGGCTGCAGACCGACTACATCGACCTCTACCAGATTCATTGGCCGGCGCGTAACGCGCCGATTTTCGGCCAGAAGCGCTTCAACCCCGAAGCTGAGCGCCAGTGCGCGACAATCGAGGCGCAACTCGAAGCGATGGGCGATCTGGTGCGGGCCGGCAAGATCCGCTACGTCGGCGTGTCGAACGAAACGCCGTGGGGCGTGACGGAGTTCGTCAATGTGGCCGAGCGGCATGGCCTGCCCCGCATCGCCACGATCCAGAACCCGTACAACCTCGTCAACCGCAGCTTCGAGCAGGGGCTGGACGAGACCTGCTTCCGCACCGAGGTCAGCCTGCTGGCGTACAGCCCGCTCGGGTTCGGCCAGTTGACCGGCAAATACCTGACCGGTGATGCAAACCACCCCGTATTCAACCCGGACGCCGTTGGCCGGCTGACGCGCTTCTCCCCTGACTGGAGCCCGCGCTACATGCGAGCCGAGACGATGGCGGCCGCCGCGCGGTACCTGGAACTCGCCCGCGCGCACGGGATGTCGGGCGCCACATTGGCGCTCGCATGGTGCTATTCGCGCTGGTTTATCGCCAGCACGATCATCGGCGCCACGGGCCTTGCGCAACTTAAAGAAAACGTAGACGCCCTGGATACCGCACTTTCGGCCGAGGTGCTGTCGGCCGTTGAGCGCATTCACGCCGAAATCCACAATCCGGCGCAATAATTTGCGGTGCACCTCCCCAGTAGAGGTGTTTTTCAGCAGGATATGGCGCGGTGCGGCATTAAAAGCGAGCCATCCAGGCGGTGAAAATGGTATGCTGCGAGCCTTCGCGCCGTCGTATCCGTTGCGACCGCGCGCGCGCCCGCACCTGCCGCCGGGCGCAGCGCGCCCGCACGCGGACCGACCGGGTCACCCTGCCTGACATGTTTCCAGTGCCAGCAGGCTTACTGTCAGGACGGCGGTCACGTTTTTGCGGCTGATCTAAAGCACCGAACCCTCGGGGGAGAACAAATACATGCTGCGTCTCAAGGCATCCACCAAAACCATCCTCGGCAGCGCAGTCGCGCTGGCTCTGCTCTACGGCGGCGCCGTGCAGGCTCAGACTGTGAAGGTCCTGTCGATCGTGGATCACCCGGCACTTGACGCCATTCGTGACGGCGTGCGCGACGAACTGAAGGCCAACGGCTACGACGCCGACAAGAACCTGAAGTGGGAATACCAGAGCGCCCAGGGCAACACCGGCACGGCCGCCCAGATCGCCCGCAAGTTCGTGGGTGACCAGCCGAACGTGATCGTGGCCATTGCCACGCCGTCGGCGCAGGCCGTGGTGGCTGCCACCAAGTCCGTCCCCGTGGTGTATTCGGGCGTGACCGATCCGGTGGCTGCTCAGCTGGTCAAGAGCTGGGGCGCATCGGGCACCAATGTGACCGGCGTGTCGGACAAGCTGCCGCTGGACAAGCAGGTCGCCCTGATCAAGCGCGTGGTGCCCAAGGCCAAGAACGTGGGCATGGTCTACAACCCGGGTGAAGCCAACTCGGTGGTGGTGGTCAAGGAACTGAAGGAACTGCTGGCCAAGGAAGGCCTGACCCTGAAGGAAGCCGCCGCACCGCGTACCGTAGACATTGGCCCGGCCGCCAAGAGCCTGATCGGCAAGGTGGACGTGATCTACACGAACACCGACAACAACGTCGTGTCCGCATATGAATCGCTGGTCAAGGTGGCCAACGAATCGAAGATCCCGCTGGTGGCTTCGGACACCGACAGCGTGAAGCGTGGCGCCATCGCCGCCCTGGGTATCAACTACGGTGACCTGGGCCATCAGACCGGCAAGGTCGTGCTGCGCATCCTGAAGGGTGAAAAGCCGGGCGCGATTGCTTCGCAAACCTCCGACAACCTTGAGCTGTTCGTGAACACGGGCGCCGCCGAGAAGCAAGGCGTCACCCTGTCGCCGGACCTGATCAAGGAAGCCAAGACCGTCATCAAGTAAGACCCAACGAGGCCGCGCCGCCTACCCTACGAGCGCGGCCTTGAGCGCCCCCAGGGCCCTACCCGGGCCAAACCGGTCGGGCTAGCAACAGGATTTTCCCCAATGTCCCTCTTTTCCCTTCTGGGCGCCCTCGAGATCGGCCTGATCTTCAGTCTCGTGGCGCTCGGGGTGCTGATTTCCTTCCGCATCCTCAATTTCCCCGACCTGACCGTCGACGGCAGCTTCCCGTTGGGCGGTGCCGTGGCTGCCACGCTGATCTCGGCCGGGCACGACCCGTTCACCGCCACAGTGGCGGCCATCATCGCCGGATCGCTGGCCGGTTTCATCACTGGCTGGCTCAATGTGCGACTCAAGATCATGGACCTGCTGGCCAGTATCCTGATGATGATCGCGCTGTACTCGGTCAACCTGCGCGTCATGGGCCGCCCGAACGTGCCTCTGATCACCGAACCGACCATCTTCACGATCCTGCAGCCGGAATGGATGCCCGACTACGTGCTGCGCCCTGTGGTGCTGTTCGTGGTGGTCGTGATCGCCAAGATTGGCCTGGATTGGTTCTTCTCGTCGCAGCTTGGCTTGGCGATGCGCGCCACCGGCGCCAACCCGCGCATGGCCCGCGCCCAGGGCGTGCCCACTGGCCGCGCGACGCTGGCCGGCATGGCGCTCTCGAATGCGCTCGTCGCACTGGCAGGCGCACTGTTCGCGCAGACACAAGGCGGCTCCGACATCTCGATGGGTATCGGCACGATCGTGATCGGCCTGGCCGCTGTGATCATCGGCGAAACGATCATTCCGGCACGACGTCTGGTGTACGTCACGCTGGCTGTGGTGGTTGGCGCAATCCTCTATCGTTTCTTCATCGCGCTGGCGCTAAACAGTGAATTCATCGGCCTCAAGGCACAGGATCTGAACCTGGTGACGGCTGCCCTCGTGACGCTGGCACTGGTGCTGCCGGCCACGCGCAAGAAGCTGTTCGCCCGCAAGAACGGAGGTGCCTGATATGTTGCGCGCCGAAAACCTGAAGCTCACCTTCAACCCGGGCACCCCGATCGAGAACCGCGCCCTGCGCGGCCTGAGCCTGGAGATTCCGGCTGGCCAGTTCGTTGCCGTGATCGGCTCGAATGGCGCCGGCAAATCGACCTTCCTCAACGCGGTCAGCGGCGACCTGATGATCGACACCGGCCGAATCATGATCGATGACGCCGACGTCACGCGCAAGCCGGCCTGGGATCGCGCCCATCTGGTGGCCCGTGTGTTCCAGGACCCGATGGCCGGCACCTGCGAGGCGCTGACGATCGAGGAAAACATGGCATTGGCGATGGCACGCGGTTCGCGTCGCGGCTTCCGCCCGGCGCTGAACAAGTCGTCGCGCGAGCTGTTTCGCGACAAGCTGCGCCTGCTGAACCTGGGCCTTGAAAACCGCCTGACGGACCGGATTGGTCTGCTGTCCGGGGGCCAACGCCAGGCAGTAAGCCTGCTGATGGCATCGCTGCAGCCGTCGCGCATCCTGCTGCTTGATGAGCACACCGCGGCGCTGGACCCGAAGACGGCGGCATTCGTGCTCGAACTGACGGCCCGGATCGTCGAGGAAAGCAAGCTCACGACGATGATGGTCACGCACTCGATGCGCCAGGCACTCGACTATGGCCAGCGCACGGTGATGCTGCACCAGGGCCAGGTCGTTCTAGATGTGTCCGGCGACCAGCGCAAGGGGCTGGACGTGCCCGATTTGCTCAAGATGTTCGAGCAGACGCGGCATGAGCAGCTCGATGACGACGCGCTGCTGCTGGGGTAAATAGGCAAGCTCCCCTCACCCGCATTGCGGGAGGGGAGCTTACCTGTGGCAGTGCCTTATATCGTTCCCGCCTTATCCAGCCACTTCTTGAGCTGGTCGGTCACCGCAGTGCTCGAGAACGAGCAGCTATCCTGCGCGAACACGGCCGACATCTCCATCCTGCGCAGCAACTCTTCCATCGCCTGACCGAATACCGGCGGCAACGTCAGCGACGATGCGGAGGCACGCCACTGTTCGATCAGATCCCCCACCGGCAGGCTGCCGGCGACGTGTGCATCCAGCGCAGTCCGCATTGCGGCCAGCGTCTCCTGATTGGCGCTCATGAACGCGCCCTCCTTTCCTTGTAAAGTTCGCGGAACGTTCGGCCGCTCGGGGCCGGCATGTCACGTGTGTCCGTCCACCCCTTGCCCGCCATCGGCAGGCTCCCGATCAGCTTTCCACGGCCGCCCATGCGTGCGAGCAGGCGCGCACCCATACGCGTGACAAACGCGTACAGATCCGGGCGTCGTGCAATAAAACCCCAAGCCTGCAGTGCCGCCCGCTCCTGCCAGGGACGCAGGCGTCGCTCCATCTGTTTCTCGCGCAGCTTGCGCAGCAGATCGGACAGCGGGATCGACGCCGGACAGACGCGGTTGCATTCGCCGCACAGCGTGGCTGCCTGCGGCAGGTCCAGGGCATTCGCCAGCCCAACGTAACTCGGCGTCAGCACGCTGCCCATCGGGCCCGGATAAACCCAGCCATAGGCGTGCCCGCCGATCTTCTGGTACACGGGGCAGTGGTTCATGCAGGCGCCGCAGCGGATGCAGCGCAGCATCTCCTGGAACTCTCCGCCGATCAGGCCGCTGCGTCCACCATCGACGAGCACGAAGTACATATGCTCCGGACCGTCCTGCTCGCCCTCGGCACGCGGCCCAGTCAGCAGCGAAAAATAGTTCGAGATCGCCTGCCCCGTTGCCGAACGCGGCAGCAGCCGCATCACGGTGGCCAGATCCTCCAGCGTCGGCAGGACTTTCTCGATACCGGTCACGGCCACGTGCACGCGCGGCATGATCGTGCACATGCCCTCATTGCCTTCGTTGGTGACCACGGCCACCGAGCCGGTCTCGGCGATGATGAAATTCCCGCCCGTGACGCCCATGTCGGCGGACAGGAACTCTGGCCGCAGCACCTCGCGCGCTTCGCGCGTCATCTCGGGGATATCAGTCAGACGGGGCTTGTTATGGACCTTGGCGAACAGGTCGGCAATCTCGTCCTTGTCTTTGTGGATCACCGGCGCAATGATGTGCGACGGCGGCTCGGCATCGTTGATCTGCAGGATGTACTCGCCGAGGTCGGTCTCGATGCTCTGCACGCCCATCTCGCCAAGCACCTGGTTCAGACGCATCTCCTCGGTCACCATCGACTTGCTCTTGATGACCTTCTTCACGCCATGCTTTTGCGCGATTTCGCCCACTAGCCTCGCGGCATCGGCGGTCGATTCGGCAAACAACACCGTGGCGCCACGCTTTGTCGCGCTCTCCTCGAACTTGGCCAGCCAGACGTCGAGATTCTCGAGCGCCCGGTTGCGCCGCTCCTTCAACGCGGCGCGCGTGGCATCGAAATCGATGTCGCGGATCGCATCGGCGCGCGCGGTGACGAACTTGGTCGAGAGCTTCTTGAGGTTCTGCTGCAGGCGCTGGTCGGCAAGCTTCTGCCCTGCGCGCGCCTTGAATTCCATGCTGTGGACTTGCATCGTGGGGGCTCGTTGCGGGTCTTCAGGCGTCGCCAGCCAGCACCTGGGCAATATGCAGCACACGTGTGCGCGTATCGCCCGTGCGGCGCAGCCGGCCTTCGATGTTGAGGATACAGCCGAGGTCACCGAGCACCACGGCATCGGCCCCGCTGGACTGAATATTCGCGCACTTCTCGTCGACGATCGCCGTGGAGATGTTGCCGTACTTGACCGAGAACGTGCCGCCGAATCCGCAGCACGCCTCGCAGTCCTTCATTTCGGTCAGCGTCACGCCCGGCAGCTTGCCCAGCAGCTCGCGTGGCTGCTGCTTGACGCCCAGCTCGCGCAGCCCGGAACAGGAATCGTGATAGGTGACACGGCCGGCAAACGTGGAATCGAACCGGTCAATCTTTGCCACGTTGACGAGGAAATCGGTCAGTTCGAAGACGCGCTCCCGCAGGCGCTCGTAGCGGCCATGCAGTTCCGGATCGTCGCGCAGCAGGTCCTGATAGTGCTGGCGAATCATGCCGCCGCAGGAGCCAGACGGCACCACCACGTAGTCGAACATCTCGAACTCGCGCAGGAATTTCTCCGCCAGGTCACGTGATACAGCGCGCTCACCCGAGTTGTAGGCAGGCTGTCCGCAGCAGGTCTGCGCCTCGGGCACCATGACCTCGTAGCCAGCCGATTCCAGCAGCTTCAGCACCGAGAACCCGATCTCGGGGCGCATGAGGTCCACCAGACAGGTGGCGAACAGTCCGATTCGCATCGCTTCCCTTTTTCCAGACCCAGAAACATCGCAATTATGCCCCTTGCCCCCGCCGCTGCGGGCATCCGGCGCCGCAATCTTGTTCATCCCGCCGCACAATGCGGCTCACGCGAAATGTTCGGTCATCGCGCAAGCGATTGGAGGTTGATTTCAGTAATCGCGTTTCATCAGTTGAAATTTTCACGATGTGAGATAGAATCAGGCAAACGCTTAATTTGCCGCACGGCACAAATTTTCTCCATGGCAGAAGCAGACAAGTCACCCGGCAAGACCTCGATCCAGGTGATCGAGCGCATGATGACGCTGCTGGACGCGCTGGCCCAGCACGCCGACCCCGTCAGTCTGAAAGAGCTTTCGCTGGCCACCGGCCTGCACCCGTCCACGGCCCACCGGATTCTGAACGACATGGTGGCGTGCCGCTTTGTCGACCGCTCCGATCCGGGCAGCTATCGACTGGGTATGCGGCTGCTCGAGCTGGGCAATCTGGTCAAGGCACGCCTTTCGGTGCGTGACGCTGCACTGGCACCAATGCGTGCCCTGCACCGCGTCACCGGCCAGACCGTCAACCTGTCGGTACGTCAGGGCGACGAAATCGTCTACATCGAGCGCGCCTACAGCGAGCGCTCGGGGATGCAGGTGGTGCGTGCCATCGGCGGCCGCGCCCCGCTGCACCTGACCTCGGTCGGCAAACTGTTCCTGGCCGCGGACGAAGGCGCGCGTGTACGCAACTACGCCACCCGTACCGGACTGGCCGGCCATACGCGCACGTCGATCACGGACATCTCCAAGCTCGAACGCGAACTGACCTGGGTGCGCTCGAATGGCTACGCACGCGATAACGAGGAACTGGAACTCGGCGTCCGCTGTATCGCCGCAGGCATCTATGACGACTCGCGGCGCCTTGTCGCCGGCCTGTCACTCTCTGCCCCGGCCGATCGGCTTCAGGATAGCTGGCTGCAGAACCTCAAGGACACCGCGCTGCAGATCTCGCGTGGCATGGGATATGTCCCCGAGCCTACAGCTTGATCGCCTGATCGCAGCCGAGGCAAACAAAAAACGCGCCGCCGGGTTTTCGCCCGGCGGCGCGTTTTTCTTGTACGGCCCAAACGTTCGGATGTCGTCGCTCAGGTTCCGTGCGACTGCTGCGAGACCAGGATCGCCGTGGGCGATTTAGGGCCCTGAGTGAGATTGGGATTCGACGGGAAAGGGCGCGGTTGCGCCGACGTCGCCGGTTGATGCTCGAGCCAGCTACGCACGCGCGTGGCATCGGCAAAGCGCGACAGCTTGCCAACCGAGTCGAGGAACACCATCACCACATTGCGATCATTCACGCGTGTCTGCATCACCAGGCACTGGCCGGCTTCGGAGATATAACCGGTCTTCTGCAGACCGATATCCCAGTTGCCGCCACGCACCAGGCGGTTGGTGCTGACGTAGTGCATCGGACGGCCAAACACGGTGACTTCGTGCTCGGGTTGCGTCGAGTACTCGCGGATCGTCGGATTGCGATAGGCGGCATTGACCAGGCGGGCCAGATCCATCGCGCTCGACACATTGCTGCTCGACAGGCCATTCGAATCGACGAAGTGGCTGTCACTCATGCCAAGCTCGCGCGCCTTGCGGTTCATCGCGCCAACAAAGGCCGGCAGGCCACCCGGATAGTTACGACCCAGCGCCGAAGCAGCACGGTTTTCCGACGACATCAACGCCAGCAGCAGCATCTCCTGGCGGGTCAGCTGGGTACCAAAGCGCAGACGCGAACTGCTGTGCTTCTCGGTATCGCGGTCTTCCTCGGTCACCGTGAGCATCTCGTCCATCGGCAGACGTGCGTCCATCACCACCAGCGCGGTCATCAGCTTGGTGATGGATGCGATCGGCAGCACAGCCGTGGGATTCTTCTGGAACAGCACCTCATTGGTGTTCTGATCCATGACCAGCGCCACTGACGATCGCAGGGCAAGCGCATCCTCGGTATCGCGCAGGCCCATCGCCTCGCCCAGCGACGGCTTGGACGGCACGAACGCCGCACGCACTGGCGCCGCGCGGCTTGCAACGACGGTACGTTTGCCGTTGCGCACGACGATCACCTTGCGCGGCGACGCCTCCGCCTTCGCGGAAGCCACCTTTTTGGTGGTTTTAGTGGATTTTGCCTGCTTTTTCGACGACGACTTCGTCGCAGTCGACGACGTCGCTGCGTACGAGGCCGGCGCGGCCAGCAGGGCAATGGACACGACCGCCGAAGTGGCGAGCGCGGTCAATTGGGGTAGGCCGAAGAATCGGGGCATGAGAGATTCGATCCGGAACATGATCTGATCAGCGCGGCTGCGGAATGGCGCTAGTTTAGGAAATTAAGAAATTGTTAGCAAGATTAATGACTTAGAAGCGCTCGTTAAAGTTTGGTTGGCAAACATTTCCACATCACGGGAAAAGCGCCGACTTCGTCATATTTCCGCAACTCCAAAAACAACAGCTGGGTCGGCTGCTGTGTAACCGGCATCACGTCGACAAACCATGTCGACATCCCCGCACAGCCAGCCACCCTTTACAAAATCAAAGTGCCCTCGGCGTCCATATCGGTCGATTTCGTCGATTCCTGAGGACACCGGCAGCGACTCAGGAAAGAAAACGCGCGAACCCGCTGACCGGTTCACGTTCCGTCGTCAATTGATTGGCCGTAGCCTCGGGGTCGGCATATCCAAGCGACATGCCACACACCACCATCTCTTCCTCCGGCAAACGCAAGTGTTGCCCAATGATCCTGTGGAACTGCGTAAAGGCGGCCTGCGGGCACGTATCCAGGTCACGTGCGCGCGCCGCCACCATGATGCTTTGCAGGAACATGCCGTAATCGAGCCAGCTTCCTTGTTCCATGATCCGATCAATCGTGAAGATCATGCCTACAGGGGCATCAAAGAAACGGAAATTGCGCGCATGTTGTTCGTGCATGCGCGCCTTGTCTTCGCGGCTGATCTGCAACAGGCTGTAAAGATCCCAACCAACCTTGCGGCGGCGCGCCAGATACGGATTGGTCCACTCGCGCGGGTAGTACGGATATTCCTCTCGGTACTTGGCATCACGCTCGGGATCCTCGTACGCGGCCAGCACATCCGCACACAGGCGGGCCTTGGCATCGCCGGCCAGCACATACACCTTCCACGGCTGGGTGTTGGTACCGGAGGGTGCGCGGCTTGCCACCGCAAGAATCTCCTCGACGGTCTCGCGTGGTACCGGCGTATCCAGGAATGCGCGGATCGAACGGCGCGTTGTGATGGCGCGATCGACGATCGCTGCGTCACCAGGGGTCGACATGCTCTGCGGTCTCCTTGTTCTTGTTAATGTGGTCACTGTGCCTGCTGGCCAATCACCAGCGCCTCGAGCGCCTGGCGCAAAGGCTGCGGCAGCGGCACCGGCCGGCGCGTTTCGCGATCGACATACACGTGCACGAAATGCCCTTGGGCGGCGGCGACGTCATCATCGTTGCAAAACAGCCCTACCTCGTAGCGCACGCTCGAATTGCCAAGCTTCGCCACGCGCAGCCCCGCCACCACTGTGTCGGGAAAACTCAGGGACGAGAAGTAGTTGCACTGCGTCTCGATCACCAGACCGATCGTCTCGCCCGCCTCGATGTCCAACACACCAGCCCGGATCAGGTACGTGTTAACGACCGTATCAAAATAACTGTAGTAGACAACGTTGTTGACGTGACCATAGACATCGTTATCCATCCAACGCGTCGTGATCGGCTGGAAGTGTGCGTAGGCACTGCGGCAATCGGGTTCGGGCTTCATTGTTATTGGCGTCAGGAATGGCTCGGACAAACGGCACCGGCCAGATGCACGACAGCTCGATATGAGCGCACTGGCCGCCACAAGGTTCCAACGGATTGCAATCGATTCATGACACGCTCGCGCGTTCGGCGGCAAGCTGTGCGTGATACCGCGCGGCAAGCATGATGGTCTGCGTATGCACGGCGACCGTGTCCTCGATCTGGTTGCCATAGCCACCCGCCATGGCAACGGCGACCGGCAACCCACGCGATCGTGCCGCTTCGAACACCATGCTGTCTCGCTGCGCGAGACCGGCCATCGTGAGCTTCAATCGCCCCAGGCGATCACCCTCATGAGGATCGGCGCCGGCCAGGTAGATCAGCAGATCGGGATCGAATCGTGCGAACAGGGTTTCTAGCGCGGACGCCAGCGCGACGGCATAGGTACCGTCATCGCACCCATCCGGCAACCCGACGTCGAGATCGCTAGCTTCCTTGCGAAACGGGTAGTTCTTCTCGCCATGCAGCGACAGCGTAAATATCGTCGGGTCATCACGCAGGATCGATGCGGTACCGTTGCCCTGGTGGACGTCGAGATCGATGACCGCCACACGCCGGACGCTGCCGTCGCGCTGCAGGCGACGCGCCGCAATCGCCGCGTCATTGAATACGCAAAACCCCGCCCCTTTGTCCGCGTACGCGTGGTGAGTGCCGCCAGCCAGATTCGCCGCGATACCCTGCTCCAGCGCCACCCTGCAAGCGGCAATCGTCGCGCCGGCCGAGCGCCGGGAACGCTCCACCATTTCATGCGACCAGGGAAAGCCGATCTCGCGCTGACGCGCGGCATCGAGTTGGCCAGTGGAAACGTCCTCGATATAGGCAGCGGTGTGGGCCAATGCGAGTGTTGCATCGTCGGCACGCGGCGCCTCTTGCAGTTCCACCCCGCCTACCTCGCGCACCACCGCATCACGCAGCATGCTGTATTTGCGCATCGGAAAACGGTGACCCGGCGGCAACGGCAGGACGAAATGATCGGCGTAAAAGGCAAGCATCGGGATGGGGCAGGATGAGCGGCCCGGAAAGTGCCTGAATGACATCATTATCCGACCGGGCAGTCAGCGATGGTAGCACTCCCCTCCCGCTGCGGCACACCAATCGCCGAAACCGCCAGAAAACGCCAGGATCTCCCGCGCCGCATCAAGCGACAGACTCAGGAAAAACCCTTAATTTACGCGCCATACGTCGACTTCTATGCGCTTTCGACGGGGTGTTCCGGGTGATTTTTTGTGCAATGCACAAAAACCGCTTGACACTCATCGTTGTTCTCTTAGAATTGCAATTGTTGCGGCGCATCAAAGCCTTCGGGCAGCGCCGAGAAACGAGACACACGCTCGGGCTGGCCAGGACACTGAAGTCATGGCTTTGACATCTGGGCGGCTTAATTTCACTTTTGCTTGACCTTGAAGCTCACCACTGGAGACCCGCAATGATCCTGACCCCGGAACAAGTTGCAGCCGCACAAAAAGCCAACCTCGAAACCCTGTTCGGCCTGACCTCGAAGGCTTTCGAAGGCGTGGAGAAGCTCGTTGAGCTGAACCTGCAAGTAGTCAAGGCCACCCTGGCCGAGAACGCCGACAACGCCAAGAAGGCGCTGACCGCCAAGGACGCCCAGGAACTGCTGGCCATCCAGGCATCGCTGGTGCAGCCGGTTGCCGAGAAGACCCTGGCCTACACGCGTCACCTGTACGAAATCGCTTCGGAAACCCAAAGCGAGTTCACCAAGGTTGCTGAAGCCCAACTGGCCGAAGGCACGAAGAACGTGCAAGCCCTGGTCGACAACCTGGCCAAGAACGCTCCGGCGGGTTCGGAGTCGACCGTAGCGATCGTGAAGTCGGCGATCTCGGCGGCCAACAACGCCTACGAGTCGGTGCAGAAGGCTACCAAGCAAGCCGTTGAAATGGCTGAGAGCAACTTCCAGGCCGCTGCCACCGCCGCGACCAAGGCTGCCCAGCAAGCCAGCGCCACGGCCCGCACCGCCACCAAGAAGTCGGCTGCTGCTGCCTAAGCATCTGTAATACCAACGCGCCGGCTCTGGCCGGTCCGTTGGCAAAACGCCCCGCCCACGCGGGGCGTTTTGCCAACGGAGGCGATCCCGATCGCCTCGTACCGGTGTCTCCTCGGTACCCGATTCCAAAAGGTATCGTTCAAGCCCGGCCTCTGACCACCAGAGGCCGGGCTTTTTTTCGTCGCGTTCTCCCCCCAGTGCTCGCAGGAGAGTCGAGACAAAAAAACCCGCCGAATCGGCGGGTTCTCTCACTACGGCGCCAGCAATCAGCGCTTGCGCGGCGGCGGCACGTCGGTGCACACACCTTCGTAGATTTCCGCAGCCATGCCAATCGACTCGCCCAAGGTCGGGTGCGGGTGAATCGTCTTGCCAATATCCACGGCATCCGCGCCCATCTCGATGGCCAGGCAGACTTCGCTGATCAGGTCGCCCGCGTGGGTGCCGACGATACCGCCACCGATGATGCGATGGGTTTCCTCGTCGAAAATCAGCTTGGTGAAGCCTTCGTCACGCCCATTGGCGATCGCGCGGCCCGAAGCGGCCCACGGGAACACACCCTTGCTGTACTTGATGCCTTCGGCCTTGCACTGGTCTTCGGTCTTGCCGGCCCATGCCACTTCCGGATCGGTGAACGCCACGGACGGGATCTGCTTCGCGTCGAAGTAGGCCTTCTCGCCATGCGCGGCTTCGGCGGCCACATGTGCCTCATGCACCGCCTTGTGTGCAAGCATCGGCTGGCCGACGATATCGCCGATCGCGTAGATGTGCGGCACATTGGTGCGCATCTGCTTGTCGACATCGATGAAGCCACGGTCGGTCACTGCTACACCGGCCTTCTCGGCACCGATCTTCTTGCCGTTCGGGGAACGGCCCACCGACACCAGCACGGCGTCGTAACGCTGCGGCTCGGCCGGCGCGGACTCGCCCTCGAACTTCACGTAGATGCCATCCGGCTTCGCTTCCACGCCGACAGTCTTGGTCTTCAGCATCACGTTATCGAAGCGATGCTTGTTCACCTTGTCCCAGACCTTGACCAGATCGCGGTCAGCGCCCTGCATCAGGCCGTCGAGCATTTCCACGACATCGAGTCGCGCGCCGAGCGTGCTGTAGACAGTGGCCATTTCCAGGCCGATGATGCCGCCGCCAATCACGAGCATCTTGTTCGGGATGTCGCGCAGTTCCAGCGCGCCCGTCGAATCGAAAATGCGCGGATCCTCAGGGACGAACGGCAGCTTCACGGCCTGGCTGCCAGCCGCGATGATCGCCTTTTCGAAGCGGATCACGGTCTTCTTGCCATTGGTGGCCTTGCTGTCGCCTTCCGTTTCCTGCACTTCCAGATGATGCGGATCCAGGAACGTGCCGATGCCGCGCACCACCTGCACCTTGCGGGCCTTCGCCATTCCCGACAGACCGCCGGTCAGCTTGCCGACCACGCTTTCCTTGTAGTGCCGCAGGCCATCCAGATCGATCTTGGCTTCGCCGAACAGGATGCCGTGCGCGGCCAGTGCCTTGGCCTCGTCGATCACCGCCGCGTTGTGCAGCAGCGCCTTCGACGGGATGCAGCCCACGTTCAGGCAAACGCCGCCCAGGGTGCCATAGCGCTCGACCAGAACGGTGTTCATGCCGAGGTCCGCCGAGCGGAAAGCCGCCGAGTAACCCCCGGGGCCTGCGCCCAGCACCAGCATTTCGCACTGGATGTCGGCGCCACCGGCATGCGTGGCGGCCGCCGGAGCCGCTGCCGGCGCCGGAGCAGGCGCAGCCGCGGGCTTGGGCGCCGCCGCCGGCGCCGGGGCAGGAGCCGCCGCCGCGCCACCTTCGACGGTGCAGATCAGCGTGCCCTTCGCGACCTTGTCGCCCACCTTGACCTTGACGTCCACGACCTTGCCGGCGGCCGACGACGGCACTTCCATGCTGGCCTTGTCGGACTCCAGCACGATCAGCGACTGTTCTTCCTCGACCGTGTCGCCAGCCTTGACCAGCACCTCGATCACTTCCACCGCGTCGAAATCGCCGATATCCGGCACCTTGACTTCGATCACACTCATGTTCTTCCTCCTGGGATGCGCGCCCTGCCCGCCTTGGGATCAGGCCGCGCCGTCTTTGTTGGTTGCCACTTGCAGCCGTACCGTGTGCACGTCGATCGGTGCCGCCGAACTCTTGTCGAACTCGATACCCGCTTCCACGCCGATCCTCGCGATCGCTCCGGCATCCAGGTCCGTGCGGTCATACACCGCGTGCATGGCGCCGAGCGCGTAGTTGCGGCCCGAGCCAATGCCCCAGAAACGATCGAACGAAAACACCTCGCGGTACGAATAAACGCCGAAAATGCCGCCCGAATTGGCGATCAGGCAGACGATCTGCGATGACTCGTAGGGGTCGTCCTCGTCTTCCTTGGTGTTGATGAAATACTCGTTCTTGAGCTTTTCATGCACCTTGAGAAAGGTTCGGAACACATCGTCACGGGTATGCAGCCGGCATTCCTCGCCCATGCCCGTCAGCAAGCTGCGCATGACCGGGAAATGCGCGGTGGTGCCTGCCAGCCCGACGAAGCTGTCGCCAACGGGAATCACCTTCTGGTTCCGCTCATAAGCGCGCGACAGCCGCGTATCGCCGAATGTCACCAGCGCATCGGCACCGATCGCCACCTCGTCACCTTTCCTGACGACAACGCAGGTAGTCATGGCTCGCCCCTTGAATGCAATGCAGACGCGCCCGCCAGGTTCGCTGGCGGGCGTTGCCGATGCTTACAGCAGAATCCGGCGGAAATCCGCCAGCAGCGCCGCGAAGTACGTGTTGAAGCGTGCGGCCTCGGCACCGTCGATCACGCGGTGATCCCACGACAGCGACAGCGGCAGCGTCAGGCGCGGGGCGAACTGCTTGCCGTCCCACACCGGCTTCATATACGACTTGCACACGCCCATGATGGCCACTTCCGGCGCATTGATGATCGGCGTGAAGTACGTGCCACCGAGGCCGCCGAGCGACGAGATCGAGAAGCAGCCGCCTTGCATCTGGTCAGGCTTCAGCTTGCCGTCGCGCGCCAGCTTGGCCAGATCGCTCATTTCCTGGCTGATCTCGAGCACGCCCTTCTTGTCGGCGTCCTTGATCACCGGCACGACCAGACCGTTCGGGGTGTCGGCCGCGAAACCGATGTTGAAGTACTTCTTCAGCACCAGGTTGTCGCCGTCCAGCGAGGCGTTGAAGTTCGGGAACTTCTTGAGCGCCGCAACGGTGGCCTTGATCATGAACGCAAGCATCGTCACCTTGATGCCAGCCTTCTCGTTTTCCTTGTTGAGCTGCACGCGGAATGCCTCGAGCTCGGTGATGTCCGCTTCGTCACAGTTCGTGACGTGAGGGATCATGACCCAGTTGCGATGCAGGTTGGCGCCAGAGATCTTCTTGATGCGCGACAGCGGCTTCGACTCCACTTCGCCAAAGCGCGTGAAGTCCACCTTCGGCCACGGCAGCAGGTCCAGGCCCACGCCGGTGCCGGCGGCGGCAGCCGGTGCGGACGGCGTGGCAGTCTGGCCGCTCATGACGCTCTTGACGTAGTTCTGCACGTCTTCCTGCGTGATGCGGCCCTTGGGAGCGGTGCCCGGCACACGCGACACGTCGACACCCAGCTCGCGCGCGAACTTGCGCACGGTCGGGCTGGCGTGAGCGGCCTTGCCGGTCGTACCCTGCACCGCTGGCGCGACGGCCGGCGCGGCAACAGGTGCCGGCGCCGCGGCCGCCGGTGCGGGCGCGGGAGCGGCTGCGGCAGGCGCCGGGGCGGCTGCCGGGGCCGGAGCTGCTGCGGCAGCGCCGCCAGCAGCTTCCAGGATCAGGATCAGCGTGCCTTGGGCGACGTTATCACCGACCTTGACCTTGATTTCCTTGACCGTGCCGGCCTGCGGCGACGGCACATCCATGGTGGCCTTGTCGGACTCCAGCGTCACCAACGCGTCTTCGGCGTTGATCTGGTCACCCACCTTGACGTGGATTTCGATGACCGGCACGGCGTCGTAGTCGCCGATATCGGGCACCTTGACCTCGACCGTGCCACCACCAGCAGGGGCAGCGGCCGGAGCCGGGGCAGCGGGAGCCGCCGGCGCGGGTGCCGCGGCGGCAGGGGCCGGAGCTGCCGGAGCAGCAGCGGCTGCGGGAGCCGGAGCGGCGGCAGCGGCGCCTGCGGGCTCGAGCATCACCAGCACGGAGCCTTCGGAAACGCTATCGCCCACCTTGATCCGGACTTCCTTGACCGTGCCGGCCTGCGGCGACGGCACGTCCATGGTGGCCTTGTCGGATTCCAGCGTCACCAGCGCGTCTTCCGCGTTGATCGTGTCGCCCGGCTTCACGTGCACTTCGATGACGGGAACGGCGTCGTAGTCGCCGATATCCGGCACCTTGATTTCAATCGCTTGACTCATTCAGTGTCTCTCCTGGGCAGCCGGCACTCTGGCCAGATACGACAAACGCGACAAACGCAATCGGCGAGGTTACTCTCGCCACACGCATCTGTCACGCTGCCGCGCATCACCATTCGCCGTGGTGCGCCGCCGGGTCAGCCGGTGGCACACTGCGGCGCGGCGGGTGCCGCGCTGCGGGGGTTCAGTCGTGCAAGTCCGGGGTCAGACCGACATCGGGTTCGGCTTGTTCGGGTCGAGGTTGTACTTCTTGATGGCCTCGGCCACCTTCTCGCGACCGATCGCGCCTTCGTCAGCCAGCGCCTTCAGCGCGGCCACCGTGACCCAGTAGCGGTCCACTTCGAAGAAGTGGCGCAGCTTCTCGCGGGTATCCGAGCGGCCGAAGCCATCGGTGCCCAGCACCACGTAGCGACGCGGCACGAACGGACGGATCTGCTCGGCGAACGCACGGATGTAGTCGGTGGACGCGATGACCGGACCGCGCACGCCCTTGAGCTTCTGGGCGACAAACGATTCGCGCTGCGTGCCGGTCGGGTTCAGCAGGTTGTGACGCTCAACTTCCTGGCCTTCGCGGGCCAGTTCGGTGAAGCTCGGGCAGCTCCACAGATCCGATTCCACGCCCCAGTCCTTCTTGAGCAGGTCGGCGGCGGCGATCACCTCGCGGAAGATCGTGCCCGAGCCCAGCAGTTGCACGCGCGGCGCGTTGCTGTTCTCCACGCCCTTGCGGAACTGGTACATGCCCTGGACGATGTCGCGTTCCACGCCAGCCGGCATTTCCGGATGCTCGTAGTTCTCGTTCATCACCGTCAGGTAGTAGTACACGTCTTCCTGTTCGGCATACATGCGGCGCAGGCCGTCCTGCATGATCACGGCGAGTTCGTACTGGAACGTCGGATCGTACGAGATACAGTTCGGGATCACAGCGTGGAACACGTGCGAGTGACCATCCTCGTGCTGCAAGCCTTCACCGTTCAGCGTGGTGCGGCCAGCGGTGCCGCCCAGCAGGAAGCCGCGCGAGCGCATGTCGGCGGCGGCCCAGCACAAGTCGCCGATACGCTGGATGCCGAACATCGAATAGTAGATGTAGAACGGGATCATCTGCACGCCGTGCGTCGAGTACGACGTGGCGGCGGCGATCCAGTCGCACATGGCGCCGGCTTCGTTGATGCCTTCCTGCAGCACCTGACCCGTCTGCGATTCCTTGTAGAACATCAACTGGTCATGGTCTTCCGGCACGTACTTCTGGCCTTCCTGGTTCCAGATACCAACCTGGCGGAACAGGCCTTCCATGCCGAAGGTGCGCGACTCGTCCGGCACGATGGGCACCACGTGCTTGCCGACCTGCTTGTCCTTGAGCAGCGTGTTCAGGATACGCACGAAGGCCATCGTGGTGGACACTTCGCGGCCTTCGCCAGTGGCCTTGATCAGCGCTTCGAACGCCGACAGCTCGGGCACCTTCAGCGCCTCGGCCTTCATACGGCGGGCCGGCAGGTAGCCGCCCAGGTCCATGCGCGCCTTGCGCATGTACTCCAGTTCCTTCGAGCCTTCCGGGAAGGTCAGGTACGGGACTTCTTCCAGCTTGTCGTCCGCCACCGGGATGTTGAACTGGTCGCGGAACGCGCGGATCGCGTCCACCGGCATCTTCTTCTGCTGGTGGGCCACGTTCATGGCCTGCCCGGCATCGCCCATGCCATAGCCCTTGATGGTCTTGGCCAGGATCAGCGTCGGCTGGCCCTTGTGCTCGCTAGCCGCCTTGTAGGCCGCGTAGACCTTGTGCGGATCATGGCCGCCGCGGTTCAGGCGCCAGATGTCGTCGTCGGACCAGTCGGCCACCATGGCCTTCAGTTCCGGCGTATTGAAGAAGTGCTCGCGCACGTAGGCGCCATCCTTGGCCTTGAAGGTCTGGTACTCGCCGTCCACGCATTCCATCATGCGCTTCATCAGCAGGCCCTTGGTGTCGCGCTGCAGCAGCGGATCCCAGCGGCTGCCCCAGATCAGCTTGATCACGTTCCAGCCCGAGCCACGGAATTCCGATTCCAGTTCCTGGATGATCTTGCCATTGCCGCGCACCGGGCCATCCAGGCGCTGCAGGTTGCAGTTGATCACGAAAACCAGGTTGTCCAGCTTCTCGCGGCCGGCCATGCCGATCGCGCCCAGCGATTCCGGCTCGTCGGTCTCGCCATCACCCAGGAACGCCCATACCTTGCGGTCGCCGGCGTTCACCAGGCCACGGCTGGCCAGGTACTTCATGAAGCGGGCCTGGTAGATCGCCATGATCGGGCCCAGGCCCATCGACACGGTCGGGAACTGCCAGAAGTCCGGCATCAGCCACGGGTGCGGGTACGACGAGATGCCCTTGCCGTCCACTTCCTGACGGAAGCTGTCGAGCTGTTCGGGCGTCAGGCGGCCTAGCAGGAAGGCGCGCGAGTAGACGCCCGGTGCCGAATGGCCCTGCACGAAAACGAGGTCGCCGCCGCTCTGCTCCGACGGGGCGCGCCAGAAGTGGTTGTAGCCCACGTCATAGAGCGTGGCCGCCGAGGCGAACGACGAGATGTGGCCGCCGACGTTGGTGTGCTTGTTGGCACGCAGCACCATGGCCATCGCGTTCCAGCGCGTGTACGAGCGGATGCGGTGCTCGATGTCCTGGTCGCCGGGAATGCGGGCCTGCTGCTCCACCGGGATGGTGTTGATGTACGGCGTTTCGGCATGGAACGGCTGGGTAACGCCGTTCACGCGCGCGTATTCGATTTGCTTGTCGATCAGGAACGCGGCGCGCTCGGTGCCTTCCGCGTTGAGGACGCCCTGCAGGGCGTCCAGCCATTCGTGCGTTTCCTGGGGATCTGCGTCGTTGGCGCTGCTGGCGCCGAGGATCTGCTCTGGTACAGCGGACATGACTGTCTCCTGGTGAATTCCTGCCCGGTGCCCACACAGCGAAGCGCGGGACTCCAGCGGCCGGTCTTGACGGTTTGTGACGTCGCGGCGGAGCGCCAAGCCTTGCCCTGGCATCGGTAGGCCAAAGCCGGATCCTCCGTGGGGCTGATGACGCGTTCATCGCCCGGATCCTGTACTCAGCAAGCGCAGTGCGCCCGCCCGCATTGATCGGTCGAAGCGATTCTATGGAAGCACAGCAAGTGCTGACAAGCTAAATTTTCAGATTACGAAGTCATTTCTTATAATGTGAAATATTGCGGCAGTGCATCAGAAATCGCATCGTGTCCGTCTCGCAAGGCCTCGCGACCAGCGCGCAAATACTGTGCCGTGTAGGCGCTTTCCCCAAGCGACGCACCGCAATAAAGTGGATAAACTGCTCGGTCAGCCGTCAATCCCCTATGCAGTTTCTCAAACGAATTCTCTCCGGCCTGCGCACGGCCATTCTGCCTCCGAACCCTGCCGGCGCCGTCAGCGATGCCCCTCACGGGGTAGTCCATGCCGACCGTAGCAACGGTGCCAACGCTCATGGCACCCCCCAGGTCGAGGCACAAGACAGCACCGATGGCACGGACGGCGGCACGCCGCTGGCCGCCGCCCCCCGCCGCCTCTGGATCACGCGCTGGCGCAATCTCGTCGCTACGAGCTGGTTCATGTTCATCCCGCTCGTGGCCATCGTGCTGTTCACGGTAGCGATGGGCGTCATCCTCTGGTCGCTCCACGAAACCGAGCACCAGCAGCAGCGCGACGCGCTGTACCGCGACGCCGCCTGGGCGCAGCAGCGCGTGCGCCTGTCCCTGCTGAGCAACCAGGACCAGTTGGCCTCGCTGGCGCGGGATATCGCGGCCGCGCAGCTCGACCAGGGCGCCTACCGGACGGCCGCACAGGAAATCCTGCGCGAGAACCCGGAGATCGTCTTCATCAACTGGCTCGACGCCACGCGGCGCGGCCGCTGGTCGCTGCCATCGACGTCGGAATTCGCCGCCCGCCTGCGCGAAACCGCCGATCAGCCGCTCGAGCCCGAGGTCCTGGACACGTTCGACGCCGCGCGCGAGACCCAGCGTGTGGTCTATTCCCGGCCGCTGATGAACGATCGCGGCGACAGCTTCATGCTGATGGAAGTGCCGATCGTGCGCGATAACGAGTTCCTGGGCACGCTGGGCGCGCTCTACTCGATCAACGGCATCCTGACGCACCTGCTGCCACCGGAACTGACCGAGCGTTACCGCTTCTCGCTGATCGACAAGAACAACCAGACCCGGGCCAGCACCTCGGTACGGCCGGTACCGGGCAATGCGCTGTCCTACGAGGTCCTGCTCGACCCGCCGGGCCATTCGCTGTCCCTGCGCGCCGACGCCTACCCACCGCCCTCGAACCTGCCCAACAACATGTTGCTGTGGCTGGTGGTGGGCCTGTCGTGCTTCCTGCTGTGGAGTCTGTGGAGCATGTGGCGCCATACCAGCCGCCGCTCCGAAGCCCAGCGCGCCCTGCTGGCCGAAACCTCGTTCCGTCGCGCGATGGAAAACTCGATGCTGATCGGGCTGCGGGCACTGGACCTGAACGGGCGAATCACCTACGTGAATCCCGCGTTCTGCCGCATGACCGGCTGGACCGAGAACGATCTGGTCGGCCGCGTGCCGCCCTTCCCGTACTGGCCGCCCAATGACCAGCAGGAGATGCAGAAGCAGATCGACCTGACGCTGCAGGGCAAGTCGCCGGCCACCGGCTATGAAATGCGCGTCATGCGCCGTGACGGCAGCAGCTTCTTCGCCCGCATGTACGTATCGCCGCTGGTAGACGGCCGTGGCCGCCATACGGGCTGGATGAGCTCGATGACGGACATCACCGAGCCGAAGCGCGCCCGCGAGGAACTCGCCGCCGCGCACGACCGCTTCACGACGGTGCTGGAAAGCCTGGACGCGGCTGTATCTGTGCTGGCCACGGACAAGGCCGAGTTGCTGTTCGCCAACCGCTACTATCGGCAGCTCTTCGGCTGGGAAGCCGAGGGCCACCTGAAGCTGGCCGGGGACGACTTCGACAAGGACCAGATGTCGAGCGACAACACCGACTTCGTCGATGCCTATGCCGGCCTGCCCGCCTCGGAACTGATGCCGTACGCGTCCGACGCCCGCGAGGTGTTCGTGCCGGACATGCAGAAATGGTTTGAAGTGCGCCGCCGCTATATCCAGTGGGTGGACGGCCACCTCGCGCAGATGCAGATCGCCACCGACATCACGGTGCGCAAGGCAGCCGAGGAAATGGCGCGCCAGCACGAGGAACGCCTGCAGTTCACGAGCCGCCTGACCACAATGGGCGAGATGGCGTCGTCGCTGGCGCACGAGCTGAACCAGCCGCTGGCGGCCATCAACAACTACTGCATGGGCGCCGTGGCTCGCCTGCATTCGGGCCGGAGCACGCCGGAAGACCTGATCCCGGTGCTGGAAAAGACCTCGGCACAGGCAGTGCGCGCGGGCACGATCATCAGCCGCATTCGCGGTTTCGTGAAGCGTAGCCAGCCGCAGCGGCGCGAAGCCTCGCTGCACGACATCGTGGCCGATGCCGTCGGCCTGGCCGACCTGGAGGCCGCGCGGCGCCGCGTCACGATCCTGACCCGCCTGCCGACCCCGCCGCTGATGCTCTACGTGGACCCGGTGCTGATCGAGCAGGTACTGGTCAACCTGCTCAAGAATGCCGTGGAAGCGATGGCCGGCATGCCGGCCCTGCGCGCCGCGGGCGTGGTACGGTTGCACGCGCGCGTAGAAAACGTCGAATTTGGCCAGAGCGTCTGTATCGACGTGATCGACCAGGGCCCCGGCGTGGACGAAGCCACCAAGGAGCGCCTGTTCGAGCCGTTCTTCAGCACCAAAGCGGACGGCATGGGCATGGGCCTGAATATCTGCCGTTCGATCATCGAATCCCATCAAGGCCGTCTGTGGGTAGAAAACAATGTGGACGGCATCGGCTGTACGTTTAAAATCACCCTGCCGCTGCAGCCTGCGCTACCCGAACAGTAACGGGGATGCCCTCGGGCGAAGCGGACGACCCTCTGCCGCGGGGCATCGGGAGGTCGTCCGGATCGTTCACCCGGGGTGTTGCGCACTGCCGCTGGCGGTTACACTTCGTTGCAAACGACTTTGCCCCAGGAGATTTCATGACCGCAACGCCCAGCCCCACGCCTCATCGTGGCGAGACCGTATTCATCGTCGACGACGATGAAGCCATGCGTGACTCGCTGACCTGGCTGCTCGAGGGCAACGGCTACCAGGTGCGCAGCTTCAACAGCGCCGAGCAGTTCCTGTCCGCCTACGACGCCAGCCAGGTTTCGTGCCTGATCCTGGACGTCCGTATGCCCGGCATGAGCGGCCCGGAGTTGCAGGAGCGCATGATCGCCGAGAACATCGACATCCCGATCGTCTTCATCACCGGCCACGGCGACGTGCCGATGGCGGTCTCGACGATGAAGCGCGGCGCGATCGACTTCATCGAGAAGCCGTTCGACGAATCGGAACTGCGCTCGCTGGTGGAACGGATGCTGCAGAAAGCCCGCACCGATCACTCGGCCGCGCGCGAGCAGCGTGCCGCCAAGGACCTGCTGAGCAAGCTGACCACGCGCGAGCAGCAGGTGCTCGAGCGCATCGTGGCAGGCCGTCTGAACAAGCAGATCGCCGACGACCTGGGCATTTCCATCAAGACCGTGGAGGCGCACCGCGCCAACATCATGGAAAAGCTCAACGTCAACACGGTGGCGGATCTGTTGCGCCTGGCGCTCTCGCGCAATAGCTGAGTCCCGCCTTGCCGCTCCTTCTCCCCGTCGCGGGGGAAGGAGCCGCCTCCCTGCCCACTGCCGGCCGAACGGCGCTTGTCCTTCCCTTGGCCGCTCGTTACTTCCCCGTCAGATAGTCCTCGTCTGTGAACGTCAGCACCCATTGCGGGCGATAGACGACGAAGATCGCCACCAGCATCCCCGTCAGGAATGCCTCACCGAACCCGATCACCACGGCGCCGGTCAGGCTGTCCCCGATCGTCAGCCCGGCATGGGGCGGTCCCAAATGGAACTGCCAGAGCGTGCGAAGGCCGCCGGCGACGATGGCGGCCACCAGCGGGGCGAAATAGCCGTGACCGAGAATGAAGATGAACGGGTGGCGCGGTAGTCGGCGTCGCATCACGGCCTGTAGCCCGGCAGTCAGCAACCCCGGAGCCGCCGCCATCCAGATGAAGCGCGGCGCCAGGGACACCCAGGCGATATCCGCCCAGCCCTGCCCCGCCAGGTAAGCCAGCCCCAGCAGCGACACCAGATCGACAATGGCCAGCGTCAGCATCGCCAGCGGCAGCCCGAACATCGTCACCGCCAGCGGGGCCCCCATCAGTTGGACCACGACCCCGGTCCCGACCGTCGCCCGCGCCGACCACAGCAAGGTCAGGAAGACGAGCCCGCCGAGCCAGGCGTGCTGGAGCGGTTCCTGCCGCAGCAGCCGCCATGGCCGCTGCGACACCACCCAGGCGAGCATCGCCACGGAGAGGGTCGGAAGCGGCCAGGTTGCCAACAGGGCCTGAAGTGAGGAATCGTCGATCTGCATCGGGCGGATGCTAGCAGCCCCGGCCAGAAACCGGGTTGTATCCGATCAAGCCAGGCAGCCCGTTCTGATTCTGATCAACCCCTTTATAATCCGGGTTTCACGAGCGACGCTGGCGACCCCCGCCGGCGTCGCTCCCCGTTTCCCCAAGCCTCTCCAGTCACGTATCCCCATGTCCGCTCACCTGATCGACGGTAACGCCCTTGCCAAACAAATCCGCGCCGAGGCCGCCCAGCGCGCTGCCCGCCTGACCGCGGCCGGCCACCAGCCCGGCCTGGCCGTGGTGCTCGTGGGCGAGGACCCCGCCAGCCAGGTCTATGTGCGCAACAAGGTGAAGGCGTGCGAGGACAACGGATTCTATTCGTCGCTGAACCGCTACCCGGCCGACCTGTCCGAAGCCGACCTGCTGGCCCGCATCGACGAACTGAACAACGACCCGAAGATCCACGGGATCCTGGTCCAACTGCCGCTGCCCAAGCATATCGACAGCCACAAGGTGCTCGAAGCCATCGCCCCGGAAAAGGACGTCGACGGCTTCCACGTGGCCAACGCCGGCGCGCTGATGACCGGCGCCCCCCTGTTCCGCCCCTGCACGCCGTACGGCTGCATGAAGATGCTCGAATCGATCCAGTACCCGCTGCGCGGCGCGCGTGCCGTGGTGGTGGGTGCCTCGAACATCGTCGGCAAGCCGATGGCCATGATGCTGCTGCAGGCTGGCGCAACCGTAACGATCTGCAATAGCAAGACGCGCGACCTCGCCGCCCATACGCGCGACGCCGACGTGATCGTCGCTGCCGTGGGTCGCCGCAACATCATTACTGCCGACATCGTCAAGCCGGGCGCCGTGGTGATCGACGTAGGCATGAACCGTGACGACGCCGGCAAGCTGTGCGGCGATGTGGACTTCGCCGGTGTGCGCGAAGTGGCCGGCCATATCACCCCGGTTCCGGGTGGCGTCGGCCCGATGACGATCACGATGCTGCTGATCAACACGCTGGAAGCCGCGGAACGCGAAGCCGGCATCGCCTGAGTGATGCTCTAGGTGATGGCCTGAGCGATGGGCCAATTGCGCCAATAGCTAAGTCGTACTGGATATTTCGGCGCATAGGCCTCATCTTGCACGTGTGATGCCGCATCCCGGCAGCCAATCGGAATTTGCCACCATGACTGATACTACCGACCGCGCCAGCAACCCTCTGCTTGATTTCTCCGACCTGCCGCGCTTCGCGGAGATCCGGCCCGAGCACATTGGCCCGGCGCTGGACGTGCTGCTCGCCCAGGCGCAGGCAGCCGTCGCCCGCGCCGAGGACCCGGCCACCCCCGCCACCTGGGCCAGCGCCGTTGAGGCACTGGAGGTCGCCACGGAGCCGCTCGGCCGCGCCTGGGGCGTGGTCGGGCATCTCAGCGCCGTAGCCGACACCCCCGAGTTGCGCAAGGCACACGCCGACAACCTGCCCCGCATGACCGAATTCTGGTCATCGCTGGGCCAGAGTCTGGCCCTGTACGAGAAGTACAAGGCCGTCGCCGCCGGCCCCGAGTTCGCAGGCCTTTCGCCAGCGCGCAAGCAACTGCTCGAGAACGAGCTGCGCGGATTCCGCCTGGGCGGCGCCGAACTGGCCGAGGACAAGAAGCCGCGCTTTGCCGAGATCCAGGAACAGCAGGCGCAACTGTCGAAGGCGTTCTCCGACCACGTGCTCGATGCCACCAATGGCTACGCCCTATATATCGAGGACGAGGCACGCCTGTCCGGTATTCCGGCCGACGCAAAGGAAGCCGCGGCGCTGGCCGCCCAGAAGGATGGCAAGGCAGGCTGGAAGTTCACGCTGCACTTTCCGTCGTACTTCCCGGTGCTGCAGTATGCGGACGACCGCGCGCTGCGCCAGACCATGTACGAGGCCAGCGTCACGCGCGCCTCGGAACTGGGCCCGCAGCACGGCAATGGTCAGGCCGACTGGGACAACACGGCCAATATGCGCGAGCAACTGACGCTACGCCGTGAAGAGGCGCATATGCTGGGCTACGCCAACTATGGCGAAGTCTCGCTGGTGCCGAAAATGGCCGAGTCGCCAGCCGAAGTGCTCAAGTTCCTCGACGAACTGGCCGTCAAGGCCCGCCCGTTCGCTGAACACGACTGGACCGAACTGCGCGAGTTCGCCGCGGCCGAACTCGGCCTGAACGACGTCGCGCCGTGGGATGTCGCCTACGCGTCCGAAAAGCTGCGCCAGAAGCGCTATTCGTTCTCCGACGACGAGGTCAAGCAGTACTTCCAGGAACCGAAGGTGCTCGAAGGGCTGTTCGGCGTCGCCGAGAAGCTGTTCTCGGTCCGCATCCAGCCGGACACGACGCAGACCTGGCACAAGGACGTGCGCTTCTTCCGCGTGGTGTCGCCCCAGGGCGCACTGCTCGCCCAGTTCTACATTGACCTGTACGCGCGCGAAGGCAAGCGCGGCGGCGCCTGGATGGACGATGCGCGTGGCCGCAAGGAACGCGGCAACGGCACCGTGCAAACGCCGGTGGCCTACCTGACCTGCAATTTCACCGCGCCGGTCGGCGACAAGCCCGCCCTGTTCACGCATGATGAAGTGATCACGATGTTCCACGAGTTCGGCCACGGGCTGCACCATATGCTGACGCAGGTGGGCGACCTCGGCGTGTCCGGCATCAACGGCGTGGAATGGGATGCCGTGGAGCTGCCGTCACAGTTCATGGAGAACTTCTGCTGGGAATACGAGGTGCTGTCGACGATGACGGCCCACGTGGAAACCGGCGCGCCGCTGCCGCGCGCGCTGTTCGATCGCATGCTGGCCGCGAAGAACTTCCAGAACGGCATGATGACGCTGCGCCAGATCGTGTTCTCGTCGTTCGACATGCACCTGCATACCGACTACGACCCGCAGGGCGCGGTATCGGTGCTCGAGCTGTCGCGCCAGATCAACGACGCGAAGCATGTGGTGCCCCAGTCGCCGCTGTCGCGCTGGCCGAACACGTTCAGCCACATCTTCGCGGGTGGCTATGCCGCCGGTTACTACAGCTACAAGTGGGCCGAAGTGTTGTCCGCCGATGTTTACGCAGCATTCGAGGAAGCCGCGCAGCTCTCCGGCAGCGTGCTCGACAGCGCCACCGGCGAGCGTTATCGCCGCGAGATCCTGTCGGTGGGCGGTAGCCGCCCGGCGATGGAATCGTTCGTGGCGTTCCGCGGCCGCGCGCCGCAGATCGACGCACTGCTGCGGCACGGTGGCATGACGGAAGCAGCAGTCGCTGCCTGACCGCCACCCACCCCGCCCTGCCCCCAGGCGCCCGGACCATGAACATTCCTTTCCCGATTCGCAAGGAATGTCCACCGGGCGCCTGTGTCTGCAATCGCGACGCGCTGCTTGCGGACCCCCACGCCGATCTGCGCATCCTGCAACTGACGCAGCAGGAAGAGAAAAAGCTGGTGGACCGGCTGGAGAACGTTGCCACACTCGATGAACTCGAGCGGATGAAGGCGAGGATGCGCGAGTTGCTCGGTATCGAGGTCAGCATCACGCCGAGCGACAACGTAGTACGCACGACGCGCGGCTTCCGCATTGAACTTGCGGACCAGCCAGGCCTGTGCCGCAAGACCCGGCAGGCGATCCCGGCCGCGATCCGCCGCAGCATGGATACCCATCCGGAAATCGCCTACGCGATCCTGGACCAGCGCGGACTGCTTGGCGGCATGGACGCCATCGGCGACGCGCACGGCGACAACGACAATCCAAACAAAAACGAGATATGAGAATCGCAAGCTGGAACGTCAACTCCCTCAAGGTACGTCTGCCGCAGGTGCTGCAATGGCTAGGCGCGCAGGATGCCGCGGGCACGCCGATCGATGCGCTGTGCCTGCAGGAACTAAAGCTGCCCGACGACAAGTACCCGCTGGCCGAACTCCAAGCGGCCGGCTTCCATAGCATCTTCACAGGTCAGAAAACCTACAACGGTGTGGCGATCCTGGCACGCAACGCGGCCATGCCCGTGCCGACTGACGTGGTGCGCAACATTCCCGGCTATGAGGATGCGCAGCAACGCGTGATCGCCGGCACGTACGGCGACGTACGTCTGATTAGCGCGTACTTCCCGAATGGCCAGGCGCTGGACTCGGACAAGTTCGTCTACAAGCTCGACTGGCTCAAGGCCATGATCGAGTGGCTGCGCGCCGAAATGACCCGGTATCCGAAACTCGCGCTGCTGGGAGACTTCAACATCGCCCCGGAAGACCGCGACGTCCACGACCCGGCCAAGTGGGAGGGCCAGAACCTGGTCTCGCCGCAGGAGCGCGACGCGTTCCAGACATTGATCGGCCTGGGTCTGGTTGACTCCTTCCGCATGTTCGAACAGCCCGAGAAAATGTTCTCGTGGTGGGATTACCGAATGATGGGTTTCCGCCGCAATGCCGGGTTGCGTATCGACCATATCCTGCTTTCGGCCGACCTGGCGCGGCAGTGCGCGACGTGTGTCATCGACAAGGAGCCGCGCCGCTGGGAGCAGCCGTCTGACCACACCCCTGTCGTGGCCACGCTCACGCTCGGCTAGCCGATGCGTGCGAATCTGGCCCTGACGCGCTGGTTTCCCTGGCTCCCGCGCGTCACGCCGCTGACGCTGCGCGCCGATCTGGTTGCCGGACTGCTTGGCGCGGTGCTGGTGCTACCGCAGGGCGTGGCCTTTGCCACGCTGGCCGGTCTACCCCCCCAGTACGGCATCTATACGGCCGTGATCCCCTGCATCGTCGCCGCCCTGTTCGGCTCGAGCTGGCATGTGATGTCGGGACCGACCAACGCCAATTCCCTCGCGCTGTTCGCCATGCTGAGTCCGGTGGCATTTGCGGGCAGCCCCGCCTATATCTCGCTGGCGCTGGCGGTCACGATGCTGGTCGGCATCCTGCAACTGGCGGTAGGCGCGCTCCGGCTCGGATCGCTCGCCAATTTCATTTCGCCATCGGTTCTACTCGGTTTCACCTGTGGCGCCGCGACCTTGATCGGACTTCACGCGCTGAAGGATCTGCTTGGGCTTGCCGTGCCAACCGGCACGAGCGCATTCGGCGTGGTGCGCTTCCTGCTCGACAATCTCGACACGGTCAGCGGTAGCGCGTTGATCGTCGGCGCCGTGACGCTGGCGGTCACGCTGCTCGTCAAACGGATCTCGCGCCGCGCGCCCTTCATGCTGATCGGCCTGCTCGCCGGCTACGGCGTTGCGCTGCTGCTCAACTCCACTGGTTGGGGCGCCGCCAGGCATGTGAACGTGGTGGGGCCGATTCCATCGGCGATTCCACCATTCCATATCCCCGACATCAACTGGCGCACGGTGCCTGACCTGCTGGGCATTGCCTCGGCACTGACCATCGTCGCGCTCGGCCAGTCGATTTCGATTGCCAAGGCCGTGGCATTGCGCTCGGGCCAGCACATCGACGCCAACCGCGAGTTCATCGGCCAGGGGCTGTCGAATATCGCGGGCGGATTTTTCTCCGGCTACATTTCTTGTGGATCGCTGAACCGCTCGGTCCCGAATTTCGAGGCCGGCGCGCAGACGCCTCTGGCCAGCGTGTTCTCTGCGCTGCTGCTGGTCGTGCTCGTCATGGTCAGCGCGCCGCTGCTGGCGCAGATTCCGCTGGCGGCGATCTCGGCCATGCTGCTGCTCGTGGCCTGGGGCCTGTTCGATTTCCAGCGCCTGCGCCGTATCGCGCGACTCTCGCGCACCGAGTTCGCGATTGCGGTAGGCACGTTCGTCGCCACGCTGGCGATCCGGCTCGAGATGGCCGTATTGCTCGGCACGATTCTGTCGCTCGTCGCGTACCTGTATCGCACCTCGCGCCCCGCCGTGCGCAGCCTCGTGCCGGATGCCGATGACCCTGGCCGCCGCTTCACACCGCTGGACGAACTGCGCCGACCCCAACCGGAATGTCCGCAGTTGAAGCTCCTGCGCATGGAAGGCGCGATCTACTTCGGCGCCGTGCAATACGTCACCGATCGCCTGCACTGGCTGCGCACGGTCAACGCCAGCCAGAAGCATCTGCTGGCGATGACCAAGAGCATGAACTTCATCGACCTGGCCGGCGCGGAGATGTGGGAAGCCGAGCTGGCCGAGCGGCGTGCAGCCGGCGGCAACCTCTATTTCCACCGTCCGCGCACGCAGGTCCTCGAGACCTGGGAACAGACCGGTTTCACCGCCAAGCTCGGCGACGACCACATCTTCCCCACCAAGCGACAGGCGCTGCACACGATCATCGGCAGTCTTTCGCCCGACATCTGCGCGCAATGCCAGGCGCGCATCTTCGAGGAATGCGCGCAGCGCCCGGGAGCCGTGCCGCGCTCGCCACAAGCCAACGCGTCAGACGCAGCGGCCTCTGCCTGAGCGGCAATCGGAACAACCAGACGTTGATGTAAGACGAAAGACGGTAGGTATGTGAGCGCGCCGGCCGGTCTACGCGTGAGACGTAGCCGAAGCCGGCGGCGGAGGGGTGCGCCGCCGGGTCAGACCGGCGCCACGTGCGCGCGCTTGACCACGATAGGTTGCGGCACGCCCTGCTCTATCAGCACCAAGGCCGCGCGCTCGATCGTTTCACGACCAGCACGGAACGCCTCTTCGAGCGACAGCACCTGGTCGGCACTAAAGCCTTCCCACAGCGCCTCGCGTGTTACGACACATGTCACTTGCTCACCATCGACAATCGCGTGGAACAGCAAACCTTCGTTGTTGATGTCGTAGCGGTCTTGCTCCTGGAATTTGATTTCCATCATCACAGCCCTCCAATATGCAAGTGGAAAAGCATCCTAACATGGCTTGGCGGAAATCGTCTTCGATCCCATGCGTGGAAATTTGAGAATGCGATGTGTCTCAATGCTCGTCACGATGTCGGACGATTTCCCATCGCGGGGCACGAGCATGTCAGCCGTATATGTCAGGGCGATGTGCAGGCTAGTGGAAGAATCTCTCATTAAAGATTTGACAAAGCCAAAAATGCTGCTAGAATCTCGGTCTTCGTCGGGGCGTTAGCTCAGTTGGTAGAGCAGCGGACTCTTAATCCGTAGGTCGAGTGTTCGAGTCACTCACGCCCCACCAGACACCAAAAAGGCCGGAAGCAGCAATGCTTCCGGCCTTTTGCTTTGGTGGCTTGGTGCACCTCAATGCGCCGAGCCCCGAGTCGCCGATGTCGCGCCAGTGTCATCCAGCGCATGCGCCATCGCTGCACACCAGCTCCGGCATCGACCGGCGTTTGATGTCATCCGCTCATCAAACGCCGAGCGCTTTCAACGAATCATGCACCCGCCGCCTGCGCACGCTCGAACAGCGTGCGCGCCAGGCGCCGATGATCCGACAGCACGTTCGGCAGATCCGCGGTCAGCAGATGTCCATCGCGAATCACCACGCGGCCATTGATAACGCTCATCGACACATTGCCCGGCGTGCAGAACACCAGGGCCGCCACCGGATCGTGCCCAGCTCCAGCGTAGCCGACGCCCGACATATCGAAGGCGACGATATCCGCCGACATACCCGGCGCGAGCGCGCCAATGTCATCCCGATTCAGCACCTTGGCCCCGCCAAGCGTGGCAATCTCGAGCGCCTCGCGCGCGCTCATCGCGGCCGGGCCGTACCCGACCCGCTGCAGCAGCATCGCCTGACGGGCTTCGCCAAGCATGTGCGCGCCGTCGTTCGATGCGCTGCCGCCGACGCCGAGCCCCACGGGCACGCCGGCGTCACGCATCCGGCGAATCGGCGCGATGCCAGAAGCCAGCCGCATGTTGGAACAAGGGCAATGCGCCACGCCCGTGCCGGTACGGGCGAACAACGCCACCCCTTCCTCATCGAGCTTCACGCAGTGCGCGTGCCAGACATCGTGCCCAACCCAGCCCAGATCCTCCGCGTACTGCGCGGGCGTCATGCCGAATTTCTCGCGCGAGTAGGCAATGTCGTTGTCGTTCTCCGCAAGGTGAGTATGCAGCGACACCCCGTAGTGGCGCGCCATCTTCGCGGACTCCCTCATCAGGTCGCGCGACACTGAGAACGGCGAGCACGGGGCCAGCACCACACGCAGCATCGCGTGCCGCGACGCATCGTGATACTGCTCGACCAGCCGCTGGCTGTCGCGCAAGATCGCTGCCTCGGTTTCCACGACGACATCGGGCGGCAGGCCACCCTGGCTACGGCCGACACTCATCGAACCGCGTGCCGCGTGAAAACGCATGCCGATCTGGCGCGCCGCGTCGATCGAATCGTCCAGGCGCGATCCATTTGGATAGAGGTACAGGTGATCGCTGGTAGTCGTGCATCCGGACAGCATCAGTTCGGCCATCGCGGTCTGGGTCGACACGCGGATCATCTCCGGCGTCAGGTGCGACCAGAGCATGTAGAGATTGGTCAGCCACCCGAACAACTCGGCATCCTGCGCGGCAGGCACGGCGCGCGTCAGGCTCTGGTACATATGGTGATGGGTGTTGACCAGCCCGGGCATGACCACATGCCCGCGCATATCGACAACCTCGGCGCGCCCCTCGTCGACAAGCCGACGGTATTGCTCGGGCAACTCGGCCGTGGGCCCCACCCACTCCACCGCCGGCCCGTTCGCGACCAGCGCGCCATCGGCAATTTCGCGCCGCTGCGCGTCCATGGTGACGAGTACGTCGGCGTGCTGAAGGATCAAAGTCATAGTGATGTGCATCGGTTGTGAACGTTGCGCAGTCTACGCAACGCCAGTACGCACCCAAAGCGCAGAATTTCGCGCTTGGTGTCCACAAAATGAGGACACCTGGATCGTGAACCGTTGACGGGCGGAATTAACGGAACAGGCCGTCCAGCGCGGTGCCGATACGCTCCGCCATCAGTTCGGCTGCGGGACTCAGCGGCGCCCGCGCCCGCGCAACCATCCTCAACGCTTGCTGCCGTAGATCGCTGTCGCGCAGCGGCACGAAGACCACGGCGCCACGCGCGCGCTCATCCATCACATCGAGCGGATTGAGCAGCGCCACACCGGCCCCGGCCGCCGCGAGTCGCTGGATCAACACGACCGAGGTCGATTCCACAGCGGACGTCACCTCGACCGACTGGCGCGCGAAGGCGTCGTCGACGAGCGCGCGGATCGACAGCGAAGGCGCCGGGAGGATCAATGGATAGCCGGCGCACTCCGCCAGCCGTGTCGACGGCTGCGTGGCCAGGGGATGCCCCGGCGCCACCACCGCGCCAATCGACCAGTCACGGCTGGCCATCACGCGGAACGCCGCCACCTCCGGCAAGTCGTAGCCGAGCCCCAGGTCTGCGTCGCCCTGCTCCACCGCCGCCACGATGCCGGCCACGGGCAGGTCCGCCACACGCACCACGATGCCAGGGTGATGCTGGCGGAAGTCGTGCACGAGAGATGGCAGCAGGGAGCCCGCCAGACCCGACGTGGTCGCAACCGTGACCATGCCGCGCCGCGCGCCCTTGATCTCGGCAACGCGCGCCTGCAGCGCCTCATGCTCGCGCAGCGTCTGCCGCACGTGAGCGAGCACCATCTCACCCAACGGCGTCAGGTGCAGGCGGCGGTTGATCCGGTCGAACAGCGGTGCCCCCAACTCCGCCTCCAACTCAAGGATCTGCCGGTTGATCGCAGTTGGCGCCACGTGCAGATGCTCGGCGGCGCGACGGATCGAACCACGGCGCACGACTTCATCGAGATAGCGCAGGACACGGGCGTGCATGACGGATGGGAGCCATTGAGACAGTGGGCGCATTGTAAGCGGCACCTGACATGCCGATGAAAAAATTGCGAACAAGGGCTTGCGCAGTATTCGGTACCTTGCTAGAATCTCTTTCTTCGTTGGGGCGTTAGCTCAGTTGGTAGAGCAGCGGACTCTTAATCCGTAGGTCGAGTGTTCGAGTCACTCACGCCCCACCAGCGAATTCAGAAAAGGCCGAAAGCAGCATTGCTTTCGGCCTTTTGCATTGGCGCTCCCGCAGCGCTTCCTGCTTCATATGCGCGTCATTGCTCACCCGCTACGCTCTCACGCGCGCACCCACGGGTTCTCCCCGATTCCCCGCCCCCGCCATTTCACGGTTGAATGCCCGTCGACGCACATCACGGAACGAAGTTCCGTATTGCGGAACCAGCACAACTAGCAACACGTACTAGCAACACCTGGAGGCATCTTTTGAAAGCAGTTCTGAATACGGGCGCCATCGCCGCCCTCGCCGTCCTCGGCCTGACCCAGACCGGCATCGCCCACGCGCAAGCGTATCCGACCAAGCCGATCCGCCTGATCGTGCCATTCGCCGCCGGCGGTACCACGGATATCGTTGGCCGCGCCGTGTCCGATGCGATCGGCCGTGAACTGGGTCAGCCAGTGGTGGTGGAAAACCGCGGCGGCGGCGGCGGCGCGATCGGCGCCGATGCGCTGGCCAAGTCCGCGCCTGATGGCTATACGCTGGGTATCGCCACGGTCAGCACGATGGCTACCAATCCGGCCACCAACCCCAAGAACCCGTACGACCCGATCAAGGACTTCGCGCCGATCACCAACCTGGTGAACGTGCCGAACGTGCTGACCGTGAACCCGAAGGTGCCCGCAAAGAACCTGAAGGAGTTCATTGCCCTGGTGAAATCGAACCCCGGCAAGTACAGCTATGCGTCGGCTGGCAAGGGCAGCATCTCGCACCTGGATGGCGAGCTGTTCAAGTACATCACCAAGACCGATATGGTCCACATCCCGTACCGTGGATCGGGCCCGGCGCTGAATGACACGCTGGCCGGACAGGTCAACGCGCAGTTCGACAACCTGCCGTCGTCGATGCCGTTCATCCAGAGCGACAAGCTGCGCGCCCTGGCCGTCGCCGCGCCGAGGCGCGTGGAAGGCCTGCCCAACGTGCCGACGTTCGCGGAAGAAGGCATGAAGGACATGAACAACATGGCCTGGTATGGCCTGGTGGCCCCGGCGGGCACCCCTGCTGCCATCATCACCAAGGTGCACGATGCGGCGGTCAAGGCCCTGCAGGATCCCAATGTGAAGAAGCGTCTGCACGACGCCGGTGCCTACCCCGACGGCAACACGCCGCAACAGTACGCGGCACAGATCAAGCGTGAACTGGAACTGCGCAAGAAGATCGCCGTCGATCAGAACATTACCCTGGAGTAAATGGCGCAATAAGTACCGTATGCAGGCCTTGTGACGTGGCTGTCTCGCCGCCTGAACATTGTTACTACAACTTTCGCTAGGCGAGTGTCCACGATCACCGGTACAGTACAGATGAAGTCATTTTTTTCCTATTTGCCGGGCCCGTAAGCCCGGCGGTTACCTGTGAGGATGATGATGCTGAAGAAGACCGTACCGACGCTGGTTGTTGCCGCCCTGGCTGCCTTGGGCACCATGCAACTGGCCCATGCGCAGAAGAACTACACGGACGGCGGCGATCTTTACAGCGGGGCCCACTCGAAGGACAAGGCCAACCCGAACAAGAGCGCGGCCAAGTCCGGCAAGTTCGATCCGTACACCGAAGGCGCCAAGAAGTCGACCAAGTCGGAACTGGCTCCGGGCAAGAAGGCTGACCCGTACACTGACGGGGCGAAGTCTGGCAAGTTCGATCCGTACACTGACGGCGCGAAATCCGGCAAGTTCGACCCGTACACCGACGGCGCCAAGAAGCAGTAAGCGTCGTCCTTCATGGCCCCCGTTCTCAGGCGGGGGCCATGTTTCTCTTCCCTCCCGCATTACCCCTTCCGCATTACCGCTTCCCCGCCTCCCACGAGTGAATTATCCGTCGCTCCCACGCGATTGAGATCCGTCACTGCGTTGCCGCTGTCACGCAGGTTTCCCGCCCCCTTCCAGCGCACCAGGCGGCGCCCGGTTCGCCTCATCCAAAAGACTGACTAGGACATACCCGACCTGTCACACCAATGTCTCTACATTGCTGCTAGTGTTCGGCCTACCAATGATTTCAAGCAGTACCAGGCGTGACCTGCCCGCGTTGAGAGGCAGGCACCCAAGCCGCCCGGGCCGGCCAATGCACCGGCCCAGATTGCATCAGGCGGCAACCCTAATATGGGAGACCTGAGCTAATGCAGCCCAAAGCACTCGATACCCACGAACCCGTAGTGCTCGCGCTGGTCGAGGCCGTCACGGCCTGGCAAGGCGCGCTTGAACAGACCCTGGGCGTATCGGGGCTGACCTATCCCAAATGGCTGCTGTTGCGGGCAATCCGCCACGAGGAATTCGTACGCGGCAAGCCGTGCGAAACCGCCATCTTTCTCGATGTCGCGCAGAGCGAGCATATGCTGCGCGAACTGGGCGACGATGGCTGGCTCAGTTTCGATGCGGACGGCACGCCGCGCATCGCGCCGGCGTCGGTCGCGCGGATGAAACGCGCGGCGCAGGCCATCAAGGCCCTGCACTCGGTATCCGCTGGCCAGTTCAGCACCTCGGAGCGCGCGGCGCTAAGCAGCTTGCTGCATCGCATGACCACCACGCTGGAAGACCACGTTGCGCGCCATATTCGCCATGCGGCGTGGGAACGCGACGAGATGTCGATGGTCGTGCCGGACGAACTCCGCCGCGTCGCGCAACAGGCTATCGCTGCCTGACCGACCCGCACCGCAGCCATGACGCCCCGCCCCGCGCGGGGCGTTTCTGTTTTGTCACCCGGGCAAGGCAATTCTTTCCTACAGTGTGATCATGCACCGGCACGCCGCCGAGGAGACGCCATGCCCCCGGAAAACGAAGAAAAGGTTGCGCAGTTGCTGGATGAGTTGGTCGCGTTCGCGCACGAACGGCTGCCGGCTGCGACGTTCGGGATCGTCGAACCCCTGCTGCGGCACTACTACGACCTGGCCGATGGCGAGGACCTGCTCGCACGCAACGTGGCCGATCTCTACGGCGCCGTCATGGCGCACTGGCAGACGGCGCAGAAGTTCGTGCCGGGCACCGCTCGATTGCGCGTCTACAACCCGAACCTCGAGGAACACGGCTGGCACTCGGACCACTCCATTGTCGAGATCGTCAACGACGACATGCCGTTCCTGGTCGATTCGGTCACCACGGAGATCAACCGGCACGGACTGACGCTGCACTCGGCCATCCACCCGGTCTTTCGCGTCTGCCGCGACACGCGCGGCGGCATCGAGAGCATCGGCCTTGGCGGGGGCGAGATGGGCGCCACCAACTGCCGGCTCGAATCGTTCATCCATTTCGAAGTCGACCGCACAGGCGAGGCCACGCAACTCGAAGCCTTGCGCAATGCCATCGCGCGCGTCCTCGGCGATGTGCGGGTAGCCGTGGAAGACTGGCCGCGCATGCAACAGATTGCGCGCGACACAATCGGCGGCATGGCCCAGGCCCCAGATGCCGCCACGCCGGAGTCGGTGGAAGCACGCGCGTTCCTGGAATGGATGCTGGACGACCACTTCACGTTCCTCGGGCATCGCGACTACGAGCTGATCTCGCGCGATGGCCAGTTCTGGCTGCGCGGCGTGCCCGGCTCCGGCGCGGGCATTCTGCGCGAGGCCCTGCGCGACCCTGCGGCGGAAGACCTCACGTCCCTGCCCGCGGCCGCCCGCAGCGTCATCGAAGGCGCCACGCCGATCTTCCTGACCAAGGCCAATTCGCGCGCCACGGTGCATCGACCCGGCTACCTCGACTACGTCGGGGTCAAGCTGCTAGACGCTAACGGCAAGCTGTTCGGCGAACGCCGTTTCGTGGGCCTGTACACGTCCACGGCCTACATGGTCAGCACCAGCGAGATCCCGCTGGTACGCCGCAAGTGCGCCAACATCCTGTCGCGCGCCGGCTTCCTGACAAAGGGCCATCTGTACAAGTCCTTGATCACCATCCTGGAACAGTACCCACGCGACGACATGTTCCAGGCCGACGAAGACGAGCTGTTCGACATCACACTCGGCATCCTGCGGCTGCAGGAACACCAGCGCACGCGCCTGTTCGTTCGGCGCGACCGCTTCGACCGCTTCATCTCCTGCCTGGTGTTCGTACCGCGCGACAAGTACAACACCGACCTGCGCCAGCGCATCCAGAAGTTGCTGATGCAGGCGTTCAACGGCACGGGCTGCGAATTCACGCCACTACTGTCCGAATCCCCGCTGGCACGTATCCAGATCACGGTGCGCGGGCAGCCCGGCACGATGCCGGAGGCCGATACCCGCGAGCTCGAAGAGCGGATCGTGCAGGCCACGCGCCGCTGGCAGGACGACCTGTCCGCCGCGCTGCACGAGACGCGCGGAGAGGAGCACGGCAACAGGTTGCTGCGCCGCTATGGCGACTCGTTCCCGGCAGGCTATCGCGAGGACTATCCCGCGCGTACCGCCGTGCGCGATATCGAACTGATGGAGCACGCGCGCCAGCATCCGAACGGACTGGCCATGAACCTGTATCGCCCGATTGAAGCCGCCCCTGGCGCGTTCCGCTTCAAGGTATTCCGCGCCGGCCTGCCGATCGCGCTGTCGGCAAGCCTGCCCATGCTCGAACACCTGGGCGTGCGCGTCGACGAGGAACGTCCCTATCTGATCGAACCCGACGCCGGCGACCCGATATGGATCCACGACTTCGGCCTGGAGATCGCCGCCGACCATGAGGGCCAGCCAGTCGATATCGAGATCGAGCGCGCCAAGCCGCTGTTCGAAGACGCTTTCGGACGCGCCTGGAATGGCGAGATCGAGAACGACGACTTCAACCGGCTGGTGCTGCGGGCGGGCCTTGCCGCGCGGGACGTGACGATCCTGCGCGCCTACGCCAAGTACCTGCGCCAGGTGGGCTCCACGTTCAGCAATGCCTATATCGAACAGGCGCTGGCGGCAAACCCGCGTATCGCGGCGATGCTGGTCTCGCTGTTCGTCTCCCGCTTCGACCCGGCCGTTGCCGCCGCCGGCACACCCGACGATGCCCGCTGCCGCAAGCTGCTGGCCGATATCGAATCCGCGCTCGACCAGGTGCCGAATCTCGACGAGGATCGCATCCTGCGGCTGTTCCTCAACGTAATCAGCGCAACTGTGCGCACCAATTACTTCCATCACGACGCGGACGGTCATCCACGCCCCTACATTTCGTTCAAGTTCAATCCGGCGCTGGTACAGGGGCTGCCCGAGCCGCGACCGATGTTCGAGATCTGGGTCTACTCGCCACGGGTGGAGGGCGTGCACCTGCGCGGCGGACGCGTGGCGCGTGGCGGATTGCGATGGTCGGACCGGCGCGAGGATTTCCGCACCGAGGTGCTGGGCCTGATGAAGGCGCAGATGGTCAAGAACACGGTCATCGTGCCGGTCGGCTCGAAGGGCGGCTTCGTCGTCAAGCGGCCGCCGCCGCCCACCGATCGCGATGCGTTCCTCGCCGAAGGCGTGGCCTGCTACCAGACCTTCCTGCGCGGCCTGCTCGACCTGACCGACAACCTCGTCTCCGGCAACCTCGTGCCGCCACCCGAGGTGGTGCGTCATGACGATTCGGACCCATACCTCGTGGTGGCAGCCGACAAGGGCACGGCTACGTTCTCGGACTATGCGAACGCCATCTCGGCCGAATACGGTTTCTGGCTCGACGACGCCTTCGCCTCCGGTGGATCGGTTGGCTACGACCACAAGAAGATGGGCATCACCGCGCGCGGCGCGTGGGAAAGCGTCAAGCGGCACTTTCGGGAAATGGGCACCGATATCCAGGCCACGCCGTTCACGGTGGTCGGCGTTGGCGACATGTCTGGCGACGTGTTCGGCAACGGCATGCTGCTATCTCCCCACATCAAACTCGTGGCCGCGTTCGACCATCGCCATATCTTCCTTGACCCGGATCCGGACTGCGCGAAGAGCCTGGCCGAGCGCGCGCGCATGTTCGATCTGCCGCGTTCGAGCTGGGCCGATTACGACGCCACGCTGATTTCCGCAGGTGGCGGCATCTATCCACGCACAGCCAAGACGATCGCGCTCTCGCCGCAGGTACAGGCCGTGCTCGGCATCACGGCGGCATCGCTGCCTCCCGCCGAATTGATCCACGCGATCCTGATGGCACCGGTGGATCTGCTCTACAACGGCGGCATCGGCACCTACGTCAAGGCGAGTACCGAAACCCACCAGCAAGCCGGCGATCGCGCCAACGACCCGGTACGTGTCAACGGCAACGAACTGCGCTGCAAGGTGGTGGGCGAAGGCGGGAACCTCGGTTTCACCCAGCTCGGGCGTATCGAGTTTGCCCGCCACGGCGGCCGTATCAATACGGATGCCATTGACAATTCCGCCGGCGTCGACTGCTCCGACCACGAGGTGAATATCAAGATCCTGCTTGGCATCGTAGTGGCCGATGGCGAGATGACCGAGAAGCAACGCAACAAGCTGCTGGCCGAGATGACCGACGAGGTTGGCCTGCTGGTGCTGCAGGACAATTACTTCCAGACCCAGGCGCTCTCGGTCGCGGGCCGCGTGGCGCCGGTGCTGGTCGATGCCGAAGCGCGGCTGATCCGCTGGCTGGAACGCGCGGGCCGTCTCAACCGGCCGCTCGAGTTTCTGCCCACGGACGAGGACATCACCGAACGCAAGGCGCTGGGCGCCGGGCTGACATCACCCGAACGCGCGGTGCTGCTGGCCTACAGCAAGATGTGGCTCTACGACGAACTGCTTGCGTCCGATATCCCCGAGGATGTGCTCGTGGCCGGGCTGCTGGCCGACTACTTCCCGCAGCCGCTACGCCAGCGCTACGCGGAGGCCATGCAGCGCCATCCGCTGCGGCGCGAGATCCTGGCCACGCACCTGACCAACATGCTGGTGAACCGCGTCGGTGCCACGTTCGTCCATCACCAGATGGAGGAAACCGACGCGCGGCCCGCTGACATCGTGCGCGCCTGTCTGCTGGCCCGCGATGTGTTCGGGCTTACCGGGCTATGGGAACGGATCGACGGGCTCGACAATCGCGTCGAAGACGCCGTGCAGGCGCGCATGTTCGGCGATCTGGCGCGGCTGCTCGAACGCGCCACGCTCTGGTTCATCCGCTATCTGCGCGCGGGCGGTACCGTGGAGCCGGGCGCAGCCAGGTTCGTCGATGCGGCGCATTGGCTCACGCCACAATTGCCGACGCTGCTGCCGCCCGAGCCATCGCAGGCCATGGCCGAACGCGCCATGGCCCTGACCGAAGCCGGCGTCGACGAAGATCTGGCGCTACGTGTGGCGGCCAGCGATATCGCGGCGGCGGCGCTCGACATCGCGGAGGTCTCTGGAACATGTGGCCGCAGCCTTGGCGCCGTGGCAGGGGTCTACTTCGCCCTGGACACCGAACTCAACTTCGGATGGCTGCGCGAGCGCGCGTTGTCTCTACCCGCGGAGACGCACTGGGATCTGCTGGCACGCACGACTACGCTCGACGACCTGGGTCGGCTCAAGCGGGCGTTGACGACGAGTGTGCTGGGCCAGTCGCGCGACACGGATGACCCACAGGCGCTCATCGAGGGCTGGCGCGGCACCCGTCAGGCGGCGCTGGATCGCTATGCCCAGATGCTGGCCGACCAACGCGCCTCGGGCGTTTCAGGCGTGGCGGCCTTGTCGATGCTGTCGGTCGCGGTCAGGGAGATTGGCTTGCTCGAACGCGCCTGAATCCGGCTGCCACCAGTGGGTTCAGGCGTGACGATCCTCGTCATCGATGACGTCGTCATCGTCCATGTCGCGCAGCGGCGCCAGGCCGTCGTCATCGGAAAGGTCATCCGGCTCGCCGCCCCGCGCGCGAAACTCGAGGCCAAGCCGCAGGAACAGGTCGAACGCGTCCGCCAGCAGATGCTTCTGCCGTGGCAGCAGGCTGGCGTAGGGCATGTCGTAGATCGACTGGTGCGTGCCGCGCGCACCCTTGAGCCCGCGATCGCGCGCAATGTCGGACAGCAGGGCGGCAAAGCCCGACAGGTCCTGCGCCGCGAGCGCGGTATTGAGCACGCGCGCGATGACTTGCGGCGATGCGGCCGCCCAGCCGATGACCTCGGCGTTGGAAGCGGAGTCGTGGGATAGGTCGCTGATTTCCATGGCTGTCTTAACGGCCCCGTGCACGCTGGCTTGAGCCGCAACCGCAACGCTCCCCCTTAGGAGGGGAAGTCAGCTTCGCCGGCGCGGCGGTGTGGCGCGCTTCGCCTCGGCGCTGGGCGGCGTCTTCGCGACATGCTCGCGCGGAATCTGCTTGTAGGTGACGGCGCCATCGCGCCCTTGATTGGCCTTCAGGTGGTTACGCGCGCCGCAGAGCGGGCAGCGAAAAAGCGGGCCCTGCCCCTCGTTGTGGATATCCACCTCGTCGGGCGCCCAGCGCGCACCGCAAGACTGGTTATGGCAAACAAACATTGTCGACTCCGGAAATTGCGGCGAATCGTAACATGCGGCCCCGCCTGCGGTGGCGGCCTAGCCGTTGTTCTGGACCCAGTGCCGCGCCCATGCGCCGGCCGCCATGCGGGCCTCGGCGGCCGTGGGGTACGTGGCAGGCGGGCCACCCGCCTCCTGCACCACCGCGCCGGCTTCCCAGATATCGCACCACGCCTTGTATCGTTCCCTGCCCAGCGCCTGCCAGAACAGGTGCACGACAAACCCCCGGTATTCGAACATGTCCGAACCGCTTTCCGGCGAGATGGACGCCCGCACCATCGCGCGGGGGTCCTGCGCCGTGGCTGCGTCATCGTCATCGGCAACTTGCCGCGCGCGGCGCATCCCTAGCGCGGCGCACAGGCTGGCGGCCAACGCGCCAGCCAGAAGGCCCGCCGCGAACCAGCAGATCCTGCTCGTGAACTGCGCATCACGCTGCAACATCGGCACCTCCGTCTGCGGACGGATGTCCGGAGCTTCGTTGCGTTTCAGGTTACACCAATGCGACGTCGAAGCCAGCCCCGCGTCGCGCACGCGGTCCTCCATGAAAATCAGAATCCGGCACGTGCAATGGGTGGACAAGGTCGATATACTGTACATTCATACAGTATCGGAAATCTCCGAGACATATCCGAAACATCACTTCTCCGCCGCCCTGCCATGCCCGCCTATCAGCCTGCCTCGATCCTGCTGGAAGCCCACTACTTCGGCGACGATACCGAGATGCTGCGCCTGCCTTGCGCGAGCGTCACGGTGCAGAGCGGCGCAATTCTCGTCGACGGCGTGGAGATCCGGCAACTGCATGCGCTGCGCTGGACGCCAGACTACCTCTCGTTCAGCGATGGCGGCGACCACCATCGCTACCCGGTCAGCCGCCCCGCCGTGATCGGGCCACAGGCCGCGCGCTTCGCGCTGCTCTAGTGCTCTAGCGGCGCCGCAGCAATGCGCCCGCGTACTCGGCACGCGACCCAAGCTCGCGCTCGATGCGCAGCAGGCGGTTGTACTTGGCAGTGCGATCCGCGCGCGACATCGACCCCGTCTTGATCTGCCCGCATCGCAGCGCCACAGCAAGGTCGGCGATCGTCACATCCTCGGTTTCACCCGAACGATGCGACATCACGGCCGAATACGCGTAACCATGGGCCACGCGAACCGTCTCGCGCATCTCGCTCAGCGTGCCGATCTGGTTGGCCTTGACCAGGATGGCGTTGGCCATGCCCTGCTCTACCCCCTGCCTCAGCAAGGTCGGATGTGTGCAGAACACATCGTCGCCAACAAGCTGGCACCGCTTGCCGAGCTGCCGCGTCAGCAATTGCCAGCCCATCGCATCGTCTTCCGCCATGCCATCCTCGATCGAAACAATCGGATAGCGGTCCGCGAGGCGTACCAGATAGGCCACCTGCTCCTCGCGCGAGCGCTCGACGCCCTCGCCCTGATAGACATAGCTGCCATTGACATATAGCTCGCTGGCGGCAGGGTCGATGGCCAGCGCGATGTCCTCGCCGGGGCGATAGCCTGCCTTGGCGATGGCTGCGACCAGAATGTCCAACGCCTCCTCGGCAGCGTGAAATTCGGGCGCGAAGCCACCCTCGTCGCCCACGTTGGTGGTGTAGCCGGCAGCCTTCAGCATGGCGCGTAGCGTATGGAAAACCTCCGCGCTGGCACGTACCGCCTCGGTAAAGGTCGGTGCCCCGGCAGGCACGATCATGAATTCCTGAAAATCGAGCGCATTGTCGGCATGGGCTCCACCATTGATCACGTTGATCAGCGGCACGGGCAGCAACGAAGCGCGCTCTCCGCCAAGATAGGCGAACAGCGGCAGACCATTCGACATCGCAGCCGCGTGAGCCACGGCCAGGGACACGCCGAGCAACGCATTGGCGCCAAGCCGACGCTTATCCGGGGTGCCGTCGAGGTCGATCATGATCGTGTCGATCTCGGGTTGGTCACCGGCATCACGCCCGAGCAGTGCCTCACACAACTCGGTGTTGACGGCCTGAACCGCCCGCAACACGCCTCGCCCCAAATAGCGTCGCGGATCGGCATCGCGCAACTCCACGGCCTCGCGCGCGCCGGTCGATGCCCCCGACGGCACAATGGCACGGCCTACCGCACCGTCGTCGAGCACGACCTCCACCTCCACCGTCGGATTCCCCCGACTATCGAGCACCTCCAGCCCCCGGATCTCAGCCACCTTGCTCATTCGCGCACTCCCTTTGTGAGAAAAATGAAGATTCGTCGATCCTAAAAGGCTTTGACCAAGCTGAATATCGCGTTATTTTCCTCAATTCGTCAGCTTTTCTCACATAGCCGGAGCGTACGGTGCGAACCCTACCCCCAATGTCAACCTTGCGCGCGTTCGAGGCCACGGCCCGTACGGGCTCCGTGACCCGCGCCGCCGAAGAGCTATTTCGCACGCACGGTGCAGTCAGCCGGCAGTTGCGCCAACTGCAGGAACATGCGGGCGTGGAGCTATTCGAGCGCGAGGGGACCGGCCTGCGCCTGAACGAGCACGGCCAGGCGCTCTATGAGGTGGTACGCACGGCGCTGGACCAACTCGAACAAGGTTACGGTCGTCTGCTCGACCAAGCGCGCGGGCCGACGCTGCACGTGGCATGTAGCGCGACCTTCGCAATGCGCTGGCTGGTACCCGAATTGGTCGATTTCTATCGGCTGCGGCCCGATATCCGTATCCGGCTCTCGATGACATCGGCGCGCGAGATCCGCACCGAAGGCGCAGACGTGGTAATTGCCTGGGACCTGTCGTCGTACCCCGCCGCCGAACGGCAACGCGCGATCCCGTTGGCGCCGGTCGCCTTCGGCCCGGTCTGCGCGCCCGCCTATGCACCGGAAGTGGCCACCGGCGCGCGCATCACGCACGATTTCACATCGAGCGCTTGGGACCAGTGGGAAGCGCTGACCGGTCACCACATCGCACCCGGCGCAGGGTTGACGTTTCCGCACACGCATCTTTGCATCCAGGCCGCCCTGTCGGGGCTGGGCGTGGCGCTGATCGAACAACGGCTGATCCAGGCGGAACTGGCAGCAGGCACCCTCGTGGCACCCTTCGGATTCACCGCGTTTGGCGGCGGTCTGATGGCGGTCCCGGCCACGCGAGACGTGCCGGCCGATGCCGACGTGTTTATCGCGTGGCTGCAGCGTCGGCTATTGCCGCCGGTCGACTCTCGCGCCCCGCGACAGGCAGGACAAACCGGAGCGTAGTGCCCACCTGCCCCTCCACCAGCCGCGCCTGACTGCCGTTCAACTGGAGCATTCGCTGCACGATCAGCAGACCGAGGCCGCCGCCCCGGTGCGCGCCGCCCGATGGAAACGGCCGCTGGAACAGCGACTCGCGCAAGGCCGGCGGAATCCCCGGCCCCGTATCGCTGACCGTCACCGCCACGCTGCCATTCTGGCTGGTCAGGTCGACTTCGACAGTGCCACCCACCGGTGTATGGCGAATCGCGTTGTCGAGCAGGTTCGTCAGCACGCGTTCGATCATGCCGAGGTCGGCGGTGACGGCAGGCAGCACAGGCGGCACGCCGGCGCGCAATTGCAGATGCTTGGCCTCGGCCGGCAGGGCGAATTTCTCGAGCACGTCCTGTGTCAGGTCGACGATCGAGAATGTCTCGGGCATCGCCTGGACCATGCCGTGTTCGAGCCGCGCCAGTTCGAACAGCGACTGCGCCAGCCCGCCCACCTTGGCGCTCTGCGCCAGCGCGATGGCAAGGTAGCGCTGGCGTTCCTCGGCGCTGAGCTTGTCCGCCTTCAGCGAGAGCGTTTCCAGATACCCGTGCAGCGACGTCAGCGGTGTGCGCAAGTCGTGCGAGATATTGGCCACCATCTCGCGCCGCTCCTGATCCTGCTGCTTGAGCGCGCGCCATTGTGTCTCGATCCGGTCGGCCATCTGACGGAACGCCGTGCGTAGCGCGGCGATCTCGTCGCGCTGCATCGGCTCTTGTATCCGGTCGGCAGCTCCGGCACCCGGGATGCCGGATCTCCGCAAATCGCCGGCATCACCCGAATCAAATTGCCGGATCTCTAGCGTCAGGCGTCGCAGCGGGCGCGTGATCAGGCCGAAAGCCACCAGACCCGCCACCAGCCCGAGCGCGGCCACCAACGCCATCGACCAGAGCGTGGTCCGCATGACCGCGTCGCGCGATGCCAGCGCGGCCAGCTTGTCATGCGCCTCGCCCTGCAGCACCACGTAGATATAGCCGCCCTGCCGCAACGGCGCCGCGCTGAACACCTTCCGCCCGCTGTCGCTGCGCGGGTCGTCGCCAAAGATCGGCAGCGCCCCACCGTCGATCAGCTTCTTCACCGGCGCCAGGTTCACGTGATCGCGCACCAGGTGGCCGGCCGGCGCATCGTGCCCGCGAATGCGCCCCTGATCGTCGAGCAGATAGACCTCAACACTAGGATTCACGACCATCAACTGCCCGAAGAGCTGGCGCAATGCCTGCGGCGCGATGGCGCTCTGATCCTCCAGCAGCGCATTGCGCGCGATGTATGCGGCGAGCCCGCGCGATATGTCCTGGACCACCTCTTTCTCATGCATCGCGTTGGCCCGCACCTGCAGCCAGGCGGAGGCCCCGCAGCAGGCCAGCAACAACGCGGCGAAAACGGCGGACAGCCGTTGTGTCAGGGACAGGTTCACGATGCTTCCCCTTCGTCCTGCGCGGCGTCGGCTTGCGGATCGGCCACGAACCGATAGCCGCGCCGCCACACAGTCAGGATGCGCTTCGGCTGCGCCGGATCGACCTCGATCTTGGTGCGCAGCCGGTTGATATGCGTGTTCACCGTGTGCTCGTAACCCTCGTGCTGGTAGCCCCACACCGCGTTGAGCAAGTCCATGCGGGAGAACACCTTGTCCGGATGGCGCGCGAAGTAGTACAGCAGGTCGAACTCGCGCGGGGTCAGGTCGAGGCGCTTGCCGTCGACAGCGGCCTCTCGCGCGAGAGGATCAATGGCCAGTCCGGCCAGCTCCAGACTGCCGGCATCGGCCCGCACATCGCGCGCCATTGCCTCCACTCGACGCAGCAGCGCCTTGACGCGCGCCACCAGCTCCAGCACCGAGAACGGCTTGGCCAGATAGTCGTCGGCACCGAGTTCGAGCCCCAGGATGCGATGCACCTCGCTGGAACGCGCGCTGGTGATGATGATCGGCGTGTAGCGCGTCATCGCCCGGGCCCGGCGGCAGATCTCGAGACCATCCACGCCGGGCAGCATCAGGTCCAGCACCAGCGCATCCCAACCGCCCTGCTCCAGCAGGCGCAGCCCCTCGGCGCCATCGGCGCTATGCACGACTTCGTAGCGCTCGTCGCGCAGGTGCATGGCCAGCACGTTGGCGATACCGACATCGTCTTCGACCAGCAGGATGCGTTTGGCGTGTTCCATGGTGCGGCGGCTTGGCCCTCGGTTCTGAACTGGCTCTATTGTGCAGAAATCCGCCATTCCAGTTATCACGAATTGTTTAAGGTTTGGCGAGGACTCCGCCATGGATGGTTGCCTACCATGCGTTCAACCCATCCCGAGCACGGAGACCACCATGCGCATCACCAGACGCTTTCTGCTTTCGGGCGGCTCGCTGACCGCTACGCTTGCCGCCGTCGGCGGCTGGCGGCTGCTGGCCGCCGGCAATGCCAACGCCGCCGGAAGCGGCGCCCAATCCTTCGAAGTCACATTGAGCGATGAGGCGTGGCGCCAGAAGCTGACGCCGGCCCAGTACACGGTACTGCGCCACGAAGGCACCGAGCGCCCCTTCAGCAGCCCACTCAATGATGAGCATCGCAAGGGCGTTTTCTCGTGCGCGGGCTGCCAGCTCGACCTGTTCTCGTCGTCAACCAAGTTCGACAGCGGCACTGGTTGGCCGAGCTTCTGGGCGCCGCTGGCCAACGCAGTGGGCACCACCGAGGACCGCACGTTCGGCATGGTGCGCACGGCAGTGCATTGCCGCCGATGCGGTGGCCACCTTGGCCACGTGTTCGACGACGGCCCTAACAGGCTGCTGAAGTACTAGCCGCATAAAAGCGAAGCTTCCCTCTGCAAGGCTGATGGGCTCGCTATTTTTCACAATCCGGAAGCTGATCGTCACTTCACCGACTTTTTCGTTGATTTGGCGACCGTTTCCGGCCTCATTGCCGCGATTACTGCAACTGCGGACGGATTTGTCCCAGCGAACGCATGCGCACGAGGTTGTAGGCGGCCATGCTCAGCACAAACATTTGATCGACCTTCTTTAGTCCGCGCACCATCACCTGGCGCATGCGCCCAACGGTCTTGGCCCATCCAAAGCCTTGTTCAATCAGCTTGCGCTTCTGCTGTGAGATGGCATAACCCTTGGTGCCTGCAATGGCGTCGGGAACGGCCGAGCGGCGGCCAGAGGTGTTTTGTGCGACGTGCGGCGTCACCTTCAACTCCAGGCAGGCTTGAATGAACTCGTGCGCGTCGTAGCCCTTGTCCGCACCCACGGTGACTTCCACATTCAGGTCCTCAATCACCTGCCTGGCATCGTTGAGCATGACCTTCGCGGCCTCGCGCTCGGCGTGTCCGTCCGCATTGGTCACCATGGCGCTCACCACCAGGCCGTGGCGGTTGTCGCTCAGGGTATGACCCATGTAACGCAGTTCACTGGCGGTTTTGCCCTTGCGGTACAGCTTGGCATCGGGATCGGTTTTGGACTCGTGCGTCTCGTTGCTGCGCTTTTCACCCTTGAAGTCAGCACCGTCGTTATCGTCTTGGTCGTCGCCATCCTTGCGTACAAAGCTCTTGTGGCCAGCCCACGCCTTAATCAACGTGCCGTCGACGCTGAAGTGCTCGCCCGACAGCCAGTCCTTCTTCTGCGCGATGGCCAGCACTTCGTTGAAGAAGTCGATCACAGCATCGTGCTTGATCAGCCGTTCCCGGTTCTTGCTGAAGACGCTGGGCACCCAGACCACATCATCCATCGCCAGGCCAATGAACCAGCGAAACAGCAAGTTGTAGTGCGTCTGTTCCATGAGCTGGCGCTCCGACCGGACGCTGTAGAGCACCTGCAGCAGCATGGCCCGCAGCAACTTCTCCGGCGCGATGCTGGGCCGGCCACCCTTGATATCGGCCTCGTACATTTGCGCGAACAGCCGATCCATCTTCGCCAGCGCCTGGTTCGCCATGGTGCGGATCGCGCGCAGGGGGTGGGACTTCGGCACGAAATCTTCCAGCCGCCGCATGGTGAACAAACTTTCGGTGAAGGTGTCAGCGCCGCGCATGAACGTGGGATTGTATGGAGTCCTCAGATTAACGATTCAGCAAGTCGTCGCGCTGACGTTCGCTGCCGGTATTTCAGCAGCCTGCTAAGCCTACGGGACTGCGCTACTGCATGAACGGCGTAGCCATGACGTTCCGCCCCGTATCCGCCTGACCAGGCCCATCGCAGACCCTTCGCAGACCTATCGCGGACCCATTGCCATGCTCCTACTGATCCTCTCCTACCTGGGTGGCGCGCTCACGATCCTGAGCCCCTGCATCCTGCCCGTACTGCCGTTCGTGTTCGCGCGCGCCGATCAACCATTCGCGCGCAGCGGCCTGCCTCTGCTGGCCGGCATGGGCCTCACCTTCGCCGGCGTGGCCACGCTCGCCGCGGTCGGTGGCGGCTGGGTCGCTCAAGCCAACCAGTATGGCCGCTGGCTCGCCATCGCCCTACTGGCCGTGTTCGGACTGACGCTGCTGCTGCCCCGGCTTGCCGAACGCCTGATGCGGCCGCTGGTGAATGCCGGTAGCCGGCTGTCAAACTTCGCGCAGGCCGACGGCAAGCCTGCCAGCCCTGCATCGTCGTTCCTGCTCGGCATTGCCACCGGCCTGCTGTGGGCGCCATGCGCGGGCCCGATCCTCGGCCTCGTGCTGACCGGCGCCGCCCTTCAGGGTGCAAGCCTGGGCACGACGCTGCTGCTGTTGGCCTACGCCGCAGGCGCGGCCACATCGTTGGCGGTGGCTCTGTTGATCGGCGGACGCGTATTCACCGCGATGAAGCGTTCGCTCGACGCTGGCGAATGGGTTCGCCGGGGGATCGGCGTGGCGATGCTGGCCGGCGTGGCGGCAATCGCGCTCGGACTCGACACGGGCATCCTGACACGCGTCTCGACCGTGGCCACCGGCGGCCTGGAGCAGCGCCTGGTCGACGCACTGGGACACAAGGACCGTAGCGGCGGCGCGATGATGGCCGCCACCAGCCTTCCAGCAGAAGGCGGAGCCATGATGATGCGAGCCGTCGACCGCCCCGCCACGCTGCCAGTGGAAGGCCAGTTCCCGGGCCTCAATGGCGCGGTGGAATGGCTCAACTCGCCGCCGCTGACTGCGGAAGCTTTGCGCGGCAGGGTCGTGCTGGTCGATTTCTGGACGTACTCGTGCATCAACTGCCTGCGCACGTTGCCCTACGTAAAGGCCTGGGCGGAGAAATACCGGGATCAAGGCCTGGTCGTCATCGGCGTCCATGCCCCCGAGTTTGCGTTCGAACGCAATATCGACAACGTCCGCAAGGCCACGAAAGATCTCGGCGTGACCTACCCGGTGGCCATCGACAATAACTACGCGATCTGGCGCGCGTTCAACAACAACTACTGGCCGGCGCATTACTTCATCGACGCCCAGGGACGCGTGCGCTTCCATCATTTCGGCGAAGGCGAATACGAGAAATCGGAAGCCGTGATCCGGCAACTGCTGGCCGAAGCGGGGCACGCGGACGTGACGAAGGTGGCAATGACCGCGGACAACGCCATGCACGGCGTGGAGATGCCCGCCGATGCCAGCACGCTACGTTCGCAGGAAACCTATGTGGGCTACGCCCGTGCCGAGAACTTCGCGTCTCCGGGTGGCGCCAGGCCGGATCAATCGAAGGATTACGCTGCGCCGGCCCACCCCACGCTCAATGAGTGGGGCCTGGCGGGCAACTGGAAGGTTGGCGAGGAACAGGCAACGCTGGAACAGGCCAGCGGGAAGATCGTCTATCGCTTCCACGCCCGCGACCTGCACCTGGTGCTCGGCCCGGCTGCGGACGGCAAGCCAGTGCGCTTCCGCGTGACGATCGACGGCAAGGTCCCGGGCGCATCGCACGGCACCGATGTCGCCGCGGATGGCAGCGGGACCGTCACCGGACAGCGCCTGTATCAACTCGTACGCCAGCAAGGCGACGTCGCCGATCGCACGTTCGCCATCGAATTCCTCGACCCCGGCGTGCAGGCCTATGCGTTCACGTTCGGCTGATCTACGCTTCCTTCAAGGAGTCTGACCATGGATGCCATGACAACACTGCAACGCTGGACCCGCCCCACCGCGCTGAAGCTCGCAAGCTTGGCCGTGCTGATGGTGGCGGCCGCAATGTGGGAGCTACCCGCGATCTCGGCCGAGGCCGCCGTGAAGATCCCCGCGCCGGCCGTCGACGAAAAAGCCGGCACGAGCCATACCGAGACCGCGGTATTCGCCGGTGGATGCTTCTGGGGCGTGCAAGGCGTGTTCCAACATGTCCGCGGCGTTACACGGGTAACGTCCGGTTACTCTGGCGGCTCGGCCAGCAACGCCCAATACGAGATGGTGGGCACCGGCATGACCGGACACGCGGAGTCGGTCGAAATCCGCTACGACCCCACCCAGATCAGCTACGGCAAGCTGCTGCAGATCTTCTTCTCGGTCGCGCACAATCCTACGCAACTGAACTATCAGGGGCCCGATCACGGTACGCAGTACCGCTCGGCGATCTTCCCGCGCTCGCCGGTGCAACGCTCGATTGCCGAGGCGTATATCACCCAGCTCGACACGTCGAAAGCGTACCGCGCGCCGATCGTCACGCGCGTCGAGGATTACAAGGGGTTCTTTCCGGCCGAGAACTATCACCAGGATTTTCTCGTCAAGAATCCGAGCTATCCGTACATCGTCATCAATGACCTGCCGAAGATCGGCAATCTGAAAACGATGTTCCCGGACGTGTATCGGAATGATGCGGTGCTGGTATCGAAGGGAGGTTGAAGCGATCGGTGAGAGATGGCGCCAGGGTCAACCCAGCACCTTGACCGCTATCGTCAGGAACCAGCCGGCAGCCAGGCAAGCCCCCACCCATCCAAAACCAATCAGAAATATGTCTCGCCAGTTCATCCGTTCCTACTCCGACAGCGCAAGCTGCCGTGTCGATGCAATGGGGAAAGGCTAGTCGATGACAGGGTGAGAACCTATGTCCGAAATGTAAGGAAGGATTGCAGCGTGCTGCGCTTATTTCGGACAGCGTTACAAGATGAAAGAAAGCGAAAGGCCTGACAGGTTTCCCGTCAGGCCTTTCGCTTTCCATCTGGGGTAAGAGGTGTTCCTACCCCGCATTCTTGCCGCTCGCATTTACAACGCGAGTGCCGGCATCGTGTTTCCTTCGGAAACAGGGGCCAACATCAGTTGGCAGCCCTTGCCGCAAATCGCCGAACGGAAGTCACTCCTTGACGCGTGCAGGATTGCCAACGACCACCGCGCCAGGCGGAACGTCTTTGGTAACCACGGCGCCCATGCCGACGATTGCACCTTTACCAATGCGCAGCGGCTTTTCAGGCGTCCCCTGCTTGATCACCGCGCCTGTACCGACATACACGTCATCCTCAAGGATCACATTACCGTTCACGCAGGCCTTGGGTGCCAGCGTCACGAAGTCACCGACCACACAATCATGCGCCACGTAGGAATAGATGTTTGCGTGGAAGTGACGTCCAATCCTGACGTTGGACGTCACCATGGAGAAATCGCAGAAAATGGCGCCATCGCCAAGACTGACCTCATCGAGGAATCTGGCCGACGGTGCGCTGACGCTCGCGAACTTCAGGCCCGCCGCCTCGCACTTGGCAACAATCGCCCGGCGCACGGTGCTGGAGCCAACCGCAACAACTACCAAGCGATCGGATTGCTTCGACTGAAGCTCGTCAAAGGAAATAACGTGAATCCCGTTCTTGATGGTCCCGATGTTGGAGACATCATCGTCTACAAAAACAACGGCCTCATTCAAAGTGCCAGAACCAATGCGACGTGCTGTATCTCTGGCAATAGGAGCGACTTCTCGACCGAATCCGCTGCAGCCGTAAATGGCGATACGCATAGGTACTCTCCTCTGTTTTTCTGGACGTGCGTTTTTAGCATACTGAAGCCAGCCTGTCGACGGCGCTATTGACTCTCAGATTCCAAACCTTCCATTTGCGGGACCGACAGCAACAAATGACAAAAAGGCCTGACAGGAAACCTGTCAGGCCTTTCATTTTCTGGTCGGGGCGAGAGGATTTGAACCTCCGACCACCTGCACCCCATGCAGGTACGCTACCAGGCTGCGCTACGCCCCGAAGAAGGGAGAGTATATCACCGTCAATTCGACGATGGCTAGTAGTTCCAAGCCAATTTATTGGTGCCGTGCGATCTCTTTCAATTGCGCCAGCAGGTGCTGCACTTCGACCAGGTCGTTGCGCAGCGCATTCAGGTCAACAGAAAGCACAGGTGTTTCCTCCACGGCAACCTGAACCTCACTGGGCTCGGCACCCCCAGCGACGCCAGCGCCGTGATGGCGCCCTTCGTCGAGGCGGTTGCGCGCGCCGTTGATCGTGAAGCCTTGCTCGTACAGCAGATCGCGAATCCGGCGAATCAGCAGGACTTCGTGATGCTGGTAGTAACGGCGATTGCCGCGTCGCTTCACGGGCTTGAGCTGGGTGAATTCCTGTTCCCAGTAGCGCAGCACATGCGGCTTGACGGCGCAGAGCTCGCTGACCTCACCGATTGTGAAGTAGCGTTTTGCGGGAATCGGCGGCAGCGCGACGCGCTCGCTGGATTTTTCCGTCATGCGTTGGGTAGTCTGATGTCAGGCCGTGGACCAGAGCCGGTTGGCTCGGTTGGACGCGAACTGCGCGCGGCATTGCAGCATACAGACTGCAATCGCCGCGGGCAATCACCCGGTTGCGCGTCGTTACAGATGTGTGGCTGCCGCGACGATACTGCCCGTGCGGCACATGCCCTCGCGCGTCAGGCTTCCAGGCCCGCGCGCTCCTCCACCTGTGCCTTGAGCTTTTGGCTGGCGTGGAACGTCACCACACGGCGCGCCGTGATCGGGATGATCTCTCCCGTCTTGGGGTTGCGGCCGGGACGTTGCGCCTTGTCGCGCAACTGGAAGTTGCCGAAGCCTGACAGCTTGACGCTGTCGCCGCGCTCCAACGCTTCTCGAATCACGTCGAAGAACGCTTCGACCATGTCTTTCGATTCGCGCTTGTTCAGGCCAACCTGATCGAACAGCATCTCTGCAAGTTCGGCTTTAGTCAGGGTAGGCACCTCGGCGGCACGGGCTTCCGGCGATGCGTCGTCGAGGGAGGCAGCGTGCCGGTCGCTTGCATCGCCCAGGTCTGCAGCATTCATGGAAATCGTGTCTCGATCGTTCATCCTAGATCGCTCTGTAAAATCTGCCGCGATCCGCCCGGGGGCTGTGCCCGGGCGCTCCAATTGAAGGTGGACTGCCTGATTCGCTTAAGCGCGCAGGCGGGCGTCGAAGCCTGCCGTCAGCGCGTCGATCATGCAGCGCACCGCACTGTCGACTGTCTCGTCCTGGAGGGTCGACCCAGTATCTTGCAACGTTACGCGGAACGCAAGGCTTTTCTCGTCAGCGCCAATGGCCGCCGACGCGGCCTTCGGCCGGAACTCGTCGAACAGCACGAGGCTCTGGACGAAATGGCCGAAGCCGCCCTTGTCCAGCGCCGCGCGCATGGCGTCCAGCATGTCTTGCGCACGCAGCGACTGCTTCACGACCACAGCCAGATCGCGAACCGCGGCCGGGAACTTCGAAATCTCCGTGTACACCGGCAGACCTACACCGCGCAGCGCGTCAAGTTCGAGTTCGAACAGCACCGGCGCCTGCGTCAGCTCGTACTTCTGCAGCCAGCGAGGATGGAGTTCACCTACCACGCCGACAGCCTTGCCATCGACGATCACACGCGCGGCGCGACCCGGGTGCAGCGCGGGATGCGCCACTGGTTCGAAGCGCGGCACGCGCGGGTGGAACAGCGCTTCCACATCGCCCTTGATGTCGAAGAAATCGACCGGACGCGTGGCCACGCCCCACTGCTCATCGAACGCCGGGCCGTAGGCGATACCAGCAGCCATCATCGGCTGGTGGTAGCCGGCAACAGTCAGGCCGCCGTCGACCACCTTCGGATCGCGGTGGAACACGCGGCCCACCTCGAACAGGCGCACGCGCGAAGCCTTGCGGTTAAGGTTGTAGCGAACCTTGTCGAGCAGACCACCGATCATCGTGGAACGCATCACGGCCAGTTGGCTCGCAATCGGATTCAGCAGCCGGATCGGGTTGTTGTTGTCCGCGAAGTCCTGCTCCCACTGCTCTTCCACGAAGGCGAAGTTGATCACCTCGTTGAAGTCGCGCGCGGCCAGCGCGTGGCGCACCACGTGTTGCGAGCGGCGGCCTTCGTTGGTCGGACGCATTTCGCTTTCGGCCACAGGCGGGCGGGCCGGAATACGCTCGAAGCCATAGATACGCGCGACTTCCTCGATCAGGTCTTCCTCGATCTCGATGTCGAAGCGATAGCTCGGCGGCGTGACTTCGAACACCTCGCCTTCGTCGCCTTGCGAGCGCGTGAACGACAGGTTCAGGCGCTGGAAGACGTCAGCGATCTCCGCCGACGACAGTTCGATACCCAGCACGCGCTCGGCACGCGCCACGCGCAGCTTCACGGGCTGGCGCTGCGGCACATTGACGGTCTGGTCGTCCACCGGGCCGGCCTGACCACCGCAGATGTCGAGAATCAGCGCGGTGATGCGTTCGATATGCTCGACGGTGGTGGCGTAGTCCACGCCACGCTCGAAACGATGCGCGGCATCGGTCGAGAAGTTGTAGCGGCGCGCGCGGCCCTGGATGGCGTTGGGCCACCAGAATGCGGCTTCCAGGTAGATATTGGTCGTGTCGAGCGAAACGGCAGTGCTGTCGCCGCCCATGATGCCGGCCAGGCTCTCGATCTCCTTGTCGTCGGAAATCACGCCCACCTGCTCGTCCACCTCGACGGTATTGCCGTTGAGCAGCTTGAGCTGTTCGCCCTTGCGGCCCCAGCGCACATCCAGGCCGCCGTGGATCTTGTCCAGATCGAACACATGCGACGGACGGCCTAACTCGAGCATCACGTAGTTCGAGATGTCGACCAACGCCGAGATACTGCGCTGCCCCGAGCGCTCCAGACGCTGCACCATCCATGCAGGCGTGGCCGCGCGTGCGTTCACGCCGCGGATGATCCGGCCCGAGAAGCGGCCGCACAGGTCCGGCGAGGAGATCTTGACGGGCAGCTTGTCCTGGATCGTCACGGCTACTGGCGACATGTCCGGCAGCGTCAGCGCGGCGCCGGTCAGCGCCGACACTTCGCGCGCAACACCATGGATCGACAGGCAGTCGGCCTTGTTCGGCGTCAGCTTGATCGTGAAGACCTGATCATCGAGATCAAGGTACTGGCGAATGTCCTGACCCACCGGCGCGTCGTCCGGCAGGACCAGCAGGCCACCGTGATCTTCGGACAGCTTCAGTTCGCGTGCCGAGCACAACATGCCAAAGCTATCCACGCCGCGCAGCTTGCCGACCTTGATCTCGAACGGCTTGCCGCCCTCTTCGCCCGGCGGCAGCACTGCGCCGACCAGCGCGCACGGCACAACGATGCCGGGCGTGACGTTGGGTGCGCCGCAAACGATCTGCAGCGTTTCGCCGGTGCCGGCATCCACCTGGCACACGTTCAGGCGGTCGGCGTTGGGATGGCGTTCGGTGGCCAGCACGCGGGCCACCACGATCTTCGTGAACGGCGGCGCAACGGGGCCCACTTCTTCCACTTCGAGCCCGGCCATGGTCAGGCTGTGCGACAGCGCGTCGGTGGAGATCTTTTCAGGGTTGGCGAACGTGCGAAGCCAGGATTCCGAGAATTGCATGGCGCTTCTGATCCGGTAGGTATTCTGAGTTGTCTGGGACGTTGGAGCTGCGTTATTGCTTCGGGCGGTACGCCATATCAGGCGAACTGGCGCAGGAAGCGCACATCGCCTTCGAAGAACAGTCGCAGGTCATTGATGCCATAGCGCAGCATCGTCAGGCGCTCGAGGCCGGAGCCGAACGCAAAGCCGATGTAGCGCTCGGGATCGAGGCCCATATTGCGCAGCACGTTGGGGTGCACCTGGCCCGAGCCGGAGATTTCCAGCCACTTGCCGTTGCCGAACGCCATGTCGATTTCAGCCGACGGCTCGGTGAACGGGAAGTACGACGGACGGAAGCGCACCTGGATATCGTCGCGCTCGAAGAACTTGCGCAGGAAATCGGTGTAGACGCCCTTCAGGTCGGCAAAGCTCACGTTATCGCCAATCCACAGACCTTCCACCTGATTGAACATCGGCGAGTGCGTGGCATCGCTGTCCACGCGGTACGTGCGGCCCGGGCAGATCACCTTGATCGGCGGCATGGCCCGGCCGGCGTACTTCTCGACGTGCATGCGCGCGTAACGCACCTGCATCGGGCTGGTGTGGGTACGCAGCAGCAGGAGCTTGTCGTCGCTGTCGCGGCCGTCCACATAGAACGTGTCCTGCATCGAACGCGCCGGATGGTTGTCCGGGTTGTTCAGCGCGGTGAAGTTCATCCAGTCGGTTTCGATTTCAGGGCCGTCGGCCACGTCGAAACCGATCGAGCCGAAGATCTGCTCGACGCGCTCCCAGGTACGCATCACCGGATGCACGCTGCCACGCGCAACAGAGCGGCCGGGCAGCGTCACGTCGATAGCTTCCGCGGCCAGACGCGCGTTCATCAGCGCATCGGCCAGCGCCTGGCGGCGGGCCTGCAGCGCGGCTTCCACCTGCTGCTTGACCTGATTGATACGCGCACCTTCGGTCTTGCGCGCGTCCGGGTCCAGCTTGCCGAGGCCCTTGAGCAGCTCGGTCAGCGCACCGGTCTTACCCAGAAAGCGGGCCTTTTCGTTTTCCAGCGTGGCGTTGTCGTTGGCGGCGGCGAAAGCAGCCTGGGCGTCGGCGACGACTTGATCCAGATCCAGGGACATGGCGGCAATACGTAGACAAATACGTGGAAAGGTTGACACTGCACGCGGCAATGCGCGTGCGGCGCATCTATTTCGAATGCCGTCTCGGATCGCTCCGATCGACACGGCATTCGAAATAAAAACGGGGCTCGGTGAGGAGCCCCGTTTCAGCAGACCTTGCGGTCGGTGCTTGCCCGGAAGCGCGATCTAGGCGCTTCCGCAGCCGGCATCAGGCAACGGTGGCTTTCACCTGGTTGACGATGGCGGCAAAGGCAGGCTTGTCGTGGATAGCCATGTCCGACAGCACCTTGCGGTCCAGTTCAATCGAAGCCTTCTTCAGGCCGTTCATGAACACGCTGTAGGTCATGCCATGCTCACGCGTAGCAGCGTTGATACGTGCAATCCAGAGCGCGCGGAACACGCGCTTCTTGTTGCGACGATCGCGGTAGGCGTACTGACCAGCACGCATGACCGCCTGCTTGGCGATGCGATAGACATTATTACGACGGCCGCGGTAACCCTTGGCAGCGTCGATGACTTTCTTGTGACGGGCCCGTGCAGTAACCCCACGCTTGACTCGAGGCATATAAAACTCCTTTCGTTATCGTTTGAGGTTATGCGTAAGGCATCATTGCGCGAACGGACTTCAGGTTCGTCTCATGGACGTCCTGGGTGCCGCGCAGTTGACGCTTGTTCTTGGTGGTCTTCTTGGTCAGGATGTGACGCTTGAAGGCCTGGCCGCGCTTGAACGAACCGTTCGGGCGCGCAGTAAAGCGCTTGGAGGCGCTTTTCTTGGTCTTCATCTTAGGCATGAAAAACTCCAGCTCTATGACATGCATACAGGTGGACGGCTGACGCCGTCACTTGCAAAACCCGTATCCACTTGTTTTTGTACGCAGCACACGAAGCGCCGCGCACGGTTTCCGCACAGGACGACGCCGGGATGCACATGGCACCCCGGCCGCCACCCCGCACAAGAATCACTTCTTCTTCTTGGGGGCCAGCACCATCACCATCTGGCGACCTTCCATCTTCGGCATCTGCTCGACCTGACCCAGTTCCTCCAGGTCAGCCTTCAGACGCTCGAGCACGCGCGCGCCGATTTCCTGGTGGGCCATTTCACGGCCACGGAAGCGCAACGTGATCTTGGTCTTGTCACCCTCTTCCAGGAAGCGTCGCAAGTTGCGCAGCTTGACGTTGTAGTCGCCATCATCCGTGCCAGGACGGAATTTCACTTCCTTGACCTGGATGATTTTCTGCTTGAGCTTGGCCTCGTGGGCGCGCTTGGCTTCCTCGTACTTGAACTTGCCGTAGTCCATGATGCGGGCCACGGGCGGAGTCGCGTTGGGCGCGATCTCCACGAGATCCAAGTCCTTGTCCTCGGCCAGGCGCAGTGCGTCCATGAATTTGACGATGCCGAGCTGCTCGTTATCAACCCCTACCAAGCGCAGCTCAGGCGCGCTGATTTCCCGGTTGATACGGTGACCTTTGTCTGTAGCGATGTTCCGTTACCTCAAGAAGACAAAAAAACAAGCCGTGCTCGACACCCTCAGGCTTTGCTGGAAACGTCCTGTTGCAGACGCTCCACAAACGCGGAAACAGGCATGACACCCAGATCCACGTTGCCACGGGCACGCACGGCCACTTGATTGGCATCCCGCTCCTTGTCGCCAATTACCAGCAGGTAAGGGATCTTCTGGAGGGAATGCTCGCGAATTTTATACGTAATTTTCTCGTTACGCAAATCCGCCTTGGCCCTAAACCCTTGTTTTTGCAAGAGTTGCACAACGTTTTCAGCATATTCCGACTGGGATTCGGCGATATTCATCACCACCACCTGCTCTGGAGCCAGCCAGGCCGGCAGCGCACCCGCGTGGTTTTCCAGCAAGATACCCAGGAAGCGCTCGAACGAACCAAGGATCGCGCGGTGCAGCATGACCGGTCGCTTCCGGGAATTATCCTCGGAGACGTACTCGGCGCCCAGGCGCTCCGGCAGCACCAGATCGAGCTGCAGCGTGCCGCACTGCCACGAGCGGCCGATTGCATCCTTGATGTGGTACTCGACCTTCGGGCCGTAGAAAGCACCCTCGCCCGGCAGCTCCTCCCACTCCACGCCACAGGCACGCAGCGCCAGGCGCAGGCCATCCTCGGCGTGATCCCAGACCGCGTCCGAACCCGCGCGCTTTTCCGGGCGCAGCGACAGCTTCACCGCGACATCCTTGAAGCCAAAGTCGTCATAGATCGAGAACGCGAGTTCGTTGAAGGCCTTGGCCTCCTCGACGATCTGCTCTTCCGTGCAGAAAATATGCGCATCATCCTGCACAAAACCTCGCACACGCATCAGCCCGTGCAACGCTCCCGAGGGCTCGTTGCGATGGCACGCACCGAATTCGGCAAGACGCAGCGGCAGGTCGCGGTACGAGCGCAGGCCGTGGTTGAAGATCTGCACATGGCCCGGGCAGTTCATCGGCTTGATCGCGTAATCGCGCTTCTCCGACTCCGTGACAAACATGTTCTCTTTATAGTTGTCCCAGTGGCCGGAACGCTCCCAGAGCGAACGATCCATCACCTGCGGCGTGCGCACTTCCTCATAGCCGGCCTGACCCAGACGGCCGCGCATGTATTGCTCGACGGCCTGCCACACCTGCCAGCCCTTCGGGTGCCAGAACACCATGCCAGGCGCCTCTTCCTGCAGATGGAACAGGTCAAGTGTCTTGCCCAGGCGGCGGTGATCGCGCTTCTCAGCCTCCTCCAGCATATGCAGGTAGGCGTCCTGGTCTTCCTTCTTCGCCCAGGCCGTACCGTAGATACGCTGGAGCATCTCGTTGTTCGAGTCGCCGCGCCAGTAGGCACCGGCCACCTTCATCAGCTTGAAGACCTTGAGCTTTCCCGTGGACGGTACGTGCGGGCCACGGCACAGGTCGACGAAGCTGCCTTCGCGATAGAGGCCGATCTCCTGATCCGCGGGAATCGACGCAATGATCTCGGCCTTGTACTTCTCGCCCATCGACTCGAACAGGGCCACCGCCTCATCGCGATTCCATACCTCGCGCGACACCTTCTCGTCCTTGCGGGCGAGTTCCGTCATCTTCTTTTCGATGGCGGCAAGGTCTTCCGGCGTGAAGGGACGCTTGTACGAGAAGTCGTAGTAGAAGCCGTTGTCAATGACCGGACCGATCGTGACCTGCGCGTCGGGATACAGCTCCTTGACAGCGTAGGCCAGCAAGTGAGCCGTCGAGTGACGAATCACGTCGACGCCATCTGCATCCTTGTCCGTGACGATGGACAGCGACGCATCCTGGTCGATCCTGAAGCTCGTATCGACCATGCGACCATCGACCTTGCCGGCGAGCGCTGCTTTGGCCAGTCCGGAGCCAATGCTCTGCGCCACTTCGGCCACCGTGACGGGGCCGGGATACTCACGACGGGAACCGTCTGGCAGCGTGATTACGATCATCTTGCACCTCTCGAGGATTCCGCTGCACCGGCCTTCAGGCGATGTGGCGAGCGGAGCATAGCTTCTTTTGTGGCGCCGGCCCATCCAATCGCCTCAACGGCTATAGGACACGACCAGCAACGAATCTTTCTGGCTGCCTCACGGCGAGCGACGAGGCAGCTTACTGGATGCTGGAAAACGACAGACGAAAAAAAACGCGGCCAAGGCCGCGTTTTTCTGTGTTTCCCCGTATCACACACTACGGGTCGAAGGCGCACCTCGACTACTGTCGCTAACCAGCGGTAGTAGTTCGAGTTGTCTTGCTCATGATGCGTTTCCGTTCCTTGGAAGGTTATTCGGATCTGCCAGCGCCAGCCTTCGATTGCCGACGGGTGCTACGTTTTACTGCATGTTCGTTGGTAGGCTCGATTGGACTCGAACCAACGACCCCCACCATGTCAAGGTGGTGCTCTAACCAGCTGAGCTACGAGCCTAGCGAAGCTGCAAGTATAACCTTATTTTCGTTTCGCGTGCAACACCCCCTGCACTTCTTCGATCAGGGAAATCGCACGCTGAAGTTGCGTGGCCTCGGCAACCTCCGCCGTGAACTGCATTCGAGCGACACCCTTGCTCGACAGCGTCTTCACACCCGTGACGTTGATCTTTTCGCGCGAAAGCACTTCGGAAATATCGCGCAGCAAGCCTTGCCGGTCGATCGCCTCCACCTGGATGTCCACGGGATACACGGCATCGCTGCGCTTGCCCCACTCCGTCTGGATCACCCGCTCGGGGTCTCGCGTCGACAGTTGCTGGAACGTGTGGCAGTTGCGTCGATGGATCGACACACCCCGACCACGAGTCACGAAGCCAACGATATCGTCCGGCGGCGCCGGCTTGCAGCAGCGAGACATTTGGGTCATCAGCGAATCGACGCCCACCACGAGCACGCCACTCTTGGCGCCGCGCGCCACGCTGGTGGCGCGACTCTTCTTGGTAACGGCCTCTTCCTCGCTGAACTGCGGCTGCACTTCCCCGTCCGGATGCCGCAGCGCCTGCTCCACGTGGCGCAGGCTGAACTCTTCCTTCGCCACCGCCGCGAACAGATCATCGGGTGTCTTGAAGTTGAGTCGGGTGGCGAGATCGTCGAGATTGACCGCCGTCTTCCCCTCGCGCTGCAACGTCTTTTCGATCAGGGCGCGCCCTTGGGCAATCGTCTCCTGAGAGTCGAGTGCATTGAACCATGCACGCACCTTGGCGCGCGCGCGGCTGCTGGCCAGGTAGCCCAGCTCGGGGTTCAGCCAGTCACGCGATGGCCCACCCTGCTTGACCGCCACGATCTCCACGGTCTGCCCGTTCTTGAGCGGCGTGTTGAGCGGCACCATCGCGCCATCGACGCGCGCACCGCGGCAACGATGACCGAGGTCACTATGCAGGTAGTAGGCAAAATCCACCGGCGTGGCGCCCTGGGGCAACGCCACCACACGCGCCTGCGGCGTCAGCACATAGATGTGGTCGTCGATTGCTGCGTGCTTGAGCTGCTCCCACGGCGAATCCTCGTGCGTGACCGTATGATCGGCATCATCCTTCCACGCCAGCAGTTGCCGCAGCCACGCGATTTTCTCGTCGTAGCTGTTGTCCGCCGTGAACTGACCGCTATAGCCCTTGCCACCCGCCTCCTTGTAGCGCCAGTGCGCCGCCACGCCGTACTCGGCGAAGTGGTGCATCTCGTGCGTACGGATCTGCACCTCGAACGCTCGGCCATCGTCGCCGATCACCACCGTGTGCAGGGATTTGTAGCCATTCGCCTTCGGCCGCGAAATGTAGTCGTCGAACTCGCGCGGAATCGGTTGCCAGATGTGGTGCACGATACCGAGCACCGTATAGCAGTCCTTGATGTCGTCGACGATCACGCGGAAGGCGCGCACGTCGTAGAGATCGGCGAAATCGAGCGCCTTGCCCCGCATCTTCTTCCAGATGCTGTAGATGTGCTTGGGTCGCCCGGTCACTTCGGCGCGAATGCCCGCCGCCGCCAGCTCGGACTGCAGCCGCGCGATCGCCTGCGAGATATAGCCCTCTCGCTCGATGCGTTTTTCGTCGAGCAGCTTGGCGATGCGCTTGTAGGTCTCGGGCTGCTCGAAGCGGAAGGCCAGATCCTCGAGCTCCCACTTCATCTGCCAGATACCCAGCCGGTTCGCCAGCGGCGCGTAGATATCGAGCGTTTCGCGCGCCACGCCTGGCAGCGGCTGGCTCTTGGTCTGCGCCAGCCAGCGCAACGTCTGCAGACGCGAAGCCAGCCGCACCAGCACCACACGGATGTCCTGCGCGAAGGCCAGCAGCATCTTGCGCAGCGCCTCCACCTGCTCCTGCCGCGCCGCCGCCTGCGACTTCGACGTTTCGACGGCCTCGGCCTGCGTGGCGATCGCGCCAATCCGCAACAGTTGCCGCACGCCCTTCACCAGCCGCGCCACGTCCTCGCCGAAGCGCTCCTCGATGTGCGCCTCGACGCCGGGCACAAACGCCACCATCGGGAACAGGCACGCCGCCGCACGCGCGGCATCGTCCACGCGCAGGCCATCCAGGATACGCAGCATCCCCTCGGCGTGAGACAGCACGGTCTCGCCGGTGGGCAGTGTCGTGGGTTTCTCGCCGTCGGCCTTCTCGCGCACATACGCGAGCGCGCGCTCGACGAGCCCGGCGTCGGGCACGCCCGCGGTCTGCCCCGTCAGCTCCGTCGATGTCACCATGTCTTGCCGCCCCGCATCAGTTGAGCGCGGCCGTCACCACCACTTCGATCAGGTAGTCGGGATTGGCCAGCGCCGCCTGGACGGTGGCCCGCGGCGGTGTATTGCCTTGCGCCACCCACTCGTCCCACACCTCGTTCATCTCGCCAATGCGCGTGATGTCCGTCAGGAAGATCTGACACATCAGGATGCGTGTCTTGTCGCTGCCGGCTTCAGCCAGCAGGCGGTCGATATGGCCCAGCACCTCACGCGTCTGGCCGCGCAGGTCGGCCTTGGGGTCGACCTCGGGCACCTGGCCGGCCAGATAGACCACGCCGTTGTAGACCGCGTATTCGGACAGACGCTTGCCCACGTGGGCGCGCTTCAGGGTGTTGGTGCTCATGACAGTTTTCGTTCAGTAGCGGGGCTCAAGACCCCAGGAAAAATTGACGGGCGATGGCAATCTGCGCCGCATCGACGAAGGTCGGAGCATGACCCACATCGGGAATCTCCACGCTCGACACCTGCTTTCCGCGCGCCACCATTTCGGCCAGGATCTCGCGCATCAGCAGATCGGACTGCGCGCCGCGCACCACCAGTGTCGGCCCTTGAATGGCCTCGAACATCGCCCACAGCGCGGCCTCACCAGCCTGCATCGCCTCCGGCGTCGCGTCCTTGAACGGCACGGCCAGCGCCGGGTCGTAATGCAATCCCCATTCGAGCCCCTCGGCGCCCTGCACCGGTTTCAGGATCGCGCCATTCAACTCGCGCCACTGCTCGGGAGTATGACGGCCGAATGAAGCGCTGATCGTTTGCAGATAGGCCAACCCTTCCTCGAACGTCTTGAAGCGCACCGGCAAACCCAGATACGCACCAATCCGTTCCATCGATTGCGCGGTGATGCGCGGACCCACATCGTTGAGCAGCAGCTTGCGCACCGGCGACTTGGCCAGCCCGGCCAGCCCGATGCCGATCAGCCCGCCCATCGACGTGCCGAACCAGTCCACCTGTTCGACGTTCAGTCGCGCGATCAGCGTGACCATATCGGACACGTACTGCGGCAACACGTAGCCCCGCGGGTCGGCCAGCCAGTCGGAGCGGCCACGGCCCGCCACGTCCGGGCACACCACGCGGTACTCGTCGCTCAACGAACGTGCCAGCGCATCGAAATCACGTCCGGTACGGGTCAGGCCGTGCACGCACACCAGCACTCGCTGATTCGCGGGATCTCCCCACTCGTGATAGGCCATGCGATGCAGGCCGGCGGCACTGATGCACTGTACGAAGCCGAGGCGCGGACTGGAAGACATCTGGACTCCCTGCAATCTCGCGCCGCAGGCATGATGGCGCGAAAGGTTAAGCGATATGACTACTTCGGAAAGTACGACGGTCGAACCGGGCGGTTGAACCAAATTGCGGGCTTTTGGCCAAAGCAGGATTGTACGCTCAGCGAGTACAATGCCACAGCACATCCTGACTCGCCCAACGGAGGCATCCATGCTCAAAGGCAAGACGGCACTGGTCACTGGATCGACCAGCGGTATCGGACTCGGCATCGCCCAAGCGCTAGCCGCGCAAGGTGCGAACATCATTGTCAACGGATTCGGTGACGTGGACGGCGCAAAGGCGGAGATCGCCAAATCCGGCAGCGGCATTCAGGTTGGCTACCACGGCGCCGACATGAGCAAGGCTGCCGAGATCGAGGACATGATGCGCTATGCCGAGAAGGACTTCGGCGGCGTGGACATCCTGGTCAATAACGCAGGCATCCAGTTCGTGGCGAAGATCGAGGAATTTCCGGTCGATCGCTGGGACGCGATCATCGCCATCAATCTCACCTCCGCATTCCACACCACCCGCCTGGCCCTGCCCTCGATGAAGGCGAAGAACTGGGGGCGGGTCATCAATATCGCCTCGACCCACGGTCTCGTGGCATCGGCGGAAAAGTCGGCCTACGTGGCCGCGAAACACGGCATCGTCGGCTTCACCAAGGTCACCGCGCTCGAAACGGCGCAGACCGGCGTCACGGCCAATGCCATCTGCCCGGGCTGGGTGCTGACGCCACTGGTACAGAAGCAGGTGGAAGCCCGCGCCCAGAAGGAAGGGATTCCGGTCGAGCAAGCCAAGCGCGAACTGGTGATCGAGAAGCAGCCTTCCGGCCAGTTCGTCACGCCCGAGGAACTCGGCGCGCTGGCGGTGTTCCTGTCGAGCGAAGCCGCGCGTCAGGTGCGCGGCGCGATCTGGAACATGGACGGCGGCTGGGTGGCCCAATAAGAGAAATAGGAGTGCAGTAAATGGCAGACCGACGTAACTTCCTGCGCATCCTTGGCGCCAGTTCGCTGACGCTGGCGCCGGTGTTGGCCATGGCGCAGTCGCCGAAGCTGTTGGCCATCGACGTCTACAAAAGCCCGACTTGCGGCTGCTGCGAAGACTGGGTCAAGCATCTGCGTGCCAATGGCTTTACGGTGACCACGCACGATGTGGAGGACACTGGCGTCTATCGCACCAAGTACGGGATTCCGGACCGATTCGGCTCGTGCCACACCGGTGTCATCGCCGGCTATGGTATCGAAGGCCACGTGCCGGCAGCCGACATCAAGAAGCTGCTGGCCAGCAAGCCGCAGGCCGCTGGATTGGCCGTGCCGGGAATGCCGGTAGGATCTCCGGGCATGGAATATGGTCCGCGCAAGGACCCGTTCGACGTGCTGCTGGTGAAGGCCAATGGCGCGGCGTCGGTCTTCTCGAGCTACAACAAGGCGAAATCCTGAGGCTCGGGCGAGCCAGGCTCCGCGAACGGCAACCCTCGCCAAGAAAAAAGCCCCCGCCGGCATGAACCGGCGGGGGCTTTCTCTATTTGGCTACTGTGCGTTGGCCACCGTACCAAGCGGCCGGACCTGCGGCTCAGATCAGTTTCGTACCCGTCTTCGCCTGCACTTCCTCCCGGCTCACGCCCGGGGCGGTTTCCACCAGCTTCAGGCCTTCCGGCGTCACGTCCATCACGGCCAGGTCGGTGATGATGCGATTCACCACACCCACACCAGTCAGCGGCAGATTGCACGCCTCAAGGATCTTGATGTCCTCGGTGCCATCCTTTTTCTTGGCGGTATGCTCCATCAGCACCACCACACGACCCACGCCGGCCACGAGGTCCATCGCGCCGCCCATGCCCTTGACCATCTTGCCCGGGATCATCCAGTTGGCCAGGTCGCCGCGCTGGCTGACCTGCATGGCGCCCAGGATGGCGAGGTTGATCTTGCCGCCGCGAATCATCGCGAACGAATCGGCCGACGAGAAGATCGACGACCCGGGCAGCGTCGTCACCGTCTGCTTGCCCGCATTGATCATGTCGGCGTCCACTTCTTCCTCGGTCGGGAACGGGCCGATGCCCAGCAGGCCGTTCTCCGACTGCAGCCACACTTCCATGCCTTCCGGCACGTGGTTGGCCACCAGCGTCGGCAGGCCGATACCGAGGTTCACATAGAAACCGTCCTGCAGTTCCCGGGCCGCGCGCGCGGCCATTTCATCACGTGTCCATGCCATGATCTGTCTCCTTACTTGGCACGCACGGTGCGCTGTTCGATGCGTTTTTCGGGGTTCGTGTTCAGCACGATGCGGTGCACGAAGATGCCCGGCAGGTGGACGTCGTCCGGATCGATCTCACCGGTTTCAACGATCTCTTCCACCTCGACCACCGTGATCTTTCCGGCCATTGCGCAAACCGGGTTGAAGTTGCGGGCGGTGCGGCGGAAGACCAGATTGCCTGCCTTGTCAGCCTTCTTGGCCTTGACCAGCGCCACGTCTGCCGTCAGCGAACGCTCCATCACGTATTGCTGGCCGTCGAATTCGCGGATTTCCTTGCCATCCGCGACGATCGTGCCCACGCCGGTCTTGGTGAAGAACGCCGGGATACCCGATCCGCCGGCGCGCAGCTTCTCGGCCAGCGTGCCCTGCGGCGTGAATTCGAGCTCGAGTTCGCCAGCCAGGTATTGGCGCTCGAACTCCTTGTTCTCGCCCACGTAGGACGAGATCATCTTGCGGATCTGCCGCGTGGCAAGCAGCAGGCCGAGGCCAAAACCATCGACGCCAGCATTGTTGGAGATGCAGGTAAGCTGCTTGGCGCCGCTATCGCGCAGTGCCGCGATCAGCGCTTCGGGGATGCCGCACAGACCGAAACCTCCCACGGCGATCGTCTGGCCGTCGCGTACGACGCCCGCGAGCGCCTCAGCAGCGCTGGCGTAGACCTTGTTCATTGTTTGCTCCTTCCTCGGTAGTCCCGCGCGGATGGTTCGAAGCCTTCCGACGACGTTCTTGGTCCGCCACATGGCCAACCGGCCACACGCGGAATCTGTAACGGTACAATCAGCGGTCAGGCCCCGCCGTTGCCGCCCCAAAGCATACGTCAACGCATACTGCCAACGCCATTACGTAAAAGTACATAAGGGATAATGCCGTCCATCGACTACCAGACCGCTTTCCAGCTTGCGCCCGTCGGGCTGGTGCTGTCGCGCGCCCGCATGATCGAGGATTGCAATGACGAGGTTTGCCGGATCTTCGGCACCACGCGCGATGCCCTGGTCGGCGAGTCCTTCCAGGTGCTCTACCCCACCGCCGACGAGTTCGAGCGAACCGGTGCGCGGATCGTGCCAATCATGAATGCAAAGGGGATGTACTCGGACGAGCGGATCATGAAGCGCGCCAACGGCGAGCTGTTCTGGTGCCATGTCACCGGCCGCGCGCTGGACCGGCAGGATCCACTCGGCAGCGGCATCTGGACGTTCGAAGATCTATCCCAGAAGCGGCCCGTAACAGCCGAGCTGACCGCGCGGGAGCGCGATATCGCCGCGCAGCTGGTCGAGGGCAAAACCAGCAAGCAGATCGGCAAGCTGCTGGCAATCAGCCCACGCACGGTGGACATCTACCGGGCACGTCTGATGAAGAAATATGGCGCGCATACGGCGGTGGATCTGGTCCAACGCCTTGTCAATCACTGAGGATGCGCCCCCTCTCCCGCGAGACGGGAGAGGGAACCTGCCGATTGCGGATGTAAAGCCTACGCCTCGATCAGGCGACGGATTTCGTCCGGAACCGGGACCGACTTCTCCGCCGCATAGTCGCACCACACCACCTTCGCGCCACCTTCCGCCCAGATCACGTCAGGCAGATCGGTCCGGATGATCTCCGTCCACGTTTCGAAACTCGTGCGACCGAGCTTGCCCGCGTACACGCGGCATTCGATGTCGCCGGGGTGACGAAGCTGCTTCAGGAACGTCATGCTGGCGTTGATGATGACCGGCCCATGGCCGCTGGCGTCCTTGCCGCTACGGCCCAGCGAGGCGAACCACTCGAGCCGCGCCTGCTCCATGTAGCGGAAGTAGACGGTGTTGTTGACATGACCCATGGCGTCCATGTCACCCCACCGTATCGGCATCACGAAGGTGAAGACGTGTTTCATCGGCGATTGGCGATGGACGCTTCGGCCTTGGTCACCAGATCGGCGCCAATCTGCTTCTTCCACTTGTCGTAGACCTTGGTGGTGGCCTTGCGGAAGGCATCGTGCTCGGCCGGCGTCAGGCTGGTCACCTTCACGCCGTGCTGCTCCATGTCTTTCCATGCCGGCGCGCCCGCCTCGTTCAGCCCCTTGCGGGCCAGCGCGATTTCCTGCTTGCCTGCGTCGATGGCGGCCTGCTTGACGATCTCGCGATCAGCCGGCGTCCAGCTTTCCCAGATCTGCTTGTTGACCACGAAGATCAGCGGGTCGGCCACGTAGCCCCAGGTCGTCACGAACTTCTGACCCACCGTGTAGAGCTTGGCAGCGGCGAACACGCTCTGCGGGTTCTCCTGGCCATCCACGGCGCCGGAGGCCATGGCCGGCTGCGCATCGGCCCAGCTCATCTGCGTGGGGTTGGCGCCCAGCGCGTTGAACGTCTCGATGTACAACGGCGAACCCACCACACGCAGCTTCAGACCCTTGAGGTCTTCCGGCTTGCGGATCTCGTGCTTCGAGTTCGAGACCTCGCGGAAACCGTTCTCGCCCCAGGCCAGCGGCACCACGCCCGCCTTCTCCAGCGTGGCGAAGATCGACTTGCCCACATCGCCCTGGGTCAACGAGTCCAGCGCCTTGTAGTCGGGCATCAGGAACGGGAGCGAGAACAGGTTCAGTTCCTTGACCTGCGGGGACCAGTTGATGGTGGAGCCCACGGCCATGTCGATCACGCCCTGGCGAATCGCCGAGAACTCGCGCGTCTGGTCGCCAGCCACCAGCGACGTGCCCGGATACAGCTTGATGTTGATGCGGCCATTGGTGCGCTGACGCACCAGGTCTGCCCAGATCTCGCCGCCCTTGCCCCACGGGAATGCGGGACCGAGCACCAGCGACATCTTGTATTCGGACTTGTAGGTCTGCGCCATCGCACCGGCCGGCGCAAGCGCGGCGGCGGCGATCGAAGCGGCAACGGACAGCATCAGGGCACGGCGTTTCATCCGGGAATCTCCTCTTTTCGTTTTCTCGTTCATATCAATAGCCCAGGTAGTCGGGCAGCCAGGTGGCCAGCGGCGGATAGGCCAGCACCATCAGCATGGCGACGAACATCGCCAGCAGCATCCAGATCACCCATGGCACGGTCTCTTCCATGCGCACGCGCGCGATGCGGCACGACACCATCAGGTTCACGGCCAGTGGCGGGGTGAACTGACCCAGCGCCACCTTGAGCGTGAGCACCACGCCAAACCATACCGGATTCCAGTGGAACGCGGTGGCGATCGGGAGCAGCAGCGGCACGAAGATCAGGAAGATCGAGATGCCGTCCAGGAACATGCCGACGGTCATCAGCAACAGCACGATCAGCGCCAGCACGCCGTACTCGCCCAGCCCCGAATGCGCAATGGCATTGGCCAGCGGGTCGATTACGCCGAGCGTGGACAGCGCATAGGCGAAGATGCCGGCCAGCGCCACCACCAGCAGGATCACCGCCGATGTCTCGGCCGCCTCCTGGAAAATCGTGAACAGGTCGCGCACGCCAATGCTGCGATAGATCACCATGCCGACGAACAACCCGTAGACCACGGCCACGACGGCGGCCTCGGTCGGCGTGAACCAGCCCGCGCGCATGCCACCCAGAATCAGGAACGGCGCCACCAGGCCCCATGCGGCCTCGCGCAGGCTCTTCCAGAACGGCGGGCGCGGCAAGCCGGCTTCGATATGCCCCATGTTGTGCTTGCGCGCCAGCCAGACGGCCGGAACGATCAACGCCACACCGGCCAGGATGCCCGGGATCATGCCGGCGGCGAACAGCGCGGGCACCGATGCGCCTGGCACCAGCACGCTGTAGATAATGAACGCCACCGACGGCGGGATCAGAATGTCCGTAGCCGCCGCCGCGCCAACCACCGCGGCGCTGTAGGAGCCCGGATAGCCCGCACGCGACATCGCCGCGATCATCACGCCCCCTACCGCGGCCGCGTTCGCGGGACCAGAGCCGGAGATGCCGCCCAGGAACATCGCCACGAGGATGGCCACCAGCGGCAACATGCCCGGACCACGGCCCACGATCGCGATGGCGAACGTGACCAGTCGTTGCGCTACGCCGGAACGATCGAAGATCGAACCGACCAGCACGAACATGGGAATGGCCAGCAGCGGGTACTTGGCAAGACCGGCATAGAAGTTCTGGGGCACGGCCAGCAGGCCGAACATTTGCGTATCGAGGTTCGACAGGCCGATGGCGACCAGACCGCCCAGCCCCAGCGACACGCCAATTGGCGCGCCCAGCAGCATCAGGCCAATGAAAACCACGAACAGAATGATGGCGATCAGCGTCATTGCGCGCGCTCCCCATCGTTCTTCAGGGCACGCAGCGCCCGGACATTGCGCAGGGCCAGAGCCAGCGCCCGCAGCGTTATTGAGATCGACAGCACGGGCAGCCAGACCGAGTACCACCAGCTCGGCACGCCGATGCCCGGTGATGTCTCACCGAACGTGTACTCGTCCCACGTGATCCGCACACCCAGCACGGCGAGGGCCAGGAACATGACCGCGACGGCCAGTGCCGAAACGATGGCCAGCCGCTTCTGCCGCGCGGCACTGCCACGCTCGAAGAAAAATTCGATGCGGATATTGCGATCGCGCGCCACGGCGGCGCTGCCAGCCACCAGCGCCAGCACGATCATCAGGAAGACCGAGAACTCCTCGGTCCAGGCAAACGATTCGTCGGTGAAGTAGCGGACCACCACGTTGGCGAACGTGATGATTACCAGCAACCCCATCACGATCACGCCGATCCAGTCCTCGATACGCGGTGAAACCCGGAATTCGCTGTCCCGCGCTTCGTCGGCGGCTTCGGGGATGATCACCGAATCGACGACATGCTGCGGCACGGCGTCGCGCCGTGCCTGATTGTCTTGCTCCATCCTCCCCGGCCTCCGGTCCGGTCCCGAGGCGCTAACAAAACGATTCTGGCACCGTGGTACGGGCGCCATGGTCTCGCCGCGCCACCTTCCCTGCCCAGAACTGGTTCGCTTCGTTCTGTTAACGCCCCGGGGTGATTCTTATTTGGTTATTTATTCTTCTCGGTCCAATCCGGGAGGATCAGACCATGCCATCGTCGGCCGTAACCACCGCGCCATTGATAAAGCGCGAGGCATCGGACGCCAGCAGCAGCAACAGGCCATCGAGGTCTTCGGGTTGGCCCAGGCGCTTGCGCGGCAGCATCTGGATCAGCTTCTGCCCCGCGTCGGTGTCCCAGTGATGGTGGTTGATCTCGGTGTCGATATAGCCCGGGCAGATCGCGTTGGTATTGATTCCATGCCGCGCCCATTCCAGCGCCATCGCCTTGGTCATATGGACCACGGCAGCCTTGCTCATGCAGTAGACACCGATCTGCGACAGTACCTTGAGACCGGCCACAGACGCAATATTGACGATTCGCGCCTGGGGCAGCGGATTGCCCAGTTTTTCGGCGCCCTTGGCCCGCGCGATCATGCGCTTGGCCACTTCCTGGGCGACAAAGAACGCGCCCCGCGTATTGGTATCGAAGACGAAATCGAAGTCGTCAGCGGTGACGTCGGTCAACTTCTGCGTGGTGGAAACGCCCGAATTGTTGACCAGGATGTCGATCGCGCCAGCCTCGGTTTCGGCGTGCGCCACGGCCGCCCGGATACTGTCCGGATCGGTCACGTCGAGCTGCACCACGTGCGCGCTGCCGCCGTCTGCCTCGATCGAGGCACGTAGCTCCTTGAGCCGTTCCACTCGGCGCGAAGCCAGTACCACCTTGGCCCCGGCGGCCGCCAGAACATTGGAAAAACGCGTGCCCAGGCCGCTTGACGCGCCGGTCACCAGCGCGACCTTGCCTTCCAGATTAATCGACAGACCCATAGTTACCTCGGAGTTTGGGGGGCGCCCGGCCCAGCCGGACGTGCGGCGCCGACGTTACATAGGCTGGCGGCCGCAGCTTACCAAAAAAAAGAACGGTCGTTCAAAAAAAAATCTTGCCTGAGGGTGTCGAGTCCCGGACAATGCCGGAGATTCTAAGAACTTGGTCCCCAAAGCGAAAGGGGGAAATGCGGGAGACTTCGCAAAGCCCCGCCAATCCCCGCCAGTTTCTTGGAGCCCGGTCACCGCATTCCCACAAACCGCAGCACCCGCACGACGGACTGCGACCCATGCGGCAGTATTGCCGCCCAGAAGAAACAGAGGGTAAGAGACAATGGATCAGCAACAGCTCGTCGAGCAGTTCGGCCCGCGAGAAGCCATGGAGTACGACGTCGTCATCGTTGGCGGCGGACCTGCAGGCCTCGCCACGGCTATTCGCCTGAAGCAACTGGCGCAAGAAAAAGGCGGCGACGTCAATGTCTGTGTGCTGGAGAAGGGCTCGGAGCCCGGCGCTCACATCCTGTCCGGCGCGATCATGGATCCGCGCGCGCTCACTGAACTGATCCCGAACTGGAAGGAACTCGGCGCGCCGCTGAACCAGCCGGTAACAGAAGACAAGTTCCTGTTCCTGAACGAATCCGGCTCCAAGGGCACCCCGCCGGCGCTGCTGCCGGAGTGCTTCCACAACCACGGCAACTACATCGTCAGCCTGTCGAACTTCGTGCGCTGGATGGGCCAGCAGGCCGAGGCCCTGGGCGTGGAAATTTTCCCGGGCTTCCCGGCCGCCGAAGTCCTGTACAACGAGGACGGCTCGGTCAAGGGCGTTGCCACGGGCAACATGGGTATCAGCAAGGAAGGCGAGCCCACCGAGAACTTCCAGCTCGGCATGGAGCTCCACGCCAAGTACACGATCTTCGCCGAGGGCGCGCGTGGCCACCTGGGCAAGCAGATCATCGCCAAGTACAAGCTCGACGCCGGCAAGGACCCGCAAAGCTACGGCATTGGCCTGAAGGAACTGTGGGAAATCGATCCGGCCAAGCATAAGCCCGGTCTGGTGGTGCACACGGCTGGCTGGCCGCTCGACCCGGCAACCTACGGCGGCTCGTTCCTCTATCACATGGAGGACAACAAGGTCGCAGTGGGCTTCGTGGTTGGCCTGGACTACACGAACCCGTGGCTGTCGCCGTTCGAGGAATTCCAGCGCTTCAAGACGCACCCGGAAATCCGCGCTTACTTTGAAGGCGGCAAGCGAATCGGCTATGGCGCCCGCGCGATCACCGCCGGCGGCCTGCTGTCGCTGCCGAAGACCGTGTTCCCGGGTGGCGCGCTGGTGGGTTGCGACGCCGGCTACCTGAACGCCTCGCGTATCAAGGGAAGCCACGCTGCGATCAAGACTGGCATGCTGGCCGCCGAGGCCGCCTACGACGCGCTGCAGGGCGGCCGTCAGCACGACGAACTGACCGCCTACCCCGCCGCGTTCGAATCGAGCTGGCTCCACAAGGAACTGCTGCAAGCGAAGAACTTCAAGCAGTGGTTCAAGAAGGGCCGCACTACCGCCACGCTGATGACCGGTATCGAGCAATGGCTGCTGCCGAAGCTGGGCATCCGCAACCCGCCCTGGACCCTCCACCGCGAAAAGCCGGATCACGTGTACCTGAAGCCGGCCGCCGAATGCGAGAAGATCGTCTATCCGAAGCCGGACGGCAAGCTCACGTTCGATCGTCTCTCGTCAGTGTTCATCAGCAACACGAACCACGAAGAAAACCAGCCCGCGCACCTGACGCTCAAGGACGCGAACGTGCCGGTGAACATCAACTGGGAAAAGTACGCCGGCCCCGAGTCGCGCTACTGCCCGGCTGGCGTGTACGAGTTCGTGCAGAACGATGACGGCAAGGAGCGCCTGCAGATCAACGCGCAGAACTGCGTGCACTGCAAGACGTGCGACATCAAGGACCCGACGCAGAACATCGTGTGGGTCACGCCGGAAGGCGGCGGCGGCCCGAACTACGTGGGCATGTAATACGCTGCCGCCCGAGACAGGATCAGGCGGCATTGCAGGACAAGGAAAACGCCGGCCAATGGCCGGCGTTTTCTATTGGGCGAACCTTCTTTTGGGCGAACCACGACTCAGGCGTCGCCCCCGCGCGGCGCTTTGAACACCTCGACGGCAGGTGCCGGTCCCCGGTACTTCTCGACGTCGGCCATGGCCGTGTGTCCGCAATTGCCTTGCGCCAGCTTCGAGGTACCGATGCCAGTCGTCAGGTTGTTGACGTCGCCATATCGGCACAGCGTCCCGGGCTTGCCTGGCTCTGCAGGGTCGTACCACCCGCCCTCGCACACGCGGATAACGCCACGGCGTATGTCGTCGGTAAGCCTGACGCCTACCAGCATCTGCCCGCGATCATTGAACACACGTACGATGTCGCCATCGGCAATCCCACGGATCTTGGCATCTTCCGGATGCATCAGGCACGGTTCGCGTCCCTTGATGGCATAGCTCCCGCGCAGCACCGTGCCGCACAACTGCGAATGCAGGCGGCTTCCGGGATGGCTGCTGTCGATATGCAACGGATACCTGGTCGTGGGCCCACCCAGCCGTTCCAGCGGCTCCATCCAGGTGGGATGAGGCGGGCAATCGTCGTATTTCATGCGCGCGATGTTCGACGAGTAGATCTCGATCCGTCCCGAGGGCGTGCCGAGCGCATTGAGCAGCGGGTCATCGCGGAACTCCTTGTGCCGGATGTAACCCTTCGCCTCCTCGCCGATCGGGAACGCCAGCGGCTTGTTGCTGTTCCAGAACACATCGAACACTGGCATTTCCATGCGCTTACCGCGTGCCTGAACACGCGCCGCTTCGTAGAACGTGCGAATCCAGGCCATGTCGTCGCGCCCCTCTGTGAACGCCTTGCCGGTACCCATGCGCTCGCAGATCGCCGCGAAGATGTCGTAGTCGTCGCGCGCCTCGAACAGTGGGTCCACCACCTTGCGCATCGCCAGGATGTGGCTCATCGAGTAGTCGCCAATGCCTTCGATGTCATTGCGCTCGTAGGTCGTAGTGCACGGAAGCACGATGTCCGCATGACGCGCGGTGGCTGTCCACTGGAAGTCCTGCACGATGAACGTATCGAGCTTGCGCCACGCCTTGATCATCCGGTTACGATCCTGATGATGCATGAACGGATTGCCACCGACCCAGTAGGCCAGCCGGATGTCAGGGTACTTCGAGCGCTTGCCATTGAAGTCGTACGGCTTGCCGGGATTCTCGAGCATCTCGACGATGCGCGAGACCGGTATCGTCTCCGTCCCACCCGCTTCGAGCCACTCCGATCCTGGCGGCGGCTTCGCACCGCCGACGATACCCGGCAGCACTGGCCCGGTAGCCGTGGGGCTGCCGCCATTGGCATAGTGATAGGTGAAGCCATAGCCCCCACCGGGCAATCCGATCTGCCCCAGCATCGACGCCAGCGTCACCAGCATCCAGTGTGACTGCTCTCCATGATGCTGACGCTGAATGGACCACCCTGCCGCCAGCATCGTGCGCTTCGAAGCGAATCGGCGCGCGAGATCGCGGATCGTGTCCGCAGGTATCTCGCAGATGCCCGCCGCCCACTCCGCATTCTTGGCCACACCATCGGACTCCCCCGTCAGATAGGGAACGAACCGATCGAAGCCAGTGGTATAGCGGGCCAGGAACTTCGCATCGTGCAGCTTTTCCGTGTACAGCGTATGCGCGATCCCAAGCATCATCGCGACATCGGTATGCGGGCGCGGTGCCAGCCATTCGGCATCGAAATAGCGGCGGGTGTCCGTTCGCACCGGATCGATGCAGATCACCTTTACGCCCTTGCTCTTCAATGCTTCCATGCCAGGATAGGCGCCATGGTCAGGCACCTGCCAACCGATCTGGTTCGTGACCATCGGATCGGCCGCCCAGAAAACCATCAGTTCCGTGTGCTCGGCCAGCACCGGCCACGCGGTGGGTTGCTCGTAGACGTCGATCGATCCCACCACGTAAGGCAGGATCACCTGTGCCGCGCCGGTCGAGTAGTCCCCGCTGCGGCTGACGAATCCGCCGTTGACGGTCAGCGCGCGTGCCAGCAGAGTCTGGCAATTGTGCAGCTTGCCGGGACTCTTCCAGCCATAGGAGCCACCGAAGATCGAGGTCGGCCCGTGTTTCTTTCGCACACGCATCAGCTCCGCAGCCACGAGATCGAGCGCCTTCTCCCAACTGACCCGAACGAAATCGCCCTTGCCGCGCCCCTCGGGATCGGCGCCGGGCCCACGTTCCAACCAGGCCCGGCGCACCATCGGATGGCGGATGCGCGTCGGTGAGTACATCGAGTCCAGCACACCGGGCAATTGATGCGATGGCTTCGGGTCCTTCTCCCACGGCCGGACGCCCGTTACCCGGCCATCGTCCACACGCATGTAAAACGCCCCCCAGTGCGATCCAGTCAGGACCTCGCGACTGCCCGCCGTCGCCGACCGCGCACCCGACGCCAGTAGCGTGGCCCCAGTGGAACCCAATGTACCCGCGGCCAGCGCGCCCTGGATAAAGCGGCGGCGAGAAATGTTCGTGTCCGACTTCCCAAATTCATTCGACATGGTGACTCCCGTCTTGTCCATCGATCACGGAGACGAGGCGGGGCCGGCCATCGGGCCCCAGCGCCTCCAGCAGATTCAGATTGCCCAGCAGCCGCGCCAGCCCGCCATAGAAGCCGTCCGGGTCCAGCGCGATACATCCTTCGATCAGTGCCGGCATCCAGCCTGCGAGCCGCGCCCGCATCAATACCTCGCCGCCGATGTGCCCCTTGCGCAGCAGCGCTGCAAGGAGCGCGAGTTCGATCGATATATGGTCAGAGGCTTCGCGCGTGGCGCCGAGGCCCATCCTGAATTGCCGCAGCAGCGCATCCATCTCGCCTGCGGCGCGGCCGTACAGCCTCGGCTGCGCCGGCGCCTCGCGGGCGGCAACGGCATAGGTACTCTCGTAAAGTGATACGGCAGGGATGCCGCAAACCCCTTCGAACAACCGCGTGTAGCTGACGGACAAATCCGCAGCCACGGTGTCCGCTGGCTTGCAAGGGTCCAGCGCCCGGCGAATCTGGAGCATGGCGGCATGACTCGACCATTCCGCCGCAATGGCGCCGAGAACCGCGCAACCCTCCGGCGAGCGCAATCGCGCGATCTGGTTCCCGGTCGGTGGCGCCACCAGCAAGCCCGCAATCCATTCGAGCACCGGCGCCACCGTCACGTCCGGGACTCCGCTATCTTCGGTGGCGCTCGTCATGGATGGTTGCCCTTCGACGACGTACCGACGTCCTTCGAGTGATACTGCAGCCACGACAGCAGCAACCGGTACTCGGCATCGTCCAGCGACGTGTAGCGCTTCATGGCGCCGAGCGTCCCGATCCATTGGTTCGCGAGGAAATCCTCGCTGTGTGGCAGTGCGTGGCACGTGGCGCAAGACGCGCGATACGTTTCATCGCTGTGATGCCAGAGTTGCGCAAGATCCGCCGACAATCCCTTCTGGGCGATCCATACTTCCAGACTGGCCTGATGCCACTGCTGACCCGTATGCTCGTCCTTGATCGACGACAAGCGCTTCACCCTGGCAATCGCCTCGGGCGACAGCACGGCCTGCAGGATCCGTTGCCCCGGGAGCGCGTAGACCGCGCTGTCCGAGCCGTCAAGTTGCCAGCCGTCGACGCGTACCCGCATGCGCCCCCCGTCTCTCGACAGGACGGCGACTCTCGTGGCGCCAAGCAGCTTGCCATCCTCGGCCGTGCCGCTCGCCTCCAGCGTGAAAGGCGCGGGAGAAACGACGTAGAGCGCATCGCTCTTGCCGATCACATCGGGCGATGCCAACAGCGCAGTCAGTTTCGATGGCCCCGCCCCCGCGTGGGCAGCCGGGAGCATGATCACCTCTGCCGTGCGGTTCGGCTTCGGCGCACCAGCGTTCGGTGCTTCGACGGCCGGCACGGACTTCAGGTACTCGGCCATCGCCAGTCGATCCTTGTGCGAGAGCCGCGCGGTGTTCTCGATGACCTCTTTCATGTCTCCGCCAGCCTTCATGCCGATCGGGCCGACACCGTCTTCGAGATAACGCGCGATATCGTGCACGGACCAGTACCCAATGCCCGTCTCATCGGGCGTGATATTCGGGATGTATCCAGTGCCTTCGGGATTGGGACCACCGGAGAAGCGTTTCGCGAGTGGCACGGCACCCGCCACGTTGCGCGGAGAGTGGCATTCCACGCAATGGCCCGCGCCTTCCACCAGATACCTGCCGCGCCGCCAGAGCTCACTCTTGTCCGCCGCAACCTCCGGCAACGGTTTGCCATCGAGGAAAGCCAGCCGCCACAGACCGACGCCGCGCCGCATTGAAAACGGGAATCTGAGTTCGTGATCGGGTACCGTGCCGGCCACCGGCGGCAGCGACTGCATGTAGGCGAACAGGTCGCGCAGGTCATTGGCCGTCATGCGTTGATACGACGTATAGGGGAAGGCCGGATAGGCATTGCCCTTGCCGGGGATGACCCCCTCGCGCATGGCCATGATGAACTGCTCCAGCTTCCATTGGCCGATACCGTCGTTCGGATGCGACGAGATATTCGGCATGTGGAACGTGCCGAACGCGGTTTCGAGCGAACGTCCGCCACCGAGCAGCGTATCGTCGCCCTTGCCTACCGACGCGTGGCATGTCGCGCAGTCGCCAGCGACGAACATGACACGTCCGTTCTTCAAGTCGGGGGGAGATGCGTCAGGCAGGTCACGTGACGCATGCAGCAATCTCCAGGTGGTGGGAGCAGTAAGCGCGAGGAAGACAACGATGCCAATCGCCACGATTGCCGTGACGACGCGCAGGGACCATTTGCTTTTCATGTTTGACGACCTCTGTTGGGGAAACCCAAGTCGTCCATCACGCTACGCTTGCGAAAACATGCGTGAATTGATACTCGACAATCGAGCTTTAACGATGACAGTTTGGTACAGATTCGATTCGCGATCCGTCAGCAGGCCGCACTGTCAAGCGGCGCCTGGACAGCGCTATGGTTTATTCGGCGGTCGATTCCACGGTGCCGCCTTAACAGCGCTGACTGCCTGAAGTCGAGCCCCACGCTCAAGGATGCGTGAGGTTCGACGGTACCTGGTGTGCCATGTGCCCATGCCACGGGCTGCCATATCGAAGTCGTTGGCACTGCGCCGCGCCCGCTTGTTCAAGTCAACACGCCCCGCCCTCGTCCGCTGGTGCCTTGTCGACGACGTAGGCCCGTAGCACTTCCGAAAGATCGGCAAACATCCGTGCGCGCAACGGATTGACCTGTAGCCATCGATCAGCATCGGATGCCCCCGCTGCCTGCGCCACCCCTTGCCGCAATTGCGCGTAGGCAGTGTAACGATCATTCCAAGCTAGCCGAAGTACGCGCGTGGATTGGAGCGCGTCTCGCTTCAGAGCCGTGTCAGACCGGCATGCAGGTGGTGGCCAGCAACTGCTCGTAGATGAAGCATTGGAGCAGCGTCAACTCGCGCTCGCCCAGCGCATCGAATGCCACGCCGAAGGCCGGGAATTCGTCATCGTCCGGCGAAGCCGCGCTGCGCACCGTGCCGTCGATGATCACTTCGGCATCGAGCGAAGCCGTCTTCAGACGAAAACGCAGACGCACCTTCTGACCCACGGCAGGGGCCAGCGAGGATGTCTGCACAAGTGCCCCGCCGGTGCTGAGATCGGACAGCACGCCTAGCCGCGCCATCCCTTGGCTCATACGATCATCCATGCCGGCGTTGGACGGCTGACCATCCTCATCCCCGCCCTCGGTCAAATAGGCCGCCAATCGCGTAGGCACACGGGCCGCACGCCGCACGGGCATCTGCTCGGTCTGCGCTGGCGCCGACAGCACGAGATACCGGAACGGGCTGCGGCAGACCGCCGTGATCGTCGAGGTGAAGCTGTGGATGGCCTGGCCCGAGAAGCCGCGTAGCAGCAAGGGCTCGCCGGCCTGCAGCATCAGGTCCCGCCCCCCAAGTGTTGGCCACGTGATGAACAATCCCTGATCGACAAACCCGATCAGGCGGCTGGCGGCGGCGCGCGACTTCTCGCCTGGCGTCTTCACGTGCAGCAGCGTGCCAACCTGCAAGCCGAGCGGGCCAGCGGAGAGGCGCGAAGCGGTTTGCACCTCGGGTTCGTTGCCGGCTTCGGGTATGTCATCTGGCCGGCAGACCTGTCCGTGGCGGAAGACCAGGGCCAGGTCGCGGGCGTCGGGAATGATGCTGCCGCTGTCGAGCATCAGGTTGCCCTGCTCGTCGAGCAGCGACCAAGGTAATGGCTGCCCCACTGGCAGGTCCTGGGGAGATAGCAGAATCATGGTGTGAACGCGGCTCCATGAGATGCGCCGGGACCGGACGAGCGGAAATGCGGCGCGATGCATGTATGAAAGGCGGCCGTGCCAAACCGATGGACTCCCGGCCCTTGAAGGCTGCTATCGGCCAATGTGACGAAACCTTGACCCTTCCGAGAGCACACGCCCCGGCAGACAGCACACCTCAATTAGCGGGCGATCATCGGCCACCTGTAGCGCACGGGCAGCTTGCCGCTTGACGCGGCTCAATCATCGCTGCAGAATCAGCCACTTGCGCAAAGCTGTCTGACAGCCTGACATATCAATTCCAATGAATCGTCTCTCCCGCCCCGCCTCCCTCGCCAGCCGCATCGCCCAGGCCCTGCGCGACGATATCGCCGCCGGACGCTTTGCGGCTGGCGCCCGGTTGCCGGCCGAGGCCACGCTGGCGGAGACGTTCGATGTAAGCCGGCCGATCGTGCGCGAAGCCATCGCCCTGCTGAAGGCCGACGGGATACTGGTCACTCGCAAGGGGTCCGGCGCCTATGTCTCGGAGACACCAGGCGGGCAAGTCTGGCGCGTAGCCAGCGCCCCGGACGGTGGTCCGACGCTGGCTCAGCTATTCGAATTACGGCGCGTAGTGGAAACCGCGTGCGCCGAAATGGCGGCCGCACGCCGCACCGATGTCGATCTGGTCGCGATCCGTGCCGCACTGGCCACGATGCAGACCCACGCCACAGACTTCCCGAGCGCGGCTGCCGCCGACATTGCGTTCCACCACGCAATTGCCCAGGCCGCCCACAACCCCTGCTTTACCGGGCTAACGGATTTTGTCAGCCAGCAATTGCTCGTGGCGCGCCAGCACGCCTGGGAGAACAGCGCCCGCCTCGGCACGTTGCATGGCACACCACGCGCCGCCGACGCCGAACATGCGGCCCTGGTCGAGGCCATCGCGGCCGGCGACCCCTCGACGGCCCGTGCGGCGGCCACCGCCCACCTGTCCGCCGCCGCTGCGCGGATGGGCCTCGACTGAACAACAGATATCAGAGCAACAAGGAGCAGAGAGATGGAACAAGTAGATTGCGTCGTGATCGGCGCTGGCGTGGTCGGTCTGGCCGTTGCGCGCGCGCTGGCGCCGCAGGGCCGCGAGGTCATCATTCTCGAGGCCGAGAACGCGTTCGGCACGATTACGAGCGCGCGCAACAGCGAGGTGATCCACGCCGGCATCTACTATCCCGCAGGTTCGCTCAAGGCCGAACTGTGCGTGCGCGGCAAGACGATGCTCTACGACTACTGCGCCAGCCACCATGTCGCCCATCAGCGCTGCGGCAAACTGATCGTCGCCACCAGCACCGCCCAGGTGGCCACGCTGGAAGGCATTCGCGCCAAGGCCGCCGCCAACGGCGTGCACGACATGCAACTGCTGACGCGCGACGAAGCGCGGGCGATGGAACCCCAGCTCGAATGCGAAGCCGCCCTGCTCTCACCTTCCACCGGCATCATCGACAGCCACGGCCTGATGACCGCGCTGCTTGGCGATGCCGAGCGGGCCGGCGCGATGCTGGCCGTGCAGTCGCCGGTGCTGTCGGGCGCGGTGACGCCGGACGGCATCCGGCTCGAGGTCGGTAGCGATGATGGATCGACCGTGCTGCTCGCCCGCACGGTCGTCAATTCGGCGGGGCTGACCGCGCCAGATCTGGCGCGCCGCATCGACGGCATTCCGCCCGAACATATCCCGCCGCAGTACTACGCCAAGGGCTGCTATTTCACGCTCGCCGGCCGCGCCCCGTTCTCGCGGCTGATCTACCCCGTGCCCGAGGCAGCCGGCCTGGGTGTACATCTGACGCTCGACATGGGTGGTCAGGCACGCTTCGGTCCCAACGTGCGCTGGATCGACGAGATCGAATACAGCGTGCCGCCGCACGATGCCGACAGTTTCTACGACGAAGTCCGCCGCTACTGGCCCGGCCTGGCCGACGGCGCACTGCAGCCGGGTTATGCAGGCATCCGGCCGAAGATCAGCGGCCCGACGGAGGTTGCGGCCGATTTCCGGATCGACGGGCCTCGGACGCATGGCGTGCCGGGGCTGGTGAACCTGTTCGGCATCGAGTCGCCCGGGCTGACTTCGTCGCTGGCGATCGCGGAACGCGTGGCGGAGTTGCTGGAGAACTGATGGTTTGCACCCCTCTTCCGCGAGCGGTGTAAAGACCGAAGAGGGGTGCGCGTAGCGCCGGACATCCGTCAGATCGACGATCTCAGGCCCGTTCGGGCTCCCCGCGAAAACTCATCACGGCGCATCCCGCGCCAATCAGCGCCGCCAGCGCCGCTAGCCCGAACGTGTGCATCGGCGCGAGCGTCTTCCACGTCCAGCCCATCGCCAGGCCGCCGAGCGTGCCGCCCACGCCGTAGGAAATCCCTGTGTACAGCGCCTGCCCCCGCCCCTGCAGCGGGCCGGCGAACCAGCGTTGCAGGCGCTTGAGGCTGGCACTGTGGTGCGCGCCAAAGGTGGCTGCGTGCAGGATCTGCACTAGCGCAATCAGCCAGGCGTACTGCGCGAAGTAGCCGGTCATGCCGAAACGCAGCGCGGCCAGCACGAATGTGCCTGCCAGAATCGTGCGCAGCGCCAGCGCGCCGAACAGCTTGCCCTGATAGAAGAAGAACACGATCTCGGCCACCACGCCGATGGTCCACATCACGCCAATCGCAAACTTGCTGTAGCCAAGCTGCTCCAGATAGAGCGAGTAGAAGACGTAGAGCGCCGCGTGGGCGAACATCATCAGGAAGGCCGATGCGAAAAACCAGGCCACATCGGGCCGCCGCAGCAGCGGCAGCGCAGGTGGGGGTGCTGCGCGCGGGCCTTCGTCGGCCGCGTCGCGCATGCCGAAGACCACCAGCGCGAACAGCGCCAGCATCGTGCTGGCCAGCCACGGAAACGCCTGCATGCCAAAGCGCTCAAACAACGCGCCGCCCGTCAGCACCGCGGCGATAAAGCCGATCGAGCCGAACATCCGCACACGCCCGTAGCGATGGTCGAACGCGCCGTGGCGGCGCAGCGTCGAGATCGTCAGCGCGTCACCCAGCGGCGACATGGCGCTCGTGATCAGGTTAAGCCCTATCATCATCGCCATCATGCCGCCGTAGCTCTGAATGCCGGGCACGGCCAGAAACGCCAGCAATGCCGTGACCGCGGCCAGCCGCAACAGCTTCACGCGTGTGTGCATCACGTCCGAGAGCCAGCCCCACAGGTACGGGCCCACGATGCGGGATAGCTGGAAACAGGCCATCAGCACGCCGATTTGCACCGGCGAAAAGCCCCGGTCGGCGAAGAACAGGCTGACGTACGGCGATATCACGCCGACATAGCCGTAATAGCCGAGATAGAAGAGTCCGAAACGGAGATAGGTCCCCGGGTCGATCGACCCGGAAACGCGAGTGCTCAGGATTTGCCCGGTGCTTGCGCCGGGATGCGCGGGGTGTCGACGCGGACGTCACCGCATTGGGCGCGATGCCGCAATGCGTGGTCCATCAGCACCAGCGCAAGCATGGCTTCGGCGATCGGCGTGGCGCGGATGCCGACGCACGGGTCGTGGCGACCGAACGTTTCCACGCTGGCCGGGCTGCCAGCCTTGTCGATCGATTCGCGCGCGGTACGGATGCTCGACGTCGGCTTGATTGCCAGCGATACCTTGATGTCCTGCCCGGTGGAAATCCCGCCGAGCACGCCACCCGAGTTATTCGTGCGGAACCCCTCCGGCGTCAGTTCGTCGCCATGCACGGTGCCGCGCTGGGACACGCTGTCGAAGCCAGCGCCGATCTCGACGCCCTTGACCGCGTTGATGCCCATCATTGCGTGCGCGATATCGGCGTCGAGCTTGTCGAACAGCGGCTCGCCCAGACCCACCGGCACATGGCTGGCCACCACTTCGATACGCGCGCCGACGGAGTCGCCGTCGCGGCGCAGCGCATCCATGTAGGTTTCCAACTCGGGAACGATATCGGCATTCGCCGCGAAGAACGGGTTCTCCGGCACGTGTTTCCAGTCGGTGAACGGCACTTCGACCTCACCGAGCTGCGACATGTAGCCACGAATCTCGGTGCCGTACTGCTCATTCAGCCATTTCTTCGCGATTGCCGCGGCGGCCACCACGGGTGCGGTCAGGCGCGCCGACGAGCGGCCACCACCGCGATAGTCACGGATACCGTACTTGTGCCAGTAGGTGTAGTCGGCATGGCCCGGGCGGAACGTCTCGACGATGTTGCCGTAGTCCTTGCTGCGCTGGTCGGTGTTGCGGATCAGCAGGCAGATCGGCGTGCCCGTGGTCTTACCTTCGAATACGCCGGACAGGATCTCCACCTGATCCGCTTCCTGGCGCTGTGTCACGTGGCGCGACGTGCCGGGCTTGCGGCGGTCCAGGTCGATCTGGATGTCGGCTTCGGTCAGCGACATCCCCGGCGGGCAGCCATCCACTACCGCGCCGATGGCGGGCCCGTGCGATTCGCCGAACGTGGTAACTGTGAAAAGCAGGCCGAGGGTATTGCCAGACATGATCGAAACCGCACAGGAATTGGGGACGGCCTACATTGTACGGCTATTTTGCAGGGCTATTGCTGCCCGAAAGCCGCCTCGGGCCGGCCTGCCGTTGCGGCGGAGGCTGGCGCGAAGACCCCACTGCCCTGGAAATCAGGGTAGTACCGGGTCCGCATCCGGGCCATATAGGCGATCAGGTTCGGATGTGACTCGGCCGCGGCGCGAATTGGCGTCTCGAATACCGGGGACAGCAGGCTGGCCGCAAATGCGAACAGCGTGGCGTCCGCGCCGCATGGGTTGTTTCCCATCAGGTAGGGCTTGTCACCAAGGATGTCGGTGATCGCCTTGATGCCCTGCACCGCCATCGCCGTCATGTCCTGCTCGCTATGCCGGCCGAGGCCCTGCGCCCAGAGCATCTGCCGCACCTTGCGGCGTACCAGCACCTTGACCAGGCCACGCAACGGCCCAGGCACGACGTTGAAGAACTGCGCCGGACCACGCTCGAAGTTGTCACGCTCCAGCCAGCGCACACGCGCCACCGCCCAGTAGAGGTTGTCCTCCATGAGCTTTTCCACGGCCCACGCGGTACCCCGCTCGGCCGGGCTGAGTCCTTCGTCGAAATCGACGTGGTACGTCTTCTCGATATGCCAGCGGATCAGCGTCGAGTCCGCGACGATCCGGCCCATATCGTCCAGGTACGGCAGCTTGCCCTTGGGCGCGCGCCGCAGGTTGCCGCGCGCGGTCTGGTACGGCAGGCCGGCCATCTTCAGCAGCAACTCGGCCTTCATAACGAACGGGCTCGCATCGGGCAGGCCGAACGACGGGCCGAACGTGAAAAGCGTGATCATGGCTATTTCCAGTCGCCGCGCAGCGCGAGCACCATTCGTTGAAGACTCTCCGGCGTGGCCGCTTCGGGCGGCACCGGCTCACCAACCACCAGTTCCAGCTTGCTCAGGATGCCGCGCCGGAACGGACGGGTCATCGCCGGCGCGCCCTTGCGCGAGAAGAAGCTGCCCCAGAGCCCGCGCAACGCCATCGGCACCACCGGCACCGGCGTTCGCTCAATGATCTGGCGCACACCGCTCTTGAACGGATTGACGTCGCCAGTGGCTGTGATCTTGCCTTCGGGGAAGATGCAGACGAGGTCGCCTTCGGCCAGCGCGGCCGCCACGGTATCGTAGGCGCGCGCCAGCATCTCCGGATCTTCGTGCGCGGGCGCAATCGGAATCGCCTTGGCCTGCCGGAAGAACCACGACAGCAGCGGCACCTTGAAGATGTTGTGGTCCATCAAGAAGCGCACGGGTCGGGGGCTGGCCGCCATCAGCACCACCGCATCGGCAAAGCTGACATGGTTGCAAACCAGCACTGCCGCCCCCTCCTCCGGGATGCGTTCGGCGTTGATGCGGCGCAGGCGGTAGATCGTATGCACCAGCACCCAGGCGACGAAACGCAGCAGGAACTCGGGCACCAGCGTGTAGATATAGATCGCCACCACGGCGTTGAGCAGCCCCACCACCAGGAACAGTTGCGGAATGGTGTAGCCGGCCTGGGTCATGTACACACCCAGCAGCGAGGCGCCAATCATGAAGAAGCTGTTCAGGATGTTGTTGGCCGCGATGATCCGCGCGCGGTGCGTGGGCGCGGACCGGCTCTGGATCAGCGCATAGAGCGGCACGCTGTAGAAGCCACCGAACATCGCCACGCCGAACAGATCCACCAGCACACGCCAGGAGCCCGGCTGAGCCAGGAAGCCGGGGATGCCGTTCAGCGAGGCACCGGCGGCTAGCCCGTGCGACGCCAGGTACAGATCGACGGCGAACACCGTCATGCCGATCGAGCCGAACGGCACCAGGCCGATCTCCACGTGACGCCCGGACAGCCGCTCGCACAGCAGCGACCCGGTGCCGATCCCGATCGAGAACACGGCCAGCAGCAGCGTCACCACGTTCTGATCGCCGCCCAGCACGTCCTTGGCGAAGCTGAAGAACGAGGTCAGGAACGTGGCCCCGAGGAACCAGAGCCACGAAATACCGAGCAGGCTCAGGAACACCACGCGGCGCTCGCGCGCGAGCATAAGGTTGCGCCAAGTCTCCGTGAACGGGTTCCAGTTGATGCGGAGGTCCGGCTGCGGAGCGGGCGACAGGGGGATGCCCTGCGACACCGTCCGCCCCGCCACGGCGATAGCCACACAGGCGATACCGACATACAGCGGACCGATCACGGTGCCATCGCCACGCGCGATGCCGGCCATCTCGCCGCCAAGCAGCGTGCCGAACAGAATGGCCACGAACGTGCCCATTTCCACCAGACCGTTGCCGCCGACCAGTTCGGTCTGGTCCAGATGCTGCGGCAAATAGGCGAATTTGACCGGGCCAAACAGGGTTGAATGCAGCCCCATCAGGAACGTGCCGAGGTACAGAAGTGTGGCGCTGTGCAGGTAGAAGCCGGCCAGCCCGACCAGCATGATCGCGATCTCCAGCGACTTGACCAGCCGGATCAGCTTCGATTTCTCGATCTTGTCGGCAATCTGGCCGCTCGTGGCGGAAAACAGCACGAACGGCGCGATGAAGATCGCCGAAATCAGGAATGCCGCGCTGTGGGGGTCGACACCCTCGAACAGCGTGGCATGGTAGGTAACCAGGGAAGTGAAAGCGACCTTGAAGACGTTGTCGTTCATCGCCCCAAGGAACTGCGTCCAGAAGAACGGCGCAAACCGGCGCGCGCCAAGCAGGCGAAACTGGCTTTGTTGGCTCATGAGCAGCGTTTCTTATTGACCCCGGTTACCCGCCGGGGCATCAGGCCGCCGCCATCATACCTGCAGGGGGCGCCAGGACTGCCGGGTGGGCTCAGCTGGCGCGCTCTTCCTTCTCTTCGGGCCAGTCGCGGATATAGGCCTTGAGCATCTTGTTCTCGAAGCTCTGCTCTTCCACCACGGATTTGGCTACGTCGTAGAACGAGATCACGCCCATCAGTGTGCGATTGTCGAGTACCGGCAGATAACGGGTGTGGCGCTCCAGCATCATGCGGCGCACTTCGTTGACGTCGGTCTCGGGGGTGCAGGTCAGCGGCGCGTCGTCCATGACCTTGCGGATGCTGTGGGTGCCCAGCGTGCCGTTGTTGGCCGCCATCGTCTCGATGATCTCGCGGAAGGTCAGCATCCCGACGAGATCGCCGTATTCCATCACCACCAGCGAGCCAATGTCGTGTTCGGCCATCGCCTGGACGGCCTGCATCAGTGGCGTATCCGGCGTGACGGTAAAGAGCGTGTTGCCCTTGAGCTGCAGGATATCGCTGACTTTCATGATGGTGTCTCCGCTGCTTTGCGTATTGCTGTGCCTGATGGTATTCAGGCTGGTTTCGTGAGGGGCGCGCCCGATGGTCGATCCTAGCCCAAACCGCCGTCTCAAGTAAAGCGAGCGCGGCTTCCAGCGCCCGTCCCGCCGTGGATTCCCGGGTTACGCATGTGGCGTATGGTGCTACGATGCCGGACGGAGACAACCACCCATGGCTCGGCAAACCGAGCCTTTTCACCATGTCCGGTACCCGCTTTGACACGCTGGCCCTGCACGCCGGCGCCGCGCCCGACCCCACCACCGGGGCCCGCGCCACACCGATCCATCTGACCACATCCTTCGTATTCCGCGACAGCGAGCACGCCGCATCGCTGTTCAATATGGAACGCGCCGGACACGTCTATTCGCGCATCAGCAACCCCACGGTCGCCGTGTTCGAGGAGCGCGTGGCCGCTCTGGAGAACGGCGCGGGCGCCATCGCCACGGCCTCGGGCCAGGCCGCCCTGCACCTGGCCGTGGCCACGCTGATGGGCGCCGGCTCCCATATCGTGGCGTCCACCGCGCTCTATGGCGGGTCTCACAACCTGCTGCACTACACGCTGCGCCGCTTCGGCATCGAGACCACCTTCGTCAATCCGCGCGACATCGACGCCTGGCGCGCCGCGATCCGCCCCGAGACGAAGCTGCTCTTCGGTGAAACACTGGGCAACCCCGGCCTGGACGTGCTCGACATCGCCACCGTGGCCCAGATCGGCCAGGAACACGGCATTCCGCTGCTGGTGGATTCGACGTTCACCACGCCCTACCTGCTGCGCCCGTTCGACCACGGCGCCGGGCTGCTCTACCACTCGGCCACCAAGTTCCTGGGCGGCCATGGCACGACGATCGGCGGCGTGCTTTCAGAAGGCGGCACGTTCGATTTCCAGGCCTCGGGCCGCTTCCCGGAACTGTCCGAGCCGTACGAGGGCTTCCACAACATGGTGTTCACCGAGGAAAGCACGGTAGCGCCATTTCTGCTGCGCGCGCGGCGCGAGGGCCTGCGCGACTTCGGCGCCTGCATGAATCCGATGGCTGCCTGGCAGTTGCTGCAGGGCATCGAGACGCTGCCGCTGCGCATGAGCCGCCACGTCGACAACACGCGGCGCGTGGTGCAGTTCCTGGCCAGCCACCCGATGGTCGAGTCGGTGGCGTATCCGGAGCTCGAATCTCACCCGGACTACGAACTGGCCAAGCGCCTGCTGCCGCGCGGCTGCGGCGCGGTGTTCAGCTTCAACCTCAAGGCCGACCGCACCGCCGGCCAGCGCTTCATCGAAAGCCTGTCGCTGTTCTCGCACCTGGCCAACGTGGGCGATGCGCGCTCCCTGGTGATCCATCCGGCGTCCACCACCCACTTCCGCATGGACGCCGCGGCGCTGCGCGCGGCCGGCATCGGCGAAGGCACGATCCGCCTGTCGATCGGCCTGGAGGATCCGGACGACCTGATCGACGACCTGAAACGCGGCCTCAAGGCCGCCGAGAAGGCCATGGGAGGGAAAGCCTGATGGAACTGAAACTCTCCGGCCACAAGGCCTACGCCTACACCGGCGGCAAGCCGTTCGACCCCGCCCTGCCCTGCGCCGTCTTCGTGCACGGTGCGCAGAACGATCACAGCGTCTGGGGGCTGCAGACGCGCTGGTTCGCCAATCACGGCTTCTCGGTGCTGTCCGTCGACCTGCCCGGACACAATCGCAGCGAAGGCGCGCCGCTGACGTCGGTCGAGGACATGGCCGACTGGGTGATGGCGCTGGTCGCGGCAGCCGGCGTGAAGGCGCCGGCACTGGTGTTCGGCCACAGCATGGGCTCCCTGATCGCGCTCGAATGCGCGGCGCGGCACCCCCAGGCGGTGCGCGCGATCGGCCTGCTGGCCACCGCCTATCCGATGAAGGTGTCCGACGCCCTGCTCGACGCCGCCCTGAACCGCGAGGGCGATGCCATCGCGATGGTCAACCAGTGGTCGATCTCGAGCCTTGCCAGCAAGCCCTCCTCCCCCGGCCCGGGCGCGTGGATGCACGGCGGCAGCCAGCGTCTGATGGAGCGGATCTCGGCGCGCAATCCCGGGGCGCATGTGTTCCATACCGACTTCTCGGCGTGCAACGGCTACGCGCATGGTGAGGAAGCCGCAGCGGCGGTGGCATGTCCGGCGCTGTTCGTGGTGGGGACCAAGGACATGATGACGTCGCCCAAGGCAGCCCAGGCCCTGGCCGGCAAGATGAAGAACGCCAGGATCGTCACGGTGCCGAGCGGACACGCCATGATGGGAGAAAAGCCCGACGAGGTGCTGGACGCGCTGGCGGGATTCGCGAAGACCGCCCGCTAGGAAACACTAGAAAGAAAAAAACAGGAGACTGCCATGGCCCATGCCCACACCAAGGAATTCACCAGCTTTTCCGATTTCTACCCGTTCTACCTGAACGAGCACCGGAACCGCACCTGCCGCCGCCTGCATTTCGTCGGATCGACGGTCGCGCTGGCCTGCCTCGTGACGCTGCTGGCCACCGGCAATGCGTGGTGGCTGCTGGCGGCCCTGGTGTCGGGCTATGCGTTTGCCTGGGTCGGGCACTTCGGCTTCGAGAAGAACCGCCCGGCCACGTTCAAGCACCCGTTCTACAGCCTGATGGGCGACTGGGTCATGTACGCGGACATCCTGCGCGGCAAGATCAGGTTCTGAACGGCTGTCCTGCCACCCAAAAACGGAAGCCGTATAGGGATGAAGCGCAGCCGTTCTGGCTTGACGCGGGGCCGCAAACAGTACCGGTGGTACGGCAAGGCCCCGCAACGACGCCAGAATCAATCTGAAAACGGTTTCCTAGACCTGTCCGTGCCAGCCCGGCGGGACGACTTCCACCACCTTGCGATCGCGGTGGCCCGTTTCCTCGTTCGCGGCCGCCCCGGCCGTCTGCTGGCGGAACACCGCGTCCAGCGTCTGCTCGAGTTGCGGATTCTCCAGGATCGACCGCAATGCCTCCGCCCCCTGCATCTGTTGGGCCAGCGCCGTGCGCGGCAGGCGTGCCATGTTCAGCACCAGCCTGTCGTGCAGCGTGCGCAGCGTGACCTGCGACGGATCGCAGAGCAACGCCCAATGCGCCTGACCCCGATCCTGCTGGAGCTTGCCCACCAGATGCATGGCCTTGAGCTTGGTCAGCAGGCCGGAGAGATAGTCGGCCTCCATCCGCAGCTTGCGACCCATATCCAGTTCGCCAACGCTGCGCGGCACCTCGTCCCGCGCGCGGTACAGCAGATACAGGATGCCAAGCGCGTCGAAGAATTCGCTACCCGCGAACGTCCGCCGACGCCAGTGTCCCTCGCGGATCACCGGCAGGTTGGCCGCAATCGTCGCGCCGAGCAGCGTCACCAGCCAGCTCACATACATCCACAGCAGGAACAGCGGCAGCACGGCGAAGGTGCCATACACGGCCGTGTAGGTGGGGATATGGGTGATGAAGTAGCCGAAGCCGCGCTTGGCCACTTCAAAAGCGACGGCCGCCACGATGCCGGCGACAATCGCATCGCGCCACTCCACGTAGGCATTGGGCACCGCCATGTAAAGAAAGGCAAAGGCGAGCGCAGAGAGCAGCACCGGCACCAGACTGATCACGAACCCGACGCCAAACGGCAGGTTGCCGACGTAACCCATCGAGACCGACATCAGGTACGAACTGACGGAAAGGCTCGCGCCGATCAGCACCGGCCCGAGCGTCAGCACGGCCCAGAACACCAGCACCCGTTGCGCGAATGGCCGGCGCCGCCTGACGCGCCAGATCGCGTTGAGCGCGTCCTCGACGGTCAGCATTGTCAGCACGGAAGTCACCATCAGCCCGGCCAGGCCCAATGCCGTCAGGCCACGCGCGCTGCGGGAGAACTGTCCGATATAACGCGACACCGAATCGCTGATATTGCCGCCCGGAATCAGGTTCTGGAACAGGAACATCTCGATCTGGCCGCGGAAATCCCGGAACACCGGAAACGCGGCAAGCAGCGCGAAAGCAACGGTCAGCACCGGTACCACGGCCAGCACGGTCGTGAATGTCAGGCTGGCCGATACCTGGGGCAGGCGGTCCTCGCCGGCGCGGCGCAACGCATAGCGGGCAAGTGCACGCACTTTCTGCAGGTTCCACTCCCTGCGCAGGCGGGCGATGCGTACAGCGGTCATGCGGGGGCTTTCTCCTCGATGGGATGATGGCAAACTCTCGCAAATATAATACGCGCAATGCACTTGCGCCGACCGCGCCCCGCCAATCCATCCATGACCGACATTCTCGTCCTTTACTACAGCCGCCACGGCGCCACCCGCAAACTCGCCGAACTGATCGCCCGCGGCATCGACAGTGTGCCCGGCGCCCAATCCCGCCTGCGCACCGTCCCGCCGGTTTCCACGGTCTGCGAGGCCACTGCGCCGGACATCCCGCCCGAAGGCGCCCCGTATGCCGAACTGCGCGACCTCGAGGAATGCGCCGGCCTGGCGCTGGGCAGCCCGACGCGCTTCGGCAACATGGCCGCGCCGATGAAGTACTTTCTCGACGGCACCGTCGCCCAGTGGCTTTCCGGCGCGCTGACTGGCAAGCCCGCCTGCGTGTTCACGTCGACGGGCAGCCTGCACGGCGGCCAGGAGACCACACTGCTCTCGATGATGCTGCCGCTGCTGCACCACGGCATGTTGATCGTCGGCCTGCCCTACGCCGAGTCCGGCCTGATGACCACCACGGCGGGCGGCACGCCCTACGGCCCGAGCCATTACGCCCACGTGGACAATCAAGGCCCGATCACCGAGCAGGAAGCATCGCTCGCCACCGCGATGGGCCGCCGCCTGGCAGAAACCGCACTGAAGCTGGCGCGATGAACTCACCGGACACCCATCGGGACGGCTCCCCCGACGCCCTGCACAACCCGGCGCTCTGGAGCCTGAGCCTGGCCAGCCTGATCACCCTGATGCTGCTCTGCATCGCATGGGAGTGGTTCCTGGCGCCGTTGCGTCCGGGTGGTTCCTGGCTGGTCTTGAAATTCGTGCTGCTGCTGCCGGTGCTGCGCGGCGTGCTCGCACGCAACCGCTACACGATGCAGTGGTCGTCGATGCTGATCCTGCTCTACTTCACCGAGGGCATCGTCCGCGCGACCAGCGACCGGGCCCCGTCCTCCTGGCTGGCCTGGGGCGAGGTAGCGCTGACGCTGCTGTTCTTCTTCAGCACGATCCTCTATCTGCGACCCTTCAAGCGGCGCGCCAAGGCATTGACCAAAACAGCGACCAAGACGGCAACCAAAACGCAATCCAACCACTGACTGCCATGCACTCCGATTCCTTCCTCGATCTTTGCCGCGCAGCCATCGGTTCGCAGAACGTGCTGACCGACCCGGCCGACAAGGCACCCTACCTGACCGACTGGCGCCGCCGCTACACCGGCGACGCGCTGGCCGTGCTGCGTCCCGGCTCGACCGAGGAAGTCGCGGCGGTGATGCGTGCCTGCCATGCGCACAAGCTGGCCGTGGTGCCCCAGGGTGGCAACACAGGCCTGTGCGGCGGCGCCACCCCCGAACCCGGCGATGCTGCCGCGCGTGGCACGGTGGTGCTGTCCCTGCAGCGCATGAACCGCGTGCGGCAGGTCGACCCGCTCAATAACACGATCACCGTCGAGGCCGGCGTGATCCTGCAGCAACTGCAGGAGGCCGCGCAGACACACGGCCGGCTGTTCCCGCTCTCGCTGGCGGCCGAAGGCAGCTGCACGATCGGCGGCAACCTGTCGACGAACGCCGGCGGCACCGCCGTGCTGCGCTACGGCAACACGCGCGAACTCTGCCTGGGGCTCGAGGTCGTGAACATCAAGGGCGAGGTCTGGGATGGCCTGCGCGGCCTGCGCAAGGACAATACCGGCTATGACCTGCGCGACCTGTTCATCGGCGCCGAAGGCACGCTCGGCATCATCACCGCCGCGGTCATGAAGCTGTTTCCGGCGCCGCGCGCGCGGGTCACCGCGCTGGCCGCCGTTGAAAGCCCACGCGCCGCGCTGGCGCTGCTGGCCATCGCGCAATCGCACGCGGGCGCCATGCTGACCGGTTTCGAGTTGATGTCCGCGATGTGCATGGATCTGGTGACGAAGCACTACCCGCAGTTGCGCTACCCGTTCACCGCCCATCATCCGCAACTCGTTCTGCTGGAACTGTCCGACAGCGAGAGCGAAGAACACGCGCGGACGATCTTCGAAAAAATGATGGAGGTAGCGTTCGAAGCCGGCGTGGTCAAGGATGCCGTGGTGGCCGAATCGGTACAGCAGTCACGCGATTTCTGGAACCTGCGCGAACACATTCCGCTGGCGCAGGTCGAGGAAGGCAAGAACATCAAGCACGATATCGCCGTGCCGATCTCGCGCGTGGCGGACTTCATCGAGACCACCGACACGCTGCTGCAAGACGCCTTCCCCGGCGCGCGCATGGTCACGTTCGGCCATCTTGGCGATGGCAACTTGCACTACAACGTGTCGCCGCCGGTCGGCGTGGATCATGATCAGTTCCTGTCGCACCAGGATGCGATCAACCTGATCGTCCACAACAGCGTGCATGTCCACAACGGCTCGATCTCGGCCGAACACGGCCTTGGCCAACTCAAGCGCGAGGAGAACCGCCGCTACAAGAGCGAGGTGGAACTGGCGATGATGCGGGCCATCAAGCAGGCGCTGGATCCGCAAGGGTTGATGAACCCCGGAAAGGTGGTTTGAGGATTCGGGCGGGGCATGGCAACCACATGCCCCGTCAGTGCGGCATCCCCCCGTCATCCCCCTCGAACAACGCCCCGCACAACGCCTCGCCCTCCTCCGTCAGCCGCGCCGCGCCCCGGCCATCCTCTTCCAGCGTCATCACCGCCAGTCCCGCGTCGGACAGTTGCGTCAGCACCCGCCTCAGCACGCTCATCTGCGCCTCGGCCCGCTTGCTGAGTCGCGCCAGCGACAGGTCGCCGCCGGCTTCCCGTGCATGTTCCCAAAGCGCGCGGAGGATCGCCTCCAGCACCGGGTCGATGCCATTCTGTTCGTTCACGTCATCGCTCATATTGCCTCCCGCGCCTGCAATGTTGCCACCAGCTTGCCGAGCGTAACGACGGCCGCCTCCATGTCTGGCGTCCATGCGCTGCTGTAGTTAAGTCGGATGCAGTTGGCATAGGTCGGCACCGGCGAGAAGATGTGGCCGGGCGCCACCGTGATGCGTCGCTCCAGCGCCGCGTGATAAAGGGCCATCGCGTCCACCTCCTCCGGCAACTCCACCCACAGCACATACCCGCCAGCGGGGCGCGACACGCGCGTGCCCTGCGGAAAGAAGCGACGCACCGCCGCCGCCATGATGTTGGCCTGCTGCGCATAGGCCTTGCGCACGCGCCGCAGATGAAAGTCATAGCCGTCCTTGCGCAGGAACTCGGCGATGGCCAATTGCGGAATCGTCGAGGTGGTCAGCGTGTTCAGGAACTTGAGCCGCTCCACCCTTTCCCGGTACCGTCCCGGCAGCGCCCAGCCGATGCGGTACGCATTGGTCAACGTCTTCGAGAACGACGAGCAATGCAGCACGATGCCGGCCCGATCGTAGGACTTGAGCGAGGTCGGATGCACGTCACCGTAAAACAGCTCGCCATAGACGTCGTTCTCGATCACCGGAATATCGCGCGCAGTCAGCAATTCCACCAGCGCCTGCTTGCGTTCGTCCGGCATCTGGAAGCCAAGCGGATTCTGGAAATTCGGCATCACCATGCACGCGGCCACGGGGCGCTCGTCGAGCAGCTTCGCCAGCGCCTGCACGTCGATGCCTTTCACGGGATCGGTCGCCACTTCCACGGCACGCATCCCCAGCCGCTCGATCGCGTGCAGCATCGCGTAGTACGTTGGCGATTCCACGGCAATGGTGTCGCCCGGCTTTGCCACGGCCTGCAGGCACAGGTTGATGGCCTCGGTGGCGCCGATCGTAACGATCACTTCGTTCGGATCGACGGCCAGCCCGTTCTCCAGGTAACGGCGCGTGATCTGGCGAATCAGTGGCGGCGCGCCCGGCGGCAGGTCGTCGAGCACGCTCCACGTGTCGTAGCGCTTGGCGATGGCATTGGCGTACTGCGTGATGCGCTGCCACGGGTAGAGCCGGGGGTCGGGATATGGCGAGCCGAGCGGCACCGCGTCATCGACACGAATCGAGCGCAGCGTCGACAGCACGAGCGCGCTCACATCCACCGCCGAAGGGCGTGCCGCGGGTCGGGTCGGGAGCAGGTCGATCGGTGGCTCGCCGGGCCGGGCACGCACGAAGTAGCCCGATTGCGGCCGGCTCTCCAGGATGCCGCGCGATTCCAGCAGCAGATACGCACGCACGACCGTGGTGATGCTCAGGCGATGATGCTGCGCCGCCTGCCGCACCGAGGGGATCTTCTCGCCCGGAAGCAATACGCCTTGCTGGACCAGCGCCTCGATATCGGTCGCAAGTTTTTCGTAGAGAGTCACACCGCCAACCTTTCGCCAGTAATTTCCGATCTGGCTGGCGGTGCCCGGCCGGGCGTCAGCCCGGTACCGCCAGCGGCTCAGATCGTAATACGAAACCCTCGTTCTCTGCTGGCGCTGTGTACTCGACGAAACCGTCCTTGCGGCAGAAACTCAGCAGGCGCAGGCCGGCCTGCGCTGCAATGCGGATGGCCAGCGACGTCGGCGCGGAAATCGTGGCCAGCATCTGGATGCGCATTCGCGCGGTCTTGCGCACGAGTTCATAGCTGGCGCGGCTGGACAGCAGGACAAAACCGTCGCCGAACGTCGTGCGGGTACGGGTCAGATGGCCGATCAGCTTGTCCAGCGCATTGTGGCGACCCACGTCCTCGAACACGGCAACGACGTCGCCCTGCGCGTCGCACCATGCAGCCGCGTGAACGCCTCCGGTGGCGGCCATCAGCACCTGTCGCGCCTGCAATGCGTCGGTGGCGCGACGGAGCATCGCAGGCGTCGGTTCAATCCGTCGCGCGGGCACGCCAACCGGCGTCGGCTCCAGATCGAGCAGCGCCAGGCTTTCGGTTCCGCACACGCCGCAGCCAGTACGCCCGGCCAGCGTGCGGCGGTGCGCGCGCAACGCCATGAACGCACGCTGGCCGATCTCGATACGCACCTCGATGCCGTCGCAACCCGGCTCGATCTCGATGTCGCGGATCTCGGCAACGCTGTCGACGATCCCCTCGGTCAGCGAGAAGCCAATCGCGAACGCCTCCAGATCAAGCGGCGTGGCCATCATCACGGCGTGCGAGATGCCGTTGTAGACCAGCGCGACCGGCACTTCTTCCGCCACGTCATCGATCTCGGGAACGGTGTGGCCACCGGTGTGGCGCCCGGTGTGGCGCCGGATCTCGCGCTCGACGTAGCCGGCCTGCCCATACTCGTCTTCCACCATGCTCCTGCCTCCGGTCAGCCCGCGCGCCGCAACAGCACGGGGATCGATTTCGAAGTCGGGGTGCCGGATCGGTCGCCAATGCTCTCCAGCGGCACCAGTGGATTGGTCTCCGGATAGTACGCGCCGAGGCAACCCTCTGGAATGTCGTAATCGACCAGACGGAAATCCTGCACGTGGCGCGTCACGCCGTCTTCCCAGACGCTCGTGATATCGACGTGCTCGCCTTCCGCGAAGCCCAGCCGCGCGCGGTCCGCGGGATGGATGAACACCACGCGGCGCAGCCCGTACACGCCGCGATAGCGATCATCGAGCCCGTAGATGGTGGTGTTGTACTGGTCGTGCGAACGCGTGGTCATCATGACCATCATGTCGTCGCCGTAGCGGGCGCGGGCGCGCTTGATCGGCGTGTCCTTGTCGATGGCATGCACCAGGAACTGGGCCTTGCCCGACGCGGTCTTCCAGACGCGGTTGCGCGATGCCGGGGTCAGATGAAAGCCACCCGGATGCGCCACGCGCTCGTTGAAGCGCTCGAAGCCCGGAATCACCTTTTCGATCGCGTCGCGGATGCGTGCATAGTCCTGCGCGTACCAGCGCCAGTCGACCTTGTCCGAGCCGAGCGTGGCGTCGGCCATGCGCGCCACGATGGCGGTCTCCGACAGCAGGTGCGGCGATGCCGGCTTGTTCATGCCGTACGAGAGATGAACCATGCACACCGAGTCCTCGACTGTCACGCCCTGCGGCACGCCGTTCTGCTCGTCGATCTCGGTGCGGCCCAGCGTCGGCAGCAACAGCGAATCCTTCCCGATCACCAGATGGCTGCGGTTGAGCTTGGTGGCGATATTGACCGTGAGATCGCACTGGCGCAGCGCCTCCCACGTGCGGGGCGTATCGGGTGTGGCGATCGAAAAATTCCCGCCCAGACCCACGAACACCTTGACCTTGCCAGCCAGCATCGCGTTGATCGCGGCCACCACGTCCTGCCCGTGGGCGCGCGGCGGCTCGAAATCGAACGCGGCGCCAAGGCAGTCCAGGAAAGCGTCGTCGGGCTGCTCCTCGATGCCCATCGTACGGTCGCCCTGCACGTTCGAATGGCCGCGCACCGGCATCAGGCCCGCACCGGGCCGGCCGATGTTCCCACGCAGCATCATCACGTTCGACAGCAACTGGATCGTGCGCACCGATTCCTTGTGTTGCGTCAGTCCCATGCCCCAGCAGGCAATCGTGCGTTCGCTGTGGACATAGACGTCGGCCAGCGCATCGATGTCCGCGCGCGTCACGCCGGACTCCGCGACGATATCGGCCCAACTCTCGGCGCGCAGATCCGCAGCGAAGGCATCGAAATCGGCGGTGTGCTCGCGGATGAAATCCACGTCCACCACACGCTTGCCGCCCGTGGCGATGGCCGCGTCGTCGAGCTCGATCACACGCTTGCCCAGGCCCTTGAGCAGCGCGAAGTCACCGGCCAGCTTCGGGCGAACGAACATCGTGGCGATCTTCGTACTGCCGCCGGTGAGCATCTCGCTGACGTGCTGAGGACTCGTAAAGCGCTGCAGGCCGCGCTCCTTGAGCGGGTTGATCGAGACGATCGTGGCGCCGCGCTTCGCCGCATCGCGCAACTCGTTGAGCATGCGCGGATGGTTGGTGGCGGGATTCTGGCCGAACACCATGATCGTGTCGGCAAGCTGGAAGTCGTCGAGCACCACCGTGGCCTTGCCCACGCCAACCGTCACCGGCAGGCCACGGCTGGTGGCCTCGTGGCACATGTTCGAGCAATCCGGGAAGTTGTTCGTCCCGTACATCCGCACGAACAACTGGAACAGGAAGGCGGCCTCGTTGCTGGCACGGCCCGAGGTATAGAACGTGGCACGGTCGGGGTCGTCCAGCCGGCGCAGATGATCGGCGATCAGGCGAAATGCCTCGTCCCAGTCCACCGGCACGTACTTGTCGGTGGCGGCGTCATAGCGCACCGGGTGCGTCAGGCGACCATGCTGCTCGAGCTCGTAGTCGGACTGCCGCATCAGCTCGGTAACCGTGTATTGCGCGAAGAACGCATTGGTCACGCGTTTGCTGGTGGCCTCGGCCGCCACGGCCTTGACGCCGTTCTCGCAGAATTCGAAGGTCGACGCGTGCTGACGGTCCGGCCAGGCGCAGCCTGGACAGTCGAAGCCGTCCGGCTGGTTCTGCTTGAACAGCGTCTTGTACTTGCCGCCGGCAACCTTCTCCTTGACGAGGTTGATGGCGACCTGCTTGAGCGCGCCCCAGCCGGCGGCCGGGTGCGCATAGGGGGCAACATGGCCCTTTTCGGGCGTCGGGGTAGTCATCGGGGGGCGACTTTTGCTGCAATGCACGAGAGACTAGGCCCTCGATGTGACGCCCGTGACGTACAGAATTACCCCACCAGGAAGAGTACAGTTTGCGCCATCGCGCCGCACCAATCTGGAACTGTGCTTATCAAAACCGCATACGTGCGCAAATCAGCACATTTACTCCGGTCGCTCCGGTGTAGCGTCGATAATGCCCCCCAGCTCCGCGCTCATCGGAATACCCAGCCGCTCCCCGGTCGGCAACTTGTTCATGAACCATTGCTTGTAGAGCCGCTCCATGTCGCCCGAGGTGATCACGTCGCGCACGGCCTTGCCCACCAGCGTCGCGAACTGCGGATCGTTCTTGCGCAGCATGATCCCGTACGGGTCATACGAAATGAAGTCGCGCGTGATGATGAACTTCTTGCCGGCGCCGTAATGGGCCAGAAAGCCATACAGCAGCACATCGTCGCCGGCGTAGGCATCGGCGCCGCCTCGACTCAATACGGCGAATGCGTCGGCATGGTCGCGCACGCGGATCAGGTTGATGTTCAGGTCGAAGCGCTTCGACAACTGCGCGACGGCCTGCTCGTTGGTCGTGCCCGCCGTGACCACCACGGTCTTGCCCTTCAGGTCGCGGAACGACTTGATCGGTGACGCGCGCGGCACCATCAGCTTGGTGCCAGCGATAAAGATCACCGGGGAGAACGCCACGGTCTGCATGCGCTCGGCGTTGCGCGTGGTCGATCCGCATTCGAGATCAATCTTGCCCGAGGTAATCGCCTCGAATCGGTTCTCCGATGTCACCGGCACCCACTTCACGGCCAGTTCGCGGCCCACCTCTTCGCTAGCGGCCTGCACAATCTCCGTGCAGATGTCGATCGAGTAGCCGATGGGCCGGCTGGCCTGGTTCAGGTACGAAAACGGCAGCGACGACTCGCGATAGCCGATCACCAGCGTGCCGGTGTCCTTGGCTTTCTTGAGCGTGCCGCTCAACACGGTGGCGTCCTGGGCCACGGCCAGCGTCGCGCCAAACGTCGCGACCAGCCCCAGCCACAGTGCGGCCAGCATTCCCGGCAAACGCGCCGCCATGATGTCAGGCCTCCGCCGTGCTCGCATCGTCCGCGGCGATCGCGCTCTCGGTCTCGGCAACCGGCCCGGATGACAGCTGCCCTTCCCACTTGGCCACCACAGCGGCGGCGATCGAATTGCCGACCGCGTTGGTCGCCGACCTGCCCATGTCGAGGAACTGGTCCACGCCCATGATCAGCAGCAAACCCGCCTCCGGAATGCCGAACTGGTTCAGCGTGGCGGCGATCACCACCAGCGAGGCGCGCGGCACGCCGGCCATTCCCTTCGAAGTCAGCATCAGCAGCAGCAGCATCGTGATCTGCGTGCCCAGCGGCAGGTGGATGTCATACGCCTGCGCAATGAACAGCACAGCGAACGTGCAGTACATCATTGAACCGTCAAGGTTGAACGAATAGCCGAGCGGCAGCACGAAGCTCGAGATCTTGCGATCGACACCGAAACGGTCGAGCGAATCGAGCAGCTTCGGATAGGCCGCTTCGGAGCTCGCCGTCGAAAACGAAATCAGGAACGGCTCGCGGATGAGCCGGATCAGCGTGAAGACGCGGCTACCGAGGAAAATGTAGCCGGCCAGCGCCAGTAGCGCCCAGAGCACGAACAGCGACAGGTAGAAGCTGCCCATGAACTTGGCGAAGGTCACCAGGATGCCGAGCCCCTGCGTGGTCACCGTGGACGCAATCGCCGCAAACACCGCGATCGGTGCCAGCCACATCACCGCGCCGGTGATCTTGAGCATGATCTGCGCGAGGTCGTCGATCACGCCGGCCATGCGCGCGCCACGTTCGCCGAGCATCGAGATCGCGGTGCCGAAGAAGATCGAGAACACCACGATCTGCAGGATCTCGTTGTTCGCCATCGCCTCGCCCACCGATTTGGGCACCAGATGGGTGACGAAGTCCTTCAGCGTGAAGGCGTTGGTTTTGAGGTTGGTCGCGGAGCCCACGTCGGGCAACGGCAGGCCGATGTTGTGGCCCGGCGCCAGCACCGTCGCCATGATCAGGCCAAGGGTCAGCGACACCAGCGACGCGGTAATGAACCACGCCATCGCCTTGCCGCCCACCCGCCCCACAGTGCCCGCATCCCCCATATGGGCGATGCCGATCACCAGCGTAGAGAACACAAGTGGCGCGATGATCATCTTGATCAGCCGCAGGAACACATCCGTGATGAGCGAGATGTACCCGGCCACTTCCTTGGCCATCTTCGGGTCGGGAAACGCGATGTAGCACGCATAGCCAACGGCGGCGCCCAGGATCATCGCAATCAGAATCCAGGTCGTGATATGGGACTTCGTGCTCATGACATCTCCTTTGGGGGGGCGGCCATACGGATGTCCTGCGTGTCCTGCGTGTCATACATGCCGTGCCAGCCTGCATGTCCTGCGTCTGCGCCAGCACTCTAGGTAACGATAGGACGTGCCGGTGCAATTCCGCAAACCCGGAAAACACCTGCGCGTCCAGATGACCCATCGCGCGTCATGGCTCGATTGCGACGCCCATGCGCCATGTATATAATCCGCCACACTCGCCCCCGCATCCATCGTTGCCGGAGCGTCATACCGACAAGCGCGCGCAGCGCCACCCGGCTGAGCCACCGGGCCGCGCGGACCGTGCCCCCGGGCCTTGCCGGCCCGCGTGCCGCCTATTTCTTCCGGCGGCCGATTTACATACCTACCTAACCCACGCCGAACCTCGGTGCGCCGCCGCATAGGCGGAGCAATGACCCGGCGTCAGCAGTCGCACGTCATACATGGCGCAATTCTTCCTTCGCCGACCCGCCTTCGCGTGGGTGCTGGCAATTCTGACCATGGTTGCGGGGCTCGTTGCCCTGAACAGCATTCCGGTGGCCCAGTACCCGGCGGTGGCCCCACCGACGGTCATTCTCTACGCCGACTACCCGGGCGCCACCGCGCGCACGGTGGAAGACCGCGTCACGGCCGTGCTTGAACAGCAGATGCATGGGATACCGGGGCTGCTCTATATCGACTCGAGCAGCGAGGCCGGCACGGCCACGGTCACCATCGGCTTCCGGCAAGGCACCGATCCGCAACTCGCGCAGGTGAACGTGCGCAACCGCGTGTCCCAGGCCGAGCCGCTGCTGCCCGAAGTGGTGCGGCGCGGCGGGGTCTATGTCGATCAGGCCAGCGCCAGCCCGTTCATGTACGTATCGCTGATCTCGAAGACAGGCACGATGTCCGAGACCGCGCTGGCCGACTATGCCGCCGGCACGGTCCTGCCCATGCTGCGGCGGCTGCCCGGCATCGGCAAGGTGGAGGCATACAGCGCCGAGTACGCGCTGCGCGTCTGGTTCAATCCCGACCAGCTCAATGCCTATGGCCTGACCACGGCCGATGTGGAAGCCGCAATTCGCGCGCGCAACGGCAGCGTCACGCCGGGCCAGCTTGGCGGCGCGCCATCGAAGCCCGGGCAGTCCTACCAGGCGGTCGTGCGTCCGCCTGCGCCGTTGGCTGACCCCGAAGCGTTCGGCCGCATCGTGCTGCGCTCGGCCGCCGATGGCTCCGCCGTGTTGCTGCGCGACGTGGCGCGCGTGGAGATGGCCGCAGCCGACTATCGCTACAGCTCCACGCTCAATGGCCGCGAGGCCGCCTCGATGGGCCTGAAGCTCGCGGACGGCGCCAACGTGCTGGCCACTTCGCGCACGGTCCGGGACGCGCTCGACGAGGCCGCCAAGGCCTTCCCGGCTGGCGTGGCGTATGACATCTCGTACGACACCGCGCACTTTGTTCAGAGCTCGATTTCGCGCGTGCTGATGACGCTGGCCGAGGCCACGGTGCTGGTGTTCCTGATCCTGTACCTGTTCCTCGGCAACCTGCGGGCCACGCTGATCCCGTGCATCGTCGTGCCGGTGTCGCTGCTCGGTACGGTGGCATGTCTCTACGCGTTCGGGCTGTCGCTGAACGTGATCACGCTGTTCGGCGTGGTGTTGGCTATCGGCATTCTGGTGGACGATGCGATCGTTGTGGTCGAAAACGTCGAGCGGATCATGCGCGAGGAAGGCGTCGATGCCTTTACCGCGGCGTCGCGTTCGATGCGCGAGGTCTCGGGCGCGCTGCTCGCGGTGACGCTGGTGCTCTGCGCCGTGTTCGTGCCGATGGCCTTCCTGGGCAGCGCCGTGGGGGTGATCTATCGCCACTTCGCCATGACACTGGCCATCTCGATCGCGTTCTCGCTGTTCTTCGCGCTGTCGCTGGCGCCTGCGATGTGTGCTTCGCTGCTACGCCACGGCGCCCAGCCCGCACGCGGGCCGCTAGCGTGGTTCGAGCATCGCTTCACCGCGTTCACCACGCGCTATGCCGGCTGGGTGCAGCGGCTTCAGCAACGCCGCCTGCGGTGGCTCGCGGTCTATCTGGCCATGGCCGCGGTCTGCGCGGTTGGGCTCTGGCAACTGCCGAGTGGCTTTCTGCCCGAGGAGGACACTGGTGAACTCGTGATCGACGTGGAACTGCCGCCGGGCAGCACCCAGGCGCAGACACGGGAGACCATCGCGCAACTGGAACAGTGGATGAAACAGGAGCGCCTGCCGGTCAAGACGTCGTTCGCGCTGCTCGGCTGGAACAGCGGCGGATCTGGCGAGCAACGCGCCAGCGTGTTCCTGTCGCTCGACGACTGGAAGCTGCGCGGCCGCGAGAACGCGGCGGACGTCGTGCTGGCACGGCTGACCAAGGGCCTCGAGGAATGGCCCGGACGCGGCGATGCCCAGCTCTACCCGTACAACGGCACTGCGCTGCCGGAACTGGGCAGCACCAGCGGGCTGGACATGCGGCTCGTCACGCGACTGGAAGGCGGACGTCCGAGCCTCTACGCCGCGCGCGACAAGCTGATCGAACGCGCCAAGGCCGACCCCGTGTTCGCCGAAGTCCGCGCCACGGCGGGCCAGCCCGTGCCCGCGCTCGACCTGGCGATCGACTACCGCAAGGCCGAGAGCTTCGGCGTCGATACCGAGGCGATCCACCACGCGCTGGCGGCCACGCTCGGCTCCCGCTACATCGACGAACTGGCCCGCGACGGTCGCGTGCGGCGCGTGATCCTTCAGGCGGATGCGCCGTTCCGAATGCAGCCGGAGGATCTGGCACGCCTGCACGTGCGCAACGCGCAGGGCCAGATGGTGTCGCTCGGCGCGTTCGCCACGCTGGAATGGGGCAACGGCGAGGCCACGCTCGAACGCTACAACGGCTTGATCTCGGTACGTATCAATGCCGACGTGGCGCCGGGCACCAGTACCGGTACCGCGATGACGCGGCTTGAATCGCTGGTGCGTGAACTCGGCCCCGACTACGAGGTGCGCTGGAGTGGCCGCGCGTTCGAGCAGCAGCAAAGCGGCACGCAGGCGCCGTGGCTGTTCGCGCTGTCGATGCTGTTCATCTTCCTGTGCCTGGTGGCGTTGTACGAAAGCTGGACGCTGCCGCTGGCGGTGCTGGCGATCGTGCCGGCCGGCCTGGTCGGCGCCGCGTCGGCCGTATGGCTGCGCGGGCTGCCCAACGATGTCTACTTCAAGGTCGGCGTGATCGTGATCATGGGGCTCGCGGCCAAGAACGCGATTCTCGTGGTCGAGTACGCCGAGCAACTGCGGCGCAATGGACTGGAGCGCGTGCAGGCCGCCACCCAGGCGGCACGTCAGCGGCTACGTCCGGTGGTGATGACCTCGCTCGCGTTCATCCTTGGCGTGGTGCCGCTGGCGATCAGCACCGGCCCCGGCGCCGGCGCCCAACGTGCGGTGGGCACGGGCGTGCTGGGCGGCATGCTCGGCGCGACGATCCTCGGCACGCTGGTCATCCCGCTGCTCTATGCCTGGATCGCCCGCTGGTCGAAAGCGCGCGCCACCACCGAACCCGCCAAGGCTCCGGCCTCTGAACCCGGCGCCTGAAAGCGCCGCACAAGCCACAACCGCCGCATCCGCGACATGCAGCCGCGCATTGCATGTCGCGGTTGACGCCTTCATCACCTACAAATGATAATAGGTCGCATTTGCATCAAAACGCTTACTCTTAGCTGACACTCCATCCATGGCCTCGACGCGCCTGCGTGCCCTCGGTCTGTACGTGCACTACCAGGAGCTGGTCGGTACCTGGACGCGCAGGCTCAGCAATCGGCACGAGGCCGAGGACCTGTCGCAAGAAGCCATGCTGCGCGTGCTGGAAGCCCGGGTAACGCCCGAGCAGCCACGCGCCTATCTGCACCAGACCGCCCGCAATATCGCGATCGACACCTTCCGCAAACGAGACGGGCACGAGCACCTGCCGCTTGACAGCATCGAGTCGATTCACGCACCCTCCGGAAATCCCGAGGCGGACCTGCATGCCGTGCAGGTGGTCGCGGGGCTGGAGCGCGCGCTGGCCGAACTGCCCTTGAAGTGCCGCCAGGTCTTTATCTGGCAACGGCTGGACGGGTGCTCCCAGCAGGAAATCGCCGAGCGGCTGAATATCTCGAAGAACATGGTCGAGAAATACATGATTCGCGCGATGCGACACCTGCGCGACCAACTGGGCCAACTCTCACCTCACTAGAACAATCTTGTCGATGCCTGCCCCATATCCGTCTGGCGGCGTCTGCTCCCCCCCAAGCAGCCCATGCAGCGGTCTTGCGCCCCGGTCGAGAATCCGATGAGCCAATCCGTCGATGTCCGCGAAGCAGCGGCGCGCTGGTTCTCGCGCAATCAGGCCCCGGCGCTCAGCCCGGCCGAGCAACAGGCATTTGCCGCATGGCTGGCGGCCAGCGCCGAGCATCGCGCCGAGTACGCGGCGCTCGAACGCGTCTGGCAAGCCGCGGCAGCCATCGATCCGGACAGGCTACGCAAGCTGGCCGTGGATGAAAGCGCCTGCCCGACACCCCCACTATCGCCCCCAATATCGCGCCGGGTATCGGCCGGCTGGCGCCCCGCCCTGCTCGGGCTGTGCGCGGCACTGGCCATCGGCATTGGCTGGATCGGCTGGCAGCATGACGCGGCGGTTGCCACCAACGCTGAATACCAGACCGCACCGGGCGAACGCAGGACGCTGACGCTCGACGACGGATCGCGCATCGAACTCAATACCCGCTCGCGCCTGGAGATTCATTACAGCGCCGGCACCCGTCGCGTGACCTTGCGCGAAGGTGAGGCGATGTTCGAGGTGTCACACGACGCCGCACGCCCGTTCGTGGTTGATGCGGGCATGGGCACCGTTACCGTAACCGGCACCCGTTTCGACGTCCGACGTGACACATCGGGCGTGGACGTATCGGTCGAATCCGGCTCGGTAGACGTGAGAGGCAGCGTGAGAGGCAGCGTGAGAGGCAGCGCAAAAGACAGCGTGAAAGGCAACGCCGGCCGGACACCCGACACGCGCCTGTCCGCAGGGCTCGGCGCGCGCATCGCCAGCGACGGTACCGTGACCGGCGCGGCCTCGATCGACCTGCCCGGCGTCCTGGCCTGGCGCGAAGGCAAGCTCGTCTTCAACGACGCGCCGCTCTCGGCCGTGGCGGCCGAAGTCTCCCGCTATCGGCAACAGCCCGTGCGCGTGGCAGATGCCGCGACGGGCAGCCTGCGCGTCAGCAGCGTGTTCAGCGCCGACGACACGTCGGGCCTGCTGGCCGCGTTGCCGCAGATGCTGCCGGTGGGCGTGCGCAACCTGCCAGACGGCAGCACCGAAATTTTTTCGCACTAAGCATTCAGGTTTTTCTTCCGGATTTCGTCTTCTTCCCGATAGCCAGCGAAGCCGCGGCTGTCGTGTTCTGAAGTAATCCAAGAAAACCTGACGTGACACATTCATATTCGACTACGGGGAACCGGGTCGGCGCCGCCGCCCGAGATTACGGACGGCGTGGGTCCATGGCCGCGCTTGCGGCCGCCGTCCTGATGAGCGTGGCCGTGGCACCCGTCGCTGCCCAAACGCCGCGCGGTGACGTGCCAATCCACATCGAAGCACAGCCGCTGGCCGATGCCCTGCTGCAACTCGGCCGCCAGACGTCGCTGCAACTGTATTTCCCGCCAGAACTGGTGGCGGGCAAACGGGCGCCCGCCGTGAACGGCACCATGCGTCCAGAGGCAGCGCTGGACTCGCTGCTCAAAGGCAGCGGCATCCAGTACCAGCGCAGCGGCAACCAAGGCTTCGTGCTGCGTCCGGTTTCCGCGGCACCAGCCGCTGCACCGCCGGTGCCATCCGATACGCTCCACGCCACGGCCCAGCCCACCACCGTGCTGGCCCCGGTGGAAGTCACCGCGTCACGGACATCGAGCGATCTGGTCCGCCCGACGCGGCAATCGACGGTGCTGGAACGCACCGAACTCGAGGAACTGAAAACGGGCTCGGACAGCCTGGCCACGGTGCTGTCCAAGGTGATCCCCGGCATGGCCGACTCCAGCCACACGGTGACAGACTTCGGCCAGACACTGCGCGGGCGCGGCATGCTGGTGCTGCTCGACGGCATTCCGCTGAACACCAATCGAGACTCCGCGCGCAATCTGGCCAATATCGATCCGGCACTGGTGGAGCGCGTGGAGGTGCTGCGAGGCAGTAGCGCGATCTACGGCGGCGGCGCCACGGGCGGCATCGTCTCAATCACCACCCGGCCAGCCGGCGGCGAGCCCAAGGCCGATACCACGGTGACGATGTCCACGCCGCTCTCCCGCCTGCGCGCGGACGGCTTGAGCGCCAACGTGCAGCAGCACTTTTCGGGCAGCAGCGGGATGCTCGACTATGCGTTCGACCTAGGCGCGCGCCATATCGGCAATTCGTATGATGCGAAGGGCCAGCGCATTGCGCCGGAGCCAAGCCAGGGCGACCTGTTCGACTCGAACAACTACAACGTCGGCGGCAAGCTCGGCCTGCGCTTCGCGCCCGACCAGCGCATCCAGCTAGCCTTCAGCCATTTTGACGCCAAGCAGGACACGCGCTGGGCGTCGGATCCGAGCGTGGCCAAACTGCCGCCGGGCAGCGTGCCCGCGCGCGCGCTCGACGGGCTGCAACTTGCCGACCAGAACCAGATCCGCAACACGCTCGTCAATCTCGAATACGAACACCGCGACCTGCTCGGCAGCCAGTTGTCGGCGCAGTTCTACTACCGGAACTACTACAGCCGCTTCACGCCGTTCGACGCCCGCGCCGTGCCCGTGCGCGGCGGCAACGTCGACCAGGCGATGCAGGATTCCGAGGTCTTCGGCAGCCGCCTGACCGTCAAGACGCCGCTCGGCGCGGACAAGCGCACCCGCGTGATCTGGGGCATGGACTTCGAGCAGGAGACCAGCGACATGCCGATCGACATCTTCGACCTGAAGGCCTATGACGCCAGCGGCGGCCGGATCTTCAACAAGATTGGCACGCTGACCTACATGCCGCCGATCACCACGCGCAGCATCGGCGGCTTTGCCCAGTTGCAGCACAAGTTCAACGAGCAGTGGTCGACCGAGGGCGGCCTGCGCTACCAGTACGCGCGGGCGAGCTTCAGCGACTTCGTGCCGCTTTCGCAATCGCGCGTGACCAATCCCGCCACCGTCAGCGGCGGCGCGGTCGACTACAGTGCCGTGCTCGGCAATATCGGCGTGGCCTACAAGCCGGTGAAAGACCACGAGTTCTATGCCGCGTTCAGCCAGGGTTTCAACCTGCCCGATATCGGCCTGCAGGTGCGCAATGCGCGCGCGGGTTTCGATATCGGCTCGTCCGACCTGCAGCCGGTCAAGACCAACAACTACGAACTGGGCTGGCGTGGCGCGTTCGGCAACACGCTCGGCTCGCTGGCGATCTTCTACACCACGTCGGACCTCGGCGACGTGCAGAGCTTCAACAACGGTCTGATCCTGACGCGCACCGCGGAAAAGATCTATGGCGTGGAAGCATCGGCCGACTATCTGTCCACCGACGAACGCTGGGGCGCGGGTGGCACCTTCACCTGGATGCAAGGCCGCGAAACCCCGCAAGGCCGTGATAGCCAACAGATGACCGGCTACCGCATCCCGCCGCTCAAGCTGACCGGCTACGTGCAATACCGTCCCGTGCCGCAATGGAACAACCGGCTTCAAGCCACATTCTTCGCTGGGTACGACTACCGACTGAACGGCGTGACGAGCTTCGGCCGCCGCGACGTGAGCAGCTACACCACGCTCGATCTGATCAGCAGCTATCAGGTCACGAAGAAGGACACGGTCACCGTTGGCATCCAGAACCTGTTGAACCGCTACTACTACCCGCTCTACAGCCAACTTCTGCGCAACAGCAACAACACAAGCCATCTCCCGGCGGCCGGCATCACGCTCACCGCCACCTACCAGCACCGCTGGTAACGGCGTGACAAGGCTTTTTCGGGCCTTGTCACGGTCAGAATTAGTAATGCTTCTCATTGCCATGCACTACAGCGCCCTATCAGCAAGGAGATTTGCACCATGGTCTGCAACAGCATCATCGAGAGTATCGGCAACACGCCATTGGTCCAGCTACGCCGGCTCTTCGGCCGCGCGGACGCGGAGGTCTTCGCCAAACTGGAACTGCTCAATCCGGCCGGCAGCGTCAAGGACCGGCCCGCGCGCTACATCGTGGAGAAAGGCCTGACCGAAGGAGCGATCGGGCCGCACTCCCATGTCATCGAAAGCTCGTCGGGCAACCTCGCCATCGCCCTGGCGATGATCTGCGGCCTCAAGGGGCTGCGCTTCACGGCGGTGGTCGATCCCAAGATCTCGCCCACCAACCTGAAGATCCTGCGTTGCTACGGCGCGGGCATCGAGCAGGTGACCGCGAAGGACAGCCAGGGCGGATACCTGGAAACGCGTATCGAGCGGGTGCGTCAGATGTTGCGCGAACAGCGCGATGCGATCTGGATCAACCAGTACGCCAATCCGCTCAACTGGGAAAGCCACTACTACGGCGAGGCCGCCGAGATATTGGCGCAGCTTGCCCAGCCGGCAGATGTGCTGGTGCTCGGCGTCAGCACGTCCGGCACCGTGCATGGTATTGCGCGACGGCTGCGCAAGGCATGGCCGTCGATGCGCGTGGTAGGCGTCGACGCAGTCGGTTCCGTGCTGTTCGGCCAACCGTCGCAAGCGCGCGAGCTGCCGGGCATTGGCGCCAGCCGCGTGCCGGAATTGCTGTGCCGGGACGAGATCGACGAAGTGATCCATATCGACGACTACACCGCCGCCACGGCGTGCCGGCGCCTGCTGGCGCGCGAAGGCATCTTCGCGGGCGGATCTTCCGGCGCGGTCGTCGCTGCCATCGAGCAGGTCCTACACGCCACGCCGGTCAGCCATCGACCGCTGCGCATTCTCACCCTGTTCCCAGATCGCGGCGAACGCTATCTGGACACCGTTTATGACGACGCCTGGCTCGCACGCATCGCCGCGCGTCGCGCCGTGCCGAACCTCGCCGCTCTTCCTACCGTTGCCTCATTGATCCCCGCCGGAGTGTCCGCATGACCAACTCGCCCACGCTCACAGCCACCACCTTGCCCTCTGCATCGAACCCCTCCCACACCAAGCCCGAACTACGCTACCTGAGCCGCGACGACCTGATCGCGCTGGGCGCGGGCCACTCCGATGCCTTCGTGCAAGCCATTACCGAAGGGCTCGCCATCCACGCGCGCGGCGAGCATGTGCAGCCACTCAAGCCCTATCTGCGCTGGTCCGGCGCCGACCATATCGCCGACCGCATCATCGCGATGCCCTGCTACATCGGCGGCGACAACCCAATCGCCGGCATCAAGTGGATCGGCAGCCGCCAGCACAACCCCGCGCGATTCGGCCTGGAGCGCGCCAGCGCGGTGATCGTGCTCAACGACGCCACCACCAACTACCCGGTGGCGATCATGGAAGGCGGCCTGATCAGCGGCATGCGCACCGCCGCCATCACGGCAGTGGCCACGCGGCATCTGGCGCGTAGCGGCTTCACCGATGTCGCCTGCATCGGCTGCGGCCCGATCGCACAGATGCAGATGCAGACGCTCCTCGAGCAATTCCCGCAGATCCGCGCCGTGCACCTGTTCGATCTCTCGCGCGACGCCATGCATGCGATGCGGTCGATGCTCGGCAGCCGCTTTCCCGCCGTGGGCTGGGAACTGTGCGGCAGCGCCGAACTGGCCGTACGCGCCGCCGACGTGGTGGTGACCTGCACGGTCACCGATACGCCGTACCTCGAACACGCCTGGCTCAAGACCGGCGCCTTCGTCTGCAACGTGTCGATCATGGACGTGCACAAGGATGTTTACGAGAAGGTCGACAAGGTGATCGTCGACGACTGGGACCAGTCCAACCGCGAAAAGAAAATCATCAACCAGCTTGTGCTCGAAGGCCGCTTCAGCCGCGAGCAATTGCACGCGGAACTGGGCGAGATCGTGATCGGCAGGAAGCCCGGCCGCGAGCGCGACGACGAGATCATCCTGCTCAATCCGATGGGCATGGCGCTCGACGACATGGTCTGCGCACGCCACTTCTACCACCTGGCGCTGGAACGCAACGCCGGCACGCGCCTGCCGCTGCTATGAGTGGCGGCTTCCACGAACGCCTGCTGGTGCAGGACCTGATCGACGCGCTGTGGCTGGAGGACCTGCATGGATTTCGCAACCACGCGCGTATCGTAGATCACGACGCCGGGCAAGGCGCGTCGCTCGTCATCGCGCTCGGTCGGGCGGGAGAGCTTCATGCAAGCGGGCGGCGCTTGCACGGCATTCGCCCGTTGGCCGTGAAGGATGCCACGTTGACACTGCGGCGCGATGGCGCGGAGACCACGGTCGATGGCGCGGCTGCATTGGCGGCGCTACAAGCCGCCGACTGGTGGCCGCAGTGCAGCGAGCGTTTGCGCGCACTGTTCGAACTGGCTCGCGCCCAATCCGCCCACACATTCGGCCACGAGGACACCATCGTGGAGAAAGCGCGCGTCGCCCCCGAAGCACTGATGCATTGGGAAGCACTGACTTGCCTCCGTGACCGACCCTTCCACCCCCTCGCGCGCGCCAAGGCTTGGGGGAACAAGGGGCGCCCCGACACGCCCGGGTATCACGCCGAAACGGGCCAACCGCTGCAGCTGCGATGGGTGGCGCTACCGCGCAATCAGGTGCGCGGCAGCGTACGCGTGCCGGAAACCGGCCAACCCATCGCCAAAGCCTTGTTGAGCCCGCACGCCTTCGAACGGCTGCATACCTGGGCGGAGACGGCCCGGACCGATGCCTCTCACCTCTGGTTTCCGATGCATCCGTGGCAACGGCGTCATCTGTCCGGCATGTCGTGGATTGATCTGGGCAACCACGGCGATGCGTGGCCCACCGCGTCGCTTCGTTCGATGGCCGTCCCGGACTCGTCTGAGCCATATCCCTTGCACGTGAAGCTTTCGCTCAACGTGCAAGCCCTGGGCGCAACGCGGACACTGCCACCCCGGTATCTCCAGAACGGCGTGCTCGCGCAGGCATGCCTTGCCCGGCTACAGGCGCGTGATGCGTGGCTGGACCAACACCTGTTCCTGTGCGACGAGCAGGACTGGTGGTCCTTGCGGCAGCATGACGTCCTGACGCGCGAGCCCGGCGAACTGGCTTGCCTGTTACGCCGCTATCCCGCGCCAGAGCAGCTGCCGCCAGGTAGCTGGTTGATGCCGATGGCAGCCTGCGCCGCTGTCACCAGCGACGGCGAACTCCCCGCGTTGCGTGCGCTGGGTGCCAACGACTCTGAACAGGCATGGGACTGGTTCCGGCGTATCTCCCACCTGTTACTGGAAGCCAGCCTGCGTTGCTTCGCGCACGGCGTCATGCCTGAGTTGCATGGCCAGAACGTGCTGCTGGTGATCGCCCCGACGGAAAACGGTCCTGGCCTGCACGGCCTCGTGCTGCGCGATCACGACACGTTGCGCATCTGCCCGGCGTTGATGGCCGACGCCGGTGTGCCGGCACCCGACTATGCCATCGATCGCTCCACGCCTAACACGCTGATCCTGGACGCGCCCGATGCCTTGCTTGCGTACCTGCAGACGCTAGGCATTGGCGTAAACCTGTTCGCAATGGCGGTGGCCATTGCCGACGCGTATGGCGCCGACGAGAACATCGGCTGGCGCATCGTGCGTGAACGGATCGACGCCCTGCTACGCGAAGGCGTCATCGCCAGACCTCACGTTGCGGCCATCGCCCGGCATGCGCTGCTGGAAGCCGACACGTGGCCGTTCAAGCAAGTGCTCGCGCCATTGCTCGCCCGCGAAGCGATCGGCACGGGAATGCCCAGTGCGATGAGCAGCCTGCCGAATCCGCTACGCCAGCCGGAGCCATAGTCATGCGTCCCAATCGCCCCCAAACGCTGACAGTGCTGCTGACCACACAGGCGGTGGTCACCACGGGTCTGATGACGCTCGTGCCGATTCTGCCGCTCTACCTGCAAGCCATGCCGGGCACGCATGGCACCGACTGGAGCAGTGTCGCGCTGGCCGCGCCCGCGGTCGGGGCGCTCGCGGTGGCGCCGTTCACCGGCATCTGGTGCGATCGCGTCGGTCATCGCCCGGTCTTGCTCGTGTCACTGGTCGTCTTCACGGTCAGCGTGCTGATCCTGGCCACTTCGCAGCATGTCGCCGGATTCATCGTCGGTCGGGTATTGCAAGGCGCCAGCGCCATCGGCGTGATGCTGACCGCATGCATCGGACACGTTAGCGCGCCCGCCTCGCGCAACTGGGCGTTTGGCCTTCAGGAGTCGGCGGTGGCAGCCGGCGCACTGCTGGGCCCGGTGCTCGGCGGCGTGTTGCAGGATGTCTGGTCACCACGTCCGATGCTGTTTGCGGTGGCGGCGCTCAATGCCTTGCTGACGTTAGCGCTGTCGACCCTGTTGCGCGACATGCCTGCGCACACCGCGCCGGTGCCTTCCACTGGCAAGCGTCGGCCCATCCGCGATGTGCTGATGCTGCGCCGCTGGCTGGCCGCCGCCTGTCTGTCGCAGGCGGGCGCGTTCGCGCTCGTCAACGTGTTCGTGCTCTACCTGCAGCAGCGCGCGCCGCACGATGCGCTGCTAGCCAGCAAAGCCGGCACGCTCCACGCGCTCGGCTGGCTCGCGGCGATGTTCGCCAGCCCCTGGTGGGGCGCGCGCAATGATCGCGTGGCGTCCGGGCGGCATTTTCTCCTTGCCGCATCCGGATGCGCGGCGGCCATTGCACTGCTGCCGCTGGCCACCGCGCTCTGGCAGATCGCGCTGCTCCGCGTGATTCACGGCGCGCTGTTTGCCGCACTGGCGCTGTCCGTGCTCGCCCATTGCCATCGGGTGCTTCCCGCAGCGCTGCACGGCACCGCCACGGGCGTGGCGCGAAGCGCGATGACGGCCGGCCAACTCGTCGGACCGCTGGCCGTGATGGTCAGTCTGCCGCTCGGTGGCCCGAACGCCGCGCTCTGGGTAACGGCCGCCATGTTTGCCGTATCTGCCCTGCTGATCCTGCCAGACCGTTCTCCTTCATTCGCCCCTGTCCATGATGCGAGGTAACACCGTGTCAATACTCTCAGTCGAACCTGCAGTCTCCGTGCTGCACGCCAAACGTGCTTTCTCCGCGACAACCCCATCTGTCGATCCGGTGGAGCGGCACCTGATCGAACAGTTTTTCAACACCTACTGCCGCGAAAACGGCATCCACGATCCCTGCGGCCGCGCTCACCTGTCGGCCGATCATCCTGTTCCCGCAGCGCTCGACCCAACGCTGTCGGTATGGCAGGCGTCGGGCCGCCGTACTGCCGTGATCGCACTGCCCCACGCGGGTGGCAACCACCGATGGCTCGCGGCCGCGCTCGACTACGTGTCGCCGATCGGATACCACCAGGTCGCCCACGCCGCTATGCTCGACCCCGAGGATGGCCAGCCCACGCCACTGGTCCAGGCGGAGCCCCTCGTCGACGCCATCGTCGATGCATTGGCCACCAGCTTTCCTGCTGCAGCCACGGACGAATGGCCCGCGCGTTTTGCCGCGTTGATGCGCAACAGTGCGCAGAAGGCCCGGCTCTATCACGCCGATGCGCCCGCGTCTTCCGCGCCGTCGACCTTCATCGCTGCCGAGCAGCGGTTGCGCTTCGGCCATGCCTTCCATGGAACATCGAAGGCATCCGAAGGATTCACGCAAGACGACCTGCGCCGATACGCGCCAGAGTTCGGCACCGCATTTCCGCTGCACTACCTGGCGGTAGCCAACGAGCACTTCGCGTCCCACAGCGCCGGTCACGGACCATTGCCGATTGATCCGGAGGTCATGGCGTTCGCCGCCCCCCTGCTGCGCGACGGCGAGTATCGGCTGCTGCCCTGCCACCCGTGGCAAGCTCGGCACTTGCTGCAGCAACCCGCCATCCGCGCACTGATCGCGCGTGGCGCGCTGCTGTCGCTCGGACAACGGGGCGAACTCGCCTGGCCAACGTCCTCGGTACGTACCGTATGGCTGCCACGCCAGCGCCTGTTCCTGAAGCTCGCGATCGATGTGCGGATCACCAATTTCGTCCGCAACAATCCTCCCGAGCACGTGCTGCGCGCGCTCGATGCAAGTCGCGCCATCGCGCGAGTACCGGCATCGGCCCGCGCCAACGATCGCTTCACGGTACTGACCGAACTTGGCGGCGCAGTGCTGGCCGTCGACGACCCCGGACTCCGTGCCAGCACTGCGGTCATCTATCGTCAGGGCCTGCCCGAGCGACATGGCGATACGGCCCAGGTGCTGGCGACTGTGCTGGAAGACCCACCGCATGGCACGAGTCTGCTTGCGACCCACTTGCGCCAGGCGCTGGGCGCATCACCGACGGTGGAAGACGTCAGTCGCTGGTGGGCGCACTATCTTGAAGTCACCCTGCTGCCGCTGACGCGCCTGTTCGGTGACTATGGCATCAGCCTCGAAGCGCATCTGCAGAACAGCATGGTTTCCTTCCACGAAGGCTGGCCCACGCACGGCTATGTGCGTGACATGGAGGGCGTCAGCATCAGCCGGAGCCGGTGTCCCTGGGCGGTCTACCTCGACGGCAGCCCGGCGCTCTACGACGACGACGCAGCGCTGCACCGTTTTGCCTATTACGTGATGGTGAACCACATCGGCCATTGCATCGCATGCATCGCCCGTACCGGCCATTGCAACGAGGCAACGTTGTGGCAACAGACCGCCCGCGCCCTGCATGACGACGGCCCCACCGCCCGAACGGTACTGGCACAGCTCGCAGCCATGCCCACGCTGCCCGCCAAGGCCAACCTGCTGAGCTGCTTCGGACGGCACGGCGAAACACCAGCCTGGGTAGCCATCGCCAACCCGCTTCATCACCCGCACGCGTGACCGCCATGCAGATCGACGACTATCAAGCCCTGATCCAGAGCGATCACTATCGCCGTGCCACGCAACGCGTGATCCGCCAACTCATGGAGGCGCTGCTGTTCGAGGACGTGTTTCGCGACACCCACTGGACCACCGGGTCCGTCACGCTCCCAGCCGTTGCAGCCGATGGCCAACCGGTGCGGTACCGCTGCGCGGTCAGGCGCATCGATGCATTTGGCCGCATCCGCCTGGGCAACGTGATACGCGCGCACGGTGGCGACGAGACGGCGGCGGACGATGTATCGCGCCTGCTGCACGAACTCGCCGGCCAGTTCGACGCCGATCCCCAGCGCATTCAGCAGTTCGCGATGGAACTGCTATCCACGCAGCTCAAGGATGCGCACTCGCACCACGCGAACGGCGCCAGCGGCCAACTGCTGCGCGACGCCGACTACGACACCGTCGAGGCACGCCTGACTGGCGCGCATCCCTACCACCCGTCCTACAAGTCGCGCCTTGGCTTCACCATGATCGACAACGCGCGTTTCGCCCCGGAATGCGCCTCGGCAGTACATCCCGTGCTGCTGGCCGCGCGACGGGATCGTTGCCGCACGTCGGCCAGCGCCACCGTGCCCGGGCAGAGCGCTGGCGCCTTGCTGAGTGATGCCGCGCGTCAGCACTTTGACGCGGCGCTTGCCCGATACGGCGCTGACCCGGCCGACTACCTGCCGCTACCGGTCCACCCTTGGCAATGGGCGGAGGTTGCCGCGCCGACGTTCCACGCCGCCTTCGCGCAAGGTGATCTGATCGCCATCGGCACACTTCCCGAGCGCTACCTGCCCCAGCAATCGATTCGTACGCTGGCCAGTCTGGATCACCCCGGAGCGCCATCGCTGAAACTGGCCATGAACATGGTGAACACGTCGACGTCGCGCGTGCTGGCGCCGCATACGGTCTGCAACGCCGCGCCGCTGAGCGACTGGCTGGCCAGCCTGGTGGGAGGCACGACGTGGACGCCCCCGATAGCCGCGCCGATCCTGTTGCGCGAGGTGGCGGGCGTCAGCTACATGCCGGCGGCACCCGCTCAGGGACAGTACGGCGCGTTGTCGTGCATCTGGCGCGAAAGCATCCACGGCCATCTCGCCCCGGGAGAGCGCGCGCTGCCGATGACCGCCCTCGCCCACCGCGACAGCGATGGCGAGCCCCTGCTTGCGCCTTGGCTCGATCGGTACGGTGCCGCCACATGGGTGCGTCGGCTGATCGAACGCGCATGGCTGCCGGTGCTGCACCTGCTGTGGGTTCATGGAATCGCCCTGGAATCCCATGCGCAGAACATGCTGCTGATCCACGTGGATGGACTGCCCGAGCGCGTCGCGCTCAAGGACTTCCACGACGGCGTGCGTTTCTCGCGCCAATGGCTGTCGGCGGAGCCGCCCACGCTGACGGCCCCGCCGCCGGAGCACGCGCTGGTCAATCCAAACTCGTTTATCGAGACCGACGATGCCGACGAACTGCGCGACTTCACCTGCGACGCCCTGTTCTTCGTCAATCTGGCCGAGTTCGGCGCGATGCTGGCCGACCATGGCTATCTGGAAGAACCTGAGTTCTGGCGTATCGTCGCCGGCGTGATCCGCGATTACCAGGCCGATCATCCGGAGCTGGCCGAACGATTTGCGCGCTTCGATTGCTTTGTGCCGACCATTGCCATCGAGCTGCTGGCGAGCCGCCGCTTTCTGCCGGAAGTCCGCCTGCGCACACGCGACGCACCGAACCCGCTCGCAAGTGCGCCCACATCAGCGCTCACCGGCTCGCCCACAGCCGCGCCCGCAACCAGGCTTACGACAGCCCACGCACCGACGGAGGCATCGTGCAATCGTTGAAGCAGCGCTTGCTCACACCAGGCAGCGAACCCATCGTCGGCCTGTTCTGCTCGACACCGGCACCGCTCACGGTGGAACTGATCGCCGCCGCTGGCTACGACTTCGCGGTGATCGATCTGGAGCACACGCTGATCGATGGCGCATTGCTTGGCGCGATGCTGCTGGCGGCGCGTGCCAGTGGCATCGCTCCGCTGGTGCGCGTGGCAGCGTTGCATCAGGTGGCACCGGCGCTGGACGCCGGCGCGCAAGGGATTGTCTTCCCGCGCATTACCGGTGCAGCGCGGGCAAGCGAAGCGGTGGCATACTGCCACCACACCTGCGGCATCCCGGCAGGCAAGCGCGGCCTCAATGCCACCTGGCACAGCGGCTACGGCCGGGACGATCTGTGCGAAGCCGCCGAGGACGCCGCACGGCACACGCTCGTTGTGGCGATGATCGAAGACGCCGCGGGCTTGCGCAACGCCGATGACATCGCGGCGCAACGGGGCGTCGACGTGCTGCTCGAAGGTGCGGCCGATCTCTCCCAGTCGCTGGGCGTGCCGTGGCAAACCCGCCATCCGCACGTGCGCGACGCCGTGGATACGATCGCCGCCGCCGCGTTGCGTCATGACAAACACTTCTGCGCCCTGCCCCGTACACCCGCTGACGCCGCCGCATGGCGTGCACGGGGCACCCGGATGATGGTGCTTGGCGACGATCGCGGCATCGCCCGCCGTGCGATGGCCGCCCACCGGCAGGCGTGCATTGCCTAGCAGCAGCAGGACATAAGCTGCCTCGAACAGGAACAACCATGGATCTGACACACGTTACCCGCTACATCGCCGGGCGGGATACTCGCGAGCCGGTCTGCGCCTATCTCTACGATCTCGACGATCTGCGCCTGCGCACGACACGCTTGCGGGCGGCGCTGCCGGAGCAATGCGCACTGTATTACGCCGTGAAGGCCAACAGCGACGCGCCCGTCCTTCGGGCCTTGCTCGGTGTGGCCGATGGTTTCGAAGTGGCCTCGTTCGGCGAGATCGAGCGCGTCCGCGGCGTCGATGCCGAAGTACCCATCGCATTCGGCGGCCCGGGCAAGACCGATGCCGAGCTCGAAGGCGCGCTGCGTCTTGGCGTCGGCCTGATTCACGTGGAAAGCACGCTGCAGCTAAGTCGGCTGGATGCCGTAGCACGACGGCAAGGCCGCTGCGCCGATGTGCTGCTTCGCGCGAACCCCGCCTACGGTCTGCCCGGCGCCACGCTCCAGATGGGCGGCGGCGCCACGCAGTTCGGCATCGACGAGGCCCTGCTACCCGATGTGCTGGCGCAGTCCCGCACGATGCCCAATGTGCGCGTGGTTGGCCTGCATGTGCACGCCGGGTCCAACAGTCTCGATGCCGACACCCATCTGGCCCTGATCGACCGCCATATCGCGCTGGCCAAGCGCCTGCGCGACCTGCACGGCCTGACACTCGAATGGCTGAACGTCGGTGGTGGCATCGGCATCGACTATCAGAATCCGGAGCGCCACTTCGACTGGGACCGTTTTTGCCATGGACTGGCTGCCCTGCTGCGGGAGACAGCGCCGAGTACGCGCATCGTCTTCGAGTGCGGCCGCTTTATCAGCGCGGGCTGTGGCTGCTATGTTGCCGAGGTCATCGACCTGAAGCGGAATCACGACAAATGGTTCGCGGTGCTGCGCGGTGGCACGCACCACTTCCGGCTGCCCGTGTCATGGCAGCACAACCATCCGTTCCAGGTGCTGCCGAATGACCACTGGGACTATCCGTTTCCGAGGCCCGTGGTAGAGCGGCAGCCAGTGACGCTGTGTGGCGAACTCTGTACGCCGAAGGATGTGCTGGCGCGCGAGGTGCCAGTGGATCGGCTGCGTGTCGGAGATCGCATCGCTTTCACCATGGCTGGCGCGTACGGCTGGCATATCTCGCACCACGACTTCCTGAGCCATCCGCACCCCGAGCGCGTCTTCATCGGCGGTCAACCTTGATCCTACCGGGACGATTCGCAAGGAATGCTTGCCCCGGGGGCTAGCCCGATATACGGTGAAACCGGACGGTCCGGTGGTGTGTCGTGCTCACCGGCCGGTCCGGTAACGATCGGGAGCGCGTGCCACGGCGCGCCGTTCCGCAAGGAGAACAACCATGATGGAAATTCTGGACGGCTTTCCCGCAAACGTCGTCGCGGTGCACGGCAACGGCAAGCTGACGCGGGATGACTACGAGAAGGTGCTGATTCCCGCCATCGATGCCGTGCTGACCGGCCGCGAGAAGGTGCGCCTCTACTACGAGCTGGGGCCCGACTTCACGATAACGAGTATGGAGCCCGGCGCCCTGTGGGACGATTTCAAGCTCGGCGTGTCGCACTACCTGAAATGGGAGTCCGTTGTGGTGGTCACGGACCATGACTGGGTCCGGCACTCGATCAATGTGTTCCGGTTCCTGGTGCCCGGGCAAATCCGCACGTTCCCAATGAGCCAGTCCCGCGAAGCCCGCGAGTGGATCGTGGGGTAGATGCCCGGGCCGTTGTCATGCCGGGTGGCCCATCGCCGCCCGGCATGACGAGGCACGCTTAGTAGTCCACGGTCATGGACAGCTTGAACGTGCGAGGTTGGCCAACCACCAGATAGCCGCCATACGACGAGGCCCAGTAATCCTTGTCCGCAAGGTTTTCCACCGACGCACGCATCGTGTAGCGCATCTGCGCGGCCTTGAACATGTATCGCGCGCCCAGATCGAAACGGTTCCAGGACGGCAGGCTGATCGTGTTGGTCGCATTGGCTTGCTGGCTGCCGGTCTGGATGTATCGACCCGAGACGGTCAGCCCCGGCACGAAAGGCAGGTCGTATTCGGCACTCGCCGTCAGCGTGTAGTTCGGCACGCCGATCGCTTCCTTGCCCTCGGTCGCGGCATTGCCGGTGTTCGACATCTTCGTATCGATATAGCCAACGCCGCCCAGCAGCCGGAGCCCGCGCACCGGCTCGCCAAACACGCTCCACTCGACGCCACGGTTGCGCTGCTCGCCGGCCACCGAGAATATGTTCCCTTGCGTAATGCCGTTGGGCTGCTTGATCTGGAAGAACGCAAGCGTTGTGCCGTACTTGCCCGCATCGTATTTGACGCCGGCCTCATCCTGCTTCGACTTGATCGGCGGGAATACGTCGTTTCGGTTTGTCGCGCTCGACGGCGGCGTCGGCCCGGCGGCCAGTCCCTCGATGTGGTTGTAGTACACCGACAGGTTCTGGAGCGGCTTGATCACGATGCCGAACATGGGCGACGTTGCCGAGTCGCCATATGGGGTGACCGCGTTGGTGTTGTAGGCGTAACCACGCGTGTTGATTACTTGATGCCTGACGCCTGCTGTAAGCAGCACGCGGTCGTCCAGCAACGACATCGTGTCAGCCACCGACACGCCGTTCAGGTTCGTACGGCCCGTCACCTGTGGATCGGTCATGCTGCTGCCCGAATATGCCGTGGCTGGACGCGCAACGACAGGGGCATCGTAAAGGTTGGTCGCGTACGTGCGGGACATCTCGTAGGCCGATCGTTTTTCCTGCTCCAATCCCGACCACCCCAGATTCACGCTGTGCTTGACGGGACCCGTCACGAAGCGACCCCGAATCCCGACCTCTCCGGTGGTTGTGTCCTGCTTGAACGGCACGCTGAGCCGCTGCGAGGTGCCGAAACCGTCGTTGCCGACGGTGGCACCGCCGTAGTTGCCAATCTCGTTGCTGTGATGCATGCCGAAGGCCGCATACGCCGTCCAGTCCTTCGCAAAGTCGTACTCGGCGCGAATCGTCCCCCACGTATCCTCGAGCATCGAGTTCGTCCAGGGTTGCGCGAAATTCGAACTCGCCGACGGCACGGGCGGCAGGGCCGTCGTTCCCGAAGCCAGCTGGATTGTGCTTCTTCCCTGATTCACCGTCTGCTTCTGATAGCCAAAATCGGCATTGACGCGAAACGCCTCGCCCTGGTAATCGAGTCCGAGCGTCAGCAGGCGCTGCTGGCGGCTCTCGGCGTCGACCGGGGTATCGCCCCCACGCGCCATCGCGTTGATCCGCGCCCCAAACTCCTTGGCGCTGCCAAAGCGGCGGCCGACATCGACTGCGCCACCCACTTGGGCATCACTGGTGTAGTCGATCGTTGCCTGCGTGATCGGCGCCACCGTGGCGTACTTCGGGACGAGGTTGATACCCCCGCCAATGCCGGTACCGGTTGGCGATACGCCGTTGAGGAACGCGCTGGCGCCCCGGAACGTTTCCACCCGATCGACCGCTTCCGCCGCCACGAGCTGACGCGGCGCGATGCCGAACAAGCCGTTCCAGCCCAGGTCGTCGCCTGTCAGCTGGAAACCGCGCACCATGTACGTCTCGGAGAAGTTGCCGAAGCCGTAGCTGGTGCGGATGAACGGATCGTCAGCCAGCACGCCGGCAATACTTCGTGCCTGCTGATTCTGGATGGCCTGCGACGTGTACGTCGTCATGCTGAACGGCACATCCATGAAGTCCTGATTGCCAAGCACGCCAAGCCGGCTACCGCGCGCGACCTGCCCGCCCGCATAGGGCGGCGGCAATTGATCGGGAGTTGCGTCGCCGTGCACGGTCACGGTGGGCAACGTCGCCGCGGCTTGCGGCACACCCGACGATTGGGAGGGGTGCGCATCTTCCTGTGCCAGCGCCACGGACGGCAGTACGCCGGCTGCCGCCAGCGCCACAACCAGATGGCGCAGGTAAATCGGGGATGGCCGCAAGGCACGCGGTTGAACACTACGCTCTACAGCAAAAGACAAGATAAGACTCCAAAAGGAAATAACCCCCTTGCACCACGGCCCGATCCAAAAGCCGTAGGGGCAAGGCATAACCCGTGTCCGCGAATGTTTTTTTCAACCCGTTCGCTACTGAAAGCAGATCAATGCGAGGGCGGTGGTAACGCCAATGCCAATCGCCACGCGTGCAAGACGTGGCGTGGCACGAGGCGCCCAGGTAAATGCGCCGATCGCAGTCAGCGCACCGATTGTCAGAAGTCCAGTCCAGTAGATGACGCCGAAAGCCCAGCCCTCGGCAAACACACATGCGGCCAGCGCCGCCAGTAGCGCCAGCGTGCCGAGCACGCGCAGCCGTACGACACGCGCGGGGGATGGCGCGCTGCCGCGCCCGAACATGTCGGCGTGATGGCGCTCGATGGCCTGGGCTAGCCAGGTAAAGCCGCCCACGGCAAAGGCAAGGCCGGCGACACTCGCGGTTGGCTCGAGGCTCATGGCGACACCTCCGCCGCGCGGTGCCTGACTGCAGGAGCTGCGCGTTTTTCGGGGCCCCGCTTGCCAAGCATCCATGCGGCGGCACCGATACCAATGCCGATGGCAAGCACGGTCAGATCGAAACCGGCGACGGCAATCGGGCCGTGGCGCAGCGTCACCCCGAGGTGCGAGGTAGTGGTGATGGCGTTGAGCACCGGGAGTCCCGCGAACAAACCCGCGCCGGTCCACAGCAGCACGCGCCACATCTCCCGCGTGGGTTTCCATTGCGCCAGCAGCGCCGCCACCGCCCAGGCGCTGAAGAAGGCCCGGATCTCCATGCCGGAGCGCTGGGCCATGTCGGCCGGAAGCAGCCGGTTCGCCCAGAAGTAGGCAGCGAAGGCAATCGGCAAACCAGCGATGACACCGAGGTTGAGCGCCTCGACGAGCCGCAGCCCAGACGGCACGCGCCCGATGGCGGCGATACGCTTTGCATGACTCTGGCGCGTCTTGACCGCCCACAGCAATGCGCCAGTGGCCACCATCAGCGCGCCGGCCAGCCCGGAGACAAAAAACAGCGCGCGCAGTAACGGCGGTGCGAAATGCGCCACGTGCAAGCCGACCATCGTGCTGCGTGTGGCGCTGGCCGCGGCCACGCTCTCGCCAAGCGCGGCCTGAACGACACCAGTGGCGCCCGAGAACACCATGACCGGCAGCGTGGTGCCGATATCGCGGCTCTCCGCACGCGTCAGGGAGACGGTGGCATTGGCATTGCTGGGCTGCTCCACCGCTATCCGCTGCGGCGGCGTGCCGTGCCAGCGCGCCATGGCCTGCTCCACCATCGGCGCGATCGGCGCCAGCACCGCTGCTTCGTTCGCCGCCTTGACGCGCGGCGCGCGAGCCGCGAGTTCGGCCGTGAACGCCTTCTCGTCGCCCTTGTAGACAGCCTGGATGCCCCACGGCATGTACATGAACAGGAGAGTCACCAGGCCCGTATAGGTGATCATCAGATGGAATGGCAGCGCCAGTACCGCCATGGCGTTGTGCGCGTCGAGCCAGGAGCGCGGGCCCTTGCGCGGACGGAACGTGAAGAAGTCCGTGAAGATGCGCCGATGTGTGATCACGCCGCTGATGATCGCCACGAGCATGAACATCGCGCAGATGCCCACGATCCAGCGTGCCTGGACCGCAGGTATGTAGTGCAGATCGAAATGAAGCCGATAGAGAAATTCGCCACCACGCGTATCGCGGGCGCCGGGAATTGGCATACCAGTGCGGGCATCAAGCGTGCGTGATTCGAGGCGCGCGCGATTGCCCTTGCCGGCATCGGCCGGACCGGGCTTGCGCAGCCAGAATACGGAGATCGCGGGACGCCGGGCATCCGGCAGATTGATGAACCAGCGCTCGGCGCCAGGCGCCTCGCGTTGCAGGTATGCGTAGGCACGCTGCGCGACGTCAGCGGCGGATACGTCTCCCTCCCACGACGCGTGCAGCTCCGGCTTCATCCATAGCGAGATCTCGTCCTTGACGTAGCTTGCCGTGCCGCCGCAGAACACCAGGAAAAGGACCCAGCACACCAACAGCCCCGACCACGTATGCAGCCAGGCCATCGACTGCCTCAACCCCTGCCCCTTCTTCAGTTCAGCCATCACGCACCGCGCAGGATCAACCACCCGGCGGCCATCAACACGCCAGGCACACACAACCCGACCCAGGCGCGCCACGCGGTACTGGCCGCGAACACCCAGATCACGGCCAACGCAAACCAGAGGAACGACATCAACGTCGCCGTCATCACGGCTTCCGCCCGGGCGACATCGGTCCACCGCACCAGTGCCAGCGACAGGCAGCCAGTACAAAGGGCAGCCACCGCATAGCCACCAACAACGGCGGCAATCACCCGCGAGCCGATTGCCATGCGATATCCGACCGACACACGCTGCTTCATGATTCGACGACTTCCGTTCAGGCCCAACAAACACAAACGCATATGATAATGGTTTGCATTACGGATTTGAGTCGGGAACGATGAACGAGGGTTGTACGTTGGGTAAGACATTGGCAGACATGTTGCTTTCTCGACGAATCGGCACCGCGCACACAGCACAAAGATAACCAAAGATCACTTATATAGTGGATCGGACGCCACCTGCTGGAAACGACCTGAACATCGTCCCCCGTTTGACCTTCATCCAAACATTGTTATAAATACTAATCATTTGCATTCGCATTAGTATTTCGGTCGAATTCAGCCACGTCCAGGTGCTGAGCCACGCACCAGAACAACAGCAATCCAGGAAGTCCGTATGTCCATGCTTGATTCATCCAACAGGCACGCCAGCTTGCGTGCGCGCAATTCGACGCGCTCGGCACGCCCGCTGCCGATCCTGTCGCCGGTAGCCATTGCCGTGCTGGGCTTCAGCCTTTCGCAGCCAGCGCAGGCACAGTCGCAGGACACAGCCGACGCGACCATGCTGCCGGCTGCTACCGTGGTGGCGGACCGCTCGGGGGAGGCCGTCAAGGTGGAACGGGTCAATGGCGGCGCGCTGGGCGACCGCAAGCCCGTGGATACCCCCTTCTCCGTGGTGGCCGTATCGGGCGACGAGATCCAGCAACGCCTGGCGCAGACGGCCAACGACGTGTTCAAGTACGACCCGGCCGTGTCGGTGCTGGGCGATAACGCGCGGACCGAGAACTCCTACTTCGCTGTGCGCGGCATGCGCGTGGACATGCTCAATGGCACCAAGGTGGATGGGCAGAACTTCGTCACGTGGGATGCCGACATTCCGCTCGAGCCATTCGAACAGGTGGAACTGCTCAAGGGGCTGTCAGGCTTCATGTACGGCTTCGGCTCGCCCGGCGGCATCATCAACTATGTGGTGAAACGTCCGACGGACAAGCCGTTGCGGGAAGTCACGGTCGGCTACCAGGCCAACAGCGTCTGGAGCGAGAAAGTCGACCTCGGCGGCCGCTTCGGCGTGGATGATCGCTTCGGCTATCGGATCAATGCGGTCAACGAGGATGGCAACACCAACGAGCCGAACGTGCATGTGCGGCGCCAGGCCTTCTCGCTGGCCACGGATTTCCGCATCACCCCGGACCTCACATGGAATGCCGACGTCATGTACTGGAAGCGCAAGTCGCAGGGCACGATCTTCGGCCTGTCGTTCGCGTCGGACCTGTCCATCCCGCCCGCCAGCAGCGTGGCCCGGAATCTGGCACAGCCGTGGTCGTCGCACGAGACCGACACGCTTACCGTAGGCACCGGCGTGGACTACCGTATCAACGATGCCTGGCAGGCCAGCTTCAAGTATCGATTCGCACGCCAGAACCGGCTTAACGCCGACAGCTTCCTGTACGTCACCAATAGTGCCGGGGATTTCTCCGACACCAACTACCGCTGGAAAACCGCCTACTACTACCAGGCGTACGACGCAATGGTGCAGGGCAAGTTCGAGACGGGTGCGATCAAGCACGATATCGTTGCCGGCATCGGCTACCTGTCGCAGGTGCGCGAACTCGACAACGGTCTTGGCGGCAATGGCATACCCATGGGCACCAGCAATCTGTATAACCCGGTGCCGCTGCCCGAGCAGCCGGACGTGGGCAAGGACTACATCCCGTACCGCGACTACAGGATTCAGCAGAAGTCGGTCTACCTGAGCGACACGATCCAGTTCACGCCACGTTTTTCGGTACTGGCCGGCGTTCGCTACAACGACTTCACGCAGGACAACTACGATCCGTCGCAAGTCAAAACCTCGCACTACAGCGCCAATCCGTTCACCCCAACCGTTGCGCTGATGTACAAGACCGACGACTTCTCCACGGCCTATTTCAGCTACGTGGAGTCGCTGGAGCAAGGAGGCTCGGCGGGCGTCACCAATGTCAACGCCGGGCAGACCTTTGGTCCGCTCAAGAGCCGGCAATACGAACTGGGATTCAAGACCGACCGCGACAAGTGGGGCGCCAATGTCGCGCTGTTCCGCGTCGAAAAGGGCTACGAGTACACCAACTCGGCCAACTACTTCGTGCAGGACGGCAGCCAGCGTTTCACCGGTCTGGACACAAGCGGCTGGTTGCGCGTAGCACGCGATGTACGGCTGATGGGCGGTGTGCTTTGGCTCGACACGAAGACCTCTGGCGTCGACGATCCCCAGGTCAATGGCAAGCGCGTGTTTGCCACGCCGAGCTACATCGTGACGGGCCGCATCGAGTACGACACCCCGTTCGCCCCCGGCCTGACGCTGTGGACCGGCGCCAAGGTAACCGGCGATATGTATGTCAACTCGGCCAACACACAGCACATACCGTCATACACCACCGCCGATGTCGGCGCGCGCTACACCACGCGCATGGCTGGCAAGACGCTGACAGTGCGCGCTGTGGTCAACAATGTGTTTGGACGGCGGTACTGGACGACCACGTACGATGGCTTTGTCCTGCCAGCGTCAACACGCACGTTCCTGGCGAACGCGTCGCTGCAGTTCTGACGACCACGCGCACCATCAGCATTCATTGGCTGCCCCGACCTGGCCCGGCCCCCTGCCGCCTGATTTCAGACTCCGGCTGGCACTCGAGGTGGCGCTTCGAGGAAGCGCAACGGTCGCCCCAGAGGGGTCGTCCCGACGAGCGCTTCGTCCCGCACGACGATGTGGCCACGCACCACGGTATGGATCGGCCAGCCCGTAACGCCGATGCCGTCATAGGGTGTCCACCCACTGACACTCGCGATCCAGTCGTTGCGAATGGTCCGGCGAGCCGCCAGATCGACCAGCGTCAAGTCGGCGTCGTAGCCAAGCGCGATACGGCCTTTCCCTTCGACACCGAAGATCCGGGCCGGTCCGGCGCTTGTCAGGTCGACGAATCGCTGAAGACTCAATTGGCCACGATGCACATGGTCGAGCATCACCGGCACCAGTGTCTGCACACCGGTCATGCCGCTGGGCGAAGCTGGATATGGACGACTCTTTTCCTTAGGCGTGTGAGGCGCATGGTCACTACCGATGACATCGCCGACGCCCTCGCGAATCGCCTGCCATAGTGCGTTCCGGTGGCAACGTTCACGGACTGGTGGATTCATTTGAGCCAGCGTCCCCAGTCGCTCGTAGCATTCTGGCGCCTCCAGGGTCAGGTGGTGCGGCGTCACTTCAACTGTCACGCGATCCTTCCGATCCGCCAGGAAGGCAATCTCTTCGGCAGTCGAAACATGCAGGATATGAAGGCGCCGGCCAGTATCCCCAGCAAGCTTCACGATGCGCTGCGTGGCCAGCAATGCGCTGCGGGCGTCTCGCCAGACCGGGTGCTGGCGCACGTCGCCGCTCGACTCAGCGATGATCCTGCGTTCGCGCAGCCGGGCCTCATCCTCAGCATGCACGGCCATCCTGCGGCGACCGTGCGCCAGGATCCGGCATAGCACCTCGTCGTCATCCGCCAGCAGGTCGCCGAACGAGCTGCCCATGAAGATCTTCACGCCAGCACAGCCAGGCAGACTCTCCAGGTACTCCAGGTGCTCGGCATTCACCGACGACCCGCCGATGTAGAACGCGTGGTCGCACCACGCACGGCCTTGTGCCGCATCAAGCTTGGCCCGGAGATCCTCCGCACGCAATGTGAGCGGTTGCGTGTTCGGCATCTCGAATACCGCCGTGACGCCGCCCAGCGCCGCACCGCGCGTGCCCGCCTCCAACGTTTCCTTGTGCGTCAAACCGGGCTCGCGGAAATGCACCTGACTATCGATAACCCCCGGCAGTACGTGCAGACCCTTCGCGTCGAGCGTGGCATCGGCCGTCCACGAGCACTGGAGGTCTCCAAGCGCCACGATGCGACCGGCCGCACATGCGACATCGGCGCGCTCGACACCGTTGGGGGTGACGAGGGCCCCGCCGATCACCAGCAAGTCCGCATGGCGGCGTGCCGATGGCAGCCCAACGCCGGGGACTGTTCCATCCGTCACGCTGTGTCCTCCACGATTGCGCGTGGCAGCGTGGAGCGTGGGAGCAACTGACATGTTTCAGAACTCGTTCTGGATGGCTTTGTATCCGCGCACCAACGCGTTGTTGGTCAGCGCGACATCTTCGGAAAACTCGCTGGCGTCGACGGACACCTTGGGGAGTGTGGCAAGGTCGGTGGACCGTCCAATGCGCATCGTCGACGGAACATGGAAGCCGGCCGGCAGGTGGCAGCCATCGACCACGGCGTTGAAGCGCACCACGCAGCCGTCTTCCACAACGCAGTCGAACAGCACACTGTTGAACCCGATAAACACCCCATTGCCGACCCGGCACGGACCGTGGACGATGGCACGATGCGCGATCGAGGTACGTTCCCCGATCGATACACGCGCGCCAGACTTGGAATGGATGACGACACCGTCCTGGATGTTGGAATGCGCGCCAATCAGGATCGGCTCAAGCTGGCCGGTGGCATCTACCTCGTCGGCACGAATCACCGCGTAGGGACCGATAAATACGTTCTCGGCAACAACGACCTTGCCGCACAGGACGGCCGTCGGGTCAACGAAGGCGCTCGGATGAATCTGCGGCAGATCGCCGCTCGGATTCTTTCTGATCATGTTGCGGATTCCTGGCGTGCTAATCCGCACGCGCGCGTTTTAACCGTTCGAACAACGCCGGGTCGCTCCATTGCGCCGTGATGGCTGGGGCGAAGACGATGGATTCAAGATCGATGCGTCCCATGCGGGGATTCTCGGCATCCTCACGGAAACACTGCGCATAGCCGGTCTCCGTTTCATGGACGATGACGGAGTGCAATCGCACGTCACCCTCGCCATTGCGCAAGGCGGTTGTGGCTAGCACCGCATCCACCAGCAAGAAGAACAACCTTGAAAATTGTTCGGCGCTTGGCGACACCGGTATCAACACCCAACGCTCTGAATGCTGGCGCATGGCCGCCAGATACGCTGGGTCGTCGCCGGTCCATAGCGTGACCGCATGGTCGAAGGCGTCGATCAACGTAAACGCGCCGCCTTTGAGCAGGCCGAAGTCATAGACCATCTGTCCATGGTCGAGTGAGTGTGCCTCCAGCAGTAATTCGATCTTGTACGAGTGCCCGTGGATGGAGTGCGAGCAGCGCCTCGTGCTGCATCCGCGCACGATATGGGCGTTCTCGAAGCGGAAGAGCTTGCGAATCAGCATGGCTTCGTCACATGACACCCGCCGCCCTTATGCTGGAGTTCCATCGACAAGGGTCCAGGTACTCCCATTGGGCGTGTCGTGAACCAGGACACCGGCCGCGCCAAGTTCCTCACGCAGTGCGTCTGCCCGTGCGAAGTCGCGGCGCTTGCGGGCCTGCTCGCGCTCCGCGACCAGATGGTCGATCCGTGCCGCGTCCGCAGTAGTGGCGATTCCATGGGTGACTGCTGCCCCGGCCAGTCCCCGGAGCGCGGAGTTTGGATCCTGCTGGAACAATCCGAGCAACCGTCCCGACGCCATCATCCGTGCCTTGGCCACGGATCGGCTGGCATCAGCACCTGCCTTTTCCAACTCGGCGAGCAACACGTGGAGTCGCGCCAGCGCACCCGGAATGTTCAGATCATTGTTGAGAGCCGCGATTACCTCCTCGTCGGGCTCTTCGCCGGGCGAGATCTCGATGTGTTCGGCCATCTTCAGCCCCCGGTAGAAGCGCAACAGCGTCTGGCGCGCCGTCAACAGACGCTGCGCGTTCCAGTCGAGAGGATGCCGGTAATGCGCCGAAAGCAGCGCCAGTCGTATCGCTTCCCCCGGCGCCTGACCCAGCAGATCGCGCAGCAGCAGAACGTTGCCGAGCGACTTGGACATCTTCTGACCGTCCACGGTAACGAAGCTGTTGTGAACCCAGGTGCGGCAGTACAACTCGCCATTCGCGCAAGTGCCCTGGGCAATCTCATTCTCGTGATGCGGGAATATCAGATCCTGACCACCCCCGTGGATGTCGATCGTGCTTCCCAGGTGTTGCCCGATCATGGCTGAGCATTCGATATGCCAACCTGGTCGCCCGCGTCCCCACGGACTCGGCCAGCCCGGAACCTCGGCAGTGGACGGCTTCCAGAGGACAAAGTCCAGCGGATCGCGCTTGTACGGTGCGACGTCGACACGCACGCCGGCAAGCATGTCCTCAGGTCGGCGACCCGAAAGTTGGCCATACGCGGGAAAGGACGGCACGTGAAACAGGACATGATCCTGTTCGACATAGGCATTCCCATTTGCGATCAGCCGCTGTATCAACGCAATGATCGCGGGGATGTGCTCGGTGACGCGCGGCTCCAGGTCAGGAATCAACACGCCCAGCGCGCGCATGTCTTCGTGGTAGGCATCGATATAGCGCGCTGTAATGGTGCCGATAGGTACGCCCTCCGCCGCCGCGCTCGCGTTGATCTTGTCATCCACATCGGTGAAGTTGCGGGCGTAGACCACTTCTGCGTATTGCTCGCGCAGTAGCCGCGCCAGCACGTCGAAGACAACGGCCGGCCTGGCATTGCCGATATGCGCGAAGTTGTAGACCGTTGGCCCGCAGACATACATCGTGACGCGGCCCGGCTGCCCGGTCCGCAAGGGCTCCTTCTTGCGGGTCAGCGAGTTGTAGAGGCTGAGCGCGGAAGTCATGCGGCCACCTCCCGTGAATGCTTCATCTGCAACGGCGCCGCCCAAGCCACCGCATCATGAGGATGGAGACTCTCAAGGTGCCGAACGTGAACTCTGGGATTCGCGAAACGTCCGTCCAACGCAACCTGAATGCGGCGCGCCGCGTCTTCAACGAACATGAGATTCTGGCCATTCAGCGCAGCGAATGCCTGCTCATCGGCGCGCTTGACGGCAGTCTGTACTGGCGTGCCCAGCGCGCGCTCGATGTGGTCGACCAGGTCGAGAAGCCCCAGGTTCGGCAAATCGACGGCAATGTCCACGGTGATCGACGCCTCACTGCGCTGGCTGTGCGGCGTCGCCAGCGTGCCGTGTTGCCGCAACCAGGCCGAGACTCTGGCGACGTCGACTCGACGCTCATGCGCGAACGCCTTCGCAAACCCTTGCTCTACCAGTTGCCGGGTCAACGCCGCGGAGCACGGGCAAGTCGACGAGTAGCCTGCCGTGATCCGAGCCGTCAGCGCAAAGACATTGCCGACCAGCGATGCGTCCAACCGCACCGGATACGACTTCCATCCTGCAATGCCTTCCGTGACCAATGCGGGGCGACGGACTAGCAGATCAAAACGCAGGCGTAGCCGCGCGCTGCCTGTCTCGCAATCGCGATGACTGTCCACCATCGCTTCAAGCAACTGCCGTATGCGGATGGGCGAAAGCCCCTCGCCGTCGTCCAGCGCATCAAGCAGCGCGTACAGGCGAGACATATGGATCCCCTTGACCCTGGGCGCGGGCAGGTCGACATGAATGTCCGCGCGGGCATGCAACTGACGCCGATAGCCAGGCTCGACAAGCCTGATTGGCAGGTCAATGCCCTGCATGCCGACCCACTCGAGCGGGGTGAAGGTCGGGGAGGCTTCGGTCAGGGAAACGTCGGGAAGGGCTGCGCTCATGCTTTCGTTCGGATTGGGAAGGCATCCCCAATGTCCTGGGCGCATGGGGAGCCCAAAGTGTCAGGGCCAGTCAGGAAAGGGGTTGTGCCAGGTGGTCCACACATCGGGACCCTGCGCCATCTCGTCGTCCGTCAACAGGCAGGCGTCCAGACATCTGCGAAGCTCGAATTCGTCCATGTCGACACCAATCAGCACGATTTCCTGACGCGCATCGCCGACGCTGTCGTCCCATTTGGCGCGAATCAAGGCAACGGACTCCGGGTCGTCCGGCCAGCGCTCGGGCGGCACCGCGGCCCACCAGTAACCGGCCGGGCCGTGCCTGGCAACGGCGCCAGCCTGTGACCAGGTTCCAGCGAGCGTCGGATGGCTTGCCAGCCAGAAGAACCCCTTTGATCGCACCACACCCGGCCATTCGGCCGCGACAAACGCGTGGAAGCGTTGAGGATGAAATGGTCGACGGGCGCCGTAGACGAAGCTGCGAATGCCGTATTCCTCGGTCTCAGGCACGTGCTGGCCGCGCATTTCCTGTAACCAGCCGGGCGCTTTCGATGCTTCCTCGAAATCGAACAAGCCCGTGCCGAGCACCCGCTCGAGTGGCACCCGGCCAAACTCGGCGATCTCGATGCGTGCCCTGGGGTTGAGGGCGCGCAGAATGGCCAGGAGGCGCTCGCGGTCCGCGTCGGCGATCAGATCGACCTTGTTCAAGACCAGCACATCGCAGAATTCGACCTGATCGATCAGGAGGTCCACGACGGTACGCGCGTCCTCCTCGCCCAGTGACTCGCCGCGCGATTGCAGACTGTCGCGCGAGCCGTAGTCCCGGAGGAAATTGAAGGCGTCGACCACTGTGACCATGGTGTCCAGATGGGCCACCTCATTGAGACTGCGGCCATCTTCGCCTTCGAACGTAAAGGTCTCCGCCACCGGCAGGGGCTCCGAGATCCCGGTTGATTCGATAACCAGTTGGTCGAATCGCCCTTCCCTGGCCAGCCGTTCGACTTCCAGCAGCAGATCTTCGCGCAGCGTGCAGCAGATGCACCCGTTGCTCATCTCCACCAATGTCTCTTCCGTCCGCGAAAGATTGGCGCCGCCATCCCGGACAAGCCCCGCATCAATGTTGACGTCGGACATGTCGTTGACGATCACCGCGACGCGACGACCCTCACGGTTATGGAGGATGTGATTAAGCAAGGTGGTCTTGCCCGCGCCGAGGAAGCCCGAGAGCACGGTGACAGGAAGCTTGGCTGGAAGCATGGGGATTTGGTTTGCCCGCAAGGCATCCTGCCAAGTGCGGGCGATCGGTTAATGCAACATTGTTGCAAACAGATCTTAAATGCAACCTTGTTGCATTTCAAGCCAAATCTTCAAAGTCCCCAAAGGGACGAGCGTGGCAACACCAACAGCGCCGTCGAAGTCAGAGCCAGCTTGTAGCGATCGAAATCGACATGCGGGCCCCACTGCCTCCGTCTATCTGCGTCGCCTGAATGCAACTTGGGTTGATGTCCCGTACTGCCAGGCGATCTGCCACAGCACCATGACATGAAATGCGAAGACCGAGGCATCAGATGTCAACTGCATGGGGAAAAAGGGCTGCAGCATGGATCCTCCCGTCATCGATCCCGTATCCGAAGTGGGTAACTCCATTCTTCAGCGCAGAATCATTGGCCTGATGGCAGCGGGCCATCGCCTGATTACCGTTCGATCACCGATTACCCGGCATGTTGTGCATGTTGCGGTGATGACCCCAGAGAACGCCTCCATCATCGATCGCATTCCACTCTGGCGAGCCAAGCGGCTCATCCACGCAGGCGCGATCGTTCCCGACACCGGCAACCTTGATTCGGCAAATGAGTTGCTGCTGTCGAGAACTGCAAATCGAGATCGATTTGGCTAGTTCACGTGCTGCCTGGCCCCATGGTCACTCTCAATGCCAGGCAGTCCCCACCTGGACATATATGGCGTTCTGATCCTTGCTATGCGCCACATCGAGGCCCATAGCAAGTCCAAGCCTTCTGGCTATCAGGTATCGGAAGCCCATTCCTACACTGACCACGTTTTCCGCGTCCGAGAACGATTGCCGGCCGTAAGCCTTGCCGAGTCCCGAAAACCCAAGGACAGACCAACGCGGCTTGATATCCCAACGCAACTCGACCTCCGTGGCAATGGCATTGCGGTCCTGGTAACGCGCCTTCTTTACGCCACGAAGGTCAATATAGGGCTGAACGAAGAACGGTACGTCTCCTGTCGAGAAACGCGTGTCCGCTCTCAGTCCCAGGACAAATGACTTGCCAAGAGGTAGCCAGGTGTAGCCGCGCGCCGCATACATGTTGTAGTTCTGCGTGCTACCTATACCGTCGCGAGCGAATTGGGTTTCGATTTCGGCAAAGCTGCCGCGGTTAGGGAAGAAAATGTTGTCCCGAGAATCGTAGTCGATCACAAGGCTCGCCGCACTGATACGCTGATCCCGACCTTGACCGGTCACGTCAGACGGGTTTTGTCCGAACTTGAATATCGCGTTGGCATCGAAAAAGATATAGCGTGGTCCAGCGAACCATCGGCTGTTTCCAATGCGGACCAGTAGCTGCTGGAAGAGTCCGACCCCATCCAGTTCATACGCACGCGCCTGATTTGCCACGCCAAAGTAATCCAGATTCGCATCGACTTTGGCGACGCCACCAAGATAGCGGTATCTGTCGTTGTCCCAGCTATGGAAGTGCCCGACGACGCCTGCCCACGTACCGTTTTCGGTGTAAGCACCACCGAGCACCGTGATGTTCGGCGGCACCCGCTCCTGCCCAAGCTCTTTCGCTCGTGCCTCGCTTTCCGCGATGGACTCGGAGAAAAACAGGAGCCCGATACCGACACCGTATCCGACCGCCGGCTCGGTAATCACAAACGGGACGGGCAACGCACCCTTGTGTTCGAGCAGATAGTTGCTGAGATCAAACGCCCCGTCTTCCGGGTCGCGAAAGCTCGGCGAGCTCGATTGCGCACTCGCACAAATCGGGATGAACGGGAGCAGCAGGGATATGGCTGCCAGCAGTAAGGAACTTCGCCTGAAAGCGATACCTCTCATACGCCCACCCAGATCCGTAGTTTGCTTCAATTTTCGCGTGTCCTCAACATAGAAATCCGATCAATTCCTTTCGTCTATTGGACCAAGGACCATTGCCGGCCGCGTGCGTCCAACCTGTATGTGCGTCAATGGCTCGCGTCGGGATGGAGGGCCCATCTCAAGTGCTGAAGCGGCCATCGGCAAGGCGCAGCCTGGCGGGACAATGCCACGCGCGAGAAGTACGGCTGAAGCATGGTCGGCGCTAGCGCGACAACATCAAAACGCTTCGTTGATCTGAAAATAGACGCCCTTCGTGTTGCGGCCAACACCTGCGTCAAAGCGAACGTTCACGCGCGGCTTGAATTCGAAACGGTATCCGACACCAGCATTCGGCAGCCAGTGCGCGGAAGTGAGCGCGCCCGGATTGGGAGCCACGGCCCCTGTACCGACCCAGAACACCATGCCCTGCCGCCCAACGATGTGCCATCTGTACTCCGCCTGAACGCCTGCCATGACCTTGTCCCGAAATTGGCCAAGAAAGTAGCCGCGCATGCGCTTGTTGTTACCGAGCGTCGCCATCATGTCCCACGGCACATCCCCAAAATTGAAGTTCCCGTAGAGATCGAACGCCAGCACATCGCGCTCGCGCATCCGGAAATACTTGTTGGCGGTGATCTCGAGATTCTCCATGTCCGTATCGCTGCCCAGTGCACGCCGATACACCGTGGCATTGGCCAGCAGCGACTCGCCACGGTAGGGATTCGGGATAAAGTCGCGGGTGTCATAGGAGAAGTGCGCGCTGATCCCGGAACTCAACACGCGCGGACCGTGTGGATCTGTCGCCAGCGCGCTTTCCGCGCCACGTTCGAGTTTGGTGGCGTTGTCGTACTGCAGGCTATATCCAGCCCCTATATAGACGTTCGGCGCGACCCGGAACAGGATCTTCGGCTGTAGCGCCACGGTTTGGCGCGTATAAGCTTCCTTGTTGGCGCTGTCGATGGCGTTGCTGTAGCCGATACCCCAATATGCCGTCGGCATATTGATAAGGTCCGCTTCAATCGTGACGCGGTAACTGTCGTCCGCAAAGAAGGTATTGTTTTCGACCGATACGCCGTAAGCCCCCTTGACCGTGCCGAAGCCGCGGATCGACAGCGTGGAGAGCTGTGTCTCGGCCTCCGCACTCTTGGGCTTGTAGAGTCCGATCGCTGCGGCCCCTATTCCGAACCCCATCTCCGGGTTATAGAACGGCCCGGGCAGGACGCCCCAGTCGATGCCCTTGCTTACGTCCACCTCCTTGGACGCGCCGAGCTTGTTGAGAAGCCTGTCAATCCACCCTTGCTTCTCACTGTCGTCTGGTTGATTGACCTCGGCCGAGATGGCCGTAGCGCACCACAGGCCGATCACGAGTATGCAGATGGTCTGTGGATGCGAGCGCATGAAGTCTTTCTAGAAGCGGAAGAAGCCGGTCGCAATAATATTGTTCCGGTTGTATCCGTAACCGAACTCCATGATGAACCCCAGACTGCGGTTGACTGCCCAGCTCACGCCTGCCGATCCACTCCATGCCCCGACCACACTCTGATTGATTTCGTAGTTCAAGCGCGCTGTCTGGCCGCCAGCATCTTGGATCGGGACGTCAAAATGGCCGGTGATCTTGGCATGAGTCCTGAAATAGGTCACACCGACAAATGGCGTCAACAGACCGAGGCCCGGACCAAGGCGAAAATTCCAGCCGATGCGTGGGCCGATGTTGATGGACTGCACAGGCGTCTCTGACATCGTAATGTCCGAAACGGTATAGGTTACGGGCAAGGAGAAAAAAAGCTGCTTGTACGTGCCAACCAGCGTAAAGCCACCACCGAAGGTGTGGCCGCTATAGTTCGCGAATTGCGTGGGCAGCTTGATGGGGTTGGAACACTCCGGACGGGGCCGACTGCCGCCGCAGCCGATATTGATGCCGAAGAACTGCTGCAAGTCCGTTTTGGACGAGAACGAAATATCGATCGCCCCATTCCCCTCGATCGTGCCGATCATCCCATAGACGTTCAAGAACGGAAATATCCACGCCCCGAGCTGGAACTGGTTTGAGACGTTATGAAGTTTGGATTGCTGAAACTGGACGAAATCCGCTGCGCGTAGAGGATTGCTCCCTGCGGAAACCGCGAGGTCGCTAAGCTGATATCGCTGGTATCCGTTGTAATAGGAATAGCCGATGTTGTATGGATTCGGAAGGTTGTAGCCTTTATCGATCACGCGCTGCGCAAAGAACGGTAGTGCTCTGTCCCACTCCTTCGGTGCTTCTGGTGCGGGCTCCGCCGTACCTACCGGTCCCACGATGCCCCGATAGGGTCCAGACTCCGTGTCGGGGCTGGCCGTAGCCGCTCCGGCACCGCCATCGCTGCCGGCGGTCCAGGCGTGCGCCGCGAATGCACTAGCGGCAAACGCCAAGAAGACAAGGTAGCGTGGGAGCACTCCGCGCAATACTGATCTGCCCATGTGACATTTCCGTCCGGTCGCCAACTCCGCGTTACGTCTGCGCCCCCGTGTGGGGTTCGATCGTGTAGCCCTTTGGAGCAGTCGAGCCGCTTGAGGCGGTGCTGGCGCACATCCTGGTCTGCAGATTAACGTTGCACGCAGCACAAGACGTCGGGTGAATATCGTCTGACAGAACGACAGAACGCGAAACCCGACGTCCCCGGCACCAGTAGCGCGAGTGGCTTTTGTCAGCGGCTGAAGTCCAGCACAATGCGGCCTTCGATCTGGCCGGCCTTCATGCGGTCGAAGATACTATTGATCGAGTCCAGTTTTTCCGTGGATACCGTGGCTTTCACCACACCGCTGGCGGCAAATTCGAGCGCTTCCTGCAGATCGCTACGCGTGCCGACAATGGAGCCACGGATAGTGATGGCCTTCAGCACCACGTCGAAGATCGGGGTGGGGAAGTCTCCCGGAGGCAGGCCGTTCAGCGAGATCGTGCCACCGCGTCGCACCATGCCGATAGCCTGCGAGAACGCCTGCGGCGAGACTGCGGTGACCAATACACCGTGCGCGCCGCCAATTTCCTTCTGCAAGAAAGCAGCAGGGTCGGTAGTGCGAGCATTGATTGCAACTTCGGCACCGAGCTTGCGCGCGAAAGCGAGCTTCGCGTCGTCAATGTCGACGGCGGCCACGCGCAGGCCCATTGCCCTCGCATACTGTACGGCCACGTGGCCCAGACCACCGATTCCCGAGATCACCACCCACTGCCCCGGCCGTGTGTCGGTGACCTTGAGACCCTTGTAGACCGTCACCCCAGCGCACAGGATCGGCGCGATTTCGATGAAGTCGACATTCTTCGGCAGCAGACCGACATAGTTCGGATCGGCCACCACGAACTCGCCGTAGCCACCGTTGACGGAGTAGCCGGTGTTCTGCTGCTTCTCACACAGCGTTTCCCAGCCCTGGAGGCAGTGTTCGCAGTAACCGCAGGCGCTGTAGAGCCACGGCACGCCGACGCGATCCCCTTCCTTCACGCGTTTGACATTGGCACCAACTGCCGACACGAATCCCACGCCTTCATGGCCGGGAATGAATGGCAGCGACGGCTTGACCGGCCAGTCGCCCTGCGCCGCATGCAGATCGGTGTGGCAAACGCCGGACGCTTCGATCTTGACCTGGATCTGGCCAGGGCCAGGCTGCGGCACGGGCACCTCGTCGATAGTCAGAGGTGCGCCGAACGCGCGCACGACTGCGGCTTTCATCATGGCTGGCATATGTGGCTCCTTCTACAGGTGGCGCGTCGTCAACAGCGGGAAACATGCCATAGTCACGCGGCGTCGGACGCCAGAGTCATGATATGAATCAGGATCCGGATGGTCCAGAACTGAACACGGACTGTGGATCGAGACCGTGGCCCCGGACTACCAGAACCCCAGAATCTTCCACCAGATACCTCCTACTACGGCGAAGATGACAAGTTCAAAGACACACATCACCGCGCCGACCCGCCACCATTGCCCCATCGTCACATACCCGCTGCCAAATATGATCGGCGATGTGCCGGTGGCATAGTGGGTCAGCGTCATCATGATCGCCGAGCCGGCGGTCATCATCAGCATGAAAGGTGCGATATAAGGCTGCGGAATCAACTGCGCGCCCACTGTCAGAAAGGCCAGCATCATCGCGCTGATATGGGCAGTGGTACTTGCGAAGAGGTAATGGGAAAACACGAACGCCAGCACCAATATGGCGGCAATCGAGAGCCAACCCATTCCACTGGCGGCAATGGCATCGCGCATATCGGCCGAGAACCATGCGATTACGCCAAGCTTGTTGAGCTGTTCCGCGAGCATTACCAGAGCGCCGAACCAGATCAGGGTGTCCCAGGCGCTCTTCTCCGATAACACATCGTCCCAGTCGATCGTGCCGGTAATGATCAACGCGAACAGGCCGAGAAAGGCGACCACCGTCGGGTCGAGCGTGAACGTCGGCCCCCAGATCATTGCCGGCACGTTGGCCCACAGAACCAGCATCATGGCGAAGACACCAATCATGACGCGCTCTTTGCCACCCAGGGGGCCCATGCGAGCAAGCTCACCCTTGGCGTATTCGATCGCATTGGGGGTCGCCTTCAGTTCGGGCGGACAGAGCACGCGAATAACAAGCGGCATCAGAAGCAGGCAGACGAGGCCGGGCAGCAGCATGCACAGCGCCCAGGTGGTCCAGCTCAGGTGAAGCGACTGGCCACTGGCCTTGGCCACGTAGTCGACGACCAGGGGGTTCGGCGCGGTGGCGGTCACGAACATGGCCGAAGTGATCGGGTTGGCGTGGTAGTTGACCAGTGCCAGATAGGTACCAACCTTTCCCTGCGTCCCGTTAGCCGGATCAGAATCGAAGGCGCCTGCAATCGACCGCATGATCGGGTGCACAATGCCGCCGCCGCGTGCGGTGTTGCTCGGCGTGAATGGCGCCAGTACCAGCTCGCAGATCGCCAGCCCGTAGCCAATGCCGACCGTCCGCTTGCCCAAAAGCGCGATGAACATCAGGCCGATGCGACTGCCCAACCCCGTCTTCTTCAGGCCGCGCGAAATCAGGATGGCCACAACGATCAGCCAGATCAGCGGACTATCAAAACTGCTCAGCGCATCGGCAATGGCGCCCTTGGACGAGTTCGAGGTCACTTGCGCCAGTGACACGATCACGATCGCCATCATCGCCATCACACCGATCGGCATCACCTTGAGAATGATGGCGACGATCGTGGTCAGAAAGATGGCGACCAGATCCCAAGCGTTGTCCTTCAAACCAGCCGGCGTCGGTGTGAGCAGCAGCGTGACAAGCACAACCGTGGTGATGATGGCCGGCGTCAGCCGAAAAGGCACCACGGACATGAAGTAGCGATATGTCGCGACGATCTTGGCGAACATCTCCGAACCTCCTCGAAAAGGACACGGCGAAATGAAGACAGCCAATGTCTCTGCGTCTGCCGACACGAACTTCTGACAGGAACAGCTCTACCCGGCTGTGCCGCGCACTTCCTACACTCAGAAAATCCTGATTGAAGGACTCCGCCAGCGGAAGTGAATCTTTTCGAAAATTGGATGAAAAAACTAAAAACCGGGAATCCTTCGGCCGTGATGCCGGGAAGACGGCGCCTGCCGTCAGGGATCAGGCTCGCCCGACGACAGGCGCGACGGTCCATCTTGCAGCGCTGGCTGCACACAATTTTGGAAGCGCCCCGCGTGGACATATGATTGATTGGCGCGCCGGCTGGTGAGAGTCAATATGCACGTGGGATCGGGCATCCACGCGTGCCGCAAGCAGCACCTTGCCTACATATGCTGACTTCGCGCGACAAATCGCCTTTGGCATGGGGGAAGATCCGCCACGTCCAGGTGAGTGAGCAAGTCATTTCTGACCAATCAGTAGACGTTTCATCAGCGGGAATCATGGGCCATTCACAGAGTTCAGCTACTTACTGGTCGATGGATCGGCGCATGAAGAAGTCGTGGCTTCGGCGGGCGTTACCTATTCTGGCCCTGCTGGTGGCCATAGATATCCTGGTGAATGTATGGCAGTCCTACTATGACTTTCGTGCAATCAACGCCCTGGCCGCCCGGCTACTGGATGTGCAATCTTCCCTGATGGCCGGACGTATTGCAGATCAGTTTCGCGACGTAACTGCGTTAACGAGCGGAACGGAGCGTCTGCTCGATACGGGCACACTCACGGACGCCACACTTGTCAATCTCACCGAGGCTCTGGATAACCCATTGAGACGCGCGCTAATCGGGGTGTTCGATCCGCAGGGTGAGCATCTGCTTGCCAGTTCCCGTCCAAGCTTCATGAACGAAGTGCCGCCGCTTGACCAGATTTTGGCAAGAGTGCGAGCCAATCCGTCAAACGCCGTCATACTCCCCGTCGCGTGGGGCGAGCGTGGCGCGGTCGTGGTCGCCAAAGGGCATCAGAACCGGGCGATCGACCTTGATGCGGTGGTCGTCATCATCCTGACCTACGAACGCCTTGTGCTTGACGGCGTGAACCTGGCACCCGGCACCTCCGTTCTGCTATTGGATAGCGAACACCGCCTGGTGATGCGTGATCCGGAGCATCCGACACTAGCCGTTGGACAGGTCCTGCGTGAAGATCGCGGGCGGGCCGGACCAACAACCGCAACGCAATATGCTTCCTCGCAAATCGACGGTATCGAGCGTTTGGTGTCCACACGAAGCATTGCGACACGGCTGACCCCCGACCACTGGACGGTGGCGGTCGGATATTCGGTCAGCGATTTCCGGGAGGGCTTCTGGCGGAGCACCTACATCAATGCGGCCGGCGCCGCTGTCATGCTTCTCATGTTGGTGAGTGGCATTCTGCTGATCCTCCACGAGCGTCGTCTGCAGGATCGGGTCGAGAGATTCGCGAGCATGGTGTCAACCGTCGTCAAGAACATGCCGACGCCCGTTGCCGTAGTCGACCATGACACGGAACAGATCCTCCTGACTAACGAAGCCCTACTCGCTGACTTCGGCGCTGTGGCCGGAGCGGGGCAATCATTCTCCCGGCTCTTTGCGAACGCCGCAGACTGGTCGCAGGTATGTACGACCCGTATGGATGAAGCCATTCCCATGCTCACGCGCGACGGAACGCGATACATGCTGGTGCATTGTGCTCAGCTTGAGTTTGGAGGTGAATCAGTCGCGTCAAAAGCGGTGCTTGTCACACTGGTCGACGTCAACAGCCAGCAACAGATGCTCAAGGAGTTGCGAACCCAAGCCGACCTCGATGCACTGACCGGGCTCGCCAACCGCCGCTATTTCGAAAACGCAGCCCAGAAGGCAGTCATGCACGCGCGCAAGCAAGGCAGTGCCTTGTCGATACTCGCGCTCGATCTTGATCTATTCAAGCGGGTGAATGATACCTACGGCCATGCCGCTGGCGATCGCGTTTTACAGGTGGTGGCGCGGCAATTCGAGGGCGCATTGCGCAGCACTGACCTTGGCGCGCGAATTGGCGGAGAAGAGTTCACCGCAATCCTGTTCGATACAGCGCTGGGACAGGCGCAGGTGATCGCCGAGCGCATCCGCGCTGCCATCCAGAACACGCCGATCATTCTTGAGTCCGGAGAAGCAATCACGCAGACCGTGAGTATTGGCATCGCGGCGTACCGCGAGGACGAATCCGACCTCGCGGCAGCGCAGGAACGGGCGGACGCCGCCCTCTACAGTGCCAAGGCAGCGGGGCGAAACCGCGTTCATGTGTATGTGCCCGAGACGTCTGCGCCCCAGGATGCCGGCTAGGTACGGAATATCGGTTTGACCATTGCAAACGGCCGCCTGGCCTGGGTGGCTCTGGATACGCATGGGGTGCGGACGACAAATGTAGGCAGAGAGCCTCACCCAGGCATCACATTGCAGACGAAGCGCCTGAGACTATTCTTACTCTGATCCTTCGCTTTCCTGGCACTTGAAGATGCGGCGCTCGCCCGCTTTTCAGCCGACCCTTGGCTCCCTGCCGTCCATCCTGGGGTACGAAATGATCAAGCGCATCACAGTTGTTTCGGCTTCGGTTGCCCTTGGGTGTCTCGCGACGGTCGTCCCAGTCCTCACCAGCCTCTATGTCGCGAAAAAAGACGTCGAGCGACGAGAGCGTGCCGAGATTAAGGACTTCGCCAATAAGGCGATCATGCGCGCGGAAGTTGTCACGTCCCAGGCCTTTGCCGCGCTCAATGATCTTGACCAACAGCCGGGTGCGCCTTGCTCGCCCCCCAACCTCGAACATGCGGCACGCGTGATCTACAACTACCGGTACGTCCAGGATGCCGGTGCATACGCCGATGGGCTATACCTCTGCTCGCCACTGCTCGGCGACGTGCGCGCGAAGGATCTAACGTTGCCTCCCCCGGATTATCAGAACAATGAGGGGTACTCCATGTGGTTCAGGCGGAAGAGTCCGCTTAGCAACGAGCGCAATGACCTCCAGATCGGACGCAACGGCCGTTACGTCTCCATCGATCGCGGTTCTTACGTCGACCTGATCGACCCGGCCAAGCGTCCCATCGCGGCAATCCAAATCCCCACAGGAACGCTGATCGCCGTCTCAACCGGCGCCGACCCAGGCGACATGCTCAACGCCTGGAAGCAAAGTGGCAACGTGAAGAGTGACGAATGGAATTACGCCGTAGCCCAGTCTTCAACACGACAGATCGCCGTCGTTGTGAAATCCCCGCGCAGCAGTATCGCCGGCAACTGGCCGAAGTTGCTGGCTGCCTGGCTTTCCATTGGCGTCACTGCGGGTGCATTGCTTGGATGGCTTGCGTACAAACGCATCTCCTGGCAGTTCTCATTCCCGGCAACCCTTGAATGGGCCATTTCACGGCGCAAGATCGACGTTGTCTATCAGCCGATCATCCGCATCGCCGACAACGAATGCGTAGGCGTCGAGGCGCTCACGAGGTGGACCCTTCACGGTCAATCGATCTCACCCGAGGTATTTGTGCGAGTCGCCGAGGAAAATAACCTCATCCAGTCTTTGACAGACGTCGTCCTCGAGAAGACCATCGCGCAGCTTGGCAAGATGCTCGTCGCGAATCCCACGTTCTATGTCTCGATCAATGTGAGCAGCGAGGATCTGCGCAGCGTACGCTTCCTTAACCAACTCACGTCGTCGCTCGCTGGGACGGGCATCGCCCCCCGGCAGATCCGAATCGAAGCGACGGAGCGCAGTTTCATGAATACGGAAGAGACACGAGGTGTCATTGCCGCGTTCAGGGCAGCCGGCCACCCCATCTACATTGACGACTTTGGAACAGGCTACTCGAGTCTGTCTTATCTGCAATCCTTCGAGATTGACGTTCTGAAAATCGACAAGTCGTTCGTCGACACGATCGAGCAGGACACTGCCTCAAGTGTTGTCGCTCCCCACATTATCGCGATGGCTCATGACATGGGCTTGGAAATCGTCGCTGAAGGTGTGGAGTCGGCGGTTCAGATCGCATGGCTCCTCGAAAGAGGAGTGCATTATGCGCAGGGCTGGTATTACGCCAAGGCGATGACGGCGAGCACACTCGCACCATGGCTTAGCAGAGTTCATGCGCCACGCCAGGCAGTCAGCTTGGCGACAAGCTAGAAGATCCATGCGCATCGACGCTCTTAGCATGATTCGGCAAGACGGCAAGGCGCCCAGAGAGCATTGCACTGAAAACCTGACGGGCCGAAAGAGCCTGGAGCGCAATCACTCCGATCTGGTCATCGTAGGGTGTCCGTGAGCCTTTGATCTGGACCCTTTCCTCAGCCGCGCCCCCGAAGCGCCTGGCGCCCTTCTCTCTCGCGCTCAGGATACCGCCGCAAGGGACGCGCTCAGAGATGGCGATAGAGTACGGGCCCGGTCCAATGGGCGGGCCGGGCAACGAGCGAAACGCGTGGGACTTTTGAGGGACCAGAGAGGGACGCGAGAGGGACGCAGCGAAGGACCACAACCTACGGTCGGAAAATCGCCCCCCAGAAAAAACAAAACCCCGGAAGACCGCGATCTTCCGGGGTTCGCCGCCAATACAGATGTAGTGGCGGAGACGGAGGGATTCGAACCCTCGATCCAGGTTTTGGCCCGGATGCTCCCTTAGCAGGGGAGTGCCTTCGACCTCTCGGCCACGTCTCCCAAACTTGCGTTGTGCGAGGGAGCCGCACAACGAAGCGCGTATTCTAGCGAGGGTGTCGCTACTGGTCAATGAAAATTCGATGACCCGCAGCAAAAAATGCCACGCCCTCGCCAGAACGTTTTCAGTTCCGGATCACGCCTGATCCAGTTCGAACACCTTGTGCAGCGCGCGCACGGCGAGCTCCATGTACTTCTCGTCGATCAGCACCGAGATCTTGATTTCCGACGTGGAGATCATCTGGATGTTGATGCCCTCTTCCGACAGCGTGCGGAACATCTTGCTGGCGATGCCCACGTGCGAGCGCATACCCACGCCCACCACCGAGACCTTCGACACCTTCGGATCGCCCGACACGCTCTCGGCGCCAATATGGCCCTTCACGTTGTCGTTCAGGATCGTCAGCGCACGCTGGTAGTCACCGCGCGGCACGGTGAACGTGAAGTCGGTCTTGCCGTCCACGGACTGGTTCTGGATGATCATGTCGACGTCGATGTTGGCGTCGGCGATCGGGCCCAGGATCTGGTAGGCGATGCCCGGCTTGTCCGGCACGCCAAGGACAGTGATCTTGGCTTCGTCACGGGCAAAGGCGATGCCGGAGATGACGGCTGCTTCCATTTCAGACTCTTCCTCAAAAGTAATCAGCGTGCCCGAATGCATTTCCTGTTCGAGCGGCATCAGGGGGTCGGTCAGCGACGACAGCACGCGCGTCTTCACGCGATATTTGCCGGCAAACTCCACCGAACGGATCTGCAGAACCTTCGAACCCAGGCTGGCCATTTCCAGCATTTCCTCGAAGGTGATTTGGTCCAGGCGGCGGGCGTCCTCGACCACGCGCGGATCGGTCGTGTACACGCCATCCACGTCGGTATAGATCAGGCACTCGTCGGCTTCAATCGCCGCGGCAATGGCCACGGCCGAGGTATCTGAACCGCCGCGACCCAGTGTCGTGATGTTGCCGTCGCCGTCGATGCCCTGGAAACCCGTGACCACGACCACCTTGCCGGCGTCGAGGTCACCCAGGATGCGCTCGTCATCGATCGATTCGATGCGGGCCTTGGTATAGGACGAGTCCGTCTTCACCGGCACCTGCCAGCCCGTGTAGCTGACCGCGTCGATGCCTTCGCCGTGCAGCGCGATGGCCAGCAGGGCCACGCTGGCCTGCTCGCCGGTCGACGCCAGCATATCGAGTTCACGCGGGTCCGGCTGCGCGGAGATTTCCTTGGCAAGGCCCAGCAGGCGATTGGTTTCGCCCGACATGGCCGAAGGCACCACGACAACGCGGTGACCGGCGCGGTGCCACTTGGCCACGCGCTTGGCGACATTCTTGATGCGTTCCGTGGAACCCATCGAAGTGCCGCCGTATTTGTGAACGATGAGAGCCATCTTCTTATCGACGCCAGCGATTGTGCAAAGCCAATGAAATTACACGAAGAGTGGCTGCCCGTAAAGGCCAAAGGGGGGAAATCCGGCAAAAACACCGCAGATTTTGCATCATTTTCTTGTGAAAATAATTCACAAGCCGAAATGATACTGTCCCCATTTTTCGCCGAAAACCGTGAGATTAGCCGCGCAGATCGGGCCGTGCGAGCCACTCCACGCGCCACCGCGGGGCATGTGGCGCATCGTTGGGCCAGCGACGATGCATGCCCAAACCGGCCGCCAGGACCAGCACATCGGCACTCCATAGCAGCGGCAGATGCGCTCGCCGCCATGCGGGAATATCCGCCTCCTGATAGGCCTGTTTCAGCGCTCGCGCCGGGCCACCCGGACGCAGGACGATGCGCTCGCCCCCTACCCTGCCAGCCAGCCTCAACGGCACGCGCAGCACAGACTCGGGCACACCAAAGGTGTCATCACGCTCGAAGTGCAGTTCGCCACGCCATGCCGGCACTACGATGCGCGATTCGCCGCGCCACTCGAATGCAAACGGCGCCGGCATTCCAGCGGACACGGCTGGGCAGGCCAGCAGCCGGTCACGGAAACGACGCAACACCAGGCCATCGTGCGCGATGGCCGGCTCGCCACCTTGATGCTGGATGAGTTGGGCCCGCATCGCGGCCAGGCGCGCCGTCGACGGCGACTGGGTGCCGAGATCGCGCAGCCAGTGGCGCAGCACGGCATCCGCGTGCTCGGATGGCAAGGCGCGCAGGCCCGCGAGATCAAGTTCTGAAATGGTGTCGGCATCGCGCCCGGCGCAGACCAGCGAAGCCAGCGATTGCGCGGCCAGCGCATCGAGCATGCCGGCCGCCTGTGCGAAATGCGTGGCGGCCTGGGCCACGTTCTCATAGAGGGCCGGAAACGCCTGTAATAGTGCAGGCAATTGCGCGCGCAGCGCATTGCGCGCGAAACGCGTGTCCGCGTTCGAGGGATCGTCGATCCAGCGCAACCCCTGCCACGCGCAGTAATCGTCGATCTCGGCGCGTGTCACACCGAGCCATGGCCGCACCAGTTGAATGTCGCCCCGTTCATCGAGCGGGCGTCGCGCGGGCATTCCAGCCATGCCGGCCACACCCGTTCCACGGAACAGCCGCAGCAGCACGGTTTCCACCTGATCGTCACGATGATGCGCGAACAGCAGCAGCCGTGCGCCCTGCTCGCGACACATCCTGCCCAGCGCCTCATGGCGAGCTCGCCGCGCCGCGGCCTCTATGCCCTCGCCCGTCGCCGCCTGCACCGTCACGCGCGCGCTGCTCAAGGGCACCTGCAGATCGCCGCACCGCGCGGTGCAGAATCGGTCCCAGTCATCAGCCTGCGCCTGCAGGCCATGGTGCACGTGCAGCGCCACCAGACGCGCAAGCGGCCACGTGGCGGCCAGGGCTTCCCGCGTGGCATGGAGCAGCGCCACGGAGTCACGGCCACCTGACAGCGCCACCGCGACGGTCACGGGCTGCCCGTCGGCAGCCCGTTGGCTACCAGTCTCCAACCGCCTATCGCCAGAAACAACAAAGGTCGCACTGGCCTGTAGAGCCTGTGCGACCTTGTCGGTCAGACGCGCGATCAGTTGCGTCGAATTCCCTGCGCTCACATCATTCCTGGGCGCCGGTTTCCTTGAACTTGCCATAGGCCATCAGTCGCTCGTGACGACGCGCCTGCAGTTCCTTGACGCTCATGCCCTGGAACTGGCGCAGCGATTCGGCCAGCGAGCGCTTGAGCATCGTCGCCATGCCCTTCGCATCGCGATGCGCGCCACCCAGCGGCTCGCTCACGATCTTGTCGATCAGGCCCAGCGCCTTCAGTCGATGAGCCGTCAGACCCAGTGCCTCGGCGGCTTCAGGCGCCTTCTCGGCAGTCTTCCAGAGAATCGACGCGCAGCCTTCCGGCGAAATCACTGCGTAGGTTGCGAACTGGAGCATCTGCACCACGTCGCCGACGGCGATCGCCAGCGCGCCACCCGAACCGCCCTCACCGATGATCGTCGCGATCAGAGGCACCTTCAGGCCGGCCATGACATAAAGGTTGTGGCCGATGGCCTCGGACTGGCCACGCTCTTCGGCGTCGATGCCCGGGAATGCCCCCGGCGTGTCGACGAACGTGAAGATCGGCAGGCCGAACTTGTCAGCCAGCTCCATCAGGCGCTTGGCCTTGCGGTATCCCTCGGGCTTCGACATGCCGAAGTTACGCAGCGCGCGTTCCTTCGTGTCGCGGCCCTTCTGATGACCGATCACCATGCAAGCCTGGCCGTTGAAGCGCGCCAGACCGCCCACGATCGACAGATCGTCGGCAAACGCACGGTCGCCGTGCAGTTCATGGAAGTCGGTGAAGATCTCGCGCACATAGTCCAGCGTGTACGGACGCTGCGGATGGCGCGCGATCTGCGCCACCTGCCACGGGGTCAGGTTGGCGTAGATGTCCTTGGTCAGCTGCTGGCTCTTGCCGGCCAGCCGGGAAATCTCTTCGGAAATATCGACAGCCGAGTCGTCCTGCACAAAACGCAGTTCTTCGATCTTTGCCTCGAGCTCGGCAATCGGCTGCTCGAAATCCAGGAAGGTGGTTTTCATAAAAACGCGGACCTGTCTGTGAAGGGGCGCATTCTACCGGAAAAAATACCGTTTCCGACCGCCCAGGAAGTTGATTTTTGCGCACAAATCGCAGAAATTAACGCCGTTTTTGCTCCAAATTTACCCTACCGCACTCCTGCCGCATTCCTAATACGTCACTGGCAGGGGGTCCAGACTGCGCCACATGTACCACGTCGCCACCGTTCGCCACGGCTCCCAGTTGGCGGCCACCTCGCGTGCCTCACTACGTGTCACCGGTTCTCCGCTGAAGTAGTTGGTGGAGATCGCGTTGATCAGCCCGACATCGTCGAGCGGCAGCACGTTGGGTCGCATCAGATTGAACATCAGGAACATCTCCGCCGTCCAGCGTCCGATGCCGCGGATCTGGGTCAACTCGGCGATCACTGCCTCGTCGTCCATCGCCACCCATTCCTTGACGTGCACGCGCCCCGCCTTGAAGTGGTCGGCCAGATCAATGATGTACTCCGCCTTGCGCTTCGACAACCCGCAACCAGCCAACTCCTCGGACCCGGATTTCAGGAACTGCGCCGGCGTCAGGCGCGGGCACCTGGCGGCGAGCCGTTCCCAGACCGATTGCGCGGCCTTCACCGATATCTGCTGGCCGACGATCGAGCGCGCCAGTGTGACGAACGGATCGCCACGCGACACCAGATGCGCCGGACCATAGGTAGGAATCATCTTGCGCAGGATGCGGTCGCGCTTCATCAGGTCAGCACACGCCTCGTCCCAATAAGCGGGCCGCACCGCGTCGACGACGGTTTCGACCGGCAGGGGTACCGCATCCACCTCGGGCAGGTCCGATTTGCGGGGCTTGCCGCCGGCCTTTGGCGCGACCTTGGCGGCAGCCTTCCCCGCCACCGGCTTCGGCTGGGCAGGTGCAACCGCCTTCGGCTTGCGCGCGGCAGCGTTCAAGCACGCCTCCACTCGGTGGCACCACCTGGCTTGTCTTCCAGCACCACGCCGGCTTCGAGCAATTCGGCGCGAATGCGGTCGGCCTCGGCGAAATTGCGCGCGGCCTTGGCCGCACGGCGGGCCGCGATCTGCGCTTCGATCTGCTCGCCGCTCAGGCTGCCGGCGACATGACCACCTTGCAGGAACGTGTGCGGATCGCGCTCAAGCAGACCCAGCGTGCCGCCGAGCGCCTTGAGTTGATGCGCCGCGGCCACGGAACCGGTGCGATTGACCTCGCTGGCCAGGTCGAACAGCACCGACATGGCGATTGGCGTGTTGAAGTCGTCGTTCATCGCTTCGGCAAAGCGCTTCGCGTGAGACTCTTCCCAATCCACCGCGCAACCGCCGGGCTGCGTTTCCTTGAGCGCTGTATACAGGCGCGTCAGTGCGTGGCGTGCGTCATCAAGGTGGGCATCGCTATAGTTCAGCGGGCTCCGATAGTGCGCGCGCAGGATGAAGAAGCGCACCACTTCGGCGTCGTACTCCTTCAGCACGTCGCGGATCGTGAAGAAGTTGCCGAGCGATTTCGACATCTTCTCGTCATTCACACGCACGAAACCGTTGTGCATCCACATATTGACGAACGGCCTGCCGGAAGCCCCTTCCGATTGCGCGATCTCGTTCTCGTGGTGCGGGAACTGCAGGTCCGCGCCGCCGCCGTGAATATCGAAATGCTCACCGAGCAGCGTGCAGCTCATGGCCGAGCATTCGATATGCCAGCCCGGACGGCCGCTGCCCCACTTCGAGTCCCACTTGCTTTCGGGCGGCTCGGTTGCCTTGGCCGACTTCCACAGTACGAAGTCGAGCGGATCCTGCTTGGCATCGTTGGCATTGACGCGCTCGCCGGCGCGCAGATCTTCCAGCGACTTGCCCGACAGCTTGCCGTAGCCCGGGAACTTGCGCACCGAGTAGTTCACGTCGCCGTCCGTCGCCTGGTAGGCCAGGCCCTTGGCTTCGAGTTTCTCGATGATATTGAGCATCTGCGGCACGTATTCGGTCGCGCGCGGCTCATAGTCGGGACGGATCACGCCCAGCGCCGTGGCATCCTCGTGCATGTACTGGATGAAACGCGTGGTGAGCTGACCGATCGTCTCGCCGTTCTCCGCGGCGCGACGAATGATCTTGTCATCGATATCAGTGATGTTCTGGACGTACGTCACGTCGTACCCGGCGGCGCGCAGCCAGCGGTGCACCATATCGAACACCACCATCACCCGCGCATGGCCAACGTGACAGTAGTCGTACACGGTCATGCCGCACACATACATGCGGACCTTGCCGGGTTCGATGGGCACGAATGGCTGCTTTTCACGCGCGAGCGTGTTGTAGATGTTCAATTGCTGCATGAAGCGGATGTGAGTGGATACGGCGTCGATGACATCGAGCGAGACTGCCGCGCGCTGACAAGCATGTCGATGGCGCGCGAGCCCCATATCTTACCGGAAGCCATCAACGGCGGCCGGACGCGCTGCCGACAATGTCACGCGAACTTGCGACCTGTGCTCCACGCCCCGCCGCTTTGTTAGAATGCCGCGGAGTATAACGGACCGCCCTTACATGAGCCTGCCTCTGCCCATCCCGACCATTGTTTCGTCCCGCCGTGGCGGCCCCCTTTCCGCGCTGGCGAGCGCGCTGGCGATGGCCGCCGCGCTGAGCGCAGCGCCAGCGTTCGCGCAGAACGGGCCGCTTTCGCTGACGCCGCCACCGGCCGCGCCGACCGGACCGCAATCGGCGGACCCCGGCATGAAGCCCGCGCAGAAGGCGGCCAACGAGAAGCGCTATGACGACGCCATCGCCGGATTCGACCGCGTGCTGGCCGACAACCCGCGCAATGCGCAGGCTCGATTCCAGCGCGCATGGGCAATGGCCAAGGCCGGCCGCGAGGACGATGCGATCAAGGCCTTTGCCGAGATGGCGCAAGATTTCCCCGAACTGCCAGAGCCGCACAATAACCTGGCGCTGCTGTACGCAAAACGCGGCGACCTGAAGCGCGCGGAGGCCGAACTGCTGCTGGCCATCGAGGCCCGGCCCGACTACGCGCTCTCCTATAGCAACCTGGGCGACGTCTATCGGGCCCTGGCAGTCCAGGCCTATGGCGACGCAACGCGCCGCAACCCCGGCGACAAGCGCGCCGCCGCGAGCCTACGCGAACTGCAGCCAGCCGCCGCATCCGCGCCATCCGCCATGCCCGCCCCGGCATCGGGCGCCGCGGCGGTCAAGGGCAAGGCAAAGGCGGCCACGTCGCCGGTTACCCCGCCCGCCAGCACGCCCGACGCACGCTGAACTCGCACAGTATTCAACGCCTTATCCGGCGACGTCCAAGTGACGTTGCCGACTGCCAGACCTGCAACCCGGAGTCCAGACATGATCCTTTCCCGCCGCATCGTCCTGACCGGCCTGATGGCCGCCGCCACTGCCCTGTCTCCGCTGGCCGCAATGGCCCAGGGCGCCAGCCCCGCCACCGCCGCGCCGAAGACCGAGCGCGTGCAGTTCGTGACGAGCGCCGGCAAGTTCACTATCGAGCTGTACCCCGATGCCGCCCCGAAGACCGTGGCCAACTTCATGGGCTACGTAAAAAGCGGCTTCTATTCCGGCACGATCTTCCATCGCGTGATCAACGGCTTCATGGTTCAGGGCGGTGGCTTCGACCGCGACATGAAGGAAAAGCCGACGCTGGCGCCGATCGCGCTGGAATCGCAGAACGGCCTGAAGAACAAGGCCGGGACCGTCGCCATGGCACGCACGTCGAACCCGAACTCGGCAACCGCCCAGTTCTTCGTCAATGTGGTGGATAATCCGAACCTCGACTACCCACAGCCGGACGGCAATGGATATGCCGTCTTTGGCAAGGTGGTAGAGGGAATGGACACGATCGACAAGATCAAGACCACGCCGACTACGGCGTATGGCGCCATGCGCAACGTGCCTGCCGCGCCGATCGTGATCGAATCGGCCACCGTGGTCACCAAGTGACCCCAGGCAACCCCGAATACAACCGTCATCGCATCATCGAACAGAGGTAACCCTATGAGCAAGGTACAACTCCAAACCACGCAAGGCGCCATCGTCATCGAACTGGACGCCGAGAAGGCCCCGAAGTCGGTCGAGAACTTCCTGTCGTACGTGCGCAAGGGCCACTATGACAACACGATCTTCCACCGCGTCATCAAGAACTTCATGATCCAGGGCGGCGGCTTCGAGCCGGGCATGAAGCAGAAGGACACCGATGCGCCGATCGAGAACGAAGCCGGCAACGGCCTGAAGAACGACCGCTACACGGTTGCCATGGCCCGCACCAACGCGCCGCACTCGGCCACGGCCCAGTTCTTCATCAACGTGGTGGACAACGACTTCCTGAACTTCAGCTCGCCCACGCCGCAAGGCTTCGGCTATGCGGTGTTCGGCAAGGTCGTGGAAGGCACCGACGTGATCGACGCCATCAAAGGCGTGCGCACCGGCAGCTCGGGCTTCCATCAGGACGTGCCGCTCGAGGACGTCGTGATCGAGAAAGCCACGATTGTCGAGTAATCGCGCTTAACGTCGATTCGAACGACAGGCGGCATGCCGCTCGTGGTGAATACAGACATCCGGACCGCATGACCGCTCCCACCCGCACGCCGGTGGCCGCCCCGATCGAGGTGCAGGCGCCGGCGTGGTTCATTTCCGATCTCCACCTGACGGCCGACATGCCGCGCACGCTGGCGGCCTTCCACCGTGTGCTCGAGCGTGCGGCACGGGATGCGCGCACGCTGTTCATCCTGGGGGACTTTTTCGAGTTCTGGGTAGGGGATGAGGAAACCGACTCGCCGTTCGCGGCCGAGGTTGCCGCCGCGCTGCGCCGGCTTGCCGATGCCGGCGTGCCGGTCTATCTGATGCACGGCAATCGTGATTTCCTGCTTGGCCGTCGATTCGCGGCCAGGGCGGGCGCGTCGCTGCTGCCGGACCCGTCGGTTATCGTCTGTGCTGGCCGCCGCGTGGCGCTCAGCCACGGCGACATGCTGTGCACGGACGACGAGCGCTACATGCGCTTTCGCCGCTGGACACGCAAGGGCTGGGTACAACGGCTGTTCCTGCTGCTGCCACTCGGCACGCGACTGTCGATCGCCCGACGCCTTCGGGCGGACAGCGAGGCCGGGCGCACGCGCCAAGACATCGACGCGGCGCCGGTCACCTATGGCGATGCGGCACCGGACGCCGTCAACGCACTGCTCGCCTCGAGCGGGGCCGGCACGCTGGTGCACGGCCACACGCACCATCCCGCGCGCCACACGCACGAAGCGGGCGAGCGCTGGGTGCTGACGGACTGGGACCTCGATGGCCGCCATCCGAGGGCCGCCGTGCTCGAACTCGACGGCACCGGCTTCCGCGTGCTGCCGCAGGTCGACTGACGATGCCTGGCTCGCGCCAATCGCCACGCAGACCGGCGTGCGCCTCCACTACTTCATCAGCTTGCGCAGCTCGCTCGCGTCGAAGCGGTCGTTCGGCGTGTTCTCGAGATGCTCGCCGAGCCGGTCGAGCGCGGCCAGCACGGCCTCGATGCGGTCATGTTGCTTGGCCGCGTTGTCGATCAGGCTCTTGAGCGCCAGGGACACGGGATCGTCCGCGTTCGGCGTGATGCCGTAGGCCGAGAATTCCTGTTTCGCGCCCTGCTGCGTGGAAGGCGCATCGGGCATGATGATGCGTGCCGGAATCCCCACTGCCGTCGCCCCAGCGGGCACAGGCTTCAGCACGACGGCATTAGATCCAACGCGCGCGCCCGCGCCCACCTCGAAGCCGCCGAGCACCTTGGCGCCGGCGCTCACCACCACGCCGACACCCAGCGTCGGATGGCGTTTCTGGCCCTTGTACAGCGACGTGCCGCCCAACGTCACACCCTGGTAAATCGTGCAATCGTCGCCAATCTCGGCGGTTTCGCCGATCACCACGCCCATGCCATGGTCGATGAACACGCGACGACCCAGCTTGACCGCCGGGTGGATCTCGATCCCGGTCAGAAAGCGGGACCAGTGCGAGATCCAGCGCCCCAGCCAGTGAAATCCACCTCGCCAGCACGCATTGGCCACGCGGTGAAACACCACGGCGTGCAGCCCGGGATAGCAAGTCAGGACTTCCAGACGGCTGCGCGCGGCGGGGTCGCGCAGCATGATCGTATCGATATCTTCCTTCAGGCGAGTGAACATCTTCTTCGTGTCGTGTTGCCGCAGCGTGCGCCGTTCATGGAACTGGTCGCCGCCGAGGTCAGTGGCCGGTATTGAGCAGTCAGTGTGGGGGACGGCTCTGGCGCGAGACAGCGAGTGTAAGAGATTTGCGCGCCTGCCGCCCCGCCCTGACGACGTCAGGGCTTCTTGGAAAGCCGCCTCAGAACGGGTCTGAAACGACGTCCCGGGTCAGCACCAGGCTCAACATCGTTCCGGCAAATGCGCGCACGCATGCCTCACCACCGAGCGACCGGACACCGCGCCACGGATGAGGTCTTGCATGATGTACGCCGGGAAAATCGCCACGGAACTAGTCTTCCTTGTTGTCGTCGTGCTTTGCATCGCCCGTCAGCAGCATGCGCTTGGCGATGCCACGCAGGATGTTCACTTCCTCGCGCTCCAGGCCCGTCCGCGCGAACAACCGGCGCAGGCGCGGCATCAGCTTGCGCGGATTCGCCGGGTCCAGAAAGCCGATCGCCGCAAGCCCGGCCTGAAGGTGGCCAAACATCGCCTCGATCTGCTCGGTGGTGGCGGGGTCACCAGCATAGCCGATATCGCCAGCGACGTCCGGGAGCCCGCCGGCCGTTTCCTGCGCCTCGAGCAGGGCCAGCCGCATCTCATAGGCAATGAGCTGCACGGCCTGGGCCAGGTTGAGAGAGGCGTAAACCGGATTGGCAGGAATATGCGTCACCGCCGAACAGCGCAATACCGCGTCGTTCGGCAAGCCGAAGCGTTCATTGCCGAATACGAAGGCGACCGTGGTAGCGGGGTCCGCCTCCAGCACCGACCGCGCCTTGGCCACGGCGGCGCGCGGTAGCAGCCTCGGCGGCCCGAATTCGCGCTGCCGGGCGGTCATGGCGACGGTAAAGGCCGTGCCAGCCAGCGCGGCCTCGATGCTGTCGACGATCGTGGCGCTGGCCAGCACATCGTCGGCACCACTGGCCATCGCGACGGCATCGGGATGCGACACGACGCCCGGCTCGCGCGGCGAGACCAGCACCAGGCTCCCCGGCACGTGCCCGAAGCCCATCGTCTTGATCGCCCGCGCGACCGAGCCCACGTTGCCGGGGTGGCTGGTTTCCACCAGCACCACACGCACATGCGCAAAAATGTCCGAAAGATCACTTGCGGCCGCGCCGCGCGGGATCGGATCCATCTGAGAGTTCAACACTTCGGTCATCCGGAGCGTCCCGGCCGTCTCGATCGAGGTTGTCGACTCGTGCGAGAGGCCAGGTTCCTATACAATGCTGCCTTCCAATTGCGGTGCGGCGCCTCACATGGCGACGCACCCCGTTCTTCTACAATTCGTTGTGTTGTCTGGCGGCCCCGGCAGCCCGCGCGATTCGCCCTTGTTTCTGTGGCGTCCCATGTCGCGTCGTGGCGCGGTTGCCCCGCCTGGAGAAATTCATGCATCCGATGCTCAATATCGCCGTCAAGGCGGCCCGCAAGGCGGGGTCCATCATCAACCGCGCGTCGATCGACGTCGATCTGGTGCGCGTTTCGCGCAAACAACACAACGATTTCGTCACTGAAGTCGATCGCGCGGCCGAAGCGGCCATCATCGACATCATCCACACCGCCTACCCCGAGCACGCCATTCTAGCGGAAGAGTCCGGTCAGTCCTGGGCCGACGGCGAAGAACAGAGCGAGTTCACCTGGGTTATCGACCCGCTGGACGGCACCACGAACTTCATCCACGGCTTTCCGCAGTACGCGGTATCGATCGGCCTGCTGCACAAGGGCGTGCCGTCGCAAGCCGTGGTCTACGACCCAACCCGCGACGAACTGTTCACCGCCAGCAAGGGCGCGGGCGCGTTCCTGAACAACCGCCGCATCCGCGTCACGCGCCGCGACAAGCTGGCCGATTGCCTGATCGGCACCGGCTTCCCGTTCCGCGATCTGGAAGGCATGGACGAATACCTGGAAATGTTCGCGCTGATGACGCGTAGCTGCGCCGGTCTGCGCCGTCCGGGCGCCGCCGCCCTGGACCTGGCCTACGTCGCCTGCGGCCGTCTGGATGGCTTCTTCGAGCGCGGCCTCAAGCCGTGGGACATGGCTGCCGGCATGCTGCTGATCACTGAAGCTGGCGGTCTGGTCGGCAACTACGCCGGCGAATCGCGCCAGATGGAACAGGGTGAAGTGCTGGCCGGCAACCCGAAGGCCTTCGCGCAGATGGTTCGCCTGCTGGCCCCCTTCTCGCTCGACAACGCGAAGCCCGCCGCCGTCTGATCCTTAGCTAGCCCCCAGGCTGCTTCCAAACAGGCGCCATCGGAGAGATCCGGTGGCGCCTGTTTCGTTTTGCACACTTTCTTTCAGAATCTCGCCCGGGATTTTCCGATACACCCGCCATAAAGTTGCTCGCGACACACAAGTTTACTTGCGCCCCCTAACGCCGTGTGTAGACTTACACACGGATCATCCAGGGCTCGAAATTGCATTCGTCCACGCTGATCCGATTGCTCGAACAGAAGGGGTGGAAGCTGGTGCGCACGCATGGCAGTCATTTCACCTTCAAACATCCGCGGCACATGCTGATTGTGACCGTGCCCCATCCGAAGAAGGATCTGCCGACAGGCACGGTCCGAAACATTCTGAGGACGGCCGGACTATGAGCGGCGCGCCGTGTACAAAGAGGAACGACATGGACTTTCCCATTGCCATTCACAAGGATGCGAACTCGGTCTACGGCGTAACGGTGCCCGATGTGGCGGGCTGTTACTCCGCCGGCGAATCGATCGAGGAAGCGGTCCGCAACGCACGCGAGGCCATCACGACTCACGTGGTGGCCCTGCTCTCCCTTGGCGAGGAGGTTGTTTTGAAAACGACGCCGATCGGCACGCTGATGGCCCAACCTGAGTACGCAGACGCGATCTGGGCGCTGGCCGACATCGACATGAGCAAGCTCGACGCACGCCCGGAGCGAATCAATATCAGCCTGCCTCGTTTCGTATTGCACAAGATCGACATGTTCGTGGAACGCCGCCACGAAACCCGGAGCGGGTTCCTCGCGCGCGTCGCGCTGGACGCCATCGCGGGCAGCGTCTGAGTCCAGAACGGAAAATCCCAGCAAAAATGAGATTTCGGCACGAAGCCGAGGTGTGGGGTCGCAGTAAAATGCCCCTTTGCGCCGCGCACAGGGTGGGCCTGTAATCCAGACGCCACCAGACCGCCGGCAACCGATACACCGGCGGCCCGGCACCAGCGCCGCTTGCCGCCCGAGAGGAATGCATGTCAGAAGCCCTATCCGTACCTGCCGCTGAAGGCGAGAACACCGTGACCGCGAGTGAATCGCCCGACCTTGCCGCGACTTCCGCCAGGGCCGAGAAAGTCGGCAAGCAGGAAAAGCCCGAGAAAGCCGAGAAGCAGTCGCCCATGATGCTGCAGTACCACCGCATCAAGGCCGACCACCCGGACACGCTCCTTTTCTACCGGATGGGTGACTTCTATGAGCTATTTCATGACGATGCCGAGAAGGCCGCGCGATTGCTCGACATCACGCTGACCGCGCGCGGCCAGTCTGGCGGTGTGCCAATCCGTATGGCCGGGATCCCATTCCATTCGGCTGACCAGTATCTGGCGCGCCTGGTAAAGCTTGGCGAATCCGTGGCGATCTGCGAACAGATTGGTGACCCAGCGACCAGCAAGGGCCCGGTCGAGCGCAAAGTGGTGCGCATCGTTACGCCCGGCACGCTGACCGATGCCGCCCTGCTGCCAGACAAGTCCGACACGTTCCTGTTGGCCGTGCACCAGCAGACCACACGCCGCGGCGTCAGCAAGACGGGCCTGGCATGGCTGAACCTGGCCAGTGGCGAACTGCGACTCATGGAGTGCGACGCCGCGCAGTTGTCCCGCGAACTCGAGCGTATCCGTCCTGCCGAGGTGCTGTACACCGACGGCATGGACCTTCCGACGCTGACATGCGCGCGCACCCGGTTGCCGGAATGGCACTTTGACCAGGAAGCCGGTACTCGCCGCCTGCGCGAACAGATCGGCGTGGCCAGCCTGGAGCCGTTCGGCTGCTCGGGCCTGGGTGCCGCCCTAGGCGCTGCCGGCGCGCTGCTCAACTATGCAGCCACCACGCAAGGCCAGTCTCTGCGGCACGTGCAGGGCGTCACTGTCGAGCGGGAATCCGAATTTGTCGGCCTCGATTCGGCAACGCGCCGCAACCTCGAACTGACCGAAACGCTGCGTGGCACCGAATCGCCAACGCTCTTCTCGCTGCTCGACACATGCGCGACGACGATGGGCAGCCGCGCGCTGCGCCACTGGCTGCATCATCCGTTGCGCGACCCGGCCCTGCCGCGAGCGCGTCAGCAGGCCATTGGGGCGCTGATCACACAAGGGCCGGACGGCTTGCGTGCCGTGCTGCGCAAGCTTGCCGACGTCGAGCGGATCACCGCGCGACTCGCGTTGCTGTCGGCACGTCCGCGCGATCTGTCCTCGCTGCGCGACACCCTGCGTGCCCTGCCCGATGTGCAGGCCGCCACGGTCAGCTCAGAGGATGCGCCGCTGCTGGCGCAGACCCTTGAGGAAATCGACATTCCGCAGGACTGCCTGGAACTGTTGATCCGCGCCGTGGCGGATGAACCCTCAACGGTGATTCGCGACGGCGGCGTCATCGCGCGCGGCTACGACAGTGAGCTCGACGAACTGCGCGATATCTCGGAAAACTGCGGTCAATTCCTGATCGACCTGGAAACCCGGGAGCGCGAGCGCACAGGCATCACGAACCTGCGCGTCGAATACAACCGTGTTCATGGCTTCTATATCGAAGTCACCAACGGGCAGGCCGACAAGGTGCCCGACGACTATCGACGCCGGCAGACCCTCAAGAACGCCGAACGCTACATCACACCCGAGTTGAAAGCGTTCGAGGACAAGGCGCTCTCGGCACAGGATCGCGCGCTGGCTCGCGAGAAGCAGCTCTACGACGGTCTGCTGCAGGCCCTGCTGCCGCATATCGGCAGTCTGCGCCGCGTGGCCGGCGCGCTCGCCCGCCTCGACGTGCTTGCCACACTGGCCGAACGTGCAAAAACACTCGACTGGGTCCAGCCAGAACGCGTCCAGGAGAACGTCATCGACATCTCGCAGGGCCGCCATCCCGTCGTGGAAGGTCAGCTGGCCGCGGAGTCCGTCGCGTTCATCGCAAACGACTGTCAGTTGAACGAGGCCCGCAAGCTGCTGCTGATCACCGGCCCGAACATGGGTGGTAAGTCGACGTTCATGCGCCAGACCGCATTGATCGTTCTGCTGGCCTGCGTCGGCGCCTGGGTGCCGGCACGCCGTGCCGTGATTGGCCCGGTGGACCGCATCTTCACGCGTATTGGGGCCGCCGACGACCTGGCGGGCGGTCGTTCGACCTTCATGGTCGAAATGACCGAAGCCGCAGCCATCCTGCACAACGCCACGCCATCCAGCCTGGTGCTGATGGATGAGATCGGCCGCGGTACTTCGACCTTCGACGGTCTCGCCCTCGCGTGGGCCATCGCGCGTCATCTGCTATCCCACAACCGCAGCCACACACTGTTTGCCACCCATTATTTCGAGCTGACGCAACTGCCAGTCGAGTTCCCGCAGGCTGCCAACGTGCACCTGTCAGCCGTGGAGCATGGCGATGGCATCGTATTCCTGCATGCGGTGCAGGACGGTCCGGCCAGCCAGAGCTACGGGCTGCAGGTGGCCCAACTGGCGGGTGTTCCGCAACCGGTCATTCGCGCAGCGCGCAAGCATCTCGCGTGGCTGGAAGAACAATCGGCGGACGCCACGCCCACGCCGCAGATGGATCTGTTCTCGGCGCAGTCTTCACCGTCCGCAGACGATGAAGATGACAAATCGGCAGGCCAGTCCGCCGTGCCGCCCGCGCAGGCTGCCACGCTGGAAGCGCTGGCCGATATCGACCCGGACAGCCTCTCGCCGCGAGAAGCGCTCGAGGCGCTGTACCGACTCAAGTCCATCTCGGAGACCGCGCGAACGGTATGACGGCACGCTTCCGGGGTCGAAGCTCGGCGGCCGCTTGCTTGGCGGCCATTGCCTGCGCGTTGCTCGCGGTGCCGGCGCTCGCGCACGCGGCGCGGGCGGGTAGCATTGCGCCGCCGCCAGTGCCGACCGTGCAGATGACCCGGATCGCCCTAATTGCCGACACCCCGCAATGGCCAGCCGCGGAAGCAGACGCGACTGCGCTGTTCGACATGATGAACGCGCAGCAGGTCGCGATGATCGTCCACGCTGGTGGCATCAAGGGCGATACCGAATCCTGTGGTGACACCCTTCTCAATGCGCGGCTGCAGGTGCTCGACGATTCGCCCACACCGCTGCTCTACGTACCTGGCGAAACCGACTGGGCTGAGTGCCAGAAGCCCTCAAACGGGAAGTTCGATGCCGTGGAGCGGCTCAATCGATTGCGGGAGCTGTTCTTCCCGCTCGACACCACGCTTGGGCGACGCACATTGCCAGTGGTGCGTCAGTCGGATCAGGCGCTGTTCCGCAGCTATCGGGAAAACGTGCGGCTCGTCACCGGTGGCGTGATGCTGGTGGGCCTGAACCTGCCCGGCGACAACAACCACTATCGCATCGAGGGCGGGCGCAATGGCGAATTCGAGGATCGGCGCGAAGCCAACCGGCAATGGCTGGCCAGGGCATTCTCAGTTGCCGAGCAGCGCGATCTGCCCGGCATCGTGGTCATCGCGCACGCCGATCCGCTATTCGGGAACGGCTGGGAAAAACGTGGCAAACCAAGCCTGCTGGACGCGTTCGTGCGTCACGGGGCACGCGACGGCTATCTCGAGTTCAAGCGTCAGCTTCGTGATCTGTCCTCGAAGTTCTCTGGCCAGGTGCTGCTGGTCCATGCAAGCGATAACGGCTTCAGCGTCGACAAGCCTTTACGCGACACGTCGGGGAAGATCGTTGCCAACTTCACGCGAGTCGCACTGCCCATCGGCACTCCTTCGCGATGGACGGAGCTGACGATCACGCCTGGCACACGGTCGGTATTCCAGGTTCAGCTACAAGATGGGCCCAAGGGCAATTGATATTCATCAACAAGAGGACAAAATGAAAAAGCCGGCAAATGCCGGCTTTTTCATGTTCGCGATGACCTATCGCGGATCGCTCGTGTTGTGAGACTTAGTGCAGCGTGCGAGGAGCCTCGTCCTCGCCGTCCTCGTCTTCGTCCACCACTTCGATGCCCGAAGCGCCGTGCGCGTGACCGTGCTCGACTTCCTCGCTCGTCGCCTCGCGGACTTCCGATACCTTCAGCCAGAAGCGCAGCGCCATGCCGGCCAGCGGGTGATTGCCGTCAAGCACGACCTTGTCCTCGGCGACGTCCGTCACCGTGTAGATGATCGAATCTTCGTCGTCACCGTCCTCGGGCACGCCCTCGAACTGCATGCCCACTTCGAGCGGCTCCGGGAAACGATCACGCGGCTCCACCTTCACGAGTTCGGCGTCGTAGTCGCCAAACGCCTCTTCCGGTTCCAGCTGCAACTCGGTCTCGAAGCCGGCGTCGTGGCCGTCCAGCGCTTCCTCGATCTTGGGGAACGTGCCATCATATCCGCCGTGCAAATAGACCATGGGCTCATCCGACTCTTCGATCAGATTGCCCTGCGCGTCCGACAGCTTATACACCACGGACACCACCGTATTCTTAGCGATTTTCAATTCTTGACTCCATGAGCGATTCCGCATTATACGCGCAGGCCTTGCCTCCGGAACCTGTCGATCCCGACGCGCCGCTCACCCTGCTCGGCGGCATGACGCCCTCAGCCTTCATGCGTGATATCTGGCACCGCAAGCCGCTGCTGATTCGACAGGCCGTGCCGGAAATCGTGCCCCCAGTGTCGCGCGAGGCGCTTTTCGAGCTTGCCGATCGCGACGACGTGGAATCACGTCTGGTGTCGTTCTTTCGCAACCGCTGGAAGCTCGAACACGGACCGTTCTCCGAGGACAACCTGCCCTCGCGCAAGACCGGCAAGTGGTCGTTGCTGGTCCAGGGCGTCAACCTGCACGATCGCGCGGCAGCCGAGCTAATGAGCCAGTTCCGCTTCGTTCCCGATGCCCGGCTTGACGACGTGATGATCAGCTATGCCACCGACGGCGGCGGCGTGGGACCTCACTTCGACTCCTACGATGTGTTCCTGCTGCAAGTATCGGGCCGGCGCCGCTGGCGCATTTCGTCACAGACGAAGCTCGACCTGATCCCCGACCTGCCCCTCAAGATCCTTTCGGATTTCAGCGCCGAGCAGGAATGGGTACTCGAGCCCGGCGACATGCTCTACCTGCCACCTCAGTACGCACACGACGGCGTAGCCGAAGGCGAATGCATGACGGCCTCGATTGGTTTCCGCGCCCCCGCCTATCGCGAGCTCGCAGGTCATTTTCTGGCCTGGCTTTCGGAGACCGTTGCCGACAACGAAGGCCTCGACGGACGTTACGCCGATGCAGGCGAATCGGCGACCTCGACGCCTGCGCAACTGCCGGCAAATCTGGCACGGGCGGTGGCGGAACGCCTTCAGTCACTCAAATGGAACGCCGGCATGGTGTCGGAATTCCTTGGTACGCATTTGTCCGAGCCGAAACCGTCCGTGCAATTCGACGAAATCGAGGAAATTCCGCTGCGTCAGTTCACGAAGCTGGCGCGCACGCATGGTGTTGTTTTGGCGCCCGCTTCCGTTGCGCTCTATGACCGCACGCACTTCTTCCTGAACGGCGAAGCCTACGAGCCGCCAGCATCGCTGGCCAAGTGGCTGCGACGTCTGGCTGACCGCCGTCAGCTCACCGCGAGCGAGGTCGAGGCATGTGTTGCGCTGCCCGACTTGATGGATACCTTCCACGACTGGGCGATGGAAGGATGGCTCCAGATTGCACCGAAACGCGTGTAATAATGCGTAACAAATCAAACCTGCAAATCTTGACTGTACACAAGCAGGGGAAACGCGGATATAATCGCCCGCTGGCTAGTACTGTGGACCACTGCACTGTCGGCACCCGGGAGAGCCACAAATTCGCAGTTCAAGAGCGATAATTACCGGTAATTATTCATCGCCTGTTTTCGTTATTAAAAGTTAAAGGACGAACAATGAAGAAGTCTCTCCTGATCGCATCCCTGCTGGCTGCTGTTGCTCTGGCCGCTTGCGGTAAGAAAGAAGAAGCTGCTGCTCCCGCCGCTGACACGGCTGCTCCGGCTGCTGCTGCTCCGGCTGAAGCTTCGGCTCCGGCTGCTGCTCCGGCTGCTGACGCTTCGGCTCCGGCTGCTGCTCCGGCTGACGCTTCGGCTCCGGCTGCTGACGCTTCGGCTCCGGCTGCCAAGCAGTAATCGGATTCGTCCGATAAAAAAGCCGACCTTCGGGTCGGCTTTTTTTATTTCTCGGATTTTTCTCACCCCTCATTCGCGGGGAAGATGAATGCCGAGATTATGGGCGCACCGCCTGCCAGCCCAATCCCTCTTCCTGATCCGCGATCAGGATATCCCCCGGCGATGTGCCAAGCACCGAGGCCAGTGCGCCTGCCGCCAGTTCGCACGTATTGTTCTGCTTGCTCAGATGCGCTGCAACCACGCGCGACATCTGCCCATGCATGACCTGAGACAGAATACTCGCGGCAATGTCATTTGCCAGATGCCCAAAATCACCTCCGATGCGCCGTTTGAGCGAATACGGATAGACCGAGTTACGCAGCATCTCCCGATCGTGATTGCATTCGAGCACCAGTGAATGCACACCCGCCAGCCGCGCGGTCACATACGGCGTCTCCATCCCTGCATCGGTCAGTACACCGAGCCGTGCATCGCCATCAGTCAGCACGAACTGCAATGGCTCACGCGCATCATGCGGCACCGTATAGGGATGGATCTGCAAGCCACCGACCGAGAATGAATGATCGGCGCAGCACACGCGCACATCCGCCACATCCGCGCCTCGCATATGTGACGTCGCCAGCCACGTGCCGTGGCTCGTGTGGACCGGTAGCTTGTAGCGCGCCGCAAACGCATAGGCCGAGCCGACATGGTCGCCATGCTCGTGCGTGACCAGCACCGCGTCGAGTTGCTCCGGCGCGACGCCGAGCCGCTCCAGCCGGCGAGCGGTCTCCTTGATGCCGAAACCGCAATCCAGCAGGACGCGCGTCACGCTCGCACCATCGCTCGCCTCGATCAGCAGCGAGTTGCCCTCGCTGCCGCTGCCCAAAAAAGCAAAGCGCATCATGGATGCGCTCGCACGGGTTGGCACTCGACGGCTCGCGCCGTCGGTGCCACTTGACTGCCTGGGACGATCATCAGTGAAGCTGTTCGTCAAGCAGAGTCAGGATTTTCTTGCCGATCTCGGAGTTCTCAGGCTGGCCAGCATCGTTCAGGACGGTCACGGTGGTGCCGGTACCGTTGCCCTTCAGCGCCACGCGATACTTCTTCGCGGTCTTGCCATCATTGGGCTTGGTGAAGAGCTTGCCAAAGAAGCCGCGATCATCGACCGTGGTCTTCGGATCGACATAGCGCACGTAGTACAGGCCCTGAGCGCGATCACGATCTTCCACCGTGAAGTTCACGCGATCCAGCGACAGACCGACCGAGCGCCAGGCGCGATCGAACGGCTCCGGCAACTGCAGCGCGGGCGAGCCATTCACCTGCGACAGGAACGACTTGCTGCTGGATGTCGCGGCTGCCGTGGCCGCGCCGGTAGCGGCAGCGGCACCAACGCCCGCAGCAGCAGCCGACGGCTGGGCCGTACCGATACCGGCCGGCGTCGGGTTCTTGGCCATCTTGTCGGCCTGCTCCTTCTGCACGCCCAGGCGTTGCGCCAGACGCGAGAGGAATTCGGCCTCCAACTCCGGATCAGCCGGACGCGGCGTCCAGACCGTCTGCGACTTGTCCACGCCGGTCAGTTGTTCCTGCGCGCCACGGTGGCTGATGAACACCTCGAGTTGGCCGTTCTGCGAACGCTCGACGCGCGTGCGGAACTTGTCGCGCTCCGACGTCGAATACAGGCCATCGAACACCTTGCCGATCGTGTTGCGGATGATGTCCTGCGGGATCTTGGCGCGATTCTCGGCCCAGTCCGTTTCCATGATGCCGGTCTCAGGAGAGTCCTGCGTCAGCAGGAAGCCGTTCTCCTGCCAGAAGCCACGCAGCGACTCCCAGAGCTTGTCAGGGGGCATTCCGTTGTTGATCACGAGCCAACGCTGGTTGCCATCGCGCTCCATGCGGATGCCGTCCGTGCTCGGCAGCACGTTGTCGGTCGGCGAGGCTTCGCGGGTCTTGTTGGCCTGGCTGTAGTTCGACAGCGTCGACGTACCGGCGGCATCAGGCACCGTGTAGCGGCGATCGCCCTCGAGCTTGGTCAGGTCCGGCGGAATATCCAGCGATGCAGTCTTCTTGCCCTGGGACTTGTAGTCGATCTTGTCGGGCTGCATGGCCTCGTTGATGCTGCTGCAGCCTGCAATCAGCGACAGCGCCAGCACCGGCGCAACCACAGCGACACGGCGGACTTGCGTCGCGCCGCGACGGTTAAGCTTCTGTTTCATTGACACGTAATCCTGGTTTCAAGAGTCGGCACATCGCCGCATGTGGGCCGGTAAGTCTTAGCCAAGCAGGCCGGCGGCGGCGAGCGCGCGGCGCACGGTTTCATGCTGACCTTCGGCCAGCGGGGTCAGCGGCAGGCGGATACCGCCTTCCATCTTGCCCATTTGCTGGAGCGCCCACTTCACGGGGATCGGATTGGCCTCCACGAACATTGCGCGATTGAGGTCAATCAGCTCCATATGCAGACGACGCGCCGTCACCACATCGCCCTTGAGCGCGGCAACACACATCTCATGCATCTTGCGCGGTGCCACGTTAGCGGTCACCGAGATATTTCCATGGCCGCCCAGCAGGATCAGCGCCACGGCCGTGGGATCGTCGCCACTGTAGATGGCGAAGCCTTCCGGCGCGCCATTGATCAGTTGCGCGGCACGGTCGATATTACCAGTCGCTTCCTTTACGCCGACGATACCGGGTACCTGCGCCAGGCGCAGGATCGTATCGTTGTTCATGTCCGCCACGGTACGGCCGGGCACGTTGTAGAGCACCACCGGCAGATCCACCGCTTCCGCGATCGTGCGGAAATGGCGGTACATGCCTTCTTGCGTCGGCTTGTTGTAGTAGGGCACGACCTGCAGCGATGCGTTGGCGCCCACCTTCTTGGCGAAGGCGGTCAGCTCAATCGCCTCGCTGGTGGAGTTGCCGCCCGTGCCCGCGATGATCGGTACACGGCCCGCGGATTGCTCGACGGCCACGCGAATCAGTTCGCAATGCTCGTCGACGTTGACGGTCGGCGATTCGCCCGTGGTACCCACGATCACGATGCCATCGGTGCCTTCCGCCGCGTGCCAGTCGATGAGGGCGCGCAGCGCGGGAAAGTCCAGGCTGCCATCCTCGTGCATCGGGGTGACGATGGCCACGATGCTGCCGGTAATCTGTGTCATAGCTCAGGAATTCGGAAATTCGAACATCCGCGATTGTACCGGAACCGTCAGGCCCTCCGGACACCCACGGAATGAGGGAAAACGTTAGCGGGCGTAACGTGTGAAGGCGCCGCCGCGCTGACACCTGCGCCCACGCTTCAGGTGGGCAATCGGTAACGCGGCGGCGCAGTGCCATCCACGCCACCCGGCGCTTCGCGCACCGCACATATGCGCTGCACGAACGCCGTACGGGGCACATCGAGCGTGCCATCTTCGTAACCGACTACGCGCAGCGCGTCATGCGCCACCTCAAGCAATTCGCCCGGACGCAGCAAAAAATCGGGGCGGGAAGGCTTGCCCACCGTCTCGTTGCCGGCCGCAAACGTCTCATAAATCAGCACGCCACCGGGCGCCAGCGCCTCGATCAGGTGCGGCCACAGCGGGCGGTGCAGGTAGTTCGTGACCACCACAGCGTCGAACCGGCCGGCATCGGCCAGCGGCCAGGCGCCCTGCTCCAGGTCCACCGTGCGGCGCTCGATGCCCGACGGCAGCGCCGCGATGGCCTCGGCATCGCGATCCACCGCCAGCACGGCAAACCCCTGCGCCGCCAGCCATGCCGAATGGCGTCCGCTGCCGCAGGCCAGGTCGAGCACGCGGCCGCCAGGTCGAATCAGATGCGCCCAGCGGGTCAGCCAGGGCGATGGCGCCGCGAGCGGCGGGTGTGTCAGGGTCATGCGCGGGACAGGCAAGGATTGGGAAAGACGGAGACTGGCGTCACTGGAGCAGCCACATGACCGGACGCAGCATCAACTCGACGATCGATAGCAGCCCGTTCATGACCGGACGCATCCAGATCTTGGTGATCACACCCGCCGCCACCAGCGCGAGAACGACAAAAATGCCATAGGGCTCGATGCGCGCCATGACGCCGGCAAGCCGCTGCGGCAGCAGCGCCGTCAGTACCCGGCCACCATCGAGCGGTGGAATCGGGAACAGGTTGAACGCCGCCACCACCGTATTGACCAGTACGCCAGCACGGGCCATTTCGCTCCAGAACGGCTCCTGGATATGTGCCAGCGCCAGACCAATGGCCACCAGCGCCCACGCGAACGCCTGGACGATATTGCTGGCCGGGCCGGCCAGCGCCACCCACATGCCATGCCAGCGCGGATTGCGCAGGCGATCGAACGCCACCGGCACAGGCTTGGCGAAGCCGAAGACGAACTGGCCGGCAGTCAGGAAGTACAGGAGCAGGGGCACCGCCACCGTGCCGATCGGATCAATGTGCCGTACCGGGTTCAGGCTTACCCGGCCAAGCAGGTAGGCGGTGTTGTCGCCAAAATGCTTGGCCACATAGCCATGCGCGGCCTCGTGCAGCGTGATGGCGAACAGAACAGGCAGGGCGTAGACCGCGAAGGTCTGAATCAGGGAGGAATCCATGCGGACTATTCTATCGGGCAACCTGCCCACGGAGGCATCGAATGTGTGTCAGGTCGTGGCGAAGTCCGACGCATTCAGGCCGAAGCGCTCCACATCGCCCCTGCCCGCCCGCACCAGAACTGGCTCGCCGCTGGTCAGATCGATGACCGTGGTCGGCTGAGCCGGCGCCGGACCACCGTCGATCACCAGGTCGAGGCGCTTTTCCAGACGCGCCCGGATCTCTGCCGGGTCGTTCATCGGCGCGTCGTCGCCCGGCAACTGCAGCGTGGCGGAAATCAGCGGCTGACCCAATTCGGCCACCAGCGCCAATGGAATCGGATGCTCGGGCACGCGCACGCCGATGGTCTTGCGCGCCGGGTGCGACAGCCTGCGCGGCACTTCCTTCGTCGCCTCCAGGATGAACACATACGGTCCGGGCGTCGCGCCCTTGATCCAGCGGTACTGGCGGTTGTCCACCCGGGCGAAATTGCCAAGTTCGGACAAATCGCTGCACATCAGCGTCAGGTGATGCTTCTCGTCGATCTCGCGCAGACGGCGCAACTGCTCCACGGCGGCCTTATCGTCGATCTGGCAAGCCAGCGCGTAACTCGAGTCAGTCGGGAGCGCGATCAGGCCGCCCTGGCGCACGATCTGCGCGGCCTGCTTGACCAGTCGCGCCTGCGGATTGTCGGGATGAATCTCGAAGTATTGGGACATGTGGGCTGGCTATGAGGGCGCTTACCAGTCGTACCAGACCGGCGTGACATCGGCCGGCAGCGGGGGCAACGCGCCGAGTTCCACACGGCCCTCGCCAGGTCCGTGGAAATCGGAACCGCGCGACGCCAGCAAGCCATAGTGGCGTGCCACGTTGGCATAGCGGCGGAACTGATCGGGCGTGTGGCTGCCAGTCACCACCTCGACGGCACGGCCGCCAAGCTGCGTGAACTCGTCGAACAGCGCATCATGCTGCGTATCGGTGTAGTTGTAGCGCCCCGGATGCGCCATCACTGGAATACCGCCAGCGGTCCGAATCCAGCCCACGGCCTCGGCCAGCGTGGCCCAGCGATGCGGCACGAAGCCGGGACGCCCTTCGGAGAGATATTCGGCGAAGACATCGCCAATCGTCGCACAACGTCCTTCGTCGACCAGCCAGCGCGCGAAGTGCGTACGGGAAATCAGGTCGGGATTGCCGACGTAGCGCAGCGCGCCATCGTAGGCGCCGGAAATGCCGACTTTCGCCAGCGCGTCACCAATATCCTGCGCCCGGCGCGCGCGGCCATCGCGCGTTTTCGCCAGGCCATCGATCAGTTCGGGATGAAAGGGGTCGATCTGCAGGCCGACGATGTGGACGGTCTGCCCGGCCCACGTCACCGATATTTCCACGCCCGGCACATATCGCATGCCAAGTGCTTCGGCGGCGCGGCGCGCCTCGATCTGTCCGCCTACCTCGTCATGGTCCGTCAGCGACCAGAACGCGACGCCACCGGCGTGCGCCCGGGCCGCCACGTCGGACGGCGACAACAGCCCGTCGGACACGGTGGAATGACAATGCAGATCGGCGTTGATGGCGTGAGCATTTTGCATGGCAACCATTCTACTCCCGGCAGGGCTTTTTAGCCCTGCCAGCAAAGGTGGCGTGCCCGGATTGCCGACGACCGCAAGGTATGATGGAACCGTTACGAAACCGATACCTTCCTCGTCCGCCATGTCCACGACACCCACCTCCGCGCCAGAAACCACCCAGACCGATGTGCTGATCGTCGGCGCAGGCCCGGTGGGGCTGTTCGCGGCGTTTCAGGCCGGTGTGCTGGGACTGAAATGCGAGATCGTGGATGTGCTCGACCGCGCCGGCGGCCAGTGCACGGAGCTGTACCCCGAGAAGCCAATCTACGATATTCCGGCCGTCCCGGGCTGCCTCGCCCAGGACTTGGTCGACCGCCTGCTGGAGCAATGCGCGCCTTTTGCGTTTCCGATGCACTTCAGCCAGCGTGCCGAATCGGTCAGCGACACCACCTGCACAAACGGCCATCCGCGCCTGCTGGTGACCACCGACGCAGGCAAGCGCTTCGACGTGGCCGCGGTGCTGATCTGCGCTGGTGCCGGCGCCTTCGCACCGCAACGTGTGTCGCTGCCAGAAGCGGCAGCGCTGGAAGACCGTCACCTCCACTACGCCGTGCGCGATCTATCGCGCTTCGCCGGCAAGCGTGTGATCGTGGCCGGCGGCGGCGATTCGGCTCTGGATTGGGCGATGGCATTGCGCAAGACTGCGGCGCGCGTGACGCTACTGCACCGGCGCGAAGGATTCCGCGCGGCCGACCACACGGTCAAGGCGATGCGTGACGCGGTAGCCGCTGGCGAGATGGATTTCGTGGTCGGCATGCTTGGCGGGCTCCAGACCAATGGGGATGGCGCGCTGACCGGCGCGGTGGTCAAGTCGCGCGACGGCGAGCAGACGATTCCCGCCGACGACCTTGTCGCCCTGTATGGTCTGGTGTCCGAGCCGGGCCCGATCGCACAGTGGGACATGGATATGCGCGCGGGCCGTATCGCGGTCGATACCACGACGTATGAAAGCTCCCGCCGGGGCATCTTCGCGGCCGGCGACATCGCGTTCTATCCGAACAAGCAGAAACTGATCCTGTCGGGCTTCCACGAGGCCGCGCTGGCGCTGCGCAAGGCCTATCACTACGCATTCCCCGAGAAGTCGCTGGTGCACGTGCATACGAGCAACAACGCGGCGCTCAAGGAAAGGCTCACGCACGGGTGACGCACGGGTGACGCCTCTGCCCCCCTTCCGCTCGTGGAAGAGGGAGGCAACCGGCCTCAGATCAGAAAATCCTCGATCAGTCTGGCCACCACCGCCGGCTGGTCGTGATGCAGCATGTGCCCCGCATCGTCGACGATGGCTTCGCGGAAGTCGGAGAACACCCGGAAGCGTTCCCTGAACTCCTCGATGGTCTGCTTGTGCGCGATGTGCTTGAGCGTGGCGGAATCGCGTGCCTCCACGTGCAGCACCGGCGCCGTGACCTTGGCCCAGATCGCCATGATTTCGTCGATGCGATACAGCATCGGGTTGGTCATCTTGTGAGCGGCATCGCCAAGAATTTCCCACCTGCCATCGGCATTGCGACGCGACCAGTGCGCGGCGAGGAATGCGGCCCGGTCATCGGGCAAGCGCGGATTGGTCTTCTGCAGACGCGCCGCGACCGCTGCCTCGCTCTCGTAGGTCTTCAACTCGGGCGGATTGCGTAGCTCGTCGAGCCAACGCGCCATGCGGCCCGGCGCCTGCTCGGGGCGTGTGCGCGTCATCCCGAACCCCTCCAGGTCCACGACGCGCCGCACACGCTCCGGACGCACGCCAGCGTAGATGCACACTACATTGGCACCCATGCTGTGTCCCACCAGATCCACCTGTCCGTCGGGCTGGTAGTGGTCGATCAGTCCCTCGAGATCGGCGACGTAATCAGGAAACCAGTACGACGCGGTACCCGGATAGCGCGAGGGATGATCCGTCTCGCCGAAGCCGCGCCAGTCCATGGCGATCACGTGCCAGTCGCGCTGGAACGCATCTACCAGGAACTGGAACGAAGCGGCCACGTCCATCCAGCCATGCAGCATGAACAGCTTGGGCGCGCCAGGCTCTCCCCATTGGCGCACGTGCGTGCGGAGCCCCCGCAGCGTGATAAATTCGGAACGCGAGGTTTCCGTGATGGTCATTGTTTCTGTCTCCGTGTCCGGGTCTTCTGGCACGCGCGGCTCAAACCCACGCGGCAGCCCGGATAAAAATAGAACGGTCGTTCGCTTGCCGGATTATAGCCATTTCGCGAGATCCGGGCGCGACCGACAACCTGGAGACAACCGGATGACCGCCTTGCCGGCCACGCGGCGCGACGACTATCGCGCACTGCACGATTCCTTTCACTGGGACGTGCCCGAGATATTCAACCTGGCCGAAGTCTGCTGCGGCCGCTGGGCACGCGATCCGGCCACGATGCACCGCATCGCGGTCTACACGGAGCACGAGGACGGCCGACGCGCCTCGCATACCTATGCGCATATCCAGGCCGAGGCGAACCGTCTTTCGCGCGCCCTGCGCGAACTCGGCGTGCAGCGTGGCGACCGCGTGGCCATCGTCATGCCCCAGCGCATCGAGACCGTGATCGCCGGCATGGCCGTCTACCAGCTCGGCGCGGTAGCCATGCCGCTGTCGATGCTGTTCGGCCCAGAGGCCCTGTCCTATCGGATCGACCACAGCGAGACCCGCGTGGCCATCGCCGACGAGACCTCGATCGACAACATGCTCGCCGCCCGCCCCGACTGCCCGACGCTGCGGACAGTCATCGGCGTGGGTGACGCAACCGGGCGCGGCGATCTGGACTGGGACACGCTGCTGGCCGCGCAGATCCCCGAGTTCACCGCCGAGCAGACCAAGGCCGAGGAAGCCGCGGTGCTGATCTACACCAGCGGCACCACCGGCCCCCCGAAAGGCGCGGTCATCCCGCATCGCGCACTGATCGGCAATTTGACCGGCTTCGTGTGTTCGCAGAACTGGTATCCGCAGGACGACGACGTGTTCTGGAGCCCGGCGGACTGGGCCTGGACAGGTGGCTTGTGGGATGCGCTGATGCCGGCGCTCTACTTCGGCCGTCCGATCGTCGGATATCAGGGGCGATTTTCTGCGGAGCGCGCGTTTGAACTGCTCGAGCGCTACGGTGTCACCAACACGTTCCTGTTCCCGACCGCGCTCAAGCAGATGATGAAGGCCTGCCCGACCCCGTCGGACCACTACCAGCTCAAGCTGCGGGCCATCATGAGCGCCGGCGAGGCCGTCGGCGAAACGGTTTTCACCTGGTGCCGCGATGCGCTGGGCGTGATCGTCAACGAGATGTTCGGCCAGACCGAAATCAACTACATCGTCGGCAACTGCACCGCGCAGTACGACGAAAGCCGCCTTGGCTGGCCTGCGCGACCTGGGTCGATGGGACGCCCCTACCCCGGCCATCGCGTGGCCGTGATCGACGAGGACGGCCGCCCCTGCCCGCCGGGCGAGGATGGCGAAGTCGCAGTCTGCGCGACCGATATCCACGGCCATCCCGATCCGGTGTTCTTCCTGGGCTACTGGAAGAACGAAGCGGCCACCGCGGCCAAGTATTCGGAATATGACGGCCTGCGCTGGTGTCGCACCGGTGACCTCGCGCGAATCGACGCGGATGGCTACCTCTGGTACCAGGGCCGCGCGGACGACGTGTTCAAGTCATCCGGCTACCGCATCGGGCCGAGCGAGATCGAGAACTGCCTGCTCAAGCATCCGGCGGTGTCGAACTGCGCCGTGGTGCCGTCGCCGGACCCCGAGCGCGGCTCGATCGTCAAGGCGTTCATCGTGCTGACGCCGTCGGTGACGCGTTCCTTCGATAACGATGCGGCGCTGATCGCCGAACTCCAGCAGCATGTGCGAGGCCAGCTTGCGCCGTACGAGTACCCGAAAGCGATCGAATTCATCGACCAGTTGCCGATGACCACTACCGGCAAGATCCAACGCCGCGTGTTGCGGCTGCAGGAACAGGAGCGCGCCGAAAAGCCAGCCGGCTAGCCCGCGGAGGCCTCGAGCCAGGCCAGTTCGTCCTCGTCGAAACCGGCCGCACGGCGAGCCTCGAGATTGAACGGGCCGCGCAGCTTTGGCGCGCGGTACTGTTCGGCAAGCCGCGCGTACGTGGCGATCGGGTCCAGCCCTCGCTGGGCGCAGAGCCAGCGGTACCAGTGATTGCCAATGGCCACGTGCCCGACTTCGTCGCGCAGGATGATGTCGATGATCTCCGCGGCCGCGGTATCGCCCACCTCGGCCAGCTTGGCACGCACTGGCGGCGAGGCGTCGAGCCCACGCGCCTCCAACGTGCGCGGCACCAGCGCCATGCGCGCCAGCACGTCGCCCGAGGTGCGATCGGTCATCTCCCAGAGCGAGTTATGTGCCGGATAGTCACCATAGGTCGCCCCGAGCGTGGCGAGATGGTCGGCCAGTAGCGTGAAATGGAGTGCCTCCTCGTCTGCCACGCGAAGCCAGTCGCGGTAGTACGCCTCCGGCATCCCCGCAAAGCGCCAGACCGCATCGAGCGCCAGATTGATCGCATTGAATTCGATATGGCACAGCGCATGGATCATCACCGCGCGGCCGGCCAGGGTGTGTAGCGAGCGCCTGCGGTCCACCTGCTGCGGGGGCACCAGTTCGGGCCGCTCCGGGCGGCCCGGGATCGCCGCCGAGCCTTCGGCCACCAAAATTTCATCCACATCCGTTACGGTGCCCCCGTGCGCCTGCAGATCGGTATAGAGCGCGCGCGCAGCGGCCGCCTTGGCCCTGGCGTCGGTGATACACAGCACCGCCAGCGCCCGGCGGCGCGTGGCAAGTGGCGAATCGGCGATTTCGGCGGGTGCGATGTCTGGCATAGGCGTAAAATCCGGGAAGCTGTCATTGTAGAGCCTCGCCGGTGCCACGCCGGCCCACGGGAACCGGCTCTTTTAATCGCGACGGCCACCCCCAATTACCTACATTGCTTCAGGCAGGAGACCCCATGGCGCTTTACCAGCTCGGCGAGATCGCCCCGACCATTCACGACGATGCCTACGTGGCCGCGGAAGCCACCATTATCGGCAACGTGACGCTAAAGGCACGCGCGAGCGCCTGGCCTGGCGTCGTGATCCGTGGCGACAACGAACCGATCGTGGTGGGCGAGGATACGAACATCCAGGAAGGCTCCGTGCTGCACACCGACCCGGGCCGTCCCCTGACGCTGGGCGACAAGGTCTCGATCGGCCACCAGGCCATGCTGCACGGCTGCACGGTCGGCGAAGGCTCGCTGATCGGTATCCAGGCCGTGGTGCTGAATGGCGCCGTAATCGGCAAGGAGTGCCTGGTCGGCGCCGGTGCCGTCGTGACCGAGAACAAGGTGTTTCCTGACCGCTCGCTGATCCTGGGCGCGCCCGCCAAGGTGGTGCGCGAACTGACCGATGCCGACGTGGCCAACCTCTATCGCAATGCGGAGACGTATGCGAAGCGGCAAGCCACTTACAAGACCGATTTGAAGCGTATCGGCTGATACCGATACGCCGGATTGACATTGCTTTACGCGAAAGACTGATAGAACCGTGACCGCTACATCGAATCCCGACACACTCCAGAAATTCCTGTTCGACGCTGCCCCCGTGCGCGGCGAGCTGGTCCGCATGGAGGCCACCTGGCAAGAAGTGCTGAACCGCCATGCCTACCCGGCACCGGTGCGGCGCCTGCTGGGCGAGATGATGGCGGCCGCGGCGCTGCTATCGGCCAACCTCAAGTTCAACGGTGCGCTGGTGATGCAACTGCACGGCGACGGCCCGGTGCGGATGCTCGTGGTGGAGTGCCTGTCCGACCTGTCGATGCGCGCCACGGCCAAGATTGCCGAGGACGCCACGATTACCGACGATGCCACGCTGACGACGCTCGTCAACGCGCATGGTCATGGTCGCTTTGCCATCACGCTAGACCCGCAAGACAAGCTGCCGGGCCAGCAACCCTACCAGGGCATCGTGCCGCTTTCCGACGAGAACGGCCCGCTCGACTCGATGGCCGCAGTGCTCGAACACTACATGCAGGCGTCCGAGCAGCTCGACACCCGCCTGTGGCTTGCCTCGAATGAGCAGGTCGCCGCGGGCATGTTGCTGCAGAAGCTGCCGTCCTACGGCGGCACGATGGAAGCGCAGGTTGGCGAAACCGGTTCGCCGCTCTCCGGTGATGTGCAGGCGCAGGACCTGGATACCTGGGATCGCGCGTGCCAGTTGGGCGCCACGCTCAAGCAGGACGAACTGCTGGCCGAGTCGCCTGAGACCCTGCTGCGCCGCCTGTTCTGGGAAGAACTGCAGAATGCTGGCCTGCGGGTCTTCGAGCCAATGACGCCGCATTTCCAGTGCTCGTGCTCGCGCGCCAAGGTCGCCGGCATGTTGCAGTCGCTGGGCCAGGCCGAAATCGAAAGCATCATTGCCGAACGCGGCGACGTGGAAATCCATTGCGACTTCTGCGGCCAGCGCTACGTGTTCGACCCGGTGGATGCCGCGCAGCTCTTCACGCTACCCGTGGCAACGGGCGCAGGCGAAGGCGCGCAGCAGCAGCACTGAGCATCAGTCCACTCCCCTGCCCCATCAGGGAGAAGGGGAAAAGACCACGGGTATGTCAAAGGTTCCGGATATGCGCGGAACCACATACCCGCGCTCGCGGGTCCAATGACACTCCCGAACCCCAGCTGCCGGACGGAGGCCGACATGACCAAGACGTATCGTTCCCGCGCACTGCCCTGGCTGGTCATTGCCATGGCGGCGATGATCACCGGCTGCGCAGCGCCCGTTCCACGCGATATGTATGGCAGCCCTGCCACCGCGCGCCTGGAGCCCGGTTCGACTCCCCCCGCCCCACTGACTGACGAAGAAAAGCAGCAGCTCACAGAGCTGAACCAGCAAGTGCTGCGCGAGCAGGAGCATGTGATCGCCAGCCAGCAGCAGGCCGAAGCCTGGGCGCGGGCAGCTTACGCCTACCCGAGCACAAACTGGAATCTGTACTACGGCGGATGGGGCGGTGGCCACTGGGGTGGCGGCGTGGGAATTAGCTCGCCTGGCTGGGGCTGGGGCGGTTACCCGTACGGCTCCCCGTACTGGTGGTGATTCAGAAGAAATCGAAACCGCGCCGCAGGAATGCGCAAACGCGACTGACCTAGCGGTCAAGGTCGCGCATCGACATCAGAATAGTCCGGAAAAGCCGGTTAATGTCCGCCGCGTCCCGCGACGGAATTGGGTGGCGGCGGCAGCGGCGGCGTGGCGCTGACTTTCGGAGCCGGCGCCACGAACTGGACGAAGACTTCCCCGTCCTTGACCATGCCCAGCTCATAGCGGGCACGCTCCTCGATGGCACCCGTGCCATCCTGCAAATCCTTCACTTCCCCTTCCAGCTTGGCATTGCGCAGCTTGAGCGCCTGGTTGTGCACGGTCTGCTCGTTGACCTGACGATTCAGATCCCACACGCGTAGCCAGCCGCCCTTGCCCAGCCATAGCGGGTACTGGATTGCGAGCAGCAGCACGAACAACAGCAGGGAAATCAGGCGCATCGGGGCGAAGAAGGCGCTAGGAAAAGGATGATTTGGCGATTTCCGCCGGGACCAATGATCCACCAAGCCGCCAAAGATTGCAAAACAAAAGACGATACAAAGCGAAACAACGGCGCAACAGGCATCCAGTTGACAACAAAAAAAGCGCCGCCCCGGTGCTCCGGGGCGGCGCTTTTTCTGGAACTCAGAACACTAACCGGCGATATCAGCGCAGGTTGTAGAACGTGCTCTTGCCCGGGTACGTGGCGATGTCGCCCAGGTCTTCCTCGATACGCAGCAGCTGGTTGTACTTCGAGATGCGGTCCGAGCGCGACAGCGAACCGGTCTTGATCTGGCCGGCGTTCGTGCCGACGGCGATATCGGCGATCGTGCTGTCTTCGGTCTCACCCGAACGGTGCGAGATCACGGCGGTGTAACCGGCGCGCTTGGCCATCTCGATAGCAGCGAACGTCTCGGTCAGCGTGCCGATCTGGTTGATCTTGATGAGAATCGAGTTGCCGATGCCCTTCTCGATGCCTTCCTTCAGGATCTTCGTGTTGGTCACGAACAGGTCGTCACCCACCAGTTGGACGCGCTTGCCCAGCTTGTCGGTCAGCGTCTTCCAGCCTTCCCAGTCGCCTTCGGCCATGCCGTCCTCGATCGACACGATCGGGAACTTGTCGCACAGGTTGGCCAGGTAGTCGGCGAACTGGGTCGACGTCAGCTTCAGGCCTTCGCCTTCCAGCGAGTACACGCCTTCGGCTTCGTGGTAGAACTCGCTGGCGGCGCAGTCCAGCGCCAGCAGCACGTCCTCGCCAGCCTTGTAGCCAGCCTTTTCGATGGCCTGCACAACCGTGTTCAGGCACTCCTCGTTCGACGAGAAGTTCGGGGCGAAGCCGCCCTCGTCGCCCACGGCGGTGGACATGCCCTTGTCGGACAGGATCTTCTTCAGCGCGTGGAACACTTCGGCGCCGCAACGCAGAGCTTCACGGAAGCTGGTCTGCGACACGGGCATGATCATGAATTCCTGGATGTCCAGGCTGTTGTTGGCGTGCGCGCCACCGTTGACGATGTTCATCATCGGCACCGGCATCTGCATCGCGCCCGAACCGCCGAAGTAGCGGTACAGCGGCAGGCCGGCTTCCTCGGCGGCTGCCTTGGCCACGGCCATCGACACAGCCAGCATGGCGTTGGCGCCCAGGCGGCCCTTGTTCTCGGTGCCGTCCAGTTCGATCAGCGTGCGGTCCAGGAAAGCCTGCTCGGAGGCATCCAGGCCCATGATCGCTTCGGAGATCTCGGTGTTGATGTGCTCGACAGCCTTCAGCACGCCCTTGCCCAGGTAGCGCGACTTGTCGCCATCACGCAGTTCGATGGCTTCGCGCGAACCGGTCGATGCACCCGACGGTACGGCAGCACGGCCCATCACGCCCGACTCCAGCAGCACGTCGCACTCGACGGTGGGATTGCCGCGCGAGTCGAGAACCTCGCGACCGATGATATCTACGATTGCACTCATATTTCCTCTCTGGACTGTTGAATCTGGTGAATCTTCTTACCGCGCAGGATGCCCGACGAATATGTCAGATGCCTTCCACGACGATCATGTTCATCTTCGCCGCATGCTCGCGGGACTTGCGCGCCGCCAGGTATTCCTCGCTGGCGTGGAACGCGCGGGCGGCTTCGTAGCTCTGGAACTTCAGGACCACGACCCGCGTGGGGCCCCAATCCCCCTCGAGCCGTTCGGTCTGGCCGCCACGCACCAGCACTTCCGCGCCGTGCGCCTGCATGGCTTTCGTGGAAAGCACCTTGTACTGCTCGTACTGCTGGGGATCTGTCACATCGACGTACGCGATGATATAACCGGCGGCCATGCGCTATCTCCGAATCTTTTGTATTGTCTTTCGATACCGTTTCGTCGGCATTGATGCCGGACGTCCGGCAGAGGCACCAGAAACGGCACCGCCCGCGTCAGGCGCGGGCGGCAGTTGCCAAGGCAGACTCAGGCGCAGGCCGGCCAGCCGAAGTTGTCTTCCAGGAAGCCGGCACGCTTGACCATGCCGTCGAGATCGCGCAGCACGGTCAGCAGTTCCTTCATGCGCGACAGCGGCACGGCGTTGGGGCCGTCCGACATCGCCTTGCTCGGATCGGGGTGGGTCTCCATGAACAGACCCGCCACGCCCGTAGCCACCGCGGCACGCGAGAGCACCGGCACGAATTCGCGCTGGCCGCCCGAACTGGTGCCCTGGCCACCCGGCAACTGCACCGAATGGGTGGCATCGAACACCACGGGGGCGCCCGTCTCGCGCATGATCGCCAGGGAGCGCATGTCGGAGACAAGATTGTTGTAGCCGAAGGAAACGCCACGCTCGCAGGCCATGAACACGTCATCGGGCAGACCCGCCTCACGGGCGGCGTCACGCGCCTTGTCGATCACGTTTTTCATGTCGTGCGGTGCCAGGAACTGGCCCTTCTTGATGTTCACCGGCTTGCCGCTCTGGGCGCAGGCACGGATGAAATCAGTCTGGCGGCACAGGAAGGCCGGCGTCTGCAGCACATCCACCACGGCCGCGACGGGCTTAATCTCGTCGATCTCGTGGATGTCGGTGAGCACCGGTACGCCGATCTGACGCTTTACCGTGGCCAGGATCTCGAGACCCTTTTCCATTCCGAGCCCGCGGAACGACTTGCCCGACGACCGGTTGGCCTTGTCGAACGACGACTTGTAGATGAACGGAATGCCCAGTTCACCCGTGATCGCCTTCAGCTCGCCGGCCGTATCGAGCGCCATCTGCTCGGACTCGATCACGCACGGACCAGCGATCAGGAAAAACGGCTTGTCGAGGCCGACGTCGAATCCACACAGTTTCATGGCAGTTTCCTTCCCCACCAGCGCCTCAGGCGCCTTGGCGTTGCGCGGCGAGCGCGGCTTCCACGTAGGCCTTGAACAGCGGGTGGCCATCACGCGGCGTCGAGGTGAATTCCGGGTGGAACTGAACGCCGACGAACCACGGGTGCATCGATTCCGGCAGTTCCATCATCTCCGGCAGGTTCTCGGTCGGCGTGCGGGCCGAGATCACCATGCCAGCCTTTTCCAGCTCCGGCACGTAGTGGTTGTTGACTTCGTAGCGGTGACGATGACGCTCGTTGACTTCGGCGCCATAGATCTGCGAGGCCTTGGTGCCGGTCTTGATGGGTACCCGCTGGGCGCCCAGGCGCATCGTGCCGCCGAGATCGGAGTCTGCCGAACGCTGTTCCACCTTGCCGTCGCGATCGACCCACTCGGTGATCAGCGCGACTACCGGGTGTTCCGTGTCGAGGTTGAATTCGGTCGAATTGGCGTCGCCCATGCTGGCAACGTGACGCGCGAATTCGATCACGGCGAGCTGCATACCCAGGCAGATGCCCAGGTACGGCACCTTGTTCTCGCGGGCATACTGGATCGCGCGGATCTTGCCTTCGGTACCGCGCTTGCCGAAACCGCCCGGTACCAGGATGGCATCCAGCGGCTGCAGCACTTCGAGGTGACCCGACTCGAGTTCTTCCGAATCGATGTACTCGATGTTCACGCGCGTGGCGGTATGCATGCCAGCGTGGCGCAGCGCCTCGATCAGTGACTTGTACGACTCGGTCAGGTCGACGTACTTGCCAACCATGCCGATCGTGATCTCGTGCTCGGGGTTTTCCTGTGCCTTGACCAGCTTCTGCCACATCGACAGGTCAGCCGGCTTCGGGTCCAGACGCAGTTCCTCGCAGATCAGGCGGTCGAGGCCCTGCTCGTTGAGCATCTGCGGAATCTTGTAGATGCTGTCGGCATCCCAGACCGAGATCACGGCTTCCTGCGGGATGTTGGCGAACAGCGAAATCTTGGCCCGCTCGTCGTCCGGAATCGGGCGGTCGGCGCGGCACAGCAGCGCGGTCGGCGAAATGCCGATTTCGCGGAGCTTCTGCACCGAGTGCTGGGTCGGCTTGGTCTTGAGCTCGCCGGCGCTGGCGATGAACGGCACCAGCGTCAGGTGCACGAACGCGCAGTGATTGCGGCCAAGGCGCAGGCTCATCTGGCGCGCGGCTTCCAGGAACGGCAGCGACTCGATGTCACCCACCGTGCCGCCGATCTCCACCAGTGCCACGTCGGCCTTGCCGTCGTGCGACGCGGCAGCGCCACGCTCGACGAAAGCCTGGATTTCGTTCGTGATATGGGGAATGACCTGAACGGTCTTGCCGAGGTACTCACCGCGGCGTTCCTTGCGGATCACCGATTCGTAGATCTGGCCAGTCGTGAAGTTGTTCGACTTCCGCATCTTGGCCGACACGAACCGCTCGTAGTGCCCCAGGTCGAGGTCGGTTTCCGCGCCATCTTCGGTCACGAACACCTCGCCATGCTGGAAGGGGCTCATCGTGCCGGGATCGACGTTGATGTAGGGATCGAGCTTGAGGAGGGTGACTTTGAGGCCGCGCGACTCGAGAATAGCCGCGAGCGAAGCAGCAGCGATGCCCTTGCCGAGAGAAGAGACGACGCCACCGGTGACGAAGACGAATTTGGTCATAAACCGAGCTTGCCGGGGAAATCGGGATTATACATGAGAGCCCGATCCCCGCCGACGCCGAATTTGTGAAATCGAGGTGTCGGCCCGGCACGCAATGGCGGTCTGCGGCGCATACGTCGCACTGCACGCCGTACCACAAGCCAAGCCGGCGCCGCGCGCGCCGGCTTCCCAGACTTCAGCGCCCGGACTTGCGCATTTCCTCGATCAGGTCCCGCACCAGGCCGGCGGTCTCGAGGGGCCGCTCCATTGGATACAAGTGGCCGCCTTCGATATAGCGCAGCCGGTCGCCCACAAGCTTGCGGGTTGCGCCGAGTCCCGCCTGTCTTACCTCGCGCGAGCGGGTGCCGGCAACGAAGCTGACCGGGATCGGCGCGCCACGCGCGACCTTGCGGCCGAGGCTGGTCGGCAGCGTCCTGTAGATCCAGTATTCGACCTCACGATCGAAGCGCAGCTTGCGTTCGTTGGCCACACCAGTGGGCTCGGTACCATGCTCGGCGTAGTCGCGTAGAACCTCGGGGTCCCATACCTTGAAATTGCGCTTGGACTGGAAATGACTCCAGACCGCGTCGGTATCGGGCCAATGGGTGCGCCGGTTCTTGGTCACGGCGGCGGGGCCCGGCTTCTCGTCGAGTCCCAGCATCTGGGACGCGCGCACCAGCGACGCTTTCCAGCCGGCGATGATTGGCGAATCCAGCATCACCACGCCCCGCACCCGCTGCGGCCGACGCAGCGCAGCCATCAGCGAGAGGAAACCGCCCAGCGAATGGCCAACCAGCCAGACCTTGGGCGCGTCGGCACCGCTCCGCCCCGGGCGATCCAGCTCGCCAAGCAGTTCGTCGACCAGATGCGGCCACTCGCGCGTGACCGGAAACTTCGGATTGTGGCCGTAACGCTCGACGGCGCGGATGTCGAAGGTGTCCTCAAGCGCGCCGAACAGCTTGCGATAGATCGGCACCGGAAAACCGTTGGCGTGGGAAAAGAGCAGGATGTCGCGCATGGCGGCAGATCGATGGAATGGGTCGGAAAAACCTGGAATGAAAGGAATCAGCTTCGGTCGCGGCGGGCCCGTACCGGCTGGCCCCAGCGATCGGCTTCGTCGCGCGCCAGCGGGAATTCGGCCTGCTGGCTCGCATCCCATTCGGGATTGGCGATCTCGCCGAAAACCTGGCGCAGGCGCTGGCCCCAGGTGTCGCGGATCATGCGGAAGTATGCGTTCTTCTCGTCGATGCTGACGAAGCGCGTCACGCGGAGCGAATCGGCCTCGTAGACCAGCAGGTCGAGCGGCAAACCGACCGAGATATTCGACTTCAGCGTGGAATCCATCGAGACCAGCGCACACTTGGCCGCCTCGCCCAGCGGCACCGACGGCGTGATGACACGGTCGACGATCGGCTTGCCATATTTGGCCTCGCCAATCTGGAAGTAGCAGTTCTCGGGCGTGGCCTCAATGAAGTTGCCTGCAGCGTAGACATGGAACAGGCGCATGCGCTCGCCCCGGATCTGCCCACCGAAAATCAGGTTAACGCTGAATTCGATGCCAGCCTCGCGCAACGCATGGGCATCGCGCTTGTGCACGGCGCGCACCGCCTCGCCGACGATGGTGACCGCCTCGAACATGTCGCGCGCGGTCCACAGCGAACGTTTCTCGTCGCGCGCCTCGGCCAGGCATTGGCGCACAGACTGGCTGATCGCGAGATTGCCCGAGGTCAGCAGCACCATGACGCGGTCGCCCGGCTCCTCGAATACGGTCATTTTGCGCGCGGTGGAAATGGCATCCACACCGGCGTTGGTACGGGAATCGGACAGGAATACCAGACCGGCATCCAGCCGCATGGCTACACAGTACGTCATGGGTTCGGGTTGACAGAGGCGCGACGGCAACGCCCCATTCTAGCCGCACGGCAGGCGCAACGGCGGTGTATGAATACCGAAGGATTACTCTGCCGCCGCACTTCGAACCAACCTGGCTTCGCCATTTCAGGCCAGCGGCGTGATCTCGATGTCGACTTCCATTGTTTCCCCCGCCCCGCCTTCGAGGATGCCCCGGATTGGTGCGGCCGAGGCATAGTCACGCCCCACAGCAAGGCGGACGTGGCGCCCATCGGTGATGCAGCGATGCGTGACATCGATGCTGCACCAGAGCCCGCGGTCCGCATCCAGGCAGATGTCGGCCCAGGCATGACTGGCCAGCGAGGCTGCGGCCGCATCGTAGAAGTAGCCACTGACATAGCGCGCCGGAATACCGAGCGCGCGACATGCCGCCACCATAACCTGTGCCTGATCCTGGCAGACCCCGCTGCCTAGCCGGAAAGCCTCGACGGCGGACGTGCCGACATCGGTCGTATTGGCCCGGTACTGGACCCGCTCGGCGATGCCATCGGCCAATGCCAGCAGGGCCGGCACCTCGTGGCCAGCGGCCAGGTACGGGGCTGCGAACGCCTGCATGTCCGCAGGCGCCTGTGTCAGCGGCGTGCCCGATAGAAAATAGAGCGGCGACACACGCGACTCACCAGCTTCGGGCAGGTCCTGGAAAGCGCCATGACCGCCCTCCCCGGCCTCGGCGCCCGCCTGGCCCGTTGGGGCTGGATCGATCCTGACCTCGACCTCGCCGGTAGCAACGATCGCAATCGTACGGGCCGGGCCGGCCATCGTGAAGTTGTGGACGATATTGCCGAAACCGTCACGCGCTTCGGACAAGTTACCCGGCGCGGAAAGCGTCCAGTACTGCACGGACTGCAGTGGGCCACTGCGGGGCGCCAGACGCAGCTCATGCACGCTGCGGCGCACCGGCTCGGTGTATCGATAGATGGTCTTATGGTGGATCTTGTATTTCACGGGTATATCTCGCGCCACATGCATGCCGGCCCCAGACGGGGATACCGCACACCCGGCGCGTGGCGCCGGGGGTTCCTGCAACGGTCAGGCAGCTAGCAGCGGCACGAGGAAATCCCGGCTGATGCCATTGCCGAGGTCGCCGATGCGCTCCAGGAAGCTGGTCAGGTAGGCATGCAGGCCGACGGCGAAAATGTCGTCGATGCGCGCGTACTTTAGGTCTGCGTGAAGTTTACCAGCCTGCCTTTCGGTCTCCGCCGACTGCTGGTTCGACACCAGCGCCAGGATCGCGACCACTTCGTCCATGCTGGAAACCAGCGAACGCGGCATGTCGGGCCGCAGGACCAGCAGTTCCGCCACGCGCTGCGGCGTGATCACGGCACGGTAGATCTTGCGATAGACCTCGAAGCCGGAGACCGACCGCAACACGGCCGCCCAGTGATAGAAATCGTTCTGCTCGCGGTTCGGATCGCTATCATCGCGGCCCGAGGCCTGGAACTTGACGTCGAGAATCCGCGCGGTGTTGTCGGCCCGCTCCAGGAAGGTGCCAAGCCGCATAAAGTGGAACGCGTCGTCCTTGAGCATGGTGCCGAACTGGACGCCACGGGCCAGATGCGAGCGGAACTTGACCCACTCGAAGAAGCGCGAGGGATCCTCATGCAGCTCGCCATCGGCGATCATGCGCTGGACGTCGAGCCAGGTGGTGTTGATGGTCTCCCAGACCTCGGTCGTCAGCGATCCACGCACCGCGCGCGCATTCTCACGTGCCGCACGCAGGCAGCTCATGATCGACGAGACATTGGTCATGTCGCGCACCATGAAGTCGATCACGTCGTCACGGTGCAGCAGGCCGTACTTGTGGTCGTAGGCCTCGGTCAATTCGGAGATATCGAGCATTGCCCACCAACCCTGTTCGGCCACCTCCGCCGATTGCGGCAGCAGCGAAGTCTGGTAGTTGACGTCGAGCATGCGCGCGGTGTTCTCCGCGCGTTCGGTATAGCGGGCCATCCAGAACAGGTGGTCGGCGGTACGGCTCAGCATGGTGAAATCTCCCGGCAAACAGCGTCTGTGGACTTAGAAGCCGTTGCAGATTGAAGCGAAGCGGTTCTGGCCAGGGTGAAGCGGTACGGCAAGGCCGCGCAACGACGCCAGAATCATTCTGAAACGGCTTCCTAGCGTTCCAGCACCCAGGTGTCCTTGGTACCGCCGCCCTGGGACGAATTGACCACGAGCGAGCCCTCTCTCAACGCCACCCGCGTCAGCCCGCCCGGCACCATGCGCACCTCCTTGCCCGACAGCACGAACGGGCGAAGGTCGATATGGCGCGGCGCGATGCCCGCATCGACATAGGTCGGACAAGTCGACAACGCCAGCGTCGGCTGCGCGATGTACTGCTCGGGGCGCGATTTCACGACCTCCCGGAACTGGTCAATCTCCGCGCGCGTCGCAGCCGGTCCCACGAGCATGCCGTAGCCGCCGGCGCCATGCGTTTCCTTGACCACAAGATCCTGCATATGGTCGAGCACGTACTGCAGATCATCCGGACGCCGGCACATGTAGGTCGGCACGTTCGACAGGATGGGTTCCTCGCCGAGATAGAAGCGGATCATGTCCGGCACGTACGGGTAGATCGACTTGTCGTCGGCCACGCCCGTCCCGATCGCATTGCTGATCGTCACGTTGCCGGCACGGTAGACCGAGAGCAGCCCGGCCGCACCCAGCGCGGAATCGTGGCGAAAAACGAGTGGATCGAGAAAATCGTCGTCCACGCGCCGGTAGATCACGTCGATACGCTGCGGCCCCTGCGTGGTGCGCATGTAGAGGTGGTCGTCCTCGACGAACAGGTCATTGCCTTCCACCAGTTCGACGCCCATCTGCTGGGCCAGGAACGCGTGCTCGAAATAGGCTGAGTTATACATGCCCGGCGTGAGCACGACGACGGTCGGATCGGCGATATTCTGCGGCGACACGCTGCGCAGCATGTCCAGCAGCAGATCGGGATAGTGCGCCACCGGGGCCACGCGGTTGCGGGCGAACAGATCGGGGAACAACCGCATCATCATCTTGCGGTTCTCGAGCATGTACGACACGCCCGATGGCACCCGCAGGTTGTCTTCGAGAACGTAGAACTCGCCCTCGCCCGCACGTACGACGTCGATGCCGGCCACGTGCGCGTAGATGTCACGAGGCACGTCGATGCCCAGCATTTCCGGGCGGTACTGCGCATTGTTGTAGATCTGGTCCGGCGGAATCACGCCGGCACGGATGATGTCCTGCCCGTGGTAGATGTCGTGGATGAAGCGGTTTAGCGCCGCAACGCGTTGCCGCAGGCCGCGCTCGAGCGTGCCCCACTCGCTGGCCGGGAAAATGCGCGGGATCACGTCGAACGGAATGGTCCGCTCGGTCCCGCTGTTGGACTCATCCTTGTCGCCGTAGACGGCAAAGGTGATACCCACGCGCCGGAAGATCAGATCCGCTTCCGCGCGCTTGTTGCTCATCGTCGCCGCGGACTGCCGTCCCAGCCATTCGGCAAAGTTCCGGTAGTGGGGCCTGACCGCCCCCGACGGCAGCGCCCGCCCGGCCTCGATGGCCTCGGTTGCTCCGTCCTCTCGCCCTTCCAGCATCTCGTCGAAAAACCGCGCCGCCATGATGGCCGCTCCTTCGTGAAATTGGGCGCCTTGCCGCGGTTGTCCTCCGGTGGTTGTCTCCCGGTTACTGCCTGATACCAACCGCCGCCGCCCGTTTATCGATGCCTTGTCGAGTCGACTCCTTCAGCATATCCGTACCGGCTGAACCCGCAAGGGGTTGCACACAAGTGACACGCGCCGGCACACAGAAACGATTTAGCAAGATGCTTGCCAGCCACAAGTTATTCAGGGCGCCTTCCCGGAACAGGCGGCCGATGCCGGCGGGCATTTTTCCAGAATATCCTCGACCAGTGCCTCGGGAGTGCGGCGAATATCGAGCACGAGCGCGTCGCAAGGCTCCTCCAGGGTCTCGAACTGGCTCTGGAGCAGCGCGGGATTGAAAAAATGGTCGGTGCGCGCGGACAGGCGGCTGCCGATCGTCGAGGCGTCGCCCTTCATGAACACGAAGGTCACGCCGCCGTCGGCCGGCAGCAGGCGGTCCCGATAGACCTGGCGCAGCGCCGAACATGTGAACACGTGGGTGCGGCCCTCGGCGCGGGCGGCGTCGATGGCGGCCCGCATCGCGTCCAGCCAGGGCCAGCGGTCGTCATCGGTCAATGGGATGCCGGCGTGCATCTTGGCCTTGTTGGCGTCGCTGTGGAAGCTGTCCGCGTCGTGGAAACCGCAATGAAGACGGTCCGCCAGCATCTGGCCGACCGTGCTCTTGCCGCTGCCGGAAACGCCCATCAGGATATAGATCATGTCTGCTCCATCGATCATGTGTCGGATGGTGTTGCCATCCTTGTCGGTAGCCTTCGGCCACGTCGATGTGGCGCGAAGGTGCTTCCGGGGTGCAGCGCGTGCTGCCGGGCACCCCGGAAGAGTACGCAAGAGAAACGGAATGATTGGCGCGAGCGCCGCCTGACGGCCCGCCTATTGTGCGACGGCGGACGCCGTTTGGACAGCGGGTGCCAGAGCATCGGCTTCGGACAGGTCCAGCGCGCTGCCCCCCTCCTCGGCGGCCCGCGCATGGCGGCGGAACAGGCCGAACAGGCCCCGGCCCATGCTGAAACGGGTGAATTCGTCGACTGGCGCCGCTGCCGGCACTCGCCCGGCAAAGTCAGCCTGGGTGGCAGCATCACCCACCAGATCGAGCGTGCCCGCCAATGCGTCCACGCGAATGACGTCGCCGTCGCGCACCCGAGCCAGCGGCCCGCCTGCCAGCGCCTCCGGCCCGACATGGATCACGGCGGGCACCTTGCCCGACGCGCCCGACATGCGGCCATCGGTTACCAGCGCGACCTTGCGTCCGGCATCCTGCAGCGCGCCAAGCGCGGGGGTAAGCCGGTGCAACTCGGGCATGCCATTGGCATTCGGGCCCTGGAAGCGCACCACGGCCACTACGTCACGATCAAGTTCGCCTGCCTCGAAGGCGGCCTGCAGCGCTTCCTGCGAATCGAAGACTCGCGCCGGCGCCTCGACCACTCGGTGCTCGTCGGCCACGGCCGAGACCTTGATCACCCCGCGCCCCACGTTGCCCGCCATCAGCCGCAGCCCCCCCTCGGGTGAGAACGGCGCCGACGCTGGCGCCAGCACCGACTCATCCCCGCTCGTGGCCGGGCCAGCCCGCCAGCGCAGCACGCCATCGTTCATGACCGGCTCCTCGGTGTAGCGCTTCAGGCCGGGGCCCGCCACGGTCTGCACGTCCTCGTGCAGCAGACCGGCGTCGAGCAGTTGGGCAATCACATAGGCCACGCCGCCCGCTGCGTGGAAATGGTTCACATCGGCCGAGCCATTCGGATACACACGCGCCAGCAATGGCGTGATCGCTGACAGGCAGTCGAAATCGTTCCAGTCGATCAGGATGCCGGCGGCGCGCGCCATCGCCACCAGGTGAATCGTGTGGTTGGTCGAGCCGCCAGTGGCCAGCAGGCCAACCATCGCGTTGACGATCGCCCGTTCGTCGACAATCTTCGCCAGCGGGGTATAGGCGTCACCGCGAGCGATCAGGGCCAGCGCCCGCTGGGCTGCCGCGGCGGTGAGCGGGTCACGCAGGCCGCTGTCCGGATGCACGAACGCCGAGCCGGGCATGTGCAGGCCCATGATCTCCATCAGGAACTGGTTGCTATTGGCGGTGCCATAGAAGGTGCAGGTACCCGCGCCGTGATAGGCGGCGCATTCGGCCTCCAGCAACGCATCGCGCCCGACCTGCCCGGTGGCATAGAGCTGGCGCACACGCGCCTTTTCCTTGTTCGACAGGCCCGTTGCCATCGGCCCGGCCGGGGCGAACACGATCGGCAGATGGCCAAACTGCAGCGCCCCCATCAGCAAACCCGGCACGATCTTGTCGCACACGCCCAGCATCAGCGCTGCATCGAACGTGTTGTGCGACAGCGCAACGGCCGTGCCCATCGCGATCGCATCGCGCGAGAACAACGACAACTCCATGCCGGCGTTGCCCTGGGTAATCCCGTCACACATGGCCGGCACGCCACCCGCCACCTGCGCCACGCCACCCACGGCGCGCGCGGCCTCGCGAATCACGGCCGGGTAACGCTCATAGGGCTGGTGGGCGGACAGCATGTCGTTGTAGGCGGTCACGATGCCGAGATTCGGGGCATGTTCGACCCGCAGCTTGAGCTTATCGTCCGAAGGCAGTGCGGCGTAGCCGTGGGCAAGGTTCGCGCAGGACATGCCGCGCAAGGGCCCGAGTTCCTGCTGGGCGCGCTCGCATCTGGCTAGATAGGCCGCCCGGCTGGCGCGACTGCGGTCGACGATACGTTGCGTGACGGCCAGTACCTCGGCAAGAACGGCTTGGGACATGTTGGAGTTCTTCCTGGTGGGGAAACCGAGGCATCCATTGGACGCTCGGCATGTAGAATTTCTACATTATATCCATGAGATTCACGCTACCGGAAGACAGGAGCCTCAGGGCAAGCGGCAATTCTATGGGAAATCCGGGTAAATCCCGAGCACACCCCCCGGCGCAAACCCTTCCGGCAACCCTCGCAATCTGTGTAGAATCTCTACATTACCGAGGCTGCACTGAAGCCAGCCCAGGGGCACCGGCACAACCGGCGCCCCCCCAATACCCTTACGCACGATCCCGCACTCCCTCACCATGCGCGACAGAATCCTTGCCGTCTACGACTCGCTACGCCCGTCCGAACGCCGCCTGGCCGATTACGTGGCACGACACGGTGCGAGCGTCATCCGACTGACCATGCCGGAACTGGCGGACCGGGCCGGCGTCTCGCAGCCGACGATCGCCCGCTTCTGCGCCGCGCTTGGCTACGACGGCTTCAAGGAGTTCAAGCTTCAGTTCGCACAGAATGTGGGGGGTGGCACGCCCTTCGTTCACCAGGACGTGGAAGCCGACGATCGGCCCGCCGATATCGCCGGCAAGGTGTTCGACCGCACCATCGCCACGCTGATGTCCGTGCGAAACGCACTGTCCGCCGACCAGATCGAGCACGGTATCCGGCTACTGGCCGGGGCGCGCCGCATCGAGTTTTATGGCTGCGGCAACTCGGGCATCGTTGCGCTCGACATCCAGCACAAATTCTTCCGCCTGGGCATTCCCACCACGGCTTACTCGGACCCGCACGTGTTCAGCATGTCCGCAGCGCTGCTGCGTCCGGGCGATGTCGCCGTGCTGGTGTCCAACAGCGGCCGCACATGGGACATGCTCACCGCCGCCACTCTGGCACGCAGCAGCGGCGCCAGCGTGCTGGCGCTGACCCATAGCGGATCACCGCTCGCCCGCCTTGCGGACGTCTGCGTCTTCTCCGACGTCGAAGAGGACAGCGAGGTCTATACGCCCATGACTTCGCGCATCTGCCATCTCGTGCTCGGCGACGTGCTGGCCGCAGGCGTGGCGCTAGATCGTGCCGACTCGGTCGCCGCAGGCCTGCAGCGAGCCAAGGCACATCTGCGCGAGCGCCGGATTGCGGGTGCCGATCCGGCGCCGCTGGGCAAGACCCCAGCAGCGGCCTCGGCCACAACTGCATCCGAGGCGACATCACAGTCAATCAAACCGAGCCGGGCGGCGCGTCGCCCGACTAAGTCCGACAGCCCTGCCAACAAGACGACCAAGCCCGCCGCTCACCGTGGCGCGGGCGGCGCGTCTCGCCAATAACGGCGCTGTTGCTGACGGAACGACGTCACCACGTAGTCGCCGCCGCCCGTGACGATCGACACCGCGCCGGTTTCATCGGTGCGATACCGCGCCGCGCCCGCACGCGCGTACCGCCGCCAGACATCTTCACGCGGATGCCTGTGCCGGTTCGCGAAGCCAAGCTGAAACACCGCCACTTCGGGTTGTACAGCCCGCAGGAATGCCGCATGTGAAGACGTGCCACTGCCGTGATGCGGCACCAGCAGGAAATCCGCACGCAATCGCTCACCTAGTTCGCTATCGATCAGCCGCCGCTCCTCCGATACACCAATGTCGCCGGTCAGCAGCAGGCTGCGCTGCGCCGTTGCCACGCGGAGCACACAACTCCGGGCGTTGGCCGACAAGCGCTGGCGCGCCAGACCCTCTTCCGTCGGGTGCAGGACCTCAAAGTCCACGCCATCCCAACGCCACGCAACGCCATCCAGACACGGCTGCCACGCGCGCCCCTGCAGCAAGCCTGGCAGTGGCTTGTTCCCAGGTCCTTCCGCCGTCAGCCCCCGCGCTACCGGCACGGCCTGCAGCACGGCTTCAACGCCGCCCGCGTGGTCGTCATGCTCATGGCTGACCATCAGCATGTCCAGATGCCGCACCCCGGTCGCGCGGAGATAAGGCACGATCACCTGACCACCTGCGCTGGCACCCGACACATACGAAGGCCCAGTGTCGTAGAGCAGCACGTGACGGCGCGTTTCCACAAGCACGGCTGCACCCTGCCCGACGTCGAGCGCTGTCACACGCATTTCCCCTTCCTCCACCGGCTCGGGCCCGGCCGAGAGCATCGGCACCATCAGCAGCACGCCCAACCAGCGCGGCACGATCTGCACTCGCCTGGCACCTTTCGCATCCGACGGACGGGGGATGAGCAGGACGTAGACACCAGCCAATGCCAGCCCGGTCGCCACCGGACCCGGGTGCGCGGCCTCCCATACTGCCCACGCGGGCGCGGCCAGCCACGCGAGTCCCCCAACCAACCACTCCAGCGCTTTGTGGGCGATCCACAGCAGCGGCGCAGCCCAGCCAGGCGGCAACACCGCGCCAGCAAGCGCCAGCGGCGTAACAAGCAGACTAACCACCGGGATCGCCACGGCATTGGCGAACACGGATACCACCGAGACCTGCCCGAACAGCAGAAGCGTCAACGGTACGAGCCCGATAGTCACCGACCATTGCGTGCGCGCCGCCTCGGCAGCCACGCCGCCAATCCGACTCACCCAGCGGCTCACACAGCGGCTCACACAGCTTTTCGGATCCGCCTGCCGCTCCTCCACCGCCCCTCCATCCCCACTGCCGTCGCCCCGCGCGCCCAGGAAGATCACCGCCACCGCGCCAAATGACAGCCAGAAGCCCGGTGACATCACCGCCCATGGGTCGATGGCTACCGCGATCCCCGCCGCCCAGGCGAGCACTACCGTCGGCGGTGGCATCCGCCCGCTCCACAGCGCCACGGCAGCGACCATCAGCATCGATACCGTGCGCAGCGCCGGGATCTGCATGCCCGCAATCAGCCCGTAGCCGAGCGCCGTCTGCACCGCTACCACCATCGCCACCTTCTGCGCGGGCCAGATCAGCGGCAGCGGCCGCCGGAGCTTGCGTCCGATGCCGAACGAATGGCGCCAAAGCATGCCCGCGAGCGCCGCAACTGCCCCCGATATCATCGTGATGTGCAGCCCGGAGATGCTGACCAGATGGGAGATGCCGGTGCGCCGGAACACATCCCAGTCCGCCTGCCCAATGCCCCGCTGATCACCGATCACCAGCGCGACGAGCACTGCCCGGTATTGCGCATCGGATGGCAACGCCGCCCACAAGCGGTCACGCAATCCGGCCCGCCACTGCGTGATCCGGATCGACAACGGCATCGCGGCATCACGATTCAGCAACTGACCGTGGCGTACATAGCCCGTCGCCCCGATGCCTTCGGCAAGCAGCCAGTAGCCATAGTCGAAACCATGCGGATTCGCGAGACCGCGCGGTCTGCGCAGACGGACCGTCAACCGATGGCGCTGGCCGGGCTGCAGCACCTCCGGCGGATCTCGCCACGTCAGCAATACCCTGGGCGGCAATGGCGCTGTTGACAGTGGCGCCACCCCTGCGTGGCGATCTCCCATCGCCACGCCACCCGACGCCCCGCTCTCCACCGTGAACAGGAACCGCGTGCCGTGCGGGGCCGCGTCCGGCAATCCGCTGACAACACCGTCGATGATTTGATCACGCCCTGCCAGTGACGGGTCCAGCCAGGCACCGAGCCGCATGTCCGCCCGCCACGCCGACCAACCCAACCCCACGATTGCCGCGATTGACAGGCTCACCAACCATCGAGCCCAGACTACCCACCGCGCCCCACGCCCGCGCACCCCCCAAACCCCAAACAGTCCAACCAGCGCAAAACACCCCCAAACGACCCAATCCCATGGCCCCGGCAGTGCCGCCTGCTGCTGCAACCACCAGCAGCCCACCACGAACGCGAGCAGCACTGCACGCATAGCAAGGCACGCCCCCGCATCTGATTGCTGAAGGGCTTATTTGTACTGCGATTGACAGCTGGGAAACGTGACCGAGCGATACGTTGGTGTGTCAGAAGGTTAAATCTGCGCGCGGAGCGCTGAGGGCCGCCTAGCGAGGGGCCATGACATCCGCGAACGCCGCCAGTCTTGGCAGCGCGGCCACGGAATTGCGCCACATGGTGTCGGCAAGCTCTCGTTCCGAGACGCCGCGCAGCTCGGCCATGACGCGCGCCACGCCCACCACTTCCGCAGGCGTGTTGCGGGCCTTGTGCTGCTCGCCGAACTGATCGTCAGAAAGCCAGGCGGGCGCGATATCGGGCGCGTCCGTTTCCAGCACGATCGACTCGATCGGCAATTCGGCGGCCAGGCGGCGGATCTGCCGCGCGCGGGAAAACGTCACGTTGCCGCCGAATCCGAGCTTCATGCCGTGGGTCACGTAATGGTGCGCCTGATCGTGACTGCCGTTGAACGCATGGGCGATACCCTGCCGCACGCCCGCGCGACGCAGTTGCGCCAGGATCTGGTCCTGCGACTTGCGCACGTGCAGCAGCACGGGCAGGTCGAAGTCGCGCGCGATCTTCAACTGCTCCGCGTACAGCCAGGTTTGATGGGCGGCGTCGAGCCCAGGCACGAAGAAGTCGAGCCCGATTTCGCCAATGGCAACGAGGCGCGGATCGTCGATCGACGCCGTCACCTGGCGGCGCAGTTCATCGAGATCGGCCTGCCCGGCGGCCCGCGAGTACAGCGGGTGGATGCCGAGCGCATAGACACAGCGTGGGTCGGTATGCGCCAGCCCACGCACCACGTCGAAGTTCGCCACTGCCACGGCCGGCAACACAATGCCGGTCACACCGGCAGCCGCAGCCGCGTCCGTGACGTCAGCCCGGTCGGCATCGAACTCGCTGGCGTCGAGGTGGCAGTGCGTGTCGATCCACATGGCGGGGGCTGAATGATAGCGAAGGGAAGACTGTGGGCTGGCTACCGGCGCTCAACGCTCTTGATGCAAGTGACCGTCGCGCAGCCGCAGCACGCGGTCGCAACGGCCAGCCAGGTCGAGGTCGTGGGTGACGATCACGAAGCTCGTGCCCAGCGTGCGTGACAGCTCCAGCATCAGGTCGTACACGCCGCCTGCCGTGTGGTCGTCAAGGTTGCCGGTCGGCTCGTCGGCCAGCACGCAGGCCGGCTTTCCGACCAGCGCGCGGGCAATTGCCACGCGCTGGCGCTCGCCGCCCGAGAGTTCGCCGGGGCGGTGCTTCGAGCGGCCGCCAAGCCCCACGCGCTCAAGAACGGCCTGCGCCTCGGCGCGCGCGGCGGGCTCGCTCAGGCCGCGGATGCGCATTGGCATCGCCACGTTGTCGAGCGCCGTAAACTCCGGCAGCAGATGGTGAAACTGATAGACGAAGCCCAGCGAGCGGTTGCGCACGATATTGCGCTGCTTCTCGCGCAGCGCCGTGAACGGCTTGCCCAGCAGCGCCACGCGGCCGGCGTCGGGGTTGTCGAGCCCGCCCAGCACGTGCAGCAGTGTCGATTTGCCCGAACCGGAAGCACCGACGATGGCCACCTTCTCGCCAGCGTCAACGCGCACATCGACGCCACGCAGGACTTCGACGTCCAGGCCGCCCTGTTTGAAACGCTTGGTCAGGCCCTCGCCCAGCAGGACCGGCGTGCCGGTTGGCGTGCCAGGGCCTTGGGTGCCGGCCTGGAATGAGGCTTCGGGGAGCAGCGTCGTATCACTCATAGCGCAGCGCCTCCGCCGGGTTCACGCGCGAGGCGCGCCAGCTCGGGTAGATCGTGGCCAGCGACGCCAGCACGAAGGAAATGATACCGATGGTAGCGATGTCGTTCATGCGCGGGTCCGAAGGCAATTCGCTAATGAAGTAGATGTCCTTGGGCAGGAACTGCACATGCAGGATCCGCTCGATGAAAGGCACGATCACGTCGATATTGGTGGCGATCAGCGTGCCGCCCAATACGCCGAGCAAGGTGCCGATGAAGCCGATGGCCACGCCTTGAACGATGAAGATCTTCATGATCGAGCGCGGCTGGGCGCCCATCGTGCGCAGGATCGCGATGTCGGCCTGCTTGTCAGTCACGGTCATGACCAGCGTGGACACCAGGTTGAACGCGGCCACGGCGATGATCAGCGTCAGGATGATGAACATCATGCGCTTTTCGGTCTGCACGGCGGCGAACCAGTTGCGGTTCTGCTTCGACCAGTCGCGCAGGTAGAGGTCGCCGCTCATGGTGCCCGCCAGCTCCTGGGCCACCTGCGGCGCGCGCTGCATGTCCTGCAGTTTCAGTCGCACGCCCGTGGGTCCGCTCTGGCGGAACAGCGTTTCCGCATCGCCGATGTTGATCAGCGCCAGCGCGCTATCGAACTCGTAGTGACCCGACGAGAACACGCCGGCCACGGTGAACTGCTTGAGGCGCGGCAGCATTCCGGCCGGCGTGATCGTGCCTTGCGGCACCACCAGCATCACCTTGTCGCCCACGCGCACGCCCAGTGCATTGGCCAGTTCACTGCCGAGTGCGATGCCGAACCCACCCGGCGCCAGCGCGTTCATGCTGCCGGCGCGAAATTGGTTGGCGATATCCGACACCTTGGGCTCTTCGGCGGGGTCCACGCCGCGCAGCAGCACGCCGCGCACCACGTCTTCCCGCGTCATCATGGCCTGGGCCGCCACATACGGCGCGGCGCCCACCACTTCCTTGTTGCGCAGGGCCTCGGCGGCCGTCTTCTGCCAGTCCGTCAGCGGCGCGGCGCCGATGACTTCGATGTGCGACAGCACCGACAGCATCCGATCGCGCACTTCCTTCTGGAAGCCGTTCATGACCGAGAGCACGACGATCAGGGCGGCCACGCCAAGCGCGATGCCCATCATCGAAATCATCGAAATGAATGAAATGAACGTATTGCGGCTGGCGCGCTTGCTCGCGCGGGTGTAGCGCCAGCCGATCTGCCATTCGTAAGGAAAGTTCAAGAGGAGTCCTGTTGTTCGAGGAAAAGCGCCGACGGCAGTTTATCGGTTATCCGGTCACGGGAAACTGGCGCCGGCCAGCCGGGAGTTTACAATCTCGCCAACCATGATGACGCACCTGACCCTGATTGTGCCTTTTTCCGTCCCGCCCGGTGCCGGCGACGACGCCTCGGACGATGTCGTGCCCGGTGCGCTGTTGCGGCAGTTGGAGTTGCCGGCGCTCGGAAAGTTGCTGACGCGCGCCACCCCCGGCCCTCGCGAGACGCACGACGATCCCTACCTGCGCACCCTGCCGCAGGAGCGCTGGCTGGCCGGACGGGCCGGGCTGGATACCACGCGAGTGCCGACTGCGCCCTTCATGCGGCTGGCGGACCACCGCGGCGCCACCCCGCCCCCCACGCAGGCCGCCGGGGAAGGCGGCTGGGCCTGCCTGCAGCCAGTCCACATCCATGCCGCGCGGGATCACCTGGTGCTGATGCACCCGGATCAGCTCGACATCCGCCCCGACGAGACAGCCGCCCTGCACGCCGCCATCGCCGGTCTGCTGGACGAGGCAGGCATCACGATCGATACCCCCCACCCCGCCCGCTGGTACATCCCCGATGGCATGTTCGGGGACCTGACCGCGACCACGCCGGTGCGCGCCACGGGCCGCAATATCGATATCTGGATGCAGGCTGGCCCGAAAGCGCGCGACTGGCGCCGCCTGCAGAACGAAATCCAGATGACCTGGCACGGGCACCCGGTGAACGAGGCGCGCGAAGCCGAAGGACGGTTGACCGTCAATTCCGTGTGGCTGCACGGCGGCGGCAGGGCCAACGCGGCGCGCAAGCTGGCCGACACGGTGCTGACCGACGATCCGTTCCTGGCCGGGCTGGGCCTGGCCGGTGGCAGCCGCCTGGGGCCGCAGCCGGCCCGCTTCGCCGACATCGCCGATACCGATGGCTCGGTCATGACGCTGCTCGACAGCGCCACCGAGGCCCATATCGCTGCGGACTGGGGGCTGTGGCTGGAGCGGATGCACACGCTCGACGCCGAATGGTTCGCGCCGGTGCTGGACGCGCTCGGCGAGGGCCGGATTCAGGCCGTGACGCTGGTGCTCGGCGGCGAAAACCACTTTGCCGAGTTCACCGTCACACGGGCCGACCTGCGCAAGTTCTGGCGCGGGCTGGGCTCGCGCGGAGACTGGCGCGCCCTGCTGTCCGACCTGGCCATGGTCTCCTGACCCGGCGGCCTGACATCACATTGACGAATTCGAACGCGAACGCCACATGACCCGGATTGCCATCCGCTCCTTCTCCGACGAACACGCAAAGGCCCTGGCGGCCTCGGGTCTGCATCCGACGCTGGCGCGCATCCTGTCCGCGCGCGGCGTAGCCCAACCCTCCGAACTGGCCACGGACCTGCCCGAACTGGCGCCGCCGGCCAGCATGAAAGGCATCGGCCATGCGGCCGAGTACCTGGCCGACGCGATTGCCGCGAATCGCAAGCTGCTGATCGTGGCTGACTACGATTGCGATGGCGCCACGGCCTGCGCGGTGGGCGTGCGCGGGCTGCGCATGCTGGGCGCGCGCGTCGACTACATCGTGCCGAACCGCTTCGAGTACGGCTACGGGCTGACGCCGGAGATCGTCGAACTGGCGGCCCGGCAACATCCTGACGTGATCGTCACGGTCGACAACGGCATCGCCAGCGTCGACGGCGTGGCGGCCGCCAACGCACGCGGCATCGACGTCGTGGTGACCGACCACCACCTGCCCGGCGAGACGTTGCCCGAGGCTGCGGTGATCGTGAACCCGAACCAACCGGGATGCGAGTTCCCGAGCAAGAACCTGGCGGGTGTCGGGGTGATGTTCTATGTGCTGCTGGCCCTGCGCGCCGAGTTGCGCCGCCGCGGCGTGTACACCCAGGCCACCCAGCCGCCGCTGCAAACCCTGCTGGACCTCGTGGCGCTGGGCACGGTGGCCGACGTGGTCAAACTGGACACGAACAACCGGATTCTGGTGGCCCAGGGGCTGAAGCGCATGCGCGCAGGACGGATGCATCCCGGCGTGGCGGCACTGTTCCGTGCCGCCGGCCGCGAAGCCTCGCGCGCAAACACGTTCGACCTCGGCTTCGGCCTGGGCCCGCGTCTGAATGCGGCGGGCCGGCTGGCGGATATGTCGCTCGGCATCGAGTGCCTGCTGACCGACGACGCCAATCGCGCCTGGGAAATCGCCCAGGAACTGGACGGCATGAACCGCGAGCGGCGCGATATCGAGGCTGGAATGCAGCAGGAAGCACTTCAGATCCTCGAACAGCCGCTAGCCGGGCTGGACCCGACATCGCGTCACACCGTCAGCGTGTTCCATGACACGTGGCACCAGGGCGTGATCGGCATCGTCGCATCGCGGCTCAAGGAAAAATTCCACCGCCCGACCATCACGTTCGCGCCCGGCGACGAGGAGCACATCAAGGGTTCAGGGCGATCGATCCCCGGTTTTCACCTGCGCGACGCGCTGGATCTGGTGTCGAAGCGCCACCCGGGACTGCTGGTCAAGTTCGGCGGACACGCGATGGCGGCCGGTTTGACCGTGCGCGCCAAGGACTTCGACACCTTTGTCAGCGCGTTTGAGGAAGTTGGCCGCGAATGGCTGACCGATGACCAATTGGCGCGTGTGATCGAGACTGATGGCGATATCGAGGATGCGTGCTTCAGCCCGGAATTCGTCACCCTGCTGGAAGGTCAGGTCTGGGGCCAGGGTTTCCCGGCACCAACGTTCTGCGGCGAGTTCGACGTATTGCGCCAGACCGTGCTCAAGGGCAAGCACCTGAAACTCCAGCTCGGTCGGGGCAGCCAGCGCTTCGACGCCATCTGGTTCAACCATGCCGATGCGCTTGATGGCGCCAGCGCGATGGTGGCTTACCGGCTCGACAACAACACATTCAACGGAATGACCCGGGTGCAACTGGTGATCGAGCACGCGCAGTAAGGGCAGCCGCTTGTTTTCTCCTCTGCCGCCTGTGGGAGAGGGAAGCGAACCGCCTAACAGGCGGCTCTTACCCCCTAGCCCCGAGAAGGCAGATAATTCGCCGGATTGAGCGGCCGACCGTTGCCGCGCACCTCGAAATGCAGTTCGGCGGCCTGCGCCATGCTGCCAATCTCCTGACCAGCGGTAACGCGATCGCCCTCCTTGACCAGCGGCTTGTCCAGGTTGCCGTAGACGGTCAGCCAGTCGTCGTTGTGCTTGACGATGACCAACATGCCGTAGCCACGCAGCGTGCCGACGTGAATCGCCCAGCCCGGCGCGGCCGCGCGGACCTTGCCGCCAGCCGGTACCTCGATGCGCATTCCCTTCTCCGCCGGCGGCGCGAAACGGCCCGAGACACGGCCATCGGCTGGCCATTGCAGGCTGATCGAACTGGCCGGCGGCTTGGCGGACGGCATGTCCTGGACGGGACGCGCGGGCTTGTCGGACTGCGGCGTCGTCGCCGCCGATGTGGAGGCCCCGCCGGGCGGACGAACGCGAATCAGTTGCCCAACCTCGATCTGGTTGGTGTTCGACATATTGTTCCAGCGTGCCAGTTCGGACACCGAGCGCTTGTTCCGGCGCGCGATCGAATACAGCGTATCGCCACGCTCGACGCGGTAGAAGCCGTCCGGAGCCGGCTCGGTCGGCGTGGTGCCGCAGGCTGCCAGCAGGGCGGACAGGGAAATCGCGGCGAGGCTGCCGAGCGCGCCCAGGGCACGGCGGCGGGTCTGCAGATTGGCGTGGTGCGTTCGATTCATGCGCCGGAATTACTCCTGAAAAATGGCGCCGGGGTGGGCGCGGTTCGGGCGTTATTGTCGCCGAAGCGGCGAGAAGGCTCCGCGAATAGACCGTTCGCTGCGCGAACGGTTCGCATTTTCGTTGCGAGAACTGTCCGCCCCACCCCGGATTTGCCCCGTCAATCCGCTATAATTCCCGGTTTTGAAGCGCAAGAACACTACAACATGGAAGCAGAACGCCTGAACGCTATCTCCGGTGCAATCTCCGATCTCCGTTCCCGGACGGAAGATCTACGGGGGTATCTTTGACTACGATGTCAAAGTAAACCGGCTGGATGAAGTCAACGGGTTGCTCGAAGACCCCGACGTCTGGAACAACCCCAAGCGAGCCCAGGACCTGGGCAAGGAAAAGAAGGCGCTGGAAGGCGTCGTGCAGGTACTCGGCAAGCTGACCGACGACCTCAACGGCACGGACGAGCTGTTCGAGCTTGCCCGCGAGGAAGGCGACGACGAGACACTCGAATCCATCGAGGCCGACGTCTCTGGCTTCGAGGCCCTGGTGGCGGACATGGAGTTCCGCCGCATGTTCTCGGGCGAGATGGACCAGGCCAATGCGTTCATCGACATCCAGGCGGGCGCCGGCGGCACCGAGGCCTGCGACTGGGCGTCGATGCTGCTGCGCCAGTACCTGAAGTACTGCGAGCGCAAGGGTTTCAAGGCCGAAGTGCTGGAAGAATCCGAAGGCGACGTAGCCGGCATCAAGAGCGCGACGATCAAGGTCGAGGGCGAATACGCGTTCGGCTACCTGCGCACGGAAACCGGTGTGCATCGCCTGGTGCGGAAGTCGCCGTTCGATTCGTCGGGCGGGCGCCATACGTCGTTCTCGTCGGTCTTCGTCTACCCCGAGGTGGATGATTCGTTCGAGGTGGAGGTCAACCCGGCCGATCTGCGCGTGGATACCTACCGCGCGTCGGGTGCCGGTGGTCAGCACATCAACAAGACCGACTCCGCCGTGCGGATTACGCACATGCCTACCGGCATCGTCGTGCAGTGCCAGAACGACCGTTCGCAGCACCGCAACCGCGCCGAGGCCATGTCCATGCTGAAGTCGCGCCTGTACGAGCATGAAATGCGCAAGCGTCAGGCGGAAGCCGACAAGCTCGAAGCCGGCAAGACGGACGTGGGCTGGGGCCACCAGATCCGCTCGTACGTGCTGGACCAGAGCCGTATCAAGGACCTGCGCACCAACGTGGAAATGTCCAACACCCAGAAGGTGCTGGATGGTGACCTCGACCCGTTCATCGAGGCCAGCCTGAAACAGGGGTTGTAATCCAGACGCCTGATACTCAGGTCCTGGCAATTTCTGCCGAAGATTGCAGATAGACGTCGCCGCGCAATGTCCCCGGACAAACTCGGGGCCTGCGCGGTGATTCCGATGCCATCTCACTGAACAAGGTCCACTCACATGACCACCGGAACGCCCCGCTCCACCCATCTCTACATCGTCACCGGCGCCTCGCGCGGCCTGGGGGCCGCCCTGGTTCGCGCGCTGCTGGTACCCGGCAACCGCGTAATCGGCGTGGCGCGCAGCCGCAACCCCGAGCTCGAGGCCGAGGCTACGGCCAGCGGCGTGCGCGTGGCCTGGCATCTGCAGGATCTGTCGCAGCCTGGCCCGTCGGCCGGCTGGCTGGCGAGCGTGCTCGATGCCGTGGAAGAGGCGCCCGCCAGCATCACCCTGATCCTGAACGCCGGGGTCGTCGAGCCGATCGGTCCGATCACGCAACTGCATGACAGCACGCTGGTGCCGCATCTGCAGACCAACCTGGTCACGCCGATGACCATGACCGGTGCGTTCATCGAACATACGGTGCGCTTCGATTGCCCGCGCAAGGTGCTGGCAATCTCGTCGGGCGCCGCGCGCAACCCCGTACCGGGGTGGTCTGCCTACTGCGCCGGCAAGGCTGGCCTGGACATGTTCATCCGCTCGGTGAACACCGAGTACGCGAGCGTGCCCGAGCCGCGCACCTTGCGCGCCGTGGCGCTGGCGCCGGGCGTGGTGGATACCGGAATGCAGGAAACCATCCGCGGCGCGGATTTCGCCCAGGTGCAACGCTTCCGCGACCTCAAGGACAACGAACAGCTCGCCTCGCCTGACGATACCGCCCGGCGCATCGTGGCCTATCTGGCCCGTCCCGATTTCGGCACCACCGAACTCGACGACATCCGCAAATACTGAACCGATACATTGAACCGAACCCGCGCGACGCTCCGCGCCGCGCGATCGAACCTCACATCATGACCGAACCGACCCGCGCCCAAGCCGCCACGCCCACCACCGAAGGGCTTGCCGTAGATGAGAACAAGATCATCGCCGAGCGGCGCGAGAAACTGCAGGCCCTGCGCCAGCAAGGCGTGGCCTTCCCCAACGATTTCCAGCCGACGCACCAGGCCGGCGCGCTGCACGCGCAGTATGGCGAAACGGACCAGGCCACGCTGGAAGCCAGCCCCGTGGAAGTGTCCATCGCCGGACGCATGATGCTCAAGCGCGTGATGGGCAAGGCCAGCTTCGCCACGGTCCAGGACGGCAGCGGCCAGATCCAGTTCTACATCACGCGCGACAAGGTCGGTGAAGACGTCTATGCCGCGTTCAAGCACTGGGACCTCGGCGACATCATCAGCGCGCGCGGAGAACTGTTCCGCACGAACAAGGGCGAGTTGTCGGTGCAGGTGCGCGAACTGCGCCTGCTGTCGAAGGCACTGCGTCCCCTGCCGGACAAGTTCCATGGCCTGGCCGACCAGGAAACCAAATACCGCCAGCGCTATGTGGACCTGATCGTCTCGCCGGAAACGCGCAGCACGTTCCGCGCCCGCACCCAGGCCATCTCGTCGATCCGCCGCCATATGGCCGATGCCGGCTTTATGGAAGTGGAAACGCCGATGCTGCACCCGATTCCGGGTGGCGCGGCGGCCAAGCCGTTCATCACGCACCACAACGCACTGGACATGCAGATGTTCATGCGCATCGCGCCCGAGCTCTATCTGAAGCGCCTGATCGTCGGCGGCTTCGAGCGCGTGTTCGAAATCAACCGCAACTTCCGTAACGAAGGGGTGAGCCCGCGCCACAACCCCGAGTTCACGATGATGGAGTTCTACGCGGCCTACACGGATTACCGTTGGCTGATGGACTTCACCGAGAACCTGATCCGTCAGGCCGCAATTGACGCGCGTGGCAGCGCCACGGTGACGTACCAGGGCCGCGAACTTGATCTGTCCAAGCCGTTCCATCGCCTGACGATCTGCGGGGCGATCCAGAAGTACGCGCCGGAATACACCGACGCGCAGCTTGCCGATGCCGACTTCCTGCGCGCCGAGCTCAAGAACAAGTTCAAGATCAATACCAGCGCGCCGCAGTTCCTGAACGCCGGCCTGGGCACGCTGCAACTGGTGCTCTTCGAGGAAACCGCCGAAGCGCAACTCTGGGAACCGACCTACATCGTCGACTACCCGGTCGAGGTATCGCCGCTGGCGCGCGGCTCGGACACGCAGCCGGGCATTACCGAACGCTTCGAACTGTTCATCACGGGCCGCGAGATCGCCAACGGCTTCTCCGAGCTTAACGACCCGGAAGACCAGGCCGAACGTTTCCGCAAGCAGGTCGAGCAGAAGGATGCGGGCGACGAGGAAGCGATGTACTTCGACGCCGATTACATCCGCGCGCTCGAGTACGGCATGCCTCCGACAGGCGGCTGCGGTATCGGCATCGACCGCCTGGTGATGCTGCTGACCGACAGCCCGAACATCCGCGACGTAATCCTGTTCCCGCACCTGCGCCGCGAGGACTGATTCTCAAGGCCGGTCCCACCGGCCGGTGAGAATATGACCTTGAACGAGAGCCCCGCCCACGCGGGGCTTTTGCTTTGTTGGGGCGCCCGGCCACTGCACATCGCGTGCCCGATTGTTACAACGTGGTCGTCAACGATGATCGAGCACAGATATAAGCCATTGATTGCCAAGCATTTTTTCGACTACAGATGCTTACAAAAACGAACGGTAATGCGCCCCGGTATCGGCCAAACTTAAAACTATCCACTGCGCATGCGGTGACCTGGAGAACAAGCAAATGTCTGGTCCGGAAACCCTCCCCTCCTTGCCGACCCAACGCCGCCTGAATCCGCTGATTGGCGCGGCGGCTGTGTCGATCGTCGTTGCCAGCCTCGCGGCCGTGGCAGCGATCACGGGTGTGCTGCCGATCAGCAAGGCCAACCAAGGTGGCACCGAGCCCACCGCGGCACAGTACAACGCGCAACCCGCCACGCAAGCGGAGACGCAAACACCTGCACCCGGCTCGACCACACGCCCGCCGGCCTATGACAGGCAGTACGCCCAAAACGCAATGCCACAGGCGCCTGCCCAGCAGCAGCAGCAGCAACAACAACAACAACAACAACAACAACAACCGTCGCAGACCGAGCCGAATACCGCCGCACGGGCCAGCCATACGGCTGGCCATGTAACCGGCGTGCAAGCGGTGGAATCTGAAAAGCCGACCTCCGGTCTTGGCGCGGTGGGTGGTGCGGTAGTGGGCGGCCTGCTCGGCAACCAGATCGGCAGCGGCAATGGCCGCATACTGGGGACTGTCGCGGGCGCGGCAGCCGGCGGCTTCGGCGGCAACTATGCCGAGAAGAAGCTGAACACGAACAAGTCCTACCGCGTCAGCGTGCAGATGGACGACGGCTCGCGCCGCACGTTCACTTACCAGAACCCTCCGGGTGTGGAAGTTGGACAGCGCGTGCACCTCGAGCGTGGTGTGCTGGTGACGGGCTGACAGCAGCGCGTTCAAGCCAATCAGCAAGACTCTGATCTGGCGCAACCTTGAACCAGGGGCTGGCTTTTTGCCGGCCCTCATTGTTAAGATGGCCCGATTTCTTTGCTGGCCACTTGTAATGTTGTTGTCTGAAGTTCTGTCTTTTCTGTCGCACCGTCTACGCATATCAGTCCTGTTGTTGAGCGCCACCGCGTGGATGACACCCGTCCACGGACAGGAGGTGCTTGTACTAGGAGGCTTGCAACGCTCCGACCAGGGTGGTGAATCCAGCTACGGCTACACCTACAGCTACCAGCACAATCTGTCCGAGAACTGGTACGCATCGTTCTCCTACCTGAACGAAGGCCATATCCCCGACCACCATCGCGATGGTCACAGCGTTCAGCTCTGGTGGCGCTATCCATTTGCTGACCGGAATTTCAACGTCGCCGTCGGTATTGGCCCCTATCGCTATTTCGACACCACCAGCCGAAGCTCAGGCAATGGCTCCGACAACGACCACGGCTGGGGCGCATTGGCCAGCTTGTCAGCCACCTGGTATGTCAACGGCGGCCCGTGGATGGTGCAGGCGCGATACAACCGCGCGCAGACGCGGTCGAGCATCAAGACCAATACGCTGCTGCTCGGCGTGGGCTACCAGCTCGATCGTGGCGATCGCGGCGGACCCGTGGTGCCGCCCCCGTCTCGCACGAATAACGTCACGCAGAATGAATTCACCGTCTTCCTGGGCGGGACCATCGTGAACACGTTCAATTCGGAAACGTCGTTCGCCAAAGCGATCGAATACCGGCGCGGCCTGAGCCGCTACCTGTCAGGCACGGTGAGCTATATCAATGAAGGCCAGAACGCCGCATTGCGCCGCAATGGCGTGGCCGCGCAGTTGTGGGTGGAGCGCGCATTCTTCAACGACAAGCTGACGCTGGGCGTTGGCGCCGGGCCCTACTACGCGATCGACCTGAGCGATCACGGCCAGGCCGCACCCGAGACACCGTCGCGGTGGTCGGGGCTGATGACGATGTCGGCCAGTTACCGGATCAACCAGCAATGGTCAGCACGCCTGTCGTGGAACCGGACGGTGACCGGCTATGACCGGGACACGGACATCATCATGGGCGGTATCGGCTACCGCTTCTGACGCGGAAAACAAAAAAGCACGGCATGATCACCGTGCTTTTTTCTCAAAGGTCACGCAGGCTTACTGCGCTTCCTCGATCCACGCTGCCTGAATCGCCTCCAGGATCTTCTCGCCCGAACGCTCGGGCAGATCGCTAAAGTCGTCGAGTTCGAGCACCCACTGGCGCAGTTGCGTGAAGCGCACCGTCAGCGGATCGACCTCCGGAAATTTGTCGTACAGCGCGGCGGCGATATCGTAGGTATCAGTCCATTTCATGAGGAAACTCCGGGCGTCAGGCTCAGTGGCCTTCCTTGGCATGGTTGATCGTGTACTTCGGAATCTCGACGGTCAGGTCGTCGTCCGCCACCAGCGCCTGGCACGACAGGCGTGAATTCGGCTCGAGACCCCATGCCTTGTCGAGCAGGTCTTCTTCCTTTTCTTCGGCGTCTTCGAGCGAATTGAAACCCTCGCGCACGATCACGTGGCAGGTGGTGCAGGCGCACGACTTCTCGCACGCATGCTCGATCTCAATGCCATTGGCAAGCAACGCGTCGCAGACGCTCGTGCCGGTGTTGGCTTCGAAGACAGCCCCTTCGGGACACAACTCGACGTGGGGCAATACGATGATCTGTGGCATTTCTATCCTGTTGTCTTTCCGCGGCGCGGGTAGCGCCGCCTTCAGCCGATTTCCTGAACCTTCTTGCCGGCCAGCGCGCTCTTGATCGAGCGGTCCATGCGGCGTGCGGCAAACTCGTCGGTGCCTTGCGAGAGGCGTTCGACCGCCGCCTTGATCGCGCGATGGTCCTCGCCCTTGGCGATTTCGCTCACATTGGCCATCAACTCGTCGACTGCGGCACGCTCGTCGGCGGACAGCAGGTTGCCGTCGGTTTCGAGCGCACGCGTGGTGGCTTCCACCAGACGCGCGGCTTCCACGCGTTCCTCGGCCAGCGCGCGGTTCTTCATGTCGTGCTCGGCTTCCTGGAAGCTCTCCTGCAACATGCGGGCGATATCGTCATCGGCCAGGCCATACGAAGGCTTGACCGACACCGATGCTTCCACCCCGGAACCGGTCTCGCGGGCCGACACTGACAGCAGGCCGTCAGCATCCACCTGGTAGGTCACGCGGATACGCGCCGCGCCGGCCACCATCGGCGGAATGCCGCGCAGTTCGAAGCGCGCCAGCGAACGGCAGTCGCTGGCCAGCTCGCGCTCGCCTTGCAGCACGTGAATCGCCATTGCGGTCTGGCCGTCCTTGAACGTGGTGAACTCCTGCGCGCGCGCCACGGGAATCGTGCTGTTGCGCGGGACGATCTTCTCGACCAGCCCACCCATCGTTTCCACGCCCAGCGAGAGCGGGATCACGTCGAGCAGCAGCCAATCCTCGCCCGGCGCATGGTTGCCGGCCAGCAGGTTGGCCTGCATGGCCGCGCCCAGCGCCACAACCCGGTCCGGATCGAGGTTGGTCAGCGGCTGCTGACCGAAGTAGTCACCCACCGCCTTGCGGATTGCCGGCATTCTCGTGGCGCCGCCCACCAGGACCACGCCCTTCACGTCCTCGGGACCGACACCGGCGTCACGCAGCGCCTTGCGTACCGGCGTCAGCGTCTTCTGCACCAGATTGGCGGTGATCTGTATGAAGGTATCGGCATCCAGCGTGAGATGCACGATCTCGCCGCTCGTCAGCACGGCGTCAATCACCGTGCTGTCACTGGACGACAGCGCTTCCTTCGCCGCGCGGGCGCGCACCATCAGCAGACGCGAGTCTTCGGCAGACAAGGGTTGCAGACCGACCTGCTCGACGATCCAGCACAGCAGGCGCTGGTCGAAGTCGTCGCCACCGAGCGCCGAATCTCCGCCCGTCGACATCACTTCGAACACACCCTTGGTCAGCTTGAGCACCGAGATGTCAAAGGTGCCGCCGCCCAGGTCATATACGGCGTAGATGCCTTCCGCGGCGTTGTCGAGACCGTAGGCAATCGCGGCGGCGGTCGGCTCGTTGAGCAGGCGCAGCACCTCGAGGCCCGCCAGTTGAGCGGCATCCTTGGTGGCTTGACGCTGCGCATCGTCGAAGTACGCCGGCACAGTGATCACGGCACCGACCAGTTCATCACCAAGCGAGTCTTCCGCGCGTTGGCGCAGCGTGGCCAGGATCTCGGCCGAGACTTCCACCGGGCTCTTGATGCCGGCGGCGGTCTTCAGCTGGACCATGCCCGGCGCATCGACAAAGTCGTACAGGCTGTGCTCGATATTGGCCACGTCGCGCACGCCACGGCCCATGAAGCGCTTGACCGAAATGATCGTGTTCTTGGGGTCGCGCACGGCCTCGTCCTGGGCCTTGTAGCCGATATGCGCGTTGCCATTCGGCAAATAACGCACCACGGACGGCAGCAGCGCGCGGCCGTGCTCGTCGGGCAGGACTTCGGGAATGCTGTTGCGCACGGCGGCCACCAGCGAGTTGGTGGTGCCAAGGTCGATACCCACGGCCAATCGGCGCTGATGGGGCGCCGGCGACATGCCGGGTTCGGAAATCTGGAGCAGTGCCATGGTATTTCTTTATTCCTCGAGACGATCGATCGCCTCGCTCGCGTCGTGTTCGATCTTCTCGATAAACATTAGCTGTCGTGCCGCCTCGCCAGCGGCGCCGTTGTCGTCTGCATCAAGCAGCGCGCCAAGCGCCGCATGGCGTTCGAGCTTTTCCTGACGCAGATCGCGCAGCAGGCGATCCAGCTGATCCACCGCGCGGCCGTCGACGGCATCCTGCAGCGCCTCGCGCCATTCCATCTGCTGCATCAGGAATTCGGGTGCCATGGCCGTATTGCTCTCGGCCTGGATATCGACGCCCCGCAGATGCAGAAGATAGATCGCGCGCTTGAGCGGCTGGCGCAGCGTCCGGTATGCCTCGTTGGCATGCGCGGCCCACTGCATGGCCACGCGCCGCTCGGCATCGCCCGCATTGGCGAAACGGTCCGGGTGTGCCTGCGACTGGACCGTGCGATAGGCCGCGTCCAGCGCGGCCTCGTCCACTTCATAACGGGCAGGCAGCCCGAACAGCGCAAAAAAATCGTCTTTCAAGAGCTTCCCCAACAAAAAGGAGCGGCTATGCCGCCCCCTGTTGCATGCCTCGCGGCAAAAGCCGTCAGACCCGGAACGACTCGCCGCAGCCGCACTCGTCCTTGACGTTGGGGTTGTTGAACTTGAAGCCTTCGTTCAACCCTTCGCGTGCGAAATCCAGCTCGGTGCCGTCGATGTACGGCAGGCTCTTCGGGTCCACGATCACCTTGATGCCGTGCGTTTCGAACACCTGGTCTTCGGGCAGCACTTCATCGACGTACTCAAGCTTGTACGCCAGACCCGAACAGCCAGTCGTCTTCACGCCCACGCGCAGGCCCACGCCCTTGCCGCGGCGTTCCAGGTATCGGGCGACGTGCTTGGCCGCCTTTTCGGTCATTGAGATCATCTTTGCCTTGCTGTCGAACACCGCGCGCGACCCACTTGCCACGCGCGGTCATGCAAACCGTCTACGCCGGATCAGGCAGCCTTCTGCTCGGCGCCCGGGTGCTTCTTCTTGTAATCATCGACGGCCGCCTTGATGGCGTCCTCGGCGAGGATCGAGCAGTGGATCTTCACCGGCGGCAGAGCCAGTTCCTCGGCGATCTGGGTGTTCTTGATCTCCAGCGCCTGGTCCACGGTCTTGCCCTTGACCCACTCGGTCACCAGCGACGACGAGGCGATCGCCGAACCACAACCATAGGTCTTGAACTTGGCGTCCTCGATCACGCCCGCCTCGTTCACCTTGATCTGCAGCTTCATCACGTCGCCGCAGGCCGGGGCGCCGACCATGCCGGTACCCACCGCGTCGTCGTTCTTGTCGAACGAACCGACGTTACGCGGATTTTCATAGTGGTCGAGAACCTTGTTGCTGTAAGACATTTTGGCTACCTCTAATCAATCTTTTAATGGGGTTGTTCTTTTTACGTGTGCCGCAATCAGTGCGCGGCCCACTGGATCGAATTCAGGTCGACGCCGTCCTTGAACATTTCCCACAGCGGCGACAGGTCGCGCAGCTTGCCGATCTTGTTCTTGAGCAGTTCGACGGTGTAGTCGATTTCGGCTTCGGTCGTGAAGCGGCCCACGGTGAAACGGATCGAGCTGTGCGCCAGTTCGTCATTGCGCCCAAGGGCGCGCAGCACGTACGACGGCTCCAGCGAAGCCGACGTGCAGGCCGAACCCGACGACACGGCCACATCCTTGATCGCCATGATCAGCGACTCACCCTCGACGAAGTTGAAGCTGACGTTGAGGTTGTGCGGCACGCGGTGTTCCATCGAACCGTTCAGATACACCTCTTCCATGCTCGACAGACCATTCCACAGGCGGTCGCGCAGCATCCGGATACGTTCGTTTTCCGTGGCCATTTCCTCGCGGGCCAGACGGAATGCCTCGCCCATGCCGACGATCTGGTGCGGGGCCAGCGTGCCCGAACGCATGCCACGCTCGTGACCGCCGCCGTGCATTTGCGCTTCGATGCGCACGCGCGGCTTGCGGCGAACATACAGCGCGCCGATGCCCTTCGGACCATAGGTCTTGTGGGCCGAGAACGACATCAGGTCGCACTTCAGCGTGCTCAGGTCGATGGTCACCTTGCCGGTCGCCTGCGCGGCGTCGCAATGGAAGATGATGCCCTTCTCGCGGCAGATCTCACCGATCTGCTCGACGTCCTGGATCACACCAATCTCATTGTTCACGAGCATCACCGACACCAGGATCGTGTCCGGGCGAATCGCCTGCTTGAACACATCCATGTCGATCAGGCCGTCATCCTTGACGTCGAGGTACGTCACCTCGAAGCCCTGACGCTCCAGTTCGCGCGTGGTATCGAGCACGGCCTTGTGCTCGGTCTTCACGGTGATGATGTGCTTGCCCTTGCCCGAGTAGAAATTCGCCGCGCCCTTGATGGCGAGGTTGTCCGACTCGGTCGCGCCCGACGTCCAGACGATTTCGCGCGGATCGGCGTCGACCAGCGCGGCCACCTGCTCGCGCGCCTCTTCCACGGCGCGCTCGGCGTCCCAGCCATACGCGTGGCTACGCGACGCCGGATTACCGAACTGCTCGCGCAGGTACGGAATCATCTTGTCGGCCACGCGCGGGTCCACCGGCGTCGTTGCCGAGTAATCCATGTAGATCGGGAAATGTGGGGTGGTGCTCATCGTTATGACTGCCTTATAGGTACAGCTAATCGCTTAATGTCTACCGATAGTTTACTGCAGCCGCGAAATCCCTGCTCAGGACTGCGCGAGGCTGAATACCGAATTGACCACGCGGGGGCGTGCCGGCTTTTCCTGCTTGTCCGCCTTGCCACGGGACACGGCGACCGGCTGCTGCGCGGCGTCTTCGCGCATGTCGTGCAGCACCGCCGGCTGGCGGGCGCGCTGCTGGTCGACCAGATTCTTCAGGGAGACGGAGTCGAGATACTCAACCATCTTCTGGTTCAGCGTGGCCCACAGTTCGTGGGTCATGCAGCGTCCGCTGCCGTCATCTCCGTTACAATTGCCTTTTCCCCCGCACTGCGTCGCATCGAGCGGTTCGTCCACGGCGATGATGATGTCCGCCACCGTGACGTCCTCGGCCTTGCGGGCGAGACTGTACCCGCCGCCCGGGCCACGCACGCTCTCCACGATTTCGTGGCGGCGCAGCTTGCCGAACAGCTGTTCCAGGTACGACAGGGAGATCTTCTGACGTTGACTGATGCCTGCCAGGGTGACAGGACCCTGATCCTGGCGCATGGCCAAGTCGATCATGGCGGTTACCGCGAAACGGCCTTTGGTGGTCAGTCTCATGATGCTCGGGGAGGAATACTTGAGGATTTCGGTCGAGTATAAGATTTTCCGACTAAATCAGTCAAGTACCCCTTGCTGCAATGCAGTGTTCCACTCGCTATAACGACGGGCTTCCCTCGGGTGCCGAATCCGGCGCTTTACGCGGCGGAATCAGCAATGAAAGCGGATGCCGGAGAATGCGCTGACGCACCGCCCGCACCACTTCCCGCCGGTCGACCCGACGCAGGTTGCGCGAGCGCAGCGCCATGTTGAAAGCCAGCGCGAAGCTCACCGCCACGTTCAACACCCCCATCAGCGCGATCCCCGCCACCGCTAGCCACAGGGACGGCATGCGCAGCGCATCGAGCCCAAGCACGCCAATGGCCGCGCCGATCGAACCAGTCGAAAGCGTCACATGACGCACTTCCATGTGCGGACCAAAGAAGCTCAGGATCTCCGGCCCCAGCCCAAGCAGGAAGCCCAGCGACACGTTGGCCGTGATGCCCGAGAGATTGCGTTTCCAGAAATCGGCCAGGCGCATCGCACCGCGTTGACCGAGCACATAGCGCAAGCGCCGGTTGTAGGCCATGACGTCGTGCACGCGATGCAGCGCGAACCAGTTGTCGGCCCATCCCGCGATCAGGCTCGACAGCCAGAGCAGCACGCCCGTGAAGATCGCATAGAGCGGCGTGGGACCCAGGATCGAGAACGATTCGATCGTCGCGATCGCCTTCGCGGGCGTCAGTAAGTGGGCGCCGAACGCCTTGCCCACGCCCCACTCGATCGCCAGCGCCACCGGGAACACCACGGACAGGTTGCCGAAGATCGCGGCCGCATTTGACCGGATCATGGCGATCGTGTCGTCGACGAAAATCTCGCGCCCTTCCGGCCGCCCCGCGCCGTCGAGCCGGTGCGCCAGCGCCGGCCCGGTCATGGCTGGCTGCTTGGTGGCCAGCGTGAAATGTGCGAAATGGATCGCGAGGAAGCTGCCCGCGTAGTTCAGCGAGGCCAGGAAGCCTTCGATGAACTTGTCCAGGTGAAGCCCGTAGATCAGGAACTTCAGGTAGACGGTAAGGACGGTAACCAGACCACCGCCCATCGCGGCGCGCATCAGTTCGCGATACTCCTTGCGATCGCGCGTGATGTAGTGCTCGCCGCTCTCGGCCGAACGCTCGACGACCTTGCGCGCGAGTTGCGCGAACGACGAACTCATCAGATGCCCGACGCTGCGCCGCGCCTGCGTCGACCGGATCAACTCGGCAATCAGGTGCGCGTGCCGCCCATGGTGCGAGGGATCAACCCATGCGGTGAGGAGCAGATCGATACGTGCCAGGCGAGCCTTCATCCGCTCGATCTGGAACACCACTTCTACGGAGACACCGTTTTCCTCGAGATCCTCGTAGACCTGGCGCGCGGCTGCGTGGCAACCGTCGAGCAGGCCGCGGAAGTAATTGAGCCGATGGACGAATGCACCATCATCGTGCGCCAGTCCGTCCTCGCACAATGCCGCGACGGCGCGGTCCAGGCGGAAGAACGGTGTCTCGTCCACGCGCCCGCGCAGGCGGCTGCGGATCGCCTGACTCAGCCCCGTCGCCCTCACCTGGCTCACCAGAACCTGGATGCTGGCCGTCAGCGTCGCCTCGCGCGCCTTGCGCAGGCGCTTGACGCCATCGCCTTCTTCCGCACCACCATCCGCACCATCCTCGGCGCCCACCAGCAGCGCCTGGGCAAACCGCTCGACCAGTTCGTCGTCGAGTGCCTCTACCCAGTCAGCGTCGTTCTCATCGACAAACAGCAGCGCGAACAGACCTGCCATATCGCTGCGATTCGGAGGCGGCGGCAGGAAGCGCGCCTGGAGCCGGTCTGCCATCTCGCTCCAGATCCCCGGGTGGGAGGCCACGCCGGTATCGCAGAACAGCGAGGTCGGATCGTTGTCGCGCACGATCGAGCGGACCGTGCGGGCGAAGCTGTCGGCCCAGTCGGGATGCCGGGCCAGCACCTGTAGCAGGTAACGCAGGCGAACATGGACCGGGAAACTGCGGCTGCCGGCCCCGCCCGCCTCCGCGCCGGCATCGAGATTGCCGTCCCGGCGCAGCCAGTAGGCGAGTTCGATCAGCCATTGATTTCGGTCGGCGAGCAGCGCATCGGGGTCGGCCGCGGCCAGGATGGCATCCAGCTGCAGGCTGGCATTGCGTGACTCGCGCCACTTTCGAAACAGGGAACGCAGCATCAGGTCAGCCGCTTCCGCAACATCTCGATCACGCCGTCACAGGCATCCTCGATATAGTCCAGCACGCGCTCGAAACCATCGCCCTCGCCGTAGTACGGGTCGGGCACTTCCTCGGCGTTGTGCTGCGTGGCAAAGCTCATCAGCAGGCGCAGCTTGTCGGCGCCGGCATCGGCATGGAGCGCGTGCAGCGCCGAAAGGTTGGCCTGGTCCATCGCAAGCACCAGGTCGAAGCGGCTGAAGTCCGCCACGACCACCTGCCGGGCACGCAGTGCGGACAAGTCGTAGCCGCGTCGCAGCGCATGGCGCTGGCTGCGCGCGTCGGGCGCCCTGCCCACGTGATAGTCATGCGTGCCGGCCGAATCGAGTTCGACCAGATCGGCAAGGCCGGCGGCCTCGAGCTTGGCGCGCAGGACACCCTCCGCCGTCGGGGAACGGCAGATATTGCCCATGCAACACATCAAAATGGCGTACTTTTTCATCGGCGCGATTCTACCGCCTGCCGACTGACGCCGAAACGACTTCGCCCGGTCAGAGTTGCTCGGCGATCGCCTTGCCACGTGCGAATCCGGCCGCCTCGGCTTCTTCGGGCGTTCCGTACCGCTCGGAGGGTGGCGCTGTTTCCACCATCGTGCTGGCAGCGCGGATATTCGTGCCCTTGCGGCACACCCGCACCGTGTATTCCCATGCGATCGGTGAACGGGGTTTCACCAGCACCTGAATCTCGTGCGTCTCGAAAACCCTCTTCTTCCACTCACTGCTATAGGCCATTGCCTGTCTCCTGCGACCTGCGCTTCCGGATGCTTCGCCTTGCCGGCCCGTCAGTTCACTTCACCGGCGTCGATCGTACGCATGGCTTCGGCTTCCGCCAGGGCAAGCGCAGCCTCGGGCGAATGCGCCGTGCCGGTTTCCGTCTCGAAAGTCGGGCCGCCAGGCTCGCCGAACGCGTCGGCAATCGTCAATACCCCGGCAAACCCACCGCCCGCGTGCGGGACTGCACGGGCCACTACCGCATAACCACCATATTCGAACTGACTCACCATGGTGTGCTCCTTGTCCGTGATCCGGCGTCTCCGCCCCAACCACTATAGGATGCCGGCGATACGCCGTGGCTCGGGGTGATCCCCGATCGACCTCTTACGCGGACGGCGGCAGGAGATGATCGCCTTCGGCCCCAGCCCCGAACACCTGCGACCGCAGCTTCGCGAGTTGATCGCGCACCTGGGCCGCCTTTTCGAACTCCAGGTTCTTGGCGTGGTCGAGCATCTGCTTCTCCAGGCGCTTGATCTCCTTGGCCACCTGCTTTTCGCTCATGTCCTCGTACCTGGCCCGCTCGGCGGCGGCCGTCAGTTCGGCCTTGACGTCGTCGGCGTTGTAGACCCCGTCGATGATGTCCTTGATGCGCTTGACCACGCCTCGCGGCGTGATGCCGTTGGCTTCGTTGAAGGCCATCTGCTTCTCGCGGCGACGCTCGGTTTCCCGGATCGCCACCTTCATCGAGTCGGTCATACGATCGCCGTACAGGATGGCCGTGCCATTGACGTTACGCGCGGCGCGCCCGATGGTCTGGATCAGAGAACGCTCGGCGCGCAGGAAGCCCTCCTTGTCCGCATCGAGGATCGCCACCAGCGACACCTCGGGGATGTCGAGCCCCTCGCGCAGCAGGTTGATACCCACGAGCACGTCGAACGTGCCAAGCCGCAGGTCGCGAATGATTTCCACGCGCTCGACGGTATCGATGTCCGAATGCAGGTAGCGGACCTTCACGCCGTTTTCCGAAAGGAATTCGGTCAGTTGCTCCGCCATGCGCTTGGTCAGCGTCGTTACCAGTACACGCTCATTGACCTTGACCCGCTGATGAATCTCCCCAAGCAGGTCGTCCACCTGCGTCGTGGCGGGCCGCACCTCGATCACCGGATCGACCAGGCCCGTCGGCCGCACCACCTGCTCGACCACCTGCCCCGCGTGCTCCTTCTCGTAGTTCGCCGGAGTGGCTGTCACGAACACCGCCTGGCGCATCTTGCGCTCGTACTCGTCGAACTTGAGCGGTCGGTTGTCCAGCGCCGAGGGCAAGCGGAAGCCGTACTCGACCAGCGTGGTCTTGCGCGCGCGGTCGCCGTTGTACATGCCGTTTAACTGGCCGATCAGCACGTGGGACTCGTCCAGGAACATCAGCGCGTCTGGCGGCAGATAGTCAACCAGCGTCGGCGGCGGCTCGCCCGGCTTCGCGCCCGACAGATGGCGCGAATAGTTCTCGATGCCCTTGCAGAAGCCCAGTTCGGTGAGCATCTCCAGATCGAACCGCGTACGCTGCTCGAGCCGCTGCGCCTCTACGAGGCGGTTCTCCTTGTAGAAGAAATCCAGCCGCTCGCGCAGCTCCACCTTGATGTCCTCGATCGCGCGCAGCACCGTTTCGCGCGGCGTCACGTAGTGGCTCGAGGGATAGACCGTGAAACGCGGAATCTTCTGGCGCACGCGGCCGGTCAGCGGATCGAAGAACTGCAGCGAATCCACCTCGTCGTCGAACAGTTCGACGCGCACCGCCATCTCGGCGTGCTCGGCCGGAAAGATGTCGAGCGTGTCGCCGCGCACGCGGAACGTGCCGCGCTGGAAGTCGGTCTCGTTGCGCGTGTACTGCATCGCGATCAGGCGGGCGATGACATCGCGCTGGCTGATCTTGTCGCCAGTACGCAGCGTCAGGATCATCTGGTGGTATTCGCTCGGATTGCCGATACCGTAGATCGCCGACACCGTGGCGACGATGATCGTGTCGCGCCGCTCCAGCAGGCTCTTGGTCGCCGACAGCCGCATCTGCTCGATATGCTCGTTGATCGACGAGTCCTTTTCGATGAACAGGTCGCGCTGCGGCACGTAGGCTTCGGGCTGGTAGTAGTCGTAGTAGCTGACGAAATACTCGACCGCATTGCGCGGGAAGAACTCCCGGAACTCGGAATACAGCTGTGCCGCCAGCGTCTTGTTTGGCGCGAAGACAATGGCCGGCCGGCCCATCCGGGCGATCACGTTGGCCATCGTGAAGGTCTTGCCGGAGCCGGTCACGCCCAGCAGCGTCTGGTACGACAGGCCGTCCTCCACGCCCTCCACCAGTTGGCGGATCGCCTCCGGCTGGTCGCCCGCCGGCGAATACGGCTGATAAAGCTGGAATGGAGACCCCGGAAACGTGACGAATTTGTCTTCATCCAGGGCGGGGGCGGCTTCAGCAAGGTTCGTCATAAACGTAGGGAAATACCTGAGGAAAACTGGCGGATACGCTAGAATCTTGGGGTTGCGCGGCTTGGTTCAAGCACAGTCTGCCCGACGCTGCTGTCAGGTTCTGTCAGGAGTGTGTTCCAGGTTCCGCTGCAGCCACTGCGCAGTCGAAGCGATTCTACGCCCTCCGTTTTGTTACACAGCTGACCACGAGATCCCAAATGAGTTTGTTTTCTGCCGTCGAGATGGCCCCGCGCGACCCGATCCTGGGCCTGAATGAAGCGTTCAATGCCGATACCCGCGCCACCAAGGTGAACCTGGGCGTTGGCGTGTACTTCACCGACGAAGGGAAAATTCCGCTGCTGCGCGCCGTGCAGGAGGCCGAAAAGGCCCGCCTGACGACCGCCACGCCGCGCGGCTACCTGCCGATCGAAGGCATCGCCGCCTATGACCAGGCCGTGCAAACCTTGCTGTTCGGCAAGGAATCGCCCCTGATCACCGAAGGCCGCGTGGTGACGGCTCAGGCACTCGGCGGCACTGGCGCCCTGAAGATCGGCGCCGACTTCCTGAAGCGCCTGTACCCGAACGCGTCGGTCGCGATCAGCGATCCGAGCTGGGAAAACCACCGCGCGCTGTTCGAAGCTGCCGGCTTCCCTGTGGTCAACTACGCCTACTACGACGCTGCCAGCCACGGCCTGAACTTCGCCGGCATGGTGGAATCGCTGAAGTCGTACCCGGCCAACACGATCGTCGTGCTGCACGCCTGCTGCCACAACCCGACCGGCGTGGACCTGGACGAAGCCCAGTGGAAGCAGGTCGTGGAACTGGTCAAGGAACGTAACCTGATCCCGTTCCTGGACATGGCCTACCAAGGCTTTGCCGAGGGTATCGAGCCGGACGGCGCCGCTGTGCGCCTGTTCGCGGAGTCGGGCCTGCCGTTCTTCGTTTCCAGCTCGTTCTCGAAGAGCTTCTCGCTGTACGGCGAGCGCGTTGGCGCCCTGTCGATCGTGACCACGGGCAAGGAAGAAGCCCAGCGCGTGATGTCGCAGATCAAGCGCGTCATCCGCACGAACTACTCGAACCCGCCGACCCACGGCGGCACTGTGGTGGCCACCGTGCTGAACAGCCCGGAACTGCGCGCCATGTGGGAGCAGGAACTGGCCGAAATGCGCGACCGCATCAAGCTGATGCGCCATGCGCTGGTCGACAAGCTGGCCGCCAAGGGCGTGCCGGGCGACTTCTCGTTCGTGAAGGCCCAGCGCGGCATGTTCTCGTACTCGGGCCTGACCTCGGCCCAGGTTGACCGCCTGCGCACCGAACACGGCATCTACGCCGTGGGCACGGGCCGCATCTGCGTGGCAGCGTTGAACAGCCGCAACATCGACGCCGTGGTGAACGCGATCGCCGCCGTCTACTAAACCGGCAACATCGAACGGGTGCCGCACCAAAATGTGGCATCCGGCAGCGAAAGGCGACCTGGAGGCCACTCCGGTCGCCTTTTTCTTTGGCCGCTCGGAAATGTCATCTGGAATATAGGCAAATGCCCTATTGTCTTCCCCACTTGCAGGTACAACGATGAGGTTTATGCTGCAAAGCACGATCGTTCTATTCCGTGCATAATCGGTTGCACGACATCCGTTGGCGACAAGAAAGGCTAGACAGGTACCCCCATGCTTTATCAACTGCATGAATTCCAGCGCACGATGCTGAACCCGCTTACCGCGTGGGCCCAAGCGACTGCAAAGACATTTACGAACCCCCTCAGCCCCCTTTCACTGGTCCCCGGCGCCCCTCGGCTGGCAGCAGGCTACGAACTGCTGTACCGATTGGGAAAAGCCTACGAAAAGCCGGAATTCAACATCAAATCCGTCCGTTCGAATGGCCGCGACATTCCGATCGTCGAACAAACCATCCTGGACAAGCCGTTCTGCAAGCTGGTGCGCTTCAAGCGCTATGCGGACGATCCGGACACCATCAAGCTGCTCAAGGACGAGCCGGTCGTGCTGGTCTGCGCGCCGCTGTCCGGTCACCACTCCACGCTGCTGCGCGATACCGTGCGTACTTTGCTGCAGGACCACAAAGTCTATGTGACCGACTGGGTGGACGCCCGCATGGTGCCGGTGGAGCATGGTGAGTTCCATCTGTCCGACTACATCCGTTACATCCAGGAGTTCATCCGTCACATTGGCGCGGAGAACCTGAATGTGATCTCCGTGTGCCAGCCGACTGTGCCGGTGCTCGCCGCGATCTCGCTGATGGCGTCGGCAGGTGAGAAGACCCCGCGCACCATGACGATGATGGGTGGCCCGATCGATGCGCGAAAGAGCGCAACGGCGGTCAACTCGCTCGCCACCAACAAGTCCTACGAGTGGTTCGAGAACAACGTCATCTACACGGTGCCGGCCAACTACCCGGGCCACGGCCGCCGCGTCTATCCAGGCTTCCTGCAGCACGCTGGCTTCGTGGCGATGAACCCGGACCGCCATGTGTCATCGCACTATGACTACTACCTGAGCCTGGTCCAGGGCGGGTCCGACGACGCCGAGGCGCACGTCAAGTTCTATGACGAGTACAACGCCGTGCTCGACATGGCGGCCGAGTACTACCTTGAGACGATTCGCACGGTGTTCCAGGAATTCCGCCTGGCCAATGGCACGTGGGTCGTCGACGGCGAGCCCGTGCGTCCGCAGGACATCAAGAGCACTGCCCTGCTGACGATCGAAGGCGAGCTCGACGATATTTCGGGCGCCGGCCAGACCGCTGCCGCGCACGACTTGTGCACCGGTATCGCGAAAACCCGCAAGCAACACCTGACCGCCGAGAAATGCGGCCACTACGGGATTTTCTCGGGCCGCCGCTGGCGCGATAGCGTCTATCCGGAACTGCGCGATTTCATCCGCAAGTACCGCGCCTGACCGTCGCGCGTCGCATCAAAGTCAAACGCCCGCGAAGACTCGCGGGCGTTTTTTTATCTGCCGATGCCGGCGACAGCTTCAGCGCTTCAGGTACGACAGCAGCATCTCGGTATGCAGATCGGCAAAGCGATCGTGCTCCTCCTCCGAGGCCACGTCCCGGCCGATCACGGCACTGATCGTGTAACGATTCGACAGCACGTAATAGCCGAGCGCCGAGATGGTCAGATAGAACTGCGGCACGTCGATGTCATCGCGGAACAGGCCCCGCTTCTGTCCTCGCTTGATGATGTCGGCCAGCACGTCGACCACCGGGTTGACGAGCTGATGCAATTGCGCGGACTTCTTCAGGTGCCGCGCCTCGTGCAGGTTCTCGCTGTTCACCAGCCGGATAAACTCCGGATGCTTGTAATACCAGTCCCAGACGAAGCGGGCCAGCGTGCGGACGGCGGCAACCGGGTCTTCGTCGGTGATGTGGAGACGCTCCTCGTCCGCGCGAAATTCCGCATACTGCTTTTCGAGCACCGCCAGGAACAAGCCCTCCTTGCTGCCGTAGTAGTAATACAGCATCCGCTCGTTGGTCTCGGCACGGCGTGCGATCTGGTCGACGCGCGCGCCGGCCAGCCCGCCCTTGGCAAACTCTTCCGTGGCCGCAGCCAGAATGCGCCGGCGCGTGCCCTCGGGGTCCCGCTTGGTTCTTGGCTCGTTTGACATGAATTCCTGGTCTGTGAGTTGCGCGGATTATGGCACACAGCAATGTCGCGTCGCCCTGCTCCTCCCCGAACAGGTGACGCAGCGCATCATCGCTTTTTCTGGCCCGCGACGAAATCGGGGATAATCCTTGCCGCGCACACGCTCGCCAGAAGCGTGCCAAATTCCAGCCGTCCCTCGATATACGTTTCGCAGTCGTGACTACCACCCCCTCAGCCGCCGCCAGCCTGGCGGATCGCCTTGAAGCCCTGCTGCCACAAACCCAATGCACCAAGTGCGGGTTCGATGGCTGCCGCCCCTACGCCGAAGCCATGGCGCGCGGTGAAGCGGCAAGCAACCGTTGCCCCCCGGGCGGCGCCGAAGGCATCGTGCGGCTGTCAGCGGTGCTCGGCGTCGCGCCACAGCCGCTCGACCCGGAACGCGGCGTGGAGCAACCCCGCGCGGTCGCCCGGATCGAAGAATCGCTCTGTATCGGCTGCACGCTGTGTATCCAGGCCTGCCCAGTCGATGCCATCGTCGGTGCGCCCAAGCAGATGCACACCGTCCTGCCAGACTGGTGCACGGGCTGCGACTTGTGCGTGACGCCCTGCCCGGTCGACTGCATCGAGATGATTCCGGTCACCGGCGAGCAAACGGGATGGGCTGCGTGGTCACAGGAACAGGCCGACGCGGCACACGCGCGCTACGCCGCACGCGGCGTGCGGCTGGTGCGGGAGCGCGAGGAAAACGATGCAAGGCTGGCCGCCAAGGCCGCGGCCAAACTCGAGGCGCTGCAGGCCGAGCCCGTCGCCAACACCGCGGAACAGGAAGCCCAGGCGCGCAAGAAGGCGATCATCCAGGCGGCCATTGAACGCGCGCGACAGAAGCAGGCTGCGGCCCGGCCGCTCAACACTGAGAACGTTTCGCCGGCCGTCCAGGCGCAGATCGACGCTGCCGAAGCACGGCGGGCAAAGCTTGGCATGACCACGCACGAACCGGCCGGCGAGCAGGGCAACAAACAGGAAAACAAGCAGGACAACAACAACCCTTCGACATGAACTCCGCCAAGTGCCGCGCCATCTTCGAAACCCTGCGTGAGGTCAATCCGACGCCGACCACGGAGCTGGAGTACAGCTCGCCGTTCGAATTGCTGATCGCGGTGCTGCTCTCCGCGCAGGCCACCGATGTCGGCGTCAACAAGGCCACGCGCCTGCTGTTCCCGGTTGCGCATTCGCCGCAGCAGATCCTGGCGCTTGGCGAGGCGGGCCTGATCGACTACATCAAGACGATCGGCCTCTACAAGACCAAGGCCAAGCACGTAATGGAAACGTGCCGCATTCTTGTGGAGAAGTACGACGGCAAGGTGCCGCCGGTGCGCGAGGCGCTGGAGTCGCTGCCCGGCGTCGGCCGCAAGACGGCAAACGTGGTGCTCAACGTTGCGTTCGGCCAGCCGACGATCGCCGTGGACACGCACATTTTCCGCGTATCGAACCGTACTGGCCTGGCGCCCGGCAAGAATCCCGATGCAGTGGAGCAGAAGCTGCTGAAGGTCGTGCCGAAAGAATTCCTGCACGATGCGCACCACTGGCTGATCCTGCATGGTCGCTACGTGTGCAAGGCGCGCAAGCCCGAGTGCTGGCACTGCGCGATCGAACCCCTCTGCGAGTTCAAGGAAAAAACGCCCGCGCCCAAGCAGTAATCGGTATCCAGTCGCCGGTCGTCAGGAACGCTGACGATCCTTCAGCACCAGCGCCAGCTGCAGCGCCGTCGCCGCAACGGTATCGACATCGGGCGCATAGCCGTGACGGATCCAGTGCAGCGCCACATGAATGATGCCGCCAGCCACACCGGCCAGCAGCATCGGATCCGGCTCTTTGCCTTCCGGCATCAGCACACGCGCCAGCAGCCCGCCGAAATCGCGCAGCGAGAGGCCGAGCGCCTCATCCACCAGTTTGCTGACACCCCGGATCTCCACCAGAAAGACCCGCGCCGAGCGGGGCTCGCACTGCAGCGTGCCGAAGTAGGCACGCAATATCGCCAATGCGCGGTGCTCGCCATCGCCGCCGGCCGCTTCGCCGGCCAGTTCGATCTTCTGCAGCAACAGGTCCGTGACTGTTTGAAACGACGCCAGCAGCAAGGCCTCGCTGTTGGCGAATGACTCGTAGAAGTACCGCTCGGTAAGACCGGCGGCCTCACAAACGGCCTTGACTGTCGCGTTCTGGTAGCCGCGCTCGCCATAGACCTGTACGGCCGCGGCAATAAGTTGCCCGCGGCGCTGGGCGCGCCGTTCTTCGGCTTCGGCGCCACGGTAGCGGCGCGCGGGAGAGAGCTCGGTAGTCATGGGCGCCATTATGACATTCCCTATTGTCAGATTGCTTCTGACAACCTATGTTGTCAGAAATGCCACTGATCCGGGTTCCCGTCATGACCGCCCCCACTTCTGATGACGCAGTCCTTGATGTTCTGATCGTCGGCGCCGGCCTGTCCGGTATCGGCGCCGCCCGACAATTGCAGGACCGCTGCCCCGGCAAGCGCTACGCCATCCTGGAAGCCCGGCAGGCCATGGGCGGTACCTGGGATCTGTTCCGCTACCCGGGCATCCGTTCCGACTCGGACATGTACACCCTGGGGTACCGCTTCAAGCCCTGGAGAGGCGCCAAGGCAATTGCCGATGGCCCGTCGATCCTGTCGTACATTCGCGAGACCGCCGACGAGGCGGGTATCACAAAGCACATCCGCTACGGGCACAAGGTGGTCAGCGCGGCTTGGGATAGCCGCTCTGCCTGCTGGACGATCGAGGCCGAGCGCACCGCCGATGGCAGCCGGGTCCGCCTGCGCGCGCATTTCCTTTACGTCTGCGCCGGCTACTACAGCTACGCGGAGGGACACCGGCCAACGTTTCCGGGCGAGGAGAACTTCCGTGGCCGCATGGTGCATCCACAGTTCTGGGACCCGTCGATCGACTATGCCGGCAAACGCGTGGTGGTAATCGGCAGCGGCGCTACGGCCGTCACGCTGGTACCGTCCATGTCGCAAACCGCGGCCCACGTGACGATGCTGCAGCGGTCGCCCACGTATATCGTCACGCGTCCAGGCCAGGATGCGATCGCTCACAAGCTGCGCCGGATGCTGCCCGAAGGGCTGGCCTACGCGGCCACGCGCTGGAAGAACGTGCTGCTGGGGATGTTCTTCTTCCAGCTTGCCCGCCGCAAACCCGAGAAGGTCAAGGCCCGGATGATCGGCATGGCGGCCGAGCAGCTTGCGCCCGGCTATGACGTCGACACCCATTTCACGCCGCGCTACAAGCCGTGGGACCAGCGCGTCTGCCTGGTGCCCGACGGCGACCTGTTCCGCGAGATCCGCGAGGGCCGCGCCTCGATCGTGACCGACACCATCGAGCGTTTCACCGAGGACGGCATCGTGCTGGCCTCGGGTCAGACCTTGCCGGCCGACATCGTGGTGATGGCCACCGGCCTGAAGCTGAACATGCTGGGCGACATCGTCGTCACCGTGGATGGCGTGCCGCGCCGCCCGGCCGAGGCGATGGCCTACAAAGGCATGATGCTCAGCGATGTGCCCAATCTCGTGCTGGCCTTCGGCTACACCAATGCATCGTGGACGCTCAAGGCGGACCTGACCGCCGAATACGTCTGCCGGCTGCTGCGTTACATGGATCGCCACGGCTACCGCTCCGCCGTGCCGCACGTTGATCCAACCGTGCAGACCATGCCATTCCTCGACTTCTCTTCGGGCTACGTGCAACGCGCCGCCAGCGTGCTGCCCCGGCAGGGCGACCGCCGGCCGTGGCGCGTCTACCAGAACTACTTCATGGATATGATGACCATTCGCCATGGCCGCATCGCGGATGGCGTGCTGCAGTTTGATAGACAAGGCGCCGCGACCTTGCCGCAGGAAGATGCCCTGGCGGAGGTGCAGTCGTGAACGCCCTGCTCTCCGTCGTCGTCGCCGTCGTTGGGCTGCTGGTACTGATCGGCCTCGCGCTGTTCCTGTACACGTGGCGCACCACCCGGAAGATCGAAGCCGCCTTGCCGCCGACCGGGCGTTTCATTGACGTCCCTGGCGCGCAGTTGCATGTTGTCGAGCGCGGCACTGGCCCCGCCATACTGCTGGTGCATGGCCTGTCCGGCCAGCTTGGCAACTTCGATTACGGGATGATCGAACCGCTCGCCCGCGATTTCCGGGTGGTGGCCATCGACCGGCCTGCCGCCGGATACTCGACGCGCGCGCCCGGCACCCCTGCCGACCTGCCGGCGCAGGCCGACACGCTGGCCGCCCTGATCGACAAGTTGGGCCTCGACAAGCCACTGGTGGTCGGCCACTCGCTGGGTGGCGCGATTGCGCTGACCCTGGCGAGTCGCCACCCCGAGCGTGTGGGCGGCCTGGCCCTGATCGCCCCGCTGACGCATCCGCCCGAGCATATCTCGCCCGTGTTCGAGGCAATGACGATCCCGAGCGCATGGAAGCGAAAGCTGCTGGCGTGGACACTACTGATCCCGATGTCGATCAGGAATCGCGAGCAGGTCATGGACATCGTCTTCGGCCCCGACCGCGCGCCCGACGACTTCCCCATGCGCGGCGGCGGCCTGCTGGCAATGCGCCCGAGCCATTTCCTTGGTGCCTCGGAAGACCTGATCGGCGCAGCCTCGAGCCTGCCTGCCGTCGTGCCGCACTATGGCACGCTGAGGATGCCGATCCACGTCCTTTACGGCCGCGAGGACCGCATCCTCGACTACAAGCTGAACGGCGAGGCATTCGCCGCGAAGGTCCCTGGCGCCAGGCTGACATTGGTAAGCGGAGGGCATATGCTGCCAGTTACCGCGATCGATACCAGCGTGGATTTTGTCCGAAACGCGGCACTGCAACTGCACGAGCCAGTGTCCGCCTGATCCGCCCGCCCGAAAATAGGAGCCCAACGATGGCCGCTTCGACCGGTTTCAACCCTTACAAGCGGGACTTGCCCACCGCCTTCGATGCCATCCGCAAACTGCTGGCGGACGGCCACGACACGGAGCAGGTCTTCCGCATCATGCGGGCGCTCAACGGCCCGAGCATGCCGAAGAACTACAGCCGTCTGCTGAGCACGCCGGAAGGCCGCCGCCTTGCTTACCTGCGAGAAGAACTGGCCGAGCGACTCTGCGATCCCACATACATCGCCAGCTTTGCCCCGGGAACGGTCGGCGCGGCGTACCGTGGTTTTCTCGAAAAGACTGGCTATAGCGCGGATGGGTTGGCGAAGGTCTCGAACCTGAACCAGGAACCGGTGGTCGAGGACGCGTATATGTGGTTCGGTCGGCGCACACGGGACATCCACGATATCTGGCACGTGTTGACCGGCTACCGTGCCGATGAAAGTCTCGGCGAGGCGGCGCTGGTCGCATTCAGCTATGCGCAGACCGGCGGCAAGGGCTGGGCCTTCATCGCGGTCGCCGCTGCCCTGAAGAGCTGGCGGCTGACCGGCAGCCTCGCGTTCGCGCGCGCAGTGCTCGAAGGCTACCGCCTGGGCAAGCGGGCGAAGTGGCTGCTGGCCGAAGACTACGATGTGCTGCTGAACGAGCCGATCGACGCGGCCCGGGAGCGGCTTGGCATCTCGGAAGCAAAGCGATACCTCGCCTGCAATCCGATGGAGGAATGGTCGGCCTGAGCCCCTGAGCCCGTGCGCCCCTGAGCCGTCCACGCGCCAACAAAAAAGCGACCTCGATGGGTCGCTTTTTGTTTCGGGTCAGCGGCGCGTCAGACGATGCGGCAGGCTTCGTCGAACGTCAGGCGCGGACCACGCGGGAACAGCTTGTCGGCCTCGCCATAGCCCAGGTTCACCAGGAAGTTGACCGCCCACTTGCCGTCGGGGAAGAACGTGGCGTTGAGCTTGTCGGCATCGAAACCCGCCATCGGGCCGCAGTCCAGACCCAGTGCGCGGGCGGCCAGGATGAAGTAGCCACCTTGCAGCGAGCTGTTCATCAGCGCGTCACGGGCAATCTTCTCGTCGTTGCCGGCGTACCACGAACGCGCATCGGCGTGCGGGAACAGCTTCGGCAGCTGGTCGTGGAAGTTGCGGTCAAACGCGATGATCGCGGTCACCGGCGCCGAGCGAGTCTTGTCAGCATTGCCAGCCGATACGCACTCGACCAGACGGGCCTTCTCGGCCGCCGACTTCACGAACACGATGCGTGCCGGCGAGCCATTTGCGGCGGTCGGACCGAATTTCATCGCTTCGTAGATCTGCTTCAGCAGCGCATCATCCACATGCTTGTCTTGCCACACGTTGTGGGTGCGGGCTTCAGTGAACAATTGTGCAAGGACTGCCTGATCGACGGATTTCATTGCGCGTTTTCCGGGTTTTGTGATGAAAGAAAGCGCGATTGTACCCAAGCGTCCGCCGTGCGCCCACAAGCGCTTTGACGAACCCGTTCAATTCCGTTCGTCGGAACCCTTCAGTGGGGGCGTACCGCTGGCCCGGCGTGTCAGCCAGAGCACTCCCGCGAGGATCAACCCGCCCCCGACGGCCTGCGTCGGGCCGATGTGTTCGCCGAGCAGCACGGCGGCCAGCACTACGGTCACCACAGGCTCCAGCGTCGACAGCATCGATGCCTTGGAGGCACCGAGCCGCTGCAGTCCGGCGAAGAACGTCAGGATCGCGAGCACGGTCGATACCAGCGCGATGGCCACCAACGCCAGCCAGCCGCCTGCACTGGCCGGAAATTGCGGCGGCACGCCGGCTCCCGCGCGCAAGAGCCCAAGCGTCACATAGACCAGTGCCGCCGCCGTACAGATCACCGTGGTCGTGGCAATGGCATTGACGCCTGCCGTCACGCGCGCGCCCACCACGATATAGATCGAATAGATCACCGCCGCGGCCACCCCAAGGGCGATGCCGAGCGAACTGCCCTCGCCGCCACCTACGGTCAAACCCGCGCCCACCGAGCAGAGCACCAGTGCGATCACCGTGGAAGTGGTCAGATGCTCCTTCAGGAAGACGGCGGCCAGGATCGTCACGAACAGCGGATAGAGATACAGCAGCAGCGCCACCAGGCTGGCCTGCGCGTAGTTCAACGCCGTGAAAAAACAATACGACTGGCTGACATAACCGATGCCGCCCATCGCCGCCAGCGCCAGCACGCGGCGCCACGGCGGCAGGCTGATCCCCCTGGCGCGCATCACGAAGCCCATCGCAATCGCGGCCAGCAGGAAGCGCACGGCCAGCAGGCCATAGACGTCCGCCCCCGCTGCATAGGCAAAACGCGCGAAGATGGCCATGGCGCCGAAGGCGCTGGCGGAGAGCGCGATCAGCAACACGCCCGCGAGCTTGTCGCGGGCGTGGCCCAGGGTGCCGGTGGCGGATGCAGTCATCGGTGGCGGATCTGAAAAATGGCAGGGGCTGAAGTTTGTTCGCGATAGTTTGTCAGCGTATTGAACGGCGGCGAACAAACTTCCGCATTCTACTAATGCGCGGGGCCCCGTCGGCAGAGCCGCGACCGCTGCACTACAATAGCGGCCATCATGTTCAATCCCTCAAGAGAAGAAGTCCGCCGGTTCTTCTGCGAAGCCTGGCAGAAGCGCGTCGCGGGCAACGTCCTCACGCCGCTTGAAGCGATCGCGGTCGACTGGATCGACCAGCATCCCGAGTACCAGTCCCTGCTGACCGACACTGAAGGCGCGCTTGCGCGCGACTACACGCCGGAAGGCGGCCAGACCAACCCGTTCCTGCACCTGGCGATGCATCTGTCGATCTCCGAACAGGTCTCGATCGACCAGCCGCCCGGCATCCGCGCCGCCTACGAGGCACTGAGCCGCCGACTGGATTCACCGCACGAGGCCCAGCACCAGATCATGGAAGCACTCGGCCAGATGCTCTGGAACGCGCAGCGCAACGGCATGCCGCCGGACGGGCAGGCCTACGTGGACGATATCCGACGCCGGGCCGCCGGCTGATCCGCACCCACCCGGTTTGGCCACGCCCCGTGGCTAACCATTCGTCACATGCCGCACGCGCCACACATGGTACGCTTGCGGGCATCGCAACTCTTGTCGCGTCCACGTCACCGGAGTGCTGTCGATATCCCGCCGGTGCGGCGCTTATTGCTCCCGATGCCACGTTACGTGTCAGGCCGTGTTGCACTTCCACGCACGGCCTTCCGCCTGCTGTTGCCTACGCTGGCCTCGTCGGCCGTCCTGTTCCACGCCACGCCAGCCGATGCCGCAGTATCCGTGTTGCAGCCGCCGCGTGTCATTGATGCCACTCAGCCCCTCACACTGACCCTGCTGATCACTGGGGATCGGGACATGCGGCGCTATGCCGTACCGGACTCCCTTGAGGTGTCGGCCTCTGGAGACCTTGTGGCACCGGCACCCATGACGCTCAAGCGCGTCGGCAAGGGGCCAACCGTCCTGAACCTGCGGCAAGGCGAGCACCAGACCGTCAGCTTCCGCGGGGAATGGCCTACGACATTGCGTGGAGTGGTCCGCCTGGACATCTCAGGGATCGACGCCGCGCCGGTCCTGATCACGCTGAACCAGGCGCCGGGCGCAAACCCGGCCACAGTTACTGCGCCAGTGGTCGCCGGCACGCCGGCCGAACCGAAAGTGGCCGTCGCGCCTGTCAGCGCTGGTCAGGTCACCCCGGTCGTATCGGCCGAGAATGTCCCCGCATCCACCCCAGCGCCAGCCGATCTGCGCGACGCGCAACGGCTTTCCTTCAACGAGCCGATGTACATCATGTTCGGCGCGCACGACGGGGCCAACGCCAAGTTTCAGCTCAGCTTCAAGTTCCGGATCTACGAGGGCAAGGATCCGGCGTCGAAGCGCTTCATCGACAACCTCTACTTCGCCTACACGCAGTTCTCGTTATGGGACCTGCACAGCGCCTCGAAGCCGTTCGAGGACACCAACTATCGTCCGAGCCTGTATTACTACCTGTCCGACACGGGTGTGAAGAACAGCGTGATCAGCCGGCTGTCGATCGCTTCGGGCTTCGAGCACGAGTCGAATGGCCGGGCCGGTGCCGACTCGCGCAGCATCAACACGCTGTTCCTCAAGCCGACGATGTACTTTGGCGACCAGAACGACTGGCACTGGCGCGTGGCGCCCAAAGTCTATGCGTACCTGGAGAAAAGCGAGAACGAGGACATCGCGCACTATCGTGGCTACATGGACCTGAACCTGGCCTACGGGAAGCCCGACTCGTGGGAATTCGCCGCCACGCTGCGCAAGGGCACGCGGCAGATGTACGGTAGCGTCGACGCGCAGGCCTCTTACCCGCTTTCTCGCCTGATTCCGGGCACGGCTGGCTACCTGATGCTGGGCTACTTCTATGGCTATGGCGAAAGCCTGCTCAACTACAACCAGAAGACGCCCTGGCAGATCCGCCTGGGCTACGCGCTATCCCGCTAGCGGTTTGCCGCTGGCCTTGAGCCGCGCATTGCCCACGGCCGCCGAGAACTGCCCATGGCCGTGCCAGCCCGTCGCGCGGCCGAGCTTCTTGCCCTTGTGGAAGAACATGAACACGGGAATCCCATGCAGGCCGAAGCGCCGACCCAGTTCGGGATGGGCATAGACGTTGGCATGTAGCCAGCGCAGGTCGAGCGCGCGAATCGGTTCGGGATTGGCCAGGATCGCCTTCTTGGCCATCTCGCAGTTGAAGCAGTCCACACCCCAGAAGAACACGCAGACCAGATCGTCGCCAGCGTTGGCGATTGCCGCGTCGATGTTCTCGCCATCGACTTCGGCCATGTCGAGCGCCTCGAACGCGCGGTGATCGAGGTGCGGCTGGTTTTCTTCAGACATTTCGATCGCTCCTGAAACGACAACGCCCGGCGCCAATGGCCCGGGCGTTTCGTACTGCCGTATGCGGACGACTCGCGCTCAGCGCGGCGCCGAGACGGTCACCAGCGCCGGGCGCAGCACGCGGTCGGCAATCATGTAGCCGCGTTGCAGCACGTTGACCACGGTGTTCGGTTCCTGCTCGGACGGCACCATCGAGATGGCCTGGTGGCGATGCGGATCGAACTTCTCGCCCACCGGGTTCACTTCGACGATGCGACCACGTTCGAACGCGGCGGCCAGCTGGCGTGCGGTCAGTTCCACACCTTCGCGCAGCTTGCCGAGGTCACCGGTACCGTCGGCCAGCGCGGCCTGCAGGCTGTCCATCACGGGCACGAGGTTATCGGCAAAGCTCTCGATGGCGAACTTGTGGGCCTTGGCCACTTCGTCCTGCGAACGGCGGCGGATGTTCTCGCCCTCCGCCGTGGCGCGCAGGAACATGTCGTAGTGTTCCTTCGCCTTGGCTTCCAGTTCGGCCACCTGTTGCGTCAGGCGGCCCACCTCGTCGGCACCGGCTTCCGGCGTGCGGGCGGCGTCCTCGGCTGCCTGCGTATTGGGGGTTGGCGTCTGGTTCTGTTCTTCCATGTCGATTCGTATCAAAACAAAAGCACGGCCCGCTCTGGCGGCAGGCCATCGGGTGAGTCGGGTGTCAAACCGGCAAGTCTAGCCGCAGTTGGTGTCAGTCCCCGATTTTTCAAGTGTGGAGGTTCAGAGACGCAGAAATACGTCGTTACAAAGCCTTGCCCGATGAAATCGAGCCGTCATTGCTTTGCTGCATCGCACACACTAAGATTCACTTAATAAAAAATGTCAAAAATAACGGGAGCAGAGAGGTGGATCATTTTGGTGCATCCTTCGGAAGGTTCGCCATGCACAAGCTGCCAGTCGTTACCCTTTGCCTGATTGCCGCGCTCTCGGCCATGACGGTCTTCATCTGCCTGTCCGATACGGTTGCCCCGCGCGACACCGAGTATGGCAGCGGCAAGGCCGTATTCAAGCATTACCTCGTCCAGTACGTCCGCTAACCCGCCACATTACGGCCAGCCGGAGCGCCCCGCCCCGGCTAGCCGCAACCATCACCCCTTGAAGCCGTCGATTCTGCGCCGGTCGCGCTTGGTCGGTCGCCCGTGCATCTGCGCGGCCGGCTCGTGCTGGAAGCGCCGCCGTTCCGCGTCTGTCTGGCGCCTGGCCTGGCTTTCCTCGGTCTCCGCATAGAGCGTCTGGGCGATCGGCGCCGGCCCGCGTGACGCGGCCACGCCCTTGACCACCACCTCCCATTGCTGTTGATGCGCCTCCAATATCACGGTGTCGCCCGGCTTGACCTCGCGCGAGTTCTTGCAGGGCTGCCCGTTGACGCTCACGCGGCCCCGCTCCACCGCCTCGGCAGCCAGCGAGCGCGTCTTGAAGAAGCGCGCGCACCAGAGCCATTTGTCGATGCGCAGCCGCGCATCGGGTTCGAAATCGACTTGCATGATTACCGTCCGTTACTAGCCGTGGCCGCCCGTGACTGCCGTTACGGCCTCAGGCTCCCGCGCCACGCGCCTGCGCGCGGGAGCGTCTCGCTTCCAGTTCGTGGGGATGTGGAACATTGAGCGGCCACCCCTGCAAATGCTGCAATGCAATATCCGCCAATCCGGCGATCCACGCCTCGGCATCGTTGAGGCACGGGATGAAATGGAAATCCTGGCCGCCGGCCAAGCGGAATTCCGACTGCCCCTCCATCGCGATCTCCTCGAGCGTCTCGATGCAGTCGGCCGGAAAGCCGGGACAGAACACGTCCACGCGCTGTGTCCCGACCTTGCCCAGTTCGGCCAGCGTCGGCGCCGTGTAGGGCTGTAACCACTCCGCCTTGCCAAAGCGAGACTGAAACGTCACCTGAAACTGGCCGGGCTGCAAGCCCAGCGCCTCGCCGAGCAGACGACCGGTCTTCAGACACTCGCAGTGATAGGGATCACCCAGGTCCAGCAACCGGCGCGGAAGGCCGTGGAACGACAGAATCAGCTTGTCACCGCGCGCGAAGTCCGGCTTGCCATGCTGGGCCCAATAGCCGCCCACCTGCTTGTGCAGCGCAGAGATATACGCCGGGTGATCGTGGAAATGCTTGACCAGCCGTAACTCGGGCTGGTTGCGCCATGTCGACAGGACACGAAATGCCTCGTCGAAAGCGGTGGCCGTGGTCGTGCCGGAGAACTGCGGATACAGCGGCAGCAACAGGATCTGTTCGGTACCCTGCCGGCGCAGCGCTTCCATGACCGATTCGATCGACGGATTGCCATAGCGCATCGCACAGGCCACCGTTACGTCGTGACCCTGCTGCTGCATCAACAGTTGCAGCGCATGAGCTTGGCGCTCTGTATACACAAGTAGCGGCGACCCGGTCATATGCGCCTCGCGCAGCCAGATCGACTCGTACTTCATGGCCGACGCCCGCGAGCGGAACGGCAGGATCAGGCCGTGCAGGATCGGCAGCCAGGCCAGGCGCGGGATCTCTACCACGCGCGGGTCGGACAGGAACGCCTTCAGGTAGCGCCCCACCGCCTTAGGCGTGGGCGCGTCCGGGGTGCCGAGGTTGATCAGCAGGATCGCGGTGCGCGGCGGCTGGCCGTGCTGGTGTGCCGGTTCAGGCGAAAACGTCATAGGGTTTCCGTTGGGACTGCCGGGGGCGCTGGCGAATCTGGGGCCGGCCGCAAGCCGTTGCAGGCGGCCGACTCAGGACAGACACGTCCACCGTGTCAATAGTTCGTGGCTCAGCTCTGGCTGAGCGCGCTGGACAGGAGCCGCGCGGTGATATCGACGATCGGGATCACCCGTTCGTAGGCCATCCGCGTGGGGCCGATCACGCCCAGGGTGCCAACGATCTGGCCATCCACCCCGTATGGCGCGGTGATCACGGCCATGTCCTCGATCGGCACAAGCTGGCTTTCGCCGCCGATGAAGATCTGCACGCCTTGCGCGTGACTCGACACATCGAGCAGCTGCAGCAGGCTCGTCTTGTGCTCGAACACGTCGAACAGGCGACGCAGCTTGTCCATGCTCGATGACAGGTCTTCCACTTCCAGCAGCTTGCGCTCGCCTGAAATGAACACCTGCTCGTTGTCCTCGGCCATTGCGCTGCTGCCCGCCTCGACCGCCGCCTGCATCAGCGCGGACATGTCGCGGCGCAGGTCCTGCAACTCCACGCGCAGGTGGTCGCGCACGGCGTCGAAGCTCATGCCCGCATAGTGCGAGTTGAAGAAGTTCGCCGCCTCGATGAGCTGGCCCGGCGTGTACGCCAGGTCGGTCTGGATGATGCGGTTCTGCACATCCCCTTCCGGGCTGACGATGATCAGCAGGATGCGCTTGTCAGACAACCGCATGAATTCCACCTGACGGAACGACTGCGCGCGCCGTGGCGTCATCACCACGCCAGCGAAATGAGAAAGATTCGAAAGCGTATGCGCTGCCGCCGTGATCATGCGCTGCGGCCCGAACTGCTGGCCACCCAGTTGCCCCTGGATCTGGCCGGTCAGCTCCGCCAACTCGGCACTGAACTCCGGCGCGCGCTCCAGCGGGCGCGCCGTCAGCATCGTGTCGACAAACAGCCGGTACCCGCGCGGCGTGGGGATTCGGCCAGCCGAGGTATGTGGGCTGGCGATGAAACCCATCTCCTCGAGGTCCGACATCACGTTGCGGATGGTGGCCGGCGAGAGATCAAGCCCCGAGAACTTCGACAGGGTGCGCGAGCCCACGGGCTGCCCCTCGACGATGTATCGCTCGATCAGGGTCTTGAGAAGCTTTTTTGAACGTTCGTCCATGATGCCCCGATTTTAATCAAACTTTGGCGGTTCAGGCGTCACCTGGAGCGGCGGCGGCCCAGTGCTGACAACGATCATGCCGGTATGGTCTAATCCCGGCATGTCTGCCCCCCACAAGACCGGCGCCGCGCGCCCCCCGTTCAAGACTGTAGCCCTGGTGGGCCGACATTCGACCGCTGGCATCGAAGGTCCGCTGGAAGAACTCGCGTCTTGCATCTCCCGTAACGGACAGGATGTGGTGTTCGAACGCGAAACCGCAATGGCTACCGGGCTGACAGGTTACCCGGTGCTGACCCCCGACGAGATCGGCCGCGAAGCTGATGTGGCGGTGGTGCTGGGCGGCGACGGGACGCTGCTCGGGCTGGCCCGCCAGCTAGCCGGGCACGATGTGCCGGTGATCGGCGTCAACCACGGCCGGCTGGGCTTTATGACCGACATCCCGCTCGATGCCATCTCCACGGCACTGCCCGAGATGCTGTCCGGCCGGTATGAGGCCGAAACCCGGATGCTGCTGGAGTCGCGCGTGATCCGCGACGACTCGGTGATTTTCTCCGCGCTGGCGTTCAACGATGTGGTGGTGAACCGCTCGGGGATCTCCGGCATGGTCGAACTGGCGGTCTCGGTCGACGGCTATTTCATGTACAACCAGCGCTCGGACGGCCTGATCGTCTCCACGCCCACCGGCTCCACCGCCTACGCGCTGGCCGCGGGGGGTCCGATCCTGCACCCGACGCTGTCCGGCCTGGTGCTGGTGCCGATCGCGCCACACGCGCTGTCGAACCGGCCCATCGTGCTGCCGTACGACGCCGAGGTCACGATCGAAGTGGCCAGCGCGCGCGATGTCAGCGTCAACTTCGACATGCAGGCGCTGGCCTCGCTGCTGCCCGGCGACCGCATCGTGGTACGCCGTTCGGCCAAGACCATCAACCTGCTGCACCCAGTGGGATATAACTACTACGCCACACTGCGCAAGAAGCTGCACTGGCACGAGTATCCGACCGAAGACAACCGGCTCTGATCCGCAGACGCCTCAACGTTCCGTCCTGATCCTCGTTACCCGACCTTACCGCCCTTACCCGCCACCGCTCACCGCCCACGATGCTGCGCAGCCTCTCGATCCGCGACTTCGTCATCGTCGACACGCTCGACCTCGACTTCTCCGCCGGCTTTACCGTCTTCACGGGTGAAACCGGCGCGGGCAAGTCGATCCTCATCGACGCGCTCGCCCTGGTGTTAGGTGAACGGGCCGACGCAGGCGTGGTCCGCGAAGGCGCGGCACGTGCCAGCATCAGTGCCACCTTCCACACCCACTCAGCGCTGGATGCGTGGCTGGCCGAGCGCGAACTGTCGAGCGACATGGAAGACGACGACGGCGGCACCGTGCTGCTGCGCCGGACTGTCGACGCCAGCGGCCGCAGCAAGGCCTTCATCAATGGCGCCGCGGCAACGCTGGCGCAGTTGCGCGAGGTGGGCGACCAGCTCGTCGATATCCACGGCCAGCACGCGCACCAGTTGCTGCTGCGCCCGGATGCTCAGCGCCAGTTGTTCGACGCCCACGCAGGTCTGACCGAACAATCCGCCGCCGTGGCCGAGGCCTGGCGTGTGTGGCGCGCCTGCGTCAAGCAGCGCGAGGCGGTCGAGCACCAGTCGCGCGAGATGCAACTCGAGCGGGAGCGGCTCGAATGGCAGGTTGGCGAGCTGGACAAGCTCGCGCCGCAGCCGGGCGAATGGGAAGAGATCCAGGGCGAATACAACCGCCTGTCACACGCGGCGGGCCTGATCGACGGCAGCCGCGCCGCGCTCGACGCGCTATCCGAATCGGACGGCGCAGTGACCTCCGTGCTCAACGGCGTGGTGCACCGGCTCCAGCAACTGGCCGATGTCGACCCGGGCCTGCGCGACGTGCTGGCCGCGCTCGAGCCGGCGCTGGTGCAGGTCGAGGAAGCCGCGCACTCCCTGAACCGCTATGTCGACCGGCTCGAACTCGATCCAGAACGGCTGCAGGCCGTGGAAGAGCGCATGCAGGCGCTGCACGCCACCGCCCGCAAGTATCGTCTGCCGCCGGAACAGCTATCCGACGAGTTGCTGGCCCGCCGCCAGCAACTTGACGACCTCCAGGCCGCCCAGGACATCAACAAGGTGCTGGCGCGCGAAGCCGCGTCGCGCGCTGCCTACCTGACCCTCGCCCAGCATCTGTCGGGCGCGCGCAAGGTGGCAGCCGAAGCCTTGTCCGCCGCGGTTACCAATGCGATGCAGGGCCTGTCGATGGCCGGTGGCACGTTCGCCGTGGCATTGCATCCGCTCGAGGAAGGCCAGAGCCACGGGCTCGAGCAGATCGAGTTCCTGGTGGCAGGCCATGCCGGCGTGAGCCCCAGGCCGCTCGCCCGCGTGGCATCGGGTGGCGAACTGGCGCGGATCAGCCTGGCGATTTCGGTCATCACGAGCGAGGCGGCGCCCACGCCAACGCTGATCTTCGACGAAGTGGATACGGGGATCGGCGGCGCGGTGGCCGAAGTGGTTGGACGCCGCCTGCAGGAACTCGGACGTTCACGGCAGGTACTCTGCGTCACGCACCTGCCACAGGTGGCGGCGCAGGCCGGGACCCACCTGCTGGTCAGCAAGGAAACCAGCAAGGACGACAGAAAGGCCGGAGGCGACAATGGCGGACCGGTGACGCGGTCGCGCATCCGGACACTCGATACGGATGGCCGCGTCCAGGAAACCGCGCGTATGCTTGGTGGTACCACGGTCACTGCCACGACCATGCAACATGCCGAGGAAATGCTGGCGCAAGGCACCAAGGCAGCCCAAGCGGCCAACTCGCCGCGCGAAGCCAGTGGCAAGCGCCCGCGCCGCGCGGCCGGCTGATTCCGGCACGCCGAACCACACAGGAGTTTCAAACCGATGACCCATGGCAAGTCGCCATCGCTCCACCGCCGCGTCGTCGCGGCCACCTTTGCCGCGCTGGCTGTGACGGCAGTGTCGGGCTGCGCCTCGGAATCGAAGTCATTCGCGCCGCCGCGCGGCAGCATTACGGACGACCGTGCGATCGGTGACATCCTCGTCAAGTTCACGCCGCCGGATGTGACAACGTCGGAAGACGCCGGCAAGCTGCTGGCAGCGGTCGAGGGGCCGGTGCGCTATGTGGTCAAGCGCCCGATGTCGGGAGGGGTCTGGCTGGTCACCGCGATCACAAAATCCCCCGACATCACCGCCGACCAGGCCGTCGCCACGCTGCAGGCCGCGCCGCGCGTGGAATCGGCAACGCCCGACCGCATGTTGAAGCCCCACCGGTCCATGCCGGTTGGCCGCGACATGCCCCAGCAATAAGGTTCAGCATCGCCTAATCTGAGAGCCGAGTACCTCAGCAGTTCGCATCGCCGGTTGCCTCGCCAAGCTCTAGCCGACAAAGCCCCTTAAGGAGCGATGATGCCGTACAGGTTGCTGAAGTCCCGGCTCACGTCCGCCGCGCCAGCCGCGCTGTTGGTCATCGGCGCGGCCCTTGCTCACGCCCCTGCCGCCCATGCCGATACCGGCACGGCAGCGCGCCGCGCCCCGGTCTACACCGGCAACTACATCGTGCGATGGCGCGACGGCAGCCAGACCGTCGACACCCCCGCCGACACCACCCGGATGCGCCAGGTGGCCTCCAGCACGGGGCTCGGCCTGACCGTCAAGCGTCCGATGTCCGGCGCCATGCAGTTGCTGACCGTGAAGGACAGTCGTGGCGACGACCCCGAGACCGTCGCGAAGCGGCTGCGCAACGATCCGCGCATCGCCGACGCCGTGCCGGACCGATGGCTGCGGTTACATGACACGATTCCGAACGACCCCGAATTCGCCACCAACCAGACGTATCTTGGCCCGCCATCGCAGGTAGTTGGCGGCGTCAACCTGCCGAAGGCGTGGGACCGCACGCGCGGCAGTAGCAGCGTCGTGATCGCGGTGGTCGATACCGGGTATCTGCCCCACCCCGATCTGGCCAGCCGGATAATCGCCGGCTACAACTTCGTATCGACGAACGGCGCGACGCGCACCAGCGACGCCACGGATCCCGGTGACTACGTCCCATCCGGCGTCACCTGCCCTGACGGCTCGGCCGGCCCAGAGGCCAGCACCTGGCACGGCACACGCGTGGCCGGCACGCTGGGCGCGTTGACCAACAACGGCCTCGGCATCGCCGGCGTGGACTGGTCGGCACGGATTCAGCCAGTGCGGGTATCGGGGCGCTGCGGCGCGCTACTGTCCGACACCGTCGACGGCATGCGCTGGGCCGGCGGCCTGAGCGTGCCAAATGTGCCGAACAACCCGACCCCGGCGCGGGTGATCAATGTCAGCCTGGGTGGTGGCACGTGCTCGACGATTGAACAACAGGCGATCAACGATCTCAATGCAGCGGGCGTGGTGGTGGTAGCCGCCGCCGGCAACTCGGCCGGTCCCGTGGAAGCCCCCGCCGACTGCTCCGGCGTGGTCGCCGTGACCGCGCACGCGAACGATGGCGAGAACGCGAGCTACGCCAACTTCGGGACGCAGGTAACGCTGAGCGCGCCGGGCGGCGGCTGCGGCAACTCGAAGGTCGGCACCATCGCGGGTCAGCCAGTCTGCACGGCGGTGGGCGGCCAGTCATACATCCGGACGCTCTCGAACGATGGCGCGACGACCATCGGCAACTACACGATCGTCAGTTCTCAAGGCACGAGTTTCGCGACACCGATGGTGTCGGGCGTCGTCGCATTGATGTTCGCGGTGAATGGCGCACTGACGCCGGCCCAGGTCACGACTGCTCTGCAGAGTTCGGCACGTCCGCACCCGGCCAACACGTTCTGCACCACCGGCAGCAATGTCGGCAAATGTGGCGCCGGGCTGCTGGATGCCGATGCTGCATTGGCGGCGGCAATTGGCACGCCGGCCAGTTCCACATCGACGTCGACTGGCAGCGGTGGCGGCGGGGGTGGTGGCGGCGCGATGGTGCCGTGGAGCGCTGCCTTGTTGCTGGTGATCGGTGTGATGGGGTTCGCGATACGGCGACGGGTGGGAGTGAAGCGGACATGACCACGTAGCGGGCCCTTGCCCTCTGCCTCTGCCTCTGCCTCTGCCCCTTCCCCTTTCCTGCCAGCAGAGTCGCGGCAGAACACCGCGGGAGTATCAAAATCGAAGGCTGGCAATTTGCGCTGCTCGCCGGCTGGCTGGAAGGGCGACAACCGCTCAACTATCCTTCACGCTTCCCACGCGCCACCCACCATTCCTGCAGCAACCAGCAGCCCAATCCCGCCACGGCGCCCGCCGCGTGCGCGCCGCGCACCACGCCGAACCCCCACGACGGATCGAACACCACGGCCGCGAGCCACGACTGTTCGAGCCAGACCTTGCCCAGCACGATCACGCACGTCACCACGCCAATCAGGCGCGACCAGCCGGGTGCCTGCAGCAGCCGCAACGCCGTCCATAGCGCAAGCCCGTGTGTAGCCCCAGACAGTCCGCCATACCAACCTACCGCCGGCATCGCGAGCAACGCCAACTGGGCGGCCAGTCCGCAGACCACCAGCACCGTCAGCGACTCACGCACCCGCGCCTCGCGCCCGGCCAACAGCATGAGCCCGGCTGTGGCGGCAACATCGGAGAGATAGTGTCTGGTGTCGAGGTGCACCCACATCGCGGTGACCAGGCGCCACCATTGACCCTCTAGCCGCACGGCATCGCGCAGATAGAGGCCGTGCGCGTGCATCCACGGCACAAACGTGAACAACGCGGCCAACGCCGCCACACCCGCCACTGCGGCGAGCATGGCCGGCCAGCCCGGCAAGGCGCGCTCAGCCTTCACCAAATACCGCGCGCCACAGAGTGCGCACCTGCGTGGCCTGTTCGCGCACGCTCTCCGGTGGCACCCGCGCCTGGTCGAACCCATCGAGCCGCAGCTTGTGCTGGCGCGCGCGGAACAGCCGGTACGCGTCGCCCACGGCCTGCGCGAGACTGGCGTCGATCAGGTTCAGCACGCCCGCCATACGCAGCAGCGCGATGTTGCCGGCATTGCGGGTCAGTTCCGGATGCGCGCCGCTGTGCAGCAGCACCAGGTACTGCACGGTGAACTCGATATCGACCATGCCGCCGCGATCATGCTTGAGGTCAAACAGGTCGGTCGGGTTCGGATGCCCCTCCGACACCTTGGCGCGCATCTCGACGATCTCGCCGCGCAGCGCGGCACCATCGCGCGGCTGGCGCAGGATCTCTTCGCGAAGATCCTCGAAACGGGCGCCGATTTCCGGGGCGCCGGCGCAGAAGCGGGCGCGCGTCAGGGCCTGGTGTTCCCAGACCCATGCGGCGTTGTCACCCTCACGCAACTGGTAGCGTCGGAACGCGTCGAAGCTGGTCACCAGCAACCCGGCCGCGCCGTTGGGCCGCAGACGCGTGTCCACGTCGAACAGCATGCCCGCCGCGGTATGGCTGGTCAGCCAGGTGATCAGGCGGCGCGCGTAGGCCGCATAGACGTCGGGCGCACGTTCGTGATCGTCGTCGTAGAGGAAGATCAGGTCCAGATCGGACGCGTACCCCAACTCCTTGCCGCCGAGCCGGCCATAGGCAATCACCGCGAAACGCGGGGTGTCGCAGTGGCGCGTCGGCAACTGGCGCCACACGGCCTGCAGCGTGACGTCGAGCATCGCATCGGCCAGATCGGAAAGACGGTCGGCCACCTGCTCGACGGTGAGCATCCCCTGCAGATCCTGCAACAGGATGCGGAACGTTTCGGCATGGTGCTCGCGACGCAGGATATCCATCTGCGTCTCGATCTGGCCGTCCGACGCCTGCAGCCGTTCGCTCAGCCGCGCGCGGAAAGCAGGCCAGTCCGGCGCTCCGGCCAGCGCGTCGGCATCGAGCAGTTCGTCGAGCAGTTGCGGGTGGCGCGTCAGGTAGGTTGCGGCCCAGCGCGATGCGTGCAGCGTCTGCGCGACGCGGTCCATTGCCTGCGGATACTCCGACAGTAGCGACAGATACGACGCCCGCCGGCTGATCGCATCGAGAAAATCGAGGAAGCGCGCGATCGTGCTGTCCGAATCGTCCTGCTTGGCCGCGAGATCGAGCGCCCGGTTGACGAGCTGGTCGAAACGCGAGCGACTGGTTTCGGACAACGCGCGATAGCGCATCGACGTGGCGATCGCGCGGAGCCGGTCGTACAGGCCCGTGCAGTCGCTAAAGCCCGCGGTCTGCAGGCGCTGGCATGGCGACGATTCGGGATCGGTCTCCTCGCCATCGCCCGGGGTGTCCTGCGAGGCGCGGGAGCTCTGCTCCTCACGCACCAGCGCGGGCCACAGCGCCTCGCACTCCGGCGTATCCGGATTGGTGAACGTCGCCTCGAACTGCTGCGCCACGGGGTCCATCAGCGCGTTCATCTGCGCGACCAGCGCTTCCCAGTCCGCATAGCCCATCATCTGCGCCACGGCGACGCGCTCCTCATCCGACGTCGGCAGGTGATGCGTCTGGGCGTCGTCGCGATACTGGAGCCTGTGCTCGAGCTGACGCAGGAAGCGGTAGGCATCGGCAAGCTGCAGTGCCTGCCCGGCGGGCAACAGGTTGCGTTCCAGGGCCACGTCGAGCACCTCGAGCGTCGGCCGCACGCGCAGCGCGGGGTCCTGGCCACCGCGAATCAACTGGAACACCTGCGCCATGAACTCGATTTCGCGAATGCCGCCACGGCCGAGCTTGATATTGAACGAGCGCTGGTTCACACCGTGCCCGGCCAGACCACCGCTGCGCTTGGCGGCTTCGGCGCGAATCTGGGCATGGAGCGATCGGATCGCCGCGATCACGCCGTAGTCGAGGTAACGCCGGAATACGAACGGCGTGGTCAGGCGCGAGAGCATGGACGCGACGCGTTCGGCGTGCGGCGTATCGCAGGCCGACACCACACGCCCCTTGATCCAGGCATAGCGTTCCCACTCGCGGCCCTGCACCACCAGGTATTCCTCGAGCATCCCGAAGCTGCAGACGAGCGGCCCCGCGTCGCCATTGGGGCGCAGGCGCATATCGACGCGGAAGACGTAGCCATCAGCCGTGACCTCGGACAGCAGCGTGATCAGCCGGCGGCCAAGGCGAATGAAGTACTCGTGATTGGACAGGCTGCGCGGTCCGCCCTGCGTCTCGCCATCCTCGTCATAGAGGAAGATCAGGTCGATGTCGGACGAGACGTTCAGTTCGCGCCCGCCGAGCTTGCCCATGCCCACGACCACCAGTTCCTGCGCCTCGCCGCTCTGCTCGCCGATGGGGCGCCCATAGGTCGCACCAAGGTCCGCGCCGAGCACGCGCAGGCCGAACTGGATCGCCAGCTCCGCCAGGTCCGTCATCGCACCGGTGATCTCCGCCAACGTGGCCAGACCACGCAGATCGCGCTCGATCAGCACGCACATGACCTCGGCACGCAACCGGCGCAGTGCCTGAGCCGCGGCGGCCTCCGCATCGGCGGACGGCGCGACCAGCGCCTGCAGCCGCGACTCCATCCATGCGCGGGACACCGGTGTCGCGGCGGCCTCGCCGACGATTGCCGGCAGGCCCGGGCGTGCCGCGAGCACTCGACGTGCGTAATGAGAGTACGCAGCCGAGTACAATACATGGCCTTCGCAATCCGCGGCGGCAAGCCCCTGAGCCGCGATCGTGGCATAGGCCCCCTGGGCCATGTTGCCGATCGGACCGGCCTCGCCGGGTAATGTCACATTCGAAGTGGTTCCTGCGCCATCTGCCGTGCGCTGCAGGTCAGTCGAAGCCGGGGCATTGCCCTCGGCGGAACTCGTCGGATCAGGGACAGTCATTCCAGTTACTTTTTGCAATTTCGCAGCAGGCGCCGTGACAACACGCGGCATTCGCGTGCGCACCACTTTGGAGAGCGGCTAGTATTGTCGGATAATCTGCCCATGTCCAGCCGCCCTACCGCTCCACACGACGGTTCCGCATCTCCGCGTGCAGGTGGCGAAGACCAAGTCGCGCTTGCCGTTGCTCCCCGGAGTTCGATGCCCACACCTGGCGCTGGTCGCCGGGCGGCGGCGTTCGTCCGCGCTACGCTGCGCGGGCTCTGGATCGGATTGTGGACAGCCATCCGCCATCCGGTCTGGCCGCGACTCTGGCGGATGATCGTGCGCGTCGTGGCGGCGCTGCTCGCACTGGCGATCGTCGCCGTGCTGCTGATCCGCTTCGTGCTCTGGCCGCAGGCCCACACCGCGCGCGAATGGCTCGAACACCAGGGGTCGACCGCGCTCTCCGCGCGCCTCACTATCGGCGAACTCGACACCTATTGGGATGGCTGGCATCCGGCGTTCCGTGCCCGCGACGTACGCGCGGTGGACGCGCAGCAGCGCGTGCTGCTGGCCGCCGGGTCGCTCGACGGCAAACTGTCGTGGCAATCGGTGCCGACGATGGCGCTGCAGTTCGTCAGCCTGACGGCCGACCGTACCGACGTGCTGATCCGCCGCACTCCCGAAGGCAAGCTGCTGGTAGCCGGTGTGCCTGTGGAAACACAAAAGACCGGCGCGCAGGACGATCCCTTCCTGCACTGGCTGCTGTCCCAGGGACGCATCGACCTTATCAGCGGTAACCTGCGCTGGCTGGACGAGAAGGCCCGGCTGCCCCAGCTCGACGTGGCGGACATCCACTTCACCACCGAGCGCGATGGCGCCCAGCACATTGTGCGGCTCGAGGCGCGCAGCGCCGCGCTGGCGCCGCGACCGCTGGTATTCCAGGCCAACCTGCGCCACGACTACCTGCACGGCACGGGCAACTGGCAGCACTGGACCGGTCAGGCAAGCTGGGCCTTCAACCAGCTCGAATTGCCGGTCGTGCAGCGCTATCTGGCCATCTTCGACAGCGTGGAGGATGGCGTCTTCAGCACCGACGGCACCGTCGACTTCCGTGGCGGACATATACAGCGCAGCCAGATGCGGCTGCGTGCATCTGGCGTCGACCTGCATCTGGCTGGGGCGCCGGAGCCACTCAAGCTGGCCAACGCCCAGGCCCTGCTACTGCACAAGAGCGACCGCAACGGCAACCACCAGCTGACCATCGACACCCTGCTCTGGCAGGCCGAGCCGCAGGCGGGCCCGCCTTCCAACGCGGACGCGTCGTGGCGCGAAGGGATGCGCAAGGTGACGATCGACTGGAACCGTGACAGCTCCGGCCAGTTGCGCAAGTTCGCACTGCGCGCGCCGACTTTCGACCTCAACACGTTGCGCGCGCTGGCCACGTCGATGCCGCTGGACACCGCCGTGCTGCGCCAGCTCCGCGCGTTGCAGCCGGCGGGCCATATCGACAATCTCGACGTCGCGTGGTCGCGCGACCGCGCCGGCCTGCTGTCGCGCACCCCTGGCACCCAGCACTACAACGTGCAGGGCACGCTGCGCAACGTTTCCGTGAATGGCCAACCCGCCGTGCCGGCCGTGGATGCGGACGGCCTCCCGCGCGCCGGCACGCCCGGCTTCAGCCAGCTCTCGGGCAGCTTCAACTTCGACGACAAGCAGGGCGTGGCGAGGGTCGACACTACCGGCGGCGCCCTGATCTTCCCGGGTGTGTTCGAGGATCCACGCCTGCCGTTCGACACGCTGCGCGGCGAAGTGCGCTGGACGCACGAGGGCGACAAGCTCGTGGTCCGTACCGATGGTATCCAGTTCGCCAACGCCGATACTGCCGGCACAGTGCGCGGCACCTGGCGCCAAGGAGGCGACAGCCACGCCGGCGTGGCCGATCTGACTGGCGAACTCGAACGCGCCCAGGCCAACCGTGTCCCGCGCTACATGCCGCTCACGCTGCCAGCCACCCGCCACTATCTGGCGGGCGCGCTGGTCGGCGGCGAAGCGCACGACGTCAAGTTTCTGGTCAAGGGCGACCTCACCCACTTCCCGTTCCATCCGCCGCTGGCCAAGGCTGGCGACTTCCGCTTGGAAGTGCCGGTGCGCCGTGTGAACTACCAGATCGCACCAGACGAAACCGGCCCCAATGGCGCAAGCGGGCAAAAGGCCGGCACGGCATGGCCCGAATTCACGGACATCGAAGGCACGGTGATGTTCGAACGGGGCAGCATGTCGTTCCTGGCGAAGCGCGCGGGCGTGGCGGGTATCCAGGGCGTAACCCTGCGCGACGTCAGCGGGCGCATCGAGGACATGGGTGACCACGGCCATCTGCAGGTCGACGGCAGCGCCAGCGGCCCGGTGCAGAGCTTCCTGCGCTTCGTGGCTACCAGCCCGGTCAAGGAATGGACGGCCAACGTCACCGAGACGTCGCACGCGCCGGGCAATGGCGAGCTCAAGCTCAAGTTGGACCTGCCGCTCAATCACACGGCGGGTTCGAAGGTCAACGGCGAGTTCCGTTTCCCCGGTAATGACGTAACCCTGTTCCCGGAACTGCCGACGCTCTACGGCGCCACCGGCGCGGTGGCCTTCGACGAACACGGCTTCCGACTCGACAACGTGCGTGGCCGATTTGTCGGTGGCGAGACTCGCCTCGGCGGCGGCACGCAGCCAGACGGCACCACACGCGTGACAGTCAGCGGCACGGCCACGGCCCAGGGCCTGCGCGAGGCGCTCGGCACGGAAATGTCAGCCCTCGGCAGCCGCATCGACGGGGCCACCGCCTACAGCGCCGTGGTCGGCGTTCACGACAAGCATCTGCAGGTGGAGGTGGCATCCAGCCTCAACGGACTCGCGCTGGACCTGCCAGCGCCGCTGGCCAAGACCGCCGCGCAGGACATGCCACTGCGCTTCGACCTGCGACCGTCGACCGCGCCCGGCCGCGCGGGCCTGGACGAAGTCACTGTGCAACTCGGCAATGCGGCCAGCGCGCGCTATGTGCTGCGCCGTGGCGGCGATGCGCTGGAAGTCGTGTCCGGCGGCATCGGCCTTGGGCAATCGGCGCCCCAGCCTGCCAGCGGCGTCACGGTGGCGATGACCACGGACCGGCTCAATGTCGATGCCTGGCGCGCCTTGCTCAGCGACCCGGATAACAAAGGCGGCGACAAACCCGCCGGTGACATAGGGCGTTCGTCGCCATTCCTGCCCGATCGCATGACGGTGCGCGCCAAGGTGCTCGATGCGTTCGGCCGCAGTCTCGATGACGTTTCGCTCGATGCCGGCCGGGAGCGCGGCGACGGCGGCTGGAACATGCAGATCAATTCGCGCCAGATCGCCGGCACCGGACAGTGGCGCCGCAACGCGAGCAATCCGTCCGGGATGCTCACCGTGCGGCTCGCGCATCTGGACATCCCCGACGCCACCGATGACGGCCACATGACCGAAGCCATCACGCGCAGCGTCGAGGAAATGCCGGCGCTCGACCTGAGCGTCGACAGGTTCGTCCTGCACGGCCGTGAATTCGGCAAGCTCGAGGTCAAGGCCCATACGAGCCATGACGACAACCAGCCGGTCTGGACGCTCGACAGCCTGACCATCGAACAGCCGGGCGCCAAGCTCACCGGCAATGGCTCCTGGCGCCTGCCAAGGCGCTTGCGTGAAGCGGCGGCTCAGGGCGATGCTTCCTCGACCGAAGGCCGCCGCACGCTGCTGAACTTCAAGCTCGACATCCGCAACGGAGGCGACGTGCTCGAACGCATGGGCCTGCCCCACACGCTGCGCGATGGCAAGGGCACGTTCGAGGGTCGCATCGCCTGGCGCGGCTCGCCGATGTCGATCGACTACCCCACGCTTTCGGGTCGCCTGAAACTGAATATCGAGAACGGCCAGATCCTGAGCGTCGACCCGGGTGCCGCGCGGCTGCTCGGCGTGCTAAGCCTGCAAAGCCTGCTGCGCTTCGCCACGCTCGACTTCCGCTCGCTCTCGAGCCGGGGGATGGTGTTCGACAGCCTCAACGGCACCGGCACGATCGAAAACGGCGTGGGCAAGATCGAAGAGTTCAAGTTCAAGAGTGGCCAGGCCATGGCCTCGATGTCTGGCACGGCGGACCTGCTGCACGAGACGCAGGACCTGGAAGTGGCCGTGACGCCGCGCATCAACGCCACCACCACGTCAGTGGCCGCCGCGTTCATCAATCCGGTGCTGGGCATCGGCACGCTGGCCGCCCAGTTGATGTTCGCCGACGAGATCTCGAAGGTGTTCACGCAGCATTACCGCGTGTCCGGATCGTGGGCCGACCCCAAGGTCACCAAAGTGGAAGACAATAAGACGCAACCGCCGATCCAGGAGCGTTCCGGCGCCTATCCGCGCTGAAGGCCCTGCTCCAGAGAAGGAAGCCAAGATGACTGCCACTGCCCCGATGCGCGTTGCCGCCATCCAGACCGTCACCGGCATCACGCTCGACGACAACCTCGCGCGTGCCGATGCGCTGATCGCCGAGGCCGCGCGCGGCGGCGCCGAACTGGTGCTGCTGCCTGAGTACTTCTGCATGATGGGCCGCCACGAGACCGACAAGGTCGCCATCCGCGAACAGGATGGCGACGGTCCGGTGCAGAGCTTCCTGGCCGATGCCGCGCGGCGCCATCGCGTCTGGCTCGTGGGCGGCACGCTGCCGATGTGGTGCAACGACGATGCGCGCGTCTACAACACGTCGCTCGCCTTCGATCCGCATGGCCGCCGCGTGGCGCGCTACGACAAGATCCACCTGTTCGGCTTCACGAAGGGCACCGAGAGCTACGACGAATCGCGCACGATCCTGGCCGGCAAGACACCGGTGGCCTTCGATGCGCCGTGCGGACGGGTGGCGATGTCGGTCTGCTACGACCTGCGCTTTCCGGAGCTCTATCGCGGACTGGCGGGCAAGAACGATGTCAGCCTGATCCTGATGCCGGCGGCTTTTACCTACACCACGGGCCAGGCTCACTGGGAGATCCTGCTGCGCGCCCGCGCGATCGAAAACCAGTGCTATGTGCTGGCCGCGGCACAAGGCGGCAAGCACGAAAATGGCCGCCGCACCTGGGGTCACTCGATGCTGGTGGATCCGTGGGGCGAGTTGATGGGCGTGTTGCCCGAGGGCGAAGGCATAGTGTCGGGTACGGTCGACCCGACCCGTCTTGCCGAAGTGCGTCAGAACCTGCCGGCACTGCGTCACCGCGTGCTGTAGGATTGACGGAAATTCACATTGCAGGCCACCGTGGCAGACCGCCACGGGGTATCGAAAAGGACAATCATGAACGCTGGCGATCTCGGAATCCGCAACCTGGCCACCGCCCAGCAACTGCTGCTGGCGCCGTACGGGCTCGATGAAGCCAAGCTCCAGCGCGTGCTGGCCGACATCTTCACGCACAAGGTCGACTACGCCGACCTGTATTTCCAGCACACCCGCAACGAGGCCTGGAGCCTCGAGGAAGGCATCGTCAAGTCGGGCAGCTTCAGCATCGACCAGGGCGTTGGCGTGCGCGCCGTCTCGGGCGACAAGACCGCCTTCGCATACTCCGACGACATCAGCCTGCCGGCCCTGAGCCAGGCCGCCGCGGCTACCCGCACGATCGGCAAGAGCGGCGGCGGGCGCGTCAAGGTGGCGGGCTCGCTCGCCTCGCACACGGGCCGCAACCTCTACGCGCCGAACGATCCGCTCGATTCGATGACCGCCACCGAGAAAGTGGCGCTGCTCGAGAAGATCGAAAAGCTGGCACGCGCCAAGGATCCGCGCGTGGTGCAGGTCATGGCCGGCCTTGCCGGAGAGTACGACGTGGTGCTGGTGGCGCGCAGCGACGGCGTGATCGCCGCCGACGTGCGTCCGCTGGTGCGCGTGTCCGTGACCGTCATCGCCGAACAGAACGGTCGGCGCGAGATCGGCTCCTCGGGCGGCGGCGGCCGCTATGCCTACGGCTACTTTACCGACGACCTGCTGCGCAAATACGTGGACGAAGCGGTGTCGTCGGCGCTGGTCAACCTGGAGGCGCGTCCCGCCCCGGCTGGCGCGATGACCGTGGTGCTCGGGCCGGGCTGGCCCGGCGTGCTGCTGCACGAAGCCGTGGGCCACGGCCTGGAGGGCGACTTCAACCGCAAGGGTTCCTCGGCGTTTGCCGGCCGCATGGGAGAGCGCGTGGCGGCCAAGGGCGTGACCGTGGTCGACGACGGCACCATCGCCAATCGCCGCGGATCGCTGAACCTCGATGACGAAGGCAACCCCACGCAGTGCACCACGCTGATCGAGGACGGCATCCTGCGCGGCTATATCCAGGACACGCTCAACGCGCGCCTGATGAAGATGCCGGTCACCGGCAACGCACGCCGCGAGAGCTACGCCGCACTGCCGATGCCGCGCATGACCAACACCTACATGCTTAACGGCGACCGCGATCCGCAGGAAATCCTCGCCAGCGTCAAGCGCGGCCTCTATGCCGTGAACTTCGGCGGCGGTCAGGTCGACATCACCAACGGCAAGTTCGTGTTCTCGGCCAGCGAGGCATACATGATCGAGGACGGCAAGATCACGTACCCGGTCAAGGGCGCGACGCTGGTCGGCAACGGCCCTGAATCGCTCAAGGACGTCACGATGATCGGCAACGACATGCGCCTGGATTCGGGCGTGGGCGTCTGCGGCAAGGAAGGCCAGAGCGTGCCGGTGGGCGTGGGTCAGCCAACGCTGCGGATCGAGAACATGACGGTGGGTGGCACGGCCTGACGGCCGAAGTTCGCCCCTCTCCTGCCTGCGGGAGAGGGGTGCCGCCTGGTCAAGACTACGGCCTCACCTCATACACCAGATTGAACGGCGTCTGCGCCGTGCGGCGGAAGCTGCCGAAGCCGCCCTGCTCCGTCACGCCACGCATGCGGGCCTCACCGGCCTGCGCTCCCAGGCACATTGCCCCCTCCTGCGACCGCGATCCCGGCGTGCAAATGAATGTCGACGCCGAATAGAACACGCGCCCGATCGGATTGAGGTTGTCCTGCAGCCGGTCATTGGCAAACGGCTCCACAATCATCCAGCACCCGTCGGGCTTCAGCGATTCGCGGATGTGCCGCGCGGCGCCAACCGGGTCGCCCATGTCATGCAGGCAGTCGAAGACCGTCGCGAGGTCATATCCGCTACCGGGATAATCCTTGGCCGCCGCCACTTCGAACGTCACGCGGTTGCTCACGCCAGCACGTCTGGCAGACTCGGTCGCGTACCGGATCGACGGCTCGTGGTAGTCGAAGCCGCGAAACGTGGAAGCCGGATAGGCCTGCGCCATGATGATCGTCGAGGCACCATGCCCGCACCCCACGTCAGCCACCATGCCCCCCGCCTTGAGCCGGGCGTCGATGCCTTCCAGCGACGGAATCCATTCGCCGACCAGATGTGCCGCGTAGCCGGGGCGGAAGAACCGCTCGGTACCATGGAACAGCGCCGGGTCGTGTTCGTGCCAGCCAAGCCCTCTGCCGTTATGGAAGATGTCGACCATCTTCGGAATCGCGCGGAACTGCGCCACCGCAATCTGGAATGCGCCGGGAATGAACGCGGGGCTGCCCTCCTGCGCCAGCGCCAGCGCCTGTTCCTCGTTCAACGAGAAACTGTCGGTGTCCGCGTCGTATTCGACGTAGCCGCTGGCGGCCTGCGCTGACAGCCACTCGCGCAGGTAGCGCGCATCCGTGCGGGTTTTTGCCGCCAGCATGTCGGCGGTCATCGGTTTTTCGGCCAGCGCCTTGTACAACCCAAGCTCGTCGCCCAACACCACTGTCGCCGCGTGCATCACGGCACCGATGTCATGGACGAATTTCTCCATGAAGGCATTCAGCCTTGCTTCATCGACTGGCATGATGGGTACCCTCCCTCCACCTTGTTCTTGTGATTCCACTATAGGAAGCATGGGTACTCTGCAATTGCTTAAATCTATCGATTGGCCGCTTGCCATCTTCGTTGAAAAGCGATATAAAGATGCTTCGTTGTCGTGCGAGCGGCGATTGCACCCCGTGGTTTCTCCCGCGAGTGCGCAATAAAATGCCTTTTGATCGCGCACCGCAGCATAAATTTCACGCATTGCCGCATAACCGACACAAGCTGACTACAGCCGATCCGATTTCCGCCATGTCCGCCAAGTTTTACTTTTACTTTTTTTGGCATCTCACACCGCTGGCGGATAGAGAGGGATAGCTGCAAGTAGCCCCGAATACTAAAAAAAGCCGCCAGCGACCCTGGCGGCTTTTTTTATCCCCGCCACCGCCGCAACGCAATTCCAGATCAGACTCACGACCTCACAAACCCGGAGCCATCATGCTGAAGAACACCGACGACCTGCGTATTCGAGAACTCAAGGAACTGCTGCCGCCCGCGCACCTGATCCGCGAGTTTGCTTGCTCGGAGGCTGCGTCCGACGTGATCTATGGCGCCCGCCAGGCCATGCATCGCATTCTGCACGGCATGGACGACCGCCTGATCGTCATCATCGGCCCGTGCTCGATTCACGACACGCGCGCGGCCCTGGAATACGCCAAGCTGCTCAAGGTGCAGCGCGACCGCTTCGCGGGCGAGCTCGAGATCGTGATGCGCGTCTACTTCGAGAAGCCGCGCACGACGGTGGGCTGGAAGGGCCTGATCAACGATCCGCACATGGATGGCAGCTTCAAGATCAACGACGGCCTGCGCACCGCCCGCGAACTGCTGCTGAATATCAGCGAAATGGGCGTGCCGACGGGGACGGAATATCTGGACATGATCAGCCCCCAGTACATCGCCGATCTGGTGAGCTGGGGCGCGATCGGCGCGCGCACCACCGAGTCGCAGGTGCATCGCGAACTCGCTTCCGGACTGTCGTGCCCGGTCGGCTTCAAGAACGGCACCGACGGCAACGTGAAGATCGCCGTCGACGCGATCAAGGCCGCCTCGCAGCCCCACCATTTCCTGTCGGTAACCAAGGGCGGCCACTCGGCCATCGTGTCGACCTCGGGTAACGAGGACTGCCACATCATCCTGCGCGGCGGCAAGACACCGAACTACGACGCGGCCAGCGTGCAGGAAGCCTGCGACGCGATCTCGAAGTCCGGCCTGGCCGCACGCCTGATGATCGACGCCTCGCACGCCAACAGCAGCAAGAAGCACGAGAACCAGATCCCGGTCTGCGAGGACATTGGCAAGCAGATCGCCGGCGGCGAGCAGCGCATCGTCGGCGTCATGGTGGAATCGCACCTGGTAGCCGGCCGACAGGACCATGTGCAGGGCACTCCGGTGGAGAACCTGACCTACGGCCAGTCGGTGACCGACGCCTGCATCGCCTGGGATGACTCCGTGGCCGTACTGGAGACGCTGGCCAACGCCGTGAAGCAGCGCCGTCTGGTGACCGGCAGCGGCAACTGAACCGCACTGCAGAACGAAAAAAGCCGCTCGAATGAGCGGCTTTTTCTTTTGCTTCGATTCCCTTGCGACGGAATCGAAGCGGCTGACGTCTTCCGACTTACTTCTTCAGCACCAGATCGCCGGGCAGCGATTCGATATACGCGGCAATATCCTTCAACTCCTTGCGCGTAAACTCCCGCGGCTTGCCGTCCTTGCCGGTGACGGCCGGGTTGCTCTTGACCTGGCCGGCCATAATCGCATTGTTGCGGCCCACCAGCGGGTTGCCACTGATCTGGTAGGACAACAGGGCGTGATAGATGTAGTCCTGGTGCTGGCCGGCCAGCTTCGGATAGTCCGGCGAGATCGGCGCGTTCAGATCCTTGCCGTGGCACGCCACGCATCCACCCTTTTCCACCAGCGCCTTGCCAGCGGCAATATCTGCCGCCGAGGCGGACGTGGCAGCGGCGCCAAGCGCGACAGCACCCAGCGTGAACGAAACAGCTTTCAGCATCTTCATGGTCAGGGGCCTCTTACTTGAGCGGATTGTTCTGCGTGTCGCGCTTCTGCTGCGAGTAGTACGCAGCCACGGCGGCGATGTCCTTGTCGGACAGGCTGTCGGCAATCCCGCGCATGGTCGGATGCTTGCGATCACCCTTCTGGTAGCTCTTGAGCGCGTTCTCGATGTACTTGGCACTCTGGCCGCCAAGCATGGGCACCTGATATACCTCGGGGAACGATGCACGGTAGCCAGGAATGCCATGGCAGCCAATGCACATTGCGACCTTGTCCTTGGCGGCGTCCACGTTGCCCTTGTCCTGGGCCTGCGCAGCCGTTGCGGCCGCGCCCAACACCACCATCGTGAGGAGCTTTTTCATTGTCTTAGCTGAGTGGGAAGTGTTTAAACCGCGTGTGACTGCCCTGCAGGGCGAAACGGCTTTGGGAACGGGGATCTGAAATCGCGGTAAGTGCTGATGTGCCGCGGGTGCTTCCACACCATTCTGCAACCATCTCGCGCTGTCGCCGCCTCCCGGTGAACTGCCATGTCTCAGTGACAGAACTGCCGGGTATGAGGGGGAGATATTGTGACCAGGGGCGCGTCAAACCGGCGCATTGTACCGCAGCGTGCACGCGCCAGTCCACAGAACGGCCTTGGGGTGTCCCCCACTGAACGCGAATCCCGATCTGCTCTTATACTGGCCCATTCCGACCGAAATTCCGATTGTTCATGCCGGTTGTTGCCCGACCGGATCATTGGCCCTAAGCCATTGTTTCCGATTGTCTGCCAACCACGCCCCTTGCAATACGATCAGACCGCCCATGTCCACCACCGCCAACGCCAATCCGTCCCAGCAGGTCAAGTTCGAAGGTAGTGCCCAATACGTTGCCACCGACGATCTGAAGCTGGCCGTCAATGCCGCACGCACGCTGCAGCGCCCCCTGCTGATCAAGGGCGAGCCCGGCACGGGCAAGACCATGCTGGCTGAGGAAGTGGCCGCTGCACTGGGTATGCCGCTGTTGCAATGGCACATCAAGTCAACCACCAAGGCCCAGCAGGGCCTGTACGAATACGACGCCGTGTCGCGTCTGCGCGACTCCCAACTGGGCGACAACCGCGTGCACGACATCGCCAACTACATCGTCAAGGGCGTGCTCTGGCAAGCGTTCGAGGCCGACGAGCCCGTGGTGCTGCTGATCGACGAGATCGACAAGGCCGACATCGAATTCCCGAACGACCTGCTGCGCGAACTCGATCGCATGGAGTTCTACGTCTACGAGACGCGCGAACTGATCCAGGCGAAGCATCGCCCGCTGGTGATCATCACCTCGAACAACGAGAAGGAGCTGCCGGACGCCTTCCTGCGCCGCTGCTTCTTCCACTACATCAAGTTCCCGGATGCCGAGACGATGCAGCAGATCGTCGACGTCCACTACCCCGGCATCAAGCGCGAGCTGGTAGCGGCCGCGATGGAATCGTTCTACGAGATGCGCAACCTGCCGGGCCTGAAGAAGAAGCCGAGCACGTCGGAGCTGATCGACTGGCTCAAGCTGCTGATGGCCGAGGACATTCCCGCCGAGGCACTGCGCAGCCCCGACCGCAAGGCTGCGATCCCGCCGCTGCACGGCGCGCTGCTCAAGAATGAACAGGACGTGCACCTGTTTGAACGTCTCGTGTTCATGAACCGCGCCAACCGCTGAGGACAGCACGATGTCGAGGTTCGTTCAACCCGTGACGCTGTCCGGCAGCCACGCCACGCTTGCGCCGCTGTCGATGGACCATGCCGAAGGCCTGCGCGAAGCCGCGGTCGATGGCGAACTCCATCGGCTCTGGTACACCTCGGTGCCCTCGCCCGAAGGCATGGAAGCCGAGATCAAGCGCCGGCTCGACCTGCAGACGCAGGACTCGATGCAACCGTTCACCGTGCTCGATGCCAACGGCCGCCCGGCCGGCATGACCACGTACATGAACATCGACGGCAAGAACCGGCGGGTTGAAATCGGCTCGACGTGGTACGCACGGCGCGTGCAACGCACCGCGCTCAACACCGAATGCAAGCTGATGCTGCTGCGCCATGCGTTCGAGACGCTCGACTGCATCGCCGTGGAATTCCGTACGCACTGGATGAACCACCAGAGCCGCACCGCCATCGCACGCCTGGGCGCCAAGCAGGACGGCGTGCTCCGCAACCATCAACGCATGCCGGATGGCTCGTTCCGCGATACGGTCGTGTTCTCGATCATCGCCAGCGAATGGCCCACCGTGCGTGCGCACCTGCAGTTCCAGCTCGACCGTCCGCGCTGACCGGGGAGAGTTTCCCATGCTGATCGATTTCTTTTTCTCGCTGCGCCACGCCAAGCTGCCGGTATCGGTCAAGGAGTACCTGACGATGCTGGAAGCCCTGCGCGCGCAGGTTATCGCGCCGTCGATCGACGAGTTCTATTACCTGTCGCGCATGACGCTGGTAAAGGACGAGAAGCACTTCGACAAGTTCGACCAGACCTTCGCCGCTTACTTCAAGGGCGTGGAGAGCCTGATCGACTGGAAGAGCGACATCCCGCTCGACTGGTTGCAGAAGACGCTCGAGCGCGAGCTGTCGGCCGAGGAAAAGGCCAAGATCGAGGCCATGGGCGGCCTCGACAAGCTGATGGAACGCCTGAAGCAACTGCTCGAGGAGCAGAAGGAAAAGCACGAGGGCGGCAACAAGTGGATCGGTACGGGCGGCACCTCGCCGTTCGGTCACGGCGGCTACAACCCCGAGGGCATCCGCATCGGTGGCCCGTCCAAGGGCAACCGCACCGCGATCAAGGTGTGGGAGACGCGCGCGTACAAGGATTACGACGACCAGGTCGAACTCGGCACGCGCAACATCAAGGTGGCACTACGCCGCCTGCGCCGTTTCGCGCGCGAGGGCGCCGACACCGAACTCGATCTCGACGATACGATCCACTCCACCGCCGCCAACGCGGGGATGCTCGACATCAAGCTGCGGCCCGAGCGCCACAACAAGGTCAAGGTCCTGATGCTGATGGATGTCGGCGGCTCGATGGATGACCACATCAAGCGCGTGGAGGAACTGTTCTCGGCCACCAAGACCGAGTTCAAGCACCTCGAGTACTACTACTTCCACAACTGTCTCTACGACTACGTGTGGAAGAACAACCGCCGCCGCCATGCGGAGAAGATCGCCACGTGGGATCTCATCCACAAGTACACGCCGGACTACAAGGTGATCTTCGTCGGCGATGCGACGATGAGCCCCTATGAGATCCTGCAGCCGGGCGGCTCGGTCGAGTACAACAATGCCGAGGCCGGCGCCGTGTGGCTCAATCGCATGATCGAGCAGTTCCCGCGTTTCGTGTGGCTGAACCCCGAGCCGGAAGGCCTCTGGCAGTACCGCCAGTCGATCACCGTGATCAACCAGATCATGAAGAACCGCATGTACCCGGTCACGATCGCGGGACTCGAGGCAGCGATGAAAGTACTGTCGAAATAGTGGATGACGTAGCGCCCGGAGTTAGCGCCTGGAATGAGCGCTTGCCGGGCCGCTACGCCACCACGTCGACACCTTCCATCAACCAAGCCCGGAACGTCTGCAGCGCCGGCAGGTGAGCCTTCTGTTCCGGATAGCAGAGGTAATACCCCTTCTTGGCCAGCACGCGCGCGGCATGCGCCACCACCAGCGTGCCGGTGGCAATCTCCTCTTCGATCAGGCAGCGCGGAATCAGCGCGATGCCTAGCCCCGACACCGCCGCCTGTGTCAGCAACGAGAACTGATCGAAACGTGCCCCGCTCCATGCCTGGCGCGTGGACACCCCCAGTTCGGACAGCCAGTCTGGCCACGCCTCCGGCACCGTGGTGTGATGCAGCAGCGGATAACGCAGCAAACCCTCGGCTGATGCAACCGCGCCCCCAGACTCCTGCGCGAGCAATCCCGGCCGGCACACCGGCAGCACTTCGCGTCCAGTCATATAGTCGGCGAGGCTTCCCGGCCAGACGCCGTCGCCGAAGCGGATCGCCGCATCGAGATCAGGTTGGGAAAAATCGTAGCCCTGGGCATGGGGAACGAACTCCAGCGTGACTTCGGGATGCCGGGCGAAAAACTGCGGCAGCCGCGGAATCAGCCACTTGGCGCCGAGCGTCGGCATGCTGGCGATATGCAGGATGCCGCCCCGCCCCTTGCGCGCGATCAACTCCACGCTGGCCGCCTCGATCTCGTTCAGGCTCGGCCGGATACGCTCCAGATAGCGCTCCCCCGCGCCGGTCAGCATCAGACGCTGGCGCACGCGCTCGAACAGTTCGACACCCAGAAACGCCTCGAGACTGCGCACCTGCTTGCTGACCGCCCCCTGCGTGACGTGGAGCTCCCGGGCGGCCAGCGTGAAGCTGTTGTGCCGCGCAGCGGCTTCGAATGCCTGCAATTCCGTCAGCGACGGGCATAAGCGTCGCATAGAGCACCTTTAATTCAATACCATTTGGAATGACCTGGGGATTTTATTTCGTTTGCACGCATCTTGCATCGGCAAGCAGAATCATGAGAGCCAAAGAATTCAGCTTTTGCTGAGTTCCGCTCCCTGAATCCCCACCGGAATCCCGACGATGCAACGCCGTCCCCTGCTCAAGATCCTCGCCGCCGCCACCACCTTCGCGGCCGCCGGCCTGACCCTGCCCGCCCTGGCGCAAGGCACGTATCCGACCAAGCCCATCACGCTCGTGGTGCCGTTCCCGGCTGGCGGCACCACCGACATCGTCGCGCGTATCGTCGCCGACAAGCTCGGCCAGCAACTGGGCCAGGCCGTGGTGGTGGACAACCGCGGCGGCGCCGGCGGCAGCATCGGCACCGGCTACCTGGCCAAGGCCACGCCGGACGGCTACACGCTCGGCATCGCCACCGCATCGACCCACGGCATCAACCCGGCCGTGTACCCGCGCCTGCAATACGACGCCACCAAGGACTTCACGCCGATCACGAACCTGGCCTCCGTGCCGAACGTGATGAGCATCAACCCGAACGTGAAGGCCACCGACATGAAGTCGTTCATCGCGCTGGCCAAATCGGAACCGAACAAGATCGCCTACGGCTCGGCCGGCAACGGCAGCGTGTCGCACATGATGGGCGAGCTGTTCAAGATGAGCAGCAAGACCGAACTGCTGCACGTGCCCTACAAGGGCGTGGGCCCCGCGCTGAACGATGCGCTGGCTGGCCAGGTGCAGGTGCTGTTCGACAACCTGCCGTCGTCGCTGCCGTTCATCGAAGGCGGCAAGCTGCGCGCGCTGGCCGTGGCTGCGCCGAAGCGCGTGGCCGCGCTGCCGAACGTGCCGACCTTCGCCGAACTGGGCCTGCCCGAAGTCAATGACGCCGCATGGTTCGGCCTGATCGCCCCGGCCAAGCTGCCGGCCGACATCCAGGCCAAGCTGAACGCCGCCGCCATCAAAGTGCTGGCCATGCCGGAAGTGCGCGCCAAGCTCGAAAAACTCGGCGCCACGCCGGTGGGCGACACGCCGCAGCACTTCGCGCAGCAGATCGCCACCGAAGTAGCCAAGAACAAGCGCGTGGCCGCTGCCGCCAAGATCTCCCTGGACTAATCACGGACCGGTAACCCAGCATGACCGAAGCAGACCGAAAGACCGCGGAAAGCCCGTACTTCCTGCACATGCCGGAAGGCGAGTGCGGCCCGCTCTTTCTTGATTCCCCCCATAGCTGCACCACGTACCCGGCGGACTTCCGCTTCGCCGGCAACCTGCCCCTGCCGCTGCTGCGGCAGGCGGAAGACACGTTCGTGGACGAGCTCTACGCCGACGCGCCCGCGCGCGGTATCCCGCTGCTCTGCGCGGGCTTTCCGCGCAGCTACCTAGACGCCAACCGCGGTCTCGAGGAGATCGACGAAGCCCTGCTCGACGCGCCGTGGCCCGGCGCCAAGCAGGAAACTTCGAAGACGCGCCTCGGCAAGGGCCTGGTCTGGCGCGTGCTGGACACCGGCGAGCCGATCTACGATCGCAAGCTCGGCGTGGCCGAACTGCAGGCGCGCATCGACAACTATTACCTGCCCTACTACGCCCAGTTGCAGCGTCTGTCCGACCAGGCCGTAGCCCGCCACGGCCGCGTGTGGCACATCAACTGCCACTCGATGCCGAGCGAGGCCGCGCAATACGCGACCGAGCACCCGGGCCTGCAGCATCCGGATTTCGTGGTGGGTGACCGCGACGGCACGACTTGCGACACGCGCTTCACCGATCGCGTGGAGAGCGTACTCAAGGAAATGGGCTACGACGTGTGGCGCAACCATCCCTACAAGGGCGTGGAAATCGTGCGCGTGGTAGGTCAGCCCCAGGCCAACCGCCATAGCCTGCAGCTGGAAGTCAACCGGAAGCTGTACATGGATGAAGTCGGCCTGACGCACAGCGCCGGGTTCGACAAGCTCAAGCGCGACCTCAACGCGCTGATGGACGAGCTGCTGCGCTTCGCGCGCACGATCTGACCGACGGATCAAAGGGCTGCCGCAATGGTGCCCTGCCCCGAGGCACGCAGCACGCGTGCCTCGGGGTTCGCCAGAGTTGCGTGACTCGGCAATTCTCTGCTATCGCACACACCCAAATCCACGGGGATCGCGACGGTTGCGAGCAATTAGAATGAAGGGTAACAACATTTAGGAACTTTGCCGCGGGGGATTCCTCTATCATGGCAATCCTTCACTAACCCCTCCTTGCTTCACCGAGCAAAGACGACCCCGTGATCCGACGAATTTCCGAACTGTTCGGCAGCCGGCTGCGTATGCTGTCTGCCGCAGTGGCCGGTGCGATCGCACTCGCCGGTTGCGCCACCGCACCGACGGACGAGACCACAGCCGTGGCTGGCCAGCCCGGCTCGCCCGCTGCCAGCACCTCCACTCCCGTAGCCCCCGGCCCAGCCTCGGCGACGGCCGCCAAGACCCCGACCGCCAACGGCAAGAGCCCGCCCACGACGACGGTCACGCTGCCCGACAGGGGCCGCGTGAGCTTGGCCGAATATCGCGCCCAAATGCGCGATCAGTTGATGAAGACGGAGAATGCATCGGCCGACGTAGCCGATTGCGCCGCGCACGCCAGCTGGGTGGTGCCGCGGTCGGCGACTTATGACGCGCTGAAGATCCCCACGGGCGCGCTCACCCAGGATCAGGCCACCGAGGAGCGCTGGGAAAGCCGGTTCTCGTCGGGCAAGCAGTCCGTCGTCGTCAGCTCTGTCGTGACGTTCGCTGCCAGCGCGCACCGACGCTCGGGGGAACCGCAATGGCAACCGGTCAAGGTCCGCTGCGGCTACGACAACGGCATGATGCTCGCGTACGAACTGCTCAACAGCAGCGGCGAAACGATCAGCGAACCGGCTGCGGCACCCGCCGTGGCCACATCGCACTCGAAAAAGAAGAAAGGCAAGAGCACCGCCAAGGCGTCGACGTCGTCGAAGTCCAGCAAGGCAAGCTCGACGTCCAAATCGACATCGTCCTCTAAGAGCACATCTTCCAAGACGACAACCAAGAAGAAGCAGTAAGGCCCTGCGCCGACTGCGACTGAGACGCAGGTCCGGCTCCCTCTCCCGCTTGCGGGAAAGGGAGCGCTTGGCGCTTCAAACCCTGATCGCGTCCGTCAGCCCAGATACTCCAGCACCGCCTGCAGCATCGACGTACCAAGCAGGCCGCTCTTCGCACCGTTCCAGCCCAGCACCGGGTCTGGCAGGTCGGCGTTGTCCTTGAACGGCATCTCCAGCGTCAGGGCCAGGCAGCCGAAGGTATGGCCGATGTACTTCGAGGCAAGCTTCAGTGCGTCCGCGTTGTACTTGCTTGCAGCGTAGCCGTGCACGTCCTGGAAGTCGGGCGTGGCCCGCTTGAACGCCTCGATGAAGCGCGACTGCTGGTCGCGCTGGGCTGCGGTAAAGCCAGGAAGCATCTCGCTGCCGGCTACGAAGTTGTACGGCAGCGCCTCGTCACCATGAATGTCGAAGAACAGATCGACACCAGTGGCTTCGATCGCCCGGCGCACGTGGTACACCTCGGGGCTCGTCTCGAGGCTCGGCTGCATCCATTCGCGATTGAGGTTGGCGCCCGCGGCATTCGTGCGCAGGTTGCCGCGCGCCGAACCATCCGGATTCATGTTCGGCACGATATGGAACACGGCGCGATCGAGCAGCTTGCGCGCCACAGGATCACCCGCCCACATGCCGGTGCCCGTCAGGCGCTGCAGCACGCCTTCGCAGAACCACTCGGCCATGCTTTCGCCCGGATGCTGGCGCGCGATCATCCAGACCGTCTTCTTGCCCGGCCCTGGCTGACCCAGCGTCACGCAGGTCAGGTCGCGCCCATCGACGGTGCTGCCAAGGTGCGACAGCTTCGCCAGCGGCGAACGCTGGCAGGAGGCCAGCAGCGAAAGGTGCCGCTCCTCGGGATACGGTTCGAAATACGCGAACCAGACGCTGTCGTGTTCAGGCTTGAAGTCGACGGTCATGGTGGTGCCGTCGTAGCGCGTCGGCACGCGGAACCAGTGGGCCCGGTCATAGGAGGCCACGACGCTGTAGTCGCGCCAGCCGTCCGGGTAGGTGCATTCGCCCGCGTTCAGAAACTGGAGTTTGCAGTCCTGCCCGGCCGCGCCCTGCAGCCGGAAGTGGAACCACTGGCGAAAGTCGGCGTGCGAATCGGCGCGGATACGCAGGCGGATGTCGTCGGCACGATCGAGGGCTTCGACTTCGATCGCACCCGAGTCGAACAGCGTGGAGATATGCAGCGCTGAGGTCATGAAGTAGCTCCTTGGTTCTCAGTCTTCCAGGCGGCGGCGGAATACCCAACGGGCATCGTCGGACGCGGCCTTGTCGAAGGCGTAGCCGTCTTCGTTGAAGCGCTTCAGTTGCGCGGGATCCGTCACGCGATGCGTGACCGCGTAGCGGGCCATCGTGCCACGCGCGCGCTTGGCGTGGAACGAGATGATCTTGTAGCGGCCACCCTTCCAGTCCTCGAACACGGGCGTGATCACGCGCGCGGCCAGCACCTTCGGGCGCACTACCTTGAAATACTCCTCGGACGCCAGGTTCACCAGCGTCAGCGAGCCCTCGTGCTTGAGCTCGGCCATGTCCTTGTTGATCAACGCCGTGACGTCGTCGCCCCAGAACGCGTAGAGGTCCTTGCCAGCGGCGTTGTCGAGCCGCGTGCCCATTTCCAGGCGATACGGCTGCATCCAGTCCATTGGCCGGAGCACGCCGTAGAGGCCGGAAAGGATACGGATGTGCTTCTGCGCGAAGGCAAGGTCGTCGGTCGACAGCGTCTTCGCATCGAGGCCGTCGTAGACATCGCCATTGAAGGCCAGCACGGCCTGCTTGCTGTTGGCGGCCGTGAACTCGGGCGACCAGTCCGCGTAACGCGTGACATTGAGCACCGCGAGCTTGTCGGAAATATCCATCAGCGATGCCACATCCTGCGGGGCGAGCTTGCGCAGGCGCTCGATCAGCGTGGCCGAGCGGTCGATGAAACGCGGTAGCGTATGGGACTTGACGCGTGGGGGTGTCTCGTAGTCCAGGGACTTGGCGGGAGACAGGACGATGAGCATGGCAAAATCGGGGGCAGAAACAAAGACCAGATTGTAGCGAATGCACACCACCCACACCGGCCACGATGCCAACTCCAGCGCCGGCCCTGATGCCGGCGCCCTCTCCGTCACTTCCGCACCCCGGGTAGTCCTCGACTCCAATATCTGGGTAGACCTGCTGGTCTTCCGCGACCCGCATGTGGAACCGATCCGGGCCGCGCTGGCGGCCGGCGCCATCGCACCGGTGATCCGCGCCGACTGCCGCGAGGAGCTGCGCCGGGTGCTGGCCTATCCCCAGTTCACCCGCTTTGCCGTCGATATCGACGCGGCGCTCGCGGAGGTCGACCGCTTCACCACGTTAGAACCGGTGCCCACCCAGGAAGACGCTGACGCGATCCGCCTGCCCAAGTGCAAGGACACCGACGACCAGAAGTTCATCGAACTCGCCCATTTCTCGCGCGCGGCGCTGCTGGTGTCCAAGGACAAGGCAGTGCTCAAGCTCCGCAGCCGCCTGCGCCGCTCCAGCGGGGTGGAAGTGCTGCCGCCGCTGGCATTCGGCGGCTGGCTGGCGGCATGGGTGCCGCCCGATGATCGCGGCTAGAATGTCGCTCTGGCTGATTGCCCCGCTTCTACTCTTTCAAGCTCCGTCATGGCTGAATCCAACCTCGCCCCGCTGAATCCGCCCCCGTCGCGCCTGCCCAACGTGGGCACCACGATCTTTACCGTGATGTCAGCGCTGGCGGCCGAAAAGAACGCCGTCAATCTCGGCCAGGGCTTCCCGGATTTCGACTGCGACCCGCGCATCGTCGACGCCGTGACGCACGCAATGCGCACCGGTCACAACCAGTACCCGCCGATGGCCGGTGTGCCACAACTGCGCCAGGCCATTGCCGCCAAGATCGCGAAGCTGTACGAACACACCTACGACTGGAATACCGAGATCACGGTGACCGCGGGCGCCACGCAGGGCCTGTTGACCGCCATCCTCTGCGCCGTGCATCCGGGTGACGAAGTGATCGTGCTGGAACCGTGCTACGACAGCTATCTGCCTGCAATCGAACTGGCCGGCGCGACGGCCGTGCCCGTGACGCTGGAAGCGCCGCTGTTCCGCATCCCGTTCGACAAGCTGGCCGCCGCGATCACGCCGCGCACGCGCATGATCATGATCAACACCCCGCACAACCCGACGGGCACGATCTGGCGCGAAGAGGACATGCAGCAACTGGCCGACCTGCTGGCCGGCACCGACATCCTGCTGCTGTCCGACGAGGTCTACGAGCACATGGTCTACGATGGCCAGCAGCACGAGTCGGTGGCACGCCATCCCGAACTGGCGCGACGCAGCTTTGTCGTGTCGAGCTTCGGCAAGACCTATCACGTGACGGGCTGGAAGGTCGGCTTCGTGGCCGCCCCGGCCGCGCTGTCTAACGAATTCCGCAAGGTCCACCAGTTCAACGTGTTCACGGTGAACACGCCGGTGCAGTACGGGCTGGCGGATTACATGGCCGACCCGGCCCCGTACCTGAACCTCTCCGCGTTCTACCAAGCCAAGCGCGACTACTTCCGTGCGGGCCTGGCCGGCACGCGCTTCAAGCTTCTGCCATCGGACGGCACCTACTTCCAGTGCGTCGACTACTCGGCGATCTCCGATATGAGCGAGGCCGATTTCTCGATGTGGCTCACGCGCGAAATCGGCGTTGCCGCGATTCCGGTCTCGGCGTTCTACTCCACGCCGCGTGAATCGGGTGTCGTGCGCTTCTGTTTCGCGAAGAAGGAAGAGACGCTGAAGCTGGCGCTGGATCGTCTGGCAAAGCTCTGATCCGAATCGGAGGTTTGCGCGCCCCACTCCCACAACGTGGAAGTGGGGTGATCCCCCTTCTTACTTGTTCCTGGCGGCCATCTGTTCCAGATTCGCCTTGCGATCCGCGTTGACCTTCTGCACGGACGGACGTTCGGCCATCGCCTTCAGGTAGTCCTTGGCCGGCAGTCCGGCCAGCAGGTCTTCGCCGTAGATGATCTTCGTGCACGACGAGATCAGCGGCAGGTGGCAGATAGCGGCGCAATCGGCCAGCGTGAAGGTATCCCCCGCGATGTAGGGCGAGAACTTCGCCAGTTTCGCGAAGCCGGGGATGTACCGCTCGAGCAGCTTGCGCTGGCGCTCCTTGACGCTGTCGCTGACCTTGCCGCCAAAGAACGCTTCCGGGTAGAGTTCACGCGCGGTCAGTTCCAGGTACAACTCCAGAAACGTGATGACCTCGCGTACCTTGGCAGCCTGATAAGGGTCTTTCGGCAGCAGCGGCGACCCCGGATAGGCCGCCTCGATATACTCGTCAATCACCTCGGACTCGCACAACGGGCCCGCATCGGTGATGATGTAGGGGACCTTGCCGAGCGGCGAGGCCTGCAGGTCGGTCTGCCCCAGCCAGGCCAGCACTTCCTCGAATGGCTGGTTCTTCTCCAGCATCGCCAGCTTGACCTTGTTGTAGTAGTTGCTGGCCGCAAAGCCGCAGAGCTTCAGCATGTTGTCTCTCTCCGTAGTAGTGTGAGATCGTCGGAGTCGACCCGGAGTCGCCTCATCGTTCCCCGCACTGCCGTTTCTGTCCGATCAGCGCACGCGGCGTGCGCGCCCCGTCTGTCGCGGCAAGTGCAAAAAACGTACGATCGTGCTAATTTAACCACATCTTTTTTGGACGAACGATGAGCAATTCCACCATCCAAACGCTCGGCATCGTCGGCACTGGCGCCATGGGCCGCGGTATCGCCCAGATCGCCGCGCAGGCTGGCCTGACCGTCAACCTGTTCGACACGAATGCCCAGGCCGTGGCGGCAGCACGCCAGTATCTGCAGGATACCTTCACCAAGCTGGCCGAGAAAGGCAAGATGAGCGCCGCCGACGGCGAGGCCGCGCTGGCCCGCGTGAAGGCCTGCGCCGCGCTGGAAGACCTGACCGCGTGCGACATGGTGCTGGAAGCCATCGTCGAGAGGCTCGATGTCAAGCGTGACCTGGTGGCCAAGCTCGAAGCCGTCGTGCGCGAAGATGCCGTGATCGCGTCGAACACTTCGTCGCTGTCGATCACGGCCATCGCCGTGGGCGCGAAGAAGCCCGGTCGCGTGGTCGGCTATCACTTCTTCAATCCGGTGCCGCTGATGAAGGTGGTGGAAGTCGTGGACGGCATCTCGGGCGACCCGGCCGTGGGCGACCGCCTGATGGAACTGTCGCGCCGCATGGGCCATACGCCGGTGCGCTGCAAGGACATGCCCGGCTTCATCGTCAATCACGCCGGCCGCGGCATGAACATCGAAGGGCTCAAGGTTGCGCAGGAAGGCGTGGCCGAGTTCGTCGACATCGACAACATCATGCGCGAGCAGGCTGGCTTCCGCATGGGCCCGTTCGAGCTGATGGACCTGACCGGTCTTGACGTGTCGCACCCGGTGATGGAGTCGATCTACAACCAGTTCTACCAGGAGCCCCGTTACCGTCCGTCGCCGATCACGTCGCTGCGTTCGGTCGGTGGCCTGCTCGGCCGCAAGACCGGCGCGGGCTTCTACGCCTACCCCAACGGCCAGAAACAGGTACCCGCCGCCGCGCCGGTGCCGGATGCGCGCCCTGCCAGCGTGTGGGTGAGCCGCGCCAACGCGCGTGGCCATGCGATGACCGTCAAGCTGCTGACCGCCCTGGGTGTCACGGTCGAGGCTGGCAACCAGCCGCCGGCTGACGCGCTGATCGTGGTGACGCCGCTGGGTCTGGACGCGACCTCCGCTGCACTCGAGGAAGGCCTTGACGCCACGCGCGTGGTGGCCATCGACACCCTGATGCCGTTCGAAGCCACCAAGCGCCGCACGCTGATGACCACGCCGGCCACCAGCGCCGCCGCACGCGACGCCGCGCACGGATTGTTCGCCAGCGACGGCGTGCCGGTGACAGTGATTCGCGATTCGGCCGGATTCGTCGCGCAGCGCGTGATCAGCTGCATCGTCAACATCGCCAGCGACATCGCGCAGCAACGCATCGCCACTCCGACCGACATCGACCTGGCCGTGCACCTGGGCCTGGGCTATCCGAAAGGTCCGCTGGCACTCGGCGATACGATCGGCGCCGACTTGATCCTTGAAGTCCTGCGCAACCTGAACCGCCTGACCGGCGACATGCGCTACCGTCCGAGCCCGTGGCTGTGGCGCCGCGCCGGACTTGGCCTGTCGTTGCTGACCGAAGAAGCCTGACCCCACGCAGGCGCCCCGACGAGACACGGGGCGCCTTTTTCATTTCCGCCAGATCAAGAGGCTGTCGTGACTGCCCAACTACTTTCCGAACGCGTCGACTCGACGCTCGTACTGACCATCTCCAACCCCGAAGCGCGTAACGCGTTGCATCCGGACATCTACGCCGCTTCGGCGGAAGCGCTCGAAGTCGCCGCCCGCGATGATTCGATCCGCGCCGTGATCCTGACGGGTGCCGATGGCGTGTTCTGTGCCGGCGGCAATCTGAACCGGCTGCTCGGCAACCGTTCGCAGCCACCCTCGGTGCAGGCGGACAGCATCGAAGTCCTCAACCAGTGGATCGAGTCGTTCCACGCCTTCCCCAAGCCGATCATCGCGGCGGTCGAGGGCCCGGCCGCCGGCGCAGGATTCTCGCTGGTGCTGGCCTGCGATTTCGTCGTGGCCGCCAGCGATGCCAAGTTCGTGATGGCCTACGTCAAGGTCGGTCTGACGCCAGACGGTGGCGGCTCCTACGAGATCGCGCGTATGCTGCCGCGCCAGCTTGCCAGCGAGATCATGATGGAAGGCAAACCGGTGGATCCGGCGCGCCTGGCGCACTTCGGCATCGTCAATCGCGTAGCGGCCCCGGGGCAGGCCCTGACTGAAGCGCTGCGCATCGCCGAAAACCTGGCTAAGGAATCGCCCAACGCGGTCAGCGGCATCAAGTCGCTGATCAACCACGCGGGCACCGCGACCCTGACCGAGCACCTGGCCGCCGAACGCGACAGCTTCGTGGCCGCACTGCATCACAAGGACGGTGGAGAAGGCATCAGCGCGTTCCTTGAGAAGCGCAAGCCAAACTACCGCTAAGCCCCCGAGAAGACACAACACATAAGGACACCCGGAGACAGCATGAGCACCAACGTATCGCACTTTGAAGGCACCCGCCCCGTGGCCGACCAGCAGCGTTTCGACGTCGGCGCCCTCGAATCCTGGATGCGGGAGCATGTCGACGGCTTCGCGGGCCCGCTGACCGTGGAGCAGTTCAAGGGCGGCCAGTCGAACCCGACTTTCAAGCTGATCACGCCGGGCCAGACTTACGTCATGCGTGCCAAGCCGGGGCCGAAGGCGAAACTGCTGCCTTCCGCGCACGCCATCGAGCGCGAGTATCGCGTGATGGCGGCGCTGGCCGGCACCGACGTGCCCGTGGCCCGCATGTTCGCGCTGTGCGAGGACGAAGAGGTGATCGGCCGCGCGTTCTACATCATGGAGTTCGTCGGTGGCCGCGTGCTGTGGGACCAGTCCCTGCCGGACATGACCAAGTCCGAACGCGGTGCGATCTATGACGAAATGAACCGCGTCATCGCTGCGCTGCATACGGTGGACTACAAGGCGATCGGGCTGGCCGACTACGGCAAGCCGGGCAACTACTTCCAGCGCCAGATCGAACGCTGGAGCAAGCAGTACAAGCTGTCGGAAACCGAGTCGATCCCGGCCATGGACCAATTGATGGCCTGGCTGCCAGACCATATTCCGCAGGAGGATGTGGACCTGACCAGCATCGTCCATGGCGACTACCGCCTGGACAACCTGATGTTCCACCCGACCGAGCCCAAGGTGCTGGCCGTGCTGGACTGGGAACTGTCCACGCTGGGCCATCCGATGGCCGACTTCGGCTACCACTGCATGAGCTGGCATATCCAGCCGGGCCAGTTCCGCGGCATCGCCGGGCTCGACTACCAGGCGCTTGGCATCCCTGACGAGGCCACCTATCGCCGCCTGTACGAGCAGCGCACGGGCCGCCAGATCACGGGCGACTGGAATTTCTATCTGGCGTTCAGCATGTTCCGCATCGCCGGCATCCTGCAGGGCATCATGAAGCGCGTGGTCGATGGCACCGCATCGTCGGCACAGGCCACGGACGCCGGCAAGCGCGCGCGACCGATGGCCGAGATGGGCTGGGCCTACGCGCAGAAGTCGGGCGCCTGATGGCGCCCGGCGCATCGGCCACAGGGGTTCAAGCACATAGGTAACACTTGATCCGATGCGCGCCCCGGGGCCCCTCTTCCTTCCGTGAAAGAGGGGCCACTCCGGGGGAAAAACAAGCCCGCGAAGCAGTGCCGAAGTCATCCGACGACTGAATACACAGCCTGCCGCCCAGCCGTATCAACGCCGAAAATCCCGCCCATCTCCGTATTTTCCTGATAGACCCCCGCCAGATTCCTGTCTACACTTGGCCCTAGTTGTACGACATCCTATGATAAGTGTTGACTGGAGACACAGCATGACCTCTCGCCGCCAATTCCTTGGCCAGGCTTCGGGCCTGGCCGCCCTTGGCACCCTCGGTACCGCTGGCATCCTCGCCCCCACCTCCGCCTGGGCCGAGGACAAGTGGCCTAGCCGGCCAATCCGGCTGGTGGTGCCTTACCCGGCCGGCGGCTCGTCGGACATCATCGCGCGCCTGATCAGCAAGCAGCTCGGCGAGGCACTGGGCCAGCCGATCGTGGTCGACAACCGTCCGGGCGCCAATGGCAATATCGGCGCGGCGATGGTCGCGCAGGCCGGCACGGACAACCACACGCTGCTGCTGTGCGATGTCGGCGCGCTGGCGATCAGCCCGTCGGTCTACACGAAACTCACCTTCGATCCGAACAAGGACCTCAAGGGCGTAGCCATGCTGGCCTACTCCCCGCACCTTCTGGTCGTACACCCGTCCGTGCAGGTCAGCAATCTCAAGGAACTGGTTGCCCTGTCGCACAAGCAGACCCTGAACTTCGCGGTCACGGCGATCGGCAGCGCACCGCACCTGGCCGGCGTAGCCGTGCAGCAGGCCACCGGCGCGGCGTGGCAATACGTGCCCTACAAGGGCGGATCGCAGGCCATTTCCGATACCGTGGGTGGCACCGCGCAGGTGCTGATGAACGGGATGCTGGCCACCTGGCCGCAGGTGCAGGCCGGCAAACTCAAGCTGCTGGCGGTGTCGAAACGCTCGCGCATGGCCCTGGTCAGCCAGACGCCCACCATCGCCGAGAGCGGCGTGGCGAATTTCGAATCGGGAACGTGGCAAGGCGTGATGGCGCCAGCCGGAATGCCGGATGCCATCGTCTCGCGGATCAATGCCGAGCTGATCCGCATCATCCGCACACCGGAGATCCGCGCCCAATTGGCCGGGCAAGGCGCCGAAGTCGTGACCATGTCGCCGGCCGAGACCGGCAAGTGGTTCGGGACGGAGGAGAAGCGCTGGGCACAGGTGGTGAAGGCGGCCGGGGTGAAGCTGGACGCCTGATTGCCGCGAAGGCTCATGCATGAAGAACGGGCGCGATATTCGCGCCCGTTCTTCATTGGCCAGTCATGACAGGAACCTGAAGCGCCAGCGTTCTCCGCCGGCCCCTCTCCCGCGCGGGAGAGGGGTGCAATCCGCGAGCATTCAATCGCCCAGCGCCACGCCCTCACGCCGTGGATCAGCGCCGCCAGCCCAGACTGGCCGACCATTCGGGCCCGCCTTGCGCATGATCGCCTGCGTGCCACTGGTCATCTCGATCTCGGCCACCTGATGGCCCTGATCCTTGAGCGCCTGCACCAGTTGAGGCGTCACCAGCCCGCGCTCGACTTCCGTCGGGCCGTTACGGCTACCGAAGTTCGCCATGCTCACGGCCTGCTGCACGTCCATGTTCCAGTCGAGCAGGCCGACCAGCGTCTTCGAGACATACTCGATGATCTGCGAACCGCCCGGAGAGCCAAGCGCCGCCACCAGCCTGCCACTCTTGCGGTCAAACACCAGCGTCGGCGCCATCGACGAGCGCGGCCGCTTGCCAGCCTGCACCCGATTGGCCACAGGCTTGCCGTTCTCGGTCGGGTTGAACGAGAAGTCGGTCAGCTGGTTGTTCAGCATGAAGCCGCGCACCATGATGTGCGAGCCGAAGTACGACTCGACCGTCGTGGTCATCGACAACGCGCCACCACGGTCATCCACCGCCGCCACCTGCGACGTGGAAATGCGCGGTGGCGAGCGGTCAGGCGCAAAGGCAACGTTGACCCCGGGCGGCGTGCCCGGTTCGGCCTTGCCCATACTCTTCTCGCCAATCAGTTCGGCACGCTCGGCCAGGTATTGCGGATTCACGAGCGCGCCCACGTCTACAGGCACGAAATCGGCGTCGGCCACGTAGAGCCCACGGTCCGCGTAGGCCAGACGGTCGGCCTCCGAGATGGCGTGCACCGCCAGCGGATTGGCCTCGAACCCCGCCGGCGTATTGACCTGCGCCGGCTTGAGCTTTGCCAGCGCGTAGCGCGGATCGCGCTTTTCGAGTGCTTCGAGGTTGCCGAGAATCTGCGCGATAGCGATGCCACCCGACGAAGGCGGCGGCATCCCGCAGACCTTCCAGGCCTTGTAGTTCGTGCAGACCGGCGGGCGCTCCTTGGCCTTGTACCCCTTCAGATCGGCCACGGACAGGCTGCCAGGATTCGCATGAGCGTTGACCTTGGCCACGATGTCATGCGCGATGGGGCCGTTGTAGAACACGTTCGGCCCGTGTCTGGCGATCTCCCTCAATGTCTGCGCGAGCTGCGGATTCCTGACCAGCGTGCCGACCGGCTTCGGCTTGCCCTGATCGTCGAGGAAATACGCCTTCATCTCGGGGGAGCCGGTCAGAAACTTGTCTGCGGCAACCTGCGTATAGAGGCGCTGCGAGATCGGAAAGCCCTTGTCGGCCAGCGCGATGGCTGGCTCGAACAGGCGTGCCCACGGCAAGCGGCCGTGCTGGCGATGCGCGAGCTCCAGCGCGCGCAATACACCCGGCACGCCGACCGAGCGCCCACCGATCTGCCCCGCCGAGAACTCCATCGGCTTGCCATCGGCACGCATGAACAGGTTCTCGGTGGCGCCAGCGGGTGCCGTTTCGCGGCCGTCATAGGTCTGCACGCGCTTGCCGTCCCAGTACATGATGAAGGCGCCGCCACCGATCCCGGAAGCCTGTGGCTCGACCAGCGTCAGCACTGCCTGCATCGCCACGGCGGCATCGATGGCCGACCCGCCAGCACGCAGCATCTCGCGACCTGCCTCCGTGGCCAGTGGATTCGCGGCCGCGGCCATATGCTTCTGCGCATAGGTCGTGGTCATCCCCGGGCGGTAGCCCGAGGCAACTTCGGCGGCGGGCGGCAACCCGGCTGACGCCACGGCCCCGGTAGACGCCGGCACCGTCCCCGTGGCCGGGTCGGTCGATGCGGCGGACGTCCCCGCCTCCTTGTCCACCGTGCCGCAGCCTGATAGCGACGCGGCCAGCAGGGAAACCATCGCCCCGGCCAGCGCGCCGCGCCAGTGCCGGTTCGCGGCACGCTGCGCGACAGATTGCGCGGAAGATCCTGTTGAAGTCGCTATGAGTGTGTCAGCCATGCCGTCCCTCCTGTCGAGAAGATCCGGCGATTCTTGGCGATCACACCCGCTGTTGAAATCGGCGTTTGTCTGACAACGTTAACCCGGGGTTACTCGGCAGCCGACGTGACATCCGTCATGCCACTGCCGAGCGATTCCATCACCGTCATCAGCTGCTCGCGCAGCCAGCGGTTCGCGCCGTCGTTCTCGCCGCCCGCGTGCCAGTACAGATGCAGTTCGAGCGACGGCACCTTGAACGGCAGCGACAGCAGGCGGTTGGCATAGGGCTCGTTGGCGATGCGCGCGTAGCGCAGCGGCAGCGTGGCCAGCAGATCGGTGCAACTGACCACCCGGCACGCGGCTGCATAGTGCTGGCAACGCAGGCGCACCCGCCGCGTCAGGCCCATGCGATGCAGCGCCTGGTCCTCCAGCCCCGCGCCTCGCCGCCGCGAGGACACGTGCACGTGCTCGGCCGCGAGATAGCGCTCGAGCGTCAGCTCCTTCTTGACCAGCGGATGATCGCGCCGCGCCAGCACCACCATCGGATCGGACATGAACGCGGCGTGATGGATCGCCGGCGATACCGGCAGCAGGATGTCGATCGCGGCGTCCAGCGTGCCGGCCAGCAGCTCGGACTCCATCTCGCGCCGGTCGAAGCGAATCGCCGCAATCTCCACGTGCGGCGCCATCGCGGTCACGCGCGCCATCAGCGGCGGCAGCAGCGTGGACTCGAGCGCGTCGCGCATGCCGATGGTGAACCGGCGCGTGGTGTTGGTGGGGTCGAAGTGCGGCGTGTCCTGCAGCGTCCGGGCGAAGGACTGCAACGCCCCACGCACCTCCCCGGCCAACGAACGGGCCAGCGGCGTCGGCGCCATGCCCTGCCCCCGGCGCTCGAACAGCGGATCGTCGAACAGCGTGCGCAGCCGGCCCAGCGCGTGGCTCACGGCCGGCTGCGTCAGGTTCAACTGGCGCGCGGCAGCGGTGATGCTCCCCTCGCTGTAGATGGCGTCGAATACTACGAAGAGATTGAGATCGATCCGGCTGAGCTGCATGGCACCTTCCTGCGCGAATGCTTGACTGGCACGAGACGCACGCCAGATCGCGCAGCGGGCATTGGGGCCAGCCGGCAACCGATCGACACGACGTCAGTTTGTAGTGAATGCATTCTGTCACGGAATGCAGGATATTGATACTGACCAATCTAGAAAATTCATTTTTCTTATTGATCAGGTTCCGCTAGAGTAACCAACGTCGGCACACCGTGCCTGGTACCACACCCAAAAGGTAACCGAGGAGACCTCATGCAATTCGAGTACACGCCCAAGGTCAAGGAAATGCAGGCCAGGCTGCTGGCGTTCTTCGACCAGCACATTTACCCCAACGAGAAGCGCTTCTACGCCGAGATCCAGGCCAATCGCGCGGCCGGCAACGCGTGGATTCCGACCAAGGTGATCGAGGAACTGAAGCCGCTGGCGCGTGAAGCCGGGCTCTGGAACCTGTTCCTGCCGCGTTCGAAGCGCGCGCCGGAAGGGCTGTCGAACCTCGAATACGCGCCGATGTGCGAAATCATGGGCCGTGTGCCCTGGTCGGCCGAGGTGTTCAACTGCGCCGCGCCCGATACCGGCAACATGGAAACGCTCGAGCGCTACGCCTCGGAAGAACTGAAGGACGAGTGGCTGGAGCCCCTGCTGCGCGGCGAGATCCGCTCGGCGTTCCTGATGACCGAGCCGGCCGTGGCTTCGTCGGACGCCACGAACATCGAGTGCCGCATCGAACGCGATGGCGATCACTACGTGATCAACGGCACCAAGTGGTGGTCGTCGGGCGCCGGCGATCCCCGCTGCAAGGTCTACATCGTGATGGGCAAGACCGATCCGAATGCTGGCCGTCATGAACAGCAGTCGATGATCGTGGTGCCGGCCGATACCCCGGGCATCACCATCAAGCGCTTCCTGCCGGTGTTCGGCTACGACGACGCTCCGCACGGCCACATGGAAATCGAACTGAAGAATGTGCGCGTGCCGGTCAGCAACATCCTGTTGGGTGAAGGCCGCGGCTTCGAGATCGCCCAGGGCCGCCTCGGCCCGGGCCGTATCCACCACTGCATGCGCAGCATCGGCGTGGCGGAACGCGCACTGGAACTGATGTGCAAGCGCAGTCTGGAGCGTGTGGCATTCGGCAAGCAGATCGCCCGCCAGGGCGTGACGCAGGAACGCATCGCCGAAGCCCGCTGCGACATCGAAATGGCGCGCCTGCTGACGCTGAAGGCCGCGTACATGATGGACACGGTCGGCAACAAGATTGCCAAGGCCGAGATTGCGATGATCAAGGTGGTGGCGCCGAACGTGGCCCTGCGCGTGATCGACTGGGCCATCCAGGTGCACGGCGCCGCGGGTGTGTCGGGCGACTTCCCGCTGGCCAACTGGTGGGCGCACCAGCGCACGCTGCGTCTGGCCGATGGTCCGGACGAGGTACACCGCAATGCGATCGCCAAGCTGGAACTGGCCAAGCACATGAAGCTGAACCCGGACAGCATCCAGATGCCGATCACGCGCGGCTCGTGATGCGCTGCCGCTGAAACAGGAAAGCCCGACAGGTCACTGTCGGGCTTTTTTTCTTGCCGGGCTGGACACCGAAGCACCATCCCACGAACAGATCATCCATGCCCAACAGGGTTATTTCTTTCGTGCTCTAATGCCCCGGCGAATCTTCCATGGAGACAGTTGCAGATGATCGACGCCTACACCTGGCCCACACCGAACGGCCATAAAGTCCACATCATGCTTGAGGAGTGCGGCCTCGAGTACAGGGTCCATCCGATCAACATCGGCGCCGGCGACCAGTTCGGCGAGGACTTTCTCAAGATCAGCCCGAACAACAAGATCCCGGCGATCGTCGACACCGACGGCCCGGACGGCCAGCCGATCTCGCTGTTCGAATCGGGTGCGATCCTGCTGTACCTGGCGGGCAAGACCGGCAAGTTCCTGCCCGAGGACGTGCGCGGCAAGTACGAGGCGCTGCAGTGGCTGATGTTCCAGATGGGCGGTGTCGGCCCGATGCTGGGTCAGGCGCACCACTTCCGCATCTACGCGCCGGAGAAGATCGAGTACGCCGTCAATCGCTATACCAACGAGGCCAAGCGCCTCTACGGCGTGATCGACAAGCAGTTGTCGACGCACAAGTATCTGGCAGGCGACACCTACACCGTGGCCGATATCGCAACGTTCCCGTGGCTGCGCAGCTGGCAGAACCAGGGCGTGGAATTGGACGACTATCCGCACCTGAAGCGCTGGTTCAACGACATCGCGGAACGTCCAGCGGTCAAGCGCGGCGTCGAGGTCCTGGCCAGCGCACGCAAGCCGCTGCAGGGCGACAAGGAGCGCGAGGTCCTGTTCGGCGCCACGCAATACCAGCGTCGCTAATGCCGGCGTCAGGCGGCCTGTCGTTCGCCCTGCGGGGCGTATGCGTCTGACGGTACCGGTACCGGTGCCGGTGCCGGTGCCGGCTGCATGCAGCAGAGCAGCCCGGCACCGGACAGCATCGCATCGATGCAGTAGTCGTCATCAGGCTCTGGCGCGAAGGCCATGCCCGGTTGAAGGTAGGTCGATTGAACTTCGCCGCCGCTCGCCCCGCCCCGCCATTGCAGGTTGAGCACGCCCCGATGGCAGACACCCCAGACCAGCCCGCGCGCGTGAAGATGCTGCGCCCACTCGGCCTCGCCCGCATCGATCGCAATGAATTCGGCGGCGCCGGCATTGCAGTGCCCGGCCTCGCCGGCTTGTGGGATGGCGCGAACCAGCACGCTGTCGACCACGGCCTGTAACTCGACCGCCTGGTGCACTTCGGGGGTATGAATATCACCGCAGGCCAGCACCGCGCGCTCCGCATCGCCATCGAGCACGCGCAGGCCGCCTTGCAGGCAAGCCCACCATTCCGGGTGCCCGGCTACCGTGACCGGATAGCAATCACCGGCACGCAGATGGATGTAATCGCAAGAGTGACCGAGCCCTGCCGTTGTCGGAATGACACATAAGCAGTGACCGAAACCGTTTGTCGTGGCAGTCTTGAGGTGCGGCAGATCGCCGCGATGGTGAGCATGGAAGAACGTGTAAATCCGCATGACATTCCCTCTGAACGGAGTCTGGGACGCGAGTGGTCCCTGAATGCGCAACGGCGATACGACGCGGCTTTCCGCCCGATCGCCAATGCGCTACTGCCCCGTTTCGGCACGGCGTGAAACCGTCCGGTCCATGCGATCGGCGCCGCACCCTTGAGTGGGCGCATCCCTTGAAATGCAGATCTGGCACCGATAGAACGACGAACTATAAGTTGTCGTGATCGACAGGTCAAACCCTTTAGCCTCGGGCGACGTAGCGACCTAATATCCACAATGCACCTTATGACCGGGGATCCACTCAAGCTGTTCGGGCGGCATCTGACCTGGTTGCGCAAGCAGCGCGGCTGGTCTCAGGAAGCGCTGTCGCTCGAAAGCGGACTCGCGCGATCGTACCTCAGCGGAATCGAACGCGGCACGCGCAATGTTGCGCTGTACAACATCTGCACGCTTGCCGACACGCTGGGTGTCGCGCCGAGTGTGATGCTGGATTTCTCCAGTCATTGCGCGGACGCGCCGGTCGAGCCGGCACGCGCGCCATTCAACCCGGAGATATCACCAGCGGTACAGGCCACGCTGCGCTATATGACGGAACTCAGCGACACTGACCGCGATGTGGTGGCCGGCGTGGCAAGAGCGCTCGCGCGAAAACAATTGCGCAAGATCGCCTAGCCAGCAGCGCGAAGGGATGAGGGGAGGAGCCCGCGTAGCTACACGGCTACACGGCTACACGGCTACACGGCTACACGTCGAGCATGCCCTGCCGCTCGATGAACGCAATCACCTGGTCAAGTCCCTGCCCCGACTTCACACTGCCCATCACAAAGGGCCGCTCGCCGCGCATCTTGCGGGCGTCGCTCTCCATGATCTCCAGTGATGCACCAACATAGGGCGCAAGATCGGTCTTGTTGATAACCAGCAGATCGGACTTCGTGATGCCCGGCCCGCCCTTGCGCGGGATTTTCTCGCCGCCCGCCACGTCGATCACATAGATCGTCAGGTCGGAAAGCTCCGGGCTAAACGTCGCAGCCAGATTGTCTCCACCCGATTCGATGAACACCACATCGGCATCGGGAAACTTCGCCAGCATCCGATCGACGGCCTCGAGGTTGATCGAGGCGTCCTCGCGGATCGCGGTGTGAGGACACCCGCCCGTTTCCACACCCATGATCCGCTCGGCCGGCAGCGCGCCCGAGATCGTCAGCAGGCGCTGGTCTTCCTTCGTATAGATATCGTTGGTGATCGCCACCAGGTCATAGCGGTCGCGCATGGCCTTGCACAGCATCTCGAGCAGCGTGGTCTTGCCGGAGCCGACGGGGCCGCCCACGCCAACGCGCAACGGAGGGTTTTTCTTGGTACGAGTCATGATCGGATCTCAGGATCGGAACAGCCGGGAGTACTGCGTCTCGTGACGCGCCGACAGTACGCCTAGCATCGGGGAGAACGTGGAAAGCAATGGTGGCACCGCATCGGCGCGGCACACTGCTTCATCGACGGTGCCGAGCACCGCCTGATGCAAGCCAAGCAGCATCTGCTGGCCCGCCACCTGGCCGAGCGGCACCGCCTTGATGGCGGCTGCCACCTGGTTTTCGGCCCAGTTGAAGAGATACGCGGCCAAGCCTTCACGCGCAGCGATACCTAGCGCCACGCAGGCCGAGGAAAACGCCGTGGGCAGGCAGACCGGTCGCATGTCGCGCAGCAGGTCGCGGGACGCATCGTCGCCCCAACCCATCTGCGCGATCAGTTTCGCCAGCGACCAGCCCATCTGCTCGGTCTCGAGCCGCAGTTCGGATGTTTCCCGGGTGGCATGAAACCAGTCGTTCCATTGCCGCACGGAGGCGTGGTCCTGCGTCTGCCACGCGCGATGCAGCAGTAGCCAGACAGGCGCCTCGCATTGGGCCTGCACATGCAGGAGGTTGTCGCGAATCCAGCGTTCGGCAGTCGTCGCATCCCGCACCAACTCGCAATCGATGGCCGCCTCCAGTCCCTGCGAATAGCTGAAGCCGCCGATGGGGAGCGCCGGCGAGGCAAGGTGCAGCAGGGAGATGAGCTGGGGGAGCGCGGTCATGGGGATGGCTCTGCTGACGCTGTCAGGCGCAACTCAATGTTTGTGACCGCAATGCTCGTCATGCACGTGATCATGGTCATGGTCATGGTCATGGTCATGTGAGTGCGAGTGCGAGTGCGAGTGCGAGTGCGAGTGCCCATGATGCTCGTGGAACACTGCCTGCGCCGCCGCGTAGTCCTCCGCGAACGTCGCATCATGCCCGTGCTTGTGGCCGCCGCCATAGGCGCCAGCCTCGGGCTCGAACGGCAGGTCCGCGCGCTCGGCTTGCACGCCCAGTCGGGCAAGCATGTCGGCCAGCACAGAGTCATACTCCAGCCGCAGGTAATCGCGCCCGACCTCCACCGGCGTGTGGCGATTGCCCAGGTGATAGGCTGCGCGCATCAGCGCCAGCGGGTCGGGCGCAGTGACCTGCAGCACCGACTCCGCCGCGGCCTGCACTTCCACGAAGGTACCATCCTCTGCCACCAGAAGATCGCCGCCACGCAGCACGGTGCCGCGCGGCAGGAACAACGCAGCCTCGGCGCCGTTGTCGAGGATGGCTCGCAGGCGGCTCTTGCTGCGTTCGCCGAACGGCAGGACGAGCTTCGGCGCGCGGCGCACGAGTACCGGCGCGATGCCGTGCGGAGCGGGCAGGTGTTTGTCGATCTTGATCACGGGTCAGAACAGGAAATAGCGCTGCGCCATCGGCAGCACAGTGGCAGGTTCGCACGTCAGCAGCTGACCATCGGCTACCACCTGGTAAGTCTCCGGATCCACGGTGACGTGCGGCTGCCAGTCATTGTGCACCATGTCGCGTTTGCTGACGGTACGCGTGCCGCGCACTGCGGTGAGCGTCTTGGCCAGGCCATAGCGCTCGCCGACATTCGCCGCCAGCGCCGCCTGCGAGACGAAGGTGAGCGACGATCTCGGCAGCGCCCCGCCGGCCGAAGCGAACATCGGACGATAGTGCACCGGCTGCGGTGTCGGGATCGAGGCATTCGGATCGCCCATCGCCGCCGCCGCGATCATGCCGCCCTTGAGAATCAGGCTCGGCTTCACGCCGAAGAAGGCCGGCTTCCAGAACACCAGATCCGCCCACTTGCCGACTTCGATCGACCCCACCTCGTGCGCGATACCGTGCGTGAGCGCTGGATTGATCGTGTACTTGGCGATATAGCGCTTGACGCGGAAGTTGTCGTGCCCGCCACGCGCATCGTGTGGATCGCCGGGCAACTTGCCGCGCTGCGCGGCCATCTTGTGCGCGGTCTGCCACGTGCGAATGATCACCTCGCCCACGCGGCCCATGGCCTGCGAATCGCTCGAGATCATCGAGAACGCGCCCAGGTCATGCAGGATGTCCTCGGCCGCGATGGTCTCGCGACGGATGCGCGACTCGGCGAACGCAATGTCCTCCGCAATGGCCGGATCCAGGTGATGGCAGACCATCAACATGTCCAGGTGCTCGTCCAGCGTGTTCACGGTGTACGGGCGCGTCGGATTGGTCGACGACGGCAGCACATTAGCCTCGCCGCAAACCTTGATGATGTCCGGCGCGTGGCCGCCACCCGCGCCCTCGGTGTGATACGTATGGATCGTGCGGCCCTTGAACGCGGCAATCGTCGCCTCGACAAAACCGCCTTCGTTGAGCGTATCGGTGTGGATCGCCACTTGGGTATCGGTGGCATCGGCCACGGACAGGCAGGTGTCGATCGCCTGCGGCGTGGTGCCCCAGTCCTCGTGCAGCTTCAAGCCGATGGCGCCCGCCTCCACCTGCTCGGTCAGCGGCGCCGCCAGGCTGGCGTTGCCCTTGCCGAGAAAGCCGATGTTCATCGGATACGCATCGGCCGCCTGCAGCATCCGCTCCATGTACCACGGGCCCGGCGTCACGGTCGTCGCATAGGTGCCCGTCGCCGGCCCGGTGCCGCCGCCGATCATCGTCGTCACGCCGCTCATCAGCGCTTCTTCGATCTGCTGCGGGCAGATGAAGTGGATGTGCGTGTCGATGCCGCCAGCGGTGACAATCATCCCCTCGCCCGCGATGACCTCGGTACCCGGCCCGACGATGATCGTCACCCCCGGCTGGATATCCGGATTACCCGCCTTGCCGATTGCCGCGATGCGCCCGTGCTTCAGCCCGATATCGGCCTTCACGATGCCCCAGTGGTCGATGATCAGTGCGTTGGTGACCACCGTGTCGACGCAGTCCTTCGACATGCGCTGGCTCTGGCCCATGCCATCGCGAATCACCTTGCCGCCGCCGAACTTCACTTCCTCGCCGTAGATCGTGAAATCGCGCTCGACTTCGATCACAAGGTCCGTGTCGGCAAGACGCAACCTGTCGCCCGTGGTCGGGCCGAACATCTCGGCATAGGCCTGCCTGGAGATCTTCACGCTCATCAGAGTGCTCCCATGATTCTGCCGTTGAAACCATAGACGATGCGGTCACCGTCCAGCGCCACGAGTTGTACCGTGCGCGACTGCCCCGGCTCGAAGCGCACTGCCGTGCCGGCGGCGATGTCGAGGCGATAGCCGCGCGCGGCCTCGCGGTCGAACGACAACGCGGCGTTGGTTTCGTAGAAATGGAAGTGCGAGCCGACCTGCACCGGCCGGTCGCCAGTGTTGGCCACGGTCACGGTGACCGTGGGACGCCCCGCATTCAGTTCGATCTCGCCGTCGAGCGGCATCAGTTCACCGGGAATCATCGCGAAAGCTCCTGGGGGGAAGATCAGGCGACCAGCAGGCCGACGCCGTACAGCGCCACCCCAGCGCCAGCCACGCGCGCCAGCCAGCCGGCGTGACGACGAAGGAACGCCCCCGCGCCGATGCCGAGCACGTGCAGTGTCATCGTGGCCACGGCAAAACCGCCCACATACGCCAGCACCGAGGGCAGTGCCGCAGCAGTGGCCGGCAACTCAGCACCGTGCGCATAGCCGTGAAACAGCGCGAAGCCGCCGACAATCGCCATGCCTGCCCATGCCGACAGACGCGCGCGTGCGGCTACCAGCAGTCCGATCACGAGCAGCGAGACGGCGATCATCGGCTCGACGGCCGGCAGCGTCACGCCAGCCAGACCGAGCGCGGCACCCACCAGCATCATTGCCACGAACGCGAGCGGCAAGCGCATCAGATCCATCTTCGATGTCTGACCGAAGGCGCTGCGCGGCGAACTTGCCAGCGCGCTCCACACGCCCACGGCGGCCATCGCCAGCAGGTGGTCGGCGCCCGTGAACGGGTGGGCCAGGCCGGCCCAGAGGCTGGCACCAACGGTGGCGGCGTCGTGGCCGGGATGCGCGAAGGCAGAGACGGAGGCCAGCGACATCGCTACGCCTGCAGTCAGGCGGGAACGGAGCATGCGGTGCATAGGGTTTTCCTCTTCTTGTGAATGGCTGCGACGGTGACGCGGATTCAGACGATCGGGTGGTGCACGGTGACCAGTTTGGTGCCGTCCGGGAACGTGGCTTCCACCTGAATCTCGGGGATCATTTCGGCCACGCCATCCATCACGTCCTCGCGTGCGAGCACGGTGGTTCCTTCGTGCATCAGTTCCGCCACGGTGCGGCCATCGCGCGCGCCTTCCATGATGGCGGCGGTGATCAGCGCCACCGCTTCCGGGTAGTTCAACTTGAGACCGCGCGCGCGACGGCGTTCGGCCAGTAGCGCGGCGGTGAAGATCAGCAGCTTGTCTTTCTCGCGCGGCGTCAGTTCCATGATCGGATTCCTTGTTGTTCGAGGTATTGGGTTCTCAGGTCGACCACAGGCGCAGCGGCCTGGCCGGCACGCCATGCATCGGCTGGCGCAGCACGGTCCACGCATCGATCATCAGGTGGCGCACCGCTTCCATATCGCTGCCAAGCACGCGCAGCAGCAGCATCGACTGCGCCGTGGCCGTGCCATATCCGGCCAGGCAGGTCACGCCGGCGCGTAGATCGGCACGATATGGCAGATGTTCGGCCAGCGCTTCTGCCAGCTCCTGCGTGGCGCCCGGCCCGATCGCCCAGAGTGTGCCGAGGATATGCAGTCCATCCATGCCGGCCACGGCACCACGCAACGGTGACGCGCCATCGAAATGCGATTGTTCGATCCACAGCGCGCGGTCCGGGTCACCCACGCGAGTGTCGAGCCATAACGCGCCGCTGGCCCATCGCTCGCCCGACGCCTGGCGGCCCAGCACCACGGCGTCCCAGCCGATCGCGCTGCCTCCGGGTGCCACCACCACGTCCGTCGTGATCCGGGCACGGGCATCGTCGAACACGATGTTCTCCTGCGGCAGCCAGTCGAGCTTCCCGCCGGCCGCCACCTCGATCCGCACATGCTGCGCTGCATCGCGGCCGAGCGACTTGTACCATTTGGTAGCACCCGGTGTGGCCAGCACGGCATGGGCGCCCGATGCCACGGCAATGTCGATGTCGAGACGATCGCCGCCCGCCACGCCGGCGGGCGGATGCAGCACCACCCCGTGGCAAATTTCCCCTTCGGGATAGAGCGGCTTCTGCACCCGCAGCGGCCCCTCGTGGCGCCGCTCGACCATGGCGGTCCGGCCGGCGCGTGCGGCAAAGCGCAGGCGCAGGCTGGCATGCCAGGCTGATGTCATGGCGAGTTGCGATGGAAAATCCGGATGGCGCATCGAAGATGGCAAGACGGTTCAGGCGGGGGCCGGTGCGCCAGATCATAGCGCGTGGCAGCCGTCACAGAAAGGTGCCCGGAGAGCCATCAGGGTCGTTTGAATGCACGCTCAAACCGCGATCAGCGCGCGCACGCCGTCCTGCTCCATCGTTGCCCCATCGCCCTTGGCCACGACCTCTCCACGACTCATCACCACGTAGTGGTCGGCCAGGTGCCGCGCGAACTCGTAGTACTGCTCCACCAGCAGCACGGTCATGCCGAACTCGTCCACCAGCAGCCGCAAGGCACGGCCAATATCCTGGATGATCGACGGCTGGATGCCCTCGGTCGGCTCGTCGAGAATCAGCAACTGCGGCTCGCTCATCAGCGCCCGGCCGATGGCCAGTTGCTGCTGCTGACCACCCGACAGATCGCCGCCACGGCGCTGGCGCATCGTGCGCAGCACAGGAAACAGCTGATAGATGCGGTCGGGCACGCCCGATGGCCTCGCCCGGCTGGCGGCGCCAATCAGCAGGTTCTCCTCGACGGTCAGCCGGGGAAAGATCTCGCGGCCCTGCGGCACGTAGGCCAGCCCCGCCGAGACACGTTCGTAAGGCGCCTTCTTTTCCAGCGCCTTGCCGTCCCAGCTGATGCTGCCACTGCGCGTGGGCACCACGCCCATCAGGCACTTGAGCAGCGTGCTCTTGCCCACCCCATTGCGGCCCAGCAGCGTCGTCAGCTTGCCATGTGGCACCTCGAACGATACGTCGCGCAGGATATGGCTGCCGCCGTAGAACTGATTGATTGCGTTGACCTGCAGCATCGTTATCTTCCCAGGTAGGATTCGATCACGCGTTCGTCGCGCTTCACGGCGTCGAGCGTGCCTTCGGCCAGCAGGCTGCCTTCCGCCAGCACGGTCACCGTGCCAGCGTCACCGGCCAGCGCGGCGACGAATTCCATGTCGTGCTCGACCACCATCATCGAGCAGCTACCGCGCAGACTGTTGAGCAGCGCGGCCAGTTGCATGGTTTCCTCGTCGGTCATGCCGGCCACCGGTTCGTCGAGCAGCAGGAGCTGAGGCTGCTGCGTCAGCAACATGCCGATCTCGAGCCGCTGCTTCTGGCCATGTGACAGCAAGCCCGCAGGGCGATAGGCTTCGTCCTCGAGCCCGGTCAGCGCCAGCGTTTCCTCGATGCGACGATGCCCCTCCAGCGTCAGCCGGGCACGCAGCGACGCCCACCAGCGCTTGTCGGCCTTCATCGCCAGTTCCAGGTTCTCCCAGACCGCGTGCTGCTCGAACACGGTCGGCTTCTGGAATTTGCGGCCAATGCCGGTCTGCGCGATGCGCGGTTCGGTCAGCCGCATCAGGTCGATGGTCTGCCCCAGAAACACACGCCCGGTCACGTTGGCGTTGCGCGGCCCGGTCTTGCCGGTGATGACATCCATCATCGTGGTCTTGCCGGCGCCATTCGGGCCGATCACGCAGCGCAGTTCACCGTGATCGATCGACAACGACAGCTTGTTCAGCGCGCGAAAGCCGTCGAACTGAACGGTCAGGTCCTCGATGTAGAGGATCGGACCGTGCGTGGTGTCGATGACGCCGGGTTCGACGATCCGGCCCAGCCCGGTGGCATCCCCGCTTTCCGCCTTGCCTTCACCCAGTACCGAATTCATGCCTTGCTCCCTTGCTGCGACGCCACCACGGCTTCCGCTTCATCGGCGGCTCCGGTTTCTACCTTCGAAGTGCGCCGATCACGCAGGCGTCGCCAGAGGCCCACCACGCCATCTGGCAGGTACAGCGTCACCAGCACGAACATCGCGCCGAGCAGGAATAGCCAGTACTCCGCGAAGTAGGCCGTGAACATCGTCTTCGCGCCGTTGACCAGGAATGCCCCCACTACCGGCCCGATCAGCGTGCCGCGCCCGCCGACGGCGACCCACACCGCCATTTCGATCGAGTTCGCGGGCGACATCTCGCTCGGGTTGATGATGCCGACCTGCGGCACGTACAGCGCTCCGGCAATGCCGCAAAGCACAGCCGAGAACGTCCACACGAACAGCTTGTACCCGAGCGGGTTGTAGCCCGAAAACATCACGCGCATCTCCGCGTCGCGCACGGCGGTCACCACCCGGCCGAGCTTGGACGTGACGATGTAGCGGCAGGCCACGAATCCGGCCAGCAGTGCAAGGAACGTCAGCACGAACAGCGCGGCACGCGTCTGCGGCGCAGCCACGGCAAAACCGGCGATGCGCTTGAAGTCGGTAAAGCCGTTATTGCCGCCGAAGCCCGTTTCATTGCGGAAGAACAGCAGCATCGCGGCGTACGTCATAGCCTGCGTGATGATCGACAGGTACACACCCTTGATGCGGGACCGGAACGCGAAGAAGCCAAACAGCCACGCCAGCACGCCCGGCACCAGTACCACCAGCAGCAATGCGTAGGGAAAGTGCTCGGTGCCATGCCAGAACCACGGCAGCTCCTTCCAGTCCAGGAACACCATGAAGTCGGGCAGATCGCTCTTGTAGACACCATCGCGACCGATCGACCGCATCAGGTACATGCCCATCGCATACCCGCCCAGCGCGAAGAACAGACCATGGCCGAGGCTCAGGATGCCGCAATAGCCCCACACCAGATCGAGCGCAATGGCCGCCAGCGCGAAGCACATGATCTTGCCGATCAACGTCAAGGCATAGGCCGACAGATGCAGCGCGTGGCCTTCCGGCACGACCAGCGCGCAGACTGGCACGCCGATCGCCACGACCACGGTCAGTACCGCCATCGCCATCCACATGCGCGTGGAGAACAGCGGCTGGCGTTCCGGCACGGATAGCGTGAATGACTTGCCGGATTTCGAGGAAAAGCTGCTCATGTCAGGCCTCCGCGCTGCGCCCCTTGAGCGCGAAAAGTCCTTGTGGCCGCTTCTGGATGAACAGCACGATCAGCACGAGGACGAAGATCTTGGCCAGCACCGCGCCATAGAACGGCTCGATGAATTTGTTGATGATGCCGAGGCCGAACGCGCCCACGATCGTGCCCGCCAGCTGCCCGACGCCACCCAGCACCACCACCATGAACGAGTCGATGATGTAGGCCTGCCCCAGGTCCGGGCCCACGTTACCGATCTGCGAGAGCGCGCAACCGCCGAGCCCCGCGATGCCGGCGCCAAATGCGAACGCGTAGCTGTCCACCTTCCACGTCCGCACGCCCACGCAGGCCGCCATCGTGCGGTTCTGCGTCGTGGCGCGCACGAACAGACCCAGGCGCGTGCGATTCAGTACGGCCCATGCCACCGTCACCACGCCCAGCGCGAACAGGATGATGATGATGCGGTTGTACGGAATCACGAGCCCGGCGAGTGCCTCGATGCCGCCGCTCATCCACGCGGGATTGGCCACTTCCACGTTCTGCGCGCCGAAGATCGTACGCACGGCCTGCATCATCAGCAGGCTGACACCGAACGTGGCCAGCAGCGTCTCCAGCGGGCGGCCATAGAGATGGCGCAGCACGATTCGCTCGAGCGCGAAACCGACGGCTCCGGCAGCCAGGAAGGACGCAGGCACGGCCGCCACGAGGTACCAGTCGAACGCATTGGGCGCGCAGGCACGAAACAGCGTCTGCACCACGTAGGTGGCATAGGCGCCGATCATCAGAAACTCGCCGTGCGCCATGTTGATGACGCCGATCAGCCCATACGTGATCGCCAGACCCAGCGCCGCCAGCAGCAGCACGCTGCCAAGGCTCAGACCCGCGAACAGGTTGCCGAGCAGTTCGGCGCGGCGCTGTTCGGTCCGCAACTGGTCAATGGCCACTTGCGCGGCCACGCGCACGCCTTCGTCGGCCTCTTTGTACTTGCCGGCCGCGTCGCGCTCGACCAGCGGCATCAGCTTCTGGCGCGATTGCGGATTGCTGTCGTGGCCGAGGATGCGAATCGCCTCGATACGCGCGTCCCGGCCCGCTTCGGCACCTTGCGCGAGAACCGTGTTGGCCCAGATCACGTCGAGCCTCGCCCGCAGTCCGGCATCGGCCTCGGCCTTGCGCGCGGCCTCCACCGCCGCACGCGAAGCGTTCTCTGGTTGATCGAACAGCGTACTGATGGCCTGCGTGCGCACCGCGATGTCCGGTGACTGCAGCTCCAGGCTGCTCGCGGCACTATCGACGATGGCGCGCAGGCTGTTATTCAGCGTCAGCGATTCGAGCTCGTCCGCCTTCACGATGACCGGCTTGCCGGTGACCGCGTCGACGGTCTTGTCGCCATCCTGGCGCACCATGCCGACTGAGGGCGCGTACTGCAGCGCGTCATCCTGCAAGGCCTTCAGGATCGGGCCGGCCTGCTCCGCCGGCGCCTGAGTGAGCTTGTTCAGCGCCGCGGTCTTGGCATCGTAGTCATCCTCGGCCAATGGCTTGAGGTCGGCCTGCGTCAGCGGCGTGGCGGCCCACAACGGTGCCGCGGCCAGCAGCAGCGCGGCGAGCATGACACGCAGCCATGTACGGATATTGGGTCGGTGCATTCAGGAGCCTGGTTCGCGCGATGGATCGCATCTTGGGGTTGTTGGCATTCACCTGTGGTTTGCTCCCACTCCCGAGCACGGGAGTGGGAGCAACAGACCGTCAGTTCCCCGCCACCTTGTCCGCCTTGCCTTCATTGCCGGCGATGAACGGGCTCCACGGTTGCGCGCGGACCGGCTTCGGCGTCTTCCACACCACCGAGAACTGGCCGTCGCCCTTGACCTCGCCAATCATCACGGGCTTGTAGAGATGGTGGTTGTCACCCATCGTCAGCGTGAAGCCATCGGGCGCCTTGAAGGTCTGGCCGTACATCGCGGCACGCACCTTGTCCGGATCGGTGCTGCCAGCCTTCTTCACGGCCTGCGCCCACATATGGATGCCCACGTAGGTAGCTTCCATCGGGTCGTTGGTCACGCGCTTGTCGCCGCCCGGCAGGTTGTTGGCCTTGACCCACGCGGCCCACTGCTTTTTGAACGCTTCGTTCTCGGGGTTCTTGACCGACATGAAGTAGTTCCATGCAGCCAGATGGCCCACCAGCGGCTTGGTGTCGATGCCGCGCAGTTCTTCCTCGCCCACCGAGAAGGCCACCACCGGCACGTCCTTGGCCTTCAGGCCGGCGTTGCCGAGTTCCTTGTAGAACGGCACGTTCGAGTCGCCATTGATCGTGGAGATCACGGCGGTCTTGCCACCCTGCGAGAACTTCTTGATGTTGGCGACGATGGTCTGGTAGTCGCTATGACCGAACGGGGTGTAAACCTCTTCGATGTCCTTGTCCTCCACGCCCTTGCTCTTCAGGAACGCACGCAGGATCTTGTTGGTAGTGCGCGGATAGACGTAGTCGGTACCCAGCAGGAAGAAGCGCTTCGCACCGCCGCCCTCCTTGCTCATCAGGTATTCCACCGCCGGGATCGCCTGCTGGTTGGGTGCCGCGCCCGTGTAAAACACGTTCTTCGACATCTCCTCACCTTCGTACTGCACCGGGTAGAACAGCAGCGCGTTGGTTTCCTCATAGACCGGGAGCACCGACTTGCGCGATACCGACGTCCAGCATCCGAACGTGACCGCCACCTTGTCCTTGGTGATGAGCTGACGCGCCTTCTCCGCGAAGAGCGGCCAGTTGGAAGCGGGGTCCACCACCACGGGCTCGAGCTTGCGGCCCAGCACGCCGCCGCTCTTGTTGATCTCGTCGATCGTCATCAGCGCCACGTCCTTGAGCGACGTTTCGGAGATGGCCATCGTGCCCGATAGCGAATGCAGGATGCCGACCTTGATCGGCTCCTTGGTCTGCGCCATCAGCGGGCTGGTACCGATCATCGCCGCGGCGGCCACCGCCGACAGCTTCAGCATGTCACGTCGTTTCATTGCAGCTCCCAGTTTGTCGTATGTGATTAGGGACTACGCACCCCGGAGAGCACATCTGCAACTAGCGTGCCAAGGGAAACACGCGTGACCGGGTCACCATTACGTGACAAATCGACGGGAGGGGGACCGTGCCGCACCACGCTGGTGCCGCCGGCGGGGCCAGAGGGAAATCCGCCGGCGCACCGCGAATGTGCAGCGCCGTTCGGGTGCGGTCCGGCGTGAACCGGTGCAGCCGTGGCCGATGCCGGTGCGTTGCGCACCGTGGCCAATAAAAAACGGGGCCCAAAGGCCCCGTTTTTCAAACGACCGTATGATCCGTTACTTCATCCACGGCATCATGTTGGCGTTCATGTTGTGCATGATCCAGAGCGAACCGGCCAGCACAATGAACAGGATCAGTACCGTGAACAGCAGCGCCATCACGTTCCAGCGCTGACCGTTCGAACCATCCAGATGCAGGAAGTACTTCAGATGCACGACGATCTGCACGGCCGCCATGCCCAGGATGATCCACAGCATCGTGCCGCGTTCCATCGTGCCGTCCATGACGATCTTGAACGGAATCACGGTCAGGATCACCGCCAGCACGAAGCCAATCACATACGACTTGACGCTGCTGTGGCCATGCGACGCGCCGTGAGCGGCGGTCGAAGCGTGTTGCTGTGCCATTTACATTGCTCCCATCAGGTAGACCACGGTGAACACACCGATCCAGACCACGTCCAGGAAGTGCCAGAACAGGCTGAGGCAGTTCAGGCGCTTGGCCACGACCGGGGTCAGGCCCTTCTTCGACAGTTGCCACATCAGCACGAGCATCCACAGCATGCCGCTGGCAACGTGCAGACCGTGGGTACCCACGAGCGTGAAGAACGACGACAGGAACGCGCTGCGGCTCGGGCCGGCACCCTCGTGAATCAGGTGCGCGAACTCGTTGATTTCCATGCCCATGAACGCGGCGCCCAGCAGGAACGTCACGCCCAGCCAGAACATCACGCGGCCCTTCTGATGGTTCTGCATCGACACCATGGCAAAGCCGTAGGTGATCGACGAGAACAGCAGGATGGCGGTTTCCACGAGCACGTAGTTGAGCTCGAAGATCTCCTTGCCCGACGGGCCACCCGCCACTTCGCCGCGCAGGACGGCGAAGGCGGCGAACAGGCACGCGAACAAGATGCAGTCGCTCATCAGGTACAGCCAGAAACCGAAGACGGTGTTCTCGCTGGTGTCGTGATGCGCGTGGTCGTGCGCCTCGTCGTGCGAGTGCGCATGCGCGGGGGCTTTCGCCCCGAAGCGGTCAAGAACTTCTGTCGACATGGTTATCAGCCCTGGGCAGCAATGCGCTGCTGGTAGCGCGTTTCGATCTGCTCGACCTCGGAGGCCGGCACGTAGTAATCGATGTGGTCATCGTTGGCGCGGCGGATAAACGCCACGACCATGCCGATCAGGCCCACGGCGGCAAGCCACCAGATGTGCCACGTCAGCGCGAAGCCCAGCACCAGGCTGAATGCACCCATGTAGAAACCAGCCGCGGTGTTCTTCGGCATGTGAATCTGCTCGAAGCCATCCGTGCGGATCGTCTCGCCACGTGCCTTCATGTCGGCAAACGCGTCCAGGTCACGCACCACCGGGGTGTGCGCGAAGTTGTAGAACGCCGGCGGCGACGAGGTTGCCCATTCCAGCGTGCGGCCACCCCACGGGTCGCCCGTCACGTCTGCCAGCTTCTTGCGGTCGCGGATCGACACGACGATCTGCAGCACCTGGAAGAAGATGCCCAGCGCCACGAACACCACGCCCACCACGGCCAGATGCAGCCACGGCGTCCAGGCCGGGTTGTCGGTGTGGTTCAGACGACGGGTCATGCCCATCAGGCCCAGCACGTACAGCGGCATGAAGGCGAAGTAGAAGCCCACCAGCCAGCACCAGAAGGCGCACTTGCCCAGACGCTCGTTCAGCTTGAAGCCGAAGGCCTTCGGCCACCAGTAGGTCACGCCGGCCAGGTAGCCAAACAGCACGCCGCCGATGATCACGTTGTGGAAGTGAGCAATCAGGAACAGGCTGTTGTGCAGCACGAAGTCAGCAGCCGGCACGGCCATCAGCACGCCGGTCATGCCACCGATCACGAACGTGATCATGAAGCCCAGCGTCCACAGCACCGGCGACGTGAATTGCACGCGGCCACGGTACATCGTGAACAGCCAGTTGAAGATCTTCACGCCCGTCGGGATCGAGATGATCATCGTCGTGATGCCGAAGAACGCGTTCACGTTGGCGCCAGAGCCCATCGTGAAGAAGTGGTGCAGCCACACGATGAACGACAGCACCATGATCGCGCTGGTGGCATACACCATCCCCTTGTAGCCGAACAGCTTCTTGCCCGAGAACGTAGAGATGATTTCCGAGAAGATACCGAACGCCGGCAGGATCAGGATGTAGACCTCGGGGTGGCCCCAGATCCAGATCAGGTTCACGTACATCATGGCGTTACCGCCGCCATTGTTCGTGAAGAAGTGCATGTCGAAGTAGCGGTCCAGGCCCAGCAGTGCCAGCGACACCGTCAGCACCGGGAAGGCAGCCACGATCAGCACGTTGGTGCACAGGACCGTCCAGGTGAACACCGGCATGCGCATCAGCGTCATGCCCGGGGCGCGCATCTTCAGGATGGTCACCAGGAAGTTCACGCCGGTCAGCAATGTCCCCAACCCTGATATCTGCAGCGACCAAAGGTAGTAGTCCACCCCCACGCCCGGGCTGTAGTCCAGACCCGACAGCGGCGGATAGGCCAGCCAGCCGGTACGCGCGAATTCGCCAACGCCCAGCGAGACGTTCACGAGCATCGCGCCGGCCACGAACAGCCAGAAGCTCAGCGTGTTCAGGAACGGGAACGCCACGTCGCGCGCGCCGATCTGCAGGGGCACCACGAGGTTCATCAGACCCGTCATCAGCGGCATGGCCACGAAGAAGATCATGATCACGCCGTGGGCCGTGAACACCTGGTCATAGTGCTCGGGCGGCAGGAAGCCGGTGGAGCCGTTGGTGGCAACCGCCAGCTGGGTACGCATCATGACGGCGTCGGCAAAGCCGCGCAGCAGCATGATCAGCGCCACCAGCGAATACATCACGCCAATGCGCTTGTGATCGACCGAGGTAATCCACTCGGTCCACAGGTAGTCCCACTTCTTGAAGTACGTGATCGCACCGAGCAGCGCCAGCCCGCCAAGGGCCACGCAGCTCAGCGTGATCATGATGATCGGCTCATGAAACGGAATCGCCGACAAACTCAATTTGCCAAACATCATTGCTCCTAGATTTGCGCGCCCAGCGCCGGCTTGGCCGGCGTGGCCATGGACACCCGCTCTTCACCGAGCGTGTTACGCGACGTGCAGACCGGACCGCCATCAAAACCTTCGCGGGCCATTGCATGGCCGTCGCCGCCCATGTACTGATGCAGGATGCCGGTGTACAGACCGTCTTCGACCTTGCCGAAGTACGTCACCGGTTCCGCTTCGCTCGGCTTGGCCAGGACCTTGTAGTCCTCGGACGCGAGCTGCTTTTCGGACGCGCGCACCTTTTCCACCCACTTGTCGAACTCGAAGTTCGACATGGCGATGGCCTTGAACTTCATGCCCGAGAAGCCGCCGCCGCTGTAGTTGGCGGACATGCCGTCAAACGTGCCGGCTTCATTGGCGATGAGGTGCAGCTTGGTCTCCATCCCAGCCATGGCGTAAACCTGGCTACCCAGTTGCGGGATGAAGAACGAATTCATGATCGAATCCGACGTGATCTTGAAGTTCACCGGCGTGTTCACCGGCAGCGCGAGCTGGTTCACCGTCGCGATCTTCAGTTCCGGATAGATGAACAGCCATTTCCAGTTCATCGCCACGGCTTCCACGGTCACCGGCTTGACGTTCGACTCGAGCGGCTTGTACGGGTCGAGATCGTGCGACGACTTCCAGGTGATGATGCCCAGCGCGATGATGATCAGGCAGGGGATCAGCCAAACCACCACTTCGATGCGGGTGGAGTGCGACCAGTTCGGATCGTATTCAGCAGACGTGTTGCTGGCGCGATACTTCCACGCAAACACGAGCGTCAGGATGATGACCGGTACGACGACCAGCAGCATCAGCCAGGTGGCGATCAGGATGATGCCCTTGATGTCGACGCCGACTTGCCCTTTCGGGTTCATCAGCGCGAAGTCGCAGCCGGCCAACAGGAGCAGGCCAAGGCAAGGCAGGTACCGCATCAGGGGCGGCATTTTCGGTTTCTTCATGTCACGACGGTCTGGTTGCGCCACGCCTGTGCACAAGCGTGGCACCGCCTACCTGCTGCACGGGGCAACTGGCGGGCTGGGCTGGGGAAAACCGGAGGACGTGTCCAAAGCTGGCGCTGCGAAATGGGCGATGCAAACGCCTGCGGACCATGCGGCCGGGCAACGCCATGAACGCGGCTTGGACAGCAACTGACGACTGCGTGCGCGCGCCTGAGGGGGCGGGTGCGTGCGCTGAGGTGACCGACTGCCTGAACTGCGTCTGTTCCGGTTCGGAACTGCCACCGGAACGAGCGTTGTGTCACGATGTTCACGCCACATCCTCTTGCTTCAACCGCCTCACCAGCGCAGTGAGAACGGTCTCCGAGCGGATATCGCATTACATAAAACATCGTGGGCGGGACTGTACCGCAACGCAACATTACGGGTAAACCCAGACACAACAGAAACACTGTTCTTTTAATCGGACAATTCCTTGACCTGTCGCAACGGGGTAACAGTCATCTCGTGGTTGCTTGTTTTTCCACGATTTCGCTGGACAAATGACAAGGGCCGCGATCTCGCGGCCCTCATTGTCGAGCGACAGTGCTGACGAATCGGATACGTCAGGAGTAGCGTCGACTGATCGATTCCGCCACGCAGACCGGTCGATCCGCGCCTTCCCGCTCGATCGTCACCTCCCAGGTGGACTGCGCACCGACCAGGCCATTCGGCAGCGGGTCCAGCCGCTCGACCTTGAGCAGCTTCACGCGTCCTCGCAGACGGCTGCCGACCGGCACCGGCGACGTGAAACGAACGCGATTCAGACCATAGTTAACGCCCATCTTGACGCCTTCCATGTGGATTGCGTTCTGCATGAGCTGGGGCAACAGCGAAAGGGTCAGGAAGCCGTGCGCGATCGGCGCGCCGAACGGCGACTCACGCTTGGCACGCTCGACGTCAATATGGATCCACTGGTGATCGCCCGTGGCCTCGGCAAACAGGTTCACCTGCTGCTGCGTGATTTCGATCCAGTCGCTGACAGCCACTTCCTCGCCCTGCAGCGACTCCAGTTCTTCCAACGATGCGATAGTACGCATGGTGCTTGTCTCCTTGTCGTTCTTTTCTGGTTGGGTAGCCCTTCCTTCTCCCGCGTGCGGCAGAGGGAAGTGAACAAACGGCGTGCGTCAGGCCGGGCGGCGCTTGTACATCCCCATGCCCTTGACCGTGCACACAACCTCGCCCTTCTGGTTGGTGGCCACCCACTGGGTCATCACCACGCCGCGATCAGGCTTGGAGCTCGACGGACGCGCTTCCAGAATCCTCAGCACAGCAGTCAGGGTGTCACCGGCATAGACCGGCTTGATCCAGCGGACTTCATCCACGCCGGGCGACCCCATGCTGGTGGAGCGATCCCCCATCGACTGCACCAGCAGGCGCATGATGATGCCGCAGGTCATCCAGCCGCTGGAAATCAGCCCACCGTAGATGCTCTGCTCTGCAGCGGCCTTGTCGACGTGAAACGGTTGCGGGTCGTACTGGCGCGCGAAGCTGATGATCTCCTCTTCGGTCACCGTATAGCTCCCGAGCGGGTGCTCGCTGCCGACGACGTAATCCTCGAAATACATCTTGGACATCAAGTCCTCCAATGAAAAAAACCGCGCTCGGGGTCACCGGCGCGGTTTGAACACTTACGCAATACTCAGGCAGCTTCCTGGAAGCCAGGCTGGCTGGCGAAGCGGCCCAGATGGTGGTCCACATCGCCGAAGGTCGTATTGATCAGCGTGAGGCGCTTGAACATATGCGCGGCCGGCAGCTCGTCGGTCACACCCATGCCGCCGTGAATCTGCACGGCTTCCTGGCCCACCGAGCGGGCTGCCACGCCGACGCGCGCCTTGGCGGCGGACACGTAGCGGCGGCGCTCCTCGGGGCTGGCCTCGTCGAAGCGCGCCGCGGCCAGCAGCGTGATCGAACGCGACTGCTCCGCATGGATCATCATTTCGACCATGCGGTGCTGCAGCGCCTGGAAGCGCGCGATGGCCACGCCGAACTGCTGGCGGGTCTTCGCGTACTCGAGCGTGGCGGCGTTGAGCGTATCCATGACACCAACGGCTTCGGCGCACAGCAGCACCGCGGCGTAGTCGGCGGTGGCCTCGAGCACATCCCAGCCCTTGCCTTCCGTGCCGATCAGCGTGGCCGGTGCATCCTGGAACGTCACGTCGGCCGCGTGGAGGTTGTCGATCGTGCGGTAGTCCTTGACGCTGACGCCAGCACCCTTGGTGTCGACCAGGAACAGCGAGATGCCGTCACGGTCCGACTGGGCGCCACTGGTGCGTGCCGACACCACGAGCTTGTCGGCCTGGGCACCGTGGGTCACCACGACCTTGCGACCGTTGAGCTTGCCGCCCTTGGCCGTCACGGTCACGTTGTTCAGTTCATGGCGTGCCTGCTGCTCGTTGAATGCCGTGGCCAGCTTCAGTTCGCCACCAGCCACCTGCTCGAGCAGCGCTTCCTGGCCACCGGCCAGCTTGAGCGCCTGCGCGGCCACCACCGTCGCGAAGTACGGCTCCACCACCAGGCCGCGGCCCAGTTCCTGCTGCACCACCATCATGTCGACAGCCGTACCGGAGAAGCCACCTTGCGCTTCGGGCACCGGCAGCGCGGTCAGGCCGAGTTCGACCAGTCCGCCCCAGGCTTGCTCGCCGTAGCCATTCGCGCCCTTGATGTTCTTCTTGCGCGATTCGAAGTCGTAGCTCTTCTCGACAAAACGGCGAATCGCGTCGGCCAGTTGCTTCTGTTCGTCGCTGAGATTGAAGTTCATGTTGCGTGTCTCCTCACAGCCCCAGAATCATCTGGCTGATGATGTTCTTTTGGATTTCGTTCGAACCGCCGTAGATGGAGGTCTTGCGATAGTTGAAGTAGTACGCGGCCAGCGGGGCGGCGTCGTCATAGCCGGTCACGGCGTGCTCGTGTTCGCACTCCAGGTACGCCGGATCGAACGGCTGGGCGTACGGGCCGACCGCTTCGACCATCAGTTCGGTCAGCATCTGCTGGATCTCGGTGCCCTTGATCTTGAGCATCGATGCCTCGGGGCCGGGGCCCTTGCCAGCGGCTTCGCTCGACACCACGCGCAGCACGGTGATCTCCAGCGCCATCAGTTCGATTTCCAGCGCGGCAACCTTGGCGCCAAACACCGGATCCTCGAGCAGCGGCTTGCCGTTCTTCTGCTGCTGGCGGGCAACGCGCTTCAGGAAGCCCAGTTCGCGCTTGGAGTTACCCACGCGCGCAATGCCGGTACGCTCATGGCCAAGCAGGTACTTGGCATAGGTCCAGCCACGGTTTTCCTCGCCGACGCGGTTTTCGACCGGCACCTTGACGTTGTCGAAGAAGACTTCGTTCACTTCATGCTCTTCGTCGAGCATGATGATCGGGCGCACGGTAATGCCCGGCGTCTTCATGTCGATCAGCAGGAACGAAATGCCCTCTTGCTTCTTGGCCTCGGGGTCGGTGCGCACCAGGCAGAAGATCATGTCGGCGTGCTGGCCGAGCGTGGTCCAGGTCTTCTGGCCGTTGACGATGTAGTGCTTGCCATCCGACGTCAGCTCGGCACGGGTCTTCAGCGAAGCCAGATCCGAACCCGAACCCGGCTCCGAATAGCCCTGGCACCACCAGTCGGTGCAGTCGAGGATACGCGGCAGGTAGTACGACTTCTGCTCTGCATTGCCGTACTTCATGATCACGGGCGCGACCATCGCCACGCCGAACGGCAGCACGCCAGGCGCGCCGACGCGGGCATTTTCCTCGTCCCAGATGTGGCGTTGCGTGGCGTTCCAGCCCGTGCCACCGAACTCGACCGGCCAGTGCGGCGCGGACCAGCCCTTGCCAGCCAGGATCTTGTGCCAGCGCACCAGATCGTCGCGGTTGGGGCGGCGGTGGTTGAGTACCTTTTCGCGGATTTCCGCCGGCAGGTTGGCTTCGAGCCAGCTACGCACTTCCTGACGGAAGGCGATGTCGGCCGCCGAGTAATTGAGATCCATGCCCGTCTCCATTGGTGGTGCCGGCGGGCGCCGGCCGTTTGTTTTACCTCGCGCATCACTGCGCGAGGTAAACCGGGCACAGGATGCTTGTTCAGTGGGCCGTCTGCTTCAGCGCATCCGGCACGATGAGCGGAAAGGTCTCGATGCCTTCGTCGGCCAGCGCCTGCACGTCTTCCGGCGTTGCCGAACCGCGGATACCGCGCTCCGGCGCTTCCTCGTAGTGCATGCGCCGCGCTTCCTCGGCGAAACGTTCTCCCACGTCCTCGGTCTGCGCCAGTACCTGCCGGACTGCCTTCAGATAGCGGGCCTGCAGCGCTTGCATCATCTGCTGCGCGTCGGCCTTGCCTTCCTCGGCGTTCCGGACCTGCGTCTGCGCCGGCTTGGCGGTGGCACCCGAAAGATTCAGGCGCGGCGCGCTGGGCAGGCGGGAGACGGCATGGTCACCACAGACCGGGCATTGGACGAGGTCACGCGAAATCTGCGATTGCGCATCTTCCTCCGAGGCAAACCAACCCTCGAAACGATGGTCTTGCGCACAGCGCAGGTCGAGCACCTTCATGATCTTTCCAGCCCGTCGGGCAATATTAGCCGTGAATCGAAATTTTGTGAACGGTCGTGCTAATTTTTTCGCTGACCGTTTTTGCCTGGCAGGATGCGTCCTAAACACAATTACGCCGGAGCAAGGGAAAACCCCATGCGGAGACTGGCGCTGAGGCAGACTCAAGCCTGCAAGGCGGCGCAGTAGCTTAGCAGTTATGCGCCGTTTCAGCCGATGCTGCGATTGTCAGGAAACGGAGGCTCGCTTTGCTCGCCCGGCTGCCAGGTGCCAGAGACGATCTTCTCCAGCCAGAGCGCGCCGATGATCGTCTTGACGTCAGTAATGCGGCCCTGACGTACCCAATCGATCACCTGGCCCACCGGCGTGATAAAGGTTTCCAGGAACTCGCCATCGTCGAGTTCCGCCTCGCCGGCGGTCAGATCACGCGCCAGGAACAGATCGATAAACTCGGTCGAGTAGGAAATCACCGGGTGGATCCGCGTCAGGTAATCCCAGCGACGCGCGGTGTAGCCGGTTTCCTCGAGCAACTCGCGCTCGCCACAGCGTTGCGCGCCCTCTTGCGGATCGAGCTTGCCCGCCGGAAATTCGAGCATCACTTCACCGATCGGGTAGCGGAACTGGCGCTCCATCAGCACCGTGCCGTCGTCGAACAGCGGGATCATCATGACTGCGCCCGGATGCAGCACGTACTCGCGCCCGGCTTGCTTGCCATTGGGCAGGCGCACGATGTCTTGCTTGAGGGTGAGGAATTTGCCGCGATGGATGGTCGCGGAAGCGACGGAAGTTTCCCTGAGGTGATCGTCACGCTCTTCGGACGATACGGCTGGGGTCTTGTCGATCATGAACGCTCCGGGTGTGGCACGGGCCCCGGCGCGAGGGTCTGGCCGCAATCAGGCCGTGCGATGTTTGACCAGGTATTGCCAGGTGAAGCCGGGGAAGGCAAACACCAGCATCATGCAGGCGGTGATGGCGTAGAACTGCCAGCCTTGCGGGAAGGCGTTGCCGAGGCTCGCTTCCACTGCGAAGCCGGCAAGGCCAGCCACCACGTACCACATGAATAGTTCCACCAGGCGCAGCCACAACGGCTTGCGGGCCCACTTCAGGCCCACCGCGGCGAACAGGCGCTGGTTGACGAACGGCAGGTTGGCACACACCAGTGCCAAAAGGATGACAAACCAACCACCTGCCGAGGAACTCATTGCGTCACCTTGCCTGAAAAATCAGGACGCCAGCGTAGCACGGATGGCCTGGAAGCACAGGTCCATCAGGCCAGCCGGGAACAGACCCAGCAGGATCACGGCCAAGCCGTTCAGGCTCAGCACCGAACGCAGGCCAGTCGAAGCTTCCAGCGGCTCTTCGCCAACCGGTGCATCGAAGTACATCAGCTTCACAATGCGCAGGTAGTAGAACGCGCCGATCAGCGAGAACACCACTGCCAGCACGGCCAGCCAGCTCATACCTGCCGACACGACCGCCTGCAGCACCGACAGCTTGGCATAGAAGCCAACGGTCGGCGGAATGCCGGCCATCGAGAACATCATCACCAGCATCAGGAACGCGAACCACGGATGACGGCGCGACATGCCCTTCAGATCGTCGAGCGTTTCTGCCTCGAAGCCCTTGCGCGTGCGAACCAGGATCAGGCCGAACGTGCCCAGCGTGGTCAGCATGTACGTGATCGAGTAGAACATCGACGAGCTGTAGGCGTTCACTGCGCCGTCGGCCTTGTTGGCCACCACGCCCGAAAGCATGCCCAGCAGCACGAAGCCCATGTGGGAGATCGTCGAGTACGCCAGCATCCGCTTCAGGTTTGTCTGAACGATAGCCGTCAGGTTACCGATGACCAGCGAAGCAATCGACAGGATCACCAGCATGACCTGCCAGTCGGTCGCCAGCGGCAGCAGGCCCTCCACCAGCAGGCGGATGATCAGCGCGAATGCGGCAACCTTCGGACCAGCAGCGATCAGCAGCGTCACAGCGGTCGGCGAACCCTGGTAGATGTCCGGGATCCACATATGGAACGGTGCGGCACCCAGCTTGAAGGCCACACCGGCCACGATAAACACCACGCCGAAGGCCAGCATCGTCGTGTTGACGCGGCCCGACTCGACCACGCGGAACACTTCACCCAGGTTCAGCGAACCGGTGGCCCCGTACATCATCGACATGCCGTAGAGCAGGAAGCCCGATGCGAGCGCGCCCAGTACAAAGTACTTGATCGCCGATTCGGACGTCACGCGCGAGTCGCGGCGCAGGGCAACCAGCGCATACGACGACAGAGACAGCAGCTCCAGACCCAGGTACAGCGTCAGGAAGTTGTTGCCGGTGATCATCACGATCTGACCGCCGAGCGTGAACAGCGCGAGCATGTAGAACTCGCCTGCGAACATGTCCCGTTCGGCCAGATAGCTACGCGTGTAGATCAGCGTCAGCAGCATACCCAGCGAGCAGAACGCAGCCAGCACGTTCGCCATCGGGTCGATCACGACCAGGTTGGCGAACGCGTAGTGCGTTTCGCCGCCTGCCGCGTCGATGCCGAACCAAGCGGTCAGCACCAGTGTAGTCAGCAGCGACAGCGGGTACGCCACGCTGGTGCGGTTCTTGCCGCGGGCTAGGTCGATCCAGTTGATCGCCGCAATGGCGATCGCCAGGAAAATGATTGGCGCCACCGGGGCCAGGCTAGAGGACGATTGCATGTTGATTTCTCTCCCCCGCTTACAGCTTGGACTGTGCCACGTGGGACAGCAGGTTCACCACCGATGCGTGCATCACGTCGGTGAAGGGTTTCGGGTACAGACCCATGTACAGCGTCATGATCGCCAGCAGACCGAGCATGAAGAATTCACGCTTGTTCAGGTCCACCAGTTCACGCACGTGCTCGTGCACGATATCGCCGAAGATCACGCGCTTGACCATCCACAGCGAGTAAGCCGCGCCGAAGATCAGGGCCGTGGCGGCCAGCAGGCCAATCCAGAAGTTGAACTTGACAGCACCCAGGATCACCATGAACTCGCCCACGAAACCCGAGGTAGCCGGCAGGCCACAGTTGGCCATCGCGAAGAACACCGACAGCGCCGCGAACTTCGGCATCACGTTCACCACACCGCCGTAGTCGGCGATCTGGCGCGAGTGCACGCGGTCATAGAGCACACCGATACACAGGAACATCGCGCCCGACACGAAACCATGCGAGATCATCTGGATGATGCCGCCCTCGATGCCGATTTCATTGAAGATGAAGAAACCGAGCGTCACGAAACCCATGTGAGCGATCGACGAGTACGCCACCAGCTTCTTCATGTCGGCCTGGACCAGTGCCACGAGGCCGATGTAGATCACGGCGATCAGCGAGATCGTGATGATGAACGGGGCCAGGTAGTGGCTGGCGTCCGGGGCGATCGGCAGCGAGAACCGCAGGAAACCGTAGGCGCCCAGCTTCAGCATGATCGCCGCCAGCACCACGGAACCGCCGGTCGGCGCTTCCACGTGGGCGTCCGGCAGCCAGGTGTGCACCGGCCACATCGGCACCTTCACCGCGAAGGCCATGAAGAACGCGAGGAAGATCGCGATCTGCTCGTTCATCGTCAACTTGGCCTGATGCCAGGTGAGGATGTCGAACGAGCCCGTCTTGTTGTACAGGTACAGCAGCGCGACCAGGGTCAGCAGCGAGCCGAGCAGCGTGTAGAGGAAGAACTTGAACGCCGCATACACGCGGTTCGGGCCGCCCCAGACACCGATGATGATGTACATCGGGATCAGCGTGGCTTCGAAGAACACGTAGAACAGCAGGCCGTCCAGCGACGAGAAGACACCGACCATCAAGCCTGACAGGATCAGGAACGAGGCCATGTACTCGGCCACGCGTTCGGTGATCACTTCCCAGGCCGAGATCACGACGATCACGGTGATGAATGCGGTCAGCACCACGAACCACATCGAGATGCCATCCACACCCAGGTGGTACTGGATGTTGAAGCGTTCGATCCACGTCGCCTGCTCGACGAACTGCATCGCAGCGGAAGCGGTGTCGAAGTGGAAGATCAGCGGCAGCGTGACGGCAAAGCTGACGATAGCACCGAACAGCGCCATCCAGCGCACGAAGCATTTGCTTCGGTCGGAGCCGAACATCAATACCACCAGCCCGAAGAAGATAGGCAGCCAGATTGCGAAAGACAGAACCATTTCTATGTTTTCCTTGCTTTGGTGCCTATCACTTGGTGCCTATCACGCCAGTGATCGTCAGCGTCAGGAGCACCAACATGCCGATGATCATCGCGAAAGCGTAATGGTAGATATAACCGGACTGCAGGTAGCGGCTGGCCGCAGCAAACGACGCCACCACGCGGGCCGAACCATTGACGAACAGGCCGTCGATGAAGCTCTGGTCACCACCCTTCCACAGGCCGGTACCCAGCAGGCGCGCGCCGCGAGCGAAAACCGCTTCGTTGATCGCGTCCATGTAGTACTTGTTGTCCAGCAGCTTGTAGAGACCGGAGAAACGTTGCTTGATCGCCGCGGGGATGTCCGGGCGCTTCATGTAGAAGAACCACGACAGCACCACGCCTGCGATAGCCAGCCACAGCACCGGCGTCGTCAGCGAGTGAATCGCCATCGGCACCCAGCCATGGAACGCTTCCTTCAGCTCTTCCATCGCATGATGGTTCTCGCCGACGAAGATCACGTCCTTGAAGGCCACGCCATGCTTGAAGAACTCGCCGAACAGCATCGGCTCGATGGCGATGGCGCCAACGATCACCGACGGGATGGCCAGCAGCACCAGCGGCAGCGTCACGACCCACGGGGACTCATGCGGCTTCTGGCCCGGAGCCAGGCCGTGGTGATGGTCGTGCGAGACTTCCTCGTCATGGTGGTTGCCATGGTGGTCATCGGCCTTGCCGAAGCGCTCTTCACCGTGGAACACCAGGAAGTACATGCGGAACGAATAGAAGGCGGTCACGAACACACCGGCCAGCACCGCGAAGTACGCGAAGCCCGAGCCAGCGATATGCGATTCGGCCACCGCCTCGATGATCGAGTCCTTCGAGTAGAAGCCCGCGAAGAACGGCGTGCCGATCAGGGCCAGCGAACCGACCAACGACGTGATCCACGTGATCGGCATGTACTTGCGCAGGCCGCCCATGTTGCGGATGTCCTGGTCATGGTGCATGCCGATGATCACTGAGCCCGCGGCAAGGAACAGCAGTGCCTTGAAGAACGCGTGGGTCATCAGGTGGAACACGGCTACCGAGTAAGCCGAAGCGCCCAGCGCGACGGTCATGTAACCGAGCTGCGACAGCGTGGAGTAAGCAACCACGCGCTTGATATCGTTCTGGATGATGCCCAGGAAGCCCATGAACAGCGCGGTGATCGCGCCGATGACCAGTACAAACGACAGCGCGGTGTCCGACAGTTCGAACAGCGGCGACATGCGCGCCACCATGAAGATACCGGCGGTCACCATGGTTGCCGCGTGAATCAGTGCCGAGATCGGGGTCGGGCCTTCCATCGAGTCAGGCAGCCAGACGTGCAGCGGGAACTGCGCCGACTTGCCCATCGCGCCGATGAACAGGCAGATGCAGGCCACGGTGATCATCATCCAGTCGGTACCCGGGAAGATCACGGTAGCCAGCTGCTCGCGGGTAGCGAAGACATCCGTGTAGTTCATGCTGCCGCTGTATGCCAGCAGCAGGCCGATACCGAGGATGAAGCCGAAGTCACCCACACGGTTGACCAGGAACGCCTTCAGGTTCGCGAAGATCGCCGTCGGGCGGGTGTACCAGAAACCGATCAGCAGGTACGACACCAGGCCCACCGCTTCCCAGCCGAAGAACAGCTGCAGGAAGTTGTTGCTCATCACCAGCATCAGCATCGAGAAGGTGAAGAGCGAGATGTAGGCGAAGAATCGGTTGTAGCCGGGGTCCCCTTCCATGTAACCGACGGTGTAGATGTGCACCATCAGCGAGACGAAGGTCACGACCACCATCATCATCGCGGTCAGGGAGTCGACCAGGAAGCCGACCTCCATCTTCAGGCTGCCGATCGTCATCCACTCGTACACGGTGGCGTTGTAGCCCGCGCCGTTGAGCACGTCGAGCAGCACCATCACCGACAGGACGAAAGCGATGGCGACGCCGAGAATCGTTGCCGAATGCGCCACGATCCGGCCGCCGCGCGACTCCGAGGAAAACGTGCCGAAGAACTTGGTACCGAACAGACCAGCTATCGCGGCGCCGGCGAGCGGCGCCAGCGGAATCGCCAGCAGCAGGTTGGGGTTGAGCGTGGTTGCCATAGGACGCTTATTGGTGTGCGATCGGGGAGCAGTCTTGGTTCAATGTGGATGCGGTCATGAATCAGCCCTTGAGGGTATCCATGTCGTCCACGTTGATCGTGTCCAGGTTACGGAACAGCACAACCAGGATTGCCAGACCAATTGCCGACTCGGCGGCGGCCACCGTGAGGATGAAGAAAACGAAAACCTGACCAGCCAGGTCGCCCATGTAGTGCGAGAAGGCGACGAAGTTCATGTTCACCGCAAGCAGCAGCAGTTCGAGCGCCATCAGCAGCACGATCACGTTCTTGCGGTTCAGGAAGATGCCAACGATGCTGATCGCAAACAGGATCGCACCGAGGACGAGGAAGTGGGCGAGAGAGAGCACAGCAGTTTCTCCGGGCTTTAGTTCTTGTTGGCGGCTGCCGCGGCATCCGCTTCGGCCCGGCCCTCGGCCGGCAGTTTCACCAGACGCACGCGCTCGTCGCGACGCACGCGCAGCTGGGCGCCAACGTCCTGTGCCTTCACGTCCTTGCGGCGACGCAGCGTCAGTGCAACGGCGGCGATGATGGCCACCAGCAGGATGATGCCGGCCACTTCAAACGCGTAGATGTAGTCGGTGTAGATCAGCTTGCCCAGCGCGGCGGTATTCGAATAGTTCGGATCCTGCGCGCCCGGGGGCAGCACGGCGTTGGTCGTGCCGATGAAGTTGCGCACGAGCACGATCGCCATTTCGGCGATGATCAGCGCGCCAATGATCGAGGCCATCGGCACGTAGGTCCAGAAGTCGCGCCGCAGATGCTCGATGTCGATGTCGATCATCATCACGACGAACAGGAACAGCACCATCACGGCGCCGACGTACACGAGCAGGAGCAGGATGGCGAGGAATTCCGCCTTCAGGATCATCCAGATCGCTGCGGCGGTGAAGAACGCCAGGACGAGGAACAGTGCGGAATGCACCGGGTTCTTTGCCGTGATGACTTTCAGTGCGGACAGCACCAGCACCAAGGCAAAGACATAGAAGATGGTGGTCGTGAGTTCCATGGTCCCTATCGGATCCTCTTTGGGCCGCTTGCACACAGCCCCCCTTTCGGGGTGACCACGCGTGCTCGCGGCATCCTTCTGTTGGCCCCTTGCGGGACCGATTCAATTTCGCTTTCGGGAGCCGGCGCCTCAAGCGCCCTGCTCCCGCCCTGCGTCGATACGCTTAACGGTACTTCGCGTCCGCAGCCTTGGCTGCGGCGATCTGCGGCTCGTAGCGGTCGCCAACGGCCAGCAGCATGTCCTTGGTGAAGTACAGGTCACCGCGCTTTTCGCCGTGATACTCGAGAATGTGCGTCTCGACGATCGCGTCAACCGGGCAAGCTTCTTCGCAGAAGCCGCAGAAAATGCACTTGGTCAGGTCGATGTCGTAGCGCGTGGTGCGGCGGGTGCCGTCGTTACGCACGTCCGATTCGATCGAGATAGCCAATGCCGGGCACACCGCTTCACACAGCTTGCAGGCGATGCAACGCTCTTCCCCATTGGGATAGCGGCGCAGTGCGTGCAGGCCGCGGAAACGCGGCGACATCGGCGTCTTCTCTTCCGGGAACTGGACTGTGATCTTGCGCGCGAAGAGATAGCGGCCGGTCAAAGCCATACCCTTGAAGAGTTCCTTCAGGAGCAGGCTGTTGAAGAAGTCCTTGATGGCGAGCAGCATGACGATTGCTTCCTAAGTATTTCCGCGCGGCGCGCCCTGCCTCTGGCAGTGACGCACCATCGCCTGGCCTCTTAGTGCCAGATGTTCCACGGCGACTTGATCCAGATCGCCACAATGATCAGCCAAGCCACGGTCAGCGGAATGAAGATCTTCCAGCCCAGACGCATGATCTGGTCATAGCGGTAACGCGGGAACGAAGCGCGAATCCAGATGAAAACCGACAGCAGCAGGAATACCTTGATCACCAGCCAGAAGAAGCCCGGGATCGCATTGGTCAGCGCGCTCGAGAACGGCGGTGCCCAGCCACCAAGGAACATCAGCGAGGTCATCGTCGAGATGATGATCATGTTGATGTACTCGGCCAGGAAGAACAGCGCGAACGTCATGCCCGAATATTCGATCATGTGGCCGGCCACGATTTCCGATTCGCCTTCCACCACGTCGAACGGGTGACGGTTGGTTTCAGCCACGCCCGAGATGAAGTACACGCCGAACATCGGCAGCAGCGGCAGCCAGTTCCACGACAGCAGGTTCAGGCCCATGTTGGCGAAGTAGCCGGTGTTCTGGGCGTTCACGATGTGCGACAGGTTCAGGCTGCCCGACACCATCAGCACGGTCACCAGGGCGAAGCCCATGGCGATTTCGTACGACACCATCTGCGCCGCGGCACGCATCGCACCGATGAACGCATACTTCGAGTTCGAGGCCCATCCAGCCAGAATCACGCCATAGACGCCCACCGAGCTGATGGCCATCACGTACAGCAGACCAGCGTTGATATCGGCCATCACCACTTCGGCCTGGAACGGAATCACCGCCCAGACAGCGACTGCGGGCATCAGCACCATCAGCGGAGCCACCAGGTACATGCCCCGGTTGATCTGCGACGGGAACATGACTTCCTTGAGCAGCAGCTTCAGCACGTCGGCGATCGGCTGCAGCAAGCCCAGCGGACCCACGCGGTTCGGGCCGATACGCACGTGCATCCAGCCGATCAGCTTGCGCTCCCACAGAATCAGGTAGGCCACGCACAGCAGCACCGGCACCACGATGAGCACCGCGCGGATAAGAATCCACAGCGGCGTCCAGTACATGCCGAAGATGTCGTGACCTTGCGAGGTAATCCAGTCGATCATGTTGCTTTCTCGCTCTTCTTATGCGGTGGCCGTCGCGGCCGCGTTGTTGCCGGCCGGCAGGTCGATGGCTTTCTCAACGGTGACATTGCCGAACAGCGCACCCAGCGTCACGGCAGCCTCGGTGGCGGCCGGCACGCGCACTGTGTTTGCCGGCAGCGTCGCTTCGAGAGCGGCCGGCAGCACCACGCTGGCACCATCCTGCATCACACGCACCGGATCGCCAGCCTGCACGCCCAGCTTGGCGAACAGATCCGACGACAGCGACACCTGCATCGCACGGCGCGCGGCGGCGGTAAGCTGCAGCGAGTCGGCACGGCGCACGATCGGGTCGGCGTGGTAAATCGGCACATCGGCGATACGCTCGACACCGTTGGCGGCAGCAGCCGTCACGCGGATCGGGGCATCGGTCGAGTTGTTCAGTTGCTCGGCGACCGGACGAGCCAGCGCGGCGTCGCGCACGGCTTCAGCCGTGTCGAAGTCGAAGCCCGGTACTTCCAGCAGGTTGCCCAGCACGCGCAGCACCTTCCAGCCCGGACGCGACTCACCCAGCGCGCGTACCACGCCGTTGAAGCTCTGCGCCTTGCCTTCGGCATTGACGAACGTACCTGCGGTTTCGGTGAACGGCGCGACCGGCAGGATCACGTCTGCGTATTGCAACGCGGCTTCCGAACGGAACGGCGACAGCACCACGACCGTGCCGGCCTGGTTCAGCGCGGCCAGTGCCTTGCGGCCATCGGCGGCGTCGAACTCGGGCTCGGCGTTCAGCACGATGTACGCGCGGCGCGGCGCATCGAGCATGGCCTGTGCGTTGGCACCGCCTTGCTGTGGCAGGGCGCCAGCAACATAACCACCGACCGTGTTGGCGGCCTCGGTCAGGAAGCCCAGCGTCGCGCCCGTTTCCGAGGCGATCCACTGCGCCAGAGCGTGCAGCGACGAGAACTGCGGGTGGCGGACGGCTTCGTTGCCGAGGAACACCGCACGGCGTTCGCCCGACAGCAGCATATCGGCCACGGCCTTCGCGGCATCGCCACCGTCGAATCCTTCGGTACCGGCCGGAGCGGTCACGCCCTTGGCGGCGGCCACGGCACGGGCCACGCCGGCCAGTGCGGCGGTCCAGCCCGACGGGGCAGCATTGATACGCGCGGCGACCGGCATCAGCAGGTCTTCACCGCCCGCGCCGATCACGGCCACACGTGTGCCCTTTTTCACGGCTTGACGCAGACGCGACGCCAGCAGCGGATGATCCTTGCGCAGCGACGAACCGATCACCAGCGCGCGTTGCAGCGTGCTGACGTCGGCCACCGGCATGCCGAGCCACGGCGCGCCCTTCAGTGCGGCCGAGAAATCGGATTGACGCAGGCGGAAGTCGACGTTGTCGCTGCCCAGGCCACGGACGAGCTTGCCCAGCAGGAACAGCTCTTCCAGCGTGCTGTGCGGGCTGGCCAGCGCAGCAATCTGGTCGGCGCCGTGATCGCGCTTGATGCTTGCCAGACCATTGGCCACGTATTCGAGCGCGGTCTGCCAGTCCGTTTCCATCCATTCGCCACCCTGCTTGAGCATCGGGCGGGTCAGACGGTCGGCGCTGTTCAGGCCTTCGTAGGCGAAGCGGTCCTTATCGGAGATCCAGCATTCGTTGATGTCCTCGTTCTCCAGCGGCACCACACGCATCACGCGCTGGTTCTTGGTCTGGACCACGAGGTTGGCACCCAGGCCGTCGTGCGGCGACACCGACTTGCGGCGTGCCAATTCCCACGTACGGGCCGAGTAGCGGAACGGCTTGCTGGTCAGCGCGCCGACCGGGCACAGGTCGATCATGTTGCCGGACAGTTCCGAATCCACGGTCTGGCCGACGAACGTCGTGATTTCCGAGTGCTCGCCGCGGCCCAGCATGCCCAGCTCCATCACGCCGGCCACTTCCTGGCCGAAGCGCACGCAGCGAGTGCAGTGGATGCAGCGGGTCATCTCTTCCATGGAGATCAGCGGGCCCACATTCTTGTGGAACACCACACGCTTCTCTTCCTTGTAGCGCGACTCCGAACCACCGTAGCCCACCGCCAGATCCTGGAGTTGGCATTCGCCGCCCTGATCGCAGATCGGGCAGTCGAGCGGGTGGTTGATCAGCAGGAATTCCATCACCGATTTCTGAGCCTTCACAGCCTTCTCAGAATTGGTGAAAACCTTCATGCCTGGCGTCACCGGGGTGGCGCAGGCGGGCAGCGCCTTGGGCGCTTTCTCCACTTCAACCAGGCACATGCGGCAGTTCGCCGCGATGGACAGTTTGCGGTGGTAGCAGAAGTGCGGGATGTACGTGCCCAGCTTCTGGGCCGCTTCCATCACGAGGCTGCCTTCCGCAACCTCTACCTTCTTGCCGTCGATCTCGAGTTCAACCATGTTCTGCCACGCTTCAGGAATAGGCCGGGACCATGCACTGCTTGTGTTCGACGTGATACTCGAACTCCTTCCAGTAGTGCTTGAGCATGCCGCGTACCGGCATCGCCGCTGCATCGCCGAGTGCGCAGATAGTGCGACCCATGATGTTTTCCGCGACGTTGTTGAGCAGGTCCAGATCTTCCTGGCGGCCTTCTCCGTGTTCAATGCGATTCACCATGCGATAGAGCCAGCCGGTGCCTTCACGGCACGGCGTGCACTGGCCGCACGATTCTTCAAAGTAGAAATACGACAGGCGCAGGAGCGAACGCACCATGCAGCGTGTTTCGTCCATCACGATCACGGCGCCCGAGCCCAGCATCGAGCCGGCCTTGGCGATCGAGTCGTAATCCATGTCCGATGCCATCATCAGGTCGCCCGGCACCACCGGGGCGGAGGAACCGCCCGGAATGACCGCCTTGATCTTCTTGCCACCGCGCATGCCGCCCGCGAGTTCCAGCAGCGTTGCGAACGGCGTGCCCAGCGGGATCTCGTAGTTGCCCGGACGCTCCACATCGCCCGACACCGAGAAGATCTTGCTGCCGCCGTTGTTCGGCTTGCCCATCTTCAGGTAGTTCTCGGGGCCGACTTCCAGCAGGAACGGCACCGCGGCGAACGTTTCCGTATTGTTGATGGTGGTCGGCTTGCCGTACAGGCCGAAGCTGGCCGGGAAAGGCGGCTTGAAGCGCGGTTGGCCCTTCTTGCCTTCGAGCGACTCCAGCAGCGCGGTTTCCTCGCCGCAGATGTATGCGCCGTAGCCATGGTGGGCGTGCAACTGGAAGTTGAAGCCCGAACCCAGGATGTTGTCGCCGAGGAAGCCGGCGCGGCGCGCTTCTTCGAGGGCTTCCTCGAAGATCTTGTATTCGTTCCAGATTTCGCCGTGGATGTAGTTGTAACCCACGGTGATGCCCATCGCGTACGCGCCGATGGCCATGCCTTCGATCAGCGCGTGCGGGTTGTAGCGAATGATGTCGCGATCCTTGAACGTGCCCGGTTCGCCTTCATCGGTATTGCAGACGAGGTACTTCTGACCCGGGAACGCACGCGGCATGAAGCTCCACTTCAGGCCGGTGGGGAAGCCCGCACCGCCACGGCCGCGCAGACCCGACGCCTTGACGTCGGCGATCACCTGCTCGGGCGTTACCTTTTCCTCGAGAATGCGGCGGAGCTGCTTGTAGCCGCCACGCTTCACGTAGTCTTCGAGGTGCCAGTTCTTGCCGTCCAGGCCAGCCAGAATCAGCGGCTTGATATGACGGTCATGCAGAGAGGTCATGTTACTTGTCCCCCTTGGCGGCGGCTTCGGACTTGAGCTCTTCGACCAGTGCGTCGATCTTCTGCTCGCTCATGAAGCTGCACATGCGGGTGTTGTTGACGATCATCACCGGTGCGTCGCCGCACGCGCCCATGCACTCGCCCTCTTTCAGGGTGAAACAGCCGTCGGCGGTGGTCTCGTTATAGTCGATCCCGAGCTTGCGCTTCAGGTATTCGCCAGCCCGCTCGCCGCCCGACAGCGCGCACGGCAGGTTGGTACAGACGGCGAGCTTGTGCTTGCCCACCGGCTTGGTGTCATACATGTTGTAGAACGTGGCCACCTCTTCCACCCACACAGGCGGCATTTCGAGGTAGCTGGCGACGAACTGCATGACTTCGGGGGAAACCCAGCCCACCTCGCCCTGTGCCACGGCGAGTGCCGCCATCACGGCCGACTGCTTCTGGTCGGCCGGATACTTCGCGATCGCGCGATCGATTTCCTTGAGAGCTTCTGCTGATAGCATGGTCATTGCAGTAATACGGCGAAGCCGCGCGGGGCTCCGCTAGTTTGCAGCCGTCGCTGCCATGTTCTGCCGGCCCGGACGCCCCTTCGCGTCCCTGCCGATCCGTTGCAGGCATCGCCTGCCGCCACCGTTACAGCCGGGGCCGGCCGAACACGCCCGGAACGTCGTCCGGGCAACGGCCTGTGACGGGATACTCGTCTTCCGGTATCCCTTAGCGGTCGATCTCGCCGAACACGATGTCCTGTGTACCGATGATCGTGACCGCATCCGCAATCATGTGTCCCCTGGCCATTTCGTCGAGCGCGGCCAGGTGGACAAAGCCCGGGGCACGGATCTTCAGACGGTACGGCTTGTTCGCGCCATCCGAAATCGCATAGATGCCGAACTCGCCCTTCGGGTGCTCCACCGCTGCGTAGGCCTCGCCTGCCGGCACGTGGATACCTTCGGTGAAGAGCTTGAAGTGGTGAATCAGCTCTTCCATGTTCGACTTCATGTCCACACGCGACGGCGGCGCCACCTTGTGGTTCTCGGTAATCACCGGACCCGGGTTGCGACGCAGCCAGTCAATGCACTGCTTGATGATGCGGTTCGACTGGCGCATTTCTTCAACACGCACCAGGTAACGCGAATAGCAGTCGCCCGCCGTACCCACGGGGATATCGAAGTCCATCTTGTCGTAGACCTCGTACGGCTGCTTCTTGCGCAGATCCCACTCGATACCCGAGCCACGCAGCATCGGACCGGTGAAACCCATCTGCAGCGCACGCTCCGGCGTGACCACACCGATATCGACCAGACGTTGCTTCCAGATACGGTTATCGGTCAGCAGCGTCTCGTATTCATCGACATAGGTCGGGAAACGGTTCGTGAAGTCCTCGATGAAGTCCAGCAGCGAGCCCGAACGGGCTTCGTTCATGACCTTGATGGCCTTCTCGTTGTGGACTTTCGACGCACGATATTGCGGCATCGTGTCAGGCAGGTCGCGGTAGACGCCGCCCGGACGGTAGTAGGCCGCGTGCATACGCGCGCCCGACACCGCCTCGTACATGTCGAACATGTCCTCACGCTCGCGGAACGCGTAGAGGAACACCGCCATCGCACCCACGTCCAGCGCGTGCGAGCCGATCCACATCAGGTGGTTCAGCAGACGGGTGATTTCGTCGAACATTACGCGGATGTACTGGGCGCGAATCGGCACCTCGAGGCCCAGCAAGCGCTCGATCGCCATCACGTACGCGTGTTCGTTGACCATCATCGACACGTAGTCGAGACGATCCATGTAGGGGACGCTTTGAATCCAGGTCTTCTGCTCGGCCAGCTTTTCGGTGGCTCGATGCAGCAGGCCGATATGGGGGTCGGCGCGCTGGATGACTTCGCCGTCCAGTTCAAGCACCAGACGCAGCACGCCGTGCGCTGCAGGGTGTTGGGGGCCGAAGTTGAGGGTGTAGTTCTTGATATCTGCCATGACGCGATCTCAGTGCTGCGTGCCGCCGTAGTTTTCCTCGCGAATCACGCGCGGCGTGACTTCGCGCGGCTCGATCGTCACCGGCTGGTAGATGACCCGCTTCTGTTCCGGGTCGTAGCGCATTTCGACGTAGCCCGAGACTGGGAAATCCTTGCGGAACGGGTGGCCGACGAAACCGTAGTCGGTCAGGATACGGCGCAGATCCGGATGGCCTTCGAACACGATGCCGTAGAAATCGAACGCTTCGCGCTCGAACCAGTTCACCGAGTTCCAGACGTTGATGACCGACGGCAGCACCGGGAAATCATCGTCCGGCGCGAACACGCGCAGACGCAGACGCCAGTTGTGCGTTACCGACAGCAGCTGCGAGACAGCGGCAAAGCGCAGGCCGTCCCAGGCGCCTTCGGCGTAGTCGGAATAGTCCACGCCGCACAGGTCGAGTAGCTGTTCGAAACGCAGCGAGGGATCGTCACGCAGCAGACGCGCGACTTCGAGATAGTCGGCGGCCTTGACGATCAGCGTCAGTTCGCCGGTGGCCTCGATCAGGTTCTGCACGCGCTTGCCGAGGACCTTTTCGAGCGCAGCCTTGAGGGTATCCAGGTTCGCCATATCAGCCCTTGCGCGCGATAGTATTGGTACGCTTGATCTTGTTCTGGAGCTGGATCACGCCGTAGATCAGCGCTTCCGCCGTCGGCGGGCAGCCCGGAACATAGATGTCGACCGGCACGATGCGGTCGCAGCCACGCACCACCGAATATGAGTAGTGATAGTAGCCGCCGCCGTTGGCGCACGACCCCATCGAGATCACCCAGCGCGGTTCGGCCATCTGGTCGTACACCTTGCGCAGCGCGGGGGCCATCTTGTTGCACAGCGTGCCTGCCACGATCATCACGTCGGACTGACGCGGCGACGGGCGGAAAATCACACCGAAACGGTCCATGTCGTAACGCGCGGCGCCGGCGTGCATCATTTCCACTGCACAGCAGGCCAGACCGAACGTCATGGGCCACAGGGAACCCGTACGGGTCCAATTGATCAGCTTGTCAGCGGTCGTCGTGACAAAGCCTTCGTTGAGAACGCCTTCGATTGCCATTTCACATCACTCCCAATCGAGCGCGCCCTTTTTCCAGATGTAGACGAAGCCCACGATGAATTCCAGCAGAAACACGCCCATGGCGATGAATCCCGGCCAACCGATGTCCTTGAGGGCGACGCCCCACGGAAACAGGAAGGCAGTTTCGAGATCGAACAGGATAAACAGGATGGCGATGAGGTAGTAGCGCACGTCGAACTTCATGCGCGCATCCTCGAACGCTTCGAAGCCGCACTCGTACGGCGACAGCTTCGCTGCGTCAGGCTTGTAGGGACCGAGAATTCGACCGATGGCCATCAGTGCCACACCGAGCACGACGCCAAAGACGATGAAGATGAGGACGGGGAAGTAGGCTTCGAGAGTCAAGATGCGGCCAGCCTTATCTGGAATGTTGTCAACAGCACCAGCTATAGCGGCGTCCTGTTGCCCACCCCAAGCGCCATCCCGTCATAGCTACGGCGCCGCCCTGCGGACTGCCGGAGGACATGTCGACGCATCTTGAAGATACGCAACACGAACTCCGATCAAGTTGTTTGGTGCCGACGGCGAGACTCGAACTCGCACAGCTTTCGCCACTACCCCCTCAAGATAGCGTGTCTACCAATTTCACCACGTCGGCTGGGGGAGAAACAATGTTGCCTTGCGCTGGGTTTTTATACCCTCTGGAACGTCTGCCGAGGAGTTTGTCCTTCGGCTTTCGCCCCGTCGCTGGGGAATCGTTTCAAGCCCTGCATTCTAACTAGGATTCCCGATTTGTTCAATGCACAACTGCAAATAAAATCAGGAATCCGTGGACACACTGTTCAATTATTGCAATTACTTCGGCACGGCCGGAGCCGCCGGCGCGGAGGCCGATGCTGCAGCTGCTGCAGGCGCGGAAGCAGGTGCCGCAGCGGCCGGCGCCGACTGCTGCGCCGCGCCCATCACGCCCAGGGATGCCGAGGGCTTGTAGTTGCCCAGCAGCGTCAGACCCAGGGTGCAGCAGAAGAACAGTGCCGCCAGAACGGCCGTGGTACGTGACAGGAAGTTCGCCGATCCGGTAGCGCCGAACAGACTGCCAGAGGCGCCCGATCCGAACGCCGCACCGACATCGGCACCCTTGCCGTGCTGCAGCAGAACAAGACCAATCACGCCGAGCGCGGACAGGACCTGCACGATTACCAACAAAGTCTTGAAGATTGCCATTTGGTTAAAGTCGTTTCGAACTTGCCTGATCAGACAGTCGCGTCCGGCATTCAGGCGTTGCCGATCGCGAGGAAATCATCCGCCTTCAGGGAGGCGCCACCAATAAGCCCCCCGTCAATATCGGACATGGAAAACAATTCAGCTGCATTGTCGGGCTTGACGCTACCGCCATACAGAATGGCCATGCGTGCTGCAACACCGGCATCCTTCGCCGTGACCCGCGCACGTAGCGCCGCATGAACTTCCTGGGCCTGCGCGCTCGTGGCCGTCTTGCCCGTACCGATCGCCCAGACGGGCTCATAGGCCAGAACAATGCGACCCAGTTGCTCGATAGACAACGCATCGAGTACAGCCTGCAACTGACGACCAACCACGGCTTCGGTCTGACCGGCTTCGCGCTCGGCCAGCGTCTCTCCAACACAGACCACCGGAACAATGTCGAATTCCAGCGCGCGCAGTGCCTTGGCAGCCACTACCGCGTCGGTTTCACCATGGTAGGTACGACGCTCTGAATGGCCGACGAGCGCATAGCCGCAACCAAACTCACCCAGCATCGAGGCAGCTACTTCACCGGTGAAGGCACCACGGGCCTCGGACGACACATCCTGAGCACCCCAGGCAACCTGGGAACCGGACAACAGCGTCTGGCACTGGGCAAGATAGGGGAACGGCGCGCAGACCGCCAGCTTCGCGCGCGCAGGCGCAGCCTTGATACCCTCAAGCAGCGCCGCGTTGGCGGCCAGGCTGCCATGCATCTTCCAATTGCCGATGACCAGCTTTTGTCTCACAAGGGTCCCCTCTTTAAATCAAACCGGCTATTGTAGCGTGGTCAGGAGGGGCCCGCCAGCATGTGCGGGCAATCGCAGGTAATCCCGGACCCGCCAGTGATCACGGGCCCACAGCAAGAAGCATGGCTTACCAGGTCAGTACGATCTTGCCGATATGCTCGCTCGACTCCATCAGGCGATGCGCATCCGCGGCCTGTGCTGCGGGGAACACCTTGTGGATCACGGGCTTGATCTTGCCCGATGCCAGCAGCGGCCAGACGTTCTGATGCAGCGCCTGCGCAATGGCGCCCTTGAATGAAGCCGGACGCGGGCGCAGCGTGGAACCGGTGATGGTAATGCGTCGACGCAGGATGTCGCCAAGGGGAATTTCCGCCTTGCCGCCACCAAGCAGCGCGATGATCACGATGCGGCCGTCATCGGCGATGCACGACAGTTCACGCGCGAGATAGGACCCCGCCACCATATCGAGGATCACGTCGACGCCCTTCCCTTCGGTCAGCGCCTTCACTTCGGCCACGAAATCCTGCGTCTTGTAGTTGATCGCGCGATCCGCGCCGAGCGACTCGCACGCCTTGCACTTGTCATCGCTGCCGGCCGTCACGAAGACCTTGAAGCCAAGTGCCTTGGCGATCTGGATTGCCGTGGTACCGATGCCGCTAGACCCACCCTGGATCAGCAGCGTTTCGGCCGCGCCACGCGGACCCTTGCCAAGCTGACCACGATCGAACACGTTGCTCCACACCGTGAAGAACGTCTCGGGTAGCGCAGCCGCTTCGATATCGGTGAGGCCCTCGGGTACCGGCAGGCATTGCTCGATCGGCGCCGTGCACAGCTCGGCGTAACCACCGCCCTGCACCAACGCGCAGACACGGTCGCCAGCTTTCAGGCCGAAGCGATTGGCGGGATGCGAAAGGTCTCCCCCAACGACCACACCTGCGACCTCGAGACCAGGAAGATCCGACGCACCGGGCGGCACCGGATAGTTGCCGGTGCGCTGGAACACATCGGGACGGTTGATGCCAGCAGCCGCCACACGAATCAGGATTTCACCGGCCTTCGGCTCCGGATCGGGACGCTGCGTTTCCTGCAGGACTTCGGGGGCGCCGTATTCACGGATCTCGATGGCTTTCATGATGACTCCTCATTAATGTCTTGGATTGCATCGCGCGCGATGGCGTTGCTGACGCACGTGTCGCAGGCGAACCGGATAGCGAACTGACCGGCAGTGTAAACAAAAAAGCGGCTGGACATCGCCAGCCGCTTTCATGGGTGCTACGCGGTGACCGCGTTCGCCGTCAGCTTACTGCTGCTGATCGGGCGATGCCGGGGCGGCAGGTGCCGCGGCCGGTGCATCGCCTTGCGCGATCGGGCTGATGCTGCCGCCCTCTTCGGCCAGCGCTGCCTTCAGGGACAGACGCAGACGACCCTTTTCATCGGCCTGGATCAGCTTGACGCGAACCTGTTGGCCTTCCTTGAGCCAGTCCTTGATGTCCTTGACGCGCTCGTTGACGATCTCGGAGATATGCAGCAGACCGTCCTTGCCCGGCAGGATGTTGACGATGGCGCCAAAGTCCAGCAGCTTCAGCACGGTACCGGCGTAGATCTTGCCCACTTCGGCTTCCGCGGTGATGCCTTCGATGCGGCGCTTGGCTTCGGCCATGCCGTCGGTCGACGTCGACGCGATCGTGATCGTGCCGTCTTCCTGGATGTCGATGGTCGTGCCGGTTTCCTTGGTCAGTGCTTGGATCGTCGAGCCGCCCTTGCCGATCACTTCGCGGATCTTGTCCGGATGGATCTTCATCGTGATCATGCGCGGAGCGTGCGCCGACAGTTCGGTGCGAGCGTGACCCATTGCGCCTTGCATCGCGCCGAGGATGTGCATGCGGCCTTCGCGGGCCTGGGCCAGCGCCACCTGCATGATTTCCTTGGTGATGCCCTGGACCTTGATGTCCATCTGCAGCGCGGTAATGCCCGCGTCGGTACCGGCCACCTTGAAGTCCATGTCGCCGAGGTGATCCTCGTCACCGAGGATGTCGGTCAGCACGGCAAACTTGTTGCCCTCCAGGATCAGGCCCATGGCCACGCCGGCCACGTGCGCCTTCACCGGAACGCCAGCATCCATCAGCGCCAGGCAGCCGCCGCAGACCGAAGCCATCGACGACGAACCGTTCGATTCGGTGATTTCCGACACCAGACGGATCGTGTACGCGAACTCGTCGTCCTTCGGCAGCACCGGGATCAGCGCGCGCTTGGCCAGACGGCCGTGACCGATTTCACGACGCTTCGGGCTACCAACGCGACCCGTTTCGCCGGTGGCGAACGGAGGCATGTTGTAGTGGAGCATGAAGCGATCGCGGTACTCGCCGGCCAGTGCGTCGATGATCTGCTCATCGCTCTTGGTGCCGAGCGTGGCCACCACGAGTGCCTGCGTTTCACCACGGGTGAACAGCGCCGAGCCGTGCGCGCGCGGCAGCACCGACGAACGGATTTCGATCGGGCGCACGGTGCGCGTGTCGCGGCCGTCGATACGCGGCTCGCCAGCCAGGATCTGGCCGCGCACGATCTTCGCCTCGAGGTCGAACAGGACGTTGCCCACTTCCACCTTGTCGGCTTCCACGCCGGCCTCGGCCAGTTGGGCCTGCACCGTTGCGTAGATTTCCTTGAGCTTGGTGCTGCGCGCCGACTTCTGACGCAGTTGGTAGGCTTGCTGCAGCAGCGGCAGGCCAATCTCGCTAACCTTGGCGATCAGCGCTTCATTCTTCGGAGCCGGAGCCCAGTCCCACTCGGGCTTGCCGCCTTCGCGCACCAGGTCGTGGATTGCGTTGATCGCGATCTGCATTTGCTCGTGACCGTACACCACGGCGCCGAGCATCACGTCTTCCGACAGTTGGTGGGCTTCCGATTCCACCATCAGCACGGCACGTTCGGTACCGGCGACCACCAGGTCCAGATCCGACGCGGCGATTTGCGCGCGGGTCGGGTTCAGCAGGTACTGGCCGTCCTTGTAGCCGACGCGGGCAGCGCCAACCGGACCGTTGAACGGGATACCCGAAACGGCCAGCGCAGCCGACGAAGCGATCAGCGCGGGGATGTCAGCCGGGATTTCCGGGTTGATCGACAGCACGTGGATCACCACCTGCACGTCGTTGTAGAAACCTTCCGGGAACAGCGGACGCAGCGGACGGTCGATCAGGCGCGAGGTCAGCGTCTCGTTTTCCGACGGACGGCCTTCACGCTTGAAGAAGCCACCGGGGATCTTGCCAGCAGCGTAGGTCTTCTCGATGTAGTCGACGGTCAGCGGGAAGAAGTCCTGACCCGCCTTCGGGCTCTTGGCTGCCACCACGGTGGCCAGCACCACGGTGTCTTCCACGTCGACGATCACGGCGCCAGATGCCTGGCGCGCGATTTCGCCGGTTTCCATGCGGACCGTGTGCTGGCCCCACTGGAATTCCTTGACGATCTTGTTGAACATGGTCATGAGCGTTCCTTGATTTCATGCTTGCCGGCCGCACACATGCACGATCGGCGACGCCTGCGCTCGCAGCGGCAGGCGAACTGCCGGAGGTAATCCGGTCCGCAGTCCCAGGGAAGTGCTATGCCATTCCATCGCGCCACCGTCCGTGAAGGCACGTGGACGATGCAACCCGCGATGGAATGACACAAAACCCCGTTTCCTTGGTGCCGACTCCAGTGTCAATGCGCAAAAATGCGCGATAAAGAGCGAGGTAACTTACTCCGTCGCGCGACTTGGCGCAACGGCGCCGGGCATCAACGCCCGACTTTCGAGTGAAGCAAACATCACTATCAACCTTGGCCCAGCGCATCAATCACTGGACCAGAAAAGCAAAATGCCTGCCTCAGCAGTGCTGACGCAGGCATTGCGGCCTCACGTGAAATCGTGCGCGTGCAACTTCCGCAGGATTCGTGCTGCCATCCGCAGACCTTACTTACGCAGGCCCAGGGCTTCGATCAGGGCGCGGTAACGATCGGCATCGCTGGCCTTGAGGTAGTCCAGCAGGCGACGGCGACGGCTCACCATGCGCAGCAGACCGCGGCGGCTGTGGTGATCCTTCATGTTGGCCTTGAAGTGCGGGGTCAGTTCGTTGATACGGGTCGTCAACAGAGCGACCTGAACTTCGGGGCTGCCCGTGTCGTTGGTGCCGCGAGCGAACTTCGCGATGATCTCGGACTTGTTGATATTGGCAGTTGCCATGATGATTTCCTTTCACTTGCGAACGCTGCAGCGCGGGATGCGCCACCTGCGTCGTGCCTGAATGACTTGAGGCATCTGTCGCCATCCAGCCGGGTGGCTTGAGGACGACAGCCGCGCATTATAGCCGAATTCCCGCCTGTGGCGAAGTCCGTGGCGGGGCCCGCTTCAATTGCGCGGCGGGCGCTCCATACGGCACGTGGTCGGCAGTGTGGTCTGGGCGGTCTTGAGCTTCTTTATCGTGCGGAATCCGTAGCCGGAGCCTTCATTGTCGAAGCGGACATCGCCACCCCGCTTCGCCATGACCGAGACATAAAGCGGCTGGAGGACCTGGTGGTCTTCCGCCCGCACGGTGGCCTCGTGAAACGCGTTGGTGAAACGCATGTCCTCGAGCGCGTAGCCCACGGCTACGGCGTCGGTAGAACCAGCGCGCTCGATAGCCCGCGCCAGCATCTCCACCATCATCTGCATGCGTAGATGCACATAGTCATCCCTGGGATCCGGATAGCGCGCCCGGAACGACTGGTAGAACGCATCGGATGCCGCCCCGCCTACGTTCGGGTGCCATTCCGCCACGGCCAGCACCCGGCCCACACCCGCGTCACCCATCGCTGCCGGCGCACCGAGCCCGTTGCCATAAAACGTGTAGAAGCGCGCATTCAGGCCACCCTCGCGCGCGGCCTTCACCATCAGCGTCAGATCATTGCCCCAGTTGCCGGTGATCACCGCGTCGGCGCCGCTCGCCTTGATCTTGGCGATATACGGCGCGAAATCCTTGATCTTGCCGATCGGATGGAACTCGTCGCCGACGATCTGGATATCCGGACGCTTTGTCGCCAGCATTTCACGCGCCGAACGCGCCACCTGATGGCCGAAGCTGTAGTCCTGGTCGATCAGGTAGACCTTGCGCACCGAACGCTCGCTTCGGATGGCCTCGGTCAACGCTTGCATTCGCATATCCGCGCTGGCGTCAAAACGGAAATGCCAGAAGCTGCAGTTCTCGTTGGTCAGCGATGGATCAACGGCCGAATAGTTCAGGAACAGCACGCGGGCATCGGGCTGGCGTGCGTTCTGACGGTTGATTGCCCCTACGAGCGCGCTGGCCACGGCCGAGCTGTTCCCCTGCAGCACAAACGGAATGCGCTTGTCGACCAGACTGCGGAACTGGATCAGGCTTTCATCGACATTGCCCTTGCTATCGAACGTAACCAGTTCGAACGGATGCGGCCCGTCGGGGAGCTTGACGCCGCCGCTAGCGTTGACGCGCTCGATGGCGATACGCAGGTTGCGCACTACGGCCTCGCCAGCGTTGGCGAAGGGGCCGGACAGGCCATCGATCATGCCCAGGCGGATTGGCGCGCCAGTCTGCGCCTGCGCTGCTGCCGCCGCGCAAAACAGCGCAGCAGCCATCCAGACGCGCAATCTGTTCCCTCGAATCCAGGCCATCGCCTTCCTCAGTTACCCAGCAAAGCGAGCGATGTTAAGGCAGATGCGCCCGGACCGGCAATCTTCATCGATCGTCGCCAGATGCCACTAGATCGGCGAAGTTTGTTGCGACTAGGCAGACGAATCTGAAAGAAGCAACGTGGCATTCACACGAAGCGACCGGTGCGGCTAAACTGCCGCCACTCGCATCCACCATGTGCCAAGCCTGAAGCCATGACCTCCCGTTACCAGCGTGGCAGCCGCCATCTGCTTCAAATTCTGTGGGCCGTCCTGGCCACCCTCGCCTTGGGCGCCTGCACCGTCCTTGCCCCGGTCGACTCCGGACTCAAGCTCATCGGCCAACCGCAGAGCGCCGTACAGGCCGCATTCGGCAAACCCACCGATGTCTACAAGCTCGATGACGGGACAACCCGCTGGTTCTATTCGAAGCAGCCGCTCGGCGAGTATTCTTACGCGGCCGATTTCGATCGGGATGACAAGCTGACGAACTTCCGCCAGATGCTGACGACGACCGAACTGTACAAGGCCAAGGTCAATGCCTGGACCAAGAAGGACGTGCTCGAACACTTCGGCGCGCCGCGCGAGCCGATCGAGTACTACCCGCGCCTGAAGCAGGAGGCCTGGAGCTACCGCTTCCTCCACGAGGACCAGTGGTACTCGATGTTCAACTTCATGTTCGACGATACGGGCGTGCTGCGCCAGACACTGGTGACACCCGACCCCTTGCGCGACCGCCCTGAGCGCTGACGACAAAACGCCCGCCATCGCGGGATACGCGACTGGCGGGCGTTTCATGATGGCGGGGCCTTGTGAGCCCCGCCAGCGGCATCGCAGGATTCGGGATCAGATCTGCGGGTTGATCTTCTGCACAGCCTTGTCGTGCAGCTTGTTCAGCGCGGCCAGGTAGGCCTTGGCCGATGCGGCGACGATATCCGGGTCGGTACCCACGCCATTGACGATACGGCCCGCCTTCGACAGACGTACCGTGACTTCACCCTGGGCCTGCGTGCCGGCGGTGATCGCGTTCACCGAGTACAGCACCAGTTCGGCACCGCTGTTGACCTTGCCTTCGATCGCGTGCAGCGTGGCGTCCACCGGACCATTGCCTTCGGCTTCGCCGGTCTGCTCGCTGCCATCAATGTTGAACACCACGCGAGCATGGGGGCGCTCACCCGTTTCCGAGCGCTGCGACAGCGAGATGAAGCGATAGTGCTCATTGGCGTGCTCTTGCTCTTCATCGGAGACGATCGCCATGATGTCTTCGTCGAAGATCTCGGCCTTCTGGTCGGCGAGCTCCTTGAAGCGAGCAAATGCCGCATTGATCTCCGCTTCGCTTTCGAGTTGGACGCCAAGCTCCTGCAGACGCTGCTTGAACGCATTGCGGCCCGAGAGCTTGCCAAGCACGATCTTGTTGGCCGTCCAGCCCACATCCTCGGCGCGCATGATCTCGTAGGTATCGCGCGCCTTGAGCACGCCATCCTGGTGAATGCCGGATGCATGGGCAAACGCGTTAGCGCCCACCACGGCCTTGTTCGGCTGCACGACGAAGCCGGTAATCTGCGACACAAGCTTTGAGGCCGGCACGATCTGGGTCGTGTCGATGCCCACATCCATGTTGAAATAGTCACGGCGCGTCTTCACGGCCATCACTACTTCTTCCAGGCTGGTGTTACCCGCGCGTTCGCCAAGGCCGTTGATCGTGCACTCGATCTGGCGCGCGCCGCCGAGCTTCACAGCAGCCAGGGAGTTTGCCACGGCCATGCCGAGGTCATTGTGGCAATGCACCGACCATACGGCCTTGTCCGAGTTCGGAATGCGCTCGCGCACCGAGCGGATCAACTCGGCATAGCCTTCTGGCACGGCATAGCCCACGGTGTCGGGCAGGTTGATCGTGGTGGCGCCCTCGGCGATCACGCCTTCGAGCACGCGGCACAGGAAGTCCATGTCCGAGCGACTGCCATCCTCCGGCGAGAACTCGATGTCGTCCGTGAACTGGCGCGCGAAGCGCACGGCCAGACGTGCCTGCTCATAAACCTGGTCCGGCGTCATGCGCAGCTTCTTTTCCATGTGCAGCGCCGAGGTGGCGATGAACGTGTGGATACGGAACGAGTTTGCCGGCTTGAGCGCCTCGGCGGCACGAGCGATGTCCTTGTCATTGGCACGGGCCAACGAGCATATCGTCGAATCCTTGACCACCTGGGCGATCGAGCGGATGGCCTCGAAGTCACCATTGGAGCTTGCCGCAAAACCGGCCTCGATCACGTCGACCTTCAGGCGTTCAAGCTGACGCGCAATGCGAATCTTCTCTTCGCGGGTCATGGACGCGCCGGGCGACTGCTCGCCGTCACGCAAGGTGGTGTCGAAAATGATGAGTTTGTCAGACATTTTGTGGAGCTCCTGGGCTGTACCCTGTTGTGCCGTGCTGTCCCGATCTCAATCTTGCTGCCGGACAATCGCGTCAGAATGCAAAACGCCCCGGCGTGCAACGATGCAGGCCGGGGCGTTCGAAAGAATCCTGGTGATTCCGCGTTAAGGCGATTGGTGACCCTTAGCGCGCGCGCAACCCGACCTGATGGCCTAGTAGGCCACCTAGAATGGTGCGAGCGATTAGGGTCTGGCGCGAAATCATGTCGGCGACTATATCCGGTTTGGCGCGTGTGTGCAACCGCATCATTCCCGATATCTGCCAGCGACTCACTTCGGCGGAATCCGCAGTTTCTGACCAGGGTAGATCTTGTCCGGGTTCGACAACATCGGCTTGTTGGCCTCGAAGATCTTGTTGTATTCGGCGCCGTTGCCATAGGCGGCCTGGGAGATCGCCCAGAGCGTGTCGCCCTTCACGACGGTGTGCCATTGTGACTCGTCCGATTCGACGTTGACAGACATCTTGTCCTCGACCGAATCCACGCCTTCCACGTTGCCGCAGCACAGAATGATCTTCTCGCGCGTTGCCTGGTCAGCCGCCACGCCAAAGACCGTGACCTTGCCCTGCGAGCCGTCAACCGTGACTGTCAGCCCCGTCGCGGACAGTCCCATCTGCGCGATATAAGCCTCGATGGCATCGCCAGCCGCACGGTTGGCGGCATCGACCTTGTCCGTCGACGGATCGGCCACAGCCGCATCCTGGGCCGCCTTGGCCTCTCCCTTGCCGAACAGCTTCTCTCCCGCTTCCTTGATGAAGTCAAACATGCCCATGATGTGCTCCTGAGGGTGGGTGAAACGTACAACGCACAGACTACAGAAAAGCAAAGGCGCCCGAAAGCGCCTTTATTCCTACGTTGGATCAGTTGCCGCCTGAGCCGTTGCCCGGCGCGCGCGACTTGTCGACGCCGCCACGCTGACCGTGCAGCGTTCGCCATGCCCAAAGCAGGTAACCTGAAATCGCATAGGCGACGAACAGGCCAAACAGTGCCACGGGTGGATCGGAAGACACGACCACGAACAGCACGAGTACCAGCACCATCATGCCGAACGGCACGCGATAGCGCACATCCAGTGCCTTACCGCTGTAGAACGGCGCATTGGACACCATCGACAAGCCGGCATAGAGCGTGATGCCGAATGCGACCCACGGCATCCAGAGCTCCTTGACGGGCAGCTTGTTGTCGATCGCCAGCCAGACAAAGCCCGCCACCAACGCCGCGGCAGCCGGGCTCGGCAGCCCCTGGAAGAAGCGCTTGTCGACCACGCCAATATTGGCATTGAAGCGCGCCAGTCGTAGCGCCGCGCAAGTGCAGTAGACAAAGGCGGCAATCCAGCCCCACTTGCCCAGGTCATGCAGGATCCACTCATACATGACCAGAGCCGGCGCCACGCCGAACGACGTCATGTCCGACAGCGAATCGTACTGTTCGCCAAACGCGCTCTGCGTGTTCGTGATGCGGGCCACGCGGCCATCCATGCCATCGAGCACCATCGCCGCAAAGATTGCGATGGCCGCCACGTCGAAGCGCATGTTCATCGCCTGCACGATCGCAAAGAAGCCTGCGAACAATGCAGCGGTGGTAAAGGCGTTGGGCAGCAGATAAATGCCACGACGGCGCGGACGCACGTACTCCAGATCGTGCTCGTCCGGGTCATACGCATTGTCGTTGCGCAATTGGTTACGGCGAAACGGACGCAGGTGCGTCACGTTACCGTTGTTGACGCGCTTGTTGCGTCGATTGAAGGCACCCATTCAGTGTCCCCTGTAGCAGGCGCGCTTACGCCCGCACATCCAGATCAGCCAGCACGGTCGCCGACGCCGAAACTTTCTCGCCAATCGTCACGCGCGGACGGGCATCCGTGGGCAGGTACACATCCACCCGCGAACCGAAACGGATAAAGCCGTAGCGCTGACCACGCGACAGCATGTCGCCCACATTGATGTAGCACAGGATACGGCGCGCCACCAGACCAGCCACCTGCACCAGCGTCACCACCTGGCCATCCGACGCACGGCGGATCACGACGGCATTGCGCTCGTTCTCCATCGATGCCTTGTCGAGATCGGCATTGACGAACTTGCCGGGAAAGTACTCGAGCTTCTCCACCTTGCCATCGAGCGACGAGCGGTTCGAGTGCACGTTGAACACATTCATGAACACGCTGATCTTCAGTGCCTCGCGGCCCGCGTACGGGTCCTGCGTTTTCTCAACCACGACAATGCGGCCATCGGCAGGCGCCAGGATTGCGTTTGGCGCAGACGGAATCGGCCGAGGCGGATCGCGAAAGAACTGAAGCACGAACAGCGTGACGATCCACAGCGGCAGAGCGCCCCAGAAGCCCGCGCTGATATGCACCAGCACCGAGACAATGAATGCGCCGGCCAGGAATGGCCAGCCTTCACGGGCGATCAGCGGATGAGGATAATTCATGCAGAAGATGTTCGGTGATTTCCGTGGGCAGGGAGCGCCGCGAAGGAAAGATAAGAAAAAAGATCAGGCCTGGGCCTGAAAAGCCCGACAAGGATAGCAAAAAGCCGCCCGGCCCCCGCCAGAATGTCTCCTGCAACACAGGATCTGGCGGAAAGCCCGGCGGCTTCCAGGGTGCGCAGGACGCCACGGCGCCCTGCTTCGCCCGGTACTGCTTAGTTCTTCGACTGGTCAACCAGCTTGTTCTTGGCGATCCACGGCATCATCGCGCGCAGCTTGCCGCCCACTTCCTCGATCTGGTGCTCGGCGGTCAGGCGACGGCGCGAGATCAGCGTCGGGGCGCCAGCCTTGTTCTCGAGCAGGAAGCTCTTGGCGTATTCGCCGGTCTGGATGTCCTTCAGGCACTGCTTCATGGCCTTCTTGGTCTCTTCGGTCACCACGCGCGGGCCGGTGACGTACTCACCATACTCGGCGTTGTTCGAGATCGAGTAGTTCATGTTGGCGATGCCGCCTTCGTAGATCAGGTCGACGATCAGCTTCAGCTCGTGCAGGCACTCGAAGTAGGCCATTTCCGGAGCGTAGCCGGCTTCCACCAGCGTTTCGAAGCCAGCCTTGATCAGCTCGACGGTACCGCCGCACAGCACGGCTTGCTCGCCGAACAGGTCGGTTTCGGTTTCTTCGCGGAAGTTGGTCTCGATGATGCCGGCGCGGCCGCCGCCGTTGGCGGTAGCGTACGACAGAGCGATGTCACGGGCAGCGCCGGACTTGTTCTGATGCACGGCGATCAGGTGCGGCACGCCGCCACCTTGCGCGTACGTCGAACGCACGGTGTGGCCCGGGGCCTTCGGGGCGATCATGATCACGTCCAGGTCGGCACGCGGGATCACGGCGCCGTAGTGCACGTTGAAGCCGTGGGCGAAGGCCAGCGCGGCGCCTTCCTTGATGTTGGCGTGCACTTCGTTCTTGTACACGTCGGCGATCTGCTCGTCCGGCAGCAGGATCATGACCACGTCAGCGCCCTTCACTGCCTCGGCCACTTCCTTGACCTGCAGGCCGGCGTTCACGGCCTTGTTCCACGACGCGCCGCTCTTGCGCAGACCAACGGTCACGTTCACGCCCGAATCCTTCAGGTTCAGCGCGTGGGCGTGGCCTTGCGAGCCGTAGCCGATGATGGTGACGTTCTTGCCCTTGATGAGGGAGAGGTCGGCGTCCTTGTCGTAAAACACTTTCATGATGGTTCCTTCAATTTCTCAAAATCTGCTTATTGGGTGGCGGCGAAGCGCGCGTTTGCCAATTCTGGACTGAGCGCGCTGCGCTGCTTCGGGATACTGCGTGTCGGCTTTTGGCCGGTAGCTGCCGGGGGCGCCGGTCAGACCTTCAGGATGCGCTCGCCGCGGCCGATTCCCGAACCGCCGGTACGGACGGTTTCCAGGATCGCGGTGCGGTCGATGGCATCGAGGAACGCATCCAGCTTGCCGCCGTTGCCGGTCAGCTCGATGGTGTACGTCTTTTCGGTCACGTCGATGATGCGGCCACGGAAAATGTCGGCGGTGCGCTTCATTTCCTCGCGCTCCTTGCCTACGGCACGCACCTTCACGAGCATCAGCTCGCGCTCGATGTGCGCGCCTTCGGTCAGGTCCACCACTTTGACCACTTCCACCAGACGGTTCAGGTGCTTGGTGATCTGCTCGATCACGTCGTCCGAACCGGTGGTGACGATGGTCATCCGCGACAGCGACGCGTCTTCGGTGGGTGCCACCGTCAGCGTCTCGATGTTGTATCCACGTGCCGAAAACAGGCCCACCACGCGCGACAGCGCGCCGGGTTCATTCTCCAGCAGGACCGAGATGATGTGTCGCATTACAGGTCCTCCGCGCCAAGCAGCATTTCGGAGATACCCTTGCCAGCCTGAACCATTGGCCACACGTTTTCAGTGGGGTCGGTCTGGAAGTCCAGGAACACGGTACGGTCCTTGAGTCGGAAAGCCTCGCGCAACGCGGGTTCCACATCGGAGCTCTTCTCGATGCGCATCCCCACGTGGCCATAGGCTTCGGCGAGTTTGACGAAGTCGGGCAATGCCTGCATGTAGGAATGCGAGTAACGATTGTCGTACTCGATTTCCTGCCACTGGCGCACCATGCCCAGATATCCGTTGTTCAGCGAGCAGATCTTGACCGGGGTGTCGTACTGCAGGCAGGTCGACAGTTCCTGGATACACATCTGGATCGAGCCTTCACCAGTGATGGTGACGACTTCCTTGTCCGGGAATGCCTTCTTGATGCCCATTGCGTACGGCAGACCCACGCCCATCGTGCCGAGGCCACCGGAATTGATCCAGCGACGCGGCTCGTTGAACTTGTAGAACTGCGCGGCCCACATCTGGTGCTGGCCCACGTCGGAGCAGATGAATGCGTCGCCGTGCGTCAGTTCCCAGATCTTTTCCACCACGTACTGCGGCTTGATGATCTCGGAACTGCGGTCGTACTTGAGGCAGTCCACCGAGCGCCACTTCTCGATCTGTTCCCACCACTTGGCCAGAGCCTCGCGCTTGGGCTTGATATCGCTCGTCTTGATCTGGGAAATCAGTTCCTGCAGCACGTCCTTGACGTTGCCAACGATGGGAATGTCCACCTTGACGCGCTTCGAGATCGACGACGGGTCGATGTCGATGTGGATGATCTTGCGGGCCTGCGCAGTGAAGTGCGACGGGTTGCCGATCACGCGGTCATCGAATCGGGCGCCGATGGCAATCAGCACGTCGCAGTTCTGCATGGCCATGTTGGCCTCGTACGTGCCGTGCATGCCGAGCATGCCAACGAACTGCTTGCTCGTGCCGGGGAACGCGCCCAGGCCCATCAGCGTATTGGTGACCGGATGACCGGTGAGCGCGGCCAGCTCGCGCAGCTCTTCGCTTGCGTTGGCCAGCACCACGCCACCGCCCGAATAGATGTACGGGCGCTCGGCCGATTGCAGCAACGCCACGGCCTTGCGGATCTGACCCGAATGGCCCTTGTTCACCGGGCTGTACGAGCGCATGTCAATCGACTTCGGATACTCGTACTTGCAGCTGTTGCGCGACACGTCCTTCGGGATATCGACCACCACAGGGCCGGGACGGCCGGTGGCGGCAATGAAGAACGCCTTCTTGATCGTGGCGGCCAGGTCACGCACGTCCTTCACGAGGAAGTTGTGCTTGACGATCGGGCGCGTGATGCCAACGGTGTCGCATTCCTGGAATGCATCCTGACCGATCGCGTGAGTCGGCACGTTGCCGGTGATCACCACCATCGGAATCGAATCCAGATAGGCGGTAGCGATGCCGGTCACGGCATTGGTCACGCCCGGACCCGAGGTCACCAGCGCAACGCCCACCTTGCCGGTCGCACGGGCGTACCCGTCAGCGGCATGGACGGCGGCCTGCTCGTGGCGCACCAGGATATGTTCGAATTTGGTTTGCTTGTGGAGCTCGTCGTAGATATAGAGCACTGCGCCGCCGGGATAACCCCAGACGTATTCGACGCCTTCTTCGGCAAGTGCGTTGACGAGGATTTCCGCTCCGATCATTTCGCGAGCGGAGGATGAATTGCTATCGGCGTGGGAAAATTCCGCGCTGGGCATGTTCATTTCAGTCCTTTGCAATTTTCGGCAAAAAATTGTTTGGATGCTCTCTGCCGGGCTTTTGGCTCGGGTTCAAGCGGTGCGCGTCTGCATGAGAAGACCGCCTCATAAGCGGTCCGATGAGACAACCACTGATGTCGTGAACCATCGATGATACTGCAATGCACCACGGCGGTCTATGGGCAATTCACATCAAATTGCAGGAACCATGCGGCGGCGGCACAACGGCCGGTGACTGGTTGATTGCGATGATGTCTGCACTTGCATACAGCAGTGGCAGAGTCCATGTGTTTTTTGCTAGCATCGCAGACATTTTAGAAGTGTCGCAGGACTTAGGCGGCACATTCGGCCCGGCCCCCGCGCCCAACTGCTGTATTTGCCTGCATGGCCACCGATCAGGAACTCTCCGACTTTCTCGCCAGCGTGGAACGACGCGCCTTCAAGCAGGCCGTGTTCGCCGTGCGGGACGACGAAGCCGCGCTGGACATCGTGCAGGACGCCATGATCAAGCTGGCGGAGAAATACGGCGACAAATCTGCCGCAGAACTCCCGCCTCTGTTCCAGCGCATCCTCCAGAACACAATCCACGACTGGTTCCGTCGCCAGAAGGTGCGCAACACTTGGGTGACGCTTTTTTCGAACCTGCGCGACGAGCGCGAGGGCGACGATAGCGACCTGCTCGACACATTGGAGGCCCAAGCCGGCACCGAGATGGCAGAAAGCAGCGCCGACAAGGTCGAACGCGCGCAGGTCATGCATATCATCGAGCAGGAAATCCAGCGTCTGCCCACGCGTCAACGCGAGGCTTTCCTGATGCGTTACTGGGAGGATATGGACGTAGCCGAAACAGCAGCCGTGATGGGCTGTTCCGAGGGCAGCGTCAAGACGCACTGTTCCCGTGCAACGCATACTCTGGCGCAAGCCTTGCGCGCGCGGGGGGTCCGACTATGAGCAGAAACGAACGAGATATCCAGGAACGGCGCTTCGCCCACGAGATTCGCCTGGCACTTGATGCCTCGGCGGATGCACTGTCGCCGGACGTTGCCGAACGGCTCGCCGCCGCGCGGCGCATGGCGCTTGCCGCGAAGAAAGCCGAAGTGCGGGTACATGTGCCGCAACTTGCCCTGCCGGGCGGCCATCACGGCTACGCCTTCGAGGAAGAAGACGACACGCCGCTGCACCGTGCCGGTGCATGGCTGCGCAAGCTCGCGCTCGTCTGGACGCTGGTGGCGCTCGGCGCCGGACTCATCGGCATCTACCACTGGCAGCAGCAGAAGCGCGTCGAGGAACTCGCCGACGTGGATACGGCGATGCTGCTCGACGACCTGCCTCCGACGGCATACGCGGATCAGGGCTTCCACGTGTACCTGAAGCGCGGGCAATAAGACATGGCCCGCGCAAGACACCTCGCCGACGCCTTTCACCGCCGGGTTGCCAGACTATGGGCTGCCGGCCCCGCCGTCGCTGCACTTGTCGCTGCGCTCTGCGGCGGCTTTGCCACATCGGCGGTGCAAGCGCAGAACCCTGCCGCCAGCCAGCCGGCCGCGCCGCATCCGATCACCAATGCACACCCGACCTGGCTCGAGCTGTCGCCCGCGCACCAGCAGGCGCTCGCTCCACTCCAGCCGATCTGGGAAACACTACCGGAACTGAATCGGCACAAGTGGGAACGCATCGCCGAACGCTATCCGAAGCTCAAGCCCGAGGAACAGAAACGCCTGCAGGAGCGGATGACCGAATGGGTCAAGCTGACCCCGCAGCAACGCCGCCTGGCTCGCGAAAATTACCAGATCACGCGCACGCTGCCGCCTGAGACGAAGGCAGAGGCGTGGGATCGGTACCAGCAGCTTCCGGAAGAACAGAAAAAGAAGCTGGCCGCAGCCGAGAAGGTGCCGCGCCGGCCCGGGACCGTGAGCGCGCTGCCATCGGGCAAGCGCCCGCCGGCCGATACCAGCCGACAGCTCCGACCTGAGAAAAAGGCCGCCAGCGGCGCGGCAGCCGTAGCCGGCCCGGCATCCGCGGCCCAGGCTACCCCGGCGCCGTCGTCGGCATCGGCTGCGGCGGTCGCCGCGGCTTCCGCCCCCACCGCGCCCGCCGCCACGACACCCGCGCCGGCGACCCCGCCCGCGCTTTCGCCTCCCGTGACCGGCGAAGCGGCCACCACCTTCGACACCACCGACACCCCGCGCCAGTAACGGCCAGCCGTCTCGCGCTGACCGCCAGACCGCGCCTGAGCCGTCGCGCTCGACGTGTTTGGCATAATGGCCGCTTATCGCTCACGCCTTGCGCCATGCCAGCTGCCACGCCTGCCATTTCTCCCCAGCCCGCTTCCAATTCGATGCCGCGCACACCGCCGCTGCGCCGCCGCCTGCTTTGCATGCTCTACGAAGGCGTATTGCTGTTCGGCGTGCTAATGGCCGCCAGCGCGGTGTACATCCTTGCACGGCCGTTGTTGCAACAGGTCGGGCTCGACCGCCCATACGTCGATCAGGCCTGGATGTTCCTCGTCCTGGCCTTCTATTTCTCCTGGTTCTGGCAGCGGAACGGCCAGACCCTGGCCATGCAGACCTGGCGCATCCGGCTCGAAACAGCGGCCGGTACCCCGCCCCGGTGGCCGCAAAGCCTGTTTCGCTTCGCACTGGCATGGCTGTGGCTGCCTCCGGCCGCCACGGTCGGCCATGCGCTCGGGCTGACCAAGGGTCCGTTCATTGGCGTACTGGCGATTGGCCTGCTGATCTGGATCTCGTTGGCCTGGCTCGACCCGCGCCGGCAGTTTCTTCATGACCGTCTGGCCGGCACCCGGCTAGTCGACCTGCGGCCCGCATCGAAACCATGAGCCTGACGGCCGCCGCGCTGCGCCGCATCGCTGTCGTCGTGCAGGCGGCAGCAGTCGGCGGGCTCGCGGCGGCACTAGCCGCCGGGGCGGACTGGTCCTGGCCTGCAGCGCTTCTGGCCAGCATCGCGGGCGCATTGGTCGCCTTCGGCATCGGCGTCGCGATCGCCTTTCTAGTGACCCGGGCCGGGCTCGCCATTCCCGATTCGGCCCGGCCGCAGCGGCCTGACGACATTCCTGCCCCAGGGCCGCTGAGCTGGCGCCACGCGATGTCGTGCTACCTGGCCGAGTGCCGCGCGATCCTGCGGATGTTCGACTGGTTGCAGCCATTCCGTTCGCGGCTGACATTCGCGCAGCCAACCGATCCGCTACCTGATACCCCCACTGTGTTACTGGTCCACGGCTATGGCTGCAATCACGCGGTCTGGCTCGACCTGGCTCCTGCGCTCGCCGGCGCCGGCTACCGTTGCGAGGGCATCGACCTGACGCCGGTGCTCGGCGATATCGACGACTACGCCGCCGCCCTGCTCGCACGAATGCGCGACCTCCGTGCGCGCACCGGCCACCCCCCGCTGTTGGTCTGCCACAGCATGGGCGGGCTGGCAGCCCGCGCGGCACAGGTAATGGCCGATGCAGCAGGAGAATCCGTGCCATGCGCCGGCATCGTGACGCTTGGCAGCCCGCATCGCGGCTGCCCGCTGGCCACCTTCGGCGCTGGAACGAACGCCCGTCAGATGCGTTGGGCCAGCCCATGGCTGACGAACCTGGCCGAGGCGGAGAGCCCCGCGATGCGCGGTCGCATGATCTCGGTCTTCAGCTGGCACGACTCGATCGCGGGCCCCGCCGACACGGCCTGGCTCGAGGGCGCGCGCCATATCCCATTGAGCGGGATCGGGCACGTCTCGCTGCTGCGCGATCCACGCGCGGTGCAGGCCACGCTGGATGGCCTCGCGACACTGCGAAAACAACCCGCTGCGACATCGGACTCAGCCCTATCGTTGCCCCACGGAAACGCCTCGGCAAGGTTCATGTGACATTCATGTTTCCGTCACGGCTCCGTCATGGCGCACTGGCTCAATGCAGCCATCGCCGATACCGGGGCCGCCATGATTCCATCCATCCGATTCGCCCGCGGACGTCTGACGAATGTCGCGCTGCGACTGCGCGGCAAGCCTGACGCCACGCTACCGCTGTCAGCCGCGCTCGCGGCATTCATGCCGACACCGGCCGACCTGACCGCCGCGTCTTCCCGCAACACTAGCAACACCGGCGACATCAGCGATCCGTCCCGAGACACCCAACGCGCCCCCAACGAACCCAGTTCCACACCCACGCCGCCCGTGGAACATCCCACGCACCGCTACCGCGCGATCTGGCTGTCCGACATCCATTTGGGCACGCCGGGTTGCCAGGCTACATACCTGCTCGACTTCCTCAAACACAACGAATCTGACGTGCTCTATCTCGTCGGCGACATCATCGACGGCTGGCAGCTTCGTCGTGGCTGGTACTGGCCTCGGAGCCACAACGATGTCGTGCAGAAGCTGCTGCGCAAGGCACGCAAGGGCACCGACGTCATCTACGTGCCGGGCAATCACGACGAAGTGGCGCGCCAGTTCGACGGCATGGCATTCGGCGATATCACGGTGCGCGAAGACGCGGTCCACGTGACCGCCACCGGCAAACGCCTGTGGGTCGTGCATGGCGACCTGTTCGACGGCGTGGTGCAACACGCGAAGTGGCTGGCCTACCTGGGCGATTCGGCGTACACGATGATCCTCGCGCTGAACCGCCACTTCAACCGCGTGCGTGCGCGGCTCGGGTTTGATTACTGGTCGATCTCGCAATACCTGAAGCATCAGGTCAAGAACGCGGTGAGCTACATCAACTCGTTCGAGCACGCGATGGTCGACGAAGCCCGCCGGCGCGGTTGCGACGGCGTGGTCTGCGGCCACATCCACAAGGCCGAGATCCGCGATGTCGATGGCCAGCTCTACTGCAACGACGGTGATTGGGTGGAAAGCCTGTCCGCCCTCGTGGAGACCATGGAAGGCGAACTGAAGATCGTCTACTGGACCACGCTGCTCGATTCACCGATCCCCGCAGGCCGCCGCCGTCGTCGCACGGCCGAATTGGCTGCCTGATCCTTGCCTTACCACCCGCCCCCGGCAGTCGCGCCTTTGCATGGATGGCGCGCGATGCCCGCTCGTCACAACAACAACGCACCTGAGCAAGGAGATTCGATGAGAGTCCTGATTGTCACCGACGCCTGGGAACCACAGGTCAACGGCGTGGTGCGCACGCTGAAATCCACCCGCCGCGAGCTCGAAGCCATGGGTCACACCGTGGACCTGATCACGCCGCTCGAATTCCAGACGATCCCCTGCCCGACCTATCCCGAGATCCGGCTGTCGCTGCTGCCCTCGGGCAAGGTGCGCCGGCGCATCGACACGTTCCGTCCCGACGCACTCCATATCGCCACCGAAGGGCCACTTGGCCTGGCCGCGCGCCGCTACGCGATGCAGCACGACCTGCCGTTCACCACGGCCTATCACACGCGCTTTCCGGAGTATGTGCAGGCGCGCTTCGGCATTCCGCTGGCGTGGACCTACCGCTTTCTGCGCTGGTTCCATGGCTCCGCGCGCGCAGTGATGGCGCCGACGCCCGTGGTGCTCAAGGATCTGCAGGATTACGGCATCACGAACGGCGTACTGTGGACGCGCGGCGTCGATCTCGATGTTTTCACCGCGCAACGGGCGAACGTCCTGAACACCGCGCATCCGATCTTCCTCTACGTGGGCCGCGTGGCGGTGGAAAAGAACGTCGAGGCATTCCTGCAGCTCGACCTGCCGGGTTCGAAGTGGGTGGTGGGCGACGGCCCCGCGCTGGCCGGCCTTAAGGCGCGCTATCCGTCAGCGAACTACCTCGGCGTACTCAAGCAGCCCGAGTTGGCAAAGGTGTATGCTTCAGCAGATGTCTTCGTGTTTCCGAGCCGCACCGATACGTTCGGACTGGTCCTGCTCGAAGCATTGGCAAGCGGGCTGCCGGTGGCGGCCTACCCTGTCACCGGGCCGATCGACGTGCTCGGCAACAGCCCGGCCGGCGTGATGCACGAAGACCTGAGAGAGGCCTGCCTGGAAGCCCTGCGCATCGACCGCGCAACGGCACGTGCCCACGCGGAGAAGTTCTCGTGGCGCGCCGCATCCGAGCAGTTCCTCACCCATTTGCGTCCGCTGCCAACAGGCACGGGCGGAACCGACAATTCAGCGCCCCCAGTCGCCCCAGATCATGGCCAAGCCTCATCACACGCTACCGCCCGATCCGTCGCTGCACCGGCCGACGGCCGCTCACATGGCGGCTGAAGTCGAGTCCGAGTATTCGATCGCCAGCAATCCACACAAAGGAAATCGGGGGCTGACGCGCGCCTGGCACGCGGCAATCAACTCGGCATCGGGGTTGCGCTATGCGATTCTGGAAGAAAGCGCGTTCCGTCAGGAACTGACGCTGGTGGTGATCCTCACGCCGTGCGCGTTCATCATTCCGGCAACGGTCGTCGAACGCGTGATGCTGCTGGGCACGCTGCTGCTGGTGCTGATCGTGGAACTGCTCAACTCGAGCGTGGAAGCCGCGATCGACCGGATCTCGCTGGAACGGCACAGCCTGTCCAAACGCGCCAAGGACTTCGGCAGCGCGGCGGTGATGCTGGCGTTGATCCTCTGTGGCGGCACGTGGGCCGCCATCGCGGGACCGCACGTGGTGCGGTGGGTGGGGATGCTGTTCAACTGATCAGCCAGATCGGCCAACCGCCCAGTCGCCCAGTCGCCCAGCATCCCGGGAGCGGAGGGTCAGGCCTTCTCGCGGCCTTCCTGCCACTTGTCGACGTGCACACGCGGCGCCGCCGCCAGGCGGGCGAGCATATCCTCCGGCTCGGTGGACACGTGCAGCATGTCCGCATGAACCTGCTTCAGGAAGCCCTCGCTTACGGCGTGATTCAGAAACCCGAGCATGCCGTCGTAGAACCCCGCCACGTTGAGCAGGCCAACAGGCTTGTCGTGGTAGCCGAGCTGCGCCCACGTGAACGTTTCAAACAGCTCTTCGAACGTGCCCACGCCGCCGGGCATGGCGATGAACGCATCGGCGCGATCCGCCATCATCTGCTTGCGCTCGTGCATGTTGCGCACGATGTGAAGCTCGGTCAGGCCTCGATGGCCGACCTCCTTCTGCATCAGCGCTTCTGGAATGATGCCGATGGCGGCACCGCCGTGCGCCATAACGCTATCGGCCACGATGCCCATCAGGCCCACATTGCCCCCGCCATAGACCAGGGCCAGACCCCGCTCCGCCATGGCTTGCCCAAGCGCTCGCGCTGCTTCCGCGTACTCGGGTCGAAAACCTGGGCTCGACCCGCAATAAACACAAACCGACTTCACTTTCTGTCCTTTTCAAGCTTTGCGGCATCCGCTGCGGCCTTCTCCGCCGCGTACTCGCGCGCAAGCTGGTCGAATGCCTCGCGCGCCTTGCCACGCAGGTACGGCGCGAGAATCGAGAAGATGTGATAGCTCGACCCATGCAGATAGCCGCGAATCTGTTCGGGGTCGTTGTACTGGCGCGGGTGCTGCACGAACTGGAACGACAGCCAGTACGTGGCGATCACGACAATGTTGGTGCAGATCGCGTCCACCTGTTCCGGCGTGGCGTCCATGTCGCCATCTTCCTGGAACTGGCGGCAGATCTCGAGCGCGAAGCGCTTCTTCTGATCGACGATGCGCTTGAAGTTGGTCTCCAGCATCCGGTTGCGCGCCAGCAGGTCGTTGATGTCGCGATACAGGAAACGGTAGTTCCACAGAAACTCGGACATGTACTGCAGATAGCCCCAGCTCTCCCCCAATGTGGCCTTGTGGTCTTCCGGCATTTTGAGGCGACGCTCCATCTCCTGCTCGAAGCGCACGAAGATGGAATTGATGATGTCGTCCTTGTTGCGGAAGTGGTAGTAGAGATTGCCAGGACTGATTTCCATGGCTTCCGCAATCGTCGTCGTGGTGACGTTGGGCTCGCCAAGTTCATTGAACAGGCGCAGCGAGACGTCGAGAATGCGATCCCGGGTACGACGGGGACCGGCTTGCGGTTTGGCTTCCATGGGCGTTGGAACGACTTTGTATCGGCAGAGTTGCGATTATAAGCATAGCGTCCGAGGCCTCCCCCGGGCGTGCGGCGAGAACCGCACCTACGCGTCGATGCTCAGAATGACGAGCCCGGCTGTTTCAGATACGCGGCTTCCGCATCCGAATTCACCCGGCCCAGCACGGCGTTGCGGTGCGGGAAGCGGCCGAAGCGCGCGATGACGTCGCGATGCTTCTCGGCCCACTCCACCACATCGACTTTCCCGCCACTGTCGTCGCGCAGGGCCATCATTTCCCGCACCGCGATGTCCTGCGCATCCAGCGATTCCGCATGCTCGAACGGCAAGTAGCAGAACATGCGGTGCCACGGCGTGGGCAACTGGCGGCCCCAACCGAGGTCCAGCATCCGGCGGGCCGCCGCGAGTGCCTTGCCATCGGTGGCGAAGCTGCGTGGATCGCCGCGAAACATATTGCGCGGGAACTGGTCGAGTAGCACGATCCGGGCGCAAGCGCCCTCCGGCGTCACGAACCAGTCGTCCTCGGCTCCGTCATGCGCGGCCTGCCAGTACGACAGGAAGCGCGCCCGGACCGTGGTATCGAAGCTCACGCACTTGGTGAACCATTCGCGCCGCGAAATGTTCCATTCCGGCGCACCTGGCAAGCCGAACCAGAAATCGAGCACGGCCTGCGCGGCCGCCGGCATCCGGTTATCGCTGGACATTGCGCATCCAGTCCGCAGTCTGGAAAAGCGCCTGCATCAGCCGCATCTGCAGATCTTCCGACAGCCCCACGTCCTGCATCGCCAGTGCCATGCAACGCATCCACTGGTCACGCTCGCTGGTGCCAATCTCGAACGGCAAATGGCGCGCGCGCAGACGGGGATGGCCGAAGCGCTCGATAAAGTAGTTCGGCCCGCCCAGCCAACCACACAGGAACCAGAACAGCTTGTCGCGCGAACCCTCCAGCGAGGGCGGATGCAGCGCGCGCAGGCCGGCGAACTCCGTCTCCAGGTCCATCAGGTCGTAGAAACGATCAACCAGTTCGCGCACGCGCGCCTCGCCGCCGATCAGTTCGTACGCGGTAATCTGTTCCCGCTGCTCCTCGGGCTGGTTGGACTGCCCGTCGGGCGGGTTGGTGGATTCGGTGCTCATGGCGATACAGGGAAATCAGACGTCGCGCAGCGTCGCCAGCGCCGGTTGCCGCAATACCTCGCGCAATCCGAGCCAGCCGCCCGCAAAAGCGCAGATCATGCCAGAAACCACGCCGACCGGTACGATCCAGATGTTGAATCGGTACGGGAAATCGAACACGTACTGCGACAGGCCCCAACCCACCCCGATAGCGCCGACGCTGGCCAGCAGCCCCGCCAGTCCGCCGACCACGAGGAATTCCGCGTACTGGGTCTGTCGTACCAGCGCCGCCGACGCACCCAGCGCCTTGAGTAGCCCGGCATCGCGCTTGCGCTCGTCACGCGCGCCGGATAGCGCCGCATAGAGCACGGTCACGCCGGCCAGCAGCGTGAAGACGAACAGAAACTCCACGGCGGCGATTACCTGGTCCAGAACCTGCTGGATCTGCCGCAGGATCAAGTCGGTGTTCACCACTGTGATGTTCGGGAATGCAGCGGCAAGCTGATTGCCAAGCGCGGCCTTGGCGGGCGGCAGATGGAACGCGGTGATGTAGGTCTCGGGCAGACCCTGCATCTTGGCCGTCGGCAGAATCACGAAGAAATTCACGCGCATCGAGCCCCAGTCGAGCTTACGCAGCGACGTGACGGGTGCCTCGACGGTCTGTCCGGCCACGTCGAACCGCAACGTGTCGCCAAGCTGGATATGTAGCGTCTTGGCGATGCCCTCTTCCACCGACGCGCCACCTTCGTCCCAGCGGCCCGAGGTGACTTGATTGCCTTCGGGAAGCTGGTCCATGTACGACAGGTTGAACTCGCGCTCCACCAGATTGCGCGCGCGTCCCTCCGGGTAGCTCTCGGCCTGGACCGGCCGGCTGCCGATCTGCGTCAGGCGGCCGCGCACCATCGGATAGAGCAGATCTTCCACGCCATCCTTTGCCAGCATCGCCTGCAGCGGATCGCGCTGATCCGGCTGGATATTGATGATGAAGCGATTCGGCGCATTGGCCGGCGTGGCGTTGCGCCAAGAATCGATCAGGTCGTTGCGCGTCATACCCAGCAACAACAGCGCCATCAGCCCGACGGCAAGCGCGACGGTCTGCAGCACAGTGACGCCACGGCGGCGTTCGAGCACGGCCAGCGCGAAGCGCCAGCCGACATTGCCACGCGCGCGGCCACGCATCACACGAGATAGCAGGAGCAACAGACCCAGCGCCAGCACCGCAAACGCGATACCCGCGCCAACAAACCCACCAGCCGTGGTCACCCCGAGCTTCAGGTCACGCGCCGCCACCAGCAGCAGCGCCACGAAAGCACCGAGCCCGAGCGCATAGGCCACCCAGACGGACACGGGAGGCACGCCGATATCGCGTCGCAGCACACGCAGTGGCGCCACACGCGTCAGCGCCAGCAGCGGCGGCAATGCAAAGCCCACCAGCAGTACCAGCCCCGCGGCCACGCCGATCAGCGCGGGCACCGCCGACGGATGCGGCAACGACACCTGCAGCAGCCCACCGAGCGACATCAGCAATCCATAGTGCGCCAGATAGCCCAGCACCACGCCCACCACCGCGCCACCGAGGCCGAGCAGCGCGAATTCGATCGCGAAAGCGGTCAGGATCTGCTGGCGTGACAGGCCCAGGCACTTGTAGACCGCGCAGGCATCGGTGTGGCGCTGCATGTAGCGGCGGGCGGACATCGCGATGGCCACTGCCGCGATCATCGCCGACAGCACCGCCACCAGCGACAGGAAGCGCTCGGCGCGATCAAGCGTGGCACGCATCTGCGGCTGTCCCGATTCCAGAGACTCCACGCGCGTATTGCGCAGATGCCGGCGCTGGATTTCGTCGGTTGCCCACTTCCGATACTCCTCGCCTGCCACATCGGAGCCCGCAACGAGCAAGCGGTATGTCACACGGCTGCCCCAGCCGATCAGCTTCGTCGCATCAAGGTCGGACAGCGGCAACAACACACGCGGCGCGAAGTTCATGAAGCCCGCGCCACGATCGAGTTCCTGCGTGAGAATCCGGTCGATATAAAACGTCTTGCTGCCGAGTTGCAGGCTGTCGCCAACATGCAGGCCTAGCGCGATCAGCAGCGCTTCGTCGACCCACACCTTGCCCGGGGCGGGAATGCCCTCCGCCACCGTCTCGGCGCCGCCCGGGGCACTGGCCACCTTGAGCCGGCCGCGCAGCGGATAGTCGTCGGTCACCGCCTTCAGCGCCGCCAGCTGGCTCGGTGCTTCGGCATGCTCGGGCGCGCCTCTCACGCGCGCCGTTGCCATGCTCGGGAACGTGACGGTCTGCGCCACCCGGAGTCCGTCACGCTGCGCCCGCTCGGCGAAGGCCGCGTCGAATGGCTGGTCGGAAATCAACAGCACATCGGCCGCGATCATCTGCCGCGCGTCGCGCTCCAGGCCCAGACGCATCCGGTCCGCCAGAAAGCCCACGCTGGTCAGCGCCGCCACGGCCAGCACTAGCGCGAACAACAGCAGCGTCAGTTCCCCGGCCAGCCAGTCCCGGCGGGCCATGCGCAAGGCTTGCCGCCAGGCGGAAAAACGCGGCTGAGAAGCTTTGACGGTCGTTTCGGCAGACATCGGCGATCGGTTCAGGTTATCTATCGGTGTATCGGTGCGCTAGGGACGCTAGGGGCGCTAGGGGCGCTGGTTGTCAGCGTTGCCGCGCAGCCCGGCGTGCAGACGCCGCACGCCACGCCACAGCTTCGGCAGCAGCCATGCGGCAGTGATCAGGAACAGGACCAGCAGGATCAGGAATACCACGGGCAGGAAGAACGCCAGCAGCAGCCCGCCGGCCGTGGTGATGTCTTCGGTGAATGAGGCCACCCAGTTCGAAAATGGTTCGGGCGACACATTGATCAATGCCCGCGTGCCCGCTTTCGTCGCGTGGGCGGTGCCGGCAAGCGTGCCGCCGATCAGGCCGGCCGCCACCATCCATTGGGGATCGAGCTGGCCGAATGCGGCGGCGGCCAGGATCGCCCCGGCGGGAATGCGGATGAAGGTCTGGATGCCATCCCAGACCGTGTCGAAGCCCGGCACCTTGTCCGCGACGAACTCGGCCGCAGCCATCGCGCCGGCAATGCCGATCACCCACCAGGACTCGAGCACGTGCAGGCCTGGCGGCAGGTCGAGCCAGCCCAGACGGGCCAGTACACCTGCCGTCAGCACGGCCAGATAGAGACGAATGCCGCTGGCCCAGGACATGCCTGCGGCCAGCGCGGCGGTTTCCAGCATTGCACTCCTCGCGTTTGTCGCGGTTTATCGCTATTTGTCGCTGCGGACTTGCGAAGAGTGTAATACGCCTGCGCCCAGGCGCCTCTCAGGCCCGGCTCAAGCCCCTTCCTTGCCGTCGGGACCGTACCAGGGCAACGCCTGCTGCGGCGTCAGGATGCCAGCCGGTTCCGCCGCCGTGTATCCCGGAAGTTGCTCGATGCGCCGCGCGAAGGCCGGGTCGGCAAGCAGCGACAGCAGCGCGGTCACCCACGGCGCGGTCTGGTCGTTCTTGCGCAGCGCCAGATAGTAGGCCTCGCGGGTTAGCGGGACGAATGCCAGGCCGTGCGCTTCAGCGTTCATGCGCAGGCCGAAGGCGACCTGCGCGCGGCCCGAATGCACTGCTTCGGCGACCTTCTCATTGCTGAACTCGGGATCGTCGTACCCGGAAATCTGGTCTGGATACAACCCCTGCGTGGCCAGCAATTGATCAAACAGCATCCGCGTGCCCGAACTCCGCTGGCGGTTGATAAAGCGCGCGCCGGTGCGAGCCAGATCGCGCAGGTCGCGGATCTCGCGCGCCATGTCCGGCGCCACGATCAGGCCCTGCTCGCGCCACGCCAGCCGCACCAGCCGCACCGTGGCCGGCCGCAGCCACTTGCGCAGTGTCACATGCGCCACCGAACCAGCGATCTGGATCGGCGAGACATAAAAACCAGCCAGTTCCGACTGCCGCTCCTGCAGGCAGACCAGCCCTTCCACGCTGCCGCAGAACACGGTATCGAGTTGCAGTGGCGCCGGCGTTTCCCTGAGCGCGGCGGCCAGCGTTTCCACGGCCGGGTCGTGGCTGCCGGAGAAATGCAGCACGGTCTGAGGCCGCGCGGCCTCATCGAGATCGGTCAGGAAATCCGCCATGGCCTTCTGCACGGCCGGATCGATCGTCTCGCGCAGTCGCAGTTCGGCCCGTAGCAACCGTTCGCCGAAGCGCGTCAGCGATGCGCCACGCCCGCGCTCCATGTCGAGCATCGAGCGGCCGAGCATCTCCTCCCAAGTGCGCATCACACCCCAGGCATGACGATAGGAAAGTCCGATTTCCTGTGCCGCCCGATGGAGCGACCCCGTTTCACGCACGGCCTTGAGTAGCTGGAACACCTTGCCGTTGGCGCGGGGGTTGTCATCGGCGGCAATGACCGGGAACAGGTCAAAGCGGAAGGTCATATGTTTCGCCTTGCATATTTACGAGGTCTACAGGCTCATCGACAATCGTGTGCCTCGGTTTCCACGACGATTCGCGCATTCTCCATGAAGCATCGTCGCTATGGCAATTGTGTTTCCAAAAACATAAGAGAAGGAATTGCACATGTCTGATCGCCGTCTTCCCCACCCGATCCGCCGGCTTCGCACCTCACCCGCCATCACGGCCGCGCTGGCATTCGTTGTGCTCTCCACAGCATATGGCACAGCGAATGCCGCCGACCTGAAAATGGCCACGACCACGAGCACCGAGAATTCCGGGCTGCTCAAGTACCTGCTGCCGAAGTTCGAGCAGAAAACCGGCATCAACATGAAGGTGATCGCCGTCGGCTCGGGCAAGGCCATGAAGATGGGCGAGATGGGCGACGTGGACGTGCTGCTGGTGCACGCACGCAAGATGGAAGACGAATTCGTCGCGGCCGGCTATGGCGTCAACCGTCGGGACGTGATGTACAACGACTTCATCGTCGTCGGCCCCGCGAACGATCCGGCCAACCTGAAGGGCGGGAAGGACGTCATCGCCGGATTCAAGAGGCTGGCTGGCAGCGGCAGCAAGTTCATCTCGCGCGGCGACAATTCCGGCACCGACGTGATGGAGAAGGACTACTGGAAGAAGGCTGGCATCGAGCCCAAGGGCCAGCCGTGGTACGTCAGCGCCGGGCTCGGCATGGGCGAAGTGCTGACGATGGCCGCCCAGCTCCCGGGCTACACGCTGTCCGACCGGGCCACCTACGGCGCCTATCGAGCGAAGACCGGCCTGGCCATCGTGCTACAGGGCGACCCGCAGATGTTCAATCCGTACGGCGTGATCGCCGTGAATCCGGCCAAGCACCCCGGCATCAACTACGCCGACGCGATGAAGTTCGTCGAATGGGTCACGTCGAAGGAAGGCCAGGACGCGATTGCCAGCTACAAGGTCGAGGGCGAACAACTCTTCTTCCCCGACTACAAGGCAAAGTAACCAGGCGACGCAACCGAAGCCGGGACGGCGCGGAAGTCCCGGCATAACCACGGGGGCGCCGGACTCAGCCCGCCCCGGTGGCCTCCAGCCGTGGAAGCTGTGGCAGATCCGTCGCGACCTCGGCAATCATCCGCCGCATCCACATCACGTCCGGCGCCGCATGGCAACGCTCGTGCCAGAGCTGGTAGAAGCGCATGCGCGGGAACTGCACCGGTGACGGCACCATGCGGATCGGCAGGTACTGCGCGTAATGCGCGGCAAACTGCCGGCCCGTGGTGAACACCATGTCCGTCTTCATCAGCACGTAGGGCACCAGCCCGAAGTACGGCAGCGTGACCTGAATATTCCGCTTGTAGCCCTGCTCCGCCAGCGCCTGGTCGATCATGCTGCGCTGCATCGACGCATACGGCGCCGGCGCCAGATGCGGCATTTCCAGGTAGTGGCGCAGCGTCAGCCCGTGACGCGCCAGCGGGTGCTGCGCGCCGAGCATACAGACGACCTCGTCATCGAACAGCGGCGAGATATGCAGATGCTCGGGCGGCGACAGCCAGTTGCCGACCACGATATCGAGATGGCCCTGCTCCAGCGCATCCAGAAAGTCGGTCGACTGCGTCATCGGGTGGACGAACAGCTTCGCGCCCGGCGCAAGCCGCCGCACGCGCTCGACGATATTCGGCAGGAAGAACGCGTCAAGATAGTCGGGCGCCCCAAGGTGGAACGTCCGCGTGGTGGTGGCGGGATCGAACTGCTGCGGGGGGCGGGCGATGCGATCCATCGCGGCCAGACTCTGCTCGGCCAGCAGCAGCAGTTCGCGGCCGCGCTCGGTGGGCACCATGCCGCTCTTGCCGCGCACCAGAATGGCGTCCCCGGTGATCTCGCGCAGCCGCTTGAGCGTGTTGCTGATGGCGGGCTGCGACTGGCCGAGGCGCACGGCGGTACGTGTCACGCTCTGCTCAGTCAGCAGTGTGTGAAGCACCCGCAGTAGATATGTATCGAGATGGTCGCGTCCGTGCATGGCAGGTGCCAGCCCGCCATATGGCTTGGCGTGGGTGGCGTGGGGGATGGGAACGGCGCATAGTGTAAGACAGCCACCCCCGAAACGGTCAAATCCGGCACACCGTCCGGACGATCTACGGGAAGACCCGTAGATCGCCGCCAGACGGCCCGTGGACTGGCGCGGCTCCGGCCGGGCCGCCGCCGGATGCGCGCGTTGATGGGGCATATCACATGGGCCGAATATTGCGTCAAAGGGCCAGTGCTATGTTTCCGCCATCCCCGAAAGAGAGAAGATCATGGAGACGCAAACCATCCGCTTCTACCACCGCGGCCAGGTCCAGGAAGTATCTGACGCCCCCGTGACGCGCACCCTGCTGCAGTACCTGCGCGAAGATGTCCGCTGCACCGGTACCAAGGAAGGCTGCGCCGAAGGCGACTGCGGCGCCTGCACCGTCGTGATCGGCGAGTTGCAGGACAGCGGCGACGTCGAGTTCAAGGCCGTCAACGCCTGCATCCAGTTCCTGCCCACGCTCGACGGCAAGGCCCTGATCACGGTCGAAGACCTGCGTCAGGCAGATGGTGCGCTGCACCCCGTGCAGGAAGCCATGGTCGAGTGCCACGGTTCGCAATGCGGTTTCTGCACCCCCGGCTTCGTGATGTCGCTGTGGGCGCTGTACCAGCAGCACACCCCGGGTGGCGAGCCGCCCCCGCGCCAGACCATCTGCGACGCCCTGACCGGCAACCTTTGCCGCTGCACCGGCTATCGCCCGATCATCGACGCCGGCCAGCGCATGATGGCCCTGCCCGCGCCGCAGGCCGACCGCATCGACCCCCGCCAGATCGCCGACACGCTGCGCAACCTGAAGCGCGGCGAGACGTTCCACTACAACGCGCGCGGCCAGCATTTCTACGCCCCGCGCACGGCCGCCGAATTCGGCGCGATCAAGGCCGCCGAGCCGAACATCCGCATCCTGGCCGGCAGCACGGACGTCGGCCTGTGGGTAACCAAGCAGTTCCGCGAACTGGGCAACCTGCTCTACGTCGGTCAGGTGGAAGATCTGAACCAGATCGCCGAGCACGACGGCTTCATCGAAATCGGCGCCGCCGTGACGCTGGAAAAAGCCTATGCCGCGCTGAACACCGCCCATCCGGAGCTCGAGGAACTGTGGAAGCGCTTTGCTTCCCTGCCGATCCGCAATGCCGGCACGCTGGGCGGCAACATTGCCAACGGCTCGCCGATCGGTGACTCGATGCCGGCGCTGATTGCCCTGGGCACGCAAGTCGTGCTGCAACGTGGCGACGTCCGCCGCGTGATGCCGCTCGAGGACCTGTACCTGGCCTACCAGAAGACGGCCATGGTCGAAGGCGAATTCGTCGCCGGACTGCGCGTGCCGGTGCAAGGGCCGCAGCATTTCCGCACGTACAAGCTGTCCAAGCGCTTTGACGAGGATATCTCCGCCGTGTGCGCCGCGTTTGGCATCACGGTCGAGAACGGCATAGTCACGGCGGCATGCATCGCCTTCGGCGGCATGGCCGCCACCCCGAAGCGGGCCGTGCTGGCAGAGGATGCGCTGACCGGCAAACCCTGGAACGAGGCCACCGCGCGCGCCGGCATGGCGGCGCTGGGCCAGGACTACACGCCACTGACCGATATGCGCGCCACTGCCGACTATCGCAGCCGGGGCGCCGCCAACCTGCTCTATCGCTTCTGGCTGGAGACACGCGACAGCGCGTTGCCCGCCGCCATGGTCAACGTCCGCGCCATCGGCGCCGGTGAAACCGTGAGCGCCTGAGGAGAGCCTGCATGAACAAGCAAACCGAACCTTTCCTGCTCGACGCCAGCGTCGCCGCCGAATCGGCGCCGCAAGTGGGCATCTCGCGCCCGCATGAATCGGCCCACCTGCACGTGGCAGGCACCGCCACCTATACCGACGACATTCCCGAGCTGGCCGGCACGCTGCACGCCGCGCTCGGCATGAGCGCGCGCGCCCATGCGCGCCTGAAGTCGGTCGGTCTCGAACGCGTGCGCAAGGCGCCCGGCGTAGTGTCGGTGCTGACCGTCGACGACATTCCTGGCGCCAACGAATGCGGCCCGATCATCCATGACGACCCGATCCTGGTGAAAGACGTCGTTCAGTTCATCGGTCAGCCGATCTTCATCGTGGTAGCGACGTCGCATGACGCGGCACGCCGCGCCGCCCGTCTGGCCGACATCGAGTACGAAGACCTGCCCCCCGTGCTGTCGCCCGAGGCCGCGCACGCCGCAGGCAGCTATGTGCTGCCGCCGATGCACCTGAAGCGCGGCGAACCTGCCCGCCACATCGACGCGGCCATCCACCGCGACGCCGGCAAGATCCACCTGGGCGGTCAGGAGCAGTTCTATCTGGAAGGCCAGATCGCCTACGCTGTGCCGCGCGAGAATGACGGCATGCACGTCTGGTGTTCGACGCAACACCCGACCGAAATGCAGCATCACGTGGCCCACATGCTCGGCTGGCACGCGCATCAGGTGCTGGTGGAGTGCCGCCGCATGGGCGGTGGCTTCGGCGGCAAGGAATCGCAATCAGCCATGTTCGCCTGCTGCGCGTCGCTGGCCGCGTGGAAGCTGCTGTGTCCGGTCAAGCTGCGCCCGGACCGCGACGACGACATGATGATCACCGGCAAGCGTCACGACTTCGTGTTCGACTTCGATGTCGGCCACGATGACGCCGGCCGCATCGAAGGCGTGCGCGTGGAGATGGTGTCTCGCGCGGGCTTCTCGGCCGACCTGTCGGGTCCGGTCATGACGCGCGCGATCTGTCACTTCGACAATGCCTACTGGCTGCCGAACGTGCAGATCGACGGCTACTGCGGCAAGACCAACACGCAGAGCAACACCGCGTTCCGCGGCTTCGGTGGCCCGCAAGGCGCGTTCGCCGTGGAGTACATCCTCGACAACATCGCGCGCAACGTGGGCAAGGATTCGCTCGACGTGCGCCGCGCCAACTTCTACGGCAAGACGGACAACAACGTCACGCCGTATGGCCAGACCGTCGAAGACAACGTCATCCACGAGCTGATCGACGAACTCGTGGCGTCGAGCGAATACAAGGCCCGCCGCGCCGCCACGCGCGCGTTCAACGAGACCAGCCCGATCCTCAAGAAAGGGATCGCCATCACGCCGGTCAAGTTCGGCATCTCGTTCAACGTGGCCCACTACAACCAGGCCGGCGCGCTCGTGCACGTCTACAACGACGGTTCGGTGCTCGTGAACCACGGTGGCACGGAAATGGGCCAGGGCCTGAACACCAAGGTGGCGATGGTCGTGGCGCACGAACTCGGCATCCGCATGGAACGTGTGCGCGTGACCGCTACGGACACCAGCAAGGTAGCCAACACGTCCGCAACCGCCGCATCGACCGGCGCCGACCTGAACGGCAAGGCCGCGCAGGACGCCGCCCGCCAGATCCGCGAGCGGCTGGCCGCGTTCGCCGCCCGCAAGGCCGGCGTGCCCGTCGAAGACGTGCGCTTCGGCGACGACCTCGTGGTGGCTGGCGAGCTGCGCCAGTCGTTCGGTGATCTTGCCCGCGAAGCCTACGTGGCCCGCGTGCAACTGTGGTCCGATGGTTTCTACACCACGCCCAAGCTGCACTGGGACCAGAAGGCGCTGCAGGGCCGCCCGTTCTATTACTACGCCTACGGCGCAGCGTGCTCGGAAGTGCTGGTCGATACGCTCACCGGCGAATGGAAGCTGCTGCGTGCCGATGCATTGCACGACGCCGGCAAGTCGCTGAACCCGGCCATCGATATCGGCCAGGTGGAAGGCGCGTTCATCCAGGGCATGGGCTGGCTGACCACAGAGGAACTGTGGTGGAACCAGAACGGCAAGCTGATGACGCACGCGCCCTCGACCTACAAGATTCCGACGATCAACGACTGCCCTGAAGAGTTCAACGTGCGGCTGTTCCAGAACCGAAACGTCGAGGACAGCATCCATCGCTCGAAGGCCGTTGGCGAGCCACCGCTACTGCTGCCGTTCTCGGTGTTCTTCGCGATCCGCGATGCGATTGCTGCGGTGGGCGACTACAAGGTCAACCCGCCGCTGCGCGCGCCCGCCACCAGCGAAGCGATCCTCGACGCCGTGGAGGCCGTGCAGGCCGCCGTGGTTTCCGCCTGACGCAATACCAGGACCGATCATGCAGGACGCCCCCCTCAAACCGTTCCGCTTCGCCGACGCCACCCGCTGGGTGCGCGCCGGCGTGCCCGTGGCGATGGTCACCATCGTCGAAGTCAAGGGTTCCGCGCCGCGCGAGGCGGGCATCCGCATGCTGGTGACGGCCGACGACCTTGTTGGCACGATCGGCGGCGGCCACCTGGAGTGGCGCGGCATGGACATCGCCCGAGAGATGATCGCAAAGGGCGAAAACGGGGAGCAGCGCCGCATCGAGCGTATTCCGCTTGGGCCCGCATTGGGTCAATGCTGCGGCGGCGTCGTGCGCCTGGCGTTTGAAGTACTGACCCATGACGATCTGGCCTGGCTCGACGCGGTGGAATCGGCCTTCGCGACCGGCAAGGCACTCGCGCGGCATGTACCGGTGACCGGAGCGGTTCGCACGGAAGCCAGCCGCGACCTGTTGCCGTCGGTGCAGCTTGCCGACGACAGCTGGATCGACACGCTGGTGCCGAACGACATGCACATCGTGCTGTTTGGCGCAGGGCATGTCGGCCACGCGCTGGTCAAAGTGCTGGCCACGCTGCCCTGCCGCGTGCACTGGGTCGACGAACGCGACACACTCTTCCCAGCCGGCCTGCCCGAGAACGTCGAGGCCGAAGCGACCGATACGGCAGAAGCCGTGGTCGACCAGGCCCCGGCAGGCAGCTATTTCCTGGTCATGACGCACAGCCATGCGCTCGACCAGACCCTCTGCGAGCGGATCTTCCGCCGCACCGATTTCGCTTACTTCGGCCTGATCGGCTCGAAGACCAAGCGCGCGAAGTTCGAACACCGGATGGCCGAGCACGGCATCGACGCCGCGCGCTTTCCGGAAATGACATGTCCCATGGGGGTCTCCGGCATCACGGACAAGGCACCGGCTATGATTGCGGTAGCCATCGTCGCCCAACTGCTCCAGGTCCGCGACCAGCGCGCAGCCGCGCTGGCCGCCAGCCGGCGGGAGGCGGTGCATCCGTAACTGGGCAGCCGTGATCCGGCTGCCGCCATAAGACAAGAGGCCCCATGACCATCGATGCCGCGCTGGCGGACAAGATCCGCCGTACCCCCAAGGCCGAACTGCACGTGCATATCGAAGGCACGCTCGAACCCGAGCGCATCTTCAGGCTGGCCCAGCGCAACAACGTCAAGCTGGCCTATCCGGACGTGGAAGCGCTACGCGCCGCGTACGCCTTCACGGACCTGCAATCGTTTCTGGACATCTACTACGCCGGCGCCAGCGTGCTGCTGACCGAAGAAGATTTCTTCGACATGACGATGGACTACGTCAAGCGCGCCGCCGCCGACAACGTCCGCCATGCCGAGATCTTCTTCGACCCGCAGACCCACACCGCGCGTGGTGTGCCGATGGGCACGGTGATCGACGGCATCGCCGACGCACTGGCTCAGGCACGCACCGAGTACGATTTTTCGAGCAGCATGATCCTCTGCTTCCTGCGCCACCTGTCTGAGGAGGATGCGCTGGCCACGCTGGAGGCGGCACTGCCCTATCGCGACCGCTTTGTCGGCGTGGGACTGGATTCTTCGGAACGCGGCAACCCGCCCGAGAAGTTCGCGCGCGTGTTTGCCCGCGCGAAGGAACTCGGCCTGCATCTGGTGGCGCACGCTGGCGAGGAAGGCCCGCCGCAGTACGTGACCGATGCACTGGACATCCTCAAGGTCGAGCGGATCGACCACGGCGTGCGCGCGATCGAGGACGAGGCGCTGGTGCAGCGCCTGGCACGTGAACGCGTGGCGCTGACCGTTTGCCCGCTGTCGAACCAGAAGCTGATGGTCCACCCCGACCTGCGCGATCACCCGATGAAGCGTCTGCTCGACGCCGGTGTGGCCGTGACGCTCCATTCGGACGACCCCGCCTATTTTGGCGGCTATATGAATGCGAACTGGGAGGCATCGTTCGACGCACTCCCGCTCGATGCGGCCGATGCCCACAAGCTCGCACGCAACAGTTTTGAAGCGGCCTTCCTGCCGGACGTGCAGAAGGCCGAATTCCTGGCTGAAGTCGACCACTTCTGGTCGGCCACGCCCGCATCCCCGCCCGCGACGGCCAACGTGACAACCACGACCTGACCGGGCGCATTCCAAGAACGCTGGATGCTTCGCCCGTTGCAATACCGAACGGGCGAGGCACCGGCCGCCCCGAAGACATGAAGATGACGACGACTTCCCCTGCATCTGGCGCCGACAACGCCGTGACCCGCGCAATCCGCGGCCGTATCCTGCACTTCCTGCGTGACCCGCAGTTTCACGACGACGCCTATCAGTATTGGGAAGACGGCCTCATGATCGTGAAGGCCGGCCGCATCGCCGCAGTCGGCAATTACGCGGACCTGTCACGCGATATCCCGCAAGGCGCCGAAGTCGTCGACCATCGCGGCAAGCTGATCGTGCCCGGGTTCATCGACACGCACATCCACTACCCGCAGACCGACATCATCGCGTCGCCGTCGCCGGGCCTGCTGCACTGGCTGGACACCTACACGTTCCCCGAGGAGCGCCGCTTCAGCGACCCCGCCTATGCACGGGCCGTCGCCGATTTCTTCACCGACGAACTGCTGCGCAACGGCACGACCACCGCAATGGTCTGGAGCACCGTGCACGCGGCATCGGCCGACGCACTGTTCGCCGCCAGCCAGCAACGCCACATGCGGATGATCACCGGCAAGGTGCTGATGGATCGCAACTGCCCGGACTTCCTGCGCGATACAGCCGAGAGCGGCGCGCGTGAATCGGCCGACCTGATCTCGAAATGGCACAACGTCGATCGCCTGGCCTACGCGATCACGCCGCGTTTCGCACCGACTTCCACCGAGGCTCAATTGGAAGCCTGCGGCGAGTTGGCGAAGGCCCACAGCGACGTCTTCATCCAGACCCACGTGGCGGAAAACCGCGACGAGGTGAAATGGGTGGCCGAGCTGTTCCCCGATGCGCGCAGCTACCTGGACGTGTACGACCGCTACAAGCTCCTGCGCCCGGGCGCGTTCTACGGCCACGCGATCTACCTCGACGAGGATGACCGCCGCCGTCTGGCCGACAGCGGCGCGGCCGTGGCTCACTGCCCCACGTCGAACCTGTTCCTGGGCAGCGGCTTCTACGACTTCCACCAGTCGGATGCGAATCGCCTGAACGTCACGCTGGCGACGGACGTTGGCGGCGGCACGTCGTTCTCGATGTTCCGCACCATGAACGCGGCGCACAAGGTGGCGCGGATGGGCGGCTACCACCTGACGGCACTACGCATGTTCTACCTGGCCACGCGCGCCGCTGCGGAGGCGCTCGGCTGGCAGGACCGGATCGGCAGCTTCGAAGTGGGCTGCGAGGCCGACTTCGTCGTGCTGGACCCGGACGCCACCCCGCTGATTTCCCGCCGCAGCAGCCGCTCGGAAACGCTTGAAGAGCAGTTGTTCGCGTTCGCGATGCTTGGCGACGACCGGGTCATCGAGAACGTCTACATCATGGGCGAAGCCACTAGCCCGGTCGCCGCCTGATCGGACTTAGGCGGGGCATGTTTGTGTGGATCGGCCGATTCCACCCAAACATGGTCCGTCGATGTGCTTTTTTGGTCTCAATGCGAATCCGCCCTCGCGGAGCATTGACCATAATCAACACAACGGTCATCAAAGCCTTCTAGCCTGTCACGCATATAAAGTCCGCCCATCCGGGCAGACGCACATGCATACCGACTCGCCAGACCTTTGATGACTGCCCCATCTGACACCCTCTCGCCGGCCGACGCCGACGCGATCTCGCAAGCGCCGAATCACGGCACGAACCGCCCCAAACGCCCGGCCAAGAACATTCCCCTGCCGGAGCCAATCGCCTTCGAGGCCCCATTTCCGAATCGCAAGACGATCCGCAGCTGGCTGATTCCCCTCGGCGGCCGCAGCACCGCGCGCGCGCTGCTTCTGTTCGCGTTCGATTACGCGCTGTTCGCTGCCGTACTGGCCGGTGTGGTCCTGGCATCACCCTGGTGGGCCAAGGTTGGGCTCGGCGTGCTGGCCGGACTGATCATCGCGCGCCTGTTCATCATTGGGCACGATGCCTGCCACCAGAGCCTGACCGACCGTCGTGGCCTGAACAAGTGGCTGGGCCGGCTCACGTTCCTGCCGTCGCTCACGCCTTACAGCCTCTGGGAAGTCGGCCATAACGTCGTCCATCATGGTTACACGAACCTGAAGGGCTTCGACTTCGTCTGGGCGCCCTACTCGCTCGAGGAATTCCGCGCGCTGCCGCGCAGCCGCCGGATTCTGGAGCGCATCTACCGCAACGGCCTTGGCGCCGGCCTTTACTACCTGATCGAGATCTGGTGGTTCAAGCTGTTCTTCCCCAGCAAGCGCCAGATGGCGACGCGTCGCCCGATCTTCATGTGGGACTGCGCGCTCGTGGGAGCTTTCGGCGCAGTCTGGATCGGCGCGCTGGTATGGCTGGCCGTGGCCACCGGGCAATCCCCGCTGCTGCTGGTCGGCACCGGCTTCGTGCTGCCCTTCCTGATCTGGAACGCCACCGTTGGCTTCGTGCTGTACGTCCACCATACGCATACCAGCGTGGCGTGGTACGACACCAAGGCCATGTGGGCGAAGGCCCAGCCTTTCGTGTCGACGACCGTGCATCTGCGCTTCAACTTCGGCATCGGCGCGGCCCTGCATCACATCATGGAGCACACGGCCCACCACGTGGACATGAGCATCCCGCTGTACCAGCTCAAGCGCGCCCAGGCGCTGCTCGAGCACGCACTGCCGGGTCGCATCATCATCGAGAAGTTCTCGTGGCGCTGGTATTTCCATACAGCCCACCGCTGCAAGCTCTACGACTTCAAGGCGCTGTGCTGGACGGATTTCCGCGGTCGCCAAACCAGCGAAAACGCTCCGACTCCGGTCTGAGCACATCGGGAATGGCGGCGTTAGCGACATTCCCTTGAATTGACAGAAACAGCGAGACGGGTGGACTTCGGTCGCCAGTCTCGCTAAAATGCGACCTTCCATTGGGGAGTAGCCGCCCTGATCTCACCGCGCCGCGCAATGCGGCACCCGGAAGACAGGGGCGTACGTCAACAGACTTGACCAAATGCCGACATGGCAGGCGGTTATGGCGTGCGCAGCCCAGGACCTTGTGTCCAGTGCCTGGCGAGACCGATGACCACACCTTTCTGGCCGGGCCGGGAAAGGTGTGCGTCATTGGCATCTCGCGATGCATTTGCGGCCCGGTTATTCAAACGACAAAAAATGGAATCGTTCCTCGTCTCCACAGGCATCGTCGCGCTCGCTGAAATGGGCGACAAGACGCAGTTGCTGTCGCTCGTCCTGGCCGCGCGCTACCGCAAGCCAATTCCCATCATTCTGGGCATCCTGATCGCAACGCTGGTCAATCACGGCTTTGCCGGCGCGCTCGGCGGCTGGATCACGGGCATGGTCGGCGTAGACCTGCTGCGCTGGATTCTTGGCCTCGGGTTCATTGCGATGGCCGGCTGGATGCTGATTCCGGACAAGCTCGACGACGCCGAGGAAGCCAAACCCGTCAAGGGTGCGCTCGGCATCCTGGGCACCACGATCATCGCGTTCTTCTTCGCCGAGATGGGCGACAAGACGCAGATCGCCACCGTGGCGCTAGCCGCACGCTTCCATGGCGAAGTGATTGCAGTGGTGGCCGGCACGACGTTCGGCATGATGCTCGCCAATGCCCCGGCCGTCCTGCTGGGCGACCGTTTCGCCAATAAGATGCCAATCGCCCTGGTGCACAAGATCGCCGCTGCGATCTTCCTGGTGCTGGGTCTGTTGGCGCTGTTCAACGTCGGCGGCTGAGAATCCTGACTCCCTTCGTCCGCTCAGCGGGAGTGGGGAGCAGCAATTCAGATCCAGAAATAAAAAAACGGGGCCTAAGCCCCGCTCAAACCCTCGCCGGTCCGGAACAGCCAGCTGCAGACTGCACAGCCTCCGGACCGTCGATCACCGATGCTCGGTCAAAAAATCAGTTGGTGGTTTTCGCGCCGCCTTCGAACCATTGGCCAAGCAGCGCGCGTTCATCGTCCGTGATCTGCGTGACGTTGCCCAGCGGCATTGCCTTCTGCTGCACGGCCTGTTGATAGATCAGCTGAGCGTGCGCCTTGATGCCATCGGCGGAGTCCAGCTTGATCCCCTTGGCAGCGGTCGGCATCATCTTCGGCTGCTCGGCGTGGCACTGCACGCAACGCGTGTTGATGATTTCCTGAACCTTCACAAAGCTCACGGCATTGGCGGCGTCACCGGCAGCATTGCTGGCAACTTGCGGACGCGGCTGCGGCGCGATCATGAATGCCACTACGCCCAGGCAGGCCACGCCGGCGGTCGGCCATGCGAAGTTGATCTTGCCCTTGTGCTTCAGGATGAAGAACTGGCGAATCAGCACGCCGGCCAGCATCACCATGATCAGCACGAGCCAGTTGTTCTTGGCCGCGTACGTCATGCTGTAGTGGTTCGACAGCATTGCGAACAGCACCGGCAACGTGAAGTACGTGTTGTGCACGCTACGCTGCTTGCCGCGCTTGCCGTGGATCGGATCCACCGGCTGGCCGGCCTTCAGCGACGCCACCACCTTGCGCTGGCCCGGGATGATCCAGAACAGCACGTTGGCACTCATGATCGTCGCGATCATTGCACCGGTCAGCAGGAATGCCGCGCGGCCAGAGAAGATATGGCACGCCACAAACGCCGCGACCGCCACATAGACCGCCACCAGAATGCCTACGGTACGGTCGCTCTTGCCGAAGATACGGCAGATCGAGTCGTAGACCACCCAGCCAAGCACGAGGTATGACACGGCAAAGCCAACGGCGGCGCCGGGCGACATGTCGTACACATTCTTGTCGATCAGGAACGTGCTCGCGTTGAACAGATACAGCACCACCAGCAGCGCAAAGCCGCTCATCCACGTCGAATACGACTCCCAGTAGAACCAGTGCAGGTTCTCCGGCAGGCTCTTCGGCGCGGTCAGGTACTTCTGCGGGTTGTAGAAGCCACCGCCGTGCACGGCCCAGAGTTCACCGTCGACACCCTTGTCCTTGAGGTCGCTGGCCGTGGGGCGCGTCAGGCTGTTGTCCAGCCAGACGAAGTAGAACGACGAACCGATCCAGGCAATCGCCGTGATCACGTGGAGCCAACGCAAGAGCAAATTGGCCCAGTCGAGAATATAGCCTTCCATGACTTGTCTCCTTTATTCCCGTCCGCCTTGATCAGCTGCCGCGGTAGGTCGAGTACGACCACGGCGACACCAGCAGCGGCACGTGGTAGTGCGCGGCGGTATCGGCAATGCCGAAGCGCAGCGTCACCACATCCAGGAATGCCGGTTCGGGCAGTTTGACGCCCTGGGCACGGAAATAGTCGCCGGCGCCGAACTCGAGTTCGTAGACGCCCGCTACGAGGTCGGCGCCTTCCAGCAGCGGCTGGTCGCAACGGCCATCGTGATTCGTCGTGACCTTCTTCAGGGTCTCACGACGATTGTCGACAATTTTATGGAGAGTGATCGACATTGCGGCGCCAGGCGTCCCGGCTGCCGTGTCGAGAACGTGAGTGGTCAAGCGTCCCATCCTGTTCTTCCTTTGGGGTGTGGGTTGTGAGGGGCGCCGCTGCCTTCACTAGCACCATTTTGAGGAATGGTGCCCGCTCGGTACGTGTTTCAACGCATCCCGGCGCTGGATTGGTGCGAGGCGACAATGCGCCCGCGCCATCCTGATGACAACTCGGTATATACCCGTAGTTGTCGAAAACCTGAGGCGGTTTTGTTGACAATGGTGCTTGCATATCCAAATAATTGTCAACAATTTTTAGATCTGCACGGCCGCATGATCGGTATCAAGGCGCGTGATGTCGGTTTGATAACCACTCGCTACGATCGCCGACCATCGCCACCTTGCATTACGAGTGACCAGGATGTCCAAGAATCTCAAGCTTATTGCCGCGGCCGACGCCCTGCCGGCGCTCACCGACAACAAACCGGCCCGCAAGGGCTCCGTCGAGGAGCGCATGTATCACGAGATCTATGACGCGATCATGGAGCACCGGCTGCCTCCCCGGACCAAGCTGACCGAGCATTCGCTTTGCGAGATCTATGCCACGGCCCGTCATACGGTACGCAAGGTGCTGTCGCGCCTGGCCGCCGACGGCATGGTCGATCTGGAGCCGAATCGCGGCGCGTTCATCGCCAGCCCGTCCACGGACGAGGCGCACGACATGTTCGAACTGCGCCAGATGCTGGAGCGCGCCGTGCTCGATAAGCTCGCCTCCCTGCCCAACGTGCGCACCGTGATCGCCCCGCTGCGCAAGATGGTCAATGACGAGCGCCAGGCCTTCCTGACGCACGAGCGCCCACGCTGGATCCGCCTCTCGGCCGAGTTCCACACCGCGCTGGCCGAACTGTCCGGCAACCAGTTGCTCGTGACGATGATGCGCCGACTGGTGTCGCGCACCACGCTGATGATTGCCAGCGTGGAGTCGCCGGGCCACAACGCCTGCTCGTTCGACGAGCACGACGAAATCCTCGATGCACTGGAACAGGGCGACGCCGCCCTGGCCCAGACGCGCATGGCGCACCACCTTGGCGCCTGCGCGGAACGCGTTCAGCCGGATGAGCCCGGCAACTTCGATCTTCGCAGTGTGCTGGGCCGCTCCACCTAGCGCAATGTTCCCGCCGCCGGGCAACAGCCACCCCCTGTTGCCGATCTAGAACCAGCGGTCTCATCTGCCGAAAGACGCCCAACTAGAGGCCAGGCACGAGACCGGACAAGAGTCATCGACGGAAGTCCACCAAAAAGAGACACCGGCGAATGGCCAGGAAAAAAACCCGGCGCGCGTTCCCATCCAAATCCAAAGGAGAGGAGACACACCCATGAATTCCGCAAGCACCACGGTCCCCACGGATCTCACAAACGAGCGGTTGCCCTCCGGGCGATTGCTTGCCCTGGGCCTGCAGCACGTGCTGGTGATGTATGCCGGCACGGTTGCGGTTCCGCTGATCGTCGGCGGTGCGCTCAAGCTTCCCAAGGATCAACTCGCGTTCCTGATCAACGCCGACCTGTTCGCGGCTGGCCTGGCCACGCTGATCCAGGCCTTCGGCTTCTGGAAATTCGGCATCCGCATGCCGGTGATGATGGGTGTCACGTTCGCGTCGGTGGCGCCGATGATCGCCATCGGCAACGATCCCAACGTCGGGCTGCTCGGCATCTACGGCGCGGTAATCGCGTCCGGTATCTTCGGCATATTGATCGCGCCGATGATGGGCCGGATGCTGGGACTGTTCCCGCCCGTGGTAACCGGCACGGTGATCACGCTGATTGGCGTGTCGCTGATGCGGGTGGGTATCAACTGGGCCGGTGGCGGGCAGCCGACCACGCGCGCCGTGATCGACGGCGTGGCAAAGGAAGTGCCCAACCTCGCTTACGGTGACCTCAGCAACCTGGCCATCGCGGGCCTGGTGCTCGCCGTCATCCTGCTGCTGAGCAAATACGGTCGTGGCCTGGTGGCCAACTGCGCGGTGCTGCTCGGCATCATCATCGGCACGCTGGTGGCGATGGCATTGGGCAAGGTCTCGTTCGAAGGCCTCAACGAAGCCAGCTACGTCGCCGTGATCACCCCACTGCATTTCGGCATCCCGAAGTTCGAACTCACCGCCATCCTCTCGATGTGCATCGTGATGCTGATCACGCTGGTAGAGTCGACTGGCATGTTCCTGGCCCTGTCCGACATCACCGGCCGCAAGCTCAGCCGTGACGACCTGACCGCCGGCCTGCGCGCAGACGGCCTGGGCACCGTGATCGGCGGTATCTTCAACACCTTCCCGTACACGTCGTTCTCGCAGAACGTTGGCCTGGTCACGGTGACCGGCGTGCGCTCGCGCTACGTCGCCGCGGCGGGTGGCTTGATCCTGATCGCGTTCGGCCTGTTCCCGAAGATGGCCCACGTGGTGGCCTCGGTGCCGCAGTTCGTGCTGGGTGGCGCAGGTATCGTGATGTTCGGCATGGTGGCCGCCACCGGCATCCGCATCCTCGGTTCGTGTGATTTCAATCGCAACCGCCACAATCTCTTCATCGTTGCGATCTCGATCGGCTTCGGCATGATCCCGACGCTGTCGCCGACGCTGTTCCAGTACCTGCCCAAGTGGACCGACCCGTTCACCCACAGCGGCATCGTGCTGGGCACCATCGTCGCCGTGGCGCTGAACCTGTTCTTCAACGGTATCCAGTCGGCCGAGGAAGCCATGCGCAATGCCGCCGCGAACTCGCACGGCACGGAGTGATTCCGAACAATTCAACTACAACAATCAATAGCGACAATCTGACACCGACAATCGATACCGATCGATGTCAGATTGTCAAGCCCTACGGGAGCGTTTCTGGCATACGCCTTGCGTAAGTCCGGTCGCTTCGATGCATGGCTCCCGCGGGGCGGGCAGTTTCTCCTGAAGCAGAAATAAAGAGATGACACACGATAACTATCCACGCGATCTCATTGGCTACGGCGCGCAGCCACCGCACGCCCGCTGGCCGGGCGGCGCGCGCATCGCGCTGCAGTTCGTGCTCAATTACGAGGAAGGCGGTGAGAACTGCGTGCTGCACGGCGACGCGGCATCCGAGCAGTTCCTGTCCGAGATCGTTGGTGCCGCCGCCTATCCGGCGCGACACATGAGCATGGAGGGCATCTACGAATACGGCTCGCGCGCCGGCGTCTGGCGCCTGCTGCGCGAGTTCGAGCAACGCAAGCTGCCGCTGACGGTCTTCGGCGTGTCGATGGCGCTGCAGCGCCATCCGGAACTGACCCGCGCGTTCGTCGAACTCGGTCACGAGATCGCCTGCCACGGCTACCGCTGGATTCACTACCAGGGCATCGACGAAGCCATCGAGCGCGAGCACATGCGCATCGGCATGGAGATCATCAAGGAGCTGACCGGCGAGATGCCGCTGGGCTGGTACACCGGCCGCGACAGCCCCAACACGCGCCGGCTGGTGGTCGAGCACGGCGGGCTGCTCTATGACGCCGACTACTACGGCGACGACCTGCCCTTCTGGACCGATGTGGAAATCACGGGTGGCCAGAAGAAGCCCCATCTGGTGGTGCCGTACACACTCGACACCAACGACATGCGCTTCGCCACGCCCCAGGGCTTCAACACGGGCGAGCAGTTCTTCCAGTATCTGAAGGATGCCTTCGACGTGCTCTACGCCGAAGGCGATCCGCAGGGCCAGGACCGCCCGAAGATGCTGTCGATCGGCATGCATTGCCGCTTGCTGGGCCGCCCGGGACGTTTCCGCGCGCTGCAGCGATTCCTGGATTACGTGCAGTCTCACGACAAGGTGTGGATCTGCAGGCGTGTCGATATCGCCCGCCACTGGATTGAAACCCACCCCTATCGGAGCCACGCATGAGCCAGACCACCTACACGATCGCCCAACTCAACACGATGCCCGAGGCCGAATTCATCGCGGTCCTCGGCGGCATCTACGAACACTCCCCCTGGTTCGCCGAAACGGCGGCGCGCAAGCGCCCCTTCGCCAATACGGCGGAACTGGCGTCGGCCCTGCGCGGCGCCGTGGATGCCGCGGGCCAGGAAGCGCAACTCAAGCTCGTGCGCGCTCACCCGGAACTGGCGGGCAAGGCCGCGGTGCGCGGCGAACTGACGGCGGAATCCACGCGCGAGCAGGCTGGCGCCGGACTCGATCAGTGCACGCCCGAGGAATTCCAGCGCCTGCAGGGACTGAACGAAGCCTACAACCGGAAGTTCGGCTTCCCGTTCATCCTCGCGGTCCGCGGCTATGACCGGCACGGCATCATCGACGCTTTTGCAAGGCGCCTGGAAAACGCCCCGGAGGTCGAGTTGCAAACTTGCATCAACCAGATTCATCGGATTGCGCAGTTCCGTCTGAACGACTTAGTATCCGCCTGACCAAAAAAAGCACATCGAAAAAAGAGAGAGAAATCAGGAGCGTTCAGCAGCAGATCGAGCATCACTGTGAGACAAGAACGTGCCAGGCGGCGCCGATTCCAGCGCGCCGCCCAGGCACGGAACTAGAGAGAACCCAGCAGGTTCCAGCACACAGGCAAGCGTTCTGAGCAGCATTACAACCACGGAGGTCTTAAACATGAAGAAGCAGTACAAGCCGGCTCTCAAGCTGGCGGCGATCGCAGCCACCCTTTTCTCCGGCGCGGCCATGGCCCAGTCCAGCGTGACGCTGTACGGCATGGCCGATGCTTTCATCGGAGGCGTCAAGAATCCGGGCTCGGGCGACCGCGCCTACGTAGTCAACTCGGGTGGCATGCAAACCTCGTACTGGGGCATCAAGGGTACCGAGGACCTGGGCATGGGCACGAAGGCCATCTTCGACCTGAACGGCTTCTTCCGCCCCGACACCGGTAGCATGGGCCGCTTCACCGGCGACTCGATGTTCAGCCGCAATGCCTTCGTCGGCCTGACGAACGAAACCTACGGCACGCTGAAGATCGGCCGCAACACGACGCCGTACTTCGTGTCGACGATCCTGTTCAACCCGCTGGTCGACTCGTACACGTTCAGCCCGATGATCTTCCACACGTACTTCCCGACGCCTCAAAACGTTGGCGGCGTGTCCGATCCGGGCATCCTGGGCGATTCGGGCTGGAACAACTCGCTGCTGTACTCGACGCCGAACTTCGGTGGCCTGACCGCGAACTTCATCTACGGCTTTGGCGAATCGCCCGGTAACAACGGCAAGAACAAGTGGGGCGGCAACCTGACCTACTTCTCCGGCAACTTCGCGGCGACGCTGGCATTCCAGCAGGTCAAGTTCGACGTTGCTCCGTTTGACCCGCAGAATGCCAATCTCGCGGGCCTCGACAAGCAGTCCGCCGTCCAGGCTGGCGTGACGTACGACTTCAAGATCGTCAAGGCCTTCCTGCAAGGCCAGTACATCAAGACCAACTTCAACACGAGCACCAATGGCGGCGACATCAAGCACATCGACGGCCAGGCCGGCGTCGCGGTGCCGGTTGGCGCAGGCAATATCCTGGCGTCGTACACCTACGGCCGCGTGCTGAACGAAGTTGCTGGCATCAAGCGCAATACGTTCGCCGTCGCCTACGACTACAACCTGTCGAAGCGCACCGACGTCTACGGTGCCTACTACTACGACAAGGTGTCGGGCGTCGAGCACGGCGACACCTTCGGCGTCGGCGTTCGCCACCGCTTCTGATCCCGGAAAATTCCGCCGGATCGTTGGTTGTAAAGCCCGCCTCCGGCGGGCTTTTTTGTTGCGTGCCCCCATGACACAGGCGTCACAATGCTGCGCCGCATTGCAACAAGGCGCAATCAAAGCAGGATGGGAAGCCACTGCTCCATAGGCGGATTCAATTGGCAAGCCCTTCGTCCGCTGCCTAGATTAGTTTCCCGGCCTCTGTGCTGGGCCACGTAAACAGGAACGAATGAGGTGACGCATGCGGCGCTATGTGAAATCCCGGTCGGAACTGATGGCCATCCTGAGCCAGTGCCTGGACAACAATCCGGAGTGCGGCGAGGTTGAGTTGCACGCAATGCGCGTGCATCAGCCGGACCATACGGGTTGCAACTGGAGCGCCGAGGTGGATTTTCGCCAGGAGACCTTCACCGATCTGGCACAGCAGATGGCCGCGGCCCGTTCGATCATCGTGGTGATGCGGGAGCAGTACAACGTGCTGCAGTAGAGAGTAGTAGGCAAGACAGGGCACGACCCGTGCGTACTGACCCGCCGACGCGCTGACACTCCGGCAGACGTGCCAGCGCACCGACAATGAAACAGGGCCGCTTTCGCGGCCCTGTTTCTTTTTGCTTCCGGCAGATATTCAGATCGTGAACATCAGCGGGTGGCGTTGCACTCCGCCACGGCCACGGCCGTCATGTTGACGATACGGCGCGTGGTCGCCTGCGGATTCAGGATGTGCACCGGCTTGGCTGCGCCCAGCAGGATCGGACCCACCGTCACGCCCTGGCCGCCCGTGATCTTGAGCAGATTGAACGCGATGTTGGCGGCGTCCAGCGTCGGCATCACCAGCAGATTGGCGCTGCCGGCCAGCTTGGTGCCCGGCAGGAAATGACGGCGCACGTCTTCGACCAGTGCCGCATCGCCCTGCATCTCGCCTTCCACTTCGAGCTGCGGTGCCACGCGGGCCAGGATCTCGGCCGCGTCGCGCATCTTGCGCGCCGACGGGCGGTTCGACGAACCGAACATCGAGTGCGACATCATCGCAACCTTCGGGTGCAGGCCGAAGCGTGCGATTTCCTCGGCTGCAAGCTGCGTGATGGCAGCCAGTTCCTCGGCGCTCGGATCATCGTTGACGAACGTATCCGTGATGAACAGCGTGTACTTTTCGAGCATCAGCGCGTTCATGGCCGCGAACACCTTGGCGCCCGGCGCCAGGCCGATCACGTCGCGCACGTGTTCCAGATGCGCCTCGAACCGGCCCACCGTGCCGCACAACAGTGCATCGGCATCACCCATGTGCATCAGCATCGTGCCGATCAGCGTATTCGAACGACGCAGCGCCACCTTGGCCATGTCCGGCGTCACGCCGTCGCGACCGCGCAGCGCGTGGTACTCCTCGTGATAGGCGCGATAACGCGGATCATCCTCGGGGTTGATCAGTTCGAAATCGACGCCCGGGCGCAGACGCAGGCCCGCCTTGTCGATACGCATCTGGATCACGTGCGGGCGACCGATCAGGATCGGACGGGCCAGACCTTCGTCCACCACGCCCTGCACCGCACGCAGCACACGCTCTTCTTCACCTTCGGCGTAGGCGACGCGTTTCGGCGCGGCCTTGGCGGCCGTGAACACCGGCTTCATGATCATGCCGGTGTGGTACACGTAGCTGGTCAGTTGCTGGCGGTAGGCTTCAAGGTCCTTGATCGGGCGCGTGGCCACGCCGGATTCCTCGGCGGCCTTGGCAACGGCCGGTGCAATCTTCTCGATCAGGCGCTGGTCGAACGGCGTCGGGATGATGTAGTCCGGGCCGAACTTCAGTTCACGACCACCGTAGGCTGCGGCCACGGCATCGTTCAGTTCGGCTTCGGCCAGCTCGGCGATCGCCTTCACGCAGGCCAGCTTCATCGCTTCGGTGATCTTCGTGGCGCCGCAATCGAGCGCGCCGCGGAAGATGTACGGGAAGCAGAGCACGTTGTTGACCTGGTTCGGATAGTCCGAACGGCCCGTGGCGATGATGCAGTCCGGACGCGCGGCCTTGGCCACTTCCGGGCGGATTTCCGGCTCCGGGTTGGCCAGCGCCAGGATGATCGGACGGTCGGCCATGGTCTTGACCATGTCACCGGTCAGCACGCCCGCGGTCGAGCAACCCAGGAACACGTCCGCATCCTTGACGATGTCGGCCAGCGTGCGGGCCGACGTGTCCTGCGCGTAGCGAGCCTTGTTGGCCTCCATGTTCGCGTCGCGGCCCTGGAAGATCACGCCCTTCGAGTCGACCACGTAGATGTTCTCGCGGTTCACGCCCAGGCTGACCATCGTATCCAGGCACGCGATTGCGGCGGCGCCCGCGCCCGAGACGGCCAGCTTGACCTTCGCGATGTCCTTGCCTACCACCTTCAGGCCGTTCAGCAGCGCCGCGGTCGAGATGATCGCCGTGCCGTGCTGATCGTCGTGGAAGACGGGGATGTTCATGCGCTCGCGCAGCTTCTGCTCGATGTAGAAGCACTCGGGAGCCTTGATGTCTTCGAGGTTCACGCCACCAAGCGTCGGCTCCAGCGCCGCTACGATCTCGACGATCTTGTCCGGGTCGCGTGCATCGAGTTCGATGTCGAACACGTCGATGCCGGCGAATTTCTTGAACAGGCAGCCCTTGCCTTCCATCACGGGCTTGCCGGCCAGCGGACCGATGTCGCCCAAGCCCAACACGGCGGTACCGTTGGTCACCACGGCCACGAGGTTGGCGCGCGAGGTGTACTCGGCGGCCATCGCGGGGTCCTTGTGGATTTCTTCGCAGGCGTAGGCCACGCCCGGGGAGTAGGCCAGCGACAGGTCACGCTGATTGGACAGGGCCTTGGTGGCCGTTACCTGGATCTTGCCCTTGGTCGGGCTGCGGTGGTATTCCAGCGCAGCCAGGCGCAGTTGCGCTTCGGGACTATTGGGGGCATGTTGCGGTGCATCACCGGTGGTCTTGCTGCTCATTCTCTGCTCGTCCGGGTAAAGGCGGGAAAAAATCGAGGAGCCATTCTAGCCCAGCCGCCACGCGGCGGCAGGGCTTTGGCACGCCCGATTGGAAGATTTTGCCGCCACCGGACGCAAAACTCCTTTTACCGTACGGTAGCCAATACCTTTCGCCCCCGCCGGCGAAAGGATATTGCGCGGCGCCGTGCTACTTCTTGTCCTTGTCGACCTCCAGCGTCACGCGACGCGGCCGCCCGCTCTCGGCCGGGAAGTCCGCAAACGCGCTGCGGATCATGTAGGGCATCACCGCCGCCGGATTACCACTCTCGGTCGTATTGGTGGCAGTGACCTGGTAGACGCGCTTGCCGCTGGCTGCATCCTTGAAATAGACGCGCACGTTCGAATAGGTCACGGGCACGTCGCGTATCACGGTCTGGGGCGGCCAGTAGCCGGGGCCCCATCCCCAGGGGCCATAGGGTCGATACCCGCCATAAGGGCCCCAGTACGGCCCCCAAGGTCCGTACCAGGGGTCGGGGTAGACGGTCTCCGCCACCTGGGCAATCCCGGGCGCGGCGTCGTAGTCCATCGTCACCAGATAGCGTGCCTGGCCCGCCGGGCGCTGCTCGAAGCCGAGTCCGGACAAGGTGTCTGCCAGCCACTGCTCGAAGGTCTGGCGCTCAAGTTGCTCTTCCTGCTGCGACGTGTGCTCGAACGCGTAGGTACGCGGCGCATCGTTCTGCCATCCGGCCTGCCGGAACGCGGTGACCTCGGTGGTCACCGTGGTGGCGCATCCCGCCAGCCAGAGCGAGCCCAGCGCCATCAGCGCCCAAAAGGCGCCTCGTCTTCCCCACTTCGTCACTGCTTTCCCTGATGCACGCATTCCCTGATACCTCGTTCTTCCTGATTTGGTTGCATTTCCTCAGACAGGAACAGCCCTTTTGAATTCCCACGCCGCATCTGGCATCCCGCATTGCCCGAACCCCTTGGCTACAATGAGGGCTTCGAGGGCCGTCGCAATCTTCAGCACGCCGCCCGCCCCCCCCGGTCACTCCGAAGACAGGATTCCCCATGCTGCGCACCGATACGCCCGTCACCGTCTATCGCAAGGACTATACTCCGCCCGCTTTCGCCATCGACCACGTGGATCTCGTGCTCGACCTCGATCCGCAGCGTACCGTCGTCACCAGCACGCTGAAGATCCAGCGCACCGGCACGGCCGACGCGCCGCTGGTTCTGGCCGGCGAGGAGCTGGAACTGGTTGGCGTGCGCCTCGATGGCCAGCCGTTCTCCGGCGTCAAGCAGGACGGCGACTCGCTGACCCTGACTGGCCTGCCGGGAACTGGCACGCTGGAAATCACCACGGCCTGCAATCCCGCCGCCAATACCACGCTGTCCGGCCTGTACGTCTCCAACGGCAACTTCTTCACCCAGTGCGAAGCCGAGGGCTTTCGCCGCATCACGTATTTCCTGGATCGCCCGGATGTGATGACGACCTACCGCGTTACGCTGCGCGCCGATCGCGCCGCAAGCCCGGTACTGCTTTCGAACGGCAACCTGCTCTCGCAACGCGATCTGCCGGATGGCAAACACGAAGCCGTCTGGGAAGACCCGTTCCGCAAGCCGTCATACCTGTTCGCGCTCGTGGCCGGCAAGCTCGAGCGCATCGAGCAAACCATCGTTTCGGCATCGGGCAAGCAAAAGCTGCTGCAAGTCTGGGTCGAGCCGCAGGACCTGGACAAGACGCGTCACGCGATGGACTCGCTGGTTCACGCGATCCGCTGGGACGAGCAGCGCTTCGGCCTGGAACTTGACCTCGACCGTTTCATGATCGTCGCCGTGGGCGACTTCAACATGGGGGCGATGGAAAACAAGGGCCTGAACATCTTCAACACCAAGTATGTGCTGGCCAACGCCCAGACCGCGACGGATGTCGACTTCGCCAATATCGAATCGGTGGTGGCCCACGAGTACTTCCATAACTGGACCGGCAACCGCGTGACCTGCCGCGACTGGTTCCAGTTGTCGCTCAAGGAAGGCCTGACCGTGTTCCGCGACCAGGAATTCTCGGCCGACATGATGGGCTCGGAATCGGGCCGCGCGGTCAAGCGCATCGAGGATGTGCGCGTGCTGCGCCAGGTGCAGTTCCCCGAGGATGCGGGTCCGATGGCCCACCCGGTGCGCCCGGACAGCTACGAGGAAATCAACAACTTCTACACGGTCACGGTCTACGAGAAAGGCGCCGAAGTCGTGCGGATGTACCAGACTCTGCTTGGCCGTGACGGCTTCCGCAAGGGGATGGACCTGTACTTCCAGCGTCATGACGGCCAGGCGGTGACATGCGACGACTTCCGCGCGGCGATGGCTGACGCGAACGGCCGCGACCTGAAGCAGTTCGGCCTCTGGTACAGCCAGGCTGGCACGCCCGTGGTCACGGTCAAGACCGCGTGGGACGGCGCCTCCGGCACGCTGACGCTGACGTTGTCGCAGCGCTGCCCGAAGGTCGGCATCGAAACGCGCGCTGGCATGCCGGACAAGCAACCGTTCCACATCCCGTTCGCGCTCGGCCTGATCGACGCGGAAGGCAATGACCTGCCGCTGCAACGCGAAGGGGAACCCAAGGCAGGCGCGAGCACGCGCGTGCTCGATTTCACGCAGGCCGAGCAGACCTTCCGCTTCATCAACCTGCCTCGCGGTGGCAAGGCGCCATTGCCCTCGCTGCTGCGTAATTTCTCGGCACCAGTCGTTGTCGATTACGAATACAGCGATGCGGAACTGACATTTCTTCTCTCGCACGACACCGACGCATTCAACCGCTGGGAAGCCGGCCAACGCCTGGCCACGCGCGCGCTACTGCATCTGGTGGCCGACGTCCAGGCCAATCGTGAACTGAAGCTCGACCCGGCGCTGGTGTCGGCGTTCCGCAGCGTGCTCACCGATGGCGCGCTGAATCCCGCCTTCCGCGAACAGGCACTGATGCTCCCCGCGGAGGCCTATCTGGCCGAACGCATGGGCGTGGCCGACCCGACGGCGATTCACCGCGCACGTCTGTTCCTGCGCGAAGGCCTGGCGCGCACGCTCAAGGCCGAATGGCTGGCCGCATACGAGGCCAACGCGACACCGGGCGAATACAGCCCCGATGCCGACTCGATGGCCCGTCGCGCGCTGCGCAATCTCGCGCTCGGCTATCTGGCCGACAGCGGAGACGCCGACATGCAGGCACTTGCGGACCGCCACTACCAGCAGAGCGACAACATGACAGACCGCTTCGCCGCGCTGTCTGCGCTGGTCAACAGCTTCGCACCGGGCCGCGAACACGCGCTGGCCGATTTCTACGAGCGCTTCGAGGACGACGCGCTGGTCATCGACAAGTGGTTCTCGCTGCAGGGAATGCAGCGCGGCGAAGTTGGCCCGCACGCGGGCAAGCGCACCATTGATACCGTGCGCGCGCTGATGCAGCATCCGGCCTTCAATCTGCGCAACCCGAATCGCGCCCGTTCGCTGATCTTCAGCTTCTGCTCGGGCAACCCAGCGCAGTTCCACGCCGAGGACGGCTCGGGCTACGCATTCTGGGCCGACCAGGTACTGGCGCTGGATGCGATCAACCCGCAGGTGGCCGCGCGCCTGGCACGCGTCATGGACCGCTGGCAGAAGTACGAGATGCCGCTGCGCGAACGGATGCGCGCGGCGCTGGAACGCGTGGCCGCCTCGTCGACGCTGTCGCGCGATGTGCGCGAGATCGTCAGCAAGGCCCTGTCGGCCTGACCCGGAAAGTGGCATGTCCGCAGCGGCACACATGTAGAATTGCGGCCATCCAAGGAGAACCCCACCATGACACGCATCAGCCTCACCCGCTATCTGGTCGAGGAGCAGCGCAAGCACAACACGATCGAGCCGGAACTCCGGCTGCTGATCGAAGTGGTCGCGCGCGCCTGCAAGGCCATTTCCAACGCCGTCAGCAAGGGCGCCCTCGCGGGTGTGCTCGGCTCGGCCGGCACCGGCAACGTTCAGGGCGAAACGCAGCAGAAGCTCGATGTGATCGCCAATGAGGTGCTGCTCGACGCCAATGAATGGGGTGGCCATCTGGCTGCCATGGCGTCCGAGGAAATGGACTCGTTCTACGAGATCCCGAACCGCTACCCGAAGGGCGAATACCTGCTGCTGTTCGATCCGCTCGACGGCTCGTCGAACATCGACGTGAACGTGTCGATCGGCACGATCTTCTCGGTCCTGCACATGCACAAGCCCGGTCAGACCGTGACCGAGCATGACTTCATGCAGCCGGGCACCCAGCAGGTGGCAGCCGGCTATGCCGTGTATGGCCCGCAGACCACGCTGGTGCTGACCGTCGGCAATGGCGTGCACATGTTCACGCTGGACCGCGAGGCAGGCAGCTTCGTGCTAACCCAGTCCGATGTGATGATCCCGGAAGACACCAAGGAATTCGCGATCAACATGTCCAACATGCGCCACTGGGCTCCGCCCGTGCGCCGCTACATCGACGAGTGCCTGGCCGGCGACGAAGGTCCGCGCGGCAAGAACTTCAACATGCGCTGGATCGCCTCGATGGTGGCCGACGTGCACCGCATCCTGACACGCGGCGGCGTCTTCATGTATCCGTGGGACAAGCGCGAGCCCGAGAAACCGGGCAAGCTGCGCCTGATGTATGAAGCCAATCCGATGGCGTTCCTGGTCGAGCAGGCGGGCGGCGCGGCTACCAATGGCCAGCAGCGCATTCTGGACGTGGAGCCGACCAAGCTCCACCAGCGCGTATCGGTCATCCTCGGTTCGAAGAATGAAGTCGAGCGCGTCACGCGGTATCACCAGGAAGACGCCGCCAAGGCGTAACGGGTAGATCCGGTTTCGACAAGCACAGGGCGCCTCGGCGCCCTGTCTGCTTTGCTGAAGCCAACAGCCGCACGGCAATCCGTAAAAAAGCGGCAGGCTTTGCCCGTTTTTTCACCCGCGACGAGAGCGCCACTCGTGCGATGATTGCCATCGGTCGCCCACGGCCGCGGCTGGCAACACCCACCGAACAGGGACTGCCACGGCGGAACGTTGAAAAAAGTCGCACCGGGGGCTTCACAAAATAAAAAGTCGCTGATATTATTGCGGGCTCTATCCGATTCGATCGATTCGCAAGCAACAGCGCAAATCGAGACCAAGCGGTAGAACAGGTTTCGCAAGTTTAAGGTTTCGCCGGTGTAGCTCAGTTGGTAGAGCAGCGCATTCGTAATGCGAAGGTCGTAGGTTCGACTCCTATCTCCGGCACCACTTGAAAGTAGAAAGGGCAACCCTCACGGGTTGCCCTTTTTGCTTTGCAGTCGACAGATAACTTGGGCACGACGACGCCCACATAATCCGCAGCTGCCACATCCCCCGCTTGTCCCGCCTCGATCTGCTCTGAACTTCCCCAGCCTGACTGGAACGACCTGCGCGCAACAGGAATCGCGTCACCCCCAGATGATCGACGAGCGATAGGCCGCCCCCCCATCGCCGCTCAACGACACGACAGGCGTCATTGCCAACATCGGACCAAGCTCCACCTCGCATCGCGTGGTCCGATCGTCCAGAGCCATTTCCATCATCATTCCCTCCCTGCCAGTGACCATCCAACATTGGATGACGGAAATTCTAGGCGGGGGAAACGGTGAAAAGCCGGGGGGACCTGCAGAATGCGATTCGTCTCATCCCAACGGCCGCGCACTAGCTGCCCGAAGACAGTCCGCAAGCCTGCCGACTATCGATGCGATCCGAACATGGAGTCATCCATCAGAGCATTGACCGCGACATCGGGGTCTCCGAGCATACGCATGAGCACCGCTTCCATCCGTTCGATCGAGGCCGACTTCGGCAGATGCTCCTGCACACCACACGCGCGCAGCGACGACGGCACATGCATCCATATGTTGTCCGACAGCAGCAGGATGCGCGCATTAGGCAGTGCCTGGTGCAGGCGCCGCAGCAGATACCAGTTGTCGAAGGCGTCCACTGTCATGCCGTAGATGACCAGCACGTCTTCCAGACTATGCGCGAACAGCAGGATCCCCTCAGGATCAATACTCTCCACCGGGCCGATGCCTGGCATACGTTCAAGCAGGCGTTGCATACCCAGCCTGGTCAGTGGATGGCTCTCAATCACGATCGCGCCCATGGTGTGCTCCTGTGCTCCGCTGTTTGTCTGCGGAGACACATGGCGCAAACGTCGTGCCAGCGGTGGTGCGCACCGGACGACAGTACGGCGTGGCGGCAATGCGTTACCGGAGGCGGGATGGCGGGCGATCACGCCAGAGCGGCCAAGGTCGGCGACGTTACGACTCGCGTAACGTGTCACGTTCCCCGTAACGCGCTGCGTCCGTTTGGAAACAAGAACGGGAGGTGCGCCACCCGCGTCAGTTCACGGCGATGCGGTCGTCCACCACGCGTATCTGGCCGCCCGGCTTGTCTTCCATGACTTTGAGCGCCTTGTGGCCGACCTGCAGCGTCACGCCGCCGTGGATATGCCGGCCCACCGCGATCTCCGCCTGCTCGGACGGCTTCATCTGCTCGGCCAGGTGGGCGATCTCCGCGTCGAGTTCGAACAGGTCGCGATTGATCCTGTACATCGTGGCACGCGCCTTCTCGCGAATGTCCCCCGTGGCGCGTTCGGGGTGCTTGGCAAAGAACGCCACAAGTTGCTGGAGTTTGCACTGCTCCTCGACGATCTTGCCGCGCCGGACTTCCAGCTCCGCCTTCTGCTCGTCGGCAAGCGGGTTGAGTCCGACCTGCACCGTCGTGGCGGTACCCGCCGGCGCGCCCAGGGTCCCAGTGCTGACACTCTGCATCGCCCGCGTACGCCCGCCGCTGATGCTGCCTGGCGCGGTCGGCGCGCCAACCACCACCCGTTCGCCCGCGGAGACGTCGCTCTGCCGAATCCCGCTCTCCACGATTACCTCGGCCACCGCCTCGACGATCGCATTCTGGATGAAGCGCGCATGAACGGAGCCCTTGCTGCGCACGCTGGCAATCTCACTCGGGGCGCCACCGCTCGCGGTTTCTGCCTTGCCGATGATGCCGCCCTTGACGATCACATCGCCGCCGGCCTGCACGCTGGCGGCTTCGATCGTCCCCTGCACAACCACATCACCGGTGACACGTACCGACATGCCGGTGCGGATATCGCCCGACACGCGGAGCGAGCCATCGAAATTGACGTTGCCGGAATGCAGGTCGACGGCATCGACGTCGACCACCGGACTGACGATCACACCATGTGGCAACACCCGGGGCGAGCCTGCGATCACGGCGATCAACAGCAGTGGATCATTCGGATCGGTTGCCACGCCGGTCAGATCGGACGCGTAGGGCGTATCCACCACAGGGTCGGCCGGAATCGGCTTGCCAAGCACATCCATGCCGTCCTTGCCCGATCTGGCCGGCGTGCGGCGCATCAGCGCGGTACCCGGGTTGACGAGCAGGAGACTACCGAGATCGCGCAGGTCGACACGCTCGTCCTCGTTCTCCGCCAGGACAGGCCTGCGGGGCTGGACGAGGCTCTCGAAGCGTGCTGTCTCGCCCTGCAGGGGCGCCACGCCGCGCGCAATCTCGCGCCCCTCGCAGCTACCGGCCTCCAGCGCAACGCCGATCGCCGCGCTGTCGAGCAAGGCCACCACCCCCATCGAAGCCGCGGCGGCGGCAATCTCTTCGGCCGTGATTGGCCGGCCGCCTTCCGGGCTCACCAGCGTCAGCAACAGCCGCAGCTTGTCGGCCGTGATTTCGAGTTCGAATTCGCCATCCAGAACGCTGCCGATCACTGCGTCAATCTCGCGATCGGTCAGTTGGCATTGCGTCAGGAAGCCCCTCACGGCAGCGGCGTCCAGCCGCGCGCCCTGCCAGCCGTGCTCGGCCAGGCAAGCTTCCAGGGAAGCGTCCAGACTGGCGCGATCGGGCGGCAAGTGGCCCGCGTCCGGTGTAAAGCAAGCCCTGACCTGGCTCCCAGGCTGGCTGAGTTCCAGGCGCAACCCCGCGTCGGCTGTCATGTGTCCCCGCCTCTATGCTGCATGTCGCAACAGCCGGCCTGGGCCCATCGCCCGGGGACTTTCCGCAAAGACCCACCGAATCCGTCGCCAACTGTGCTTGTCGTCGATCCATGTTCAACGGCGCCGGCGGTGTGAACTTGAGCCCACAAAAGTAGGGGGTGCGCAATTTCGGTAAACTAGCGCCCTCCGATGTCCCCGCCCCAAGGCACCACCCCGATGTCCAGCACCTACGAAGTCCGTCCCGGCCAGTCAATCGAACTGCTCAAGGAACTCCACATCCTGACGCGTGACGGCAAGATGAATCAGGACAGCCGCCGCAAGCTCAAGCAGGTCTATCACCTGTACCAGTTCATCGAGCCACTGCTGCGCGAGGTAAAGGACGAAAAAGGCACGGTCTCGTTGGTGGACCACGGCGCGGGCAAGTCGTATCTCGGGTTCATCCTCTTCGATCTCTTTTTCAAGGACCTGAAGGACAGCTCACACATCTACGGCATCGAGACCCGCGAAGAACTGGTGACCAGCTCGAAGGCGCTGGCCAGCCGCCTGGGCTTCGGTGGGATGTCGTTCCTGAACCTCTCCGTGGCCGATTCGATCACGTCGCCCGCATTGCCGCAGACCATCGACGTCGTGACGGCCCTGCACGCGTGCAATACGGCCACTGACGATGCGATCCACTTCGCGCTGGCCAAGCAGGCGCGGCACATCGTGCTGGTGCCCTGCTGCCAGGCCGAGGTCGCGAGCGTGCTGCGCAAGCACAAAGGCAAGTTGCTGGCCGGCAATCCGCTGACGGAAATCTGGCGCCACCCACTGCACACGCGAGAGTTCGGCAGCCAGGTCACCAACGTGCTGCGCTGCCTGCAGCTTGAAGCGCACGGCTACCAGGTCAGCGTGACGGAGCTGGTGGGCTGGGAACACTCGATGAAGAACGAACTGATCATCGCCCAGTACAAGGATTTGCCGCGCCGCCGTCCCGCGGAGCGCTTGCACAATGTGCTGGAATCGCTCGGCCTGGAAGAACTGAACGAGCGATTCTTCACCACGCCCTGATCCGGACCACGGCCGGAGGACGCATCGGAGACCGCGCCCGAGATCAAGTCAGAGATCGCTTTTGCCAGCCATCCATTCGAGCCAGCCTGCATGGCCGAGCCGGCGCATCGTTTCCATATTGCGCTCGTAGATGTCCTCCGCCTCCGGGAACGCTTCGGCAGCACGCGCGATGCTGTCTTCACGGAGCAGATGCAGGATCGGATATGGCGCGCGATTCGTGAAGTTCTCGATGTCGTCGGGCTCGGTGCCTTCGAACTGGTAGTGCGGATGGAAACTCGCAATCTGCAACGTACCCTCGAGCTTCAGGCTACGCAGCAGGCGATCGGCGAAATACAGGAAGTCGTTGTAGGCCAGGAAGTCGCCCAACGCGTGCGGCATGATCAGCAGAATCGTGTCGATCTGTTCCGGATCGGACGTTTCCAGCAGGCGTAGCTCGCGCTCGAGATCGTCCAGCACGTCCTCGTCGCGCGTCGCGTCGCTGATCACGTAGCGGACCTGATCCTTGACGTACACGCTCTTGGCAAACGGGCAGAGGTTCAGGCCGATCACCGCGCGCGCCAACCAGTGGCGCACGTTCTCGATGATGCCATCGTTATCGGCAGGATTCGCCGGCCTGGCCTGATCGGTCGTGTTCACGCTCATGCGTTCGCGATGCTCAAAGCCACGGCCTCGGCGACTTCGATGCCGTCGATCGCCGCCGAGTAGATTCCCCCGGCATAACCGGCACCTTCGCCGGCGGGATAGAGCCCCTTCACGTTGATGCTCTGATAGTTCTCCCGATCACGGCGAATCCGCAGCGGAGAAGACGTGCGCGTCTCCACGCCGGTCAGCACCGCATCGTGCATCGCAAACCCTGCGATCTTCTTGTCGATCTCGGGCAGCGCCTCGCGGATCGCGTCGATGACATAGTCTGGCAGCGCCGTGCTCAGGTCGGTCGGGGTCACACCCGGTTTGTACGACGGCTCCACCGAGCCGAGCGCCGTCGAGGCACGCCCGGCGATGAAGTCGCCAACCAGTTGCCCCGGCGCGCGATAGTCGCTGCCGCCCAGCGCGAACGCGCGCTCTTCCCACTTGCGCTGGAATGCGATCCCGGCCAGCGGGCCACCCGGGAAGTCCTCGTCGGGCGTGATCCCTACGACGATACCGGCATTGGCATTGCGCTCGGCGCGATAGTACTGGCTCATCCCGTTGGTCACGAGCCGGCCCGGCTCGGACGCGGCGGCCACCACGGTGCCGCCCGGGCACATGCAGAAGCTGTACACCGCGCGGCCATTGCTGGCGTGGTGAACCACCTTGTAGTCGGCAGCGCCCAGCAGCTTGTTACCGGCGAACTTGCCGAAGCGGCTGCGGTTGATCAAGCCTTGCGGATGCTCGATGCGGAAGCCCAGCGAGAACGGCTTGGCCTCCATGAAGACGCCACGCTCATGCAGCATCTCGAACGTGTCGCGCGCGCTGTGGCCCACAGCCAGGATGACGTGGTCACAAGGCAGATAGTCGCCAGTGGACAGTTTCAGCCCGCGCACCTGGCCGTTGTCAATATCGACATCGTCCACGCGCGTCTCGAAGCGGATCTCCGCGCCCAGCGACAGCATCTCCGCGCGCATCTTCTCGACCATGCTCACCAGCCGGAACGTGCCGATGTGCGGCCGCGCCTTGTACAGGATGTCCTCCGGCGCGCCGGCACGCACGAACTCGTTGAGCACCTTGCGGCCGTAGTGCTTCGGATCCTTGATCTGGCTGTAGAGCTTGCCGTCGGAGAACGTGCCCGCGCCGCCTTCGCCGAACTGCACGTTCGACTCGGGGTTCAGCACGCTCTTGCGCCAGAGTCCGAACGTGTCCTTGGTTCGCTCGCGTACTTCCTTGCCGCGCTCGAGAATGATCGGGCGGAAGCCCATCTGCGCCAGGATCAGGCCGGCAAGCAGGCCGCATGGGCCCAGGCCAATCACCACCGGTCGCGACTTCGGCCCGCCCTCGGGTGCGCGGGCAACGAAGTGGTAGGCCATGTCCGGCGTCACGCTCCAGTTCGGTTTGCGAGCCATCCGCTTCAGGGCGGCGGCCTCGTCCTTTACCTCGATATCGATGATGTAGGTCAGCTTGATATCGTCGCGCTTACGCGCGTCATGCGCGCGGCGAAAGACGGTAAAACCGATGAGCCCGTCGCCCTTGACGCCGATCTGCGCGAGATGGCTGCGCACGGCGGCATCCAGGTCGCTTTCGGTATGGTCGAGCGGGAGTTTGACTTCACTGAGACGTAGCATGGGGTACCGATGGTTCTGTGGCCTTGATGTCTGGTGGCCGGGAGTTACCCAGCAGGAAGCCAGAACGGCCGAAGCGGGATTTTATCAGCCGCCACCATCCTGGGCGCGGCGCCGGCACCATGATTCGACAGTGCGCGGGCCCCTTCGCGGCCAAGCAGGTCCAACCTGTGACTTGGATCACTTGCACGCCCCCGGAATGCAGCGTGTACGCGGCCTGGCCGATATCGCTGGCCAGCCAGCACGGCGCGGTGGTCACGACAATGCACCCGCCCTCGACGTGCACGATCGTGCCGGCTGGCAGGTGCTCGAAAAAGCACTGGCCGGCAGCCAGCCGGATGGTGCGGGAAACGGGTCCGGGAAATTCGGTCGGTTCGGTCGGTTCGGCGGGCTTGATGAATGACATGGCGTGGCTCCTGGGTCGCAAAATCATGCAAACAAGGCTACCGAGCCGCCCGCCTTGCCAACAGGCACAAGCCATCGCAAGCGCAACCAGAACAGATGTCAAACTTGCGCCCTGTTACGATACAGAGACACCGCATCTGTATCTGTTCCACTTCACCCCATCGCGCGAAGATGCCCCCATGAACGCCAACCTCGCCGCCAACCTCGCCGCCAACCTCGCCGCCAGCCCTGCCCCCGCCGCATCGCCTCAATCCTCCGCCCCGCTCTACCAGCAGGTGGCTGGCCATTATCGGCAGGCGATTTCGGTGGGCACGCTGGCGCCGGGTGACCGGATGCCGTCCGTGCGTTCGCTGATGGGGCTGCACGACGTGAGCCTGTCCACGGCGCTCCAGGCCTGCCGCGAGCTTGAGGCGGCCGGCCTGCTCGAAGCGCGGCCGCGCTCGGGCTATTTCGTGCGTGCTCCTGCGCGGCCCTCGCTGGCCCCGATCGAAGAACCGGCCACCGGATTGCCGGATCCCGCGCAGTACGTCGGCATCCACCAGCGCATCTCCGCAATCCTGGCGCGCGGCCAGCATTACCGGATCAACTTCGGCGGTGCCTGCGGGGCGCCGGAGCTGTATCCGGCGGCCGCATTGCGCAATGCCGCCACGCGGGCACTGCGGCGATACCCAATGCTCTTTGGCAGTTCGGTCGACTTCGACGGCCACCCCGCGTTTCGCGCGGCATTGGCCAGGCACGCGTTGCGCGCGCGGATCAACGTCGCGCCCGAGGACATCGTGGTCACACACGGCTGCACCGAAGCGCTGACGCTGGCCCTGCGGGCCGTGGCGAACCCGGGCGATGTCATCGCCGTGGAATCACCGACGTACTACGGCCTGCTGCAGATTCTCGAAAGCCTGGGAATGCGTGCGCTCGAGATTCCTTGCAGCCCGCAGACCGGCATGTCGCTCGAAGCGCTGGATCTGGCTGCCCAGACCTACGACAACATCAAGGCCGTCTGCGTGGTGCCGAACCTGCAGAATCCGCTCGGCTGCGTCATGCCGGACACGCACAAACAGCGCTTGGTGAACTGGTGCGCCACACGCGGTCTCACGCTGATCGAAGACGACTGCTGCTCGGCCACCTTCGACGACGAAGTGCCGCTGACGGCCGCCAAGGCATGGGACACCACGGGCTCCGTGATCTACTGCGGGTCGCTCCATAAGATCCTGGCGCCCGGAATGCGGCTCGGCTGGATCACGGCGGGCAAGTGGCAGGCGCGCGTGGAGATGCTCAAGTTCGGCCTGTCGCGCCCGAACGAGATGCTGACGCAGATCGCCGTGGCCGAGTTCATGGGCACGGGGGCATTCGAGCGTCACCTGCGTCGCCTGCGCACCCAGTTGCGAACCCAGCGCGAATGGATGGCCCAGAGAATCGCGACCACCTTCCCGTCAGGCACCCGCCTGACGCTGCCGCGCGGTGGGCTGCATCTCTGGGTGGAAATGCCCCAGTCGATCTCGTCGGAAGCGGTCTTCGAACAGGCGCTGGCCGAGGGCATCCGGGTGATGCCGGGCGCCATGTTCTCGAACTCGAATCGCTTCAATCACTACCTGCGGCTGAACTGCGGCATTCCTCGATCTCCGGAAATCGAGCGCGCGCTCGATACCGTGGCGGGCGTGGTTCGGCGCATGGCCGCCTGAACGTGGCGCCGATGCCAACGCCAGCATCGTTCTTGCGAGATTTCTTCCCCGATTCGGGCACGCTCGCCTATCCTATTGCGCGATACGCCGAACACAAAAAATGGGGAGAAAAAATTGGCGCAAGGACCCGCCGCTTCGCGGCTCGACGATGACTATCGAACGCTGTTCCAGCTAGCGCCCGTTTCGCTGTGGCTGGAGGATTTTAGCGCGGTGCGGCAGGCCTTCACGCAGTTGCGGGCCGATGGCGTCACCAATCTGCGCCGCCACCTGCGCGACAACCCCTCGGAAGTGGCACGGTGCTCTTCTCTAATTCGCGTGCTCGACGTCAACCGCCGGACGCTGGACCTCTTCCGCGCCGTCGATCTGGATACGCTGGTTGCCAACCTCCACACCGTGTTTCGCGACGACATGTTCGATCAACACGTCGAGGAACTCGGACAACTGTGGGACGGCGACAATCGTTTCTCGAGCCAGACCGTCAACTACACGCTCGACGGCGAACGGCTCGACATCCGTCTGGAGGCCCGCGTCATGCCTGGGCACGAGGACGACTGGTCGCGTGTGCTGCTGTCGATCGAGGACATCACGGCCCGCGTGCGCAATGAACGTGACCTGCGCCGGGCCCAGCAGTACGCCGTGGGCCTGTTCGAGCATTCGCCGGTATCGCTCTGGGTGGAAGATTTCAGCGTGGTCAAGATGCTGCTCGACGAAGTCCGCGCGGCAGGGATCACGGATTTCCGCACGTTCCTGAACGTGCACCCCGATTTCGTCTCGCGCTGCATGCAGGAGATCCGCGTGCTCGACGTCAACCAGCAGACGCTGGCGATGTTCGGCGCACCCAGCAAGGAAATCCTGCTTTCGCGACTCGGCGACGTGTTTCGCGACGACATGCGCATCCACTTTGCCGAGCAACTGGTCGACCTCTGGCATGAAAAGCTGTGGCAGCAACGCGAAGTCATCAACTACGCGCTGGACGGCCGCCCGGTGGACGTGTTCATGCAGTGGTCGGTATTTCCGGGGCGAGAGGCTGACTGGGACCAGGTGCTGGTGTCGCTGACCGACATCACGGCACGCAAGAAGGCCGAAGCCTACGTCGAGTTCCTCGGCAAGCACGATGTGCTTACCAAACTCTACAACCGCGCGTACTACGAGGATGAACTGGCGCGGCTGGGCCGCAAGGGGCCGTGGCCGGTCAGCGTGATCGCGGTGGACCTGAATGGACTGAAGGCCGTGAACGATCAGTTCGGCCACGGGGACGGCGATGGCCTGCTACGCCGCACTGGCGAAGTGCTGAAGAAAGCCGTGGGCGAACAGGCATGCATTGCGCGCACCGGTGGCGACGAGTTCATGGTGCTGCTTCCCGGACGCGACGAACGGGGTGCAGCGACGGTGGTGGAGCAGATCGAAGAGGTGGTCGTCCTCAACAACCAGTTCTATCCCGGGGCGCGGCTTTCATTCTCGATCGGGTCGGCCACCTGCATGCAGGGAGACCGCCTGACCGATGCCGTGAAAACTGCGGACAGACGGATGTACGACGCCAAGCGCGCCTACTACGAGGCGCTGGGCAACGAACGCGCGACGCAGAACGACTGAGTACGAAAAAAGCCGGCTAAGCCGGCTTTTTCATTTTCGTTTGCGGCGACGCACGTCACTCAGATAAACACGATCAACGCCACGCCACCGATGATCAGGCCAAACTTGGTCACGTAGTACAGGTTCTTGTTCCAGGCCTTGAAGCGGCGACGGTACTGACCGCCGAGCCAGACAAAGCGGAACAGCTTGTTGATCATGCCGGTCTGGTCGTTTTCGTCATTCGGCGAACTGGCGGCGGTCATCACCTTGCGCCCCAACCAATGGTTGACCGCGGCAGCCCAGCGGTAGCGCATCGGCCGCTCGATATCGCAGAACAGGATCAGGCGATCGGTCTCGCTCTTGTTCTCGGCCCAGTGCAGGTACGTTTCGTCGAACACCACACCCTGCCCGTCACGCCAGCTATGCCGCTCGCCATCTACCTCGATGAAGCAGCGATCGTCATTCGGCGTGGCCAGGCCCAGGTGATAACGCAGCGATCCAGCGAACGGATCACGGTGCGGATTGAGCTTGCCGCCGGGCGGCAGTTCGGCAAACATCGCGGCCTTGACCGATGGCATATCGCGCAGCAGTGCGACCGTGTTGGGGCAAAGCACTTCCGCCGACGGGTGCTGCGCTTCGTACCACTTCAGGTAGAAGCGCTTCCAGCCGTACTTGAAGAACGAATTGAATCCGGCGTCATCGTTCTTGTCGGCGGCCTTGATCTTTCGCATCGCGATCAGCGCCAGGCCTTCGTCACGAATCTGCGGCCAGGCCGAACGGATCTTCTCCAGATCGGGAAACCGCTCGACCGGAATGTACGGCGTGCGCGGCACTCCGGAGAAGATGTACATGAAGCAGTTAAAAGGCGCGACAAGCGCTGAATGATCCAGCAACTGGCGCATAAAAGGCAGACGTACCTTGCCGCGGAAGTGCACATACAGGATGGCACCCAGATAGGCCGCGACGATAATCCACTTGATCACCCGAAATCCTCCAGGACAGACGCCGCCCGAGTGCCGGGCGGGAAACGCGCTATTTTAGCGAATCGGCGATCCGGGCGCACTCGTGTGATTCAAGCGGCATTTTGCCTGCCCACGGCACTCAGGACTTGCCTCGCGACTGGCGGGAGATCCTGTCGATCAGCACTCGCGCGTCATCCGACTTGCCCTGCAGGGTAAGCAGCCTGGCATTGAGCACGATGTTCTCGAGCACGAGCTTGGCGGTGGACGCCCAAAGCGTGGCCAGCAGCGCCTCATGCGACATGCCGGAAGTCTCGAGTTCGGTGGAACGCTCGGCGATCAGTTTGCAGGCCATCGCCCGCAGGGCTTCATCGTCGAACGGCAGGTTTGCGTAGTCGATGGGATCGGCCTTCTCCACCTCCACCATCAGTTGCAGCAGCATCTGTTCGGTCATCGGCAACCTCCTCTGACAAGCGATCGTCACACGCGGAAATCTGCAGCCATATCAACATCCGTACGTGCTTCAAGGCGCCCGGAGCGACAGGCCTTCACGAACAGATCGTAATCCCGTTCCACCTGATCGGCGTAAGCATTCGAATAGGCGATCAGGGACTCGGCCATGCGGTCGCTGGCGCCGAGATACCCGCTGATCTCGGCGGCGTGTCCGCTGGCCTTGGCATGGGCGCGCGCCAGCACCCAGCCGCACACCTGGCCGTAGGTCGCCAGCAGATCGGCGTCCATGAGTTCGATATCGACCGAGAACTTCATGTCGCGCAACTGGCGGATGTAGAAATGGCGCCCGAACGGCCCCTTCGACCAACCGAGAAACAGGTCACTGGCCGCCTGCATCAGACGCTGCCCGTCCACGACGCGGCGGCCTTCGTGCGACACAGCCGCCGACTTGAAGTAGCGCGCGACCACCGACTTGGTAGCCTCCTTGACCTGCAGGAACAACGGCTTGCCGTGGCCATCGATCAGCAACAGGATCAGGCAGCGCGTGCCGACGCTGCCAACGCCGACCACTTTGAAAGCCATGTCCTGCAGCTTGAAATGGTCGAGCAGCCGGCGCCGGTCGGCCGCAAGCGTCGACTTGTAGTCGCTGAAGGATTGGTCGATCAGTTTGGACGGATCGTCGATGCTGAGCCAGTCATCGTCGGTCTCGAACAGCGTTTGCGCGCCATGGACATGGAACACCGCAGGCGGCGCATCGAGAATGCGCCAGCGGTCCCCATCGTGTTCGGTAAGCTTTGGCAACAGCGATTCATGGGTTCGCGCCGCGGCCCTCTCCATCGCGCGCCGGATGCGCTTCTGCACTTCCGGGTTGACTGCGGACTCGAGCAGGCGCTCGAAGGTAATGCGGTCGTACCAGGTATCGAGAATGGCCATCTCCGCATACTCGGCCATACGGTCACGGTAGCTGTTGGCGACCTGGTAGACCATGTTGTCGGCGGCAGTGGCGCCGTGGCGAAGATGGCGTGCGGCAACGACAAAACTTGCGGCCAGGCGCTTCAGGTCCCACTCCCATGGTCCCGGGCTGGTTTCGTCAAAGTCATTGACGTCGAACAGTAGCGCGCGCTCGGGCGTGGCGAAGCCGCCAAAATTCATCAGGTGGCAGTCGCCGCAGATCTGCATCGTGAGCGATGAGTTCGGCGTTCCGGCCAGATCGTGTGCCTGGATGATTGCGCTACCGCGATAGAACGTGAATGGCGAAGCGATCATTCGCCCGTAACGCAGCGGGATGAGGCGAGAGACGCGACCGGCGCTACTCTCTTCCAGCAGCGAAATCGGATCGCGGTCGACGTTGCCAATCACTGCGTGATCACGTCGCTGCACTTTCTGCCGCAGGGCCTTGCCGCGCGCGCGGCGTTCTTCGACTTCTGCCACGTTTTCCACACATCCTCCATGTCTGAGCGTTACGACATTTCTGATTTGTGCAGCATATGCAACCACGCTAAGCGAACGCCGACAGCTTGTCAATTTGGCGCCGCACTCCGGGTACAGCCTGCGTGAAAGTGCCCTGGCGTCACATTCCCTTGACCACCCGCAGAAAATCAGACGGGGCCCTACAAATCTGTCACAACTATCCGTGTAAGCTGTGGTCTGAGTTTCGCATTGCCAACGAGAACATCAGAATTTCATGACCAAAAGTTTTCTTGCTGCCATGCGTCAATACGTGTGGTTCAAAGGGGTCAAGCATCACGTGGTCCAAGGCGTCGAAGCGCTGTCGGACCTGCTTAAGTCCCCCTCCGCTGCGGCCCGCGCGGTCGCTGCGATCGTTGCCGAAACCGAACAAGGTGTGCAGGTATGGGTCTCCTACTTCGGCAAGCCCATGGACCCGCACACCAACTATGTACTGTGGCCGAACCGTGCGCTGAGACCCGTGCGCCGACGCGCCACGATACCGGAGCATCTGCTGCGCGACCGGTAACACGTTGACCGGCGCCCAGACGTTTCTCAATCGCTCGACAAGGAGTGGCCATGCCTGAACCGAAGCATGACGAAGCGCTGGTCAACAACTACCTCGAGCGCATCTCGGCGCTGTCCGTCAGTGCGTTCGATGGAGCGGATGTTGGCCAGGAACTCACGCAGCTCATGCGCGAGGCAAAGCGACATTGCTCCGGCGGCAACCTTGACGTGCTGACGTCGCGATTGAGAGATCGCATCGACGCCGCTGATCGCGAGGATCAACCTCAAGTACGCGATACCTTCGCCATGGCTGTTTCGCTGATTCAGGGCTAGGCCACTAGCTCTCTTCCGACACACAGGCACGACACAAGCTTCTACGCAGCGCATGCGAACACGGCGCATGAAAAAGTGCCGCGCTTACGCGCACTCAACTTCAATTCGTATAACTGGGAAACGTTGGCCGGACGGCCGATGAACAACTTGAGGACTTAGACCCAAGACATAAAGGTCTTGGTTGCGGGGGCAGGATTTGAACCTGCGACCTTCGGGTTATGAGCCCGACGAGCTGCCAGACTGCTCCACCCCGCGCCTGAAGAAAGAGATTATGACGTAGTTGCACGAGCATCGCAAGCCTTTCTTGCACCAATTTTAAGAATGGCCGCGCGAACTGCACCAGCATCACCTCCCAGGTGCACCTATGCGGCGCGGCTCGCACGCGATGCGGCCTCGAATTCATCGATCGTGGCACCGACATAGCGATTCACGTTATCCAGCGCTTCCAGCCTGGTATCGAACGGCTGGCGCGGGAACGGGTTGTGCAATGCCATCAGCACTTCGCCATCCTCACGGCGAATGATCTCGATCATGATGGCCCACTTGCCCTTCGGCAAGGCAACGACCTCGTAGATGATCTTGAACCCATCGTACTCGGGCATGGTGAACTCCCTTCTCTGCTGCTGACGCGCACGTACTGGCGCGCCTCACATTCAGGCTAGGAGTCATCCCCGGAAGCAAAAATGATCGCGATCAAACGATGCCGGATTCGGCTTGATATGCGCCATTGCGTGTATCGCAATGGCTGACCCGCTGCTGCCGGACTCAGCGCACCGGCCCAATCAACTTGTCGATCAGGGCATATGCCGCGCTGAATGCGGCAACCTCCGCCGCATGGCGCGTGACGAAGGATGGAGCACTTGACAGGAGTTCGGTATCGCCGGCGTCTGAGGGATCCATCCCTTCCTGACCTACGCGTGCCTCATAGCCCCAGCAGCGCTTGCCTGCAGCACCGGCGCCTTCCGTCACCAGCACATACGCATCCATGCCGCGATAACCCTCCACTCGCCACTCTTCTGCTTGCTGCTGCATATGCCGCCTCCCTCGAAGGTCCTGACGATATGAAACTGGAACCGGTCCGCCGCGACGCATTCCGATTCGAAGATCCACCACTGGAGAAAGGATAGGCGCGAGAGCCTGGGAAATACTGGAGGAGAAGATGAAGATTGCGTCGAATGCGCAAATGAAAAAAGGGCCTCCATTTCTGGAAGCCCTTTTCTCGTATAGGTTGGCGCGGCTGGCAGGATTCGAACCCACGACCCCTTGGTTCGTAGCCAAGTACTCTATCCAACTGAGCTACAGCCGCAACCGAGAAAAGAGATTATATAGAAGTTTTCAGTTTTGTGAACCCCCTTCGTGCATTTTTTTCATGTGAAGGGTTCGGCAGTCGCAACTTCCTATAATGAGAGCCCGATGAAGTGATCCGGACCATGAACAAGGCTTTTGTCAAAGAGTCGTCGAACGATGACGACGAAGATCTTCCCGAAGGCGCCACGCCACTGCCCGCCGGCACCAAGAACTACATCACCGCCGCGGGCTACAAGCGCTTGCGCGACGAATTGATGCACCTGATCGACGTAGAGCGTCCGGACATCGTGCAGATCGTGTCGTGGGCTGCCTCGAACGGCGACCGCTCCGAGAATGGCGACTATCTTTACGGCAAGAAGCGCATGCGCGAAATCGACCGCCGCATTCGCTTCCTCACCCGTCGCCTGGACAAGGCCGAAGTCGTCGATCCTTCGATGCAGGGCGACAACGATCAGATCTTCTTCGGGGCCACGGTCACCTATGCCAATCAGTCAGGCGAGGAAACGACGATCACGATCGTAGGCATGGACGAGGTCGATCTCGACAGCAATCACGTAAGCTGGATTTCGCCGATCGCCAAGGCACTGATCAAGGCGCGCGAGGGCGACACGGTGCCGCTTCGCACACCGGCCGGCATCGAACAGATCGATATTCTGGAAGTCCGCTACCCGCAGAAGTCTTAGCCGTCGTTGCGGTCGCGGAAGATTCGGATCACATCAGGGTTGCGGCGCAGCGCCCGCATGACGTTGGCCAGGTGCAGGCGGTTCTGTACCTGGATCACGAACTGCATGTAGGTAGCCTCCTGATGGCCGCCCTGCTGCGGTTCCATCGCCACGTGCGCGACGTTGGCATCCGCGGAGGTCAGGTCCGCAGCGACGCGGGCCACGATACCCTTGACGTTGCGGACCATGATCTTGATCGAAACGTCGAACGCGCGCGTCGTCTTCTTGGCCCACATCACCTCGATCCAGTGCTCCGGGTCCTTGCTGTGCAGCCGCTTGGCCACCTTGCAATCCTGCACGTGGATCTGCAGCCCTTCGCCCTTGCCGAGGTAGCCGACGATCGAATCGCCGGGGATCGGACGGCAGCAAGCCGAGAAGATCATCGACATGCCTTCGTCGCCGGTAATCGGCACGGCCGGCGCATCTTCCCCCGCGAACGTCTGGACGGCCGCCAGCAACGCGCTATCGACATCTCCCGACAGTTCCTGCAGCAGGATTTCCATCCGGCGCGCGACCACTGCGGGCACACGGCGTCCCAGCGCGAGGTCGGCGAAGATGTCTTCCTTGAGCTTGTTGCCTGTCCACTGGATCATGCGATCCCAGACCGACTGTGGCACCGCCTTGAGCTCGATGCCGAGCTGGCGCGTTGATTGTTCCAGCAGGCGCTCGCCGAGCTGGATCGCCTCGTCGAGCTTGGTGGTCTTCAGGTAGTGGCGAATCGCCGCGCGCGCCTTGCCCGTGCGCACGAACGCCAGCCATGACGGATTCGGCTTCGAGTACGGCGCCGTCACGACCTCGACGATGTCGCCACTCTTGAGCTCCGTGCGCAACGGCAGAAGCTCGTTGTTGATCTTGACCGCCACACACTGGTTGCCCAGGTCGCTGTGGACCGCGTAGGCAAAATCGAGTGCCGTCGCGCCGCGGGGCAGCGCCCGAATATGCCCCTTCGGCGTGAACACGTACACGGCGTCCGGGAACAGATCGATCTTGACGTGTTCGAGGAATTCCTGCGAATCGCCGGTCTGGCTCTGGATATCGAGCAGCGACTGCAGCCACTGGTGCGCCTGCTGCTGGATATCGTTGGCATGGTCTGCCTGGTGCTTGTACATCCAGTGCGCAGCCACGCCGGCCTCGGCGATCTGGTGCATCCCACGGGTGCGGATCTGGAACTCCACCGGCGTGCCGAACGGGCCAACCAAAGTCGTGTGCAGCGACTGGTAGCCGTTGATCTTCGGAATGGCGATGTAATCCTTGAACTTGCCCGGCATCGGCTTGTAAAGGCCGTGCAGCGCGCCCATCGCCATGTAGCAGTGCATCTGCGTTTCCACGACCACGCGGAAACCATAGACATCGAGTACCTGCGAGAACGACAACTGCTTGTCGTGCATCTTGCGGTAGATGCTGTAGAGCGTCTTCTCGCGGCCCGACAATTCCGCCACGATGCCGGCCCCGGCCAGCGCGGACTGGGCGGCTTCCAGAATCCGCTTGACCACTTCGCGCCGGTTGCCGCGCGCGGCCTTCACGGCTTTCTCGAGCGTGGCGTAGCGGAATGGCGAGCCGACCTTGAACGACAGTTCCTGCAGCTCGCGATAAATCGTATTGAGACCCAACCGATGCGCGATCGGCGCGTAGATCTCCATGGTCTCCAGCGCGATCCGTCGCCGCTTCTCGGGCGGCACGAAATCGAGCGTGCGCATGTTGTGCGTGCGATCGGCCAGCTTGACCAGAATCACCCGCACGTCACGCGCCATCGCCAGCAGCATCTTGCGGAAGCTCTCCGCCTGTGCCTGCTCCCGGCTCTGGAATTCGAGCTTGTCCAGCTTGGTCAGACCATCTACGAGTTCGGAGACCTTCGGACCGAATTTCTCGGCCAGTTCGCTCTTCGTGATGCCCTGGTCCTCCATCACGTCGTGCAGCAGCGCCGCCATGATGGATTGCACATCGAGCTTCCAGTCGGCACAAAGCTCGGCCACCGCCACCGGGTGCGTGATGTACGGTTCCCCACTTTGCCGGTACTGGCCCAGGTGGGCCTCGTCGGAAAACTGGAATGCCTCGCGCACCAGGGCCTGATCGGCAGGCTTCAGGTAAGCGAGCTTCTCCATCAGCCGCGTGATCGAGATGACCTGTTGGCGCGGCGGCACCGCCGGCTGCGAGGTCGGCCCGAAAAAGTGCCGATAAGACTGCGCCAGCACGGCGTCGATGAACAGATCGCCACCGGGAGCCGCGGGCACCGTGCCAGCCACGGGCTCGGCATTGAGCTCGTTGGTCAACGCGGTGCGTGACTTGCCCTGCTGGATCGGCGGTACGACGGCACGCTCGCCGACGACGTTGTCGCCGAGCGGATCGGGAAGATTGGGAGCACCGGTACGGGCAGTCACAGTGGATTGTCCTGGACGCTTACGTCCGGTCGGTCCGGCTTGCGATGGTGTGGACGCCAGTGCGGAGGAAGCCGGCAGCGGCGCTCCGGAACCCACTGTCGTGGCGGAGGCGGACTGCCCGCTGGTCGCCGGCCGGCCATGCGGAGCCCGCGACGCCGGTTCGGCGGGCGGAGCAACGGCAGGATCGGGCGGCGGGAAAGTCATGGGGACGGCCCCTGTCATTCAGCGGAACGCGCGGCTGAAAGCGCATATATGCGAAGCGACGATGAACCACAGGCCGTCCCGGCAATCAGGTCGGTACCTTCTTCAGCATCTCGATGCCAACCTGGCCCGATGCGATCTCGCGGAGCGCCACCACGGTGGGCTTGTCCTTTGCCTCGACCTTGGGCGTGTGGCCCTGCACGAGCTGACGTGCACGGTACGTCGCGGCGAGGGCGAGCTCGAAGCGGTTCGGGATGTGTTTCAGACAATCTTCGACGGTAATACGCGCCATATCAAATCCACCTTGGGATGAAACCTGTTCGACAGGCCAGTATTTTACAGCACGCGGCCGGAACCTTCCGGCCGCGCGCCTGCTTTAGTGAATTCCGAGCTCGATGAACAACTCGGCGTGCCGTGCTTTCTGCGACGAAAAGCGCAAACGGGTTGCATGAACGACGTTCTGCAGCTGCTTCAACGCGTCATCGAATACCTCGTTGATGATCACGTAATCGGACTCCGATGCATGCGACATCTCGCTACCCGCAGCAAGCAAGCGGCGGACGATCACATTGGGCTCGTCCTGACCCCGCTTCTTGAGGCGTTCTTCCAGCGCCGTCAGCGACGGCGGCAGGATGAAGATCTCGACGGCGTTCGAAAACCGCTTGTGCACCTGCTGCGCACCCTGCCAGTCGATCTCCAGCAGCACGTCGGTACCCTGGGCCATCTGCTCCTCGATCCAGACGCGGGACGTGGCGTAGTAATTGCCGTGCACTTCCGCCCACTCCAGGAATTCGCCCCGATCGCGCGCGGCGCGGAACTCGTCCACGGAGATGAAGTGGTACTCGCGGCCGTTCTGCTCACCGGGACGCGGACTGCGCGTGGTGTGCGAGATCGACAGGCGGATTGCCTTGTCCTGCGCCAGCAGCGCGTTGACCAGCGTGGATTTGCCGGCCCCGGACGGGGCCACCACCATGAACAGGTTGCCCGGATAGGCGGTATCGATGGCGGTGTGGGTCGTTTCGCTCATGATCTTATTCGAGGTTTTGAATCTGCTCGCGCATCTGCTCGATCAGGAGCTTGAGCTCCATCGAGGCATCGGCGAGTTCCTTCGCGGCGGCTTTCGAGCCGAGCGTGTTCGCTTCGCGGTTGAGCTCCTGCATCATGAAGTCCAGCCGCTTACCGACCTGGCCACCCTTCTTCAGGATATGCCGGGTTTCGTTGAGATGGGTCTGCAGGCGCGCCAGTTCTTCGGCGATGTCGATGCGGATGCCGTAGACCGTGGCTTCCTGGCGGATGCGCTCGGCAATCTCGTCGCGGCTCATTGACGGCATGCCGTTCGGCGCGACCAGGTTAAAAGCCTCCTTCAGGCGTTCGGTCAGCTTTTCCTGGTGGTGGGCGATCAACTGCGGAATCATCGGCGTCAGGCGCTCGACGATCGCCAGCATGGCGTCGATCCGCTCCTCCAGCGTGGCCTTGAGCGCCGCGCCTTCACGGCGGCGGGCTTCCAGAAGCTGGTTCAGCGCTTCCCGGGCGGCGCCCATCACGGCATCGCGCAGGGCTTCCTGCGACAGTTCGGGCTCCACCAGCACGCCCGGCCAGCGCAGGATTTCGCCCATGCGCATCGTGCCGGCCGAAGCAAACGTTGCCCCGACGGTGGCTTCGAGCGCACGGATCTGGTCGAGCAGTGTCTGGTTCAGCGCCAGCGTGGCGCCGCCGGTGTCGGTGCGCTGGAGGTTGATCCGGCACTCCAGCTTGCCACGCGACAGCTCGCCCATCAGCATCTCGCGCAGGGCCGGCTCGAAGGCGCGACACTCTTCCGGCGCGCGGAACAGCAGGTCGAGGAAGCGCGAGTTGACAGTGCGGAACTCCACCGAAACCGACGCGGTACGGCCACTCGGTTCGCCCTGGGCGTTGGTGAGCGGTGCCTGGCCCGTGGCCAGGCCATAGCCTGTCATGCTGTGGATCATCGTCGGTAATCTCGCGAAAAAATCGAATAATCGAAAAACGCCGGGTAAGGCGCGGCGACCGGCTCCCCGAAAAGATCGGGGGCAGGCGGATCGCCTGAAAAATCAACTGAAAACAGAGGCAGAAAAGCGCGGATATTTGGCAACAGTCCCCGCCAATGAATTCTTTACAAGTGACCGATTAGCCCGGAGAATCCGGGAGCAAATAAGGTCCCGAATCCTATGACAGAGTCCAAGGGCGCTAACCAGTCCAAGAGCGCGCCGCTGCCAATCGGCACGCTGCTGGCCAACTACCGTATTGTAAAGAAGTTGGCCAGTGGGGGGTTCAGTTTCGTCTACCTCGCCACGGACGAAACGGGCGCCCCGGTGGCCATCAAGGAATACCTGCCGTCGTCACTGGCCCGCCGCAGTCCCGGCGAGCTGATCCCGGTCGTTCCGGACGAGAACGTGGCCTCATTTCGCCTCGGCCTGAAGTATTTCTTCGAGGAAGGACGGTCGCTGGCCCGTATTTCGCACCCCAGCGTGGTCCGCGTGGTGAATTTCTTCCGCGAGAATTCCACGGTCTACATGGTCATGAACTACGAGCTGGGCAAGACGCTGCAGGAGCATATCCTGCAGGCCCGGCAGCAGGGCAAGGCCAAAGTCCTCCGCGAACGGTTCATCCGCAAGGTATTCCACGACCTGATGAGCGGCCTGCGGGAAGTGCATATCCACAAGTTGCTGCATCTGGACATCAAGCCGGGAAATATTTACCTGCGCGAGGACGAATCGCCGATCCTGCTTGATTTCGGCGCGGCCCGCCAGATCCTGACCATGGAAGCATCACGTTTCCAGCCGATGTACACCCCGGGGTTCGCGGCACCCGAGCTCTACGGCAAGCATACGGACCTCGGCCCGTGGACCGACATCTACAGCCTGGGCGCCACGCTCTATGCCTGCATGGCCGGAATGCCGCCGCAGGAGGCCAACCAGCGTGAGAAGGAAGACCGCATGACCGAGTCGTTCGGTCGGCTGCGCGCCACCTACACGAACGGACTGGTCGATCTGGTTGAGTGGTGCCTGCGCCTGACACCCGCCGAGCGCCCGCAAAGCGTGTTCCGGCTGCAGAAGGAGCTGCGCGACCAATCGAACGCGCTGGGCGAGCAGTCGGCCGCGGCCATGGCCGCCAATCCCGCAGGCCCCGTCACCGAGCGCCTGAACGCCACCAGCCGTTTCATGACCTTGCTGCGCCGCCGCGAAGAGAAGGCCCTGCCCGCCACCGAGGCAGGCCACGGCGGCAACTGATGCCAAACCGGCACGAACATAACGCATTCCGCTAAGCCAACATGCGATTCTCCGTCTATCAGGAAAGCCGCAAGGGCGGCCGCCGTATCAACCAGGACCGCATGGGCTACTGCTTCACGCGCGACGCCCTGCTGATGGTGCTGGCCGATGGCCTTGGCGGCCACGCGCTCGGCGAAGTTGCCGCGCAGCAAGCCTTGCAGACGCTGGCGCGCCAGTTCCAAACCCAGGCCCGTCCGGCGATCCGGAATCCTGCCGACTTTCTGCAGGACACGATCATGCTGGCGCATCGCGAGATCCACCGCTATGCCGAAGCCAACCGGCTGGCCGATATCCCGCGTACCACTGTGGTGTGCTGCCTGATCCAGCATGGCCAGATCCACTGGGCGCACGCCGGCGACTCGCGCTTCTACCTGATGCGCAAGGGCGCCCTGCTGACCCGCACGCGCGACCACTCGAAGATCGAGAATCTGCTGCAGCAGGAACGCGTGCTGCCGATGGACGTTGCCAACCACCCGGAACGCAACAAGCTCTACAACTGCCTCGGCTCACCGAACCTGCCGCTGATCGACATCGGCGGCCCGGTGCGGCTGAACCCGGGCGACGTGGCGCTGCTGTGCTCCGACGGCCTCTGGGGCAGCCTTGAGGAAGACATCATCGTCGACAAGGTCACCCATCTTTCGGTGGTCCATGCGATACCTGACCTGATCGAACGGGCGCTTGCGAACGCCGGCGAAGGTGCCGATAACACCACAGCGATCGCAATGATGTGGGAAGCTGACGCCAATGTGCCGAACGACGACGCGGTGCTGACCGACACCTTGCCGCTCAATGCGTTCACCACCTCCATCCTCGAGCGTACGGGCAGCGAGACCGATTTGCTGTCGGAGGAAGAAATCGAACGCTCGATTGCCGAAATTCGAGCGGCGATCGACAAGACCAGCAACCTGATGCGCTGAGGCGCCGGGGGTCCCGGCAGGCACGCAAGGCTCGCCGGCGTTAGAATCGCGGTCTCACCCGATTCTAACGAAAGACTCCACATGCGACCCAGCGGACGCGCGGCCGATGCGCTGCGACCCATCACCCTGACCCGCCAGTACACCCGCCACGCGGAAGGCTCGGTGCTGAGTGCCTTTGGCGATACCAAGGTGCTGTGCACCGCCAGCGTGCTGGCAAAGGTGCCTCCGCACAAGAAAGGCAGCGGTGAAGGCTGGGTCACAGCCGAGTACGGCATGTTGCCGCGCGCCACGCACACCCGCTCGGACCGCGAAGCCGCCCGAGGCAAGCAAACCGGCCGCACCCAGGAAATCCAGCGCCTTATCGGGCGCGCCATGCGTTCGGTGTTCGACCTGGCAGCGCTGGGCGAATACACGATCCACCTCGATTGCGACGTGCTGCAGGCCGACGGCGGCACGCGCACCGCCGCCATCACGGGTGCCTTCGTGGCGGCGCACGACGCCGTATCCGCAATGCTGCGCGATGGCCAGATCAAGGCGAGCCCGATCCGCGACTTCGTGGCGGCCGTCTCCGTCGGCATGGTGAATGGCGTGCCGGTGCTCGACCTCGACTACGCCGAAGACAGCAACTGCGATACCGACATGAACGTGGTCATGACCGGCAGTGGCGGCTTCGTGGAAGTCCAGGGCACGGCCGAAGGCACGCCCTTCAGCCGCGCCGACCTCGACGCCATGACGCGCCTGGCCGAGGCCGGCATCGCCGAACTCGTGCGCCACCAGAAGCAGGCGCTCGGGCTGTAAGCGCAGGGGAATATGTCGATGCAACGTCTGGTTCTGGCCTCCAACAATCCCGGCAAGCTGCGCGAGTTCAGCGCGCTGCTCTCTCCGCTCGGCTTTGATGTCGTGCCGCAAGGCGAACTGGGCGTGCCCGAAGCCGAGGAACCGTTCGCCACATTCGTCGAGAACGCGCTGACCAAGGCCCGCCACGCTGCACGGCTGACGGGAATGCCCGCGCTGGCGGATGACTCGGGTATCTGCGTCGAAGCGCTCGACGGTGCACCTGGCGTGTACTCGGCGCGTTATGCCCAGACCGTCGGCAAGCCAAAGTCGGACGCTGCCAACAACGCCCACTTGATCTCGCAACTGGCAGGCAAACTGAACCGCCGCGCGCACTACTACTGCGTGCTGGTGATGGTGCGGCACGCCGATGATCCGCGCCCCATCATCGCCGAAGGCATCTGGGCCGGCGAGGTGGTTGACGCCCCGCGCGGCAATGGTGGCTTTGGCTATGATCCGCACTTCCTGCTGCCCAGCGTCGGCAAGACGGCCGCCGAGCTGAGCGCCGAAGAGAAGAACGCGATCAGCCATCGTGCCCTGGCACTGCAGGAACTGGTGGCCCGCTTGCAGACCGCCGGCATCAAGAGCTGCGCATGATCCCGATCGTCCCTGTCGGCGGTGGCACGCCGGCCACATCCTCGCCGCTATCCCCTGCCGACAACCAGAAGCTTTGGCTCAAGCCGGGCCAGATCGCCCTGCCCGGCTCGCCGCCGCTTTCTCTCTACGTGCACATCCCATGGTGCGTGCGCAAATGCCCGTACTGTGATTTCAACTCGCACGCGGCACCGGGAAAGCCGGATAGCCACGAGATTCCCGAGGACGCCTACCTCGACGCGCTACGCGCAGATCTTGAGCAATCGCTGCCACTGGTATGGGGACGTCCCGTGCATACGGTGTTTATCGGCGGCGGCACACCGAGCCTGCTGTCGGCCGCTGGCATGGACCGCCTGCTATCGGACATCCGCGCGCTGCTACCGCTCGATGCCGATGCCGAGATTACGATGGAAGCCAACCCCGGCACCTTCGAAGCCGAACGGTTCGCAAGCTATCGCGCCAGCGGCATCAACCGGCTGTCGATCGGCATCCAGAGTTTCAACGACGCCCACTTGAAAGCGCTTGGCCGGATCCACGGCGAGCGCGAGGCACGCGCGGCCATCGACATCGCGCTGAAGCACTTCGACAACGTCAATCTGGACTTGATGTATGCGCTGCCGGGGCAGACCCTGGACGAATGCGCGCGCGACCTGGACGCAGCGTTGTCGTACGGCACCACGCACCTGTCGCTCTATCACCTGACGCTGGAACCGAACACGCTGTTTGCGAAGTTTCCGCCCGCGCTGCCGGACGAGGACACCGCCTACGAGATGCAGGACATCGTCGAGGCCCGTACGGCTCAGGCTGGGTATCGCCACTACGAGACATCGGCCTATGCGAAGCCGCATCGCGAGGCGCGCCACAACCTCAACTACTGGCGCTTCGGCGACTACCTCGGCATCGGCGCCGGCGCCCACGGCAAGCTTTCGTTTCCAAACCGGATCCTGCGGCAGATGCGACACAAGCACCCGGCCACTTATATGGAGCAGGCCCTGGCTGGCAACGCCGTGCAGGAAGCGCGCGAAGTCGGCGCTGACGAACTCCCGTTCGAATTCATGCTCAACGCGCTGCGTCTGACGGACGGCGTGCCGGCATCGAGTTTCCACGACTACACCGGCCTGCCATTGCACATGATCGGCAAGCAGCTTGCCGCAGCCGAGAAGAAGGGACTGCTCGACGCCGACCCTACCGTGATCAAGCCGACTGAACTCGGCCGACGCTTCCTCAACGACCTGCAGGAGATGTTCCTGAAGGATTGAGGTTGCCCACACGGACGACGCAACGAGAGCGTCGAGCCAGAATGAAAAACGCCACGCGATTGCCGCGTGGCGTTTTCTTTTGCCGATGTATCGAGATATCCGATCGGCTTAGTACGCCGTCGCCATATCGTTGGCCACTCGCGCGCGATCGCCGACGCGCAGGTTGCCGATATTGCTTTGCGTCACCGTCGCCACGCGGCCATCGTCCAGTCGGACATTGACGCGATACGCAGTGCTGGTGTTCGACCCGGCCCGCTTCTCGATCTGATTACCCGCCACTGCGCCACCCACCGCGCCGACGATCGTTGCCACGGTCTGGCCAGAACCGCCACCGATCTGGTGTCCAAGCAAACCGCCGGCTGCACCACCAATCACGGTGCCCAGAATGCCCGAGCTGCCCTGCGTGGTCTGGACCGGCTCGATCGATTCCACGCGACCCACGAACACCGAACCGGCAGGCGCCTGATAGGTGTTGGTTCCCGGCTGTTGATAACCAGTCGGCGGCGGCGCCGTGCTGTAGTTGCCGTAACCGCCATAGCCCGGCTGCGCACAACCGGCCAGTCCGGCCACCAGCGCCAGAGCACCGGCAGCACCAAGGACCTGCCACGGTTTACGTTGTTCTTGCATGAAGTATTCTCCTCAAATCGCCTGTACAAACAGCGAACCTGCAGTATGAGACTGCATTCGCGCCTCTCTTAGGAGGCGCGATGGGCTGACAAGGTTCCGCTGAGTCGGACAACTCGAAGAACGACTCCAAAACAGCGAATCCACTCCATCATGATACTGCCAGCCCGCGCATCCCTGTATAATGCGCGGCCGGGCATACGCGCTGTCACGCTACAATGCCCGCAAATCTTCCAGACACCGGAAGCGTGGCCGAGTGGTTTAAGGCAGCAGTCTTGAAAACTGCCGATGGGGTGACCCATCCGTGAGTTCGAATCTCACCGCTTCCGCCATTTCACGAATGTCACATAGCCACTGAGGATAGGTTGTGGGCGTCTTCGATCTGTTTTCCAAACGTCAGAAACGTGCTCGCGGCGAAATGCCGGACGTCTACGCTTACGACGAGCTACCGAATCCGCTGCGAGTTCAGATCGTTCACATTATTAGTGATGCCTTTGGCACTGACAACTACGGCTCTGACCACGCAGGAAAGGCGTACGAGTTTGTAAAGCAAACTCTCTGCCGGGAGTTTGGGGTGTTTGAACTGATCAAGTACCCTAAATCCGATCAAGAGTCCGTCTTCAATTTCTTCCTGCAGGAGCCGTCTGTTGAGCGTGCATTGGATGTTGTCGAACTGTGCTTCAAGATCATCCATTCATTCATTCCAGATAACTGGTCGTATCTGAACAACACCCGCCGAAAGCTCGACACTGCCGAGGCAGTTGCTGAACTCAATGAGCGCTTCAAGGAGCATGGAGTCGGCTACCAGTTCGAGTCCGGTGAAATCATCCGCGTCGATTCTGAGTTCCTGCATGCGGAGGCAGTTAAGCCAACGCTAGCGGTGCTGCGTGACAAGGGCTTCCAGGGTGCGAACGAAGAGTTCCTGAAGGCCCACGAGCACTATCGGCACGGGCGCTACAAAGAGTGCCTTGTTGACGCGCTGAAGGCATTTGAGAGCACCATGAAGACCATTTGCAGTCTGCGTGGTTGGCGGACACAACCAACGGACACGGCGAAGAATCTAATCTCCACCTGCATGAGCAATGGTTTGTTTCCTGCGTACTTCGACTCGCAGTTCTCGTCCATTCGCTCCCTGCTCGAAAGCGGCGTCCCGACCGTACGAAACAAGAACGGTGGCCACGGGCAAGGTACCGACCCTGTTGCTGTGCCCGAATACTTGGCACGGTACACGTTGAACCTCACGGCAACGACCATCCTATTCATGGTGGAAGCACACCAAACAACGAAATAAGCGACCTACGCGCAGTGCTTGGCTGCCGCCCTGCTCGCAATGGGCTAGAGTGCGGCAAGTCCAACCGACCGAACCACAAGGGCAGCAAAGCAGTTAGCTGGCAAGCCCGACAAATTCAGGGTTTGCCGTTCCTTGTAGACTGCACTGTTGCTGTCGTTGACATCAGCAACAGCTTGGCCGATTCTTAGCACACCACACAACGCGAATAAGGGGTCAGCTATGGGTGAATGGTCGGAATACTTCGAGGACTTTCCGGAGGAGAACTCCGCGAACTACGTTAGTGGAAAGTTCGACCCGAAAGGTGCAGAGGCGCAGAGATCGGCAGAAGCCAAGCGTAGGCAGGACCAGGCCAGCCTCGACGCGGAAATCCGCGCAATCGTCCAGAAGCACCGCCCACCCGCTGCTGACAAGAAATAGCCCTACCATTCAGACGCATCGCTCGGTGGCAAATCGAGCGATCGAATCCTGACTTACTGCAACTCCACCCTCCCCTAGATAGGAAGTCCGCGTGCAAGTCAAAACCATTTCTGAACAGCTCTTCTTCAGCACGGTACGAATCGACACCGTGGCAGCCAATGGCTCGAGCGGCTCCGGCACCGGATTCTTCTTCGGCCACAAGTTCGGAGGAGACAAACAGGCCCTTTTCGTCGTGACGAACAAGCATGTCGTGACGGGCATGCGCGAGGGACGCTTCTCATTCTTAAAGCAGAAGGATGGACAGCCCACGCTGGGTGACGGATTCAATCTGCATATAGGTCAGCAGGATTGGCAGAGTATGTGGTTTGGGCATCCCGATCAAGATGTTGATATTGCCATCTGCCCGCTGGTCCCATTGCTCGAATTCGTGAAGCAACATCACGGAACCGATCTATTTTTCCGTGCCGTGGAAACGAGCATGATTCCCACGCAGCAGCAACTTGCGGAATTGGACGCTGTAGAGCCTGTAACGTTCATCGGTTATCCGAATGGGATCTGGGACAGTAAGAACCTCCTTCCCGTTGCTCGCCGCGGAACAACTGCAAGCCCCATGGAGGTCGACTTCGAAGGTACTCCCCGGTTTCTAATCGACGCATCGGTATTCGGCGGCTCTAGCGGCAGTCCCGTCTTCATCCTCAACCAAGGCTCCTTTGCGACGAAAGACGGTGGACTCGCCATCGGTTCGCGCTTCTACTTTGTCGGAGTCATCGCTGCCGTCTTCTTCCGCACCCATTTGAATCAGATCATCCCCGTGCCGATCCCCACCCAGGTTCAACCAATGGCACAACAGCAAGAGATGATTGACCTTGGCATTGTGTTCAAGGCCGGCACTGTAGTCGAAACCATTGACGCTTTTCTAAAGGCTCACAACGTCGATACGACGGCACCGCAAGTGGCGGCTGATTTGGCGCCACAAGCATAGTCACTACAAGCCCCACGCCGGGCCGCCCGTGCCCTAGCCACGGCCCTGTGGTGATCGCGGCCCCAGCCGCCCGCTATCGCCGCGCAGCCACACAAACGAAAACGGGTGCCACATGGCACCCGCTGAAGGCAACATCAGGCAACGCATGGACTGCCCTGCTGCTGGGCCCGTTGGATTAACGAGCGACGGTTTCCTACGACTCGACTGCGACAGTGCCCGCCTCAAAAGGCACTGACGTTTCTCAGTTCATTTGCCACCGACCTCAATGCCGTGCATGAACGCACTCGGCTTGTACCGGTGCGTCACGTCGTTGTGGTTAGCGACGGGCGGCGGAGCGGGCAAGTCTTCTTGACCACACAGCCGGGCAAGGTACTCCGTCGCTTTGGCTTCCCATTCATCGACGCCCATCGTAGGCGGCCACTCGCCACGCGGACGGTTCACGCTGCGGGCCAGCTCGACCCGATCAAGCCGCCGCAGTGTGGTCAGACTAACTCGCGCACGCATTACCGATTCTTCAGGAGCGAGCCAATTACCTGCAACAGTGCCAGGTCATTTGCCCGCTGCTCCTGACGCGCCTCCATTCGCTCGAAGTACGAGTTGACCAGACGCACACGATCCCTTGCGGTCAACCCGCGCTCGTCCTTCGGTTCTTCGTCGTGCTTGGTACCTTGTTCCATCAGTGCCTCGTCGGATAGATAGACAGATCGGCAAGCACGCCAAGGGCCTGAACCCGATCCATGTGGTTGGGCGAGTTGTAATACACGAGAACCAAACTGGTTTGTACAAGCCGATTGCAGCCAACCGCTCGACGGACACCGCTTCCGCCAGATTCCTCCGTTCGCAAACAGTCGGACGGTCGGACTGCCCTCGGCATATGCCCGCCTCCCGGGCGGCTCCACCGAATCAGGCCCCCAGGCAGGACTTCGCGATAATGCCCAACTGGACCTCGGCCGCACCGCCGAAGATCGTGTAGGCCCGCGCATTGAGGAAGTCAGGCAGCAAACACGCGCGCAACACCTCGTCTTCGGAAGGCTCCTCATCGTGGGCGTCGTCCGCGCGCCATCGCAAGCTCTCGGCGCCAACAACCGTCGTCCCCATTTCGCTGATTGCCTGCCGCAGCCTGCTGGCGCGGAGCTTCAGGACCGACGCCACCGGACCGGGGCTCTCACCCGGCGCCACCGAACACATCGTCTTCAATTCGAGCATCTCGAAGGCGTCGAGATCGGCGCGCACCTCTCCGAACCGGAGCCGCCGCAAGGCAGTGACAGTGGTATCGCCATCACACTGTGCCTCTCTCGCCAGCACGTCGCCGATCCGCTTGAGTTGCGAGCGCAGGCGAGGACTGAAGATGCCGGCCCCGCGCTCGAACTCCAGCAGATAGCGCGCGCACTGCCAGCCTTCGTTCTCCGCGCCGATGCGGTTGGCGACGGGCACGCGCACGTTGTCGAAGAACACTTCGTTGACGTCATGGTCGCCACCTATGGTTGGAATCGGGCGAACCGAGATCCCGGGCGTTTCCATGTCGATAAGAATGAAGCTGATGCCCTCCTGCCGCCGCCCTTCGGTGCTGGTGCGCACGAGTGCGAACATGCGATTCGCGTGGTGGGCGTGGGTCGTCCACAACTTGCTGCCGTTGATGACGTAGTGGTCACCATCGCGTACGGCACGGGTTCGCAGCGATGCCAGATCAGAACCGGCGCCGGGCTCCGAGAATCCCTGGCACCAGTAGTCCTGCCCGGAAAGGATGCGCGACAGATATGTCTGCTTTTGCGCCTCGGTGCCGTATCGCAGTATCACCGGCCCGACCAGCCTCACCCCCATCGGATGGACAAGCGGCGCGCCAGCGAGTGCGCATTCCGTTTCGAAGATGAATCGTTCGATACTGCTCCATCCCGTGCCGCCCCACTCCCTGGGCCACAGTGGGACGAGCCATCCACGCTCACGCAGACGTGCCTGCCACGGGCCCGAGATTTCCGGCTCCGGATACATCGCCGTCGTGAGTTGCTGCCCCCGACGCAGTTCCGCAGGCAGATGCTCGCGCAGGAAAGCGCGTACGGTGTCCCGAAACTCGACAAGTTCGGGTGTCAACAGCAGATCCATCAGTGTGCCTCCGCATATGCCGCCACAGCCTGGCCAGATGTCGCCGGATCAAGCAAGGTCTGGCTCATGCGCCAGTCGCCGGTGTACATGTCATTCCCCAATTGCATCGAATGCCAGTCGGCATGGCCATCCTGCAACCGGAAGCGCGTCAGCAGCCGGAACAACGCTGCTACGTGAAGCTCCTCCGAAACGCCCATCCCCCCATGCAACTGCACGGCCTGGGCGGCAACATAGCGTGCGGCACGGCCCGTACAGGACTGGGCTAGCGATGCCGCATCGCGTGCCAGCCGCCGGTCCGCAGCGATGCGAAGCGCGGCCAGTTCGCAAGCGGCACCCGCTTCCTCGCAGCAGACCGCCATTTCGGCAAGCCCGTGCTGTACCGATTGCAGGGCGGAGAGCGGCCGACCGAACTGTTCACGCTGCGTGACGTGAGACACGGTTGCTTCCAGCGCCGCTCGCATCGCGCCAGCAGCTTCCCAGCAGGAAGCGACCAACGCCTCCGCAACGATCGTCATGAAGCCCTCGGCGATCTCCTGCTCGGGAGCGTTTTGACCCAAGCGGGCGTCATCCGGCAGATAAACCTCGTCGAGCACGAGGTCTGCCGCGCGGCTGCCGTCCGCGACCAGGCATGCGCGCGACGTCATGCCGTCAGCATCCGACGGAACGATGAACAAGCCGATTCGAGGATGTTCGCCCTCAGCATGAATCGAGGCGCTGATCACCAGAGCATCGGCATCCGCCCCACCCGTAACCAGCGACTTCTTCCCGCGCAGCGTCCATCGCTCGCCGCGCGGATCCCATGTCGCCGTGGTCGCCGGCATCGCCCATGGGTCTTCACGCCCCGGCTCCGTATGAGCCATCGCAAGACAGCGCTCGCCTGTGATCAGCGGCGCCAGCCAGGTATCGCGCTGCTGCATGCTTCCCAGTGCCGCGATGAGCTTGCCGGCCATCAGCACGCCACTCCGATAACCGGGCGCTGCCACGCGATACCGGCCGAACGCCCGCATGAGCAACCCCACCTCGATCGGGCCACCGCCGAAGCCGCCATCGGCGTCGGCAAATGGCAGGGCGAGCCAGCCCATTTCCGCGAACGCTGGCCAGTACGCGCGCGCATCCCTGGCCTGCCGGATGTCGTCGGCATTGCCCGCCAGCCAATGCAGCGCACTGCTCTCGAGCAACGTCTGCGTTTCCGTGAGTGTCAGCTGCATGACTCAATCCGCCTGCGCGCCGGAAGCCTTTGCGACCTTCGCCCACTTCACGGCATCCTGCTTGACGAAACCTGCGAACTGCGTGGGCGTGTTGCCGATGATGTCAAGACCGAGATCACGGAATTGCTGGATCAGCGCCGGGTCCTTGAGCGATTCCTGGACGGCCACGTAGACCCGTTGCACCGCCTCGGGCGACGTACCCGCCGGCGCCAGCAGCCCCAGCCACGGCATGGCTTCGTAGCCGGGCAGGCCCGATTCAGCCACAGTGGGAACGTTCGGCAACGTGGCCGATCGCTTCGCCGTGGTCACCGCCAGCGCACGCACGCTGCCGGCCTTGATGAACGGCGCCGATGACGCATAGGCATCCACCATGACCTGGACGTTCCCGCCTACCAGATCCGTCAGCGCCGGGGCGCTGCCCTTGTACGGGATATGCGTCATGTCCACCACAGCCATCGACTTGAACAGTTCGGCCTCCAGGTGTGTGGACGTTCCGGTGCCGGCGGAGCTGTAGCTGAGTGCCTTGCCGCTCGTCTTCATGTAGGCGATCAAGTCCTTCACGCTATGCACGGGCACCGCGGCGTTGACTTCCAGCACGTGGACGACCGAAGCCACCAGCGTGATCGGCGCGAAGTCCCGAACCGGATCGTAGTTGACGTTCTTGTAGATGCTTGGCGCGATGCCCAGCGACGACGCAGCCATCAGCAACGTGTAGCCGTCCGGCGCCTGCTTTGCGACGTAGTCTGACGCAATGACGGTACCAGCGCCAGGCTTGTTCTCGATCACGATTGGCTGGCCAAGCTGCTTGCGCATGCGCTCGCCCAGCGCGCGCGTCATGATGTCAGCGGCACCGCCGGGGGGAAATGGAACGATGATGCGAACCGGCTTACTTGGATAGGCATCCGCCGCCGTCACGGGCGTCGCGGCAACGGCAGCAAGCATCACCATCGACGCTGCAATCATGCGTTTGATCATGACAGTCTCCTCTTGTAGTTTCGTAGTTCTCGATGAACGTTTCGAATCGCTGGAACGGACTAGCGCGCCGCAGGAAGCACCAGCGCGTCAAGCATCGCCACACCCTGACCACGCTCGCGCACCGTCAGCGGATTGATCTCCGCTTCCCCGGCGGTCTCCCCGAGCGCCACGAACGCACGCCCGAACGCAGCGATCGCTTCGCAAGCGCCGTCGATATCCCGAAGTGGCGCGTTGCGATAGCCATCGAGCAGCGGGAATGCCTTCAACTCTTGCAGCATCTCGCGTGCGCCCGTGGCATCCACCGGTAACAGCCGATGTGTCACGTCCCGGTAGAGCTCGGTAAGCGTGCCGCCCAACCCCACGGTCAGGGCCGGTCCGAACACGGGGTCTCGTACCGCGCCGACGATCAGCTCCACGCCCTGCGCGGCCATCCGTTGCACGATCACGCCGTCGATGCGCGCGGTTGGCACATGACGCTGCACGTTATCCATCACGACGTGAAACGCCTCGCGTACCGCACCGGCATTGGTGAGCCGTAACTGAACGCCGCCCGCCTCGGTCTTATGCGGCACATCGGCGCTCAGGACCTTCAGCGCCACTGGGAATCCGAGCTCCGCACCGGCTGCGGCTGCGTCGTCCGCGCTCGTCGCAATGCGCTCGTCGATCGTCGGCACGCCATGCGATGCGAACCACGCGCGCGCGTCGTACTCATTCCCGGGAAGCGATGCCGCGGCTGGCGTCGAACCGGCGCGTGACGCGCCGGGCTGCGCCAGCACGCGCCATGCCTTGCGGGCGCGACGCTCGTGCCAGTGGAGGAACGGCGCGAGCGTCTGCATCGTCATGCCGATATCGGTCATGACCGGAATGCCCGCATCGCGCAGAAATTCACGCCGCGTCGAACGGCCAGTGTCGACGGCGACGATGAGCCTGCCGTGCTCCGCCACGACGGTGGCGAGATCGTCGGCCATCCGGTCCAGCAGGTAGCCCGGCGCGTACACAATGATGGTATCGACGGCATCGGAGCTTGCCAGCGCCCCGAGCGCGGTGCGAACGAACCCGGGATCATTGACGACGTTGCCAGTGACGTCGATCGGATTCGACACCATGCCGTAGTCGGGAATGCCTGCCCGCAACGTATCCTGAAGCGCCGACGGCAGCGTCGGCACCTCGAGCCCGGCGCCGATGCACTTGTCCGCCAGGATCGCCCCCACTGCCCCCGAAATGCTGACGATCGCAACGCGCCGGCCAGCGGACCGCTGGCGATAGCGCGCCAGTTCGGCGATATGCGCCATCTGTGCGAAGTCCTGGCACTCGATCACATTGAGCTGGGAGAATGCGGCGCGATAGATCGCCTGGTTGCCGGCCAACGCAGACGTGTGCGAGCGCACGGCTTCGCGCCCTTTGTCTGTTTCGCCGGCCTTGTAGATGATCAGCGGCTTGTCCGCCTCCGCGCACGCCGACGCCGCCTCGATGAACCTCGCGCCGTCACGCAGTTCCTCGATATAGCCGATCACGACATCTGTTTGCGGGTCCTGAGCCAGGTACTCAAGGTACGCCGAGTAGTCGATGCAAGCCTCGTTGCCCGTGTTGATGAATTGGCTGAAGGGCACACCCAGTTCGCGGGCGATGGCGAACACCGCCGCGCAGACGTTGCCGCTCTGCGTCAGCAGGCTCACGCGCCCCCGCTCCGTCTGCGCTGGCGCGGTCTTGAATACCGATGCAAAGGCCGTATAGGCGTGCGTGTTGAGGTTGGCGAAGCCCATGCAGTTCGGGCCGGCCACCAACATGCCGCTTTCCTTCACATAGGCTTCCATGATGTCCTGCAGGGCCGCGCCGCTTTCTCCGGCTTCTGCGAAGCCTGCCGCATAGACGATCGCCGCGCGGATGCCGCGCGCGTGGCAGCGCTTGAGCATCGCGGTCACATCCTCGGCCGCGATCGCGAGCACCGCCAGGTCGATGCCTTCGGGCAGGTCTTCCACCTGTCGATAGCAGCGCAGGCCGAATACGTTCTCGTACTTGGGATTGACCGGGTAGACGGCACCCGCATAGCCGAATCGAACCAGCAGGTCTATCGGCATACCGCCGATGCGGCCCGGATTGTCGCTGGCGCCGATGATCGCGATGGAGGCGGGATTCAACAGGGGTTCGAGCATGTGCGCCATGTCAGCGGGTTCCTTGCTTGTCGGCGTCCACGGCGACATTCTTGACGATGGCCTTGGCAAGGCCGGCATCCCGCGCGCGCAGGAACCCCTCCCCGAGATGAGAGAGCTGATGGGTGTCGAAGTGCGCCGACAGCGCCGAGCGAAGACCCTGCGCGTCCAGCGTGCGGTTCAGGGAGCGCTTGATCAGATGCAGGCCGAACGGCGGCGCCTTGGCGATACGGGCGGCCAGCGCATCGGTTTGCGCTTCCAGTTCCCCTTCCGCGACCACCCGATTCACCATGCCGATGCGCAACGCTTCAGCCGCATCGATCCGATCCCCGGTGAAGAGCATTTCCTTGGCTTTCCTGAGCCCCATGACCCACGGATGAATCAGCACCTCGGTGGCCGCCGCGCCGAGCGAATGGCCGACCGGATCGGAGAAGTACGCCGACTCGGAAGCCACCACCAGATCGCACATATTGGCGATCATGAAGCCGCCGGAGACGCATGCGCCCTGCACTTGCGCGATGGTCGGCTTTGGGAAATCCCAGATGCGCATGCAGTAGTTGAAGTACCGCTCGCTTTCGTACGCCCAGCGCTCCTCCACCGTGAAGTTGGCGCGTTTCTCCTGCGCTTCCTTGAGATCGTGCCCGGCGGAAAAGTGCGCACCGCGACCGCCGATCACCACCACGCGCACCGAGTCGTCGGTGGCTGCTTCGGACATCGCGTGATCCAGTTCGTCCAGCATCCGCTGGCTTTGCGCATTACGGGCGCTTTCGCGCGCCAGCCAGACGCGACGCACGGCGTCGCGCTGTTCGATTTCGATGGTGGTGTAAGGCATCCCGGCTCCTCTGTTCGATGTGGTTTGACGTCTTGGCTGTGTCGAGTGATTCCAATCGAGTGTAAAAGCAGGTATTTTCACAATACAAACACAAGCAACTGTTTTGACCACTATATGGACACCAAGAAAACCCGGAGTACGAGCGAGGGAGAGACAGAAATGCGCGATGAGGCGGTGGGAAGGAAGACCGCGGGCGCGCAAACATTGCGCCGGGGGCTGGAAATCCTGAGGCTGCTGGCCCGCCATCAGGAAGAAGGCGCGACGCTGGCGGATATCGTCACGGAAAGCGGCCTGGAGCGGCCGACGGCATATCGGCTGCTCTGCTCGCTCGAGGAGGAACGCTTCGTCGAGCGCAACATCCACAGCAAGCGCTACCGGCTCGGCATCGACGCTATGCAGCTTGGCGCCGCCGCCGCGGAGAAGGCGCCAATCGTCGATCTGGTCGCGCCTCTGATGAAAAAGCTGGCTCGCGTGTCGGGCGACACGGTCTTCCTGGTGGTGCCACAAGGAGACTTCACGGTCTGCCTGCACCGCGAGGAAGGGCCGTTCCCCGTGCGCGTGTTCACGACGGTGCCGGGCCAACGCCGGCTACTGGGCATCGGCGCTGGCGGCCTCGCGCTGATGTCGGCAATGTCGGACGACGCGATCCGCGAGGTTCACAAGCGCAAGCACGCACTTTATGCCGAAGCCGGAATGCCGATCTCGCGACTACTGGCGGCGGCAGCCAGAAGCCGACGCAAGGGCTATGCGGAGATCGTGGATACCATCACCGAAGGCGTCTCCGGCGTGGGATGCGCGTTCCAGTTGCCGTTTGGCGCGTCGGCGGCCATCAGCTTCGGCGCGATCAGCAGCCGCATGAACGCAAGCCGCCGAGACGAACTCGGCGCGTTGATGGTGCGGGAGCTATCGACGATGAACCCGGCTGGATAGCGCTACGCCGTCCGGCCCATCAACGTCGACGCATCAATATCGCGCAGTGTCGGCCTGCCGAGCAATGCCATCGCGGCTTCCAGTTCGGTTTGCAGCAGCGTCAGCATATGGACCACGCCCGGCATCCCGCCGACCGCCAGCGCGTGCAACACTGGCTGGCCAAGCAGTACCGCGGAGGCACCCAGCGCGATCGCCTTGACGATATCCGTACCGCGCCGCACGCCGCCGTCGAGCAGGATCGGCACGGCACCAGCCACGGCGGCGGCAACAGCGGGCAGCACGTCGATCGTGGCGGGAAGCGTGTCGAGCACGCGGCCACCGTGATTCGACACGATGATGCCCGACACCCCCGCATTCAGCGCGGCAGGCACGTCGGCCGGATTGAGCAAGCCCTTGACGAGTACCGGCAACGTGGTCTGTCCGCATAGCCACTCGATGTCAGACCAGGTAGGTGCATGGGCCAACATACCGCGAAAGATCGGACTCCCGACGCTTGCGCGAATCGGCTCGTTCGCGGCAAACCCAGCAAGATTGACCGCGCTGACGCCATCGGGCAATCGAAACCCCGCGCGCTGCTCGACATTGCGGATGCCGCTGACAGCAGCGTCGATCGTCACCACCAACGCCTTGTAGCCCGCCTGCTCCGCCCTGCGGACCAGCGCCAGCGAATCCTCGCGACGTGGCTGCATGTAGAGCTGAAACCAGAGTGGCGCGGTGGATGCGCGCGCGACCTCTTCCAGCGTGACGCTGGCCTGGGTGCTGACAGTCATCCAGGTGCGGGTGAGGGACGCCCCCTGAACCGTCGCCAGCTCACCGTCGGGATGGACGAGCTTGTGATACGCGGTTGGGGCAATCAGGATCGGATAGTCGAGCGTCTCGCCGAACAGTTCGGACCGGGCCGATGCCTGCGACATGTCGACAAGCGCGCGAGGCATCAGCCTGATGCGCTCGAATGCGGCACCGTTCTCGCGCTGCGTTACTGCATCGGCCGCCGCGCCCGCGATGTAGGCGCGAATCGCCGGGTCCACCCTTTCGTGAAAGCGATATTCGTAGTCACGCAGCGAAACAGTGTCGGTGGGGATCTGCATGGGAGTCAAAGCTCTGCCCAGCGCCTGAGCAGGTTGTGATAGTGGTTGACCAGCGCGAGCACGGCGTCTTTGTCGTCGCCGAGTTGCCTGCGGACTTCCATGATCGTCAGATCGAGTTCGTAGAGCATCGTCCGCTGGCCGTCGTCCTTGACCATCGATTGCGCCCAGAAGAACGAAGCCCAGCGAGCGCCGCGCGTGACCGGAGTCACGGCGTGCAGCGACGACGCAGGATAGACCACCATGTGCCCGGCCGGCAGCTTCACCGTATGGCTACCGTACAGGTCCTTGATCACGAGTTCTCCGCCGTCGTACTCGTCGGGATCGGTCAGGAAGAGCGTGCTAGAGACATCGGCGCGGATACGCATCCCGCCGGTGCCCGGCACGGTACGGATGGCATTGTCCACGTGCGTGCCGAATGTCATGCCGCCTTCATAGCGATTGAACATCGGCGGCAAGACGCGCAGAGGCAGCGCGGCGGAGTGATACGAGGCATTGCGACCCAGCGCGGTCAGGATGAACTCGCCGAGTTCCTGTGCTACCTCGCTATCGACGGGAATCTGCAGATTGAGCTTGGACTGGGCCGCGAGATCGCCCGCAGTAACGCGACCGTCGACCCAGTTCGAACTTTCCAGCCGTTGCCTGCAGTACCGGACTTCCTCCGGCGTGAGGACATTGGGTATCTGAATGAGCATGGCACTTCAAGGTTTGGCGGAGCGGCACAGGTGCGCCGGAAAGCGTATGGTAGCCGCTCCGTGAAGCCCGCGACTTGCGTTAGAACGTCATGCCGACGTTAAACAGGAACGTCCGCCCGGATGCGGGTACGGCACGTGCCACGTTGAACGACGACTGATAGTTCAGGCGATTCGTCAGGTTGTAGGCATTGAGCGACGCGCGAAACTTGCCCTGCTTGTAACCGATCATCGCATCGAGCGAGAAGTTATCGGGCATACGCGCGGTGTTCGCGGTGTCCGCCCAATAGGCCGAGGCGTACTGGAGACCACCACCCACCGTGAGCCGGCCGGGCAGCGGCAGGATCGTGTGCGGAATGTCATAGCTGGTCCAGAGCGTCACATTGTGACGCGAGACGCCAGGGGCGACATTGCCAATCGAGGTAGGCGCCGTGGCCGAGGTGACGATGCCGTCCAGGTAGGCATATGCCATCGTGGCCGACCAGTTGTTCGTAATCCGCCCGCTCAGGCCAATTTCCGCGCCGCGGATGCGTCGGCCTTCACCCGAATCCGAGAAACCGTTGGTGATGTCTCCGGTGATCGGGTCAACCGTGTACGCGTTGTACTTCTTCGTCTGGAAGATCGCACCGGTCACGCCCAGGCGCTTTTCGAGGAAATCCAGCTTGGCGCCCACTTCGATCGTGTCGGCACGCTCTGGCTCGGTGTTGACGCCGTTCTGCGGCACCTCGGACTGCACGCCGCCGACCGCCACCGCGATATCGGTCCCGACCGGACGATAGGTGCGCGAGAACGACGTGTAGAACATGTAGTCCTTGGTCGGCTCCCAGATCGCGCTGATAGCCGGGCTCAGCTTCTTCGAATCGGATACGCCACCGACCGAGGACGCGTTGGTCGAATACTCGCTGCGGAAGTAGTCCCAGCGCAGGCTGCCCATCAACGAGAACTGGTCGTTGAACCAGACGCGGTCGTTGGCGAATACGCCAACGTCGATCGAGTTCGCATCGCGCGTGGTGCCGCCATAACTGACCGTCGCACCCGGGCTGTTGTAGAAAATCGGGTTCATGACGGTCTGGTTGTTCATGCGGCCCGTCCACGTGCCCATGTCGCGATGGTCACGCTGATAGATCGTATCCAGGCCGACCATGGCCTTGTGGCGGAAGCTACCGGTATAGAACTCGCCCTTGGCGCTCAGCACGTTCTGAATGCCCCAGCCGCGCTGCAGATAGGTGGAGCCGCCGCCCGCGCCGTACGACAAACTCACGTTGCCGCCCGCCAGCAACCGCTGCAGGCTCGCGTAGTTGAGCGACGCCGGGTTGGTTGACGAGAAATCGCGCTCGTAGAAGCTGAAACGCGTGTCGTTGTTGATGGTGATGCCGTTGTCGAGTCGTTTCATGAACGACGACGAGACGATATGGGCGTCGGTGATGTCGCGGTCGGTATTGCGGACGTAGGACGTCGACGACGCGTAACCCGGTACGTTGTACTCAGGCAGCGGACGGAAGATGCCATCCGCACCCTGCGCCAGCGGCACACCGAAATCCGGCGCGCCGCTACGGTGCAGGTAGGAGTAATTCAGGTGCCATTCCGTGCTGGTGCCGAGGCCGGTGCCGAAATCGATGGCGATACCGCGGCGGTCGTCGTCGACATGGTCGCGATCCGCGACACGGCCATTCTGGAACACGCCGTTGATACGTACGGCGGACGTATCATTCAGGCGGATATTGCTGTCGACCGTCGTGCGGTACGTCGACGCCGACCCGACGCCCTGGTCGATGCTGGTGCTCGTGTTCAGGTTCGCCCGCTTGGTCGACTGGTTGATCAGACCACCGATATTGCCCACGCCGAACGTCTCACCCGACGGTCCCTTGATCACTTCCACGCTTTCGGTGTTGAAGCTGTCGCGCTTGTATGCGCCGAAGTCCCGCAGACCATCGACATAGATGTCGCCCTTGGCGGAAAGGCCGCGAATGCGGAACTGGTCGCCGTTCTGCCCGCCGTTGCCCTCACCCGTGGAAATCGTAATGCCCGGCACGTTCTTCAGGATCTGTTCGAGCGAAGTGGCCTGCTGCTGCTCGATAACCTCCTTGGGCACGACGTTGATCGTCTTGGGCGTTTCCTTGATGGTCTCCGGCAGACGAGAGATCCCCGTCGGTGCGTCATTGGTGTTTGGAACACCCTTGCCCGTTACCGTGACAGACGGCAGCACATTTCTGTCGTCGGCCGATCCAGCCGAACTCTGACCTTCAGGCGCGGTTTGCGCATGTACGACCAGCGGAACAGCTGACACGGAGATTGCCAGACCGGCTGAGGCCGCGCCAGAAACCAGCACGCGGATGGCACTCGATAGGATTTTTTGCTGCACGGAAGACTCCAGCATGAATGACTTGAAATGACGTTCAGTGCTGCCGCGCCAGTCGAAGTCAGGCCGCGATCCAGCTTCGATCGCGGCCACCTCATTGCGGGAATGCGGTGTTGCAAGGCAAAGGGATACCCACTCGTGTCCGGATGGGACGCGAGAACGTTTTCACTCTCGTGGAATGGCGGGTCACGGCCAACCGGAACAACTGGCGCTGGCCTTGGCCCTTGTCAGGCGGGTGTTCGCATTTGCGATTGAATCAAGTGACGGCAGGAAGCACAGGCTTGTAAATGTAAATTATTCGCATTTACATTGTCAACTATCAAGCACTCTGATTGACCTTATATGCAGACATTTGGAGCCTAGATCCAACGCCGCGCAGCGTCCTTCACCGAACGGCTTCCTGCGTCCCCGTCCGGACCTCGTCGTGGTCCGGGCGGTTCAAGCTACATCAAATCAATACTGTTGCCAGACGCCCCCGGCGAAGGCCCAGCCGCCGCCGTTGCGATACCAGTGCCCGGGCACCCAGAAAGCGCTGTCGCGCCGCGCTTCCCATTGGCCGGCGACCCATTCATGCCGGCCGCCTGACCACCGCCAGTACCCGCCAATCCAGACATGCCCTGGACCGGGCGGTGGCGGCATGACTTCCACGCGTGGCATTGGCGGCGGCACGTTCACGACGATCGGCGCCACACGGGCCTGCTGCACCAGCTCCACCCAGCGCCCGGGATGGAACACCCATTCGCCATGCTCGTTACTCCAGTGCGCGCGCTGGTACACCATGTTCACGCGCGCCTGCTCCCAATGCCCGCCGTTCCATGCATAGCGGCCGCCCTTCCAGGCCCAGTGCCCGGGAATCCAGTAGGCGTCGACATATGGGGCCGGAGGAATTTCCTCGACGATCGGCGCCGGCGGTGCCTGGGTAATGTGTTGCACTTCGACGCGCTCGACATGACGCTGCGGCTCGACGACACAACCGCTCAGGCCGGCGGCCGCAATGCAAACGGCCGAGAGCAGAACAGTGCCGGGAAGTGAAAGACGAGAAGACATCGGGGCGATCCTCCAGAGTTATGTGCCCATAACGGGAGGCGCCGAAACCACGATGACAGACTTACAAACGGTTGCATCGATGTCAGGCCGCACACCGAAGCCTGAAAGCAAAAAGCCCCGCCATCAAGGCGGGGCAAGCACTTCCATGGAGCTACCTGAATTGACCCCCCACAAATTGCGGAGCCGGGCGTGTGCGGCAAGCACACGGCGATCACTCGGCCGTGATCTTGCCCTGCTCGATCACGGTCTTCCACCGCTTGAGCTCCTGCGTCTCGAACTCCGCGAATTGCTCGGGAGAGTTCCCCACGACCTCGAAGCCCTGCTCATTGAGCTTCTGCTGCATCTTCGCGTCCTTGAGTGCCGTCACGATGGCCCCATGCAGGCGCGATTTCACATCGGCAGGCAGGCCCTTCGGCGCCGCCACGCCCTGCCACGAATACACCTCCACGTCCTTCACGCCGCCCTCGGCCATGGTCGGCACGTTCGGCAGCACAGCCGACCGCTTGTCTGACGTTACGGCCAGCGCGCGCAGTTTGCCCGAGCGGATGTGCTGAAGCACCGCGTTGATGTTCTGGAAGGACACGTCCACCTGGCCGGCCAGCAGATCCGAGATCGCGGGCGCGCCGCCCTTGTACGGCACATGCAAGCCATCCGTGCCGCTCTTCTGCCAGAACAGCGCCGCGGTCAGATGGTCGGACGAACCGGCCCCCGACGTGGCGAAGCTGACCTTGCCCGGGTTCTTCTTCATGTAGGCCACCAGTTCTTGCAGCGTCTTGGCCGGGAAGTTCGGATTGGCGACCAGCACATTGGGCGCGCGCACGGCCACGGTGAGCAGGTCGAAGTCCTTGGCCGGGTCGTACTGCAGGTTCTTCTGCAGGAACGGATTGACGGCATAGACACCGATCGACGCCACCATCATCGTGTAGCCATCAGCGGGTGCGCGCTTGACGAACGTCGCGCCGATCGCGCCGGTAGCCCCCGGCCGGTTGTCGATCACGAACGGCTGACCAAGCTTCTCGTTGAGCGGGGCCGCCAGCATCCGCGCGATGGTGTCGGTGGAACCGCCAGCCGGGAACGGCACGACCACCGTAACGGCCTTCTGCGGCCACGCGGTGGTCCCGGTGGTGTTAGCCAGCGCGGTGGTGCTTACGGTCGCCCCGGCGGCCAATGCGATGGCCACACCAAGGCAGCGGCGCAGCAACGTGGAGAGGTGGGACACGCGCCGCGTGCCCCCTTGCGCCGCAATGGGCGAGAGTGTCTGGAACATCGTTTGTCTCCTGCTTTGACGAAAAGCGTTTGGCTTGTTGTTATCTGTCTGTCGTGGCGAAACACCCACTGCCCCCGCCACGCGGCATGGCCCGTCAGCGCACCATGCAGGGCATCTTGTTGTTGAACTTCCAGCCAGGGATCAGGAACTGCATCGCGATCGCATCGTCGCGCGCGCCGAGTCCCTTTTCCTGATAGAGGCGGTTGGCGCGCGCGAGCGCATCCATATCCAGCTCCACGCCCAGACCAGGTGTCTTCGGTACCTGCACCAGGCCACCTTCGATCCTGAGCGGGTTGCGTGTCAGGTGCTCACCGTCCTGCCAGATCCAGTGCGTGTCGATTGCCGTCACGCGGCCCGGCGCGGCGGCGGCCACATGCGTGAACATCGCCAGCGAAATATCGAAGTGATTGTTCGAGTGCGAGCCCCAGGTCAGCCCCCACTCCGCGCACATCTGCGCCACGCGGACCGAGCCCTGCATGGTCCAGAAGTGCGGATCGGCCAGCGGAATGTCGACCGAATGCAGGCGCACCGCATGACCCATCTGACGCCAGTCGGTGGCGATCATGTTGGTGGCCGTAGGTAGTCCGGTGGCAGTGCGGAACTCGGCCATGATCTCGCGGCCCGAATAGCCGTCCTCGGCGCCGCAGGGATCCTCCGCATAGGCCAGCACGCCATGCTTGTCGCGGCAGAGGCGGATCGCGTCGGCCAGCAGCCAGCCGCCGTTCGGGTCGAGCGTGACGCGTGCTTTCGGAAAACGCTCATGCAGCGCGAGGATCGCCTCCATTTCCTCGTCACCGCTCAGCACGCCACCCTTGAGCTTGAAATCGTTGAAGCCGTAGCGCTCGTACGCGGCCTCGGCCAGTCGCACCACGCCTTTCGCATCCATCGCCACTTCATTGCGCAGGCGGAACCATTCGTTGTCCGCATCGGGCTCGGTGCGATAGTCAAGCGTCGTACGCTGGCGATCACCGACGTAGAACAGGTAGCCCAGCATCTCCACCGCGTCGCGCTGCTGGCCTTCGCCGAGCAGGGCCGCCACGGGCACCTGAAGGTGCTTGCCGAGCAGATCGAGCAGCGCAGCTTCAAGCGCGGTCACGGCATGGATCGTGATGCGCAGGTCGAAGGTCTGCAGACCACGTCCCCCGGCATCGCGGCTCGCGAACGTGGCTCGAACCTTGTTCAGCATCGCCTGATACTGGCCGATCGGTTGACCCACCACGAGCGGGCGCGCGTCCTCGAGCGTCTTGCGAATGCCCTCGCCGCCCGGCACTTCGCCAACGCCGGTATTGCCTGCGCTGTCGCGCAGAATCACGATGTTGCGGGTGAAGTACGGGCCGTGGGCCCCCGACAGGTTCATCAGCATGCTGTCGTGGCCGGCGACGGGGACAACGGTCAGTTCAGTGACGACAGGCGTGGCACCAGCGGCGCCTTGAAGGGAAGCGGCATTCATGTCGGTTGTCTCCGGGCCGGCGCTGCCACAACGTGAGGGTAGCTGCAAGCACCTGTGTGTTATCGGTCGTCGTATGACTTATGACGAAGTATAATGAGCGCATCACTACACGGTCAACAACCAGTGATCGCCACTGGCCAAGATCCAAGATATCTGCCCGCCATGTCCAATGCCCCGCTGACTTCGCCCGCTCCCCTGCGCCGCCGTGGCCGCACGCTCGCCGAAGAGGTGGTCGGCAGCCTGACCGAGAATATCCAGCAGGGCCAGCTCAAACCGGGCGACAAACTCCCGACCGAATCCGAAATCATGGCCAGGCTCGGCGTGAGCCGCACGGTGGTGCGTGAGGCGCTATCACGGCTGCAGGCCAGCGGCATGGTGGAAACGCGCCACGGCATCGGCACTTTTGTCCTGAATCGCCCCGCGGAAACGCAATCGCCGTTCCGCATCGACCCTTCGGCCATTGTCACGGCGATGGATGTGCTGGCAATGCTGGAATTCCGCGTCAGCCTGGAAGCCGAAGCAGCCAGCCTGGCTGCCACGCGCCGCAGTGACGACCAACTACGGGCAATTCGCCGGGCACTCGACGACATCAAGCACAGCGCGCTGGAGGGCAGCGATGCGGTAGGTGCCGATTTCGAGTTTCATCTGTCTATCGCACGCGCCACGGGCAACCGATACTTCACGGACATCATGGGCCACCTCGGCACGATGGTGATCCCGCGCAGCCGCCTGCAAGTCAGTCAGCCCGAGCGCGAGCAGTATCTGGAACGCGTGAATTTCGAGCACGAAAGCATCTACGACGCCATCGAGCGACGCGACCCGGAAGCCGCCAAGGCTGCCATGCGGATGCACCTGACCAATAGCCGGGAGCGTTTGCGCAAGGCATCTGCAATGGCGGGATCGGCGGCCTAAGGCACGCCCGTTATATGTTGCCCGCGGGGGAATCCCTACGGGCGACGCGGTTGCGGCATGCTGCGCCATGTCATATGATGTCTTACGACAAAACCACTTCCAATCTGATGTGACGGCCACGCTGGCCGCCATGCCAATCCCTCCTCACCCGCAGGACCCAAGATCATGACGATTACCGGCGAAATGCTGATCGGCGCGAGCGCCGTGCGCGGCACAGAAGAGACGTTTTACGGAATCAACCCGGCCACCGGCGAGCAACTCGAACCGGCATTCCACAGCGGCAATGCCAACGACGTCGAGCGCGCCTGCGTGCTGGCGGAGGCGGCGTTCGATGCCTATCGCGCCACCACGCCCGAACAACGTGCCCAGTTCCTGGAGTCGATTGCCGACGCCATCGAAGCCATTGGCGACGAACTGATCCAGCGCGCGCACGCCGAAACGGCGCTGCCGCTCGCCCGCCTCCAGGGCGAGCGCGGCCGAACCACCGGCCAATTGCGCCTGTTCGCCCGGGTGCTGCGCGACGGCCGCTGGCAGGATGCCACGCTCGACAGCGCCCTGCCCGAGCGCACCCCGCCGCGCCCCGACCTGCGGATGCAGAAGATCGCGGTCGGTCCCGTGGCCGTGTTCGGCGCCAGCAACTTCCCGCTGGCGTTCTCGGTGGCCGGCGGCGACACGGCGTCCGCGCTGGCCGCCGGTTGTCCGGTGGTTGCCAAGGCTCACCCCGCTCACCCCGGCACTTCCGAACTGGTTGGCCGCGCCATCCAGAAGGCCGTGGCCGACAGCGGTCTGCCTGAAGGCGTGTTCTCGCTCATAATGGGTGTCGGTAATGCGATCGGCACGGCGCTGGTTGCCCACCCTGCCATCCAGGCGGTCGGGTTCACCGGATCACGCACCGGTGGGCTGGCCCTGATGAACGTGGCCAACACGCGCCCGCAGCCGATCCCGGTCTATGCCGAGATGAGCAGCATCAACCCCGTATACCTGCTGCCCGAAGCCTTGGCCGCGCGCGGCGAACAGATTGCCCGCGACCTGATCGACTCGCTGGTGCTCGGCGTCGGCCAGTTCTGCACGAACCCCGGCCTGCTGCTGGCCATCGAAGGTCCGGCCCTCGAGGCATTCCGCGCGACGGCCCTGGCCGCGCTGACGGGCAAACCCGCCGCCACCATGCTGACGCCGGGCATCCACCAGGCGTTCGAACGTGGCGTCACGCAACTCTCCGATATCGCCGGGCTCTCGCGTGCGGCCTGCGGACTGGATGCGACGGGCCCGAACCAGGCGCGCCCGGTATTCTTCGAGACCTCGGCGGAGCAGTTCATTGCCGACCACCGCATGCACGTCGAAGTCTTCGGCCCGTCCACGGTACTGGTCACCTGCAAGGATGCCGAGACGCTGCTAGCCGTGACGCGCATCCTGGAAGGCCAGCTCACCGCCACGGTGCAGGCAGATGCCGGCGACCACGCACTGGCGGCCCGCTTGCTCCCCGCGCTGGAGCGCAAGGTCGGTCGTGTGCTGTTCAATGGCTTCCCGACCGGCGTGGAAGTGTCGTTCGCGATGGTCCACGGTGGCCCGTTCCCGGCCACGTCGGACACGCGCACAACCTCGGTAGGCGCTAGCGCGATCGACCGGTTCCTGCGTCCGGTGTGCTACCAGAACGTGCCGGCGGACCTGCTGCCGCAAGCGGTGCGGGACAGCAACCCGCTAAACCTGTGGCGACTGAAGGACGGCGAACTCGGCCGCGCCTGATCTGTCGACTTCGCAATAAAAAACGGCTGCTCACGCAGCCGTTTTTTATTTCTCGAGAAAGGCCTTCCGTTACGGGAGGCCTTTCTCATTGATGCCGACGGGGATCAGACCTTCGCCGACACCCACTCCGTCACGCCAGCCAGCGCCTTCGGCAGATTTGCCGGATCGGTGCCGCCTGCCTGGGCCATGTCCGGACGGCCACCGCCCTTGCCGCCTACTTGCTGGGCAACGAAGTTGACCAGTTCGCCGGCCTTGACCTTCGACGTGGCGTCGGCAGTCACACCCGCGATCAGGCTCACCTTGCCGTCAGCCACAGCCGCCAGCACGATGGCCGCGCTCTGCAGCTTGTCCTTGAGCTTGTCCATCGTTTCGCGCAGCGTCTTCACGTCGGCGCCGTCGAGCTGGGCAGCCAGCACCTTCAGGCCCTTGACGTCCACGGCCTGCGCGGCGAGTTCATCGCCTTGCGACGAAGCCAGCTTGCTCTTGAGCTTTTCCAGTTCCTTCTCGAGCGCGCGAACCTGGTCCTGCACCTGGCCGATGCGCGGCACCAGCTCCGAAGGCTGCGCGCGCAGCGCGGCGGCGGCTTCGTTGAGACGGGCGTCGAGCGATTGCAGGTAGTGCAGCGCGTTGTCGCCGGTGATCGCCTCCACGCGGCGGATACCAGCGGCCACGCCAGCTTCCACGACGATCTTGAACAGGCCGATATCGCCGGTGCGGGTCACGTGCGTGCCGCCGCACAGTTCCTTCGAGGTACCGATTGACAGCACACGCACATCGTCAGCGTACTTCTCGCCAAACAGTGCCATCGCGCCGCTCTTGACCGCGTCGTCGAACGGCATGACCTGCGCCACGGTCGGCGCATTGCTCAGGATCTCGGCGTTGACGATCTCTTCGATCTGGCGGATCTGCGCGTCGGTCAGCGGCGCGTTGTGCGAGAAGTCGAAGCGGGTCTTGTCCGGATCGACCAGCGAGCCCTTCTGCTGCACATGGGTGCCCAGCACTTCGCGCAGCGCCTTGTGCATCAGGTGGGTAGCCGAGTGGTTGCGCACGGTGCGGGCGCGGCGGACCGCGTCGACCTGTGCCGCTACGGTATCGCCCACCTTGAGCGCGCCATTGGCCAGCGTGCCCTGATGACCGAACACGTCGGACTGGATCTTGGTGGTATCCGCCACGGCGAACACGGCCGGGCCCGACACCAGCGTGCCCTGATCGCCCACCTGACCGCCCGACTCGGCATAGAACGGCGTGTTGTCCAGCACAACTACACCGCTCTGGCCCGGCTGCATCGTGTCGACCGATGCGCCATCAACGTACAACGCGGTCACACGCACGCCATCCATCGAGAGCGCGTCGTAGCCGTGGAACACGGTCTTCTCGCCCGAGTATTCGAGGCCTGCGGCCATCTTGAACTTGCCGGCCGCACGGGCCTGTTCGCGCTGGCGGGTCATCGCGGCGTCGAACGCCGCTTCGTCCACCGTGATCTCCTGCTCGCGCGCCACGTCCTGCGTCAGGTCGAGCGGGAAGCCGAACGTATCGTGCAGCTTGAACGCCAGTTCGCCGTCGAGCACCTTGCCGCCCTTGGCCTTCAGGTCCGCCACGGCGGCGTCGAGGATCGACATGCCGTTTTCGATGGTTTCGAAGAAGCGCTCTTCCTCGGCCTTCAGCACTTCCACCACGCGCGACTGGGCTTCGGCCAGTTCCGGATAGGCTTCGCCCATCTGCGCGACGAGGTCGCCCACGAGCTTGTGGAAGAACGGCGTCTTCTGACCGAGCTTGTAGCCATGACGAATCGCGCGGCGCACGATACGGCGCAGCACATAGCCACGGCCCTCGTTGCCCGGAATCACGCCGTCGACGATCAGGAACGAGCAGGCGCGGATGTGGTCGGCGATGACCTTCAGCGAATTCTGGTTCAGGTCCGCGATATGCGTTTCACGGCCGGCACCCTTGATCAGTGCCTGGAACAGATCGATCTCGTAGTTGCTGTGCACGTGCTGCAGCACGGCGGCAATACGCTCCAGGCCCATGCCGGTGTCCACGCACGGCTTGGGCAGCGGCGTCATGGTGCCCTGCTCGTCGCGGTTGAACTGCATGAACACCAGGTTCCAGATCTCGATGTAGCGGTCGCCGTCTTCTTCCGGCGATCCCGGGGGGCCGCCCCACACATCCGGGCCGTGGTCGTAGAAGATTTCCGAGCACGGGCCGCACGGGCCGGTGTCGGCCATCTGCCAGAAGTTGTCCGACGCGTAGCGCGCGCCCTTGTTGTCGCCGATGCGCACGATGCGGTCGGCCGGCACGCCCACTTCCTTGGCCCAGATGTCGTAAGCCTCGTCGTCCTCGGCGTAGACCGTGACCCAGAGCTTATCGGCGGGGAGCTGGTAGACCTTGGTCAGCAGTTCCCACGCGTACTGGATGGCCTCGCGCTTGAAGTAGTCGCCGAACGAGAAATTGCCCAGCATTTCGAAGAACGTGTGGTGACGTGCCGTGTAACCCACATTCTCGAGGTCGTTGTGCTTGCCGCCGGCGCGCACCGAGCGCTGCGACGACGTGGCGCGCACGTAGGGACGCTTGTCAGTGCCGAGGAACACGTCCTTGAACTGCACCATGCCCGAATTGGTAAACAGCAGCGTCGGGTCGTTCGCCGGCACCAGGCTGGACGAGCGGACCACCGTGTGGCCCTTCGACTCGAAGAACTGAAGGAACTTGCTGCGAATGTCGGAGACTTTCATGTTGTGCGGGCGCAGCCGGCGTCGAGGCACGGCGCAGTCAGTCAGGTTGGATTTGCAAACCGTTGATTATACGGGGAAGGCCCGTCCCGGGGCAGTGGTGGGCAGGTGTCCGTCGGCAAGCGCCCTGGCAGGCAGACGGCTGTCCGATTATCGCCCAAGGATCGTCCCTCGGGATTCCGCGCAGGGACATCGCCCGACTGCCCCGGTGATAGAGTGCTGGCTCTTTCGAACCTGCCTGCCGCCATCGCCATGGGAGCTTTAAGCCATCTTCGCGTCCTCGACCTGACCCGCGTGCTCGCGGGCCCGTGGTGCGCCCAGAATCTTGCCGATTTCGGCGCCGACGTGATCAAGATCGAGCGCCCAGGCGCCGGTGACGACACGCGCATCTGGGGCCCGCCCTGGCTCAAGACCCCCGAGGGTGAAGACACGGCCGAGGCCGCCTACTACCTGGCGGCCAACCGCAACAAGCGTTCGGTGACGTGCGACATCAGCACGCCGGAGGGGCAGCAACTCGTGCGCGACCTGGCCGCGCAGAGCGATGTGGTGCTCGAAAACTACAAGGTCGGACAACTCAAGAAGTATGGCCTCGATTATGAATCGCTCAAAGCGATCAAGCCGGACCTGATCTACTGCTCGGTCACCGGCTTCGGACAGACCGGCCCCTACGCCCAGCGTCCGGGCTACGATTTCATCATCCAGGGCATGGGTGGCTTCATGAGCATCACGGGCGAGCGCGACGACCTGCCCGGAGGCGGCCCGCAGAAAGCCGGCGTGGCGATCTCCGACCTCATGACGGGCCAGTACGCCACCATCGCCGTGCTGGCCGCACTGGCCCACCGCGACCGTACCGGCGAAGGCCAGTACATCGACATGGCGCTGCTGGACGTGCAGGTGTCGATGCTGGCGAACATGAACACCAACTACCTGGCCAGCGGCGTCCCGCCGAAGCGCTGGGGCAACGCGCACCCGAACATCGTCCCTTACCAGACGTTCCAGGCCGCCGATGGATGGCTCATCGTCGCGGTGGGCAACGACGGCCAGTTCCGCAAGTTCGTCACCGCCGGCGGCCGCCCCGAGTTGGCCGACGACCCGCGCTTCGCCACCAATCCGCAGCGCGTGGCGCACCGAGACGTGCTGGTACCGATCCTGGCCGAGATGGTGGCGCCGCGCACGCGTGAACAGTGGATTCTGGACCTCGAGCGTGCCAGCGTGCCATGCGGGCCGATCAACACGCTCGACGAGGTCTTCGAGAACGAGCAGGTGGTGGCGCGTGGCCTGCGCGTGGACCTGCCCCACCCCTCGGCCGGCACGGTCAAGCTGGTGGGCAGCCCGATGAAGATGAGCGCCACGCCGACCGAGGCGCTGCGCCATCCGCCGTTGCTTGGGGAGCACACGGATGTGGTGCTTGGCGAGACACTCGGCTACAGTGCCGAACACATCGCCGCCCTGCGCAACAAGGGCGTGGTCTGACCTGCCCCGCCCACGCTTTTCGCCATTGACTTGACCGCACCCGCTCCGGCGGGTGCGCGCAGCCGGTGATCATGACGTTTCCCCAACCCTGAGGAGAATGCATGCTGACCGACGCCTTGCTCGCGTTCCTGCACTTCACGGCGATTTTCGTCCTTGTCACGCTGATGGCCGCCGAGGCCGTCGTGCTGCGCCCGGACATGCCGCCTTCCGCCGTGCGCCGCCTGTCCCAATACGACTTCTTCTATTTCCTGTCGGCGATGGTGGTGCTGGCCACCGGGCTGTTGCGCCTGTTCTATGGCGCCAAGGGTGTGGACTTCTATCTGCACAACCCGTGGTTCCACGCCAAGATCACCGTGTTCGTGCTGATCGCGCTGGCCACGCTGCCACCGACGTTTGCCTTCGCGCGGTGGCGCAAGCAGTCGCTCAAGCTGCCAGAGTTCGTGCCGACTCCGGCCGAAATCAAGAAGGTGCGCCGCTGGGTCATGATCGAAGCGCACGCGTTCATCCTGCTACCGCTTTGCGCGGTGATGATGGCGCGCGGCATCGGCATCCACTGACACCTCGACGGGCCGCGTCCTGCCGCGGCCTCCGGCCAGTCGCACCCGCGCTGGCCATCCGCTTTCCTCCCGCTTTCCTCCATTCATCCACTGACTTATGTTGAAGACCCTGCTCTCCGCCGCGATGGGCGCCGCAATGGCCGCCACGCTGGCCTTTGCCGCACCGGCCAGCGCCGCCAGCAACTGGCCCACCAAGCCGATCCGCTTCGTCGTGCCCTACCCGGCCGGCGGCCCGCTCGACACCGTAGCGCGCGCCATCGGCGAAAAGCTGCGCGATAGCCTCGGTCAGCCCGTGGTGGTGGAGAACCGGCCCGGCGCGGGCGGAAATCTTGGCGCGGACTTCGTGGCCAAGCAGCCCGCCGACGGCTACACGATCGTGATGGGCGCGGTGGCCACCCATGCGATCAATCCGACGCTGTTCGCCAAGATGCCGTATGACCCGGTCAAGGATTTCACGCCGATCACGCTCGTGGCCGACGTGCCGAACGTGCTCGTGATGCACCCTGGCAAGGCCGCCGAACTGCACATCAATACCGTGCGCGATCTGGTCGAATACGCGCGTAAGCATCCGGGCAAGCTCGACTACGCGTCGGGTGGCAACGGCAGCGCCGGACACCTGTCGGGCGAGCTGTTCAAGAGCATGGCGCATGTCAGCATGGTCCATATCCCGTACAACGGCGCGGCGCCCGCGCAGATGTCGGTGCTGTCGGGCCAAACCGACCTGATCTTCGACAACCTCGCGTCGGCGTCGGCCAACATCAAGGCGGGCAAGCTCAAGGCGTTCGCGGTCACCACGGCCAGCCGTGCGGCTGCATTCCCGGAACTGCCGACGATTGCCGAAGCCGGCAAGGGACTGGGCCTGGAGAACTTCGATATCTCCACGTGGTTCGGCGTGCTCGCACCGGCCGGCACCCCGCGCGACATCGTCGATCGGCTCAATCGCGACATCGTGGCGATCCTGAAGACCGACGACATGAAGGCGAAGCTGGCACGCATTGGCGCGCAGCCGGCGCCGACCACGCCTGACCAGTTCGCCACCCTGATCCAGCGCGAACTGAAGAAGTACAGCCAGATCGTCAAGGTTTCCGGCGCGAAGGTCGACTGACCCGGTCCAGCCCCGGCCGTGCCCGGTGACGCCGGCGCCAGCGATGGTTAGTGCCATCGCCAGCGCCCGCCGCCACCGGGCGCGGCAGCAGCAATCCCACCTGCACGATGCGGGGCCCGTCCATGCGGGTCACCGTCAGCCGCAAGCCGGCAATCTCCAGCGCATCCCCCTCTACCGGCGGCGACCGGAACACTGCCAGCATCGCCTGTTCGAGCGTGCTCAACTGCTCGTGCGGCAGCAGCGCCCGGGTGCCATAGAGCGCGGCGACATCGGCCAGACTCGCCTGTCCGGCAAGCAGAAAATCGTAGGTCACCTGGTCCCAGGCAGGCGGGGGTCCTGACGTCAGGAACAGGCGAGAAAGCACCGGCAGAACACCGCCAGGCGCCAGCACCGAGACGGTATCGCCAGCACGCAGGATGGCGCGGTCGAGCGGCACCAGCGCCCCGTCACGCGCCACGGTCATCAGGCGGCTGCGCATTGGCAATTCGAGTTGGTCCGCGCGCAAGCTGTCCACCGGTGAATTAGCGGCCACCTCGAACTGCATCAACTCCAGTGCCGGCGCCTGGGTGCCGCGCATCCGCTCACGCGATAGCGGTTCGTTGTAGAGCGGCCGCAGCACGCGCGCCAGCCGTGCAGCCAGGGCGACCGTGGTGCCCTGGCACAGCAGGCTGGCCAGCACCACCGCGAACGCCACGCGAAACAGCAACCCCGAATCCTTCATGCCCTGCAGCATCGGGAACAACGACAGCACGATCGGCACCGCGCCGCGCAACCCCACCCACGCCACGAAACCCTTCTCGCGCGCGTTGAACCGGAACGGCAGCAACGAGATCCAGACGGATACGGGCCGCGCCACGCACATCAGAAACAACGCCACGGCCGCGGCGGGCAGCGCGATGTCCCAGATCCGGTGCGGAGACACCAGCAGCCCAAGCAGCAGGAACATCGCCGACTGCGCCAGCCAGGCCATGCCATCCATCGCCCGCATCGTGTCGCCGCCGACCGCGTGTTCCCGGTTGCCGACGATCATCCCGGTCAGGTAGACCGCCAGGAAGCCACTGCCGCCGGCAGTCTGCACGATCGCCCAGACCATGCAGCCGCCCGAACAGACCAGAATGGCCTGCAGGCCCTCGGCCACGTTGACGCGTTCCATCACGTTGGCCAGACAGTAGCCCAGCGCCGCGCCAAGTATCCCGCCCACCCCGAACTGCACGACCAGCCGCGTCACCAGCGCGCCGGGCGACAGCCCCTGCGGCGAGGTGATCCACTCGATCAACGTCAGGGTCAGGAAGATCGCCATGGGATCGTTGATACCCGACTCGATCTCGAGCACGCTGGCCACGCGCTCCGTGAGCCGCACACCGCTACCGTTGAGCAGGGAGAAGACGGCGGCGGCATCGGTGGAGCCTACGATGGCGCCTAGCAACAGCCCGAGCTTCCAGTCGATCCCGAGCAACCAGGAAGCAAACGCGCCGACCAGCACCGCCGTGATGACCACCCCCAGCGTGGCCAGGGACAAGGACGGCCGCAGCGCCACGCGGAAGGTGGCAAGGCGCGTGCGCAAGCCCCCATCGAGCAGGATCACGGCCAGCGCGATATTGCCCACCAGGAAGCTGAGCCAGGTGTTGGAGAAGCGGATGCCACCGGGGCCGTCGACCCCGGCCGCCATGCCTACGCCCAAGAAGACCAGCAGGAACGGGACACCGAAGCGCGACGAGAAAACCCCAAGCAGGATGCCCGCCGTCATCACGACGGCACCGAGCAGAATGGCGTGGTCAATGCTTTCCATCCCGTGGCTCCCCGTACCGTCTTACCGTCGATATACCGACCGGTTCTGTCGATGATAGTGCACGCCGAGGCCGGCTCCACGCCCTGCTGCCGGACGTCCAATCTCCCGTTCGCCTCGCGATTTCCCTTGCATCGTCAACGACTTACGTCCGCCTTTCGAACAGCTTTCGGACGTATGCCTAGGGACATACCCTGAGGATGCACCCAAATGCAGACATATGAAAGGTAGCTGAAAGGATGCACTTTTAACTTCCACCCTGCCCGCGACGGGGAGTGTCGCAGGGCCGTGGGTGACGTGCACCCGCGACCCAGTTGACAGGCCGGTTTTCCGGCACGTCGCGTCAAGTTCAAGCAAGTCAATCGAGGAGAATCATTTTGCGCATACGCAGCCAAAAGGACTTTGCCTCCGGCCTGATGTTCATTCTGGTCGGTCTGGGCTTTTCCTTCGTCGCCCGTGGCTATTCCATGGGAACAGCCGCCAAGATGGGACCGGGGTACTTCCCGTTCTGGCTCGGCATCGTGCTCGCCCTGCTGGGCGCGCTGGTACTGTGGGGTTCGCTGTCGTCCAAGGCGGCGCAAGACAGCCTGGAACGCTGGGATATCAAGATCCTGCTGTGGATCCTGGGTGCGGTCGTGCTGTTCGGCCTGCTGCTCAAGCCGCTCGGCATGGTGCTGTCGGTCGTGGTGCTGGTGCTGGTTTCCTCGATGGCCAGCCATGAATTCAGCTGGAAGGGTGCCGTTCTGAACGCGATCATCCTCGTGCTGATCAGCATGGGCGCCTTCGTGTACGGCATCAACCTGCAGATGCCGGTGTGGCCGGCTTTCCTGGCAAGCTAAGGAGACGGGCCTCATGGAACTGTTAGACAACCTCGGACTGGGCTTTGCAACCGCCCTGTCACTGCAAAACCTCGCCTACGCATTCCTGGGCTGCGTGCTCGGGACGCTGATTGGTGTGCTGCCGGGCCTCGGGCCTCTGGCCACCATCGCCATGCTGCTGCCGGTGACGTACACGCTGCCGCCGGTGGCTGCGCTGATCATGCTGGCCGGTATCTACTACGGCGCGCAGTACGGTGGGTCGACCACCGCCATTCTGGTGAACCTGCCTGGTGAATCATCATCAGTGGTGACCACGATCGACGGCTACCAGATGGCGCGTCGTGGCCGTGCCGGTGTGGCACTGGCTACCGCCGGTCTCGGCTCGTTCTTCGCTGGCTGCGTGGCTACCCTGATCCTGGCCGCGTTTGCCGCGCCGCTGTCGGAACTGGCGTTCAAGTTCGGTCCCGCCGAGTACTTCTCGCTGATGGTGCTGGGTCTGATCGGCGCCGTGGTGCTGGCTTCGGGCTCGCTGTCGAAGGCCGTGGCGATGATCGTGCTGGGCCTGTTGCTGGGTCTGGTCGGTACCGACGTGAACTCGGGCGCTGCGCGCTTCTCGTTCGACGTACCTGAACTGACCGACGGCCTGAACTTCGTGTCGGTGGCGATGGGTGTATTCGGCTTCGCGGAAATCATCGCGAACCTGGAGCAAAAGGAAGCCCGCGAAACCTTCACGGACAGCGTGACGAACCTGTTCCCGACCAAGGAAGACTTCAAGCGCATGATTCCGGCGGTGCTGCGTGGCACGGCGCTGGGTTCGGCGCTGGGTATCCTGCCGGGTGGTGGTGCAGCGCTGGCTTCGTTCGCCGCGTACTCGCTGGAAAAGAAGACGTCGAAGTTCTCGCACGAGTTCGGCAAGGGTGCGATCGAAGGCGTGGCGGGTCCGGAATCGGCCAACAACGCCGCTGCCCAGACCTCGTTCATCCCGCTGCTGACGCTGGGCATTCCGCCCAACGCCGTGATGGCGCTGATGGTCGGTGCGATGACGATCCACAACATCCAGCCTGGTCCGCAGGTGATGAGCAGCAACCCTGCGCTGTTCTGGGGCCTGATCGCCTCGATGTGGATCGGCAACTTCATGCTGATCATCCTGAACCTGCCGATGATCGGCGTGTGGGTGAAGCTGCTCAAGGTGCCGTACCGCTTCCTGTTCCCGGCGATCCTGACGTTCTGCTGCATCGGCGTGTACTCGGTCCAGAACACCACGTTCGACGTGTTCCAGACCGCGGCCTTCGGCGTGATCGGCTACCTGTTCATCAAGCTGAAGTGCGAACCCGCACCGCTGCTGCTGGGCTTCGTGCTCGGACCGATGATGGAAGAGAACTTCCGCCGCTCGCTGCTGCTGTCGCGTGGTGACTTCAGCGTGTTCGTGACGCGCCCGCTGTCGCTGGGTCTGCTGATCGGCGCGGCAGTGCTGGTGCTGATCGTGGCCATGCCGTCGATCAAGGCCAAGCGCGAAGAAGCATTCCAGGAAGAGTAAGGCCTCCGGTCTCAGCTTCCGCTGTAAAGGAAGGGCGCCCATTGCGGCGCCCTTTTTTCATTCCGGCACCGCAGCAATGCGGCGTTCAGGGGGAATTCAGGCGACGTTCAGGCCGCGAACAACTCGGCACACGCAGCGCGGATCGCCTCGGTCACGTGCGCGCGGCCGTGATCGCGCCGCTCCAGCATGCCGATGGTGCGGACCATTGGCTCGCCATCGGCCTGCAACGGCAGGATGCGCAGCGCCTCGTCTTCCTGCCAGCGGGCACGTTTTAGCAGCGGCACCACGGTCACCCCCACCTCCTGACGCACGAGTTCCACCAAGGCCTCGATCGAATTCAGTTCGAGAAACTCGTTGGTGCGCAGATGCGCGCGGCGGAGCGCGCGCTCCACCAGCACGCCAGTACGCTGGGTGCGATCGAACCGCAGGAACGGGTTGGCCGCCAGCGCCTGACGCGCCGTATCGCCGTCGCTGCCCCGCGAGGCGATGGCCACCAGCGGCTCGTCATAGAGGGGCGTCCAGCGCAGCACCCCGGATGGGCGCGCCATGCCTTCGACCAGAAACGCCGCATCGAGCTCGCCGCCCTCCACCATCGTCGCCAGTTCGATCGACTTCGCGCCGATAAGCCGGACATCAAGCGCCGCGTGCGTGCGCTTGAGCCGCGCCACAACATGCGACAGCCCCCCCATCACCGACACCACCGCGCCGACCGCCACAGCCCCCGCCATCGCATCGGACCCTGAAAGTGGCAGCCGCATCTCCTCATAGAGATCCAGCAGCCGCCGCGCCATGGGCAGCAATTCCCGGCCATCGGCATTGAGCACTGCCACGCGCCCGCTGCGATCGAACAGTTCGCGCCGCAATTCCTCCTCCAGGGAGCGCATCTGCAGGCTCACTGCCGCCTGGGTCAGCGCCACCTGACCGGCGGCAGCGGCGAACGAGCCATGCTCGGCCACGGCTACGAAGGTCCTTAGAAAGCGGATTGTGCTCATGGGGTGCTCATTGAATGCATATGGGTCGCTGGCCTCCTTGCTCGATTCACAAGTTTTTCTTGTGGATCAGGCAAGGAATATTAACTTTCATTATGTCGACCGGCGCGGAATAATTTTGGGTTGCTGCCCAGAAGAGATGTGCCGTACCCATCCGCACCGGAGAAGAGAAATGAAAACCTGGCTTCGCCTGTTTGGCGTCGGCCTTGCCACAAGCCTGACCCTGGCTGCTGCCCCGTCGCACGCAGAGAACTATCCCAGCAAGCCGATCCGGCTGATCGTGCCCTTCCCGGCCAGCGGTGCCACTGACCTGCTGGCGCGCGCCATTGCCCAGAAAGTGGGCACGAGCATGGGCCAGCAGATCGTTGTGGACAACCGGCCCGGCGCCGGCGGCGCGATCGGCTCGGACATGGCGGCCAAGGCGCCCGCCGACGGCTACACACTGCTGATCGCCACGACCAGCACGCACTCGATCGGCCCGTACATCAACACCCATCTGCCCTACAACACCGAGACGGACTTCACGCCGATCGGCCAGGTGGCCACGGCCACCAACGTGCTGGTGGTGCCGAACTCGCTGCCGGTGAAGAACGTCAAGGAACTGATCGACTACGCGAAAAAGCATCCGGGCGAATTGAACTACGCATCGAGTGGCAACGGCACGGTCGTGCATCTGACCGCCGAAGCATTCAAGGCCCAGGCCGGTGTGTTCATCACGCATATTCCGTACCGTGGCACGGCGCTGGCGGTGCCTGACCTGATCTCGAACAAGGTGCAGATCCTGTTCGACAGCATCGTGTCCGGCATGCCGCACGTGAAGAACGGCAAGCTGAAAGGGCTGGCCGTGACCAGCATGAAGCGCTCGCCGCTGGCTCCGGACCTGCCGACGGTCAACGAATCGGGGCTGCCCGGATTCGAATCGGACACGTGGTTCGGTATCTATGGCCCCAAGGGCCTGCCGGCAGATATCGTCAACCGCCTGAATAGCGAGTTCAACAAGGCCATCCAGTCGCAGGACGTCAAGGAGCGCCTGGCCAAGCTCGGCGCCGAGCCCGTTGGCGGCACGCCGGCGCAGTTCGCCGCGATGGTGAAGAAGGACAGCGCCCGCTGGGGCAAGCTGATCAAGGATCGGAAGATCCAGGTGGATTGATTCTTTGATCCCCAATTTTGCTCTGCTCTCCTGCGCGATGGGAGCGCAGAGAAAACACTAGGCATAGCGAGAGACACCATGCAGAACTTCAACTGGACCAACCCCTACCCCACCGTGCGCATTCCGCTGTTCGCGCGCAACGTTGTGTCGACCTCGCATCCGCTGGCGGCCCAGGCCGGCCTGCGGATGCTGCTCAAGGGTGGCAACGCAGTGGACGCCGCGATTGCCGCCGCCGCGGCGATCACGCTGGTGGAACCGGTGTCGTGCGGCCTGGGCAGCGATGCCTTCGCGATCCTGTGGGACGGCAAGCAACTGCACGGCCTGAATTCGTCGGGCGTGGCACCGGCCGCGTGGAATCCGGACTACTTCAAGAACAAGTACGGCGCCGATGGCAACGGCCTTGCGAACCGGCCGATCCGTGGCTGGGATTCGGTCACCGTGCCTGGTGTCATCGCCGGCTGGGCCGCGCTGCACGAACGCTTCGGCAAGCTGCCGTTCGAAGACCTGATGGAACCCGCGATCGAGATCGCGGAACGTGGCTATGCAGTGCCGCCGGTGGTTGCGCACAAGTGGGCCGCCGCCGTGCCGGACCTCAAGAGCCAGCCCGGCTTTGCCGACACGTTCATGCCGAATGGCCGCGCGCCGGCTGTCGGCGAGAAGTTCTTGTTCAAGGATGCCGCAGACACGCTGCGCAAGATCGGCGCCACTGGCGGCCGTGCGTACTATGAAGGCGAAATCGCCGAGAAGATCGCCGCGTTCAGCAAGGCATGCGGTGGCGCGATGACGCTCGACGATCTGCGCAACTACCGCCCCGAGTGGGTCACGCCGATCAGCAAGTCCTACCGTGGCTACGAAGTGCACGAGATTCCGCCGAACGGCCAGGGCATTGCCGCGCTGATGGCGCTGGGTATCCTCGATCAGTTCGACGTCGGCTCGCTGCCGGTGGATTCGGTCGACTCGCAGCACCTGCAGATCGAGGCGATGAAGCTTGCCTTCGCGGACCTGTACCGCTACGTGGCCGATCCGCGCAGCATGGAGGTCACGCCCGAGCAGATGTTGGACGAGGCCTACCTGAAGTCCCGCGCCAAGCTGATCGACATGCAACGCGCGACGCATTTCAACTTCGGCATGCCCCGCACGGGCGGCACGATCTACCTGACCGCGGCAGACGAGAACGGCATGATGATCTCGTTCATCCAGTCGAACTACATGGGCTTCGGTTCCGGCGTCGTGGTGCCGGGCACCGGCATCAGCCTGCAGAACCGTGGCGTTGGATTCTCGATGGATCCGAAGTCGGCCAACGTGGTGGAAGGCGGCAAGCGCCCGTTCCACACGATTATCCCGGCCTTCCTGACCAAGCAAGGCAAGCCGGTGATGAGCTTCGGCGTCATGGGCGGCGATATGCAACCGCAAGGTCATCTGCAAACCGTTGTGCGCATGCTCGATTACAACCAGCAACCGCAGGCTGCCTGCTGCGCACCGCGCTGGAAGGTCAACCGCGACTTCACGCTGGACGTTGAAGGCACCATGGACCCGAACACCGTGGCCGGGCTCAAGGAGCGCGGCCACAAGCTCAAATCCGTGGAAGACCCGTATATGGACTTCGGCTCCGGCCAGTTCATCTGGCGTTTGTCGGACGATGCCGAGCAAGGCTATGTGGCCGCCAGCGACAGCCGCCGCGACGGTCAGGCCGTGGGCTTCTGAGGCAGAGGTTTAGTTGTACCGCTGTAGGTAGTACGTAGTAGAAGTCCTGCGAGGCGCCATGGGGAAACCCATGGCGCCTATTTTCATTCCGGGATTGCCACGCTTAGTACTCAATACACCGGCAGGCTCAGGAAGCGCTCGATCGCCACGGCATCGGCGATATCGATGCAGAACGCGCCAATCGTAGTTCGCTCAAATGCGCGCGCCGCTTGCATCAGGTCCCGACTGCAACTGTTCCGCTGCATTCGCGTGAAACTGTGCATGGCATGGCGTGGAGGCTCCCGTACACTTGCCGAGTCGCTGATTTCTGGAAAGCCGCCCCCATGCCTACTTTTGCCTACCGAATCGTCAACGTATTCGCCGAGTCCACCTTCGGCGGCAATCCCCTGTGTGTGTTCGAGGACGCGCGCGGACTCGATGACGCGACCATGCAGGCGCTGGCCCTGCAGTTCAACTTGTCGGAGACCACCTTCGTGCTCCCATCCGACAACGCCAACGCCGCCGTGCGCATATTCACGCCGGGATACGAGATGCGCTTCGCAGGCCATCCGACGCTTGGCACGGCGCACGTAGTACGGGACCTGATGAAAACGGGTGACGCGCTTTCGCTCGAATTCAAGGCCGGCGTGGTCCCGGTCACGGCCAAGGGTGACCGCTGGACACTGACCGCGCCGCACACGGGCGCGCCGAAGACCGCCCCGGCGGGCCTGCCGGATGCCGAGATGGCATCGTTGCTGGGCCTGACCATGGACGATCTTGCCGGATCACCGATGTGGGTCGACACCGGCGCCGACCAATTGCTGGTCCCCGTGAAGACGCCCGACGCAGTACGTCGCGCACAACCGGACAGCAGCCGGCTCGATCGCTGGCCGCAAAGCAGCCTGGGCCGCAAGACCGCCTATGTCTTTGCATTCGACCCGGAACAGCCAGGCAAGGCACTCGTGCGGTATTTCTTCACCAAGCAAGGCGGCGGCGTAGCGGAAGACCCAGGCACTGGCTCCGCTTGCGCCAACCTGGGCGGATGGCTCGTAGCAACGGGCCACCAGTTGCCCGCCAGCTACGAGGTGGACCAGGGCGAGTTCGTCGATCGCCGCTGCCGGCTGGACCTGAACGTGACCACCGAGGGCGCGATTCGCGTGGGCGGCCGCGTGATCGAACTCGGTCGCGGCACCGTGACACTCTGACAAGGACTCTGCCATGCCATCGCACGACATTGCCACACTTGCCGATCTCGAATCGTTGTACGCCGAACCGTCAGGGGCATCGCTTGCCAAGGAGGTGGACTACCTCCACCCGCATTACCGAGCCTTTGTGGAGGCGTCACCGTTCTGCCTACTCTCGACGGCCAGCGGCAAGGGAGGCGACTGCTCCCCACGCGGCGACGCGCCTGGATTCGTGCATGTGCTCGACGATCGCACGTTGTTGCTGCCGGACCGTCGCAGGAACAATCGCATCGACAGCCTGCGCAATATCATTGCCGACCCGCGCGTGGGACTGCTGTTCCTGATTCCGGGCGTCAACGAAACACTGCGTGTCAGCGGGACCGCAAAGATCTCCACGGATCCGGACCTGATCGCCCGCTGCGTGGTGCAGGACAAAGCGCCGACCTCGGTGCTCGTCATCGCAATCCACTTGGTATTCTTCCAGTGCGCCCGCGCGCTGATGCGATCGCACCTGTGGTCCGCCGACGCGCAGATTTCACGCGAGGCGCTGCCGAGCAATGGCACGATCGTCGCAACGCTGAGCCAGAATGCGATCGACGCCGCCACCTACGATCGCGAACTCCCGGACCGCCTGCGCAATAACCTCTACTAGCGCGGCAGCCACTCGGCCGCGTGGGTACCGAGTGGTTCGGAAGGCAACGCCCAATATGCCGGCGTTGCCGATAACTGGGCCGCGTGACGCACCACGGTCAACTCGCCGAAGCCCGACTCCTGCACTTCGAGCAGGTCCGAAATCTCGTCGATGTGCTGGTCGGGCACGCTGAAGCCATCCGGCAGGCGACCTAGCCCGCGCAACCATTGCCCGACCTGGGCCAGCGACACGCGCACATGCCAGCTTCCGCCTTCCACCGCACGGCGGTGCAGCGCCGCCATCGCGCCGAAGGCCAGCAGATACCCCGCGGCATGATCCAGCACCTGTGCCGGGAGCGGCTTCGGCTCGGTGGAGCCCGCTGCACGGGCTTCGTCGTCATTGAAGCCGGTGGCCGTCTGCACGAGCGAATCGAAACCACGCTTGCCCGCCCACGGCCCGACATGGCCATAAGCAGATAGCGACACATAGACGATGCCCGGACGCGCGCGCGCCGCGGCTTCGGCACCGACCCCGAGCTCCGCCAGCCCGTTCGGGCGATACCCCTGCACCACGACATCGGCGCCGTGCAGCAGCTTGTGCAGCGCGCGCTTGTCATCCGCGTCACGCAGATCGAGCTGGCAGGAGCGTTTGCCACGCCCGGTATCGATAACGAGCGGCGGAATCGACGGCAGGTGTGCAGCCGTGACCAGCAACACATCGGCGCCGTGGGCGGCCAATGTCCGCCCCGCCACCGGGCCGGCGATGATGCGCGTGAAGTCGAGCACGCGCACGCCGGACAACGGCCTGGCATCGACATTGATTTCGGCCTGGGGTGCAAATGCCGGCAACGGCATCGGCGGCGCATCGCCGATCCGTTCGATGATGACCGGCGGGAGCCCCCGCAACGCCTGAGCCTGCGGGTGCGCCTGCCATTCGTCATAGGTCCGCATCGCCGCCACGACCATGCCGGCGTCCGAGGCCGCCGCTTCGAAGTCCTCGGCCTTCCACTTGGACAGCGCAGCGCGCACGGCATCCTTGTCGTGCGCGCAATGCAGAAGCTTCAGCACGCCATCCCGATGATGCGGAAAATTCGTATGCAGCCTGACCCAGCGGCCATCGCCGCACGGGTACAGCCCCGCGATCTTGTCCCATAGCTCGGGCGCGGCGCCACCTTTGACGCGCAGATAGCGCTCGCTGCGAAACTCGGCCATGGCATGGCGCATATCGACCGCGACGCCCTGCCAGTTGCCGGTCCGCTGCGCCCACAACGCGGCGGCAGCCAGCGCCGACGCGCCCAGGCTGGTCTGGGCCGCAGTGCCAATGGCGAAGCTGGATGGGAGAACCGGATCGGCGCCGGTCAGCGTCAGATGCCCAAGTGCTTCCGGGGGCATCCCGGCCTCGCGCCAGAGCGCGGCCAAGGCATCGGGGGCAGTTTGGGGGGGAACGGTGGCGAAGGAAGCGGAGTTCATGGCTTGTATTCCAGCAGCGGCAAGCCCCGGACTGTGCGACGATTGCGCACCACGGCCCGAGGTCTACCGCACGATGACGACCCTGATATCTGGTGGATTCTGCACCACTTCAGCCCATCGCGCCGTGAGACGATTCGGAAAAAGCCCCGCAGGTGCCGGGTTACCCCGCAGGCACGGTAAAATCGCCCCATTCCACGGAACATCAGGACCGCAAACCGGGTCAATCCAGGCCCGGACCGTCCGCCCAAGCAATCGAGCCGCCCCCGTTGCGGCGACAACATGAGCCACGACACCAAACCCAACGACACGCCCGCCGCCTCCAACTTCCTGCGGAGCATCATCGACCAGGACCTCGCCACCGGCACCTACGCCGGCCGCGCGGACAAGCAAGGCGACCCGCTGCCGACAGTCATCACGCGCTTCCCGCCGGAGCCGAACGGCTACCTGCACATTGGTCACGCCAAGAGCATCTGCGTGAACTTCGGGCTGGCCCGCGACTATGCCGGCCGCTGCCATCTGCGCTTCGATGACACGAACCCGGTGAAGGAAGACACCGAGTACGTCGACTCGATCATCGATGCCGTGCACTGGCTCGGCTTCTCCTGGGATAGCGCCCAGGCGGGCAGCACGCCGCACCTGTACTTCGCGAGCGACTACTTCGACCAGCTCTACAAGTTTGCCGAGACGCTGATCGAGCGCGGCGTGGCCTATGTGGACAGCCAGAGCGCCGAGCAGATCGCCGCCATGCGCGGCAACTTTTCCGAGCCGGGCAAGCCGTCGCCGTTCCGCGACCGCTCGGTCGAGGAGAACCTGAAGCTGTTCCGCGAGATGCGCGACGGCAAGTACGCCGACGGCGAGCACGTGCTGCGCGCGAAGATCGACATGACCGCCCCGAACATCGTGATGCGCGATCCGGTGCTCTACCGCATCCGCCACGCCCATCACCACCGTACCGGCGACAAGTGGTGCATCTACCCGATGTACGACTTCACGCATTGCATCTCGGACGCGATCGAGAACATCACGCATTCGCTGTGCACGCTCGAGTTCGAAAACAACCGCCCGCTCTATGACTGGGTGCTCGAGCACCTGCGCGACGCTGGCGTGTTCGCCAATCCGCTGCCGCATCAATACGAATTCGCGCGCCTGAACCTGACCTACGCGATCACCAGCAAGCGACGCCTGAAGCAGCTCGTGGACGAGCAGCGCGTGACCGGCTGGGACGATCCGCGGATGCCCACCATCGTCGGTATCCGCCGCCGCGGCTACACGCCCGAGTCGATCCAGCTCTTCTGCGATCGCGTGGGTGTGTCAAAGGCCGATAGCTGGATCGACATGAGCACGCTCGAAGGCGCGGTCCGTGATGACCTCGACGCGCGGGCACCGCGCAGCGTTGCCGTGCTGGACCCGCTCAAGCTGATCCTGGACAACTACCCGGAAGGCCAGAGCGAGGAATGCTCGGCGCCGGTGCACCCGAAGCAGCCTGAAATGGGCCGCCGCGTGTTCCCGCTGTCGCGTGAGCTGTGGATCGAGCGCGAAGACTTCAACGAGAACCCGCCGAAGGGCTACTTCCGTCTGTTCCCAGGCAACAAGGTGCGCCTGCGCTACGGTTATGTGATCGAATGCACCGGCGTCGACAAGGATGCCGACGGCAACGTGATTGCCGTGCACGCGAACTACCTGCCGGAAACCAAGAGCGGCACGCCTGGCGCGGACAGCGTAAAGGTCAAGGGCAACATCCACTGGGTCAGCGCGCCTCACGCGTGTGAAGCCGAAGTCCGCCTGTACGACCGTCTGTTCAACGATCCGAACCCGGATGCCGGTGGCAAGAACTTCCTGGACGCGCTGAATCCGGAATCGAAGAAGGTCGTGACCGCCTATCTGGAGCCGGGCCTACGCGATGCCAAACCAGAGGACCGTTTCCAGTTCGAGCGGCACGGTTACTTCGTGGCGGACCGAGTGGATTCGCAGCCGGGCAAGCCGGTGTTCAACCGCACGGTTGGACTCAAGGACAGCTGGGGCAAGTGAGCATGGCGCAAACCATTACTTTTCCGCTTGATCGCGAGTTCATCGCGCTGAATGACCTGCTGAAGCTTGCCGGCGTCTGCGACAGTGGCGGTGCCGGCAAGGCGCTGGTCGCGGCGGGCGAGGTATCGGTGGACGGTGCGCCCGAGTCGCGCAAGACCGCGAAGATCCGCGCTGGCCAGGTGGTCGGCGTGGGCGGCACCGGTGGTGTGCGCATCAAGGTGGTGGCAGCCTGAACGCCAGGCAGTGCGATCACGGGGCGACGGCACAATGCCGTCGCCTCGTCAACTTGTCACAGATTAGCCGTTTCAAATCGAAGGCGAAGCGGCTTCCAAGGAGCATCAATGCCAATCGCGTTCTGGTGTGTACTCGTGGCTGGCCTGATGCCAGTCCTGACCGTCGCCGTTGCCAAGGCCGGTAGCCGTGGTTACGACAACCATGACCCACGTGCCTGGCTGGAACGACAGAGCGGCCGCGCGCGGCGTGCCGACATGGCTCACCGCAATCATTTCGAGGCATTCCCATTCTTCGCGGCCGCCGTGCTGATCGCCTCGCATCTGGCCGCACCGCAAGCACGAATCGACGAACTGGCGATTGCTTTCATCGTCATCCGGGTTCTGTACACCATTTGCTACCTGACCGATCGCGCCACGCTACGCACGTTGTTCTGGACGGTTGGGCAACTGACAGTGATCGGCATATTCCTGCTGCCCGTCTTCGTTCACTGAGTCTGTCCACGGATTGTGTCCATGAAGCGGAGGCCCCAAATGCGCGTCGTCCTTCCGATTGCCGCAGCACTGCTGGCCTCCCCTGCCCTGGCCGCGCCGGCCACCTACACCGTGGACCCAACACACACCACCGTGTACTTCGGTGCGAGTCACTTTGAACGCACCACGGTTCGTGGCCGCTTCGGCAAGATGGATGGACGCATTCTTTATGACCCCGACAGCGGCACCGGGTCCATCGACTTCACCGTTGACACCGACTCCATCGACACGGGAAACCGCAGTCTCGATGGAGTGCTGCGTTCCGCGCAGTTCCTCGACGCCCAGAACTTCCCCGTTGCCCGGCTACAGGCGAACCGCTTTATTGTCGAGAACGGCAAGCTTGTCGCCGTGGAAGGTTCACTATCGCTCCATGGCATCAGCCAACCCTTGCGCCTCGAGGCCGATCGTTTCAGTTGCGGCGAGACGGTCCTGTTCGGTGTCAGGCGGAACGTGTGCGGCGGCGACTTCCATGCCAGTTTTCCGCGCAGCGCCTTCGGGGTAACACGCTTCCTGCCCGAGGTCGGCGATCTGGTCACACTTCAGGTGTCGGTCGAAGCATCCCCCGCCGGCGCGGCGGAACCTGCGGGAAAATAGCCAGCGGCACAGCCTGTCGAAGGCGCCCCGGCGTCACCTTTAGCTGGAAGAAGTTCAGTAAAATCAGCCCTTTGCCAAGACCATCCAGCCGCGTAGCCTCACTGCGAACGGCGATGCGCGAGCCAAGATGAGCATGATTCACCTGAACGACGTCGTTGCGGCGTCGCTAGCTGCTGCCGGCGCCTGCCTGGCGTGCAGCATTCCCGCCGATTTTCTTCGCCGATTTCCACTCTGGGCCTACAAGACCTATGGCCGTGGCGCGCTGTTGCTGCCGCTGCTCGCCGTCATGGTCGGGACGTTGATCGCTGGTGTAGCCGTTGAAGGCGACATCAACAGTGATGGCGGTATTGCATTGGTGGCGGCCGCCTCGTTCCTGGGCTTGATACTGGCTTCCGCCCTGCTGCGCTTCTGGCTCGCCGACTATCGCAAGCGCTGACCCGGCGCGGGCCAGCCGGGACAATTACCGCCCCGGCTACCCCATTTCCATCGTGTCGACGTCCGGATCACGTATGATTCGGCCTTTCGCGCACAGAGCACGATTGCTGGCGCGTGCCGCTTACCTGATCCCATGGCGCTCAAGTCCACCATTTTCAAAGCCGACCTGTCCGTGTCCGACATGGATCGGCCGTACTACGGCAGCCACACGCTGACCATTGCCCAACACCCGTCCGAGAACGACGCACGCATGATGGTCCGCCTGTTGGCCTTTGCCTGCGAAGCCACCGAGACGCTGACCTTCACTCGCGGCCTGGACGAACCCGACGAACCCGATCTCTGGGACAAGACGCTGACCGGCGACATTTCCCACTGGATCGACCTCGGCCAGCCCGACGAAACCCGGCTGAAGCGTGCCGCCGCGCGTGCCGATCACGTCACTGTCTATACCTACCAGAGCGCCAGCGCACGTGAGTGGTGGAAAGGCATGTCGGGCAAGGCCAGCAAGCTGCGCAACGTGACCATCTACAATGTGCCTTCGGATGCCGTGGAAGCGCTGGCACGTATGGCCCAGCGTGCCATGCGCCTGTCCGTGACCATCCAGGATGGCGACATCTGGGTCAGTGACGACGACCACAATGTGCAGATTACGCGCGAAGTACTCCAGCGCGCGGACGATTGATTCCCAGCCACACTCAAAAGGAAGACTGCGATGCAAACCACTCCCTCCGGCCTGCAATTCGAAGACACCGTCGTCGGTTCGGGCGACGAAGCCAAGGCAGGCAAGCATGTGACCGTGCACTACACCGGCTGGCTCTTCGAGAACGGCCAGGCTGGCCGCAAGTTCGATTCGAGCAAGGATCGTAACGACCCGTTCGTGTTCCCGCTGGGCGCCGGCCACGTCATTCGCGGTTGGGACGAAGGCGTGCAAGGCATGAAGGTTGGTGGCACACGCCGCCTGGTCATTCCCGCCGACCTGGGCTACGGTGCCCGTGGCGCCGGTGGTGTGATTCCTCCGAACGCCACGCTGCTGTTCGAAGTGGAACTGCTCGCGGTCTGAGCCAGAACCCGCCAATAAAAAACGGACGCCTTGGCGTCCGTTTTTTATTGCGCATAAAGCACAACCGGGGATCAACGACGCTTCATGTAGAACACAAAAACCTTGTCGACCTCGGCGTGCGACAGCAACTCATTGCCCGTCTGCTTCGCGAATGCCTGGAAATCGCGCGTGGCGCCCGGATCAGTGGCCAGCACCTTGAGCACTTCGCCACTGGCCATGTCAGCCAGCGCCTTCTTGGTCCGCAGGATCGGCAGCGGGCAATTCAGGCCGCGGGCGTCCACTTCTTTCTGGAAATCCATTCCTCACACCTTCTATTTCTGATAGATGCCGTATTGTAGCGAAGCGCCGAGCAGGCTGAAGTCGGTCGGGCGACGCGGATCGGGAATGTCGTCACCGGTGGCGCGATCATAGAAGCGCACCGGCATTCCGCGGCGCTCCAGGAAATCGGCCACGGCGAAGCCGGTACCCGCATTCCAGATCCGCATCTTCTCCGGTGCCACGAGCTTGTACTCCGCCAACTCTTCCGACAGCTGGATATTCCCGGTCGCCTGAACGTGGTAGGCAATGATCAGCTCGTTCTTGCGCATGAAGTCGTAGACACCGATCAGCGATGCCGACACGGTATCGAGATTGGTCTCTTCCTTGAGCTCGCGTGCCACGCCCAGTTCCGGCGTTTCGTCACGTTCCATAAAGCCGGTCACCAGCGCGAACATCTTCTCGGGCCACACGGCATTGCGTGCCAGCAGCAGCTTGCCCTCGTACTCGACCACGGCCGCCAGCACCGGCAACGGATTGTCCCAATGCACGAATCCGCAGCCATCCCGCAGGCAAACATGGCGATAGCGTCCAGACATTGGCAAATGCTCAAGTTCCGAACCGCATTGCGGGCAAAAACGATAGTTATGCATCGGGGGTCTCCTGTCTTCTGTCTCGTGTCTCGTTATCGTTGGTGAATGCTGGATGCGTAACTGCCCTTCAACCCGAGCAGGCCGTGCGGATATCGGCGGCAAACGCTTCCACGGTGTCTGGCTGCAGGTCCCACGCGCACATCAGCCGGCACCCGCCTGCGCCGATGAAGGTGTAGAACAGCCAGCCCCGGGCGCGCAGCGCCTCGATGGCCGGCAACGGCAGCTCGGCAAAGACGGCGTTTGCCTCGGTCGGGAACATGATGCGCACGCCAGGAATATCGGCGATGCGCTGGTGAAGCAGCGTCGCCATGGCGTTGGCGTGGCGCGCGTTATTCAGCCACACGTCGTTTTCGAGCATGCCGAGCCATGGCGCCGAAATAAAACGCATCTTCGACGCCAGTTGCCCCGCCTGCTTCACGCGGTAGGCAAAGTCCTCCGCCAGCTTGCGGTCGAAGAAAACCACGGCCTCCCCCACGGGCAAGCCATTCTTGGTGCCGCCAAAGCAGAGCACATCGACGCCCGCACGCCAGGTGATTTCTGACGGGTGCACACCGAGCGATGCCACCGCATTGGCGAATCGCGCGCCATCCATATGCACGCGCAACTGGCGCCGCTTGGCGATGGCCGCAATGGCACGCACTTCCTCCACCGTGTAGACGGTGCCCACCTCAGTGGCCTGCGTCAGCGAGACGACACGCGGCTTCGGATAGTGGATATCGGCGCGGCGAGTGACCAGCGCCTCCACCGCATCGGGCGTCAGCTTGCCGTTCTCGCCGGGCGCGGTGAGCAGCTTCGACCCATTCGAGAAGAACTCGGGGCCGCCGCACTCGTCCGTTTCGATATGGGCGAGTTCATGACAGATCACCGAGTGGTAAGACTGGCACAGCGACGACAGCGCAAGCGAATTGGCCGCCGTGCCGTTGAAGACGAAGAAGACCTCGCAATCGGTCTGGAACAGATCGCGGATGCGATCGCAGACCTTTTGCGTCCAGCTGTCGTCGCCGTAGGCCTTCTCATGGCCGCTGGCGTTGGCCTCGAGAAAATACTTAAGCGATTCCGGGCAGAAACCCGCGTAATTGTCCGAGGCGAACTGCTGCATGGTGGAGACTGCGGAGGTCATCGTTCAGCCTTGCTAGAAGTTACTTCTTGTCGGCCCAGAGTTCGCCACCGGTAGCCCAGTTCTCGCGCTTGACGTCGGTGATGATGATGTCGACCGCGCCCGAGGAGCAGCCAAGCGTCTCGCACGTGACACGGGTAACTTCCTCGACAAACTTGCGCTTCTGCTCGACGGTGCGGCCTTCAAACATTTCTACGTGGAAAGTGGGCATTCGTGACTCCTTTGGAATGTCAGTTCTTGTAAGAGGGATCGATTTTATCGAGTTTGCGCAGCAGTGCGGGCCATTCCATCGCGCCCTCGACGGCGCCACCGTCATAAAGCTGCAGAGAGGTCTTGTCCGCAATGGCCGCTGACGGCTGGACGGTAGCGCTGCCGAGCTGCGCGCCGAGCTGGATCTCGCACGCCTTGATCAGCGTGGCCATCAACACGTAGGCTTCCGCTACCGTGCGGCCCACGGTCAGCGTGCCGTGGTTGCGCAGCAGCATGGCCGGGTGCCCGCCCAGCGACCCGGTAAGCCGCCCGCCCTCGGCCGGCGAGAACGCCAGCCCTTCGTAATCGTGATAGGCAATCCGCCCGTGGAAACGCATCGCATGCTGCGAGAGCGGCAGCAATCCCTCGGCCTGGGCCGACACCGCGATACCAGCGGTGTTATGGAGGTGCATCACACAGTGTGCATCGGGGCGGGCCGCATGGACTGCGCCGTGCAGCGCAAAGCCTGTCACGTTGACGGGATGGACGGTTTCGCCGACCACTTCGCCCCGGCTGTTGATCTTGACGAGATCGGACGCGCGAATCTCCTCGAAGGCAAAGCCAAACGGATTGATCAGGAAGTGATCGGGTTCACCAGGCACGGTGGCCGAAATATGGGTGTAGATCAGGTCATCCCAGCGCTCCAGCGCGGCTAGCCGGTAGGCGGCGGCAAGGTCCACGCGCACGCGCGCTTCTTCGTCGCTGATCGGGAAAGCCGGGCCCGCGGCACGGCCGGGCTGCAAGGCGAAAGACATGGGGCAAAGGCTCCGCGCCGCCCTGCAACGCCTGCGCGGGTGCGTCCGGTCGAGTGAGCGGCGGAGCCGATACTGTAGCGCAGTCCTCAGACGCCGGCATGGGCCGGTTTGCCGCCCACCGGCAGCGCGCGCCACATCCAGACGTAGATCAGCGCGCCCAGCAGCAACGCTCCGGCCGCCACCGCCAGCGACGCCGAAAATCCGCCCGTGCGGGCCACCAGCGCGGTGGCCAGCGGCGGCCCCGCGATCTGGCCGAGCGCGTATGCCGCCGTCATCAGGCCGATCAGCTTCGAGGCACGCTGGCCCCACAGGCGCCGCGCTTCACGCATCGCAAACGACACCAGCGCCGTGAACGGCAGGCCCACCAGGAGGCTGCTGAGCGCGAATCCGGCCACGGTCGGCCAGACCGCCGCCACGCCCACGCCGATGGCCTGCATTGTGTACAGCATCATCATCATGCGGCGGTTGTCGTGGTGCATGCCCACGCGCGTGACCAGATACGCGCCCACCATCACCCCTGCTCCCAGGATCGGCCAGAACAGGTCTGCCCAGACACTGCCCGGCATGGCCTGGCGTGCAATCACGGGCAGGAATGTCGCGGTGATGATGTAGCCGAATCCGGCCAGGCCGTAAGCCAGCGTCAGCGCCCAGGTTTCAAGGTCGAGTTTTGGCGTGGGTGCCGGCGCGAGAGTTGGCGCGCTGCCACCGCACGGCGTGTGTAACGCAGGAGGCGGCGAACCGAACACACGCCACACCAGCGCCAGCATGACGGCGCCAAGCACCGCGAACGTCATCCATCCCCAATTGGCCAGCCAGTGCCCCGCCACCATGCCGAACGCCGACACCCCCGTGATCACGATGCCGACCCCCGGCCCGCAGAACATCAGGCCGCCAAGGGTCGGATGGTCGAGTTCGGCGAGTCGCTGCATGCACCACGCGGTCGCGTAGACCATCACCACCGCGCTGGCGATACCGGCCAGCGTGCGCCAGGCGAGCCACGCCACCATGCCGCCCGGGAGCGCCATGGCCAGCGTCAGCACCACGGTCAGCACCAGCGCGCCGCGCACCATGCGCACCGGGTCGGGCCGGATGAACAGGCATAACAATGCACCCAGCAGGTAGCCGATGTAGTTCAGCGTCGCCAGCGCGCTGCCCTCGGCCAGGGACACGGTGCCGTCGTGCAGCATCATCGGCAGCAGCGGCGTGAAGGCGAAGCGCCCGATACCCATGGCCAGCGCCAGCGAGACAAGCCCGGCCAGCGCCACGGCCCACGGGCCAGCGGTTTGCCGGGTCAGCAATCCGGAGGAAATATCGGCATTTGCGGAAGGCATGTGACGGAATCCGGGCTGGCGCCGCATTCGGCGGATTTGACAATGTCGCCAATGCTACGCCTGAATCGTCATACCTGCCGGCAGCCGGCAAGCCCGCGCCGGAACGCGCCGGCACCAATGCGCGATGGCGGAATGTGGCCGGTCGCCTACACTGGAAGTGGCGCGGCCACGGCATTCACTGCGGGCCGCTCCCCGCCATGACACTCGCACCGATCCGAGACTGGCTGGCCCGGGTGCGCTGGCTCGCACTGGGGCGCGCCCTCGGGCTCACCTTGCTGGCGATTTCAGGCGCGCACGCGCAGTCCGCGTCATCCGCATCCACCGCGCCTGCCGTGCCACCGGTCTACGTCATCCCCATCCGGGGCGCCATCAGTCCGGCCAGCGCCAGCTTTGCCGTGCACGGCATCGAGCAGGCCAGCAAGCATGGGGCGCAGCTCATCGTGATCGAGATGGATACGCCAGGCGGCCTGGACAAATCGATGCGCGACATCATCCAGGCCATCATCGCGTCGCCCGTGCCGGTTGCAACATACGTCTATCCCGGCGGTGCGCGGGCCGCCAGCGCGGGCACCTACATCCTCTACGCCAGCCATATCGCCGCAATGGCGCCCGGCACCAACCTGGGCGCGGCCAGCCCCGTCGCGATCGGCATTGGCGGCCCGAAACCGGAAGCAGGTCCGGCACCCGCATCGGCACCTTCCAGCGCTCCGGCGGCCGAGGACACGATGACACGCAAGCAGATGCATGATGCGTCCGCCTACATCCGAGGGCTGGCGCAGTTGCGACACCGCAATGCCGACTGGGGCGAGCGCGCGGTAAGAGAAGCGGTGAGCCTCTCCGCCGACGAAGCCGTGGCGCAGCATGTGGCGGACTTGATCGCCGCCGACCTTCCGGTACTGCTCAGGCAAGTGGACGGCAAACGCATCGAGGCCGCGGGCGCCATGCGCACCCTGCACACGGCGGGCGCGCCCGTGGTCACGCTGGAACCCGACTGGCGCAGCCGCCTGCTCGCCGTCATCACGGACCCGAGCGTCGCGCTGATCCTGATGATGATCGGCATCTACGGTCTGATCTTCGAGTTCTCCACGCCGGGCATGGTCGTGCCGGGCATTGCCGGCGCGATCTGCCTGCTGTTGGGCCTGTTCGCGCTGCAGATGCTGCCCGTCAACTACGCTGGGTTGGCGCTGATAGCGCTTGGCGTCGGCTGCATGACCGCGGAGCTGTTCCTGCCGACGTTCGGCGCGCTGGGCGTTGGCGGCATCATCGCCTTTGCATTCGGCGCCGTGATGCTGATCGACACCGACGTGCCCGGCTTCGGCGTGCCGCTATCGCTGATTGCCACCCTGTCCACGGTGTCGGCGGTCTTCCTGTTCGGCATGTCGATGGTGCTGTTGCGCGCGCGCCGGCGGCCGGTTGTCAGCGGTGCGGACGCGCTGGTTGGCAGCATCGGCGTGGTAATCGACGATGCCCCGGCAGACGGATGGGCAACGGTCCATGGCGAACAATGGCGTATCCACAGCGCTGCCCCGCTGGTACGTGGTCAACGCGTGCGCGTGACGGCGCGGCGTGGGCTGGTGCTCGACGTGACAACCGCGGGCGACCCGTCATGAGCATTCCCACTGAAACAAGAACGGAAGGAGTCTGATATGGCTTTCGGATTCAGCTTCGGCGGCTTGATCTTCCTGCTGGTTCTGCTGGTGATCTCCGCATTTCGCGTGCTGCGCGAGTACGAGCGCGGTGTGGTCTTCATGCTTGGGCGCTTCTGGCGCGTCAAGGGACCTGGACTGGTGCTGATCATCCCCGCCATCCAGCAGATGGTGCGCGTGGACCTGCGCACCGTGGTACTGGACGTGCCCCCTCAGGACGTGATCTCGCACGACAACGTATCCGTCAAGGTCAACGCGGTGATCTACTTCCGGGTGGTCGACCCGGAACGCGCGATCATCCAGGTGGCCAACTTCCTGGAGGCCACGAGCCAGCTCGCGCAGACCACGCTCCGCTCGGTGCTGGGCAAGCACGAGCTCGATGAAATGCTGGCGGAAAGGGAGAAGCTGAACCTCGACATCCAGAAGGTGCTCGACGCCCAGACGGACGCATGGGGCATCAAGGTATCGAACGTCGAGATCAAGCATGTCGACCTCAACGAGACGATGGTCCGCGCGATCGCACGGCAGGCCGAGGCCGAACGCGAGCGGCGCGCCAAGATCATTCATGCCGAAGGCGAATTGCAGGCATCGGAAAAGCTGCTAGAAGCCGCGCAGATGCTGGCGCGTCAACCGGAGGCGATGCAACTCCGCTACCTGCAAACGCTCACCCAGATCGCTGGCGACAAGAGTTCGACCATCGTCTTCCCGTTGCCAATGGGCGTGCTGTCGGCACTTGCCGGCGGAGGGTCGAAATAGCACATTTTGATGCGATTGATTGGCCTCAAGAGTTTGCGCTGGACGCCACAATCGTTCACAACTTCCCTATTGGCATGAGCCGGATCGAGGCCTAGCATCGGCCTCGCCGTCTGCACCTTTGCTGACGGTTTCCTCCACTCATTTCAAGGGCACCATGGCAAGGACTATCGAGCTGTTCGGCTGGTTTGTGTTCAACGTCGCGATTCCATTGCTCGCGCCGTTAGCACTGCTACCGCTAGCCAAGCTGCCCCACTTCTTCCGGGAAGAAAGTCACGGCATCGTACGGCGTGCGATCGAAGGCGGACAGCTACTCTGGGCTGCAATCCCGATGAGCGCCAGCGCCTGCTACCTGCTGGCTTCCGCGCTGGATGAGTCCCACTGGAACCGCCAGACCATGTGGATTGGCATTGCGATGCATGTGTTCCTGATCGTCTTCGCAGCCGTGCTGGTACTGCTGGACGCGATGGAAGCCAGCGCCGCAGTCACGCGTCCACGCGATCGACCCAACTGGGTCTTGAGGATTTCAGTCTGCCTGACGATCGTCAGTGCAGGAGCCTACTTCGGGATCTATGCCGAACTGGTTCGGCCCAGCGGCCTTTGAAAACATCGCAAATCATCAGCCAAGGAGCATCAACATGCAGAAAGCCATCATCAGGTTCCTGGAAGACAACGAACTTCAGCGCAAGGTGATGACCAGGGTCTTCAAAGGGTATCTCGTCGTCTACGCGTCGTGGGTTGCCTGGGGCATCTATCTGAAGCATGCGGCAGCTTGAAGGTGATGCGAATCCTGACCGTGCCACACGGCCGCGGTCAGGAGGCTCCCTACGCGGCGTGCGCTGCCGATTCCGCGGGTGCTGTGCGCTGAGATAACGCCGAGGAAAGGCCGCCCGCCATACCGCGCGACCGGCCCGAGCTGAGATAGTCCGCGATCGATTCCTGCGTCACGTCCCCCAGGTATCCCCCATCGGCATCGAGCACGGGCAGCCAGCTCGTGTTGTGCTGATACATGCGCGACAGCACGATGCGCAGGTGTTCGTCGCACGTCGCCGTGACGGTAAACGGGCGCATGACATCGGCACAGTGCCCGCCAGACGCCATCGCGCCCCGCACATCGCGGCGCGTGACATAGCCAAGCGGGTGCTGCGCGTCGTCGACAACGGGAAGGTGGCGCACGTCGGCATCGTCCATCACACCGAATGCTTCGGCCAGCGGCATGTCGGGCCGGCTGATCGGCGGCATCGTGGCGGCGTCGCCGGCACGCACCAGCAGCAGGCGCTTGAGCGTGTTGTCGTGGCCGACGAAGGCCTGCACGAAATCGTTGGCGGGGTGAGCCAGCAACGCATCGGGATGATCGAACTGCACGAGCTTGCCGCCACGGAACACGGCAACCTTGTCGCCGAGCTTGATCGCTTCATCGATATCGTGCGACACCATGATCACGGTCTTGCCGAGCTGGCGTTGCATCTGGAAGAACTCGTTCTGGATGCTTTCGCGGTTGATCGGATCGACCGCGCCGAACGGCTCGTCCATCAACAGCACCGGCGCGTCGGCCGCCAGTGCCCGGATCACGCCGATGCGCTGCTGCTGGCCGCCGGAGAGTTCGCGCGGATAGCGCTTGAGCATCTTGTCCGGGTCCAACTGCACCATCCGGATCAGTTCGCGCGCCCGTTCACGGCACTGCTTCCTATTCCATCCCAACAGGCGCGGCACGACCATGATGTTCTCTTCGATCGTCATGTTCGGAAACAGGCCGATCTGCTGGATCACATAGCCAATCTTGCGCCGCAGGGTCACGCCGTCGAGTCCGGCCGTGTCCTCGCCATCGATGCGAACGGTACCGGAGGTCGGTTCGATCAGGCGGTTGATCATCTTCAGCGTGGTGGTCTTGCCGCAACCAGACGGCCCCAGGAACACGCAGATTTCGCCACGCGGCACCGCCAGGCTGACGGCATCGACGGCACGCACTTCAGTGCCATCCTTTTGGTGGAAGGTCTTGGCAAGTTTGTCGAGTTCTATCATTGACGGATTCCTTTCGGCGTCAGCGCGCGCTGCAGTGCCTGCAGGCACGCGTCCGCCACAATGGCGAGCAGGCTGACGAGAACCGCGCCCACGGCCAGCTTGCTCATGTTGCTCTGGCTGATCGCTTGCAGGATCAGCACGCCCAGGCCACCGGCGCCGATAACCGCCGCGATCGTGGCCACACCGATGTTCATCACGACGGCGGTACGCACGCCGCCCAGGATCACGGGCACGGCGAGCGGAAGATCCACCAGCCGCATACGCTGCCATGTGGTCATGCCGATGCCGCGGCCGGCTTCCTGGATGCCGGGATCGATATTGGCCAGCGCGGTGTACGTGTTGCGCATGATCGGCAGCAGCGAGTACAGGAACACGGCGGTCACGGCCGGCAGGTAGCCCAACGCGTGGCCGAAGCGCGCGAAGATCGGGATCATCAGGCCGAACAGCGCGATCGACGGCAGCGTCAGCACCACGGTCGCCAACGCCAGCATCGGCCCGGCCAGAAAGCGGTGTCGCGTGATCAGGATGCCGAGTGGCACACCGATGACGATGGCCAACCCGACTGCGGAGCCGACCAGCGCGAGGTGCTCGCCAGTCAGCCGTAGCAGCGTCGGCCAGCTATGGTGAAGGTAGGTCAGCAGATCCATGATGGGCTCCTCAGATCAGGCCATGGCTGCGCAGGAAGTCTCCCGCCACCTTGTCCACCGGCTGCTGGTCGATGTCGACCTGATAGTTCATATCGGTCATCGCCGCGTTGTCGAGCTTGGCGGCGAGCGCGTTGAGCAGGTCGGCAAGTTCGGGATGCGCGTCGAGCGCGGCCTTGCGCACCACGGGCACCGCGTTGTACGGCGGGAAGAAATTCAGATCGTCCTCGAGCAGGACCAGATCGAAGCCCTTCACTCGGCCGTCGGTCGTATAGACCAGGCCCAGGTCCACCTGGTTATTCTTCAGCGCCGTATAGACCAGGCCCGGATCGAGCTGGATGACGTCCTTGCGCGTGAATGGCAAGCCGTAGGCGGCCTTCAGTGGCTCGAGTCCGTCAGGGCGCGCGGCGAATTCCATATCCACCGCCAGCGGGTGCCGCTTGTCCTCGCCATCGGCACGCATTTTCTCGGCATACGCGGATAGCGTGGTGGCGGTGCCGGCGCGCTCCTTCGGCATCGCCAGCGCGTACGTATTGTTGATGGCCGACGGATCGAGCCAGACCAGCCCCTTGGCCGCGTCGAGCGCCTTCACACGCGCGTAGCTCTGCGGGCCGTCCAGCTTTTCCTCGACCTTGTTGAAGACGATCAACGCCGTGCCCGTGTAGTCCCACACGACATCGAGCTGACCGGACTCCATGGCCTGGCGCATCAGCGTGCTGCCCAGCCCCGCGGTCAACGTGGTGTCGACACCGTGGGCACGCAGGTACTGCGATGTCATCGACGACAGGATCAGCTGTTCGGTGAAATTCTTGCCACCGATGCGCACCGGATCGCTGGCGCTTTGCGCGCGTGCCGGGGCGGTGGTCAGCAGGATCGCGGCGAACGCCGCGCCCAGCGCGACGACCAGCCAGTAGAGCCGGCTCTCGGAGAACGGCGCACGGTGTCGGTTCTTGTTGGATCTCATGGATGATTCCTCAGCGTGCCAGCCCGCGGCGGCGCAGGTAGACATGGCCAGCGGTGGCGAACAGCGCGTCCAGCGTGAGGGCCAGCAGCGCGGTGGCGCCGGCACCCAGCAGCAGGAGCGACTGGTTGTTCAGGTAGATGCCCGGGAAGATCAGTTCGCCAAGGCTGTTGGCACCGATCAGGAATGACAGCGGCACGGTGCCAACATTGATCACCAGGCTGATACGCACGCCGGCCAGGATCACGGGCAGCGCATTGGGCAGTTCCACGCGGATCAGTTGCTGGCACGGCGTCATGCCGATGCCGCGCGCGGCTTCGAGCAAGGCAGGCGACACATTGCGCAGGCCCTCGTAGGTATTGCGCACGATCGGCAGCAGCGATGCCAGCCACAGCGCCAGGATGGCGGGCCGTTCGCCAATGCCGAGCACCGCCAGCGCCAGCGCCAGCACCGCCAGCGAAGGCACGGTGTTGCCGACGTTGAAGATCTGCATCAGCCGGTCGGCCCAGCGGTGCATGCAGGGGCGGCTCAGTCCGATTCCGGCGGGGATGCCGGTGGCCAGCGCGAGCGCCATCGAAATGGCCACGAGGCGCAGGTGATCCGCCACATCGTAGAACAGGCGTTCCTGGTACTGGCTGATCACATCGACGCCAATCCAGGCGACGAGTCCCGCCAGTGCGACGGCAACGACGCCACTCCAGGCAAAGGCCCGGATGGTTTGCTTTGACATATTCCCTCTCTCCTCTTCCGGAACGAAAAGCGAAAGAGATTTCGCCGCCACTTCCGAAATGCGGAAAACAAAGGGGCCGGCGGAGTTGATTGGGGGTGCCCGCCGGGGCCCGTTTCAGATTGCCTTGCCGCCATGACCGGCACGATTGCCGGCGGACGGACTTTCGGGTGTCACACCACCGATGGCAGTGGCGAATCACCCTGTTGATGGGGTTCGAGCAAGAAGCCAGAACCCGCAGATTGCGGCGCAACCCGGAGGGCTGGCCAGTGGCGGCGACTGATGTCGTGTCAAACGCGCTTCGGTGGAGCGCCGCCAGGTCAATCGGCCGTTGGCGGATAACGCTTCGCGGGGTTCAGGAAAGGTCCGAGCCCATCGAAATTCACGTCAACGGATGACAAAGAGAGCGCTATTATACACATCTTCTGCGATTTCGTCATCTTCGCGAATTCTGACGCCTCAACGACCCGATTTCACCGGCATTTTTCGGCCGCTGCGGCGTTGCAAAAATGCGCAGGACACACCCATTTTCGTCCCATGCACAGAACAATCTGTTGCCTCCTGCCCCACTACCGCTTTGGCGCCAAAGCCTTACATTGAGTGGGTAGATCCGACGGCCAGAGCGCCGTCTCAATGGAGAGAAATTCATGGACACCACCCGCATCCAGACCGTTCCGGCAACCGCCACGGAAACCGTGCAGCGCTCGCGCAGCGTGGACCGCGTGGTTCGCGGCATCGCCACATCCGACGGCGCCGGCGTCAAGCTGACCCGCGTGCTGACGCAGAACCTGCAGCGCAGGCTCGATCCGTTCCTGATGCTCGATGCCTTTGGCACCGACAACAAGGACGACTACATCGGCGGCTTCCCCGATCACCCGCACCGCGGCTTCGAGACCATCACCTACATGCTGGCCGGCCGTATGCGTCACCGCGACAGCGCCGGCCATGAAGGCCTGCTGGAAAACGGCGGCGCGCAATGGATGGTGGCGGGCGCCGGCGTGGTGCACTCGGAACTGCCCGAGCAGGAGGACGGCCGCATGGAAGGCTTCCAGCTCTGGCTGAACCTGCCGGCCGCGGACAAGATGACGACGCCGTGGTATCGCGACATGCCGGCGTCGGCCATCCCGACCGTGGCGCTGCCATCGGGCGGCACCGTGCGCGTCCTGGCGGGCGCCTCGCATGGGGTGGCAGGTGCGGTGACGCGGCCGGTTACCCAGCCGCTGTACCTGGACGTGCACCTGCCCGCGGGCCAGACGTTCGCGCAGACGCTGACGGCCGGCCATAACGCGTTCCTCTACGTCTATCGCGGCGCGGTCACCGTGGGCGACGCCGATGGCGCCGTGGTTGAGGCCCAGCGCATGGGGGTGCTCGACAACGCCACCCGCGCCGACGGGGTCGTGATCAAGGCCGATGAGGACGCGCGCTTCCTGCTGATCGCAGGTCAGCCGCTGAACGAGCCGATCGCGCAGTACGGCCCGTTCGTGATGAATACGCAGGATCAGATCTACCAGACCCTGGCAGACTTCCGCGATGGCCGTTTCGCCACGATTCCGGCGAATCAGGCCAGTTGACCTGACCGTCTGAGCGCGTCGCCCGACGCGCCCGACGTGCACCCAGCCGCCGCTGGGTCGGGGTTTCCCCGGCCCAGCGGCGGTTTTTCTTTGCCACTGTGGTCGGCACGCGACTTGCAACCTTCCTGGAACCGTTGTGGGGCATGGGAAAGGGGGCAAAGTGACCCGCCGAACCCCCACGCACTTATATAATTCACCGCAAATTCCGGGCATCACGCAACCATGATGATGACGACCTGCCGCGCAGCGATGCTGCGCCACGCACAGCCGCTGTCACGTGCCTGATCTCAACGTTGCTGCCACAACAATTCGAGCCGCCTCAGTGACATTACAAACTCCCTCCAGGCTGGCGCTTGCGCATATCACCAAGCGCTATCCCGGCGTGACCGCCAATGACGACGTCAGCCTTAGCGTCGCGCCCGGCGAAATCCATGCCGTCCTTGGCGAAAACGGCGCCGGCAAATCCACCCTCATGAAGATCATCTTCGGCGCGGTTCGTCCCGACGCCGGCGAGGTGCACTTCAATGGGGCGCCGGTGTCGATCAACAGCCCGCACGACGCCCGCAACCTGGGCATCGCGATGGTCTTCCAGCATTTCTCGCTGTTCGATACGCTGACCGTGACCGAGAACATCGCGCTTGGGCTGCCCCCCAAGGACATCGGCAGCATGAAGCAGCTCGCCGAGCGAATTCGCGCCACGGCCGAACGCTACGGCCTGCCGCTGGAGCCGCACCGGCACGTGCACACGCTCTCCGTGGGCGAACGCCAGCGCGTAGAGATCGTGCGCGCGCTGCTGGCCAATCCCCAGTTGCTGATTCTCGACGAGCCCACTTCGGTCCTGACTCCGCAGGCCGTGGAAACGCTCTTCGTCACGCTGCGCCAGTTGGCCGCCGAGGGCACAAGCATTCTCTATATCAGCCACAAGCTCGACGAGATCCGCGCGCTGTGCCATCACGCGACGGTGATGCGAATGGGCAAGGTCACGGGTGTGTGCGATCCGCGCGAGCAAAGCGCCGCGTCGCTGTCGCGCATGATGATTGGCGGCGAGCCGCCGCGCGAAGCCCGCGTGACTGCCGAACGCGGCCCGGTCCGGCTTGCCGTGCGCGATCTGTCGCTGCCGCCCACGCACCAGTTCGCCACGGAGCTGCAACGTATCTCGCTGGATGTCCATGCGGGCGAGATCGTCGGCATCGCCGGCGTTTCCGGCAATGGCCAGCAGGAGCTGCTGGCCGCGCTGTCCGGCGAAGACGCACGCACGGCAGGTACAGCTGTGCATCTCGACGGCAAGGCGGTCGGCAAGCTTGACGCGCGTGGCCGTCGCCGCGCCGGCCTGGCCTTCGTTCCCGAGGAGCGCCTGGGCCGTGGCGCGGTGCCGGGCATGAGCCTGTCGGCGAACACGCTGCTCTCTCACCAGACGCCGCCGTTCGTCCGCCATGGCATGGTGTCGCCGAAGGCCGCCGATGGCCTGGCGGCCGGCATCATCAACCGCTTCCGCGTCAAGGCAAGCGGCCCCGCCGCGCTGGCGCGCAGCCTTTCGGGCGGGAACCTGCAGAAGTTCATTGTCGGCCGCGAGATCGAGACCGGCCCGAAGGTGCTGATCGTTGCCCAGCCAACCTGGGGCGTCGACGTCGGCGCCGCCGCCCAGATCCACAACGAGATCCTGGCGCTCAAGGCCACCGGCTGCGCAATCCTCGTCGTCTCCGAAGAACTCGACGAACTGTTCGCGATCTGCGACCGGCTACACGTCGTCGCCAAGGGCCACCTGTCGCCGTCGATTCCGGTGGAATCGGCCACGCGCGAGCAAGTGGGCCTATGGATGAGCGGGCTATGGGAAGGTGGGCCAGCCAGCGAGCATGACGGCGTTGCCGCGGAGGTGACCGCCCATGGCTAAGCTCCTCTCCCCCGTCGTGCTCGCGCCGCGCGGTGTCCCCTCGCGCCGCATGGCCTATGCGTCGCCGCTGTTCGCGATCGTGCTGACGCTGTTGTTCGGCGCCATGCTGTTTCTGTTGATCGGCAAGGATCCGATGGCCGCGCTCAAAGTCTTTCTGGTCGATCCGCTCAAGGACAAGCGGGCGATCGGCGAAGTCCTGCTCAAGACCGTGCCGCTCGTGCTCTGCGCGCTTGGCCTCTCCGTCTGCTATCGCGCCAATGTGTGGAATATCGGCGCGGACGGCCAGCTCATTCTCGGCGGCATCTTCGCCGGGGCCACCGTGCTCTGGTTCGACACGCCGGGCAACACCACCAGCGGCTTCGTCGTGCTGGTGCTGGCTTCGCTGGCGGGTGTCGTCGGCGGCATGGTGTGGGCATCCGTCACCGCGCTGCTGAAGGATCGCTTCAATGCCAACGAGATCCTGGTCTCGCTGATGCTGACGTATATCGCGCAGCAATTGCTGCTGTGGGTCGTCAACGGGCCGCTCAAGGACCCGAATGGCATGAACTTCCCGCAGTCGAAGGTGTTCTCCTCGGCATTCCTGCTGCCGAACCTGCTGCCCGGCTCGCGCCTGCACGTGGGCTTCGCGGTGATGCTGGTGCTCGTGGTCATCATGACCGTGTTCGTGTTCCGCAGCTTCGCCGGATACCGCCTGCAGGTGGGCGGCACCGCGCCGCTGGCCGCGCGCTACGCGGGGTTCTCGTCGCGCAATGCGCTGTGGAGCGCGCTGATGGTCTCAGGCGGCACAGCCGGGCTCGCTGGCGCATTCGAGGTCACCGGCCCGATCGGTCAATTGCTGCCCTCGATCTCGCCGGGCTACGGCTTTACCGCGATCATCGTCGCGTTCGTGGGTCGGCTGCATCCGGTGGGCGCCGTGTTTGGCGGCATCGTGATGTCGCTGTTCTATATCGGTGGTGAGATGGCGCAGTCCCGACTGGGCTTGCCGTCGGCAATCGGCTGGGTGTTCCAGGGCATGTTGCTGTTTTTCCTGCTGGCCTGCGACACGCTGATCGATAACCGCCTGCGCTGGCGCGCCCGCGCCGCCTGATCCGGAGCCCACAAGAACATGGAACAACTCGCTCCCCTGATCGCCACAGCGATCAACGCCGGCACTCCGCTGCTGCTGGCCGCGCTCGGTCTGCTCATCAACGAACGCGCCGGCGTGCTCAACCTTGGTGCCGAAGGCATGATGCTGGTGGCCGCCGCATTCGGCTTCATGGTCGGCTACCAGACCCAGTCGCCGATGCTCGGCTTTGTCGCGGGCGCCGTGGCCGGCATGCTGATGGCCACGCTGTTCTCGTGGCTCGCGCTGGTACTGGCCACCAATCAGGTGGCCACCGGCCTGGCGTTGTCGATCTTCGGCACGGGCCTGTCGGCATTCATCGCCCAGCGCTTTGTCGGTTACGCCATGCCCGCGCAGGCCAAGTCGGTCCCATATCTGTCCGATCTGCCATTCGTCGGCCCGGCGTTCTTCCAGCACCACTGGATGGTCTATTTCAGCCTGGCCCTGTGTTTCGCCATCATGTGGTTCCTGTTCCGCACACGCGCTGGCCTGACACTGCGCGCGATCGGCGAATCGCCCGAATCGGCGCACGCGCTCGGCTATCCGGTGCGCTGGATCCGCTTCTGCGCGCTGCTGTTCGGCGGTGCGTGCTGCGGCCTTGCCGGCGCGTACCTGTCGCTGGTCTACACGCCGATGTGGGTGGAAAACCTCGTGGCCGGCCGTGGCTGGATCGCACTTGCACTGACCACGTTCGCAACCTGGCGTCCGGGCCGCGTGCTGATCGGCGCATGGCTGTTCGGCGGCGTGACGATCCTGCAGTTCTACCTGCAGGGTATCGGCGTATCGGTGCCGTCGCAGTTCCTGTCGATGCTGCCGTACGCGGCGACGATCGTCGTGCTGGCATTGATTTCGCGTAATCCGGCCTGGATCCGCCTGAACATGCCGGCCTCGCTCGGCAAGCCGTTCCGCCCCGGCAACGCGTGACCCGTTTTCAGCAGTCAAACGAAGTCGAACCACAACTCGAATCACAAACGCATCACAAGACGTTCTACTAGGAGAGATCGATGATCGTCACACGCAGGACCACCCTCGCGGCCCTGGCCGCCACCGCAGTACTGGCGCTGGCCGGCTGCGGCAAGAAGGAAGCCGAGAAGCCGGCCGAAACCGCCGCCCCGGCATCTGCGCCGGCCGCTGCGGCTGCCGAGCCGCTGAAGGTGGCGTTCGTCTACATCGGACCGGTCGGCGACGCCGGCTGGACCTATGCCCACGACGCGGGCCGCAAGGCCGTCGAAGCCAAGTTCGGCGACAAGGTAAAGACCACCTTCGTCGAGAACGTGCCCGAGTCCGCCGCTGACGCCGAGCGTGTGTTCCGGGACCTGGCCAGCCAGGGCAACAAGCTGATCTTCGGCACCACGTTCGGCTACATGGAATCCATGCTGAAGGTGGCCAAGGAGTTCCCGGACGTCAAGTTCGAGCACGCCACCGGCTTCAAGACCGCCGAGAACCTGGCGCAGTACGACGTGCGCACCTATGAGGGCGCGTACCTGGCTGGCGTGGTGGCTGGCAAGATGAGCAAGACCGGCAAGATGGGCGTGGTGGCGTCGGTGCCGATCCCTGAAGTGATCCGCAACATCGACTCGTTCACGCTGGGCGCGCGCAGCGTGAACCCGAAGGCCACGGTCAAGGTGGTCTGGGTCAACAAGTGGTTCGATCCGGGCAAGGAACGTGAAGCCGCCACGACGCTGATCGGCCAGGGCGTGGACATGCTGATGCAGAACACCGACTCGGCCGCCGTGGTGCAGACCGCCCAGGAAAAGGGTGTGTACGCATTCGGCTGGGACAGCGACATGAGCAAGTTCGGCGAGAAGGCTCACCTGGCCGCGTCCGTGATCTCGTGGGGCGTCTACTACAACAAGGTGGTCGAGGACGTGCTCAACAACCAGTGGAAGCCCAACACCACGTGGTGGGGCCTGAAGGAAGGCATGATCGACCTGAAGGGCTTCAACACCGTGGTGCCGGATGACGTCAAGGCACTGGTGGAAGAGCGCAAGAAGGGTGTGATCGACGGCACCGCGCCGATCTGGAAGGGTCCGCTCAAGGACAACGCCGGCAAGGAACAGCTGACCAAGGATCAGGTGGCCGACGACAACTTCCTCCACAACATCAAGTTCTACGTGGACGGTGTGGAAGGGAACGTTCCGGGCTGACTGACCCGGTGACTGGCTCCCCACTCCCGTCTTGCGGGAGTGGGGAGAAAACCGAAGGAACTTGAATCGGCTCCGGGCAGCCCAACCTACCGGTTCACGCACATGCGTGACATGTGATCGAGGAGGCCCACCATGTGGAAACGATTCTCAGCCCTGTGGACGCTGGTACGACGTGACGGCCGGCTATTCTGGTTTGCCCTGCGCCACCCGGACTCGCCGCCGTGGCTGAAACCCGCCGCAGCCGGGCTGCTGCTCTACGCGATCTCGCCGATCGACCTGATTCCCGACTTCATCGCCGGACTCGGCATCGTGGACGACGTCGTGCTGATTCCACTCGCCATCCATCTGATTCTGAAGCGCCTGCCGCCGCATATCCTGCGCCAGGCTGAAATGCGCGCCAGCGCGACCACCGTGCGGTCGCGCTGACTGCCGTACTTCTACCGTACTTCCTCAGGGTGCCGCGTCGTCGGCGGCTGCCTGATCTTCCTCAAAGCAGATCCGCGCTAGTTCCACGACCACCAGTTCCGCCGTGGCAAGGTTCGTCGCGCATGGCACGTTGTGCACGTCACACGCGCGCACCAGCGCGTTGATATCCGGTTCGTGCGGCTGCGGCGTCATCGGATCGCGCAGGAAGACCACCGCGGTGACGCGGCCTTCCGCGAGTTGCGCGCCGATCTGCAGGTCACCGCCCCACGGGCCGGACAGCATCCGCGCGACAGGCAGCCCCGTTTCGGCAGCGATCCGGCCGCCGGTGGTGCCGGTGGCCAACAGGTCGCATTGAGCCAGGAAGTCCCGATGGCGACCCGCGAACGCGACGATGTCATCCTTCTTGCGATCGTGCGCGATCAGCGCGATGCGTGGCTTGCTGCGCATGTCAGAACGTCCCCGGATACGCACCGCCGTCGAGCAGCACATTCTGGCCGGTCATGTATGCGGCCTGGCGGCTGCACAGGAACGCGCAGGTAGCGCCGAACTCAGCCGGGTCGCCAAAGCGGCGCGTCGGGTTGGACGCCGCGCGGCGCTGCGCCATTTCATCGACGCTGATGCCGGCCTTCTGCGCGCCGCCTTCCATCGTCTTGTAGAGACGATCGGTGTTGAACGGTCCGGGCAGCAGGTTGTTGACGGTCACGCCATGCTGCGCCACTTCGCGCGCCAGGCCGGCGACGAAACCGGTCAGCCCCGAGCGGGCGCCGTTGGACAGGCCCAGCACGTCGATCGGCGCCTTCACCGCGCCACTCGTGATGTTGATGATGCGGCCCCAGCGGCGCGCGATCATGCCATCGACCGTGGCCTTGATCAGCTCGATCGGGGTCAGCATGTTGGCGTCGAGCGCCTTGAGCCATTCGTCGCGGCCCCAATCGCGGAAGTTGCCCGGAGGCGGGCCGCCGGCATTGTTGACCAGGATGTCGAGATCGCCCAGCTTCGTGGCTGCGTCGAGGGCAAGCTTGCGGCCTTCCGCCGTGGTAATGTCGGTAGCCACCGCCAGCACGCGGCGGCCGTGACGGGCGCGCAGATCGGCTGCAGCCTTCTCCAGCGCCTCGGCGCCACGATCACCACATCCACGCCTTCCGCCGCGAGCGCATCGGCACACGCAAACCCGAGCCCCTTGCTGGCGCCACACACCAGCGCATGCTTACCGCGCAGTCCGAGATCCATTTCTTGCTCTCCTTCCTTGGTTGATTCTTCTCGAATTTTCGAATTCAGGCTTTCTTCGTCGAAAGCAGATACATGCCGCCGAGCACCAGGGCGCTACCGATCATCTGCACACCGCTGATGGGCTCACCCAGCAGCCAGAACGCCAGCAGCAACGTCGAGACCGGACCGATCATGCCAGCCTGCGACGCCATCGGCGCACCAATCCGCGCCACCGCGATCATCGTCAGCGACACCGGCAACACGGTACAGAACACCGCGTTCACCACGGACAGCCACATTACCGGCGCCGGCTGCGCGAGTTCCGCGATCGGCCGGCCCAACGCCAGATATTGCACCACGCAGCAGAACGTGGACACGCACATCGCATAGGCCACGAGCCGCAGCGATCCCACGCGCTGCACCAGTTCACCGCTCAGGATCAGATACACACCATACGACATGGCGCTGCCAAGCACCAGCGCGCCGCCCAGCCAGACCTGCGGGCCGCTCACGTCGAGGTCGTGCGCGAACACCAGCACGATGCCCACATAGGCCAGCAGCAGCGATATCCACTGGCGGGCCGCGATAGGCCGGCGGAAGACCAGCGCGGTCGTCAGCAGCACGAAGGAGGGAGTCAGGAACAGGATCAGCCGCTCGAGGCTCGCGGTGATGTATTGCAGCCCAATGAAATCGAGGAAGCTCGACAGGTAGTAGCCGATGAAGCCCAGGAACACTACACGGCCACGATCGGCCCAGGACAACGCGGGCAACTTGCGCGCCTGCCACCAGCCGATCGCCATGAACAACGGCACCGCGAACAACATGCGCAGCGTGATCACCATCACGGCGTCGACGTTGTAGCGGTACATCAGCTTGGCGACGATGGCCTTGGCCGAGAAAAGCACGGCGCCGATGGCCGCGACGGCAAGCCCGACGCGCTGTGCGGCAGGCACTTCGACGGGCGGAGACAAAGACTTCTGGGAGGCAGGCACGGGGGACGCAGTTCGGGCATACGCCGGGCCGGCACGTTCGATTCGTGCGGCGCGCGGCGGGAACCCGGCGATTGTATGCCAAAAGACGCAATGCTCGCCGGGGCCGCGCCAATGCCTGCTTTCCCATACAATGGCCGGCGCCTGCGCGGCGCGCCAAAGCCGCGCGCCGCGCAGGAACAACAAGAAACTGGAGATACCCGAGTCATGCCGTCCTACCGCTTCACGGCGCGCCGCCGTGCCATCCTGTCCGCTACCCTGCTCGCGTTCGCCGTGCCGTCGGCCGCCTTTGCCGCCGACAGCTTCCCGAGCAAGCCGATCCGCTTCATCGTGCCCTACGCCGCAGGCGGCACCACCGACCTCGTAGCCCGCACCGTGGGCCAGCGCGTGGCCGAAAAGCTCGGCCAGCCGGTCGTCATTGAGAACCGGCCGGGCGCCGGTGGCAACATCGGCATGGATGCCGTGGCCAAGGCACCGGCCGACGGCTACACGATCGGCTTCGGCGCGATCTCGACCAACGCCCTCAACCCGCATATCTACAAGCACGTGCCGTTCGATCCGCGGCGCGACTTCACGGCGATCAGCCTGCTCGGCACCTCGACCATCGTGCTGGAGGTGAGCGAGAGCCTGCCGGTGAAAACCGTTCCGGAACTGATTGCCTATGCGAAGGCTCATCCGGGGCTGACCTATGCCACGGCTGGCACGGGTACCTCGATGCACCTGGCCGGCGCGATGTTCTCGCAGGTGACGCAGACGAATCTGACTCACGTGCCGTACAAGGGAAGCAGCCCGGCCATCAACGACATGCTCGGCGGCCACATCCAGGTGATGTTCGACAACCTGCCGGCCTCGTTGCCGCACATCCAGGCTGGCAAGCTGCGCGCGCTGGCGGTGGCTGGCAAGACACGCTCGCCGTCGCTGCCGAATGTGCCGACGCTGGCCGAAGCCGGACTGCCGGGCTACGCGGTAGAACCATGGTTCGGCGTCTACGGCCCGGCCAACCTGCCAGCGCCGGTGGTGCAGGCGCTCAATACGGCGTTCGTCGAGGCGCTGGCGCGTCCGGACGTGCGCGACAAGCTGGCCCAGGCCGGCTTCAATCCGAAGGGTTCGAGTGCAGCCGAATTGCAGACACTGACTCAGACTGAATACGAACGTTTCGGAAAGGTCGCAAAGTCGGCCGGGATCACGGTGGACTGACCACCGGGCAGGCCCGCGCATCCATTACAATCGCGCTGCACAGGGCCCTCCCGCTCCAGGGGGGGCCTTCCCGATTTCCGAGCCTGCCGCCATGAAACAAGATCCGCGCTTTCCCAATCTCTTCATCCTCGATCACCCGCTGATCCAGCACAAGCTCTCGCACATGCGCGACAAGGAAACGTCGACACGCACGTTCCGCGAGTTGCTGCGCGAGATCACGCTGCTGATGGGCTACGAGATCACGCGCAACCTGCCGCTGACCACGCGCCGCATCGACACGCCGCTGGTGCCGCTGGACGCCCCGGTCATCGCCGGCAAGAAGCTGACGATCGTGCCCGTGCTGCGCGCCGGCGTCGGCATGAGCGACGGCCTGGTGGAACTGATTCCGTCGGCGCGTATCGGCCATATCGGCGTATATCGCGACGATCAGCACCGCCCGGTGGAGTATCTGGTGCGCCTGCCGGACGTGGAAGATCGCTCGTTCATCTTGTGTGACCCGATGGTCGCCACCGGTTATTCGGCTGCCCATGCGGTGGATGTGCTCAAGCGCCGTGGTGTCAAGGACGAATCCATCACCTTCGTGGCGCTGGTGGCTGCGCCCGAGGGCGTCGAGGTGTTCCAGAAGGCCCACCCCGGCGTGAAGCTCTACGTCGCCTCGCTGGACAACCATCTGGACGACCATGCCTATATCGTGCCGGGCCTCGGCGACGCCGGCGACCGTCTCTTCGGCACCAAGAACTAAGCCCGAACTGAACTGGATTCGTCTGAATGAAATTGAGGCGCTTGATGCGCCTCAAAGTTTTTGTGGGATGACCTTTCCCCGTGCCTTGTACTGACTACACTGTCCGCCATACACGGTGAATCAATATAAAAGCGAAGGGAGTCCCACATGGAAGCCATCAAGATCCTGTTCACAACGCCCACCGGGCTCGGCAGTCTGGCCGTCATTGCCTTCATCATCGGGATGGGCGCGTTCTTTGCGCGCATGTTCGCGCGCAAGATGCGCGAGGACGCAGAGGCTGCGCGGCGCGGCGGCAACTGAGCCTCTGGCCAGCGGCGCCGGCGCTGGCCCCGGCCCCTGACGATCCCCATGAAAGACGCCCGCATCGCGCGGGCGTTTTATTTTGATGCATCGGCGTTGGTCCAGCTTCGCAGGCTACTTGCGCTTGCCGCCGCCGAGCAGACTGCCCAGCACGCCGCGAATCAGTTCCCGTCCCACCTGGGAACCCACCGTCCGCGCCGCCGACTTGGCCATCGACTCAAGGATCGAATCGCCGCGCCCGGTCTTGCCGGTACCTTTCGTCAGCGTGCCGAAGATCTCGCCAGCCTGATCGAGCCAGCCGCCCTGCTCCGCGCTACCACTTGTCCCGCCTGCCGCGCCGCCACTGGCCGGCCCCGGCGTTCCCGTTCCCGACGCCGCCGCGTTGCCGCGCAACTTCTCGTACGCCGATTCCCTGTCAATCGTTTTCTCATAGGTACCCGCCACCAGTGACCCCGCGATCAACGCCCGACGCTCGTCGTCCGTGATCGGGCCGATACGGCTGCCGGGCGCAAGCACCCAGGCACGCTCGGTGACGCAGGGCGTGCCCTTGGCGTCGAGGCACGACACCAGCGCCTCCCCCACGCCGAGTTCGCCGATAACCTGCTCCAGATTGAGCTTCGGGTTCGCGCGCATCGTCGTGGCCGCCACCTTGACCGCCTTCTGGTCACGCGGCGTGAATGCGCGCAGCGCGTGCTGCACGCGGTTGCCAAGCTGACCGAGCACAGTGTCCGGGATATCGACCGGATTCTGCGTCACGAAATACACACCCACGCCCTTCGAGCGCACCAGCCGCACGACCTGCTCGATCTTGTCGAGCAGCGCCTTGGGCGCATCGTTGAACAGCAGATGCGCCTCGTCGAAGAAGAACACCAGCTTGGGCTTTTCCAGATCGCCGGCCTCGGGTAGCTTCTCGAACAATTCGGACAGCATCCACAGCAGGAAGGTCGCGTAGAGCCGCGGCGCGTTCATCAACTTGTCGGCGGCCAGGATGTTGACCACGCCCTGCCCCTTCTCGGTCTGGATGAAGTCCTCGAGATTGAGCATCGGCTCGCCGAAAAACTTGTCCGCTCCCTGCGATTCGAGCGCCACCAGACCACGTTGGATCGCGCCGATCGACGCCGCCGAAATATTGCCGTACTCGGTCGTGAACTGGCCCGCGTTGTCGCCCACGTACTGGAGCATCGCCCGCAGATCCTTGGAATCGAGCAGCAGCAGGCCGTTAGCGTCCGCGATGCGGAATACCAGGTTCAGCACGCCTTCCTGGGTATCGTTGAGTTCGAGCATCCGCGACAGCAGCAGCGGCCCCATATGGGAAACCGTCGCGCGCACCGGGTGGCCTTTTTCGCCGAAGACGTCCCAGAGCGTGGTCGGGCATGCGCCCCAGACCGGCTCGGGCAGGCCATGCTCGGCCAGGCGGGCCTTGAGCTTGTCCGTGGGCTGGCCGGCCTGGGAAATGCCGGTCAAGTCACCTTTTACGTCGGCCATGAACACCGGCACGCCCAGCCGCGAGAAGCCCTGGGCCAGCGTCTGCAGCGTGACGGTCTTGCCCGTGCCGGTCGCCCCGGTGATCAGGCCGTGGCGGTTGCCCATTTCGGGCAACAGCACGAGTTCTTGGTCGGCATTCTTGGCGATGAGGATGGGATCGGCCATGTGATCTCGGGAAGCGGGAATGAACGAGGTGGAAATGCACCCGCAGCCATCGGCGGAAGCACGATGCGTGGCGCTTCGGAGCGGCGGGGGCGCGTGATAAAATCCTGCGCTGATTATAGCCAGCAGATTGGCACATCAATCACATGGCGCGGCCGCCGGATTGTCAGCAACTGTCAAGGAAGCCTGATCCACGCCCGCGCCGCGCCAACAGCGGCCGCACGCCGCACGATTCGTTTTTGCGCCACGGAGAGAAACATGGCCGGTCATTCCAAATGGGCCAACATCAAACACAAGAAAGCCGCCGCTGACGCCAAGCGCGGCAAGGTCTGGACGCGCCTGATCAAGGAAATCACCGTTGCCGCCAAGCTCGGCGGCGGCGAATTCGACTCCAACCCGCGTCTGCGCCTGGCCATGGAAAAGGCCATGGACGCGAACATGCCCAAGGACAACATCCAGCGCGCGATCCAGCGCGGCGTGGGTGGCCTGGAAGGCGCAAACTACGAAGAAATCCGTTACGAAGGCTACGGCCTGGCCGGTGCCGCCATCATCGTCGACTGCCTGACCGATAACCGCACCCGTACCGTGGCCGAAGTCCGCCACGCGTTCTCGAAGCACGGCGGCAACATGGGCACCGAAGGTTCGGTGGCCTTCATGTTCACGCACTGCGGCCAGTTCCTGTTTGCCCCGGGCACCCCGGAAGACAAGCTGATGGACGCCGCGCTGGAAGCCGGCGCGGACGACGTGGTCACCAACGACGACGAATCGATCGAAGTGACTTGCCCGCCCAATGACTTCGGCGCGGTCAAGGCCGCGCTGGAAGCCGCCGGCTTCAAGGCCGAAGTGGCCGACGTGGTAATGAAGCCGCAGAACGAAGTGAGCTTCGTCGGCGACGACGCCGTCAAGATGCAGAAGCTGCTGGACGCGCTGGAAAACCTGGACGACGTACAGGAAGTCTTCACCAACGCGGTGGTCGAGGAATAAGCCTCTCGCGCCGCGCCCCATGGCGGCAGCCCGGCACCAGCCAGCTGCCGCTTTTCGCATGCGTTTCTTTTCTGGCAGTGGATCATGAAAGTTTTGGTTGTCGGCTCGGGTGGACGTGAACACGCGCTGGCGTGGAAGTTGGCCCAGTCCCCCAAGGTGCAAGTCGTGTACGTGGCACCGGGCAACGGCGGGACGGCGCTGGACAAGCGTCTGCAGAACGTGCCGCTGACCGACCCGGAGGTGCTGGCCGCCTTCGTCGAGCGTGAAGGTGTGGCGTTCACGGTGGTTGGCCCCGAGGCGCCACTGGCTGGCGGGATCGTCGACGTGTTCCGCGCCCGCGGCCTGCGTATCTTCGGCCCGACCAAGGCCGCCGCCCAGCTGGAATCGTCGAAGGACTTCGCCAAGGCCTTCATGCACCGCCATGGCATTCCCACGGCCTATTACCAGACGTTCTCCGACGCTGCCGGCGCCCACGCCTATATCGACGCCCAAGGCGCGCCAATCGTGATCAAGGCCGACGGCCTGGCCGCGGGCAAGGGCGTGGTGGTGGCGATGACGCTGGAAGAAGCGCACGCTGCGGTCGACATGATGCTGGCCGACAACAAGCTCGGCGATGCCGGCGCCCGGGTCGTGATCGAGGAATTCCTCGAAGGCGAGGAAGCCAGCTTCATCGTGATGGTCGACGGCAAGAACGTGCTGGCGCTGGCCACTAGTCAGGACCACAAGCGTCTGCTGGATGGCGACGCGGGCCCCAACACCGGCGGCATGGGCGCGTACTCGCCTGCCCCCGTGGTCACGCCCGCGCTCCATGCGCGCGCGCTGCGCGAAATTATCCTGCCGACCGTGCGTGGCATGGAAAAGGACGGCATCCCGTTCACGGGCTTCCTGTATGCCGGCCTGATGATCGACGCCAACGGCAACCCGAAGACGCTGGAATTCAACTGCCGCATGGGCGATCCGGAAACGCAGCCGATCATGGCGCGCCTGAAGACCGACCTGGTGGATGTGATGGAAGCGGCCGTGGACGGCAAGCTGGATCAGATCGAGCTGGACTGGGATCGCCGCACCGCGCTGGGCGTGGTCATGGCCGCCTACGACTACCCGGAAAACCCGCGCAAGGGCGATGCGATCACCGGCATCCCCGCGGAAACCGCCGACGCCGTGACGTTCCACGCCGGCACCACGCTCAAGGATGGCACGCTGCTGACCTCCGGCGGCCGCGTGCTCTGCGTGGTGGGCCTGGCCGATACGGTCAAGGCAGCACAGAAGAACGCCTACGCCGCAGTGGAACAGATCCGCTTCGACGGGATGCAATTCCGCACCGACATCGGATACCGCGCCATCAAGCGTTGATGACCCCAGGTATCCGACCATTCGCCCCACGACACGTGGGGCGAAGCCAGCCGGTACAATCATGACACCGCAATGACAGCCGGAGCGCCCGCCGCCCGGCTGTCCTGCTACCGGCCTATTCAGACCCACCCATCATGATCGATTCCCAGGCAGTCCGTGACTATCTGCTCGGCCTGCAAGACCGCATCACCGACGCCATCGCCGCTGTCGACGGCCAGGCGTTCCTGACCGATAACTGGGAGAAGCCCCCCACCGAGCGCCTGCGCGGCAGTGGCCGCACGCGCATCCTGGAGGGCGGCGCCGTGATGGAGCGGGCTGGCGTGGGGTTCTCGCACGTGCGCGGTGACACGCTGCCGCCGTCGGCCAGCGCCAACCGGCCTGAACTGGCCGGCCGCAGCTTCGAGGCGATGGGCGTCTCGCTGGTATTCCATCCGCGCAACCCGTACGTGCCCACCGTGCACATGAACGTGCGCTGCTTCATCGCCGTGAAGCCCGACGCGGAACCGGTCTGGTGGTTCGGGGGTGGCATGGATCTGACGCCGTACTACGGCAACGCCGACGACTGCGCGCACTTCCACCGCACCTGCAAGGATTCGCTGGCCCCGTTCGGCGACGACCTGTATCCGCGCTTCAAGCAGTGGTGCGACGAGTATTTTTTCCTCCGCCATCGTGGCGAGGCACGCGGCATCGGCGGCATCTTCTTCGATGATTTCTCGGCGCTCGGCTTCGACCGCAGCTTCGAGATGCTGCGCTCGGTCGGCGATGCGTTCCTCGCCGCCTACCTGCCGATCCTCACCGCACGCAAGGACGCCGCCTATGGCGAGCGCGAGCGCGATTTCCAGGCCTATCGCCGCGGCCGCTACGTCGAATTCAATCTGGTGTTCGACCGTGGCACGCTGTTCGGCCTGCAGTCGGGCGGTCGCACGGAGTCGATCCTGATGTCGATGCCACCGCAGGTATCGTGGCGCTACGACTGGCAGCCCGAGCCGGGCACCCCGGAAGCCGCGCTCTATACCGATTTCCTGCCGGCGCGGGACTGGGCCTGAATCGATGACCGATAAGAAGCCAGCCACCGCCAACCGACAGCAGCGTCCCTACCGCCTGGGTATCCTCGGCGGCACCTTCGACCCTCCGCACCGCGGCCACGTTGCGCTGGCCCAGTTGTGCATCGATCACCTGGATCTGGACGAACTGGTCTGGATTCCCACCGGCCACTCGTGGCAGAAGGGCGACCACGTCACCCCCGCCGCCGACCGCCTGGCCATGACGGAACTGGCCGCCGGCACGCTGGATCCGGGCCGCGCCAAGGTCCGCGTGAGCCGCATGGAAGTGGAGCGCGAGGGCCCGAGCTACACGATCGACACGGTGCGGCAGCTGCGTGCCGAATACGGCGCCGACACGTCGATGTCCTGGCTGATGGGCGCCGACCAATTGCTGCGCCTGCACACCTGGCACGGCTGGGAGGCCCTGTTCGAGCAGGTGCACCTATGCATCGCCACCCGCCCGGGTTTCGACCTCGCGGCACTGGACGGCCCGGTGCTCGACGCGATGCAGCAACGGCTCGCGGACACGCACCTGATACAATGCACGCCCTCCGGCCATATGTGGATCGACCAGACGCTTGCCGTCGACCTGTCCTCCACCGGCCTGCGCCAGCGCCTGGCCGATGGCCCGATCGCGAATGATCCGGCGGATGACCAGTTGCCCGCCGGCGTGGCACACTACATCGCGCGTCACGGCCTGTACCAGCAGGCCTGAGCCGACGCGCCCCCCTACCGAATGAAGCTGAACAAGAAAGACACCATGGATATTCGTAAACTGCAGCGCGCGATCGTCGACGGGCTCGAGGATGTGAAGGCGCAGGACATCAAGGTGTTCGACACCACTCACCTGACCGAACTGTTCGACCGGGTGGTGATCGCCAGCGGTAATTCGAACCGTCAGACCAAGGCGCTGGCGGCGTCGGTACGGGATACGGTCAAGGATGCCGGCGGCCACATCGTGGCGGTCGAGGGCCTGGAGACCGGCGAGTGGGTGCTGGTGGACTGCGGCGATGCCGTGGTGCACATCCTGCAGCCGCAACTGCGCCTGTACTACAACCTGGAAGAGATCTGGGGCGACAAGCCGGTGCGCGTGAAGCTGGCTGCTGGCAAGGGCCTGGCCAAGGCCAGCGAGCCGATGGACGACGAGGATGCCGAGCCGGCCCCGCGCGTGCGTCGCGCATCGAACCTGCGCCCGGCGCTGGCCCGTTTGCCGGAAGGCATGAAGGAGCCGTCGCCGCCGATGGGTCACGAGGACACCGATCCGGACGCGATCGCCACGATCCGCAAGCCGGCGCGCAAGACCAGCAGCACGGGCACCGCAGCCAAGGCACCGGCACGCAAGACCACGACGGCTCGCAAGACGACGACCGGCACGGCCGCCAAGACGCCGGCCCGCAAGTCGGCAACAGGCACCGCCACGAAAACGACGGCTCGCAAGACCACCGCGACCAAGACGGCTGCTGCCAAGACCGCCGCACCGCGCAAGCGCGCAACGCGTTCGGCCTGACCCTTCCTGACGTACCGACCACCGGGCATCTCTCATGCAACTTGCTATCGTGGCTGTCGGCCACAAGATGCCCGCGTGGATCGAAACCGGTTTCAACGAGTACACCAAGCGGATGCCGCCCGAGTTGCGCATCGAGCTTCGCGAGGTCAAGCCGGAAACCCGTTCATCGAGCAATAATGCCGCCACGGTGATGCAACGCGAAGCCGCGCGCATCGAGGCCGTGCTCGGCTCGCTGTCGAAGCAGTGCCGGATCGTGGCGCTCGACGAACGCGGCAAGGACTGGACCACCGTGCAACTGGCCGAGCAACTGACCGGCTGGCAGCGCGAAGGCGGCGACGTCGCCTTCCTGATCGGCGGTGCGGACGGCCTCGATCCGGCGCTCAAGGCACGCGCACACACACTGTTGCGTATATCGAGCCTGACGCTGCCACACGGCATGGTGCGCGTGCTGCTGGCCGAACAGCTTTATCGTGCCTGGTCGGTCACGCAGAATCATCCGTATCATCGCGCCTGAGTCATTGGGCCTGGATCATCGGGCCTGAACACCGGCGGCGGTTGGCCCGCTCTCCGTGATAGCGAAAAGGCAAGCCAGTACAATCGGGGCAACCGTTTCTCTCGCCTCGATTTCCCATGACCTCCATCCTCTATCTGGCTTCCCAGAGCCCGCGCCGCCGCGAGTTGCTGACGCAGCTCGGCGTGACCTATGAACTGCTGCTGGCCGATGCCGGCGAGGATGCCGAAGCGCTCGAGGCCGTCCGGCCCGGCGAGTCCCCCGATGACTACGTCCAGCGAGTCTGCGCGCTGAAGGCCGACGCGGCACTTCAACGCCGCGCGCGTCGCGGGTTACCCGACGCGCCGATCCTGACTTCCGACACCACGGTCTGCCGTGGCGGCGACATTCTCGGCAAGCCCGCCGACGCGCGCGACGCCGCTGCCATGCTGGCGTCGCTTTCCGGCACCACCCATCGCGTATTGACTGCCGTGACGGTCGCGACGTCCGCCGGTCAGCGCCATGCGCTGTCGATCTCCCACGTCACTTTCCGCCCGATACTCGCCCCCGAGATCGAGCGCTACGTGGCCAGCGGCGAGCCGCTCGGCAAGGCAGGCGCATACGGCATCCAGGGCCGCGCGGCGGAGTTTGTCGAGCGGATCGACGGTAGCTATTCGGGTATCATGGGCCTGCCCTTGTTCGAGACGGCGGCACTGCTGCGCGAGGCCGGTTTGCACTTCTGACCGGCGCTTCCAGCCCGGCCTTCCGACCCAACCTCTCCGACAAGGCCACTGGGGTCAAATGCCCGGCCACGAGCCGGGCCACAACAACAAGCGCCAACGGATCGGCGACGCGAGATTAAGCGTATCCATCGCTATGACCGAAGACATCCTCGTCAACATCACGCCGCAGGAAACACGCGTCGCCATCGTGCAGCAGGCGGCCGTTCAGGAACTCCATGTCGAACGCACGCTAACGCGCGGGCTGGTCGGCAACATCTATCTGGGCAAGGTCGTGCGCGTGCTGCCGGGGATGCAATCGGCATTCATCGACGTCGGCCTGGAGCGCGCCGCGTTCCTGCACGTGGCCGACATCTGGCATCCGCGTGACGGCGACAAGAACGGCCACCTCGCCATCGAGAAAACGCTGTTCGAGGGCCAGGCACTGATGGTTCAGGTCATCAAGGACCCGATCGGCACCAAGGGCGCGCGGTTGTCCACACAGGTCAGCATCGCAGGCCGCACACTCGTCTATCTGCCGCAGGATCCGCATATCGGCATCTCGCAGCGTATCGAGGGTGAAATCGACCGCGAGGCGCTCCGTGCCCGCGTGCAGGGCCTGGTGCCCACCGACGAGCGCGGCGGCTTCATCGTGCGCACGATCGCCGAGGAAGCCAGCGACGAGGAACTGGGCAACGACATCGCCTACCTGCGCAAGATCTGGGCGACGATCCGCTCCAACGCCACCACGCTGCCCGCGCCGAGCCTGCTCTATCAGGACCTGAACCTGGCCCAGCGCGTGCTGCGCGACTTCATCAACGATGCCACTGGCGTGATCCAGATCGATTCGCGCGAGAACTACCAGAAACTGGTGGAGTTCGCGCAGGAATACACGCCCGCCGTGCTGCCGCGTCTGTCGCACTACACCGGCGAGCGCCCAATCTTCGACCTGTTCAACATCGACGCGGAAATCGAAAAGGCGCTGTCGCGCCGGGTAGACCTGAAGTCCGGCGGCTACCTGATGATCGATCAGACCGAGGCGATGACAACGATCGACGTCAACACGGGCGGCTATGTCGGTGCGCGCAACTTCGACGATACGATCTTCAAGACGAATCTCGAAGCCGCGCACACCATCGCGCGCCAGCTCCGGCTGCGCAACCTGGGCGGCATCATCATCATCGACTTCATTGACATGGAGAACGTGGAGCATCGCGACGCGGTGCTCTCCGAACTGAAGCGCGCGCTGTCACGCGACCGCACGCGCATCACGGTCAACGGCTTCTCGCAACTCGGTCTGGTGGAGATGACGCGCAAGCGCACGCGCGAATCGCTCGCGCATGTGCTGTGCGAGCAGTGCCCGGTCTGCACCGGCAAGGGCCAGGTCAAGACGCCGCGAACGGTCTGCTACGACATCTTCCGCGAAATCATGCGCGAGTCGCGCCAGTTCAATCCGCGCGAGTTCCGGATCCTGGCCTCGCAGGAAGTCATCGACCTGTTCCTCGAGGAAGAAAGCCAGCATCTGGCGATGCTCGGGGACTTCATCGGCAAGCCGATCTCTCTCCAGGTGGAATCGACGTTCCACCAGGAGCAATACGACATCATTCTGATGTAACCCCCACCCGCCGGCCACGCAGGGCCACGTGGAACGCCACGAGCCCTGCGATCTGCAAGCCGGCCATGCCGAGCGCCATCTTCATCGTGGAGTCCAGCAGCAGCGGCACCAGCAACGCGGAAGACAGCAAATTGCCGATCTGCTGCGCCGTGACGTAGCCGCTGGAGGCCAGACCCCTCCGCTCCGGAAAGCAATCCAGCGCCAGCAGCTGCAGGCTGGGCTGCGTCATCATCATTCCTGCCGCGAAGACCGGCAATGCGACCAGCGCCCAAGGCATCGGCGGCAGGTGCAGCGCGGCCACCGCGAGATTGAAGACGCCGGCCGCCATCATCACGACATGGCCCCGATTCACGCTGGACTCCGGAGTCGTGCGGCCGGCAATGCGATGCGCCACCAGCGCACCCGCGATGATGCCCGCCACGATCGGAATGAACAGCCAGCCAAACGACTGCGCGCCGAGCCCCAGATGCTGATAGACAAAGCGTGGCGCCGCGAAGACGTAGATGTAGATCGCCAGGTTGACACCGGCATTGGCCAGCGCGAGCGACATGAATCTTCGGCTCGACAGCATGGCGAAGTAGCCCCGCGCGAGCACCTTTGGGTGCATCGGATGCCGACACGCTGGCGGCAATGTCTCCGGCACCCAGATCCAGCAGGAAACCAGCAGGCTCCCCGAGATCAGCGCAAGGAACACGAAGATGCTGCGCCAGCCCATCCAGACCAGCAGCCAGCCGCCGCAGATCGGCGCCAGGGCCGGCGCCAGCGCGAAGATCATCGCGATCAGGGCCATGACTTTCTGGGCCTGCATGCCGTCGAACGTATCGCGCACCATCGCGCGCCCGACGATGACGCCGATCCCTGCCCCCACGCCTTGCAGTGCCCGCCCGACGTAGAACATGTCGATGCCGGTCGCTCCGGCGCAGACCAACGATCCGGCTACAAAGAACACGCAGCCCGCAAGAATCATGCGGCGGCGGCCAATCGCGTCCGAGATCGCACCGTGCCAGGGCAGCAGCAATGCAAACGGCAACAGGTAGGCCGTCAGCGATTGCTGGACCTCGGCAGTGCTCGCATGAAGCGCGTTCGCAATTGCCGCGAACGCTGGCAGGTACGTCGCAATAGCAAACTGCCCCAGCATCGACAAGCCAGCGGTCAGTGCCGCCATGCTGCCGACGCTGGGGCGCCTGGGGCCCGCTTCCGCGCCCGCTGCTACGACTGCCCCAGGCACATCCACTTCACTCATCACGCTGTCATCGAAGCCGCGGCCCCGGCGGGTTGTTCGGCGATGGCGGACTGGATCTGCGCCACCTCCTGCAGATCGCGCTCATAGGTGCGCGATGCGCGCAGCAGGCACAGCGCCGCGAGCAGGCCAAAGACCGGCATTGCCGTCAATGCCGCTTGCAGGCCGAATGCGTCGGAGAGCGCACCGCCTACGAACGGACCGATGGCGAGTCCGAACAGGTTCTGGAACAGCGACAGCAGCGCAGCGCCGGTGGAGCGCAGCCCCGGATGCACCACGTCGAGCACCACGCTCGAAGCCGGCCCAACCGTGCATGTCATCAGGAAGCCACCCAGCGCGATCAGCAGGAACTGCTGGTTCATGGACTCCGCGGCGCTGAATGCAACCACCAGGATCGGCGCGGTCACCATGCACAGGAACGACACCGTCTTGAGCTTGTTGCGCGGCTGCTTGGTGCCGGCGACATCCGCAACAATGCCCCAGACGAAGCAACCCACCGCGCCGCACAGCACGATCAACGCCGACTGCATGGCAGCCTGATCCACCGGCGTGCCGTGGAGGCGATTGAAGTAGCTCGGCAGCCAGGCCCAGATCGTCGATACCACGACAAGCTGCAGCGCCGCACCCAGGCAGGTCCACCACAGCGTGCGCGAGCTCGTCAGCGCCGACACCATGTGCGCGAGCAGGCCCTTTGCTTGCCCTTGCTCATGGGCCGGCCGCGTGTCCAGCGCCGCAGTCTTGTAGTCCGGCACGAACATGTAGAGCAGCGCCAGCAGCAGGCCGGGCACACCCACCACGCCGAACGCGGCCTGCCAGCCCCAGCGTGCGGTAATCACGCCACCCAGCACCACGCCGAGCACCGCGCCAATCGATCCGGCCGCGAAGAACGCGCCGAGCAGCATCGAACGCAACCTTGCCGGGAACAGGCTGGCGATCAGCGCCGCACCGACGGAGCCGTAGCCGGACTCACCCACACCCACCATCGCGCGCGCCATGAACAACTGCGAGTAGTTGCGGGTAAACATGCAGGAAATCGTGGCCAGGCTCCAGACCACGCCCATGACCACCACGCTCTTGACGCGGCTGACGCGGTCCGCCAACAGCGCAACGGGGATGCCGCCCAGCGCGACCACCACCGAGATGATCGACACCAGCGCGCCCAGTTGCTTGTCGGAAAGGTTCCACTCGGCCTTCAGGTGCGGAAACAAGGACACGATCACCTGACGATCGATGTAGTCGAAGAGCATCAGCGCGAAGGTCATGGCAAACGCAAACCATGCGCGTGATTTGCTGACCAGATAGTCGTTGTTGTTGGCCTGCTGCGTGTCGGCGGAAAGATGGTGCATGAGCGGTGTCTCCTGTGCAGGCCGGCTGTCGGGCCCTGTCACAACTGCCTGGTTTTCTATCGGAAGCCCGCCGTTTTTCCCTCCAGAATCCGGCGGTGCGTCAAGCAGTATGGGGGCTCACCGAATGTCGATTTGACTGCTCGGGACATCAATTTGACATGCCGGGACACTAAGGGAATGTTCTATCCGTGATCGGCCATTGAGAATGACGCCGACCGGCGTCATCGTTCTGTCACTGTCGGCCGCCAGAATGCGCCTGTCATTCAAGGAAGGAGTCGACATGACGCATGCAATTGAAGTCCGCGGACTGAGCAAGTCGTTCCGCGCGGACCGCAAGGCGCTTGACGATGTCACGCTGCAAATCGCCCCGGGTGAAATGGTTGCGCTGCTGGGCGCATCGGGCTCGGGCAAATCGACGCTACTGCGCCATGTGGCCGGTTTCGTCACGGGCGATGCCGGTTCGGGCGAGATCCTCGTCAACGGCCGCACGGTGCAGCGTAACGGACGTCTGGCCCGCGATGTGCGCCGTGTACGTGCGGACATCGGATTCGTATTCCAGCAGTTCAACCTGGTCGGCCGCCTGCCTGTGATCACCAATGTGCTCGTGGGAATGCTGACGCGCGTGCCGAAATGGCGCAGCCTGCTCCGCATCTTCAAGGCCAGCGAAGTGCAAGCCGGACTCGATGCGCTTGCTCAGGTTGGTATAGACGACTATGCGTTTCAGCGTGCCTCGACCCTGTCGGGCGGGCAGCAGCAACGTGCTGCGATCGCCCGCACGCTGGTGCAGAACGCGCAAGTGATCCTGGCCGACGAGCCGATCGCCTCGCTCGATCCGGAATCGTCGCGTCGCGTGATGTCGCAACTGGCGCAGATTAACCGCACGCGCAAAGTCGCCGTGGTGGTGTCGCTGCATCAGGTGGACGTGGCGATGCGCTATTGCCCGCGCGTGGTGGCATTGCGTCACGGCAAGGTGGTCTATGACGGGCCCTCCGCCGCGCTGACGCAGCAGATGCTGCGCGACCTGTACGGCAGCGAGGCCGACGAGCTACTGCACGACAGCGTGCCAGAGGCCCCCTCTTGCGCCGAAGGCGTGCCCGCGCCGGTGATGGTCAGGATGGATCTGGCCGCGGCCTGAGGCTTGCCTCGCACGCCTCACCACGCCAGCCCATCGCATCGCCGGCCTCGCACTGTCAGCCCCGAATACCCGATTCACCCAACCCGTATTTACCTTCAGCCTTTCCAAACGGAGTCATCGATGCTTCGCAGAACTTTCCTCGCCGTGGTCGCTTCGGGTGTCGTCGCGCTGCCCGCCTTCGCCCAGGACGTCAAGACCCTGAACATGGGCATCATCTCGACGGAAACGTCGTCGAACCTGAAGTCCGCCTGGCAGCCCGTGATCGACGACCTGAGCCGCGCACTCGGCGTGCAGGTCAAGCCGTTCTTCGCCTCGGACTACGCCGGCATCATCGAAGGGATGCGCTTCAACAAAGTGCAGATCGCCTGGTACGGCAACAAGTCGGCCATGGAAGCCGTGGACCGCGCCAACGGCGAAGTGTTCGCATCGGTGATCGACAAGGACGGCAACCCGGGCTACTGGTCGCTGCTGATCGCGCGCAAGGATAGCGACCTGAAGTCGGTCGAGGACGTCATCAAGCGCGGCAAGGACCTGACCTACGGCGCCGGCGATCCGAATTCCACCTCGGGCACCGCCGTGCCGGGCTACTACCTGTGGGCCGCCAACAAGGTCGATCCGAAGACGCTGTTCAAGGCCGTGCGCATCAGCAACCACGAAACCAACCTGCTGTCGGTGCTGAACAAGCAGGTGGACGTGGCCGTGAACAACACCGAGAACTTCGAGCGCTATCGCATCAACACGGGCAAGAACGCCTATGACGACGTGCGCGTGCTGTGGAAGTCGCCGCTGATCCCGGCCGATCCGCTGGTCTACCGCAAGGACCTGCCGCCCGAGCTGAAGAAGAAGATCCAGGACTTCTTCGTCAACTATGGCAAGGGCGCCGATGCCGCACGCGAAAAGCAGGCGCTGGCCACGCTGACCTACCAGGGCTTCCGCGTCTCGACCGATGCCCAGCTCGTGCCGATCCGTCAGATCGAACTGGCCAAGGAAAAGGCCAAGATCGAATCCGACAGCACGCTGGCCGCTGCCGACAAGGAAAAGAAGCTGGCCGACGTCTCGCGCCGTCTGGCCGAACTCGACCGCGCCAGCAGCACGCAGTAAGCCTCGCCTGAAGCCGATGGCGCCACTCGGGTCGCCATCGGCTTTGCATTTTCCGCTTCAGCTTTACCTCTTCCGACTGCCCATGACCGCCACCGCCAAGCCCGGCCTGCCGCCCACACCCCAGAGTACCGTCCGGCCGCCGCGCAATTCCCTTTCCGTGATGCTGATCTGGGCAATCGTACTGGCCACGCTCGCCATGTCCTGGCAAGGTGCCGACATGCGTCCGATGGACCTGTTTCGCGACTCCGGCAACATGGCCAAGTTCGCCGCCGATTTCTTCCCGCCTGACTTCCGCGACTGGCACACCTATCTCGACGAGATGCTCGTCACCGTGCAAATCGCGCTGTGGGGCACCGCGCTGGCCGTCGTCATGGCCGTGCCGTTCGGCCTGCTTTGCTCGGCCAACATCGTGCCGCCCTGGATCTATCAACCCGCCCGCCGTCTGATGGATGCCTGCCGCGCGATCAATGAAATGGTCTTCGCGATGCTGTTCATCGTCGCCGTGGGTCTGGGACCGTTCGCCGGCGTGCTGGCACTCTGGATCCACACCATGGGCGTGCTGGCCAAGCTGTTCGCCGAAGCCGTGGAAGCGATCGATCCGCGCCCCGTCGAAGGCGTGCGCGCCACGGGCGCCGGCCCGATCGAAGAAATCGTCTACGGCGTGATTCCGCAAGTGTTGCCGCTGTGGCTGTCGTTCGCACTGTATCGCTTCGAGTCGAACGTGCGCTCCGCTTCGGTGGTCGGCATTGTCGGCGCAGGCGGCATCGGCACCGTGCTGTGGGAGATCATCCGCAGCTTCCAATATGCGCAAACCTGTGCGGTGATGATCATCATCATCGTGTTCGTGACCGGCCTCGACATCGTCTCCGCCCAGATCCGCAAGGTGCTCGTATGACCACGCTGACCCTGTCCAGCATCGCCGCGCTGTTTGAAAACCATGGCACCGCGTACTACGGCGGCGAGGCCATCAGCCAGACCGCCCACGCGCTGCAGTGTGCGCTGCTTGCCGAGCAGGCTGGCGATCCGGAACCGCTGATCGTCGCTGCGCTACTGCACGACATCGGCCACCTGATGCTGGCCGAAAGCCTGACCACCGACATGCGCCACCAGGAAACCGGTGCCGACGCGCTGGCCAGCCTGTTCGGCGAAGACGTCACTGAGCCGGTGCGAATGCACGTGGCGGCCAAGCGCTATCTGTGCGCAGTCGATCCCGCGTACTTCGACACGCTCTCGCCGGTATCCGTGCACAGCCTCTCGCTGCAGGGCGGGCCGTACGACGGCGAACAGGCCAGCGTGTTCGCCGCGCAGGCGCACGCCGACGCCGCTGTGCGTCTGCGCCGCTACGACGACCTGGCCAAGGTGGTGGATCTGCAGACCCCTACCCTGTCCCACTATCTCGACATGGCGGCACGCTGTGTCCGCGTTGCATGAGCGAAGCCGATTTCTCCACAGCGCTGATGCTCCGCGAAGTGCAATGCGTCGACGCAGAGCTGCTGCACCTGTCCGCCCTGCTGGCGACGATGGATAACGAGACACCGCTGCCGCTCGCGACCATGCGCGAGCGCTTTGCCGCGATGCGTCGCTACCCGGACTACCGCGTCTATCTGATGTTCGATGCGGACGGGGTGCCGCTCGGCACGTTCAGCCTGCTGGTGTTTCCGGTGATGGTGCACGACGGACGGCCCGAGGCGATACTCGAAGCCGTGGTCGTCGCACCGGCTGCGCGAGGCCGTGGAATCGGCAGGCAGATGATGCAGGAAGCCATGCGACTGGCGCGTGAAGCCGGCGCGGCCAAACTCATGCTGTCATCGAATGCGCGGCGCCTGCAGGCGCATCAGTTCTATCGGCAGCTCGGGTTCACCGAGCACGGGATCAGTTTCAGTACGGCGCTTTGAGTCGTACCCGGGGGCATCGCTCAAACGCGTGCCCTCTCCTCCGGGCACGCTCCCACATGTGCGGAAAGGGTGCAAGCCACCAGGATTCGAAGCACCGTTGATGTTCCCCCTCTCCCGCGTAGTGGCGAGAAGCCGGGGGACACAGGCTGTGCTCAATCCCCCACAGCGCCAACCAACCGCGCGAATGCATCGGCCGAATCGGCCAGTTCGCCACTATTGTCGATCTCGACCACCCGGCAGCCAGGCGGCACATCGAACGGCTGCGCCGCGCGTGCCAGCCTCCGGGCAATTCCCTCTGCCGACTCACGCCCGCGCTGGCGCAAACGCGCGGCCAGCACTTCGGGTGTCACGCGCACATGCACCGCGCATAGATGCGGATAGCGTGCCACGGCCTGCGGCAGGTACTCTCGGGAGCCATTGACGACAACCTTGATGCCCTGCGCCAGCCACTGCTCGATCTCCACGCCAATGCCATAGTGCAAGCCGTGGCTATTCCAGTGCAGCGCCAGGCAGCCAAGATCCGCGCGGCGGTGAAACTCGTCCGCCGACAGCGCGACCGATGCCTCGTTTTCGTCGGCGGCACGCGTGATATAGCGATGCGCCACCACGATACGATCATCGCGCTGCAGCCGTTCGCGCAAGGTCCGCAGCAGCGAATCCTTGCCGCTGCCGGACGGGCCCATCACATAGAACAGCCCGCTGCCATCAGGCGCGGAGCCGGAGTGGAATCGTGTGGTCATGCCGAAAGATAGCCGACACCCGCGCCGTCGACAGTGGTGCCATCGAAGCCGTAGTGACGTGCGACGATGAAATCCGCGCCGGGCTCGGGTTGGACGAAGAGACTGAGGGCATCGACATGCAGCGGGCCCTCAAGCAACCTGCCGCTGCTGGCCGATAGCTGCGCGAACGCGGCGGCCTCGTTGTCGGCATCTAGCATGCCGCTCAGCGTGATATGGAACGTGAACGTATCGAACGCGTACGGATAGCCCCAGGCGTCGAGCATCTCGCGCTGCGCGGCCGTGAGTTGGTCGGGCCGTCGCCGACTCACTTCCTCCGGCGTGGCCGGCGCGCGGAAATGGTCGAAGGCACGCATGCAGTCGTCGGCAAGCTCATGCATCCGCTTGCCGCCCTGCGCCCGCGCATCGTCAAGGCACCAAGCCAGGAACCCGCGCAAGGCACACAGTGTCAGCGGCGCGTCAAACGCGGCGCGCTCCCGTGCGAACGCGCGGGCGGCGGCGTCGAGCATGGGCGCATCGGTACCATCGGCCAGCCGGAATGGCGGCTTCAGCGTGGCGTGCAGCGCATAGTGCGCCGGGGCCTTGACCCACTCGGCGGGACGCGATGCGATGCCCGCCGGCAACGGCGTTGGATTTCCGGTGTCGGCATCGCGGCCGAGCCATTGCGCGCCGAACGTGCGAAATGGCTCGGCGGGCGCGAGATAGATCGCGTAGCGGTGCGCCTGCATCGTCATGCCGCCAGGCTGCCGCGAGCGCCGGCTACGTCGGCGAGATCCGCCAGGTCAGTCATCGACAGCGCGCCGGACGCATGGCGCACCTCACCATTCACGATGGTGGCGCAGACACGCGGCAATCCCAGCTGGCTGTCATCGACGAGAATCGCATCGGCGCGCATTCCCGGCGCGAGCACGCCACGGTCGCGCAGACCCGTCGCACGTGCCGGATTACGCGACACCAGGTGCCACGCCTCGGGCAGCGAGCACACGCCAAGCTGCGCGAGCTTGAATGCGGCCTGCAGCAGCGCGGGATAGTAGTAATCGGAAGCCAGAACCGAACACAGGCCGGCGGCCACCATTTCCGTGGCGTTAGGCGCGCCCGTATGGCTCTTGCCGCGCAGCACATTGGGTGCGCCGAAAACGGTCTCGTCGCCGATCTGGCGTGCCAGCGTCGCGGCCTCCACCGTCAGCGGGAACTCCGCGATCCGGCAGCCCTGGGCATGATAGTGCTGGCGCGTCGCCACGTCGGGATCATCATGCGATGCAACCGGCAGGTTCGCGGCCAGCGCCGCGGCGATCAGGCACGACATCGCGGCAGGCACTTCCTGCGCATTTCGGCTGGCTGCGCGCAGACGGTTGCGGAATGTCTCGGTATCGCACTCGGCGCGTTCCGCGTACTGCACGAGCTTGCGTTCGTCACTCATGCGGCGAGCCATGGTCGGCAGGTGATCGTTGATCGCCAGCAGGGCCACACGGCCATCCGCCATCCACGACAAGGCCGTCTCCACGCCAGCGAGGTGATAGGCCTCGAAGCGCAGATGCACCTTGTGCTCCGCGCCCAGCACGGGCCGCAACTGGGCCAGCGCATCGAACATGCGCAGCGCGTAGGCCTCGCCACGCAAGCCGCCCTCCCACGACAGGGTCACGCCATGAAACTCGGTCGTGATGCCGTGCGCGAGCAACTGGCGGTCGACGTCGAGCAGCGCGGCTCCGTATGGGAAGCTCACGCCGGGACGCGGCATCACGGAACGCTCGAACGCATCACCATGAATGTCGACAATGCCCGGCAGCACCAGCAGGTCGCCCGCGTCGATGCAGGGGCCACTTGCGGGTGGCTGCGCCATCACGCTGCCGTTATGAATGCCCAACATTGCCAGGCCGATGCCGTCGGCGCCCATCACGCGGCGGCCGGTGATCCCCGCGAGCGGGGTCGATGATGCTTGAGAGATCGTATGCATGGGCAATACGTTAGCTTTGGTAGATGACAGACGGATGTCTAGACCAATACGTACGCATCACCCCGCGTGCAACCGCGGGGTGATGCGTCATTTCAATCCTGATCGGAGACCGTGAGTTGCACCCAGTCGCCGGCAAAGCGCGTCATGCTGTATTGGACGGGGGCGCCGTCAATATCGATGTTCAGTGCCTCCACTTGCAGGATAGGCCGCGTCTTCGGCTGATTCAGCAATCGCGCCACCGGGGCGCTCGGCATGGCCGCCGTGATGCGCGACCACTTGCGGGTGTAATCGGCAATGCCGTACTTCGCCAGCGTGCGCGAGATCGATTGTGTCTCGTTCACCTTGTCTTCAAAACCGGGAAAACGCTTAGGATCGAAGTAATGCTCGGCCACGTCGACCGTGCGCCCTTCGGCCTTGCCGAGCATCTGCACATGCAGAATCTCCGCCGTACGGGACAGACCAAGATGTTTGGCGATTTCCGGCGCGCGCAGGATCTGGCTATTGACGAGTTCCGCGTGCCCGCGCATCCCCTGCGCGGCCAGGTTCTGCGAGAAGCGCGTGCGACGCCCGATGGCGTAATCAATGGCGTGCTCCTGCACGAAGGTGCCTCGGCCCTGCTCGATCCGCACCAGGCCGCTCAGTTCGAGCTCACCCATCGCGCGCCGGATCGTATGGCGGTTCACAGCGAAGCGCGAGGCCAGTTCCGGTTCCGGCGGCAACTGCTCGCCCGGCCCATAGAGTTTGTTGCGGATGTCCTCCGCAAGCGCCTCGCCAATCTGCCGCCATACGGCGACGCCGGAACCCCGTTCGACTTCCCGATCAGACATCTTGCCTTGCCCTGTTGTCATCAAGCATTCACCAATAGCGTGCGATTGTGCCTCATGCCTTGGCGCCGATGTTGCGTGTCCGAGGAAAGGCCCGACCCGTCACGAAACGTTCATGTGCCTGTGTTCTAGTATCGCCGTGTTGTGTTAGTGTACATCTAAACGTATAGACGTATAGGGGTGATCATGCAAAGCGAAACCGCCAACCAGGCCAACGCGGCACGGGCCGCGTGGCTGAGGATTCTGGCGCTGGCCCAAACGGATGCGCTCGATGCGGCCTACTCGCGGCTCGGCGACGTGGCGGCACTGCCCGGCTACCGACTGCTGCGCAAGCCCGAATCGGGCATGGCGATGGTCCGGGCCCGCGCGGGTGGCACCGGTGCCCAGTTCAATCTGGGTGAGATGTCCGTCACGCGCTGCGCCGTGGTGCTCGACGAGACCGAAGGCCAAGCCGCCACGGCTGGCGTGGCCTACATACAGGGACGCGGCACGCGCCACGCCGAACAGGCCGCCGTGCTCGACGCACTGCTGCAGCGCCCGGCCTGGCACCAGCGCGTGCATGACGTGGTCATCGCGCCACTTGCACAGACCCTGACCGAGCGCGCGGCCCACCAGGCCGCCACCGCCGCGCAAACGCGCGTCGAATTCTTCACGATGGCCCGCGGAGAGGATTGAGATGCCATCCACCCAGTCAATGACCACCGCCCCCGCCACATCGCTGCTGCCGGGTTTCGATAATCCCGTGGACGACGCGCAACAGGTGTTCCGAGCGGCGCTCGAAGCATTCGCCCATCCGGGCCGCCTGGAAACGCTGCCTGTGACGAGCGGCCAGCCCGAGGGCCTGTCCCCCGCGCTGACCGCCCTGCTGCTGACGCTGGCGGACCCCGACACCCCGGTCTGGCTGCCCGCCGATGTGCCCGCGGCCGCGCGCGCGTTCCTGCGCTTCCATTGCGGCTGCCCGCTCGTGGATAACCTGGGCGAAGCCACCTTCGTCTGCGTCCCCGCCGGCCATGCGATGCCCGCGCTCGCCGATTGCGCGCAGGGCTTGCCCGCCTACCCGGACCGCTCCGCCACGCTGCTCGTGGAAGTCGCCTCGCTGCACGCGGGCGACACGCTCACGCTGCGCGGCCCCGGCATCGAAACCACGCAATCGCTGTGTGTGACCGGCCTGCCCGCGGACTTCCGCGCAAGCTGGCGCGCCAACAACGCGGGCTTTCCGCTCGGCGTGGACCTGCTGCTGGCCAGCGGCGACGAATTCTGCGCGATGACGCGCACCACGCACGTGGAGGACTGAGATGTACGTAGCCGTCAAAGGGGGCGAACGCGCCATCCTGAACTCCTACCAGATGCTCGACGCCTATCGTCGAGGGGACACGTCGGTACCGGAGATCACACTCGAACAAATCCGCGAACAGATGCCGCTGGCGGTATCGCGCGTGATGGCCGAGGGTTCGCTCTATGACCCACACCTGGCCGCGCTCGCGCTCAAGCAGGCTGCCGGCGATCAAATCGAAGCGATCTTCCTGCTGCGTGCCTATCGCACCACGCTCGCGCGCTTCGGTTATACCCAGGCGCTGGATACCGGCAAGATGTGCCTGCAGCGCCGAATCTCGTCAACGTTCAAGGACGTGCCCGGCGGACAAGTCCTCGGACCGACCTACGACTACACGCAGCGGCTGCTCGACTTCACGCTCGAAGCGGGCCGCGACCCCGCGCCGCTACCGCCCTCGCCAGAACCGCTTGCTCCGAACATGCCGCGCGTCACCAGCCTGCTGGAAGCCGAATCGCTGGTGGAAGCCGACGCGATTCCTCCGGGCGACCCCGCCCCGCCGGACCTGACACGCGAACCGCTGACGTTCCCCGCCGAGCGTCCCGCACGCCTGCAGAACCTGGCGCGCGCCGATGAAGGCTTTCTGCTGTCGATGGGCTACTCCACGCAGCGCGGCTATGGCAATTCGCACCCGTTCGCCGGCGAGATCCGCTATGGCAGCACCGAAGTCGAGATGTTCATCGAGGAACTCGGCTTCGCCATCACCATCGGTGAAGTGGAAGTGACTGAATGCCAGATGGTGAGCCAGTTTGCGGGCAACGCCGACGAAGCGCCGCGACTCACGCGTGGCTACGGTCTCGTGTTCGGCTACAACGAGCGCAAGGCGATGTCGATGGCGCTGGCCGATCGCGCGATGCGCGCGGAAGAACTCGGCGAGGCAGGTGACGCACCGGCCAACAATATCGAATTCATGCTGTACCACAGCGACAACGTCGAAGCGTCCGGCTTCGTGCAGCACCTGAAGCTGCCGCACTACGTGGACTTCCAGGCCAACCTCGAACTGCTGCGGCGGCTGCGCGCCGAGCAACAGGGCGCGGCCACCGATGCGCCGGCCGAAGACCAACCCCAGGAGGAGTCGCTGGCATGAACGCCACCGCTACCGTCGCACGCGACGAACACTACAACTTCGCCTATCTGGACGAATCGACCAAGCGGATGCTGCGCCGGGCGCTGCTCAAGGCCGTTGCGATACCCGGCTACCAGGTGCCGTTCGGCAGCCGTGAAATGCCACTGCCGTATGGCTGGGGCACGGGCGGCATCCAGGTGACCGCCGCGATCATCGGCCGCCAGGACGTGCTCAAGGTCATCGACCAGGGATCGGACGACACCACGAACGCGATCAACATCCGCCGCTTCTTTGGCCGCGTGACCGGCGTGCAGACGACCGAGCGCACCACCGACGCCACCATCATCCAGACCCGTCACCGTATTCCGGAAACGAAGCTGAGCGCGGGCCAGACGATGGTCTACCAGGTACCTATTCCCGAGCCGCTGCGCTGGCTGGAGCCGAGCGAAACCGAAACGCGCACGATGCACGCGCTGGCCGAATATGGCTCGATGCACGTGAAGCTCTACGAAGACATCGCCCATCACGGCCATATCGCCACCACTTACGACTACCCCGTGATCGTCAACCAGCGGTACATGATGCGGCCTTCGCCGATCCCCAAGTTCGACAACCCGAAGCTCGACCGTAGCCCCGCGTTGATGCTGTTTGGCGCCGGGCGCGAGAAGCGCGTCTATGCCGTGCCGCCGTACACCACGGTCAAGAGCCTCGACTTCGTCGATCATCCGTTCACCGTGGAAAAGTGGTCGAGCTGCTGTGCGCAATGCGGCGCCACCGACAGCTATCTCGACGAGATCATCACCGACGATGCCGGCACGCGCATGTTCGTGTGCTCGGACACCGAGTACTGCGCCGACCGCCAGGCCGCGCAGGCTATGAAGCAGGCCGCAGGAGGTGCCCAATGAACGCGACGCCTCTGCTCTCCGTACGCAACCTGACGCACACCTGGGACGGCGTGCATGGTTGCCACGATGTCAACTTCGATCTCTATCCGGGCGAAGTGCTCTGCGTGGTCGGTGAATCGGGCTCGGGCAAGAGCACGCTGCTGCAAGCCCTGTCGATGCAGGTCAAGGCGCAGCGCGGCAGCGTCAGCTACGACATGCGCGAATCGGGGCTGACCGATCTGGCTGGACTGTCGAGCGCGCGGATGCGTCTGCTGGCCCGCACGGACTGGGGCTTCGTGCGGCAGCACGCCCGCGATGGCCTGCGGATGCAGGTGAGCGCCGGCGCCAATATCGCCGAGCGCCTGATGGCCGTCGGCAATCGCCACTACGGTGACCTGCGCGAGATCGCCGGCGCCTGGCTCGAGAAAATGGAGATCGACCTCTCCCGGCTGGACGATGTGCCGACCACGTTCTCGGGCGGGATGCAGCAGCGTCTGCAGATCGCACGCAACCTGGTCACCCATCCACGCCTGGTGTTCATGGACGAGCCGACCGCATCGCTCGATGTCTCCGTGCAGGCCCGGCTGCTCGACCTGATGCGCCGCCTGGTCACCGACCTGGGCCTGGCCGCGATCCTTGTCACGCACGACCTGGCCGTGGCGCGCCTGCTCGCGCACCGCACGCTGGTCATGCAGGGCGGCCGCGTGGTCGAACAGGGCCTGACCGATCAGATCCTCGATGACCCGCAGCATCCGTACACGCAGTTGCTGGTCTCCTCCATCCTGCAGGGATGATCATGATGCAAGCCAACAACCAGAAACTGATTGAGGTCCGCGGCCTCGGCAAGATGTTCACGTTGCACAACCAGGGCGGCATTCGCCTGCCCGTGCTGCGCGCTATCGACTTTGACGCCTCGCGTGGCGAATGCCTCGTGCTGTCCGGCCGTTCCGGCACCGGCAAGAGCACGCTTCTGCGCTGCCTCTATGGCAACTACCTCGCAACCGAAGGCACGATCCGCCTGCGCGACACGAGCGAGGCCAGCGAGCCATGGGTGGAACTGACCAACGCCCCGGAACAACGCGTGCTCAAGTTGCGCCGCGATGTGATCGGCTATGTCTCGCAGTTCCTGCGTGCCATCCCACGCGTCTCCGCGCTCGACGTGGTGGCCGATCCGCTGCAGCAACGCGGCGCCAGCCACGAGGAAGCCCGCGCCCGCGCCGCGACGCTGCTCGAACGGCTGAACCTGCCACGCCGACTTTGGGACTTGCCACCCGCCACGTTCTCCGGCGGCGAGCAGCAACGCGTGAATATCGCGCGCGGCCTGATCGGTGGCCACCCGATCCTGTTGCTCGACGAGCCCACCGCGTCGCTCGACGCCGACAACCGGGCGGTGGTGATCGAACTGATCCGCGAAGCGCTGGCCGAAGGCCGCTCGCTGATCGGCATCTTCCACGACGAGGCTGTGCGCGATGCGGTGGCCACGCGCATGCTGCCGCTGCAGCCGGCCACGGCGCTTGCCTGAACCTGAACTGGAACCGGACATGTCTACCACCTACCTCACGCACGCGACGCTGGTACTGCCGGATCGCGTCCTGCACGACAGCGCGATGCTGATCGCCGACGGCCAGATCGCCGCCATCGAGCCAGCCTCCGCCCCAGCCGACGCCGAGGTCATCAACCTGCGCGGCCACACCGTGATGCCCGGGCTTATCGACGTCCACTGCGACGCGATCGAAAAGGAAGCCGAGCCCCGCGCCAATGTGCTGTTTCCGCTCGACTTCGCGGTGGCGCAGGTTGACCGCCGCAATGCCGCAGCTGGCATCACCACGCCGTACCACGCGTTGTCGTTCGCCAGCAACCAGTTCGGCGTACGCAACAACGAGACCGCCGCGACGCTGGTGCGTACCGTGGCCGCGTATCGCGCGCACAGCCTCGTCGACAATCGCATCCACTGCCGCTATGAAGTCACCGATAACGCCGCCGTGCCAGTGCTCGAGATGCTGATGGCCGAAGGCGTGGTCGACCTGCTGTCGGTCATGGACCACTCGCCGGGCCAGGGTCAGTTCAAAACGCTCGATGCTTACCTGTCGTACATGATGGGCAATCACGGCATGAGCCGCGAGGAAGCCGCCGACGCGGCTGCGAAGAAATCGGCTGAGTTGGCCGGCGCAACCGAGCGCGTCAACCGTCTGGTCTCGAAGGCGCACGAACTCGGCATCCCCACCGCCAGCCACGACGACGACTCTCCGCAACGCATCGCCGCAATGCACGCGCTGGGGGTTCGCATGAGCGAGTTTCCGATCAACGTGGAGACGGCGCAGGCCGCCTCGGCCCACGCGCTCCCGACGATCCTCGGCGCGCCGAACGTGCTGCGCGGCAAGAGCCAGAGCGGTTCGATGCGTGCGATCGATGCGATTCACGCCGGCGTCGGCCACATCCTCTGCTCGGACTACCAGCCGTCCACACTGATCGCGGCGGCATTCGCCGCCTCACGCCTCGCCGACCTTCCGCTCGACCGGGCGCTGGCACTGGTCACGTCCAATCCGGCAGATGCCTGCCTGCTGGACGATCGCGGCCGGCTGGCGCCGGGCAAGCGTGCCGACGTCATCGCCGTGGGCAGCGTTGCCGGGCAGCCGCTGGTCACCCATACGTGGTCGGCCGGGCGTCTGGTGTTCGCGGCGGGATATCCGATGGTGCAGCCTGCTGCGCCGCGTGCCGCCGAGATGCGAGCGGTGGCTTGAAATGTGATCGGCCAATGCGAGGCCTCGCCCTCTCTCCCGACCTCTCCTCCGGCCTCGCTCCCGCAGGCGGGAGAGAGGCCGGGGGCGATGGCGGGTGCCCCCGACGCGGGCACATCTGTTGAGTATAGGTTCCGCTCCACCGCCCATGCGCTAGGACTTCCACGGAACATATCCTGCTGGTCTTTGCAGCGGCATCCCCTACAGTAGATGAACGGGTCGCGTGAAGGGGGCCGATATGACGTTAAGAAATGCAATGCCAGCCATGCTGGCTGTTTTTTTGTGCGCCGCCTGCGTCGAACCGTTCGCTCCGAAAGGGCCGCCCACCTACACCGGCCAGCTGCCCGCACCCTACCCCTCGAAGACCCCCGAAATCGCCGTGCGCGCCACACCGATCGCGGCGCACGAGATCGACATCTCTGGCATCTGCCGACGCACCGAGGAAGATGGTTTCCGCGAGGACGCGACAGTGCGTGTCTCGCACAATGCCGTGGAAACGCTGACCTGGAAGCTGTGGGTATCGCGCCGTGGCTGGTGCCACTTCGACCTGTCGGAATTCAAGCAGGTACAGCAGACGCCACACATCGAACTGCATGCGATAGATGGCAGCGGCTGCACGCTGATGGTGTGGCAGGACCCGCGCCGTATCACGCTGGCCCATGCCCGATGCGAGAAGCACTGCACGCCGGGCATCTACGACCAGGCGTGGCCCGTGCTGTTCGACCCGAAGAACGGCGGCTGCGCGCAGATCCGCTGAGCCGCTGAGCCGCCGAATCGCCCTACTTGGCCTTCGGCACGCGCCCCATCAGGAAGAACTGCTCGTTCGGACGCATCCCGATCGTGTTGGCCATGCGGTTGGAGAGCCCGAAGAACGCCGTGATGCCGGCGATGTCCCACGCGTCCTCGTCGTCAAACCCATGGGCGCGCAGTGCCTCGAAATCGGCTTCGCCGATCGTATGCGAGTCCGTGCAGACCTTCATCGCGAAGTCGAGCATGGCACGCTGGCGCGGCGTGATATCTGCCTTGAGGTAGTTCACCGCGACCTGATCGGCCACGAGCGGCTTTTTCTCGTAGATGCGCAGGATGGCACCGTGGGCCACCACGCAGTAGAGACACTGGTTCACGCCCGACGTGGCCACCACGATCATCTCGCGGTCGCCCTTGGTCAGGCTGCCGGTCTCCTTGAGCATCAGCGCGTCGTGATAGGCGAAGAACGCGCGGCACTCGTCGGGACGATGGGCCAGGGCCAGGAAGACGTTGGGAACGAAGCCGGCCTTCTCCTGGACTTCGAGCACGCGCTGGCGGATGTCGTCCGGCAGGTTCTCGATGGCGGGAACCGGATAACGGCTGATGGGTTGGGTCATGTCTGTCTCCTCAGCGGGGTATGTTCCCCTGTTGGTACATGCCCGGCCGTGACCCCTCGTCACGGCCGTCGAATCACGAACAACTTATGCCTGTGACGCGAACTGGATGCGATGCAGGCCCGCGTACAGGCCGTTCTTGCCGATCAGCTCGGCGTGGCTGCCCTGTTCGGCTACACGACCCTGCTCCAGCACCACGATCCTGTCGGCGTTCTCGATCGTCGACAGGCGGTGCGCGATCACCAGCGTGGTGCGACCGACCATCAGCGATTCCAGCGCGGCCTGCACCTGACGCTCCGACTCTGAGTCAAGCGCCGAAGTCGCCTCATCGAGGATCAGGATCGGCGCATCCTTGTAGATCGCGCGCGCGATGGCCAGACGCTGGCGCTGGCCGCCAGACAGCTTCATGCCGTTGTCGCCGATGTTCGTTTCGAGCCCTTCCGGCAGCCCCTTGACCACGTCGGTCAGGTAGGCAGCCGCCAGCGCGCGTTCCACGCGGGCCATATCGATTTTCTCGCGCGGATGCACGCCATAGGCCACATTGGCGGCCACGGTGTCGTTGAACAGCACCACATCCTGGCTGACGAAGGCGATCTGGCGACGCAGGTCGGCCAGCGCGAAACGGTCGATCGGCTGACCGTCGAGCAAGATGTGACCCTCGGTCGGATCGAAAAAGCGCGGCACCAGGTTCACAAGCGTGGTCTTGCCGCTACCCGACGGCCCCACCAGCGCCACGACCTCGCCCGGTGCGGCACGCAGGCTGACATGGTTCAGCGCCGCGCGCGCGGCATCGCCATAGCGGAAGCCGACGTTGTCGAACACCAGATCGCCACGGGCCCGCTCCAGCGGCAGGCCACCGTTCTGCGGCTCGATCGGCTCGTCGATCAGGCCGAAGATCATCTCGGCCGCGGTCAGGCCGCGTTGCAGCGGCTGGTTCAGGTCGGCCAGATGCTTGAGCGGCGAGATCAGCAGCAGCATCGCCATCACGAAGCCGGTGAAGCCACCGATCGTGGTCTGGTTGCCCTGCGCCTGAATCATCGCGATCGTCAGGATCACGGACAGCGCCAGCGATGCCAGGAACGCCGTCACGGGCTGATTCAGGCCACCGGCCACAGCCATGCGCATCGAGTAGCCGCGCAGCCGCTCGGCCATCGCCTCGAAACGCGACATTTCGTACGCTTCGCCACCGTGCAGCTTGACCACCTTGAACCCGCCCACGGATTCCTCCACCACATAGGCGGCGGTGTTGGTCAGCGCCTGATGCTCACGGTTCAGGCGACGCAGGCGGCGGTTGACCTTCGACATCACGAAGCCGATCGCCGGCAGCAGCACTGCCACCACCAGGGTCAGCTTCCAGTTCGTGTAGAACAGGTAGATCAGCAGCGCCACCACGGTCAGCGAGTCACGCACCAGTGTGATCAGCACGCCAGTGAGGATCTGCATCACCTGGTTCACCTCGAAGATCACGGCATTGATCAGCGAGGCAGCGGTATTGCGGTGGAAGAACAGCGCCGGCGCGTGCAGCATCCGGTCGAACATCTGCATACGCATCTTCAGCAACACGCCGTTCGATATCTGCGAAAGCAGGTAGCCCGAGGCAAACTGCGCCAGGCCGCGCACCAGCGCCACGCCCACCAGCAGCGCGGGCACATGCCAGAGCTTGCCCGCGTAGCTGCCGCCGAAGCCCTTGTCGAGCAGGTCGTTGACGACCTTCGGAATAATCCCTTCGCTGGCCGCCACCAGGCCCATGGCGATGATGGCGAGCACGAAGTTGCGCTTCTCGGGCTTCAGATAGGCCCAGACGCGCTTGAGGGTATCGGATTCCTGGGGCGTTTGTTGTTTGTTGTCGGTCACGTTCGCTCCACTTGCCAACGGGAAAGGGACGCCGGGGCGACTGCCGCTAGAATGGCGGGCAGCGTCGGCGTGCGGAATCCCATTGCAAGCATCTCTATGAAAATCTCTGTCGTACTGATCACTAAAAACGAGGCACACAATATCCGGGAGTGCCTCGAGAGCGTCTCCTGGTGCGACCGCGCGATTATAGTGGACTCCGGCAGCACGGACGGCACGGTGGAAACTGCCCGCGCCATGGGCGCGGAGGTCCACCAGACCGCGACGTGGCCCGGCTTCGGTCCACAAAAAAACCTCGCCCTGTCCAAGGCACAAAGCGAGTGGGTACTCTCCATCGACGCCGATGAGCGCGTCACGCCAGAACTGCGCGACGAGATCCTGGCAGCCATCGCATCGGGTCAGGCCGACGCCTACGACATGCCCCGCCTGTCACGCTTCTGCGGCCGCTTCATCCGGCACAGCGGCTGGTACCCCGACCGCCTGACCCGCCTGTTCCGCGTGGGAAAGGCCAGGTTCACCGACGACCTCGTGCACGAGAACGTCGTCACCGACGGCCCGATCGCGCACCTCCGGAATCCGCTGCTGCACTACACCTACGACGACTTCTCGCAGGTGCTGCGGAAGGTCGACCAGTATTCGACGCTGGGCGCCACGCAGGCATTCCAGCGTGGCAAGACCGCCACGCCGGCCAGCGCGTGGCTGCATGGCAGTTGGGCATTCCTGCGCACCTACCTGCTGCGCCGCGGATTTCTGGACGGCCCGCAGGGCTTGGCCATCGCGCTGATGAACGGTCAGGCCAGCTACTACAAGTACATCAAGCTGTGGCTGCTGCAACAGTCGGCACGCCAGCCCGCCGCATCAGGCGATCCGCAAGCACACTGAACGCCTGGGCCGTCGGCCTGAAGCCCATCTGCTCGATATGGGTCGCTGCGTGGGCCAGCAGTGACTCGCGCAGCGCGGCGTCCTGCAGGCCACGCCTGATCGCCGCCGCAAGCTGCGCGGCATCGCCCACCGGCACCAACAGCCCGGCGCGGCCATCGTCGAGGATCTCGCGCGGCCCCGTCGGACAATCGGTGCTGACCACCACTTGCCCTACCGCCAGCCCTTCGAGCAGCACATTGGGCAAACCTTCCATCTTCGAACTGAACGCCAGGAGCCGCGACTTGCGAATCCAGGCATGGGGGTTCGACTGGAAGCCAGCAAAGGTCACGCGATCGGCGATACCGAGCGATGCGGCCAGCGCCTCGAGTTGCTGCCGCGATGCACCATCGCCGACCAGCACCAGATCCTCGTCGATACCTTCCTTCGCAAGCTGCGCATAAGCGTGCAGCAGCGTCGTGAAATCCTTTTGACTTTCCTCGAGCCGACCGACGGACACGATGTACGGTCCCGCCGGCTGCGCGGAAGGATCGAGCGGCGCGTTCGCCCTTGCACGGATGCTGTCGAGGTCAATGGTGTTGTAGAGCCGCACGAGCTTGTCCGCCACATCGGGAATCAGCGCCCGCGCATCGTTCAACATGCTGTCGGTCAGCATCACCACGGCTGCGTAGTCGGTTCGGCACTGGTGCCGAAGCTTGCGCAGCTTGCGCCGATGACCCCGCTCGAGGTGCGCCACGCTGAAGTGCTGGTATCCCATCATCGGGACCGGCAGCGGACCGGTGATGCGCGACAGCGACATGTCGTAGTCGACCACCACGTCGTAGCCCTGCGCCAGCACCTGCCGGAAGCGGCGATTCATCAGCGGCTTGCGTACGGGCGGCAGCAGCACTTCCTCGTAGATCTTGCCAAGCGGCCCGAGCTTGCGCGCCTTCTTGAGCTGGCGGCAATGCGAGAGCCAGCGTTCGGGCGCCAGCACCTGAAGCTTCACGCCGGCCGGCAGCCGCGCGCGGAAATGGGTCTCGAGCGCCTCGGACGGATACGTCACCGTCAGGCCGATCTCGAACCCTTCCCGATCCAGCGCGGTGATCAGCGACACCAGCGACGTTTCGATCCCGCCGTGCAGGAAGTGCGTGACGTGAAACAGGACGCGCGGCTTGCGCTCGCCCTGCGCGGCCAGCGCCTTCGTCGGGTCAGCCATACAACACGCGCACGGTATCGCCCAGGGCGGTACGCAGGCTCGTCAACGCTTCCTCCGAAGGCGTGATCTGCCATTGGTCACCCAGCATCGCCTCGCACTGCGCGGTCTTGTTGACATAGCTGATGCGAACCGGCACGCCGGGGGTCTGCGACACGTGGGCCAGGTACGGCGTCAGCAGCTCGCGCAGGCGCTCCGTCGAGGCGTTGCCATTGAAGCCGAGGCAGACGGCATCGGCGTAGCGGGCGCGCGCGGCAACCAGGTCCTGCACCGAATCCGCCGTAAAGCGCACGCCGCCCGTGAAGGTGTCGTGGCGCGCATTGCCCTGCGCGATCAGCAGTTCGTCCTCGCGGAACATGTGACGATTGGCGTCGTACAACTCGTTGAACACCGTCATTTCGATCTGCGCGGTGCCATCGTCAAGCAGCACGATGATCAGCTTGCCGCGCTGGGTCATCTGGGTACGGATGCCGGTGATCACACCGGCAATCACCTTGCCACGCACGTCGCGGCCGTAGCCACCGCCATTGCCCTGCACTTCCTTTTCGAGCGCGGCAAGCGTGCCCTTGACGAACCGGCGCACCTCGTCGCGCGACGCATCGAACAGGTGACCCGAGAAGTAGTAGCCGAGCGCCTGCTTCTCTTCCTGCAGCGTGCGCTTGGGCGTCCAGCGCGGCTCATCCACCAGTTCGGGGCGATGCGACGCGCCGGCGTCATCCATCAGGTCGAACAGCGACACCTGGTTGGCCGACTCGGCCTTCTGGTCGGCCGCCTCCATCGCGATCGATACCGAGGCCAGCAACTGGGCACGATTGTCGTTGAGACTGTCGAACGCGCCGGCGCGAATCAGCGCCTCGATCGTGCGGCGATTGACCTGGCGGCGGTCCACGCGCTCGCAGAAATCAAACAGGTCGTCGAATGGCCGCTCTTCCCGCGCACGCAGGATGTCCTCGATCGCCCCCTGGCCCGAACCCTTGATGCCACCCAGGCCGTAGCGGATGGTCTTCGCATCGGTCGGCGCGAAACGGTACTCGCTGGCGTTGACGTCCGGCGGCAGCACTTCGATCTTGTTCAGGCGGCAGTCCTCGTAGAGGATCTTGACCTTATCGGTGTCGTCCATGGCCAGCGACATGTTGGCTGCCATGAATTCGGCCGGATGATGCGCCTTGAGCCAGGCCGTGTAGTAGGCTAGCAGCGCGTACGCAGCCGCGTGCGACTTGTTGAAGCCGTAGCCCGCGAACTTCTCCATCAGGTCGAAGATGTCGTCGGCCTGCTGGGCGGTCAGCCCGTTCTTGTCAGCGCCCTCGCGGAACATGTCACGGTGCTTGGCCATTTCCTCGGGCTTCTTCTTGCCCATGGCACGGCGCAGCAAGTCGGCGCCACCCAGCGAGTAGCCGCCGATGATCTGCGCCATCTGCATCACCTGCTCCTGGTAGACCATGATGCCGTAGGTCTCCTTGAGCACGGGTTCGACGCGCGGATCGGGATACTCGACCTTCTCGCGGCCGTGCTTTCGGGCACAGAAGCTCGGTATCAGGTCCATCGGGCCGGGACGATACAGCGCCACGAGCGCGATGATGTCCTCGAAGCGGTCAGGCTTCGCGTCCTTGAGCATCCCCTGCATGCCGCGGCTTTCCAGCTGGAACACCGCCACCGTGTTGGCGCTCTTGAGGATGTCGAATGCGGGACTGTCGTCGAGCGGAATCTGGCTGCAGTTCCAGTCGGCCTTGCTCGGGTCGAGCCGGCGGATGTACCGCTCGGCCCAGTCGAGGATCGTCAGCGTGGTCAGGCCCAAGAAGTCGAACTTGACCAGTCCGGCCGCTTCCACGTCGTCCTTGTCGTACTGGCTGACCACGCCGCTCATGCCGTCCGTGCCCTGCGTGTAGAGCGGGCAGAAATCGGTCAGGCGGCCGGGGGCGATCAGCACGCCACCAGCGTGCATGCCGACGTTACGCGTCATGCCTTCCACGCGCTGCGCCAGTTCCAGCAACTGGCGTACTTCCTCTTCCGTGCGCTCGCGTTCGGCCAGCGCCGGTTCTTCCTTCTTCGCTTCCTCCAGCGTGACCAGCTTGCCGGGCTTGAACGGAATCAGCTTGGCCACGCCATCGACAAAGCCGTAACCGAGATCCAGCACCCGGCCCACATCGCGCACGGCCGCCTTGGCGGCCATAGTGCCGAACGTGGCGATCTGCGACACGGCGTCCTTGCCGTATTTCTCCTTCACGTACGTGATCACACGATCGCGGCCGTGCTGGCAGAAGTCGATGTCGAAGTCGGGCATCGAGACCCGCTCCGGATTCAGGAATCGCTCGAACAGCAACGCGTACTTGAGCGGATCGAGATCGGTAATGCCAAGTGCGTAGGCCACCAGCGAACCCGCGCCGGAACCCCGGCCCGGCCCCACCGGCACGCCATTGTTCTTGGCCCAGTTGATAAAGTCCGCCACGATCAGGAAGTAGCCCGGGAACCCCATCTTGATGATGGTGCCGGTTTCAAACTCCAGACGCGCGTAGTACTCGGCACGCTTGCTCTCGCGCTCGGCTTCGTCCGGGAACAGCACCAGCATCCGCTTCTCGAGACCTTCCTTGGCCATGAACACAAGGTAGTCGTCGAGCGACATGCCATCAGGCGTCGGGAACAGCGGCAGGCGTGGCTTGCCCAGCTCCAGCGTCAGGTTGCAGCGCTTGGCGATCTCGACGGAGTTCTGCAGCGCCGACGGGATATCCGCGAACAGCGCGGTCATCTCGTCCTGGGTCTTGAAGTACTGGTCGGTGGTGAACTTGCGCGTGCGGCGCGGATTGGCGAGCAGTTCGCCCTCCGCGATACAGACGCGCGCCTCGTGCGCCGTGAAATCGTCCGGCGTCATGAATTGCACCGGATGCGTGGCGACCACCGGAAGCTGCATCGACGCGGCCAGTTGCACAGCCTGCGGCACGTAGGCGTCGGTGCCAGGCTGACCGGCACGTTGCAGTTCGATGTAATAGCGTTGCGGGAACACCCGGGCCCAATGCTCGGCAGCACGGCGTGCCGCCTCGACATTCCCATTGGCCAACGCCTGGCCGACATCACCACCCATCGCGCCTGACAGCGCGATCAAGCCGGTGGCCAGCGGCAAGCCCTCCTCACCCGGCTCCCCGAGCCAGCCGGGCTCGAACTCGGCACGGCCACGATGCTGGTTGCCAAGCCATGCACGCGACAGCAGCGTGCACAGGTTCAGATAGCCGATGCGATCCTGCACGAGCAGCAACATGCGCGCGGGCTTGTCGCGATCTTCGGCATTGGTCAGCCAGACGTCAGCGCCCACTACCGGCTTGACGCCCCCACCACGGGCCTCCTTGTAGAAGCGGATCAGGCCGAAGGCGTTGGCGAGGTCGGTCAGTGCAAGCGCGCCCATCCCATCGCGGGCGGCGGCCTTGACGGCGTCGTCGAGGCGGACGATGCCGTCCACGATCGAATACTCGGAGTGCAGGCGGAGGTGTACGAAGCGGGGTGCGGACATAGGGCGCCATTGTACCGGCTCCCCCATCGCCGCACTTGGGGGTTTTTGCGCAGGCGCAATGCGAGGCGCCCCCGAAGAGGTGTCGGGATGCGGCCTGAGGGGCTATAATTTCGCCTTTCCAATCAGGCAGTTATCGAGCACCCTCGTTTCGGGTGCCCGGCCCTGGCAGCGTCACCCATGCAGATCGTCAATATTTCCGCTTACAAGTTCGTCACGCTCGAAGACATCGAGACCCTGCGCCCCGTCATGCGTGAGCGCTGTGACGCGGCTGGCCTGAAGGGCACGATCCTGCTCGCGCCAGAAGGCATCAACATGTTCCTGGCCGGCACGCGTGAGCAAATCGACGAGTTCATGGCATGGCTCCACGCCGATGCCCGGTTCGCGGACATCGCGCCGAAGGAAAGCCTGTCAGAAAATCAGCCCTTCAAGCGCATGTTGGTGCGCGCCAAGAAGGAAATCATCACGATGAAGATGCCGCTGATCCGCCCCGAGGCCGGACGCGCGCCTTCGGTGCGCCCCGTGGATCTGAAGCGCTGGCTCGACCAGGGCCATGACGACGACGGACGCCCGGTAGTGATGCTCGATACGCGTAACGCGTTCGAGGTGGCGGTTGGCACCTTCGACAAGGCGGTGGAGTACGGTATCGACAAGTTCAGCGAATTCCCGCCGGCCGTGGCGGAGAACAAGGCCGAGTTCGAAGGCAAGACCATCGTGTCGTTCTGCACCGGCGGCATCCGCTGCGAGAAGGCCGCCATCCACATGCAGGAAGTGGGGATCGACCACGTCTACCAGCTCGAGGGCGGCATTCTGAAGTACTTCGAGGAAGTCGGTGGGAGCCACTACAACGGCGACTGCTTCGTGTTCGACTACCGGACCGCGCTGAATCCGAACCTGGAACCCGCAGGCCCGGTTCAGTGCTTCGCGTGCCGCGCAGTGGTGACGCCCGAGGAGCAGCAGCACCCGAAGTACGTGGTGGGCAAGAGCTGCCCCCACTGCGTCGACACCGCTACTCAGGCCGCAGCCTGACGAAGACCGGCGTCGCGGGCGGCGGCGCGGCTCAGGCCGCGAGCAGGTGGTAGAGATTGCGCAGCATGCCCGCCGTCGCGCCCCAGATAAAGCGCTGACCGCCGCCTTCGCGCGGATAAGGCATGGCGTAGAACATGCGCTCGCCGCCTTCCCAGCGGAATAACCGGCGCTCATGCCGCGCGGGGTCCATCAGGAATGCCAGCGGCACCTCAAAGATATCGGCCACTTCGCGTTCATCGGCACGGAGCGTGAACCCTGAATGCACCAGTCCGACAACGGGGCTGACGTGATAGCCGGTACCGGTGATGTAGTCCGGTAGCGATCCCAGCACTTCGACGTAATTACGGGTCAGCCCGATCTCTTCCTCGGTTTCGCGCAACGCCGTGGCGATGCGATTGGCATCGTAGGTTTCCTGCCCGCCTCCCGGAAAACTGATCTGCCCGGCATGGGCATTCAGATTCGCATTGCGCTGAGTAAGCAGCACCGTCAGACCATCCGAACGCTCAACCAGGGGCACCAGTACCGCCGCCTCACGCAAGCCGCGGGTCCGGTCGTACACACGGGATTCATCGGTCAGTTCGGGTTCCCACGCCGGTGGCGCAAGCAGACGATGCCGGATGAAATCCGGTCTCATGCGCGGCGTGGAGAGGGGGGCGTGGCGGCTATCGGTCTCGATGATCGGTAGCGTTTCAGGATCGAATGTTGGACGCATAGCGCTTTCAAGTATGACAGAAGCGCGTAATGTTGCATGGCAGCAAGAACGCATTGCGTTGCGCCGCCGCCAAACAAAAAGGACACCCGAGGGTGTCCTTCGCAATCCGGCACAGCGCCAGTTACCCGGCGCCTGACAGGGAAAGCTTATTCCGCGGCAACGGCGGCCGGCTTGGCCTTCATCACCAGCTTTTCCTTGATACGTGCCGACTTGCCCGAGCGCTCGCGCAGGTAGTACAGCTTCGCGCGACGTACGTCACCGCGACGCTTCACTTCGATGCCGGCGATCAGCGGCGAGTACAGCTGGAACGTACGTTCCACGCCTTCACCCGACGAGATCTTGCGCACGATGAAGGACGAGTTCAGACCACGGTTACGCTTGGCGATCACCACGCCTTCGTAAGCCTGCACGCGCTTGCGATTACCTTCAACCACGTTCACGTTGACGATAACGGTATCGCCAGGCGCGAATGCGGGGATGGTCTTATTCGCGGTCAGACGCGCGATCTCTTCCTTCTCGATTTGCTCGATGATGTTCATCGTTTTCTCCATAACCATCGTGCCAGCGTTGGATGCCCCAGACACTTGCTGGGCCCCGGCAGAGGATGGGGTTTTCACTTGGCGGGAGCGAACTCCTGCCCTGCTTTCGCCGCCAGTTCCGACAAGAATTTCTCGTCGGCCTTGGACAACAATCCTTGCTCGCGCGCGGCCACGATCAGGTCGGGACGCTTGCGCGCGGTATTGGCCAACGCCTGCCGGCGCCGCCACTTCTCGATCTCGGCATGATGGCCCCCGAGCAATACATCGGGCACCCGCACACCTTCATATTCTTCCGGCCGCGTGTAATGCGGACAATCAAGCAGGCCATTGACGAAACTGTCCTGGACCGCCGACTGCGCATCGCCCAGCACGCCGGGCAGATGCCGCACCACCGCGTCGATCAGCGCCATCGCCGGCAGTTCGCCGCCCGACAGTACAAAATCGCCGAGGCTGATTTCCTCGTCCACGCGACGATCGATCAGACGCTGGTCGATCGCTTCATACCGGCCGCACAACAGCACCAGGCCGGGCCGTTGCGACAACGCCATGACCTTCTCGTGCGTCAGCGTCGCGCCTTGCGGCGACATCAGCACCACATGCGGCCTGCCGACACCAGCATCCGACTGCGCCGCCGCGGCGGCGTCGATCGCATCCTCGAGCGGCTTGGCCAGCATCACCATGCCGGGGCCGCCACCATAGGGCCGATCGTCAATCGTCCGGTAGTTGTCCACGGTGAAATCCCGCGGATTCCAAGTACGCAACGCGTAGCGCTGCTGCTTGGCTGCCCGGCTGGTGATACCCCAATCGGTCAGCGCGCGAAACATCTCGGGAAACAGCGTGATTACATCGAACTGCATCCGCGCCTCCCCTGACACTTCAGTAGTCGAGCCCCCAGTCCACCACGATCCGCCTGGCCGGTGTATCCACCGTCCGCAGGAACGCGTCGACAAACGGGATCAGCCGCTCAGCGGCCTTACCGTCCGGCAGCTCGTAGGCCACCTGAAGGATCTGATGGGCGCCATTGTCGATCAGGCCGGTCACCTCGCCGAGCGCTTCGCCCTGCTCGTTGACCACGGCACAACCGATCAGGTCGACCCAGTAAAACTCACCCTCTTCCGCCGCGGGAAAATCCGCGCGCCGGACCCAGACACGACGCCCCTTGAGCATTTCGGCCACACTGCGGTCCGAAACGCCGGCCGGCTGCGCAACCACGGTACCGCTGTGTTCACGCGACTGGGAGATCTTGATGCTGACAGCCTCGGCCGACTGCGCCGGCGCCGACACCACGCCGGCCGGCGGCGCGCGAAGCAGCCACCAACGGCGGGCGTGGAGCAATGCGGAGGCGTCGTCCGCATGTGGCTGGACTTTGATCCAGCCCCGGATACCATATGCCGCGCCCACGTAGCCAACCTCGACCAGATCGTCGGGCAGGGTGTCCGTGAACAACAGCGCGGCGGGCAGTTTTTTCTGCCGGCCGGAGGCACCGCCTTGCGTAGCGGCCAGATTCAACGGCTTGCGGCCGGAGGCATTGCCAGTCACTTCAGCGGTGCGTCAGTTCTGCATCGGCGCGCCATACAGGCACGCCGCGCAAGACCTATCAGGCTGCAGCCTTGCCGGCTTGCTTGACCAGGCGGGCAACGGTCGGCGACAGTTGAGCGCCAACGCCTTGCCAGTAGGCCAGACGGTCCTGCACAACGCGCAGGCCCTCTTCCTTTTCGGAAGCCAGCGGGTTGTAGAAGCCAATACGCTCGATGAAACGGCCATCGCGACGGTTGCGCGAATCGGTAGCAACGATATTGAAGAACGGGCGCTTCTTGCTGCCGCCGCGAGCCAGACGGATTACGACCATGTTAATTCCTCGAAAAAACGGGAGCGTGCGAACACGAAACGCAAGAGTATAGCCCACTTCCCGAGCCCAAACAAACACTTAGGACTTTCCCGCGCTGTTCGGCCCCATCGGTGCGCTTCTGACGCAACACGCGGCCAGCCGAACCGTGGCGAAAACCGCGAACTGGAGGCATGACATGCGGCCAAATCGGCACACTGCGCAATACCTCGCGAAATCCCTCTGCAGGCTGGCACTGCTGGGTGCCGCCTGGTCTGCAGCGACGGCGCAGGCCGCCCTGCCGATCGACCAGATCCGGCTGCCGCCAGGCTTCAAGATCGAAGTGCTCAGCGACGACGTGCCCGGCGCGCGGGCCATGACGCTGTCGCCGAAGGGCACGCTGTTCGTGGGCAGCCGCGCGGAGGGCAAGGTATATGCGCTGGAGTCGCCGCTCGGCCCGCATCCGAAGATGCGCGTCATCGCATCCGGACTCACGATGCCCGTGGGCGTCGCCTTTCACGATGGCGCATTGTATGCGTCATCGACGTCGCGCATCGTGCGGCTCGACAACATCGAGGGCCGCCTCGGCGATCCGCCGCGCCCGGTCACTATCAGCGACAGATTTCCGACCGAAACCCATCACGGCTGGAAATTCATTGCGTTTGGACCTGACGGCTATCTCTACGTGCCTGTCGGCGCGCCATGCAATATCTGCGCGCCGGACGAGAACCGTTACGCGAACATCATGAAAATGAAGCCTGACGGTTCCGACCTGCGCGTAGTGGCCCGGGGCGTGCGCAACACGGTTGGCTTCGACTGGCACCCCGCCACGCACGAACTGTGGTTCACGGACAATGGGCGCGACTGGCTAGGCGACGACCAGCCCGACGATGAACTGAACCGATTGACGCGTGAAGGCGAGCACTTCGGCTTTCCGTATTGCCACGCCGGCACGATTGCCGACCCGGAGTTCGGGAAACAGCGCCCGTGTTCAGCGTTCACGCCGCCTGTCGCCAAGCTGGGGCCACATGTGGCCGCGCTCGGGATGCGCTTCTACACCGGCACGCAGTTTCCACCGGAATATCGCAAGAACAACATCTTCATCGCCGAGCACGGTAGCTGGAACCGCTCCACTGCCATCGGCTACCGGATTGCACGGATCGTGCTCGATGACGATGGGCGCGTGATTCGTCAGGAGATCTTTGCCGAAGGATGGCTGCGCGACGGCAAGGCGTGGGGTCGCCCGGTCGACGTCCAGGTGGCAAGCGACGGTTCGCTGTTGGTTAGCGACGACAAAGCCAATGCGATTTATCGCATCCGCTACGCGCCCTGAAACCGCTTCGATACCGCGCCAATGCTGGCCTGGCGCGGCATCGCAGCAGACGCTCCAAAGCTGACAAATTTGACGAAACAATCCGTTACACCGGTAACGGGATTGGCATAGGCGGTCACACGGCCCCTGCGTAACATGAACCCAACTCCTGACTTCTCTCAGCAACAGGACCTTGGGATTCCGCATGTTTACCCGCCCCCTCCTGCGCCTTATGGTGGCTGGTAGCGTGGCTGTTGCCGGCCTTGGCGGCAGCATTGCAGTCAGCCACGCGCAAGTCGCCTTCTGGCATCACAGCCGCACCGATCGCACGGTGCAGGCGGTGCATGCTGCCAACGGATGGGAAATCGCCAGCGTGCGGGCGGAAAACCGCGATCATGTGCAGGCACAGATTGATCGCATGGAAGCAAGGGCCCGTAACGACGACCGTCTGAGCGGACGCCCCGCCAGCCCTGGCGGGCGCGACGACGAACAACGCGCACGCCAGCCCGGTGGCGGCGATCGCAACAGCCCCGGCGAAGCCACGCTCCGAAATTCCGAAGCACACCCCGGCAATGTTGGCCCGGGATGGCAGGCGCGCGGGCGCGACGGCGGACGCTAGGCACGCCGAGGGCTTGTCACGTAGCCGGAACTTCCACGCGCTCCCCTTTGTCTCTACATTTGTGCGTGCTGATTAACGCCGCACAGGCTGCCGCCCGGCGCTGTCCGGAGTCGCACAGCGTGCCGTCGTTGCGCAGACGGCAACCGACCTGACCTGCCTCTGCCCGGTACCCACTGATCGACACCAAGGTCGGGCGCAGCCTCCACAAGACATCCTTGTCGAGGTTCATCATGTCCCCGCTTTTTTCGGACCTGGCCCGGCACGCGGGCCATTTGTCATTGTCAGTGCTGTTCATGCTGCTGCTGACGCTCGTGTTGTACAGCGAAACACATATCTCCGTGCTGGTATCCGGCGCCCTGACCTCCGTCTGGCCGTTCTGACCGCCGGGGTATCGGTCCGGGCCCGGCGTACAATGTGCGACCACTGCCCGCCATGACGCCCATACCGTCTTCGTCCCCATACCGATGCCAGCAGCCAGCCAAGCCTCCGCCATTGCCACTGAAGCCCGCAACACACGCGGCAAATCGAAACTGGCCACCGTTGCGCTGGCCTTCCTGCTCGGCAGCCTTGGGGCGCATCGTTTCTATCTGAAAGGACTGGGCGACAAGTTCGGCTGGGTCCACCTGCTTTGCACCGTAGCCGGCGTGCTCGGCATCGCCTCGCTGACCCTCGGCACCGGCAATACCGCACTGAACTGGGTCTTCGCGGTGGCCGGCGGCGCGTCCCTTATCAGCGCCTTCCTGACGGCCATCGTGTTCGGGCTGCGCCCCGACGACAAGTGGGATGCGCAATACAACCCTCATGGCCAGCCCACGCGCTCGGGCTGGCCCGTGGTCATCCTGATCATTTTTTCGCTGATGATCGGCACCGGCCTGCTGATGGCAGGACTTGCCATCAGCTTCCAGACGTTCTTCGAATCGCAAGTCGAGGCAGCCAAGGCGCTCTCGCAGGAATAGCCGAAGGCCTGGCCCCACTTTACGCGCCGACGATGCCTTTCGACCTGACCGATATCGCGGTCTTCGTGCGCGCGGCGGCGCTCGGCAATCTGTCGGCTGCCGCACGCGATCTGGGACTGTCGACATCGACCGCCAGCGCCCGGCTCCAGCGACTGGAGGATCGGCTAGGCACCCGCCTGCTACATCGCACAACGCGCCGCCTTTCGCTCACCGGAGATGGTGAGCGGTTCCTGACCCACGCCGAGCCATTGCTGGCCGCATCGGAAGTGGCCGCGCAATCCGTGGGCCGAGGCGCGGAGGTGCCGCACGGTCCGTTGCGTGTCACGGCGCCTGCCTCGTTCGGACGCCAGCATGTCTCGCCGGCGATCCCCGCCTTCCTGGCCACCTACCCCGGCATCACACTGGATCTGCGCCTGAGCGACCAGATCGTCGGCCTCGTCGATAGTGGCATTGATGTCGCGCTCCGCATGGGCGCGCTCCCCGATTCCTCGCTGGTCGCCAGGCCACTCGCGCCCAGTCATCGTGTGATCTGCGCATCGCCGGAATACCTCGCGCGGCACGGCTCCCCACGGCACCCGGAAGACCTGCGCAATCACAACTGCCTGGTCCTTGGCGATCAATCGACCTGGCGTTTTGATACCCCGGTCGGCGAAAGCGCGGTGAGCGTGCGGGGCACGCTACGCGCCGATAACGGCGAGGTGATTCGCGACGCGATCGTCGCGGGCGTGGGCATCGCGCTGAAGTCGACCTGGGATGTGGCGCCATACCTGCGCCGCGGCGAGTTGGTCACCGTGCTCGATGAATACCCGGTATTGCCGGTCGTCTCGATCTGGGCGGTCTATCCGAGCCGGCATCTGGTTCCCGCCAAGACACACGCCTTTGTCGACTTCTTTGCCAACTGGTTCGGCTCCCCGCCCTACTGGGATCGCGACGACGCGCCTCCCTTGGCCACACGTACCGTCTGACCAGATCTGAAGCCCACCGGAGGTTCAATCCCCAGGGCGCGCATTCCATCAGGGCGCTGATCAGGGCACTGGTATCTCGCCAGCAATACTGTATATTTATACAGTATTGGAGATTGTACGAGTCAAGAGCCCCCATGACGTCACTACCCGATGGCTTCCGCAAGGGAAGAGGCGCGCTGTCGAACACGGAATCGCGTTTCGACAGCCTGTCCCGAGAGGCGGATGCGGCCATGCTTGCCGATCTGGAGGCCTTGCACGGCGAGTCTCCCGCGCCACGGACGACGATCGCGATCGAGCCGGCAAGGACGATCATCTCGCGCAACCAGTCGCCCGATGTTCCGTTCGACCAGTCGATCAACATGTACCGGGGTTGCGAGCACGGATGCTCGTACTGTTTTGCGCGACCGAATCATGCCTACCTGGGCCTGTCGCCTGGTCTCGACTTCGAGACAAAGCTGTTCGCCAAGCCAAATGCCGCTACGCTGCTCGAGCAGGAACTCCGCAAGAAACACTACAAGCCGAGCGTCATCGCGCTCGGCACCAACACCGATCCGTACCAGCCGATCGAGCGGAAATTCCAGCTCACGCGCGGCATTCTGGAGGTGCTGGAACGCTTCCAGCACCCGGTGGCCATCACGACCAAATCGTTTCTGGTGTCGCGAGATATCGACATCCTTGCCCGTATGGCCCGGAATGGGCTGGCGCGCGTATTCATGTCCGTCACGACGCTCGATGCCGATATCGCCAGAAAGATGGAGCCGCGCGCCAGCACACCAGCCAAACGGATCGAAGGCATCCGGTTGCTGGCCGAAGCCGGCGTGCCGGCCGGGGTGCTCTTTGCCCCGGTGATACCGGCGCTGACCGACTACGACCTGGAAAACGTGCTGAAGGCCTGCAGCGAAGTTGGGGCAACGTCGGCCGGCTTCGTCATGCTGCGCCTGCCGCTAGAGGTTCACGGCATCTTCATCGAATGGCTGGAGGAGCATTTCCCCGGCCGCAAGCAGCATGTGCTGAGCATCATCGAGAACATGCGCAACGGGAAGCACAACGACGCGACATTCACGAGCCGGATGCGCGGGACGGGCATTTTTGCCGAGCTGGTCCGCAAGCGTTTCGAGATCGCATGCCGGAGGCTTGGGCTCAATCAAGAGCGCCACCCGCTGCGCACCGATCTGTTCCGCGTGCCGCCCGAGGATTCGCCGCAGGGCAGCCTTTTCTGAGCCAGCAGGCCAGGAGCCGTCAGCCTGGTTGGCTGCGCTCCTTCTCGTCCACCGCGATCGCCAGCGTCTCCTTGATCTCTTCCATTACCACGTAGCTTTTCGACTGCGCCGCGCCCGGCAGTTGCAGCAGGATGTCGCCGAGCAGCCGGCGATACTCGCCGATCTCGCGGATGCGCGCCTTGATCAGGTAATCGAAATCGCCCGATACCAGGTGGCACTCGAGCACCTCGGGGATCCGCAGCACCTCGCGCCGGAACTGCTCGAACATGTTGCCCGACTTATTCCCAAGAGAGATCTCTACGAAGACCAGCAGCGCGCTGCCGAGCAGCGTCGGGTTCAGCCGCGCGTAGTACCCCATGATGACCCCGTCGCGTTCGAGCCGCTTCACGCGCTCGATGCACGGCGTGATGGTCAGCCCGACGGCCTCCGCCAGCTCCTTCATCGAAATCCGGCCATCGGCCTGCAGGACCCCCAGAATCTTCCGGTCCAGCCGATCCAGCGCACGTACCGGCTGACGACTCGTTCTCATGATTTTTTCCTGTTTTGCAGAGAAATTCGGTAACTATGACTGCCTTGAAGTCAATAGTATAGAAGCGAATTCTCCCACACATCCATTCCGCAGTAGAGAGCCCCCAACATGCGCGTTCTAATTCTTGGCAGTGGCGTTATTGGCGTCACCAGTGCGTGGTATCTGGCCCGCGCCGGTCACGAAGTGATCGTGGTAGACCGCGAAGGCGGCCCCGCTCTTGGCACCAGCTTTGCCAACGCCGGCCAGATCTCTCCGGGCTATGCGTCGCCGTGGGCAGCACCCGGCGTTCCGCTCAAGGCGATCAAGTGGATGTTCCAGGAGCACGCGCCGCTCACGATCAAACCCGACGGCACGCTGTTCCAGCTTCAGTGGATGTGGCAGATGCTGCAGAACTGCACAGCCGACCGCTACGCGGTGAACAAGGAGCGCATGGTGCGTCTGGCCGAGTACAGCCGGGACTGTATCCGCGCGCTGCGCGCGGATACCGGCATCAGCTATGAAGGCCGCCAGCAAGGCACGCTCCAGGTGTTCCGCACCGACGCGCAATTGGAAGCCGCGTCGCGCGACATCGCCGTACTCGAGGAAGCCGGCGTGCCATACGAATTGCTTTCGCGCGAAGAACTCGCCGCGAGCGAACCGGCGCTCGCCGCCGTCGGCCACAAGCTGGCCGGTGGCCTGCGCCTGCCGAACGATGAAACCGGGGACTGCCAGCTGTTTACGGAACGGCTGGCAGCCATGGCTGAATCGATCGGCGTGCAGTTCATCTACAACCGCTCGATCGACGGCCTGCTGACGCAGGGCGACGCCGTGACCGGCGCAATCGTCGAAGGGCAACCGATGATGGCCGATGCCGTCGTAGTGGCGCTGGGCAGCTGGTCCACGCCGTTCGTGAAGCACGTGCTGCCGGGCCTGTCGAACCTGCCCGTCTATCCGCTCAAGGGCTTCTCGATCACGGTGCCGCTCACCGATGCATCGAAGAGCCCGGTGTCGACGGTGCTCGACGAGACATACAAGGTGGCGATCACGCGCTTCGACGACCGCATCCGCGTGGGCGGCATGGCGCAGATCGTCGGCTATGACCGCTCGCTCGATCCGAATAAGCGCCGCACGCTGGAACACGTGGTGAACGATCTGTTCCCGGGCGCGGGCGATGTGAGCCGCGCCACGTTCTGGACCGGCCTGCGCCCGATGACACCCGATAGCACTCCGGTGGTCGGCCCCGCTGGCATCCGCGGCCTCTGGCTCAACACGGGTCACGGCACGCTTGGGTGGACGATGGCCTGCGGCTCGGGCCAGTTGCTGTCCGACCTGGTCTCGGGCACGCGCCCGGCAATCCGTGCCGACGACCTCTCGGTGGATCGCTACCGCAAGCAGCCGCGCACGCACCACTTGCCACGGCCGCTACCGGCCTGATCCTTCGGCACCGTGACGAAAAAAAGGGCGACCCCGAGGGGTCGCCCTTTTCATTGCCTTGATGCCCGGTACGCCGGATCAGAACTGATCCGCCGTCAGCGCGTTGGCCGGAGCGCCACCACCCACAATCGCGGCACGGAATGCGGATGCCTGGGACAGGATGTGCTGGCCGAAGAAATGCGCCGTCGCGATCTTTGCGTCGTAGAAGGCTGGATCTTCCGCGCGCTTCGCATCGGCAACCAGCATGGCACGGCCGAACTGCCAGCCCGAGAACACGATGCCGCACAGCTTCAGGTACGGCACGCTACCGGCGAACACGGCATTCGGGTCCGCCTTCGCGCTGCCGATGACGAACTCCACCACGGCCTCCAGCGCTTCACGGCCCTGCTTCAGTTGCGCCTGCACCGCCGTGAACGCGTCACCGCCGTGTTTGCCCAGCGCCGCTTCGGTCTCGGCGATCTGTGCACAGATCGCGCGTGCCATGGCACCGCCATCGCGCACGGTCTTGCGGCCAATCAGATCGTTCGCCTGGATCGCGGTCGTGCCTTCATAGATCGGCAGGATGCGCGCGTCGCGATAATGTTGTGCCGCGCCGGTTTCCTCGATGAATCCCATGCCACCGTGAACTTGCACGCCCAGGCTGGTCACGTCGATCGACAGCTCGGTGCTCCACCCCTTCACCACCGGCACCAGGAACTCGTACAGCGCCATGTTCTGACGACGCACGCCCTCATCCGGATGCTGGTGCGCGATGTCGCTCGCGGCGGCGGCCACATAGGCCACCGAGCGTGCGCCTTCGATCAGCGCGCGCATCGTCATCAGCATCCGCTTGACGTCCGGATGATGGATGATCGTCACGGCCTCGCGGGCCGAGCCATCGACCGGACGGCTTTGCACGCGCTCCTTCGCGAACGCCACGGCCTGCTGGTAAGCACGCTCGGACACGGCGATGCCTTGCATGCCCACCGAGAAGCGTGCCGAGTTCATCATGATGAACATGTACTCAAGCCCGCGGTTCTCCTCGCCAACCAGCGTGCCAATGGCGCCACCGTGATCGCCGAACTGCAGCACGGCGGTGGGGCTGGCCTTGATACCGAGCTTGTGTTCGATCGACACGCAATGCACATCGTTGCGCTCGCCCAGCGAACCGTCCGCATTGAGCAGGAACTTCGGCACGATGAACAGCGAAATGCCCTTGACGCCTTCGGGCGCGTTCGGGGTGCGTGCCAGCACGAGATGGACGATGTTCTCCGCCATGTCGTGCTCGCCATACGTGATGAAGATCTTGGTGCCGAAGACCTTGAACGTGCCATCGCCCTGCGGCTCCGCGCGGGTCCGCACGGCGGCCAGATCCGAACCGGCCTGCGGCTCAGTCAGGTTCATCGTGCCGGTCCACTCTCCCGAGATCAGCTTCGGCAGGAAGGTTTCCTTCTGGGCATCCGATCCGGCGGTCAGCAGCGCCTCGATCGCGCCGTCGGTCAGCAACGGGCAGAGCGCGAACGACAGGTTCGCCGCATTCAGCATCTCGTTGCACGGCGTGGCCACCAGCTTCGGCAGACCCTGGCCGCCGAAATCGGACGGATGCAGCACGCCCTGCCAGCCGCCTTCACCAAACTGGCGAAATGCGTCGCTGAAACCCGGCGTCGTGGTCACCACGCCGTCCTTCCAGCTGCTCGGGTTCAGATCGCCCGCGCGGTTCAGCGGTGCCACGACCTGTTCGTTGAACTTCGCGGCCTCTTCCAGCACGGCCTGTGCCGTATCGGGCGTGGCGTCTTCGTAGCCAGGCAACTGGCTGATGCTTTCCAGGCCCGCCAGCTCGTTCATGACGAACTGCATGTCCTTGAGCGGTGCACGATAGGTCATTAATGTCTCCAGCGTTTGCAAAAAAGCCGCTCGCGGGCGATACCCGGAACGGCTTCATTCTTCTTGTTCGATCGACCGGCTTTCCGCCGGCCGATCAGGCCATAAGCCCAGTGTTACCTATCAGCCCAGTGCGGCCACCAGCTCCGGCACCACGGTGTTCAGGTCGCCCACCAGACCATAGTCGGCCACCGAGAAGATCGGGGCTTCGGCATCCTTGTTGATCGCGACGATCACCTTGGAGTCCTTCATGCCGGCCAGATGCTGGATCGCGCCGGAGATACCGACGGCGATGTACAGCTGCGGGGCAACGATCTTGCCGGTCTGACCAACCTGGTAGTCGTTCGGCACGAAGCCGGCATCGACTGCCGCGCGCGATGCGCCCAGCGCGGCGCCCAGCTTGTCGGCCAGCGGCGTCAGCACCTTGGTGTAGTTCTCACCCGAACCCACGCCACGGCCACCCGAGACGATGATCTTGGCGGCGGTCAGTTCCGGACGATCGCTCTTGGTCACTTCACGCGACACGAATTGCGAGATGCCAGCGTCGGCTACGACCGGGATCGTGTCCACGGAAGCCGAGCCACCTTCGGCTGCGGCGGCGTCGAAGCCGGTACCGCGCACGGTGATGACCTTGATCTTGTCCGACGACTTCACGATGGCGATGGCGTTGCCAGCGTAGATCGGGCGCTCGAACGTGTCGGGCGAGTCGACCTTGGTGATGTCCGACAGTTGTGCCACATCCAGCTTGGCGGCAACGCGCGGCAGGACGTTCTTGCCCGAGGCGGTAGCCGGAGCCAGGATGTGCGAGTAGTCGCTGGCCACGGCCAGAATCTGCTCGGCGAGGTTCTCGGCCAGGCCGTCACCAAAGTACGGTGCGTCGGCCAGCAGGACCTTCGACACGCCGGCGATCTTCGCGGCGGCATCGGCGGCAGCCTTGGCGTTCGAGCCAGCCACCAGCACGTGGACATCGCCGCCGCATTGGGCAGCTGCCGTCACGGTGTTCAGCGTGGCGGCCTTGATCGATTGATTGTCGTGTTCAGCAATGACGAGTGCAGTCATGTTCTATCTCCCCCGCGCTCAGATAACCTTGGCTTCCGTCTTCAGCTTCTGCACCAGCGTGGCCACATCCGGGACCATCACGCCAGCACTGCGCTTCGCGGGCTCGACGACCTTCACGGTCGACAGACGCGGCTTCACGTCGACGCCGAGATCTTCCGGCTTGACGGTTTCCAGCGGCTTCTTCTTGGCCTTCATGATGTTCGGCAGCGTGACGTAGCGCGGCTCGTTCAGGCGCAGGTCGGTGGTCACCACGGCCGGCAGCTTGATCGACACGGTCTCCAGACCGCCGTCCACTTCACGGGTCACCGATGCCTTGCCGTCAGCCAGCACGACCTTCGAGGCGAAGGTAGCTTGCGGCATGCCGGCCAGCGCGGCCACCATCTGGCCGGTCTGGTTCGAGTCATCGTCGATGGCCTGCTTGCCCAGGATCACCAGTTGCGGCTGCTCCTTGTCGATCAGGGCCTTGAGCAGCTTGGCCACGGCCAGCGGCTGCAGGTCTTCGTTCGACTCGACCAGGATGCCACGATCGGCGCCGATGGCCATCGCGGTACGCAGGGTCTCCTGGCATTGCGCCACGCCGCACGACACGGCAATCACCTCGGTGACGACGCCGGCTTCCTTCAGGCGCACGGCCTCTTCCACGGCGATTTCGTCGAACGGGTTCATGCTCATCTTCACGTTGGCCAGGTCGACGCCCGTGCCATCCGACTTCACGCGGACCTTGACGTTGTAGTCCACCACCCGCTTGACTGCGACGAGTACTTTCATGCGCTCACTCCACTGATAGCTGATAGTCCAAAATTTTTTTGAATCGCTCGCCATTATAACCACCGGGGTGGCGGCGCTTTTGATTTTCGAACGATCGTACTATTTTATAGGCAAAGAATTGCCGGGCATAGCCGGCAACTCAGAAAATTTTCACGCCATTGTGCCGCAGGATGCCCTGCGCGCACAGAGTTTGGATGAAAACCTCGAAAAGATCACCAAGCAGTGATCACAGAATCCTTGAACGTGGCCTGGATGTACTGCTTGATTTCCGGCGAGTGGTACGCCTTCACGAGCTTGGCCACCCACGGCTTGTTCTTGTCCGCCTCGCGGATCGCGATCAGGTTGGCGTACGGGCCCTTCGGACCTTCCATCGCAATCGCGTCGCGGGTGGGCGACAGGCCAGCCGATTCCGCGTAGTTGCCATTGATCGCGGCAGCGTCGAGGTCGTCGAGCGAGCGCGGCAGCTGGGCGGCGTCGAGCTCCACAAGCTTGATCTTCTTCGGATTCTCGACCACGTCGAGCGGCGTCGCCTTCAGGCCGGCGTCGGGACGCAGCTTGATCAGGCCCTTGCTTTGCAGCAGCAGCAAGCCACGGCCACCATTCGTCGGATCGTTCGGCACGCCGACGCGGGCACCCTGCTTGAGCTGGTCAAGCGACTTGATCTTCTTCGAGTAGACCCCCATCGGGAACGTCACCGTGAAGGCCACGTTCGTGAACTTGTAGCCACGGTCCTTGATCTGTGCCTCGAGGTACGGCAGGTGCTGGTAGCTGTTGGCATCCAGATCGCCGGCAGCCAGCGCGGCGTTCGGCTGGATGTAGTCACTGAACTCCACCACCTGGATGGTCAGGCCATCCTTGGCTGCCACCTTCTTCACCTGCTCCATGATCTGGGCGTGCGGGCCACCCGTCACGCCGACCTTGATCGGCTTTTCCTGCGCGAATGCGCCAGCCGACACCACCACACCCAGCGCGACGATGGCGCCCTTCAGCACGTTACGACGTTGCATGTTTTACCCCAAGGTTTCCCTGTGAATTGCTTTGCGTTGCTTTGATTGATTTGAGCGGCCGTTGTATCAGCGATGGCTGATGCGGCGGACCAGCCAGTCGCCGAAACTCTGCACGGCTTGCACGAACACGATCAGGATCACCACCACGGCAACCATGACTTCCGTGATGTAGCGCTGGTAGCCGTAGCGGATGCCGAGGTCACCCAGACCACCACCGCCGATCGCGCCGGCCATGGCGGAATAGCCAACCAGGCTGACAAACGTGATGGTCAGACCGGCCACGATACCGGGCATGGCTTCTGGCAGCAGCACCTTCCAGACGATCTGGCCCGTGGTGGCACCCATCGACTGCGCGGCCTCCACCAGCCCCTTGTCGACCTCGCGCAGCGAGGCTTCCACCAGACGGGCGATAAACGGGATGGCCGCGATCGTCAGCGGCACGACCGCAGCCGTGGTGCCGATCGAGGAACCGACGATGAAACGCGTGAACGGGATCACCACCACGAGCAGGATGATGAACGGGATCGAACGCACGGCGTTGACGACCACGCCGATCGTGCGGTTGAACAGCGGGTGCGACAGCACACCACCACGATTCGTCAGATGCAGCAGCACGCCCAGCGGCACGCCCAGCAGCGCGCCAACCACGCCGGAAATCGCCACCATCAGCAGGGTCTCGCCGAACGACGACAGGAACAGGTCAAACATCTCAGACCACATGTTCGATCTCCTCCACCACTACGCCTTGCGACTGCAGATAGTCCATGGCCGCGCGCACGTCGGCCAGTTCGCCCGTGGCCATGATTGCCAGCGAGCCAAATGCCTGGCCCTGGATCTCATCGATATGGCCATGCAGGATGTTGAAATCGAGCCCGTGCTGGCGGATTGCCTGGGCCAGCACCGGCTGATCGACGTTCTCGCCCGTGAAAGCAAGGCGATAGACGTGATCGCGCCCATTGCCAAGACGGCTTTCCACGCGCTTGAGCACGCTCACCGGCAGTTCCTGGGCAATGACGTCGCCGATCATGGCGCGCGTGACTTCGTGCTGCGGACGCAGGAACACGTCGATCACGCGGCCCGATTCCACCACCTGACCGGCCTCGAGCACGGCCACGCGGTCGCAAACCTGTTTGATCACTTCCATCTGGTGCGTGATCATCACGATGGTCAGGCCGAGCTCGCGATTGATCTGCTTGAGCAGGTCGAGAATCGCGCGCGTCGTTTCAGGATCCAGCGCCGAGGTTGCCTCGTCCGACAGCAGCACCTTCGGCTTGCTGGCCAGGGCCCGCGCAATGCCGACGCGCTGCTTCTGCCCGCCACTGATCTGGGCGGGATAGCGGTCACGCAGCTTCGACAGTCCGACCAGTTCGAGCAGCGGTTCCACGGTCGATGCGATCTCCTGCTTCGACTTGCCGGCCAGCTCGAGCGGCAGCGCCACGTTGTCATAGACCGTGCGCGACGACAGCAGGTTGAAGTGCTGGAAGATCATCCCGATCTCGCGGCGGGCCTCGCGCAGCGCGCCCTTGTCGAGCGCGGTCAGATCCTGGCCGGCGACGATCACGCGGCCGCTGGTGGGCCGGTTCAGCAGGTTGATGGCGCGCACCAGCGTGCTCTTGCCGGCGCCGCTTCGGCCGATGATGCCGAAGATCTCACCGGAGGCGATGGAGAGGCTGACGTCTCGCAGCGCATGGACTTCCCCCGACCCGCCGGGGAACCGCTGCGAGAGTCCTTGCAGTTCAATCATGGAAAGTAAAAAGAAAACGGCAACATCGCGGGGTCTCCTGCGTTGTTGCCGCACTTTATTTTTGTGAAGCGAGCATTTTATGCGATCCGCTTCATACCTCAAACGAGATTTTTTCGATGGCTTTATGCGCTGGCGTCATATAGACGCCCTTATAAGCGGCGTTTTTGTCACTTTCAGGTCTCGACCAGCACCTTCAGGTGGGCAAATACGCTTCGCGCCAGGGCACTAAGGTTGTACCCCCCCTCCAGACAACTCACGATGCGGCCCTTCGCATGAGCCCGCGCCACATCGACGAGCTGCTGCGTGATCCACGCATAGTCCTGCTCGACCAGTCCCATCTGTCCGAGGTCATCCTCGCGATGCGCATCGAAGCCGGCGGAGATAAACAGCATCTCGGGCTTGAATTCGTTGAGCCGCGGCAGCCAGATCGTTTCCACGACCTCGCGCACAGCCAGGCCGTTGGAGTACGCGGGCAGCGGGATGTTCGACATGTTCGGCGCAAAGTGCTCCGTGCCGCTGTACGGGTAGAACGGGTGCTGGAAAAAGCTGCACATCAGCACCTGCGGGTCGTCGCGGAAGGCCGCCTCGGTGCCGTTGCCGTGGTGCACATCGAAATCGACGATCGCCACGCGCGACAGGCCGTGCGCCGTGAGCGCATGTCGTGCCGCAATCGCCACGTTATCGAAGAAACAGAATCCCATCGCGCGATCGGGCTCGGCATGATGGCCCGGCGGACGCGCGCAGCAGAACGCGTTCTCCAGTTCGCCGGCAATGACGGCGTCCGTGGCAGCCACCGCCGCACCAGCCGCATGCCTGGCAGCGGTGAGCGTGTGCGGGTTCATCAGGGTATCGGGATCGATCGGGTGGTAGCCGGTGGCGGGACTCATCGCGACAAGGCTGGCCACATATTCGGGCCGATGCACGCGCTCGATCTGCGCGTCGGTGGCAGCCGGCGCCTCCCGCCGGTCCAGCAGGCCATCCATCCCGTGCGAAATCAGATGGTCCTCGATAGCCTGCAGGCGTTCCGGGCATTCAGGATGGAAATGCCCCATCTCATGCATCAGGAACGACGGATGCGTGTAGTAGCCCGTTGACATTATTCGTTATGGGTCAAGTTCGTCTCCAGACGCTACGTTAGCACATGACGTGCCCCGCGCTTCTACGCCTGTTGGCTGTCGTGTACGGCGCACCGAAGTACGCCCTCGACGAGGCGTCGCGTACATCGCATCCGCTATACTCGGTGCGACTTGCAAAGGACAACATGACCGACCACCAGCGCACCCTGCGCCGCCCGCTGCTGGGCGCCGCACTCACCGCTGCCGCATTGGGCCTGTGCGGCATTTCTCCTCGGCTTCTCGCCGCCGGCAAGCGCCGCGTGAGCGTCCGGGAAGAAGAGATCGAACCGGGCCGCTATCAGAATCATCCGCAAACCCGCGCATTCATCGACGAGATGGTGGCCAACAACGGCTTCCAGCGGGCCGAACTCGAGGGATGGTTCAGCCAGGCGGTCTATTCCACGACGGTCGCACGACTGATCATGCCGCCGACCACCCCGGGCAAGAAAAGCTGGCGGGCGTATCGGTCACGCTTCATCGAACCGATCCGCATCAACGCCGGCGTGCGCTTCTGGCAGCAGAACCGCGAGACGCTGCGTCGCGCCGAGGCCGAGTTCGGCGTGCCGGCATCGGTCATCGTCGGCATCATCGGGGTGGAGACGATCTACGGGCGCGACATGGGCAACTTCCGCGTCCTGGACTCGCTCTCGACGCTGGCGTTCGACTACCCCGACACCCCGAACCGTGAGGCGCGCACCAAGCTCTTCCGGAATCAGCTCGCCGACTACCTGCTCTGGTGCCGCGACACCAAGACCGACGTATTTTCGGTGCTGGGCTCCTATGCCGGCGCAATCGGCATTCCGCAGTTCATGCCCACGAGCCTGCGCGAGTACGCGGTCGACTACGACGGCGACGGGCATATCGACCTGCGCAACAGCCCGACCGATGCCATTGGCAGCGTCGGCCGATTCCTGCAACTGCATGGCTGGGAACAGGGACGTCCGGTGGTCTGGCAGATCGCCAACGACGATGGCAGCCGAGGCGTTGCCGCGGCTGCGGCCGACGGCGAACCGTGGCCGACACGCACACTCAACCAGCTCACGCGCGCCGGACTTCGCGTAGACGAACCGATCGACGTCACCCGCGAAGGCGAAACAGGCGTGTTGATTGCCGATCTCCCGACGCCCGACCAGCCGACCGAGTACGTGATCGGCCTGCGCAATTTCTACGTGCTGACGCGGTACAACCGAAGCTTCTTCTATGCGCTGACGGTGTATCAGCTTGGGGAAGCCGTGAAGGCCGCCATGGCCTGAACGCCAAGCGGCAAGAGCAAAGAAAAAGGCCCCGCGGCGCAAGCCTGCGGGGCCTTTCTTTCAGGGCAAGTCCGGGCGATCAGGCCGGGAACACGCCCGTCGACAGATAGCGGTCGCCGCGATCGCACACGACGAACACGATCGTCGCATTCTCGACTTCTTCGGCAATCCTCAGCGCCACGCACAGGGCGCCTGCGGCAGAGATACCTGCAAAGATACCTTCCTCACGCGCCATGCGGCGAGCCATATGCTCCGCATCGGCCTGCGTTACGGGCTCCTGGCGATCAATGAACTTCGGATCGTAGATCTTCGGCAGATACGCTTCCGGCCATTTGCGGATACCCGGGATACGCGAACCTTCCGCCGGCTGCGCGCCAATGATCTGGATCAGCGGATTCTTTTCCTTCAGATAGCGTGACACGCCGGTGATCGTGCCCGTGGTGCCCATCGCCGAAACGAAGTGGGTCACGCGACCGTCGGTGTCCTTCCAGATCTCCGGGCCAGTCGTCTCGTAGTGCGCCAGCGGATTGTCCGGATTGGCGAACTGGTCGAGGATCACGCCCTTGCCGTCACGCTCCATGGCATCGGCCAGATCGCGGGCGTATTCCATTCCACCCTTGACCGGCGTCAGGATGATCTCGGCGCCATACGCCGCCATGCTCTGGCGACGCTCGAGACTCAGATCCTCGGGCATGATCAGGACCATGCGATAGCCGCGGATAGCCGCGGCCATGGCCAGCGCGATGCCGGTATTGCCGGAAGTTGCTTCGATCAGCGTATCGCCGGGCTTGATGCGGCCACGGGCCTCGGCATGGCGGATCATCGACACCGCCGGACGGTCCTTGACCGAACCTGCCGGGTTATTGCCTTCAAGCTTGCCGAGAATCACATTGCCGCGTGCCTCGATCGCGGTGCCGGGAATGCGTTGGAGTCTGACCAACGGCGTGTTGCCAATGGTGTCTTCAATCGTTTTATATGCCATGGGTGCGGAGTCGGTCGGTTTTTCGCAGGCCATTGTAATGCACCCAACTTATCCGCACCGGCGGCCGGGCCATTTCCAGGCGGCCAGCCGGCGGGATTCCCTTTGGTGGATCAATGCGTCAGGCCCTGCTCCTGCGTCCGGCCCTTGCCGAGCAGGTGGTACAGCAGGATGGCGCCAAACGTGGCGGTACCGATGCCGCCAAGCGTCAGGCCGCCCAGCTTCAGGGTCAAATCGCCAGCAGCCACCGTCAGAGTGGCGCCCACGGTAATCAGATTGCGCGAGCTGGAGAAATCGACGTGGTTCTGCACCCAGATGCGGCCGGCCGTCGCCGAAATCAGGCCGAACACGACGATGGTCAGGCCCCCGATCACCGGCCCCGGGATCGTCAGGATCAGTGCACCGAATTTCGGTGAGAAGCCGAGCAGGATAGCCACGGCGGCCGCCACCACGAAGATCAGCGTCGAATAGATCTTGGTCACCGCCATCACGCCCATATTCTCGGCGTAGGTGGTCACGCCGGTGCCACCACCCGCCGCCGACAACATCGTTGCCACGCCGTCACCGATGAAGGCGCGGCCGATGTACGGATCGAGGTTGCGGCCGGTCATAACGCCGATCGCCTTGATATGCCCGAGATTCTCCGCCACGAGCACGATGGCCACAGGCGCGATCAGCAGCATGGCATTGGCCTGGAATACCGGCGCCGTGAACTCCGGCATGCCGAACCAGTTCGCCGCCGCCACTCCCGAAAAGTCGATGGCCTTGCCCAGCCCCATCAGGTTGGTGGCAATGTAGTAGGCGAGATAGCCGGCCAGTCCGCCCAGCAGCACCGGCAAGCGGCCAAGCATACCTGGCGCGCGCACGGCGATCAGGCCGACAGCCAGCACCGTCAGCAAACCCACCCAGGTATCGAGCGGCGCGGCGCTGACCGCCTTGACCGCCACCGGCGCCAGGTTCAGGCCGATTGCCGCGACGATCGCGCCAGTCACGACCGGCGGCATCAGCTTTTCCACCCAACCGTAGCCAACTGCCTGCACGATGAGGCCGATGACCGTATATAACGCGCCCGCCGCGATGATGCCGCCCAGCGCCAGGGGAATATTGGGATTGGGACCACTGCCCGCATAGCCAGTGGCCGCGATGACAACGGCGATGAAGGCAAAGCTCGAGCCGAGATAGCTCGGCACGCGACCGCGAACGAAAAGGAAGAACAGCAGGGTGCCGATGCCCGAGAACAGGATGGCGATATTAGGATGGAAACCCATCAGGATCGGCGCGATTGCGGTCGACCCGAACATCGCCACCACGTGCTGGATACCCGCCAGCAGCGTCTGTCCAGCGGGCAGGCGCTCGTCGGGGCCGATCACGCCCTCGGTCTTGAGCCGCCACTTCGGAAAAAAACCTTCCCCCCCCGCATTGCCCTGGCCATTCGCCATGTTGTTCTCTCCCTTTTCAGCGGCGGCCCGGTTCACACCAGGCACGCCAGTTGGTTGGTCTTGTTCGATGGTTTTGTCGGATTGCACGGCCCGGCGACCGCTGTCGGCAGTGGCGTTGCGCATGATACTCCGCACCCCGGGCCGTGCAAACGGCACCTCGTGCCGCAAGCACAACGCATACCAGCCTGCGATTGTTGACCCGGGTGCGGATCCGCTGGCGTCAGCGGGTGGCGGCCTTGGGCGCTGGCCGGGCATCCTTGCGCGCGACGTCCGGCGTCTTGCCGAAGCTCAGCCCCGCTGCCTGCAAGTTGGCCACCGATTTCGGCCCGATGCCGGGGACCCGATCCACCAGGTCGTTGGCATCCTTGAATGCACCGTTCTTGCCGCGCTCATCGGCAATACGCTTGGCGGTGGCCGGCCCGATGCCCTTGACCGTGGCAAGCGCCACTTCGTCGGCACTGTTGACATCGACATCAGCATAAGCCGGGCTCATGGCCAGGATCGACATCGAAAGCCCGATTGCGGCACCCACGCGGCGCGCGGCGCGCATGCAGCGATGCAGCGAGATTTCAGGGAGGGAAAGATCGAACGTCCTGCGCATCAGAAAGACTCCTGTTCATTGGTCTGGTTGATGCCCGGCCGCCGGGTGGCGACGGGCAAACGCAGGATAGGAGTCCGAGCAGGCGTCGGAAGCGTCTGGACACGAAGGTTCACAACCTTCGCGCCATTGTGTGTCGAATCGAAATAACCGCGTTGCAGACCGCGGCTTTCACGCAACAGGGGACGATGAACGCACCCTGCAAACGAACCTTAGGCGCTTCGCTCCAGCAGCCACTTGCAGTACCGGCTGACGCCTTCCTGCACGGTCAGGAACTGGTCGCTGTAGCCAGCCCCACGCAGGCGCGATACATCCGACTGCGTGAAGCATTGATACTTGCCACGCAGGGCATCAGGGAACTTGACGTACTCGACCAGCCCTTCCTGCACCATTTCATCGAGCGAGAGCGCCGGCTTGCCTTCCGACTCGCGCAGCGCATTGACCACCGAGACGGCGATGTCGTTGAACGGCTGCGACCGCCCAGTACCGAGGTTGAAGATGCCGGACTTCTCGGGATGGTCCAGGAAGTACAGATTAACCTTGACCACGTCCTCCACGGACACGAAGTCCCGGCTCTGCGTGCCCGGCGCATAGCCGTTGTACTCGCCAAACAGCTTGACCGTACCTTCGGCGCGGAACTGGTTGAAGTGATGGAACGCCACCGACGCCATGCGGCCCTTGTGGAATTCGCGCGGCCCGTAGACGTTGAAGTAGCGGAAGCCCACGATCTGCGAATGGGCGGAAGGCAGGCGACGGCGCACCACCTGGTCAAACAGGAACTTGGAGTAGCCGTAGACGTTCAGCGGCTTTTCGTAGTCACGGTCCTCGCGAAACATCGTCGAAGCGCCATAAGTGGCCGCCGACGACGCGTACAGGAACTGGGCACCCTGCTCCAGGCACGCCTCCAGCAAGGCAAGCGTGTAGCGGTAGTTGTTCTCCATCATGTAGCGACCGTCGGTCTCCATCGTGTCGGAGCAGGCGCCCTCATGGAATACCGCGCGGACATTGCCGAAATCGCCGCGCGCGAAGCGGGCGACGAAGTCGGTCTTGTCCAGGTAGTCGGCAATCTCGCAGTCGACGAGATTGTTGAACTTCTCGGCGCGGGTCAGGTTGTCCACGGCGATGATGTTCGTCTCGCCGCGCTCGTTCAGGCCCTTGACGATGTTGCTGCCGATAAAGCCGGCAGCGCCGGTCACGATGATGGTCATGGCGGATTCAGGCTCGGTGGCGCCGCTCAGGCAGCGCCGAACAATTCGGAATAAGTAACAACGGCGGTACCCAGCTTGCCAACAACAATGGCGCCGGCCCGATTGGCGTGCTGAACCGCTTCCTTGAGCGGCACGCCCGCGCCGAGCATGGTGGCCAGCGTGGCGATGACAGTGTCGCCGGCCCCCGATACATCATAGACCTCGCGCGCCTGCGCCGAGACATGCAGGACTTCGGCCTCGGTATAGAGCGTCATGCCCTCTTCCGAGCGTGTCAGCAGCAGCGCCTCGAGTTGCAGTTCGCGCCGCAGGTTCTGGGCGCGGATCGTCAGGTCCGCCTCGGTCTTCCAGGCACCCACCACGGCCCGCATTTCCGCGCGGTTCGGCGTGATCAGCGTGGCGCCGCGATAGCGCGAGTAGTCATCACCCTTGGGATCGACCAGCACGGCCCGGCCTGCGGCGCGGCCTGCCTCGACCATGCGGCCGACATGCGTCAGGCCGCCCTTGCCGTAGTCGGACAGCACCAGCACCTTGTAGTCGCTGATCAGCGTGCCGAAGCGGTCCTGCACCGACGCCAGCACTTCGCTGGCCGGCGCATTTTCGAAATCGACACGCAGCAGTTGCTGCTGGTGGGCCACCACTCGCAGCTTGATCGTCGTGTTCAGGCTGGCATCGCGATGCAGGTACGGCTGCACGTGGCTGGCATTGAGCAGCGCCTCAAGCGTGCGGCCGGGTTCGTCGTCACCGACCACCCCCAACATGCCAACCTTCGCGCCCAGCGCGGCGGCGTTGCGCGCCACGTTGGCGGCGCCACCCAGGCGCTCGTCGCTGCGTTTGATCTGCACCACCGGCACGGGGGCTTCGGGAGAAATGCGTTCGACATCGCCGAACCAGTAGCGGTCCAACATCATGTCGCCCACTACCAGCACTTGCGCTTGTCGGATCTGATCCAGCGAAATCGGGTTCTTGCTCATGAACTTCCCTTTGCGCCCTGGCCGCGCCCAACTGGGACGCGGCTCGATCGGGCTCTCACGGATACGCGGATTGAACGGGTCAGTGCGCCGAGCTCGAGCGCCCGATCGCGTGGTACTCGATGCCGGCCTCGGCCATGGCATCGGGTTCGTAGAGATTACGACCATCAATAATGACAGGCGTTTTGAGCATGTTGCGAATTTGCGAGAAATCCGGGCTGCGGAACACCTTCCATTCGGTCACGATCACGAGTGCGTCGGCATCCTTGAGCACGTCCATCTGGGCGTTGCAGAACTGGATGCGCGCCATGGCGTCCGGAATATCGGCCAGATCGAGCTCGAGCACGCGACGCGCCTCGTCCATCGCCACCGGATCGTGTACGCGCAACGACGCGCCGCGCGAAATCATCTCACGCGCCAGCACACGGGACGGCGCCTCGCGCATATCGTCGGTATTCGGCTTGAATGCCAGACCCCAGACGCCAAACGTCTTGCCTGTCAGATCCTCGCCAAATCGCTTGATGATCTTGTCGCCAAGCACCTGCTTCTGGGAATCGTTGACGGCCTCCACGGCCTCCAGCACGCGCATCGGCTTGCCATGGGCGCTAGCCGTGCGCATCAGCGCCTGCACGTCCTTCGGGAAGCACGAACCGCCATAGCCTGCGCCGGCGTACAGGAAGCTATAGCCAATACGCGGATCCGAACCGATGCCGAGGCGCACGAGTTCGATGTCCGCACCGACCTCGTCGGCCAAATTGGCCAGCTCGTTCATAAAGGAGATACGCGTGGCCAGCATCGAGTTCGCGGCGTACTTGGTGAACTCGGCCGAACGGACATCCATATAGAACGTGCGCTCGTGGTTACGATTGAACGGCGAGTAGAGCTGACGCATGATCGCCTGCGCATGGCGGCCCGCAACGTCGGGCGCGCAGCCCAGCACGATACGGTCCGGACGCATGAAGTCTTCCACGGCCGCGCCTTCCTTCAGGAACTCGGGGTTCGATACCACCGAGAACTGCAGGTCTTCCAGACCGCGCGCGGCCAGTTCCTCGCGAATCACGGCGCTGACGCGATCGCCCGTGCCAACCGGCACGGTCGACTTGTCCACCACCACCTTGAAGCCGGTCATATGCCGGCCGATATTGCGGGCCGCTGCCAGCACGTACTTCAGATCCGCCGAGCCGTCTTCGTCCGGCGGGGTACCCACGGCGATGAACTGTACGTCGGCATGTTCGACGCTGGCGGCAACATCGGTCGAGAACGTCAGGCGGCCGGCCGCACGGTTGCGGTCAATCAGCTCTTTCAGGCCTGGTTCGTAGATCGGCACGCCGCCGGCATTCAGCAGCGCGATCTTCTTTTCGTCGACATCGAGGCAGAACACGGAGTTGCCGAGTTCGGCCAGACAGGCGCCGGTCACCAGACCGACATAGCCGCTACCGATAATCGTGACTTTCATTGCGGAAGCTCCAGAATAGTAATGATCTTGATCGCCCGGGGCGTTGCGTGTAGCGGCTTAGCCCAGCGCTTCGGAGCGGCGTGGCGCATACGTTTCCCAGCGGTTGCAGCCGGGGCATTGCCAGTAGAAAAGGCGGGCGCGGAAGCCACATTCGCGGCAGGTATAACGCGCCAGATTGCGAGTGCGCAGTTGCAGCAGATCGCGGATGGCGGCCGTTTCCTGCGCCTGCGGGTCAATCACGGCATCCCCACCGCCTTCGGCGGGTTCGGCGGATTCGGCCGACTGCTTCTGCGCCGCCTGGTTCTCGGCGGCCTGCGCCTCGAAATACTTGGTCAAGGCGAGCAGCGTCGGCTGACGACGCAGTTGCTCGCGCATCAAAGTAGCCGCGGCGACGGGGCCGTTCACTTCAAGTTCGGTGCGATACGCCGTATCGAGCAGTTCGGGGGCCAGGTTGCCCTTCAGCAGGCCGTGCAACCACTCCAGTGCCTTGCCCTGTTCACCGAGCGCCGCATACGCCTTCACGACCTTGTCGGCGACGAGCGGCACATAGGCGGCATCCTGCGCTTCGATCGCCAGCCATTGCTTGAGCGCGCCCTCAGTGTCACCGCCTGCGGCGGAGACGTCGCCAAGCAGGATCGGCGCGCGCACGTTGGCGGGATTCTCCTGCGTGGCACGGCGCAACCATTCCACCGCATCCTCGGGACGCTTCTTCAGCAGCGCGTCTTGGGCCAGTTCGCAGCAGAACTGGGCGATCTGCACACGATAGTCCTGCTGGTCGAGTGCTTGCAGTTCGCGCGCCGCTTCGATGGCTTTCTGCCACTCCTTCTCGACTTCATACAGTTCGAGCAGCACGCGCTTGGCCGAGGCCGCGTAGGGACCGGACATCAGCCGGCGCAGCGACTCTTCCGCACGGTCTAGCAGGCCGGCGCGCAGGAAGTCCTGCCCCAACTCATATAGCGCGTGCTCGCGTTCGGGCTCTGGCAAATCGGGACGCGTGGCAAGGTTCTGGTGCACGCGAATCGCGCGTTCGGTTTCGCCACGGCGGCGAAACAGCGCGCCGAGCGCGAAGTGAAGCTCGGTGGTTTCCGGATCGAGGCGCGCCACTTCAACAAAAGCGTCGATTGCCTGATCAGGTTGTTCGTTCAGCAGGAAATTGAGGCCCTTGAAGTACGAGCGAGGCAAGGCGCCCTGCTCGCTGATGAGCTGGCGCAGATCAAAGCGCGCCGCCATCCAGCCAAGGCCAAAGACAAGTGGCAACGCCAGCAGCCACCAGGTTTCAAACATCATGGGTCAGACTTTCGGACCGACTACGTTATAAGGAACGCCGGGCTTGGCCTCGGGCGGCACTGCCTCGGCGGGCGACGTGGCCCGCGCTTCGCCAAGCGCCCGTCGCAAGCGCCCTGCCTCCATGCGCTGTCGCATCAGTCCCGGCGCCACGGCAGCCAATGCCGCAACGATGCCCAGGGCGAACGCTGCCAGCAGGATCAGGATCAGCGGCGCATGCCAGACCGCACCGAAGAACAGTTGCAGGGATGCATCGCCAGTGTTTCGCAGGGCCAGCACGAACAACAGGACGAACAGGACAATGCGGAAAATCCAGGCGACGAGTTTCATGCGGTCAGAGCCATCGAAATTGGATCGGAATCGTCAGGATATGCAGGAAACGCATCCGGACATCTCCGGCGACGGATTCCCGGCATTGTAACGGAATCACTTATGACAAACGGTAACCATTGGTCGCATCGCGACTAGACGGGATCAACAGATGCGCAACAAAAAAGCGCCCCCGAGGGAGCGCTTTCCAACAGACTTCCAGTCAGGCCAGCAAGCCTTCCAGTCCGATCAGGACCGGACCAGATTGAGCTGACCATCATCGTGCAACGACGCCGGCGATTGCGAGCCAAGCTGCGATTGCCCGGTTTTGCCGTGCGGGGCATGACCGTTGCCGTTCATGCCTCCGCCCTGCGTCACCGTACGATCGACGCGTTCGCGCAACTCCTTGCCAGCCTTGAAGTGCGGCACCCGTTTCTCGGGTACCAGCACTCGTTCGCCGGACTTGGGGTTGCGGCCCACGCGGGGCGGCCGCTTGTTCAAACCAAAACTGCCGAAACCTCGGATTTCGATGCGATGGCCATCGGCCAGCGCCTCGGACATCGCGTCGAGAATCGTTTTCACCGAGATGTCCGCATCCCGCAGCAGCAACTGCGGAAAGCGGGCAGCCAGTTTTTCGACGAGCTCTGACTTGGTCATGGGCGGTCTCGCTGCGCGCGGCGCGGCTCGATATTACTGGTTGTCCTGGCCGAGCTTGGCCTTCAGCAGTGCGCCGAGGTTGGTCGTGCCAGCCGTGCCGGTGTCAGCCTGGAACTTCTGCATCGCTTCTTGCTGCTCTGCGGAATCCTTGGCCTTGATCGACAGGTTGATGTTGCGCGACTTGCGGTCGACGTTCACCACCAGGGCGGTGATCTGCTCGCCTTCCTTCAGCACGTTGCGGGCGTCTTCCACGCGATCGGCGGAGATTTCCGAAGCGCGCAGGTAGCCTTCCACGTCGTCAGCCAGCTGCACCACGGCGCCCTTGGCGTCAACGGCCTTGATCGTGCCATTCACGAGCGAGCCCTTGTCGTTGGCCGAGATGAAGTTGTTGAACGGATCGCCCGACAGTTGCTTGATGCCCAGCGAGATGCGTTCCTTGTCGACGTCGATGCCCAGAACGACAGCTTCCACTTCGTCGCCCTTCTTGTACTTGCGCACGGCTTCTTCGCCCGACTCTTGCCACGACAGGTCGGACAGGTGCACCAGGCCGTCGATACCACCAGGCAGACCGATGAACACGCCGAAGTCGGTGATCGACTTGATCTGGCCCGTCAGCTTGTCGCCCTTCTTGTGGTTGCGGCTGAAATCGTCCCACGGATTGGCCTTGCACTGCTTCATGCCCAGGCTGATACGACGCTTGTCTTCGTCGATATCCAGAACCATGACTTCCACTTCGTCGCCCAGTTGGACAACCTTCGACGGAGCCACGTTCTTGTTGGTCCAGTCCATTTCGGACACGTGCACCAGACCTTCGATACCGGCTTCGATCTCGACGAACGCGCCGTAGTCGGTCAGGTTGGTCACCTTGCCGAACAGGCGGGTACCTTGCGGGTAGCGGCGCGAGATGCCCACCCACGGATCTTCGCCCAGTTGCTTCACGCCCAGCGAGACGCGGTTCTTTTCCTGGTCGAACTTGAGGATCTTGGCGGTGATTTCCTGGCCAACCGACAGCACTTCGCTCGGGTGACGCACACGACGCCATGCCAGGTCGGTGATGTGCAGCAGGCCGTCGATACCGCCGAGGTCCACGAACGCGCCGTAGTCGGTGATGTTCTTGACGATACCGTTGACGATCGCGCCTTCCTTCAGCGTTTCCATCAGCTTCTGACGCTCTTCGCCCAGCGTGGCTTCCACCACGGCGCGGCGCGACAGCACGACGTTGTTACGCTTGCGGTCGAGCTTGATGACCTTGAATTCCAGGGTCTTGCCTTCGTACGGCGTGGTGTCCTTGATCGGACGCACGTCGACGAGCGAACCCGGCAGGAAGGCACGGATGCCATTGACCATGACGGTCAGGCCGCCCTTGACCTTGCCGGTCACGGTACCCGAGATGATCTCGCCGTCTTCCAGCGCCTTCTCGAGGTTCAGCCACGATGCCAGGCGCTTGGCCTTGTCGCGGGAAAGGATGGTGTCGCCATAGCCGTTCTCGAGCGCGTCGATGGCCACGGACACGTAGTCGCCGGCCTGCACTTCGAGTTCGCCCTGGTCGTTCAGGAACTCCTCCACCGGCACAAATGCCTCGGACTTGAGGCCGGCGTTGACGACCACGAAGTTGTGGTCGATGCGCACGACTTCAGCGGAAATCACTTCGCCAGCCTTCATATTGGAGCGGGCGATCGATTCCTCGAACAGTGCGGCAAAGGATTCGTTAGTTTGCAGGTCGGACATAAACGTAATTTAGCAATCCGCAGTACGCGGGCCGGCGCGACTATCGCGCTCAGTCTGCCTTGCGCAGCGGGGTCAAGTTGAACAACCGGTACCGGACGGGTTGGGTTCCGATACAGGTCCAGGTTGGTGCCTAGTGGTTTTAATCACCGCACTGCGGCGAACCACTCCAGCACCTGCGCCACCGCCTCTTCCACCGTCATTTCGGACGTATCGAGACGATAAGCGCCTTCCGCGGGACGCAGCGGTGCGGCGGCACGGGTGCGATCCCGCGCGTCGCGTTCCTCAAGGTCACGCAAAAGGTCTTCGATATTAGCAGAAATTCCCTTATCAATCAATTGTTTATAGCGCCTGCGAGCGCGGGCCTCCACACTCGCGGTCAGGAACACCTTGAGCGGGGCATCCGGGAAGATCACCGTGCCCATGTCGCGGCCGTCGGCTACCAGGCCCGGGAGCTTGCGGAAGCCACGCTGGAGTGCGGTCAACGCATCACGCACGGGCTGGTGCACGGCGATCGCGGACGCGCGGTTACCGATGGCTTCCAGGCGGATCGTCTGGCTGACTTCCTCGCCGGACAGCCATACCCGGTCCGGGCCGAACTTGACATCGAGACGCGCGGCCATTTTTGCAAGGGTGTCGACGTCCTGCACGCCAACGCCGGCACGGTCGCTCGCCAGCGCCACGAGACGGTAGAGCGCGCCGCTGTCGAGCAGATGAAAGCCGAGAGCATCCGCCACTTTGTGCGCTACGGTACCCTTGCCGGATGCCGTAGGACCATCAATGGTGATGACATCAACGATAGTCATTGATTATTACCAACGTAAAAACTATTAATTTCTAGAATCAATTGATACTCATTATCATTTGATCCATGGTTGCGCGGCCACCGGCCTTCCCTCTCCCGGCCCCCCCCCACAAAAGCGGTCGCGCAACCGCCCTGAATTCCCAAACGCGAGGCAATCTACCATGGCCAAGACCCTGACCTTCGGCATCATGCATCTGGGCATCGCTTTCAGCGTGACCTACGCCCTGACGGGCAGCCTGGCCATCAGCGGCGCGATCACATTCATCGAGCCCGCCGTGAACACGGTGGCTCACTACTTCTTCGACAAATTCTGGGAGCGCCGCGAACGCCAGGCCAAAACCCTTGCTGCACCCCCCGAAGCAACGACGGCGGCCCGTTACGCCGCCGCCTGATCATGGCCTCCCGGGCTGAGTGACCGTTTACCGCGCCACTCCGGCAAATACCTCGAAGTACTCGGGGAACGTCTTTGCCACGCAGCCGGGGTCGTTGATCTTCACGGGCAACGGGCCGAATGCGGCCAACGAGAAACACATGGCCATCCGATGGTCATCATAGGTGCCAATTCCAGCATCCGGGGTCTGCCACGTTGCCGGGGAGGTCGGCGGCGTCACTTTCAGGTAATCAGCCCCCTCCTCCACCTCCGCGCCGAGCTTGCGCAGCTCCGTCGCCATCGCTGAGATGCGGTCCGTTTCCTTGACCCGCCAGCTGGCGATGTTGGTCAGCGTGGTGGTGCCCTCCGCGAACAGCGCGGCCACGGCCAGCGTCATCGCCGCATCAGGAATGTGATTGCAGTCGAGCTCGATGCCGTTGAGTCGGCCGTCGTCACGCTCTGTGCCGCGCACTTCAATCCAGTTGTCACCAGCCATCACGTTGGCGCCCATCCGGTTCAGCGCATCGGCAAACCGAACATCGCCCTGGATACTCGCCATGCCCACACCCTCCACGCGTACCGGGCCACCACCGATGGCGCCCGCCGCCAGGAAGTACGATGCCGTGGACGCATCGCCTTCGACGTAGATCTCGCCCGGCGAACGGTACCGCGCGCCGGCCGGCAGGATAAAGCGCTCCCAGCCCTGTCTCTCGACGGCAATACCGAAGCGCGACAGCAAGTTCAGCGTGATCTCGATATACGGCTTCGAAATCAATTCGCCGACCACTTCGATCTCAATGCGACCCGATTGTGCCTGGGCCATTGGCAACGTCATCAACAGCGCGGTCAGGAACTGGCTCGATACATCGCCGCGCACACGGATCGGTGCATCAATGCGAATCTGCGCTGGGTTGATCTGCAAAGGCGGGTAGCCGGGCGTGCCCAGGTAATCCACCGATGCGCCGACCTGCCGCAGGCCATCGACCAGATCGCCGATCGGCCGTTCATGCATCCGCTGCACGCCGCTCAGCTTGTACGTACCGCCTTGCAGCGCCAGTGCCGCGGTCAATGGCCGGATTGCCGTGCCGGCATTACCCATGAACAGGTCTGCCGCCTTGCTCGGGAAATTTCCGCCCACGCCGGACACGATGCAGTCGTTGCCCTCGCGCCGCCATGCCACGCCGAGCACCTTGAGCGCTTCGAGCATGACACGCGTGTCGTCGGAATCGAGCAGGTCGCGGACGCGCGTTTCGCCGGTGGCGAGCGCGGACAGCAGCAGCACGCGGTTGGAGATGCTCTTGGAGCCGGGCAGGCGCACCGTGCCGGAAGCACGGGTCAGGGGGCCGAGGGTCAGTTGTTCCATGTTTTCTGCAGCATGGCCGTTGCGCGCCGCGCGCGCTGGCGGCATCAGGGTTCGACGTTGTTGGCAGCCGTCCGTGCGGCGCCCCATTTCAGGCGTGTGTCGCTGGCACGCGCGAACAGCCGTTCGAGCGCCGCGCCATCGCCTTCCTTGATCTTGGTCTTCAGATGCGCCAGCACGGACTCGTAGATACTGATCTCGCGCAGCAACGCATCCTTGTTGGCGATGCAGATATCGCGCCACATCTCTGGCGACGACGCCGCGATGCGCGTGAAATCGCGGAAACCACCGCCCGCAAAGTCCAGCTTCAGCGCCGCGTCCTCCGCGTTGGCCACCTGGGCCACGAGCGCGTACGACAGCAGATGCGGTAGATGGCTGACCGACGCGAACACGGCATCGTGCTGCACGGCCGACATCACATGGCAATCAGCGCCGGTGGCTTCCCACATGGCGCGCACGGCGGCCACGTCCGCCCGCGAGTTCTCCTGCAACGGGCAAAGCACCACCTTCTTGCCTACGTAGAGATCGTCGAGCGCAGCCTCCACGCCGTTCAACTCACGGCCCGCGATCGGATGGGCGGGCACGAACTGGGCGACCTTGTCGCCGAGCGCGGTCTTGGCCGCCATGATGACGTCGGACTTGGTGCTGCCTGCGTCGGTCACGATCGTGCCCGGCTGCAGATGTGGTTCCAGCGCATGGAGCAGCGCGAAATTCTGCGCCACGGGCGCGCACAGCACCACCAGACTTGCGCCTTGCATCGCGACCTCGAGCGAGGCGGCCTCGTCGATGACGCCAAGCGCCTTGGCCTTGTCCAGCGACGCCGCAGAACGGCCTACGCCCACGACCGTCCCCACCACGCCCGCGCGCTTGAGCGACAGCGCCAGCGATCCGCCAATCAGGCCAACGCCGACAATCACGACTTTCGAAAAATGCAATGCGCTCACGGTTTCAGACATGCTTGAGTTTCACTTCAGGGCCTGTTCCAGCGCCGCGATGAACGCGTCGTTCTCTTCTGGCAGGCCGATCGTCACGCGCAGCCACTGCGGCAGGCCGTAGTTGGCCACGGGGCGCACGATCACACCTTGCTTCAGCAGCGCCAGATTGACCCGCGCGCCAGCGCCATCGTCGCCACCCACGCGAACCATGACAAAGTTGCCGGACGACTTCACGTATTCGAGCCCACTTCGCTCGAACGCTTCCACCAGCCGCGCCTTGCCCTGACGATTCAGTTCGGCGCTGCGTTGCAGAAATGCCGTATCGTCGAGCGCTGCCACGGCTGCAGCCTGCGCCAGGCTGTTGACGTTGAACGGCTGGCGCACGCGATTCAGCAAATCGGTAAGCTGGGGCTGTGCCACGCCATAGCCGACCCGCAGCCCCGCCAGCCCATAGGCCTTCGAGAACGTCCGCGACACCATCAGGTTCGGATACTTGCGCACCCAGGCAACCGATTCGTACTGCTGGCCCGCATCGAGATACTCGTTGTAGGCCTCGTCCAGCACAACCACCACATGCGGCGGCACCTTGGCCAAGAAAGCCTCGATCTCGGCGGCGGACACGAATGTGCCAGTCGGATTGTTCGGGTTGGCGATGAAGACGAGCTTGGTGTCGGGCGCAATCGCCGCAGCCATCGCATCGAGATCATGACCATACGCGCGCGACTTGACCTCGATGGCGCGCGCGCCAACTTCCTGCGTAGCCAGCGCGTAGACCGCAAACGAGTACTCGGCGTAGACGATCGACTCGCCATTGCGCACCAATGCATGCGCGGCCAGTTCCAGAATGTCGTTGCTACCGTTGCCAAGCGTCAGCCACTCGGCCGGCACATCGTATTTTTCTGACAGTTTCGCCTTCAGTTCGAAGCCGTTGCTGTCCGGATAGCGCCCCAGATCCTCCGTCGCGGCGGCGATAGCCGCTTTTGCCGAGGCGGGCATGCCGAGCGGGTTCTCGTTCGACGCCAGCTTGACGATTCTTGCCTCGTCGAGTCCGAACTCGCGAGCCACTTCCGAGATCGGCTTGCCCGCGATATACGGCGAGATCTTGCGCACATAGGACGGACCAAAGTAGTCAGCCGCGTTGTCCTGCCCTGCCATGTCTGTCTCCTCGCTGCCGTTATTTGCTGGATGGATACGAACCCAGGACCTTCAGGTACGCGGCATTGCGACGCAGCATCTCGATCGCGCGCGTCACGGCCGGTTCATGCTGATGGCCTTCCACATCCACGTAGAAGTAGTATTCCCACGCGCCACTGCGCGCCGGGCGCGATTCAAACCTGCACATCGATACGCCGTTCTCGGCCAGTGGTGCCAGCAGTTGATACACGGCGCCCGCCTTGTTCGGCACCGACAGGATCAACGAGGTCTGATCGCTGCCAGAAGGCTCCGTCTCATAGCGGCCGATCACCGCGAAACGGGTGCGATTGTGCGGATCGTCCTGGATGTGCGAACGGATAATGTGCAGGTGATAGCGATTGGCCGCCGTTTCACCGGCAATCGCCGCAACGGTAGGGTCCTCACTGGCCATGCGTGCGGCTTCGGCATTGCTGGACACGGCCTGGCGCTCCAGATGCGGATAGTTCGCGGACAGCCAGTTCTGGCACTGCGCCAGCGCCTGCGCATGGGCACGCACGACGGTCACACCCTTCATGTCCGGCGTGGAAGCCATGAGATTGTGGTGGACCTTCAGCGCGATCTCGCCGCTGATCTTGAGCGACGTCTGCAGGAACAGATCGAGCGTGCGCGACACCGCGCCCTCAGTCGAGTTCTCTACCGGCACCACGCCGTACTCGACGGTACCAGCCTCCACGGCACGGAACACCTCGTCAATGCTGGGGCACGGCACGCCCGTCACCTCGTGGCCGAAGTGCGCGTAGAGCGCCTGCTCGGAGAACGTTCCGGCCGGGCCCAGGAAGGCGATCTCGAGCGGCTTTTCCAGGCCGCGGCACGCGGACATCACCTCGCGCCAAATCGATGCCACGCTTTCGTCGAGCAGCGGTCCGGGATTGGCGCCCTGCACCTTGCGGATCACCTGCAACTCGCGTTCGGGACGAAATACCGGGGCGCCGTACTTCTTCTTGACCTCGCCCACGTCGAGGGCGAGCTGGGCGCGACGATTGAGCAGCGCCAGCAGTTCACGGTCGACGGTGTCGATCTGGGTGCGCAACGGCGCCAGATCGGCCGACAACGCCTGCTCCTGCGCGCTGGGTCCAGGAGCGTCCTGGCGCCCGGCTTCCTGTGCGGGGGCATCGGCGGCGGGGGACTTGTCTTGCTCTGTCATATCAAGGCCTGGCGGGCCGCGCGAAAAGGCGGCCTCGGAAAGTCTGGGGCGAAGCCACGCCGCGCGCATGGCTGTGCGCGGCGCGACGCTTTGACCGCCGTCAGGCGGCGGTACGCTCGAATTCGCGCATGAATTCGATCAGCGCGGTAACACCCTCGAGCGGCATCGCGTTGTAGATGCTTGCACGCATTCCGCCCACGGACTTGTGGCCCTTGAGCTGTACCAGGCCGTTCGCACGCGCCTGGGTCAGGAACGCTTCGTTGCGCGATTCGTCGCGCAGGAAGAACGGTACGTTCATGCGCGAGCGGCAGCTGGGGTCGATTTCGTTACGGTAGAAGTCGCTCTGGTCCAGGAAGTCGTACAGCGCGCGCGCCTTGGCGATATTGCGCTGCTCGATCGCGGGCACACCACCCTGAGCCTTGAGCCACTTGAACACGAGCCCGGCGATGTAGATCGCATAGGTGGGCGGCGTGTTGTACATCGAATCATATTCGGCCACGAGGCGCCAGTTGAACGCCGACGGGCACAGCGGATGCGCGAAACCGATCAGGTCTTCGCGCACGATGACGATCGTCACACCGGCCGGGCCGATGTTCTTCTGGGCGCCACCATAGACCACCTGCACGCGCGACCAGTCGATCGGGCGCGAAAGGATGTGGCTCGACGCATCGGCCACGACGATGCGGCCCTTGTCGTGCGTGCCGGTCTGGCCAATGTCGGGGATTTCCTGGAACTCCGTGCCAACGATCGTCTCATTGGTGCACAGGTGCACGTACGCGGCATCGTCCGACAGCTTCCACGATGCCACATCCGGGATCTTGTGCCACTTTTGGTCCTGGCTCGAAGCCACGATGTTGACTTCGCTGTAGCGACGCGCTTCCTGCTCGGTCTTGACGGACCACGTGCCGGTGACGACGAAATCGGTCTTCGGCTTTGCTGCGTTGATGCGGCTGGCAAGATTCAGCGGTACGATGCCGTTCTCGCCGATCGCACCACCTTGCAGGAACAGGATGCGGAAATTCTTGGGCACCTGCAGCAGTTCGCGCAGGTCAGCCAGCGCCTCGTTGTGAATTCCTTCGAACTCACGGCTGCGGTGGCTCATCTCCATCACAGATACACCCGTGCCGCGCCACGACAGCATTTCCTCGGCGGCCTGATGCAGGACTTCAGTCGGCAGTGCGGCCGGACCAGGCGAGAAATTGAACACGCGCTCGGCCAGGGAACGTTGCAGGCCGACGAGGGCGGGATTCTGGGGATCGTTCATGGAGGGAAGATGGAAAAATGGCTGCCGGTTTGAACCAAGCAGCCATTATCCCTCAAACCCACGCCCCTTGGACACCATGGGTGCCGGCCAAGGGCGGTGTGAGCGGCAGACCAGCCCGGGAGAATGCCCCACAGGCCAGCCGCCGATCACTTGCGGATCACTTCGCAGCGGCGGCGATTTCCTTCTCCGCGGCGTCACGCATCGACTTGCCAACCTGCGGGCCGTACTTCTGCATCATCGAACCCCAGATTTCCTGAGTGGCCTTGCCCTGGTTAGCCATGAACTTCTGGCCGGTCGGCGACTTCAGGAACGTGGTCAGGTCCTTGATTTCCTGCGTGGAGTAGTACTTGCCGAAGGCGTCGTAGTGAGCCTTGAGGGCGTCCTGCTTGAACGCATCGGTCGAGAAGGCCGTGCCGGCGCCATCGACCATGCGCTGTACAGCGCCGTTCTTCTTGAGCTTCTCGACAGCAGCCTGCTTCTGCTTGTCGTTCAGCGTCTTGTTCTCAACCAGCACCTGCTCCAGCACCAGCGGCGCTTCCTGCTTCGCGCCCTGTTGCCAGTTGTCGGCCTGACCCTTCACAGCCTGGTCGGCCTGCATGACGGTCAGCAGTTCCTTGATGGCCGCGGTCTTATCCTTGTCGTCCGCCTGTGCATGCGCGGCTTGCGCCAGCATCATCATCGGAGCAACTGCAGCCAGAACAGCGATACGTCGATAGGTTTTGAGCATTATGACTCCCTGGAAAATACGTCCGGATTAGTCCGCACGGCCGTCTGGCGAGTTCCGGCCGTGGTTCCAATGTTGCAACAAATTACGAATTCGCACCCGCGTCAGTGGCTCCGGCATCGGTGGCGCCCGCGGCATCATCGGCTGCTTCGCCTTCCTCTGCCCCCGAACCGTTGTCCGCGTCGCTTTCCACGATGCGCTGCAGACCCGACAGCTTGGTGCCCTCGTCGACGTTGATCAACGTCACACCCTGCGTGGCACGACCCATCTCGCGGATTTCGGCCACGCGGGTGCGAATCAGCACGCCGCCGGTCGTGATCAGCATGATTTCATCTTCGGGCGAAACCAGCGCCGCAGCCACCACGCGGCCATTGCGCTCGCTCGTCTGGATCGCAATCATGCCCTTGGTGCCACGTCCGTGTCGAGTGTATTCGGAGATCGGAGTGCGCTTGCCGTAACCATTCTCGGTTGCGGTCAGGACGCTGCCCACTGGAGACACGTCTCCCTCTGCCACCGACGATTCCGTTTCCGCGGATTCGGCCGGCGCAACCAGCATGGCGATCACGGCCTGACCTTCATCGAGGTTCATGCCGCGGACACCGCGTGCCTGCCGGCCCATCGGACGCACGTCGTTCTCATCGAATCGCACGGCCTTGCCGGCGTCGGAGAACAGCATGACGTCGTGCTGGCCGTCGGTCACGGCGGCGCCGATCAGGAAGTCGCCCTCATCGAGATCCACGGCGATGATGCCCGCCTTGCGCGGATTCGAGAAATCAGTCAGCACGGTCTTCTTCACCGTGCCACGCGCCGTGGCCATGAAGATGAAGTGCTCGGCATCGAACTGGCGCACCGGCAGGATGACGTTGATCTTCTCGCCGTCGGCCAGCGGGAACATGTTCACGATCGGCCGTCCACGCGAATTGCGCGAGCCCTGTGGCACCTCATAGACCTTCAGCCAGTACAGCCGGCCACGGTTCGAGAAGCACAGGATGTAGTCGTGCGTGTTTGCGACGAACAGCGTGTCGATCCAGTCGTCTTCCTTCGTCGCCGTCGCCAGCTTGCCGCGCCCACCACGCTTCTGCGCGCGGTACTCGGAAATCGGCTGGCTCTTCATATAGCCGGAGTGCGACAGCGTCACGACCATGTCCTGCGGCGTGATCAGGTCCTCGGTATCGAGTTCGGTCGCGTTCAGCTCGATCTGCGAACGGCGCTCGTCACCGAATTCGGCCCGGATCGCTCCAAGCTCTTCGGTGATGATCGTCGTGATGCGCTCCGGGCGGGCCAGGATGTCGAGCAGATCGGCGATCAGGCCCATGACCTCGCGGTACTCCTGGACAATCTTGTCCTGCTCAAGCCCCGTGAGGCGTTGCAGGCGCATTTGCAGGATTTCCTGAGCCTGACCGTCGGACAGTCGATACAGGCCATCCGGCTGCATGCCGAACACAGCCGGCAGACCATCCGGGCGGTACGATGCGCGGCCGCCCGCAGTGTCGCTTTCGGCACGTGCCAGCATTTCGCGCACCAGACCCGAATCCCAGGGCTTCGACATCAGCTCCTGCTTCGCGATCGGCGGCGTCGGCGCAGCCTTGATGATCGCGATGAACTCGTCGATGTTGGCCAGCGCCACGGCCAGGCCTTCCAGCACATGACCGCGCTCGCGCGCCTTGCGCAGCTCGAACACGGTACGGCGGGTGACCACCTCGCGCCGGTGCGACAGGAACGCATCCAGCATCTGGCGCAGGTTCAGCAGGCGCGGCTGACCATCGACCAGGGCCACCATGTTCATGCCGAAGGTGTCCTGGAGCTGGGTGTTCTTATATAGGTTGTTCAGAACAACCTCGGGCACCTCATTGCGCTTGAGTTCGATCACCACGCGCATACCTGACTTGTCAGATTCGTCGCGGATGTCCGAAATACCTTCGACCTTCTTCTCGGTCACCAACTCGGCAATGCGCTCGAGCAGTGTCCGCTTGTTCACCTGGTACGGCAGCTCGTCAACGATGATCGCCTGGCGCTGGCCCCGGTCGATGTCCTCGAAGTGCGTGCGGGCGCGCATGACCACACGGCCACGGCCGGTGCGGTAGCCTTCGCGCACGCCCTGGATGCCATAGATAATGCCGGCGGTCGGAAAATCGGGCGCCGGCACCAATTCGATCAGTTCATCGACGGTGGCATCGGGATTACGCAGCAGATGCAGACAGGCATCGACAACCTCATTGAGGTTATGCGGCGGAATATTGGTGGCCATGCCGACCGCAATACCCGACGAACCATTGATCAGAAGATTCGGAATACGTGCCGGCAAAATGCCAGGCTCTTTCTCCGAACCGTCATAGTTCGGTTCGAAATCGACAGTTTCCTTGTCGATATCCTGAAGCATTTCATGGGCAATCTTCGACAGGCGGATTTCGGTATAACGCATTGCCGCCGCGTTATCTCCGTCCACCGAACCGAAGTTGCCCTGACCGTCGACCAGCATGTAACGCAGGGAGAAATTCTGCGCCATGCGCACGATCGTGTCGTACACCGCGGTATCGCCGTGCGGGTGATATTTACCAATCACATCGCCGACGATACGGGCCGACTTCTTGTACGGCCGGTTCCAGTCGTTGTTGAGCTCATGCATCGCAAACAGCACGCGCCGGTGTACCGGTTTCAGGCCGTCCCGAACGTCGGGAAGCGCGCGCCCCACGATTACGCTCATTGCGTAATCCAGGTATGAGCGGCGCATTTCCTCTTCCAGTGAGACCGGAAGGGTTTCTTTGGCGAATTGATCCATTGCGACGTGGTTTATGCGGCGGGTTTAGGCAAATGGGACTCCGATTCCCGCATGACGGAGACCGGCATACGGCATCGGGCGAACATGGCATTCTATCATGCACGCACCCCCCTTCCCGACCCCGCGGGAACCCCTCACTCCTGCCCCTTGACGGCGCTTTCAGCGACCACCCCCTCACCCGGCAACCCCATATGGGACAAGGCTTTGCGGGCACCGCAAGGCGGATGTTGCACAAACACCACAGGCCCAAAACCGCTTGGTTGAATCGAATATATTTACTTCTTAGGAAACGAGCCTTGTGGCACAATTCCCCAGCGAAGAGCCAGACGTTGTTCGAAGTGGATCATGCTCCACGTCGAGAATGTTATACTCCGAAGAATGTATGACTTGTTTTCGTCCATTTGCTCGCAGTAACCCTGCGGTGATCTCATCCTGAGAGGAGAAATATGAAAAAATTTGCCAAGCTCGCGCTCGTTGCAGCTACCGCAGTAATGGCTGCATCCGCTCAAGCCCAGTCCGTCCCCTATGAAAAGAAGGCAGTGAACGACAACTGGGGCAACGGTACGAGCGAGTACGTGTGGAAGAATGGCACGAACGAGCTCTGCTGGCGCGACAGCTCCTGGACCCCGGCAACGGCCAATGCACAGTGCGATGGCGCGCTGGCTCCGGCTGCTGCGGCTCCGGCCCCGACCCCGGTGGCACCGCCGGTAGTGTCGAGCGAGAAGGTCACTTTCGCTGCTGACACCCTGTTCGACTTCGACAAGGCTGTTCTGAAGCCCGAAGGCAAGGCCAAGCTGGACGACCTGGTTTCGAAGCTGCAAGGCATCACCCTGGAAGTGATCATCGCTGTTGGTCACACCGATTCGTTCGGTTCGGACAAGTACAACGATCGCCTGTCGATCCGTCGTGCTGAGTCGGTCAAGGCCTACCTGGTGAGCAAGGGCGTTGAAGCCAACCGCGTGTACACCGAAGGCAAGGGCAAGCGTCAGCTGAAGGTTGATCCGAAGTCGTGCAAGGGCAACCGCACTGCTCAGATCGCCTGCCAGCAGCCGAACCGTCGCGTGGAAGTCGAAGTGGTCGGCACCCGCAGCGCACGTTAATCGGATCCTCTCCGATGAAAAAAAGCCCAGCGCAAGCTGGGCTTTTTTTTTGGTAAAGTTGCCGCAGACTTCTCACCTGATTTGCCGCTCGCCGGCACCCATGATGTCGCAATCGACCACCCTGCATTCCACTCCCGATACGCCAAGCAGCCGCAACGCCGATCCGAAAGAGATCGACAAGTTCAGCGAGCTGGCCCACCGCTGGTGGGACCCCAACAGCGAGTTCAAGCCGCTGCATGACCTCAACCCGCTGCGCCTGGGCTGGATCGACGACATTGCGCACCTGTCGGGCAAGCAGGTCATCGACGTCGGCTGCGGAGGCGGCATCCTTTCCGAAAGCATGGCCCGCGCGGGCGCTACCGTGCGTGGCATCGACCTGTCGACGAAGGCGCTCAAGGTTGCCGACCTGCACAGCCTGGAATCGGGCGTGGCGGTGACCTACGAGGAGATCGCCGTCGAGGACCTGGCGGCCCGCGCGCCAGCCAGCGTCGACGTGGTGACATGCATGGAAATGCTGGAGCATGTGCCTGACCCCCAGTCGATCGTGCGCGCCTGCATGATGCTCACAAAGCCGGGCGGCTACGTCTTCTTCTCGACCATCAACCGCAACCTCAAAGCGTACCTGCTTGCCGTCGTCGGCGCCGAGTACGTATTGAACATGCTGCCGCGCGGCACGCACGACTACGAGAAATTCATCACACCATCCGAACTCGCCCGCTTCGCGCGAAATGTCGGACTGGACATGATCGAGATGCGCGGCATGACCTACAACCCGTTGACGCAGATCTACTCGCTTGGCCGCGACACCGACGTCAATTACATGATGGCTTTCCGCAAGCCTTGAACCATGATGACGTTCGACGCAGTTTTCTTCGATCTTGACGGCACACTTGCCGATACCGCTCCTGACCTCGCCGCAGCCGCGAACCGGCTGGTCATCAAACATGGCATGTTGCCGGTCGCGTACGAACGGCTTCGTCCGGTAGCTTCGCACGGCGCGCGTGGCCTGCTCGGCGTGGCGTTCGGCAAGCGCCCGGAGGATCCCGAATTCCCGGCCTTGCGCGACGCGTTCCTTGACTACTACGAGGCCGATATCGCCGTCCATACGCGCCTGTTCGAGGGCATGGACCAGGTGCTGGCACAACTGGAGTCCACGGGCATTCGCTGGGGCATCGTGACCAACAAGATTGCCCGCTTCACCGTGCCACTGGTCAATGCGATCGGCCTGACGCCACGCGCCTCGGCCGTGGTCAGCGGTGACACCACCCCTTACGCCAAGCCACACCCCGCACCGCTGCTGCGAGCGGCAGAATTGAGCGGCGTGGCGCCCGGCCGGTGCATATACGTCGGCGACGACCTGCGCGACATTCAGGCTGGCCAGGCCGCCGGCATGACCACGGTCGCCGCGGCATACGGCTACTGCGGCGAAGCCGAACCTCCGGAAACCTGGGGCGCCGACTACCTGATCCGCCATCCCGCGGAGCTGCTACCACTATTCTCCTGACCAAGGAACCGAACCACACAGGGTGCGTCGAAAGCGAGTACAATCCGTTTTCTTTCGCGTTTTGACGCACATTGGGGCCGACCTGGTTTCGACGTGGGTTACAAAGCAGTGGAGGGCATACCGAGGACCCGTCACCTCGTTAATCAATGGGAATGCAATAACTGCTAACGACGAACGTTACGCACTGGCAGCCTAAGGGCCGCCGTCCTCGCACTGGCTCGCTGACGGGCTAGGGTTCGCAAGAACCAGCGAGGTCATTTACGTCAGATAAGCTTCGGGAGTGTCACGGGCCCGAGGACGAAAACCTAGTGACTCGCCGTCGTAGAGCGTGTTCGTCCGCGATGCGCCGGTTAAATCAAATGACAGAACTAAGTATGTAGAACTCTCTGTGGAGGGCTTGCGGACGCGGGTTCGATTCCCGCCGGCTCCACCAAACATGAAACCCAACCGTCACCGGTTGGGTTTTTTTATGCCTGCACGATTCATCACGCGCCGATGTGGCGCGCCCGCCGTCAGTGCATCGACGCGCCATCCAGAGGCATGCCAGCCAGCCGCGCCGCATGAAACGGTTCCACGCCGACCGTCACGCCGAGGTGCGTGTACAGCCGCTCCGCCTGATCAGGCGAAGTAAGCACGCCAGGCATCCATAGCCGCTGCAGCCGCGCCAGGGGTTCGCCCGAGTGCGCGGCAAACGCCTCGGGACCGAACTCCTGAATGGCTTTGAACAGCACGAGACCGACCAGGTACATGTCGCCAGTGTTCAGCGCGATCTCTGCCTGGGCAGTCCAACGCGCTGTGCGATCTTCAATTTTTTCCGCTTCGGCGAAACGCTCTGTCATGGTCGGCATGAAGGCGTCACCCGGCGGGAGAAAGGTAAAACTCATCAAACGACTCCAGTCCCCGTATCTGAACGATGACGGCATTCTTCGCAGAAAACTTAAAAAATCGGAACCGATTCACGCAAGATCCAGCGAAAAAACAACACTTAGCGAACCACACGCCACAAGGCCCGCGTCACCGCTGGGGCCCATCCAGCACTGCGCCACGCCGCATGCCTTTGGAGGCAAACGTAGCGCGTGCCCTGATAAATGACGGCCTGACCAATTTCATACGTGGTCCATACGTGGAGCTCTCGCACCAAGTGTCCAGGCTGCTGCCATTGGACTGCCCTGTCGATCTACCACTGGAACTGCCGTTGCCACCAAAACGTGCGCTTGCGCTGGGTGCGTCCTTGTCGACTTCATAGCGATAGCTGAATACGTCTTGATTTGATCTGTCCGCCAACACCAAGGAGATCGTAATTTCCATCAATCATCGGACACTCTGCCGGCCATCAAGAGAACGACCGATCAACGTCTGTGCCAGCACGCTGACGGGGAACGCTACAATAGGCCATCGCAGTTTCCCCTTCCCCGCATCGCCTCCATGTCTGACCACCCCCGCTTCACCGTGAATCGCTCCGTCTGCCTGCTTGTGCCGGAGCAGCCCTTCCTTGACTGGGTCAAGGCGGTGGATCCCGAACCTGTGCCCACGCTGACGCTCGAGGCCATCCGCGACGACGCCAGCGTGTTCCTGTTGCCCGAGGTAGCAGATACACCTGAGAACGCGCTGCGCTGGGTCGAAAAGCGCTGGCGTACGTTCTTCGAGTTCATGCTCGGGGAATGGTTTGACGACTCGCTATGGCCCCAGCAGATCTCGCTGGAGATGTTCCGCCAGTGGTTCACCCCTCGTTTTCACTCGATGGTGTGGGACATGGCGCCGGACTCGCCGATCGAACTCGAAGACTGGGATGACGAGGACGACCAGGTATCGACGTTGCTGCACTGAGTCGCTTCGCGACTGCGCGACGGTCAGATGAGGAAACGAAAACGGCACGCAATTGCGTGCCGTTTTTCATGCCGTGCCGGGCGATGGCCTTGGCAGCGTCAGAGGAACCGGTCCATGATCTTGCGGCTGGGCTTGTCGAGCGCCATCAGGTCTCGAATCAGATAGTGGATGCCGTGGCTGTCGGATATCAGCAGCGTATTGCCAACGAGCCGGCGGATATCCTCCTCGCCACGCAGCACCAGGTCAGTCTGGCCACGATCGGTCTGCACGGTCCACACGCTCGGCGTGGCATACGTGGAGACGCCCACGATCTTCCGGATTTCGGGCATGAACTCGCGCGCGGCCAGCTCCGCCTCGATCAGTTCGCGGATCGGCGCCGGCAGGCCGTCGAGGCTCGGAATCCAGGCCAGTTCCCGGCCATCCGTACTCATCATGCCAACGCCGCCGTCGGGAGCGGAGATCGGGAAGGCTCGCACTGGCACTACCCCGTCGTGTGACAGGCCATCGGCCAGCGTCAGCACCAGCTTGCCGAAGCTGTTGCGGCTCAGATTGAAGTCAGGCGTCTGCATGGCCGGTTGTTCTTGAGTCTGTTCGGAAGTTTGATTACTGCGCACCGACGGCCTCCTTCGCTTCCGCGACTTCGCCGTCGCTGATCGTATCGGCGTCGGTATCCACGTTGCGCGCCTGTGCCTGGTACAGCTTGTAGTACGCGCCTTCACGCGCCATCAGTTCGTCGTGATTCCCCACTTCGACGATCTGGCCACGATCCATCACCACCAGACGGTCGGCCTTGCGCAGCGTGGAGAGGCGGTGCGCGATGGCGATCGTGGTACGGCCCTGCACGAGATTGTCCAGCGCCTTCTGAATTTCCTTCTCCGTCGTCGTATCCACCGACGAGGTGGCTTCGTCCAGAATCAGGATGCGCGGATTGATCAGCAGCGCGCGGGCGATCGAGATGCGCTGGCGCTCGCCGCCGGACAACGCCTGACCACGTTCTCCCACCAGCGAATCGTAGCCGTGCGGCAGGCGCAGAATGAACTCGTGGGCGTGGGCGGCACGGGCGGCCGCGATGATCTCCTCTCGGGTCGCGTCGGGCTTGCCGTAGGCGATATTGTCGGCGATCGTGCCAAAGAACAGGAACGGCTCCTGCAGGACCAGGCCGATATGGCGGCGGAACTCCGAAACCGGCAGCGAGCGGATATCGACACCGTCCACGCGGATCGCACCTTCGGACACGTCATAGAAACGGCAGATCAGGTTGACCAGCGTGCTCTTGCCCGAGCCGCTATGCCCCACCAGGCCGATCATCTCGCCCGGCTGGATCGACAGGTTCAACCCGCGGATCACGGCACGGTTCCCGTAGCGGAACCCGAGGTCGCGCAATTCGATGGCGCCCTGGACGTTGTCGATGTGCACCGGCTTCTGCGGCTCCGGCACGCTCGACACGTGATCGAGAATATCGAAGATCCGCTTGGCGCCGGCGGCAGCCTTCTGCGTCACCGAGACGATGCGGCTCATCGAATCCAGACGCGTGTAGAAGCGGCTGATATAGGTCAGGAACGCCACCAGCACACCCACGGTGATCGCATCGTGGCTGACCTGCCAGATGCCGAAGATCCAGACCACCAGCAGACCCACCTCGGTCAGGAATGTGACCGTCGGCGTGAACAGCGACCACACCGCGTTGACCCGGTCATTGATGGCCAGGTTGTGCTTGTTCGCCTCGCGAAAGCGCGTCACTTCGCGCTTTTCCTGCGCGAAGGCCTTCACCACCCGGATACCTGGAATCGTATCGGCCAGCACGTTGGTGATCTCCGACCAGATCCGGTCGATCTTCTCGAAGCCATGGCGCAGGCGGTCGCGCACCAGATGGATCATCCACGCGATGAACGGCAGGGGCACCAGCGTAACCAGCGCCAGCCACGGATTGATCGACACGAGGATGATGGACGTCATCGCGATCATCAGCACGTCGGTGGCGAAGTCCAGCAGGTGCAAGGACAGGAATACGCTGATGCGGTCGCTCTCCGAGCCGATGCGCGCCATCAGGTCGCCGGTGCGCTTGCCGCCGAAATACTCGAGCGACAGCTTGAGCAGATGTTCGTAGGTGGTGGTGCGCAGGTCGGCGCTGATCCGCTCCGACACCCGGGCCAGCAGGTAGGTACGTGCCCAGCCCAGCACCCAGGCGACCAGGGCGGCGCCCAGCAGGCCGGCCAGGTAGAGTTTGACAAGGCCGATATCGATCGGCACACCGTTCTGGTAGGGAATCAGCACCTTGTCCATCAGCGGCATGGTCAGGTACGGCGGTACGAGCGTGGCGGCGGTACCCAGCAGTAGCAGGACGAAGCCGCCCAGCAGTTCCCAGCGGTAGGGCCGCGCGAAGCGCCACAGGCGCAGGAGCGCCCATGTCGACGGGGGCGTTTCCAGTTCCCGGCTGCATTGCGGGCACTGTTCCTCGCCCGGCGGCAACGGCGCCTTGCAGGTGGGGCAGATCTCGGTATCGGCTGGCTCCGGGGCGCGGCCCGTTGCCAGGGCGTCGCGACGCGTATCGAACTGGTCGGCCAGTCTCAATGCGTCGGGATTGTAACCAAGCGTATAGCGCCAGCTTGCCAGGCGGCGCTGGCCATCCGACAGTTCCAGCGTGCCCACCCCGGCGTGGTCCCCATGGGCCAGCGTCTGGCCGGCCGTGATTTCCCAGTCCTGGAGGGTTTTTTCACCGGGCGCGCGCGCAATCAGGCGACGGTCCGTCACAACCAGCCACCCTTGGGTAAAATGCAACCTTGCGTCCAGGTCCAGCGTCAGTCCGGCCAGGACGTTTTCCCCAGGCTGCAGGGTGGCGCCGATTTCGGCGCTCCAAGGTCCTTGCAAACCGGGGCTGGGAGGGACGGACGGGGAAGACTGGGTCATTGTTGGCGCGTCAGACAAGAAGCGAAAAGCGAATGAAAAGCGCGTCCGCAATGGGTCCCGAAGGGATCAGCGACGGACATAACTTGAAACAATTTAAGCGGAGCGCCATGTGGCGGCCCGCAATTTTGCCCGCAAGTATACATAACGCAAACAAGCGGAGGAGCCTGGTGCACTGCACAACACGTTCCGGCCAGATCGGGGCAGCCAAGGGTCAACCCTGAAGCCGCCGTAACGTTAACGAAAGGTTAGGCTTCCATTTCTCGGGCATTCAGCCCACTGCCTCAAGCTAAGTCAATGAAAAAGAAGGACATTGAGATTTTCGATGTCATGTCGCTGCGCGGCCCGAATATGTGGACATATCGGCCGGTGCTGGAGGCATGGGTCGATATCGGCGAACTGGAGGATTTCCCCTCCAACACGATTCCGGGGTTCTATGAGCGCCTGTCGGCATGGCTGCCTACGCTGATCGAACACCGCTGCAGCCCGGGGGTGCGCGGCGGCTTTCTGATGCGTCTGAAGGAAGGCACCTGGCCGGGCCACATTCTGGAACACGTCACGCTTGAGCTGCAGAACCTGGCAGGGATGCCGGGCGGCTTCGGCAAGGCCCGCGAGACCCCGATCCGCGGCGTGTACAAGGTCATCGTCCGCGCCTGGCACGAGGAAGTGACGCGCGCAGCGCTGTTCACGGCCCGTGACCTGGTCATGGCCGCCATCGAGGACCGTCCTTTCGACGTGCCCGCCGCGGTGGACAACCTGCGCCGCCTGGTCGACGAACACTGCCTGGGCCCGAGCACGGCCTGCATCGTCGATGCCGCGGATGACCGCGACATTCCGTCGATCCGCCTGTCGGACGGCAACCTCGTCCAGCTCGGCTATGGCGCCCGCCAGCGTCGCATCTGGACGGCCGAGACCGACCGGACCAGCGCCATCGGCGAATCGATCTCGCGCGACAAGGACCTGACCAAGAGCCTGCTGGAATCTTGCGGCGTGCCTGTGCCGGAAGGCCGCATGGTCGAAAGTGCCGAAGACGCCTGGGATGCCGCCGAGGACATCGGCGTGCCCGTGGTGGTCAAGCCGTACGACGGCAACCACGGCCGTGGCGTGTTCACGAACCTGATGACCCGCGAGGAGGTGGAAACGGCCTATGCCGTGGCCATCGAGGAAGGCAGCGGCGTGATCGTCGAGCGTTTCGTACCCGGCAACGAGCACCGCCTGCTGGTCGTGGGCGGCCGCGTTGTCGCCGTCGCGATGGGCGAAACCGCCTCGGTGGTCGGCGACGGCAAGTCGACGATCGACGAGCTGATCGAATCGCAGATCAACTCCGACCCACGTCGGGGCAGCACCGAAGACCATCCGCTGAACCGCGTGCGTCTGGATTCGGCCGCACGCCTGGAACTGAAGCGCCAGGGCTATGCCGACGGCAGCGCCGTGCCGCCGGAAGGCCGCACCGTGCTTATCCAGCGCAACGGCAATGTCGCGTTCGACGTGACCGACCGCGTGCATCCGAGCGTGGCCGCCCATGCCTCGCTGGCCGCGCGCGTGGTGGGTCTCGACATCGCCGGCGTGGACCTCGTCGCGCAGGACATCTCGCGCCCGCTGGCCGAACAACGTGGCGCCATTGTCGAAGTCAACGCCGGCCCGGGCCTGCTGATGCATATCAAGCCCGCCGAAGGCGAGCCGCGCCCGGTGGGCCGTGCCATCGTCGATCACCTGTTCCCGAGCCGGAACGACGTGGAGGACGACGGCCGCATCCCCGTGGTGGGCATTACGGGCACCAACGGCAAGACCGTGGTGGCCAAGCTCGTGGCGCGACTGCTGCAACTGTCGGGCAAACACACGGGTCTGGCCTGCAGCGACGGCCTGTTCCTGGACCGCCGCCAGGTGGAGAAAGGCGGCCGGGGCGACCGCGCGAGCTGGGATGCCGGTCATCGCATTCTGATGAATCGCGCGGTGGAAGCCGCCGTGTTCGAGAACGACAGCGGCATGATCCTGTCGCAGGGCCTGCCCTATGACCGCTGCCAGGTGGGTGTGGTCACGAACTTCGGCAAGCCCGACCACATCGGCGACTTCTACGTCGAAGATGAAGACCGCATGTACAACGTGCTGCGCACGCAGGTGGATGTGGTGCTCAAGACCGGTGTGGCCGTCATCAACGCCGCCGACGCGCGTCTGGTCGAAATGGCCGAGCTGTGCGATGGCGATGTCATCTTCTTCGGCCTGTCCGCCGACCTGCCGGCCATTGCCACGCATCGCGCGGCAGGCAAGCGCGCGGTGTTCGTGCGCGACGGCAAGGTGGTGCTGGCCACCGGCAACAGCGAGACCGCGCTGACCGATGTGTCGGCGATTCCGCTGACCTACGCCGGACGCGTGGCATTCCAGATCGAGAACGTGCTGGCCGCCGTGGCCACGGGTTGGGCGCTCGGTATTTCGAACGACCTGATCCGTGCCGGCATTGTCACGTTCGACGTCGGCCAGGTGGATGTTCCGGGCCGCTTCACGCTGTTCGAGCACCATGGCGCCACCGTGGTGGTGGACGATGCACACAACGCCCCGGCGCTCGAGGCGCTGGCGGCCGCGCTCGACCGCTTTCCGTCCGAGCGCCGGATGCTCGTGTTCGGCGCGGGCGTGCAGCGTCGCGACGAGGACCTGATCGAACAGGGCAAGGTGATTGGGGCCACATTCGACCGCGTGTTCCTGTGCGAGGACCAGAGCGTCAAGCGCGAACTCCCCGAGACCGAGGCGCGCGCGCTGCTCAAGAAGGGCCTGTACGAAGGCCGCCGCGTGACCAAGATCATCGACGAAGGCGCGCGCCGCGCGGCGGTGGAAGCCGCGCTGGCCCAACTCGTGGCGGGTGATCTGCTGGTACTGCAGTGCGACGAGGGCTCGACGGACAGCACGGTGGAACAGGTACACCAGTGGATGGGCCGCGCCGGACGCCGCGCGTGATGCGCGAGCCGGAAAGAAAAACGGAAAACTGATTCTATGGAAGTTTCTCGCATCCGGGCCCTGCGTGGCCCGAACCTCTGGTGTCGTCACACAGCCATCGAAGCCATCGTGGCGTGCTCGGACAAGTCCCTTCGGCTGGCCGAGCTGCCCGGTTTCGAAGACCGCCTGCGCGGGCGTTTTCCGGGCATCGGCCCGCTGCGCCCGGACGATGAGGCAGGATCGCCCTCGATGGCGCATGTGCTCGAAGTGGCAGCCCTGGGCCTGCAAGCCGCGGCCGGCTGCCCGGTGACGTTCAGCAACACCGCGCCGACGCTCGAACCCGGCACCTATCAGGTGGTGGTGCAGTACAGCGAAGAGGAAGTGGGCCGACTGGCATTCAATCTGGCCGAGCAGCTTTGCATCGCCGCGCGCGACGACCTGCCCTTCGACCTGGACGATGCCCTGCATCGCCTGCGTGAACTCGACGAGGATGTGCGCCTGGGTCCGAGCACCGGCTCGATCGTCTACGCCGCCGTGGCGCGTGGCATTCCGTATCGCCGTCTGACGCAGGGCTCGATGGTCCAGTTTGGCTGGGGCAGCAAGCAGCGCCGCATCCAGGCCGCCGAGACCGACATGACCAGCGCGGTGTCCGAATCCATCGCGCAAGACAAGGAACTCACCAAGAGCCTGCTGCACGCGGCAGGCGTGCCGGTGCCGATGGGCCGCTCGGTCTCCAGCGCCGAAGAGGCATGGGCCGCCGCGCAGGAAATCAACGGTCCGGTGGTGGTCAAGCCGCGCGACGGCAACCAGGGCAAGGGCGTGGCCGTGCGCATCCGCACGCGCGAAGAAGTGATGACGGCCTATGAAGTGGCCGCCGATATTTCGTCAGACGTGCTCGTGGAGCGCTACATCCCCGGCCATGACTTCCGCCTGCTCGTGGTGGGCAAGCACCTGGTGGCCGCCGCCCGCCGCGATCCGCCGCAGGTGATTGGCGACGGCGTGCACACCGTGCGCCAGCTCGTGGAAGAAGTGAACCGCGACCCGCGCCGTGGCGAGGGTCATGCCACGTCGCTGACGAAGATCCGCTTCGACGATATCGCGCTGGCCACGCTGGCCAAGCAGGGCCTGAGCGCCGACGCCGTGCCGGCCAAGGGCACCCGCGTGGTCCTGCGCAACAACGCGAACCTGTCGACCGGTGGCAGCGCCACCGACGTCACCGACGACGTGCATCCGGACATCGCCGCGCGCGCCGTGGCGGCCGCGCAAATGGTCGGCCTGGACATCTGCGGCGTCGACGCGGTCTGTGAAACGATGCTCAAGCCGTTCGAGGAGCAGGCTGGCGGCATCGTCGAAGTCAATGCCGCGCCGGGCCTGCGCATGCACCTGCAGCCGTCGTACGGTAAAGGTCGCGCGGTCGGCGAAGCCATCATCTCGACCATGTTCGCCGATGGCGACGATGGCCGCATCCCGGTGGTTGCGGTCTCGGGCACCAACGGCAAGACCACCACGGTGCGCCTGATCACCCATATCCTGGCCTCCAACGGCCTGCGTATGGGCATGACGGGTACCGACGGCGTGTACATCCAGGGCGAACGCATCGATACCGGTGACTGCAGCGGCCCGCGCAGCGCGCGCAACGTGCTGCTGCACCCGGACGTGGACGCCGCCGTGTTCGAAACCGCGCGCGGTGGCCTGCTGCGCGAAGGCCTGGCATTCGACCGCTGCGACGTGGCCGTGGTGACCAACGTTGGCGAAGGTGATCACCTGGGCCTGTCGTACATCAGCACCGTCGAGGACCTGGCCGTGCTGAAGAGCGTGATCGTGCAGAACGTGGCACCGCACGGGATGGCCGTGCTCAACGCCGCGGATGAGATGGTGGCGCGCATGGCCGATGCCTGCCCGGGTACCGTGACGTTCTTCGCGCACGATGCCGGTCTGCCGACGATGGCGCTGCATCGCGCGCAAGGCAGGCGCGTGGTGTTCGTCGAGGGCGACCAGATCGTGGCGACTGAAGGCGACACCGAAGTGCGCATCCCGCTGGCGGACATCCCGCTCACGCGCAACGGCTCGATCGGCTTCCAGGTGGAAAACGCGATGTCGTCGATTGCCGCCGCCTGGGCGCTTGGCATCGACTGGGCGGTGATCCGCCGCGCGCTGGCCACCTTCGTCAACGACGCCGCGACGGCCCCGGGCCGCTTCAACGTGTTCGACTTCAAGGGTGCCACGCTGATCGCCGACTACGGCCACAACCCCGACGCCATCCAGGCGCTGTGCAATGCCGTGGAGACGATGCCGTCGAAGCGACGCGTGGTGGTGATCAGCGGCGCGGGCGACCGACGCGACGAGGACATCCGCAAGCAGACGCAGATCCTGGGTGGCGTGTTCGACGAGGTGGTGCTGTATCAGGACCAGTGCCAGCGCGGCCGCGAGGATGGCGAGGTACTGGCGCTGCTGCGCGAGGGCCTGCAAGGCGCCCAGCGCACGAGCCATGTCGAGGAGATCCGCGGCGAGTTCGTCGCCATCGACACGGCACTGAGCCATCTGCAGCCCGGCGATCTGTGCCTGATCCTGATCGACCAGGTGGAAGAAGCGCTCGACCACATCGCAAAGCGCGTCGCGGGCAACTGATTCCGCCGATTCGGCCGAATCAGTCGCTACGTGGCTTGCACCCCTCTTCCGCCAGGCGGGAGAGGGGCCGGGGAAGCAGGCTTTCCGGCTCGACAACGACGTAACGTTGCCGGAACCACAAGCCCTCCCGCCGACTCTCACCTGCTTGCCGTCCACCGTCATTCGGTGCGACAGTGTCCCTTCTCCCCATCGTTACCGTGACGGCCCCTGCTCCACCCGTCATCGAGGAGATTCCACATGGCTATCCCGCAGACCATCGTCGTCACCTACATCGCCGCCACGCCGGAGCAAGTCTGGGGTGCGCTAACCGACCCCACGCAAAGCACGCAATACTTCTTCGGCCGCCGCGTCGAATCCGACTGGAAGGTCGACAGCCCGTTCGTGCTACGCATGGAAGATGGTCAAGTCGATTCGCAGGGCGTGGTACTGACCGCCGACGCGCCTTACCGGTTGTCCGTCACATGGCGCGTGGAATGGCTCGAGGCATTTCGGCAACTACCGGAAGTGATCGTCACCTGGCAAATCGACGCGCTCGGTGACGAGGCCGTACGCCTGACCGTCAGCGAGACCCATCGGGAGCCGGTTGACGAACAGATCCTGCAGGGCGGCCGCAATGGCTGGCCGATGATCGTGGCGGGCCTGAAAACATGGCTTGAGACGGGACGCCGGCTCAAGCTCGAGACGCCACAGCCGCCGCCCGCGCCGGATCAATGATGTGTCATCGGCGTGCGGGAAAAAAATGAGAAGAGGACGCGATGCTGATGTGCCGTTGTACGGCACGCTGTTGTTCTGGATGCATCGGCCCTCTCCTCTCCTTCCACGTCAACATGTCAACATTGACCAGACGGAAGGAACACCCCGCGCAAATCGCGATACAAGCTGCTGATCGGTCTTACTGGAATGCCTTGTCGTTCGGCTCGGCAAACAGTTGCTTCATGTCCGGCGACAGCGGGTAATTCATATTGATGTTGCGCGGCGGGATCGGCGACTGGAACCACTTCGCGTAAAGCTTCTCGCCGCGGCCGCTGGTCATGATGTCCGCCACCACGCCATCCACCAGTTTCTTGAACGACGGATCGTCCTTGCGGAACATGCAGGCGTAGTTCTCGGTCTGCAGCGGCTTGCCAGCGACCACCCACTCAGCGGCATTCTTGGCCTTGGTGCGCTCGCCGTACAGCAGCGGCTCGTCCATCACGAACGCAGCAGCGCGACCGGACTCGAGAATCAGGAACGCCTGGCCGTGATCCTTGGCGCTGGTCAGGTTCATGTTCATGCCTTCGCCGTTCATCTTGACCAGCAGACGCTCGCCGGTGGTGCCAGCCGTGGTCACCACGTTCTTGTCCTTGAGCTGCGGGAAGTCCGTGACGCCCGAATCCTTCTTCGTCAGCATCCGGATGCCGTAGATGAACAGGCTGTTCGAAAACGCCACCTGCTTCTGGCGCTCAAGGTTGTTCGTGGTGCTGCCGCACTCGATGTCGATGGTGCCGTTCTGCATCAGCGGGATGCGGTTCTGCGACGTGATCGGCGTCAGCTTGACCTGCAGGTTCGGCATGTTCAGTGTCGACTTCACCTTGTCGACGATCGCCAGCAGGTAGTCATGGGAGTAACCCATCACCTCCTTGCCGTCCGAGTACGAGAACGGAATCGACGACTCGCGGTAACCGAGCGAGATCACACCGCTGTCCTTGATCTTCTTGAGCGTATCGCCATCGGCGGCATGTGCGCCGGCAGCGGCGCAGAGCAGCGCAGCGGCGGCCAGCAGGCGGGTGACGGGGGTCGGACGGACAGACAGTGACTTCATGGTTCGGCTCCTTGGTTGGGGCTTGATTTAATGGCACGACTCTCAAACTGCGACTTCCAGCACAACCCGTGTGCGCCCGCGAGAATGACTATGCGAGCGCTGCACTGAAATCTTCGGCATCCACCACCGGCTTGCGGCCAGCCATCCGATCGGCCAGCACACCCGCGCTGCCCATGGCCAGCGTGAAACCCAGCGCGCCGTGGCCAAGGTTCAGCCACAGACCGCGAATGCGTGATTCGCCGATCATCGGCAAACCCGTGGGCGTGGCCGGACGCAGGCCGGCCCACGGCTGCAATGCATCAAGGTCCGCGCCATGGCTCACGTCGCCAAACACCGCACGCGTCTGCGTGACCAGCGTCTGCGCGCGCTCGCGGTCGATCACCACGCCGCCGCGCACGATATCCGCCATCCCCGCCACGCGCAGCGTATCGCCGATGCGCGCATAGACGATCTTGTTGGCGAAGTCCGTCACGCTGATACGTGGCGCCAGCACGCCCTGCCTGATCGGCACCGTGATGCTGTACCCCTTCAGCGGCCACAGCATCGGCCGCACACCGAGCGGCTTGAGCAACGGCACGCTGCCGATGCCGCCCGACACAATCACCGCATCGGCGCGGATATCACCCGCATCGGTGCGCAGGCCCGTCACGCGATCCCCCGCGCGCACCAGTCCGGTCACACGCGTGCCGAAGCGCAGCGTGACACCCGGCCTGCCTTGCAACAGATGGGCCAGTGACACGCAGAAGCGATGGCAATCGCCCACTTCCTCGCTCGGCGTGTGGATCGCACCGACGATGCCCTGCCGAATGCCGGCCAACGCCGGCTCCAGCGCAACCGTGGCATCGCGATCCAATGCCTGCTGTTCGCAACCAAGGCTGGCCTGATAGTCGAGCAGGCGGCAGGCCGATTCGTAGGCCGCCGCATCACGGTGCACGATCAGCTTGCCGCTACGCGCGAAATCGAAACCACCGCCCTCCTGCCGCGCGTCCGGACGATCGACGAAAGCCTGCATCAGATCGCGCGAGTAGAACGACAGGCGCAGCAGCTTGCGCGTGGCGGCCTCGCTTGCCGATGCATTGCACGCCCGAGCGAAAGCCAGCAGCCAGCGCCATTGCGACGGGTCCATGGATGGCCGGAAGCGCATCGGTGAATCGCGATCCAGCAGCCAGCCCGGCACCTTCGACAACACGCCCGGTCCGGCCAGCGGCGCCACATAGCTGTAGCTGAGCTGGCCGCCGTTGGCGAAGCTGGTTTCCTCGCCCGGACCATCATGGCGCTCGACCACGGTGACTTCGTGACCATCGTTGGCCAACCGCCACGCGGAGGTCATGCCGACCACACCGGCACCCACGATCGCTATGCGCATCCGCTTGCCTTGCGTCCTGTTCAAACGATGGGCCAGAGCGTAGAGCACCCGGCGCGGCTTGCCCAATGCCAATACGTGCCAGAATATGTCCTCAAGCTATAGGGGCCCGCCACCCGGGTCTACCCGTAGTGCGGAGCACCATTTCCCGCACCAACACGAACACCAGCGCGAACATTCCCCCGCACCAGAACCATGCGCCTGCGCCAGATTGAAGTGTTCCGTGCCGTAATGCTGACCGGTACCGTCAGCGAGGCGGCGCGCCTGCTCCATGTGTCCCAGCCCGTGGTCAGCCGCGTACTGCAGCATGCGGAATCGTCGCTGGGCTTCCGCCTGTTCGATCGCCAGCGCGGCAGGCTGCAGCCGACGCCGGAAGCGCTTGCGCTCTATGGCGATGTCGAAAGGCTATATGGTGAGATCGAGCGTGTGCGGCGCGTATCGGAAAGCCTGCGCCACAAGGGCACGGGACGCCTGCGCGTGGCCGCCACGCCAAGCCTGGCCAACCCGCTGCTGGTGCCGGCGGTGCGCCGCTTCTGCGCGCGGCATCCGGAAACCCAGGTTCAGGTGCTGACGCACCATACGAGCGAGATCGTCGAGGCGCTGCTGGCCAACCAGATCGACGTGGGCTTCGCCTTTTCGCCGCCCAGGCACGAGGCAATCACCAGCGAGCCCGTGGCCGCCGGGCGAATGCTGCTGGCCGTGCCACGCCCGCAGGCACTGCCCTCGGGCGGCCGGCGCGGCATCGTGTCGATCCGCAAGCTGATGGAGCGGCCGTTCATCGGCTATGACGACGACAGCTCGCTAGGGCTGCTGGTCCGGCAAACGCTGGCCCGGCACGCGCTGGAACCACATTCGACGCTCGAGGTCCAAACCTATTCCCTCGCGCTGGCCCTGGTGGATGCGGGCCTGGGCGTCACGCTGCTCGACCAGTACACCGCGTTGAGCGCCAATCCGGCCAATGTCGCGCTGCACGACGTGCAACCCGAATTGCCGTTCGAAATCCAGATGCTGCGCGCCACCCATCGTGGCAAATCGAGCCTGGTCGATGATATGCGGACACAGTTCGCGGCCGCCGCCTCGGCGCTGGCCGCGACGCTCGACGATCGTCTGGATTCGCCCGTCGTCCAGTTTGATCCTGCCCCGCGCTGACTGGCAGACATTTACCAGACAATTGACAGGCCCCCGCCTGTGCACCAATATCAACACGCCCAGATCGGCGCGTGAATAACTTATGTTCGTACTGATCCTGACCCTTCTCGTGGTGGTAAGCGCGTTCTTTTCGATCTCCGAGATCGCCTTGACCGCCGCCCGCCGCACCAAGCTCCAAGTCCTGTCTGAACGCGGCGACCACCGCGCGACCAAGGTATTGCTGCTCAAGGAGGAGCCCGGCAACTTCTTCACCGTGGTACAGATCGGCGTCAACAGCGTGGCGATCCTGGCCGGTATCCTCGGTGAGAAGCATGTCTCGGATCTCGTCTACGGATTCCTGAGTGCGTACCTCGATGCCGGCATGGCACAGCGCATCGCCAATGTCAGCTCGTTCCTGATCGTCACGCTGCTGTTTATCCAGTTCGCGGACCTGATCCCCAAACGCATCGCCATGACCTTCCCTGAGGCGTGCGCGGTTCAGGTGATCGGCCCGATGCTGACGCTGCTCAAGCTGTTCAAGCCCGTGGTCTGGGTGTTCAATGCAGCGGCCGATGCCACGCTCAAGCTGTTCGGCATTCCCACCAAGCCGGTCGACCAGATCACCACCGAGGACATCGCCGCCATGGTCGATGCCGGCGCCGAGGCCGGGGTGCTGCACAAGCACGAACTGCATCTGATCGAAAACGTGTTCGAACTCGATTCGAAACCGATCACGGCCATCATGACCCAGCGCGACGACGTGGTGTTCCTGACCCTCGACGACACCGCCGACGGCCTGCGCCGCAAGCTGGTCAAGCAACCGCACGCCCAATACCCGGTGTGCGGCAAGAATATCGACGACGTGCTGGGCTATATGGAGTCGAAGGTCATCCTGCAACTGCTACTGGCCGATGAAAGCGGCGCAGCATTGGACAGCATCGGCAAGCACTATGACAAGAACGTGCTGGTGATCCCGGACACGTTGACACTCTCGGAGTCACTGACCCGCTTCCGCGAGATGCATGAGAATTTTGCGGTGGTGATGAACGAGTACGGGCTGGTGGTGGGCATCGTCACGCTGGACGACATCGTCGGCGCGCTGATGGGTGACATCCTCTACTCGAACGAAGACGAACAGATCGTGCGCCGCGATGAATCTTCGTGGCTGGTCGACGGCCTGACGCCGCTGGTCGACCTGAAGAAGGCACTGGATATCGACGCGCTGCCTGGCGAAGACTATGTGGATACAGCAGCCGGCCTGGTGATCTACTCGCTGAAGCGGATCCCGAAGAAGTCGGAAGCGATCACCGTCGCGGGCTTCCGGTTCGAGGTGGTCGACATCGACCATCACAAGATCGACCAGTTGCTGGTTTCAAGGCTACCGGCGAGTGCTTCGCAACCTGTGGCTGCTGGTGAGTGATGGTGAGTGAAGGCGGCCTGCAGCGCGCAGGCTTTGTCACAAATTGTGACAAATTTTGTCACTCCCAGACGGCTACATGGACAAATTACGGCACCTGACACTGACAAATTCTGTCACCAGTACCTCAAATTGATTACCTTTGACTGACAAAATTTGTCAATTTCCGGGCTGCGAGGCTGTTTTTGCCCCTGGCACGCGAGTTGCTCTTTGTTGACCCAGCAGCACTCTGGCTGCCTAACAATTCATACTGGGGTCACTCATGAAAAAAGCACGGATGGGAATCCGACGGGTACAGAAGGGCTTTACGCTGATCGAACTGATGATCGTGGTCGCGATCATCGGTATCTTGGCGGCTATCGCTATTCCGGCGTATCAGGATTATGTGGCGAAGTCGAAGGCAGCTTCCGCCTACGCCGATATCGCTGCCGGTAAGACGGCGTATGAACTGATGGTAGTGAACCCGGATAACGGTACGCCTACCTTTACGCCTGCTGGAATTGGTCTGCAGATCGCGACTGGCAACTGCTCCGCGATTGCGGTGGCTGCTCCGGACAATACGGGTGCCGCGACAAATGCAATTCAGTGCACGATCGCCGCCCCGGGTCGTCTTGGAACTGCACCGGTTTCTATCCAGTTCAATCGTTTGGCAACCGGTCTGTACACTTGCACTACGACGGGCATCACGAATACGAGCTTCATTCCGACGGGTTGCGTCGCAGGTTGATCTTTAGTCATCGCTAAAGAACGAGGCGCCTGCGGGCGCCTTCTTTCATTTGGAGTATCTGCTGTGCCAATGCCAACTATCGCCGAACTCGCCGCAGCGTTGGATGATGAGTTGATGGATCTGCTGGGTGAGCGGTTGAGCGCGTGTCGATTTGCTCCGTCAAGCTGCGGAACTGAGCGCCTGCTGCTTCGATCCGCTCAATGATGATGAGTAGATCCTTAAGCGATCGTGCAATGCGGTCGAGCTTGTAGACGACGACCGTATCACCTGGCCGAATCGTTTAAGCATGTCCTCGAGAACAGGGCGCTTTGATGCACTGCCTCCCGATCTCTTCTCGGCAAAAATAAAACCGACGCCCGCTTCTCGCAGTGCGTCGGTTTGTGCGTGTGTTTCCTGTTCCTGTGCGCTAACTCGCGCGAATCCGACAAGCATGCGACTGCTTCATATGTAGCTCTGCATGAAACAATCTTGGTCGGACTTCTGTGAGAAGTTCGCCCACGCCGCTGAGAACGGGCATGGCGAAAAAACAAAACCGACGCTGCTTTCGCAAACGTCGGTTCTTAGTTTTACTACGCTGTTTTTGTCTGCTGGTGGTCGAATCCGTCAGCAGGTTTTTGTTATGGCGGAGAGGGTGGGATTCGAACCCACGGTACCGTCGCCGGTACGCCTGATTTCGAGTCAGGTACATTCGACCACTCTGCCACCTCTCCGGTAACTTGGTCGTCGCTGCGTTAGCGGCGAAACCAAGATTATAGGGATATCCATATCCGGAGCGCAAGCCCCTTCTGTAACTATTTTTACGCTTCCGGTTCCAGGCGCGTGATGCCGCCCATGTACGGTTGCAGCGCCTTCGGCACCGTCACCGAACCGTCCGCGTTCTGGTAGTTCTCCAGGATCGCCACCAGCGTGCGGCCCACGGCCAGGCCGGAGCCGTTCAGCGTGTGCACCAGTTCCGGCTTGCCCTGTCCGGCGCGCATACGTGCCTGCATGCGGCGCGCCTGGAAGTCGCCCATGCTCGAACACGAGCTGATTTCGCGGTACGTGTTCTGCGCCGGAATCCACACTTCGATGTCGTAGGTCTTGGTGCTGCCGAAGCCCATGTCGCCCGTGCACAGCACGACGGTACGGAACGGCAACTCAAGCTTCTTCAGAATCGTCTCGGCGTGACCAGTCATCTGCTCGAGCGCGTCCATCGACTGCTCGGACGGCACCACCTGCACCATCTCGACCTTGTCGAACTGATGCTGGCGGATCATGCCGCGCGTGTCCTTGCCGTACGAGCCGGCTTCCGAACGGAAGCATGGTGTGTGGGCCACGAAGCGCAGCGGCAGTTTTTCCGCGGCAACGATCGCGTCGCGGACCACGTTGGTCAGCGGCACTTCAGCGGTCGGGATCAGGTAGAAGTTCTCGATAGCGTCCTGGCCATCCTCACCGCCGACCTTGCGCGGCACCTTGAACAGGTCGTCCTCGAACTTCGGTAGCTGGCCGGTACCACGCATCGACGCGGCATTGACGATGTACGGCACGTACATCTCGGTGTAGCCATGTTCAAGCGTGTGCGTGTCCACCATGAGCTGGACCAGCGCGCGATGCATGCGTGCCACGCCACCCCGCAGGAAGGCGAAGCGCGAGCCAGTGACCTTCGTGGCCGTCTCGAAATCCAGGCCGAGACGGGCGCCGACATCCACGTGATCCTTGATCTCGAAATCGAACGTGCGCGGCGTGCCCACGCGGCGCACTTCGACGTTCTCGGTTTCGTCCTTGCCCGTCGGCACGCTTTCGTGTGGCAGGTTCGGGATCGAGAGCATCGCGTCGCTGATCTGGTCCTGGATCTCGGCCAGGCGCTGGGCGGATGCCTTCAGCGTGTCGCCGATACCGGCCACTTCGGCCATCGGGCCCGAGGCGTCTTCGCCCTTGCCCTTGAGCATCCCGATCTGCTTGGAGAGGCTGTTGCGGCGCGCCTGCAGATCCTCGGTCTGGGTCTGCAGTTGCTTGCGTTCGGCCTCAAGGGCCTGGAACAGGGCCACATCGAGTTGAAAACCGCGCGTGGCGAGGCGCTGGGCCACGGCGTCGATGTCTTTGCGGAGCAGCTGGATGTCGAGCATGTTGCTTGGTCATGTGCAGTGCCGGCAACATGCCGGCGAACGGAACATTTTACTGCACTGGCACGACCCGCCGGGAGCAAATCCGGCTGGATTTTGCCTTCTGCTCCACACTTTGAGAGTTATCCGGGCCCCTGCTCGCCGCCCCGTTCACCCCCTTCGACCCCAGCTCAGTCCTTGCCGGACTTGCCGCGCTGCTCGCGATGCCAGGCGTCGTCCAGATCGCGCAGATGCCGCAGCTTGTCGCCGATCTTGCCTTCCAGCCCGCGCGGCGTGGGCTGGTACCAGTCCTGGCTGCGCAGATCGTCGGGCAGGTAGTGCTCGCCCGCCGCGTAGGCTTCCGGCTCGTCATGCGCATAGCGATACGCATGGCCGTAGCCAAGCTCCTTCATCAGTTTTGTCGGCGCGTTGCGCAGATGCACGGGCACGGGCCGCGACTTGTCCTTGGCGACAAAGGCACGCGCCGCGTTGTACGCGTTGTAGCCCGCGTTCGACTTTGGCGCCACGGCCAGGTACAGCAGCGCCTGCGCCAATGCCAGCTCGCCCTCCGGCGACCCCAGCCGCTCGTAGGTCTCCGCGGCATCGAGCGTGATCCGTGCCGCGCGCGGATCGGCCAGGCCGATGTCCTCCCACGCCATCCGCACGATCCGGCGCGCCAGGTAACGCGGGTCGGCGCCACCATCGAGCATCCGGCAGAACCAGTACAGCGCGCCATCCGGGTCGGAACCGCGCACGGACTTGTGCAAGGCGCTGATCTGGTCGTAGAACGCGTCGCCACCCTTGTCGAAACGACGCAGGTTTTCCGATAGCGCGCTGCCCAACAGCGCCGTATCCACCGCATCCACACCGGCATTGCGAGCCGCGCGCGCCACGATCTCGATATTGTTGAGCAGCTTGCGGCCATCGCCGTCGGCCGAGGCGACAATCAGCCCCATTGCCTCGTCGTCCCAGCGAATGCCACCGAGTTCCTCGCTGGCACGCAGCACGAGCTGCTTGAGTTCGTCTTCGTTCAGGCTCTTGAGCACGTAGACGGCCGCCCGAGACAGCAAGGCGCCATTGACCTCGAACGACGGATTCTCAGTGGTGGCGCCGATAAACGTGAACAGCCCGCTTTCCACGTGCGGCAGGAACGCGTCCTGCTGGCTCTTGTTGAAGCGATGCACCTCGTCGACGAACACCAGCGTGCGCCGGCCATGCGCGCGGAACTGCTCGGCCCGCTCCACCGCCTCGCGAATATCCTTGACTCCCGACAGCACGGCCGACAGCGCAATGAACTCGGCATCGAACGCATTGGCCATCAGCCGGGCCAGCGTGGTCTTGCCCACGCCGGGCGGGCCCCAGAGGATCATCGAATGCGGCTCACCCGACTCGAACGCCACGCGCAGCGGCTTGCCTGGGCCGAGCAGGTGCTGCTGGCCGATGACTTCGTCGATATTGCGCGGGCGCAGGCGCTCGGCCAGCGGCATTCGGGAACGGTCGGGGGGGTCGGAGAACAGCGAATCCGCCACGGTACTTGGGCCTCTCAATCTGGTGCGGCCGCCGGAAGCGGCTTGCGAACGCCACAGTGTAGACCATCGGCGCCGCTTGCCGCGGCCCGCCCCACGCCATCCGGCGTGCCGGTATCAGGGTGCGATAACCGACTCCCAAGGCGATCGGATATCGGCCAGGAAGCGTTGCGCGCGTGGATGCTCGGGCTTCTGGAAGAAGCGCTCCGGCGTGGCGCGCTCAAGCACCTCGCCCTGATCCATGAAGATCACGCGGTCCGCCACCTCGCGCGCGAAGCCCATTTCGTGGGTGACACAGACCATCGTCATGCCGTCGCGCGCGAGCCCCTTCATCACCTGGAGCACCTCGTTGACCATTTCGGGGTCAAGCGCCGACGTCGGTTCGTCGAACAGCATGACCGGTGGCTTCATTGCCAGCGCGCGGGCAATCGCCACGCGCTGCTGCTGGCCGCCGGACAACTGCCCCGGATAGGCCGACGCCTTGTGCGGCAGCCCCACCCGTTCCAGCAGGCTCATCGCAAAATCTTTCGCTTCCTGTGTCGACATCCGCTTGAGCCGCACTGGCGCCAGCGTGCAGTTCTCCAGCACCGTCAGGTGCGGAAACAGGTTGAACTGCTGGAAGACGAAGCCGATGCCGCTACGCAGTGCGTTGACGTCCACGTTGCGCGCGTGCACGTCCTGCCCGTTCACGACGATCCGCCCCTTCTGGATGGCCTCGAGCCGGTTCAGCGTGCGGATCAGCGTCGACTTGCCCGAGCCCGACGGCCCGCACACGACGACCACCTCCGCCTTCGCCACCGATTCGTTGATATCGACCAGCGCCTGATAATCGCCGTACCACTTGCTGACATGTTCGATGCTGATCATGGTTACACCTTCACAGCGTTGCGTGCCGCGAGCCGGCGCTCGAGCAGATAGGCGCAACGGGTCAATCCGAAGCACATCACAAAATAGCTCAATGCCAACAGCAGGTAGACCTGCGCGGCCTGGGTCAGCATCTGCGTGCTGATCTGCCCGGCGATGAACGAGACCTCCGGCAAGCTGATGATGTAGCCGAGCGATGTCTCCTTGATCGTCGACACAAGCTGGTTCACGAGCGACGGCAGCATATTGCGCAGTGCCTGCGGCAGGATGACCAGCGCCATCGCCTGCGCATACGACAAGCCGAGCGAGCGCGCGCTTTCCATCTGCCCGCGCGGCAGCCCCTGGATGCCGGCGCGCACGATCTCCGCCAGATAGGCCCCGTCGAAGACCACCAGCGCGACCAGCATCGTCGCGAACTGCGGCGTGCGGTGCCCGGTCACCGAAGGCAGCAGAAAGTACGCCCAGAACACCACCATCAGCAGCGGCGTGCCGCGCACGACGTAGATCAGGACGGTGGCGGGCCAGCGCAGCGTGCGGAACGGGCTCACGCGGCACAGCCCCAGCACGATGCCGACCGGCAACGCCAGCACCAGCCCGGATGCCGCCAGCAGCACGGTCAACGCCAGCCCGCCCAGCGGGCCATTCGGATACTGCCCGATCAGGAAATAAAGTCCGTAGTTCTGCAGAACGTCGAGCATGGCTACATGCTCCGTACCGGAAACCGGTGTTGATACCAGAGCGAGAACAGCGTGATCGTCATCGATATGGTCAGGTACGCCAGCGTGGCGAACGCGAAGGACTCGAAGCCCCGGAAGGTGGCGCTCTCCACCTGCTGCGCCTGGTACATCAGCTCGGCCACGCCGATCACCATCGCGATGCTCGAGTTCTTCCAGAGATTCAGGATCTGGTTCACCAGCGGCGGCACCGTGATGCGCAGCGATTGCGGCAACACCACCAGCCGCATCGACGCCAGAAAGCTGAAACCAAGCGCGCGACTGGCTTCCAGTTGTTCCTTCGGGATGGAGCGAATGCCGCTGCGGATGTCCTCCGCCATATAGGCCGTGGTGTACAGGACCAGCGCGATCAGCGCGCTGACGGCCTCGTAGTTGTGCTCGTACAGCCAGCTCTTGATCGCGAACGGCAGCAGCTGCGGCGCGCCGAAATACCAGAACAGCATATGGGCCAGCAGCGGAACGTTGCGGATGGCCTCGACATAGGCCTGGCCCAATCCCCGCAGGGGCGCCAGCGGCGCAAGCCGCAGCAGGGCGATCACGATAGCCAGCGGCAACGATATGGCAAACGCGATGACCGACAGCTTGAGGGACATCACGAACCCGCTGACCAGCCATTCGTGATACTGCCCCGACAGCAACATCGACAGGTTGAAGGTGGGCATGGAATGTGGCTGTCCGGCGCGATGCCGGACAGCCGGGGGAGGTTTATCGGACCGGGTTGATCAAGCCGGACTCATCTGGCCTGGCCCGGGCCTGGGGTTGGAGCCTCAGTCGATCTTGTCGGTAGAGATCTTGAACGCACGCGGCGGGAACTTCATCTTGGTGTTGGGCCCGAACCACTTGTCGTAGAGCTTTTGCGCGTCGCCATCGGTTTCCATCTTGCTCAGCACCTGGTTGACCTGGTTGCGGAACCCGGTCTCGCCCTTCCTGATGCCCAGCGCGAGGTGCTCGCTCGACAGGTACTGCGGCACCAGCGTGTAGTCCTTGGCCGCGGGGCCGAGCTTCACGAGGTTGCTCACCAGCGACGTCTCGTCATTCACGTACGCCACACCCTTGCCCTGCTCCAGCGCCAGCAGCGCCTGCGGGCTGTTGTCGAACGACACCACGGTGGCATTCTTGATCTTGGCGGCGATGTTGGATTCCATGGTGGAACCCTTGACGGTCAGGATCTTCTTGCCGTCGAGCTGGCCCAGCGTCGTGATGCCGCTCTCCTTGCGCACCATCGCCTTCTGTCCGGTGATGAAGGTCGACAGCGAGAAATCGATCTGCGACTCGCGCTCCTTGTTGTGCGTCAGCGACGCCGCCAGCAGGTCCACGTGACCCTGCTGAAGCTCCGGCAGACGGGCCGCCACGGAGATCTGCTTGAGCACCGGCTTCACGCCCAGGCTCTTGGCCACCGCATTGCACATGTCGACGTCGTATCCCACGATCTCGCGGGTGGCCGGATCGACGAAGCTGAACGGCTCGTCCGTGCCAAGTACCCCGCACACGAGTTGGCCCTTGGCCTTGATATCCGCGATTTGGTCGGCACTGGCCGGTGCTGCGCTCAGTGCAAGCGCGGACAGCGTTGCCACGCCGGCGATCTGGCGGAGTTTCCGCCTGAAGTCTGCTTGCATATTCTCTCCTCGGTTGAAGAAGGTCTTGTGGGGTGCAGCAGAAACATAGTCTATTTGTGACGCTTCCGATTCGATCTCGGGGCGAACCCTATCTTTGCCGCGCGGCAGCGGACACTGCGCCGCTTCCCTACAGCTCGCTCCGAATCTGCCGATATTTCCTAATGGCCTGCGTTTCGACGGATGCGGCCCGCATCGCGCCGATGCGGCCGCCGGCCAGGCGGATATCGGCCGACCCTTGGTCGGCCTAGCGAAAATCGGGGATTTGTATGTTGCGTTACCGAATGCTGATGTTCAAGTTGAATCGGCTGGTGGGCAAGAACAGGCTCACCGGCGCGGAAGAGATCTCACTGGCGGGCCAGTTTGCCGAGATGATCACGTCACAGGAGGAGGTAGACCGCATCATCGCGGATCTGGTCGATCACGAGAATCCGCAGGTGCGTCGTATTGGCCTGGCCGCGATCCGTCGTTCGCACCGCTTTGGCGGCCAGACGCTGATGCAGGCGCTCTTGCGCAGGCTGGCCGACGTGGAAGGCTGGCTGCGCCACGATGCGGTCTGGATCGCGCAGGAAGGCCAGCTCGATGGCGCCGAACTGCGGGCAGCGCTGCGGCGGGTGGCTGGCAATGTCCGGCTGCCGCAGGATGCGGTGCGGGCGCGCGACAATCCTGCCGACGGCCTGCTCCATGCTGCCGTCCGTGCGCGGCATGTGCTTGACGCACTGATCAAGAAGTCGGCTGCGGCGCACAATGCCGCGCTGGCGGCGGGTGGCGCACTGGCAGGCGCCAACGATGGCAAGCCCTACGCGCAAGGCTCGATTGGCCAGATCCACTCCGCCCATCGGCAATTGCAGCGCAAGATGGCGGCGCGCAAGTTGCGCAGCAGCACGAAACTGAAGTTCCGCAAGGTTGAGCCGCGATACGCGGAAAACGACAACCGGCGCTTTCTGCTCTGAACTTCGCCTGGCTCGCGGCGGCGCGGCCGATGCTGCGTCGCCGCATTATGTGCGATGGCAATCTGATCTGAATTCTTTCGATAGACGGGATCGGGACGGCCAGTGCGGCCTACCATGACGGACACCCGGCGCTGGTGCCGGCCTCAGGAGGAAACCGTAGCCATGGCCATCACGACCCGCATCCGCAAGAAAAAGCAGTACCGCAAAGCCGTGTTGAAGTTGCGCGCGGCGATCAAGCGCGGCGACGCGGAGGCGATCCGCATCCGCCGCGAACAACTGCAGGCCATGCCCAAGCCACGTCTGCGCTACGCGCGTGAGGCACAGGCCTAGCGCCAAAGGCTGGCGGGGCGTCGCCGGGTCAGCCCTTGGCGCGCTCGGTCAGCTTTTTCATGGCATCGGCAGGCAGCGGACCGTGGCAGCTACGCTCGCCGCCAGCCTCTCCCACCACGAGCCAGACCTTGTCCGGCGTGTCGGCGGGATGCAGCAGCCATGCAGGACCCCGCGCCGTATTGCTGGCCGGCAGGTCTTCCAGGGTGCCGTTGTGAGGCGATTGCAGCATCGTTGCGCAATCGGTCTGCGGAATGCGCGTGGCCTTGAGGAAGTCCGGATTACCGAGCACTTCGGGCAGCGCCGTATCGGAGCCGCGCAGGAACGCATCGACGTCGAAACGGCTTGCCTGCGAGCTTGCGCAGGCGGACAGCACCAGCGCCGCGGCCAGCGTGGCGCCCGGCACGGCCAGGCGACGCAACGAAAGGAATGCTTGGGCGTGTGTCATGGCGCTCCTCACTGCTTCATCACATCGGCACCCTTGGGCACCGTGAAGCGGAATGCATCTGCGGGCAGCGACGGATTCTTCTGGATCGCCGAGAAAGTCAGGATGGTCGTGTTGCCGAAGGCGTCACGCAACTCCATCGCCTCGAGATTGCCGCCCTTGAAACCGATGCCGATCCGCTCGAACTGCGTGTCCTTTTCCTTCGGCGTCAGTTCCAGCCATTCCACGCCATCCCGCGTGGCCCCATTCTTCACGTCGAAGTTCTTCGACAGGTCATTGCTGCCGAACAGGATGGCCGCCGGGCTCGACCCGAGCGCGCCATCGAGCTTGCGCTCGGTCACCTGGTTCAGGTCCTTGTCGTAGATGTAGAGGACCTGGCCGTCGGCCTGCAGCAGTTGCTCGTATGGCTTGGTATAGCGCCACGCGAACTTGCCGGGGCGCGAGAACACAAACGTCCCGCTCGACGTGCTGGCTACCTTGAGATCGGCGCCCTTCCCCTTCATTTGCTGCTGCGTGAACTCGCCGCGAGCCGTCTTCACGCTGGTCACGAAGCTTTGCAACTGGTCGGTTGCCGCCGCCTGCGCGACTGGCGCAGCCGCCAGCAGTGCCAGTGCGGCGCCCAGGGAAACCAGGGGAGCAAGAATGCGATATCGCATGTATCCGATTCCTTTCTTGAGTGGCTGATGCCCGGCGCTGGCCGGGATGTCGGGTTAGAGCCGGATTCGGCGCCCTGAATTCCGCAGCGGCATGTGAGCGGCGTAACGGTATATTAACCGTCACTTGCAAGGGGCCCGAAGCCGTGTGAAACGCGCCATGGCGCGTTTCATCCTCCTCACGCCTTAGAAGCGCTGTCAAAATGATTCTGGCGTCGTTGCGCGCCTAGCCAGAACCGCTTCGCTTCTTTTTGATAGCGCCTCTTATTCGTCGTGCGCGCCCGCGCCGGCCGGCACGAGGATGTCGCGGTTGCCGTTGCCCGACATGGCCGAGACCAGACCGGCCTTTTCCATGTCCTCGAGCAAGCGCGCCGCGCGGTTGTAGCCGATGCGCAGATGGCGCTGCACCAGCGAGATCGATGCGCGGCGATTCTTGATCACCACCTCCACGGCCTGATCGTAGAGCGGATCGGCCTCACCGCCGCCACCGCCAATCCCGGCGCCGCCGCCCAGGCTGTCGCCCGCGCCATCGCCGTCGACCAGACCGCCTTCGAGAATGCCCTCGATGTAGTTGGCTTCGCCGCTTTCCTTGAGCTTTTCGACCACGCGATGCACCTCGTCATCGGATACGAACGCCCCGTGGACACGCACCGGCAAACCGGTGCCCGGCGCGAGGTAAAGCATGTCGCCCATGCCGAGCAGTGCCTCGGCGCCCTGCTGGTCCAGGATCGTGCGCGAGTCGATCTTGCTGCTCACCTGGAATGCGATACGCGTTGGCACGTTGGCCTTGATCAGGCCGGTAATCACGTCCACCGACGGCCGCTGCGTTGCCAGCACCAGATGCAGGCCAGCCGCGCGCGCCTTCTGGGCGATCCGGGCGATCAATTCCTCGACCTTCTTGCCGACCACCATCATCAGGTCGGCCAGTTCGTCGATCACGATCACGATCGTCGGCAGCCTGTCGAGCGGCTCCGGCGCGTCCGGCGTCAGGCTGAACGGGTTCGGAATCTTCTCTTCCCTGGCGGCGGCTTCGTCGATCTTCTTGTTGTAGCCGGCCAGATTGCGCACGCCGAGCTTGCTCATGAGCTTGTAGCGGCGCTCCATCTCGCCGACCGCCCAGTTCAGCGCGTTGCCGGCCTGGCGCATATCGGTGACCACCGGGCAGAGCAGATGCGGAATGCCTTCGTAGACACTCATTTCGAGCATCTTCGGGTCGATCAGGATCAGGCGGACCTGATCTGCCTTGGCCTTGTAGAGCAGCGACAGGATCATCGCGTTGATACCCACCGACTTGCCCGAGCCCGTGGTACCCGCCACCATGCAGTGCGGCATCCTGGCCAGATCGGCCACCATCGGCTTGCCGGCGATGTCCTTGCCGAGCGCCATGGTCAGGTGCGACACGCTCTCGTTGTAGACCTGTGAGCCCAGGATCTCCGACAGGCGCACGGTCTGGCGCTTCGGGTTCGGAAGCTCCAGACCCATGTAGTTCTTGCCCGGTATCGTCTCGACCACCCGGATCGACACCAGCGACAGGCTACGCGCCAGATCGCGTGCCAGATTGACCACCTGGCTGCCCTTGACGCCGGTGGCCGGCTCGATTTCGTAGCGCGTGATGACGGGGCCCGGATAGGCGGCCACGACCTTGACCTCCACGCCGAAGTCCTTGAGCTTCTTTTCAATCAGGCGCGAGGTGTATTCGAGCGTTTCGGCGCTGACCGTTTCCTGATGCACAGGGATCGGGTCGAGCAGCGACAGCGGCGGCAGGTCCGAATCCTGGATATCGGCGAACAGCGGTTGTTGCTTCTCGCGCTCGACACGCTCGTGCTTGGGCACCGCCTGCGGGCGCACGATCTGAATCGGCGGCGCCTCTTCCTGCCGGACGCGCTGCACTTCCACGGTCTCGGTGCGCTCCACCTTGGCAGCAGCGCCGATAATGCGGTCTTGCTTGTTCTCGCGGCGAGCCTTGATGCCCATGAACAGGGTTTCGACGAAGGCGCCGACGTGCTCTGCCACCGACAGCCACGAGAAATGGAAGAACAGGGACAGGCCGATCGCGAACAGCAGCAGCAACAGCAGCGTGGCGCCGGAGAAGCCGAGCGCAAGCTGCAGCCAGCCGCCCAGCAGGTCACCCAGCACGCCACCGGGCGCGCGCGGCAGGGCCGAGCGCAGCGGATACATGCGGATCGCCTCCAGGCCCATGCTGGACACCAGCGTCAGCCCGAAGCCAATCCAGCTGATGACCGTGCTGTGCTGCGGCTCCTGCACGCGCTCGGGTAGTTCGGCGGTCAGATCGCGCCAGCCACGCCAGCAGCGGCGGATCAGCAACACGCTCCACCAGTAGGCCGAGAATCCGAAGATGAAGAACAGGACGTCGGCCACCCAGGCGCCCACACGGCCGCCAAGGTTATGGATGTCGGCCACCTGGCTCGCATGAGACCAGCCGGGATCGGCCTTGCTGTAGCTGGCCAGCACGCAGAGAAAGCCGAGCGTGACGGCCAGCAGCAGGAACCAGCGCACCTCGCCCAGCAGCTTGCCAATACGCGATGGAAGTGCCGACGGGTCGGTCCGGGTAGTCGTGGTAGCGCGCGCCATGCGTCAGGGTCGGTTCGAGAGTACGAAGTGAACGATGGCGGCCATTTTAACCTTGGCCGGGCTATCGCCCTCATTGGAATTTGCAACAGTCGGCAAAACGCCATGCCACTTATAATGGCGGTTTCGAGTGACACCGGCGCAACCACCGTGCCGGTGCACGCGCTGCCTACAGGAACGCATCATGTCCGCAAAACACGCAAAAGTGCTGATTCTCGGGTCTGGTCCGGCCGGCTACACCGCCGCCGTCTACGCTGCCCGCGCCAACCTGAACCCGGTGCTGATCACCGGCCTGGCCCAGGGCGGCCAGCTCATGACCACGACCGACGTGGAAAACTGGCCCGCCGATCCTAACGGCGTGCAGGGCCCGGACTTGATGCAGCGCTTCCTGGCGCACGCCGAACGCTTCAACACGGAAATCATCTTCGATCACATCCATACGGCCAAGCTGACGGAAAAGCCGATCCGCCTGATCGGCGATTCGGGCGAGTACACCTGCGACGCCCTGATCATCGCCACCGGCGCGTCCGCCCAGTACCTGGGCCTGCCGTCGGAAGAAGCCTTCATGGGCCGCGGCGTCTCGGCCTGCGCCACCTGCGACGGTTTCTTCTACAAGAACCAGGAAGTGGCCGTGATCGGTGGCGGCAACACGGCCGTGGAAGAAGCGCTCTATCTGTCCCATATCGCCAGCAAGGTCACGCTGATCCACCGCCGCGACAAGTTCCGCGCCGAGCCGATCCTGGTGGACCGCCTGATGCAGCGCGTGGAGGAAGGCCGGATCGACCTGCGCTACGACAGCACGCTGGACGAAGTGCTGGGCGATGAGTCGGGCGTGACCGGCCTGCGCATCCGCGACACCAAGGACGCCGCCAAGACCGAGGATCTGAAGCTCGCCGGCGTGTTCGTGGCCATCGGCCACAAGCCGAACACCGACCTGTTCGAAGGCCAGCTCGAGATGAAGAACGGCTACATCGTGACCAAGAGCGGCCTGTCGGGCGACGCCACGGCCACCAACATCCCGGGCGTGTTCGCCGCCGGCGACGTGCAGGACCACGTCTACCGCCAGGCCATTACCAGCGCCGGCACGGGCTGCATGGCCGCACTCGACGCGCAACGCTATGTGGAAGCGCTGAAGTAATCGCTCCCGGGTACCAGGCACTAGCGTCACCGATTCGGGCCGGTTTTTACCGGCCCGATTCCTTATTGGATTCCTTATAATCGACGCCGAGCCCCCTGCCCCCTTAGAGAATCGCTCCATGTCGCACGGCGCCAAACCCACCTCCAAGCCCCCCCACCGCATGGGCCTGCACGATCTGGCCACGGTCCGCGACGGCCTCAAGGCCGACGCCGAGCGCCGCGAAGCCGAACGGCAAGCCGCCGAGGCCGCCGCCAGGCGCGCCGAGGAAGAAGCCAACGTGTTCCGCACCAGCATCGGGCAGGTCAGCAACCTGCGCGACCGCAACCGCGTCGAGCATCCCGTGAAGAAGCCGAACCCGGAGCCGGTGCAAACCCGTCTCAACGACAAGGCCGTGCTCGAGGCGTCGCTGTCCGATGAATTCGATGTCGAGAACCTGCTCGATGTCGACGAGACGATGTCGTTCCGGCGTCCCGGCATCGGCGAGGACGTCATCAAGAAGCTGCGTCGCGGCGAATGGGTGCCGCAGGACAAGGTCGACCTGCACGGCCTGCGCTCCGACGAGGCCCGCGAGGCGCTGGCCAACTTTCTCCGCCGATCGGTGCGCAATGGCGTGCGATGCGTGCGCGTGATTCACGGCAAAGGCATTGGGTCGCCGGACAAGCTGCCGGTGCTCAAGGGCAAGGTACGTAGCTGGCTGGTCCAGAAGGAAGAAGTGATCGCCTTCGTCCAGGCACGCGAATCGCAGGGCGGCGCCGGCGCGCTGATGGTCCTGCTGCGCCAGCCCAAGACCTGAGAACCGGATGCAATATCACCTGCCGTTCGATTTGCTGATGGGGCGACTGCCCCTGATCCTGCACGTGATGGAAGTGATCGGCGTGCTGGCGTTCGCCGTCTCCGGCGTGGTCGATGCCCGCAAGCAGCGGCTGGATGTGGTCGGCACCTTCGTCGTCGCGTTCGCCACGGCATTTGGCGGCGGCACCTTGCGCGACGTGTTGCTCGACCGCCGGCCCTTCTACTGGGTGGATCACGAGTACTACGTCCTGCTGATCTTCGTGATGTCGTTGGGCGCGTCTTTCGTTCTGCGCGTGGCTAGCCGGGTGGCGTCGGACCGCACCATGCTGGTGGCCGACGCGATCGGGCTCGGATTGTTCTCGGTCACTGGCACGTCGCTGGCGCTGGTAGCGCAGATGACGCCGACCGTAGCGGTGATGATGGGCATCATCTCGGCGGTGTTCGGCGGCGTGGTGCGTGACGTGCTCTGCAACGAGGTGCCGATGATCCTGCGCGATCGCTCGCCGTATGCCACCTGTTCGTTCGTCGGCTGCTGGATCTACGTGGGGCTGACCTGGCTGCGTGCCGACCAGGAGGTGGCGCTGCTGGCCGGCGCGCTGGTCACGATGGGAATGCGGCTGGTGTCGGTGCAGTTTGGCTGGAAGCTGCCGAGCTAGCGCAAGCCTGCGACACGACCAAAAGCAAAAGGCCGGCATCTGCCGGCCTTTTTGCCATCTCAATCTCGATCAGACTGCCGCTTCGTCCTGCTCGCCGGTACGAATGCGGATCACGCGTTCGATCTCGGTCACGAAGATCTTGCCGTCACCGATCTTGCCGGTGTGGGCGGCCTTGACGATGGCGTCGAGCACCGTGTCGAGCTGGTTCTCAGCCACGACCACTTCGATCTTGATCTTCGGAAGGAAGTCGACCACATACTCGGCTCCGCGATAGAGCTCGGTGTGGCCCTTCTGACGGCCAAAACCCTTGACTTCGGTCACCGTCAACCCCGTCACGCCGACGTCGGCCATTGCCTCACGCACTTCGTCGAGCTTGAACGGTTTGATGATGGCGGTAATCTGCTTCATGGCTGGCCTCTGTCTCTAAATATGTCGAAAGATGAAGGATTCTAGCCCGAAACACCACATGAAGATTGCGTGCAGACCCACATTGCCCGCAATCGCACCCGATTTCTGCCGGTTCAATCCGGGATCCGCGCGAGATCCCGCATCCACACGACCGACTCGCCATCGCTCGGCGCGCGCCAGTCGCCGCGCGGGGAGAGCGAGCCGCCCGAGCCGACCTTGGGCGCGTTAGGAATACAGGAGCGCTTGAACTGGCTGGTGCGGAAGAAGCGGTCGACAAAGATACCGAGGACGCGCTTGATTTCGGGCAGTTGATAGACGTTGCGGGCCACATGAGGTCCGTTCGGCCACGTTCCACGCGCCGCGTCACCCCAGGCATGAAGTGCCAGGAATGCCACCTTCGACGGCGTGAACCCGAAGCGCAGCGTGTAATACAGGTTGAAATCCTGCAACTCGTACGGCCCGATAATCTGCTCGGTCTTCTGCTCGGGTGCCTTGTCCTGCCCGGCGGCGGTTGCCCCGCTGGGCACCAGTTCCGGGCTGATGTCGGTGGCCAGCACCGCCAGCAGCACATCCTGGCCGCCCTCGGCCACCTGCCCGGTCTCGGCCACCCAGCGCACCAGGTGGCTGATCAGCGTCTTGGGCACACTGGCGTTCACGTTGTAGTGCGACATGTGGTCGCCCACGCCGTAGGTACACCAGCCCAGCGCCAGCTCGCTGAGATCGCCGGTGCCGATCACGATCGCATGGTTGTGATTCGCCAGCCGGAACAGATGGTTGGTGCGCTCACCGGCCTGCACGTTTTCGAACGTGACGTCGTAGACCGGTTCGCCGCGCGAATACGGATGATCCAGATCCGCGAGCATTGCCAGGCAACTCGGCCGGATATCGATCTCGCGCGCCGTGCAGCCCACCAGTTTCATCAATTCGCGCGCCTGCTGCAGCGTGCGGTCGCTCGTGGCAAAGCCTGGCATCGTATAGGCCAGGATGTTCGAGCGAGGCAGGCCGAGCCGATCCATCGCCTTGGCGCACACCAGCAGGGCATGGGTGGAATCGAGCCCGCCCGAGACGCCGATCACCACCTTCGAGATCTTGCTCGACGACAGCCGCTGCACCAGCGCCTGCACCTGGATGTTGTAGACCTCCATGCAGCGCTCATCGCGCTGGCGCGGGTCCGACGGCACATACGGGAAGCGCGCCACCTTGCGCTGCAGCGGCAGGGCCTGCGTGGACGGCACGTCGATGTGGAACGACACGGTGTCGAAGCGTTCCACTTCCTCGTGGTGGCGGCGCACGGACTGACCAAACGACGTCTGGTGCATCCGCTCGCGCGACAACCGCTCGAGGTCGACATCGGCGAACAGCAGGTGGGAACTGTCGGCAAACCGTTCCGATTCGCCCAGCAGTTCACCGTTTTCATAGATCAACGCCTGGCCATCCCAGGCCAGATCGGTCGTCGATTCGCCCTTGCCGGCGGACGTGTACAGGTACGCGGCCAGGCAGCGTGCCGACTGCTGCGACACGAGTTGATGGCGATACCCCGACTTGCCAATCACGATATTCGATGCCGACAGGTTCACGAGCACGGTGGCGCCGGCCAGCGCGGCAAACGACGACGGGGGAATCGGCACCCAGACGTCCTCGCAGATCTCCGCGTGGAAGCGGAAGAAAGGAATGCTCTCGATCTCGAACAGCAGATCGGCGCCGAACGGCACCTCCGCGCCAAGCAGCGAGACCAGCGGCGTGGCCGCGCAGTCAGCGGAGCTGAACTGGCGTGCCTCATAGAATTCCCAGTAGTTGGGCAGATAGGTCTTGGGCACCACGCCCTGAATCTTGCCGCCCGCCACAACCACTGCGCAGTTGAACAGCTGGTGCTCCACCAGTACCGGCAGGCCGACGATCAGCGCCGCGTTGATCCCGGCCGACGCCTCCACGATCCGTTGCAGCGCCAGTTCGCATTCACGCAGCAGCGCCCGCTGGTGAAACAGGTCATCGCACGTGTAAGCCGACAGGCCCAGTTCCGGAAACGCCACCAGCACGGCGCCGCCGTCGGCCGCCTGGCGCGCCAGCAGGATCGTCTGCTCGGCATTGAAGGCCGGATCGGCCACGCGGCACTCGGGCACGCCCACGGCCACGCGCGCGAAGCCGTGGGAATAGAGGTTGAAGAACGGGTGAGTCATGGATGGCCCAGGATTGGGGGGCTGAGGATGCCTGCATTCTACGACGCACACGCGGCGCGTGCTGCCCCGCATCCTGCGCCGCAGCATCGTTTCCGGTAGACTCGATCAGCATCTGGCCGTGGACAACCTGCCCTCCCCCGCCCTCCCCAGTATTCATGAGCGAATCGCGCCTCAGCCCCAACTACCGCACGGAAATCGTGCAGGACCTTACCAACATCGACGCCAACGACTGGGATGCGCTGCTCGCCGCGCAGGCCGAGCCCACGCCGTTCCTGCGCCACGCGTTCCTGCAGGCGCTGCACGCCAGCGGCAGCGGCAGCGCCACGGACGATACCGGGTGGTCGCCGCGCTTCCTGGCGCTGTGGGTGCCCGACGGCAAGGAGCCGGGCCGGGACCGGCTGGCCGCGGCAATGCCGCTCTACGCCAAATCCCATTCCTACGGCGAGTACGTATTCGACTGGGCCTGGGCCGATGCCTACCGCCAGCACGGCATCCCCTACTACCCGAAATGGCTGGCCGCAATTCCGTTCACACCGGTGCGTGGCGCGCGGCTGCTGGCCGAGGATGAACTGTCGCGCCGGGTGCTGCTGCGCTTCGCGCTGGCGCTGGCCCAGGAGAGCGAGCTCTCGTCGCTCCACGTGCTGTTTCCGTCGGACCATGAAGCCGACCTGATGGACGAGGCCGGGATGATGATGCGCCACGGCGTGCAGTTCCACTGGACCAATCCGGGCTACGAGAACTTTGACGCGTTCCTGGCCACGCTATCGCAGAAGAAGCGCAAGAACATCCGCGCCGAGCGCCGTCGCGTGACGGAGGCCGGCATCACGTTCCGCCATCTGCGCGGGGCCGACATCGACGACGATGCGTGGAAGCTGTTCAACCGCTGCTATCGCCAAACGTACCGCGATCACCACTCCACGCCCTACCTGAACCTCGATTTCTTCCGCCGCATCGGCGCGGCGATGCCCGAGCACCTGCTGCTGGTGATAGCCGAGCGCGAAGGCCGCGACATCGCCAGCTCACTGCTGGTCTACGATGCCGATCCGGCGGTCAGCACGCTGTACGGCCGCTACTGGGGCGCGCTGGAACACCATCCCTGCCTGCATTTCGAGACTGCCTACTACCAGCCACTGGAGTTCTGCATCCGCGAAGGCATCGGCACGTTCGAAGGCGGCGCGCAGGGCGAACACAAGATGGCGCGCGGCTTCCTGCCAGTGGCCACGCGCTCCGCGCACTGGCTGGCGCACCCGTCGTTCGCCGACGCGGTCGAGCGCTTCCTGGAGCGGGAGCGTCAGGGGATCGATGCCTATATGGACGAGTTGAACGAGCGGAATCCGTTCGCGGGCGCGCGCGAGTAGCGCGAGTAGCGAGTCATCCCCCGGCAACAAAAAAACCCGCCAGATGGCGGGTTTTTTCGATAACGCGGCAGGCAGCGAATTACTTCTTGAAGTTCGCCACGCCGTCGCTGATTTCCTTGTGGGCTTCTTCGATGCCAGCCCAGCCTTCCACCTTGACCCACTTGCCGGCTTCGAGTGCCTTGTAGTTCTCGAAGAAGTGCTTGATCTGGTCGAGCGTATTTTGCGGCACATCCGACAGGCCCTTCATGTGGGCGGTAGCCGGGCACAGCTTGTCCACGGGGATGGCCACGAGCTTGGCGTCCACGCCCGACTCGTCGGTCATCTTCAGCATGCCCAGTGCACGGCAGCGCACAACGGCGCCGGCCAGGATCGGGAACGGGGTGATGACCAGCACATCCACCGGATCGCCGTCGCCCGACAGCGTTTGCGGGATGAAGCCGTAGTTGGCCGGGTAGCGCATGCCGGTACCAATGAAGCGGTCCACGAACAGCAGGCCGGTCTCCTTGTCGGCCTCGTACTTCACGGGATCGCTCTGGGCCGAGATCTCGATGATGACGTTGAAATCGTTGGGAAGGTCCTTGCCCGGGGAGACGAGGTTGAAGCTCATGAGAGTTCTCCGAATGCCTGTGTGTTGGGATGGCCGGCATTATAGCGGTTTGCTTCTTACCTCTGGCTGACATCCGGGTGCCTTGCACGCCCCGCGCGGTGCGCGATAATGCGGCATTCCCGAATTCAGCAATGGCTCCATAAAGGAGCCCGTGGAGACCCCGCATGCACGCCCAGCATTTTGTCGCCAACCGCCTGATCGCCCCGGACTCCGGCCTGCGCATCAAGGTGTTCGACCCGTCCAGCGGCCAACCCTTCGCCGAGATCGCCCGCGGCAACGCCACGGACATCAACGTGGCCGTCCACGCGGCCCGCCGGGCGTTCGACGGCGCCTGGGGCGCGATGTCCCCCGCCGATCGCGTGCGTCTGCTGAACCGCGTGGCGCTCACCTTGATCGAGCATGAGGACGAACTGGCCGCGCTGGAAGCACGCGACACCGGCAAGCCGCTGCGCCAGGCCCGTGCCGACGCACGGGCGGTGGCACGCTACTTCGAGTTCTACGCGGGCGCCGCGGACAAGCTGCATGGTCAGACGATCCCCTATCAGGCCGGCTATACCGTCCTGACCGTGCGCGAACCGCATGGCGTAACCGGCCACATCATCCCGTGGAACTACCCGCTGCAGATCTTCGGCCGCAGCGTGGGCGCGGCCCTGGCCGCCGGCAACGCGTGCGTGGTCAAGCCGGCCGAGGATGCCTGCCTGTCGCTGCTGCGCGTGGCCGAACTGGCCGCCGAGGCCGGCCTGCCCGAAGGCGCCCTGAACATCGTCACCGGTTACGGCCACGAGGCGGGCGCGGCACTGGCCCGCCACCCCGACATCAACCATATTTCGTTCACGGGATCGCCCGAAACCGGCAAGCTCGTATCCCAGCTGGCGGCCGAAAACCACGTGCCGGTGACACTGGAACTCGGCGGCAAGTCGCCGCAGATCGTCTTTGCCGATGCCGACCTCGACGCGCTGCTGCCCGTGGTGGTCAACGGCATCGTGCAGAATGCGGGCCAGACCTGCTCGGCGGGCAGCCGCCTGCTGGTGGAACGGCCGGTCTACGAGGAGTTGCTCGACCGCGTCGCCAGCGTCTTCGAATCGCTGCGCGTGGGCCCCTCGGAACTCGATCTCGAATGCGGCCCGCTGATCAGCCGCAAGCAGCAGCAGCGTGTCTGGGACTTCGTCTCCGACGCGCAGCACGCCGGCATCTCCGTGATGGCGCAGGGCCAGATCGTGGCGGAGGCGCCTGAATCCGGCTACTACCAGGTGCCGATGCTGTTCCGCGACGTGCCGGCCACGCACCGGCTGGCGCAGGAGGAAGTCTTCGGCCCGCTGCTGGCGGCCATGCCGTTCGATACCGAGGACGAAGCGCTGCAACTGGCCAACGGCACCGCGTACGGCCTCGTGGCCGGGGTCTGGACGCGCGACGGCGGTCGGCAGTTGCGCCTGGCGCGCAAGCTGCGGGCGGGCCAGGTTTTCATCAACAACTATGGCGCCGGCGGCGGCGTCGAGCTGCCGTTCGGCGGCACCGGTCAGTCAGGCTACGGCCGCGAGAAGGGCTTCGAGGCCCTGTACGGATTCACCACTCTGAAAACCATTGCCATTCAACATGGGTAACATCAATTTCCTGTCGGTCGCGTTCGCCATCTTCTTTTTCTGGATGGCCTGGCACGTGAGAAACAAGCGCGCCACGAACCCGTCCGGCATGCCGCGCCTGCAAGTCTTCAAACGCAAATGGGGCGAGTCGCTGGGGGATCGCATCCACTGGTGCCTTTACGTCGCCCTGCCCTTCCTGCTGGCCATCATGATGGTCGGCAATGCATTGCGGGGCAAAGGCCCCTTCCACTGAGCATCCATAGCTGGACGGTTACCAGACGCGGCATGCACCGCGTCCGGACCACAATCACAGGAGACAAACGATGGCCAGACTGTCTGGAAAGGTAGCGGTAGTCACGGGTGGTGGTTCGGGCTTTGGCGAGGGCATCGCGCACACGTTCGCGCGCGAAGGCGCCAGCGTGATGGTGGCCGACCTGAACCTGGAAGCCGCCGAACGTGTGGCGGTGGCCATCCGCGAGGCAGGCGGCCAGGCGCGCGCGGTGCGTGCCGACGTGTCGCAAGGCGATGACGTGGCCGCGATGCGCGATGCGACGCTGGCCGCGTTCGGCGACGTCCACTGCGTGGTCAACAACGCCGGCACGACCCATCGCAACAAGCCGATCCTGGAAGTCACCGAAGCCGAGTTCGATCGCGTCTACGCGGTCAACGTCAAGAGCATCTACTGGTCCGCGCATCACTTCATCCCGCATTTCCGCAAGCGCGGCGGCGGCAATTTCGTCAACGTGGCCTCCACCGCCGGCATTCGCCCCCGCCCCGGGCTGGTCTGGTACAACGGCAGCAAGGGCGCGGTCATCGTCGCCAGCAAGGCCATGGCCGCCGAACTTGGCCCCGACAATATCCGCGTCAACTGCGTCAACCCCGTCATTGGCGCCACCGGCCTGCTCGAACAGTTCATGGGCCTGCCTGACACCCCCGAGAACCGCGCGAAGTTCCTGGCCACGATCCCGATGGGTCGCATGTCCACACCGCAGGACGTGGCCAACGCCTGCCTGTACCTGGCATCAGACGAAGCCGCGTTCATCACCGGCACCTGCATCGAAGTCGATGGAGGGCGCTGCGTCTGATCCACGCCCCCGATTCACATCCGATGTGAATCCGAGTCGCCCCAGATCCGTTTTTCCAACCCAGCGGTAACGTCGTATCCCAAAGCAAAACCCGAAAGAGGAGACAGCAATGACAACGACCGCAGTCAGTTCCGGCGCGCAAGACGCCGGCTTCGAGGACGCCACCTACCGCAAGGTGAGCTGGCGCCTGGTGCCCTTCCTGTTGCTCTGTTACGTGGTGGCCTATCTGGACCGCGTCAACGTGGGCTTCGCGAAGCTGCAGATGCTCAACGACCTCAAGTTCAGCGAGACGATCTACGGCCTCGGCGCGGGCATCTTCTTCATCGGCTACTTCATCTTCGAAGTGCCGAGCAACGTGATCCTGCACAAGGTGGGGGCGCGCATCTGGATCGCGCGGATCATGATCACCTGGGGCCTGATCTCGGCGGCGATGATGTTCGTCACTACGCCGATGATGTTCTACGTGCTGCGCTTTCTGCTGGGCGTGGCGGAAGCGGGCTTCTTCCCGGGCATCATCCTGTACCTGACCTACTGGTACCCGGCCAGCCGTCGCGGACGCACGACCACGTACTTCATGACGGCCATTGCGCTGTCCGGCGTGATTGGCGGCCCGCTGTCCGGTTGGCTGATGCAATCGTTCGACGGCCACAACGGCTGGTCGGGATGGCAATGGATGTTCCTGGTCGAAGGCATCCCGTCGATCCTGGTGGGCCTGTGGGTGCTGGCGTATCTCGACGACCGCATCACCCACGCCAAGTGGCTGACCGATGACGAGAAGGCGCTGCTCCAGCGGAATATCGCCAACGAGGACCAGCACAAGGAAGACCCGCCCGTGGCCCAGGTGCTGTCGAGCCCGCGCGTGTGGCTGATGAGCGCGATCTACTTCAGCTTCGTGATGGGCCTGTATGGCGTGAGCTTCTGGCTGCCGACGATCATCAAGCAGACCGGCGTGAAAGGCGCGCTCGATGTGGGCCTGCTGACCGCGATCCCCTACGGGTGCGCGGTGGTCGGGATGATCCTGTTCGCGCGCAGCGCCGACCGTCGCGGCGAGCGGCGCTGGCATATCGCGATTCCGGCGCTGGCCGGCGCGGTGGGTCTGGTGCTGTCGGTGCAATGGCACAGCGACACGACCATGGCGATGGTGGCCCTGACGATCGCCACGATCGGCATCCTGACCACGCTGCCGCTGTTCTGGAGCCTGCCGACGTCCTTCCTGGCCGGAACCGGCGCCGCCGCGGGCATCGCGCTGATCAATTCCCTTGGGAACCTGGCTGGCTTCCTGAGCCCCTACGCAGTGGGCTGGCTCAAGGACATGACGCAAAGTACCGACTCAGGCATGTACCTGCTGGCGGTCTGCATGGTGGTGGGCGCTGCGCTGACGCTGTCGGTGCCGGCGCGGATGGTGAATCAGAAGAAGGATTGAGAGATCGAAGGTTTGGGTTGAAGCGCCGCTCTCCCGTAGAACGGGAGAGCGGCACCGGCCGAAGCGAACGGCTTAGGACTCGCCCAGCATCTGCGCCACCGACCCGGCTGCTCCAGCGGCCTTCTCGCCGATCAGCTGCCGCAGCGTGCGCAGCAATTCATCCTCGTTGAACGGCTTGCCCAGGTACACGTTCACGCCAATCTCCGCGGCATAGCGACGGTGCTTCTCCGCGGTGCGCGACGTGATCATCACCAGCGGCATCTGGCTCGTGCGGCTGTCGGCGCGAACATTGCGCGTCAGGTCGAAACCGTCCATGTTCGGCATCTCGATGTCGACAAGCATCGCATCGGGCATCACTTCCTGCAGCTGACGCAATGCGTCAACGCCGTCGCGAGCCAGCACCACCTGGTAGCCGGCACGCGTCAGCAACCGCTGGCTGGCCTTGCGCACGGTCAGCGAGTCGTCCACCACCATGACGGTCGGCTGCGTGATCAGACCCGCCACCGGCACCGCTTCGCCATTGCCTGCAAATTCGGCCACCGCGCCCATCGTCTCCGGCGCCCGCAGGTGTACCGGCGCGGACGGCGCCACGCCGCCACGCTCGCGCATCCACCGCTGTGCCAGCACCACGGGGTTGTAGATCAGCACGATCTCGCCATCGCCCAGCGTGGTTGCGCCTGCAATGCCTTCCAGGCGAGCCAGATGCGGGCCAATGTGCTTCACCACCACTTCGCGGTTACCGATCACTTCGTCCACGTGCACGGCCACGCGCTCGGCGCCCGACCGCACCACCACCACCGGCGAGTACTTGCGGCCCGACGCCATCGCCGCGGTTTCCTCCAGCAGCGCGCCGAAGTAGTAGAACGGCGCATCCGCGCCCGCAGGACCAAAGCGGCGGGCGTTGTAGGCGTCGAGCAGCGGCTTTTCGCGCAGCTGGTGCACTTGGTCGATCATGCCGCTCGGGATGGCGTACAGACGTCCACCCAGCGAGACCAGCAGCACCTGCGTGATAGCCGTGGTCAGCGGCAGATGCACCGTGAAACTGGTGCCCCGCCCGACTTCCGTCGAGAGCGTGATACGGCCACCCAGCGCCACCGTCTCCGATCGCACCACGTCCATGCCAACGCCCCGGCCCGCGAGCTCGGACACCGCATCGGCCGTCGTGAAGCCCGGCGCGAAGATCATCTCGGTCAGACGTGCGTCGCTGGCATCTTCGTCATGCGCCAGCAGGTGCCGCGCTACCGCCCGTTGACGAATGCGAGCAAGGTCAAGGCCGCCACCGTCGTCGAAGAACGTCAGCACGACCTCGTTGCCTTCCTGCTGCACTTCCAGCGTCAGCGCGCCCGTGGCCGACTTGCCGGCGGCACGGCGCGCGTCGGCCGGCTCGATGCCGTGCACCACGGCGTTGCGGATCAAGTGTTCGATCGGGCCAGCCATGCGGTCCAGCACCGAGCGGTCGATTTCCACCGTGCCGCCCTTGATCAGCAGGCGCACTTCCTTGCCAGTCTCGGTCGCGGACTGCCGCGCCACGCGGTAGAGGCGCTCGGCCAGCGCATCGAACTGCACCATGCGAGCCTGCATCAGCCCACGCTGCAAGCCACGCGTGAGTCGCGCCTGTGCGGCCAGGTCGCCCGAGGCGCGGTCGAAGCCGCGCTGCAAGTTCTGCTCCACGGTCGCCACGTCGTTCACCGACTCGGCCATCATCCGCGTCAGTTCCTGGAAGCGCGTGAAGCGGTCGAACTCGAGCGGGTCGAACTCCTGGTTGTGCTGCGCGTCGGCGATGCGCGACGCCATCTGCGTCTCGGCCTGGATTTCGATCTCGCGAAGCTGCATCCGCAGACGCGCGACGTTATCGTTCAGTTCGCCGAGGTAGCTGCGCAGCGCCAGCAGTTCGCTATCCAGACGCGCGCGCGTCGCACCCACTTCACCCGCATCGTTGATCAGCGTATCGAGCGCGCGGGCCTGCACCCGCACCAGCGCGCGCTGGCGATCGGCATCGGTCGGCAGGTTTGCCGGCACCGGCATCGCCTGCGGCGCGGCCGGCAGCAGATCCTGCGTGGGCTGCTGTGTCACGTCCACCGACACCACCGATGTAACCGGCACAGCCGGCACGGTGGATTCGGGCTCCGCCGCGATCAGACCGTTGACCACATCGGCATCGTCCACCGGCAGCAGACGGCCACTCTGCAACGCGTCCACGTGCGCGAGGATGCGGTCGTACCAGGCATAGAGGCGGCCGAATAACTCCGGCGCCATGCGCTGGCCACGCACGCTCGCTTCGAGCAGCGTTTCCATTTCGTGCGCTGCCTGACCCAGGGCCATCGCGCCAGCCATGCGCGCGCTACCCTTCAGCGTGTGCAGCCCGCGCAGGATCAGCCCGCCGTGCTGGGCATCGGCAGGTGTGGATTCCCAGGTGCGCAACATCTTGCCGAGGTCGGGCAGGCTGCCTTGTGCTTCCTCGAGGAAGATTTCCACCAGCGCGGGATCGAGTGACGAGGCGTCGGTCGACAAATCGACCTGCTGCGCGTCAGTAACACCCGGCGATACGTGCGCGATGGCTGCCGACTCATGTCGCGGCGCCGGCAACGAAATCACCACCGCATCATGCACCGGCGTCTCGGCGTCGGCCGGACCGACTGGCGTCAGCGTTGGCGCCGAGACCGGCGGGAGCGATGTGATCGGCGTCAGCTTGACCGGCGGCAGGTTCGTCACCGCGTGCGGCTCGGGCAACTCCGGCAGATCGGCATCATCGGCATCTTCAGCAGGCTGCGACTGACCGAACAATCGTGCGACCGAGCCCTCCTGTCCCGACACATCGGCCTCCGGCACCGCTGCGCGCGGGCGCATCAGCGCTCGCTCGCCAAAGTCGTTCAGGTCGCGGACGACCGCGGCATCGGCATCAGGCCAGATGCCCGCGGCAAACTGGTGCAGCATGCCGCGCAACCGTTCGACAGCCTGCTCCAGCAAGCGGAAATCGCCCGGGTGCATTGCAACCGGATGCCGGCCCAGCAGCAGCAGAAGCTGCTCCAGCGCCTCGGCAATCTCGCGCACCGGCTCCAGGCCCACCGTCGACGCACTGCCCTGCAGCGTGTGAGCCACGCGCAGCGCAAGCTCGCTCGGACAAGGATGTTCCTCGTGCTTCCACTCGGACAGATCGGTCGCGAACTGGCGCAGCAGATCGTCGGCTTCCTGCAGGTAGACGTTGTAGAGCGGCAGTCCGATCCGGACTGGGCCAATCACCTTGTAGTTGTCGTCGTCGCTGGCGAGTCCGCTGGACAGACGGAACTGCAGCACGTTGTCCTCGGCCGGGGTCTCCTCCGCAGCCGCGTCGGGCTGCGCCGCAGACAGCGCCAGCAGCGCATCGAGCGGGTCCAGCAGCGCGGTTGCGTCAACGGCAGCGGCAGCGGGAGCGTGGGCCGGCGCCGAGCCTGGATCGCGCACGCGCTGCGCGGCGGCAACGAGTCCGGCGATGTCACGTGCGGTCGACGGGTCCTGCTGCAACGCCTGCGCCCATTCGCGCAGCAGATCGTGCGCCTGGTGCAGCAGCGCGAGTAGTTCGGGCTGCGGCTCGCGTGCTTCGGCGATCCACAGGTTCATGACCTGTTCGACGGCCCATGCGGCTTCGCCGTAGCGGCTCAGGCCAACCATGCGGCTGGAACCCTTGAGCGTATGGAAGCCGCGACGCACGCGGCTCAGCACATCGGCATCGCGCAGTCCATCGAGCCCGCCCTGCACGTCGGCGGCGATACTCCCGAGCACCTCTTCGGCCTCGGAGAGGAAAATCTCAAGCAACTCGGCGTCGATCGCATCGGCGTCAACCGGCATCGGCGCGGCGGCCGGCGCCGCGGTGGCCGCCGGTGCGGCAGCCGTCGCCGGCAACGGATCGGCCAGCGCCACGATCATCCGTTCGGCCGCCGAATCGCTGCCGGCCAGCCATGCATGGAGTTGCGTGGTGGCTTCGCTGGACTGACGCCGCAGCGCCGCATCGTCGTCGATGGCGGCCTGATCGGAGACTGCCTGCAACGCGCCACGCAGGCGCTGGATCTCTGGCGAGTCGGCGCCTGCCGCCACGCGGATCGCATCCATGGCCGCGCCACGCGCCACCGCCAGCACGCCCTGCGGCGCCGGATCGCGATGCTGCAGGTCCGCATAGATGTCGTCTTCAGTGACTTCTGCCTTGGCCCGTCCGAACTCCAGCAGATCGGCAAAGGCATGTACCGCGCCAAGCTCGGCGGCGATATCGGACAGCATCGCGATGCGCGACGCTTCCTCGACGGTTCCGGGCAGAACTTCCAGCCACCGCAGTACGGTCCGCACCGCTGCCAGCGCTGTCTCCGCCGCTTCGTCGATGCCATCCCGCATCGCCGCGCTGACGTACACGCGCTCGAGCGTGGCAAGCAGGGATTCGAATGCCTGTCTGGCATCGGCCAGCGCTTCGCTGGCGTCAGGACGCGCCGCGTTGCGATCGTACGTATCGAGCCATGATTCGCCGCTATCGAGCTGCGCGCGCAACTGAGCAACCGCTTCCGCACGCAGCGCCTGGGCACTGGCGGCCTCGACCATCCCGGCGAGCCAGGCCGGTGCCTGGGCATCGGGATCGGCCAGGCAGGCAGCCATCGCGTCGCAGCGCTGCGCGAATTCCTGTGCCGATGCGTGACCTGACTTGCCATGCACACGCCACGGCATCGCCAGCGCCTGCGACAGAAACAGCGCCACGCCAGCACGGCCCAGCGCGTCGTTCGGCGGACGGCGGCCCGCATGAGCGGCCACCGCTGTCAGGCATTGCTCCAGAGCCGGTTGAGCAAGCGGCAGCGCCGCTTCGGCGAGCGAGGCCAGCGCCAGTTCCCAGCCGGACTGATCCTCGCCTGCCGCACGCTCGATCGACCGCGCGGCCTGCTGCAGATTGCGGGTGTCGATGGCATCGAGCCAGCCGTAGTAGCGCTGGCGGAAGTCGGCACGCGCCACCACATGCGCCGGGTCGACACGATATGCCTGCAGGCTGCGGGCGATATCGGCACGCAGCACCTGCACGGCAACTTGCACGGCGGGCGTCGCGATGTCGTCGGACTCATCGACGGCCAGCCCGGTGCTGACCAGGAAGAAAATCGCATCGTTCAACAGCGCCTGCGGCACGCGCACCTGTCCTTGCAGGTACTGGCGCACCAGCAGGTGCGTGCGTGCGGCGAAACGCTTGGCCAGCAGGTCGGACGGCAGCAGACCATGAGCGAGGCCGCGGAACACCATGGCCAGCGTATGCCAGATACCGCGATCAGGCGTGTCGGTGGCGCGGCGCGCCTCCTGCTCCTGGTTGCGCACATCGTCGAGCGCCAGTTGCAGCGGCAACCAGGCCTCGCGCAGCATGGACGTGTCCGGGCACGGCGCGGGCAGGCGCAGCGCGCGCAGCAAGGCAGCCTCGAAGCGCTGGCGCGCCCGGGTGACAGCCGATGCCGAAAGCGTAGGCAGCACGATACCCGGCAGCATCTGCAGTTCGTCGAGCCACAGGTCTGCCGGATGCACGCGCTCTTCCTTCATCAGGTTCAGCGCGGTGGCATAGGGCTGGTACAGGCGCAGCGGGTCTTCAGCGTCGCCGCCCATCAGGTCGTCGACGTACTCGGCCAGCGCCTGCACGCCGGTGCGGAACACCGCGAGCGTTTCCTGGCTGGCGGGCACCGTGCCAGCGTCGATGGCCTCGAGCAGGCGGCGCAACGCCTGGCAATAGGCATCCACGCCGCGCAGCCCGACGATATGCACCGCGCCTGCGGCCTGATGCAGTTGCTGGCCGGCCAGCCGCAGCGAAGTGGTATCGCGCGCGCCCAGCGCCTCCGGCGTCTGCTGGATCTCGTCCACGTAGTGGCCGAGTTCGGTGGCGGCATCGTCGAGCGCGGTACGCAGGCTTGGCGCGAGCCAGGCCAGCACCGACAGGTCGCGCTGCGGCGCGGCGGGTGCCTCCGCCGCCGGAATGGGAGCAGGCTCCGGCGTGGATGACAGTTGCGCCGCGGCCGTCTCGGCCACTTCGCTCGACAGGATGGTATTGAAAGACATGACCAGTTCCGTTGCGCCCTTGCGGGCGGCCGTCAGGCGATCTTGAACCGCGATACCGAGTTACGCAGCTCTTCGGTCAGTGCGGTCAGCTGGCGCACCGACGCGGCGGTCTGGCGCGTGCCGGCGGTGGTCTGCGCGGTCACCTGCAGGATGCCGTCGATGTGGCGGGCCACGTTGGTGGCCAGGCCTGCTTCGTGCGATGTGGTCTGCGAGATCTGTTCGATCAGCTCGGCGAGCTGGCGCGACACGCGACCGATCTCGACCAGTGCGGCACCCGCGTTATCGGACAGGCGCGCGCCCTCGACCACGCCCTGCGTGCTCTGCTCCATCGCGTGCACGGCGTCCTGAGTGTCGGTCTGAATCGTGCGAATCAGCGCGCCGATCTGCTTGGTTGCCTCGCCCGAACGTTCGGCCAGACGCTGCACTTCTTCCGCCACCACCGAGAAGCCGCGGCCGGCTTCGCCTGCGGAAGCCGCCTGGATGGCGGCGTTCAGTGCCAGCACGTTGGTCTGTTCGGTAATGTCCGAGATCAGCTCGACGATTTCACCGATCTCCTGCGACGATTCGCCGAGACGCTTGATCCGCTTGGACGTTTCCTGGATCTGCTCGCGAATGCCGTTCATGCCCGCGATCGCGTTCTGCACGGCGTGCTGGCCCTGCTCGGCCGCAGCCAGCGATGCGCGTGCCACGTTGGCCGATTCGGCCGCACCGCGTGATACCTGCGTGATGCGGTCCGCCATCTCCACCACGGATTCGCCGGTCTGACGAATCTGGCGCGACTGCTGCTCGGTCGTGGTGGCCAGTTGCACCGAGGTTTCCTGCACCTGCGTCGAGGCGTGCTGCACGTCCCCGGCGGTCTGCTGCACGCGGCCCACCAGTTCCTTCAGTTCTTCCACCGTGTAGTTCACCGAGTCGGCAATGGCGCCGGTGATGTCCTCGGTCACAGTGGCCTGACGCGTCAAGTCACCGTCAGCAATGTCCTGCAGCTCGTTCATCAGCTGCAGAATGGCCTTCTGGGTGGCGTCGTTATTGCGCTTTTCATCGAGTCGGCGCGCTTCGGCTTCGTGCTCGCGCGCCTCGGCTTCGAGCGCCCGGACGCGCGAGTCGCGCAGGTAGAGGGCCGCGAGACCGGCCAGGCACAGCAGCGTGGCTAGCGCGGAGATAACCATCGCGCCCAGTGTCCAGGGGCGGAAGCGCGCATCTTGCGCATAGGCCGACTGCAACGCCGACAACTCGCCGCGCAGGGCTTCGTTGTCATTGAAGATCTGCTGCTGGGCGCGCTTGGCGGCGATCAGACCAGGCAGGTTCTGCAGAATCGTCTGCGTGGTCTTCTGCACCGCGTCGAAGCGCTGCGAAAGTTGCTGCAGGTAGCTGCGCGTCTCGGCATCGTGCGCGGCGGTCAGGCGCAGCGCTTCGGAGCCGTTGATCAGGCCGTCGAGTGTTTCGCGGAAGGTGTTGGTGTCCTTGCCAAGCAGGAACGCGGTTTCAGGGTTGACGCCTTCGCCCGAGAGGAACTCGTTGAGGTTCTTGCCCAGACGCTGCGTCAGCATCACCAACTGAGCGGAAGCCGCCACCTCACGGGTGTTGGCGCCCGACTGCAGCTTGATGGCCGCCACCTGTTCAGCGGCTTCGAGCAGTTCGGGGTTGGACGCGTTGAAGATCTGCAGCGTCTGGCCGATCGTCGTCAGAATGGCCTGCTGGGCGAGCACGTCGGCGGCGCTCTTCTCGGAACGCTTCCACGAGCCCATCGCCTTTTCCAGCAGCGGCTCGCCCGGCCCGCTCGTGGCCCGCACATGCTTCTCGTCGCTGCCGTTCTGCAGCGCCAGCATGTCGGTGGTCAGCTGCTCTTTCGACTCGCGCAGCTGCTTGAACGCCTGGGCGTTGCCGAGCAGCGCCACGGGCACCGCCTTACCGAGACGCTGCGAGTGCATCAGCATGTCGCCGGTCACCTCGATCTGCGCCGCGCCGTTGCTGGCCTGCCGGTTATCAAGGTACACGGAGGCGAGCAGCGCCGACAGCGACACCACCACGCCCACGGTCAGCGCGCGCTGCTGCGCCGAGAACGGCATCCGCGTCAGCCAGCCCGACATCATCTCGACAGGGGTCTGGCCAAGGCCGCCCTGCTGTCTGGCCGCGCCGGCCGCCGCAAACGCGGCGCCACCCGGCGCCGCCACTTCTGCGGCAGCGCCCGCGGCTGCGGTGCGGCGACCCAGGCCGATCTTCTTGATACCCATAGCAACCCTCTGTTCGTTCGTTATTATGAAACCGCTTCAGAATGATTCCGGCGTCGTTGCGGGGCCTTGCCATACCACTTGTACGGTCTGCGGCCCCGCGCCTGGCCAGAACCGCTGCGCTTCATTCCGAAACGGCTTCATTTCCAGATTCCGCTGTTCAAGCCACGGTACGGCCGGCCTGCAGAAACGCGGGCGACGCCAGCAACTGCCCGATATCGAGCACCTGCCAGCCACGCCCCTCCTTGTCCGCGAAGCGCAAGCCCTGCCAGCCTTCGGGTTCGTCACCCTGAGCCGGCGTCAGATCCACCGCATGGCGCAGGCCCAGCACGCGCGTCGCGATGATGCCGCACGCACGTTCGACGTGACGCGACAGGACTACGATCTTGCTGCCCGGCTGTACCGGCGTGGGGCCGTCGCCGCAGAACATGGCGAAATCGATCACGCCCAGCAGGTTGCCGCGCGCGTTGACGAGACCGCGATACCAGGGCTGCGTCAGCGGCACGCCGGCGGGCTGGCGCATCTCGATCACCTCGCCGGTTTCCAGCAACGGCAGCAGCCAGTTGCGCTGGCCCACCACCACACCCAGGTAGCTATCGACGGCCGGCAGGTTGCGCGCGTCGCGCAGACGCCGGGCCAGCATGGCCTGGTAATCCTGCAGGCGGGTCTGGCGGGCACGAAGGTCTTGGCGCGGCGCGTTCATGATGGGGATACCAGTTGGTGAAACCTTGGGGCAGTGGTGCCGGAGCGCGCTGCCCGCTTGCTGATGGGCTGGCTGGCTCAGTTCGCCAGCGCGGCGATCTTCGACAGCAGTTCTTCGCTGTCCACCGGCTTGACGACGTAGTCCGACGCGCCCTGGCGCATGCCCCAGATCCGGTCGGTTTCCAGGCCCTTGCTGGTGCACATGATCACTGGGATGTCCTTGAAGCGGTCGTCGCGCTTGATCGCGCGCGTGGCCTGGTAGCCGTTCTGGCCCGGCATCACCACGTCCATCAGGATCAGGTCGAAAGCGTCCGCCTCGAGCCGGGCCATGGCCTGGTCGCTGTTGCCGGCCACGGAAACCTTGAAGCCCTTCTTGCCGAGCAGGTCGGACATGAACAGGGCTTCGGTGGGCGAATCGTCGACGATAAGGATTTTGCTGATGGTCATTGTCTTGTTCCTGGATGCTTCTGGCGGTCGGTTCTCAGGCCGCCACGGCCGCACCCTCGTCGGCCACGCAACCCGTCAGGCAGGACTGAACGGCCTGCAGCAGGGCTTCGCGGGAAAAGGGCTTGGCGAGATGGTTATGCGCGCCGACGAGCTTGCCGCGCGAACGGTCGAACACGCCGTCGCGAGACGACAGCATGATCACGGGAATGGCGTGGAAGCGTGGGCTCTTCTTGATGAGAGAGCAGGTCTGGTAGCCGTCCAGACGGGGCATCAAGATGTCGCAGAAGATGACGTCCGGGCGCAGGTCGCCAACCTTGGCGAGCGCCTCGAATCCATCCTCGGCCAGCATGACCTGATAGCCAGCGTTCGTCAGGAAGATTTCCGCCGTGCGGCGGATGGTGCTGGAGTCGTCGATGACAAGGATCTTGCCCGACACCCCGCGGCCCGACACCGCAGATGCCTCGTCGGCGCCGGCATCGGCACCGATTCTGACCCCGTCGACAGACTTGCTGTCTATTTCTGTTTGCGTGACCCGCATGTTGTTCCCGCGACCGACTGCCCGCAGAGAAGCACGGACGCCGGCATTCACTTGAGAACTCCCGCACGGCATCACCCATGGCGTGCCGGCGGCCCCCGATTTCAACTTTCCCAATCAACAAACCCGGCTACCCGGCCGGTCCGGCGGCGCGTTCTGACTGCTCGCACCTGCCTTGCTGGAAGCCGCCTTGACCTGGCGGCCCCTTTTATTCTTGTCACTGCATACCACCGCGCTCAGCCTGCGTGCGCAGGCCGGACCGGGGTGCAGTTTTGCCGCAAAGTGTGACAATTCATAGTTAGGCCGTCAATCCGGGGCTTCCGGCCCGGCCTGTCGAACTGTCTCTTTCCCGCGACGGGAAACGGTTACGGCGAATCGCTTCAGATCGCCACCATCTCGAAATCTTCCTTGCGCGCACCGCATTCCGGACAGGTCCAGTTGATGGGCACGTCTTCCCATTTGGTACCCGGGGCGATGCCGTCTTCCGGCGCGCCAGCGGCTTCGTCGTAAATCCAGCCGCAGATCAGGCACATCCAAGTCTTGTATTCCATATGCAGGCTCTTGCCAGTCTCCATTAAAATCAAGCGCAGATGGTACCGAATCAGCGCCGATGACGCCACCCATGCCCCGGCGCGTTCACACCAGTTTCGTTTGCGTTCGCGCATGTTAGCGTGCAGATGCCGCCAGAACGGCACGCGATTCACCCGATTTGCTCATATTTTGAGCATTTCGAAGCCGACGCGGCCCCCGGCCGGACGCATGTTTTTCCTCCTGAATCCTTTTCAGCCAGATTCCCATGTCCCGTAACCAGCAGCTTTTCGATCGCGCCCAGCAGACCATTCCCGGCGGCGTCAACTCGCCCGTCCGCGCCTTCCGTTCGGTGGGCGGCACGCCGCGCTTTATCACCCGCGCCGAGGGTGCCTATATGTGGGATGCCGACGGCCAGCGCTATATCGACTACATCGGCTCCTGGGGCCCGATGATTGTCGGCCACGCGCATCCGGACGTGGTGCGCGCCGTGCAGGAGACCGCCACCCAGAGTTTCTCGTTCGGCGCGCCGACCGAGGCCGAAATCGACATGGCCGAGGAAATCTGCAAGCTCGTGCCATCGATCGAGCAGGTGCGCCTGGTGTCGTCGGGCACCGAAGCCACCATGAGCGCGCTGCGCCTGGCACGCGGCTTCACTGGCCGCGACCTGATCATCAAGTTCGAGGGCTGCTACCACGGCCATGCCGACAGCCTGCTGGTCAAGGCCGGCTCGGGCCTGCTGACGTTTGCCGACACCACGCAGAACGCGCCGTCGTCGGCGGGCGTGCCGGCGGATGTCACGCGGCACACGATGGTGCTGGAGTACAACAACGTCACCCAGCTCGAGGAAGCGTTCGCGCGCCACAAGGGCGAGATCGCCGCCGTGATCGTGGAGCCGGTGGCCGGCAACATGAACCTGGTGCGCGCCAGCGAGGCATTCCTGACCGCCATGCGCAACCTGTGCAGCGAGCACGGCAGCGTGCTGATCTTCGACGAGGTGATGACGGGCTTCCGCGTGGCGCTTGGCGGCGCGCAGGCGCACTACGGCATCAAGCCGGACATGACCTGCCTGGGCAAGGTGATCGGCGGCGGAATGCCGGCGGCGGCGTTCGGCGGCCGGCGCGACATCATGGCCAAGCTTGCGCCGCTCGGTGGCGTCTATCAGGCAGGCACGCTCTCCGGCAACCCGCTGGCCGTGGCCGCCGGCCTGACCACGCTGCGCCTGATCCAGGCCCCGGGCTTCTACGACCGACTGGCCACGCAGACGCGCAAGCTGGCCGACGGCCTGACCAAGGCCGCCCGTGAGGCTGGCGTACCGTTCTGCGCGGACGCGATCGGCGGCATGTTCGGCATCTACTTCACCAACGAAGTGCCCGGCAGCTTTGCCGAGGTGACCAAGGCCGACGTGGGCCGCTTCAACCGCTTCTTCCATGCAATGCTGGCCGAAGGCGTCTACCTGGCGCCGTCGGCCTTCGAGGCCGGCTTCGTGTCGGCCAAGCATGACGATGCGATCATCGAGGCGACGGTGGCTGCCGCCGCCAAGGCCTTCAAGGCTGGCTGACCGCCCCGCTCACGATATCCATCGCATCGAACATCGCCGCGAGCTGGTTCGCCAGTTCCGGCGATGCGCAGGTCATCGGCGCGCGCAGTTCGTCGCGCAACCAGCCATGACGCGCCAGCAGCGCCTTGATCGGCCCCGGGTTCGGCTCCGCGAACAGCGTCTGGATCAGCGGCATCAATGCGTAGAACAAGCGGCGCGCCTCGTCCAGCCGCCCCTCGGACACAGCACGCCAGATCGCCACGAACCGCTCCGGATGGAAGTGCGCGCAAGCGATGATCGCGCCCTGCCCGCCCAACGCCAGCGTGCCGAGAAGCTGGTGATCCTCTCCCGCCAACACCGCCAGCCTGCCATCGGCGATCAGCGCCTGCGTGTTAAGGGCATTGCCGCCGCAATCCTTGATCGCGCCGATATTGCCGTGATCAGCCAGCGATAGCAGCGTCTCCAGCATCAGCGTCGTGCCGGTTCGGTACGGAATGTCATAGAGCACGAGCGGGGCCCGCGAGGCATCTGCCAGGCGCCGGAAGTAGTCGCGCAATCCGTCCTGCGACGGACGGATGTAGTACGGCGCCGGGGCCAGCACGCCCGCCAGCGGCCGTTCGTTGCAGCGGCCCAGGCGTGCCAGCACATGACCCAGATGGTTGCCGGCCAGACCCATGATCACCGGTAGCCCGTTTGCGCATTCGAGCACCGTATCGAGCACGGCCAGTTGCTCGGGCTCCTCCAGCGCGGCCGCTTCGCCGGTGCTGCCACATACGACGAAACCGGCGATGCCGGTGACGCTGAAGTGGCCAACCAGACGCTGCAAGGCATCGAAATCGACTTCGCCACGGTGAAAAGGGGTCACGAGCGGCAGCCAGATGCCGCGAAAACCAGGATGGGACTGCGTGTTCTGCATGAAAGGACTCCGGATCGACCGATTCGGAAACCGTCAGAGCGCGACGCGGCAGGACACGGGGAATGCAAACGCGGGCAGATCGCCCCTTCGACCGGTACTGTTCCGTCGCCCATCTGACGGAACAGTGCGCTCCGGTCAGACGAGCGACTGTTTTTTGGCTTTGGCGCGCGCGGCCTGACCCGCGCCCTGGAGGGCGATGCGAGTCGTGGAGGCATTGGATACGCGCGGCATGGGGGAGAATCTAGCTGGCACGGCGGGCGTGGTCAAGTGCCCGGATACCGATCCAGCGCCCTGCCCGCTCGCCGGAGGGTGGCGCCTTGACAGCTTTTGACGATGTACGGCAACCACCCTGCGCTACACTTCAACGTTATCGACCCCTGACATCTGCCGGAGCCCTAGATGCGCGCTGCCACTTCCACCGCCCTGTTCCGCTGGCTGGCGATCGCCATGCTGGCAAGCCTGCTCTCCGCCTGCGGCTACAACGACTTCCAGGCCAAGGACGAAGCCGTCAAGGCGGCATGGGGCGAGGTCATCAACCAGTACCAGCGCCGCGCCGATCTGATTCCGAACCTGGTCGCCACGGTCAAAGGCTACGCCACACACGAACGCGAGACGCTCGAGGCCGTCACCAAGGCACGTGCCGAGGCCACCAGCATCAAGGTCACGCCCGAGACCCTCAACGATCCCGAGGCTTTCGCGCGGTTCCAGCAGGCCCAGGGGCAACTGACCAGCGCGCTGTCGCGCCTGCTGGCCGTTTCCGAGAACTACCCGCAACTGAAGGCCGACGCCTCGTTCCGCGACCTGCAATCGCAACTCGAAGGCACCGAGAACCGTATCACGGTGGCACGCCAGCGCTACATCGCAGCCGTGCAGGATTACAACGTGCTGGCACGCAGCTTCCCGACCAACCTCACGGCGATGATCTTCAAGTACCCGGTCAAGCCGTCGTTCACCGTGGAGAACGAGAAGTCCATCTCCACGCCTCCCGCCGTGAAGTTCTGATACCGCGACCATCATGATGCGCAAGGCCGTCGTCTTCTGGTTCCTGGCGCTGATGCTGGCGCTGCCGGCATGGGCGGCGGACGGCTTCGTCGCCGTCCCCGCGCTCACGCAACGCGTGACCGATCTGACCGGGACGCTGAGCGCCGACCAGCGCAGCTCGCTCGAAAACGTGCTGGCCGAGTACGAGCAGCAGCGCGGCAGCCAGATCTTCGTGCTGATGGTGCCAACCACCGCGCCGGAGACGATCGACGCCTACAGCATCCGCGTGGCGGACGCCTGGCGCGCGGGCCGCAAGGGCATCGACGATGGCGTGATCGTGCTGATCGCCAAGGACAATCCGCCCGGACTACGGCGGATGCGCATCGAAGTGGGCCGTGGCGTGCAGGGGTCGCTGACCGATGCCATGTCGAATCGCGTCCTTCAGGACGTGATGGCTCCCCATTTCCGGCAGAACGATTTCTACGGCGGACTCTCCGCCGGCATTTCCGCCATCCAGGCATTGGTCGACAAGGAAGGACTGGCCGCGCCCAACCGCGCGCGCCAGACGCCCACCGAGAACGTGGCCGACTGGCTCCCGGTGCTCTTTCCGCTGGCGATCATCGTGTTCTTCTTCCTGTCCGCCATCCTGCGCAACAGCCGCGGCCCGCATGTCGTCACCGGCCGGCGCGGCTGGCCCGACGTCACCGCCGGGGGGCTCGGCGGCATGACCGGGTACGAAATCGGCCGCCGTTGGGGCGGTGGAGGTGGAGGGGGCTTCGGCGGAGGCGACTCCGGCGGTGGCTTCAGTGGCGGTGGCGGCGGCGGCTTCGACGGCGGCGGCTCATCCGGCAACTGGTAACGGAGAGACCATCATGAAAAAGGCCAGCCATCCGCGTCCGCCGTTTCATCAGTCGCTCAAACGCGCGCTGCGGCATATCGGTACGGGCCACAGCGTCGCGCGCAGGGCCTTTCCCGACGAGGCACGGCACCAGCTCCAGGTGGCCGTGCACACGGGCGAGCAGCATCATCGCGGCGAGGTGCGCGTCGTCATCGAGGCAAATCTGCCCCTCTCGCTGGCCTGGCGCGGCGTGACGCCGCGCGCCCGCGCCCGCACGCTGTTCGGCGCACTCGAAGTGTGGAACACCGAGGACCATACCGGCGTGCTGCTGTACATCAACCTGGCCGACCATGCGGTGGAACTACTGGCCGATCGCGGCATCGACGCACGCGTGAAGCCCGAGGCCTGGCATGACATCTGCGCCCATCTGGCACAAGGCTTGGCGCGAAACGTGTCGGTGGAACCGGTGCTCGAAGCCATCGCGCAGATTCACACACTGCTGACACGCCATTTCCCGGCCAGTGGCGGCAACAACCCCAACGAACTCGACGATCGACCGATCGTGCTCTGACCAGTCGCGCAACCGAGCGGAGCCATGCCCCGCCCGCGTTGCGCATCAATGGCGGCCGCTGGCCGACGCCACCGAAACCGATTGCGACCCGCTGCGCGTCGCCTCGATCACCAGAATGAAGATCAGCACCACGGCTGTCAGCGCGAAGACCGCATAACCCATGTTGTCGCCTTCCAGCGCGAGCAGCGTCGGCGAGTAGGTGCGGCCGGTGCAGATCATGGTGCCCGCCGTCATGCCCGTGTAGTGCATCCCGCAGACCGCCACGGCCATCACCAGCGCGGCGCCGATCTGCTGCGCCACGGTCTTCACGTTGGTGGCCAGCCACAGGCCGACCGCGGACACGACAATGGCGATCAACGCGGACAGCGCCACGATGAACAGATCCCACTCGAACACGCTGTTGGTGTGAATCGCGGCCATGCCGGTGTAGTGCATCACTACCACGCCAGTGCCCGTCAGCACGCCGCCCTTGATCGTATTGCTCAGGGGATTACCCGTGGGACTCGATGCCTTCGCCAGACCGGCGGCGGCAAACACCATCACGGCCAAAAGCGAAGCCAGCGTGACCAGCAGGCTGAATTCCATATGGGTCGGCGTCTGATACGCGACCATGCCGATGAAGTGCATCGCCCAGACCGCGCCACCGCCGAGCGCGACGCTCGCGCACATCAGGCGATCCACATCCAGGCGGCCGTTCGGTTTTCGGATACCCCGGCACCATCGCAGCGCCACGTAGGCCCCACACGCGGAGATCAGGAAGGACAGGCCCACCATGAGCCAGTTGTACGAATACGGCACGACTGCGCCGGGGACGGCTGCAAATCCGCTAAACATGTAGACCCCTCGTAGGACACCGACTGTTTTCCGCCTTCGGGCGAAGGCGTCGTTGTTACGGCAAATACATCTTGGGAATGCAATGCGTCGACAGCAGGTGATGCGGCGGATGCGCGCGAGGATGAGGACTGCAGTGGCCCTTTCTTGATGATTTCTTGCTGCGGATGCCCCCGCACGGACGCTCCGTGCGGGGGAGTATGGCGGGCGTGCCGGAGCACGCCAATAACCCATTTCGAGTAATTCCGGACGCCGGAAAAGCCGCTGCGCCCAAGAGTTTCGAGGCGCCAAAGGGGCGTTAAGATCGGCGCCTCCCGGAGAACGCTCAGGAGCGTTTTTCCATCAAGTACCAGATGGCAGCGAGCACCTGGATCACCACCAGCCCGGCCCACACCATCAGGTGCGCCGACACCGGGTAATGGTCGCCACTCAATGGGAAGAAATCGAGCACAAAGCCGATGCCCACCTGGAACACGAACGTGGCCAGGAACACGGTGAGCGTCATGGCGGTGGTGGCCCGGCCAATCAGCGCGTCGGGAAAGCGTCGCGCCAGCAGCGCGTACGTCAGGATGCCGGTAGACCCGAACACACCGTACAGCGCCCACAGCAGCCCCAGCGGCATGAACGGCAGCCGGGCCATCAGCAGCAACTGGATCACGATGAAGCCGATCATGCCGGTGCCGGCCAGCGCATACAGGCTGATGCCACGGCGCTCCAGGTGACGCGCAGCCCAGCCCGCGCCGATGCAACCGGCCATCATCGCAAACCCGATCACCGACACCAGACGCGCGCTCTCGCCGGGCCCCAGATCCTGCACATCGCGCATGAACGCGGTGACCCAAAGCGTCTGCACCGCCAGGAAAATGCCCTGGTTCAGCAGCGTCAGCGGCACCACGCGCCAGAAGCGTTCGCTACTCAGGATCTGCCGCGTGCCGCGCAACTGTTCGGCAAAGCTCTCCTTGCCCTGGCGCTTCACGTCGGGCACGCCAAACCAGAGCAGCGCGGCCATGCCGAACGATATGACGGCCATGCCGGCGCTGATGGTGCGCCAGTCGGTCCATGACAGCAGCCACGACAGCGGCGCACCCACGACCACCGCGCCCAGTCCGCCGATGGCCATGACAAGCCCGTTCAGCAATGGCATGCGCGACAGCGGAAACCACATCGACAGCGCCTGGATCGCGGCGCCCAGGCAGACCGATACGCCCACGCCAATCATCGCCCGCCCGGCAGCAAGCCCGACCATCCCCGGCGCCCAGGCGAACACGAGCGAGCCCGCCACGGCGAGCATCAGCATCACGGCCTCGGTACGGCGCGGGCCGAAGCGGTCGAGCAGGATGCCAGCCGGCAACTGGGCGCAAGCAAACCCGAGGAAATAGAAGCTCGTGAGCAAGCCGAGATCGCCCGCGGTAAGTCCCAGCTCACGCGTCAGGTAAGGCGCGAAGCCGAGATTGACACCCCGGAACACATAAGAGACCAGGAAGCCGAGCGAGAAGAACGCCAGCACGCGCCAGCGCGCGCCAGACGCATGGTTGGGCTGGGAGGCCATGTCAGTGGCCGGATGGGTGGTGGATGCAGTCATGCATGCATTGTCGTCACCGGCATGGTGCAAGACCAGCGAAAGATACCTGCGGCAATTGTGAGTAGAATTTGACGACCATGACCGATTCGCGCCCCCCGCGTCACTCGCGCTCCCCCCATCTGCCCCCGCTTCAGGCGCTTCGCGCACTGGAGGCAGCCACGCGCCACCGCAGCTTCACACGCGCAGCCGAAGAGCTGGCCCTGACGCATAGCGCCATCAGCCACCACATCCGCGCGCTCGAAAACAACCTTGGCACCAAGCTGTTCCAGCGCACCGGCCTCAGCATGACGCCGACCAGCGCCGGCACGCGCCTGGCCGAACAGGTGCGCGGCGCGCTTGACCAGCTTGAATCGGCCCTGCGGGAAGCCGGCAGTGTGTCAGGCCCACCCGTGGTGCAACTGCAGGTCAGTGTGATGGCAGACCTTGCCAACGCCTGGCTGATCCGCCGGCTGCCGAGCCTGCACGCACAGGCGCCCGAGCTCGATCTGCATCTGCGGCTGCATGCGGAGATTTCGCCGCCCGACCCCTACGCGGTGGACGTCGGCATCTGGCACCAGCGCGTGGACCTGCCCGGCTTCGAATGCCACAACCTCATCGAGGACTACGTGATCGCCGTGGCCAGCCCTGCGCTGCTGGCGCGATATCCGGGCTTCACCGTGGCGGACCTGCCCAGGCTGCCGATGCTGCGTTTCGCGCTCCGGCCGTGGCGCGACTGGCTGCTGCTGGCCGGACTGCCGCCCGACGAACCCGTGCGGGGGCCGATCTTCCAGGATGCCGGCCTGATGCTGCAATCGGCCGTGGCCGGCCTGGGCGTGGCCACCGCTCGCGCGCAGCTTGCGCACGACTACATCGCCAGCGGACAACTCGTGCAGATCGGCACCACGCGGATTCCATCGAGCCTGCATTACTGGGTGACCTGGCGCGAAGGCAATCCGCGCGAAAAGGCGATCCTGCGTTTTCATACCTGGCTCAAGGACCAGATTGCCGGCATTGCGCCGGAAAATGACGCTCAATTGTGAAACAGGTTGCGCATTTGGTTGCATAGCCAGTTTCAGAATTGCAACCATTTGACTCCGAAACTGGCAAATGCGTCCCTTACCCCTCCGAACTCATCCGTAAAGGCGAGGGCAAGTGAGAAAAATAGACCAAATGACGGACTGGAGCCGATATTTTCCCGATGGAATGGGTTCGGCATCGAGAATGAGTTTCAGCAACTGCGGGATTCTCCCTGACGCAGGTTACAGGCCAGGACTTATCTCAAGACAAGCCGTCCGGCAAAGTATCAAAAGAGAGACATCAGTCTTATGAAATTTCTTTGCCGAAAAGATTCCATAGAAACCCATTGATCGTATTGAATGCCCCCGTTAGGGGGTAAAAACATGCAATGGCGAGCATATGGGCTAATCAATTATGGGGACTAGCCCTTGGACGAACGCCGTGCGCCTGCCGATCATCAATCGCGCCAAGGTTTCATCAACGAAACACTTTTTGCGACTCTATCCCGCAATTTCCACGCGCCAAAATGAAAATCCTTAAAAATCAGGTGTTTAGCGAGATTGAGAGATCCACGACTATATTCCCGTCAAAGGGCTGATTCCAGGGACGGGTCAGTCGTGCGGCGCCGGAGTGCTCCCAGGCAATTCGATCCGCAAATAAGCGATGGACCGACGCAGTGATGCGCGGATCCAATCCGCGTGGTGGCATCTGGCGCAACAGCCGGGTGCCACCACGACGTCATAGTCCCGGGGTTTCTTTTCGTAGTTTGCGGCCTATTGGGGTAAGCAGTGAGTCCGGAAGGCCGGCCGGGAACAAGCTTGCGGGAAAACGGGAATCGGCGAATCCAACAGCCGGAATCCGGGGGTTAGTCACGATCACTACCAAGCGGCATGGGTTGCGCTTTGGTGTCGTGACGTTCGGCCGGGCGCAGCCGCGCCGGGCAGGCTTGCCTCCAGCGTTCCAGCATCCCCCTTCTCCCTCGAGCAACGTGGCCAAAGGCGTCCATGGCGCCTCGCCGCGCAGCGGGAAAAACAAAAAAAGCTGGGGGAAAAAATGAGTCACTATGTCAACCGCCCGTTGCTGTATGTCTCCAGGCATCACGACGCGTCGTTGTGCCGTTATCTGTCGCAGCACGGCTGGAAGCTGGTGTTCGCGAACAGCCTCGAGGACCTGGCCGCGCTGCCGCTCGATGGACCATTCTCGGCGGGCCTGCTCGATTTCCAGAGCGGCTTCAGCGATACCGATCTCGAGTTGATGGAGCCATGGCTGGCGACGCGCCAGATCGGCTGGATCGGTGCGATCAGCTGCGCCGACGAGCTGACAGACACCGCGCGCAAGCTGCTCGGCCTGTACTTCATTGACTACTACACAGCGCCATTCGACATGGCCGAGCTAAGCCGGACGCTCGGACACGCGGTTGGCATGGCAGCCCTGCGGCCGGGCCGCGAGCAACCAGCCGTGCCGCTGACGCGCCCGCACGGGATCATCGGCGAATGCAATGCCATGCAGGCGCTGTTCCGCAGCATCGAGAAGGTGTCGCGGTGGGACACGCCGGTACTGATCTCCGGTGAATCCGGCACCGGCAAGGAACTCGCCGCGCAGGCCATCCATCGCGCCTCGCGCCGGGCCAACCAGCCGTTCGTCGCGGTCAACTGTGCGGCCATCCCGCCCACCCTGCTGATGTCCGAACTGTTCGGCTACGAGCGTGGCGCCTTCACGGGCGCGACCAAGCGCAAGCCGGGCCGGATCGAGATCGCGCAAGGCGGCACGCTGTTCCTGGATGAAATCGGCGACATGCCGCTCGAGAGCCAGACCAGTCTGCTGCGCTTCCTGGAAACAGGCCGGATCGAACGGCTGGGTGGTACCGAATCCGTCGCCGTCGATGTCCGGGTCATCTCGGCCACGCACGTCGACCTCGAAGCCGCCGTGGCGACCGAGCGGTTCCGTGGCGACCTCTTTCACCGCCTGTGCGTGCTGCGCGTCAAGCAGCCCCCCCTGCGCGAACGCGGCTCCGATGTGCTGCTGCTGGCCGAACACATCCTGGATTCCGTCCGCAAGGACTCGCCCGAGCATATCCGCGGCTTTTCGCCCATGGCCCTGCGTGCCATCACCACTCATGCCTGGCCAGGCAACGTGCGCGAACTGCTCAACCGGATCCGCCTTGCCGCGGCGATGTGCGAGAACGGGGTCATCCAGCCCTCCGACCTCGAACTCGACACGCCCGTGGAAAGCAAGCCGCCGACGCTGGCCGCGATTCGCGAAGCGGCCGAGCAGGCCGCGATCCTCGAAGCCCTGCAACGCCACCACGAACGTTTGATCGACGTGGCGGCCGAGCTTGGCATCTCGCGAGTCACGTTGTTCCGACTCATGCGCGACTACAAGCTGCAGGTGCGGAAAGGCAACGTGGGACTGGTCTGCGTGCAGAACTGAAGGCGGGTGTCGATCCACGACGCGGAGTTCGAACATGCTGCAAGTCCAGTCCCGCTCCCGAGACGTGCCGGGCGAGCCAGCCGGCCATGCCATCTGGCATTGCCTGCCCGCGCGGGACACACTGGTCCGGCTCTTTCGATTCGGTGTATCCGGCGTCATCGCCACCGGCATCCACGTGGCCGTGGCCACTCCGTTGATCTACCTGCTCCATGCATCGCAGGTAGGCGCCAACGGCGTGGCGTTCGTCGTCGCCAATATCGCGTCGTATCTGCTCAATACGCTGTGGAGCTTCGGCGCTACCCCCACGCGTGACAGCTACGTGCGCTTTCTGATCGTATCGCTGCTGGGCCTGGGCCTGACGCTCGGCATCTCTGCCGGCGCGCAGGCGCTTGGCCTTGGCTACTGGGCCGGTCTCGCCGCGATCCTGTCGGTGGTGCCGGCGGTCACGTTCGTGCTGCACCGGACCTGGACGTATCGCTGACCGCGCAGCCTCACCATGCCACCGGGCGGGCGTGCCTTGCCCGGCCGGCCATCCGCTTCACCTCGAGGAGCCCCCATGCCAGCCGCCACCGACACGCCCAAGACGGCTTCGCTCGACAGCGCCACCCCGGCCCGCTGGCTCACGCCGGGACGCATCTGCCTCTATGCCGCCACCTTGCTGGTGCTCGAATGCGTCGTGGTCGCGGCGTGGTGGTACGGACACTCGGTCATTGCCAATCCGAGTGTGCCGCGTCTGGGTTGGGATTTCGTCGTCTACTGGTGCGCCTCGGGACTCGCGCAGATGCATGGCGCGGTCGCTGCCTACGACTGGGAACTGCTGCGCGTGGCGAAGACACCGCTACTGCCGAACACATTCGGTCCGTTCGCCTATCCACCCACGTTCCTGCTGATGATCTACCCGCTTGCCGCGCTGCCTTTCAGCATGGCGCTTGTCCTGTTCGCGCTGACGGGCATCGCGCTGTATCTGGGCTATCTGCGCGCCGTGGTCGGCAATCTGCACCGTTACTGGATCGTTCCCGCGCTCGCATTCCCGGGAGTCTGGACCACGCTGATTTCGGGTCAGAACTCGCTGTACACCCTGGCAGCCGCGGGTGGCGCGCTTTGGCTCATGCGCCGTCACCCGGTGGCTGCGGGAGCCTGCATCGCGCTGCTTTGTGTCAAGCCGCAGCTCGGCGTGCTGTTTCCCCTGATGCTCCTCTGCGAGCGGCGCTGGACCGCAATGGCTGCGGCAGCGGGATGCTCTGCGTTGTTCGTCGGCCTGACTGTCATGGCCTTCGGCGTCGACATCTACCCGGCATTCCTGCACAGCCTGGCGATGTTCCGCGAAACGGTGGCCGTGAACATCGACACGTTGCGCGGCGCGCCGACGGTCTTCGGTGTGCTGTACGTGGCCGGTGCCAGCATTCCGCTGGCTAACGGCGTGCATGCCGCCGTGGCGCTCTGCGCGATCGCGACGTGCGTATGGGTATGGTGCACCAAGCCTCGGCTCGCGCTGAGCGCTTCCGCGCTAGTGGTTGGTACCCTGCTCACGCAGCCCTACCTGATCTACTACGACCTTGCGTGGCTGGCCATTCCCGTGGCCTTGCTCTGCGTCGACATGATCCGGTTTGGCAGCCGTGGATGGGAGCGCCTGCTGCTGATCGTCACCTGGTTCGCGCCGATGCAGGGCCTCAGCCCGTTCTTCATCGACCACGTCCCGCAACTCGCGCCCCTCGTGCTGGTGTGCCTCCTTGGCCTGATCGTGCTGCGTCATCAAGCCGCGAGAAGCGCCGCCCAATCCTGAACAGAAGGGCGGCTTCAAAAAATCTCAGTGCCGCTTGGCGGCGGCCGCGATCGGAATGACGCGGCCATTGCCCACGGCGCGGCCTTGCGGACGGCGCTCCTGGTAGCGGCGCTTGACCAGATAGATCGGGCGGCCCTTCGATTCGTCGTAGATGCGGCCGATATATTCGCCCAGCACGCCCAGCCCGATAAGCTGGATGCCGCCGAAGAACAGCAGCAGCGACAGCACGGAGGCATAACCCGGCACGTCGACCCCCAGGATCAGCGTGCGCGCCACGATGAACGTGCCGTAGCAGAAGGCGATCATGGCGATGAACGACCCGACGTACGTCCAGCTTCGCAACGGCAGCGTGCTGAAGCTGGTGATGCCTTCGAGCGCCAGGTTCCAGAGCCGCCAGCCTGAGAACTTCGATTCCCCGGCGCAGCGCGGCGCGCGCTCGTACTGGACTACTACCGTATTGAAGCCAACCCAGGCAAACAGCCCTTTCATGAAGCGGTGCCGCTCGGGCAACTGCTTCAGCGCGTTGACCACGGCGCGATCCATCAGCCGGAAATCCCCGACGTTCTCCGGAATCTTCAGGTCCGACAGCCAGTTATGCACGCGATAGTAGGCAGTCGCGGTCACACGCTTCAGGAACGAATCGCTGGCGCGGCTGGCACGCTGCGCCAGCACCACTTCGGCGCCCTGCCGCCATTTCTCGACGAGGGTGGGAATCAGCTCCGGCGGGTCCTGCAAATCGGCGTCGATCGGGATTACCGCGTCGCCGAAAGCTTCGTCGATGCCCGCGGTCAATGCCGCCTCCTTGCCGAAGTTGCGCGTAAGGTCGATCACACGGATGCGGCCATCGCGCCGCGAGATGTCGACGAGCCGCGCGAGCGTATCGTCGGCACTGCCATCGTTGACGCAGACGATCTCGAAACGCGTGGCTGGCACCGATTCGAGGATCGGCACCACGCGGTCAAAGAACGTCTGCAGCGCGGTGCCTTCGTTGTAGAACGGCACCACCAGCGACAGGAGCTGGATGTCGTCATAGTCGGCCATGATCTATTTCCTCCCGGCACGCGTTGCCGCGCGCTCCGTCATCAGGCATTGAACGATGCCTTGTCCATCCTTTCCAGCCGGATTCGCCAGACGCCCAGCGCCAACGCGAGCATCAGCCCGAGCGGCAACGGCTGGAATCCGATCTCCGGACCTGTCACATGGCTCCACAGCGGCATCAGCCACAGCAGCACCAGCAACTCCCGCTCGCCCCGCAACCAGCCGGCGCGATGGCCGTGCGCGCCGAGCCAGGCAATTGCCAGCCCGAGGAACACGAGGTCGTAGTCATACAGGTAGGCCGGCACCAGCAACCCGGCCACCACAAGCACGGCGGCACGCAGCGCGAAGCTGCAGGGCCGGGACCACGCATACACCACCGACGCCAGCGCTGCTGCTGCCACCAGACCGTGTATCGCGTAAGGCAACAGCAAGCCGCCACTGATCAGCTTTATTGAGGCAAACACCGTTGGCATCCGCGCCATCAGTGCGGAGCCCTGCTCCACCGACTCGCGCGCCATGGCGGCGTTACGCAGAAATGCGGCGAAAGGCTCCGAGCCGAACACCAGCAGCGACGCCACCGTCAGCACCAGCGTCGTGAAAACCATGGCACCCAGCGCACGCCACGCGCGCGCGCAAAGCAGCGCCACCGGGACCATCAGCGCGAGCTGTGGCTTCATCGCCACCACGCCCAGCAGCACGCCCGCAAGCAACGGACGCGAGCGCAGGCACGTCAGTGCCAGACCGGCGCAGCCCGCAAGCCACAGCGAGTTCTGTCCGGTGGCCAGCACTACTACGATGCCGGGAAACGCAACCGCCGCCAGCCGGGCATCGCGCCATGACAACGTGCGACATAGCGCCCACGCAAACCAGGCAACGCCACCCACCAGAAACACGAACGTGGCCAGTCCATAGGGCAACAGCCCGAACGGCAGTACGAACCACAACGACATGGGCGGATACAGCCAGGGCAGCACACCATCGCCGATGGCAAGCCCGGGCACCGCGGAGAGTTCCACGTGCCGCAGCGCGCCCAGATCGTAGGGCGCAGCCGCCCCACTGGATAGCGCCAGCTTCGCCGTGCTCCAGAACACGACGAAATCGCCACCCGGCGCGAATACGCCCGGCACCTTCAACACGCAGGCGCGGAACAGCCAGATCCCGAAGTACAGCGCGTAACAGGCAAGCGCCACGCACGAATAGAGCCGCAACCGGCTGGCATCGAGCCAATGCGAGCGTGACGCATCGTCCCGTATCCGGCGCGCGGCAGCCTGCAGCGTGGCCATGTCAGGTTCCCACCGGCGCCGGTACCGACGCGGACGCAGTGCGGGCCATGGTCCGACGAACGGCCACGATCACGAGCAGTGCCGAGAGAACGGGGCCGATCTGCGGCATTCCGAACTTGGGGTTCATCTGTTCGAAGATCGGCAACCACCACGCCACCAGGAACAGCAGGCGCTCGCGGTTGGACAGGCCATGACGAATGCCATCGCCGACGAGACCCGCGACCGCGATCCCCATCCACGTCAGTTCGTAGTGCCGGACATACGGCGTGGCCAGCAACGCGGCGGCGGCGAGCACGGCGGCGCACAGTGGCGCCTCGCGCGTGCGAGACCACACGTAGACGACGGCCGCCGCGGCGGCGAGCGCTGCCAGCCCTTGCACGGCGTAAGCCGAATCGCGGCTCAACCCTGACAGTTGCGCGGCGGCCAGCACCGATGGCATGCCGTACCACCCTTCCGGCGTACCTTCCACAAGATTTGCGCGGGCCCACGCAACACTGTTCAGGAATGCCGGAATCGTCTCCCAGCCACAGATCACGACGCTGACCGCCGCGAAGACCGCCGCCGTGGTGGCGGCGCTCGCCAATGTACGAAAATGGCGACCCGCGATCAGCGCCACCGGAATCAGCAATGCCAGCTGCGGCTTGATGGCCAGCAGCCCGATCAGGACCCCGGCCAGAATCGGCCGCTTGCCCAGCAGGCAGATCGCGCCACCGACCAGCGACGCCGTCAGCAGCGAGTTCTGCCCGAGGATGACCGAGACCAGGACAGCCGGCGACGCCAGCACCGGCAGCCACAGGCCGCGCCGCAGCATGGAGCCGGCTCCGACCAGCCCGCCAATCGCGCACAGGTAGGCATAGACACTTGCGGCGATGAACAGCACGTAGCTGAACGCGAACGGCAATGTGGCCAGCGGCAGGACCACCAGCAGGAACGTTGGCGGATATAGCCACGGCAGGACGGCAGTGTTGCCGATGTCGAGCGGCCCGTAGGTCGCCATCACCTCCAGGTGCCTGGCCACGTCGTAGGCCCGCACTGCCCCCTCGCTCAGTGCCAGATACGATGCGCTCCAGAACACGGCAAAATCGGCACCCGGACGACTGACGTGGCTATCGGTGAAGCCCTCGGTGTACCAGGCCCACGTCACCATCAACACCGTGAACAGGAACAGCACGGCCGCGCTGTAGACGCGGGCGCGATCCAGATCCAGCCACGCCCCGCCTTGCCTCCCCGTGTCCGCCCGCACTGCTTCCTGACTCATGACTCACCCCGTTCCCTTGTGTTCTTGGCTTGTGTTCTTGGCTTGTGTTCTTGCCTTATGTTCTTGCAGGTGCCATGCCGCGGTCTTGTCCGAACGTCGGCAACGCCTGGTGTTGCCTAAGTCTTGTCACGCGAACGCGTTAGCGCAAGGCACCCCAAGGGGTCGAGAACGAGCCGGCGCCCCGGAAAACGCGATCCGTGCCCGCAACGTTTCCTTCCTGAATCACGCGCGGATTGGAGATGGAGAATGGCGTCGCACAAGCGATTGCGGGCGACGCGCAAAGCCAGCGCGCGTGCCGCCCCGCAACGCAGGCAACCACGCGCGTTTCCATTCGGAAACATTGCCCTCGGCGGGGTCTGCTTCATCCATCAGTCGGGCCGGTGCAGGCATCGCACGGCCATGCACCCACGGTTGTCATCCTCCAGGGCGAACCGGCTGCGTCAGGCGCCGCACCTGACTAGTTCTTTTGGATGAGCGACACATCCGCCCGCCCTAGTGATGTTGGCGATCCATTCATGCCGGGGCTGACCCACCGGTGGGCTCATCCAAAATAAATCAGGGCCCAGCGTTTCCAGCTGGCAACGACGCGGGCCCGAAACGCGGCATTCCGCCCGCATCGCCGCAGCACCCGCCAGGCGGACCTCCCCGCAAAGCCTTGTGGGACAACGAATTCATCAGGGCTGGCCCACGGATTGCCTATGCCAGCCTGCGGCACCGTCACTCACGGTAAGCCGCAACTGCCAGCAAGCTGTTCGCCGCCGGCAGGAAAACAAAGATTCGGGGAGCAACACCATGCCAGCTATCGGTCAGCTCGTGAGAATGCATCGGACTATGGGTCGCATTGCCGCCGCTCGCAGCGGCGGCAGCGTGCCCTACCGTTGCATGGTTCGCGCAAGCCACGCCCAACACGCGGCACGGTGCATCCACGCCTCCGCCGAGCGACGGCTGCAGGCGCGTTGCCCTCACGGCGCAAGCGTCGGCGCTGGCCGTTGGCCATTTCATTGCTGCGCGATCTGCGCGCCGCCGTCCTGCCGCTTCCTCCCGCTCTGAAATCACAGTTGTCTGTTCGAAGTTTCTGTCCGTAGTCGCAAGCGTGCTTTTCAACCCAAGGAGTCCACCATGCAACGTCTGACCCAAAACCTGAAGCGTTTCGTCCGTGATGAAGACGGCGTCACCGCCATCGAATACGGCCTGATCGCCGCGCTCATCGCCGTCGTGATCATCGCCTCGGTGCAACTCGTCGGCCAGAACCTGAGCAAGGTCTTCAGCCTCATTGCCGGCGAACTCGGCTAACAGCTCGACGGTTTGCGACGTGGCCGGTACATGGGCCACGTCGCAGCCTTCGATACCAGCCATCACGGACCCCTCCCAAGGAGAGCCACATGTCTAACCACTTCGTCAGCCTGAAGGCATTTCTCCGCGACGACGACGGCGTCACCGCCATCGAGTACGGCCTGATCGCCGCCTTGATCGCGGTCGTGATCATCGCCTCGGTGCAGCTCGTCGGTACGAACCTGAGCAGCATCTTCAACACGATCGCCTCGGAACTGTCCTGAGCCTAGTCACCCGACACGACACGCCATCGAGGAGACCACCATGTCCAGTCTCAAGATCATGTGCGACACCTTCCGACGTGACACGCGCGGCGTGACGTCCATCGAGTACGCGTTGCTGGGGGCGCTGATTGCCATGGTCATCATCGGCGCGGTGAGCCTCCTCGGCACCAATCTCAAGGCGCTCTACGACATGGTCGCCGCGGAGGTGCCCTGAAACGGGCCGCACCCAACCAAAACGAGCCGAGCACGCCATGACCACCATCCCGACGCTCTCACCCTATATCGGCCCCATCGTTATCGCGGTGGTGCTGACCGCCGCCGCCACGGATCTGCAGCGGCGCCGCATTCCGAACTGGCTGACGTTTGGCGCGTGGCTGGTGGCGTTGCCCGTCCAGATGACGATCCACGGCCTGGCCGCCGGCGCGTCCACCTGGGCGCTGGGCTGGCTGACGGGCCTTGGCATCTTCCTGCCCATTTACCTGCTGCGCGGCATGGCCGCCGGCGACGTCAAGCTGATGGCCGCCGTGGGCGCGTGGCTCGGCGCAAGTCTTGCCGCATCGATCGCGCTGGCGTCGTTCGTCATCGGAGGCGTGTGGGCCCTGACGCTTGTGCTGGCATCCGGCAAGGGCCGCCAGGTCGTGCGCAACCTCGGCGGGATCGCGCTCACTGGACAAGGTGGCGCATCCGTCGGCTCCCTGCCCTATGGGGTGGCGATCGCGGCCGGCACGCTGACCATGCTGTTCGCCAGCACGTGATGGACCAACAGGACCGCAAGGGACAAACACAAGGGGAACGGCAATGTTAGAGCACCACGAAGCAGGCCAGGCAACAAGACTCCCCGAGGCAGTCGCCTCGATGGTGCGGCATGCCCAGGCTGATCACGACGCGCTGCCGGCCTGGCACGTTCCGCCGCGATCCATCGCGGATACCGGTCTGGAGATCGCGTTGCTGCTGGGCTTGTTGCTGAAGGCCGCCTACCTGCACCGCAGCGTCTCCCTGACGATTCTGACGGACACGCTCAAGCTGCCCGCTTCGGTGGTGAACGAGATCGCGACCGTCGCCGTTCGCGAACGGCTGCTGGAAGTGGCCCATCGCGGCGCCAGCGACATCGACGTGCGATTCCGCCTGACCGACGCAGGTTACGCCCGCGCCGCGGAGACCTCGGCCCGCTGCAGCTACTCCGGTGCCGCGCCGGTCACGCTTCAGGCTTACCTCGATGCGATTCAGCATCACTCGATTCATCACACATCGGTCACGAAGGCGGATGTCACCGCGGCATTCCACAACCTGGTGGCGCCGGTCCATCTGCTCGACAGCATCGGCATGGCGCTGAACACCGCCCGCGCGCTGATGATCTACGGCCCGCCGGGCAGCGGCAAGACCTACCTGGCGCAGCGACTCGGTGCGCTGTTGCCCGGCGCGGTGCCCGTGCCCCATGCGATCACCGTGGCGGGCGAGATCATCCAGATCATGGACCCGCTCGTGCACACCCCCATCGACGACAGCGAGGCTTCGTCCGCCCGCCGGTCAATAGACCGCCGCTGGGTCGTCTGCCATCGTCCCGTCGTGCTGACCGGCGGCGAACTGACGCTGTCGATGCTCGACCTGCGCTACGACAGCAACTCGGGCTTCTATCAGGCACCCCCGCACATGAAGGCCAACAACGGCATCTACATCGTGGATGACCTTGGCCGGCAGATGGTCGGTGTCGAACAGTTACTGAATCGCTGGATCGTGCCGCTGGACCGCGGCATCGACATGTTCACGCTTCATAGCGGCGTGCGGTTCTCGGTGCCCTTCGACGTATGGCCGGTGTTCTCGACCAACCTTTCGCCCACGGACCTCAGCGACGATGCGTTCCTGCGCCGGCTTGGCAGCAAGCTCTACGTGGGGCCGCTGCCGATCGACGACTACCGCGAAGTCTGCCTGCGCACGGCCACCGAACTCGGTCTGACGTGGCCGGAGCCCGCCTTCGATTTCCTGCTGGAGAGCCTGCATTTCTCCAGCGACACACCCCTGCTCGCGTGCATCCCGCGCGACCTGTTGCGGCTTGTGGCATCGCACGTGCGCTACCACGGCCACGCACCGCAAGTCACGGAAGAGAGCCTGTGCCGCGCCTGGCAGAGCTACTACGGATTGCAGGGCAAACCGGAAGCACCACCGCCGGACAACGAACACCGCTGGCCCGCCGGCCATCGTGCAGCGGGCTGAGTCAGCCCAACCAGGAAGCAAGTACATACGAGGGGAGAGTCATCATGAAGAACACGCGAGCAATCCTGATGCTGCTGATTGCGCTGGTGGCCGGCGCGGCGGCGGTGGTTTCCGCATCCCGCTGGCTGCTGCAGCAGTCGTCCAGCTCGGTCAAGCAGGTGGTGGTGGCCGCGAACGATCTCGATCTCGGCCAGCCGCTCAATGGCAGCCAGCTCAAGCTCGTCAGCTGGCCCGCCGGCAGCGTGCCGCCCGGTGCGTTCGAAGATCCCAAGACGCTGGACGGGCGCGTGGTCCGCACCAGCTTGCAACGCGGCGAGCCCATTATCGACGCGAAGCTGGCGCCGGTGGGCACCAAGGGCGGCCTCTCCGCCGTCATCAACGACGGCAAGCGCGCCATCACGGTTCGTGTCAACGATGTGGTGGGCGTGGCTGGCTTCGCGCTGCCAGGCAACTACGTCGATGTGATCGTCAACACCAACGAGGACACCAAGAGCGCGCAGAACGGCAGCATCTCGAAGATCGTGCTCGAGAAGATTCTGGTGCTGGCCGTGGCGCAACAGGTCAGCCGCGATGACACGCAGCCGAAGGTGGTCAACGCCGTGACGCTGGAAGTCTCGCCGGATCAGGCCGAGAAGCTCGACGTGGCGCGCAGCGTGGGAACGCTGTCGCTGGTGCTGCGCAATCAGATGGACGTGGCCGACATCAACACGGGCGGCGCCACCAAGCACACGCTGCTCGGCAAGGCCGAACTGCCCGCGCCGGCTCCGCTCGCTGCGCCGGCTCCCGTTACGCGCACGGTGGTCAAGACCCGCACGGTCGCCGCCGCACCGCGCGCTGGCAACTGCGTCGGCGTGCTCGCAGGCATCCAGGGCAGCCTGGAGTGCTTCTGACCGTAAAGGGTGAAACAGCCGAAGCACCGAGACACCTAGACGCTTAGCGCATCCAGATCCGCTTCACTCTCCGGGGGGAGATCAAAAATGAACCAGAAGACAACTGAAGCAGCACGCGGCACACGCCACTTCGTCCTGGCCGCCATCCTCTGCACACCGCTCGCCGCCGCGGCACAGGTCGCGGTAGAAGCCGGCAACGTCGCCAGGTCGACCACGCCGGCGGCGGCCTCGCCAGCGGTCAAGGTCCCGGGAGGACCCGTGCAGATGACCATCAGCATGGCGCCCGTGCCCGCCGCCCCCTCGATCGCCGCTGACGCCCGGGGCCCGAACTGCTCCGGCGCGATCCGCAACGAATCGAGCGTGATCGTGCCGATCGGCAAGTCGCAGCTGATTCCGCTGCCCGAGCCAGTACGCAACCGCACGCTGGGCAACCCGAACGTCGTGCAGGCCACGATGGTGTCGCCGCAGACGCTCTATGTCCTCGGCCGCAGCGTGGGCACCACCAACATGATCGTGCAGGGCCGCAGTGGCGGTTGCAGCATCATCAACGTGGTGGTCAACGCGGACTCGAACGGACTGCAGACCTCGCTGGCCCAGTTGCTGCCGGGTGAATCGGGCATCCGCGTGATGACCGCCGCGGACAATCTGGTACTGACCGGCAGCGTCTCCAGTTCACAGGCTGCACTGCAGGCCATGGATATCGCCCAGGCGTACGCCAACGCGGCACAGGGCGACGGCGCCAACGGCAAGAAGGGCGGCGTGCTCAACATGATGTCCGTCGACACCCCGCAGCAGGTGATGTTGGAGGTGAAGGTTGCCGAAGTCTCCAAGACGCTGCTCAACCAGCTCGGTTCGGCAGTCAATATCCAGGGCGGCTTCGGATCGTGGACCGGTGGCGTGATCTCGAACCTGCTCACGGGTGCGGCGGCCGGCATCTTCGGTAGCAAGGCCAACAACAAGCCGTTCAATCTCGCGATCGACGCGCAGAAGAACGACAGCCTGGTAAAGGTTCTTGCCGAACCGAATCTGGTCACCATCAGCGGTCAAGAAGCCAGCTTCCTCGCAGGCGGCAAGATCTACATCCCGGTCGCGCAGAGCAACGCGCTCGGTGGCGCCTCCACCATCACGCTGCAGGAAGAAGAGTTCGGCGTGGGGCTGAAGTTCACCCCGACCGTGCTGGCCAATGGACGGATCCACCTGAAGGTGTCGCCGGAAGTCTCGGAACTGTCGCCAACTGGGGCAACGGTCAGCGGCAGCACGCTGACCGGACAGACGATCCTGCCGCTCATCACGACTCGCCGCGCCTCCACCACCGTGCAGATGCGCGATGGCGAGAGCTTCGCGATCGGTGGCCTGCTGCAGGACAGCGCACGTGGCTCGCTGAAGGCACTGCCTGGCGCTGGTGAGGTTCCGGTGCTTGGCACGCTGTTCCGCAGCACGCAGTTCCAGCAAGACCTGACCGAGCTGGTGTTCATCATCACGCCGCACCTGGTCAAGCCAATGCAGACGCAGAACTATCCGCTGCCGACCGACGGCTTCACTACGCCTGACCCGCTGTCGCTCTACTTCATGGGCAACATGGAAGGCAAGGGCAGGCCTGCTCCGCAGCCGGCACCGGCGCCTTCGCAACCCGCCGCGCCCGCCACGGCACCTGCTCCCGTGCCTTCGACCCCGCGCAGCGAAGCCGGCCCGACCACGTCGGTTCCCACCAGCCCCACTCCGATCGGCAAGCTCCTGGACGAGCCGGCGCCGTCGGCCCCCGCGGCTTCGCCAGCACCAGTGGCAACCGTGGGGCCACGGCCGCCCCAGGGGCCCGCACGTGACCTCGTAGCCGCCACTCCGCCCGAGGACAACAGCGCGCGTGTCGCGCGCATCGAGGCCACTGCGCTCCGCCTGGCCCAGGCAAGGGCCGCGGCCGCGACCACCCCCGGCACCACGGGCAGCAACTGATCCGCCACGCGCAAGGGAAACTAAGGAGAACGATCATGAACAAGACACTCAAGCTTTCGCGTGGCGCCACAGTGCTGGCGGTTGGCACCCTGGCCTGCATCGGACTGTCCGGCTGCATGACCTCGACGCCGTCGTGGGACCAGCATCGCGGCGAGGCCCTCGCCGCGGTCAAGCAGCAGCAGATCATCAACCCGGATGCGCCGGCCGGATTGCCGACCATGGACGGCACCGACGGCAAGACCGCCGTAGCCGCCATGCGTAACTTCGACCGCTCGCTGATCCGCGTCCAGACCGGAACGGGCAGCCCCGTCGGTGGTTTCGGCATCGACTTCGGCGCGGGCGGGTATGGCGGCGTGGGTATGGGCGGCGGCAGCCAACGCTAAGCAAACCGCGGGGAGCACCATCATGTCCACAACCAGGTCTCGCGGCATGTCACTGCCTCGCATTCACGAGAGGCAGCGCGGCGCCGTTGCCATCATCGTCGGCCTCATGATCGTGGTGCTGGTCGGCTTCATCGGCCTGGCACTCGATCTCGGCAAACTGTATGTGAGCAAGAGCGAGTTGCAGAACCGCGCGGATTCGTGCGCGCTGGCCGCAGCGCGCGACCTGACCGGTGCTACCCCGCTAACGGTTTCCGAAGCCGCCGGCCTGACCGCGGCGGCCCGCAACCTGGTGCTGTTCCAGGGCAACCTGGAACAGCAGCCGAACATCACATCGGCCGAATCCGTGACCTACAGCGATTCGTTGGCGAATCCCTTTCTGGACAAGAACTCGGTCACCTACGCGCTGAACACGATCAAGTACGTCAAATGCGACGTCTCGCGTGGCAACATCGCGAACTGGTTCGCGCAGGTACTGAATGCGATTCCTGGCATCCACATCGGAGCGAACACGGTTGGGGCCTTCGCTGTCGCAACGACGACTTCGGCGCAGACCACCTGCGCGATTCCTGTGTACATCTGCAGACCCGACACTGCCACGCCGGCGGTGCCCGGCGGATACACGATCGGTCAATGGCTGACAGCCAAGATTGGGACCTCGGGCGGGGGCGTCTACGGAGGTGGGAACTTCGGCTGGGCCGACCTGAGCGGTGGCAAGGGCAACACACCTGCTCTGGACACCCAGCTTCAGGGAGCGGGCCAATGCAATCTGCCCGCCTTGAACACCCAGATCGGGACAACCGGCAACAAGGCCTCGCTCTCGGACGCGTGGAACAGCCGCTTCGGCATCACCACGAACAAGACCACCGGTGTGACCGACTTTACGGGTTTCGCCTATACGAGCACAACGTGGACGGCGCAGAACAACGCTTACAACGGCACATCGACCGACAGCAAGGGGGCCTCCCAGCCGAATTTCCTGGCTGCCCGCAAGACATACCAGCCCTATCAGAGTGACTCCGTTACGGGCCTGAGCACGAAAGGCTCAGCCGCGTCGCAGGCCACCTATCAGGCTGGCGCTGACCGGCGCCTGGTGCTGGCGCCGATCGTCGACTGCTCAACGTTCAGCACGCCGGGCACCCATCAGGCCAACGTCACGGGCTGGGCCTGCGTGTTGATGGTCGACCCCATGCAGCAGGGCGGCAACATCGACACGGTGCATCTCGAGTATCGCGGCGACTCGAGCCTGCCGGGCAGCCCCTGCGCCACGCAGGGCATGCCGGGCGCGAGTACCGGCGTCGGCCCGCTCGTCCCGGTGCTGGTGCAATAGGAGTCGATCATGAAACGACTGACCAACGCACACAGGCAATCCCGCACGCGCCAGCGCGGCGTCGCCGCAGTCGAGTTCGGCATCATGCTCGTGCCGATGCTGCTGATGGCGTGCGGCGTGGCCGAGTTCGGCCGCGCGATCTACCAGTACGACACGCTGACCAAGGCCACCCGCTCGGCAGCACGTTACCTGTCGCAGTATTCGCCCGATGACGTCGCCTATCCGACGGCGGCCACCAAGTGCCTGGCGGCCTACGGTAACACCGGCTGCTCGGGCCAGCCTCTGGCACCCGGGTTGACCACCGCCATGGTGATCATCTGCGATCGCGTCGATTCGTCCGGCTGCCCCGGCGCCACCCAAACCTTCAGCAACGTCGCGACCTACGACAGTACCGGTGGCGGCAGCGGCACGCAGGCCGGCACCGTGAACCTGATCGCCGTCAGGATCAGCGGCTATACCTACACGCCGCTGCAGTCGTTCATCAACGTGTCCGGCCTGACCTTCGGCGACATCACCACCGTCATGAGGCAAGTGCTATGAAACATCGCGCCCATCCGCTCCGCTTCGCACGCCAGCGCGGCCTGGCCGCCGTGGAGTTCGCCCTTATCGCCGGCATGTTCTTCACGCTGCTGATCGGCATCATGGAGTTCTCGCGCGTGCTGTTCTACTGGAACACCGCCGCTGAAGTCACGCGCATGGCCGCGCGGTCGGCCGTGGTCTGCGATTCCGGCGCCAGCATCATCAAGACCAGGATGGAAAACATGCTGCCGCTACTGCAGGACTCGAATATCAGCGTGGCCTACTCGCCGACGGGCTGCGACAGCGATCCCGCCACGGCGCGCTCCACCTGCCAGACAGTAACCGTGAGCGTGTCCAACGTGACCATCGCCACCATGATCCCCGTGATGCGGTTGCGCATCGGCATGCCGCCGTTCACGACCACCATGACACGCGAGAGCATGCAGACATCGACCGGCGGGTCGGTGTGTAGCTGAGACCCAATCCACCCATTTCCATCCATTCCACCCATCCGACCCGAACATCGCGAGGACACCATGCTGAAGATCCTGATTGCATCCGATGACACCGCACGGCTGGCGGAGATCAATCGGCTCGCTACCATCGCCGGAAACTTCCAGACCACGTCGCTGCAGGAAGGTCTAGCGCGTCTGCCATTCCAGGCGAGCCGGCTGCGCATGGCCGATCTGCTGGTGCTCGATCTGTCCGAAATCGGACCCGCGCAGATGTTCGGGGTGGAAACCCTGCGCCAGCAGCACCCCGAACTGCCCTGCATCCTGATCACACAATCGCAGGATTCCAGCGTGCTGATCCAGGCGATGCGTGCCGGCGTGCGCGATGTGCTGCCATGGCCGCTGGACAAAGGCCAGCTTGTCGAGGCGCTGAAGCGCGTGGAAGCCACGCACGTGCCGCGCATGCAGGAGGTAGCGCAGGTCATATCGATGATCTCCTGCAAGGGCGGCGCTGGTACCAGCTTCGTGGCCGCAAACCTTGGCGACGCCCTCGCCCGCCACTTCGGCAAGCGTGTGCTCGTCGTCGACCTGAACCGGTACTTCGGGGATCTGACGTACATCGTGACCGACAAGGCGCCGCCCAGCACATTGTCGGAAATCTGCAGCCAGATCGATCGCATGGACGCGGCGTTCCTGGAAGCCTGTCTCGTTCACGTGGACAACGGATTCGACATGCTGGCGGGCGCGGCCGACCCGGTGCGTGCCAGCCAGATCCAGAAGGAAAAGCTCGAGTGGATCCTGTCGGTCATGCAGCCGAACTACGACTACGTGATCTTCGACGTCGGGCAGAGCATCGACCCGCTGTCGATCAGCATGCTCGACCACAGCGACCGCATTTGCGTGGTGACCGAGCCGAGCATCGCATTCGGCCGCCCCAGCCGCCGGTTGCTCGACATCCTGCGCGCGCTGCACTACCCCGACGACAAGATTCGCGTGGTGCTGAACCGCGTAGGTCGCAAGAACGAAGTGCCCCGAACCACGATGGAAGAGATCTTCGGCATGAAGGTGGCCTTTACCCTGCCAGACGATCCGGCGGCCGTGGACGAAGCCGTCAGCCACGGGGAGCCGGTTGCGAAGCTGAGCAAGCGCAGCAGCATCGCCCGGGCGCTGCAGGCGATGGCCATGCAACTGGCGCCCTCGCATGAAGCCGAGCGCCGCGGCCGGCAGGAGGGCGTGTCGCCGTTACGCAAGCTGATGCTGCGCGCCCGTAGCACCTGAATCCGCAGGCCACCGATCCGTCAGAGCCACCCGAACCGAATACGCTTAGCAAGGAGTCCATCATGTCAATCCGCGAACAGCTCGCCAGCGCCGGGACACCCCACACGGCAAATGGTCACGCCGCGATCCATTTCTCGATGGCCACCAACACGACATCGCCCGGGTACCACGCGCTGAAGCGCGACGTGCACGAGACCGTGCTGGACCGCGTGGAGCTGGAGCGCCTGGCGCACTTCCCGCAGGAACAGGTACGTCAGGAGATCGCCTCGCTGGTGAGCCTGATCATCGAGGAACATAAGGTGCTGCTCAATGACAACGAGCGGCGACAACTCACCGTAGAGATCTATGACGAGATGTTCGGCTTCGGGCCGCTGGAACCACTGTTGAAGGACCCCACGGTCTCGGACATCCTGGTCAACACGGCACGACAAACCTACGTGGAGCGGCGCGGCAAGCTCGAACTGACGAATGTGGTGTTCTATGACGACGCCCATTTGATGAAAGTCATCGAGAAGATCGTGTCGCGCGTCGGCCGCCGCATCGACGAAACCAGCCCCATGGTGGATGCGCGCCTGCCGGACGGCTCTCGCGTTAACGCCATCATCCCGCCATCTGCCATCGATGGTCCACTGCTGTCGATTCGTCGCTTCTCCGTGAACCCGCTGCAGGTGTCCGACCTGGTCGAGCTGAAGAGCCTCACGCAGCCGATGGCGCAAATGCTGCAGGCGCTGGCGCATGCCAAGATCAACGTGTTGGTCTCGGGCGGTACGGGCAGCGGGAAGACCACGCTGCTGAACATCCTGTCCGGATTCATCCCGGAAGACGAACGCGTGGTGACCATCGAGGATGCCGCCGAACTCCAACTGCGCCAGCCTCATGTCCTGCGCCTGGAAACGCGGCCGCCCAATATCGAAGGCAAGGGAGAAATCACCCAGCGCGCGCTGGTGCGCAACGCGCTGCGGATGCGCCCGGACCGCATCATCCTCGGCGAAATCCGTGGTGGCGAGGCACTGGACATGCTCAACGCCATGAACACCGGCCACGAGGGCTCGCTCACGACGATCCACGCCAACACCCCGCGTGATGCGCTGACGCGGCTCGAGAACATGGTCAGCATGGCAGGCCTGACCATGCCGGCCAAGGCCATGCGCCAGCAGATCGCCTCGGCGATCACGGTGATCGTGCAGGCGGCGCGTCTGACCGACGGGCGGCGCAAGATCATCAGCATCCAGGAAATCACTGGCATGGAAGGCGACATCATCAACACGCAGGAGATCTTCACGTTCCAGCGCACGGGTGTGGCCGAGGATGGCACGGTCCGCGGCCACTTCAAGGCCACGGGCGTGTATCCGAAGTTTGCGGAGCGGCTGCGCGTCTTTGGCGTCGGGCTGCCGGACGAGACCTACGATCCCGCGCGGCGCTACGAAGTCTGAGCCCACGCACTGATCAACGACAACATATCCGGGGGGTAACACATGAGCACGATCTTCTATGCCTTCGGCATCTTGCTGTTCGTCGCCGTGGTGCTCAGTGTCGAAGCCATCTATCTGTGGTGGAACAATGCCCACGGCCCCGCGGCCAAACGCATCGAAGCGCGGCTGAGAGCGCTTTCTGCCGGCGGACACGTCAGCGCCGAACGCCTGTCCATTCTCAAGAAGCGCCTGCTCAGCGATTCGCCGCGGATGCAGCGCTGGCTCATGAGCGTGCCGCGTATCGGCGCGCTGGACCGCTGGCTCGAGCAGTCCGGCAGCACATGGTCCGTGGCACAGCTGTTCGGCTACTGCGGCCTGGTGGTGCTGTGCGCGGTGGCGCTGATTCCGCTGGTGCCTGTGCCGCTGCCGATCATACTGGGCTGCATGGCGTTCGTCTGGTTGTTGCCGTTCCTGCATGTCATGCGGCTGCGCACCAAGCGGCTCAAGCAAATGGAAGTGCAGCTGCCAGACGCCGTCGACATGATCAGCCGCGCGCTGCGTGCTGGCCACTCGTTCGCCGGAGCGCTCGGCATGGTCGGCCAGGAAATCAAGGCGCCGCTGGGTCCCGAGTTCCGCACCACGTTCGAAGAGATCAACTACGGCGTGGCGCTCGACGAGGCCATGACGAACCTCGCCATGCGTGTGCCAGTGGGCGACCTCCGCTACTTCGTCATCGCCGTGCTGATCCAGCGCGAGAGTGGCGGCAACCTCGCGGAGATCCTCGACACGATCGGCACGATGGTGCGCGAGCGGTTGAAGCTCTTCGACAAGATCCGCGTGCTCTCGGCCGAAGGGCGACTCTCCGCGTGGATTCTCGGCCTGCTGCCATTCGGCACGGCGGGCCTGATCATGGTGGTCAATCCGGGCTTCATGCGGGTGTTGTGGGAAGACCCGATTGGCTGGCGAATGGTAGGTGCCGCCATGACGTCGATGATCTTCGGCGTGCTGTGGATGCGCAAGATCATCCGCATCCGGGTATGAGTCAGATAGCAACAGGCAGGCTTGAGCGCGCATCCTGAGGGGGAGTCGATCATGCAAGACATCATGCAGGGGTTTCGGGCAGACCAGTTGATTGTGCTGGCGCTGGTCTTCGTTGCGGCGTTCGGCACGGTACTTGGCGTGCTCTATGTGTTCTCGCCAGACCGCATGCGCGGCAGGATGGAGCAGATCGCCAGCGAGACTGGCACTGTCCCGGGCAACGCCGGGCAGCAGCAGGCCTGGGTCGAGAAGCTCGTGAAATGGGCGCAGCCGGTCTCGCGGCTCTCGTTGCCCAAGGAGGGTTGGGAGAATTCGCAGCTGCGCGTGCGCTTCATGAACGCCGGATGGCGCGATGCGAGCGCCGCCCCGCTGTACTTCGCCGCCAAGACGCTGCTGGCGGTGGCGCTCCCGATGATCGGACTGATCGCGACAAGCAGCGTCCCGGCATTCCAGGAACAGAGCACGACGTTCGCGGTGCTGGCGGTGCTGGCCGCGATTGGTTACTACATTCCGAACATCGTGCTGTCCCGGAAAGTGACGGCACGCCAGAGAACGGTGTTCGAGGAGTTCCCCGACGTCATCGACCTGCTGACCGTCTGCGTGGAAGCCGGCCTCGGCCTCGATGCCGCGCTGATGCGCGTGGCCGACGAACTTGCGCTGCGCTGCCCGGTGCTGGCCGATGAACTGCAACTGATGCTGCTGGAGCTCCGCTCCGGCTTCTCGAAGGAGAAAGCGTTGAGCAATCTGTCGCTGCGCACCGGCGTCGAGGACGTCGACAAGTTCGCGTCCATGCTGATCCAGGCGGACCGCTTCGGCACCAGCCTTGGCGAATCCTTGCGGGTGCTGTCCGACATGCTTCGCACCAAGCGCCGGATGCGCGCGGAAGAGCAGGCGGCGAAGATCGCGCTGAAGCTGCTGTTCCCGCTGATTTTCACGATCTTCCCCACGCTCCTGCTGGTGTTGCTAGGACCCGCATTCATCCAGATCTACCGCGTATTGCTGCCAACCATGACCGGCACCAACTGACGTTCGCTCTAGCGGCGCCTTGCCATAGCGGTTCCCCCGGCTGTCTCGCCCTGGTGCAACACCAGGTGGACAGTCTTGCCCGGACAGTGTCCGGGCTTTTCTGCATTCTGCGGCGGCAGGCGGCTTGACCCGCGCGCCAGTCTTCTGAAAAATACGGGGCAAACCCATCCCCCACCCCTGTCCGTACGGACATCCGGGAGCCGCCGCATGAAGATCCGCATCCTGAGCGATCTGCACATCGAACACAACATGCCCGAGGATGTCCCCGCCTGTGGCGCGGACCTCACGATCCTGGCCGGAGACATCGCCAACGGCCGCGACGGCATCGACTGGGCGGCGCGCGTGTTCGACGGACCCGTGCTCTACGTGCCGGGCAATCACGAGTACTACGAGAGCACCTTCGATGCGGTGAGCCGGCAGATGACCGACGCGGCCGGAGAATCCGGCAACGTCACGCTGCTCAGCGAGGGCATCGCCGAGTTCGAGGACGCCGACGGCCAGCGCGTGCGCGTGATCGGCACCACGTGGTGGACCGACTACTGCCTCTATGGCGTCGATCGTGTCGACGAAGCCATGCAGGCGTGCTCGCGCGTGATGCTGGATCATCGCCTTATCGCTACCGCAGATGCCGACGGCCAGCATCGCCCTTTCACGCCCGCCGATGCACTGGCTCGCCATCGCGCGGCCACGGCCTGGCTGGCCGATGCGCTGGCGCAACCGTTCGACGGCAAGACCGTGGTGGTCACCCATCACGGCCCCGACCTCGGCAGCCTCGACGCACGCTATGCGCACGACATCGTCTCGGCCGGCTTCATCTCCCGCCGACCGGATCTGGTGGCCCAGGCCGACCTCTGGATCCATGGCCATACCCATACGAGCTTCGACTACTGGATCGACAGTTCACGCGTGGTGTGCAACCCGCGCGGCTACATCTCCCGGCGCAGTGGCGAGCCGGAGAACCCTGCGTTCGACTGGAGCAAGGCTGTGGCGCTTTGAGGCGGCTTACGAATACAAATCTCGATTTGCGTTCGTAAGAGACTTACTGCTTACACCGTACGCCGACAAGCGCGGGCCGATCTCATTGCCGCCCGGCATCTGGCCGTGGCAAGGCGACAGGCGCCGGCGGTCGTCACGTATCGCTCGTTGCGCCAAGCTGTGACGCCTGGGGCCTGAGCGCCTCTGGCGTCGCTCCGACACGTTCGAGCACATTCCCACGCGCCTCGATCTTCACGGGGTCGGTCTTCTTCCACTGCTTCTTCGGGATGACCAGCTTCCACACCGCGTTGTTGCCCGCGTCGCGGAACAACGCCGCGACGCCGACGTACTCGCAGTCTTCCTGCATCGGTTCTGCGAGACTCACGCTCGCCGCCGGGCGCAGCACCACATCCTTGCTTGCGAGCAGATCCGCCTTCAGCGACGCCAGGTCATGCGTCTGCAACTGCGCGTAGCTCAGTTGTTCGAAGGCCTGCGGCGTTTTCAGCTGATAGATCCGCACCACTGTCGACAACGATTCGCCTGCGCTGTTTGTATTTAACGACGACCTGCTGATGAGATCGAGGTTCATGGTCTTGACCTGCGTCGTGAAAGCCCACTTCGCTGCTTCCACTGTGCTGTTCTTCACGGCTTGTCCGACCCCGCAGCCGGCAACGGTAAGGGTGGCGACTAAGGCTATGCCCCCGTTTCGCAGCGCTTGCTTCATCGTGTTCATCCCTTCGTTCTAGTGTGCTGCTTGATCTCATTGACTGCGATGGCTTAGAGGCGCGGATGCTCCGGCATTGAATCCATTCCATGTTCCCAACTGCACGCGCGTGATCGCGGCTCCCCGGGTCGCGTTGGCGTTGGTGGTGGCCACGGAGCACTGGAGTTGCGTGCTATACCCAAGACTCACCGCATTCGAGTTCAGGGCCGGAGCCGGCATCAGCGCTGGCCGCACCTGCATCTCCAGATGCGCGTGCGCGGCATGGCCGAGGTAGAAGCGCAACAGCACCATCACCTCCCGGTGCATGGCCCGACCCGGCATCAGCCCAAGCACCGATTCGGGCGTCTGGGGCGTGATCACCACGCGTACCGCATTGGCACGGTCGTAGAAGCCTCGCCCCAACACACAGTTCTCGCCGAGTGGCATGCGCTCGGTGGCATCGAGGCGCACCCACACGGGGTAGAACTCCTCCACCAGGATCTGCGCATCCGGCACGGCATGCTGCAACACGCCGGCAAGACCCTCAGCAGTCCGTGTGCGCTGGCTGGCCAGTCCCAGCATCGACAACAGTTTGCGCGGGCTGACGGCGCCTTCGACGTGTTCGACGTGTTCGACACCGGGCCGCCCGGCTCCCGGCTCGCGCAGCCCCAGCCCGAGCAGACTGAGCAGGTAGCGTGAAACCTCGTCCGGTCCGCCCGACAGGAAACCCATCGGATAGCGATACTTGCGCGCGACCCGGTAGAACTGCGTGACAACGCGGTGGTGAAACAGGTCCAGGAAGGCCGCCAGCGACTCTGCGCCATCACGACGCTGAGCAATCTCGTCCACGAAGTAGGACGGCATACGCGCGTCGACGCCATACAGGCCAAGGAAGGCTGTGCGAATGACTGGTGGCCGGTCTGGGTAGTCATCGTCGTAGTCGACCAAATCGATCTCCCGCCCCGGGAACCCAAGCCCCCCATTGGAACGGAAGCGCACTGGGTCGTCGGCCAGGGAATCCGTGGTGCCCAGCGGCGGGCGCTGCGGCACGGACAGCTCGATCAGTTCACACAGTCGGAAGAAATTCATCTGAGGTGCATTGGCGAGCAACGCTCGCAACAAGGGACCTTCCTTCGGGGGTGACATGGTCTGACTCGGTGCGCTCAAAACGGAGCCCCCTCCCCTTTGCTGTCGGGCCACACCTGGTGCTTGCCGCTAGGCTGCGACACGATCACCAGGCGCGTATAGAGATTGACGGTAGCGTACAGCGACAGGAAGCGGTTGAGCATCTCGCCAAAGAGTTCCACATCGCCTTCGCCGGCGAAGCGCGTGCTATCCAGCACCACTTCGATCTCCACGCCGCGCAACAGGCCGCCTTTGACGAGCTTCTGGAGCGGGCGGTGCCGCACGTCTGTGATGGCCTCGATACGCCGACGGTTCAGTTCCCCATCGGTCCAGTCGTACAGCGCCAGGCTGCCGCGCAGAACTTCGGCGTCGAGCAGCGACAGGTAGTTGGGCGCCAGGTGCGATAGCACGCGCCAATGGAAGCGATCGCCGGAGGGCGGATACACGGGCATCGTCGGCGCGGTCAAATTGCGTACGGTGCCAATGTGCGTGAATCCCCCGCTCGTGCGGGTGATGCCTGCCTCGCGCAAGCCCTTGCGCGGCAGCATGCCGTTGGTGCCGGTGACCGACAGCGACAACGTCTCCTCGGGCAGGAACTGCTGATGATCCCAGGCGTGCCCTCCCAGCACAACCCAAGTGTCGAACCTCCCCGAAGGACCGCGGCGCACGCGGGTGTGGAAATAGCGCTCCGGCATCTCATGACGCAGCATGCCGCCCCGATGGCGGAACGCGGCGAAAGGCGCGTACTCGAAGCGCTTGCCACTGCCCGTCTCGAATCCCCGTACGGTTTCCACCGAATAGGGTTCCACATGTTGTCCATGCTGCTCCATGGCCCGCACGCGGTACTCGGTCTCGAAGTGGGTGATGGTGATCGGGTCGGCTTCCAGCTCGAACAGGTTGATGATCGGCGTGCAAAAGAGGCGCACGTTATCGGCCGAGAAGCGCATGTCATCCGGGAACGGCCGATTGAGTACCACCTCCACATCAAAGTGCTCGACGCCTTCCGGGATGGCGTCCAGATCGAGCCCCACGAGATCCACGAACATGAACTTCTCGGGGAAGGTGAAGTACTCCAGCAACAGTTGGTAGCCGCCGAAGGCGTTGTCAGCCTTCGGCCACAGGCGTTCCTCGGCAGCGAATCCGGCTGGCTCCAACCGTATCCCTGCCATCGGCTGGGGTGCGCCGGGCCGGTCGGCCGGATAGCCCGGTACCCGCACTTGCATGGCCAATGGCTTAGCGGTGAGCGCTGAGTAAAGCGCCAACGCCAGCGGGCGATCGGCATGCAGGTAGAGCCGCAGGCGCGGCACCGCCAACTGCTCGCGGCGCCCCTGAGTTTGTAGTGCCAGCCGCAGCCGGATGACCGAGCGGCCATCCTCGCGCGCATAGGCATTGGCTTCAGTAAGGCGCAACGGGTATAGATCGACTGGTTGCGTGGTCCGGTAAATGCATTCGACACTCCCTTCAATCCCGTCTTGTGTGGCGAGCGCAATGGGATCGGAGACCACCTCCAGTCCGGCCGGCAGCGTTTCATGGCGCTGCAGCGCTCCAACGTTCGGGGACAGTTCCAGGATCGACAATGACGGGATCATGCGCAGGTAATGCGGCCACAGCATGCTGACCAGGCCCTCGGTCAGTTCCGGCAACTCATCGTCCAGCTTATGGCGCAGCCGCCCCATCAGGAATGCGAAGCCCTCGAACAGCCGTTCGACGTGAGGGTCCCGCTCGCCGATACGGTCGATGTTGAGCATACGGGCGCGGTCAGGGAACGCCTGTGCGAACTCCTTGCCGGCTTCGCGCAGGTAGCGCATCTCGGCTTCGTAGTAACGCAGGATCTCGTTGTCTTGGGCGGGATGGTTCATGCAATACAGGATGGATACGCTTTAGGTGATGGCCACGGCGCGGGCAGGATCGATGGCGGTCAGGTCGCCGACCAGCGCCTCGATGCGCCCGCTCAGGGCTGCCTTGTCCGCGTCCTTGCGGGTGAGGCGCACCCTCAGCAGGCGCAGCAGATGCTGCTTGACCTCGAACGCGAGGGAGGGCTCCCAGTTGGCCAGTTGATAGCGCTGGGTGCCGGTTTCGAGCGCGGACAGCAAGTGCAAGGCGGTATCGGCCCGGTCGACGCGCTCGGCCACACGCGCCATCACCAGTTGCCGCACGAAGCGATCGCGCTCGCCAGCCGGTGCCGGCAACCCCTGCAGCCAGGCAAAGGCAGCCTCCAGACTCTGCTGTGCGGCGAGGTCGATCGCCTGCGCTTCCGTTTCCGCCAAGTCGGCACTCACGGAGGCAACCGCAACCGGCGACACGGATTCGCCGCGCTCGATATCCCGCACGGTGGCGTAGCGCGCAATCCATTCGAGCGTGGCGTCGTCCGCAAACGGCGTGCCGTCCGAGAAGGCAAGCTGGTCCAGGCCCGGCAGACGTTCCAGCATCAGGGCGCAGTCGGTGGCCAACAGGTCGCGCACGCGCGCGTAGGCGCCACCGGCATGGTCCTGCGCCATGAACGCGTAGTACTGCAGGTCCAGCCAGAAATGATTGGCGCCCTCGGCGAAGGCCGGTTCGATTCGGTCGAGCAACTCCGGCCACTGTTTTTGCAGCATCAGCCGCTTGATTTGCGCGCGTAGTTCGGCGCGCGGGGCTACCAGGCGGGTCCTGCCGCTGGCTTCATGCGGCGGCGCCTCGGTAAGGGTGTCCCAACGCACGCAGCGCATCAGCCGATAGGCGGCGAGATAGCCGTCAGGCTGCTGGCGCAGGAACAATGCCATCTGGCGCGCCCGATCCAGCAGGTCGCGCGTGGAGGTCACCTCTCCGCCCAAGAGCGACGCCGTGGCAAGGGCTTTCGGAGCAGCGATGTTCCCCTTACCTTCCGCTGACGACGGCGTTTCGACCCGTTCCTCGAACCAGCGAAACAGCGCTTCGAGCGCCGGACGGGCCGGCTCGGGCCACTTTCCGATGCCCTCCAGAATCAGCGCCATCGCCGACAGCGTGCGCTCCAGCGGGCCACCGGCGAATCCCTGCACCCGGTCAAGCCGATCGGTGAAGGTGGCACCGGCCAGCCATTCGAGTGCGGCCTTTTGGCTTTCCGCGCGGGCTGGTAGCAACTTGGGGCCGAAGCGATCGATCAGTGCCGCCAGTAGTTCGAAGCCGTCGGCGATCCCTTCCGCACCGTCGCGTCTCATACGGCCATAGATGTAGTAAACCGCCAGGCGGACATCCTTGGCGCTGGTCTTGAGCAAGCGCTCGGCCGACTCCACGATCAAGGCATCATTGATATCCGAGCGCTTGGCCACTTCCTCCTTAATGGCGAGGAAGTCATCCTCGTAACCCGGGTCGTCTCCGACCAGTGCCTCCTGACGGATCGGCTGCAACAATGGCTCCCACCGGGCCAGCGTGGAGCGGGCCAGATCGGCGGGGGCGCGCGCGCCGAACAGCGCGTTGAACAGGTTATTGAACATGCGCTTCCTTCACGTGCTTTACGTGCGCGTTGACTCGCACGGTCAAAAGGTCGAGGCATAGGCCGAAGCTTCCATGGCCGGCGTCAGGTGCCCCTGCGGAGAACGGACATGGGCGAAGTGTGATGACCCCGATCATCCTCGTGGTCATCACACGCCTCCGCGTTTAGCATTCCGTGCTGCGGGCGAAGGCACATCCACTGCTGCGCCGCCTTTGCCAACCAGGAACACGCGCTGCGGCAGCTTGAGACCCCTCAGGGGCAGCAACTCCAATACCCCTTGGCCAGCCTCGCTACGCATCAGGAAGCGAATCTCGTAAGGCGCCTTGCCAGACTGCGCGTCGGTGGATTCTTCCAAGGGGCCACGTGTATCCGGCACAGCAGGCCACGTGATCTGCACCGTGGCGCTATCGATCGGGACAATGTGGCCGTGTCCGATCATGCGCAGCAGCGCAAAGCGTCCGCCATATTCATAGTTCTTGTTGGTGCCTGCCTTCTCGGTTTGCCATTGCAGAAGCGTGCCCGGGTCTTGGAGGTTGCTCGCAGGCCAGGTCATCCGGTTCCAGGTTTCACGCTGGTTGTAGTAGTGCAGCTTCTGCCCGTCGATGGTGAGCTTCGTATCGGTGAGTCCCGGCGTCGCGATCGGCTTGAGTTCGAAGCGGTACTGCGGGTCCCCTTGAACCAGCATGTGGGCGCCGATGCGCTGCAGGATGTTGATGGTCTTGAGGAATTCCGGGTCAAACGTGATGCCACGCGCGCCAGCGGCAGGCATCCATTGATCGCCTTGCAACTCCAGCACCCCCGCGAGCTGGGTGGCCAGGAACGTCTGGATCGTGCCGCCCTGCGGACGCAGGAACTGCGCGAGTTCTGGCAGCGAGGCGTCGTTGGTCGTGTTGGCGAATGGATAACGCCCGGCGAAGATCCGATTCCACTCCGCCATAATGAACCGCTGCCAGACGTCGTTCAGACTGGCCTGTGCCGGCAGCACGATGGCCTGCGTCGCCTGCGCAACCGGACGCACAAACAGCGTTTCGCCCATGCCCGCCCATTCCGCGCCGAGGCTCGCCGCTACCAGTTGCGCGTACGCCTGCGTATCGGCCAGATCCGAACTCTTGCCCTGGAACATCGCCTGCGCCATCTGGCGGGCCTGGTCATCCGCGTCGGCGCCGATACTGACCTGTTGCAGGCGCAGGCGCAAAGCCGTGATCCGGTCCAGATACCGCTGCAGACTCAGGTCGTTGTTGCCGCCTTGCCCTGCTTGACCGGGCTGTCCCGCCAGGCGCAGTACCGGGCCAAACGCGGCGTCCAGCGGGCCAGCCGGGGCCGCCTTGGCGCTGTTGGGCGCATCGTCCTTCTTGCCGAGGATGTCCTTGGCCTTGTTCACCAGTGTGTCCGACAGGGAAGTCTTCTGCACACCCGCACCACCCTGGTAGGCAAGCGACTTCATCAGCGCGATCGCCGGGGATTGGCGCGCATCGGCCAGTAGCTTGAGTTGATCGATGGCGGCGGGCAAGGTGGCCGCTGACTCCCACTGCAGGCTGTTCATGAAGTCCTGCCAGTGCGCGGCATACTCGGCGAAGTACTGCTCGGTCAGGGCCGCGCGCAGTTCGTCAGCGGATTTGGTAGCCGTGACGGCAGCCACCTGGCTGCCGGTCAGTACCCAATCTGCGGCGACATCGCGACGCGTGGCGGCGGCGTCAATCGCATCGGCCACATAACCTTCGTACGCCTGGCGCGTAAAAACACCCGGTACAGCGGCGGCGGATCGCAGCAGGCCGCGCGCATCCGTACCAGCGGTCAGCGACGGCAGCGTCAGGTCCGGATACTTGTTGCCGGCGCCATTCAGGATGCCCCGGTACAGCGTCTCCTGGGCACTGCGCGCGCCGATGACCGCCAGCAGCGTCTGTCGCGCACCGGCCACCAGTTCGGGGCGCGGCTCGATCTTCCAGTCCGGGTTGGCCTTCAGGTGCTGCGCGTAGAACTTGAACAGGCGCTCGGCCAGAGCCTGTTTTTCTCCCGGTGTGATGCGGGCTTCGGTGGACCAGTCGTGCGGGAGACGCCCGGCAAGGAAATCGGCCTCGGTGCGCTCCGGATAGGCCAGCATCAGGTAGGCTTTGAGGTCATCGCGACCGCTCAGCGCCCACTGACTGGTCTTGTCATCCAGCGTCGTAGTCTGCAACTGGCCGAGGTCCACCAGCGTCGCCTCCAGATTCTGCTGCACCGGCGTGACAAGCAGCTCACGGCTGGCCTTCACGTAGGGCTGCCACAGTGCGGCCAGCACATCGGCGTCGCGGTTCAGGCCGAAGCGGGTCAGCAGCGGCGCGTGCTGCTGCGTGCGGTATTCGTAGCGCTCGATCTGCTGCTGCAGGGCCAGCAGTGCATGCAGGCGGGTGGCGGGGTTCCGTGCCGAACCGATTTCCGTGACAGCTTGCTGCGCAGCATAAACATCCCGGCTGTTGAACCAGCCTGATGCCAGCATGCCTGCGAACCACAAGCCGACTGCCACCAGCGCGAATCCAACGCACACCGTCATCGGGTGCCAGCCGATTCGCTTGCCGGGCTGACGGCGAGCCGCCTCACTTAGGTAGCGCCAGTGCGGCAGGTCGGCACTGCCTGGCATCTCGGGCTTAGTGCTTGTCCCCGAAGGGTATGGGGCAAAGGCGATGCCACGGACGGCAATTTGGCCAGCAATCAGACCGGCAGTCCATTTGGCCAGCGCCTTGCTACGGGTGTCGAATCGCTGGGACAGTCGAGCCTGATAGGGATAACGATCTTCCTGGGTGAGCTGGTCCAATCCGCGCCGCGCCAGCTGGTTGCGCAGCAATAGCAGCGCTTCTTCGATGGCAGACGCATCTGCCTGATTCGGCAGTGCACAAACGATAATCGGCGCGTCGCTGCTGACGGTAGGATCCATTCCCGCCACATCGACCACATAGACCGGCGCTGCATAGCGCAGTATCTCGATGATCCGTGCTAGGCGAATACTGTAAGGATGCGTGCCACGGCGTGGCATCGGGAGATCCGCCGCGCCATCGGTGACGACAATCACCGCGTCCACCGGTCGGCGGCGGCGTAGCTTGTAGAGTCGCTTAAGCCAGGCAGTATCTGGCTGGCCCTCGTTGCTGGTCTTGCTCGAAAGCAGCAGCGCGTCGCATGTGTCGAACCAGCCCGCCTCCTCCAGTTCCGGCAGTAGCCGACTAACAGCGGCATCGTTGCCCGTCACCAACAGACGCGGTAGCCGGCGGCAGCGGTGCTCCCGCAACGCCAGCTTAAGGTTCGCATACTGCAATGCCGCGAGATTTATCTTCGACCCAGCGCCCTTGCCGACACGCGCGGCCGGGTCGCGCTGATGCCGCTTCCGTTCATTCGAGCGACTCGCGACAGTTTTCCAGGCGGCGGCGATCGGGCCACGCAGTAACACTGCCGCCAGGCCAATCAGTGCCACGAGTTCCATTTGCTTCCAGGCTGGCTCGCTTCCAGTGCCATGGAAATACGCCATGGAGACCAATGCCGCCGCAACGGCAAGGACCACGATCCTGTACCCCCAACTCTTCGAGTTTTCCATCAAGTCGTTTCCAATTCGGCTTGGCTGTCGGTGGGACGTACCACCGCCAATCGCAGTGTGTCTTCCTGGCAGGCAATCAACTGCGACGCATTATTTTGCTGTGCGTACTCCACCGCGAGTGCCGTAGCGAACCATGACGCCGCAACGCCAGGGTTACCAAGCGCGGCATCAATGTCATGGATGCCGCTCAAATCATCAGCTTCTGCCGCTTCGAGCGAAACCTCCGATGCGCTCTTGAGCAGTGCAGCCTTGTCCACCTTCGACAGGCTGGATTGCCAAAGCTGATGAAGCTCGTTGGGTGGCGTTCTGCCTAATAGAGCGACAGTCCTCAAGGATTCGGCGAAACCGTCGGTTTCACATGCCACTGGGCGATGCAGCATCGCAATGGGCAAAACGTCACGCCGCTGCGCCATCGGCGGCCACCCGAGCAACAATGCGACGGCGACCTCGGCGCTATTTGCTGGCGGCTCGTCATTCAGTTGGAGCGCCACAAATAGCGTGAATTTTTCCAAGGCAGGTCCGCCGTACTCATCCAGCCAGGTATCCAGCGCCATCAGACCTGCCCCGTCAGGCAGCAACCTGGCCTTGGTCGGGCGAAGGCCACAGTCATCCCAGCATGTAGACCAAATCGTCAGGAGTGGTTCTGAATCCGCATCACCCGGCAACTGCAATTGCACGTCGAAAGGCACCCCGGATGGCAAGGCGCACAATGCATGGTCGAGTTTTGCCAGAAGCGCCCGGAATACCTGCCGGTACCGGTCAGTGCCCTGATACTCTTCAGGTAATGCCAGTCGAGTATGACGAATCGGCGCCATGTCTCGCTTCGGCGCGCGTGCCTCAAGGGCCGACTCTTTCTGAGCAACTCGTCCTGACACCCCACTCGAGCCCATCCCACACAGGTACGCGATCCCGATCACGACCAGCGGCTCGCTGCCGAAGGCAATGGCTTCTTCACGATCAGCTTGTAGGACTTCCTCTTGGGCCATCAAGTAATTACAAGCCTCCTCGTAGAAGTGCAGGCGAAGTCCGAACGCAACCGCACATGCCAAGGTTGGATAACCGAGAAGCTGCATCCAGAAACGCGAAGTGCCCGTAGACTGCCCCTTGGGCCATGTCAGTAGCGTCCAGACAATGCCTGCAGCAAGACAGACGACCAGCAGCACTAGCCAGACCCATAGATTGGGCGGCTTTGGTGCCCCCTCACCTGAGGGCGGTTCAGGCAACTCAATGGGCATCGTGGCGCTCAGATAAGGCTCGATATCAGCTTGCAGCCACACGTGGCGCGATAGCCATGGCGCGCGAGTGGCCTGCCACTTTCATCCTTCATGGATTCATCACCGTCAATGATCAGATTAGGAAGCACGTTGGGGTGCTTGGGGCACGACACCCGGTCGCCCTTACGGGCCAATGGCCGGCCGTCATAGTTCATCGTGGACGAAGCCGTGATGACCTTCCCCCCGTGGTCGGTGCTGTCACCCAGGCGAACGAAATCGGGCAAGTCATTTCTCCTAAGTCGTAGAAATCAAGGCCCACGGCGCAGGCATGGGCTGATCCAGCACACCGAGCGGCATGCCATCTGGCATTGCAGTGTTCGTCAGGCCTGATTGCTGTAGGCAATCAGTTCCCAGGTCACGTCAGCGGATTGCTCACGCATTCCCAGCAGGGAATCCATCCACGCAAAGGGGCGCGGATCGTAGGCCGTCAGTGGAGGCAGAATGTCCCCCTTCTCGAACTCGCGCCTGGAGCCCGAGATGCTGGCGGCGCCTCTGACGCACCACAGTCCGCGTTGCGGACACTGCTCGCCCGTACTCGCCTCAGTACCGAGCGGCAGCGACTTCTGCTCCGGCGCCGAGGTCGCCGTCTGCGCGGTCTTTGCTGAAGTGGTCAGCGGCAGACCGGTGGCCGGATCAAGATTCCTGGCCTTGCTCAGGCGGTTGATGAGTTCGTCCGATGGCTTGTCGGGCGGGACCGCGGCATCCTGTTCCTTCTGCCACTGGAAGGTGCCGTCCCAGGGCGGCAGCTTCGCAGGGGGCAGTGGGACGATCTGATCGATGTCCGGCACTTTGGGGTTACGGCCGTCGTTGCGTATCAGGAACCGCCAGATCAGCTTGTAGCGCCGCGACCGTTCAGGATCGTTTGGAAGGGCGAGGTAATTCAATCCGTCCGAGGGAGGGGGGGCTTTGAAGCCATGTTCCAGAAATGACGCAGACATTGAATCACCCGCTATCACGCCCTCTTGGAATGCCTTCACCGCGTCGGAATAGACGCCATCAATCTGCAAATCAATACCTAAGGTATGAGCCGCACCTCCATGTCCTTGATCGGTCGCACACTGTCGCATTTGCCTGGCGATTTCCGGCGCCTTATCCCGGGGAGCTAGCAGCTTCCCGACGTAGAACTGCGCATCCGCATTGCCCAGATCGGCAGCCTTGCGGAAGTAGCGCAGCGCCATCTCCTTGTCCTGCTTCAGTCCATATCCCAGGTTCAAGTAGTAGCCGATGTCGTAGTAGCCCGACGGCACGCCCGCATCGATCAACCGGCTGGCCAACGCGACGCTCTCCCGCTGCGGGAGCGGCGATGACGCCATGCCTTCCGAGACCAGCTTCTGCAGGTTGCTGTTGGCCTTGTAATGCCCATGAGCCGCCGCGATCCGGTAGTAACGTGCCACGTCATCGAAGTCCTTGGGTCCCTCGCGCTTCTGCAGATGGCGGGCATACTTGAACAACGCATCGGCCTCCGGATCAAGCGGCGGCAGATGGTCCGCCTCGCGGACGCAGGTAAAGGCCAGATTGGCGCGAACGGTGGCCAGATCGGGGACGGTCGGCATAGAGGTTTCCTTGGAACACGCGGTGAGCGTGAAGGCCGCCAGCAGTACGGCCAGTGCGATGCGCATCGGTCAGTCCTTGTAGGTCCGCTTCGGGTCGTCGCGGTGGAATTCGATCAGAGAGGCATGGGGCGCTTCTTTCCCGGTCTTCTTGCGTCTCGCGTTCTCTCCGATGATCTTCCCCCACTGCATAAATGCCTTCGCCGGATCATCGTGATCGCCCATCCCCTTCGTATGGTCATGCCAAAGTTTCCGGCGCAATGGCCGCGTCACCACGTCGTTCTCGTGGCTCTGTAGGCAATGAGTTCCCAGGTCACGTCAGCGGATTGCTCACGCATTCCCAGCAGGGAATCCATCCACGCAAAGGGGCGCGGATCGTAGGCCGTCAATGGAGGCAGAATGTCCCCCTTCTCGAACTCGCGCCTGGAGCCCGAGATGCTTGCGGCACCTCTGACGCACCACAGTCCACGTTGCGGACACTGCTCGCCCGTGCTCGCCTTAGTACCGAGTGGCAGCGCCTTCTGCTCCGCCGCAGAGGTCGTCGTCTGCGCGGTCTTTGCTGAAGTGGTCAGCGGCAGGCCGGTGGCCGGGTCGAGGTTCTTGGCCTCGCTCAGGCGGTTGATGAGTTCGACCGATGGCTTTTCCAGTGGGACCGCGGCATCCTGTTCCTTCTGCCACTGGAAGGTGCCATCCCAGGGCGGCAGCTTCGCCGGCGGCAGTGGCACGATCTGGTCAATGTCCGGCACTTTGGGGTTACGGCCGTCGTTGCGTATCAGGAACCGCCAGATCAACTCGTAGCGCCGCGAGCGTTCGGGGTCGTTTGGAAGGGCGAGGTAATTCAATCCGTCCGAGGGAGGGGGGGCTTTAAAGCCATCTTCCAGAAATGACGCAGACATTGAATCACCCGCTATCACGCCCTTCTGAAATGCAGCCACCGCTTCGGGGAAATGCTTCTTACCACTTAGATTGACGCCCAGCGTACCAGCTGCCTCGCCGTGTCCCTGCTCCGTCGCGCACTGCCGCATCTGCCTGGCGATTTCCGGCGCATTATCCCGGGGCGCCAGCAGATCGCCAACGTAAAACTGGGCGTCGGCGTTGCCCAGATCGGCAGCTTTGCGGAAATAACGCAGCGCCATCTCCTTGTCCTGTTTGAGTCCATATCCCAGGTTCAGGTAATAGCCGATGTCGTAGTAGCCCGACGGCACGCCCGCGTCGATCAACTGACTGGCCAGCGCGACGCTCTCCCTCTGTGGGAGCGGCGATGACGCCATGCCTTCCGAGACCAGTTTCTGCAGGTTGCTGTTGGCCTTGTAATGCCCATGAGCCGCCGCGATCCGGTAGTAGCGCGCTACGTCATCGAAGTCCTTGGGTCCCTCAAGCTTCTGCAGATAGCGGGCGTACTTGAACAACACATCGGCCTCCGGATCAAGCGGCGGCAGATGGTCCGCCTCGCGGACGCAGGTAAAGGCCAGATTGGCGCGAACGGTGGCCAGATCGGGGACGGTCGGCATAGAGGTTTCCTTGGAACACGCGGTGAGCGTGAAGGCCGCCAGCAGTACGGCCAGTGCGATGCGCATCGGTCAGTCCTTGTAGGTCCGCTTCGGATCTTTGCGGCTGAACTCAATCAGCGACGATTCTGGGGCGTTCCCATTGTTCCGATTATCTGCATTCCGTCTGATGATCTTCCCCCACTGCTTGAATGCTTCCGCCGGATCATCGTGATCGCCCATCCCCTTCGTATGGTCATGCCAAAGTTTCCGGCGCAATGGCCGCGTCACTGCCTCGTTCTCATGGCAGATGTTCAGTTCGCTGTCGCCCTCCATGCTGCGCGTGTTGATATTGGCCGATCCCAGCGTCATGAAGACATCGTCCACGATCATCAGCTTGGCGTGGATATACACGTCCTGCCACTTGTCCGGCGGCGAGTCGGGTGCTACGAGGGTGCAGATGTGGACCTTCAAGCCGTCAATCGGTGCAGGCAGGACAGCATTGGGTGGCGCCTTCATCTGCGCCTTTACCTCCGCTTGTTTCGCGCGGGCCTGCTGAAGCTTCTCTTCGGCTCGAGCCAGCAACTTCTGCACATATGCATCGCCGAGATGGGTGAACTGATACACCCTGGCAACCGCTCCCTGGGCTTCCCTCGCTTGTGCTCTGGCCGCGTCATACTGGCGCTGCAGATCGGCCTGGCGAACATCTTCCTGCTCCAGCTTCGCCACGCCCGGAATGACTTCGGCCCGTCCCAGCGCGTTGAGCATGCGGTAGGTGTTGACCGTCCCATCGCCCATACCCTCGTCGCTGGAGTTCGTGATCACAAAGAGATGGATGGCCCCGTGTTGACCGGGGTCGCGCCCCCACTGGATTTGCTTCTTTACCGCTTCATTGATCTTGTCCGCCAGGGGCTTGAACCGAAAGTACTGATTCTCGATATAGATGAACTGCGTCGCATTGTTCACCGCCTGGAGATACATTTCTTCGATGTCCTGCTTGCCGTTCTGAGAGTGTGTGCGCAGCACCTGGGCCATCACCTTGTCGCCTAGCGACGGTAGCATTCTGAGACCGGCTGCGGCTGGCTTGCGCGCCTTACCCAGACCGGCGCCAGTTTCCCGATCCCACGCTTCGCAAAAATTGTCGTTGAGGTATTGGAGAATTGGGCCGGTCACCCGGCTTGAGATGTCGTGCCTCGGTGTCGCGCCATTGCGACCAAGATACCCCCACGGCATCTTGGCCGCACTGTGGTCATCGGTGTCCCAGTACGGGTCCAGCATGTTGTGTCCCATCACGTATCCAACCGCCTTGTTCGGGACCTCGTAATCGACCAACACCATTTTCTGGTGATGCGTCGGCGCGGCAAGGCCCATGGCCGCCCCTCCGGCAGCCTTGTTGCCCGCGCCGCGCTGCTTGTCCGCACCGAACAGGCTGGTCCTGAAGGCAATCTCCAGCCGGCTCGGCAAATCGAAGTCCCGCGTCATGAACTCGACATTCTTCAGCGCCGCCAATTGCCAGACCGAGGGGATGTGTCTGGCAATGACCGATGGGTCCATGACCACATTGCGAAACGTCAGCCTTCTCGGATCTTTCTGCGCGACCGACCAGTACCACCAGCGATCGAAGTCCTCGGCATGCCTGCTCGGGTGCGGTCTTGGCCTCATGTGAGCGGCGGGCCGGTGTGGCATGTTTGGCTCGGGGCCGAATCTGTTGTTGATTTCCGGTAGGCCAAGCACCTGCCCACCCCAACACAGCAAGCGCACCTTAACGCCGCGCTTGCCTACGTCCTCCAGCAATTCGCCAATGCATTTTGTTCCCTGTCCGCCTGCGCCACGCTTGAAGAACATGGACGGCTGGAAACCCCAGCAGATGATGTCCACGCTTTTCACGGCAAGGAAAATCGCGTCGTAAATGTCACGAAATGCCGTCTCGCCGTTCACCAGCGGCTTGAAGGTGGCGGGCGCTGGGTTGTACTCGGTGCACTGGACGAACCACGGCAGGGTGATCGTTGCACTGCGCGTGCATGACAAGGCAATAGGTACGGTAATGAAGGGTTGTGTCATGCTTCCGATTCCGGATTGAACGTCTCGTGGTAAGCCCGCCGATGGGCTGCCCGGTCAGCTGCAGCACCGTCGCTGCCGTGCGCGGCCTCGTGAAAATGAATGCCTTGATTCGCCAGCTCGCCGTTCGCGGCATCGCCCCGATAATCGTCCGCAACCGGCAACGTGTACTTGGCACCGTTGGCAAGCTCCAGTTGGTACGCCTGAGTGGTGGGCAGGTGATCCACGGGGATGAAGCCAGTTCCATCCATCACGCCTTGCTTGACCACCGCGCCCCCCGCCAGCAGCTTGTACGGCATCCCGGCCGGCAGCGTATTGCTGGACGCCGGTGAGGCTGCGGTATTGAGCATCAGAAGCTGCTTTGGTAGCCCGCTGTTGAGCGCCGTCGAAACCTGCATGGATGCCGCGCCTTTCTTATCCCACGCTGCGCACTTCTCGTAGATATCGCCCGGCGTACCGTTCTCGATGCGCTCCGGCGTGATGCGAATGTAGGAGCCCCCTACGCCAATCCATACTTCTGTCTTGGCCGAAAGAATCAGCTTGCCATCGACACTGATGACTTTCAGGTCCTTCAGCGCCGTCAGGTTCAACTCGTCGCTCTGCGCCTGGATTTCGACCTTGCCTTTGGCCGCAAAGAGCTTTATCCCGAGCTTCTGCACAAAAAGAGATATCCCATTGCCTGCGGCCACCGCAAATTGACGCAGAACGCTGATGTCGGCATTGCCGCCTGCCGTCGCGATCATGTTGTTGGCAGCACTGAGTTGCAGGTCTGTACCGGACACCAGCGCCATGCCAGCGGGCGCACTTGCAAGCAGGCTTGCCGCTTTCAGTTGCTTCAGCGAGGCATTGAGCAGTGTCTTCTGCCGCTCGCAGTCCGCCGCCATCGCCTGGGCTGCCTTGGCAGTGTCCGCCAACGCTTCACTTTGCTGCAGCGCCTGCTCCAGCAACCACAATGCAGACTGCATGTCCAGGTGCTGCCCGTTCGCGCCCGGCTGATCATCCGCCGACAGGAACAGCCCCTTGCCACCCCGGATCGCGCCCCAACCTGAGGTTCGCAACTCGAACCCTTCCCCACGCTTTTTCTTCTTGTGATCGACCAAGTAGCCGAGGTTCAACTGGGTCTTGCCACCGTACTCCGTGGATAGCTTGACGCTCTCCTGCCCCTGCCAATCCTCGAAGCGCAGCTTGTTATTGGCCTGCGTGCGGAAGACGTTGCGTGACATCCACCGGTCCTGATTGGTGATGTGATCGGGCTGCAGGCTTGCGTGTAATGCGGCACTAATAAAGGGCTTGTTGGGATTCCCGTCATGGAAGGCAATCGCCACCTCGGTACCGTCAATCAGCGGAAAGTGAAATCCTGTCTGCAATGCCCCGGCAAACGGCTTGGCGAGGCGCAGCGGCACGCTCTCGCCGCCCTTGGGCCACTCGTCAAAGTCGAAGTCGAACCGGACGATGTAGTGCCCGTCCTGCGTCAGGTACGCATACTTGTACTGGCCTGGCGACGTGATCCGGCCACTGAGCGCTCCGGCAATGCGCGGCCATTTTGACTCGTCCATCGGCAGGCGGAAGCGCCGGTCGCAAGGAATGGCCTTGTAGGTATTGCGGTACGCTTGATCGCGGGCGCCGGTGTGGATGACTTCAGTGATGACCTGCCCATTGGGCGCGTCCGGCAAGGTCGTGTCGATGCGCAAAATGCGCGCCGGACGCAATGCCAGCACGTTACTTTGACCCGCGTAGGTCAGCTGCCAAGCGATAGCCGCTTCGTGCCGCAGTTGCGCTTGCCATTTCGCGCCGGCCTGGTCCAGGTGATGCGTGCCGTAGACGTAGGGCTGGCCGTAGGTCGTCTTGTCCTTGTAGGCGATGTTGGCCTCGGCCACTTTTCGTTCCCACGAATCAGCCGAGTTGTAGTCCGCCACCTTGACCGACGCCGGCACCGTTATTGCGTGCGTCTGGATTTCGTAGACCGCTTCCAGGCCCGACTCAAGGCCTGCTGTTTCGCGGTAGGGCACACGCAGCTCGGGCTGGTAGATGTAGTGATCGATGTCGTCCCCGAACACCACCATCTCGCCGAACTTGCCCGGCGTGAAATAGCAGTACAACCCTTCCTGTTCCATCAGCAGCCGGATGTAGTCCCAATCGGACATCTCGTACTGCATGCGAAAGGCGAGCTGCGGATAGGTGCGCCGGGTCTTGAAAGCGAACTGATGCCCCTTCAACTCATGGCCACGCAGGATGGCCTCGATAATCTGTGGGGCAGTCTTCTGCTGGTAAATGCGGCTGCGCTTCGTCAGCCTCAGCCGCGCGACCTGCGGCACCACGACCATCTCGTACGCGCAGAAGTCACGGGTCTGGCGGGTCTTCGAGAACCCTGAAACCCAGCCCGCGAACTTGCGCGGCTCACTGTCCTCGCCCGCATCGATGACGAAGGTGGCGTCCCGGTTCAGGTACTCAGCCCGGCCCAACTCCAGCGGATGTGTCAGGCGTACCCGGACTTCATAGGGCTCGCCCAGGCGCTCCACTGCCTCGAAAGACACCACTGACAACCCAGCGGCGCTGGCGGACCCTGGCACCTCGAGGAAGTACGCCTGCCGCCCGGTAACCGTCACGGCCACCGCATTACGCAGCGCCTCCGCTCCGTACGCCTTCAGTCCATCCAACTCACCCGCCATGCTTCCTGCTCCGTTGTCAGCGTGATCGAACCAACTGCAAGGAGCCAACATCTAGCGCCGATGTGCGCTCCCGCGCATCGAACGCTACCGACAAATTGCGGTACCGGGAATGCGATTCCAGCCTCAGTTGAGCGCAAAGCAAGGTCCAGTGCAAAACCGGATAAATGCGATTTCCCTGCCGACTGGATTCCACTACCCTGCCCGCCGGATCGTCATTCCCTGGTTGCACCAACCTTCAGAGTTAAAGATCGCTTAATTGCGAGTTTTTGCGAATTAAACAGGATTGCATATGGCCGAAAGTTTTCAGAATGAAGTGCCCAAGGCACGGGTCAACATCAAGCTCGACCTGCATACGGGCGGCGCGCAGAAGAAAGTCGAGCTACCCCTGAAGCTGCTGGTGATGGGCGACTACAGCAACGGCCAGGAAACACGAGCCCTCGCTGAGCGCGAGAAGGTGTCGATCAACAAGAACAACTTCAATTCCGTCCTCGCCGACTTCAACCCGAAGGCTCGGATCGCGGTCGAGAGCACCCTCGCACGGGATGGATCGGAGCTGCCGGTCGATCTCGACTTCAAGTCCATGGATGACTTCAAGCCGGAAGTGGTCGCGAGCCGCGTGCCCGAGCTGCGGGCCCTGATGGCCGCACGCAACCTGCTGCGCGACCTCAAGTCGAATCTGCTCGACAACGCCATGTTTCGTCGCGAGCTCGAAAAGATCCTTAAGGACCCTGGTCTGTCCGAGCGCCTGCGGGCCGATCTGCAGAAGATCAGCGAGGCTGCACCGGCCTCCCAGTCTGCCCAGTAACCCGACTTCTTGAGGATTGAGCCCCATGGCCCAGCATGAAATGTCCCCCCGCGCCAACAGCGAAACCGACACCGTCGTCCTGGACGCGCCGGGCAAGAGCGTCTACGAGTCCCTGTGCGAGAAAATCAACCTGACCCCGGTCAAGGCGACGCGCCCGATGGAGTCGTTCCAGAGCGCCGATGCACTATCCGAATCGTCGCTGGATGAGCGTGTCGCCCAGGCGATGACCGTGTTCCTGAAAATGATCCAGGACTCATCGCAACAGGTCGATCGTCTCGACAAGAGCCTGCTCGACTTCCATATCGCGCATCTGGACCAGCAGATCAGCCAGCAGCTGGACGCGATCATGCACCATGAGACGTTCCAGCAGATCGAATCAGCGTGGCGTGGCCTGAAGTTCCTGGTTGACCGGACGGACTTCCGCAAGAACGTCAAGATCGAAGTGCTGGATGTGTCCAAGGACGCGCTGCGCCAGGATTTCGAGGACACCCCAGAGCTCATCCAGAGCGGGTTGTACCTGCACACCTACATTCAGGAGTACGACACACCGGGCGGTGAACCCGTCGGCTCGATCATCTCCAACTACGAGTTCGACCGCAGCCAGCAGGATATTGTCTTGCTGCGCAATATCTCCAAGGTGTCCGCCGCCGCCCATATGCCGTTTATCGGCTCGGTGTCGCCAAAGTTCTTTGGCAAGGACTCGATGGACGAGGTAGCCAGCATCCGCGATATCGGCAATTACTTCGATCGCGCCGAGTATCTGAAGTGGAAGAGCTTCCGCGATTCGGATGACGCCCGCTATATCGGCCTGACCCTACCGCGCTTCCTCGCGCGCTTGCCCTATGGCCCGGATACGGTACCGGTACGCGCCTTCAACTACACCGAAGCCGTCAAGGGGCCGGATCACAGCCGCTATCTGTGGGGCAACGCCTCGTTCGCCTTTGCCGTGAACATGGTGCAGAGCTTCATCAAGAACGGCTGGTGCGTGCAGATCCGTGGCCCGCAGGCCGGTGGTCTCGTCGAGGATCTGCCGATCCACCTGTATGACCTGGGCACCGGCAACCAGGCCAAGATCCCGACCGAGGTGCTGATCCCGGAGACGCGCGAGTTCGAGTTTGCCAATCTCGGCTTCATCCCGCTGTCGTACTACAAGAACCACGACTTCGCGTGCTTCTTCTCGGCCCACTCGGCCCAGAAGCCAGCGCTCTACGACACCAAGGAGGCCACGGCCAATAGCCGCGTCAATGCACGCCTGCCGTACATTTTCCTGCTGTCACGCATCGCCCACTACCTGAAGCTGATTCAGCGCGAGAACATCGGTACCACCAAGGATCGGCGCGTGCTGGAGTTGGAGCTGAACACCTGGATCAAGACGCTCGTCACCGAGATGACAGATCCGGGTGATGAACTTCAGGCCTCGCACCCGCTGCGCGAAGCCAAGGTAATCGTCGAGGACATCGAAGACAACCCGGGCTTCTTCCGCGTCAAGCTCTTCATCGTGCCGCACTTTCAGATCGAAGGGATGGACATCAATCTGTCGCTGGTCTCGCAGATGCCCAAGGCGAAAACTGATCGACTGCTGTCGGCTTCGACGGCGATTTAGACAGATCGCAGACATGTCGTAGGTCTTGCCGCACGGTAGCTATGAATCACCGTGCGGCGTCTCCCAAGCGAAAAGGGTTGTTTCCGCGTACCAGCCGATCACGATGAACCGATCACGATGAAGATAACAAGACCGCTGTGGACGCAGGGCATTTTCATGACCCCGCAGCATTTCCAGCAGCAAGCGCTGTGGGAACAGCACACCAACGAGCACACTGCGCGCATCGCCAGCCCCGAGCCGTGGGGTACGGTGCGGGTGGGGATCGATTCGCAGGCGCTGTCCATCCATCGATTGATGGTCAATGCGCTGGCGATCCGCCTGCCAGATGGCACGGTGATCGACACAGACACTGCGGACCATACCCCACCCGCACGCGATCTCGCCGACGTGCCGTCCAACGTCGACAGCGTCGTGGTGCTGATTGGCCTGCCTCTGATCGATACGCAAGGCGGCAACTGCGCATGGGGAAGGCAAGGAAGAGATAAGTGTCGAACTGCACGCACTGGCCCTGCTCTTCGAATTCGAGACACACGGCGACTACGTGACCTGCCCGATCGCCCGGCTGATGCGCACGCCGCAAGGGCGATTCGAACTCGATCCGGTGTTCGTGCCACCGTGCCTCTTCCTGTCAGCGAACGACCGGCTCACCGAGCGCATGCGCCGACTCTCGGAAATCCTGGCTGCCAAGAGCGCGAGCCTTGCTGTGCGCAGGCGTGAGCGTTCCGACCAGATTGCCGATTTTGCAGTCGCCGACGTCGCGCTCTTTTGGCTATTGCACAGCGTGAACGGAACCTGGCCGGAGTTGGCCCGCCTGTGCGCAGCACCGCAGCAGCATCCGGAACGGCTCTATGCTGTTCTCTCCCGTCTGGCCGGGTCGCTCCTGACCTTCTCCACCACAGAAACGCTGCAGGCCATCCCGGCCTATGACCACCAGACGCCCGAACCAATGTTCGCGGAACTGGAATCGCTGATCCGTACGCTGCTGGATACGGTAATTCCGTCGCGGGTCGTTCCCGTGGCGCTCGAGCAAATCCGGCCCACGGTCTGGATGGGCAAGATCCTCGACGAGCGGCTTGTCGAAGGCGCCGAATACTACCTGTCGGTCCAGGCGGGACTGCCCGCCCAGATGCTGATCGAGCAACTGCCCCGTCTGTGCAAGGCGGGGGCGCCCGACGAGGTCGAACAAATCCTCAATTCAGCCTTGCCGGGAATTCCGTTGCGAACCATGTCACGTCTGCCCGCGGCCATTCCGGTTCGGATCGAGAACCAGTATTTCGCGCTCGACAGTGGCCATCCAGCATTCCAACGCATGCTGGCTGCGCGGGCCTGCCAGTTCTATGTCCCTGCCTCGGTACCAGACGTCTCCCTTGAGCTCTTTGCGGTATTGCCAGCATGACAACGCTTACCACCATTCTGCCCCTCGCCCTGCGCGACACCGCGCTCACCGTGACAGAGCTAGCCGATGAGGCTGCGCCTGACGACTCCTTCGCAATGTTTCGGAAAAAGTGTCTCGAGCAGGTGACCCGCCTGCGGGAGGAGTTCCTGGCCGCGGGCCACGCCCCGGCCGTGGTCGAGGATGCCGCCTATGCGCAGTGTGCCTTGCTGGATGAGTACGCATTGCGTCGGCTCACGGGCGACGAGCGTAGCGCCTGGGAGCGCGAACCATTGCAGGTCCAAGAGTTCCATAGCCATAACGCGGGCGAAGAGTTGATTGCGCGCATCGAACGCAGGCTGGCGGAAGCGCAGCCGGTCATTCCCCTGCTGGTTGTCTTTCATGCGGTACTGGGCCTGGGCTTCCAAGGCAAGTTTGCGTTGGAGGGCAACGCCGCCCGAGAGGCGCTAATGCATGCCATCGATGAACGCCTTCAGCGCGCAGGCGTGCAGAAGGCCACCGGGCCGGTCATCGTCACTGCCGGCAAGGCGCGGGGATGGCGCGGCCTGTCGCTGTCGCCGCTGGCCTGGGTGGCCATTGCACTTGTCGGCGCTGGTTTGGTGTATTTTGCGCTGGATCGATGGCTGGCCGTCTCTATCGCCCGGCTGGCCAGCTAAAAGGGACGTCGTGACCGGCTACCCCTACCGCGGCCTGTTCGGCTGGATCGCCGCGCTCGCGCTAGCCTGGCTGGCGTTCAGCTCTCCCTGGCAGCCTGCGTGGAACCTATTACTCGGGACGTTCGTCATCGCGGTGGTAGGTACCGCCATCGTGGTAGCCACACGGCGTGTTCGTGCGCGCCAACGTGCCTCCCGAGACGTGCTTGAGGCCATCAACGCGTCGCTGGATGCGCTGCCGGGCAACATTCGCCGCAACACGCCGTTGGCACTGGTGGTGGGAGATCGCGCCGGAGCGCCAGCGCGGGCATTCGGCGAAGCGCTGGTCCAGATCACCGATACAGCGATCTGGGTGCGCGTCGACGATTCAACGCGGCTAGCGCACGTAGCCGATGCACTCAAGCGCTGGCGCGAAGGACAAGGCCCGGACGCCGTTGCCTGCCTGATTGCTGCGGATCACGCTCGCGACGCCGCCGTGCTGACCGCCGCACTCAAGCGCTGGCGTGTCGCCATTGGCGAAGCCAGCCGGGCCGTTGGCTATTCCTTGCCCGTCTGCGTTGCCGTCTATGCCGAAGAAGCCGGAGGACCGGCCGACGATTGCGCATGGTTCGGCGTGTCCGGCGCCACCGTCCCTGCAGCCGGAACGCTGTGCGCGCAGCTTTCGGATCGTCTCGTGAGCTATCCACAGGCAGCCGTCCCGGCAGACCGCGATGCACACATGCACCGCGCGGCCCGCCTCGACGCGCTGGTCAGGTGGGCATCCGGCGCCTTGTTGCCGCCGTTGCGTGACGAGGGTCGTGATGGCTTGCGCAGCGGCCCTCCCGTCGATATCACCGCGTTTGGGGTGACCGCCATCGACGGTGTGCCGGTCCCGGATTCTCTCTATGCGCGTTTCGTGACGCAAGTAACCGGGTTGGCACGCGGCCCGGGAGCGGTACGCAACGCGTCTTATCCCTTGCCGGAGCCGCTACTGCGCGGCATCGCCTTGCAGCCCGTGCAGCGGGCTATGCCGCGTGCAATGGCGCATGCGTTCGCCTGGCTCGCGCTCGCCTTCTGCGCAGCGGCTACGGCATCCGCGTGGCAGAACCGTACCCTGGTCGCACGTGTCATGACCGACATGGCTCGTTATCGAGTGATCGGCCCGGAGCATGATGTTGCGCGCGTGGATGCACTGCAGGCACTCAAGCGGGACCGCGATGAGCTCGATCATTACAGCCGGTCCGGCGTGCCGCCTCGCCTCGGGTTGGGCTTCTACCGCGGTGCCGGACTCCTCGCGCCGCTCAATACCCTGATCGCCGCCTATCAACCCCCGGCGCCGCTGCCCGCGACCATCGAACTCGACAGCCTGTCGCTCTTCAAGAGCGGTAGCGCGCTGCTCAACCTCGGCTCCAATCGCGTGCTGATCGGTGCGCTGGAGATGATCAAGGCCCATCCCGACAAGCGCGTGCTCGTGGCTGGGCACACAGACTCGGTGGGAGATTCGCGGGCCAACCTGAAGCTTTCCGAAGCACGCGCCGCGTCCGTGCGGGATTGGCTGGCGGACGCCGCCGACTTGCCGGTCACCCGCTTTGCCATCCAGGGCTACGGCGAGACCCGTCCCAAGGCACCCAACGAGCCGGAAGCCGGCCGTGCGGCCAACCGCCGCGTCGAGATCACGCTAGTCCCCGATTGTCGCGATGAGCAGCACGACATTCGGGAATCCCTGGGCCATCCGGCCTGTACATCGCAGTAGAAGGAGCAAGAGAAATGGCAATTCCCGCATATATGTGGATCAAGGACGACGGTGGCGCCGATATCAAAGGCTCGGTCACCGTCACGGAGCGCGAGGGCAGCGTCGAAGTCGTGGCATTCGATCACTCGGTCAACATCCCGACCGACTCCAACACGGGCAAGCTGACCGGCACGCGCGTGCACAAGCCGATCCTGTTCACCAAGGAAACCGACGCTTCGACCCCGTATCTATACAAGGCGGTCACCAGCGGCCAGACGCTCAAGTCGATCGAGATCAAGTGGTACAAAATTGACGACGCCGGCAAGGAGAAGGAGTACTTCAACACCAAGCTGGAGAACGTGAAGGTGGTTGGCGTGACGGCCAAGATGCTGGACATCAAGAACCCGGCTTACGAAAAACACAATCACCTCGAAGACGTCGAGTTGCGCTACGAGAGGATTACCTGGTCGTACAAGGACGGCAACATCATCCACGCCGACAGCTGGAACGAGCGCTCGTAAGCGCCATCGCAGCCGGTGCCTGGCGTCGGCTAGCGAACCAGCGCTCTCGTCTTCTCCACTGCGGCACCGCAGCGATACGCCACCATGACCACCCGCGATTACTCTCCCTTTCTGCGACGCCTGAACGACCACTGCGCCCGTGCTCTGGCGGATGCAGCCAGTCTTTGCGAAACCCGCGCGCACCGTGACATCGAGGTGGAGCACTGGCTGATCAAACTGATGGAACAGGGTGACGGCGACCTGCTTGCCATCCTGCGTCGCTACGAGCTGGATGTCGATGGGATCTGGAACGGACTGCTGGCTGCGGTCGACCACCTGCCGCATGACCTCCGGGGCAGGCCGGGGCTATCGCAGCGCCTGGGCCAGTGGCTGGAGGCAGCGTGGATGCGCGCCTCGCTCGAATCCACGGCCCCGGGCGTAGACAGATCGATTCGTTCGGCCCACTTGCTGGCGGCACTGGCGGAGACGCCGCACCTGTTGCGCGCCCCGGATGCCTGGCCGCTGCTGAGCGTGTCTGCCGCGCAGATTGAGCGGCTGATGCCTGAACTGGACGAGATATCTGTCGAGGCAACATCGCCGATCACGCCTAGCCAGGGACCGGCGACCATCGCTACAAGGCGCCCTGCCGGCCAGCCCGACAACTCTGCCCTCTCTCGTTTCACCACGGACGTCACGCAAAAGGCGCGCGATGGCAAGATCGACCCTGTGTTTGGCCGCGACGTCGAGATCCGGCAGATGGTCGATATCCTCGCCCGGCGCCGTAAGAACAATCCGATTCTGGTCGGCGAACCGGGGGTCGGCAAAACTGCGCTCGTCGAAGGGCTGGCGCTCAAGATCGCCGAAGAGGATGTGCCCACGGCCATCCGGGACGTGACCGTACTCACCTTGGATATGGGCCTCCTGCAAGCCGGTGCGGGCGTCAAGGGCGAGTTCGAGCAGCGCCTCAAGAATGTCATTGAAGCCGTCCAGCAGTCGCCGACGCCCATCCTGCTCTTCATCGACGAGGCGCACACCCTGATTGGCGCCGGCAACACGGCCGGTGGCGCCGATGCCGCCAACCTGCTCAAGCCTGCACTGGCACGGGGCGAACTACGCACGATCGCGGCAACCACCTGGTCCGAATACAAGCAGTACTTCGAGCGCGACGCGGCGCTGGAGCGCCGCTTCCAGATGGTCAAGGTCGATGAGCCCGATGATGAGAACGCCTGCCTGATGTTGCGCGGGCTCAAGGATCGGTATGCACAGCACCACAACGTCCACATCACCGATGCCGCCGTCGCAGCCGCCGTCCGTCTTTCACGTCGCTATCTGACTGGGCGCCAACTGCCCGACAAGGCTGTCGACCTGATCGACACGGCGGCTGCGCGGGTGCGCATGAGTCAGGAGGCCAGGCCCGTGGCGATCTGCACCCTTGAAGCCGAACGCGCGGCGCTGGGGGTCGAGTACTTGGCGCTGCAGCAGGATCAGGGTGCCACCGGCGAGGACAAGCGCAATCGTCTGTCGGCGATCGAGACGCGCCTACGCGAACTTGCCATCGAACTCGGACAGCTTGAGTTCGAATTAGCGGCGCAGAAGGACGCTGCCGACAAGCTGATGGTGCTGCGTGCCCAATGGCAGGCCGCTACCGACGCTTCCGAGCGCCACGATCTCGCGTCCTCCATTCAGGCTGCCCACCAGGTCCTGGCCGCGCACGGTCAGGCGACACTTCTACATGCAGAAGTTGCTGAGACCGTCGTGGCGCAGGTAATTGCCGACTGGACCGGCGTGCCGGTTGACAACCTGTTGTCGAATGAACTGGCCACCCTGCTGGAGCTGGAGGCACGCCTCGGACGGGTCGTGGTCGGGCAGGACGAGGCGCTGGCCGCGCTCGGCAAAAGCCTGCGCGCCTCCAAGGCGGGCTTGAAATCCGAGGAGGCACCGCTGGGCGTCTTTCTCCTCGTGGGCCCTTCCGGGGTCGGCAAGACCGAAACGGCACGGGCACTGGCCGATCTCATGTTCGGCGGTGAACGCTCGCTCATCACGATCAACCTGTCGGAGTATCAGGAAGCCCACACCGTATCGCAATTGAAGGGATCGCCGCCGGGCTATGTCGGCTATGGCGAGGGCGGCATCCTGACTGAGGCTGTCCGTCAGCGCCCCTACAGCGTGGTCCTCCTGGATGAGGTGGAAAAGGCCCATCGGGACGTGCTCAACCTGTTCTACCAGGTCTTCGATCGCGGCTTCATGCGCGATGGCGAAGGCCGGGTCATTGATTTCCGCAACACCGTCATCCTGATGACATCGAATCTCGGCAGCGAGCAAATCCTGGCGGCCACCGACGCCACAACGGAAGCTGGTGTGGAAATCCCCGCCAGCGCGCTGATGGAGACCATCCGGCCGCTCCTGATCGACCGCTTCCAACCCGCGCTGCTGGCGCGCTTCCAGACCATTGTGTACCGGCCGCTCGCCGCGGAGGCCATGGCCACGATCGTAGGGATGAAGCTGGCCAAGGTGGCCGAGCGCATCGAACGCCGGTTCGACGTGCCGCTGCGCTGCGACGACGCCCTGGTGGCCGAACTGGTGCGCGCCTGCCTGCTGCCTGACTCTGGCGCACGCAATATCGACAGCCTGCTCGACCAGCAGATCTTGCCCGTGCTGTCGCGTGAATTGCTGATACGCATGGCCAACAGGCAGGTACCTGCGTCTATCCGGCTCTCGTTCTCCGAGGAGGACGGCATTGGGCTGGACTTCGATGATGCGGCAACCACCGCGGAGGAATACGCGTGACGCGCGGCGGGCCGGGTCTCTTCGAAGCCGTCACCGGGTTCTTTGCGAATGGCGTTGCCGTTGACGAGTTAGATGCGTCGACCCAGACCTTCCTGTCGGTCCAGGACAACATCCAGCGCATCCTTAACAGTCGGCGCGGTGGCCTTGCGCATCTGCCTGACTACGGACTGGGAGATCTGTCCCGCATCTACCGCCACCTGCCTGCCTCGGCGCACACGCTCAAGCGGGAAATTGAGACGACACTCCTGCGCTACGAGCCGAGATTGAAGGCCCTCGACCTCGAGATCGAGGAACCCGAACCGGGCATGCTGTTGAGCTTCACGATGACCTGCCATTTGCACCAATCTGGACTGGTGCAATTCGGCACGCATTTCATGCCGGACGGCAAGACACGGCTCAAGCTGCTGCGGTCGGCGCACGATCATGACTAACCACCAATCCGCGCTGAGCGCTGCCAGGGATCTCAGCGGCACATGCCGCTGCACACTACTAAAGCGCCGAACGCGCCGACGGTGGCGCCAACGACATTGCCGAACAACTGGCCAAACTTAAACTGCTGCCCGCGGTGATTCGCATCCCCGAGTGCATTCTGGATAGGCTGACCGCCCCTGCGGAAGCGCCTGGAAAGAAGTTGTCCGCGATCTGACCCGGCCAATGAAAAACCCCCGAGGGCTCGCGCCATCGGGGGTTTTTCTCAGACAGGCTGATTGGCTCAGCAGTCCGGCATGAATTACATCATGCCTTCCATGCCGCCCATGCCGCCCATGCCGCCCGGCATTGCCGGAGCCGACTCTTCCTTCGGCGATTCGGCCACGGCGCAGTCGGTGGTCAGCATCAGCGAAGCCACCGAAGCGGCGTTCTGCAGCGCGGTGCGGGTCACCTTGGTCGGATCCAGCACGCCCATTTCCACCAGGTCGCCGTACTCGCCCGAAGCCGCGTTGTAACCGTAGTTACCCTTACCTTCGATGACCTTGGCCACCACAACCGAAGCTTCTTCACCAGCGTTCAGCACGATCTGGCGCAGCGGCTCTTCCATGGCGCGCAGCACGATCTTGATACCGGCGTTCTGGTCGGGGTTCTCGCCGTGCAGGCCAGCGATCGCAGCACGAGCACGCAGCAGCGCCACACCACCGCCCGGGACGATGCCTTCTTCCACGGCAGCACGGGTAGCGTGCAGTGCATCTTCCACGCGTGCCTTCTTTTCCTTCATTTCGACTTCGGTGGCAGCGCCAACCTTGATCACGGCAACACCGCCGGCCAGCTTGGCCACGCGCTCTTGCAGCTTCTCACGGTCGTAGTCCGAGGTCGCTTCTTCGATCTGGGCGCGGATTTGCTTCACGCGGCCTTCGATCGCCGATGCGTCGCCGGCGCCGTCGATGATGATAGTGTTTTCCTTGCCGATCTCGATGCGCTTGGCTTGGCCCAGGTCCTGCAGCGTGGCCTTTTCCAGCGTCAGACCGATTTCCTCGGCGATCACGGTACCGCCGGTCAGGATGGCGATGTCTTCCAGCATGGCCTTGCGGCGGTCGCCGAAGCCCGGAGCCTTCACGGCGGCGGTCTTCAGGATGCCACGGATGTTGTTCACCACCAGCGTGGCCAGGGCTTCGCCTTCCACGTCTTCAGCGATGATCAGCAGCGGGCGGCCAGCCTTGGCCACTTGCTCCAGCACCGGCAGCAGGTCACGAATGTTCGAGACCTTCTTGTCGAACAGCAGAACGAACGGGCTGTCCAGCTGAACAACCTGCTTCTCCGGGTTGTTGATGAAGTACGGCGACAGGTAGCCACGGTCGAACTGCATACCTTCCACGACTTCCAGCTCGTCGGCCAGCGACTTGCCGTCTTCGACGGTGATCACGCCTTCCTTGCCAACCTTGTCCATGGCTTCGGCAATGCGCTCGCCGATCGAGGCGTCGCTGTTGGCCGAGATCGCGCCAACCTGGGCGATTTCCTTGCTGGTGGTCGTCGGCTTGCTCAGCTTCTTCAGCTCTTCGACGGCGGCGCCAACGGCCTTGTCGATGCCGCGCTTCAGGTCCATCGGGTTCATGCCAGCGGCAACGAACTTCATGCCTTCGCGCACGATCGACTGGGCCAGCACGGTTGCGGTGGTGGTACCGTCACCGGCGTTGTCGCTGGTCTTGGAAGCCACTTCCTTGACCATCTGCGCGCCCATGTTCTGCAGCTTGTCCTTCAGTTCGATTTCCTTGGCCACGGACACGCCGTCCTTGGTCACGGTCGGGCCGCCGAAGCTGCGCTCCAGCACCACGTTGCGGCCCTTCGGGCCCAGGGTCACCTTCACTGCGTTGGCGAGGATGTTCACGCCTTCGACCATCTTGGCACGGGCGGCGTCGCCGAACACTACGTCTTTTGCTGCCATGTTCTGAATCTCCGAATCTGGATGGATGCGTCCCGCTGGATTGTCAGGGGGACGATCGGGAATTGGGTGGCTTGTGGGCGTCGATTACTTGTTGACGACAGCCATGATGTCTTCTTCGCGCATGACCAGCAGTTCCTGGCCATCCACCTTCACGCCCTGGCCGGCGTACTTGCCGAACAGCACGCGGTCACCCACCTTGACGTCGAGGGCGATGTTGTTGCCCTTGTCATCCTTCTTGCCAGGGCCAATCGCCAGCACTTCGCCTTGATCGGGCTTCTCGGCAGCATTGTCGGGAATCACGATGCCGGATGCGGTCTTGGTTTCATTGTCCAGACGCTTCACGATCACGCGGTCGTGCAGAGGACGCAGGTTCATACGGACTCCTAGATACAAAAGTGAGTGTTAAATCACAAATGGTCGTCTGATAGCGACGACCATCGGGTTTCGGGTACCGCGGGGGCGACTGTTAGCACTCTCCCCCAGCGAGTGCTAATTATAGGGACGGGGTATTTCGTTTTCAAGACGCGGGCTGAATGGGGGTTTTCCCGTACGGACCACAAGAATGCGCCGAGGAAAACAGTCCCAGTCGGTGAATACGCCCCATAGATCACACAAAAATCTGGTCCTCCCACCCCGAATTCCCTAGTTCTTGGGATTCCCTGTAGTTGTTGCAATTTGTAACTTCTGGGCTTTGCCGCCCTCTGGGGCATTCGCAGCCACCGGGGAGGCCGCACCTTGAACCATATCTATCGACTTGTCTGGAATCGCACGCTGTGCGCATTGAAGGTGGCGCCGGAAACGGCCGGAAGCCAGGGCTCGGGAGGCACGGGCACCGCAACTATCGCCCCAACGGCTTCCCGGCGGCGTACCGGCTGGAGCGTCGGCTTGCCGGCACTGTCGGCGCTTTCCGCGGGCCTGCTCCCCGCCATTGCGATGGCTGCCACACCGATTGCCGGAACGCTGCCAACCGGCCCGGTCTGGATCAGCGGGAGCGGGACTGTCAACTCGATAGGGACCACCACGACGGTCAATCAATATTCGTCATCGGGCACGATCAACTGGTCCTCGTTCGATGTTGCTGCGTACAGTACGGTCAATTTCACGACGGGTTCCAACGCCGTCACCCTCAACAACATTTCTGGCACTACAGCCAGCCAGATCTACGGATCCGTGTCGGCAGCCGGGCAGACGATCCTTGCCAATGCAAACGGCCTGGTTTTCGGTGGCACGACATCAACCGGCGGACTTCTCGCCACCTCGCTCGGTGTTTCCGCCCCTGCCACGACGGGCGGCAGCTACAGCCTCGATGCAGCGGCCACGCGCGGCACCGTAGCGTTTGCTGGCGGTGCAACGTTCAATGGCAACTCGGCGGCACTCGTCGGCGCCGGCGTATCGAACAATGGCTTGCTGATGGCCAATGGCGGGCGAATCAGCCTGGTGGCCGCAGACCACGCAACGATGACGTTCGACGACAGTGGCCTAATGAATGTTGCCATTTCCGGCGCACTGAGCACCACGCAGGGCAGCACCGCGGTCGTCAATACGGGAACCCTCCTGGCAACCGGAGGCACGATCGTCATGGCGGCAGCAGCCCAGCCGGGGTTGTACGGCACGCTGGTCAACAACAGCGGCGTCATCAACGCGAATGGTGGAAACGTCAGGCTTAGCGGAACAGGGGGCGCCGTAGTCAACAACGGCAGCATCGACGTCTCGCAGGGTGGCCAGTCCCAAGCTGGGCAGGTTCAGATCACGTCGGACGCCGCCGTGAGCCTGGGGGGCAACATCGACGCGTCGGGCACGACGACGGGCGGCTCGATTGCCATCTCGGGTGGTAGTGTCCAGCTCGGTGGCACGCTGACCGCCGGGACAGGCCAGATCAACCTGCAATCGTTGGGGGACGTCCTCCAGACCTGGGGCAGCCTGACAGCGGGAACCCTGACAGGCAGCGCCATCGGCAGCATGAAGCTCGACCAGAGCAGCAACAACATTGCCGCGCTCGGGCCGATCAGCACTGGCGGCGACTTCGCGTTGACCACGACCCGTTCGCTTGGACAATCCGGCATGCTGATGGTCGGTGGCGATACCACGATCAACGCGGGCACGAACGCCATTACGCTGACCAACGCCAGCAATGCGTTCGCTGGCGCGGTAAATCTGACCGGTGGCGCCACGCAGATCACCAGTAGCTCGGGACTGAACTTGGGCACCGTCAACGCCGGCACATTGACCGCCACAAGCACGGGTGCGTTGGTCTTCGGCACCACCGCCGTGAACGGTAGCCTGTCGGCAACGAGCAACCGCGGCTTCATCATGCAAAACGGTGCGCTCACCATTGCGGGCAACAGCACCTTCAATGCCGGCACGGGCGCTATCTCGCTAACCAACGTCGGAAACTGGTTCGGTGGCACCGTGAACCTGACCGGTGGCGCCACGACCATCAGCAGCGCCTCGGCGCTGACCTTCGGTAACGTCAATACGGATACATTGCTTGCCACGAGTCTGGGTCCAATGAACCTTGGCACCGGCACGGTGCGTGGCAACCTGTCGGCATCCACCATCGACAAGGCCATCACCCAAAGCGGCGCGCTTAGCGTTGCCGGTAGCACCACCATCAGTGCCGGCACTGGCGCCATCACATTGACCGACGCGGGCAATAGCTTTCAGGGCCCGATCGCCATCTCGGGCGGTAGTGTCCAGATCGGTGGCACGCTGGCCGCCGGGACAGGCCAGATCAGCCTGCAATCGTTGGGGGACGTCCGCCAGACCGGGGGCAGCCTGACGGCGGGAACCCTGACAGGCAGCGCCATCGGCAACATGACGCTCAACCAGAGCAGCAACAGCATCGCCGCGCTCGGGCCGATCAGCACGGGCGGCGACTTCGCGTTGACCACGACCCGTTCGCTTGGACAATCCGGCGCGCTGTCGGTCGGAGGCGATACCACGATCAATGCGGGAACGAACGCCATCTCGCTGACCAACGCCAGCAATTCGTTCGCTGGCGCGGTAAGCCTGACCGGTGGCACCACGATAATCAGCAGCGCCTCGGCGCTGACCTTCGGTAACGTCAATACGGATACGTTGCTTGCCACGAGCCTGGGTCCAATGAATCTTGGCACCGGCACGGTGCGTGGCAACCTGTCGGCATCCACCATCGACAAGGCCATCACCCAAAGCGGCGCACTCAGCGTTGCCGGTAGCACCACCATCAGCGCCGGCACTGGCGCCATCACATTGACCGACGCGGGCAACAGCTTTCAGGGCCCGATCGCTGCAACGGGCTCCAGCGTGGCCTTGCGCGCGGCTGGCGATCTGCGCGTCTCGGCGCTAAACAACAGCACGAACGGCGCGGTCAGCCTGACCGCTGGCGGGGCGTTGACGCTACCGGTATCGGCAATCAACACCGGCACGAGCAATCTGCAACTCGCGGCCAACGGCGGCACGTTGCTGGCCAATGCCGCGTTGAGCGGCAGCAATGTCACGATCTCCGCCCGCGACGGCATCGCGCTGTACGGGCCAGTGACGGCCAGCGGACAACTCGCGCTCAGTACAAGCGCCGGCCAGTGGATCTTCGCGCTGGGGGACGTGCGGGCCGCCACCACACAACTCAGCAGCGGCACACTGCGCATCGGCAACGCCACCACCACCGGCAGCATTGGCGGTAACGTGGTCAACAACGGCACACTGATGTTCAACCGGACCGACAGCATCGGCTACGCCGACGTCATCAGCGGCACCGGGAATCTCGTCCAGCAAGGCACCGGCACCTTGACCCTGACTGGCGTCAACACCTACACCGGCGCGACACAGGTCGCCGGCGGCACGCTTGCCCTGTCCGGCGCGGGCAGCATCGCAAACTCCAGCGGTGTGCAAGTCGATGCCGCGGGCATCCTCGACATCTCTGGCATCACTGCGGCGCAAGCCAGCTTCGGCAGCCTGAGTGGCGCTGGCCAGATCAAGCTGGGCACCCGGACGCTGGCAACGGGCGGTGACAATAGCAGTGGCACCTTGTCTGGCGCGATCTCCGGCACGGGTGGTTTGCTCAAGACCGGCAGCGGCACGCTGACGCTTGGCGGCGACAACAGCTTCAGTGGCGGCACCGCGCTCAAGCAAGGACGCATTGACCTTGGCAGCAACGGCGCGCTGGGGACCGGCACACTCTCGATGGATGACGGCACCACGCTCGGCATTGCCACCGATGGGCTTCGCATCGCCAATGCGATCCGCCTGACGGGCAGCAATGATCCTGTGATCGACACCGGCGCCTTCAATGCCACGCTCGCCGGGGCCATCAGTGGTTCGGGCTTTCTCACCAAGAACGGCAGTGGCGCCTTGACGCTTGCCGGCGCCAACGACTACACCGGCGCCACCAACGTTGCGGCCGGCACGCTGCGGGCGGGGGCGGCCAACACCTTCAGCGCGGCATCCGTTCACACGGTGGCCAGCGGCGCCACGCTGGATCTCGCCGGTTTCAGCCAGCGTGTCGCGGGACTGAACAACGGGGGCGTGGTCTCGCTGATGGGCACGACACCGGGCGCGACCTTGACGGTGACGGGCCCCTACACGGGCAACAACGGCTCGCTGCGCATGGGCACTGCGCTCGGCGACAGCACCGGCGTAAGTGACCGGCTGATCCTCAGCGGCCCCGCCGCCATCGCCAGCGGTCAGACCACGCTGCAGATCACCAACCTGAATGGGCTTGGCGCGCTGACCGCGGGCAACGGCATCGAGGTGATCAGCGCCGTCAATGGCGCCAGCACCACGGCGCAGACCAGCAAGAACGCGTTCGTGCTCGCCGGTGGCCATGTGGATGCCGGCGCCTACCAGTACCGCCTGTACGCTGCCGACGCCAAGGGATCGGGCGAGAACTGGTATCTGCGCTCCAATGGCGAAACCGGCGAGACCGGCGAGACCGGCGAGCCTACCGAAACCACCCCGACCACCGAACCTGCGGACCCGCCCGTCACGACCTACCGTGCCGAAGCCGCGCTGTACGCGGCGCTGCCGAGTCAACTGCGCCAGAGCAACCTTGCCATGATCGGCAACCTGCACCAGCGCGTGGGCGATGACGACCCGAGGTCCGCTACATCGGGCACCCTATCCGGCACCCCATCGGGCACCCCTGCCGGTCGCGATCGTCGGGCATGGGCCCGCGTGCTGACCACCGATGTCGACGTCAGCCAGGACGGCACGGTGTCGCCCAAGAGCAAGGGCCGGTTGACCGGCTTCCAGGCCGGCACGGATTTGCTGGCCACGCAAGACTGGCGCGCCGGCCTCTACGTCGGCCAACTGGATGGCAACGTAAGCGTCAATGGCTTCGTCGGCGGCATCGCCAATACTGGCGCCGGCCGCAACGATCTGCACAACCAGTATCTGGGCTTCTACGGCACGTATGCCGGGAACAGCGGCTTCTACGCCGACGCCGTGCTGCAGTTGGGCCGTCACCGCTACACGGTGACGCCAGCGTCCAGCTCCGGGGTCGAGACCAAGGGAGACAGCCTGCTGGCATCGCTGGAATTGGGACGCGCCTTTCCGCTTGGCGGCAGCGCCTGGAGCATCGAGCCCCAGTTACAGGTAGTTCACCAACGCATTCATCTCGACAACGCGCAGATCCCCGGAGCAACGGTCCAGAACGACGTGAACAGCAGCTGGCTCGCGCGCGTCGGCGCACGGGTGAAGGGTGAAATGGAGGCAGGCTCCGCCGCGTTGCGGCCATATGGCCGCGTCAACCTCTACATGGCGTCGAACGGTAGCGACGTCGCCCGCTTCACGAACCCGGCCGCCACCACCGACATCGTGGCAGCGACCGGCGGCACGAGCATCGAAGTGGCCGCGGGCCTAACCGCGGCCCTGAACCGACGCTTCAGCCTGTACGGCGAGGTGGGCAGGATCTGGGCCGCCGGCGGCAATGCCAAGGTCAGAAACTCGATCCTTGGCTCCGCCGGGTTGCAGGTCAAGTGGTAGGCCAGCGCCACTGGCATCGAGCGGAATATGAACGGCGAGCACGGTCCCCTCTCCCGTTGATCGCACGCTGAACGTGCCGCCAAGGCGCTCGGTACGCGCGCGCATGCTGCGCATGCCGGCACCGGCGTGCCGCCCTGCGGCGGCCGGATCGAAGCCGACGCCGTTATCGCTGACCAACAGCTCCAGCCCGCGCGCGCCGACGCGTACCGCGACGTCCGCGCGGCTGGCCTTGCTGTGCTTCATCACGTTGGTCAGCGCTTCCTGCAAGGTCCGCATGACATCGAGAATCCGCGAAGTCGGCAGATGGCAATGCTCAAGGCCATCGAGCTGCCAATGGCACGCGATGTCATGGCTCTCCAGCAACCGGCTCAGGCGATGGCGCAGCGGCACGATCTGCCCCGCCAGCGCCGGCTCGCCGAACTGCTGGCTGGCAGTCGTATCGACGATGATGCGCAGGTCGTCGCGCAACGCCCGGAGCATCGACAGCACTTCGTCTGGCGGGATGTCATGCGGACTGCGCTCCAGCGTGGCGATGCCGCTGACAAGTGTGCCGCCGAGCCCGTCGTGGAGGTCGTGCGCCAGATTGAGCCGCTCGTTGAGCCGCGCGTTGGCAACCTCGTACTCGCGTTGGCGCCCCAGGTTGACGACGAGTTCGGCCTTGGCTTCGGAAACCTTGCCGTGCAACTCGTCGTTGAACCGTTCGATCCGCCGCAGGTTGGCCACGAAGCGCCATGCCAGCACCAGCGCCATAGCGATCATCTGGACCTGCGAAGTCAGCGCCGCGTAGTAGGCGTTGTCCGTCAGGATGCCGAGAAAGGACAGCAGGTCGTGCACCGCCGCGACGAGAAAGATGGCGATGCAAACCGACAGGATGCGATGATCGGTGCGGCCATGACGCCAGGCGAAGCCCAGGAACACGATGCACGTTGCGAAGAAGACGCACGCTGCCCACAGCGTGAGCACGTTGCGCACCATGGTCAGGGATTCGGTCGGCGCCCAGATCATCACCGCCGCACCCACCGCAGCAAGCAACCAAAGTCCGCCTTCGACACGCGGCAGACGCCGCTCGCAGAATCGCGCCATGGATAACATGTACGCGACGCTGTAGACCAGCAGCGCGACGGTGTTCGCACGCTCCCAGGCATCGGTACTCGCGAACGGCCAGGTGGTAGTCGCGACCTGGTTCAGCGCCACGCACCACCAGGCCAGCGACATCAGGCTGAACCATCCGTAAGCCGCTTCCTGCCGACGCATCACCCAGAGCGAGAAAAAGAGGCAGCCGAGCGCGACGGTGACGGCAAGGCTGATCAGTTGCAGATCGTGCCGCAGCCAGTACGCGCGATCGTATGCGGGCCGCAGGTGTTCAGGGGCGGCGATCGATACGGGCCCGAGGCCGGGCTGGTAGGCCGACAATCCTGAGACGCGAACCAGCAGCGTGTTGACGCCCTCTCGCAGCAGCGAGGCGGGCAGCAACTGGTAGCGCGGGGTATTCCAGGCACGCGTGAGCGGTTCGACCAGGCTCGTGTCGCGCATCAGCAGGCTGCCGTTGAGATAAACCGCGCCGGCCATATTCAGGTAGTCGAGCAACAGCGCCACGGGCTGGCGCGGGTCAGCGCCCTGCCAGCTCAGGCGATACCAGACCACGCCGTCGAAGCCGGGCCAGCGTGTGGACCAGATGTCCGGCAGCGACACGGGCACCCAGCCAGTGACGGGCGGGCCATCGTCCTGCCAGGTCGACTGTGCGGCTTCGATTCGGGTAAAGGCGACGGCCTCCGATTGCGCCCGGGCGCTAGCTGCGCCGGCAAGCAGCACGACGCCGCAGATCAGCGCAACAAGCCAGAGGCACGCGCCTCGAAGACGGCCTGGGTGCGGGAGTGAACTGCCAGTTTCTTGTATGAGTTTCTGATATGGCATTCGACCGTCAACTTTGATAAGGACAGCACCTCCGCAATTTCCCGATTGGTCAGACCCTTGCTTACCAGCGAGAGGATTTCTATTTCTCGCGCGCTCAGTGGCGGCGCACCGACCGTCGGCCCGGCCTGGACTTCCGCGCCGCCAGCCAGCGGCGCCATCTTTCCAGCCAGATCGAGAATGCGCCTGGCCACGAAGGGGTCGATCGGTGCGCCACCCCGCAGCGCGCTGCGAATCGACAGAATGATCTCGACGTCGTCGCGCTCCTTGAGCAGGTAGCCGGTGGCACCGGCCTGCAGCGCGCTTACGATGACCCGTTCCGTATTCCACGTGGAGATTACCAAAATTGGCAGGGCCGGGTCTTGCTCGTGCATCACCCGAATGAGGTCGATGCCGTTGCCGTCGGGCAGCCCCACATCAACCAGCGCCATGGCGAACGGCTGCGTGGCCAGCAGCGTGTTGGCAGCCTCGAGACTGCCGGCAAACCATATGGCGTCGTCGCCATAACCCAGTGCGGCCAGGATCGTGCGTAGCCTGGACTGCATCGGCGGCTCGTCTTCAACGACCAGCAGGGGCGCTGGCAACACCGATTCAGCCGTGTCGGGCAAGGGTTGGATCATGGAGTGACAGTGGTGGGGGCGCGGCCTGAGTGTAGCCGTACTGCCGCCGGGCTTGGCGAACGTCCGGACGATTCCGGACGAGGTCATGGCAGCCTGCCAGAAACGGGCCGGATGTGGCATCCCCGAATACAGGTAGCCGGGGATGCCGGCGAAGCGGCGTCAGGAAGCTTCGGAACCCTCGGCGGAGCCTTCAGCGGAGCCCGCCGTCCCTCCCGCCGCCTGCACCCGGGCCAGCGCCGCGCTGACCTCGCCATAGAACTGCCCCAGCGCGGCGGCCTGCAGGTTCTGCGGCTGCAGCGCGGGCCACAGCAGCGCGATCATGTCCTGCGTGGTGCGGTCGATGTCGACCGGGCGGCCGCTCACGATGGCATCCCAGAGAATATGCTCCATCGGCCCCAGAATGGCCGAACGCATCAGCCGCAACGGCATGTCGGCCCGGATCTCCCCGCCCGCCTGGGCGGCGGCCAGCAGCGCCATCAGCGGCGCCGTGTAGCGCCGTTGCAACGGCACGAACACCTCGTCGAGCCCCTGCCCCTTGGCGCGCCCCTCCGACAGCACCAGCGCGCACAGGCCGGTGCCATGGATCAGGAACAGCCGGAGGTGCGTGCCGATAAAAAACTCCAGTTGCGCCCGGGCGGTGCCCTCGCGCGGCATGCCGCCCTCCATCGCCGCGATGATCTCGTCGTACCAGTCCTGGATCACGCGGACACACAGGTCCCGCTTGCTGTGGAAGTACGTGAAGATCGTGCCCTCGGAAATCCCCAGGCGCTGCGCGATCTCGGTCGTGGTCGCCCGCTCGTAGCCAAGCTCCGAGAACACTTCGCGGCCCACGCGCAGGATGTCGCGAATACGCTGCTCCGCCTTGGCGCCTGCCGGGATACGACGCTGATTCACGATCTGCTGCATTTGCGGTCCCTGTTGCGTAACCTGAACGGTGATGGCCCGGAATTATAGGGCGCGAGCGGCGCTCGGCACGCCTGTCCGACCGCGCGCGCCCGAAAGTTGAATGTTACTCAAATTTCGTTTGCCCTTTGATCCAGCAGAGTATACAGTCTTCGCATCGTATTCCTAACATAACGCTCAATAGGCTTGATTTCCTGAGATTGAGTATTACTCAATTCACGGCGATCCGGCCGCGACAGGAGACAGGTATGGCGATGCAACCGGGAACCTCCCTGCCCATTGGGGGGCTGTCTTACGTGAAAGGGGCCGACACCCCACCACTCAGCGAACTGACGGTGCCTGCGCTGCTGGCGAACACTGCCGCGCTCCACGGCAGCCGGCCGGCGGTGGTATTCCGGGAGCAGAACATCCGCTGGACCTGGAATGAATTCAGCGCCGAAGTGGACAGGATGGCCTCCGGCCTCCACGCGCTGGGCCTGCGCAAGGGCGACCGGGTCGGCATCTGGTCCCCTAACCGCTTCGAGTGGCTGCTGACGCAGTTTGCTACGGCCCGGGTTGGCCTGGTCATGGTCAACATCAACCCGGCGTACCGCCTTGCGGAACTCGAATACGCGCTGAACAAGGTTGGCTGCAAGGCGATCATCGCGCCGGAAGCATTCAAGACCTCGCGCTACCTGGACATGCTGGCAACACTGGCCCCCGAGTTGGCCAAAGCCGAACCGGGCGCGCTGAACGCCGCCCGGCTGCCGCTGCTGCGCTGGGTTATCCGCATGGAAGACGTGCCGACGCCCGGCATGCTGACCTTCCGCGAGTTGCTGGCGCGCGGCGCAAACGTGCCAAAGACTGAGCTCGACGAGATCACCGCCGGACTCGACGCGCGCGACCCCATCAATATCCAGTTCACCAGCGGCACCACCGGCGCGCCCAAGGGCGCCACGCTCACGCACCGCAACATCGTCAACAACGGCCGTTCGATCGCGGGCGCGATGCGGTTTTCCGAACAGGACAAGCTCTGCATCCCGGTGCCGTTCTACCACTGCTTCGGCATGGTGCTGGGCGTGCTGGCCTGCGTGTCCACCGGGGCCAGCATGGTGTTCCCGGGTGAGGCATTCCACCCCGGCGCCACGATGGCCGCCGTCAGCGAGGAACGCTGCACGGCCCTGCATGGCGTGCCGACCATGTTCATCGCGCAACTCGACGACCCCGACTTCTCGAAGTACGACTTTTCCAGCCTGCGCACCGGCATCATGGCCGGCGCGCCCTGCCCGGTGGAAGTCATGAAGCGCGTCATGGCGGACATGCACCTGGCCGAGATCACCATTGCCTATGGCATGACCGAAACCAGCCCGGTGTCGTTCCAGAGCGCCACCGACGATCCGATCGACAAGCGGGTGTCGACGGTCGGCCGCGTGCAGCCGCATCTGGAATGCAAGGTGGTCGACGTGGATGGCCAGACGCTGCCCATCGGCGCCACCGGTGAACTCTGCACGCGCGGCTACTCGGTGATGCTTGGCTACTGGGACGACGAGGAACGCACGCGCGAGGCAATCCGCGACGGCTGGATGCACACCGGCGACCTGGCCACGATCGACGAAGAGGGCTACTGCAACATCGTCGGCCGCGTGAAGGACATGCTGATCCGCGGCGGCGAGAACGTCTACCCGCGCGAGATCGAGGAATTCCTGTTCCGGCACCCGAAAGTCCAGTCCGTGCAGGTCTTCGGCGTGCCCGACGAGAAGTACGGCGAGGAAGTCTGCGCCTGGATCGTCCTGAAGCCGGGCCAGAGCGCCACCGACGAGGAAATCCGGAATTACTGCCGCGACCAGATTGCCCACTACAAGATCCCCCGTTACATTCGCTTTGTAGACGAGATGCCCATGACGATCACCGGCAAGGTGCAGAAGTTCGTCATGCGGGACCAGATGACCCAGGAACTCGGAATCAGCCCCAAGGCCAAGTGAAGCCATGCCAACCATAGAAACCAAACTCAACGCCCGCTCCGAGTCGTTCAAGGCCAATGCGGAGACGATGCAGGCGCTCGTGGCCGATCTCCGGCAGAAGATCACAAAGCTGGCCGAAGGCGGTGGCGAGGCCGCGCGCGACAAGCACCTGTCGCGCGGCAAGCTGCTGCCGCGCGACCGCGTGCAGCAACTGCTCGACCCGGGTACGCCGTTCCTGGAACTGTCGCAACTGGCTGCGTACGGCATGTACGACGATGCGGCGCCCGGCGCGGGCATCATCACCGGCATCGGTCGCGTGGCCGGCCAGGAATGCGTGATCGTCTGCAACGACGCCACGGTCAAGGGCGGCACGTACTACCCGATGACGGTCAAGAAACACGTGCGCGCGCAGGAGATCGCCGAGCAGAACAACCTGCCATGCATCTATCTGGTGGATTCCGGCGGCGCGAACCTGCCGAACCAGGACGAGGTGTTCCCTGACCGCGACCACTTTGGCCGCATCTTCTACAACCAGGCCAACCTGTCGGCGCAAGGCATTCCGCAGATCGCCGTGGTGATGGGCTCGTGCACGGCCGGCGGCGCGTATGTGCCGGCGATGAGCGACGAGTCGATCATCGTCAAGAACCAGGGCACGATCTTCCTGGGCGGCCCGCCGCTGGTGAAGGCAGCCACCGGCGAGGAAGTGACCGCCGAGGACCTGGGCGGCGCCGACGTGCACACGCGCCTCTCGGGCGTGGCGGACTACTTCGCGCAGAACGATCATCACGCGCTCTCGCTGGCGCGCAATATCGTGCAGCACCTGAACCGCCGCAAGCCGGATCAGATCCGCCTGCACGAGCCGGCCGAGCCGCTGTATCCGCCCGAAGAACTGTACGGCGTGATCCCGACCGACACGCGCAAGCCGTACGACGTGCGCGAGGTCATCGCCCGCATCGTCGACGGCTCCGAGTTCGACGAATTCAAGGCCCGCTACGGCACCACGCTGGTCTGCGGCTTCGCGCGGATCTGGGGCTACCCGGTCGGTATCGTCGCCAACAACGGCATCCTGTTCTCGGAGTCGGCGCTGAAGGGTTCACACTTCATCGAGCTGTGCTGCCAGCGCAAGATCCCGCTGGTGTTCCTGCAGAACATCACCGGCTTCATGGTCGGCCGCAAGTACGAGAACGAGGGCATCGCGCGCAATGGCGCCAAGATGGTGACGGCGGTGGCCACGGCACAGGTGCCGAAGTTCACGGTGATCATCGGCGGCTCGTTCGGCGCGGGCAACTACGGCATGTGCGGACGCGCGTACTCGCCGCGCTTCCTGTGGATGTGGCCGAACGCGCGGATCTCCGTGATGGGCGGCGAGCAGGCCGCCAGCGTGCTGGCAACGGTCCGCCGCGATGGCATCGAGGCCAAGGGCGGCGAGTGGAGCCCGCAGGAGGAAGAAGCCTTCAAGGCACCGATCCGCGACCAGTACGAACTGCAGGGACATCCGTACTACGCCAGCGCGCGGCTCTGGGACGATGGCGTCATCGATCCCGCGCAGACGCGCACCGTGCTCGGCCTGGGCCTGTCCGCCAGCCTCAACGCCCCGATCGGCGACATGAAGTTCGGCGTGTTCCGCATGTAAGGGGAAAACAATAATGTTCACGAAGATCCTGATTGCGAACCGTGGCGAGATCGCCTGCCGTGTGGCGGCCACCTGCCGCCGCCTCGGCATCCGCACCGTGGCCGTCTACTCCGACGCCGACGCCAACGCGCGACACGTCGCCTTCTGCGACGAGGCCGTGCATATTGGTGGCGCCGCCGCGCGAGACAGCTACCTGCGCGCGGACCACATCATCGAAATGGCGAAGGAGACCGGCGCCCAGGCGATCCACCCTGGCTACGGCTTCCTGTCCGAGAACGAGGACTTCGCGCGCGCCTGCGCCGAAGCCGGCCTCGTGTTCATCGGCCCGCCTGCCTCTGCAATCCACGCAATGGGCAGCAAGAGCGCGGCCAAGCAACTGATGGAAAAGGCCGCGGTACCGCTGGTGCCCGGCTATCACGGCGAAGACCAGGACGCCACCCTGCTGCGGCGCGAGGCCGACCGTATCGGCTATCCGGTGCTGCTCAAGGCCAGCGCGGGCGGTGGCGGCAAGGGCATGCGCGTGGTGGAAGCTGGGGATGGCTTCGACGCCGCGCTGGCCTCGGTGAAGCGCGAGGCGTCGGCCAGCTTCGGCGACGACAAGGTGCTGGTGGAGAAATACCTGACCCGGCCGCGCCATATCGAGATCCAGGTCTTTGCCGATTCGCACGGCAACTGCGTCTACCTGTTCGAGCGTGACTGCTCGGTGCAACGTCGCCACCAGAAGGTGCTGGAAGAAGCGCCGGCGCCGGGCATGACCGAGGAACGCCGCCGCGCGATGGGCGAGGCGGCGGTGGCCGCGGCGCGCGCAGTGGGTTACGTCGGCGCGGGCACGGTCGAGTTCATCGCCAACCAGGATGGCTCGTTCTACTTCATGGAGATGAACACGCGCCTGCAGGTGGAGCATCCGGTCACCGAGATGATCACTGGCCAGGACCTGGTGGAATGGCAACTGCGCGTCGCGGCCGGCGAGGCGCTGCCGCTGGCGCAGGAGCAACTGGCCATCCACGGCCATTCGCTGGAAGCGCGCATCTACGCCGAGAACCCAGACAAGCAGTTCCTGCCGTCAACGGGCACGCTGCGCTTCCTGCGCACGCCGCCCGCGGTGCAGTTCATGCGCGGCGGCGATGCCAACGCGCCGGCTGCGGTCCGCATTGACGCGGGCGTGCGCGAAGGCGATACGATCAGCCCGTACTACGACCCGATGATCGCCAAGCTGATCGTCTGGGGCCGCGATCGCGACCAGGCACTGGCGCGCATGGCCCAGGCACTGGCCGGGTATCACGTGGTGGGGCTGTCGACCAACGTCGCCTTCCTGCAGCGGCTGGTGAAATCGGAGGCTTTCCGTACCGCCGACCTCGACACCGGCCTGATCGAACGCAACCAGACAGTACTGTTCCCGCCGCAGAAGACGGCTGGCATCGAAGCGATCGCGCTGGCGATGGCGGCACTGCTCGAACGCGAGACGCGCACACGCCGCATCGACGAGGCGGACCGCCACTCGCCGTGGACCCACGCGGGCGGCTGGCGACTGAACGGCCGCGACGTGCGCACGTTGCACTTCCAAGGCGGCGGCCACAAGCTCGAGGCCGTGCTGAAGGGCAACGCCAGCGACACCAGCAAGAACACGCTGATCTACGCCGACCAGGCCGCGCCGTTCGCGTACACGTTCAATGCCGACGATATCCGCGTCGACCTTGGCACGCGCCGCACGCACGGCCAGGTGCACGTGGAAGGCGACACGTTCCACGTCTTCCACGACGGCCGCCATACGGTGCTGGAGTGGCTCGACCCGCTTGCGCACGCCAGCGAGAGTGAAGGCGAAGGCGGCAAGCTGACCGCGCCGATGCCGGGCAAGGTGATCGCCGTGATGGTCGAGGCCGGCAGCAAGGTCACGCGCGGCACGCCGCTGCTGGTGATGGAAGCGATGAAGATGGAACACACGATCGCCGCGCCGGCCGATGGCGTGGTGAGCGAGGTGCTCTACGGCGTGGGCGAACAGGTGAGCGAGGGCGCGCAACTGCTGGCATTCGCCTTGGCGGAGGCAGCGGCCTAAGACGCTGTTTCAAAATGAAGCGAAGCGGTTCTGGCTAGACGCGGGGCCGCAGACAGTACAAGTAGTACGGCAAGGCCCTGCAACGACGCCAGAATCGTTTCGAAATGGCTTCTAACTGTTTTGGCTCCCCTCCCCCGCTGTGCGGGAGAGGGGCAGCGCATAACATCGGCCTGGCGTGACAAACAGGCTCTGGAGACCCCCATGACAATCCCCCAGTACGTAAAGATCGTCGAAGTCGGCCCGCGCGACGGGCTGCAGAATGAAAAGGCGATGGTGCCCACCGACGTCAAGGTGGCGCTGATCAACCGGCTGACCGACGCGGGCTTCGTCAACATCGAGGCCGCATCGTTCGTCTCGCCGAAGTGGGTGCCGCAGATGGCTGACGGCGCCGACGTGATGGCCCGCATCACGCGACGCCCCGGCACGCTGTACTCGGTGCTGACGCCGAACATGAAGGGCTTCGAGGGCGCCGTTGCCGCCGGTGCCGACGAGGTGGTGATCTTCGGCGCGGCCAGCGAGGCCTTCTCGCAGAAGAACATCAACTGCTCGATCGCCGAGTCGATCGCCCGCTTCGAACCGGTGGCCGCTGCCGCGAAGGAAGCTGGCGTGCGGCTGCGCGGCAGCATTTCGTGCGCGCTCGGCTGCCCGTATCAGGGCGAGGTGTCGGTGCATGCCGTGGTGGACGTCGTGCGCCGCCTGCGCGAACTCGGCTGCGACGAGATCGACATCGCCGACACGATCGGCGTGGGCACGCCTACCCGGGTGCAGGAAGTCATGCGCGCCGCGGCGGCCGAGTTTTCGATCGACCGCCTGTCCGGCCATTTCCACGACACCTATGGGCAGGCGCTGTCGAACATCCTGGCCAGCCTCGAGGTCGGCATCGCCATCTTCCACGCGTCGGTGGCCGGCCTGGGTGGCTGCCCCTACGCGAAAGGCGCCACCGGCAACGTGGCGACCGAAGACGTGCTGTACATGCTGCACGGCATGGGCTTGCACACCGGCATCGAACTCGATGACGTAGTGCGTGCCGGCGATTTCATCTCGCAGGCCATCGGCCGCGCCAACAGCTCGCGCGTTGGCCGGGCGTTGCTGACAAAGTGGGCCTCCCAGGCGGGCGAGGCGAGCTGCGCGTAACCAGACCACTGACACGCCGTCCTTGCGGCGGCCGTGATCGCGCCTAGACTCAGGTTCTGTGAAGTCCGCTCGGAAACAGAACCATGAGACGACAACGGCGGTCGCACCCCTGCCCCCTGCTGTCCAGGCGTCAGTCATCTGGCGCCGCAACGCTGCCCATCCCCGGGTGGCTTCTGACGTACCGGAAGGAATGGCTGGCGCCCGACGTCATTGCCGGGCTGACCGCCGCCGCCGTGGTCATCCCCAAGGCCCTGGCCTACGCCACCATCGCGGGCCTGCCTGTCGAGGTCGGCCTGTACACCGTGTTCGCCCCGATGCTGATCTACGCGCTGCTCGGCAGTTCGCGCACGCTTAGCGTCAGCACCACCACGACACTGGCAATCCTCGTGGCCGCCGCGTTCCGGCATGTGGGCCCATCGCCCAGCGCCGAAACGCTGATCACGGCCTCAGCCACGCTGACCTTCCTGGTCGGCGCCGTGCTGCTGGTGGCCCGGCTGCTGAGGCTGGGCTTCGTGGCCGACTTTATCTCCGAGCCAGTGCTGATTGGCTTCAAGGCGGGCATCGGGCTGGTCATCGTGGTGGACCAGATCCCGAAACTGCTCGGGATGCATTTCCCGAAAGGCCCGTTTTTCCACAATGTGCTGGCGATCATCCAGAACATTCCTCACGCATCCGTCGCCACGGCCGCGGTCGGCATCCTTATGGTCCTGCTGCTGTTGGGCATGGAGCACCGGTTTCCACGTGCACCGGCGCCATTGATCGCGGTGGCCGTCGGCATCATCGGCGTGTGGTTGCTGAACCTGACCGCGCATGGGGTGGCCATCGTCGGCGCGGTGCCGACCGGCCTGCCACCGGTCACCCTGCCTGACCCTACGATGATGGAACGGCTGTGGCCCGAAGCGCTGGGTATCGCGCTGATGAGCTTCACGGAGACCATCGCCGCCGGGCGAGCGTTCACCCAGGTTGGCGAGCACGCGCCCGCCGCGAACCGCGAGTTGACGGCCACCGGACTGGCCAACCTCGGCGGCGCGTTCCTCGGCGCGATGGCCGCAGGCGGAGGTACGACGCAGACCGCCGTCAACCGGCTGTCGGGGGCGCGCTCGCAACTGGCCGGCCTGGTCACGGCGCTGGCCGCGCTTGGCACGATGCTGCTGCTCGCTCCGCTGGTCGGCCGTTTGCCGGAAGCCACGCTGGCCGCGGTGGTCATCGTCTACTCCGTCTCTCTGATCAAGCCGGCCGAATTTCTGGCGATCCTTGGCATCCGCCGCACCGAATTCATCTGGGCGCTGGTCGCCCTGGCTGGCGTGGTGGCCCTGGGCACGCTGCAGGGCATCGTCGTGGCGATCGTCGTATCGATGCTGGCCCTGGCCTATCAGACCTCCGATCCGCCGGTCTACAAGCTGGCGCGCAAGCCCGGCACCAACGTATTCCGTCCGCAATCAGACGCGCACCCACACGACGAGACCGTGCCCGGCCTGCTGATGCTACGGCCCGAGGGGCGCGTCTACTTCGTCAACGCGCGGCGTATCGGTCACAAACTTCGGCCAATGATCCTGCACGACAAGCCGAAGGTGGTCGCGCTCGACCTGACCGCCGTCTCTGACATGGAATACACGGCGCTGCACATGCTGACCGATGCCGAACGCGTGCTGCGCGAGGAGGATGGCGTCATGCTCTGGCTGGTCGGGATGAATCCCGACGTGCTCGACATGGTCCGGCGCTCGGCGCTGGGCCAGACCCTGACGCATGAGCGGATGTTCTTCACGATGGACCTGGCCGCGGTCCGGTTCCAGACGGAACACGCCGATGCCGTGTGGGGGCCCATGACACAGCCAGGCACGCCGCCAGACACGCCGCCGCCCGAGTCCCGCCCACCCGGTTAAACTCCTGCCTGGTGGATTTCCCCGTCCGCCCTGTCGGCGCCAGACGGAGGCATCGCGACGTATTCGCGGCCTGCCTCCGCCCGGCGCTGTCGATCGTTCCCCTCCCGGCACCGCCATCATGTCGAGACTCGTTTCCGGGCCGCGCCGCGCACCGCTGCGCTGGCTGCCCTTGTTTTGCCTGCTCATTGCGGGCCTGTTCCAGCAGGCCTACGCCGAGTGCAGCGCCAGCCACACCTCCGCCGCCGATGCCGCACGACCGCGCATTGGCCTGGTGCTGTCCGGCGGCGGCGCACGCGGTTATGCCCACATTGGCGTGCTCAAGGCACTGGAACAGATGCACGTGCCAATCGATTGCATTGCGGCGACCAGCATGGGGGCGGTGGTCGGCGGACTGTATGCGAGCGGGATTCCGGCAAACGAACTCGACACCCGGCTATCGCAGATCAACCTGAGCGACATCGTCTTCGACCGTAACGAACGCGCGCACCTGCCGCAGACGCTGCGCGAGGACAGTTTCGAATACCCGATCGGCCTCTCGGTCGGCTATGGCGACGGCAAGGTCAAGCTGCCCGGCGGGCTGGTGCAGGGCAACCGGCTGCTGGCACTGCTGCAGGACTGGACGGCCCCGTGGCCCGGCGACATCGATTTCGACAAACTGCCCATTCCATTCCGCACCATCGCCACGGACCTCAGCTCGGGTGCGCCCGTAGTGCTCGAGAAAGGGTCCTTGCCGCGCGCAATCCGCGCCAGCGCGGCCGTGCCGGGCCTGTTCGCGCCGTTCAAGGTGGATGGGCGCACGCTGGTGGACGGTGGCCTGGTCAGCAACCTGCCTGTGCAGATGGCGCGCGACATGGGCGCCGATATCGTCATCGCGGTCAATGTGGCCTCGCCACTCGACGACCCCTCCAACCTCGATTCGCCAGCGGCCGTCACCCAGCAAATGGTGACGATCCTGATGAACCAGAATCTCGCCGCGCAGAAGGCATTGCTGGGTCAGCGGGATGTGCTGCTGGAACCCGATCTCGGCGATCTGTCGTTCACCGACTTCTCCAATGCGCGCCGTGGCGTGCAGCTTGGCTACACGGCGGCTGAAGGCATCGCGCCACGGCTGGCCGCGCTCGCGTTGCCGCCCGACGCGTGGGACCAGTACATCGCCGCCCGGGAAACGCATAGCGCGCGATTCGAGCCCAAGCGCATCGACGCCATCGAGATCCATGCCTCGGGGCGCATTCCGCCCACCTACATCAAGCAGTATCTGCGCACGCGCGAAGGCGACACCTATGACGCCGAAGCGATCAACCGCGACCTCTCGCAGCTCTCCACCACCGGCAATTTCGAAAGCGTGACGCAGGATGTGGTTACCGAGAACGGCCGGTCCGTGCTCAAGATCGACGCGCAGGAGAAATCGTGGGGGCCGCAGTTCCTGCTCTTCGGCTTCGGCATGTCCACAACGTTCGACGGCAAGGGCGCGTTCAACCTGCAACTGGGTCACCGCTATCCGTGGCTAACGCAAAGCGGTCTGGAGTGGCGCAACGACATCGTGCTGGGCAGCACCCAGGCCAAGTGGCACACGGAGCTTCGCCAACCGGTGCTGGACCGGCTGGGGTTCTATATCGCGCCATACCTCGAATACGGCCGCAAGCACGTCGATATCTACCCCGACAGCAGCCCCACCCGCAGCACCACGCCGCTCACTGCCGTGCGCGTGGACACGGCGCTGGCAGGCGTCGACCTCGGGTTGCCGATCGGCAGGCTGGGCGAGTTCCGCGTCGGCGCGAACTATCAGCAGGTCCGCTATTACTCTGACTATCTGATTGGCGCGTCAAGCAACGGCAAATTCAGTGCCTCGGTGCAGCAGCCGGTGGTACGGGCGGAACTGACGATCGACCAGCTCGATGACCCGCTCTTTCCGCGCAAGGGCTACTACTTCAATGCGGTGAACCAGCTATCGTTCGGCGGCACGGACAACAGCTTCGACGACGTCCACGGCAAGGCCCTGTGGGCGGGCAGCTACGGGCGCCATACGCTGAACCTGGCGGCCGAGGGGGCGATGACCTACAACGACCACCGCACCTCCGGCAGCGTCAGTGGCGGCCTGGGATTCACGCTGGGTGGATTCCAGCGCCTGTCAGCCTATGCGCCGGACCAGTTCTCGGGCAACTACCTGCTCTACGGCCGCATCACGTACCTGAACGAACTGCGTGAATTCGTGCTGCCGGGGCTGCGCACAACGGTGTTCGGCTCCAGCCTCGAAGTGGGCGACGTCTGGCTCAGGCGCCGCAACTTCGGCAGCGGGCCCTACAAGTCCAGCGCCAGTCTGTTCATCGGCGGCAACAGCGTGATCGGCCCGCTCTACTTTGGCGTCGCGGCGGCGCCGCAGGGTGTGTGGAATATCTACCTGCAACTGGGCCGCGTGTTCTAGCCCGCCTGGCGGACCAGCGGCGCATCGCTGTCCGCCGCCGATTCGGGACGGTACTCGACCGCGCGGATGCGGCCGTTGGCTAGTCGTAGCGTCTGCGTGCCACGGCCATCCATCGGCTGACCGTCGAACCGGTACGACGCCGCGATGTCGATTTCCACCGTCTGGCCGTCGATGCGCGGCGCGCCGGCCACCTCGATCCGTACGCTATCGCCAGCCAGTTGCTCCACGCGCTGGAACAGACCGATCACGGCATCCCGGTCTGCATAGACCCCTGCCAGCGGATGCTCACCCAGATGGCGCCATTCAATGGCCGGATCGAGCAGCGGATAGACGGTCTCGAAATGCCGCGTGGTCAGCGCGGAGAGATACTCGCCCACCAGCGTGGCGACGGCTTCCGCAGCCATCGGCATCTCCACCGACCGACGCGCGCGGGGTCTGCCGGCGGACGCCTCCAGCCCCAGGAACTCGAGCACGCTGGCGATGACCTGCTCGCGATCGTTATCCACACAGATCATGTGATAGCTGTTCTCGAGCACCACACCCCGCACCTGCGGCACCGCGCCGAGCAGGAAATCGTACGAGCGCAACGTGGTCAGCTCGTCCTCGCGCGCGTTGACGACCAGCGTCGGGCAAGGCACGCGGTGCGCGCTGTCCAGCACCCAGCGGCGCAGACGGTCCACCTGCCGGATGCAGGTCAACGGCACCCAGCGATAGTGGAAGTTGTCGCCGCGCTCGAACTTGGCCTTGACGATGGCGCGCACCAGGTCGTTCTTGATGCCGAACGGCTCGTTCTCCTCCACCTTGATACGCGTGGGCAGCCCCGGCAGGTGATAGACCACGTGCCGCAGCCAGCGGTAGGACGGCGTGGACCAGCCGTCGATATAGACCGGGGCGGCCAGCGCCACCAGTTGGCCCTTGCGATGCTGGCGCCGCGCGACCAGTTCCAGCGCGAGCAGCGCTCCCATGCACATGCCGATGACATGAAACGTGTCGTACTGGCCGACCAGTTCGTCGTAGGCCTGGGTCACCACGTCAATCCACTGCTCCGCCACCACGGGCAACAGGTCCTCGGGCACGCCGCCATGACCGGGCAGCGTGACGGCGTGCGTCTCCACGCCCGCGCGGCGCAGCACCTTGTGCATCGGCCCGAGGTCGTACTGGGTACCGCCCAAGCCGTGAATCAGCAGGGCTCCGATGCGTGGAGCCTGTTGCGTTGTCATGCCGCGCGCCGCCCTTCCGTGTCGTGGGAGGCGATCACGCGCCATGCGCCGGCAATCAACGCGACGGAATCGTCGCCGTCGAGCAGCGGGCCACTCATGTCGACGATCGTCGTGGTGGCGCCCGCCGGCAGCAAGAGCCGGAACGTCAGGTCACCGCGCGTCTCGCCATCGCACTCACGCAGCCAGCGGCGGCGCACCTCGGCACGGTCGTCCGGATGCACGCGGGCCAGGACATCGTCGAGCGTGGACAACGCCGAGTCGTGCAGGCCCAGCGCGCGTTCGACGCTGCCGCTCCAGCGCAGCCGCCCGCTATGCGGATCAAGGCGGTAGACGAGTTGCCCACTGGCAGCCAGCGCCAGTTCCACGTCATTCTGGCGTGCGGCGGCCTGCGCGTTCGTCTGCTCGCGCGCCGTTCGCAGCGTATTGATCAGCAGCGTCAGCAGCGCGGCTACGGCCAGGTAAAGCTGCGCGATCAACAGGGAGTCGCCGTGGTACAGCGCGGTTTCGGCAAACGGGCCGTCGCCCTGCGCCGTATTGACCAGCACGAGCACGGTCAGCAACGCCACGGCGACCGATCCGCCACGCCCACCGAGCAGCAACGCCACGATGGCCACGAAGAACAACGGGATATAGGTCAGCGCATAGGCCACGCCGAGCGAGAGCTGCGCGATCCGCGTGCCGTCGAACACCAGTGCAGCGGTGGCCAGCACACATGCCAGCGCGGCCAGGCCGAAGAAGAACTCGCCGGGCTGGCGGCCGCCCGAACGTGCGGCGCGAAAACGCGCCCATCCGGCGAAGACCGGCGTGACGATCAGCACCCCGACGAAGTCCGCCGCGGCCCACACCTTGGCGGTAGCCCAGAACGGCACATCAAGGAATAGCCAGAACCAGCCCGCGCCGATGACCGCCCCGCCGACACTGGCGATTACGCCAGCCAGCAGCAGTCCGCGCAGGAACGCCAGCCCTTCCAGCGAGAACTTGGTCAGGTGGATCACGGCCACGGCCAGCGCCGCGAAGCCAATCTCATCGAGGGAGAACAGCAGCATCCGGAACGCATCGCGCCCTTCCACCATGCCCAGCAGCATCTGCGCCACCAGGAACGCCAGGCCGAGCCCGAGCCAGCGGCGCATCGGCGCCAGCATGAAAGCGGCCACGGTCACGCCGGCCGGCAGCCAGATGTAGCCGGCGGCCGTGAACGGCCCATTGAATTTGTGCGAAAAGTATCCGAGGACGAAATACAGGATTGCCCAGAGCGGCAATGTGACGGCCCGGTTGGTGAGATTCACTGTGATGTTCCCGATTCAGTATGACTGACTATCACCATGATCTGAACGGCAAGACGAGGCCCGCCGTTGACCTGGGCCGCCAGAAGTGTGGCGGATTGTACACAGCAGGGTCAGGCAAGACCGCGCTGTGGCGTCAATTCATGCCGCTGGCGTCGACGTAGCCGAGCGCCTCGCGCACAGCCACGCGTGCCTTGAGCGTATAACAGACACGGCGGTCGCGAATCGCCAGGGCCAGAATCTCGCCCTGAGTCATTTCCTGGAAGTGGTGCGCGGCGTGGCGCAGCGTCAGGCCGGCCAGTTCGGCCAGCTCCGCCGCGGACATGCCTTCCTCGCCCGCCTCGAGCAGGGCCCGGCAGATCGTGACGCGGACGGGAGCCGTCAGCAGTGCCAAGACGAGGGCGCTTTCCTGAGTCTCCATGGTCTACCCCTTTCCTCTAACCCTTTCGTTGTTGTGTCAGGCCGCGGGCCACGAATTGCGGCCTCCCGCCTATCTTCTACGCTGCACATCGTGGCAGCGCAATAGGAGAATGGATGGAGGCCCACGCAAGGGCCCGAGGCTTGACGCGCGAGTCACATCGTGAGCCTGAAATAATCAGTAATAAGGCGGTCATATCTCACATGACAGCCACGGACTATGCTTGTCGAGTCAAGCGACCAATGTCACGCATGTCTGCTTCGCCTCCCCCCCGCCGGCGGCCATTGGCCATAGCCCTGTACGTCGTCATCGCCATCGTGGTGGTCTGGCTGGTTGCCAGGCCACTGGGACGATGGCTGTTCCCGCCCAAGGCCCCGCAGGCGAACCCGGCCATCGTGGTTACCACGGCCGCGGCGCAAGGCGAGGACGTGGACATTGGCCTGACCGGCGTCGGCACAGTCCAGGCCATGCAGACTGTGACGGTCAAGCCACGCGTGGACGGGCAGCTCGAGCGCGTTGGCTTCGTCGAAGGCCAGGACGTCAAGGAAGGCCAGGTGCTGGCGCAGATCGACCCACGCACGTTCCAGGCGCAACTGCAGCAGGCGCAGGCCACCAAGGCGCGCGACGAGGCGCAGCTTGCCAACGCTCGCCTGGACCTGAAACGCTACGAAGAACTGATCAAGGTCGACTCGACCACGCGCCAGACACTCGACACCCAACGCGCGCTGGTCGACCAGCTTGCCGCCGCCGTGCGCAATGACGAAGCGCAGATCGCGCTGGACAAGGTGCAGCTCGATTTCACGACCATCACGGCGCCGCTCTCCGGCCGCGTCGGCGCCCGGCTGGTCGACCCCGGCAATATCGTCCATGCCACCGACACCACCGGCCTCGTCGTGATCCGCCAGATCGACCCGATCGACGTCGTCTTCACGCTGCCCGACGACGCCTTCGGCCGCATCAACCGCGCGATGCAAGCCAGCCAGTCGCCACTGGTGGTGTTCGCCCACGAGCGCGGCACCGACGCCGACCTCGGGCACGGCGGCCTGATCCTGCTGAACAACACGATCGACACCACCAGCGGCACCATCCAGCTCAAGGCGCGCTTTCCGAATCCGAAGCACCTGCTGTGGCCGGGCCAGTACGTCAACGCCCGGCTCGTGCTGGGCCAGCGTGACCGCGCGGTGGTCATTCCGGCGTCCGCGGTGCAACGTAACGATGCCGGTACCTATGTCTATGCGGTGCAGGCGGACCAGACCGTGAAGCTGCAGCCGGTGGAGGTAGCGGAACTCCAGGGCGCGCGGGCCGTGATCGCCAAGGGCGTCCAGGCCGGGGAGCGCGTGGTGGCCGATGGCCAGTACAAGCTCAAGCCCGGCTCGCTGATTGCCGAGGCGCCCGCGCGGCCAGGCACCGCACCGACTGGCGGGGCGGCCGCCGAGTCCACTGCCGCCACCTCCCCTGCTGTCGCCGCCAGCGCCACGGCCGCCGTACGCCAGTGAGCCTTCCGATGAGCCACCCATGAGTATTTCGGCCACCTTCATCAAGCGGCCGATCGGCACATCGCTGCTGGCGCTCGCGTTGCTGCTCGTTGGCCTGGCCGCGTGGCCACTGCTGCCGATCGCCCCGCTGCCGCAAGTGGACTTTCCGACCATCCAGGTCACAGTCAACCTGCCGGGCGCCAATCCCGAGACGATGGCGTCGAACGTGGCGCAGCCGCTCGAACGGCAGTTCTCGCTGATCGCGGGGCTGTCGCAGATGACGTCGACCAGCGCGCAAGGCACCACGCAGATCACGCTGCAGTTCGACCTGAACCGCAGCATCGACGCCGCCGCCGTGGACGTGCAGGCCGCCATCAACGCCGCGGGCGGCCAGCTTCCGTCCAACCTGCCGACACCCCCGACGTTCCGCAAGATCAACCCCGCCGACGCGCCGATCCTGGTGCTGGCGGTGCAGTCCGACGCGCTGCCGCTGACCACCGTCAACGACTTCGCCGACAACATCCTGGCGCAGCAGATCTCGCAGATCGAAGGCGTCGGCCTGGTCAACATTGGCGGCCAGCAGAAGCCGGCCGTGCGCATCCAGGTAGACCCGGCCAAGCTCGCGTCGATGGGCCTGAGCATGGAAGACATCCGTGGCGTGATCGCGGCGACCACGGTCAACCAGCCAACCGGCGCCACCGATGGCGCGACCAAGGCCTTCAACGTCTACACCAACGACCAGATCACCCGCGCGGCGCCGTGGAACGACATGGTGCTGGCGTGGCGCAACGGCGCCCCGGTGCGCGTGCGCGATGTCGGCGTGGCGGTGGATGGCCCGGAGAACAACCGGCTCGCGGGCTGGGCGTTCGCCGGCGCCGCCGCCCCCGCTGACAACACGTTCCACAACGGCCGCGCGATCATCCTGGCCGTGACCAAGCAGCCGGGCGCCAACGTGATCGCCACGGTGGACCGCATCAAGGCCGCCCTACCCCGCCTGCAGCTTTCGATTCCGGCCGCGGTCAACGTCAACGTGCTGGCAGACCGCACGCAGAACATCCGCGCCTCGGAAGCCGATGTCGAGTTCACGCTGATCCTGACCATCGTGCTGGTGGTCGGCATCATCTTCGTGTTCCTGCGCGACGTATGGGCCACGGTGATCCCGAGCATCACCGTGCCGCTGGCGCTGCTGGGCACGGCCGGAGGCATGTACCTGCTGGGCTACAGCCGCGACAACCTGTCGCTGATGGCGCTGACGATTGCCGTGGGCTTCGTCGTCGATGATGCGATCGTGATGCTTGAGAACATCTATCGCCACGTGGAAGCGGGCATGTCGCCGCTGGAGGCTGCGCTGCAGGGTGCCGGCGAGATCGCGTTCACGATCGTGTCGATCTCTGTGTCGCTGGTGGCCGTGTTCATCCCGCTGCTGCTGATGGGCGGCATCGTCGGCCGGCTGTTCCGCGAATTCGCGGTCACGGTGACGCTGACGATCGCGGTATCGGTGATCGTCTCGCTGACGCTGACGCCGATGATGTGCGCAAAATTCCTGCAGCCGCACGACCCGGCCCACGCCCGCCATCACGGACGGCTCTACCTGATGTTCGAGCGCGGCTTCGATGCGATGCTCGGTGCGTACCGGCGCGGGCTCGATCACGTGCTCGATCACCAGTTCCTGACGTTGTGCGTGTTCCTGCTGACCGTGGCCACCACGGTAGTGCTGTTCGTGATCATCCCGAAGGGCTTCTTTCCCCAGCAGGACACCGGCTTCGTGTTCGGCACCGCGGAGTCCGCGCAGGACGCATCATTCAAGTCGATGAACGCGCGCATGGTGGCGCTGGCGGACGTGGTCCGCAGCGACCCCGACATCTCGGCCGTCGGCATGACCGGCGGGCAGAACACGGTCAACACTGGCAACTTCTTCATCGCGCTGCGCCCGAAGGAGGAAGGCCGCACGGCCACGGCTGACGAGATCATCGCGCGGCTGCGACCGAAGCTGGCCAAGGTGGAGGGCGCCAACCTGTTCCTGCAAGCCGGACAGGACATCAACGTTGGCGGGCGGCTGTCGCGCACGCAGTACCAGTACACGCTCACCGACGCCAACCTCGCCGAACTCAACGACTGGGCGCCGCGCGTCCTGGAGCGGTTCCGCCAGTTGCCGCAACTGGCCGACGTAGCGTCCGACCAGCAGAACTCCGCGGCCGCGGCCATGCTGACGATCGACCGCGCGCGGGCGTCGAGCTTCGGCATCACACCGGCGCTGATCGACGCCACGATCTACGACGCGATCGGCCAGCGCCAGGTGGCACAGTACTTCACGCAGATCAACAGCTACCACGTGGTCCTCGAAGCCACGCCACAATTGCAGGACGACCCGCGCCTGTTCGACAAGCTCTACCTGACGTCCCCGATCACCGGCGAGCAGGTGCCGCTATCGTCGTTCGTGAAGATCGACACGAACCGCACGGCCTACCTGGCGATCGGCCACCAGGGGCAGTTCCCGGCGGTGACCATCTCGTTCAACCTGGCGCAGGGCGCGTCGCTGGGTGACGCCGTGGAGGCCATCAACAAGGCCCTGGCCGGCATGGGGCGGCCACGCACGCTCGGCGGCGCGTTCCAGGGTACCGCGCAGGCATTCGGCGCGTCGCTCGCTTCGCAGCCCTACCTGATCGCCGCCGCGCTGATCGCGGTGTACATCGTGCTGGGGCTGCTCTACGAGAGCTATATCCACCCGCTGACGATTCTTTCGACGCTGCCGTCCGCCGGCGTCGGCGCGCTGCTGGTGCTGATGCTGGGTGGCTACGACTTCACCGTGATCGCGCTGATCGGGATCATCCTGCTGATCGGCATCGTCAAGAAGAACGGCATCATGATGGTCGACTTCGCGCTGGTGGCCGAGCGCGAGCGCGGCATGTCTCCGCGCGACGCGATCTACGAGGCGTGTCTGCTGCGCTTCCGCCCGATCATGATGACCACGATGTGCGCGCTGCTGGCGGGGCTGCCGCTTATGCTCGGGCACGGCGCGGGGTCCGAACTGCGTCGGCCGCTGGGCTACGCGATGGTCGGCGGGCTGGTGGTGTCGCAGATGCTCACGCTGTTCAGCACGCCGGTGGTCTATCTCTACCTGGATCGCGCGCACTATTGGTACATGCGCCGCAAGGCCGCGCGCGGCGGCGGCAAGCCGCCACCCACGCAACAAACACCGCACGGCAAGTCGCACGAGTACATGGGTGGAGAGGGCGAGTGACGGCCTTTCGGCCGGAGAGACGCCAGAACCATTTTGATGGCGTCTCTACGTCACCTCGATGAGGCCGCTCATGTTCTCGTGCCCCGACCCGCAGAAGATGTCGCACAGAAAGCCATAGCTGCCGGGCTTGCCCGCCGTCAGCGTCACCTTGATCGCCTGGCCGGGCGGCAGGTCCGCACGGACGTCGAAGTCGGGCGCGGAGAATCCCATCACCACGTCTTCCGCCGTGATCGACAGCACCACGGTCTCACCCGCCTTGAGCTTCACGCGATCTGGGATGAACACGAAGCGCCGCGCGCGCATCGGGATCACGCGCGGCGCCGCGGCATCACTCCGACTCACCACCGACACCACGGGCACCACCGCGGCGGCCAGCATCCAGCCCAGCAGCGTGCGACGGCTTGCGTTGGCGGTGTTCATGCCTTGCTCCCGTTGACGGAGACCTCACCCAGCCGGAATCCGTCAGGCGACGGTGTAGCCGTCACCTGACGCCAACCCAGACCCTGATACGGATGCGCGGCATCCCATGGAATGGGCAAGCGCTTCGGCTGCGACCCGGCGGCCGGCAGCGGAAACATCAGCGAGCGCGCCGCATGGTGCGCGATGTGGCCGGTCATATGGTGATGCTCCTGGTGGATATGGCCGTAGAACACCGTGACGTTGCGGTACGGCATCAGGATGTCGATGACCTGCGCGCCATCGCGCGTGGCCCAATCCCACTGTGGATAGAGATCGAACAGCGGCCGGTGCGTGAACACGACGATGCGCGCGTCGCGCGACTGCTTCGCCAGGTCGTCGGCCAGCCACTTGCGCTGCGCCTCGCCCACCATGCCGGCCGGATCGGACACGTTGTCGAGCACGATGGCGTGCAGGCCCTTGTGATCGAAGGTGTAGTGCGTGGGCCCGAACAGCTCGCGGAATGCCTCGCCCGCGTCCAGGCTGGCATCGTGCTCGCCCGGCATCAGGTGCACCGCGCCCGCACGCAGCGGCGCGATGATGTCGCGTACCTCCGTCATGCGGCGGCGGCGCTCGGCCGGATCGTCGGTGGAATGCGTCAGGTCGCCCGTGAACATGATGAAATCGGGCTGGCTCGGCAATGCGTTGACGGCCGCCACGGCCTTCGGCAACGTGCCGCGCGCGTCCGGATTCGGCGGCCCTTCGAACCCCCAGTGCGAATCGGACAATTGCACGAACACAAAGTCCTCGTCACGCCCCGCCGCCCAGCCGGGCAGCGCCGATGCGACCACGGCACCGCCTGCCGCGCCCGCCAGGCGCAATATGTCGCGCCGACTCCAGTTTCCGTGCATGACAGCCTCCTTCGTTCTGTGGGTGGTGACTGTCATACCGGAGGTGCTCGGGGTTTATTCCCGGGGCCGTGGAATTCTGATGCACCACCACCACACCACCACCGCGCCGCCACACGGGAGTGGTGAGAACACCATTGGCGCCGGACAAGCGCCGGGAATAGAATCGGCCCAGCGCCGGTATAACGGGGGAGACGCACTCATGCCGCTATGCCATTTCGACCAGCCGACACGCAAGGACTGACTTGGACGCCGCCAACACGCGCCGCCGCTTCGACGACCTGGTGCTGCCGCATCTGGACGCCGCCTACAACCTCGCCCGCTGGTTATGCGGCAATCCGGGCGATGCCGATGACGTGGTGCAGGAAGCATTCCTGCGCGCGTTCCGGCTGTTCGGCAGCTTCCGCGGCGACCAGCCCCGGCCCTGGCTGCTGGCCATCGTGCGCAACACGTGGTTCACCACGTGGCAGAAGCGCAAGGCGGCGGCCGAGGTGGAGTACGACGAAGCCGCGCCGCCGGGTGAACTACCCGACTGGCATGGCGGGCCCGGCGACCCGGAGCAATGGCTGGTGCGCGACGAGGATGTGCGACTGGTGCATGCCGCGCTGGAGCGACTGCCGGTCGTGTTTCGGGAGGTACTGGTGCTGCGCGAACTGGAGGAACTGCATTACCGCGACATCGCACGCATCGCCGATATTCCGGTCGGCACCGTGATGTCGCGGCTGGCACGTGGCAGGCGAATGCTGGCCGCCGCCGTCGTGGCCGTGCGCGACGAAGGCGCGGTACGGCTGGCACATCCCGACGCCCCCAACACCGCCAACGCCCCGGCCGATATCGTTCAACCCGCAGGAGGCACCCGCCATGGACTGCAATGACGCCCGCAACCTGCTGCAGGCCTGCGCCGATGGCGAAGTCGGCGCGGCCGACAGCGTGCGTCTGGAACGCCACCTCGAGGATTGCGAGTCGTGCGTCGACAGCCTGCGCAACCTGCAGGCACTGCGCGCGGCCACCCGTCATGGCGCGGCATACCATCGCGCGCCAGCCGATCTGCGCGCGCGCATCCTGGCATCGCTACCCGCCCCCGCCGAGCCCGGATTTGTCGACTCTGGCGCTGCCGAGCCCGCGGGCTGGCGCAGTTGGTTCACATGGTCGCCCGCCGTCAACGCCGCACTGGCCACGATCACGGCTGCGGCCGTAGGACTGAGCCTGTTCCAGTTCAATCAGCAGCCGTCGGAGGGTGACCTGACCGCGAACGCGATCGTCGCCAGCCACGTGCGTGGCCTGATCTCGAATCGCGCGATCGACGTCGTGTCGTCGGACCAGCACACGGTCAAACCCTGGTTCAACGGCCGCATCGACTACGCGCCCGACGTGCGCGACCTGGGCGCGGCAGGATTTCCGCTGGTAGGCGGACGGCTCGATTACGTCGACGGTCAGCGTGTGGCGGTCATCGTCTACCGGCGCAACCAGCATCCGATCGACGTGTTCGTCATACCGGGCAACAACTCGGGGGCACTGGGGGAACGGGAACGCCAGGGCTACCAGATCGAAACCTGGAGCGCGCACGGCATGCGCTACTGGGCCGTGACCGATGCCTCGGCCGGCGACCTGCGCGCGTTCGTGCAGGCGTGGAGGAATGCGGAAGGGGGAGTGGAACGCTAGGAGCCGTGGGATTGCTCGTGTTGTGCGCCCCCGCTCCCATTTGTAGGAGCGGGGGCGCAAACCCACCTTAACGCAAACACGCAAACGCGCAAACGCTCAGGTCAGCACAAACGGCATCTGACGCTGACGCTTGCCCGTCAGCCGGAACAGCGCGTTGGCGATCGCCGGCGAGATCGCCGGAACGCCCGGCTCGCCGAGCCCGGTCGGGTTGTCGTTCGACGGCACGAAGAACACGTCCACCACTGGCGCATCGGTAATGCGGGGAGGCGGATAGTCGGGGAAGTTGCTGTTCTTCACCACGCCGTTCTCGATCTCGATCGCAAACCCGGGCTTGGTCATCGATATGCCGAACACGCAGCCGCCCTGGACCTGGGCTTCCGCGGTCAGCGGGTTGACCACGCGGTTGGCATGCACACCCGCCGTGACGCGGTGCACCTTCGGCTGGCCCTTCTCGATCGACACGTCGACCACGTACGCCACCACCGAGCCGAACGATTCATGCACGGCCACGCCCCAGGCGTGTCCCTTGGGCAATTTCTTCTTGCCGTAGCCCGACTTGTCCACGGCAAGCTGGAGCGCCGCGCGATGACGTGCGTGCGCCTTCTCGTCGAGCCGCGCCATGCGCCATGCCACGGGGTCCTGCTTGGCGGCAGTGGCCATCTCGTCGGCCAGCGTTTCCTTGACGAACGCCGTGTGCGTGTTGCCCACGGAGCGCCACCAGAGTACGGGCACATCGGTCTTCGGGTGATGCACGTTCAGCTGCAGCGGCAGGCCGTAGTCGTTTTCGATGATGCCCTCGACCATGGTCGCATCGACGCCGTTCTTGACCATCATCGGCTCGAACGGCGTGCCGGTGATGATCGACTGGCCGACGATCGTATGCTGCCAACCCACCACCTTGCCTTGCGCGTCCACACCGACGCGCGCGCGGTGCACGTGCAGCGGACGGTAGTAGCCACCCTTGATGTCGTCCTCACGGCTCCACATCACCTTGAGCGGTTCGGTGTGGCCAGCGGCGATCCAGCTACGCATCACGTTGGCCGATTCCACCAGATAGTCGGAAGTCGGTACGGCACGGCGTCCGAAGCCGCCGCCCGCCATCATCGTGTTGAGCGTGACCTTGTCCGGCGTGAGCCCCAGCGTGCGGGCGATCGCGGCCTGGTCGATGGTCTGGAACTGCGAGCCCACCCACACCTTGACGGCCGTGGCCTTGTTCGCGGCGATCTCGGCCTGCATCGTGCAGTTCAACGGTTCCATCGGCGCATGGGCCAGGTACGGCACGCGGTACTCGGCCTCGATCACCTTCGCGGCGCCGGACAGCGCCGTGTCGATGTTGCCGCCTTCCAGCGCCCTGGCCACGGTGCCCGGCTGCGCGGCCAGCTTGCTGTACTCATCGAACAGCGCCGCCGAACTGACCTTCGAGCCTGCGTCTTCCCAGACGATTTCCAGTGCCTCGCGCGCGGTCTTCGCCGGCCAGTAGCCATCGGCCACCACCGCCACGCCGGTGCCACCACGATCGACGGGCACCAGGAAGACATCGGCCACGCCCTTGATCTTGCGCGCCTTGTCCGCATTGAACGACTTGACCTTGCCACCGAAGCGCGGCGGATGGGCCACCACGGCCACCTTCATATCCTTGAGCTTCACGTCCAGCCCGAACACGCCATCGCCATGCAGCTTGGAAGCGGCATCCAGGCGCGGCGTCGGCTTGCCGACGATGCGGAACTGCGCCGGGTCCTTGAGCTTGACCTGCGCCGGCACCGGCTGCGCCATGGCGGCCTGCGCCAATTCGCCATACGTGGCGCGGTTGGCGCCCGAAGTCACCACGCCGAGCGACGTCGCGCAGCTTGCCGGGTCCACCTTCCACTGCTGGGCCGCCGCGGCGATCAGCATCGCGCGCGCCCGCGCGCCCAGCTCGCGGTACTGTTCGAACGAATGATTGACCGCCGTGGAGCCGCCGGTCATCTGGATGCCGAACATCGGGTCCTTGTAAGGATCGCCTGCCGGCGCCAGGATCGCGCGCACGTTCTTCCAGTCGACGTCGAGCTCCTCGGCCAGCGCCATCGGCAGCGCGGTGTGCACGCCCTGGCCGAATTCGAGCCGGTTCACGGCAACCGTCACGGTGTTGTCCGGCGCGATCTGCAGAAAGGCCTGCGGCGAGGAAGCCGGCTTGGCCGCACCCTGCGCATGGGCCGATTCCACGACGCTACCGATGCCGAGCGCCAGCCCGCCACCGGCCATGCCGGTCAGTTTGAGGAAGCCACGGCGCGTCAGCGGCGCCACGGCATCGCCAGTTTTCACCGCTGCGCCGCTGCCGCCGGCCAGTGCTTCAATCCCACGAATTCGCATGTTGGCTCCTCAGGCGATGGCGTGCGCTGCGTCCTTGATGGCCGCGCGAATCCGTTGATAGGTGCCACAGCGGCAGACGTTGCCGGCCATGGCCTGGTCGATGTCGGCGTCAGTCGGCCGTGGTTTGCTGCGCAGCAGACCCACCGCGCTCATGACCTGGCCGTTCTGGCAGTAGCCGCATTGCGCGACGTCGTGCTTGAGCCAGGCGGCCAGCACTGCGCGGCCGACCTTGTCGTCGCCCATCGCCTCGATCGTGGTGATCTTGCTGCCGGCGGTGCCGGAAATCGGCATCACGCAGCTACGCGTGGCCGTGCCGTTGATATGGACCGTGCAGGCGCCGCACGAGGCCATGCCGCAGCCGAACTTGGTGCCAGTCATGCCGAGGTTATCGCGCAGGGCCCACAGCAGCGGCGTGGACGGATCGGCGTCCACCTCCACGGTCTTGCCGTTGATGGTGAGGGAAGTCATCGGGGGAAACTCCTTGGGTGCATTGCCCAGTCGGTTGTTCGATCTACCGCCGGGCCTGGCGACACGGGGGCTGGCCAGGCCGGCAGACCCGAGGAGCATAGTGCAAACGGAAAAAACTTGCGCAGCGCCGCTCACACCGGGCAGCGCGCACCGAAAGCGGGATTATTTCCCGGCGAGGAACAGATACAGCGCATTGAGATCGGTATCGTTCATCTTCGCGAACGCGCCGAACGGCATCACGCGGCTCACCTCGCTGCCATCGGGCCGTTTGCCGCTGCGCATCATGGCGACGAACTGGTCCGCCTGCGGATACGTCTTCATCGCGCCGGACGGGCGCAGGTCGGCGGCGGCCGGCCAGTCGGGCGGCGCCCCGGGGATGTTACCGCCACGCAGCGTGGCGCCGTGGCACCCCTTGCAGGAATTGGCGACGTAGGCGCCGTACTGCGCATTCACGGCAGCCGCGATCGGTGGCGACGGTGGCAGGCTGTGGTCGATCTTCTCGGCCGCATCCTTGACCACCCCGGCGCCGTACAGGCCCTGGATGAACCACGGCAGACGGATGTCGGCCGGCTGGCCGCCCCCGGCAGGAAGGCTGCGGACGTAGGCAACGAGCGCCCCGAAGTCGCTATCGGAAAGCCGGTTGTAGTCCTCACTCGGCATGATCAGCAGCGGACGCCCGGAAGGCGCCACGCCGTGACGGATCGCCAGATCCCAGTCACGCAGCTGATATTTTTCGATGTCGGAGTTGCCCCGCGTGATGTCGGGAGCACGCACGCGCAGGCCATTGGCTTCGTCAAACACCTGTTTGCCCGCGCCGTTGGCACCGTGGCAATCCATGCATCCGCGCGATTCGTAGAGGTACTTGCCGTGCTCAACCGCCCCGGCATCCGTCGGGAAGGTCACCGGCTGCACCGCCACGTCGATCTTGCGCACGAGCTTGCGCCCGCCCCACCAGTACGTGCTGCCCACCGCGATCACCACGAATACGATGAATGCGACCGCCGCCGAACTGGCAATCCGGTAGAAACGTTTGACGTCCATCGGTACCCCCCTCTGAAGCCGCCGGGCTGATTGGAGCGGCTGCGTGCCGGATGTTCCGTGCGCGATGGTACAGACGAAGCGGGATGGTGGCGAGTGGGGGAAGTTGCTCCCCTCTCCCAATGATGGAAAGGATGGGAAAGGGAAGCGCGTCAGCGGGATGACTCGCTCACCCGGCCAGCCCGGCCGGCGCCCGGTCGATGAAGCCGGTCATGCCCTTGAGCCGCCCGTCGGCCGAAACCGTCGCAAAGTCGGTGCCGACCACCAGCGCGGCTTCGCCGGCTGGGCCCAGTTCCCAGGTGAAACGCATGTGCTCGCCATGCGCGTCCACCGGCGTGACGCGGCGGAACTGGAAGCCGGGGAAGCGGGCTTGCACTCCGGCGATCATCGCGTCGATGCCCGCGTGGCCCTCGCCGCGCATCAGCGGATCGACGTAGACCGCTGACTCGGTCCAGGCGCGGCCAATCAGGTCGCGGCGACGGGCTGCGTCGGTTTCGTTCCAGGCGGCGAGATAGCGGTCGGCCAGATCGGTCAGGGCGACGTTGGCGATGTTGGCGGCGATTTCGGTCATGTTGCGCTCCTTGATGTCTGCGGGTTGTGATGCGGTATGTCTGCATGATCGTCGCCCGCCCGAAGCGATGCGATTACGCATGAGGTAATCGCCGCAATTCGCGCCCATACCAAACTTCCGCCGCGGACGCCACCCCAAACAAAGCCTCGGCAAACCCTCTTTATTTCCGCTTGGATTCCACCCGGCGGGAATAAAGTGCGCCATACGCTGGGCAGGGTCCGACCATCGCACCCATACCGGCAATGCCCGGCGCCTGCGCCCCCGGATAGCGAGAAAGATGACGCCTGAGACGGCCGCGACCCGTTCCACCCTCCCAATACCTGTGCCGGCTGCCCGCTGGGGCCTGCTGCTGGCCGCCGTGGGCTACTTCGCGCTGGCGACAGCGGGGATCTGGCTGGGCCGGCAGCCCGGCACCGGCGCCATGCTGTGGATGGGCAACGCCTTCGGGCTGGGCCTGCTGCTGCACCGCCCCCGACAGGAAGCGCCGGCACTGCTCGCGTCGATGCTGGCAGCAGACGTCCTCGCCAACCTGCTGGCCGACCACACGGCTGGCGTGGCGCTGCTGCTGGCCGGGGCGAACCTGCTCGAGATCGGCGGCATGGCCATGCTGCTGCGGCTGATGTCCGGCAGTGGCACCCTCGCACGCACCGGCCCGCTGGCCACCTTCGCGCTCACGATCGGCGTGGCGGCCACGCTCGGGCCGGCCATCAGCGGCGTGCCCGGCGCCGCCGTGCTGGCCACCGCATACGGCACCCAGTTCCCGCGCGTGTGGTGGGCGTGGTGGAACGCCGGCGCCATCGGCATGGTGATGCTGTTGCCGCTTATGGTGTCGATCTCGCGCGAGCGCGTGCAGGCTGCGCTCCGCCGCCCGATGCTGCTCCGCCTGATTGCACTGTTCGTGCTGTGCATGGCGATCGGCACGGGCGCGATCGTGGCCGGCCATGAGCCGTTCGTCGTGATGTCGCTGCCGTTGGTCATTGTGGCGCTGGCCAGCAATCCGTTCGCCACGGCGCTGCTGACACTTGTGTCGGCGCTGGCTCTGGAGGGCATCGCGCATCTGGGCGGCATGCAGTTCCTGGCCTCGCGTGCCACGCCGCTGTCAGGCGCGCTGATCCTGGTCTTCCCGATCTGCATCGCGTTCATGACCGAGCAGAACCGCAATGGCCGGGCCGAGCTGCGCAGTAGCGAACGCCGCTTCCGGCAGGCGCTCGAACATTCGGCCATCGGCATGGCATTGGTCGGGCTCGATGGCAAGTGGCAACTGGTCAATCGCGCGATGATGGACCTGCTCGGCTACAGCGCCGAGGAACTGCGCGACCTGCCGTTCCAGGTCATGACCCACCCCGAGGACCTCGCCGCCGACCTGAGCCAGCTCGACCGGCTCCTGACGGGCGAGATCGACGCATACCGGCTCGAGAAACGTTACCGGCACAAACAGGGCCACTACCTGTGGGCGCTGCTGGCGGTCTCGCTGGTGCGCGACGAGCACTCGGGCGAGCCCCGGCATTTCATCGCCCAGATCGAGGACATTCACACGCGCAAGCTGGCCCAGGAACAACTCGAGGCACAGACCCGCCGCACACAGCTTGCCGTCGAGGCCGGTGGCGTCGGCATCTGGGAATGGGACTTCAATACGGCGGCCATCACGTGGGACGCGCGCATGTATGCGCTGCACGGCACGGATATGGAGCTCGGGCCGCCTTCGCTGGCCGAGTGGATCGCGAAGATCCATCCCGAGGATGTCAGCCGAGTCAGTTCGGAGATGCGCCAGGCCATCCGCGGCGCGCGCCGGTTCGATACCGAATACCGCATCGTTCGCCCCGCCGGCGAGACCCGGCATGTGCGCGCCATGGCCATGATCTCGCGCCACGAGGACGGCACCGCCCACTCGCTGGTCGGCACGAACTGGGACATCACCGAGCAACGCACGCTGACACGCGCGCTGTTCGAGGAGAAGGAACGGCTGCAGATCACGCTGCGCTCGATCGGCGACGCCGTGATCTGCACGGACCGCGTGATGCGCGTTACGTTCATGAACCCGATCGCCGAACAGCTTACGGGCTGGAGTCTGGATGCCGCGATGGGCCAGCCGCTCGACCAGGTGTTCCGCATCGTCGACGAGATCACCGGACTCACGATCCCGAGCCCGGTCGAGCAATGCCTGGAAACGCTGCGCCCCGCCTACCTGCAGGAAGGTGCGGTGCTGCAGAGCCTGACCGGCGAGCGGCACGACGTGCAGGACTCCGCCGCGCCAGTGCTGACCAACGATGGCGGCGTGCTGGGCGCGGTGCTCGTGTTCCAGGACATCACCTCGTCGCGCGCGATGCAGCGCGAACTGGCCCACTCGGCCACCCACGACGCCCTGACCGGGCTGCCCAACCGGGCCTGGTTCGAAAAGCGCCTGCGCGAGGCGTGCGAGCAGGCGCGCCTGCTCGGACACCGCACCGCGCTCTGCTTCATCGATCTGGACCGCTTCAAGATCGTCAACGACACGGCCGGCCACGGGGCCGGGGACGTGCTGCTGCGCGAGCTTGGCTACGTGATCCGCCACCATGTACGCCCCGACGATCTGCTGGCGCGCCTCGGGGGCGACGAGTTCGCGCTGCTGCTCAAGGATTGCAGCATCGACCACGCCGAACAGGTCTGCCAGAAAGTTATCAACGCGATCCGCGAGCGCCGCTTTCCGTGGGAAGGGCGCGTCTATGACGTGGGCGCCAGCATCGGCATTGCCGCGATCGACGCCGACGCGCCACCGGTCAGCGAGTTGATGAGCCGTGCCGACGTGGCCTGCTACGCCGCCAAGGCAGCAGGCCGCAACCGCGTATCGGTCTATCGCCGCGACGAAAGCGATGCCAGGCGCCACCATCGCGAACTCGAGGTGGCGGCGGGCATTCACTCGGCGCTGGAGGCCAACCGCTTCCGCCTGTACGTGCAGGAAATCCAACCGCTGCAGCCCGAGACGGAGCACGCGCGCCACGTGGAAGTGCTGGTGCGGATGGTCGATGAACAGGGCACGCTGATCATGCCCGGCGCGTTTATCCCCGCGGCCGAACGCTACGACCTGATGGGCCATGTCGACCGCTGGGTGATCCGCAACGTGCTTCACCAGTTCGGCGAACGGCTGGCGCGGGTGCCGGATCTGGTGGTGTCGATCAACCTGTCTGCCAACTCGCTCGGTGAACCGTTCCTGCTGCCATTCCTGCACACCACGCTGGAAGATTCGATGCTGCCCGCGGAGCGCCTGCTGCTGGAAATCACCGAAACCGCGCTGATCCACAACATGACCGCCGCCAGCCGCCTGCTGAAGGAGATGCGCCACGCCGGCTGCACCGTGGCGCTGGACGACTTCGGCTCGGGGCTGTCGTCGTTCGCGTACCTGAAGCAGTTCCCGGTGGACTACCTGAAGATCGACGGCAGCTTCATCCGCAACCTGGCCGATAACGTAGTGGATCGCGAGATCGTCAGCTCGATCAACGACATCGGCCACCGGCTCGGGGTGCGCACGGTGGCCGAATGGGTCGAGGACGAAGCCACGCTGTGCGTGCTGCGCGCGATTGGCGTCGACTATGCGCAGGGCTACGCTATCGGCCGCCCCATGCCGATAGAGATTTTCCTGGAGATCTGCGAGAACGCGGAGACCTGACGGGCCTGCCCCGTCCTCGGGTGCCCTCGGCGGCACACCCAGCACTTCCTCTCCCCCTGCGCCGTTCGGAAATCCGAACGGCGTTTTTGCTTCCGCATCCGGATTTCCGAACGGCGCGTACGCATCACTCAGAAAATCCCTTTGTATTCATCCACGTACATCTGTATCCAGATGCAACCGGGCTGGCACGGCTCGTGCGATTTAGGCGCCGCCGTAGGGCACACAAGCGCGGCCGCACCATCCCCAAGAGGAAACACGCGGGCCGCCACAGTACAAAGGAGGATGTACCCACGATGACAAAACGACTGCCAACCCTGATCTTCGTCGCGATGCTGCTAGGCGTGCTCGTCGGCGCTGCCGTGCACAACATGTCGCCGGACGCCGCAACCGCGAAGTCGATCGCCGATCACCTGTCGATCCTGACCGACGTGTTCCTGCGGATGATCAAGATGATCATCGGCCCGCTGGTGTTCGCCACACTGGTTTCCGGCATTGCCAGCATGGGCGACGGCAAGACCGTCGGCCGCATCGGCCTGAAGGCGATGGCCTGGTTCATGGCCGCGTCGATCACGTCGCTGCTGCTGGGCTTGCTGATGGCCAACCTGCTGGCCCCGGGCCACGGCATGAACCTGCCGCTGCCGGCCGCCGACGCCGCGTCGAACCTGAAGACCGGTGCGCTGAACCTGCGCGACTTCATCGCCCACATGTTCCCGAAGAGCTTCGTGGAAGCGATGGCCACCAACGAAGTGCTGCAGATCGTGGTGTTCTCGCTGTTCTTCGGCTTCGCGCTGGGTACCCTCAAGGACGGCGTGGGCAAGCCCGTGCTGGCCGGTATCGATGGCCTGGGCCACATCATGCTCAAGGTCACCAACTACGTGATGGCCTTCGCGCCGCTGGGCGTGTTCGGCGCCGTCTCCGCCGTGATCTCGGCGCAGGGCCTGGGCGTGCTGGTGGTCTACGCCAAGCTGCTGGGCAGCGTGTACGCGGCGCTGGCACTGCTGTGGCTGGCACTGATCGCGGGTGGCTACTTCTTCCTGGGTCGTGACGTCTTCCGCCTGATGCGCACGCTGCGCACGCCGCTGATGATCGGCTTCGCCACGGCCAGCAGCGAATCGGCCTACCCGAAGGTGATCGACCAACTCACGCGCTTCGGCGTCAAGCCGCGCATCACGAACTTCGTGCTGCCGCTGGGCTACTCGTTCAACCTTGACGGCTCGATCATGTACACCTCCTTTGCCGCCCTGTTCGTGGCGCAGGTGTACGGGATCCAGCTTTCGCTGACCCAGCAGATCACCATGCTGCTGGTGCTGCTGGTCACCAGCAAGGGCATCGCCGGCGTGCCGCGCGCCTCGCTGGTGGTGGTAGCCGCCGTTCTGCCGATGTTCGGTCTGCCCGAAGCCGGCATCCTGCTCGTCCTCGGTATCGACCATATCCTCGATATGGGCCGGACCGTGACCAATGTGCTTGGCAATGCCATTGCCACGACCGTCGTCGCCAAAAGCGAAGGCGCGATCGGCGCGCCGGAACTCTCCGAGGAGGCAGACACCTCCGAGGACAGCAATACCGGCCTGACACCCGCTCAGGTCCTGGCGAGCAAGTAAGACATTGCTCCCAGGCGTGCCAGGGCCCGGTTGCCGATCAGGTAACCGGGCCTTTTTTGCTTTTTGGCGGCTGTAACGCCGGGTGTGGTAAAACGTCGCCTTGCCGATGGCTCGCATCACCCGAATGCGTGAAAGCATTCGATAAATGCCTTATACAGCACTCATTGGCGCCCGTATCACCGATTCCGCATGATTGCCCCCCTTGAATCCATCCCCGTTCCCGGCCAGTCCGAGGGCGGCGGTATGCCCTCGCCATGGCGTCGCGTCGCGCCGTTCGTCGCCCTGCTCGCGCTGGCCGCCCTGGTCACGCTGGCCGGGTGGCTCGGCTATCGCTATACGTACGACACCGCGCTGGCCCGCCAGGCCGAGCGCGGCCAGGTGCAACTGCGCCTCTACGCCCAGGCGCTGGAAAGCGAGCTGGCGCGCTACGACTACGTGCCGAGCCTGCTGTCGCTGGACGCGCGGATCGAAGGGCTGCTGCGCGAGCCGGGCGATCCCGCGCACGTGGCGCAAGCCAATGCCTATCTGGCATCGCTGAACATCCGCGCCGGCACGCGCGTGGTCTATGTGCTCGACGCCCGCGGCAAGGTGCTGGCAACGAGCAACTACCAGCGCCCCGACAGCTACCTGGGCGAAGACCTGAGCTTCCGCCCCTATTTCCGCACGGCCATCGACGGCCAGCTCGGGCGCTTCTACGGCGTGGGCACCACGCGCAGCGAATCCGGCTACTACCTGTCCGCGCCGCTCGGCGACCGTGACCGGCCTCAGGGCGTGGCCGTGGTCAAGATCGGCCTCGAACCGCTGGAGAACCGCTGGCAGGGCAACGACAGCCAGATGCTGCTGGCCGACGAGAATGGCGTCGTGATCCTGGCCTCCGATCCATCATGGAAGCTGGCCGCCTTGCGGCCGCTCTCCGCCGACCAACGCGCGAAGCTGGACCGCAGCCTGCAGTACAACCGCGCGCCGTTGGCGCAACTGGAACTGTCCAAGGTCCGCGCGCTCGGCACCGGCCCGGCCGAGGGCGGCGACGCCCTGATGCGTCTGCGCCAGGGCCCGCCAATGCTGGCCCAGCATCTGGCGCTGGCCGGCACGGACTGGAATCTCACTCTGCTCACCAACACCTCGCAGGCACGCGTGGCAGCGCTCAACAGCGCCGCGCTGGAAGCAGCCAACAGCGAACTCGAGCGCAAGGTGGCCGAGCGCACCGCCGACCTGTCCGCCACCAACCAGCAGCTTCATGCCGAAGTGGCCGAACGGATCCGCACCGAGACAGTGTTGCGCCAGGCCCAGGACGGCCTGATGCAGGCCGGCAAGCTCGCCGCCGTAGGCCAGATGTCGGCCGGCATCGCACACGAACTGAACCAGCCCCTGACCGCGCTGCGCACGCTGTCCGGCAACACGGGCAAGTTCCTGGAACGCGGCGACTACGCGACGGTGCAGCACAACCTGGACAAGATCGTCGGACTGGTGGAGCGGATGGGTCGCATCACGGGCGCGCTCAAGTCGTTTGCCCGCAATCCATCGGCCAGCCAGCGCAGTGTGGCGTATCTGGGCGACGCCGTTGAAAATGCGCTGTTCCTGCTGGAAACGCGTGTGGCGGCCGTGGCGCCGCGCATCGAGCGCCAGATCGACGCGCGCCTGGCCGTGGCCTGCGATCCGAACCGCCTCGAACAGGTGCTGGTCAACCTGATCGGCAATGCGCTCGACGCGCTGCGCGACCGCCCCGATCCCCTGCTGTCGTTGCACGCCTACGAAACCGGCGAAAACGGCGGCATGGTGCATCTGACGGTGCGGGACAACGGCCCCGGCCTCTCCGAAGCCGCGTTCGCGAAGCTGTTCGAACCGTTCTTCACCACCAAACCCGCGGGCGAAGGGCTCGGCCTTGGGCTCACCCTGTCGGCCGGCATCCTCAACGAGAACGGCGGCACCCTGACCGCGATCAATCACCCCGATGGCGGCGCCTGCTTCACGCTGGCGCTGCCGCAGGCGCGCGAGACACTTCGCCATGTCGGCTAACCCGATCGAAGCGCCCCTGGACGCCGAGGCAACAAGCCCCGTGCTGACCGTGCTCATCGTCGAGGACGACGCCGACGTGCGGCTCGGCTGCGAACAGGCGCTGCGCCTCGAAGGCATTGCCACACGCGCGGTCGGCAGCGCCGAAGCTGCGCTGCGTGAGGTCGATGCGGGCTACGCGGGCATCGTCGTCAGCGATATCAATCTGCCGGGATCGGACGGCATGGCGCTGCTGCGCGAACTCGCGTCGCGCGATGCTGCACTGCCCGTCATCATGATCACCGGCCACGGCGATATCACGCTGGCCGTGCAAGCCATGAAACAGGGCGCCTACGATTTCATCGAGAAGCCGTTCTCGCCAGAACGGCTCGTGGCCACCTGCCGGCGCGCGCTGGAGAAGCGTCGCCTGGCGCTCGAGGTGGCAGACCTGCGAGCCCGGCTGGCGGGGCAGGAATCGCTCTCCGCGCGCCTGATCGGTCATTCGCCCGCCATCGAGCGCCTGCGCCAGATGATCACCGGCCTCGGCAACACGACCGCGAGCGTGCTGATTCATGGCGAGACCGGCACCGGCAAGGAACTTGTGGCACGCTGCCTGCACGAAGCCAGCGCGCGCCGGGCGCGGCATTTCGTGCCGATCAATTGCGGCGGGCTGCCCGAGCAACTGTTCGAATCCGAGATCTTCGGCCATGAGGCCGGCGCGTTCACGGGTGCGGCCAAACGCCGCATCGGCAAGATCGAACACGCTGAAGGCGGCACACTGTTTCTCGACGAAATCGAGAGCATGCCGATGCAGATGCAGATCAAGCTGCTACGCGTGTTGCAGGAGCGCGTGGTGGAGCGGCTGGGCTCGAATCAGGCGGTGCAGGTCAACGCGCGCGTGGTGGCGGCCACCAAGGCCGATCTGCGCGCGGCGGCCGATGTGGGCCAGTTCCGCGCCGATCTCTATTACCGTCTCAATGTCGTCACGCTGGAGCTTCCGCCGTTGCGAGAGCGCCGGGAGGACATCCCGCTGCTGTTCGAGCACTTCGTCGCGCAGGCCGCGCTGCGATTCGAACGCGAGGCGATTCCGCCCACGCCAGCCGAGATGGCCGGATTGATGGCCTACCCGTGGCCCGGCAACGTGCGCGAGTTGCGCAACCTCGCCGAGCGCCATGTACTGGGGCTGGGATGCCGGCCAGGCGAAGGCGGACACGATATGGCGCCACCTGCGGCCTTGCCGCTGGCGCAGGCGGTAGAACAGTTCGAACGTGCACTGATAGCAGACGCACTGCGCCGCCATGATGGCAATCTGACACGCGCCGGCGAGTCGCTCGGTATTGCCAAGACCACTCTTTTCGACAAGGTCCGCAAGTACGGACTTTCGTCATGAGAATGTGGCAATTTACAAAATGTCGTTTTGATGGGAACTGGCGACCACGCGGGGAGTCTCTGCAATCGTCATGTGAAGAACGTCTGATACATATCGCAACATGATCATTGCACTCACCTGTCCACGCGATCCGCGCAGCGTACGTTAAACGACAAAAGTGTGACCCCAGTCATGACTCTGGCTGTGACGTGTGCGTATCAAGGGGCCATACTAGTGACGTTTTTGCAGAGATGCGATTTGAGGGTGTAGTCAGGTACCAGGCAGCGCAAGACTGCAGGCACCGAAAACGTGCACGGCATCCTGTTGCCGTGGCATGTCAGGTAGCAAATGCAAAAGCAACAAAGACCAGCCGGGGAGCGGGTCGCACGCATCAGGGTCAGTAAAAATTCGACAGCCCGGTATTAAACCGGCGTGGCGTGTCCGAAGGCGCCACGGCGTGCGCGTTGCGCGCCGAGCTGCTGATCGATACTACGGGTGATTGGATGAAACTGGATCCAGAACTGGCTGAAAAGCCATACTACAGCACGCGCACCGCAGCAAAACTCCTGAACGTCTCGTTGGGCACCGTCCAGAAGATGGTCGAACGGGGTGAGCTTGGCGCCTGGAAAACCAACGGCGGCCACCGCCGTATCCACAAGGAAACGGTGCACCGGTTGCTCGCCAGCCGGTCCGCGCCCGACGCGGCGATGGAGCACGACCTCGATCTGCTGGTCTTCCATCCGAACCATGTGGAAGCACAGCGCATCAGCGCGCAGCTTGGCAAATGGTCGTTGCCGCTCAAAAGCCAGGTGCTCGAGGACGTGGTGGACACGGTGATCACGTCGGTCGATTCACGTCCGCGCGTGGTGCTTTACTACGTTGAAGAACTCAATGACGCGCAATCGGCAACGATCGAGAAGCTGCAGAATTTCTTCTCGCGCCAGCACGTGGTCTTCGCGGTAATCACGAACCGCCAGGCCTACGACGGCGTGGCTGACGCGCTCCAGCAATGGGGCATCATGGTGTTCCTCAAGACACCTTCGCTGGAAGAGATCAAGGGATTTCTGCGCGCCCAGCTGATGATGGGACGCGTGGGCGCCTGACCCGCCTGATTCCCGATACGACAACGGCCCCGACGCAAGTCCGGGCCGTTGTGCCATTGGGCGCACCAATTGTCACGGCATGCGCCTGGCGTTGACGATGCCTCAGGCCAGGGCGACTGCCTTCCCGGGAACATCGCTCATCGCACCGGGCATGGCGATATCCGGCTTCATCATCCATCCATAGAGATCACGCGGATCTGGCGGCAAGGCCACGAGCTCGATGAACTGGCCCGCGTGATGCGCGATGGCCGCCGCATGGAGCCAACGCAACGCCGAGTAGTCTTCCAGCGCGAAACCAACGGAATCGAAGATCGTCACGTCATCCGCACTGACACGCCCCGGCACCGCGCCCGACAACACTTGCCACAGCTCACTGACCGGCGCCTCCGGCCACTGCTGGATTTCGCCTTCGATACGCGACTGCGGCGCGTACTCCACCATGATCCGCGCGCGATGCAGGATGTCGACGTGCAGCTCGGTTTTGCCCGGGCAATCACCACCCACGGCATTGAGATGCATCCCCGGCCGGATCATGTCCGGTGTCAGAATCGTAGCGCGGGTCTTGTCCGCCGTTACCGTGGTGACGATATCGGCACTGTCGAGCGCCTCTCGCACCGAACGTGTCGGCACGATGTTCAGCCCCGGCACTGCCGCGAAGTTGCGCATCAGCCGTGCGGTGGCATGCGCGTCGATGTCAAAGGCGCGCACTGTTTCGATACCGAGACCGGCATGGAAGGCCAGCGACTGGAATTCGGCCTGGGCGCCATTGCCGATCAACGCCATGGTCCGCGCGCCGGGCCGCGCCATGGCACGCGCAGCCAGCACCGACGTCGCCGCGGTGCGCAAGGCCGTGGCCAGCGTGAGATCGGCCAGCAGCAACGGAAATCCGGTCTCCACTTCGGCCAGCATGCCGCACGCCATCACCGTTGGCAGCGCGTGTCGCGCGTTGCGCGGATGTCCGTTGACGTACTTGAACGCGAACTGGACACCATCGCTGACAGGCATCAGTTCTATCACGCCCACCGGTGAATGGCTGGCCAGCCGTGCCGACTTCTCGAACGCATCCCAGCGCAGGAAATCCTGTCGCACACAGTCCGCCATCTGCATGATGGCCACCGGAACACCGATGCGCCGCACCAGCGTCGCAACGTCACCCGCATCCAGGAATCGCGTCATCCCGGTTTCTTTCAGTGCGTGCTTCATGCTCGGCTCCTTTCATGCCGCGGCCGCACGCCGCACGGACGTGCTGACGCGGTCCAGACGCAACGTCATGCAATACGCGCCACCGCCCGACATCATGTACGGCGACAGATCCACCTCGAGCACCCGATAGCCGCGACTGCCCAGTTCGGTACGCAGATGCGGCGTGGTGTGCGTCATCACGACGGTGTCGCCGCGATTGACCGCGTTCACGCTGAAGTGCCGCAGGTCGTCCTCGGTGGCCTCGATGCGCTGCGCGGCCGGAACGCGCGCGCGAATCTCTCGCAGCGCGGCAGGACTGAAGGCGGGTGGGTAGTACAGGACTTCGCCGCCGGCCAGGGGGCAGAAGCAGACGTCGAGGTGATAGCTCTGTTCGGTGGCAAGCTCTAGCGCCACGACTTCCTGACCGAAGTGGCGCGCCATCGCATCGGCGGCTTCACGGGAGGAACGTGGTCCGAAGCCGGCCCAGAAGTGGCCGCGCGACGCATCCCAGATGCAGTCGCCCGCGCCTTCCTGATAGCAACCCTCCGGCAGCGTCTCGACGCTATCGAGCAGGCCGCGCGCGCGCAGGTCTTCGAATATCGCAGCGAACGGCGCTTCCTCGCCACGCCGCTGCGGATAGCGAAAACGCGCCAGCACGGCCTTGCCATCGAGCACGACAGCCGCGTTGGCCGGGAACACCATGTCAGGTTGACCCGGCGCGCCTTCCATGACTTCAACCTGAAATCCGGCCGTGCCGAGCGCTTCCCGCAGGGCGTCGAACGACGCCATCGCGCGCCGATGCATGCCACGCGGGTCGCGAGCCCACGCCCCGGGGTCCATCCAGGGATTGATGCTGTAGGAAACGTCGTAGAAGGTGGGGGCTACCAGGAGGATGGTTGGGCGGTCTGTCACGGTGGAGGCTCCTTGATTTCACTCTCGTGTTCGGTGAGTGAATTCTGGTGCCCTCGCACGTCAAAAAACAGCTAACAAACTGACCAAATTGCTATCCTTCGTATCCGATATGTCAAGCATCCATGCACAAAATGCCAGCAGGACAGCCGGATCCTGCTACACGGTGCGGCCAAGCGCCTTTATCGCCATCCCGCGCAACCGCTCACGCTGGGTTTCCTCGTGCAGCACGTGGCTGCTGGGCGCCATCAGGTCGCGCAGCGAGACAATGCCCACCAGCCGCATCGTGATCTCGTCCTCGACCACTGGCAGCCTGGCCACGCTGAGTTCGGCCATGCGTCCGGCAGCGGCGCGACCGGTCTGTGCGGGCAACAGCACGGCCGGACCGGCGTTCGGATTTGCGCCATCGGCAAGCAGATCGCCACAGGTCAGTCCGGCATCGTCGCCGGCATGTGCCGCGACAATTGCCGCGCGCTGGAGCATACCGATCACCCTGCCGTCCCGGAGCACCGGATAGGCGCGATGCGCAGCATGGTCGCCGAAGTATCGCGGCAGCGCCTCGGTGACCGGCAGGCTGGCGTCGATCCACACCACGTCCCGCGTCATCAGTTCGCCCACATGCGCGCGCTCCAGCGGATCGACGCCGTACTCGCGATAGATGTGCAGCCCGCGGCGCGCGATCTTCTCGGTCATGATCGAGCGCTTCATCGTCAGCACCGAGAAACCGTAGGCCACGGCCGTCGTCAGCAGCAGCGGCAACAGTGCCTCGCTATCGTGCGTCAGGCCGAAGGCGAACACGATGGCCGTCAGCGGCGCGCCGAGTACACTGCCAAGCACACCGGCCATGCAGACCAGCGCCCACAGGCCCGGCGATCCGCCCGGCAGCATCGGGGCCAGCACCACGCCAAGCCCCGCGCCAAGCATCAGCAACGGGGCCAGTACCCCGCCCGAAGTGCCCGAGCCGAGCGCCGCGATCCAGATCACCGCCTTCACGGCCAGCAGCGCCACCGCCGCTTCCACGAGCAGCCGGTTGTTGAGCAGGTCGCCGATTACGTCGTAGCCCACGCCGAGCGCGCGCGGCTCGAAATAGCCGCCGATCCCGACCACCAGGCCACCGATGGCCGGCCACCACATCCAGTGCAGGCGCAGATGGTCGAATGCATCCTCGGTGCGATACAGCGCGAGCGTGAGCCCCGCGCCAAGCGCGCCGCACAGCAGCCCTGCCAGCACGCACGAACCGAGCGCCAGTGTGCTGGCCGGCGCGGTCTGCAGCGGAAACAGCGGACCCGCTTCGAACACGAACGGCCGCAGGAACCCGGCCACGGCGCAGGCCAGCGCCACGGGCAGCAGGCTGCGCGGGCGCAGTTCGAACAGCAGCAGTTCGATGGCCAGCAGGACGGCCGCCACAGGCGTGCCGAAGATCGCGGTCATACCTGCGCAGGCGCCAGATACGAGCAGCGTCTTGCGCTCGGCCGCCGTCAGATGCAGGTACTGCGCCAGCAGCGAGGCGATCGAGCCGCCGGTCATGATGATCGGCCCTTCCGCCCCGAACGGGCCACCGCTGCCGATCACGATGCCCGACGACAGCGGCTTGAGCACCGCCACCTTCGGCGACATCTTGCTCTTGCCGAACAGCACCGCCTCGATCGCCTCTGGAATGCCGTGGCCGCGGATCTTGTCGCTGCCATAGCGTGCCATCAGGCCGACGATCAACCCGCCGATCGCAGGCACCACGATCACCCAGGGGCCCAGCGTGTGTCCAGCCGGCGAGCGATCGGCAAACGACAGCGTCTGGAAGAAGAACAGGTTGGTGAAGAAGTGGATCAGGTTGACCAGCACATAGGCGGCGCCGGTGCTGATGGCACCGATGCCTAGCGCGATGGCAGCCAGCATGGGCAGGCGGCCATTGACGGCGTAGTCGCGTTTTTCAACGGTGTGAACTTCCGTATGCATGAGCGGGGGCGGCTTCTTTTCCGGCAGGATTGCCGGTCGGCGGAATATATCACGCCATGATATATTGGCGGGCCTCGCTCCTGTAGCGTGGTACGCTGCGGCGCGCCTCGCGCACAGCAAAGACGCCCCCGTTGCGCCCCCAACGCCCCCAACCGCCCCCGCTTTCGATGCCAGCAGCATTCGACTTATCCACTTCCGTTGCCGGAACACGTGCGTGGTTACGCACTTTCGTCCCCATGCCCATCGCGGCGAGCCGCCGCGAGCGCATCAAGAGCTGCATCGGCGCACTGATCGGCCTGTTCCTCACGGAATGGATCTGCCGCCACTTCCTGCAGGGCTTCAACCCGTGGTTCGTGGCGCCGATGGGCGCGTCGGCAGTGCTGCTGTTCGCCGTGCCGGCCAGTCCGCTGGCACAGCCGTGGTCGATCATCGGCGGCAACCTCGTGGCCGCCACGGTCGGCGTGGCCTGCGTGCGCTGGATTCCGGAGCCGGGGCTGGCCGCCGGCGTGGCCGTCGCGGTGGCCATCGCGCTGATGTTCCAGCTTCGCTGCGTGCACCCGCCCAGCGGCGCGGTGGCGATCACCGCCGTGTTTGGCGGACCTGCCGTGCAGGCGCTCGGTTTCGGCTTCGTGGTGGCGCCGGTCGCGATCAACTCGGCGCTGCTGCTTCTGACGGCGCTGGCGTTCAACAACCTCATGCAGCGCCGCTATCCGCACCGGCCGCCCGAGCCGCCCTCGCAGCACCTGACCAAGGATGTGCCGCCCAGCCGGCGCGTGGGCTTCACACGCGCGGACCTGGATGCGGTGCTGGCTGCACGCGGTGAATTCCTGGACATCGAGGAAGACGATCTCGAGGCGATCCTGGTGGCCGCCGAACTGCGCGCCTACTCGCGCCGCTTCGGCGACGTGCGTTGCAGCGACATCATGTCGCGCGACGTGGTGGCCGTGCGCCCCGGCCAGCGCGCGGCCGATGCCGCCGCGCTGCTGGCGCGCCACCACATCAAGGCGCTACCTGTGGTGGACGGCAATCGCCGCCTGCTCGGTATCGTGACGCAGAGCGATTTCTTCCGCGCGCATCGTTCGAACTCGCGCCGTGTCAACGGCACCGTGCGCGATCTGATGACGCGCGTGGTGGTGACCGCGCATGTCGACCAGCCGATGGTGGAACTGGCGCACGCGTTCTCCGATGGCGGGCTGCACCATGTGCCCGTGGTCGATGGAGACCGGCACGTCGTGGGCATGGTGACCCAGTCGGATCTGGTAGCTGCCCTGCTGCGCCGGGACACCACCGCAAACTGAGTGATCGAGGGGAAACCCGGACGGCTCATCGAATTCCGCTATGCTATCGGCGTTCTTATAAAGTGGACGCCCCTGGCCCGCCAAAGATGAGTTCCGGACAACTGATTGAGAAGCTGGCTGCCGTATTCGCGCTGATCGTCCTGATCGGCGGCTCGCTGCTCGTACTCGCGCCATTCGCCACGGCCCTGCTGTGGGGCGCGATCCTCGCCTACAGCTCCTGGCACCCCTATACCGTGCTGACGCGCTGGCTCGGCAACCGCCGCGGCCTGGCCGCGCTGATTTGCGTGCTGATCGCCACCGTGATCGTGCTCGGGCCGTTCGTCTACGCTGGCGCCAGCTTCTCGGCGCACATCGACGAACTGACCGCGCTGGTCAATCGCTATACCGAACACGGTATCCCGCAACTGCCGGACTGGCTCAGCAGCCTGCCGTTCGTTGGCCCGCAGATCGAATCGGCCTGGAACAAGGTCATCACTGCCGACTCCGAGACCGTGGCCAGCCTGCGCAAGCTGATTGCGCCGGTGGGACACGCGCTGCTCGGCGCCGGCCTGTCGATCGGTGCCGGTCTCGGCCAGCTCGCGCTGTCGATCGTACTGGCGTTTTTCTTCTATACCGGTGGCGAATTGGCCGTGGACTGGGTACGCGGCGGCATGCGCCGTGTGTCCGGCGACCGGGCCGACCACTTGCTGTCACTGGCCGGCAGTACGGTCAAGGGCGTGGTCTACGGCGTGCTCGGCACCGCTTTTGTGCAAGCCGTGCTGGCCGGCATCGGGTTCTGGATCGCTGGCGTGCCCGGCGCGGCGATTCTCGGCTTCATCACGTTCTTCCTTTCCGTCGTGCCGATGGGCCCGCCGCTGGCCTGGATTCCCGCCGCGTTGTGGCTCTATCACACCGGCGAGACGGGCTGGGCGATCTTCATGGTGGTCTGGGGCGCCGCAGTGGTCGGCATGGCCGACAACGTCATCAAGCCGCTGCTCATCAGCAAGGGCACCGGCCTGCCGCTCATCTGGATCATGATGGGCGTGCTGGGCGGCGCGCTGGCCTTCGGCTTCCTGGGCGTCTTCATCGGACCGACCGTGCTGGCCGTGGCGTACGCGCTGCTGCGCGACTGGACCATCGGCAACCAGGAACGCGCGAGCGTGACCGCCGTCACGGCGCCGCCGCCGTCCCAACTGACCCCGGATGCCTGAGCACCACGGCCCTGCGGCGTCGGCGTCCGCGCCGGCGCCGGACCTGCGCCACCTCGTGGCCTGCGAGTACTGCGACGCGCTCTACGAGCGTGCGTCGCTCGCGCCCGGCGAACGCGCCAACTGCCTGCGTTGCGGCAGCGAGCTCTATCGCGAAAGCACCCGCGCCTATCGCCGCCTGCTGCCGCTCGTGTTCACCGCACTGATCCTGTTCGTGATCTCGAACACGTATCCGATCGTCGAAATGGACCTGAAGGGCGTACGCACCGAGACCACGCTCTGGGGCGCGGTGCAGGCGCTCTACTCGGACCAGATGACGCTGGTGGCCATGCTGGTGTTCGCCACGACGATCCTGTTCCCGCTCTCCGAGATGCTGATGATGTGCTACCTGCTGGTGCCGATGGCACAGCGGAAGATGCCGCACGGGTTCGACGCCATCGTGCGTGGCATCCGTCAGACCCGGCCCTGGGGCATGATCGAGGTATTCATGATCGGCGTGCTGGTCACGCTGGTGAAGCTGTCGACCATGGCGGAAGTGCTGCCCGGCGTGGCGCTGTGGTCGTTCGGCGCGCTGGTGGTGGTGCTGGCCGCGATGCTGTCGTTCGATCCCCGCGACCTGTGGCATTACCTGGAAACGCCGGATGGAGATGACACCCCGCCCGGCGCGCAGGAGCCCACGCCATGAGCCAGCCATCACGCCCATCGCGCCCATCACGCACGGCCATGGCACGCGACCAGATCGCGCGGTCACGGCGCGTGGCCGCCGATGTGATGGCGGAGCTGACCGACGACGACGAACGCACCCCGCTGGCAGAGGTACCCACCGCATCCTCACGCGGGTTGCTGTCGTGCCATGCATGCGACCTGGTGAGCCCCATCACGCTCGAAGGCGAACCGTGCCCACGCTGCGGCGCCACGCTACACCGCCGCAAGCCGGCCAGCCTGGCGCGCACCTGGGCCTTCCTGCTGGCCGCGTACATCCTCTACATCCCGGCCAACCTGCTACCGGTGATGGTCACCGAGTCGATCCTGGGCGTGCAGCGCGACACCATCCTGTCCGGTGTGCTCTATCTGTGGCTATCCGGATCGCACATGCTGGCTGGCGTGGTGCTGATCGCGAGTATCGTCGTGCCGCTGCTGAAGATGATGATCCTGACGCTGCTGCTGATCTCGGTGCACATGAAATCTACATGGCGCATCCGCCAGCAGACCAAGCTGTACGGGCTGGTCGAAGTCATCGGCCGCTGGTCGATGCTTGATATCTTCGTGGTGGCGCTGCTGGCCTCGCTGGTGCGCGCGGGCGCGCTAGCCACGATCATCCCCGGCGCCGGCGCGCTGGCATTTGCCTCGGTGGTCGTGATGACCATGCTGGCATCGCTGAGCTTCGACCCGCGCCTACTTTGGGACTCGCTCGAGACCCCGAACCCCTCTTCCATCGAATTGCCGGAATCCGACAATGCCCGATCACGATAGTCCCTCCCCGCCGCCGACCTCCGGTGGCGTGCCCCAGCCCGCGCGCAAGCGTCGCGCCCGCTGGCTGCCATCGCTGGTGTGGCTGATCCCGATTGTCGCCGCCGTGGTCGGCGTCTCGCTGCTGATCAACACGCTCGCCTCACGCGGGCCAGAGATCAACGTCACCTTCCGCTCCGCCGACGGGCTGACACCGGGCAAGACCGCCGTGCGCTACAAGGACGTCGACATCGGCCTGGTCAAGTCAGTGCGGCTCGCGTCCGATCGCTCGCACGTGATCGCGTCGATCGAGCTGACAAAGGACGCCGAGAGCTTCGCCGTCAAGGACACGCGTTTCTGGGTGGTGCGCCCGCGCTTTGCGATCAGTGGCGTATCCGGCCTGGAAACGCTGCTCTCGGGCGCCTACATCGGCGTGGATGCCGGCAAGTCACGGGAAAGCACGCGCAACTTCATCGGTCTCGAAGTGCCACCCGTGGTCACCGCCGACGCGTCCGGCCGCCAGTTCGTGCTGCGCGCCCAGGACTTGGGCTCGCTCGATATCGGCTCGCCGGTCTACTATCGCCGCGTGCAGGTAGGCCAGGTGGTGGCGTACCAGCTCGACCCGAACGGGCGTGACATCTCGCTGCGCGTGTTCGTCAACAAGCCGTACGACAAGCTCGTCAATGGCGACACCCGCTTCTGGCACGCCAGCGGCGTCGACCTCAAACTCGATGCGAACGGCCTGAAGCTTTCCACGCAATCGCTGGTCACGGTGCTGTTGGGCGGCGTGGCCTTCCAGGCGCCGGACAACTCCACCGCAACGCAACCGGCGTCCGAGAATACGCAATTCCTGCTGGCATCGGACCAGTCAGAGGCGATGAAGGAGCCTGAAGAACTGGCGCCAGCGCTGGCAGTGCTGAACTTCGACCAGTCGGTGCGCGGCCTGTCGCCGGGCGCGCCGGTCGACTTCCGCGGTGTGATCGTGGGCCAGGTGCGCTCGATCGGCATCGAATACCAGCGCGACAAAAAGGCATTCCGAATGCCCGTAGTGGTGGAGTTCTACCCGTCGCGCATGGGATTCCGGGAGCGCGATGTGTCCGACGAGGCCAAGAAGCGCAGCATCGTGCAGGGCCTGGTCAAGCGCGGCATGCGCGCGCAACTGCGCACTGGCAACCTGCTGACCGGTCAGCTCTACGTGGCGCTCGACTTCTTCCCGAAGGCGCCACCGCCGAAGGACCTCGACCTCAACGCGACAATGCCGGAACTGCCGACCACGCCGGGTACCTTCGATGAGTTGCAGGCCAAGCTCGGCGACATCGTCAACAAGATCGACAAGGTGCCGTTCGATCAGATCGGCCAGGATCTGCGTACCAGCGTGGTGTCGATGAACAAGATGCTCGATAACGCCGACAAGCTCGTGACCCAACTGCACGGCGATGTAGCGCCCCAGGTACTCGCCGCGCTGCAGGATGCACGACGTACGCTGAACGCCGCCAATGGCACGCTTGCATCGGACGCGCCGCTGCAGCAGGATACGCGCCGCATGATGCAGGAACTGACGCGCACGGCCGTGTCCCTGCGTGCGCTGACCGACTATCTCGAGCGCCATCCCGAGGCGCTGTTGCGTGGGAAGACGGAGAAGGAATGATGAAACGCTCGCTGATGCTTCTGGCGCTGGCCGCCGCGCTGCTCAACGGCTGTGCATCGCCGGAGCCCCGCTACTACACGCTCGCATCCACAGCCGCACCGGCCGCCACGCCCCCGACACCCGGCACGCAGCCCATCTGGATCGAGGTGTCGCCGGTCAGGGTGCCGGAGCGCCTGAACCGCACCCAGCTCGTGGTAGCCGACGGCAACGCTGGCGTCGTGAAGATGCTGGACCTGTCGCGCTGGTCCGCGCCGTTGCCGGACGAGTTGCGCGATGCGCTGTCACAGCAGCTTCAGGCGAAACTCGGTGCCGTGGATATCTATCAGCAGGGCCTGTCCGAAGTGGAACCGGTCTATCGCGTGACCACGGAAGTAGTGCGGCTGGATGCGGACCCTGGCCAGCGCGCCAGCGCTTCGATCGCCTGGACCGTACGCCGGCTGCCCGATGGCAAGGTCCTGGGCGGCCGCACGGAAGCCGAGCTGCCCGCGCCCGGTCAGGTGGATGGCGTGGTGAACGCCTATCGCCAGATCGTCGCGGCAACCGCGGCCGACATCGCCGCCGGCGTGCTATCCCTGCGCCGCTGAGGCGTCAATCCCTCCGGACCGCCAGTTGGCGGTCCGCTTCGGCCATCGCGGCCAGGCACGCTTCGGCATCCCCCGTCACCCGCCGCACGCTGCAAGCCAGCATCAGGTTCATCGACAAGCCGAAGTCCTCCACCACATAACCGCGCGCATCGCGCGCGTTCCCGTCGGCATCGGTCCTGACACGCACACGATCCAGCAACGTGCCGGCATCGGCCGCATAGCCCCAGACGGGCTTCTCCAGCGCCACGGCAAACCCAACCTCGAACGCAGTACCGCTGTCTGGCTCCCCCGACCCGCGGAAGTCGTCGAGATTCGCCATCACGACATCGGCGCGACGAATCAACGCGATGTTGGCCTCGTAGATCCATTGTGCCGTGGCTGACCCCGACAGCCCCGACGGCGCCGCCTTGTCCAGCGGATACAAGCCTTCATAGCCATACCGCATACACAGCGCCTTCAGCTGTTCACCCCAGTCGCGCGCGTCCTCGCGGAACACATCAAAGCCGGCGAGATAGACCATCTTCATGGCATTTCCTCCATATGGAACGACGCAAGAATAGCGCAGAGGTGCGCGCCTTTCATTTCTGATCCCCGCCAGAAACAAATTTAGTGAAATTACGATTTACTTGTAAATCCAATATTGATTGTCCGTGAAGGCGCAAGGAAATTTCTTGCCTCCCATGCGTCGCATTTAGCCTACACAACCGCTCTCGCCGACACATTCAATCGGAACTCTCCCAAGAAAATCAAAAATTCAAGATAAATACGATTAAAAGAATTTCCCAAAGCCAATAGTCTTTGACCTTGTCAGGAAGACGCGATGCATAGCGACTTCACTAGCGAAATACCGGGGATATCCGCACGGAATGTGCGGCTTCTTATTCCGGATACAGCTGCCTTCGCTCGCTATGCGGATCTCCGCGATTCGCCTTGACAGCCACCAATCACATCAATATTCGAGGTCAATGTGAAACATATTCGAACAAAGATCCTTGCCACATCCCTGCTCCTTGCCGCGTTGAGTCCGACTGCATTTGCCGCGGATGGCACCATCGTCTTTACTGGCGAAATCAAGGGTCAAACCTGCTCCGTCGCGGGCGAAGGCAGGCCCGCCGGCGACTTCACCGTTGTGCTGCCCAACGTTCCATCCTCGCTGCTGAACACCGGCGGCAACATCGCAGGTAACACGCCTTTCGCTATTACGCTCTCTAACTGCACAGCATCCCTCAAGAAAGCGGCGGTTTACTTCGAAGCCGGCGGAAACGTGGATGCCGTCACCGGCAACCTGAATAACAACGCTGCCACCAACGGCGCAAAGAACGTCCAGATCGCCCTGTCGAACAACGATGGGAGCCCCATCAAACTAGGGGCCGCGTACCACGCGCAGAACTCGAAAACCGTGGACATTGCAGGCGGCAATGCAACACTGCGGTACCAGGCCCAGTACGTGGCAACTGGCACAGCCTCAGCCGGCCTAATCAGCACTACATTGAGGTACTCCGTCGTGTACCCGTAAGTCGGATCATCTAACCAGCCTATACCTGCCGGCATGCGCATACATGCCGGCACCTCCAGCCGTGCCCCTCCAGTAGTCGTTCATCATGTTCAAGACTTCAATCTGCCGCGCAGCCATTGCTGCCGTCCTCCTGGCAATGACTGCGCCTGGAACCCTTGCGTCCGTGGTTTTGACCGGTACCCGCGTCATCTACCCGGAGTCGGAGCGGGAAGTCAGCCTCAAACTCACCAACGAAGGAGACGCACCCTCCCTGGTACAGGCATGGATCGACGACGGCGACCCCAATGCGACGCCGGAGAACGCGAAATCACTATTCGTACTCACGCCGCCGCTGTTTAGACTGGACGCAAAGAAAGGTCAGACGCTACGCATCATTCAACTCCAGCAAGCGCTGTCTCGCGATCAGGAATCGCTGTTCTGGCTCAACGTTCTCGAAGTCCCGCCAATCGCATCCAGCAGCAAGGATCCGCAGAATTCGCTTCAGTTTGCCTTTCGGTCACGCATCAAGCTGTTCTTCCGTCCAACGGGATTGCCTGGCGACGCGGACAGCGCGCCCACCAAGGTTACCTGGCGCTTCGTACGCAAGGATGACGGCCATCATGTACTGACTGCAACAAATCCAACGCCGTACCACATCACCTACACAAAGGTCGAGGCAACCTCTGGCGGGCATGTGTACAGCAATGATGCCGGAGCAATGGTAAATCCCGGCGGCACAGTCGAGTTTGCCATCGATGACGCGTCGCCCGTGTCCGGCGAACCCGCGCAGGTCAGTTACACGTTTATCTCGGACTATGGCGCCGGTGTATCTGGCGTCCACAATGCGAAGCCAACACAGGAAGCGAAAGGGCAATGACGATGCGCACTCGGAAGCCGCGCGCCTCGCGCGCTCTGGCTGCGCGTTGGATCCTGGCCACCGCTCTGCCCACCGCGGTATTTGCTAATGAACCCGGCAAGACGGCCACCATCGCAGCCGTCAAGTTCAATTCAGATTTTCTGAAACGTTCCGATGGCACCAGCGTCGATGTCAGCCGGTTTGCGTTTGGCAACCCCATCTCACCTGGCGACCATGCGGTCGACATCTACCTGAACGGATCGTGGGTTGGTCGAGAGACAGTGCGATTCCGGTCCCGGGACGAGGTTGTCGGCCCATGCATGGACCGATCGCTCATTACCCGGTTGAATCTCGACGAACAGGCGCTGCCACCCGCCAGCCGCAATGCGATAGCGCAGGCCGTCAGTGGCGAATGCACTCGCCCATCGGACATCTCGGAAGACCTCACCTGGTCGTTCAACCTCAATGACCTGCGTCTCGACATCGGCGTGGCGCAGGCATTGTTACGCCGCACGCCGCGCGGCAGCGTCAGCCCAGAGCTCCTGGATGATGGCGTCCCGTCCGCGACGGTCGCCTACAATTTCAACACGTTCCACACTACTGGTAGCTCATCTGTCACTTCTACCTACCTTGGCATCGATTCCGGATTAAACATCGGTGCCTGGCACCTGCGGCAGCGCTCCTCGATGAGTTGGCAGTCCATGGGCCAAAGCACCTACGACTACCAGAACATCGCGACCTATTTGCAGCGGGATATATCGCGCCTGCGTAGTCAGCTCACCGTTGGCGATGCCTACACGGATGGAGCCGTCTTCGACAGCTTTTCCGTGCGCGGCGTGAATCTGGCCAGCGATGACCGGATGCTTCCTGACTCCGCACGCGGCTATGCGCCACTGGTGCGAGGCGTCGCCCGCTCCAATGCGCGTGTCACGGTCACGCAGAATGGCAACAAGCTCTATGAAACGACCGTGGCGCCAGGACCGTTCGAGATCAAGGATCTCTACGCCACCGGTTATGGCGGCAATCTGCTCGTCACGGTGACAGAAGCCGACGGCAGCCAAAGCAGCTTTACCGTGCCCTATGCATCTGTGGCTCAGCTTCTACGGCCCGGTATCACGCGGTACTCGGCCACGGTTGGGGAGTACCGCGATGGCTCGCGCACGTCTTCCCGCCGCGAGAAACTGGTCCAGGGTACGGTGCAGCACGGGTTCAACAACTTCGTAACGGGCTATGCCGGGCTAGTCCTCTCGGAGGGCTACCGGGCGGGCCTGATCGGCGCGGCCTTGAATCTGCCCATTGGCGCATTCGCGCTGGATGCGACCCATGCCCACGCCTCGATCGACCAGGTTGACAACACCAGCGGACAAAGCGTGCGCCTCAGCTACAGCAAGTTCGTGCCGTCAACTAGCACGAGTATGTCACTCGCCGCCTATCGCTATGCGACCCGTGGCTTCTGGACGATGAGCGACGCATTCACGGCTCGCGCCAGCGGTGGCAATGCCCGCGCCGTGGACCGCCAGCGCAGCCAGGTCCAACTCACGCTGAATCAGAGTCTCGGAGATCGCTGGGGCAACTTCTATCTCACAGGCACTTCCGCGGAATACTGGAATCGGGGCGGTACTGCGCTGATGTTCCAGGTGGGCTACAGCAACTCGCTGCGTGTGCTGGGACTGCCGATGACCTACAACATCGCGGCCTCACGCCAACGCGAGGCGATGACCGGCCGGTTCACCACCCAGGTTTTCGCCAGCCTCACCGTACCGCTGGGCAAGAGCAGCCACGCCCCGATGCTGTCGTTCGGCGCCACGCATAGTGACAGCCAATCCTCGCAACAGATGCGGCTGAGCGGCACTGCACTCGAGGACAACGCCTTCACCTATGGCCTGAACGTCGACCGTTCGCCGAACACAACCACCGGCGGTGGCAACGTACAGTACCGGACGCCTTACACCACCGTTTCCGCTTCTGTCAGCGGCGGCGGCGGTTACACGCAATACTCGGGTGGCCTGCAAGGCGCCCTGGTCGCCCACCAAGGAGGCATCACACTTGCCAACTTCCTTGGCGACACCATCGGCATCGTCGAAGCAAAGGGCGCTACCGGCGCGCGCGTCGCCAATGCGACGGGCGTCAGGATCGACGCATTCGGCTACGCCATTGTGCCGTACCTCCAGCCTTACAACATGAACACGATCGAGATAGATCCACGCGGGATACCGCTGGATGTATCGCTGGACGCGACCAGCGCCCAGGTAGCGCCGCGCGCGAACGCAGCGGTAAAAATCAAGTTCGCCGCGCTCAGCGGACGCGCCGTCATCATTTCAGCCAGCCAGCCCGATGGAGCGCCTTTGCCCTTTGGCGCATCAGTGCGCGATAGGGACAATGCCGAAATCGGCGTGGTTGGCCAAAGCGGCATCATTTTCGCGCGTGGCATCGAAGACACCGGACGCTTGCAGGTGTCCTGGGGCACACACTCAGCGCAACGCTGCACGATCGAATATCGGCTGCCGGAGAAGGTCCGCAATGCGACATCATTCACGCAGATCCGATCGGTATGCCAGCCCGACGCAAAGGGGGAATCGTGAATGCCGATACTGCTATCAGATCGCGCCAAATGTTGCCAACCATCGCCGTGACTAGGCTTGGCCTGATCACTATCGGCGCAATGTCAACGCCTCGCACGCGAACTATTGCACGCAGCAACTCTCCGGCCCGTTGTCATTACCACGCTGACGGACATCACCTCGCCAGGCAATCGTTCATCATGAGCTATCAATAGCGGCGGGGCTTACGGATTGATCGCCGGATGCTTCAGTGCATGCGCAGCCTCGGCCAGATGCTGGCGGTAGTTGCTCTCGTCTCGCGAGAGGCCAAGTTCTCCGCTGCGATAGGCCATCGCCAGCGCCTGGATCGAGGCCGGATGCTCCCGCTCGGCGGCAGCCTCGTACCAGGACACCGCAGTAGCATCATTACGCGGCACGCCATCGCCCTCTCGGTAGGCATTGGCCAGCAAGAACATGGCCTGCGCAACTCCACCGTCGGCAGCCACTCTGAACCAGTGCGCGGCGGCAGCCGGGTCCGCTGTGTGGCCATAGCCACCACGATAGAGCAGCCCCAGGTAATACGCCGCGCCAACATCGCCCACCCTTGCCGCCGCGCCGAGTTCGCGCCATGCGACAGGCAAGTCCGTACGACCGGACGCCAACTCACCTAGCATCGCGGCTTTGCCAAGCAGGAACTGCGCGCGGGTGTGGCCGCTCGCTGCCGCCAGGCTAAGCCAGTGCTCCGCTTGCGCGCGGCTCTCGGTGTCCGTCCGGGACAGTAGTGTTTCACCGAGAGCCGCACATGCCGCAATCTCGCCCGCCGCGGCTGCGCGCTGCAGCCGCGACAGTGCGGCGGCATCATTCGCCGAGGTCGCCATCAACTGCCATCGCGCGATCTCGCTTTGACGCACGTCCGATTGCTGTCGCCACATGGCGGCGCCAGCGACTCCAGCGGCCGCAACGGTTACAGCCAGCGTGGCCGCCACAAACAGCGGGTGGATGCGAGGAAAGCGCCGCGGTGCGGCCATAGTTGTTGGCATGGCGTGCATGGTCAATCAGTCAATCACAAGCTGAGATCGAGCTTGTACTGCGACAGGTTCTTGCCGGACCCATCGTCTGCCTTGTCGAGCGAGATATTGGTCAACCCAGCGTCGGTTGCCTGCTGCAGCATCCCGATACCCGAGCTGAACACCACCTTGCCCGTGGTGGTCACCTTGGTGAACTTCCAGCTACGCGCGCTGCCGTTGACCATGCGTGTGACATTGGCCACCTTCTTGATGTAGCTGATCAGCACATCGCGGTTGGCATCTGGCGAGGCATAGATCGTCTTGGTGCCATCGAGGCCCGGGAAGTTGCCGCCCCCGCTGGCACGATAGTTGTTGGTAGCCACGATGAAGTTCATCGCCGCGGTCACCGGCGCGCCCTTGTACGTCAGGTTCTTGATACGGCTGCCAACCGGCTGCGTCACGTCGATCTCATACTGCATGTCCGGATCGGTGAACATGTCGAAGTTGTAGCCCGGGAAGGTGCTGATCAACTGCTGGTCGGTCGTCTTGGCCGGGTCGATCTGGTTGAAGCGCTTGGCCGCGGTTTCCAGCCATGCCTTCACATCGTCGCCGTTGACCTTCACCGCGTACACCGTGTTCGGGTACAGGTAGAGATCGGCCGCGTTGTTGATGGCCAGGTTGCCGGACGCCACGTCGGTATAGTCGCTGCCACCGCCAAAGCCGCTCTTGAACGGGGCCGAAACCGACAGCACGGGCAGCGAGGCCAGCGCTGGCAGGTTCGCGGTGACGTAGTCCTTCACGTAGGCAGCCTGTGCCATGTTGACGATCTGAATCGCACCCGGATCACCCACGTCGGCGAAGTAGCTCGACATGCGGTAATTGGTACTGCCGATCGGCGTCTTCACGTATTGGATAGTTGCCTGGTGCTCGGTGTCGATCATCGGCGCCACGCTGGCGTCGGCCGTCACATAGGTCTTGTCGGCGTTCTGGGTCGAGCGCGCCTCCACAGTGGTCTTGGTGCGATCGACGCTCCAGCTCTTGCCGTCGTGGTTCAGCGACAGGTTGATCACGCCCAGGTGCTTGCCCCAGTAGTTGGCCATCACGGTCGGCACGCCGTTGACCGTGCCCTTGACCTTGTCCACGCCCGGCAGGTTGAACTGGCCGACCGTGCTGTTGGCATCCGGGAAGATCTGGTGCGAGTGGCCGATCAGCATCGCGTCCACGCCAGCCACCTTCGACAGGTGATAGCTGCCGTTCTCCATCGTCGGCGAGTAGGTCGAGTTATCCAGGCCACCATGCGAAATCACGACGACGAGGTCGGCGCCCTTGGCGCGCATCTCGGGAATGTATTTCTGGGCCGTCTCCACCAGACCTTCGGTGTAGACCTTGCCGTCGAGCCAGCGCTTGTCCCAGCTCATGATGGCCGGCGGCGCGAAGCCGATGATGCCAACCTTGATCGGCGCGGTGACCGTCTTGCCGTCCGGGCCGGTAGCCGTCAGCGTCTTGCTCAGGATCGCGTACGGCTGGAACAGCGGCGCGCGCGTCTTGACGCTGTAGACGTTGGCCAGCACCTGCGGAAACTTCGGGCCCGCGCATGCGGTCTGGGTGGCAGGATCGGGCAGGCCGTCCACGTTGAACTTGCTGCCGGTGACCTGGCTCAGGTACTGCAACCCATAATTGAATTCGTGATTGCCGATGCCACCGCCGTCAAAGCCAGCGGCGTTCATCACCTTGTACATCGCCAGGGTCTCGGTGCACGAGACCGGCTTCACCAGTGCCTGATAGTCCGAGAGCGCGGTGCCCTGGATCGTGTCGCCGTTGTCGAGCAACAGGCTGTTCGGAAACTCCTGCCGCGCGGACTTGATCAGCGTCGAGACGCGCTCGAAGCCCAGCGACTTGTCCTCGGCCAGCTTGAAGTAGTCATAGCTCAGGACGTTGGTGTGGAGGTCGGTGGTCTCGAGCAGCGCCAGCGTGGACTTGGTACCTGCGACGATCGCCGCCGGGGTGTCGCCACCGTTGTTACCGCCGTTGCCACTGTTTCCGCTATTGCCGCCGTTGTTGCCGGAGGTGGAGGACGAGGGGTCGTCTGAGCCGCAGGCGGCCAGCGCGGTCACCCCCACCAGCAAGGCCGCGAGCGTCGCGGCCTGGATGCGATGGAGTTGCATGTTTCGGGTTCCCTGATTGATTTGTTTTGGTTTTGGTGCAGCCACGGAATTGTCGGCAACCGCGATGGCAGGAAAGTGGCGAAATCGCGTCATTCGCGTGACAAACGCCACGGATGTCTGCGAAGTCAGGGAATGCACAAATCGCGCGCCAGACTATTCCAAATGGCTGAAGACCCTTATCCATCCGGGCAATTGACGGTGCGCTATATACCCGCTTATATTGCGCGAGGTAACGATCGCGCACACCGCACCCCTTCACGCCATGACCTTCCGCACCCTGCCCTTCCTGCGCCGCGCCGCCTGCGTCGGCGCCGCCCTGGCCCTGACCGTCGCCGCACCGTCGGCCTTTGCCGCCGATCTCGTGGTCTCCGCCGCCGCCAGCCTGACCAACGCGTTCAAGACGCTGGCCGAGCAGTACGAGCACGCCCACCCGGATACCAAGGTGGTGCTGAATTTCGGCGCTTCGGACGTGCTGATGCAGCAGATCATCAAGGGCGCGCCGGCCGATGTGTTCGCGTCCGCCGACCAGACCGCCATGGACAAGGCCGAGGCCGAGAAGGTCGTGCAACCGGCCAGCCGCAAGGACTTTGCCGCCAACCAGGTAGTGCTGATCGTGCCGCAGGACAGCAAGCTCGGCATCGGCTCGCTCAAGGACCTGACCCGCGCCGACGTCAAGCGCGTGGCATACGGCAATCCGTCGTCAGTGCCGGTGGGCCGCTATACCAAGGGCGCGCTCGAGGCCGAGGGCCTTTGGGATGCCGTGGCGGCCAAGGGCGTGCCGGCCCAGAACGTTCGCCAGAGCCTGGACTACGTGGCGCGCGGCGAAGTCGACGCCGGCTTCGTGTTCGCCACCGATGCGGCGATCATGCCGGAGAAGGTCAAGGTGGCGGTGCGCGTGCCAAATCGCACGCCGGTCACCTACCCCATCGCCGTCACCACGCAGACGAAGCAGGCCCAGCAGGCCACCAGCTTCGTCCAGTACGTACTGTCGTCCGAGGGCCAGGCCGTGCTGGCCAAATTTGGATTCCAGAAACCGTAACAAGGTCTGATTGCTGTCATGGATGCCGTCTGGGTACCGCTGTTGCTGTCGCTCAAGGTAGCGGGCTGGGCCACGCTGCTGAACGCCATTCTTGGCGTGGCGGCCGCCTATGCGATATCGCGCTGGCGCTCGTCCGCGCGAGATGTGGTGGATGCCATCCTGACACTGCCGCTGGTTCTCCCACCCACCGTGCTCGGCTACTACCTGCTTGTGCTGGTGGGTCGGCGCGGCGTGTTTGGCGCATGGCTGGACCGGATCGGGATCGAGCTTGTATTCACATGGCAGGGCGCGGTGCTGGCGTCGACCGTGGTGGCATTTCCGCTCGTGCTGAAGTCCGCGCGCGCCGCGTTCGAAGGCGTCGATCACCAGCTTGAGAATGCCGCCCGGGTGCTGGGCGTATCGGAGACCGGCATCTTCTTTCGCGTCACGCTGCCGATGGCGCTGCGCGGCATCTCCGCTGGCGTGGTGCTGGCGTTTGCGCGGGCACTGGGCGAATTCGGCGCCACACTGATGGTGGCCGGCAACCTGCCGGGCCGCACCCAGACGCTCTCGGTGGCCATTTATGAAGCCGTGCAGGCTGGTGACGACAACACTGCCAACCTGCTGGTGCTGGTGACGTCGGTCACATGCATCGTGCTGCTGGTGGTGGCCGGCCGGCTTGTGCCGCCCGCCGCGCGTGGCGTTGGCGAGGTCTACGAGCGACGCGCCTTCCGGCGCGAAGCCGTGGGCAAGTGAGGCCCGCCATGAGTATGCAGATCACCATCCGCAAGCGCCTGGTGTCGCGAGATCGCCAGTTCGCGCTCGACATCGGATTTGAGTCGGACAGTCACCGCATTGCGATGTTCGGCCCCTCCGGCTCTGGCAAGACCCTGACACTGCGCGCCATCGCCGGGTTGCTGGCGCCGGAAAGCGGGCGCATCGTACTCAACGGACGCACGCTGTTCGACAGCGAATCCGGCATCGACCTGCCGCCCCAGGAGCGCCGCGTGGCGTACCTGTTCCAGGACTACGCGCTGTTTCCGCATCTGACCGTGGCGCAGAACATCGCGTTCGGTCTGAACCACGGCTGGCGCAATCCCCGGCGGCGCGAGTTGCCGCCAGAGGCCGCGCACTGGGTCGATGCCTTCGGCTTGCGCGAGATCGTGAATCAATATCCGGCCGAGATCTCGGGCGGTCAGAAGCAGCGCGTGGCGCTGGCCCGCGCGCTGGCGCCCAAGCCGGATATCGTTCTGCTCGACGAACCGTTCTCGGCGCTGGACCCGGCGCTACGGTCGCGTATGCGCGAAGAGCTGCTGTCGCTGCAGGCGAACCTCGATGTGCCAATGGTTGTGATTTCGCACGATCCGCAAGACGTCGAGATCCTGGGCGACCACGTGCTCGAGATTCGCGAGGGCCGCATCTTTGGCAGCGGCACCGGCAAGCGGCATCCGCCGGTCTACGCGCCCCTGCCCGCACGCGTGGCCTGATCCGAAGTCAGCAGATCGACGTAGGCGCCTTCGATCAGGGCGTCATGGTTCACGCCCAGCCGCGCCATCAGTCCATGCGCCTCGGCGACGCCGGCTTCCGCTGGCTCACCTTCGCGCAGCACCACTTCCAGTTCCAGAAAGTCGCCCAATCCTTCCACGCGATCGAGATGCACGCGCGTGCGACCGACGAGGAACAGTGTCCGCACCTTGCGCACGCGTCCACGCTCGCCGTGGGCCGAGACCAATGCGGCTCGCAACGTGTCGGGCGACGCCGTCGGGGACAGGATGTAGAAACTTTCCTTCGGCCCCGTCTGGTCAGGCCGCGAATAGAAGATCAGTTGCCCTTGATCGGCACTGAACGCGCGCAGCTTGAGCCTGCCGTTCGGGCACGGGAAGAATGTGTCATCCTGCTCGATCAGTTCCGGGCCATGATCCGCGACAGCGGCGGCGCGCGGGATCAACGCCTCGACGCAGGCGATGCGTGCCTTGATTTCGATATTGCGTGCCATGCTGCTCTAGCCCACCGTCCCGAGGATCACGCTCGACGCCTTGAAAATGGCCACCGCACGCGTGCCCACCTTCAGATCGAGTTCCGTCACCGCTGCATTGGTGATGATGGCCGCGACCGTGCCGCCGCCATCGAGATCGAGCACTACCTCGGCATTGACCGCGCCCGGCTGCACGCGCGAGACCACGCCCGGCAACTGGTTACGCGCCGACAGCCGCACGTTGGGGTCGGGCAGGCCGATCATCACCGACGATGCCTTGACGAGCGCGAACGCCTCGGCGCCGGCCGCCAGGCCCAGGGTCTCCACGCTCTCATGCGTGATAGTGGAAACAACGCGCTGACCACCCGGCAGCGCCAGCGTGACTTCATCGTTGACGGCCCCGCCGCGAACCGCTTCCACGCGGCCGAACAGCTTGTTGCGCGCACTGGTCTGGACCATGAATCGCCTCATCAGGTGAAGGTCGTCGGCATCCGCATCGCTCAATGCGCTCCCGACCTTGTCAAGGTAGGCGACGAAGCGGGCGTGCTCGGCCTCCATCGCATGGTAGGTGCGGATCAGGCGCTCGGCGCGTTCGGTCAGTCGGGTACCGCCCCCGCCCTTGCCGCCAGCCGCGCGCGAAACCAGCGGCTCGCCGGCGCTGTTGTTCATGGCGTCGATGGCGTCCCAGGCAGCCTTGTAGCTGATGCCGACGGCGCGCGCCGCGGCCGTGATCGAGCCATGTTCGCCAATGGCAGCCAGCAGCGCGATGCGGTCCTTGCCGCCCCAATCATGCGTGCCGGCGCGAAACCAGATCGCTCCCTGGAGTTCGAGCATGTGCTAACGGTGTGGGAAGTGAAAGATAGCGTATGGTACCGCCAGCCGACACCGCGCCGATACGGCACTGACACCAGTGCCGTATCGGCGCGGCATTCACGCGGCATCCACTAGTTCTGGTGCGCCGGGATGTACCAGCGCATGATGCTGCCGGCGAAGTACTGTTTGTCGAGCTGGCGCAACAGCCGCCAGGCCGTGAAGGCGTCGACGTCCAGATCCACCCATGCCCATGGATGATCGGCGTCACCCTCGCGCATGATCTCGATCGAGATGACGCGGGCGTAAATCTTGAGCTTCTCGCGCAGCATATCCGCCGTCACATCTCGATGCAGCCCGCGGATCAGTACCTGCATGGCGGCCTCTCTCTCGGTGCGTTGGCATTGGGTGTATTGTAGGCCGCGCTCCGCGTCACGTCGTGTGCCTTATGCGCTGATCGCACACAGCGTCGCCCCATCCTGTCAGGCCATCACGTGCACACCGCCATCGACGTACACGGTGTTGCCCGACAGCCGTCGCGCGTACGGCGTAGCCAGGTAGGCGGTGGCGAAGCCAACATCCATGATGTCGACCAGTTCGCCCAACGGCGCGCGCCCCGCCGCCTCGGCCAGCAGAGCGTCGAAGTCCTTGAGCCCCGACGCCGCGCGCGTCTTCAGCGGCCCGGGCGAGATCGCGTGCACGCGGATGTTGCGTGGCCCGAGCTCATAGGCCAGATAGCGGCAACTGGCTTCCAGCGCGGCCTTTACCGGCCCCATCAAGTCATAGTTCGGCACCACGCGGTTGGCACCGTCGTAGCTCATCGCGAACATCGTGCCGCCGTGCGGCATCAGCGGCACTGCGCGGCGCGCCATGCGAATGAACGAGTGGCAGGAGACATCCATCGCCCGTGCGAATCCGGCGGCCGATGAATTGAGCAGTCCGCCCTGCAGGTCGGCCTTCGGCGCGAAAGCCACGGAATGGACCAGGGAATCCAGCTGCCCCCATTCTGCTGCGATACGCGCGAATAGCGCGTCCATCTGTGTATCGTCCTCGACATTGAGCGGCATCAGGATCGGCGCCTCCACCTGGCGCGCCAGTGGCTCCACGTACGGTAGCGCCTTGTCGTTGAGATAGGTCAGCGCGATCTCGGCGCCCATTTCCCGGAACGCCCGGGCGCAGCCCCAGGCAATCGAGTCCTCGTTCGCCACGCCCACGACGAGCACGCGCGCCCCTGCAAGGGGTGGATTCGGTACTTGCACCATCGGATTCTCCGGCGAAGCTACGTGATGAGCGATACACGACCACCGCCCCGCCTCCGGCACGCAGAGGCGGAGCAAAACGGTAATCGTGAATCAGGTCTTGGCGTCGGCGTCCGCCTCGCGCGTGGCCTTGCCGTGATCGGTACCCATCACGTCAGCGACCTTGCGATAACGCTCCATCCACTCGCCCTCGAGCGGGCCACCGACAGTCAGCACGCGATGCGCCAGCACCATCACCCGGCGGCGCTCCTTCATGTCCGGCACGAGTTGTGGCAGCGTGCGCAGCGCGGCCTCGGGGTCGAGACTGACTACATAGCTCTGACGCCGTACCGCGTCCTTGAACTCGGCCAGCGTGAAACGCTCGTCGGGCGGGTTTTCCACCGCCAGCTTGCGTAGCAGGTTGAATGGACGTTCCTCGATGGCGGACTTGCCCGCCGTCACGTAGGCCAGGATACGCAGGAATCCATCGACCAGCGTGCCCTCGCCGATCCGGGACAGCGCCTCGCGACGGCGAAGTTCCGCCACCTCCGTGCGCAGCGCGCTAACGGCGGGCGACTCGGCGCGCTCGGTATCCACCTTCATGCCGAACAGGGCCGGCAGCCACGGCGTGGCGTAGATCGACGAGAACGCCTGTTCCTGCCAGGCATCGCGCATATCGCGGTACAGGTCGAGCGAGCGCACGATCTGGTCGGAAATCGCGGTCTGCATGGCCAGGAACGGGTTGTCGGGTGACACGGGCTGGCGCGCTTCGCGCACGGCCGGCGCCATCGCGCTCACCCATTGCATCCACGGATTGGTGTCACCTTCCAGCGAGCGTTCAAGCCGCGTCGGATGCACCGCCCGAATCACCTCCGCCATCGACTCGTTCGACATCGCGCGCAGGAACGGCGAGGCAAACGTATCGTAGAGATGCTGGTTGATCTCGGCCACGCGGCGCACCACCTGGAACGGCAGTTCGTCGTCCCGGCCGTCGTCGAGCGCCAGGATGTCGTCGATCGTGCGCCGTTCGAAGCGCACCATGTAGCGGCCTTCGATCAGATCCTTGTGCGACGTGCCCGGCGCGATGTCATCGATCTTCGCTTCGTACAGGCCCGGCGGCAGCACGTCGATCAGGTCCAGCGCGCAGAAGAGTTCCGAGTGTTCCTTGTTGGCCACGCTGCCCGATACGAAGATGCCGAGGTGGCCGATCGAAGGATGCAGGCAATAGACGATGGTCTGGTCGTTGGCGACGATCTCGTCAACGTTCGCGTAGAGATCGGGAATCCAGTTCAGCGCCTGCTGCGGCGGCGTGATGTTGTCGCCCCAGGAGGCAAACACGATCACCGGCGAGCGCACGTTCCGCAGGTCGATCACCGTCTTGCCGTCGTTGCTGCGCACCTCACCCGCTGTGAGATGGTTGCCGACGAACAGGTTCTGCACGATCCAGTCGATCTCTCCCCGGTTCATCAGGAAGTGGCCGCCCCACCAGCGCTCGAACTCCAGGAAACGCGGACCCTCGGTATCGGCCTTGGCATAAACGTTGTAGAGCTTCGACCAGAACGTGTTCGCGGGATCGAGCTTCTCGAAGTTCTGGACGAGCCAGGCGCCGTCGAAGCGGCCATTGCCCAGATCCGCAGCCAGCGATGCCAGCCAGGTGCCGCCAAGCAGGCCACCCGAGTACCGCATCGGATTCTTGCCACGCACTCCGGACCAGTACGCCACAGGCGCGCCAGCCAGCAGGATCGGGCCGGTGACTTCCGGCGCGGCAGCCGCCAGCATCAGCAGGGCCCAGCCTGCCTGACAGTTGCCGACGACGAATGGCTTGCCGGGCGCATCGGGGTGGCGCTCGGCGACCGCCTGCAGAAACAGGCCTTCCGTACGCGCGACGTCCTCGATCGTCTGCCCCGGGCAAGGATCGCGGAAGAACGTGATGAAGTAACACGGATGCCCACTGCGCAGCGCGTTGCCAATCTCGCTGTCGGACTTGAACCCGCCGATGCCGGGACCGTGCCCCGCGCGGGGGTCCATCACCACGAACGGCCGCTTGGCCGGGTCCGTCGGTTGCCCTTCAGGTGGCACGATGCGAACCAGCGCGTAGTTGACCGGCGTCGGCAAATCGCGACCGTCGATCAGTACCTCGTAGTCGAAAACCAGCACTGGCGGCATACCACCGCGCTCGTGCTCCGCGGTTTCATTGCCGCGCTGCCGAAGGATGTCGAGGAACAGGATCGAGCGTTGCCACGCATCGAGGCCGTACTCCCATGCGGCGTGCGCAATGGCGGTAGGCGGAACTGGTGGAAGAAACCCGGCGAGCGCGGTCGCGGCCGGTGAGGGTGCCTCCGCTGTCGATGTGACAGCGGTCGGTTGACGTGCGGTCATTCCGTTTCTCCCAGTCTGGATAGGCGGAGTCAGGGTGTCGCGGCAAGAGGTGTCGCCCGGATGACCGATAGATCAGCGCCGGTGCGCTTGCTGCGATGCAACACCGAAAATCTACCAGTGTCGCGGCGACATGGCAATTGGCCGAAGCGCCACTCCGAACATATCGGTCACCCATGACATATGCGTGTCATCGTAGCAGTTGGAACATTGGCATATACTTTGCCGCAAGACGTTTGCGCAATGCAGCATCCGTGGCCCCCAGGATGCCTGCCCTCCAAAACCGTTTGGTTCCTGGGAACGCTGCCTATGCCGACCACACCGTCCACCGACAAGTACGCCCAGCTGCTCGCGCGTTGCGAGGGGCTGCCCCCCATCCCCACCGCCGTCGCGCATCCGTGCGACCAGTCATCGCTCGATGGCGCACTGGAAGCTGCACGACTTGGCCTGATTACTCCGCTGCTGGTTGGTCCCGAGTGGCGCATCCGGCAAGTGGCGGAGGAGCACGGCCTGACCCTCGGCGATACCCCGATCATCGACACGCCTCACAGCCATGCTTCGGCCGAAGCCGCCGTGGAAGCCGTGCGCTCGGGCCGCGCCGAACTGCTGATGAAGGGCAGCCTCCATACCGATGAGTTGCTGCACGCCGTGACGCGCAGCACCAGCGGTTTGCGCACGGAACGGCGCCTTTCGCATGTCTTCGCGATGGACGTGCCGACCTATCACAAGCCGCTGTTCATCACGGACGCCGCGGTCAACATCTTCCCCACGCTGAACGAGAAGGCCGACATCGTGCGCAACGCCATCGACCTCGTGCGCATTCTCGGCGTCGAGCGCCCCAAGGTGGCGATTCTCTCGGCCGTGGAAACAGTGACGGACAAGATCCCGTCGACGATCGACGCCGCCGCGCTGTGCATGATGAGCCTGCGCGGGCAGATCGAAGGCGGCCTGCTCGATGGTCCGCTGGCGTTCGACAACGCCATCAGCAAGGCCGCGGCCGAAACCAAGGGCATCCATTCCGAAGTGGCCGGCGACCCCGATATCCTGCTCGTGCCGGACCTCGAAGCCGGCAACATGCTCGCCAAGCAGCTCACGTTCCTGGCCGGTGCGGAAGCGGCTGGCATCGTGCTTGGCGCGCGCGTGCCGATCATCCTGACCAGCCGCGCCGACAGCGTGCGCGCGCGCATTGGTAGTTGCGCGATCGCCGTGCTCATCGCCCATGCACGCCGTGTTGCCACCGAGGCAGCCGTCAAGGTCTGAAGCCACTTACGGAGATTCGCCGCGTGACCACTGCTCATCCCGTCATCCTCGTCGTCAACGCTGGCTCGTCGAGCGTCAAGATTTCCATCTTCTCCGTGCCGGAGGCTGCTCACGAGGACGTCGAAGTCCTGCCCGCGCAGCTTGCGCACGGTCAGATCGAAGGTATCGGCGTGGCGCCGCATATCGAGGGGCGCCTGGCCGATGGAACCGTCGTCGCCGACGAGCGCTTTCCCGTGGAGCTGGTGCCCGATCACGATGCGGCGTTCCGCCTGATCCAGGCCAGGCTGCAGGAAGGCCTGCGCGACACGCCGCCGGTAGCGATCGGCCATCGCGTGGTGCATGGCGGCATGGACTTTGCCGACGCCGTGCGCATCGACGACAACGTGATCGCCAGGCTCGATGCGCTGGTACCGCTGGCACCGCTGCACCAGCCACACAACCTGACGGCGATCCGCGCGGTGCGGGCCGCCGCGCCCGACCTGTTGCAGGTGGCGTGCTTCGACACCGCGTTCCACGCCGGGCACGATCCGATGGCCCAGTTGATGGCGCTGCCCTACGAGTACTACGAGCAGGGCATCCGGCGTTTCGGCTTTCATGGGCTGTCCTACGCGTATATCGCGCGCCGGCTCAAGCAGGTGGCGCCCGACTTGGCCGAGGGCCGCGTGATCGTTGCCCACTTCGGCAATGGCGCGAGCCTGTGCGCGATGCGCGGCGGCAAGAGCGTGGAATCGACCATGGGCCTCACGGCGCTGGACGGCATGCCGATGGGCACGCGCTGCGGCACGATCGACCCCGGCGCGGTGCTGTGGCTGGCGGCGCAAGGGATGACGCCCGACGCAATCCAGGCGATGCTCTATGGGCAATCTGGCCTGAAGGGTATCTCCGGCGTCAGCAGCGACATGCGCGCACTGCTGGCCAGCGATACGCCGCGCGCGAAGCTGGCCGTGGACTTCTACGCCTATCGCGCCGCACAGGAAATCGGCAAGCTCGCGGTCACGCTGGGTGGCCTGGATGGACTGGTCTTCACGGCTGGTATCGGCGCCAACTCGCCGGACGTGCGCGCACGCGTCTGCGCGCACCTCACCGATCTCTTCGGCATCTCGCTGGATGCCGCGGCCAATGGCGACAACTGCCAGCGCATCAGCAGCGACACAAGCCGCGTGCCGGTGCTGGCGCTGCAGACGGACGAGGAAGGCATGATCGCCCTCTCGACCGCGAAGATCCTGCTAAACGGCGGCTAATCTTCGAGGTAGTGCCCGCGTAGTTGCCCCACATCGATGCGCAGGTCATCGGCAAGAAATTGCTCCACACTGCCGTAGGCCCGCGCAATCGCATCCATCGATGCTTCCAGGTATTCGGGCCGCACTTCGAGCAACGGCATGATGACGTCCGCGTCGACCCCGATCGGGGCCACGCGCGCCAGCACATCTTCGTTGAGGCGGCGATTCCAGTGATTGGATTCGAGGTAATTGGCAACGATTTCGTCCTGCGACACGCCAAGCGCCGATAGCAACAGCAACGACGCAAAGCCTGTGCGGTCCTTGCCTGCGGTGCAGTGATAGAACAGCGTGCGGCCGGCCTCGGCATGACGCAGGAACGCGCCGAACGCCTCGCGGTAGCGCACCGGAAAATCGCGGTACACATCGAGCATGAAGTCTCGCATCTGTGTGGGCGTGCTTGCACGCAGGCGCGGCACCAGCACATCCATCGCCATGCTGCCCTCCAGCACCGGCACCGCGAGCCAGTGAAAGCGCTCGCCGAAAGCGGCCTCGGCAGGCGACTTCTCGCCGGGAGACCGGAAATCGACAACGATATCCAGATCGAGCGAATGCAGGCGATCGAGATCGGCGGCCGAGGCCAGCGCGGGATTCGCGCTGCGATAGAGCTTGCCCGACCTGACGCGACGGCCGGATAAACCGGCCAGTCCGCCAAGGTCACGCGCGTTGGGGATCGTCTCCAGCCCCAGCGAGGGGCGTGTGTCGTGATTCATATTATTGGTCATTTCGCATAAGCGTGCGGTCAAGCACGCCTTCCAAAAACGTTCAGCATCGGCTTCAATTATTTCAGATCGCCGCATCGAAGGACAGGTGCCACGTACGGCTTCATGCTTCCGTGCCGCTCATACACCCATCCACGCGCAATCACACTCACTCGATCCGCACAAGGCCCCATTGCTGGCATCGAAGCCTGACATCACAGTGAGTTGATATCCAGCAATTGCGCCGTCACCAGCACCTTGGCACATCGGCCTTGGCTTCACATAATGAGCCCATGTCGGCCGCGGCGATCCTGCGATACGACGCGACTGGCAGGCTGATCCAACATAGGGATTCCACGATGCCTGAATCACAAGTACCTCCTGCCGCCTCCGGCGCCCCCACCGCCGCGACGGCCGTCGCGGCCGCGCCCAAGCTCAATATCCACTGGGGTCTGTATGCGGCCGTGGTCGTGCTGATCGCGGTGCTCCTGATACCGATGCCGGCTGACCTGCCTGTGGCCGGTCAGCGCATGCTGGCCATCCTGGCATTCGCGGTCGTGGTGTGGATTACCGAAGCGGTGACCTACGAGACCAGCGCCATCATGATCACGTCGCTGATGGCCGGCCTGATCGGCTTCGCGCCGATGGTCAATGACCCCAACACGCTATATGGCACATCGCGCGCGCTTGGCATGGCCCTGGCGGGCTTCTCGAACACCGCGCTGGCCCTCGTCGCCGCCGCGCTGTTCATCTCGGCGGCCATGACCGTGACCGGACTGGACCGGCGCATCGCGCTGGTCACCTTGTCGGCCATCGGCACCAGTACCCGACGCATCCTGATCGGCACGATCGCCGTCACGATCCTGCTCAGCCTGGTGGTGCCGAGCGCCACCGCGCGCAGCGCATGTACCGTGCCGATCATGATGGGCGTGATCGCCGCATTCGGCGTCGACAAGAAGTCGAACATCGCAGCCGGCATCATGATCATGGTCGCGCAAGCCACCAGCGTCTGGAACGTCGGTATCCAGACCGCCGCCGCACAGAACCTGCTGACCGCGGGCTTCATGGACAAGCTGCTCGGCGAACGCGTGACCTGGCTGCAATGGCTGATTGCCGGCGCTCCCTGGGCCATCGTGATGTCGATCGTGCTGTACTTCCTCGTGCGCTGGCTGCTTCCGCCTGAAACCGACGCAATTGCGGGCGGCAAGGAAGCCGTGCAGCGTGAGCTGGCCGCGCTGGGTCCGATGACGGGCCCGCAGAAGCGCCTGGCTGCCGTCGCCATCGGCCTGCTGCTGTTCTGGGCCACCGAGGGCAAGCTGCACAAGTTCGATACGGCGTCGATCACGTTCGTGGGCCTGGTGATCCTGATGCTGCCGCGCATCGGCGTGATGGACTGGAAGACGATGCAGCAACGCACGCCATGGGGCACGCTGATCGTGTTCGGCGTTGGTATCAGCCTGGGCACCGCGCTGCTGACCACGCAGGCCGGCCAATGGCTCGGGAAATTCGTCGTCACGCATTCCGGCCTGGCCAATCACGGCACGCTGCTGGTCTTTGCCGTGCTGGCGGCATTCCTGATCCTGATCCACCTCGGCTTTGCCAGCGCCACGGCACTGACCTCCGCGATGCTGCCGATCCTGATCTCGGTACTGCAAACCATACCCGGTGACATGAACAAGGTCGGCATGACGATGCTGCTCGGCTTCACGGTCAGCTTCGGCTTCATCCTGCCCATCAACGCACCGCAGAACATGGTCTGCCTCGGCACCGATACCTTCAACGGGCGACAGTTCGCGCGCATCGGCATCCCGACCACGATCATCGGGTATCTGCTGATGCTGCTGTTCGCGTCGACGTACTGGCGCTGGCTTGGCTGGATCTGACCGGCAAACATGCAACCTCGCCGCTGACACAAGCGCCCCCAAACCTTCGCCCCCAACGATGATGAAAATTACCCTAGACAGCGCGCGGCAGTTCGCGCGCAGCATCCTGGCGGCGCAGGGTGTGCCCGCCGATATCGCCGATGACGTGGCCGAGCACCTGGTGGAAGCCGATCGCAGCGGCTACGTCAGCCACGGCCTGTCGATCCTGCCGAACTACCGCCGTGCCATCGAGAGTGGCAACGTGAATCCCACCGGACGCGCTGCGTGCGTGCTCGACCGCGACATGCTGATGGTGTTCGACGGTAACGGCGGCTTTGGCCAGCACGTCGGCAAGACCGTGATGACGCGTGCCATCGAACGCGTGCGTCAGCACGGCCATTGCATCGTGACACTGCGCAAATCGCACCACCTTGGCCGCATGGGCCACTATGGCGAGATGGTGGCCAGCGCAGGCTTCGTGCTGTTGAGCTTCACCAACGTGATCAACCGGCCGCCCGTGGTCGCGCCCTTCGGCGGCCGCGTGCCACGGCTCACCACCAATCCGCTTTGCTTTGCCGGGCCGATGCCGAACGGGCGACCGCCGCTCGTCGTCGATATCGCCACCAGCGCCATCGCCATCAACAAGGCACGCGTGCTGGCGGAGAAAGGCGAGCCCGCGCCGGAGAACAGCATCATCGACGCCGAAGGCAACCCGACTACCGATGCGGGGGTCATGTTCGACGATCAACCGGGATCGCTGCTGCCGTTTGGCGCCCACAAGGGCTACGGTCTCGGCGTGGTGGCGGAACTGCTGGCCGGGGTGTTGTCCGGCGGTGGCACGATCCAGCCGGACAACCCGCGCGGCGGCGTGGCCACGAACAACCTGTTCGCGGTGCTGCTGAATCCCGAACTCGATCTCGGCATCAACTGGGAACGGGAGGAGGTAGAGGCCTTCGTGCGCTACCTCCACGACACGCCGCCTGCGCCAGGCTTCGACCAGGTGCAGTATCCGGGCGAGTACGAAGCCATGCATCGCGCCGCGGCGGCAACGCATCTGGAGATCAATCCGAAGATCTGGAGCCATCTGGCAGCGTTGGCGGGGGATCTCGGGGTGGATATGCCGGCGGCGTAGGCCATTGACGCACGCTTCGCACGGACCGGTGACAGGAGAGCATCAGAGATTTCCCAGACGCGATAGCCGCCAATGGCACAATACGCGCCATGCAACGTCTCTGGTCCGCCCTCGTCAAATTCGTTCTGCTCGCCATCATCGGGAGCGCCCTGCTGCTAGCCTTCGCCATCGTGATGGCGAATCGGCAGTTGCCGTCCCTCGACGCGCTGACGGCATTTCGCGATTCGCCCGGCTACGTGAAGATCGCGGATTTCCCGCACAACTTGCCCGAGGCCGTGGTCGCCATCGAAGACGACCGCTTCTACCTGCATGACGGCGTGGACTATGTGGGCGCAATGCGCGCCGGCATTGCCAATCTCTCCGACGATCTCTCGCAAGGCGCGTCGACGATCACGATGCAGGTGGCGCGTAACTTCTATCTGTCGCGCCAGAAGACCTACACGCGCAAGCTCTACGAAATCCTGCTGGCGTACCGGATCGAGAACGCACTGAGCAAGGATGAAATCCTGGAGATCTACCTGAACAAGATCTACCTAGGACAGGGCGCGTATGGCTTCGGCGAGGCTGCCGAAACCTATTTCGGCAAACCGGTCGACCGGCTCACGCTGGCCGAATGCGCGATGCTGGCCGGGCTGCCCAAGGCGCCATCCGCCAACAACCCGGTGGTCAATCCGCGCCGCGCTCGCCAGCGCCAGGCCTACATCCTGCTGCGGATGCTGGAACTGGGCCGCATCACGCGCGCCCAGTACGATGCCGCACTGCTCGAACCGCTGCGGCTCAAGTAGGCTCGCGCGTCACGCGGCCACCTGCGCCACCGCCACCTTGTCGCGATGACGCGCCACGGCAGCCTGCACGATCGGATCGAGCCCTTCCCCGCCTGTCGTGTCGATATGGGCCAGCAGCGCGCGCCGCATCCGTGGCTCCCAGAACCGCTTCAGATGGCTGGCGATATCCCCCAGCGCTTCATCTCGATCTGGCATCGCTTCGAAGAACGTGCCGATCTGATTGGCCATCTTGACCAGATTGTCGATATGCATGAAGGACCCTACGCAAGCTTGAGTCGTTGGGGGTGAGAGTAGGCGACCAGGGTGCCGCCGCGCACGAAACCGGCCAGCGTGACGCCCGCCGATTCGGCCAGACGCGCAGCCAGCCCCGTTGATCCGGACACCGCCGCCAGGATACCCGCGCCAATCGAGGCCGTCTTGAGCACCATCTCGTAGCTGGCGCGGCTGGTGACGATCACTGCGCCATGACTCACGTCCTCGCCGCCCCGCGCCAGCGCGCCGGCCAGTTTGTCGAGTGCGTTGTGGCGGCCCACGTCCTCGCGCACCAGCGATACGTCGCCATCCGCGCGCAACCACGCTGCCGCGTGCGTGGCACCGGTATCGCGCAGCAGCGCCTGCCGCTTGTGCAGCGCGGCGAAGGCATCATCGAACACCACGGGATCGAACACCGCAGTGCTATGCACCTTCCGCGGCGCGCGCATGACCTCCTCGAGCGATTCCGTGCCGCAGAGACCGCAACCGGTACGTCCCGCCAACGCCCTGCGCCGGCTCTTGAGCGTGACGAACGCAGCGCTGGCGATCTCCAGCTTCACCGTCACGCCATTCTCGGCGGCTTCCACCTCGATACCGTAGATGTCGCGCGCGCTGTCGACCACGCCCTCGGTCAGGCTGAAGCCGATCGCAAAATCCTCCAGGTCCGCCGGCGTGGCCAGCATCACCGCGTGGGAGATGCCGTTGTACTCGAACGCCACCGGCATTTCCTCGGCCAGATGATCGATCTCGGCGGAGGCGGCACCCTGCCGCCAGCGCGTGACCGCACGCGTGTGCTGCACTGGCAATACTCCAGCTTCACCCAGGCCGTTCTCGTCAGGCATGTCTCGCTTCATCGCCGTGCTCCCTGGCTCATCGCGTCGGTGTGGGTTCGCCGGCCGCGCGCAGATGTGCCAGCTGTTCCTCGTTGAAGGCATGGTAGTTGCGCTGCCACGTGGAGGGCTGCGCCACCGGCATCACCTGCACGGCCGTCACCTTGTACTCCGGGCAATTAGTGGCCCAGTCCGAGTTGTCGGTCGTGATCACGTTGGCGCCGGACTCGGGGAAGTGGAACGTCGTATAGACCACGCCGGGCTGCATCCGCTCGCTGACGATCGCTCGCAGCACCGTTTCACCGGCACGGCTCTGAATCCCGACCCAGTCGCCGTCCTTGATCCCGCGTTCCTCCGCATCGTGCGGATGGATCTCGAGGCGGTCCTCATCGTGCCAATGCACGTTGTGCGTGCGCCGTGTCTGCGCGCCAACGTTGTATTGGGACAGGATGCGCCCCGTGGTCAGGATCAGCGGGTACTTTCGGTTGACCTTTTCGCTGGTCGGCACGTACTTCGTGATGATGAACTTGCCCTTGCCGCGCACGAAAGTGTCCACGTGCATGGTCGGCGTGCCCTCCGGGGCCTCGGCATTACACGGCCACTGGATGCTGCCAAGTTCCTCAAGCTTCTTGTAGCTGACACCCGCAAACGTGGGTGTGAGGCGCGCAATCTCGTCCATGATCTCGGACGGATGGTTGTAGTGCATCGGATAACCGAGCGCGTTCGACAGCAGGATCGTTGCCTCCCAGTCCGAGTATCCGGCCTTCGGCGGCATCACCTTGCGCACGCGCGAGATCCGGCGCTCCGCGTTGGTGAACGTGCCGTCCTTCTCCAGGAACGACGAACCCGGCAGGAACACGTGTGCGTACTTGGCGGTTTCGTTCAGGAAGATATCCTGCACGACGATGCACTCCATCGACGACAGCGCTTCGGCCACGTGCTGCGTATTTGGGTCGGACTGGACAATGTCCTCGCCCTGACAGTACAGACCCCGGAACGATCCGGTAATCGCCGCTTCGAACATGTTCGGAATACGCAGACCGGGCTCGGGGTTGATCTCGACATTCCACGCGGCCTCGAAGCTGCCACGCACCGTCGAGTCCGACACATGACGGTAGCCCGGAAGCTCATGCGGGAACGAGCCGATATCGCACGACCCCTGCACGTTGTTCTGGCCGCGCAGCGGATTGACGCCCACGCCTTCGCGACCGATATTGCCGGTGGCCATGGCCAGATTGGCGATGGCCATTACCGTGGTCGAACCCTGCGCATGTTCGGTCACGCCCAGACCGTAGTAGATCGCAGCGTTGCCGCCGGTGGCGTAGAGGCGGGCTGCGCCACGCAGTTGTTCGGCCGGCACACCGGTCTCCGCTTCGAGTGCCTCGGGCGAGTTCTCGGGCAGCGCGACGAAATCTCGCCATTGCTGGAACGCGCGGTCCTCGCAACGCTCGGCGATGAATTGCTCGGCCAGCAGCCCCTCCGTGACGATCACGTGCGCGATCGACGTCACCACCGCCACATTGGTGCCCGGACGCAATTGCAGGTGATAGTCGGCGCGGATATGCGGCGATTCCACCAGATCGATGCGGCGCGGATCGACCACGATCAGCCGGGCCCCGGCGCGCAGGCGTCGCTTCATGCGCGAGGCGAACACCGGGTGCCCGTCGGTCGGATTGGCGCCGATGACCATGATCACGTCGGCCTTGGCCACCGAGCGGAACGTCTGCGTGCCGGCGGATTCACCGATGGTCGTCTTCAGGCCGTAGCCGGTGGGGGAATGGCAGACACGCGCGCAGGTGTCGACGTTGTTGTTGCCGAATGCGGCTCGCACGAGCTTCTGCACCAGATAGCCTTCCTCGTTGGTGCAGCGCGACGAAACGATACCGCCAATCGAATCCTTGCCGTGCTCGGCCTGGATGCGTCGGAACTGCGACGCCGCGTATCCGATCGCCTCCTCCCACGACACTTCCCTCCACGGGTCGGTGATCCTGGCGCGAATCATCGGCTTCAGGATGCGGTCCTTGTGCGTGGCATAGCCCCACGCGAAGCGGCCCTTCACGCAGGCATGACCCTCGTTGGCGGCGCCGTCCTTGTACGGCACCATCCGCACGACCTCGTTGCCCTTCATCTCGGCCTTGAACGAGCATCCCACGCCGCAGTACGCGCACGTGGTGATCTTGCTGTGGGACGCCTGGCCCAGCTGGATCACCGACGTTTCCGTCAGCGTGGCGGTGGGACACGCCTGGACGCAGGCGCCACACGACACGCAGTCCGATTCCATGAACGGCTGGCTGGTGCCGGCCGCCACACGCGAATCAAAGCCCCGGCCGCTGATCGTCAGCGCGAACGTGCCTTGCGTCTCCTCGCAGGCACGCACGCAGCGATTGCAGACGATGCACTTGGATGGGTCATACGTGAAGTACGGATTCGATTCATCCTTGGCCAGATGCGTGTGCGTGGCGATCGGCGGGGCAGTGCCGGCGCCATCGTTGTATCGCACTTCGCGCAGGCCCACCACGCCGGCCATGTCCTGCAACTCGCAGTTGCCGTTGGTCGGGCAGGTCAGGCAATCGAGCGGGTGATCGGAGATATAGAGCTCCATCACGCCACGGCGCAGATCGCCGAGCTTTTCGCTTTGCGTGCGCACCTTCATACCCGCTTCAACGGGCGTGGTGCAAGAAGCCGGGTAGCCGCGCCGGCCTTCGATCTCCACCAGGCACAGGCGGCACGATCCGAATGCCTTCAGCGAATCGGTGGCGCAGAGCTTCGGCACGCCCACGCCCGCCTCGGCGGCGGCGCGCATCACGGAGGTGCCGGCTGGCACGGTGACGGATACCCCGTCGATTTCCAGCGTAACCTGCGTTTCGGCGTCGCTGGCCGGGGTACCGTAGTCGAAATCGTCTCGAGCGTTCAAGGGATGTCTCCCGTCTTTCACTGCTGTGAGGTCGCGCGCTCCTGAGGAGCGCGTCGTGCTTTTTTTGATTGCCGCGCTCAGGCCGCGTTCAGGCTGCCTTCGCAGCCTTGCCCGACAGGCCGAAGTCTTCCGGAAACTCGTCCAGTGCAGACAGCACCGGGTACGGCGTCATGCTGCCCATCGCGCAAAGCGAGCCGTTGACCATCGTGTCGCAAAGATCGCGCACCAGCGCCACGTGCTTCACGGGCTGGTCGCCGGCGATGATGCGGTCCATCACCTCGACGCCGCGCGTGGACCCGATCCGGCATGGTGTGCACTTGCCGCACGACTCGATCGCGCAGAACTCCATTGCGTAGCGCGCCATCTTCGCCATGTCCACGGTCTCGTCGAACACCACGATACCGCCGTGCCCCACTACCGCGCCGAACGCCGCGTACGCCTCGTAGTCGATCGGTGTGTCGAATCGTGACTCGGGCAGGTACGCGCCGAGCGGCCCGCCCACCTGCACCGCGCGGATTGCACGTCCGCTGCGCGTGCCGCCGCCATAGTCGAGCATCAGCTCGCGCAGCGTCACGCCGAACGCCTTTTCGACCAGACCACCCTGGCGGATGTTGCCGGCCAACTGGAACGGCAGCGTGCCGCGCGACCGGCCCATGCCGAAGTCCTGATAGAACTTCGCGCCGCGCGCGAGAATCACTGGCACGGTGGCCAGGGAGATCACATTGTTGATAACAGTAGGCTTGCCGAACAGCCCCTCCAGCGCAGGCAGTGGAGGCTTGGCGCGCACCACGCCGCGCTTGCCTTCCAGGCTTTCGAGCAGCGCGGTTTCCTCGCCGCAGACGTAGGCGCCGGCGCCCTTGCGCACTTCCAGCTGGAAGCAGCGGCCGCTGCCGCGAATGTCGTCGCCAAGCCAGCCGGCACGCGTGGCGATCTCGATCGCTGCCTCGGTCGCGGCAATCGCGTGCGGATACTCGGATCGCGTGTAGATGTAGCCCTGCTCCGCCCCGACGGCCAGACCCGCGATCACCATGCCCTCGATCAGCATGAACGGGTCGTCCTCCATCACCATGCGGTCGGAGAATGTGCCCGAGTCGCCCTCGTCGGCATTGCACACCACGTACTTGACGTCGGACCGGGCGCCGAGCACGGTCTTCCATTTGATGCCGGTAGGGAACGCCGCGCCGCCACGGCCGCGCAGGCCCGAATCGACGACCTCCTGCACGATCTCCGCGGGCGCCATCGACAGCGCGCGGGTCAGCCCGACGAAGCCCTCGTGCGCGATGTAGTCGTCAAGCGACAAGGGGTCGGTAATGCCAACGCGCATGAACGTCAGCCGCTCCTGCTTCTTCAGGAACGGAATCTCGGCAGTCGCGCCGTGGCTTAGCGCATGGCTGCCGCCGTGCAGGAATCCCGCGTCGAACAGCGCGGACACATCGTCCTCGGTGACCGGGCCATACGCCACCCGGCCCGCATCGGTCTGCACCTCGACGAGCGGTTCCAGCCAGAACATCCCACGCGAGCCGTTGCGCACGATGCGCACATCCGCGCCGCGCTTTTCCGCCTCGCGCGCGATGGCCTGCGCCACTTCATCGGCGCCCAGCGCCAATGCGGTGGAGTCGCGGGGTACAAAGATCGTCGTGCTCATGCCTGGGCCTCCTCGCGCTCGCGGACTGCGTCGATCAGCTTGTCGAATCGCTGCATGTCGACGCGCCCATGCAAACGATCGCCGATCGTCATTGCCGGGCCGCAGGCGCACTGGCCGAGGCAGTAGACCGGCTCGAGCGTGAACTGGCCATCCGCGGTGGTCTCGTGGAAGTCGCACCCGAGTGCCTTGCGCGCATGGGCGGCAAGCGCGTCGGCGCCGACGGACTGGCAAGCCTCTGCGCGACAGACCTGCACCACGGTACGGCCAGCCGGCCGCTCGCGGAAGTGGTGATAGAACGTGATCACGCCATGGACCTCGGCGCGCGACAGATTGAGCGCGCGTGCGACGACCGATACCGCATCGGCCGGAATGAAACCCTGGCTGTCCTGGATGTCGTGCAGGATCGGCAGCAGCGCGCCTGGCATATCGCGCCGGGCGGCCACGATGCGTGCGACGGCGTCGGCAACGCCCGCGGCGTCACCGCCGGTGGGGATGGTATCTGGCATGAACTGTGTCTCCGTACCGTTTTGCGGCACCCACCGATATCGGCTTTTTTCTACATATTTGGTGGTACCGAGGCTGGCTTTTTTGCCGCTTTGTGCGACTATAGGACCGTGGTTTGCCCCGTTCAATATGCTATTTTCCGCATATGCTCCGCATTTCGATCCACCCCCACCTGCAGATTCGCGACGACACGGCCCGGACACCGGCGCCAGCGCTCGACGTATCGCGACTCGTGGCGTTGCTCGGCCATATCGAAGCCACCGGCAATATCGCCCAGTCGGCGGAAGCGGTGTCGTTGTCATATCGCTACGCCTGGGGAATCCTGCGCGATGCGGAGACCCTGTTCGGCGGCGCGCTGATCGCCAAGACACGCGGGCGCGGATCGGTGCTGACGCCGCTGGCGCAGCAACTCGTCTGGGCCAGCAAGCGCATTGCCGCGCGGCTGTCGCCCACACTGGAAAGCCTGGCCTCGGAACTCGAGATCGAACTCAAGAAGCTGATGGCCGAGTCCGACCCGGCCGTGCGCATCCATGCCAGCCACGGATTCGCGGTGGCCGCGCTACGCGATTTTCTCGATGAACAGAAGGTGCGGCACGACCTGAAGTACTGCGGCAGCCTGGAAGCCGCCGCCGCGCTGGCCGAAGGCGCCTGTGACATCGCCGGCTTCCACGTGCCGATCGGCGAGTTCGAGGAAGAGACACTGCGGCGATTCACGCGCCTGCTGCATCCGCAAACCCACTGCCTGATTCACCTGGCCACGCGCGCGCAGGGGTTGTTCGTGCGGCCGGGCAACCCGCTCAATGTGTTGACGCTGGAAGACCTGGTGCGCCCCGACGTGCGCTTCGTCAATCGCCAGATGGGCTCTGGCACCCGGTTGCTGCTGGACCTGATGCTCGCAAGGCGCGGCATCGACAGCAGCCGCATCGAAGGCTTCAACAACGGCGAGTTCACCCACGCCGCGGTGGCCGCATATATCGGCAGCGGCATGGCCGATGTGGGTTTCGGCGTGGAGACGGCCGCGCGCCGCTTCGGGCTGGAGTTCGTGCCGGTGCTCAAGGAGCGCTACTTCTTCGCCATCGAGACGAAGGCGCTGCAGAACCCGGCGCTGACGGGAGCGGTGAACGCGATGAAGAGCGGGAGTTTCCGGGAGCGCGTCAATGCGCTGCCCGGCTACGATGGCGAGATGACCGGACTGGTGCAGTCATTCGAGGAAGCGTTCCCGGGAATGCTGCCGTAGGCGCGTGGCGGGGAAATCCCATCCACGCGCCTGACGCGCCTGACTCCCGAATCAATACACCACGACCGACAGCGCCGCACCCGCCGGCACGCGCACCTTGTCGCTGTACACGCCGTTGCTGTCGCTACGCGCAGCCGCGTAAGTGCCATAGCCCTGCAGGAAGATCGGGGCGATGGCCGGCAGTTTTCGCAGCGCCGCATACGCCGGCAGCGACGGATCGATCTGTGGCAGCACATACACGCCATCCGTCCGGCCCGGGTAGCCAAAGCCGGCGGGCGCCGACGCAGCCGGCAGCGCAGCGGTCGTGGTCACCTTCCAGTTCAGCAGGGCCTGTTCAAACGTCCAGCCCGGTTGTGCCGCGCGAATCGCCTGATCGAGCACGGTCTTAGAACCCGTCGTGGCGCGCGTCAGCAGATCCTTGTAGAACGCCAGGCCTAGCTGGCGATTGAGGAAGCCTCCAAGGCTGCCGGACACCGAATAGCTTTCGCACGACGCGCCAAATCCCGTGAACTGCAGCACGTTGCAGTTATAGGCGCCATAGCGATAGAAGTCCGGCAGGCGCAGATCGCGGATGGGGTTGTACGTCGGATCGATATCGTGACTCTGGAAGTCCTCCATCTGCATCGCCGTCATTTCCTCGAGCCAGGTATCGTAGGCGTACGCAGCCCCCATGCTGACCTGGCGGCGATAGAAGTTCTGCATGTGCGTGCCTTCGTGCGCCATGACCGTCTTGACCGATTGCAGACCGGACGCGCCGCCGAGAGACAGGGTCTCGCTGTCCAGGTAGAGCGAGATCGCCTCGTTGCTGTTCTGTGCGCTGCTCTTCAGGAAGTTGTGCATGCTCCAGAAGTAGCCGACCGTACCGAACGGCTGGCCGTCGCGGTTGAAATTGAGAATGACGATGTCCAGCGGCTGGCCGTCGGGCAACATGGTGCCGCCGTAGCTGTTGGGTCCCCAGACCGGGCCGCCGATATTGACGAGCTTGTCGTAGATGCCACCGCTGTTCGCGAACGCGGCGGCCAGACCGTCGACCATCGCCTGCGTGATGTTTCCGGCAGTGAACTCGGCGTCCTCGACCCAGAAGTTGACTCGCACATTGCCCGGGGCCGTCACCTGCGTGCGCAACGTGGCCGGACGCGTGGTCTTGTCAGTGTGATACCAGCTCTTCTGCGCCCCCACAGCCAGACCGACCGTCGCGGATAGCGGCGCCGACACTCCCATTGTGCTCAGCCGTGGCTCCGGCCCGTTCTGCAGGGTGTCCACCCAGCCCGCGCGGTTGTACTCGCCGATGGCGCGCTGTGTGGCTTCGGCGTCCGAGACCGCGCTCAACGCCTGGGGCGATAGCATGTCCGCCGCCACACTCGACGAGACCGAGGCCGGCATGGCGACCAGCGTGTTCGACAGATTGGTCAGCATCAGCGAGATTGACCGTCCGGCCACGCCGGAGATGGCGTACTGGACGTCCATGTCACTGCTACCCGGAGCGCGACCCCAGATACCGGTGCCGGCTCCCGCATAGCTGCTGGCGGAGGCTGCGCCGCAGCCGCTGCACGACGGGTCAAGGCCGGTGACCAGCAACGGCGCAGGCGCAGCGGGGGGTGTGGTGGTGGTGGTGGTGGTGGTGGTAGTGGCGGTAGAGGGCGTGGCGGTGGTGCCAGACCCACCATCGCCACCGCCGCCACAGGCTGCCAGCGCCAGCACACTCATCGCTGCCAACCCGGCCCAGCCAGAAACACGCGGAAAGGGTCGTACGCACGCGGACGCGCGTGCCAGGTTTTGACGCATCAAGGGGACTCCCGAGGAAAAGTAGACGGTCCCCAGTGATGCCGACGCGCCCTTGCGCGTCGTCCCCGGGGTCACCCTTGGATATCGACGCGCCCATGGCTGCGCTTGAGACCCGAATCACCCCGGTGCAGCGCAAGATTTGCGATAACGCAGGGTATCGGTCATCTCGGGAGCGCCGCGGCCGGGAGTCCGGGCGCGGCGTCCGGTGTCAGTAGATTTCCGGCACGATCATGTTGCCCGGCACGGGATGCCGCACGTAATCGGCATGACGCTCCCGCTCCGGCAGGAGGACGCTCTGCTGTTGCGGCTCCACGTACGGCATCTGCTGCAACAAGTGATGAATGCAGTTCAGGCGCGCGCGCTTCTTGTCGACCGCCTGCACCACCCACCACGGCGCCTCGTCGATGTGCGTGCGCTCGAGCATCACTTCCTTGGCGCGCGTGTACTCTTCCCAGCGACGGCGTGACTCCAGATCCATCGGGCTCAGCTTCCACTGCTTGAGCGGATCGTGGATCCGGCTCAGGAAGCGCAGATGCTGCTCGTCGTCCGTGATCGAGAACCAGTACTTGATGACCTGGATACCAGAGCGCACGAGCATGCGCTCGAACTCAGGCACCGAGCGGAAGAACTCCTCATACTGCTCGTCGGTGCAGAAACCCATCACGCGCTCGACGCCCGCGCGGTTGTACCAGCTACGGTCGAACAGCACCATTTCGCCGGCAGCCGGCAGATGCGACACGTAACGCTGGAAGTACCACTGCGTGCGCTCGCGATCGTTCGGCGCCGGCAGCGCGGCCACGCGGCAGACACGCGGATTGAGGCGTTGCGTGATCCGCTTGATCACACCACCCTTGCCCGCCGCATCGCGCCCTTCGAAGAGGATGACGACCTTGTGGCCGGTTTCGACCACCCAGCTCTGCAGCTTGACCAGTTCGCCCTGCAGGCGGAACAGTTCGCGGAAATAGCGATGGCGTTCGGCGCGCTCGACATCGTCGCCGTTGAGGTTGCTGTTGTCCCCCGGGCCACCAATATCGCCATCCAGCACACGCTGGATCAGTCCCGGGTCACGATCTTCGAGCTCGAGTTCGAGCTCTTCGTCATAGTAATCCGCCACTTCCTGGTGGATGCGGCGGATCAGCGCCTCGTCGTTGTAATCCATGGCTTTCCTCCATCACGTACGCCGGACTGACGTACGGCTGTGCGCCGGAAATCGTACGCTTTCAGTGTGGCACTTGCATGAATCGACTGCCAGCCTACTCGGCCTGCTTGCGGAATGCCCAGCGCCCGGCCAGCACCGTGAAGCTGGCCACCAGCACCACAAGCACCCAGAAGCCGTGCGGATGATCCGCCAGAGGAATCCCGCCCACGTTCATGCCGAAGAAGCCGGCCACGATGTTGATCGGCAGCGCCAGCACGGTAACCAGCGTCAGCGTGAACAGCGTGCGGTTGGTCTGTTCGTTGAGCTTGGCGGCGATCTCTTCCTGCAGCAGCTTGATCCGCTCCACCAGCGCGGCAAGGTCGTTCAGCACCAGCGAGAACTCTTCGGTCGACTCGCGCAACTCGCGTAAATCCCCTTCGAGCAGCCACGCCGGCGGACGGTTCAGCAGACGGAACAACGCGCCGGGCTCCGGCGCCAGCAGGCGCTGCAGTCGCACCAGACCACGACGCATCGCGCCCAGGTCCGCGCGGTTCGAGTGCAGCCGCTGGGACAGCAACTGGTCCTCGATCTGGTCGACATTGATACCGGTCTCGCGCACGATCTGCACGAGCACGTCGGCCTGATCGCGCAGCAGGTGCACCACCAGATCCAGCGGCGAGCGGAATGGCTCGCCCCTGCGCACCGCGGCGCGCAGGCGGTCCACCGAACGCAGCGGCCGTGCGCGGGCCGTCACCAGCAGCCGGTGATCGGCATGGGCCCACAGCGTGGAAATGTCGGTGGAGACGACGCCGAAGTTGTAGATCACATCGTTGACCACGGCCAGCAACGCATCGTCCTGACGCTCGATACGTGTCGAATGCGAGCCCTGCCGCAGCGCTTCGAAGAAGTCTTCTGGCAGGCCGAGCTGGCCTTTCATCCAGCGCTCGCAGGCGCTGTGGGACAGGTTGAAGTGAAGCCAGAGAAACGGCTGGTCGTGGCGTGCCGTGGTCGGCGCGGCATTGCCGTGCTGATGCAGCCAGGCCGCCGCGCCTGTCGAGTCGATCTCCCGCAAGGGCTGCCCCGGCTCGAACAAGAAACCGCTGACCAGACCGACCGGATCTGACCCGTAGCCCGACTCGACAATGCCCGATTGCATGAAGACTCCCGTGGATCGAAATAACTGTGTGACGCGCGACGTTAGCATGGCGCCGTGACGTCCCCGAACTACCTGGCCTTTCCGGCCGCCAGCTTCTTGTAGAACGCCGCGCGGCTGAGCCCGATGCGGGCGGCGGCCTCGGCTACACGGCCTCCGCAGGCGTCCAGCGCCTGATGCAGGAAGGCCGCTTCGAACTGCGCCATGGCGTCGGCATAGGATTGCGCGGGCACCGCGGTCTGAACGCCGGGGACGTGGGCGATGGCCACGTCTGCTGCCACCTCCGGCGGCACGGGTGTCTCCGGAATCACTGTCGTCGGATGGGGTGCGGATTCTGGTGCCGATTGAGGGCCCGCATGGATGGCGGACGGCACGCGCCCCAGCCCAAGCAGCGGCGCCAGTGTCGCGGCGTCGATCGCATCCTCGTCGCACAGCATCACCACACGCTCCAGCACATTGCGCAGTTCGCGTACGTTGCCCGGCCAGCCGTACTCGCCGAGGAGCTTCAATGCGTCCGCGCCCAGCCCCATCGGCTGCCGGGCAGCCTTGATGCAGAGTTCCTCGATCATTGCGTAGGCCATCGGCACCAGATCGCCCAGTCGCTCCCGCAGCGGCGGCAGTTCGATGGTCAGCACGTTGAGCCGGTAGTAGAGGTCCGGGCGGAACCTGCCTGCCGCCACCAGCCCCGGCAGGTCGGCGGACGTGGCGGCAATGATGCGCACATCGGATCGCACGATCCGGTTGGAGCCAAGCGGTTCGAATTCGCGATCCTGGAGCGCGCGCAGCAACTTGCTCTGCAGCGCGAGCGGCATGTCGCCGATTTCATCGAGAAACAGCGTGCCGCCATCGGCCAGCTCGAACTTGCCAACGCGGCCCTTGCGGTCGACACCGGTATAGGCGCCCGGCGCGGCGCCAAAGAACTCCACTTCGAGCAACGTGTCGGGAATCGCCGAGACATTGACGGTCACGAGCGGCTTTTCGGCACGCGCCGAGCCAGCGTGAATGCCGTGCGCCAGCAGTTCCTTGCCGGTGCCGGTCTCGCCGAGCAGCAGCACCGGCGATTCCACCTGGGCCGCCCGGCGCGCCTGACGCTTGACCTCCTGCGCCGCCCGGCTGGTGCCAACGAAGCTCGCGAACGTGTACTTGGCGCGGCGCGCCTGATCCAGCGATCGCCGCGCGGCAGCCAGTTCGGCCTGCACCCGCGCGTAGTGGGCATAGATCGGCGTGAGAGCCTTGAGCTCGTCGAACAATGCGAAGCCCACACCGCCGATGGTCCGACCCTCGTCGTCCTTGATCGGCAGGCGCGTGACGATCATCGGCTCGCGCCCTGTCTCCAGGATGTCCAACAGGATCGGCTTGCCGGTTGTTACGACCTCGCGCATCAGGCTGTGCGGAATCACCTGCTCGCAATCGAGCCCGATCGCATCCTGCGGATTGCTGAAGCCAAAACGCGCCGCGTAGCGCTTGTTGATCCACACCACGCGCGCCTGGTCGTCCACGACGAAAGTCCCCTCGCTAAAATTCTCGAAGGTGCGGAAAAGCGACTCCATGGCCCGCCGTGCGACATCGTCGTAGTCGAGCAGCAGCGCGCCGCCCGGTTCGGCGATCTTGTGCATGTTCCCGTTTTCGATTCTCGATTTGGAGACGCGAAGTGTCTCATATCAGAGACTCAAAGGTCTCCCGGGAGAACCCGACATCTCCATCGGGAGACATTTTCCATCAAACCGTCATATATATGACGTATAGATAACTTATCTGCTGGGCATGGAACGTGCTGAACAAGCGGCCCCCAAAAGTTGCCCCTTGCGCCACATCCAGGGGGTATCCAATAACAAGTCTTCGGAGACCTCATGTCTTTCGTCATCGTGCTCGCCGCCCTGGCGTTCCTGATGTTCGCCGCCTATCGCGGCTACAGCGTCATCCTGTTCGCACCGATCGCCGCGCTAGGCGCAGTGCTGCTGACCGACCCGTCAGCCGTCGCTCCCGTATTTACCGGCATCTTCATGGAGAAGATGGTCGGCTTCGTGAAGCTCTACTTCCCGGTGTTCATGCTGGGCGCCGTGTTCGGCAAGGTCATCGAGCTTTCTGGCTTCTCCGAGTCGATCGTCGCCGCGGCGATCCGCTATATCGGCCGCTCGCGCGCCAATGCCGTGATCGTGGCGGTCTGCGCGCTGCTGACCTACGGCGGCGTGTCGCTGTTCGTGGTGGTGTTCGCGGTCTACCCGTTCGCCGCCGAACTCTATCGCCAGAGCAATATCCCGAAGCGCCTGATGCCGGGCGCCATCGCACTGGGCGCGTTCTCGTTCACGATGGATTCGCTGCCGGGCACGCCGCAGATCCAGAACATCATCCCGACCACGTTCTTCAAGACCACGTCGTGGGCCGCACCCGTGCTGGGCGTGGCGGGCTCGCTGTTCATCATCATCGTTGGCCTGTCGTACCTTGAGTGGCGCCGTCGCGTGGCCGCCGCCAATGGCGAGGGCTACGGCACCAACCTGCTGAACGAACCGCAACGTGTGGAAGGCGGCAAGCTGCCGCCGCCGCTGCTGGCCATCCTGCCGCTGATCGTGGTGGGTGTGTCCAACTTCTGGCTCACGCGCATGATTCCGCTCTGGTATGGCGAGGCCAACAGCGTGTCGCTGCCCGGCCTGGCCAAGCCGGTGGAAACCAAGATCGCCAGCGTGACCGCAATCTGGGCCGTGGAAGCCGCGCTGCTGCTCGGCATCGTAGTGGTGCTCGTGACGGCATTCGGCGCGGTGCGTTCGCGCTTTGCCGAAGGTACCAAGAGCGCCGTGTCGGGCGCGCTGCTGGCCTCGATGAACACCGCATCGGAATACGGCTTCGGCGGCGTGATCGCCGCGCTGCCTGGCTTCCTGGTGGTGAGCGATGCGCTGCGCAGCATTCCCAATCCGCTGGTCAATGCGGCGGTGTCGGTCAGCACGCTGGCGGGTATCACGGGGTCGGCGTCGGGCGGCATGAGCATCGCGCTGGCCGCCATGTCGGACGTCTTCATCCAGGGCGCGCACGCCGCCCAGATTCCGCTGGAAGTCCTGCACCGCGTGGTGTCGATGGCCAGCGGCGGCATGGACACGCTGCCGCATAACGGCGCGGTGATCACACTGCTGGCGGTCACCGGCCTGACGCATCGCCAGTCGTATCGCGACATCTTCGCGATCACGATGATCAAGACGATGGCGGTGTTCTTCGTCATCTTCGTGTTCTACGCCACCGGTCTGGTCTAAGGAGCGGCAATGGTCAATCTGCAAGGCAAGACCGCGCTGGTCACCGGCTCCACCAGCGGCATCGGACTGGGTATCGCCGAAGCGTTGGGCCGCGCTGGCGCGAACATCGTGCTGAACGGCTTCGGCGATGTCGACGCGGCGCTCGCCACAATCGCGGCAACTGGCGCGCAATCGGCCCATCACCCGGCGGACATGCGCAAGCCCGATGAGATCGAAGCGATGATCGCCATGGCACGGGAACGCTTTGGCACCGTGGACGTGCTGGTCAACAACGCTGGTATCCAGCATGTGGCGCAGGTGGAGGACTTTCCCGCGCAGAAGTGGGACGACATCCTGGCCATCAACCTGACGTCGAGCTTCCACACGACGCGGCACGTGATTCCCGCGATGCGGGCCCGTAACTGGGGTCGTATCGTCAATATCGCGTCGGTGCACGGGCTTGTCGGCTCGGCCGGCAAGTCCGCCTACGTGGCAGCCAAGCATGGTCTCGTCGGGCTGACCAAGGTCACCGCGCTGGAAACGGCCGGTACCGGCATCACCTGCAACGCGATCTGTCCCGGCTTCGTGCTGACGCCGCTGGTAGCGGCGCAAATCGATGCGATCGCGAAGCGAGACGGTATTTCGATGGAAGCGGCCCGGGCACGGCTGCTGTCGGACAAGCAGCCCTCGGGGCAGTTCGTCACGCCGGAGCAGTTGGGCAATCTGGTGCTGATGCTCTGTTCGCCGTTCGGCGATCAGGTGCGCGGCGCGGCCTGGGCCATGGACGGCGGCTGGACCGCGCAATAGCTGTAGCAGTCGCGACACCGCGCGCCACGCCGCATCCGGCATGGCGCGCGGCAGATTGGCGGCGTCTTACAACCCGCCTACCCCAGGGAATGTGATCACGCTTCGCGCCACGCTTCCCGACTGCATGGCGATGAACCCCTCATTGATATCCTCCAGCGAGATCCGCTGCGAAATCAGATCGTCGAGCAGCAGCTTGCCCTGCATGTACAACTCGACCAGTCGAGGGATATCCAGACTCAGGCGGTTCGAACCCATGAACGAGCCCTGGATGCGCTTCTCTTTCAGGAAGTCGAGTGCGGGCAGTTCGATCCTCGCATCCGGACGGAACAGGCCGATCACCGTCGCCGTGCCACCGGGGGCCAGCATCGCGTAGCACTGCTCGGCGGTCTGCTTCAAGCCGATGCATTCGAAAGCGAATTCGGCACCGCCGCCGGTCAGTTGCATCACCTGCGCGACCGGATCCCCATCGCCCGCATTGACAACGTCGGTCGCCCCGAACTTGCGAGCCAGTTCCAGCTTGGCAGGCAGCATGTCCACGGCGATCACACGCGACGCGCCGGCAATCACCGCGCCGTTGATCACGGACAGCCCGACACCGCCGCAGCCGACCACCACCACGGTGCTGCCCGGCGGCACCTTCGCGCTATGGAAGACCGCGCCAGTGCCGGTGATGACCGCGCAGCCGAGCAGCGCCGCGCGATCGAGCGGCATATCGTCGCGAATCTTCACCAGCGCGTTCTCGTGCACGAGGATCTCTTCGGCGAAACCGGAGAGATTGAACACCTGGCTGAGCGGATTCCCCGCCAGGCGCAGACGGTTGGCCTTGCCGGGCGGAAGCTTCACCTCCGGGTTCTGGCACAGCACCTGATGGCCCGACGCGCATACCGAGCAGTGGCCGCAATAGACCGACAGGCAGCCCACCACATGATCGCCCGCCTTCAGTCCGGATACCTGCGTGCCAACGGCCTCCACCACGCCCGACACCTCGTGCCCAAGCACGGCGGGCAGTGGTAGCGGATAGGTGCCCTGCATCATGTGAAGATCACTATGGCACAACCCCACGGCCGCCGTTCGCACCCGCACCTCGCGCGGACCCGGTTCGGCAATGGCAACGTCATGGATCACGAGCGGCGCGCCTGCTTTTTCCATCACTGCGGCTTTCATCTTCTGTGTCTCCTTGGTTGAATCAACTTGCTTCACGGAGCCGGGACGTGCGGCGGCCCGGCCAGATAGCGTTGCAGCATCGCGGCAAGGCGAGGCTCGAGCGCCGCGTCCTCCATGCCGATGCCATGCGGCACTTCCAGCGCGATGCTCGTAAGGGTACTGACCACCAACCGGATCGCCATCCGGATCTCATCCTCGGCCCAGTCGCGCCCTTCCGCGCTCAGATGGCCGGACAGGCAGGGCACCATGACATCGAGAATGCGCTGGTTGGCATCGCGAATAGGCCCCCATAACGGTCCACCACTGGCGGCATGTCGCAGGTAGGCTGCGAACACACCGGCATATGAGCGAAAGGTGGCAACGTAGAACGCGATGATGCGTGCGCAGATGGCATCAGCCGGTCCGTCATGCCAGACCGGATCTTGCGCCATTTGCGCATCGAGCCCGGCCCGGAGTTCTGTCAGCATATCCTCGAGCACCAGCGCACAAAAGGTCTCCTTGTCGCGAAAGCGCGTGTAGAACGCGCCCACCGACGTGGAGGCCGCCTGGGTCAGTTCGGCCAGCGAGAAGCCGGTCAGGCTGCCGGATGCGTTGATCAACCCTCGCCCCGCCGCAAGCATGGCTCGCAGGGAGGCCTCGCTGCGCTCCTGGCGCGGCGCGCGCAAACCTTCCACGGTCTGCATCGGAATGGTCGGATTCATACGTCGTAGGTGATGATCAATGGACGATCGTGACGCGGACGAGCCTGGCACGCCAGTATCCAACCAGCGGCGAGTTCGTCAGGGCTGAACACGTCGTTGTGCGCATGGGCGACTTCGCCATCGAGGCATTTTGCGGCGCACGATCCGCAGTAGCCTTCCTCGCACGCGTATGGCACATCGAGCCCGGCCTCCAGCATGGCCTGCAGCAGCGACTGGCCGCCCTCCACCCGCACCGTATGCTGTTCGCCCTTCATCGTCACGCGCGCATCGCATGAGGTCATCGCTGCCGTGGCGGTAACCGCGGCGCTGGCGACCACGGGCGCGGCGTCGAAACGCTCCAGGTGCACACGCCCACCCGCCACGCCGGCTTCGCCCGCGGCCTGCTGAATCATGGCCATGAACGGCGCGGGACCGCAAAGATAAAGGTGGAAGTCCGCATTGCGCCGCAGCATTTGTCCGAGGGTCTGCGCGTCGGGGATGCCGTGCTCGTCATCGTAGTGCCACCGGACAGTGAGCCGTTCCGGATGATCCGCCACCAGCCTGGCGATGGCCTGCCCAAAGATGACGCTCGCGGCATCACGATTCGCATAGAAGAGCGTGATGTGGCGCGCGGTGGTGGCTAGTGCGGAGCGAATCATCGACAGGACTGGCGTGATGCCACTACCCGCCGCGCAGAACACCAGCGGCGCCGCGCCATCGTCACACACGAAGCGCCCGGTGGGCTCGCTCACGTCCAGCACGCTGCCGGGGCCCACGTTCGCGTGGAACCAGTTGGACACCCTGCCTTGCGCGACCCGCTTTACCGTCACCACCGGTAGCCCAAGGGACTCCGGCGCACTGGACAGCGAGTAGCTGCGCATCAGGGTTTCCCCGCCGACGTCCACCCGGAAGGTCAAATGCTGCCCCGCACGATATCGAAACGCGCCGCGCAGCGGCTCGGGTATCGCAAGCGCGAACGAACGTGCGTCTTCGGTCTCCGCAACCACATCGGCAACGGTCAGGCGATGGAACTGCATCCGCGTCTCCTCGTTCTGCGGAACCTGTATCGGGTCCTTGCATTAATCAGAAACAGAATTATTCTTCTGTTTATAGTCGGAAGCCCCCGCAAGAACAAGGCCGATCTTCCCGGCTCCGGCGCAGCAGGTCACGATGATCGGCCAAACCCCAAGGCAAGCCAAAGGAGACGTCATGACATCGATGCACCGTTACACCCTGCCTGTGGACCAGACCGGCTGGTCCGTCGGCAGCCAGGTAGCGACAGAGTTCAACTGGGAATACGACAATGGGTCGTCCAAGCTGCTGCAGCTCTACGAGACGAGCAAGAAACAGCAGTGGAACGCGAGCGACCGGATCGACTGGTCCCAGGAACTGGACCCGGAGAACCCGCAGGAACTCGATGACCGCATGATCCCGATCTACGGCACCAAGCTGTGGGACAAACTGGGCCATAACGACCGCATCGAGGTACGCCGCCACCAGCAGGCACATTCGCTGTCGCAGTTCCTGCATGGCGAACAGGGCGCATTGATGGTCTCCGCGCGCATCGTGCAGATGGTGCCTGGCATGGATGCCAAGTTCTACGCAGCCACGCAGACGATGGACGAAGCCCGCCACGTCGAGGCCTATTCGCGTCTGCTGCACGAGAAGGTCGGCCTGCTCTACCCCATCACGCCCGGCCTGAAGTCGCTGCTGGAAACCACGCTGACCGATTCGCGCTGGGACTTCTGCTACCTCGGGATGCAGGTGCTGGTGGAAGGGCTGGCGCTCGCCGCCTTCCAGCGCATTCGCGACTTCGCGAAGAACCCGCTGGCCGCTTCGATCAATGCCTACGTGATGCAGGACGAGTCGCGCCACGTCGCCTTCGGCCGCACCGCGCTGCGCGGCTACTATCCACAACTGACGGAGGCCGAACAACGCGAACGCGAGGACTTCGTGATCGAAGCCTGCCAGTTGATGCGCGAGCGCTTCGACCAGAAAGAAGTCTGGGGCCGGCTGGGCCTGCCCGAGGACGAATGCGCGCAGGCGGTACGCGATTCGGAAACCATGCGGCTGTTCCGCCAGCGCCTGTTCAGCCGGATCGTGCCGACGGTCAAGGACATCGGCCTGTGGAGCCAGCGCGTGCAGGACGCGTTTGCCGCCATGGGAGCGATCGAGTTCGCCAACGTCGACGTCGAGGCCCAGTTCGCCAACGATCACAAGGTGGCCGAGGAATTCGACGCGCGCCGCCATGTGATGGACACCATCAAGCAGGCCAGCGACAGCGCGCACTGAGTCCGTGCAAGTGAAAAAACCCGGCAAGTATTTGCCGGGTTTTTTTTCGTGCCAGAGATTCGCCGGCAAGCCGGCCTCTGCTCGTTAGCCTTGCAGCCGTCGCAGCGAGCGCTCGGGATGCTGACCCAGCCAGCTCATCACGAATCCCGTCAGCATCACCGCGCCGCCCAGTGCAAAGCCAAGTTCGTATCCATGGGCAAGGTCACCCGGATGCGCCTGCACGAACCATCCCATCGTGATCGGCGCGATGGCGCCCGCACAGGTGGAAATCGCGACATTGAGCGCGACGATGGCGCTGCGCTGCGCGTCGGGCGTAATCTCGGCCAGGATCGCCGGGCCGAACGAGAACACCATGTTCGGCAGCGTGGCGGCAGCGGTGAGCAATACCAGCCGATAAGGCGTCGGCATCGGCACGAACGCAGGCACCAGCAGGCCCAGCCCGCCCACGCCGACGCAAACGGCGCCGAACAGCACGCGGGCCACACGCGTGGATGCGCCACGCTGCAACATGCGCTGCGAGAGCCAGCTCAGCGTCATGCTGATGGGGATGCCCGCGGCAACCTGCAGGGCGAACACTTTGCCCGCGCTGATGCGATCGAAGCCGAGCGCCTGCTCCAGATATGAAGGAATCCAGGTCAGCACCAGCGCAAGGCTCCAGTACGCTGTGAAGCCGACGAAACAGGCAGACAGGATCGTGGGGTCGGTCAGCAGCTTGCGGTAAGGCACACGTCGCGGCAAGGTATCAGCGCGCGGGGCCCCGTCATCGGCGGCGGCCGAGCTCAGCGTGCCCTCGCGGCCGAAACAAAGCCAGCCCAGCCCCCACACCGCCGACGCAATCGCCAGCATGATGAAGTTGGTGCGCCATCCCCAGTTGTGCGAAACATAGGGCACAAGCAGGCCCGCCAGCAGCAGCCCAATGACCGCGCCCTGGTTGATCAGCGTCACCGGCAGATTGCGCTTGTCATGCGGGAACCACTTGAACAAGGCATGTGCCGAAACCGGAAAGCTCGGTCCCTCGCCAGCGCCCAGCGCCACCCGCGAGGCCAGCAGCACCCATGACTTCGTCGCGAAGGCGACCGGAAGCTGGACCACCGACCAGATGAACGCCATGCACAGCAGGATCCATCGCGAAGCCACCCGGTTGCCGATAAAGCCGACCACGACCGCTGACAGCGAGAACAGCCAGAAGAAGCTGCCGGCGATCACGCCGAAGCTCGTGGGCGTCAGATGAAAATCCTCCATGATCGGCACGGCCAACATGCCCAGCACGACCTTGTCGAGGAAGTTGATGGCGGAGAAGGCAGTCAGCCAGATGGCGATGGTCCATGCCTTGCGTGGCTGGTAGACATTGGACGGGCCGCTTTCCTCAGCCTCTTGCGGCAACACATTGCCTCGTGACGATGTCAACGCTTCTGCCATATTCGTGGTCTCCTTGCGTGCTCGCGCGCGCACCGGGGGCGCGCCGGAAGGCATGTGCCATCCGACCGGATTACGAACGGTAGTGCTATTTTTCGGTTCAGACAGCAGAGGGCAAATACTGATAGGGTTTCGCTCGAGAAACGCCTAACGCGAGACGCGCGATGACCGGAGGCTAGCGCTTGCTGCGGCGAGGCGTCGCGGAGGCGACAGGCGCGACTGCCTCAGGCAATCCGAGATAGCGGACCATCATGCGATCCAGGTGGAGCGCCAGAGCATCGTCATCGAGATGCAGCGGCCCCGGATCGTTGAGCAGGATGTTGGCGAGCGTGCCCACCATGAACTGCAGCGCGGCGCGGACTTCGAACTCCGCTGTGTCCTTGGGCCGATCGCCCAACTGCGCCGCGAGCGACGGCACGACCAGCCCGTAGATCCGCCGGTTGGCATCGCGCATCGGGTTGTCGCGCGCGTCACGCGCCGAGTAGTGCCGCAGGAATCCCCTGAACAAACCACGATTCAGCCGAAACTGGCTGACGTAGCTGCCGATGATGCGCTCGACGATCGCCTGCGCGGGGCCCGTCTGCCAGACAGGCTCCTCGTCGATCGAGCGTTGCATGACGTCCTCCGCCTCGCGCAACGCCACTTCGAGCACATAGCCGAGAAAGGCCTCCTTGTCCTTGAAACGCCCATAGAACGCGCCAATCGACGTGCCCGCCCTGGCAACGGTCTCGTTCAACGAAATGTCGTCGAGATTGCCGCGCTCCTCGGCCAGTGCGCGGCAGGCCGCCACCATCTTCTCCAGGCTCTTTTCGCTACGCGACTGCAACGGAGGACGTACCACCTCGTCGGCGCCTCGCTTGGCCGACCTGGCGCGGGATGCGGTAGCGGACCGGGTCGTGGGCTTGGTAGGCGTGGGCATGGCAGTGGGTGAAGACCGTTCGGGAACAGAGTGGATTATGCGGCAATTCACCCTGTACCAAACACGACGAACTGGCCTCCGTTCATCACCCTCGCCCCAAAGAAACAAGGCCCTCGCTAAGGAGGGCCTTGTTACTCAGCTTCGACTTGCCGAATTCGCTCAGGCGAAGTTCTTCGACGCGAAGTCCCAGCTCACGACGTTCCAGAATGCCTCGACGTACTTCGGACGAGCATTGCGGTAGTCGATGTAGTAGGCGTGTTCCCACACGTCGCAGGTCAGCAGCGGCTTGGCGTCGGTGGTCAGCGGGGTGGCGGCGTTGGAGGTCGACACCAGGTCCAGCGAGCCGTCGGCCTTCTTGACCAGCCAGGCCCAGCCCGAACCGAACGTGCCCACTGCCACCTTCGTGAATTCTTCCTTGAACTTGTCGAACGAACCCCACTTGGCGTTGATCGCGTCAGCCAGGGCGCCGGTCGGCTGGCCACCGCCGTTCGGCTTCATCGATTCCCAGTAGAACGTGTGGTTCCACACTTGGGCGGCGTTGTTGAAGATGCCGCCGGACGACTTCTTGACGATCTCTTCCAGCGATGCGCTCTCGAACTCGGTGCCCTTGATCAGGTTGTTCAGGTTCGTGACGTAGGTCTGGTGATGCTTGTCATGATGGAACTCCAGGGTCTCCTTGGAGATATGCGGAGCGAGGGCATCATGCGCGTACGGGAGAGAAGGGAGCTTGTGTTCCATTGTTCTGTCTCTGCGGTTTGTGGTGGGGAGAACTGCCGATTGTAGGTGACTTGCCAGACCCGCGCAAACGACGTCGGAAAGCCCCCTGCCCTCATGTTAGTTTCCCCGGCACAGGGCCGGGGGAGGTTGTCAGAAGCTCGCCAGCTTGGCCTGCACACCGGCGATTTCGATGTCGGCAACCCCGTCCGCCAGATGTGCTTCGACAATGCTGCCTGCACGCAACTCGACCGGCGACCGCAGGGCGCGGCCACGATTGTCAAGCAACACCGCATAGCCACGCTCAAGCGTTCGTTGGGGCGCCAGCAGTTCCAGCGCGCCCGACGCACGCGCCAAGCGTGCCGTCTCGCGCTCATGCCGCCGTGCGGCCGCAGCTGCCATGCGTGCCGCCAGGCGGCCCAGCTCCGCCTGCGCCGCACCAATGTCGGGCTTGCAGGCACGCCAGCGCATTGCCAGCACGTCCACGCGGTGGCGCTGTACGGCCACCGTATCGCGCAGTGCCGAGCGCATGTGCCGGGCCAGATTGTCGACCTGGGCGCGACGCTCCTGCAACTGCGCCTGCGGGCTGCGCAACCTGCGTCCGAGCCATTCCAGATGCTGCGCGCGACGCTCGAGTTGCCGGTCCATTGCCTGCGCCAGCGCATCACGGGCACGGCGCGTGGCCTGAAGCAGATGCGCGCGGTCGGGGCTCACCAGTTCCGCCGCGCCGGTTGGCGTCGGCGCGCGCACGTCGGCCACGAAATCGGCAATCGTGAAATCGGTTTCGTGACCGACACCGGAGACCACGGGCACGGCACACCGCGCGATGGCATGCGCCACCACTTCCTCATTGAACGACCAGAGGTCTTCGATGCTGCCGCCGCCCCGGCAGAGGATCAGCACGTCGCATTCGCGCCTCGCGCTGGCGGTGTCGAGCATCGCGGCGATTTTTTCCGCAGCGCCCGCCCCCTGGACTGGCACCGGATAGACGATCACCGGCACATGCGGGGCGCGGCGTTGCAACGTGGTCAACACGTCGCGCATCGCAGCGGCCTGCAGCGAGGTCACCACGCCGATCACACGCGGATGATCCGGAATGGGGCGTTTCCGCTCAGTATCGAACAGACCTGCCTGCGCCAGTTTTTCCTTGAGCCGCAAGAACGCCTCGTAGAGATTCCCGAGCCCGGCACGACGCATGGCTTCGACGCCGAGTTGCAGTTCACCACGCGCCTCATACATCGACACCAGCGCGCGCACCTCGACAGCCTCCCCTTCGCGTGGCGAAAAGTCGACATGCTGATTACGCCCGCGAAACATCACACAACGAATCTGCGCGCGTGCGTCCTTGAGCGAGAAATACCAATGCCCACTGGCCGCCCGCGTGAAATTCGAGATCTCTCCCCGGACCCAGGCGAGTGGAAAGCTGCGTTCGAGCACGCCGGCGATGGCGTGATTCAGTTCACTGACCTGGATCACATCACGGGTGCGCGTGGGCGGCTGAGACGGCATCGCGCGCGGAAAGTTCTCGTTGTCTGGCATGGTTCGCAGCCGCGCACGCGGCCTGGGATGGACATGTCCACAGCATACCGGCAATGTCAAGGGGCACCTCCCCCTTCACGCGCGCCTGGCCGCAATCCGCATGTTCTGGTGCAAGCCTTTGATTCTTATGATTTTTTGGACGGCGCAAAAAACAGGCAATGTAAGAGAAAACCTTACGCGTCAACGACTTACCGAAAGGCCCCTTGGCTTGTTCACAAAGTTATCCACAGAAGCTTTGGATAAATGATTTGTCAAGCGTCAATCCTGTGGATAATCGCGGCGATAGCGTCACGACTCAAGCTGCAGCAATGTCGGCCCCGCGAAATGTCCTCACCACGTCACGAGGGGCCGTGGCACCGCAAATGCCTATTTTTTGGGCAGCCAGTAGCAGGGCCAATCGAATCAACGGTTTACGTTGCTTCTCCCGTGCTTATCCACAATGCGTCCACAGTACTGTCCTGAACAGATGTGGAAAGTGACGGGGTTACCGGATCGACTGCCGGACCGGAGTCACACCTAAACTGCACATTTTTTAGGCAGACCTCGCTTCCCCCTTTCCGATCAAGGACTTAGCACGCTTTTCCGATAACTTTCCACAACCGATCCACAATCCTGTCCCGCGTCTGTGTGGAAAGTCGTCGCCACGCCCATCCAATGCGGTCGGAAGCGGTCGGAACAGGTGCTGGCAACCGTTGCGCCGAAGCCTGCACAAAAAACAGGCAGACCACACGCCTTCCTTTGCGATCAATGGGTTAGCGTGCTTTTCCGCGTGCTTTCCACAATCGGTCCACAGTCCTGTCCCGCACAAATGTGGAAAGTCGCCGGCGTGCGGCGATGCGCACGGCAGACACCGCGTACTTGCGCGGCTTGCCCCGCGCCAAGTCGCGGGGTAGAGTGGCGCCTGCAATTTTTCGAGCATTGCCGCTGCGCGGGGCGCGTCCCGGCGCATCAAAGGCTGCCACGCATCAATCGTTCTGATTTCGGGTCTGTCGTTGGTTTGTAGAATTCGGGGGTCCACGTGTTTTCCATCATTCAAGCGGCCGGCTGGCCGATCTGGCCGTTGCTGCTCGCGTCGGTCATCGCACTGGCGCTGATCGTCGAGCGGTTCATTTCCCTGAAGCGCAGCAAGATCCTGCCGCCCAAGCTGTACGAGGAGGCGCTCTCCGCCGCCCAGCAGCGCAGGGCGACGCCCGAGGTTGTGAACAACCTTGAGCAGAACTCGCCGCTTGGCCGCGTGCTGGCCGCCGGCCTGCGCCACGTGGTGCTGCAACCGCAGACGTCGCGCGACGCCGCCAAGGACGTGGTCGAGGAAGCCGGCCGCGTGGTCGCGCACGAACTCGAGCGCTACCTGAACGCATTGGGCACGATCGCCTCGGTGGCCCCGCTGATGGGCCTGCTCGGCACGGTCATCGGCATGATCGAGATCTTCGGCAACCAGGGCGGCACCGGTGCCAATCCGGAGCAGCTCGCGCACGGGATCTCGGTGGCGCTGTACAACACCGCGTTCGGCCTGATCGTCGCCATCCCGGCGCTGATTTTCTGGCGCTATTTCCGCCGCCGCGTGGACGACTACGTGGCCGAGCTGGAATTCCGCGCGACCTCGTTCCTCGACGCCATCCTGCCCCAGCGGCGGGTGTAACACCGCGGGAGCGCGCCATGCATTTCCGTTCCCGTCAGCGACGCGAGGAGCCGGAGATCAACCTGATCCCGCTCATCGACGTGTTGCTCGTGATCCTCATCTTCCTGATGATCACGACCACGTATTCGCGCTTCACCGAACTTCAGATTCAGTTGCCGACGGCCGATGCCGAGCGGGCGCAGCAGCGCCCGACCGAGATCGTCGTGTCCGTTTCGGCGCGCGGGATCTATTCCGTCAACAAGCAGGTGCTGGAGCAGACGGATGTCACCAGCCTCGCCGACCAGTTGCGTAGCGCAGCCGGTCCGGCCAGCAACGGGCAACCGCCAGTGGTCATCGTCAACGCCGATGCCCAGGCCACTCACCAGGCCGTGATCAATGTGATGGAGGCCGCGCGCCTTGCAGGTTTGTCGCGGCTGACGTTCGCCACCCAGAGCAGTCAGAAGCGATAAGGCGCTGGACGCCCGCAGTCCCGGCGCGGCGAACGGCAGGCTTGCGACAAGCGTCGGGCAATGCCCATAATGTCTGCATTCGCCCGGCGCCACCCTAGCGGTGGCGCCGCCCGCTCCCGTCCCCGATCTTCATGGCCGCTCCCCAACACACCCTCGCCGACTTCGTCACCGACCAGTGGCAGCGCCGTAGCTGGTTTACCTGGCTCATGTGGCCGCTGTCGCTGCTGTTCGGCCTGATCGCGCGCATTCGCCGGTACGGCTATCAACAGGGATGGTTCAAGTCGACCCGTCTGCCGATGCCGGTCATCGTGGTTGGCAACGTGACCGTGGGCGGCACCGGCAAGACCCCGGCCGTGATCGCGCTGGCCCATGCGCTGGCGGAAGCCGGCCTGCGCCCGGGCGTGGTTTCGCGTGGCTACGGCGTGAAGCTGAACCACCCGCGCCGCGTCAAGCCGACCTCGAAGGCCGCCGACGTCGGCGACGAGCCGCTGCTGATCGCACGCGCCGCGGACGTCCCGGTGTGGGTCTTCCCGGACCGCGCCCTGTGCACGCAGGCCATGCTCGTCTCGCATCCCGGCGTCAACGTACTACTGCTCGATGATGGCCTGCAGCACTACAAGCTCCAGCGGGACTTCGAGATCGTAATGTTCGACACGCGCATGGGCGGCAACGGCATGATGCTGCCGGCCGGCCCGCTACGCGAACCGCTGACCCGGCCACGCGACGCCACGCTGATCAACGATCCGAATTTCCGCGCCACGCCAGACAAACCCGACGTCTACGGCATGCGCCTGGAGCTCGACGAAGCCTGGCAACTCAACGATCCGACGATGTCGTGCGACGTGTCCAAGTTCGCGGACAAGCGGGTGCTGGCGGCAGCCGGCATCGGCCACCCGGAACGCTTCTTCGCCAGCCTGCGTCAGGCGGGGCTATCCCCCGCCACGCTGCCGCTGCCGGACCATTACGATTTCGTGCAGGACCCGTTCGCGGACAATCCTGCCGCGCTCGAAGCCGACGTGATCCTGATCACCGAGAAGGATGCCGTAAAATGCGAGCGCTTCGACGACCCGCGTATCTGGGTCGTCCCCACCACGCCCGTGATCGACGCGGGCCTGATCGATAAAATCCGCCGCGTCGTGCAGGCGCGCAACCCGGCCATCGCCACACCCGTCACCGTGGGGCAATCCACCGCCACCGGGATGGCCGACGGTCTCGACAAGGAACACCAAGATGGACAACCGGCTGCTTGAAATCCTCGTTTGCCCGCTGTGCAAGGGCAAACTGGAATACGATCGCGCCGCCCAGGAACTGATCTGCCACGCCGACAAGCTGGCCTACCCGATCCGTGATGGCATTCCGGTCATGCTGGCGGACGAAGCGCGCCAGACCGTGCCGGGCCGTGTGGTACCGGTGGAACCCTCGGCGCCGGCCGGCAATTGATGGGCAAAGGTCGCACGATGAGCATCCCGACCTTTACCGTTGTCATCCCTGCCCGCCTCGCCTCCACGCGGCTGCCAAACAAGCCGCTGGCCGACATCGGCGGCCATCCGATGATCGTGCGCGTGGCTGAACGCGCCCACGCGTCGTCGGCCCAGCGCACCGTGGTGGCAACGGACTCCCAGGAAGTTGCGCAGGCCTGCGCCGCGCATGGCGTCGAAGCCGTGCTCACGCGTGCCGACCATCAGTCCGGCACCGACCGGCTGTCGGAAGTGGCGGCACAGCTCGGGCTGGCCGATGACGCGATCGTCGTCAACGTACAGGGCGACGAGCCGCTGATCGAGCCGACGCTGATCGACGAAGTCGCGCTGCATCTGGCGGCTCACACTGACTGCGCGATCGCCACGGCAGCGCATCCGCTGGACGACGTGGCCGAAGTATTCAACCCGAACGTGGTGAAAGTGGTCTGCGACAACGCGGGCCGCGCGCTCTATTTCTCGCGCGCGCCGATTCCGTGGGCACGCGATGCCTGGTCTGCCGTGCCGGCCCAGCCCGCGGCCACCGCGCAAGTCCCGCTGCCGGCCATGCCGGTGCTGCGTCACATCGGCATCTATGCCTATCGCGCGGGCTTCCTGCGCCGCTTCCCGACGTTGGCGGTCGCGCCGGTCGAACAGACCGAAGCGCTCGAGCAACTGCGTGCCATGTGGCATGGCGAGCGGATCGGCGTCATGGTGACGGCGGCTGCACCGGCGCCGGGCGTGGACACACCGGCGGACCTGGAACGCGTGCGTGCGCTATGGGTGCAGGGCATGGCTCAGGAAGGGCCGTGACAACATTCGCCCGCTGAAGTTCACACTGCTGCAACTTCGGCGGGGGCCGAATCCGTACGGCCCATGGCATAATGCTTGCCGAAACAGAGTCCGTGAGGCGCGTTCGCCGCTCTTCACAAAGACTCGGTGGGGAGATAGAGATCGAGCCCGACCGGATGCGCGCGTGCCCGCTGGCACCTGCTGCGCGCCCGGCGCGTCGAGCATGACCTGACTCCGGCACATGGCTCGACTCGCACAGTCTGGCCTGACCGCGTAAGTCCTGCGTCAAGTTGCGGCGGTACCCTCCTTCCATCCCTCCCGCCAGACCGAATTCAAATACCTTGAGGACCCGTAAATGCGTTTGATCCTGTTGGGCGCACCTGGCGCCGGCAAAGGCACGCAAGCCAAGTTCATCTGCGAGAAGTTCGGCATTCCGCAAATCTCCACGGGCGACATGCTGCGCGCCGCGGTGAAGGCGGGCACGCCGCTGGGCATCGAAGCCAAGAAGGTGATGGACGCGGGCGGACTGGTGTCGGATGACATCATTATCGGCCTGGTGAAAGACCGTCTTAAGCAGCCTGATTGCGAAAAGGGCTACCTGTTCGATGGTTTCCCGCGCACGATTCCGCAGGCCGAGGCAATGAAGGAAGCCGGCGTGGCGATCGACTACGTGCTGGAAATCGACGTGCCGTTCGACGCCATCATCGAGCGCATGAGCGGCCGCCGCGTGCATGTGGCGTCGGGCCGGACATACCACGTCAAGTTCAACCCGCCGAAGGCCGACATGGTCGACGACGAAACGGGCGAAGCACTGATCCAGCGCGACGACGACAAGGAAGAGACGGTGCGCAAGCGCCTGGACGTGTACTCGCAGCAAACCCGTCCGCTGGTCGACTACTACTCGAACTGGGCCGCCAACGGCGATGCCTCGGCGAAGGTATCGCCGCCGAAGTACCGCAAGATCGCGGGTCTTGGCGAAGTCGACAAGATCACGGCAAGCGTGTTCGACGCGCTGAAGTAAGTCGCGAAGCGCTTTCAGCATCAAGAAGAAGCGGCCCTGGGCAACCGGGCCGCTTTTTTATTTGCCGATCGGTTCGCGCGGTTCGTACAATAGCCTCCAATTGACGTTAACGTAAACGGCATTCACAACGAGGAGACAGGCGCATGGACATTCAGGGCAACGTATTCATTGTCACGGGCGGCGCATCCGGGCTCGGCGCGGGCACGGCGCGCATGCTGGCGGCTGCGGGCGGCAAGGTCGTGATTGCCGACCTCAACGAAGCCGCGGGCACGGCGCTGGCCACGGAGCTCGGCGGGCAGTTCGTCAAATGCGACGTGGCGTCGGAGGCCGACGGTCAGGCGGCCGTGGATGCCGCGCGGAAGCTTGGCCGGCTCTCCGGGCTGGTCAACTGCGCGGGTATCGCCGTGGCCGCCAAGACGGTCGGCAAGAACGGACCGCATCCGCTCGATGCGTTCGAGAAGACCATCCGCGTCAACCTGATCGGCACCTTCAACATGATTCGCCTCGCCGCCGCGGAGATGGTCCAGAACACTCCCGATGCCGAAGGCGAACGCGGCGTGATCATCAATACGGCCTCGGTGGCCGCGTTCGATGGCCAGATCGGCCAGGCTGCGTATGCGGCATCGAAGGGCGGCGTGGTGGGCATGACGCTGGCCATCGCGCGCGATCTTTCCCGCGACGGCGTGCGCTGCCTGACCATCGCCCCGGGGTTGTTCGAAACACCGATGCTGCTCGGGATGCCGCCAGAGGTGCAAGAGGCGCTCGGCAAGATGGTGCCGTTCCCGCCGCGCCTGGGCCGCCCCGCGGAGTACGCCAAGCTGGTCCAGTCGATCATCGGCAATACGATGTTGAATGGCGAAGTGATCCGCCTGGATGGTGCAATCCGCATGCAGCCGAAGTAAGCCCGCGCGTCGCGCGATGCAGGGCGACTCGCGGCGAATCGCGCCGAATCAGGGTGTTTCCGGCAGCAGCATCACCAGCATCATCCCCGGTGCAGCCGGGGGTACCAGCGTGAGTTGCTCGAAGTAGACCAGGCCGCGCATCGGGTGATGAAACCCGCGCCGGCCGCCTTGGCGCTCGTCGACGTCCTGCGAACGCCAGGCCGCCGCGAACGCGGGGCTGTCTTCCATGAGCCGCTCGATCAGTGCGCGTGTCGGCGGATCTTCGGCATGACGCAAGCTGTGGACACGAAACTCGGCCACGAGCCGTGCGGCGCGGTGCGGCCAATCCTCCACCAACGCCTGCAACGCCGTCGGCAGGAACATCGCTCGCAGCAGGTTCCGCTCTCCGGACGCAGCATCGAGCCAGCCGACGAACAGGTCGGCGGCCGCTGCATTCCATGCCCGGGCGGTCCATTGGCGATCCAGCAGATAGGCAGGCCCCGAGATTGCCTGAACGCTCGCAAGCAGTGCGACGGGCACGGCGGGCTCGGCATCCTGGCGCGGTTCGGGCTTGCCAGCCAGCGCGAACAGATAGGCGCGTTCAGCGCGAGACAGTCGCAGGGCCTCGGCCAGACTGCCCAGCGCGCGCACGGACATCGCCACCGGTCTCCCCTGCTCCAGCCACGTGATCCATGTGGCACTCAATCCCGAAAGCTGCGCAACTTCCTCGCGCCGCAATCCCGGTGTGCGGCGCCTGCGGCCCGGCGGCAGGCCGACGTCGCTTGGCGTCAGCCGCTCTCGGTGGGTGCGCAGAAATGCGCCGAGTTCGGCCTCGCGACTGACTTGAGTGGGTTCGATAGACATGGCTGGTGGTGCTTATACCAGGATAAATCTGTGACTTGTACCGGGAAAAGACCGCATCTACAGTACGTGAACCCCCGGGCCCGGGCAATCCCCATCGCCAATCCGACAAGAATCGAGGCACCCCATGCAACAACAGGAACTCGTCGCCGCCCAGTTCGGCGCCACCGCCAATGCCTACCTGACCAGTGCTGTCCATGCTCAAGGCGCCGATCTCGAACAACTCAAGCAAGCGCTGGCTTACCTGAAGCCCGTGGCGCATAGCCGCGTGCTCGACCTGGGCTGCGGCGCAGGCCACGCGAGCTTTGCTGCTGCAACGGTTGCCAACGAAGTGGTGGCTTACGACCTGTCGGCGGCAATGCTCGAAGTCGTGGCAGGTGCGGCACGCGATCGCGGCCTGGGCAACGTCAAGACGCAGCAGGGTGCCGCCGAGCAACTGCCGTTCGACGACGCCAGCTTCTGCGCCGTGGTCTCACGCATGAGTGCCCACCACTGGCGCGACGTCCCCGCCGCGCTGCGTGAAATCCAGCGCGTGCTGAAGCCGAACGGCAAGGTAGTGCTGATCGACATCGTCGGCGCCGAGGACCCGCTTTGCGATACATGGCTGCAATCCGTGGAATTGCTGCGCGACCCATCGCACATCCGCGACTACACGCCGACCGTGTGGACGCAAATGTTCGAGGCAGCCGGATTCCAGGTAGAGGTGTCGCCGGTCTGGCGCATCGACATCGAATTCACCAGCTGGGTGGCCCGGATGCGCACGCCAGAAGTTGCGGCAGCCGCGATCCGCCACCTGTGGGAAAAGGCGCCAGCCGAAGTTTGTGATCGCTATCGCGTGCAGCCCGACGGCAGCTTTGCGCTGGAAGCGGCAATGTTGGCCGCCTCTCCCCGCGCGTAACAGCCCTCCCCTCAGCCCTCCCCTCGCCCGTCGCAGTCAGCCGGTCGCGGTTTCGGCCGGGATCGGCATGGTCTGGACCATGTTCCAGACCGCAGCCGCCGCCGGTGACAGCGACCGGTCCTCGCGACGGACCATGACGATGCTGCGTTCCTCGCGCGGCGTCAGCGGCTTCGAGACCAGCGGGGACGCCTCGGGCAACGGCAACGAGAAGGACGGCAGGACCGACGCGCCGATCCCCGCCTCCACCATGCCGAATACGCTGGCGGAGTGCCCGAGTTCCTGCACCACCTGCGGCACCGCGCCATGACGAGCGAAGATCCGGTCGATCAACGGCCGGCTGCCGGAGGCAAAATCGAGCAGCACCAGGCGCTCGCCGTGCAACGCGGTCCAGGGCACCGAATCCGCCTCGGCCAGTGGATGGTCGCGCCGACATACGAAACAGAACGGATCGGTGGCGAGCGGCGCGATAGTCAGCCCCTCGCGCGCCATCGGATCGATCAACACCCCGAAATCGACCGCGCCGGCGCGGATCTGCTCGAGGCCGTCGGCCTGGACGTTGTCGCGCACGAACAACCGGATATCGGGATACTGGCTCGCGCAGGCCGCCACATACATCGGCATTAGTCGCGCCGAGATCGTCGGCGCACTGGCTATCACAACCCGGCCGCGATAGCGTTCGCCGGACTGCCGTGTCTCTTCCAGGGTGTCGTCAAGCTGGCCCAGCAGCCGCTCCAGCGCTGGTACCAGTGCCGTTCCAGCCTCCGTCAGCACGACTTCCCGAGTCGTACGATCCAGCAGACGTACGCCAAGTGCCTCTTCAAGCTCGGCAACACCCCGACTGACCGCCGGCTGCGTCAGCCCGACGGCATCCGCTGCCCGGCTGAAACTGCCATGCCCCGCCACCGCCAGAAAGACCCGCAACTGCCGCAGTGTGTAATTCATGCAACGTTGAAATGAATGAATGAAATAAATGAATTTGCATTCTAGACAGGACGAGGGTCCAATACCAAGCGGAAACCCTTACGCACTATCCCTATCAATGTCCGCCATTCTCGCCCCCTTCAAAAAGATCTACGACCTGATCGACGGGTTCGTGCTGATCATGCTGACCGCTATCGGCATCGCGCTGATTGCCCCTGAAATCGGAACCGGTGACGGCCCGCTGCGCCTTGGCGTGGTCACCAATCTCGGTGTCGCCTTGGTGTTTTTCCTGCACGGCGCCGCATTGTCGCGCGACAAGCTGGTAGCGGGTGCCAAGCATTGGCGTCTGCATGTCTTCGTGCAGTCTTTCACGTATATCGTGTTCCCGATCGTCGGCGTGCTGCTGATGCTGTCGCTGCGCAACACGCTGCCGCCCGAGTTGCTGCTGGGCGTGTTCTATCTGTGCGCACTGCCGTCCACGGTATCGTCGTCGGTGGCGATGACGTCGATGGCACGTGGCAACGTGCCCGGCGCCATCTTCAACGCCACGATCTCGGGCCTGATCGGCATGGCGCTGACCCCGTTGCTGATGGGCCTGGTGATCAGCGCCAGCGGCGCGTCGATGCCGCTGGGTCGCGCGCTGATGGGCGTGGCGCTGCAACTGCTGCTGCCGTTCGCGCTGGGTCAGGCCGCGCGCCCGTTGATTGGCAACTGGCTGGCCAAGAAGAAGCAGATCACCAACAAGATCGACCGTGGTGTGATCGTGCTGATCGTCTACTCGTCGTTCTGCGACGCCACCGCTGCTGGCCTCTGGCACCAGTACCACTGGCAGACCATCGGCGCAGTGATGGGTATCGCGGCCGTCCTGCTGTTCGTGATTCTGGGCACCACCACGTTCACGGCGCGTCGCCTGGGCTTTTCGGTGGAAGATGAAATCACGGCCGTGTTCTGCGGCTCGAAGAAGAGCCTTGCCAACGGTATCCCGATGGCCAAGATTCTGTTCGCCGGTCATCCGGCCCTGGGCCTGCTGGTGCTGCCGCTGATGGTCTATCACCAGCTCCAACTGATTGTCTGCTCGGTCATCGCCGCACGGTACGCAAACCGCGATGACGTGGAAACGCGTGAGGCGGTGCGTGCCTGAGACGTGCCTAATGCGTGCCTGAGGCAGGCTCGTTGATCAAATGAAAACGGCGCCCCAGGCGCCGTTTTCTTTTTGCATGGTGAAGGGTGGCCCGCTGCCGCATTGACCACCTTCGACCATCACACCGATGGATTCTTCGACAGCGGCGGATTGCGCGCGAAGTACGCCTTGATGCCTCGCAGGATGGCGTTGGCCAGTTGCTCCTGATGGCTGTCGTCGTTGAGCTTGCGCTCTTCCTCGGGATTGCTGATGAACGCGGTCTCGATCAGGATCGACGGAATATCCGGCGCCTTGAGCACCGCAAATCCCGCTTGCTCCACGCTGCCCTTGTGCAGCTTGTTGATCCCACCGATCTCCTGCAGCACGGACCTGCCTACCTGCATGCTGTCGTTGATCTGTGCCGTTGTGGACAAGTCCAGCAGCACGCGCGCCACCTGGGCATCCTTGTTGCCCATATTGGCACCGCCGATCAGATCGGCATTGTTTTCCTTGTTGGCCAGCCAGCGCGCGGCCGAGCTTGACGCGCCGCGTTCGGACAACGCGAACACCGATGCCCCACGCGCCTCGGGAGACAGGAAAGCGTCGGCGTGAATCGACACGAACAGGTCCGCCTGCACGCGGCGGGCCTTTTGCACGCGCACGTTGAGCGGCACGAAGAAGTCCGAATCGCGCGTCATCATCGCGCGCATATTGGGCTGCGCGTCGATCTTCGCGCGCAGGCGCGTGGCGATTTGCAGCACGACATCCTTCTCGCGCGATCCCGCGGCACCTATCGCCCCCGGGTCTTCACCACCATGGCCGGGATCGATGGCCACGGTCAGCAGGCGGCGCATCTTGAATTCGCTGGGTGGCGGCAGATTGGTCCGCGCCGTCGGCGGCGGCGCCACGGGCGCGGGAGACGGCAGGGGGGGCCTGGGCTTGACGCCGGCCAATGCGGGTGGCGGAGCGGTAGTCGGCGACGGAAGCTGGTCCCGATCCTCGAACTTGCGCACAATCGCGCCGATTGCATCCTCTTCCGCACCAGCGGGCGCGCCGGACACACCATCGGTACCAGCAGGCGGCGGCGCGGCGGCGAATCGCCGCTGCTTGTCCTCGGTATCACGCACGAGCTTCCAGAGCGGATCGGGCGGATTGACCGGATACAGGTCGAATACGAGACGATTGCGGTAGTCGCTGATCGGCGCAAGCGTGAACACCTGCGGCGAGACGTCTTCCTTGAGGTCGAACACCATCCGCACCACGCGCGGGCGGTTCTGTCCCACGCGCACGGACTGGATATACGGATCGTTCGGCGTGATCTTCGCCACGAGTTCGCGCAGCGTCGGCGACAGGTCGAGCCCGTCGATGTCGACCACGAGACGGTCCGGGTTGCGGATCATCTGGTGCACGGCCACCAGGCGCTCGTCGGACTCGATGGTTACCCGCGTGTAGTCCTCGGCCGGCCACACCCGCACCGCGACAATGCCGGCGCCAAAGGCGATCTGCGGCCCGGCGATGGTCAATACGACCGTACCGGCACTGACTTTCAGCGCCTGCGCCATCCATTTGCGGCGGGCCTTCAGCAGTCCGTCGGGTCCATCGGGTCGGTCGGTTGCGAGTCGCTTGATCAGCATGCGTTCAGCAGGGTAAGTCCAGTGGGAGTATAGGCGCGCAGCGTTGCCATGCGGCGATCCGCGCCCGCATCGGCCCCGTTATCGGCCCAATGTGAGACACGATTGTCCGATTGGAGCAACACATGGAGGTCAGGTTCCCCCAGCAGGCGGCCCGCCTTTTCCGGCCACTCCACGAGATTGAGCGCCGGTTCGGCAAAACAGTCGCGAAATCCTGCGTCGATCCACTCCTCGGGGTCGGCGAAGCGATAGAGATCGAAGTGGTAGACCGTCAGCGGCGATCCATCGGCACGCAGCACTTCATAGGGTTCGCACAGCGTGTAGGTGGGGCTACGCACCTTGCCGACGTGTCCGAGCGCGCGCAGCACGGCACGCGTCAGCGTGGTCTTGCCCGCGCCAAGGTCTCCGGACAACTGCAGATGGATCGTGCGCGGCGGCATCGCGCGCGCGGCGGTGGCCAGCGCCGCGCCAAACCGTTCGGTGGCGGCTTCGTCCGGTAGCGGCAGAATGCGTTCTTCGAGCAGGGGCATTGCGTACAATTCAGGAATGATCGACCGAGCAGTTCCCGCCTCCTCCCCCGCGAAAGACCCCGTTCCGGTGCCGTCCACGTCGTCCCCGCAAGCTGCCAGGGACTCTCTGGCGTCGCTGGTGGCACAGATTCGTGCCTGGGGGGGGGAGCTCGGATTCGATGCGATCCGCATCGCCGATGTCGATCTGCGGCACGCCGAAGCGGGCCTGTTGGCGTGGTTGCAGGCGGGCTACCACGGCGACATGGATTATATGGCCAACCACGGCACAAAGCGCGCCCGCCCGGCCGAACTGGTGCCCGGCACCGTGCGCGCCATCGTCGCGCGCATGCCCTATCTGCCCATGCAGCGTGACGACGGCTGGCGCCGACACGAACTCGCCCGCCTCGACGACCCCTCGACTGCCGTGATCTCGCTTTACGCACGTGGCCGCGACTATCACAAGGTACTCCGCAACCGGCTGCAGCAGCTGGCGGCCCGTATCGAGACCGCGATCGGCGCGTTTGGCTACCGCGTCTTCACCGATTCGGCCCCGGTCATGGAAGTGGCGCTGGCCAGCCAGGGTGGCCTGGGCTGGCGCGGCAAGCACACGCTGCTGCTCGACCGCGATGGTGGTTCGATGTTCTTTCTCGGCGAGATCCTCGTCGATATCCCGTTGCCCGCCGATTCGGCCGAGGCCCCGCACTGTGGCAACTGCCGCCGCTGCATTGACATCTGTCCGACCCAGGCCATCGTGGAGCCCTATCTGGTGGATGCGCGGCGTTGCATTTCCTATCTGACGATCGAACACAAGGGCGCTATTCCCGAAGACCTGCGCGCGCCGATGGGCAATCGCGTCTATGGTTGCGACGATTGCCAACTGACGTGCCCTTGGAACAAGTTCGCTCATCGCGCCACGTTGCCGGACTTCGACGTGCGCAATGGCTTCGACGCGCCCGACATGGCAACACTATTCGATTGGAGCGAAGCAGAATTCAACCAGCGGCTCGAAGGCAGCCCGATCCGGCGGATCGGTCATGAACGCTGGCTGCGCAACCTGGCCGTGGGCCTCGGCAACAGCCTGCGCGCCGCGGCGGTGAACGATCCGGCGCTGGCCGAACGCATCCGTGCCTCACTCCGCGCGCGGCTCGATGCGGCCACGCCATTGGTGCGCGAGCATATCGAATGGGCGCTCGCGCAGGACCGGGCCCCTGAGCGCGGCTAGGCGGCCAGGCCGCTAGCTCACCAGCGACAGCCACACCGGCGTGGTCACGATCGCCACGACAGTCATCGCGGAAATCGTCGCCGCCACCATCGGACCATTGCCGCCCATGCGCACGGCCAGGATGTACGAACTCGATGCCGTGGGCAGCGACGCATAGACCACCACGATCTGGTACTGCAATGGGGTCAGCGGCAGATACTTGCCCACCAGCCACGCGAAACAGGGCATGGCAAGCAGCTTCACGCCGCTCCACCACGCCATCGGGCCGGCCGTGCCGGTAGCCCCGCTCATCTGCAGCCCCGCGCCGACGGTCATCAGCCCGAGCGCGGTGGAAGCTGAACCAAGCCGGTTCAGCGTCATCGCCACCACCTCGGGCGGATGCAGGCCCAGCAGGTTCGTGACCAGCCCGGTGGCCGTGGCCAGGATCAGCGGATTCCGGACCAGTTCGCGCAGCACACGCGCCTCGCCATGTTTCGCCAGCGCCCACACCGCCACGACGTTGCACAGCGGCACCGTCACCCCGACGACCAGCGCCATCAGCGCCAGGCCCTCGCCATTGCCAAGCCGCGCGGCCAAGGCCAGGCCAATGTAGGAATTGAAACGGAAGGCTGTCTGCAGGCCCGAGGCGAAATCCGCCGGGGCCGGCCTCAACACCCACTTGACCAGATAGCCGGTGGCCATGCCGAAGACCATCGTGAGCAGGGCCAGGCCGAGCATGGCGGACGTCGACGAGAAGTCGAATTTGGCGCTGTTCGTCGATTGCAGCAGCAGCGCCGGGAACAGGACGAAGTAGACCAGACGCTCCACTCCGGCCCAGAAACCGCGGTCGAATGGGGTGTATCGAACCAGCAGCCAGCCAATCAAAATCAGGCTGAAATCCGGGACCAGCAGGAGTGCGGAAGACATTGTCTCGTTTGTTTTGTCGTTTTCATCACATCTGCTCGTTTGCCTTGCATCATGAAATGTGCAGCCTAGGGCAGATACGGATGGGTATTTTTTCAGAATTCCGGCAGCATGGCACGCTGTATTTCGTCTCGCCCGCGGTTTGCCCGCCGCCCGTCGCACCATGAAGTCCCTGAAGTCTCCCTCCCGTACGACCGCCCTTTCCCGCCGTTTCGCCGCCACGCTGTGCGCGACGCTGGCGCTTTGGACGCTGATGCCACCTGCATCGGCGATGGTCATCGAGGGGGTTCGCTTCGACGACGCGACGCGGCTCGGCGGCAAGGAACTGGCGCTCAACGGCGCCGGTTTGCGCTCGGTATTCGTGATCAAGGGCTATGTAGCGGGCCTGTACCTGCCCGAACGCGCGCGCAATGCAACGGTGGCGCTGGCCACGCGCGGGCCCAAGCGGCTGCAACTGCGCGTGCTGCGGGAAGTGGAGGCGGAATCGTTCATCAAGGCGCTCAACGAAGGCTTGCGCGAGAACCATTCCGAGCTGCAGATGAGAATGCTGGCCGATCGCCTGGCGCAGCTCCAGCAGACCATGACCGAGATGGGCGCCGCGCACCGTGGCGACATCATCAATTTCGACTTCACGCCCGAAGGCGGCACCGTGGTGGCGCTGAACGGCATCCCACGCGGCCAGGCCATTGCCGGCGAAGACTTCTACCAGGCCGTACTGCGCATTTTCCTGGGCGACCACCCGGTAGACCGCAACCTCAAGCGCGGCCTGCTGGGCGGCTGACCCACGCACGCCGCCGTGCCGCGCAAATCCGCGCGAGGCACGCCGGCGATTCCAACCCCGGGCGTGATCCGCCCGGCTTTCACGTACGGGAGATCCTTTCCTCATGCAAGCTCGCAAAACCGCATTGATCGCTGCCGTCGCGGCGGCTGCCTCCGTGGCGTCGGTGGCTCACGCGCAGAGCAACTATCCGACCAAGCCGATCCGCCTGATCATTCCGTTCGCGCCGGGCGGCACCACCGACATCGTCGGCCGTGGCGTGGCGGATCAGATGAGCCGCATCCTGGGCCAGACGGTCGTGGTGGAAAACCGCGCGGGCGGGGGTGGCTCGATTGGCGCCGACTCGATCGCCAAGGCAGCACCGGACGGCTACACGATCGGCATCTCCACCGTGTCGACGATGGCGGTGAACCCGGCGTGCAACCCGAAGCTCTCCTACGACCCGATCAAGGACTTCAAGCCCATCGCCAACGTGGCCAACGTGGCCAATGTGATCGCCGTGAACCCGAACTTCCCGGCCAAGGATTACAAGGAGTTCCTGGCGGTGCTGAAGGCCAACCCGGGCAAGTACTCGTACGCGTCGTCGGGCACCTGCGGCTTCGGCCACATGCTCGGCGAGCAGTTCAAAGTCTCGACCAAGACGTTCATGGTGCACATTCCGTACCGTGGCGCGGGCCCTGCACTGAACGACGTACTGGCTGGCCAGGTGCCGATCATGGTGGACAACCTGCCGTCGTCGATGCCGTACATCAAGGCCGGCAAGCTGCGCCCGATCGTGGTGGCCTGGAACAAGCGCGTCGAGGGGCTGCCTGACGTGCCGACCTTCGGCGAAATGGGCCTGAAGGAGCCGAACGACCCGGCCTGGTACGGTCTGGTTGCCCCGGCCGGCACGCCTGACGACGTCATCAACAAGCTCAACGCCGCGGTGGTGAAGGCGCTGCAGGACAAGGCCTTCGTCCAGCGCCTGCAGGCGGCTGGCGCCGAACCGTCGGGCAATACGCCGGCGCAGCACGCTGCCGAAATCAAGAAGGAATTCGACAAGATGAAGAACCTGGTGAAGGTTCAGAACATCAAGCTCGAGCAATAAGCGGGTATCCGCAGGTAGCGAGAAAGGACCTCCACGGAGGTCCTTTTTTGTTGCGCCTGACAGACGCGGCACCAGCGTTCTTCCCCTGTCTGCCCCCGCCGAGCGGGCGGGTAGTCCCATTGCATTCGATATGCATCTGGAATCAGCATAAAATCGCTCATCGCCACGTTATCCCGCCATCCACCATGCAACATCACTTCGATGCCGTCCTGCCCGCGCCATTTGGCAAGGTCGGCGTACGTGTCGATGGCACGCAGGTTCACGAAATCGTCTATCTGCCCGACAGCTTTGCCGAGGTCCCGCCAACCAGCGCGTTGACAAAGCGCGTGGCGGAACAGCTCGACGCCTACTACGCCAATGCAGACACCGTGTTCGACCTGCCGCTGGCACGGCGTGGCACGGACTTCCAGCGCAAAGTCTGGGCGGCCATCAGCGCGGTGCCGCGTGGCGGCCTGACGACCTACGGCACCATCGCGAAATCGCTGCAGAGCATGCCGCGCGCCGTGGGCCAGGCCTGCGGACAGAACTGGTTTCCGATCGTGGTGCCGTGCCATCGCGTGGTGGCGGCCAACGGACTCGGCGGCTTCGCGCATCATGGCGAGGAAGGATTCCATCTGGGCGTGAAGCGCTGGCTGCTGCGCCATGAAGGCGCGATGCTGCTATGACGGCGGCACTCGATGGCGACCTGTCGCTGGTCGACCGGTTCTGCGATGCGTTGTGGCTCGAAGATGGCCTGGCACGCAATACGATCGACGCCTACCGGCGCGACCTGGCCATGCTGGCGCGCTGGCTGCACGAGTCCGGCACCACGGCGTTACTGGGCGTCGACGACACCGCGCTTTCCGGATACTTCGCCGCGCGTCACCTGGAGACGCGCGCTTCCTCGGCCAATCGCCGCCTGACTGTGTTCCGCCGTTTCTATCAGTGGGCCCTGCGCGAGCACATGATCGAGGCCGACCCCTGCCTGCTGCTGCGCCCCGCCAAGCAGCCACCCCGGTTCCCGAAGACGCTGTCCGAGGCACAGGTGGTGGCGCTGCTGGAAGCCCCCGATATCGAAACGCCGCTGGGCCTGCGGGACCGCACCATGCTCGAACTGATGTATGCGAGCGGGCTGCGCGTGTCCGAGCTCACGAACATGAAGACCATCGAAGTCGGCCTGAATGAAGGCGTGGCGCGCGTGGTTGGCGGCAAGGGCAACAAGGAGCGGCTGGTGCCATTCGGCGCGCAGGCCGGCGACTGGCTGCATCGCTACCTGTCCGATGCGCGCCCCACGTTGCTGGCGGGCCGCGCGTGCGACGAACTCTTCGTCACGCAGCGCGGCGAGGGCATGACGCGCCAGACGTTCTGGCACCTGATCAAGAAACACGCGCGTGACGCGGGCATTCACGCCCCGCTCTCCCCGCATACGCTCCGGCACGCCTTTGCCACGCACCTGCTTAATCACGGCGCCGACCTGCGCGTGGTGCAGCTGCTGCTGGGGCACGCCGATATCTCCACCACGCAGATCTACACGCACGTCGCGCGCGAGCGCCTGCGCGAACTGCACCTGCATCACCATCCGCGCGGCTGACCCGCGCGACCGACCACGCGATATGAGCAAGAGCAAGCACGTCTCCGAAACCCCCGCCACGCAAATGCTGCGCAAGCACGGCGTCACGTTCGGCGAGCACACCTACGACTACGTCGACCACGGCGGCACGGGCGAATCGTCACGTCAGCTCGGCGTGCCCGAGCACGACGTGGTCAAGACACTGGTAATGGAAGACGAAGCGGCCAAGCCGCTGATCGTGCTGATGCATGGCGACTGCTCGGTGTCGACCAAGAATCTCGCACGGCAGATCGGCGCCAAGAGCGTGCAGCCATGCAAGCCCGACGTGGCGCAGCGCCACAGCGGCTATATGGTTGGCGGCACGTCGCCCTTCGGCACGAAGAAGAAAATGCCGGTCTATGTCGAGGCGTCGATATTGACGCTGGACAAGATCTACATCAATGGCGGCCGCCGTGGATACCTGGTCAGCGTCGCGCCGGCGGTACTGGAGGCGCTGGTTGACGCCAAGCCGGTGGAATGCGCGCTGCCGGACTAACGCCGCGTCCGCGTATAGGGGAAAGTCACGGAGTTGGATGACCCGGCGCCGCGCTACAATCGCGCCAGCCTGAAATTCCTAGCCTTATTCCCACAGAAATGATCAACCTGCTATTTGCCGTCATCGCTTACCTGATCGGATCGGTGTCATTCGCCGTCGTGGTCAGCAAAGTCATGGGCCTACCCGATCCGCACAGCTATGGCTCCGGCAACCCCGGCGCCACGAACGTGCTGCGCACCGGCAACAAGAAGGCGGCCATTTTCACGCTGATCGGCGACGCGCTGAAAGGCCTGGCGGCGGTGCTGCTGGCCAAGCACTTCGGCCCGGCATACGGCGTGGACGAGACCGGCATCGCGCTGGTGGCGCTGGCCGTGTTCCTCGGCCACCTGTTCCCGCTCTACCATCGCTTCGCGGGCGGCAAGGGCGTGGCCACGGCCGCCGGCATCCTGTTCGCCATCGATCCGATTCTCGGCGCCGGCACGCTGGCCACGTGGCTGATCATCGCGTTCTTCTTCCGCTATTCGTCGCTGGCCGCGCTGATCTCGGCGATCTTCGCGCCGTTCTTCTATGTACTGATGAATGGCGTGGACATCATGGCCGGCGCGATCCTGGTGATCAGCGTGCTGCTGATCGCGCGCCACCGCGCCAATATCGCAAAGCTGCTGGCGGGCAAGGAAAGCCGGATCGGGGAGAAGAAGAAGGTTTGAACGTCTGAAGCACAAGCTGTGCTCCCCTCTCCCATTCGTGGAAGAGGGGGAAAACCATCGGCAGATTTATCGCATCAAGCCGCCTGCGCCATGGCCGCGAACGGAAACACCATTTCCACGCGCAGGCCGCCTTCCTCGCGGTTGGCAATGGACAGGCGTCCGCCGGCCTGCCGCACCAGGCGATCGACGATCGCCAGGCCCAATCCCGAATGCGCATTGCCGCCACGTGCCGGATCGAGCCGCACGAACGGCATCGTCACGCGTTCGATCGCGTCATCCGGAATCCCCGGTCCCTCATCCTCAACAATCAGCTTCCAGCCTTCCTGCGTGCGGCTCGTGGCCACACACACCGGCGGCTCACCGTAGGCGTAGGCGTTGTCGACGAGATTGCCGATGATCCGGTCGAGCTGAGTGGCGATCATGCGGAAGCCATCGCCCGCGTTCAGTTCCAGCACCACCTTCCTGTCCTGCTCCTGCAAGGATGCCGCCAGTTCGCCGATACGCTTGTCCACCGGCACGGGCCGCGCGGTAGGCTCGCTGCTTTGCGCGAAGGTCAGGAACTGCTCGACGATCGCCGACATCGACTCCACATCGCGCGTCACGCCGGCAGCGGCCTTCGGATCCGACAGCATCTCCGCACGCAATCGTAGGCGCGCGAGCGGGGTTTTCAGGTCGTGCGCGATGCCGGCCAGCATTGTGTTGCGTTCCTGATCGATGCGCACGAGGTCTGCGACCATGCGATTGAAACGCTCGATCAGTTGCCGCAGTTCATGCGGTCCGCGCTCGCGCAGCGGCGACACCAGTTGCTGGCGCGACAGCTTCTCCGCCGCCTCGGCCATATCCCGCACAGGGCGCTGGATCTGCCACGCGATCAGCAATGCGAAGATGATCGCTATCCCTACCACCAGCACCACGCCCGGCAACAGTCGATTGTCCGGCGGCGGGTTGTGCACGAACAAGATCGGCATGGCGATCCATCGATTACGCTTGGGAAGCTTGATCCACAGCCGCGGCGTGGACAGTTCGTCCTCAAGCCGCACCTCGGTACCCGGCGGCAGGCGCCGCGTGAACTGCTCCACCAGCCGGCGCGCCCGGCCGGCCTGCGGAACGGAGGCGTGCTCGTCGGCGGTGGAGGCATCCGCCACCTCCACCAGGCTCGGCAGGGGCAACGGCGGCGTCGCATCGAGCGCCCGCTGGATACTGTCGAGCTGGAAGATCATCTGCTCGACCGAATAGTCGATCTGCTGCTGGCGCCGGTCCATGCGTAGGATGGCCAGCCACGAAAAGTGGCTGATCACCAACACGGCCGCGATCAGCAGCGCGATGCGGCCAAACAGGGTATCGATGCGAAGCTTCATTGCGGAATGCTGTCCTCGGCCTCGTCCGGCACAAAGGTGTAGCCGCGGCCACGTACGGTCTGGATATAGCGCGGGCGCTGGGCGTCCTCGTCGAGCAGGCGGCGCAGGCGCCAGATCTGCACGTCGATGCCCCGGTCGCTGATGCCGTTGGCGGTGCCGTACATCAGTTCGACGATGCGCTCGCGGGAGAGCACTTCAAGCGGATGCGACAGCAGCAGCTTGAGCAGCGCGAATTCGGTGTCGCTGATGGAAACGGACTGGCCGCTGCGTTCGAGCGAGCGCTGGCGGAAGTTCACCCGGAACGGGCCGAACACCACGGATTCCCGATCCTCGGGTGCGGCAGCCGGGCGGGCCAGCTTGCGGCGCAGCACGGCATTGATCCGCGCCAGCAACTCGCGTGGCGAGAACGGCTTGCCGAGGTAGTCGTCCGCGCCGATCTCCAGCCCGACGATGCGGTCGATCTCGTCGCTGCGCGCGGTCAGCAGGATCACGGGGATATCGTCGTTCTTGGCGCGCAGATTGCGCAGGGCGGTCAGGCCGTCGACCTTTGGCATCATCAGGTCGAGCACGATCAGCGCCGGGCGCTCGCGCTCGAGTCGCGCCTGCAGGCCGTCGCCATCATGGAGCACGGAAACCGCGAATCCCTGGGATGTCAGGTACTCGCGCAGCAGGTCGCGCAGTTCGGGATCGTCATCGACGACGAGAATCTGGGTGGGCTGGTTTGTACGCATAGGCACATGATAGTCAGGCCGGACATGCGGCTTTGCAAATGTCCCGGACCGTTTTGTTTCCGGAGGTTACACCCACGTCGTTGGTAATCCGCTGTAATAAAAGCAGGGCGCGGCGAAACAGGTGGGATGGGAGCCGCACATTATGCTTCAGGCCATCCCCCTGACGGCGAGGCACCCTGCCCGTGCGATGCGGCATACTGCTGCAACTTCGACGTCACAATGCTTGTGCGAATACCGTTGGCACGCCCCACTTTTTCGTCGTGCCGCTCCCAGGATTCCGGTCATGTCCAACCCAGAACAAGGTCAACCCACTCCTCCCAATCCGCCCACACCGGGCGGTAATACCCGGTCGCGTCGCCGCACATGGATCGCCGGCGCAGTCATCGTCGTGCTAGCCGGTGCCGGCTGGTACTGGCACGGCCATCGCAAGGCCGCGCAGCAAGCCGGCGCCACGAGTGCCGGCGCGGCCAGTGGCGCTGCCGGGATGGGCGCGGGCAAGCGGGGCCCCGGAGGCGCTAGCGGCGCCGGTGGCCCTGGCGGCCCGGGCGCGCAGCAGCGCTCGCCAGTGGTGGTCAACCGCGTGACGCGCCGCAACATGGACGTGGTGCTGAACGGCCTGGGCAACGTGACGCCGGTGGCCAACGTCACGGTGCGCGCGCAGGTCTCCGGCCCGCTGCTCAAAGTGCTGTTCAAGGAAGGCCAGATGGTCAAGGCCGGCGACGTGCTCGCCGAAATCGACCCGCGCCCGTTCCAGGCCACGCTCGACCAGGCTGTCGGCCAACTCGCGCGCGACCAGGCATTGCTCCAGAACGCCCGCCTGGACCAGAAACGCTACAAGACGCTGCTGGCGCAGGACTCGATCTCGAGCCAGCAGGTAGATACGCAGGACGCGCTGGTGCGCCAGTACGAGGGGACGGTCAAGACCGATCAGGGTAACGTCGACAACGCGCGCATCCAGCTTGGCTACACGCGCATCGTCGCGCCGACGTCGGGCCGCATTGGCCTGCGTCAGGTCGACCCGGGCAATATCGTCAATCCAAGCGACACCAACGGCATCGCCCTGATCACCCAGATCCAGCCGATCGCGGTGCTGTACACGATCCCCGAAGACAACCTGCCCTCGGTGCTGAAGAAGCTCAACGCCGGCGAGAAGCTGGCGGTGCAAGCCTGGGACCGCCAGATGCGCAACCAGCTCGGTGAAGGCACGCTGCTGACCACGGACAACCAGATCGACACCACCACGGGCACCGTCAAGCTCAAGGCAATCTTCGCGAACACCGACGGCATGTTGTTCCCGAACCAGTTCGTCAACGTGCGCACGCGCATCGACACGCTGGAAGACGCCACCGTGATCCCGATCGCGGCGATCCAGCGGGGCCAGCAGGGCACGTTCGTGTATGTCGTGGATGACCAGAGCACGGTCAAGGTGCAGGTCGTCACGCTCGGGCCGGGCGACGGTAGCCACAGCGCCGTGCTCAAGGGCCTGGAGCCCGGGCAGCGCGTGGTTGTGGATGGCGCGGACCGCCTGAAGGAAGGCATGACCGTCGAGGCGGTAGACCCGGCGGCACGTGCCGCGGCGCTCACGCCGGCGAGTTCGCCACGCGCCCGCGGCCGTCGCGGCGGCGGCGCGAGCGGCGTCCACGGTGCCAGCGGCGCGCGGGCAGCCAGCGGCGCCCATGGCTCGGGCGCGAGCCCGCAGCAGGCACAGCCGTAAGGCGAGGAGTCGAGGAGCGGCATGAATCCCTCACGCATCTTTATCGAGCGGCCAGTCGCCACAGCGCTGCTGATGGTGGCCATCCTGCTGTCGGGGCTGGTCGCATTCCGGCTGCTGCCGCTCTCGGCCCTGCCCGAGGTGGACTACCCGACCATCCAGGTCACCACGCTCTACCCCGGCGCCAGCCCCGACGTGATGACCTCGTCGGTCACCGCGCCGTTGGAACGCCAGTTCGGCCAGATGCCTGGCCTAAAGCAGATGTCGTCGTCCTCCTCCGGCGGCGCATCGGTGATCACGCTGCAGTTCGAGCTGACACTGTCGCTCGACGTGGCCGAACAGGAAGTGCAGGCCGCCATTAACGCGGGCAGCAACCTGCTCCCGGCTGACCTGCCAATGCCGCCGATCTACAGCAAGGTCAACCCGGCCGACGCGCCGATCATGACGCTGGCGATGACGTCCGACACGCTGCCGCTGCCCAAGCTGCAGGACATGGTCGACACGCGCGTGGCCGCCAAGATCTCGCAGATCCAGGGCGTGGGCCTGGTCACGATCAGCGGGGGCCAGCGCCCCGCCGTGCGCATCCAGGCCAATCCGACGGCGCTGGCCAACCTCGGCATGTCGATCGACGACCTGCGCACCGCCATCGGCAATGCGAACGTGAACGGCGCCAAGGGCAGTTTCGACGGCCCCGCGCGCGCGTCGACAATCGACGCCAATGACCAGCTCAAGTCGGCCGACGAATACAAGCAGATCATCATCGGCTACCAGAACGGCGCGCCGATCCGCATCACCGACGTGGCCGACATCGTCGATGCGGCCGAGAACAGCCGCCTGGCCGCATGGGCCAACGCCAAGCCGGCCATCGTGCTGAACATCCAGCGCCAGCCCGGCGCCAACGTGATCGAGGTGGTCGACCGCATCAAGACGCTGATGCCCCAGTTGCGGGCGTCGCTGCCGGCCTCCGTGCAGGTGCAGCAGCTGACCGACCGCACCACCACAATCCGCGCCTCGGTCAAGGACGTCGAGTTCGAACTGCTGCTGGCCGTCGCGCTGGTGGTGATGGTGATCTTCATCTTCCTGCGCAACCTGTCCGCCACGATCATCCCGGGGGTGGCGGTGCCGCTGTCGCTGGTGGGCACGTTCGGCGTGATGTACATGGCCGGCTTCTCGATCAACAACCTCACGCTGATGGCACTGACCATCGCCACCGGCTTCGTGGTGGACGACGCCATCGTGATGATCGAGAACATCATGCGCTACATCGAGGAAGGCGATCCGCCGATGGAAGCGGCGCTGAAGGGCTCGAAACAGATCGGCTTCACCATCATCTCGCTGACGTTCTCGCTGGTGGCCGTGCTGATTCCACTGCTGTTCATGGGCGACGTGGTCGGCCGGCTGTTCCGCGAGTTCGCCATCACGCTCGCCGTGTCGATCCTGATCTCCGCAGTGGTCTCCCTGACGCTGACGCCGATGATGTGCGCGCGTCTGCTGCGTCACGTGCCCGAGAGCGAAATGTCCCGCTTCCACGTGGTCACGGGCCGCTTCTTCGACAGCGTGATCGAACAATATGGCCGCGCGCTGAACTGGGTGCTCGAGCGCCAGACGGCCACGCTGCTCGTCGCCGTGGGCACACTGGTGCTGACCGGCCTTCTCTACGTGGTGGTGCCGAAGGGTTTCTTCCCGGTGCAGGACACGGGCATGATCCAGGCGATCACCGAAGCCGCGCAGACCAGTTCGTTCCAGTCGATGGGCCGCAAGCAGGAGGCGGTGCAGAAGGTGATTCTCGAGGACCCCGCCGTGGATAGCGTGTCGTCGTTCATTGGTGTCGACGGCACCAACACGACGATCAACGCGGGCCGCATGATCATCAATCTGAAGCCGAAGGACGAACGCGACTCGATGGCAGTCGTGACCGACCGGCTGCAGGCCTCGGTGCAGAAGCTTGGCGGCGTGGCGCTGTACATGCAGCCGGTGCAGGACCTGACAATCGAGGACCGCGTGGCCCGCACGCAGTACCAGTTCACCGTCGAGGACCCGGACCCAGCCGTGCTGGCCGAATGGGTACCGAAGCTGATTGAGCGGCTGAAGCAGGAGCCGGAACTGCGCGACGTGGCCAGCGACCAGCAGAACAACGGCCTGCGCGCCTACGTGGAGATCGACCGCGACGCCGCCGCGCGTTTCGGCATCACCACCGCGGTCATCGACAGCGCGCTCTACAGCGCGTTCGGCCAGCGGCTGGTCTCGACGATCTTCACGCAGTCGAGCCAGTATCGCGTGGTGCTGGAAACGATGCCGCAATTCCGGGTGAGCCCGGAGTCGCTGTCCGCGCTGCGCCTGCCGTCGTCGTCGGGCGGCCAGGTGCCGCTCGGGTCGATCGCGCACATCTCGGAGCGCACCGGCCCGCTCGTGATCAATCACCAGGGCCAGTTCCCGTCCGCGACGATCTCGTTCAACCTCGCGCCGGGTGAATCGCTTGGCGCGGCGGTGGACAAGATCACCAAGGTCGAGAGCGAGATTGGCCTGCCGATCTCGATGGCCACCGAGTTCCAGGGCGCCGCTCTGGCCTTCCGCGCGTCGCTCTCCAACACCCTGTGGCTGATCCTGGCCGCTGTGGTCACGATGTACATCGTGCTCGGTGTGCTGTATGAAAGCACGATCCATCCGGTGACCATCCTCTCGACGCTGCCGTCGGCCGCCGTCGGCGCCCTGCTGGCGCTGCTGGTGTCGGGGCAGGATATCGGCATCATCGCGATCATCGGCATCATCCTGCTGATCGGTATCGTGAAGAAGAACGCGATCATGATGATCGACTTCGCGCTTGAGGCCGAGCGCGAAGGCGGCATGAAGCCGCGCGATGCGATTTTCCAGGCCTGTCTGCTGCGCTTCCGCCCGATCCTGATGACGACGATGGCCGCACTGCTGGCTGCGTTGCCGATGATGCTCGGCACGGGCATCGGCTCGGAACTGCGCCGTCCGCTGGGTATCACGATGGTGGGTGGCCTGCTGGTCAGCCAGGTGCTGACGCTGTTCACCACGCCGGTGATCTACCTGGCGTTCGACCGCGTCGCGATCCGCCTGAAGGCCTGGCGCCGCAACCGCTTCGGTGACCCCGATGAGGGCGGCACCGGAGAGGATGGCGGCCAGCAGCCGCACCGTCCGCAGGAGCCGAACGTCTGATGAACCTGTCGGCCACCTTCATCCATCGCCCGGTTGCCACCGCGCTGCTGACCATCGGCATTCTGCTGGCGGGCATCGCGGCGTTCCGGCTGCTGCCGGTCTCGCCGCTGCCGCAGGTGGACTTCCCCACCATCTCGGTGTCTGCGTCGCTGCCCGGCGCCAGCCCCGAGACGATGGCCGCCACGGTGGCCACGCCGCTCGAACGCGCGCTGGGGACGATTGCCGGTGTCACGGAAATCACGTCGAACAGCTCGCTCGGCTCCACACGCGTGACGCTGCAGTTCGACCTGTCGCGCAACATCGACGGCGCGGCCCGCGACGTGCAGGCCGCGATCAATGCATCGCGCGCCACGCTGCCCACGAGCCTGCCGAACAACCCGACCTATCGCAAGGTCAACCCGGCCGACGCGCCGATCATGATCATCGGCCTGACCTCGCAGACGATGTCACGTGGCCAGCTCTACGATGCGGCGTCGACGATCCTCGCGCAGAAGCTCTCGCAGGTGGAAGGCGTCGGGCAGGTGACCATCGGCGGCTCTTCGCTGCCGGCTGTGCGCGTGGAGCTGAATCCCACGTCGCTGAACAAGTACGGCATCTCGCTGGAAGACGTCCGCAACACCATCAGCGCCACCAACGCCAACCGGCCGCTCGGCGTGCTGGAGAACAGCAACAACGCGTGGCAGGTCTATGCCAACGACCAGGCGATGGCGGCCAAGGACTACATGCCGCTGATCATCCGCTACGCCACGCCGGGCACGTACTCGTCCGCGTCGGCCGGCGCGCTGATCGCCAGCACCGCCAACGCCGCCGCCGGCGGCAATGTCAGCACGAAGACCGTCAACGGTGTCACCACGACCACCATCACCACCAGCAGCGGCACCACGACGATCACCACCGGAGCCACCGGCGGCAGCAACGGCGCGAAGGGGCCAAACGGCTTCGCGGTGCCGATCCGCCTGCAGGACGTGGCCAATGTGGTCGACTCGGTACAGGACATCCGCAATGCCGGCTCTGCCAACGGCAAGCCATCGGTGCTGCTGGTGCTAAACCGCTCGCCCGGCGCCAACATCATCGAGACCGTGGACCGCGTCAACGACATCCTGCCGCAGTTGGGCAAGATGATCCCGGCCGCGATCTCGATGGACGTGATGATGGACCGCACACCCACCATCCGCGCCTCGCTGCGCGAGGTGGAACAGACGCTGATCATCTCGGTGGCTCTGGTGGTCATGGTCGTGTTCCTGTTCCTGCGCAACGTGCGGGCCACGCTGATTCCGAGTGTGGCGGTACCGGTATCGCTGGTCGGCACATTCTCGGTGATGTACCTGGCCGGGTTCTCGCTGAACAACCTTTCGCTGATGGCGCTGACCATCGCCACGGGCTTTGTGGTCGACGATGCGATTGTGGTGCTGGAGAACATCTCGCGCCATATTGAGGAGGGCATGAAGCCGCTGGCCGCCGCCTTGCGCGGCGCGCGCGAGGTCGGCTTCACGGTGCTGTCGATGAGTCTCTCGCTGATCGCCGTGTTCATCCCGCTGCTGCTGATGGGTGGCATCGTCGGCCGACTGTTCCAGGAGTTCGCGATCACGCTGTCGGTCGCCATCCTGGTGTCGCTGGTCGTGTCGCTGACCACCACGCCGATGATGTGCGCGCGGCTGCTGCGCCCAGTGCACGAAGAATCCCAGGGCCGTTTTCATCGCGCGACCGAGCACGTCTTTACATGGATGCAGCAGGCCTACGCGCGCACGCTGGGCGCGGCGTTGCGCCATAGCACGTTGGTCTGGATCGTTCTGCTGGCCACGGTGGCACTGAACGTCTGGCTCTACGTGATCGTGCCGAAGGGCTTCTTCCCGCAGCAGGACACGGGCCGCCTGATCGGCTTCATCCGCGCGGACCAGGCCACGTCGTTCCAGGCGATGCGCACCAAGCTCGACAACTTTATCCAGATCGTCCAGACCGATCCGGCCGTGGTCAACGTGGTGGGCTTCACGGGCGGCTCGCAGCGCAACACGGGACAGATGTTCGTCACGCTGAAGCCGCTGTCCGAGCGCAAGGAATCCGCCGATGCGATCATCGCGCGGCTGCGTGGCAAGCTGGCCAAGGAGCCTGGCGCCAGCCTGTTCCTGCAGTCGGTGCAGGATATCCGTGTCGGTGGGCGACAGAGCAGTTCGCAATACCAGTTCACGCTGCAGTCTGATGACCTGAACGTGCTGCGCGACTGGGAGCCAAAGGTTCGCGCCGCGATTTCGAACATCAAGGGCATCGAGGACGTCGACACCGATACCAATGACAAGGGCCTGCAAACGTCGGTGATCATCGACCGCGACACCGCGTCGAAGCTCGGCGTCAGCGCGCAGCAAATCGACGCGATCCTCAACGATGCCTTCGGGCAGCGCCTGGTCTCGACGATCTACCACCCGCTCAACCAGTACCGCGTGGTGATGGAGCTCAGTTCCGAGTATCTGCAGGGGCCGCACGCGCTGCAGGATGTCTATGTCGTCACCGGCGGTGGCAAGCGCGTGCCGCTCGCGGCCTTCACGCGTGTGATGCCGACCAGCACGCCACTCGGCGTGAACCACCAGGGCCAGTTCGCGGCGTCGACGATCTCGTTCAACCTGGCCGAAGGCTATTCGCTGTCGCAGGCCACCGACGCGATCAAGGATGCGCTCGCGCGGATCGGCGCGCCGGAGACGTTGCAGGCCAACTTCGCGGGTGGCGCCAAGGCGTTCCAGGATTCGCTCAAGAGCCAGCCGATCCTGATTCTGGCGGCGATCATCACGATCTACATCGTGCTGGGCATCCTGTACGAAAGCTACGTGCATCCGCTGACGATCCTGTCGACGCTGCCGTCGGCGGGCGTGGGCGCGCTGCTGGCCCTGCTGCTGTTCAAGACCGAGTTCAGCATCATCGCGCTGATCGGCGTGATCCTGCTGATCGGCATCGTGAAGAAGAACGCGATCATGATGATCGACTTCGCGATCGACGCCGAGCGGCGTGATGGCCTGAGCCCGCGCGACGCGATCTACCGTGCCTGCCTGCTCCGTTTCCGTCCGATCATGATGACCACGATGGCAGCGATGCTGGGCGCGATTCCGCTGGCACTGGGCCACGGCGATGGCGCCGAACTGCGCGCGCCACTCGGTATCTCGATCGTTGGCGGGCTGCTCGTCAGCCAGTTGCTGACGCTGTACACCACGCCTGTGGTCTACCTCACGCTGGATCGCTGGCGCCTCAAGGTCAAGGCCTGGCGCGAGCGTCGTCGCACCCAGGCAAGCGGCACCACGCCGCACCTCGAACACTGATGAAGGCAATTGCCATGTCTCGAAGCCAATTCTCGTTCACCGTCGTCGCGCTGGCTTGTGCGCTGCTGACCGGTTGTGCGGTCGGCCCTGATTACCAGCGGCCCGATGCGCCCGTGCCCAAGGCCTTCAAGGAAGCCAGCGAGGACATGCCCGCATGGACCGGCGACTGGAAAACCGCCGAGCCGCAGGACATCATGGCGCGCCCCGACTGGTGGCGCGTGTTCGACGATCCCGTGCTCGACGCGCTGATGTCTCAGGTCAAGATCTCGAACCAGAACATCAAGGCGGCGGAAGCACAGTATCGCCAAGCCACGGCATCGCTGTCTGCGGCACGCGCGGGCTACTTCCCGACGGTCGGCGCCAATGCCGGCGTATCGCGCGGCGCCACGAGCAGCAATGGCCAGATCATCAACGGCCAGAACCTGACGCTGTCCGCCAACTGGGAAATCGACGTGTGGGGCCGCGTGCGCAGGCAGGTGGAAAGCGCCCAGGCCGGCGCGCAGGCGAGCGAGGCCGACCTGGCTTCGATCCTGCTCTCCACGCAGGCAACGCTGGCGCAGAGCTACTTCCTGCTGCGCGTGGCAGACGCCCAGCACGCGCTGCTGGACCGCACCGTGGCCGACTACGCGAAGTCGCTGCAGCTCGTGCAGAACCAGTACAAGGCGGGCACCGCGCAACGCTCGGACGTGCTGCAGTCGGAAACCCAGCTCAAGTCCGCGCAAGCACAGCAACTCGATATCCAGATCACGCGGCAGCAGCTTGAACATGCCATCGCGGTACTGGTCGGCAAACCCCCGGCGGACCTGACCGTGGCGACCGTCGACAACCGCGACGCGATTCCGCGCGTACCGGTGGCCGTGCCGTCGCAGTTGCTGGAACGCCGCCCCGATATCTCGGCTGCGGAACGGCGCATGGCATCTGCGAACGCCAATATTGGCGTGGCGGAGGCGGCCTACTACCCAACGCTCTCGCTATCGGCCACAGGCGGGCTGACGGCCAGCACCCTGGCGCGCTGGCTCTCCCTGCCCGACCGCGTCTGGTCAATCGGTGCTGGTCTGGCCGGCACCGTGTTCGACGGCGGCCTGCGCCGTGCCAATACAGCGATTGCCGTGGCCCAATACGACCAGACCGTGGCGAACTATCGGCAGACCGTGCTGGGCGCGTTCCAGGAGGTCGAGGACAACCTCGCCTCGGCCCGCGTGCTCGAACAGGAGTCGATCGTCCAGAACGACGCGCTGCGCTCGGCACGTGAAGCGCTTTCGCTGGTCAACAACCGCTACAAGGCCGGCACCGCAGCGTTGCTGGATGTGCTGACGGCACAGACCGCGGCCTATACGGCGGAGAACACCACATTGACGATCATGGGGCGGCAGTACACAGCGGCCATCACGCTGATCAAGGCGCTTGGCGGCGGATGGCATGGGCAGGCTATGGAGGTGGGGAAGGTCGATAGCACCGCGCCAGCTACCGCGCCTGCATCGACGGCGCAGTAACAGACTCGGTGGCAGACTCAATAGCGGCGCTGCAGCGCGCTACCGCCCCCCAGGCATCGGCAACGGCTGCTGACTGACCCGCTCCCGCAGCCATGTGGCCGCCTTGCCCAGCGGCCGCTGCTTGTGCCAGACGATTTCCATCGCCACGGGCCAATCCTGGTCCTGGAAGGTCAGCTGCGGCGATACCAGCCCGGCAGCGGCGGGCGAGTTGGCCGCCACGTGCCAGGGCACGAACGCCCAGCCGAGCTTGCGCTTGACCAGTTCGACGATCACCCACTGGCTTTCCACCCACCAGACTTCGGCCGCCACACGCAGCCGTTTCTTTTCCTCGCTGTCGCTGCGCGTGGCCACCATCAACTGCCGGTAGCGTTTCAACTCTTCGAAGTCCACGCGCGGCTGCGCGGCAAGGGGATGGTCGGGCGCGCAGATGATCGGCATCGGCACCCAGCCCAGCGCATGGAAGCCGAGTTCGGGCGGCAGGATCTCCTGGCGCCACATGATGCCGAGGTCCGCGCACTGGCTCAGCACCAGCCTGCTCACGTCCTCCATCAGCGGAAACAGCAGTTCGAGTTCGACCGACGGGAAGCGTTGCGAGAACTCGTCGAGCAGCACGCCAAGGGTCTCTTCCGGATATAACTCGTCGACGGCCAGCGTGAGACGGGACTCGACACCTTCGCCCAGGCTCTTGGCGACGCCCCGAAAGTGCTCGCAACGCTCCAGAATCACACGCGCCTCAACCAGCAACCGCTCGCCGGCCGGCGTCAGGACCGGGTAACGGGCGGTGCGGTCGAACAGCGCGTTGCCGAGATCGATCTCCAGATTGGCGACGGCGGCGCTGACGACGGACTGTGCCTTGCCAAGTTGGCGGGCCGCCGCGGAGAACGATCCGGTTTCGGCCGCGGCGGCAAAGGCTTGCAACTGTTCGAGGGACAGGCTCATGGTGTGCGTTCTCGTTGGCTTTCTCCCCTCTCGCACAAGCAGGAGGGGGCAGGCGGGGACAGACGGGGGGGAAAGCCGGTCGCAGGGGAATCCCCTTCTATCGGAATAACCGATACTACCCAACTTGCGATTAGCTGTCCCGCCGATAGAATGCGCTCCATCGTTTCACAAAGGAGAGCTTCATGCGCACCACCGCAGACCGGATCCGTCACACCGTCGGTTTCGAGCTGATCGGGTTGCTGATCTTCGCCCCGCTTGCCAGCCTGGTATTTGGCTACGCGCTGCACCAGATGGGTCTGGTGGGCGCCGTCGCGTCACTGATCGCTGCCGTCTGGAACTACGTCTACAACATCCTCTTCGACCGCGGGATGCTGCGCTTCACCGGCCAGCTCCGGAAGACGCCGGCGATTCGCGTGCTGCACGCGATCCTGTTCGAGGGTGGCCTGCTGCTCGTTTTCCTGCCGTCGGTGGCGTGGTACCTCGACATGACCCTGCTCGACGCGTTCATCATGGACATCGCCGTGGCCGGCTTCTACATGGTCTACGCGCTGGTCTACAACTGGGTCTATGACGCGGTCTTCCCGATCCCTGGCCTCAAGGCGAAGGAGGATAGCCAGCCTGCCGATTGCCCGTCGGCCAACTAGGAACCGTGGAAATCCGACCGTGCGACGCGCGGTCGACCTCAGCAACAAAATGCGGCCGGAAACGGTCGAAAACGGCCGCATTCACGTCATCCATCGGGCATGGGCCATGCGTTAACATGAGCGCCATGCCAATCCGCCCCTCCCTGCTCCGCCGCAGCCTGTCTCCCGTTATCGCAACGGCCGCGCTGCTCGCCTTCGGCCTGACTGGAGCCCAGGCCAAACCCGTCAAATCCGTCAAAGCCACCAAACCGTCGGTCCAGCGCGTCAGTGCAGAAGCCGCGGACCCGGCCGCCGCGCGCACCGGCCTGCCCGCTACTGTCACCACGGCGCTGCGCCGCGCGCATGTGCCGCTGTCGGCAGCAAGCTTCTACGTGATCAAGGTCGGCGCGCCGCGCCCGCGTGTGAGCTGGAACGCCGAGGCGCCGATGAACCCGGCGTCGACGATGAAGCTGGTCACCACGTTCGCCGGCCTGCAATTGCTCGGGCCCGACTATCGCTGGCTCACTTCGCTCTACGCCGATGGCCAGCCGGGTCCGGACGGGGTGATCAACGGCAACGTCTATCTGCGCGGCCGGGGAGACCCGAAGCTGGTGCCCGAGGAGATGGCCAAGCTGGTCAACACGGCGCGATCGACAGGCGCAACGGCCATCAACGGCGATCTCGTGCTCGACCGCAGCTTCTTCGCGGATACCCAGGACAACAGCTACACGATCGATGGCGAGACGCAACGCGCCTACAACGTCAATCCTGATGCGCTGCTTTATGCCTTCAAGACGCTCACCTTCACGATCACGCCCGACGCCGCCGGCCGCGCCGTCGACGTGGCCGTCACGCCGGCGCTGGCGCAATTGCGTGTGGATAACCGCCTGACGCTGGTCAACGGCCGTTGCGGTGACTGGCGCGCACGTGCCAACCCAAGCATCACGCCGCAGTCAGACGGCACCATCGTCGCCGCGTTCGACGGCAACTACTCCGCCGATTGTGGCGAACACGTGGTCAACCTGGCCACGCTCTCGCACAGCGATTTCATCTGGGGCGGCTTCGTGGCCGAATGGCAGGCGGCGGGTGGCCGCTTCGTGCGTCCGCCCGGGCTGCGTGGCGGCACCGTGCCGCGCGGCGCGTTCCTGCTGGCGCGGCACTACGGCCAGCCGCTCGGCGAGATCGTGCGCGACATCAACAAGTTCTCGAACAACGTGATGGCACGTCAGCTCTTCCTGACGATTGGCGCGGAGATCGACCGGAGCGGCCCAGCCAGCACCGAGAAGTCGACGCGCGTGATCAAGCGCTGGCTATCGCGCCAGGGACTGGACATGCCGGATCTGGTACTGGAAAACGGCTCGGGACTGTCACGCGAGGAACGGATCAGCGCTTATGACATGGCGCGTCTGCTGCAACAGGCACTGGCCAGCAATGTTGGGCCGGTGCTGATGGACTCCCTGCCGATCCTCGGCGTGGATGGCACCCTGCGCAATCGCCTGACCCGGGCCAATGCGGCCGGCAATGCCTACCTGAAGACGGGCACACTGCAGGACGTACGCGCGCTGGCGGGCTACGTCGACGCGCTCGACGGGCAGCGTTATGTGGTGGTGGCGTATATCAATCACCCGAACGCATCGGGAGCGCAGGAGGCGCACGATGCGTTGATGCAGTGGGTGTATAAGGGCACGCCTTGAGGTGAGGGTCTTGTGACAGGCGTGGTGGGGGATGGAGCGCCTGGCCTTCCCCTCGCCTTCCCCCAACCTCAGCAATCCTCGAACGCAGCCGCGGCGCGACCCAACCGGTCCCGCACCCCGTCCCATTCGAGACTCTCCGGCAAGGGTTCGAACACCAGCCGCTGGAATCCTTCCTTGTCGAGCCGGCGCAACAGCCGGTACAACTCCTGCGCGTAAGCATCCGGCGTGGCCGGTGCTTCAACGAACGTGCAGCGCGGATCGCTGGTTGCCGGCGCGCGACCCACCCAAGCCAGCCTGCCATCGGCGGACAGCCCATGCAGGTACTGCGGCAAGGCATCGGCCTGGGCCAGCGTCAGCGTGGTGCGGGGCGCGTAATGGGCCTTGAGCGTGCCCGACGCGCGCGGCGCGGCGGCGTCCGGCGGTAGCGGCATGGTGCCGAGCACGTCGGCCATCATCGCCGCCGTGATCGCGCCCGGGCGCAGCAGCACCGGGCCAGCCGTATCCAGGCGGGACAGATCGACGATCGACGATTCGATGCCAACGTCCACGCCATCGCCTTCGAGCACATAGACCGATCCACCGAACTCGTCGCGCACATGCTCGGCCGTGGTCGGGCTGACCTGGCCGAACTTGTTGGCCGATGGCGCAGCAATGCCACCCCGGCCACGGCGGAAGCGCGACAGCAGTGCCTGCGCCACCGGATGCGACGGGCAGCGCAAGCCGATGCTGTCCTGCCCACCGGCAACCGCTGCCGGGATGTGGGCGGCGCGTTTCAGGATGATCGTCAGCGGACCGGGCCAGAACGCATCGATCAGCTTCTGCGCGGCTTCGGGTACGTCGTCGCTCCAGTAGCCGACATCGGCGCCATCGACCACGTGAACGATCACCGGATGGTTCGACGGACGGCCCTTGGCGGCGAAGATACGCGCCACGGCTTCAGGATTCTCGGCATCGGCACCGAGACCGTAGACGGTCTCGGTCGGGAAGGCCACCAGCTCGCCGGCTTCGAGCAGGCGGACGGCTTCGTCCAGCTCCGCGGCGGTGGGCATACGTGAAGACATCGCGAACTACCGGTTTCAGCTGGGGATGTGCAGCGCCTTGGCGGCGGCATCGAACGTGCGGTCGGCCGCTTCGGCGTGGTCGCCAACGCAGTTCACGTGCCCCATCTTGCGCGACGGGCGCGCATCGTTCTTGCCGTAGAGGTGCAGCTTGGCGCCGGGCTGCGCCAGCACCTCATCCCACGCGGGCGTACGCTCCAGGCCGAACTCGAACCAGCAGTCGCCAAGCAGGTTCAGCATCTTGCCGGCCGAATGCTGGCGGGTGCTGCCCAGCGGCAGGCGAGCCATCGCGCGGACCTGTTGCTCGAACTGGCTGGTCTCGCAGGCATCCATCGTGATGTGCCCCGAGTTATGCGGGCGCGGCGCCATTTCATTGGCCACCAGCGTGCCATCGGTCAGCACGAAGAATTCGATGCAAAGCACGCCGACGTAGCCCATTTCCGAAGCAATCGTCGCCGCGGCGTTGCGGGCGCGTTGGGAAATATCGTCCGACACGCTCGTCGAAGGCATCGTCGTCGAAAACAGGATGCCATCGCGGTGCACGTTCTCGGCCAGCGGCCACGTGGCGGTGGAGCCATCGGCGGCACGCGCGGCCAGCACCGACACCTCGTACGCCAGCGGCAGCATCCGCTCGAGCACGCACGGTACATGCTGCATGGCCTTCCATGCGGCGCGCACGTCGTCGCGCGACTTCACGCGCGCCTGGCCCTTGCCGTCGTAGCCCATCCGCGCGGTTTTCAGGATGCCCGGCAGCACTTCGTCAGGCAGCCGGTCCACATCGGCATCGTGCTGGATCACCCAGTGCGGGGCCGGCGGCACGCCGGTACGGTCCGCACAGGAGGCGAAGAACTTCTTTTCGCCGATGCGGTTCTGCGCGATCGACACGCAGTAGCCGCGCGGCGCGACGAACACGCCGGCTTCCTCCAGACGCTCGAGCGAGATCGACGGCACGTTCTCGAACTCGGTGCTCACCGCCTCGCACAGGCTGGACAGTTCGGCCAGCGCCGCATCGTCGGTGTATGCCGCGCAGATGTGCCGGTCAGCCACGGAGCCGGCCGGGCTGTCCTGGTCCGGATCGAGCACGCAAACGCGGTACCCCATCGACTGCGCCGCGTGCGTGAACATGCGGCCGAGCTGGCCGCCGCCGAGCATGCCGAGCCAGGCGCCCGGCAGGATCGGCGAGTTCGGACTGTTCACGCCGAACTCGGCGCGCGACTCGGGGGTATGCGCTTCGGACAGGTGGGGATGGATATCGGTCGGCATGGCTCAGGCTACGGTGAGACTTCAGAAAGTTATACGGGCAGCGTCATCGCGCGCGCGGCTTCGGTCTGCTTTGCGCGGAACGCTTCCAGCGCGCTGGCCAGCGCGTCGTCAGTGGTGGCCAGCGTGGCGATCGCGTGCAGCGCCGCGTTGGCGGCGCCGGCCTCGCCGATGGCGAAGGTGGCCACGGGCACACCCTTCGGCATCTGCACGATCGACAGCAGCGAGTCCTCGCCGCGCAGGTACTTCGACGGCACCGGCACGCCGAACACCGGCACGATGGTCTTGGCGGCGATCATGCCCGGCAGGTGCGCGGCACCGCCGGCGCCGGCGATGATCGCGCGGATGCCACGGCCGCGCGCCGCTTCGGCATAGCGGAACATGTCATCGGCCATCCGGTGCGCCGACACCACCTGCGCTTCGAACGGCACGTTGAAATCCTTGAGCATGGCCACGGCGTGCTGCATCACGTCCCAATCGGAACTGCTGCCCATTACCACGCCAACCACAGGCTTCGATTCGTTGCTCATCGTCAATTACCTTTCCTGCCCTTACTGCAGCGCTTCGCCGGTCAGGCGGGTCAGCGCTTCCTTGTACTTGTCGGCGGTCTTCTGCACCACGTCTTCCGGCAGCTTCGGCGCCGGCGCGGTCTTCGGCCACGGCTTGCCGTCGATGCGTACGGCTTCGAGCCAGTCACGCACGAACTGCTTGTCGAACGACGGCGGGTTGGTGCCCACCTGATACGAATCGGCCGGCCAGAAGCGCGACGAGTCGGCCGTCAGCACTTCGTCCATCAGCGTCAGCGTGCCGTTTTCGTCCAGACCGAACTCGAACTTTGTGTCGGCGATGATGATGCCGCGCGTGGCGGCGTAGTCGGCGGCTTCCTTGTACAGACGGATCGAGATGTCACGCATCTTCGCGGCCAGTTCCTTGCCGATGCGGGCCTCGACTTCATCGAACGAGATGTTCTCGTCGTGCTCGCCCATCTCGGCCTTGGCCGCCGGCGTGAAGATCGGCTCGGGCAGCTTCTGCGCGTTCTGCAGGCCGGCCGGCAGGGCGATGCCGCACACCTTGCCCGTGGCCTGGTAGTCCTTCCAGCCGCTGCCGGCGAGGTAGCCGCGCACCACCGCTTCCACCAGGATCGGCTTCAGGCGCTTGACCACCACGGCACGGCCCTTCACCTGCTCCACCTCGTTCGGCGCCACCACGGACTCAGCGGTCACGTCGGTCTCATGGTTCGGCACGATGTGCGCGAGCTTCTTGAACCAGAAGTTGGCCATCTGGTTCAGCACGCGGCCCTTGGCCGGAATCGGCTCGCCCAGGATCACGTCGAAGGCCGACAGACGGTCGGTGGTCACGATCAGCAGCTTGTCGTCGCCGACAGCGTAGTTATCGCGGACCTTGCCTTTGCCGAGCAGCGGCAGGGACTGGATGGAGGATTCGTAGAGGGCGTCGGACATGGTGTGAAAACGGCTGCGGCTGAAAAACAAGCGGGGCTTCGAGCGCGATGCGAAGCCCCATGAAGAAGCAAAGCCCCGCACCAGGCGGGGCAACGACACAATTTACTGCACGACCTGGGCGAGCTTGCCGGCCTTGTACTGCTGGGCAACGTCGGTCAGCGACACGGCCTTGATCTTGCTGGCCTGGCCTTCACAACCGAAGGCGATGTAGCGGGCCTTGCACACGAGCTTGGCGGCTTCGCGGGCCGGCTTCAGGTACTCGCGCGGGTCGAACTTGCTCGGGTTCTCCACGAAGAAGCGGCGGATCGCGCCGGTCATCGCCAGACGGATGTCGGTGTCGATGTTGATCTTGCGCACGCCGTACTTGATCGCTTCCTGGATTTCCTCCACGGGCACGCCGTACGTTTCCTTCATGTCGCCACCGAACTGGCGGATTTCAGCCAGCAGTTCCTGCGGCACCGACGACGAACCGTGCATCACCAGGTGAGTGTTCGGAATGCGGGCGTGGATTTCCTTGATGCGCCCGATGGCCAGGATGTCGCCCGTGGGCTTGCGCGTGAACTTGTACGCGCCGTGCGAGGTGCCGATGGCGATGGCCAGCGCGTCGAGCTGGGTGGCCTTGACGAAGTCGGCGGCCTGCTCCGGATCGGTCAGCAGCATCGAGTGATCGAGCTTGCCTTCGGCGCCAATGCCGTCTTCCTCGCCGGCTTCACCGGTTTCCAGCGAGCCCAGGCAACCCAGTTCGCCTTCCACGGTCACGCCCAGCGCGTGGGCCATCTGCACCACCTTGCGGGTCACGTCGACGTTGTACTCGTAGTCCGACGGGGTCTTGCCGTCTTCCTTCAGCGAGCCATCCATCATCACCGACGAGAAGTTCAGGTCGATGGCGGCCTTGCAGATCGCCGGCGACTGGCCGTGATCCTGGTGCATCACCACCGGGATGTGCGGATAGGCTTCCACGGCGGCTTCGATCAGGTGACGCAGGAAGTGCTCGCCAGCGTATTTGCGCGCGCCTGCCGATGCCTGCATGATCACCGGGGCGTTGACCTCGTCGGCGGCCTGCATGATGGCCTGAACCTGCTCGAGGTTGTTCACGTTGAAAGCCGGCAGACCGTAGTTGTTCTCGGCGGCATGGTCCAGCAACTGGCGCATGGATACGAGTGGCATGTCTAACTCCTGAATGTAAATAGCTTGGGGTATTTCTGAATTCTTATCGTTGCTGCGCCAAACAGGCTCGCGCATCGGGCGCGGTCATGTCTGTCTGGCGCGCCACATGGGGCGCGCGTCCTACCGGGTGCCCACCCTCACGATCTTGAGCGTATTCGTGCCGCCGGGCTGGCCCATCGGCTCGCCGATCGTCAGCACGATGAAATCGCCGCGCTGCACCACGCCCTGGGACAGCAGCAGTTCCTCGGCCTGCTCAAGCGCCACGTCGCGGTCCGCGCTCGACTGCAGCGGCAGCGGCACCACATTGCGATAGAGCTGCATCTTGCGTTGCGACGCCAGGTTCGGCGTCATCGCGTAGATCGGCACATGAATGCGGTGACGGCTCATCCACAGCGCCGTGGCGCCGGAATCGGTCAGCGCCGCGATCGCCTTGACACCTAGATGATAGGCGGTGAACAGCGCACCCATCGCGATCGACTGGTCGATCCGCGCGAAGGTCTGGTTCAGGAAGTCGGTGTCGAGCTGCACCACCTCCGACTTCTCGGCTTCCAGACAGATCGCGGCCATGGCTTCGACCGTTTCCACCGGATAGCGGCCGGCAGCGGTCTCGGCCGACGTCATCACGGCGTCGGTGCCATCGAGCACGGCGTTGGCCACGTCGGACACTTCGGCCCGCGTCGGCACCGGGTTGACGATCATGCTCTCCATCATCTGGGTGGCGGTGATCGTCAGCTTGTTGGCCTCGCGGGCCAGCTTGATCATGCGCTTCTGCAGCGCGGGCACGGCGGCGTTGCCAACTTCGACGGCCAGATCGCCGCGCGCCACCATGATGCCGTCCGACGCCAGCAGGATTTCCTCGAGCACGCCCGGACGAATCGCCTCGGCCCGCTCGATCTTCGCGATCATGCGCGCCTTGTGGTTGTGCGGCTGGCCTGCCACGTTGGTGAGCTGGCGGGCCATTTCCATGTCAGTGGCGTTCTTCGGGAAGCTCACGGCCACGTAGTCCGCGCCCAGCGCCATGGCGGTCTTGATGTCCTCCATGTCCTTGGCGGTCAGCGCCGGCGCCGACAGGCCGCCACCCTGACGATTGATGCCCTTGTTGTTGGACAGCTCGCCACCGATACGCACCGTGGTGAAGATCTCGTTGCCGAGCACGCGGTCCACCACCAGCACGATCAGGCCGTCGTTGAGCAGGAGCAGGTCGCCCGGGCCCACATCGCGCGGCAGATCCTTGTAATCCAGGCCCACGCGCTCCTGATTGCCCATCTGGCAGGCCGAATCGAGGATGAACGCGTCGCCCGGCTTGAGCGTGATCTTGCCGTTCTCGAACTTGCCCACGCGGATCTTGGGGCCCTGCAGGTCGGCCATGATGGCCACCTCGCGCCCGCAGGCCGCCGCCGCCTCACGCACCAGGGCGGCGCGATCGATATGGTCCTGCGCGGTGCCATGCGAGAAGTTCAGGCGCACCACGTCAACCCCTGCTCCGATCATGCGGGTCAACACTTCCAGCGTGCTGGATGCGGGGCCAATCGTGGCGACGATCTTGGTGGAACGTGTCATGCGGGCAGCTTCCTTGGTGGGGGGCGCTTGGTTTTTCTGGAAACTGGCCGGACGGGGGTGTCCCGCGCCGGCCTGTCGGGTCATCAGCCTGCGGCGCGCTGTTCCAGCACTTCGAATGCGGGCAGCTTCTTGCCTTCCAGGAATTCCAGGAAGGCGCCGCCACCGGTCGAGATATACCCGACGCGATCGGCGATGCCGTACTTGGCGATGGCGGCCAGCGTGTCGCCGCCACCTGCAATCGAGAATGCCTTCGACGTGGCGATGGCTTCGGCCAGCACCTTGGTACCGTTGCCGAACTGATCGAATTCGAACACGCCGACCGGACCGTTCCAGACGATCGTGCCGGCAGCCTTGAGCTGGTCGGCCAGCATCGCGGCGGTCTTCGGGCCGATGTCGAGGATCATGTCGTCGTCGGTAACGTCCTTGACGTCCTTGACCGTCGCCGCAGCCGTGGCGCTGAACTCCTTGGCGCAGACCACGTCGACGGGAATCGGCACCGATGCGCCGCGCGCGGCCATGATGTCGATGATCGTCTTGGCGTCACCCACGAGGTCGGCCTCGGCGAGCGACTTGCCGATCTTCAGGCCAGCGGCCAGCATGAACGTGTTGGCGATGCCGCCGCCGACGATCAGGTTGTCCACCTTGTCGGCCAGTGCCTTCAGGATGGTGAGCTTGGTCGAAACCTTCGAGCCGGCCACGATGGCCACCAGCGGACGCGCCGGCTGGCCCAGCGCGCGGCCCAGCGCGTCGATCTCGGCGGCCAGCAGCGGGCCGGCGCAGGCGATCGGGGCAAACTTGGCGATACCGTGAGTGGTGGCCTCGGCGCGGTGGGCGGTGCCGAACGCGTCGTTCACGTAGACGTCACAGAGCTTGGCCATCTTCTGGGCCAGCTCGTCGCTGTTCTTCTTCTCGCCCTTGTTCACGCGGCAGTTTTCCAGGAGCACGATCTGGCCAGGCGCCACCTCGACACCGTCGACCCAGTTCTGGACCAGTTTCACCGGCTTGCCGAGCAGTTCGGACAGGCGCGTGGCAATCGGTGCCAGCGAATCCTCCGGCTTGAACTCGCCCTCGGTCGGACGGCCCAGGTGCGACGTCACCATGACGGTCGCGCCGGCTTCCAGGCAGGCCTGAATGGCCGGCACCGACGCGCGGATGCGGGTGTCTTCGGTGATATTGCCTGCGTCGTCTTGCGGCACGTTCAGGTCGGCACGGATGAACACACGTTTGCCGGAGATTTTGCCTTGGGAAATGAGATCGGTAAGACGCAGGACAGAGGTCATGGCGATAAGAGCGGGACGTGGGCGACATGCGCCGCCCGTGGAAATCGGGAAAACCGGCATTTTACCTGATCGTTACTACCGTACGACGCGATCTGCCCGTTTCGCGGCATATCCGTCACATGCCATGCCCAGCCCGGAACATCCCCTACCGAAGGGGGGGCACCCGATTGCACGCTCAACAACCGGGTTGGAGTAATGTACGCATTAATGTACTAAACGTATGCATGGCCAGACACTCACGTCAATTCTGGTGGTTTTAGTACATCACTGCAGGTCCGGCGCAACCGGGCCATAAGAAATATGACCCGCGGACCCGGGACACCCCGGCTACCAAGAGGCCAAGAATAAGCGCGGCGAATGCAAGGGGGTAGTCTGAAATGGATCAAGCGACCATGCATGGCGCGATCCGGGGGCTTTACGAGGGCATCCTGGACCCGGCAGCCTGGCAGCAAAGTCTGCGTGCGTTAACGGCAATAGCCGGCACGACGCACGCCTCCATGATGGTATGGGACACGGTCCGCGACCAGGTGACCGTCAACGAGGTGGTCAACCCGGTCGAGGAATTGTTTCTCGCCTATGAAAACGATTTCCAGGCCATGGACCCGGCCAAGGCGTTCGCACCCAGGCTGGTGCCCGGCGCCTGGTATGTCGATGCGCGCGACCTGGGCCATCAGGCCATGGCGCGTCATCCGTTCTATGGCGAGTTCTTCCACAAGTTCGAATTGGGTTCATACATGGCCTGCCTGGTAGAGCGCCAGCCGCACTACGAGGTTTACTTCTCGATGCAGCGCTCGCTGGCGCAGGGCAACTTCAGCGGCGATGACGCGCAGCGGCTCGATTGGGTGGTACCGCACATGCGCAGCGCGATCGCGATCCGCGACCGCACGCTGGCGCTGTCGACGATGACCACGCTGGCGACGCGGCTGATCGAACGACTGGCATTCGCCGTGGCCGTCTATTCGCCCGACCGGCGGCTGCTGCTGGCCAATACGGCTGGTGAACGCTGGGCACGCCGGCTCGACCCGTTGGGCAAGACCACCGAGTGGCAGCTTTCGCGCAGCTTCATGGAGATGCTGCACGGCGCCTGCGATCCCGCAAAACCGCAGGCCGCCATGGCGGCCCGCGCCACCGGCCCGAATGGCAGCCAGGCCGAAGTGCTGGTGCTGCCCCTGCCGGCCAGCCACGCCTTTGCCTCGACATGGCAGACGCCCGCGGCGCTGGTTGTCGTGCATGAGGCGGGCGCCCCGTCGGTGCTGCTCGACTCGGTCATGCGCAACCTGTACGGCCTGACACCCGCCGAGACCCGGTTGGTCGCGCGGCTGGCCACGGGCGAAGGGTTGCCCGAAGCCAGCCGGCAGATGCGCATCCGGCACGAGACCGCGCGCACCCAGCTCAAGGCGATCTTCCTCAAGACCGGCTGCACCAGCTAGGCACAGCTGACGCACTTGCTGACGCGACTCGCCACCACGCTCGACGGAGGTTGATCGAGTGATGGTGACAGAGGACATGCACGAGACCATTCGTGGTCTCTATCAAGGCGTTCTGGAACCGCAGGCCTGGCAGCGCAGCCTGTCCGCGCTATGCGACCTCAGCCAGAGCGAGCGCGCCTCGCTCCTGGTTTTCGACCCCGCGAGCGGCAGTGTGAGCGTGCGGCAGACGGCCGCGCTTGCTGCCCTTGCCTCGCAGGCAACGCCCCACGATTCGCCGCAAACGCTTTCCTTCAACGAACGGCTGAACGTGGGCGGTTGGTTCATTCATCGACGCGACACGGGATTCGCTGCAACCCTCGGCGCCTTTCCGCAGGAGGACATCGCCGGCGTTGCACCCGCTTCGATGATGACCTGCCTGATCGACAGGCAGCCCGGCCACGAGATCTACCTGTCGCTGCAGCGTCCGGCCGGCGCCGATGGTTTCCTGGAAGCCGATGCCCGCGCCCTGGACTGGATCATTCCGCACCTGCGCGAAGCAGTGGCCATGCGCGACCGCGCGCAGGCCGCCAGCACGCATGGCCGCGTGTCAGCCAATCTGCTGAACCAGTTGCCATTCGGCGTGATCGTCTTCACGGCTGCCGGCGAGCCACTGCTGGCGAATGCGGCAGGCGAGCCGTGGATCGGCCGACTGATGCCGATACGCGCGGACGGCGCCGCCGACGGCACGCTGGTACCGGCTGGACAAGGCTGGCGGCTCTCGAAGCCGTTCCACGAAGTCATGCGCGGGCTCACCGATGCGGGCGCGCCGCTGGAGGCTGGCGCCATTCACGCCGTGAGCACGGACGGCCACGAGGCCCAGATCGTTGCGATGCGACTGACGCCGGGCACGCCGCTGTCCTCGGCATGTCTCGGGCAGCCCCTGCTGGTGGCGATTCACGAAAGCCACGGCACGCCGCGGACGGTCCCCACCGTGCTGCGCGACCTCTACGGCCTGACGCCAGCGGAAACGCGGCTCGCCGCGCTGCTGACCACAGGCATCGGCCTGCCGGAGGCGAGCATCCAGCTCGGCATCAAGCGCGAGACGGGCCGGTCCCAGCTCAAGTCGATCTTCACCAAGACCAACACGAGCACGCAGGCGCAGCTTGCTCACCTGCTCACGCGACTGGGCAGCGTGCTGGCCGAACCCGCGCGGTAGCAGCCCGATAGCAGCCCAATAGCCGGTTCGGGGCCGGCGCTGCCGGCCTGGTCAGCCGAGCAGGCGCAGCGCCGTGTAGACCCCCATGCCGACGACGATCATGCCGACCATGCGCTTCGTGAGCAGATAGCAGGCGGTGGCCGCAATGCCGGCCATCAGCTTGTCGTTGGTCGGCGAGAACGAGAAATGCCCTTCGAAGCTCAGGAACTCGGGCAGGATGATCGCTGCCAGCGCGGCGGCTGGCGCGTAGCGCAGCGCGCGCTGGATACGATCGGGAACGGTCACGTGCTCGCCCGCCATCAGGAACAGCGCGCGCGTCACTACCGTGACCAGCGTCATGCCGATGATCGAGATCCAGATTTCGAGGTGGCTCATGTCTGGTCTCCGGCCTGGGGTTGCGCGGACTTGCGCGCGCGAATGCCGCGCAGCGTGGCGCGCGCGGCCATCTCATCGCTGGCCATGCCCGCCGCGATTGCCCCGATGACCGCCACCACCAGCCCCAGCCGGTACGGCAGGTCGAAACACAGCAGCGCCAGGACCGAGGACACCGCCACGGCCAGCAACGTCGAGCGCGAATTGATCGTGGAAACCATCACCGGGATCAACGCCATCATGCCGGCCAGCGCCAGCCCCCAGCTATCGGGGAACAGGCTCGCCAGCAGGATGCCGATGATCGACGATACCTGCCACGTGACGCAGTTGAAGAGCGCCATGCCCCAGAAATACCCTTCCTTGCCCGGCGCGTAGCCCGGCTCGGTGTAGCGCTGCATGAAGTAGACGAAATGCAGATCGCCATTGAAGAAGCCGAGCACGGTCCGGCGCCATAGCGGCAGGTAGCTGAAATGCGGCTGTAGCGCCGCGCTGAAGATCACGAAACGCAGGTTGACCACGGCGCTGGTCAGCAGCACGGTCCAGATCGGCATGCCGGCGGCGAACAGCGGCAGTACGGCCAGTTGCGCGGACCCCGCATAGACCAGCAGCGACATGCCGATCGCCTCCGGCACGGTCAGCGCCGACTTGCTCATCGCCACCCCTGTGACCAGCCCCCAGGAAAAAATCGCGGGCTGGAAACGGGCGAAGAAACGCGCGCCTTCGAGAAAGGCATCGCGCTCCACCTCGGCGAAGCGGTGCCAAAGGCGCTGCCACACCGGGGACAATGGTCGGGGTGTCATGACTTGGATGTGAAGAGGAGACGCAACGGCAGCCCGTCTGTCGTGGCTTGGCCGTCTTGAAGGACCATCGGCCACGCAGTGCGTGGCCGACAGCGAAAGAGCCATTATAGGCGTGTGACAGCCGCTGGTAAGTGGCGGCTTAAAAGTGTTGTTTCGGGGTCAATCCGCGGGCGTCGGCATCCCGGTTTCAGGCGGGGCGTCCGGCGGTCGGCGCCACCGTCACGGGCTCGGCCGCAGCCTGCTGTTTCGCCTCGCCGTCATCGCCGCCACCAGCCTGGCCCAGATCGATACCGGACGTTTCCGGCAACATCGCGGCGGACACCATCACCAGCGCATAGCCAACGCCCGCCACCATCGCGATCGCCAGCGCCAGCGTCGTGCGGCCACTGTTGAGCCAGCCTACAGCCAGCGGGAAGAACGAGCCGATCACGCGGCCGAGGTTGTACGACACACCATAGCCCGTGGCGCGGATGCTGCTCGGATACGACTCGGAGATCGTCGCGCCGATGCCCGAGAACACGCCCTGCATCAGCACGCCGAGCGGGAAGCCGAGGAACAGCATCGACGTGTTCGATACCGGGATGACCATGTAGATCATCGCCATCACGAACGCGCCCGCCGCGAATGCCATGTAGGTCAGGCGTCGGCCCCAGCGGTCCGTTGCGTACGCGCCGGCCACGTAGCCCACCAGCGAGCCAAGGATCGTCACCGCCAGATAGGAACTCGTGCCGAACACCGACAGGCCGCGCTCGGTCTTCAGGAACGTCGGCAGCCATGTGGCGATGGCGTAGTACGCGCCCAGCATCCCGCCCGAAAGCAGGCTGCACAGCACCGTCTTGCGCAGCAGCGGGCCCCGGAACACGCGCGCGAGATCGGCCGCCGCAGATACGTTGCCGCGTTCCGCGCGGCTCTTGAGAAAGACCTCGGGTTCCTGCAGGTTACGGCGCAGATAGACCACCACCAGCGCCGGCAGGATGCCCAGGAAGAAACAGACGCGCCACGCCACTTCCGGCTCGAACAGGTTGAACGTGATCGCGTAGGCAATGGCCGCGCCACCCCAGCCGAACGAATAGCTGCTGGCTGTGAAGCCCGAGTACTTGCCGCGGTGCGCGGGATTCCGGATCAGCTCGGTCACCAGCACCATGCATAGCGACGACTCGCCGCCGAAACCCAGCCCCTGCAGCATGCGGAACATCATGAGCTGTTCGGGCGAGGTGGAGATACCACACAGGAAGCACGACACCGCGAACACCAGAATCGTCCAGCGAAGCACGCGCACGCGGCCAAAGCGGTCCGCCAGCAGTCCCGCGCCGATCGCGCCGACCAGTGATGACACCAGCGTCCACGTGACGATGGCGCCCGCCATCGACTTGCTCATGCCCCACTGGGCCAGCAACGTGGAAATCAGGAACGAATAGATCATGAAGTCGAACACGTCGACCGCATGACCCAGGAAGGCGCCGTAGAACCCCTTGCGCTCGGCGCGCGACAACTCTCTGAACCAGTCCAGCATGGTCTTTCTCCCCTTTTACCGTTGTGAACTTGCGTGTCAGGCGCGCGGCTGGCGGAACACGTGGCCGGCTGCCTCAAGCTGCTGCGCGAACCGCAGCGATGTCAGGTCGCCAAACCGGCGCGCCACGATCTGCACGCCAACCGGTAACCCATCGCTGGCCGGACCGATCGGCGCCACCGTGGACGGCAATCCACACAGCCCCGAATGGCCGGCCCAGAACAACTGCGACGTCAGCGGCCATGCCGTGCCGTTCACATCGATCGTCCGCTGCCACGGTTCGCCGGCCTCGTCGAGCGGGAACGCCGTGGTCGAGGCCGCCGGGCACAGCAGCACGTCGTAGTCGGCGAAGAATCGCTCCCACGCGTCCGCGAACCGGGCGCGAGCGTGTTGCAGCAATAGCCAGTCGCGATGACTCAGCGTGGCGCCAGAGAACTGCAGCGTGGCGTAGTCTTCGTCGTTGCCGGCATCGCCTGCCTTGGCGAGCGCGTCGGCGAATGCCGCATCGTCCATGTAGAGCGAAGTGGTGGCACGCAGTAGCAGCACATAGGTGCGCCAAAGCGCCGCCGCATCGAAGTCCGGACGCACGTTCCAGTCCACGCGCGCGCCCTGCCCGGTCAGCCAGTGACCAAGGCCCTCGATCGCGCCGCTCACCGTGGCATCGACCTCCGCCAACGGATGCGTGGGCAGCACGGCCACGCGAAAATCGGCCAGCCGGGCGTGATCGCACGCCGGCAGATCGAGTTTCCAGGCGGGAAGTTCGGCCGCGTCGGGGCCGGAGATGGCTCGCAGGATCAGTTCGAGGTCATACGCGCTCCGGGCCACGGGGCCGGCCACGTTGATGTCCTGCCCGGCAAACCCTGCCGCTGCGTTGCCGTGGCCGCGCAGTGGCACGATGCCGTGGCTGCTCTTGTGCGAGAACACCCCGCAGTAGTGCGCCGGGTTGCGCAGCGACGAACCGATATCCGAGCCAATGTCGAAGTAGCTCATGCCGGCGCAGACCGCCGCCGCGCTGCCGCCGGAAGACCCGCCCGGCGTGCGCGACAGGTCGTGCGGATTGCGCGTGGTGCCATAGATCGCGTTGTAGCTCTGCCAGTCGCGCAGCCCGAGCGGCACATTGGTCTTGCCGAGCAACACGGCGCCCTGGGCACGCAGCCGTTCGACCACCACCGCATCGCTGCCGGCCCGATGCGCGCGCCGCGCAGGGCTGCCGCAGGTAGTCGGCCAGCCAGCCACGTCAAAGGACTCCTTGATCGAGAACGGAATGCCGTCGAGCGGTCCAAGCGCCTGCCCGGCCCGGCGGCGCGCATCGCTCTGCCTGGCGGCGTGACGGGCTGCCTCGAAATCCGCCAGCACCATTGCATTGATTTCGCCATTGCGGGCGGCCCAGGCCGCGTGACAGGCATCGACCAGCGCCTGCGCGGTGGTCTCGCCGCGCGCGAGTTGCGCGGCCGCCTGGTGAACCGGATGAAAGCTCGCCTCGGGCTGAACGGCGTCAGCCGGAGACAGGTCTGGCAGGGTCACGGTAGCTCCGTTGTCATCTTGGACCGAGCCCATCAGGCTTGGGGCGGTGGGTCGGTCTGTGGGGGCGATTGGAGAAGCAATCGGTATACTATATTCACAACACCACAGACCACAAGGCAGTATTTGTGCCAGGGTGGATGCACCGCAACAAGGCAGGAAAAGGGAAATGAGGGGAAATCAGGTGGCGGATTGATGGTGCGATGCACCATGCATGGGAGCCGTTTTGTATACCGTTTGGTGCCTGAGCGGCGTATCGCTCATCGCCGCAGCAGCCCTACCAGTTCATCGACATCGGGCAACGGCACATCGCGGCCGATCGCCTCGCCATCCATCGCGTCGAGCACGCCGTCCGCCAGCGCCCGCTTGCCCTGGTGCAGATCGACGATGCGCTCCTCGATCGTGCCGGCCGCGATCAGCCGGTAGACCGTGACCGGCCGCTGCTGGCCGATGCGGTGCGCGCGGCCCATCGCCTGATCCTCGGCAGCCGGGTTCCACCAGGGATCGGCAATCACGATGTAGTCGGCGGCGGTCAGGTTCAGGCCGAACCCGCCTGCCTTCAGGCTGATCAGGAACACATCGCCCTCGCCCGCCTGAAATGCCGCCACGCGTCGCGTGCGCTCGCCGGCCGGTGTCGCGCCGTCGAGGTACTGCCACGCCAGACCCGCGTCAACGAGCGCCTGCCGCAGCATCTGCAGGAAATCGACGAACTGGCTGAAGACCAGCGTCTTATGCCCGTTGGCGGCCAGCGTGGCCGCCAGTTCGGCGAATGCCCGCACCTTGGCGCCGGGCTGCCCTACATCGGGCGTGACCAGTCGCGGATCGCACGCGGCACGGCGCATCCGCATCAACTGGGCAAGCACATGGATGCGCGCCTCGGGCTCGGTCATGGCAGCGGGCGCCTTCTTGTCCTTGCGCGGACGCAGCAGCGCCCGTTCCGCCTCGGAAAGCGCCTGCCGGCGCAGCGCCTCGTAGTGGGCGGCTTCCGTGGGCTCGGGCGTGACGCGAATCACCAGTTCCGTGCGCGGCGGCAATTCGTCGAGGACCTGCGCCTTGGTCCGGCGCAACACGAACGGGGCAATCATGCGCCGGAGCCGCTGACGCGGATCGCGTGCGCCGCTGCGTTCGATCGGATTCGCGAAATGCTCGTTGAAGCGTGCCAGCGAGCCAAGCAACCCCGGCACGCAGAAACGCATCACGGCCCAGAGTTCGGCAAGACGGTTTTCGACTGGTGTACCGGAAAGCGCGATGCGGCAATCGGCCGGCAGCGCGAACATCGCCTGTGCGCGGCGCGAAGACGGATTCTTGAACGACTGCGCCTCGTCAGCCACGACCGTATGCCAGTGACGGTCGCAGAAAGCCTTGCGGGCCTGTTGCAGCAGGTTGTACGAGACGATCACCAGATCGTGCGCGGCGGCCTGCCCGACGATCGCCTCGCGGTCGCCATCGGCATAGACGTGGACCCGCAACGCCGGGGCGAAGCGACGCGCCTCTGTGGCCCAGTTGCCGCAGACCGAGGTTGGCGCGACAACCAGGGCCGGGCCACCCGCCGCCCGCGCCAGCAGCACGGCCAGCGACTGCAGCGTCTTGCCCAGGCCCATGTCATCGGCCAGGCATGCGCCAAAGCCGGCTTCTGCCAGCGACATCATCCAGCGGAAGCCTTCGAGCTGATACGGCCGCAACTCCGCCACCAGCGTCGGCGGCACCGGCGCATCGTGACCACGCGCGGCACGCAGTTGCTTCACGCGGGTGCGGAAGTGCGCGTCGGGGTCGATACCGGCGCCAGCCAGCACGTCGTCGAGCCAGGGCGCGGCCACCAGCGGCACACGGATGCCGTCCCGGACGCCATCGCCCACGCCGGCCAGATCGCGCAGCCGGTCTCGCAACTGGCGGGTCAGCGCCACGTAGACGCCGTGCGCCATCGGCATGAAGCGGCCCGCATGGCCGTGCGCCCACGCGACCAGTTTTTCGAGCGAGATCACCAGCCCCTCGGCCACGCGCAGTTCGCCCACGAGCTTGAACCATTCGCTGCCGGTCTCCACGCTGACGGCAAGCTGCGCGATATCAGCCGGCAAGACGCGCAACTCACGGCCACGCGGCCATTCGAGATCGATCACGCCGGCCAGTCCGGGCAACACCTCGATGGCGGTCAGCGCGTCCTCGGGATCGTCCAGCGTCCAGGTGTGCTCGCCGCCTGCGGGGGCCTGCTGCACGAGGAACGGCAACGCCTCGAATACCTCGGCCACGTGCGCGTGCTCGGCATCGAGATCGCGGTACGTCACGTGCGTCTCGCCGCCAATCGTCGCCATCAGTTGCGCGCGGCCGTGGCCCGGCGCGAGCCTGGGCCCGAGCACGCCAAGCGGCGTCACCACCAGCCGCAGGCTGATGCCGCGCCCAACCGGCGCCACCTCGGCACGCAGCCGCGACTCCGGGTCGCGCTCGCGTGCCTCGCCCGAGCTGTCGGCGTGAATCTGGAAGTGGCCCGCCAGCGCGCGCAACGTGCTGTCGAGCCGCGCCTGGGCATCGGCCGGCACGGAGAGTCCGCCCGCGATGAGCTTGGCCGCGCCCTGCTGCGCCGGCGTGAAGCGGACCACGCGCAGCCGGCGCGGACCATCCTGCAGCACGGTGATCTGGCGTAGCGACTCGGCTTCCTGACGCGCGGCGGCGGGCAGGAAGTCCTCCATGGCCAGCGCCTCGCGCAGTGGCGGCACGATCCGCAGCACGTAGCGGTCGCCCTCGCGCACCGCCTCGAGCGAAGGCGCGGACTCGACCACTTCCATCGGCACCGTCGGCGCATGGGACAGCACCACGGCCGGATGCCCCACCAGCGCCACCACGGCGGCGGCGCGGTCCAGCACGTGACGCCGGTTGCGCGATGCGTCCCGGCGGATGGCACGGGCGACGCGGACATCCCACTGTGGCAGGGTGTCGTCCTCGGCCACACGGGCCAGCGGCACCGGCCTGGGCTTGCTCCAGCCACGCGCCCCGTGAGTCTGCTCCAGCGGCTCGATCGTCCCGACCACACCGTCTGCATCGAGGGTCAGCGCCCAGAGCAGGCGGCGTCCGTCGCCGGTGCCGGCGGCTTCATCCACGCCCCCCGCCAATGCCTCAAGTGCGCAAAGCGTGGCCTGCCAGCCGCCATCCGCGACGGAATCGGCATCATGATCGGCACGCTCGACGGGGAGTTCGGGTTGGGACACGCGGCTGCGGAACGGTGGAAGGTCGGAAGGTGCGATTGTAGAACGCTCTATCCGCCGCCCTTCGTTGGCACGCAAGGACGCGCGGCTTACAATGGTGCCTTTGCGACATTTACCTGGGCTGCAGAGGGAGACGACCATGTCGATGGCAGATCGCGACGGCAAGATCTGGATGGATGGCAAGCTGATTGAGTGGCGTGACGCAAAGATTCACGTACTCACGCACACGCTGCATTACGGCATGGGTGTATTTGAAGGCGTGCGCGCCTACAAGACGCCGGAAGGCACCGCGATTTTCCGCCTCAAGGAGCACACGCGCCGCCTGTTCAACTCTGCCAAGATCTTCCAGATGGCCATGCCGTTCGACGAGGCCACGCTCGAAGCCGCCCAGCGCGAAGTTGTGCGCGCCAACAACCTTGAGTCGTGCTATATCCGTCCGCTGGTGTGGATCGGCTCCGAAAAGCTCGGTGTGTCGGCCAAGGGCAACACGATTCACGTGGCGATCGCCGCCTGGCCCTGGGGCGCGTATCTGGGCGAGGAAGGCCTGGAACGTGGCATCCGCGTGAAGACCTCGTCGTTCACGCGCCATCACGTGAATGTGTCGCTGGTGCGCGCCAAGGCATCGGGCTACTACATCAACTCGATCCTGGCCAACCAGGAAGCCACCGGCCTGGGCTACGACGAAGCCCTGCTGCTGGATACCGAAGGCTACGTGAGCGAAGGCTCTGGCGAGAATGTGTTCATCGTGCGCAACGGCGTGATCTACACGCCGGACCTGGCCTCGTGCCTGGACGGCATCACGCGCGACGCCACGCTGACAATCGCCCGTGACCTCGGCATCGAGGTGCGCGAGAAACGCATCACGCGTGACGAGATGTACTGCGCTGACGAAGCGTTCTTCACCGGCACCGCCGCCGAAGTGACGCCGATCCGCGAGCTGGACGACCGTGTCATCGGCGAAGGCCGCCGCGGCCCCGTTACCAAGCGCATCCAGGACGCGTTCTTCGCGGCCGTGGGTGGCACCGACGAAAAGTACAAGAAGTGGCTGACGCTGGTCTGATCGACGGCGCCGACCCTGCATTTCCAATCGACATCCCTGCAAGACAGAAAAGCAACACCATGACTCAAACCGCATCCGTCGTAGAAATCGGCGCAGAAGACATGCCGCTGCATTGCCCCACGGCCAACACCCCGGCATGGAACTACCATCCCCGCGTCTTCCTGGACGTGGCAGACACTGGCGAGGTCAGGTGCCCGTACTGCGGCACCGTGTACAAGCTCAAGCCGGGCACCGTACTGAAGGGTCATCACTGACCCGCCCGGCCCTCGCCAATTCCTGTCGTTTCGACCTGACGCCCCGGGCCGCCCAGCGCCCCGGGGCGTTGACATGCCCGGGCACCGCATCACAGGGCCACGCAATACCCACAATATGAGAAAAGCCCTCGTCATTGCCCCGAACTGGATCGGCGACGCGCTGATGGCGCAGCCGCTGTTCGCGCTGCTCAAGGCCCGTCACCCGCAACTGGTGATCGACGCGCTCGCCCCCAAATGGGTGGCGCCCGTGCTGGCGCGCATGCCGGAGATCGGCAAGGTCTTCCCGACCGATCTGGCACACGGCAAGCTGCAATTGAGCGCGCGCCTGCTGTTCGCGCAACAGCTCAAGCACGAAGGCTACGACATGGCCTACGTGCTGCCGAATTCGCTGAAATCCGCGCTGATTCCGTTTCTGGCCGGCATTCCACTGCGCATCGGCTATCGTGGCGAAGCACGCTTCGGCATGCTCAACGTGCGCCACGCCAATCCGCCGCGTGACAAGCGGCCGCCGATGGTGGAGCACTACGCGCGTCTGGCGCTCAAGCCCGGCGCCCGCCTGCCCGAGTCGATTCCCGACCCGAAGCTCAAGAGCGATCCCAGGCGCATGGCCGCCACGGCCGAGCGCTTCGGCATCGCGCCGGGCACACGTCTGATCTCGTTCTGCCCGGGTGCGGAGTTCGGCCCGGCCAAGCGCTGGCCGGCCGCGCACTTCGCCGCGCTGGCGCAGATGCTGCGTCGCTCGTTCCCGTACGCGCAGATCATCGCGCTCGGCTCGGCCAAAGATGCCGAGATCGCCGACGAGATCGTCAAAGGCGCGCCGTTCGTCAGGAATCTGTGCGGTCAGACATCGCTCGACGATGCCGTGGACCTGCTGGCGCTCTCAGAGGCCGCGGTCTGCAACGACTCGGGCCTGATGCACGTCACCGCCGCCCTGAACCGGCCGCAGGTAGCCGTTTTCGGCTCCAGCGATCCGCGCCACACGCCCCCGCTGTCACAGGCAGCGAGTATCATGTGGCTTCAACTCGAGTGCAGTCCCTGCTTCAAGCGCGAGTGCCCGCTCGGCCACCTGCGCTGCCTGAAGGAGATCGAGCCCGAAATGGTATTTGTCGAGCTGCGCAAGCTCCTGCACCGCCCCTGACTCATCCAACATGCCTCGTTTCGCCCGCCTGTTCGATTCCGCCGAAGACATCGTCGATGCCTTCCGTGAAGCCATGAAGTTGCGCGACGCCGATGGCGCGTTGCGGCTGTGGCTGGATGAAGACTCTGTCACGTGCGTGATGCCCGACGGCCAGCGCCTGATCGGCCACGACCAACTGCGCCAGGCATTCGCGCTGTTGCTCGAGGAGCAGCCCGTGCTGATCGATGCGATCGAGACCAGCAGCCATGCGTCGCTGGCCGTGTCGATCTTCGACGTGACGGAAGCGCTGCGATTCGGCACTGACCGCGTGGAGGCCGACCTCTACGTGCACACCACCTACGTGCTGATGCAGAACCACGAGGGCTGGCGCCTTGCCCACATCCACTGCAGCCCGGCGAATGCCGTGCAGGTAGCGGCCGTGGCGGCGGCTCCGGGGCAGGCACTGCACTGATCCCCGCGCAAGACGCCATGCTGTTCGGCGAAGCCTTTCAAACGCCATGGTGGCTGCGCGGTGGCCACGCGCAGACGATCCTGCCGGCACGCTTCACGCGCCACCGGCGCATCGTGTTCCGGCGCGAACGCTGGGACACCCCCGACGGCGACTTCATCGACCTGGACTGGACCACCCACCCGACCACCCCGGGCGCGCCGCTGGTGGTGATGTTCCACGGTCTCGAAGGCGATTCGCGCAGCCACTACGCGCAAACGCTGATGGCCGCGCTGCGCGAGCGCGGCTGGCAAGGCGTGATCCCGCACTTCCGGGGCTGCTCGGGTGAACTGAACATCGCGCCGCGCTTCTACCATTCGGGCGACTCGGCCGAGATCCGCTGGGTGCTGGAACGCGTGCGGAATCAGGTCCACACGGTGCAACCGGGACGACAGATGCTGGCCGTGGGCATCTCGCTGGGCGGCAATGCGCTGCTGCGTTATCTGGGCGAGGAAGGCAGCGGAGCGAACTTCCTTTCCGCCGCCGCGTCCGTCTCGGCACCGCTGGATCTGGCCGCCGGCGGCGCGGCGCTGTCCAGTGGCTTCAACATGATCTACACGCGCATGTTCCTGCAGACGCTCAAGCGCAAGTCGCTGGCGAAGCTGGAACAGTTTCCAGGTCTGTACGATCGGGAAACGATGCTCGGCAGCCGCGATCTCTATGCGTTCGACAACGTCGTGACCGCGCCTCTGCACGGCTTTCGCGACACGGACGATTACTGGGCGCGCGCATCGAGCAAACCGATCCTCGGCGAGATCCGCGTCCCGACGCTAGTCCTCAACGCCCGCAACGATCCGTTCCTGCCCGCCCGGCATCTGCCGGGCCCACGCGAGGTCAGCGCCGACGTGCTGCTGGAACAGCCCGAGCACGGCGGCCACGTCGGCTTCATGACGCCACGCGAGGGTCTGCTGGGCCAGTTGCCGCTGCTACCCTTCGCGGGCCATATCGAATGGCTGCCCACACGCATCCTTGATTATTTCGACAGCGTGCGCGCGACCCAAGCAACACCAGCCACCTGAGGCGGCGCATCTCCGGCCCAACGCCGGAACCGCCACACTGGCAGAGACAAGAAGGAGACAAACATGGATGAGGTGGTCAAGCAGGCCATGGCGCGCTGGCCCAATGTGCCGTACTGCTACGGCTGGCTAGCACTGGACCGGCGCGGACAATGGCGGATGCGCAACGAGTTCGCGCAGCAGCATGGACTCTCGGGCGATCCGATCCGGCACGAGGCGTTGATCGGTTTCATCGAGCGCAACTACACGCACGACGAACGCGGCGCGTGGTACTTCCAGAATGGTCCGCAGCGCGTGTTCGTATCACTGATGTACACGCCGTGGGTGGCGAGGCTGCACAACGGCCGGCTGACCACGACGTCGGACCGTCCGTTCACGCCGACCGCCTGCTATACGGATGAGCAAGGCAACGTGGTCTTCGCCGGCACGGTGCAGGGTGTCGACAATGCCGTGCAAGTCGCGCTGCTGCACGACCATGATCTCGAAGCGTTCAGCGAGGCGTGCGACTGGCATGGTGAAGCGTGCGGCGCCACATTGGGGGTGTTCCATCACGACGGCGTCGACATCGACATCGAACCGGTGACGGAAGCGGAATTACCCAAGCGCTATGGCTTTGTGCGAACGCCGGTAGCCGAGTAAGGCTTTTCTCCTCTCCCCACGCCTGGGCCAATCACCCAGGCCGATCAGTTCGGCATCCCCTTGTTGTCCTGCTTCTCTTCCTTGAACTGAAGCTGTAGCTGATGCAGACGCGCATCGACTTCGGACAACGTGTAGAAGTCGCCATCACCGGCCTTGCGCGCGATCTGGAGTTGTTCGATAGCTGCCTGGTACGAGCCATCCATCGCATACTTCTCGGCCATCGCCTGATGCTGCTGCAGGCGCTTGCCTTGCGCCGCGTAGGCACGCGCGAGCAGTTCCCACCATTCGGATCGGCTGGTTTCCTCGCGCGTGCGGGACCGCAGGAACGCTACGGCATCGTCTAGCTTGTTCGCTGCGACAAGCGTGTCGGCATAGGCCAGCGCCGCCGCGTGAGACAGCGGAAACGCGCGCATCGTGGCCATCGCCTGCGTCAGCGCATCCTGCGTCCTCCCCTCGGCACGCGCTAGTTCCACCGCCATCACATCCAGCATCGGACTGCCCGACGTCGCACCCGGGATATTTCCGTAGAGGCGACGCGCCTCCGCAAGCGCCTTCTCGGCATCGGCAAAACGGCCCAGCCGCTGATTGGCGAAGGCGATGCCGTAGTAGACCGCCGGCAGTCGCACCGCGGACGTGTTGCTGTTCACCTGGGCCTGGAAGACGGCCAGCACGTTGCGCACATCGTTCGGTGTGGGCTCCTGAATCACGCGTGCCCGCGCGCGGGCGAACTCGTACTCGGGCGTGTTCGGAATCTTGTGCGGGGGCACGTGACTCACGCGGTCCTGCATGTCGGCGATACGTTCGGAAGTCAGCGGGTGGGTACGCACATAGGCCGGCACGGAATTGTCCGAAATGCCCATCACGCGTTGCAGACGCTGAAAGAAGTCGGGCATCCCCTGGGGATCGAATCCCGCCGCCGTCATGATCTGGAAGCCAACGCGGTCAGCCTCGCGCTCGGCGCCGCGCGAAAACGAAAGCAGGTTCGCGACGGCCGCGCCCTGCCCGCCCATCGCCAGCGCCGCCGCGGCATCGCCGCTCTTGGTGGCGGCCAGGCCGGCCAGCACCATCGAGGCCAACGCGATCCACATCGACTGGTTCTGATTGGTGATGCCGCGCGCAATGTGCCGCTGCATCACGTGGCCGATTTCGTGCCCCAGCACCGACGCCAGTTCGGATTCGGTCTCCGACTGCACCAGCAGCCCGGTATGCACGCCGATGTAGCCGCCCGGCATGGCAAAGGCGTTGATCGAGCGATCCCGCACGCCAAACAGCTCGAAGCCGGTGGCAAAGGTGCCCGAACCGTTCGAGCCCGAGATGTTCTGCCGGCGGGCCGCCTGGACGAGCCTGTAACCAAGCGCATTCAGGTAGTCGTTCATAAGCGGGTCGGAGACATAGTCGGGATCCCGGCGGATGTCGCGCATGATCCGGTCGCCGAGGCGCTTCTCCATATCCGGCGACAGCGAAGCCGTCGACGGATCACCAAGATCGGGCAACTGATTGCCTGAACTCTCCACCACCGTGTTGGCGCTGCGCAGCCCGAATTCGGACTTCTGGCCGGCCCGCACGCTCCGGTTGAGGTTGTCGTAGACCTGATCGCTGGCGTCGCTTGGAGGGGGTGGCGCGGCTGGGGCAATACTCGTCGTGCCTGCCGGCTTTGCGCCCGTTCCCTGCACGCCCTGAGGCCACGCCGGAGCAGCCATTGTCAGCACCAGCACGGCGGCCAGCGCACGCGTCATATGTGATGCGCGCGAGGCTGGCGCGGCGGCTGCGAGTGGGCGAGCACTCGGCCGGGCTGACAGGCGGAAAGGCCGGAGGGTCTTGGGCATGTTGCTATGATAGCGGCCTGCGGATGACGTTCCCATCGGGCAAGCCCCAGCACACATTTCCTCCTGTTTCGCCATGAGCCAGCTCACACATTTCGACAACGCCGGACAAGCCCATATGGTCGACGTCGGCAACAAGGCCAACACCCATCGCGTCGCCGTGGCAACCGGCACGATCACGATGCTGCCCGCGACCTTCGCGCTGGTGCGCGACGGCAGCGCCAAGAAAGGCGACGTGCTCGGCATCGCCCGCGTGGCGGCGATCATGGCCACCAAGCGAACCGCCGACCTGATCCCGCTCTGCCATCCGATTGGCCTGACCAAGGTGGCGGTCGACTTCGCACTCGACGAACCGAGTTCGACAATCGCCTGCATCGTCCGCACCGAGACCCACGGCCAGACCGGCGTGGAAATGGAAGCGCTGACCGGCGTGCAGGTGGCCCTGCTGACCATCTACGACATGTGCAAGGCCGTGGACCGGGGCATGGTGATGGGGAACGTGAAGCTGCTGGAAAAGCACGGCGGCAAGTCGGGGGATTGGGTGGCGGGCGCTTGATTTCAAAGGGAAATCTTAGCCAAATGCAGCCCAATCTTGCCAACCTGCTAGGTAACGTGAGGCCCGGAAGGTCAACCCTGCAAGGGCCTCAATAGACACATTCACTTCGGTTTGTCCAACGTTTGTCCAAGTGAGGTCAAACGATGGCATCAATTAGGCGTAGAGGTAACGTGTGGCAGGCTCGGGTTTCCCGCAAAGGTTTCCCTGCTGAAGTCGGCACGTTTGAAACCAAGGGAGCGGCAGAACGCTGGGCTCGCACCATAGAGTCCGAGATGGACCGTGGCGTGCATGTCAGCCGCCAGGAGGCCGAGCGGGCCACCTTAGCGGAGGTCATTGGGCGGTACATCGAGGAGGTCTCCCCGCTGCACAAAGGGCACGACACCGAAGTAATCAGATTGCGTGCCTTGCAGCGGTCCCGGCTGGCTGAGTACAGCATGTCCACCCTCAGCCCCAAGGTTGTAGCTGAGCATCGAGATAAGCGGCTTGGTGAGGTCTCCAAGTCCACCGTTTGTTGATTTGCACCGAATCCTGACCCACGATTTGCATCGAAAATTGACCCACCCCAAAAGCTGTTAGGTGTCGCTTTGTGCGGGCTGTTTTGCGGTGCGTTTCTCCTTTTTTGGTTGGGTGGTGCTGTGCTTGAAACGATAGCTATCGTTTCCGGTCTCCACAATGTGGCAGTGATGGGTAAGGCGGTCGAGCAGCGCAGTGGTCATCTTGGCATCCCCAAAGACACTGGACCATTCCCCGAAGCTGAGGTTGGTGGTGATGATCAGGCTGGTGCGCTCGTAGAGCTTGCTGATCAGATGAAACAGCAATGCGCCACCGACCTGGCTGAAGGGCAGATAGCCCAACTCATCGAGGATCACCAGGTCTGCGTACATCAGTCGCGTGGCCAGATGGCCGGGCTTGCCAGAGACCTTCTCCAGTTCCAGTGCGTTGACCAGTTCGACGGTCGAGAAGAAGCGCACCCGGCGGTGGTGATGCTCCACGGCCTGTACACCGATGGCGGTACCCAGATGCGTCTTGCCCGTGCCAGGGCCGCCGACCAGCACCACGTTGTGGGCGGATTCTAGGAACTCGCAGCGGTGGAGTTGCCGCACCAGCGCCTCGTTGGCCTCGCTGCAACTGAAGTCGAAGCCGGTCAGATCCCGGTAGGCCGGAAAGCGCGCCACCTTCATCTGATAGGCCAGCGAGCGCACTTCACGCTCAGTGGTTTCTGCCTTGAGCAGGCGAGACAGAATGGCGACGGCGGACTGATAGGCCGGCGAGTCCTGCGCCGCCAGGTCGCCAAGCGCGTGAGCCATGCCGTGCAGCTTCAAGGATTTGAGCATCTCCATCATGGCTTCATGCTGCATGCGGCACCTCCCGGTCACGCAGACTGTCATAACGCGCGACGTTGGCCTGCGGCTCGACCTGCAAAGCCAGCGCCTGAGGCGTGGTGATGGGGGCTACCGGTCCACCTTCGAGCAGGCGGCTGAGGATATTGAGGACGGTCTGCTTGGAGGCGGCACCTGCCTCGAGCGCCAGCTCCACCGCGGTCAGCACGGCCTGTTCGTCGTGCAATAGGACAAGCGCCAAGATCTCGACCATCTCCCGATCGCCGCCGGGCCGCTTGAGCAGCGTAGCCTGCAGGCGCCGGAAGCCCTCTGGCAACTCGGCGAACGGTGCGCCGTTGCGCAGCGCGCCAGGCTTGCGCTGCAGCACCGCGAGGTAGTGGCGCCAGTCATAGACCGTATGGCCGGGATGGTGACCGCGATTGATGTGCCGTACGTGCTCGGCAATCACCTGGCCTTCGGCGACAAACAAGAGCCGCGTGGCATAGACACGCAGACTGATGGGCCGGTTGGCAAACGAGGCAGGCACGCTGTAGCGGTTGCGCTCGAAGTTCACCAGGCAGGTAGGCGACACGCGCTTGGTGTGTTCGACAAAGCCGTCGAACGCCTGCCCCACCGGCATCAGGTGCGGCCGCTCCAGTGACCAGGCTTCCCAGATGGTCATATCCAGCTCCGGGTGGCGGGTCTGCTGCCACAGGCGCACGCATTGGTCGGCCAACCAATCATTAAGCGCGGCCAGAGAGCCGAAGGCAGGAACACGTTGCCAGATCCGGTGACGGCTGTCCTGGACATTCTTCTCGATCTGGCCCTTCTCCCAGCCCGAGGCTGGATTGCAGAACTCGGCATCGAACAGGTAATGGCTGACCATGGTGCCAAAGCGCAGGTTGACGTCGCGCAGCTTGCCCTGGCGCACCCGGTCGACGGCCGTCTTCATGTTGTCGTAGATGCCGCGGCGCGGGATCCCGCCCCACGCCACAAAGGCATGGTGATGGGCATCGAACAGCATCTCGTGGGTCTGCAACAGGTAGGCGCGCAGGAAGAAGGCCCGACTGTGGCTCAGCTTGAACTGGGCCACCTGCAGCTTGGTGCGCTCGCCGGCGATGACGGCCCAGTCCTCGCTCCAGTCGAACTGGAAGGCCTCACCCTCGGCGAAGCGCAAGGGGATGTAGGTGCCGCGGCCCGACGATCGCGCTTGCTCTTGCTGTTCCTGACGCCAGCGACGCGCGAACGCCGCGACTCGATCATAGGAACCCGTGAAGCCCAGAGCACACAGATCGGCATGGATCTGCTTGAGCGTGCGTCGTTGCTTACGCGGCTTGTTGGCCTCGGTCTTGAGCCACGCGGCGAGCTTGGCGGCATGGCCGTCGAGCTTGCTCGGGCTCTGCCGTGTGGGGTAGGCGGGTGCTGTGACGTCAGTGCGCAGATAGCGCCTGACCGTATTCCTGGAAATACCCAGGCGTCTGGCGATCTCGCGCAGCGGGATCTGGTCGCGAAGATGCCAGCGTCGAATGATGCTCAGTATGGCCACGTCGATCACTCCGAACTCCCGCTCGTTCCCAAGCGGGCAAGTGTTCTATACGTGGGTCAACATTCGATGCAAATACCTGCCGTGGGTGGGTCAGGATTCAGTGCAAATCAACACTATGGACATGGCACTCTGCACCCAGCCCCTCCCTGAGAGGGATTCATGCAGCCCTAGCTATTGGGTACGCGCACGTGCGACTAATGGGCTGCGCGTGTTCACTATCGCTGGGGTGCGTCTGCTGGCGCGAGGAGGGCCACGGGGGGGTAACTCGTCTTCCGGTCTGATCAGATGATCCCAAAGAAATTTCTGCCAGACATTTGAGGCCATCCCGTAGTCGCCATGCTTTACCATCTGGTGATGGAAACCTCTATTTGGATTTCGCTGGCCTCACTGGTCATCTCTGGGAGCTTAAGCTCAGCCGCCTTTTTGCACACTAGGCGTGACTCCCTCCTGAAATTGCGCAGAGAAGCCCTCGCCCATGCCCGCGCCAGCGCGGTGGAGTGGCAGTGTGTTCTAAATGATATTGAGGCGTTGAAACTTGGTGAGGTTCGTTCACTGTTGCCCATGCCGAGCAGAGCGGAATTCGATGCCTGGCTAAATGCCGTGCACGATACGTTCAAGGGTTCAACTGAGAGAGCGCAGGCTATTGCTGAGAACGTCTCTGCAAATTTCCACAAGCTGACCCGTCACGAAGCAATACTGGTCATTCGAGCATGTGAGGATGGAACCCCGGTCGTCAGCGCAGCGCGTGAAGAACTGAGACGAAAGATGGAGGACTTCGCAAAGCGCCTGGAACGCGAAGCCTCTCGCCGAGTTTCGTGATGCTATGCGGCTCGCTGTACCTCGTAGGCAGCCTCTAACATGGCCTCAGAGGCAGCTCTTTCCTGTCCACACGCTGGTGTTCGGGTTAGAGCGATGGTAGATGCTGGAGAATAGCCTCCAGTGATCCGAACTCTCCAGACCTAACTAGCGTCTTCACTTTATCTGAGAAGCTAGTCGGCTTTAGATCGAAGAACTTACCTACCTGATTCACAAGGCTCTTATGGTTGAAGTTGCGGACCACCCAATCGAAGTCCTCCTCCTGAATAGCCTTTGTGGCATCAGCCAATTTCTCCGCATAGATGGCCGCGGGATCAATGCTAGAAGTAAATTGATGGAACTCCTCTAGGTAACCTTCAAGGTTGTTTCCACCACCGCCGAAGCTGTTCAGAGCCATGTTCACATGATAGCGAGTTGACTCCAAGGCAAACTTCTCCTTGAACTTGTCAAACTCCCCAATCACCCATGCCTTAATCTCCCAGACTTTGGCTTCGGGGTCCACAACGTGCATCCACCGCGCCACGGCCAGGAGAACACCTTCAACCAGAAAGAGATTTTCTACCTCCGCAACTTGAGGGGCAAAGACACCATGCCGACGATATGAGGCAAGTTCATCTTCACCCCGGTAGTCTCGGTCCACAATTCCGCAACATGCGAGATGGTGAAGACTCTCAAGCGAAGAGAAGACTTTTACTGCTTCGAGTACCTTTTCGCAGCTACCAAGCGGTTTGACCGTATAGCCTGGATACGCCATCTGGTAAATCTCAAGATCATGCGAGCCCTGCACAGGGACTGTCGGAGATTTCGTGTTTAAGGCATAACATGCTCCCAAGGAGAATGTATGCCTCGCAAACCGAAAGCCCCGCTGGCAGAGCTGCCGGCGATCCCCGCCGAGCTGCTTGAGCAGTTCGGCAATGGCCCGATGACGGCCGAAGCCATCCATGCCGCGACCCTGGCACTCAAGAAAGCGCTGATCGAGCGAGCCCTGGGCGGCGAGATGAATCATCATCTCGGCTATTCACCGGGCGCAGCCAAACCAGCCGCCGTCACCAACCAGCGCAACGGTAAAGGTGCGAAGACGGTTCTGACCGAAGATGGCCCAATCCGAATCGAGGTGCCTCGCGACCGTGACGGCAGCTTCGAGCCGTTGCTGATTCCAAAGCACGAACGGCGCTTCACGGGCTTCGATGACAAGATCGTCGCCATGTACGCTCGGGGCATGACCGTGCGCGAGATTCAGGGTTTCCTGCAGGAGCAATACGGCACCGAGGTCTCGCCCGATTTCATCAGTTCGGTTACCGACGAGGTCATGGCCGAAGTCACCGCCTGGCAAGCCAGGCCGCTTGAGCAGATGTATCCGGTCGTGTTCTTCGACGCACTGCGAGTGAAGATCCGTGAGGATGCCGTCGTACGCAACAAGGCGGTCTATCTGGCGCTGGGCGTTCTGCCCGACGGCACGCGCGAGATTCTGGGGCTGTGGATCGAGAACACCGAAGGCGCCAAGTTCTGGATGAAGGTTTTCAACGATCTCAAGACGCGCGGCGTCAACGACATTCTGATCGCAGTGACCGACGGCCTCAAGGGCATGCCGGAGGCGCTGAGCGCAGTATTCCCGGCGACCACGCTGCAAACCTGCATCGTCCATCTGATCCGCAACAGCCTGAATTACGCTAGCTGGAAAGATCGCAAAGCGCTAGCCGCCGCGATCCGGCCGATCTACACCGCGCCGAGTGCGGAAGCCGCCGAAGCTGAGCTCAATACGTTTGCCGCGGGACCATGGGGGCAGAAATTCCCGACGGTCAGCGCTTCATGGCGTAACGCCTGGGACCGCGTGATCCCGTTCTTCGCATTTCCGCCGGCGGTGCGCAGGGTGATCTACACGACAAATGCCATAGAAAATATCAATTCGCAGCTACGCAAGATCATCAAGACCCGAGGCCACTTCCCGAGCGACGAGGCAGCGACTAAGCTTATCTGGCTGGCGCTACGCAATATCACCTCTGACTGGGGTCGTGCCGCAAAAGATTGGAAGGACGCAATGAACCAATTTGCTATCCTCTACCAGGATCGATTCGTTCGACCATCCGTGTGATTCTCAACCCGCCTTGAACACGGAAATTCTGACACCCCCCCTGCACACCCTCTACGAAGAGGACTGGCTTCCGGCTTCCGAGCACTTCCAGCAAGATGTCTTCTGGGATGCCTTCGGTCTGGGGTATTTCGTACCAGTCAAACGCAACGCCATCGTACCCCTTGAGACAGACTTTCGTTGAGCCGGTCCGTTCAGATGCGAAAGTAAGATCATGCGTGAGATATACGAAAGTGCAGTCTGGTCGTGCCACCTCGATAGCATCCCACAGCCTAGTCTGAATCGCTTTGTGCAGGTGAATCTCTGGCTCGTCAATGACAACAACAGACCCGGGGCGAGCACAAACGCATTGACCGATAAGGTAGAAGACGACACGCTCCCCATCGCTCATCAAGCTGGCGGCGTACTCCTCAGCATCACCAGGAGCTTTTGCCGAGACACCACTACTTTTGAGCACAAGTTTTCTATGTGGCAGAACCTCCTCCCAGATTTCCTTCACCTTGTCCAACTTGGTGATTGGCGGGTCAAGGCGCTCCGGCGACTGACGAACTCGCGCAACATAATCTAGCGTCTGGTCGTAATTCTCTGAGAAAAGCAGGACGGCGAGGGCTGCATAGTCATTCAGGAGAAACGTCTCTGGCGAGTTATTCCATCGATATCCTTTCCGGACCCCTACGCCATTCTGTTCAAATTGATCCTGAGGGATGCCGGATTGGTGAGCGTTTAACCCATAAGTAAAATCTAACGCTGCATTCGCCGTATTGGTCGGGCTGATGTTTGGGGGAAAACTCAATGCACGCTGTGCGGCAACCCGATGGACCCTCCGTTGGTCGGGGCCTGAGAACTCTATCCAAGTACCGAGACGCGTCTTCCCTGCGCCGTTCGCGCCTACAACCACGATGCTCGACTCACACTGAACTGCGCTTGCGTCCTGCCTCTGATTGGTTGATGGGGGAAATTGGACGGTCTTCATTTTTGGCTTCTAGATGGTTTGAGTACGCTGCGCTATACATTATGCCCAAGCTTCCACGTCCCCCAGAGGAGCGCATGAAACACGTATGTTGACCCTCAGCTTCCCTTGAACTCGCTCCTAGAATTCGCTACAGTCCGCCCCGGACGAGGCGCTTTCAGCTTGTCCAAATTTTGTCCAACCGGCGTTGGAAAAACCGAGTGAAGTTGCCACGTCAACCCACCCTAAGTCGTTGATTTATAAAGACGTGCAGGTGGCCCTGCTGACCATCTACGACATGTGCAAGGCGGTGGACCGGGGCATGGTGATGGGCAACGTGAAGCTGCTGGAAAAGCACGGCGGCAAATCGGGGGATTGGGTGGCGGGAGGCGCGTAACGACTCGGCTGCGTAGCCGGGCTTCGCGTTCCCGGTCACCGACGCCGCTTATGTCCCACCGAAATATCGCATATGACATTAATGTCGTAACTGCATTCGACCCCCACTACCGTCGCGCCTATATTGGAACGAACGCTTTAACGCCGGGGACAACAGCCACCTGAGGGGAGGTGGAAAAGTGAAGACACTCCTGATGCTAGCGGCCGCTTGTGCCGCGCTAGGTGCCGGCATGGCCCACGCCGGTAATGGTCCGAGAGATATGTACCTGGATGGCGCGAGGACGCCAGATCCGTACACCGATGGCGCCAAGGCCACCCGCTTTGACGTCTATACCGATGGGGCAAGCGTGCTTGGCACACGTGATGTGTTCAGCGATGGCTCGAGCACTATTGACAAGCGAGACGCATTCACCGACGGCGCCTGAAAGGCGTCTTCACAGGTGGCGAGATGGGCGCCGGAATACCAGGCCAGGGCAACGTCCCTGGCTTTTTCTTGTCCACATTAGCCGGCACCCATGACGTACCGTGGACGTATCGTGATTCACGACACCGAACCGCCACGTACCTGTCACCGCATATCCCGCCCGTAATAAAGGTAACGCCACATTTCGGAATGACCCGGGCCACCCCTGCCTGAGGCAAATTGCTATTCAATGTAATTGGATTGACGCGCGCCGCTGGCCTCGGTACGCGAGATCAGGACAAGATGCGTTAACAGCGAGACAGGCCAGGCAGGGGGTACATCATGAACGGGCGCAAGCTTTGCCAGATAGCGCTGGTGGCAGCGGCGGCATTGGCATTCGTCAGCACGTCCGCGCAGGCGCACGGCGGTGGACATGGCGGTGGCGGCGGACACGCGCATGTTGGTGTCGGCGTCGTCGTCGGACCGGGTTGGGGCTGGGGCTGGGGTCCTGGATGGGGCTGGGGCCCCGGCTGGTATGCGCCCTATGGTCCTTACTACTATCCCGGCTACTACCCGCCTTACTATCCGCCCGCCGCAGCAGTCGCCCCTTCCGAGCCTCCGCAATACGTCGAACAGGGCAACGTGAGCAACCACGGCGCGCCCGGCGACGCCAATGCGTGGTGGTACCACTGCAGCCGGCCGGAGGGCTATTACCCCTACGTCAAGGATTGCCCCGGAGGATGGCAACGCGTGCCGCCTCAGCAGCCGTCATCTTCGAATCCCTCTAACCCCGGAGTGTCTTCATGAACTTGCGTACCCTGAGCTTGCTGACCCTGGCCACGACAGCCTCGCTGGGCCTGGGAGCCTGCGCGGTGATGCCATCCGGGCCTACGGTGATGGCGTTGCCAGGCTCCAACAAGACGTTCGACCAGTTCCGCGGTGACGACTACAACTGCCGCCAATTCGCCTTCCAACAGATCGGCGGAACCACGGCTCAGCAGAACGCAAACGCAGCAGCGGTTGGGAGCACGGTGGTCGGTACGGCGCTCGGCGCCGCAGCCGGCGCGGCATTCGGTGGCGGCAGCGGCGCGGCCGTGGGTGCGGGCGCCGGCATGTTGACGGGCGCGGCCGTTGGCACTGGTGCCGCCTATAACTCCGCCTACGGCACGCAGCGCCAGTACGACGCCGCATACGTCCAGTGCATGTACGCGACCGGCAATCGCGTACCGGTGTACGGGCAGATGGTGTCAGCACCGCCGCCCGGGCCCGCGCACGAGCCGATGCCTCCGGCAAACTACCAGCCTTACTATCCGCCGCCTCCGCCGCCTGGCTACGTTCGCTGAATACTGCCGGCGCGAACGCGCTTCAACCGCGCCGGGCGCGCAGGCGCGCCCAGGCGCAGAACTCGCGGGGCCTGCGGTCGGCGCCTAACGCGTCGCAGTCGCGTGAGAGCATCTCTAAGATCGTCGCCTCGTCGCCCTGAAAGTAGTACGGCAAGCGCTCCACCCACTGGCGTGCTTTCGCCTGATCACCGGTCAACGCGAGCAACCAGGCGGTGCGCCCGATGAGGTTCGGCGTTGGCAGCAGATGCAATGCGGCCATATGCGCCGGCAGCAAGCTGGCAGCATTGTCCGGCGTGATCCTGGCGTGCTCGACGGTGTCCGATGCCGCGTGCTGGCGGAACCAGAGCCTGGGCATCGGCAGGCTATCCCGCTTATCTTCATGCGCATACTCGCGTGCCTCGACACGCTTGTAGTCCTGCCAGAGCGTCACAAGCAAGAAGGCGGACACAACGATGAACAACACACACGCTATCGCCGGAACGGCACGCGGCAAGCGCTTGCCAAAGCCGGACGGCTCCAGCCACGCCAGCAGGAAACAGAACGGCAGGAAGAAGTACAGGTAGTGCAGCGGATACTCGAGCATCGAGTGCGCCCCATACATCGCCAGCCAGAACAGCATCGGCACGGCCATGGCGCGCTCGCTCGACGAAGCTGCCCAGATCCGATCGCGCACCACGCGCCAGAGCCACCCTACCAGTACCAGCGCCACGCCGATCGTACCGACCAGACCCGTCTTGGCCAGCAGATCGAGTACTGCGTTATGCGCATGCAGCGACATCTCGGCCGTTTTGCCAACCTCGGCCATCTGCTGGAACTGGGCCCAGCCGAACTCGCCATAGCCAACCCCAAGCAGTGGATGCGCGCGGAACATCGCCCAGGCATGTGCCCACAAGGCGCCGCGGGCGGAAACCTGATCACCGGACTGGAGTTGCGCGACGGTGTCGAACAGCCGCCAGTCGAACAACTGACCAGCGTGCTTGATGGCTGGCTGGAGCACCACGATGCCGACGACCATCAGCACTGCCGCGACAATCAGCCCCGGCGCGCGATGCATCGGATCCGTGCCGCGAGGTGTGCCCCGTGCCAGATGCGCGGCGATCAGCGCGTACAGCGCAGCCAATCCGATATGCAGCACGCCCGTGCGCGACCCGCTCAACACGATGCCGCTTTCCAGCAGCAGCACCGCGACGAGCCAGCCCGGAAACCGCAGCCACCCACGCGTGGCGAGCCACACCGAAGCCACCAGTGCCAGGCCCTGAATCGTGGCCTGATGATTCGGCTGGTTCAGATTGCCCCAGAGGCGGCGGTTGTTGTCGTAGAAATATTCAGATACGAGGTTGAACGCTTGGTCTTCCAGATGGAAGACTTGCACCCATTGCGCCAGCGTGCCGAGGAGCCCCGCAATCATGAAGGCGATCGCGAGCGAATCGACAATACTCGCGCGCTCGTCGGTCGACATCGACTGGCTGGCACGCCATGCGGCCAACATCAGCGCCGCGCCCAGCGCCAGCACGATTTGCGTGAGTTGACGGCTGCCGGTGACATCGACCATACCCGTGACGGCTTGCGCGACAGTCGTGACAATCAACCAGATCGGCAGCAGCATGATCCACGGGAACGACCTGGACGCTCTCGAGCCCGACTGGCTTGGCCTCAGCGCCAGGGCGATGATCAGGAATACGCCAAGCAATCCGGCCGTCCACTCGCCATAGAACGTGGCAAGCGGCAGCGTGTGCTTCGAAACCAGCAGGGGCAAGGTAAATGCGACGACGATCGCCGTCGCGGGAAGCGTAGCTCGAGGTGCCGGCATTCGCGCGCAATCAGGGGCAAAGGCGACATGATAGCGCGGCACAGTGGGGGTGCCGAAAGATCGGTGACGTAGATCGGCGATGACTTGGAGGTATGAGCCCCCGCAGCGCGGTAGGACCAGGCGCCTGCACCAAGGTGTTCTTCGAACCAGCGGATGGGCCACGCGCTCGCGTACTACAGGCCAACACTACATTCGTCCCAGGCAGTCGGCCTAGACCGCCCCCGGATTAATTAAGTACAGGATCGAGGAATGTATCGATTCTCGGCATCGGACTTACAAAGCCACGCGATGGAGCCGCTACTGCCGCCAAACATCGTCAGTGTTAGCGTTTTTCCGCTGAGCCCCGGCGAGACGTTCTCAGTCCGGAAGGTTGCCGTGATCGTGCAACCAACCCCGCCCTCCGTCGCAGATCCGCCTACTATTACAGACTGAACATATGAGCCGGATATGTGCCCAGACACGGGAATACCGTCGTACTCACTATAAGAATTGCTCGGGCAGAAACCACGCTGCGAAAACGATTCGACGACCGCCGCCTTCTGCGCCGAAGCTAGCGTGAGGCCCTCGGCAAACTGCGCCCTGGCCACGTAGTCCTGATACTGCGGAACCGCGATCACCGCAAGAATGCCGACGATCGCGACGACGATCATCAGTTCGATCAGTGTGAAGCCTGCCTGGCGCCGTGCACGCGCTTGCGAACGTTGGGATGAGACCCGGTATTGCATATGACCCCCTGGGAAGTTGTTGTTGGCATCTGGCCGGGACGGCTTGAGTGCCGCCCGGCCCGAGGCATCTTCCAGGGAGTTGGTCGCGTAGAAATTGACGTTGCACAAGTCGCGGAGGAACGTCGCAATCGCTGGTATGTGCGACGAAAAGGCACAATTGTGCGATGCCTCGCCCGTTGCCGATACGCGGATCAGATGCCTCCGATCCATGCCATCGGCATCCCGGCGCGGGACGTAATGCTAGCTACCTCAGCCCGTGGTCGTCGTAGTTGTCTTACCCGACTCACTCGCTTTCGCGCAGGCCTGCGGCACGTACCGCTTGTCCGCCGAAGACTCGCACTGCCACGTCACCGATCCGCCGTCTGCATTACCCATAGTCAACGTCACCTGCTTGCCGAGCAGGCCCCTGGTAATACCTTCGTCCTTGAACTTGGCGATGATCGTGCAGCCGCCAGCATTGGAAGCCGTGCCACCCGTGGTGACGCTCTGTACATAGCTCCCCTTGATCGCCGAGGCCACGGGCACGCCATCGACGGCCGCGCTCGCATTGTTCGGGCAGGCGCCAGCCGCCGCGAACGATTCGATCACGCCGGCTTTCTGCCCGGAGGCCAGGCTCATGCCTTCGGCAAACTGGGACCGCGCGATGTAGTCCTGGTACTGCGGGATGGCGACGCCGGCAAGAATGCCGATGATCGCGACAACGATCATCAGTTCGATCAGCGTGAAGCCTCGACGATTCTTTCGCTCCAATGCGCGGCGTTGTTCGCGCAGGAAAACAACCTTGATTTGACGCGTCATGTTGACCCCTTTTCATTTGTGTTGTGCGATTGGAAAAGTGCGGGTGCGCCCGCAATCCGCGATGCGCACGGGGCCATGATCGCGAGCGAAACCGCGAGGTCTCAATGACCTCGGACAAATCTGACAGCGCTGTGGGAATTGTTTGGAAAACCACAGGAGTGCGTGGTGTGGATGCTGCAAGACGGGTGTTGCGTCGTAGCCACTGGGGACACTTGCGGCGCCCCTTGTCCAAACGCTTCAACCGCTCCAACCGCGCTTTCACTGGCGAAAGCGCGAGACAAGCCTGCTGGAGCCAGTACGCTCCCTACAAAACAAAACGGGCGACCCCGTGAGGGTCGCCCGTGTCAGGCTCGCGATATGGCTTGCGATCAGGCCGTCTGTGCGGAACGGCGACGCAGCAGCTTGCCGAGCATGACCACCAGCACGGCGCCCACGACGCCGAACACCAGGTGCGCATGCGGCACGTGTACCTGGAACCACTCGGCATCCACCGGGTCGCTGACGAGCATTTCGCCAGCCAGATAGCCCAGCAGCGCGGCACCCAGCACGATGATGATCGGGAAGCGCTCCATCACCTTAAGCAGGATCGTGCTGCCGAAGACGATCAGCGGAATCGACAGGCCCAGACCCAGCACCAGCAGCATCAGCTGGCTGCCTTCGGGACCCTTCTGCGCGGCTGCGGCCACGGCCACCACGTTGTCCAGCGACATCACCAGGTCGGCGATCAGGATGGTGCGGATGGCAGCCCAGATATTGTCCTTGGCGTCATGGCCTTCTTCATCGTCGTCGCCGGTCAGCAGTTGCACGCCGATATAGACCAGCAGCAAGGCACCCACGATCTTCAGGTACGGCAGGCTCAGCAGCTTGACTGCGGCCACGGTCAGAACCACCCGCATGATGATGGCGGCGGCACTACCCCAGAAAATGGCCTTCTTCTGCTGGGCAGGGGGCAGATTGCGGGATGCGAGCGCGATCACGACTGCGTTGTCGCCCGACAGGACGATGTTGGTCAGGATGATCGATCCCAGCGCAATCCAGAATGCGCTGCTGGACAACAATTCCACGGCAAGACTCCTTCCTCGATTTCTAAGTTATTCCAGGTCCGCAGGGGCTCCCACTGCGAACTTTTGGATGTCTGAATTACCAGACATGGAGATTTATCGTACGAACCTTTCGATTCGGTTTCAATCCGCGCTGCAACAGCCTCGGGATATACCCTAGGATTTTGCGTCGCAAGAATGACATTGCCCCCGCTTCTGAGGCGGGGGCAACGATTGCGGCGATGCGCTCCGGCAGGAGCCGGCATGCGCCGCAGGTACGGCAATCGCTCTGCACGTGCCATTAAGAGCACACACAAGCGACATCGGTGGGAATGCCTTACAGCATTGCCTTCAGCAGGCGGCCCATTTCCGACGGGTTCTTGGTGACCTTGATACCGCAGGCTTCCATGATTTCCAGCTTGGCCTGGGCAGTGTCGGCACCGCCCGAGATCAGCGCGCCAGCGTGGCCCATGCGCTTGCCCGGAGGCGCGGTCACGCCAGCGATGAAGCCAACCACCGGCTTCTTCATGTTTTCCTTGATCCAGTAAGCCGCGTTGGCTTCGTCCGGACCACCGATCTCACCGATCATGACCACGGCGTCCGTTTCCGGATCGTCGTTGAACATCTTCATCACGTCGATGTGCTTCAGACCGTTGATCGGATCGCCACCGATACCGACGGCCGACGACTGGCCCAGGCCCAGCGCGGTCAGCTGGCCCACGGCTTCATACGTCAGCGTGCCCGAGCGCGACACCACGCCGATGCGGCCCTTGCGGTGGATGTGACCCGGCATGATGCCGATCTTGATCTCGTCCGGCGTGATCAGGCCCGGGCAGTTCGGTCCGAGCAGCAGCGTCTTCTTGTTCTGGCGACGCATCTTGTCCTTGACTTCCATCATGTCGCGGACGGGGATGCCTTCGGTGATGCAGACCACCAGGTCCAGATCGGCATCAACGGCTTCCCAGATGGCGGCAGCGGCGCCTGCGGGCGGCACGTAGATCACCGACACGGTCGCGCCGGTTTGTTCCTTGGCATCCTTGACGCTTGCGTAGATGGGAATGCCTTCGAAATCTTCACCGGCCTTCTTCGGGTTCACGCCTGCCACGAAGCAGTTCTTGCCATTGGCATAGTCACGGCAGCCGCGGGTGTGGAACTGGCCCGTCTTGCCGGTGATGCCCTGGGTGATGACCTTGGTGTCCTTGTTGATCAGAATGCTCATTTGCTAGTCCTTTTAGTCGCCCCGCCCGGCTGCGGCCAGGCGGCAACGAAAGTTGTCCTTACTTGCCAGCGACGGCGGCCACGACCTTCTGGGCGGCTTCTTCCATCGTGTCGGCCGAGATGATCGGCAGACCGGAATCAGCCAGCATCTTGCGGCCCAGCTCTTCGTTCGTGCCCTTCATGCGGACGACCAGCGGCACGCCAAGCTGCACGGCCTTCGAAGCGGTGATCACGCCTTCGGCGATCACGTCGCAACGCATGATGCCGCCGAAGATGTTGACCAGGATGGCCTGCACGTTCGGGTTCTTCAGCATCAGCTTGAAGGCTTCGGTCACCTTCTCGGTGGTGGCGCCGCCACCCACGTCGAGGAAGTTGGCCGGCTCGCCACCGAACAGCTTGATGGTGTCCATCGTGGCCATGGCCAGGCCAGCGCCGTTCACCAGGCAGCCGATGTTGCCGTCCAGCGAGATGTAGGCCAGATCGAACTTCGAGGCCTCGATTTCGTTGGCGTCTTCTTCGTCCAGGTCACGGTACGCGACGATTTCCGGGTGACGGAACAGCGCGTTCGAGTCGAAGTTGAACTTGGCGTCCAGGGCAACGACCTTGCCGTCGCCGGTCAGGATCAGCGGGTTGATTTCGGCCAGCGAGGCGTCGGTGTCCCAGAATGCCTTGTACAGGCCTTGCAGGGCCTGGCGAGCCTGGGGAACGCTGGCGTCGGGCACGCCGATCTTGCGGGCGATGTCGTCAGCGTCCGAATCCTTCAGGCCTTCCGACGGTTCGATGATCAGCGTGTGGATCTTTTCCGGGGTGTGGGCAGCGACTTCCTCGATGTCCATGCCGCCTTCGCTCGAGGCCATCAGGGCCACCTTCTGCGACACGCGGTCCACCACCAGCGAAACGTAGAGTTCCTTCTTGATGTCAGCGCCTTCTTCGATCAGCAGGCGATTGACCTTCTTGCCTTCCGGGCCGGTCTGGTGCGTCACCAGCGTCATGCCGAGAATGTTGGTGGCGTAGGTCTTCACCTCGTCGATGCTCTTGGCCACCTTCACGCCGCCGCCCTTGCCGCGGCCGCCTGCGTGGATCTGCGCCTTGACGACCCACACCGGGCCGCCGAGCTGTTCAGCCGCCTTCAGGGCTTCTTCAACCGAGAAAGCAGGGATGCCGCGCGGAACCGGCACATTGTATTTGCGCAGGATTTCCTTGCCTTGATACTCATGGATATTCATGCGTGTTTCCTTTCGGGTAGGCGTAAAGGGATGGGAAAAATGATAGGAGACGAAGGGCTCTCGCCTTTTCCTGGGGCCGACCGTGACAGTCAGCCCGACGTACCGTTGGGCCGGTGGGCCAGGGTGTCTTCGCCACCTGATGCGGGGGCATCGGCGCGTGACGCGGTCTGGGGGGACGACGCCGCAGCGCCGGCTTTCGGTTTCGGCTGGTGACCATACCAGCGCGGGTAAAACTGACGAACCACCTCGCCCTCGAAATGGAGCGCGTGGCATCCATGGAGCTGCATGGGGGGTTCGGGATCGATGTCTTGCACGCCATCGCGGATATTGAACACATCGCCCGCGAAGGCTTGAATGGCCGCAGTCGGCAGCACGCCGGCCAGTTCGGTCAGATGGGTGCAACCGGCAACGCTGCCCAGACGCTCACGAACTGCCTTGCGGAACCCCTTTGACAGGTTCAGACCGATCAGCTTGCGGTAGGCGGGACCGATGAGATCGCAATGCGTCGGATAAGGCACCCAGTCAGAGCATGCCTCCGCATCGACGACGTTCATGCGCAGATCAATCGTGACGCGCAGCCACAGATCGTGCAGCGGCTGGCCTTCAGGGCGAATCCGGCCGCCCGCCAGTTCGATGTCGCGGGGCTTGGTGTCGGTCAGGCGCGCTTCGATGTCCCATAGGCCATCGTCCCGCAAATAGGCCTCGGCCGTGATGGCACGACGGTGACGCAGGACTCGGTTGGCTGGCGGGGAAAGCGGCATGACACCAGGGGCTGACGCGGCAGACTGAAAGTGGCGGATCGGGGGCAATTCATCACGGCAAACGGCTTGGTCCATGGGTAAGACCACCATGGACGGCCATTTGGGCCGCTGAACTCGTGGAGTTTAACATGCCGCGCTGCTTTGACCGGATACATCCTGCGCAACGAACTGTCCGCACGCAATTGTTGCAGCGACGATCCCGGCAAACCCAACCTGCGCAACGCCTGGCCGGTGTCCGCGTGACCCCTCGCTGCGATGCATCAGTGGTACGACGACTACGCCGACTTCTCACGAATACCCCTCATGCGTACACAGGTATGCGGCTGCCCGCATACCTCGTCATTCCCCCAAGTCGTCCATGCCTTCGTCCTCGGCCCCGCGGATGATCTTGCCCACCACCGATCGGGAAAATCCGCGCGCCATCATGAACCGGATTTGCTTGGCGCGGGCCTCCGGCGAGTCCGGCGGAACACCGAAACGCTTGCGCCAAACTTCGCGTGCGCGATCCAGCTCGGAATCGCGCAGGCGGTCCTGCAGATCGCGTAGCTGATCATTGCCGAGTTGGTGCGTCTTGGCTTCCTGCAGTACACGCGCCGCGCCGTAACGACTGGCCCGGCGGTGAACAAGGCTATCGACGAACCGCTCATTGGACAGCCAGTTGTCGCGTTCGAGCACATCGAGCAGAGCCTCCACCTCCTCGGCCGACTCGGCATGAGGCGCCAGCTTGCGCGCGAGTTCGGCCCGGCTGTGCTCCCGACGGGAAAGGTAGCCGACGGCACGGGCTTTCAGTGAGAGGGGGGGACGGGGCATTCGGCTGATAACGAGGAAGCCGGCAGTCGGCGCTGCGCGATACGGGAAACCGGGGTGAAAACAAAAAAGCCGCCGCACAAGTATGCGACGGCTTTCGTCAAGCAGCGACGTCAGGCTCAGCCTTCGACCTCTGCTGGCGCGCCCGCCACGGTGTTCAGCGGCGCCACGCCCAGCGCCAGACGCACCTTGTTCTCGATCTCGTCGGCGATGTCCGGGTTCTCGCGCAGATACTCGCGTGCGTTGTCCTTGCCCTGGCCGATCTTCTCGCCGTTGTAGCTGTACCAGGCGCCGGCCTTCTCAACGATCTTGGCGTCCACGCCCAGGTCGATGATTTCACCCTGGCGCGAGATGCCCTGGCCATAGAGGATGTCGAAGAACGCCTCGCGGAACGGAGGTGACACCTTGTTCTTGACCACCTTGACCTTGGTCTCGTTGCCGACGACTTCGTCGCCCTTCTTGATCGAGCCGATACGGCGGATGTCCAGGCGCACCGAGGCGTAGAACTTCAGCGCGTTACCGCCGGTGGTGGTTTCGGGAGAACCAAACATCACACCGATCTTCATACGGATCTGGTTGATGAAGATCACCAGGCAGTTCGTGCGCTTGATCGTGCCGGTCAGCTTGCGCAGCGCCTGGCTCATCAGGCGGGCCTGCAGGCCGGGCAGCGAATCGCCCATTTCGCCCTCGATTTCTGCCTTTGGCACCAGAGCGGCCACCGAGTCGATCACGATCAGGTCGATCGAACCCGAGCGCACCAGCGCGTCGGTGATTTCCAGGGCCTGCTCGCCGGTATCGGGCTGGGAGATCAGCAGATTGCCGACGTCCACGCCGAGCTTGCCAGCATATTGGACATCCAGGGCGTGCTCGGCGTCGATGAACGCGCAGGTGCCGCCCAGCTTCTGCATTTCGGCCACCACCTGCAGCGTCAGCGTGGTCTTGCCGGACGATTCCGGACCGTAGATCTCGACCACGCGGCCGCGCGGCAGGCCACCCACGCCCAGCGCGATGTCCAGCCCCAGCGAGCCGGTGGACACTACCTGGATGTCCTGTTCGATTTCGCCATCGCCCAGGCGCATGATCGAGCCCTTGCCAAACTGCTTCTCAATCTGGGAGAGCGCGGCGGCAAGCGCCTTCTGCTTCTCAGCGCTCACGCCGGCGCCGGCCTTCTTGTCGTCCATGGTCGTCCTTCAGTCAATGGTGTATAAATAGGCCGCATACGGCGCGACGCCCTGAACCCAAAGCCCTTTTCCGGGATGGATTCTCCAGGCCACGACGCCCAACCCGGCATGGTGCGATCACCTTTCATGGTAGCTCGCCCGGAATGTCGGGTACTGTATAAAAAAACAGTATGCTTGGCAAGCCCCACCGGCACCGCGGCCGGCGGCCGGCTGTGGCCGGCCACGAGGTGGAGACAATCATGCGGATTCTTATCGCCGAAGATGACGATGTGCTGGCAGACGGGCTGACGCGCTCGCTGCGCCAGTCCGGCTATGCCGTCGATCACGTTGCGAATGGCGTGGAAGCCGATTCGGCCCTGTCCACACAGTCGTTCGACCTGCTGATCCTCGATCTCGGCCTGCCCCGCATGTCGGGGCTCGAGGTACTCAAGCGGCTGCGCGCGCGCAGCGCCATGGTGCCCGTGCTGATTCTGACTGCAGCCGACAGCGTCGACGAACGCGTGAAGGGGCTGGACCTCGGCGCCGACGACTACATGGCCAAGCCGTTCGCGCTGTCCGAACTCGAGGCCCGGGTGCGCGCGCTGGTGCGCCGTGGCGCGGGCGGTGGCGCCACGCTGATGCGCCACGGGCCGCTCGCGTTCGATCAGGTCGGCCGCATCGCCTATCTCAATGAACAGATGCTGGATCTCTCCGCGCGAGAGGTCGGTCTGCTCGAAATCCTGCTCACGCGCAGCGGGCGGCTCGTATCGAAGGAGCAGCTCGTCGATCACCTGTGCGAATGGGGCGAGGAAGTCAGCAATAACGCAATCGAGGTGTATGTACACCGCCTGCGCAAAAAGATCGAGGTTGGCGGCATCCGCATCGCCACGGTGCGCGGGCTGGGCTACTGCCTCGAGAAATACCAGCCGGCCGTGGCCGCGCATGGCTGACACCACGGGGGCTGATCGCGCATGAGCCTGCTGCGACTGCCGTGGCGACGCCGTTCCGCCGCGGGCCCCGCACGCGCGACGGACCCCACCCGGCCCACGCTGGCCGATGCCGCGGCCGAAGACCAGGCGCTGGCCGACGCCCTGCCACACCTCGAGGAAACCTCGGCGCACCCTGCGCCCCGCTCGCTGTTTGGCGAGATTCTCGACTGGATGCTGGCACCGCTTCTGCTGCTCTGGCCGATGAGCATCGCCGTCACATACCTCGTCGCCAAGTCGATTGCAAACGGGCCGTTCGACCGCGCGCTCGAAGCAAGCGCCATCGTGCTGTCGCAGCAGGTGCGCGAGGTCAACGGCCGCGTCACGCTGCAGCTTCCACTGTCCGCGCGGGAAATCCTGCGCGCCGACGAGACCGACAATATCTACTACCAGGTGGTAGGCAAGCACGGCGAGTACGTGGCCGGCGATCACGACCTGCCGCTTCCGTCCGAGGACGAAGAGGGACATGCCGGGCTGGTATCGCTGCGCGACGATCGCGTGGCCGGCAACGATGTGCGTGTCGCCTATACCTACGTTGAACTGAAAAACATCAGCGGCGCCCAGCCCGTGCTGGTGCAGGTGGCCGAGACGCTGGACAAGCGCGCGCGGCTGGCCAATGAAATCATCAAGGGCGTCATCCTGCCGCAGTTCGTGATCCTGCCGCTCGCGGTGGTGCTGGTGTGGTTTGGCCTCACGCGCGGGCTGGCACCGCTGACCGCGATCCAGCAGCGCATCCGTGCGCGCAATCCCGGCGACACGAGCCCGATCGACGAGCGCGCGGCGCCGCAGGAAATCACGCCGCTGGTAGCATCGTTCAACGACTTGCTGTCGCAACTCGAGCAGTCGGTGCAGACACAGAAACGCTTCATTGCCGATGCCGCACACCAGATGAAGACACCGCTCGCGGGTCTGCGTATGCAGGCGGAACTGGCCCAGCGAGAGCAATCACCGGAGGAACTGCATCGGTCGCTGGCGCAGATCGCCGGCAGCTCCAAGCGCACCGCGCATCTGGTCACCCAGTTGCTGTCGCTGGCACGCATGGAGAATCTGGCAGGGGTAGGCGGCATGACGCCGGTGAACCTGACCGCCCTGGCGCGCGACGTGGTCAAGGATCTGCTGCCCCAGGCATGGGCGCGGCAGATCGACCTTGGCCTGGAAGGCGACGAGCATCCCGTGATGGTCACGGGCAATCGCGTGATGCTGACGGAGATGCTCAACAACCTCGTCGACAACGCCATTCGCTACACGCCGCCCGGCGGGCATGCCACGGTACGCGTCATCGCCGATGCATTCGAACCGTTCGCGTATCTCGATGTGGAAGACACGGGGCCGGGCATCCCCCCGAGCGAGCGCGGACGCGTGATGGAGCGTTTCTATCGTGTGCTCGGCACCAACACCGAAGGCAGCGGACTGGGGCTGGCCATCGTGCGCGAGATCGTGCAGCAGCACGGCGGCGAAATATCCATCGACGACAACGTGTACCAGACCGAGCCTCGCCTGGCCGGCGCCCGGTTCCACGTGACGCTGCGCCGCGCGCCGCCGGAAGAGACCAACACATGAGGAAAGCCCCGCCCGACCGCATGACGCCGCGCGAGCGGCTTGCCTGGCGCCACAATCTGCGCTGGATCGCCGTGCTGCTGGTGATCTGGTTCGTTGTGACGTTCGTCATCAGCTGGTTCGCACGCGAACTGCGTTTCGACTTCTTCGGCTGGCCCTTCTCGTTCTGGGCCGCCGCGCAGGGCGCGCTGATCGTATATGTAGCGATGGCCGCGCTCTACGCCTGGCACATGAATCGGGTGGATCGCGAACTCGACAGCGAGACGCCAGACGCCGAGACCCATCCCGCACCACCCACCAATCCCGCCGGTCGATCCTGACGCAGCCGGTCGATCCTGACGCAAACACGCGGCACCCCTCGTAAGGGGCAATTCGACGACTATGCCGCGCGACGTGCGCCAATGCTGCAAAGCAAGAATCCCGTGCGCCCCATAAGCCAGGCGGTTTGCGGGTTTCCGATCGACGCAATGCAGCAAATACCGCGCTGAAAACAGCCTCGAAACGTCTAGCGTATACCCCGACGAATCCGGCACGTTTTACGGGAACTCTGTCAGAACTCAGTAAGTTTCGCCTCCCACAATCCTTTGCAGCTTCGGTGCAGAGGCCGGCACGCGCGGATACCTCAAGCGCAAGACACGGCCAGACCGGGGACCCTTTCGACAGACGGAGGAGACAACAATGGCAAACGCGCAAAACGTGGCAATGCCTGGCGGCAAAGCCCACAATGCGCCGATGACGCGCGAGGAAAAGAAGGTCATTCTGGCCTCGTCGCTCGGCACGGTGTTCGAGTGGTACGACTTTTATCTATACGGTTCGCTGGCGGCGGTGATCGCCAAGCAGTTCTTCGCGGGCCTCGACCCCACTTCCGCATTTATCTTCGCCCTGCTGGCGTTCGCGGCAGGCTTCATCGTGCGTCCGTTCGGCGCACTGGTGTTCGGCCGTCTCGGCGACATGATCGGCCGCAAGTACACCTTCCTGGTGACAATCCTGATCATGGGCTTGTCGACATTCATCGTCGGCCTATTGCCCGGCTACGCCACGATCGGCTGGGCAGCACCGATCATCCTGATTGCACTGCGTATGTTGCAGGGCCTGGCGCTCGGCGGCGAGTACGGCGGCGCGGCCACCTACGTGGCTGAACACGCCCCGCACGGCAAGCGCGGCGCCTACACCGCCTGGATCCAGACCACCGCCACACTGGGCCTGTTCCTGTCCCTGATCGTCATTCTGCTGTGCCGTGAACTCACGGGCCCGCAGTTCGACACGTGGGGCTGGCGCATCCCGTTCCTGGTCTCGATCCTGCTGCTGGCCATGTCCGTGTATATCCGCCTGTCGATGAGCGAGTCGCCGGCCTTCCAGAAGATGAAGGCCGAGGGCAAGACCTCGAAGGCACCGCTGACCGAGGCATTCGGTCAATGGCGCAACCTGAAGATCGTGATCCTGGCGCTGGTAGGCCTGACCGCCGGCCAGGCCGTGGTCTGGTACACCGGCCAGTTCTACTCGCTGTTCTTCCTGACGCAAGTGCTGAAGGTGGACGCCAAGACGGCCAACCTGCTGATCGCCGGCGCACTGGTGATTGGTACGCCGTTCTTCATCTTCTTCGGCTCGCTGTCGGACAAGATCGGCCGCAAATGGATCATCATGCTGGGCTGCGCGCTGGCCGTGCTGACCTACTTCCCGCTGTTCAAGGCGATGACCCACTACGCCAACCCGGCGCTGGAACGTGCGCAGCAGACCGCGCAGATCGTGGTCACGGCCGATCCGAAGACCTGCTCGTTCCAGGGCAGCCCGATCGCTCGCGAAATCGACTTCCGCAGCTCATGCGATATCGTCAAGCGCACGTTGGCCCAGGCATCGGCCAGCTATGAAGTGGTGCAGGCCCCGGCCGGCACGATGGCTTCGGTGAAGATCGGCGACAAGGAAATCAAGGCCTTCGACGCCACGGTGACCGGCGGCCACAGCTTTGACGACGCCAGCAAGAAGCAGATCGCGGCGTTCAAGAAGGAAGTGAGCGAGTCCATGAGCGCGGCCGGCTATCCGACCAAGGCAGACCCGGCGCAGATGAACACGATCATGGTGCTGGTGGTCCTGGTGATCCTGGTGATCTACGTGACCATGGTCTACGGCCCGATCGCCGCGATGCTGGTGGAAATGTTCCCGACCCGCATCCGGTATTCGTCGATGTCGCTGCCGTATCACATCGGCAACGGCTGGTTCGGTGGCCTGCTGCCAACGATCTCCTTCGCCCTGGTGGCGCAGAACGGCAACATCTACTACGGCCTCTGGTACCCGATCATCATCGCGGCCATGACCTTCGTGCTGGGCGCGCTGTTCGTCCGCGAGACCAAGGACGTGGATATCTACGCGAACGACTGATCGCCAGTCGGTGAACCTTCGCTCAGGATGGCCAGCCGGCAGGCTGGTCTCCGCTTCCCAGGCAGGCCTTGCGCCTGCCGTTTTTTTTGGCAGCCACCGAGGCTTGCAGAAAGTTGTCACAAAGGTGTTGACAGCCTAAAAGGCACAGGTATAATTGCGGTCTTCGTTGGCGAATTAGCTCAGTTGGTTAGAGCGACGGAATCATAATCCGCAGGTCCGGGGTTCGAGTCCCTGATTCGCCACCATCTATTTGAAAAGCCGCAATCCTTCACGGGATTGCGGCTTTTTGTTTTGGCTCGTTGGAACGGGGCGGCGGACGAAGGCGAAGCCGAGGTTCTGCTTCATGTTCCGGATCGTGGCCTTGGGCAACTTGCGGGCGCGGGCAATGCCACGCGGGTCGCCCTTGACCAGCGGCAGTCAGGCCAAGCAGGTGGCCACGAGAATTACCAGCAAGGCGGCCGCCCATCCGCCACAGGCTACGGCGGAACTCCCTTGGAGGCGCTATCAAAATGAAGCGAAACGGTTCTGGCTAGACGCGCGGCCGCAGACAGTACAAGTGGCACGGCAAGGCTGCGCAACGACGCCAGAATCATGTTGATCGCGCCTCTTAACCGCCAACCATCGCCATCAACGCAGGCAGCATCGGACTCTGTTTTGCCAGCCCACGCTGCTCTTCCAGAAGGCTCTGCAGGATCTCGTGCGTCGTATCGGGATTCGCCAGCACCACACGAAACACCGCGATCGGACGCCCGCCCCACTGGGAGGACGTCAACTGCGTCCGCGACACGAACGAGCGGCCTGCGTCGCGCTGCATTTCCTGGATGTTGATGGTCAGCGCGTCGAGCGCCTCGAGCAGTTGTTCGCGCTGTTCGGGCGAGGCCGAAAGCAACGCCGCTCGCACCGGCGCCGGCACGTAGCGATAGGTGAGGATGCAAAGCTGCGGCCGGCTGTCCAGTTCGAAGTCGGGCTGCTGTTCGATCAACGACGCGAAGTACTTCGCGTTGTCGATGCCCGTATCGATCAGCTTCGCCAGCCCCTTGCGGCCAAGCAGGTGCAGGTTCGCATAGAGCATGACGGCCGCCGAACCGCGGGACCCTTCGAGCGTATGGCGCCCCAGGTCCACCGAGCCCTTCCGCACGATGTAGTTTGCGTGCTGGATGATGTCCTGCGTCCACGCCGGATCGCGGAACAACACCATGCCGGCGCCCATCGGCACATAGAACTGCTTGTGCGCGTCGATGACGACCGAATCCGCGCGCTCGATCCCGGCAAAGCGCGCGCGCTCGCGTGCGGAGAGCAGTGTGGCACCCCCCCACGCGGCGTCCACATGAAAGTGGCAGCCGATCTCCTGCGCCACATCGGCAATGGCATCGAGCGGGTCCACCGCACCAGTCTCAGTGGTGCCAGCGATACCGACAATCGCCACTGTCCGGATGTTGCGTTGTTGAAGATCGCGTAATGTGTCGCGCAACAGGTCGACGCGCATCCGCCCGTCTTCATCGACGCCTACCGGCACCAGATTCTCGCGGCCGATACCGAGGATATCCGCCGCCTTTCGCAGCGAATAATGGCCGCGCTCCGACACGACGATCGCCAGCCCTGCGTATCCGTAGTGCCGCAACGCCGCTACCAGCCCCGCCTGGTTGATGCCCGCGAAGCCGTCGCGCGCGCGCAGCGTGTTGTTGCGGCTGGCCCAGAGCGCGGTGAGATTGGCCGTGGTGCCGCCCGAGCAGAATGCTCCGAGAGAATGCTCGGCATTGTGCAGCCATTGCGCGTAGAACGCGTCGTCCCGCGCAAAGACCAGGTGATGCAGCATCCCGATTACCTGACGCTCCAGTCCCGTCAATGCACCCGACGTTTCAAGCTTGACCACGTTCTGGTTCAGCGCCGCCACGATCTTGGCCAGCGACGGCATGAACGATGGCAGCGACGACGTCATGTGACCGACGAACGTTGGCGACGCCACGGGCATCACATGCCGGAACACATCGTTGAGCAGATGATCCGCGTGTTGCTGCGGCGCGGTCGGATCTTCCGGTATCTGGACCGAGGCAAAGGACGCCTCGCGCGTCGCGCAGGCACCAACCGGATCGAAGTCCTGGCCGGCAAAGAAGTCCGCGGGATGCTCGGCAACGCGCCGCTCCAGGTCGTCGAACGCGCCAAGGTCCGCATCGAACCAGTGCAGCGGACAGCCCTCGCCCATTTCCGCGTCGTTGCCGGTTGCCTCGCGAGCGTTGTCTGACCTCCCCGCCTTGCGCGCCTTCATGTGCCTATTCCAGTCCCAGTCCAGTGTGGTGCCGCCGCTGCAGCGGCGGCGAATCGCTGGGATTATGCCGGATAAGCCGAGGCCGGCGCTGCACGCCCACCCGATCGCGCGACCGCCCAGGCGCCCGTCAGCAGGCCAGATGATGCCGCCGCGCAAACTCGGCCAGATCGATCAGGGAACGGAACCCCAGCTTGGTCATGATGCTGGCCTTGTGCGAGCTCACGGTCTTGTTGCTGATACCGAGCACCACGGAGATCGCCTTATTGGAATGCCCGGCCGCGAGGAAGCGCATGACGGTCAGCTCGCGTCGGCTCAAGACCAAGATCGGATCGGCCGGCGCATTGGCCGCGCGGCGAATCGTCGTAAGCAGGGCCAGCGGAAATGCAGCATAGCCACTCATGACCGCGCGCACGGCATGCTCGATACCGCCGATGCCGTTGCCCTTGTCGACATACCCGTGCGCGCCGCTGAGCAACGCGCGTTCGGCAGCGCCGGATGCGGCTGACAGCACCAGCACGCGCGTTGCCGGGTGATGGGACACCACCTCCTCCACCACGGCATCGCCCGGAAGATCGCCGAGATCCAGGTCCACCATTACCAGGTCGGGGCGCTGTCTTGTGCGCAGTTCCTCCAAGGCTTCAGTGGCAGTTGTGGCCAGGCGGACTTCCTCGAAGCCCATGCTTTCCATCAGCGCGGCGGAGGCCGCCGCGCGTACACCAGGATGATTGTCGATTACTAGCGCATTGGACATACGATTCCTCCGATGAAACGAACGTGCGGAGAGCATAGGTCGTCCGGTCATGCGCCGGATGTGGAAGGCGCCAGCGATGCACTTCGAAACTTCCAGGCCATCATGCGGACATTTCGGATGTTGCAGACTTGTTTCCGTCGGATTGCACCAATTCCGCGCGACACCAGACACCGGAGATCTGTGGCCGCAGAGGCTCCCAGTGCAGATGACAATCATGAAATCTTTAAAAAATTTAACGGGAATTGACCTAAGTTAGAGGTGTCGCATCAGGCACGTGCCATGATGGAAGCTAGCAGTTGCAGCCCCCCTTCAATTCAGGAGATCCAAACATGCCCCAAATCGTTCTTGCCACCGACGGTTCCGCTTTCAGCGACGCGGCAGCGCGCTTCCTTGCCGACGGCAAACTGCTGCAGACCGGCTTCACCGTCCACGTCATCCATATCACGCCCGACGTAACCGGGCAGGTACGCGCATTCGTCAGCAAGGAAACCATCGACGCCTGGCACCAGGAAGAAAGCGGCAAGGCGATGGCATCGGTCTGCGAAATCCTGTCAGCGGCCAAGGTACCGTTCGAGCAGCACGCGCTGCACGGATTCCCGCCGGAGAAGATCGTGGCCTACGCGAAGTCGGTCGATGCGGGCGCCATCGTCATGGGTACCCACGGACGTGGCTCGTTCCTTGATGCGGTGATTGGTTCGGTCGCGGGCCGCGTGCTGGCGCACGCCGGATGCCCGGTAATCATGGTCAAGCCGGAAAAAAGCTGAAGGCCGGCCCGTTCGGGCCAAGCTGTTCCATGACGGCGCGGCTTCGGGCTGATGTCAGGCCCAGAGCGGCGCCTCGTCCATGAGCGCGATCTGTTCGCGCAACTCCAGAATGCGATCCTGCCAGTAACGCGCCGTGCCGAACCACGGAAACGCGGCCGGAAAGGCGGGATCGCGCCATCGGCTGGCCAGCCACGCGCTGTAGTGCAACAGGCGCAGCGTGCGAAGTGCCTCGACCAGCCAGAGCTCCCTCGCATCGAATTCCGCGAAGTCCTCGTAACCCGCCACGATGTCGGCCAACTGGTCCTGCATCGCCACGCGGTCTCCCTCCAGCAGCATCCACAGATCCTGCACGGCCGGTCCCATGCGGCTGTCATCGAAATCAACGAAGTGCGGCCCGGGTGTGCCCCGGCCGCGTGCATCCTCTTCGTCGATCCACAACACATTGCCGCGATGGCAATCCCCATGCAGACGCAACAGGCGAACCTCTCCGGCACGCTCGTAGCTGCGGCGCACACCGTCCAGCGCGAGGTCCGCCGCCGCACGCCAGGGCGCCAGCAGGTCGGCGGGAATGCAATCGTGCGCGAGCAGATAGTCGCGCGATGCAATGCCGAAAGTATCGATATCCAGCGCGGGCCGCGCCTGGTATGGCGCGGTGGCGCCGATGGCGTGAATACGGCCGATGAAGCGCCCGAGCCAGGTGCGGGTTTCGGCCTTGTCGAGCGCGGGTTCGCGGCCCCCGCAACGTGGAAACACCGCGAAGCGGAAGCCCTCGTGTGTGAACAGCGTGGTGCCGGACTGGTCGCCGCTATTGGCCGCCAGGGCCGGCACAGCAGGCACTTCCGCACCGGCCAGCTGCTGCACGAATGCATGTTCCTCAAGGATCGCCGCATCGGTCCAGCGGCCCGGCCGATAAAACTTGGCGACGACCGGCGCGGCATCCTCGATGCCCACCTGCCAGACGCGGTTCTCGTAGCTGTTGAGCGCCAGCAAGCGCCCATCCGGATAGAACCCCGCCGCCTCGAGCGCATCGAGGATGCACTCGGGGGTCAGTCCCGCGTAGGGGACTTCATCGGTCGACGAGGGACGATCCGGCTCGCTCATGACGGATGCGATCAGTGGGCGGGCTTGCGGCCACCGCCGAGCAGGGCCGCCTGCGGGGCCGGCCGACGATTGCGAGCGGGCGGCGCGGCAGTGTTGTCCTGAGCCGGACGCGCTTGCTGCGGACGCGGGTTCGCACCCCTGGCGTTCGCATTGCCCTGCGCATTGCCCTGCGCATTGCCCTTGGCCGTGCCCTTGGCCGTGCCCTTGGCGGTGCTATTGGCGTGGCCGTTGCCGCGCCCACCTCCCTGCCCGGTACGCGGCGCATTACCACTGCCTCCGGCGTTGCCGTTACGGGCCTCGCCACGCGCCGGCTGTGCCGGACGCGGTTGGCGCGGCGCTTCCTGACGCTCGCCTTGCGCGGCGCGCGGCTGGCGGCGCTCGCCACCGTTGCCGGCATTCCCCTGGCCGTTGCCGCGCGGCTGACCGCCACGCTGCTGCTGCCGGCCCTTCTGGATCGGCTCGGCCTTGATGCTCGGATCGACTTCGAAACCGGGCAGCAGCACCTGCTCGATCTGGCGCTTGATCAGGCGCTCGATATCGCGCAACAGGCCATGTTCGTCCACGCAAACCAGCGAGATCGCCTCGCCTTCGGCGCCGGCACGGCCAGTACGGCCGATACGGTGCACGTAGTCCTCGGGCACGTTGGGCAGATCGAAGTTGACCACGTGCGGGAGCTGGTCGATGTCGATGCCACGTGCGGCGATGTCGGTGGCCACCAGCAGGCGCAGCGTGCCGGCCTTGAACTCGGTCAGCGCGCGCGTGCGGGCCGACTGGCTCTTGTTGCCGTGGATCGCCAGCGCTGAGAGGCCGTCCTTGGTCAATTGTTCGGCCAGCCGGTTGGCGCCATGCTTGGTGCGCGTGAACACCAGCACCTGATGCCAGTCGTGCTGGCGCACCAGATGGGCCAGCAGTTCGCGCTTGCGTTCCCGGTCGACCGGGAACACGCGCTGCGCCACGGTTTCCGCCGTGGTATTGCGGCGTGCCACTTCGATCGACGCCGGGTTGTCCAGCAGGCGATCGGCCAGCGCGCGGATATCGTCCGAGAACGTGGCCGAGAAAAGTAGATTCTGGCGCTTGGGCGGCAGAACGTTCAGGACCTTGCGGATATCGTGGATGAAGCCCATGTCGAGCATGCGGTCGGCTTCATCGAGCACCAGCAGTTCAACGTGCGAGAGGTCGATCGTGCGCTGCGCCACGTGGTCCAGCAGACGGCCAGGCGTGGCCACCACGATATCGACACCGCGCCTGAGCGCCTCGATCTGCGGATTGATGCCGACGCCGCCGAACATCACCATCGAACGCAGCTTCAGATACTTGCCATAGTTGCGCACGCTCTCTTCGACCTGCGCGGCCAGTTCACGCGTGGGCGTCAGCACCAGCGCACGCACGTTCGGGCGCGCGCCGCGGGGCGCATTGCCGCCATTGGCGCGCGCGGCGGTTTCGGAGAGCAATTGCAGCATCGGCAGCGTGAAACCTGCCGTCTTGCCGGTGCCGGTTTGCGCACCGGCAAGAAGATCGCCACCTTTGAGAATTGCGGGAATGGCTTGCGCCTGAATCGGGGTCGGCGTGGTGTAGCCCTGTTCGGCCACGGCACGCACCAGCTTGTCGGACAAGCCGAGTTCGGAAAAAGACATGAAATGACGCTTCGGCCGCCCGTCGCGCAAGAAAGTGCGCCAATCGTGGAGCGGCTCGGGTAGAAAACCGTAACCTGAGGGTCAGGTTCGGTGGGACAGGTCGATTGCCCCCGTCTCCGATCAGGAAAGGGCCGTAGTGTACCAGTCTGGCGAGAGGCCCGGAGCGATACGATAACGAGGTGGCGCTGCGCTATCATTGCGGCCACCCGGCCCGGCGCCCCACGTCACCGCTCATCGCCATGCGGCTCCGTTTTCTCGAAGATCAAGAAGTCACGCTTTTCGCGGCCATCCCCGTGGGGATCCTGGCCGGCATCGTCACGACGCTGTTCAAGGCCGCGCTCGAATCGAGCGGGCTGGTCATGTTCGGCACCGAGGCGGACATCGTCATGGTGTTCGCCGGGCTCGCCGTCGCCTGGCGCGTGGTGATCCCCGCACTTGGCGGCGCGCTGGCCGGCGGGTTGCTCGTGCTGGCCAACCGCCTGGCTGCCGCCGAGCCCGGCCCGGCCGATTACATGGACGCGGTGTCTCGCGGCACGGGGCAGCTGCCGCTGAAGATCACGCTGCTGCGCTCGTTGTCGTCGTTCTGCTCAATCATCTCCGGCAGTTCGGTCGGCAAGGAAGGCGCGATGATCCAGCTTGCGGCGCTATGCGGCTCGCTGTTCCCGTCGGCGCGTGCCGACCACACCTCGGGCGACACCAATATGCGCCGGATGCTGACCGCCTGCGGCGCGGCAGCCGGCCTGGCCTCGGTCTATCACACGCCGCTTTCGGCCGCCGTCTTCGTCGCCGAAGTCGTGTTCGGCGCACTGGCCGTGCAGCGGCTGATGCCGCTGTTCCTGGCCTCTGTGGCGGGCGCGATGGTCAGCCAGTGGCATGGCGGCCTGCAACCGCTCTATCCCGGCCTCCATATCGAACCCGACCTGCGCCCGCAGATGCTGATGGCAGCGGTCTTGCTCGGCGTGCTGGCCGGCGCGGCCGGTGCCCTGTTCATGCGCGCCACCACGATTGCACGCAACGGCTTCCGTCACGTGCCCGGTGGCCCGGTCGCCCGTCTGGCGCTCGGCGGCGCACTGGTCGGGCTGCTGGCGATCGTGGTGCCGGAGGTGGTCGGCAACGGCTACTTCACGATCCAGACGATCCTCCAGGGCCATCCGCTGTCGGTGCCTGTCTGGGGTGTGCTGGTGGCGAAGCTCGTGGCCACCGTGGCCAGCATCGGTTCGGGGGCGGTGGGTGGCGTCTTCACGCCATCGCTGTTCGTCGGCGCGGCCCTTGGCCAGTTGCTGGCGATGCTCGTGCCCGGTGGCGGCATGGCCCCGGTGCTGCCGCTGGTCGGCATGACCGCGTTCCTGGCGGCTACCAGCCAGGCGCCGCTAATGTCGGTGCTGATGGTATTCGAGATGACGCTGGCCCCGGCGCTGCTGCTGCCGTCGATGATCGGCGCCGTGGCGGCCTACTACACGGCGTCGCGCTGCCAAACCCTGTCGCTCTACAGCGTGGTGGTGGAGCGCGAGCAGGCTTCCGCGGCCGCCGAGCGCGCCCGCAGGCTCCAGCTGGCGGGCCTGTGCGACCCGACCGACACAGTCATCGACCCCGGCGCCAGCGTGGCCCAGGCCGCCGACAAGTTTGCCGAGACCGGCACGCGCTACCTCTATCTGGTCAATGCCGACGGCGCGCTGATCGGGGCAATCTCGATCCACGCCGTCCAGCGCGCCCAACGCGATGCACCCTCGGCAAATCTGCTGGACCTCGGCGACCTCGGCTTTCCGTCGCTGACGCCGGATTCGCGCCTGCGTGACGCGCTGGAGATTTTCTCGGTCCATGGCATCAACCGGATTCCGTTGGTCCGCGACACCACCAGCCGCGAACTGATGGGCACGGTGTCCAAGCAACGGGTGCTGCAGGAAGCCTCCTCCTTGTTCTGAATACGCCACACCGGGCCGGGCCACCGTCCCCGATCCGGGGACAAAAGGGTAGAATCGCGGCCTATCCTGCCAGCGCGATGCCGGCCGTTTTCGGGACCGCGGTGACCGCGTCCGGCGCCGGTGGCGTTGTAGTTCCACTCACTCGCCACTTTTGCCGGAGCCTTCATGCCCATGCTGTTTTCGCGTCTGTCGCTGGTCGCGTGCGCCGCGACGCTGCTGATGTCCGTGGCCCCCGCCATGGCGCAGGAAACCCAGCCGATTCCCGGCGCGCCGGTGCGCGTGATCCCTGCGGATGCCATGATGGCCCGCATGGAAATCGTGCGATCGACCGATACGGATCCGATGCGCGCCAAGCTCGACGGCAAGGCCTTTGGCCTGGCGCCAGGCCTGCGCATCTTCAGCACGGAAACGCTGCTGATGAATCCGGTCACCGTGGCCGGCAAGAAATTCCCGGTGCGCTACAAGCTCGACCTGTACGGTCAGCTGCTGACCGCCTGGGTCATGACCGACGCCGAAGTGAAGGCCTGGAAGGCCGCGCACTGACGCATTTTCGATTCAACCTGTTGTGCCCTTGATGCCCCCAGGTAAACCACTGAGACCGGCACCATGAAGAAGGTATTTGTCAAAACGTACGGCTGCCAGATGAACGAGTACGACTCGGACAAGATGGTAGACGTGCTGAACGCGACGCAGGGCATGGAGCCCACGGACAACGTCGAAGACGCCGACGTGATCCTGTTCAACACCTGCTCGATCCGCGAAAAGGCCCAGGAGAAAGTCTTCTCCGAACTGGGCCGCATGAAGGCGCTGAAGGCTGCCAAACCCGATCTGGTGATCGGCGTGGGTGGCTGCGTGGCCAGCCAGGAAGGCGCCTCGATCGTGTCGCGCGCGCCGTATGTCGACGTCGTGTTCGGCCCGCAGACACTGCACCGCCTGCCCGACCTGATCAACCGCCGCCAGCAGACCGGCCTGTCGCAGGTCGACATCTCGTTCCCGGAGATCGAGAAGTTCGACCACCTGCCGCCGGCGCGTGTGGACGGCCCGAGCGCGTTCGTGTCGATCATGGAAGGCTGCTCGAAGTACTGCAGCTATTGCGTGGTGCCGTACACCCGCGGCGAGGAAGTGTCCCGCCCGTTCGAGGATGTGCTGGCCGAAGTGGCCGGGCTGGCCGAACAGGGCGTGCGCGAAGTGACGCTGCTGGGCCAGAACGTCAACGCCTATCGCGGCGCGATGGGCGGCACAAGCGAGATCGCCGACTTCGCGCTGCTGATCGAGTACGTGGCCGATATCCCCGGCATCGAGCGCATCCGCTACACCACCAGCCACCCGAAGGAATTCACGTCGCGCCTGATCGAGCTCTACGGCCGTTGCGACAAGCTGGTGAACCATCTGCACCTGCCCGTGCAGCACGCGTCCGATCGCGTGCTGGCAGGCATGAAGCGCGGTTACAGCGTGCTGGAGTACAAGAGCATCATCCGCCGGCTGCGCGCGTTGCGTCCGGACATGTCGATGTCGTCGGACTTCATCGTCGGCTTCCCCGGCGAGACCGATGCCGACTTCGACAAGCTGATGGCCATGGTTCACGAGATCGGCTACGACACCTCGTTCTCGTTCATCTTCAGCCCACGCCCCGGCACGCCGGCGGCGAACCTGCACGATGACACGCCGCACGAGGTCAAGCTGCGCCGCCTGCAACTGCTGCAGGCCACGATCGAGGAGAACGTGCAGCGCATCAGCCAGAGTATGGTCGGCACGGTTCAACGCATCCTGGTGGAAGGCCCGGCGCGCAAGGACCCAACCGAACTGCACGGCCGCACCGAAAACAACCGCGTGGTCAACTTCGCGCTGCCGGGCGTGCCGCAGGCCCAGCGCGACCGCATGATCGGCCAGATGGTCGACGTGAACGTCACGCAGGCATTCCCGCATTCGCTGCGCGGCGAGTTCGTCGTGCGCCAGTAAGCGCCGTTCAACAAGGCTCCATGAAGATTCCAACCGCCGAATTCGTCGCTCCCAGGGACGACAACACGCGCCTGCAGAACCTGTGCGGGCCGCTCGACGAGAACCTGCGCCAGATCGAGCAGGCGCTCGACGTGACGATCCAGCGCCGCGGCCACCGCATGACGGTGCGCGGCGAACGCGCCCAGGACGCGACGCTGGCGCTGGAGCGCTTCTACAACAATGCCCGCGTGGCGCTATCGATCGACGACGTGCAGCTTGGGCTCGTGGAATCGCGTCAGGTGGCCGCGCATGGCGCCTACCTGCCGAGCACGGAAGGCAACGACGGTTCCAGCATCGACGACGAATCGCCGGTGCTGCATACGCGCCGCACCGGGCTTCAGGGCCGTACGGCCATGCAGCGCGACTATCTGCGCAACATCCTGTCGCACGATCTGACGCTCGGCGTCGGCCCGGCGGGTACCGGCAAGACCTACCTCGCCGTGGCCTGCGCCGTCGACGCGCTCGAGCGTGACGTGGTCAAGCGCATCGTGCTGACGCGCCCGGCCGTGGAAGCGGGCGAACGGCTCGGCTTCCTGCCCGGCGACCTGGCGCAGAAGGTCGACCCGTACCTGCGCCCGCTCTACGACGCCCTCTACGACCTGCTCGGCTTTGACCGCACGCAGAAGATGTTCGAACGCCAGATGATCGAGATCGCGCCGCTCGCGTACATGCGCGGCCGCACGCTCAATCACGCGTTCATCATCCTGGACGAAGCACAGAACACCACGCCGGAACAGATGAAGATGTTCCTGACGCGGATCGGCTTCGGCTCCAAGGCCGTGATCACCGGCGACACCACCCAGATCGACCTGCCGCGCGGCCAGAAAAGCGGCCTCGTGGAGGCGCAGCACGTGCTGCGCGACGTGCGCGGGGTGTCGCTCACGCGCTTTACCAGCGTCGACGTTGTTCGCCACCCGCTCGTGGCGCGCATCGTCGAGGCTTATGACGAATATCACGCCCAGCACAAGGACGCCTGATCTTGACCAAGAAGTCTCCCAATGCCACCAGCCTCGTGCTGTTCGATGCCGATGGCCGCGCCCGCAAGGCAAACGCGCACGCGCTGCGTATCCAGCTGGCCGACGGCCGCAGCCTGACGCTGGACCTGTCCCAGGCCGGCGACGGCGTGGTGGCGCTGCTCGCCGAGCACACCGATACCCGCCAGCAGGCTGGCCTGCTGGTGCGCCCGGACAACAGCGACGCGCTGTCCGTGGCCGTGACCGCCACGCCGATCGTCACCACCACGGGCACGCCGGCGACCCCGCCCGCGCTCGAGCTTGACGTGCAGCATGGCGACGGCGTGTCGAAGCGCAACGGCCTGCCGAGCCGCAAGCAAATCGAGAAATGGGTGAAGTCCGCGCTCTATGCCGACGCCGCGCTGACAGTGCGCTTCGTCGACGAGACGGAAGGTCGCACGCTGAACCGCAGCTATCGCGGCAAGGACTACGCCACCAACGTGCTCACGTTCGCCTATGCCGAGAACGACGACGATCCGGTGGCCGGCGACATCGTGCTGTGCTGCCCGGTAGTGGAGTCCGAAGCCAAGGCGCAGAAGAAGTCGCTCGAAGCCCACTACGCCCATCTGATCGTGCACGGGGTGCTCCATGCCCAGGGCTATGAGCACGATGACGACACCGAGGCCGAGGAAATGGAAGCCATCGAGACCGAAACGCTGCAGGCCCTGGGTTTCGAGGATCCGTACAAGCCGATCCGCGAGTAACAGACAGTCTGGCTCCCCACTCCCGCAAGCGTGAGCGGGGAGCACGAAAAGCCACCCGGACAGCCACCCCACCCGGCCCTGTCACGGGCCCGCAAGGCTTTTAGTGTATGCTTCAGACGATCTCCACCACGCGCTAGCCGCGACATGAACGACCCCTATCCCAGTTCGAAACCTGCCAATCACAAGCAGACGGATCGCCCACGATCCCTACTCGAACGCCTTTCGGACTTCATCTCTCCTGAGCCCGATACCCGCGCCGAATTACTGGAAGTGCTGCAGGACGCGCACGAGCGTAACCTGATTGACGCCGACTCGTTGTCGATGATCGAAGGCGTGTTCCAGGTGTCTGAACTCACCGCGCGCGACATCATGGTGCCCCGGGCGCAGATGGACACGGTCAACATCGCGGACGCGCCGGAGACCTTCATCCCGTACATGCAGCAGACCGCGCACTCGCGGTTTCCGGTCTACGAAGGCAACCGTGACAACATCATCGGTATCCTGCTGGCCAAGGACCTGCTGCGCTATTACACGGACCCGAACTTCGACCTGCGCGAAACGCTGCGCCCGGCCGTGTTCATCCCCGAGTCAAAGCGGCTGAACATTCTGCTGCGCGAGTTCCGTATCAATCGCAATCACATCGCGATCGTCGTCGACGAGTACGGCGGCGTGGCCGGTCTGGTCACGATCGAGGACGTGCTCGAGCAGATCGTGGGTGACATCGAGGACGAGTTCGACCTCGACGAGGACCATGACAACATCCTGCCTACCGCCGACGGCGCCTGGCGCGTGCATGGCCTGACCGAGATCGAGCAGTTCAACGAGACCTTCGGCACGGCATTTCCCGATGACGACGTCGATACGGTCGGCGGCCTGCTCACGAACCATGTGGGGCATGTGCCGCATCGTGGCGAGATCATCACGCTGCCGCCGATGCAGTTTGAAGTCCTGCGCGCGGATGCCCGCCAGGTGCACCTGCTGCTGGTGCGCCGCGAGGCGCCCGCCGAACCGGCTCTCGTCGCCGAAGCATGACGCGCGTCGGCACGCCCGGCGCCGTGGGCACCCCTCGGGCCGGTTCGGCCGACTCACCAATGGGCGGCACGCCGCCCTCCCCTTTTCAGACTATGCAAGTCACGTCCCGCTCCGGCACCGTGTTCCGGCTGCTGATCGCGGCCGTCCTGGGCGTGGCCCATACACAAGCCTTCGCACCGCACAACTGGTGGTGGCTGCAGATCCTGTCGCTGGCCGGACTCGTCGCACTGATCGCCGGCGCCCCACGCCCGCGCGCCGCAGCGGCCACGGCCTATGCCTTCGGGCTGGGCTGGTTCCTGTCCGGCATCTGGTGGCTGTTCATCAGCATGCACGTCTACGGCGAGATGCCGTCGTGGATGGCCGGTCTGGCCGTGGTGCTGTTTGCCGGCTACCTGTCGATCTGGCCCGCCCTGGCCGGCGCGGCCTGGCACTGGCTGACACAACGCGGCCGCAACGGCGTGCTCCCCGCGCTGGCGTTCGGCGCCACGTGGGCGCTCTCCGAGTGGCTGCGCGGCGTGGTGTTCACCGGATTTCCGTGGCTCGGCAGTGGCTATCCCCACACGGACGGCCCGCTGGCGGGTTTCGCGCCGCTGATCGGCGTCTATGGCATTTCCGCGCTGGCCGGGTTCATCGCGGCCTTGCTGGTGGCAGTCGTCGGCGCCATCGGCCGCCAGCGAAAAGCCCGATCGGCGGTGCTCGCCGGCGGACTCGCGGTGGGCGTGCTGGCCTGCGGCGCGGCGCTTGCGCCGATCCAGTACACCTCGCCCATCGGACAGCCGATCCATGTCCGGCTGCTGCAAGGCAATGTGGCCCAGGACATCAAGTTCGAACCCGTGGGCATCGAGCGATCGCTGGAGCTTTACCGCGACCTGATCACCGAGGCGCCGGCCGATCTGGTGGTCACGCCGGAGACCGCATTCCCGGTAATCCTGCAGGAACTGCCGGTCGAGATCGCCCGTGCGGTGCGTACCTTCATGGAAAAGACCGGCACCACGATCATCTTCGGCGCCGCCGGCGCCGATTCGCCGGTGGATTTCACCAACAGCGTGTTCGCGATCGGCCCGGAACAGGATCAGCTCTACCGCTACAACAAGCACCATCTGGTGCCATTCGGCGAGTTCATCCCGTTCGGCTTCCGCTGGTTCGTGGACATGATGAAAATGCCGCTGGGCGATTTCCGGCGCGGCACGCTGGACCAGCCGGCGGTTCCGGTACGCGGCATTCATGTGGCACCGAATATCTGCTACGAGGATTTGTTCGGGGAAGAGATCGCGGCCACGCTGCGCCAGCAGGCAACACCGGCCAACATGCTGGCCAACGTCACGAACCTGGCCTGGTTTGGCGACACGATCGCACTGGACCAGCACCTTCAGATCTCGCGGATGCGCGCGCTGGAAATGCGCAGGCCCATGCTGCGTGCCACGAATACGGGCATGACCGCCGTGGTGGCACCGGATGGCACAGTGCAGGCAAAGCTGCCGACTTTCCAGGTGGGAACGCTGACCGCGACCGTGCAGGGCATGCAGGGCCTGACGCCTTACATCCGCTGGGGTAACGTGCCGGTGCTGATCGGCAGCCTGCTGGTGCTGTTGGTGGCCGCCCGCGCGCGACGCGCGCGCGGGTAGGCGAAACGACGGTGCGAAGCCTCGGGGCTCAGCCGATCACCGAAGTGGCGATCGAGACGGCCGCAGCAGCGGCCATCACAGCGATGGCGACGAGGTACGGTTTGCGAGACAGCAGCGACATGACCAATCCCAAGAAGTAAAGATGATGATTCCCGGAGCGCCTTCCGGCCCGTGCATCGACCCACGCGGATAAGGGAGGCGGTTCCAGCCGCAGCCTGTTCGTTTTGTGTTCAGCCGCGTGCTTCAACTGTATACAAAAACGTTATCGGCACCTATAAGTCGGTTCTGAAACCCCGGTCGGGATTTACCCGACCCGTTGCAAAAGCCCGACAGTGTCGCCAAGCATGATTCGTGCCCCGGCACCCTTGTTTCCACGTCGCTTGCGCGGGGGGCGACCCAAAAACCCGATAGAATTCAAGGTTTGGCAAACCCCGCGCGAGACGGCTCGTGCACTTGCCCGCCAGATTTCCTTTTCGTCTTCCTATGCTGACCTTCCAACAAATGATTCTGACCCTGCAGGCCTACTGGGACCGGCAGGGTTGCGCGCTGTTGCAACCGATCGATCTGGAGGTCGGCGCCGGGACGTCGCACGTGCACACCTTCCTGCGCGCCATCGGCCCGGAACCGTGGCGTGCCGCATACGTGCAACCGTCGCGCCGCCCCAAGGACGGCCGCTATGGCGAGAACCCCAACCGCCTGCAGCACTACTACCAGTACCAGGTGGTGCTCAAGCCGGCGCCCGAGAACATTCTCGAGCTGTACCTCGGCTCGCTCGAGGCGCTGGGCCTTGACCTCAAGCAGAACGACATCCGCTTCGTCGAGGACGACTGGGAAAATCCGACGCTCGGCGCATGGGGCCTGGGCTGGGAAGTCTGGCTCAACGGCATGGAAGTGACGCAGTTCACCTACTTCCAGCAGGTTGGCGGCATCGACTGCAAGCCGATCACCGGCGAAATCACCTACGGCATCGAGCGTCTGGCGATGTACCTGCAGAAGGTCGAGAACATCTACGACCTGGTCTGGACCGAATGGCAGGAAAACGGCGAGACGCGCCGCCTGACCTACGGTGACGTGTACCACCAGAACGAAGTGGAACAGTCCACCTACAACTTCGAGCACAGCAACACGGAAATCCTGTTCCGCCATTTTGCCGAGCACGAGAGCGAAGCCAAGCGCCTGATGGGCGATACCGGCGAAAAGGCCGAAGGCGCGCAGGAGAAGGCCGCTGGCACACGCCTGGCGCTGCCGGCCTATGAACAAGTGCTCAAGGCCGCCCACACCTTCAACCTGCTGGACGCGCGCGGCGCGATCTCCGTGACCGAGCGTGCCGCCTATATCGGGCGAATCCGCAATCTGTCGCGCCAGGTGGCGCAGGCCTACTACGACTCGCGGGAAGCACTTGGCTTCCCGATGTGCAAGACCGAGGCCCGCGCATGACACCCCATCTGCGCGGCGTCTGTGCGATCGTCGCGTTGGCCGTGTCCGCCGTGGCGGTGTTCGGCGGCAGCGCCGACGCCCTGGCACGCACCGCATCCCCGCCAAGTCCGCAGGCGCTCTACCTGCCCGAGGACTTGAGCAATATTTGCGAAGCCGACCAGCAGGCCCTGCAACTGGCCATCACGCGGCACTGGCGCCCGGCGCTCAAGTCGATCGACCAGTGGACGCAGCTCGTGCGGTCGTTCTCGTGCGACCTGTCGGGCTCGCGCGATCTCGGCTGGCACCGGGTGCCGCTGCGCGCCTATGAAAGCGCGATCCGCTACCCGCTGCAGTGGGCCGAGTGGGAAGACCACAACGGCCGGCCGCGCCGCACCGTGCGCACTTACTATTCGGCCGCGCAGCTTCCCGCCAAGATCGAATTCTGGATCGGCGGACGCATCGACGAGATCCGTTATGACCGTCGTACGCAGCGGATCGACGCACGCTTTCCAGCCGCGGGTACCCGCGGCGCTTCCGGCGTGGCGGTGCAATGCGCCTACACCACGCTGCAATTCCGCCAGCAGAATGGCCTGTGGCTGCTGTCTGGCGTGGAACCCAATCTCTCGCCGCGCTGCTAAGCGCGCGCCCATACCTGTTGGATACGATTCATGTCGCAACCCATGACCGATTCGCTGCTGATCGAACTGTTCACTGAAGAACTGCCGCCGAAGGCGCTGGCACGCCTGGGCGAGGCCTTTGCCCAAGGCCTGTTCGACGGCCTCGGCGCGCGCGATCTGCTCGAAGCAGGCGCCACCGTTACGCCTTTCGCCACGCCGCGCCGCCTGGGCGCGCTGGTCTCCGGCGTGCGCCGCACCGCGCCGGACCGCGAGCAGCGCGAGAAGGTACTGCCGCTGACCGTGGCGCTCGATGCCAACGGCGCCCCGACGGCTCCGCTGGGCAAGAAGCTGGCGGCACTGGCCAAATCGGTCGGCGTAGCCGAGATTGACTGGCAGACGCTCGAGCGCGCCTCCGACGGCAAGGCCGATGCGTTCTTCTACCGCTACACCGCGCGCGGCGCGACGCTGGCCGATGGCCTGCAGGCAGCGCTCGACGAGACGCTGACCAAGCTGCCGATCCCGAAGGTGATGAGCTACCAGCGTCCGGACGGCACCACCGTGCATTTCGTGCGTCCGGCACACAGCCTGATCGCGCTGTACGGCGCGGAGATCGTGCCGGTTTCGGCGCTCGGCCTGCAAGCCAGCAATCTCACGCAAGGTCACCGCTTCCTGTCGCAGGGCACGATCGAGATTCCCCACGCGGCCGAGTACGCCGGCCTGCTGGAATCGCGCGGCCGCGTCGTCGCCAGCTATGCCGACCGGCGCGAGCGCATCCGCACGGCGCTGCTCAAGGAAGCCGGCGCCGACAAGGTCATCATGCCGGACTCGCTGCTTGACGAGGTGAACTCGCTGGTCGAATGGCCGGTGATCTACCCGTGCCACTTCGAGGAAGCCTTCCTGGCCGTGCCGCAGGAGTGCCTGATCCTGACGATGCAGACCAACCAGAAGTACTTTGCACTGACCGATGCCGAAGGGCACCTGCGCAACCGCTTCCTGATCGTATCGAACCTGGCCACCGACACCCCGCAATCGATCATCACGGGCAACGAGCGTGTGGTGCGCCCACGCCTGGCCGATGCGAAGTTCTTCTTCGACCAGGACCGCAAAAAGACGCTGGCCTCGCGCGTGCCGCAACTCGCCAACGTGGTCTACCACAACAAGATCGGCAACCAGCTCGACCGCGTGCAGCGCCTGCAGCAGATCGCCGGCCATCTTGCCGACGCGATGAACGCCACCGGCGCCCCGGTCGACAAGGCCGCCGCGATGCGCGGCGCCGAACTGGCCAAGGCCGACCTGCTGACCGATATGGTCGGCGAGTTCCCCGAGCTGCAAGGCACGATGGGCACGTACTACGCCCGCCACGACGACGAAGCCGAGGACGTCGCCCTGGCCTGCTCCGAACACTATCGCCCGCGCTTTGCCGGCGACGCGCTGCCGGCAGGCAACGTGAGCACCGCCGTGGCGCTGGCCGACAAGCTTGAGACGCTGATTGGCATCTGGGGCATCGGCCTGCAGCCGACGGGCGAAAAGGACCCGTTCGCGCTGCGCCGCCACGCGCTGGGCATCCTGCGGATGCTGATCGAGAAACCGCTGGCGCTGCCCCTGAACGACGTGCTGGGTCTGACCGAACAAGCCTTCGCCGGCATCGCGGCGGTCAAGCCTTCGCGCGAAGCGATCACCGACTTCCTCTTCGACCGCGTACGTGGCTACCTGAAGGACAAGGGCTACACGACCAACGAAGTAGAAGCCGTGGTCAGCCTGCGCCCGCAGCAACTGCACGACATCCTGGCGCGCATGGAAGCCGTCCGCACGTTCGCGGCGTTGCCTGAAGCCGAAGCCCTGGCCGCAGCGAACAAACGCATCACGAACATCCTGAAGAAGACGGACGAGGCAATCGGCAGCGTCGATGTATCGCTGTTCCAGGAGGCTGCCGAAGGCGCGTTGCACGAGGCGATCGAGCGCGTGCGCCCGGGCGTGGAAGCCGCGTTCGCGGGTGGTGATTTCACCGCCGCGCTGCGCGACCTGGCACAGCTTCGCGATGCTGTGGACCGCTTCTTCAACGACGTGATGGTCATGGCCGAGGACGCGAAGCTGCGCGCCAACCGCCTGGCGCTGTTGGCCACGCTGCACGGCCTGGCGAATCGCGTCGCGGACATTTCGAAGCTGGCGGCCTAAGCTGTCTCATACGCTGCATCACCGGAACGCGCGCCATGCCACAGTCCCAGTTGAAGTTCGTCATCCTGGATCGCGACGGAGTCATCAACCGCGACAGCGACCAGTTCATCAAGACACCCGACGAATGGATACCCATCGAGGGTAGCCTTGAAGCCATCGCCATGCTGAACCAGGCCGGCTACCGCGTAGTGGTGGCCAGCAACCAGTCGGGCATCGGCCGCGGCCTGTTCGAGATGAGCGCGCTCAACGCGATGCACGAGAAGATGTACAAGGCGCTGGCCAACCTCGGTGGCCGCGTCGAAGCCATCTTCTTCTGCCCGCACACGGCAGCCGACAACTGCGACTGCCGCAAACCCAAATCCGGCCTGTACGAGCAGATTGGCGAGCGGTTCGGCATCGAATTGCGCACCGTGCCCACGGTGGGAGATTCGCTGCGCGACCTTCAGGCGGGCGTGGCGGTTGGCTGCATCCCGCATCTGGTTCGTACTGGCAAGGGCATGAAAACGCTGGAAAAAGGCGGCCTGCCCGATGGCACGCGCGTGCATGACGACCTGGCAGCGTTTGCGCGCTGGCTGATCGACGATGCGGCGCCCAAGCCGCAACCAACCGCGCCCTGATATCCGTCCCCGATTACCGCCCCCGATCGATGACTTTCCTCCGTTCCCTGCTGTTCTCGCTGTACCTCCTGGCACTCACGCCCCCCTATGCGTGCCTTTGCTTCATCGTGTTTCCGTTCATGAATGCGGAGAACCGCTTCCGCTTCGTGCGCGGCTGGACAAGGCTCGTGATCTGGGCGGGCCGCCTGATCTGCGGCATCCACTATCGCATCGAGGGCATGGAGCAGGCGCAGTCGATGCTCGACAAGCACGTGGTGCTGCTGTCCAAGCACCAGTCCGCATGGGAAACCGTGGCCTATGTGGCCCTGATGCCCAAGCCGCTGTGTTTCGTCTTCAAGCGCGAGTTGCTGCTAGTACCGTTCTTCGGCTGGGCCCTGGGGATGCTGAAGATGGTCCATATCAATCGCAAGGACGGCCCGCGCGCGTTCGCGTCGGCCGCCCGCCAGGGCCGCGACCGCCTGGCAGAAGGCGCCTGGATCATCATGTTCCCGGAGGGCACGCGCACCGCCTCGGGCCTGGAGAAGCCGCGCTACAAGAGCGGCGGCGCCCGTCTGGCGGTGGAAACCGGCGCATGGGTTATCCCGATGGCTGTCAATTCGGGACGACTCTGGCCCCGCAACTCCTTCCTGAAATATCCGGGCATGATTACGATTTCGATCGGCGCCCCGATTGCGTCGGCCAACAAGACCGCAGACATGCTGAATCAGGAAGTCGAAGCGTGGATCGAGGCAGAGATGCGCCGCATCGATCCGGACAGCTATCGCCGCGCAGGAAACCAGGCCACCGCATGAAGCTGCTGCGCCCTGCTCCCGAGACACCCGGCGCGCAGCTCGAGCTGCCGCTGGCGGAGGCATTGCCGCCCGTCACGCCGGAGCAGCAGGACCTGTCGCCGACATCCGCGCCGCAAACACCCGAAACCGCGTCGCCCTGGCCCCCGGCCCTGCCCAACGGCCGGCGGCTGCAGGTGGGCGAACGTACGGTGCACTACGCCCTCAAGCGCTCGTCGCGGCGCACCATCGGCTTCACCGTGGACGATCGCGGCCTGTCGATCACCGCCCCCCGCTGGGTGACCCTGGCCGACGTCGAAGCAGCCATCCTCGAGAAGCAGCGCTGGATCTTCAACAAGCTGGGCGAATGGCGCCATCGCGAAGCACGCCGCATCCTGCCGACGGTGCAATGGCGCGACGGCGCGTCGCTACCGTTCCTGGGCCAGCCGATCACCCTGCAACTCGAATCGCCGGCCGGCGTGCTGATGTTCAATGCGGAATTGCGCATGCTGCATCTGGCCCTGCCCGCGCACGCCGACGAGCAGCAGATCAAGGACCGTGTGCAGGGCTGGATGCAGAACCAGGCGCGCCGCCTGCTGGCGGAGCGGCTGGACATCTATGCCGCGAAACTGGGCGTGCGTCATACCGGCTTCGCCCTGACCTCGGCAGCCACGCGCTGGGGAAGCTGCACGGCCGACGGCAAGATCCGGCTGAACTGGCGCCTCATGCATTTCCCGCTGTCAATGATCGACTACGTGGCCGCCCACGAGCTGGCGCATCTCAAGGAGATGAACCACGGACCGCGTTTCTGGGAAACAGTGGAATCGATCTTCCCCGAGTTCCGCGACGCCCGCGCCCAGCTTCGCGCTCATCCACCGGAACTGTTGCCGACGTTCTGACGTTCTGACGTTCTGACGTTCTGACGTTCTGACGTTCTGACGTTCTGACGTTCCGGCGTTCAGACGCTCCGACGCCCTCGTCGCTCACCGCGCATACCGTGCGCCCAGGCGCCCTCGACGGATACGTTCCACTCCTGGCTGTAATCGCCGGCCTCCGGCGACTGGTCGCCCCGCACGCTGTTGTCGAACCACGCATACCGAAACCGGATATCGGCATAGGGACCGACATTGACGGCCGCCGACGCGTTCCGCGGCATGGGAATAGAATGGCGAACTCTGTCTTTACAGTTTTGCAAAAGAGACCCCCATGCGACTCCTCCACACCATGCTGCGCGTTGGCGACTACCAGCGTTCGATCGACTTCTACACGCGCGTGCTGGGCATGACGCTGCTGCGCGAAAGCGACAATCCCGAATACAAGTACCGCCTGGCCTTCGTCGGATACGGCCCCGAAACCGAGACCGCCGTCATCGAACTGACCTACAACTACGGCGTCGACAAGTACGATCTTGGTACCGCCTATGGCCATATCGCCCTGGAAGTACCCAGCGCGGCCGAAGCCTGTGAGCGCATCCGGTCGGCCGGCGGCAAGGTCACCCGCGAAGCCGGTCCGGTCAAGGGCGGCACCACGGTGATCGCGTTCGTAGAGGACCCGGACGGCTACAAGATCGAACTGATCGAGCGTCACTCGACGCGCGACGCTGCCCGCCCGTAACGCGCAATGAGCGCGCAAGCAATGACGCGGCGCCCGCTGGACGGCACGGCCATCGGGTTGATGGTGCTGCTGTGCGCCGCCTGGGGGCTCCAGCAGGTGATCATCAAGGTCACCGCGCCGCTGATGGGCGCCGTGCTGCAGGCGGGCGTGCGATCCGCCATCGCGGCGCTGCTGGTGTTCGGCTTCGCGGCCTGGCGTGGCACGCCGCTCTGGGAACGCGATGGCACATTGCGCGCGGGACTGGTAGCGGGACTGCTGTTCGGGGCCGAGTTCTTCTGCATCTTCGTTGGACTCGGCCACACCACCGCATCCCGCATGGCGGTGTTTCTCTATACAGCCCCGATCTTCACCGCACTCGGCCTGCACCTGTTCGTGCCGGGCGAGCATCTGCACCGGGGCCAGTGGCTCGGCGTGGTTCTCGCGTTCTGCGGCATTGCGCTGGCCTTCGCCGACGGCATTGCCTCGCCTTCCACGCAAGGCAGCACGGTGATTGGCGATGTCCTGGGCATGGTGGCCGGTGCCCTGTGGGCGGCGACAACCGTCGTCGTGCGCGGCAGCAAGCTGTCTGGTGCCCCTGCCAGCAAGACGCTGCTCTACCAGTTGGGCGTGTCGGCGGTGATGCTGCTGTTGATGGCGCTGGCGGCAGGCCAGGCGCATACGGTGGAAATCACAGGCTTCGTCGTGGCCAGCCTGTTCTACCAGTCGGTGCTGATCGCGTTCGCGAGCTACCTGATCTGGTTCTGGCTTCTGCGCCAGTATCTGGCGTCACGGCTATCGGTCTTCTCGTTCCTGACGCCGCTGTTCGGCGTGGCATTCGGCGTGCTGCTCATGCACGACCACGTCGGCGTGCGGTTCGCCTTGGCGGCGGTGATGGTGCTGGGGGGGATTGTGCTGGTGAATCGACGGGCGTAGTGAACGCCGTCGGTTTGTCGCCCTCTCCCGCGTAGCGGGCAAGGGCGACAACGATCAGTGCCGAATCACTGCGGGAACGAGAACATCCCCAGCGCGCCGCGCACTTCGTCCAGCGTCTGCTGGGTGATTTCGCGGGCTTCGGCGGTGCCCTTCTTCAGGATATCGAACACATAGCCCGGGTCCTGGGCAAGCTGCTCGCGGCGTTCGCGGATCGGGCGCAGCATTTCCTGCAGGACGCCTTCCACGCGGCGCTTCAGCACCATGTCGCCCAGTCCGCCACGACGGTAGTGCTCCTTGAGCGCTTCCACCTCAGCCGGATTCGGATCGAATGCGTCGAGGTACGTGAACACGACATTGCCTTCCACCTGGCCCGGATCGGACACCTTGAGGTGGTTCGGATCGGTGTACATCTTGTGCACGGCTTCGCGAATCTGGTCCGGCGACGCGCCGAGCGGAATCGCGTTGCCCTGCGACTTGCTCATCTTCGCCTTGCCATCCACGCCCGGCAGACGGCCATGCTTCGGGATAAGCGCGGCGGCTTCGGGCAGCACCTCGCGGCCCACCTGATTGTTGACCCGACGCACGATCTCGTTGGTCTGCTCGATCAGCGGTGCCTGGTCTTCGCCCACGGGCACCAGCACGGCCTTGAAGCCGGTGATGTCGGCGGCCTGCGAAGCCGGGTAGCACAGGAAACCAGCCGGGATGTCGCGGCCGAAGCCACGCGCCTGGATTTCCTCCTTGATCGTCGGGTTGCGCTCCAGGCGCGATACCGTGACGAAGTTCAGATACATCAGCGTCAGTTCCGCCAGCGCCGGCAGGTGCGACTGCACCGAGATCGTGGTCTTGGCCGGATCGATGCCCACGGCGAGGTAGTCGAGCGCGACTTCGAGCACGTTGCGGCGCACCTTGTCGGGGTCATGGGCGTTATCGGTCATCGCCTGGGTATCGGCCAGCAGCACGTACTGCTTGTGCGTCTCCTGCAGGGTGACGCGGCTCTTCAGGGAGCCGACGAAATGGCCAAGGTGAAGCGGGCCGGTAGGACGGTCGCCAGTCAGGATGACGGGACGCTTATCAGGGTTGGTCTGGTCAGTCATGGGCGTCGCAAGGACTTCAGGGTATTCAGGATAAAAAGGGGCTCAGGCCACGCGGGCGGGCGGCTCCGCGCCACCGACGATTCGCGCGAGCTCGACATACTCGGCAACGGGCACTTCCTCGGCGCGGCGGGTCAGATCGAAGCCTAGCGCGTCGAAATCAACCTGGTCGCGGAGGAACGACAGCGTATTGCGCAGCACCTTGCGGCGCTGCGAGAACGCGGCGGTCACCACGTCGCCCAACACGCCCGCATCGCACGCGGCATACGGCGACCGCAGCGTGCCATCCTCGGCGCGTGGCCACGGAATCATGCGCACCACGGCGGAATCGACCTTCGGCGGCGGATTGAACGACGCGGGCGGCACATCGAGCACGTGCTCCATGTGGTAGCGAACCTGCAGCATGATCGACAGGCGGCCATACGATTTGCTGCCGGGGTCGGCCACCATGCGCTCGACCACTTCCTTCTGCAGCATGAAATGCTGGTCGCGCACGTCATCGGCGAAATCCACCAGATGGAACAGCAGCGGGCTGGAAATGTTGTACGGCAGGTTACCGACGATGCGCAGCGCGCGGCCGGGCTCGCGCAGCTTGCCAAAATCGAACGCCAGCGCATCGCCGGCGTGGACCACGAGGCGGTCGCCGTAGCGCCGACGCAACCGCTCCACGAGATCCCGGTCGAGCTCGACCACCTGCATGCCTGGCAGCCGCTCCAGCAGCGGATCGGTCAGCGCGCCGAGGCCCGGACCGATCTCGACCACGATGTCGTTCGGCTGCGGGTCAATCGCGCTGACGATGCCGTGAATGATGCCGTCGTCGACGAGGAAGTTCTGTCCGAACCGTTTGCGGGCCACATGGCCCTGGTGCACGTTTGAACGCATAAGTCAGTGCTGGCCGTTGGAGATGCCGTTATCGGCGCGCCCATTGCTGTGGCGCCCGCTGGCATGTCCGGCCATGGTAATGGCACAGCGGATGGCTTCGATCATGCTGCCGTGCTCGGCGCGGCCAGTGCCGGCCAGGTCGAGCGCGGTCCCATGGTCCACCGATGTGCGGATGAAGGGTAGCCCCAGCGTGATATTCACGCCGTGTCCAAAGGTGCCGTACTTGAGGGGTGCCAGGCCCTGGTCATGGTACATCGCCAGCACGCAGTCGGCATCACGCAGATGGCGCGGCTGGAACAGCGTGTCGGCGGGATACGGGCCGCGCGCGTCGATATCGGCATCGCGCGCCTGCTCGAGCGCGGGAGAAATCACGTCGATTTCCTCGCGCCCCATATGACCGGACTCCCCCGCGTGCGGGTTCAGTCCCGTTACCAGGATGCGTGGACGCGCGATGCCGAAATTCCGGCGCAGGTCGGCATCGACAATCGCCAGCGTCTCGACCAACATCGGAATGTTCAGCGCGTCGGGCACCGCGCGCAGCGGCAGATGCGTGGTGGCCAGCGCCACGCGCAGCATGGCGTTGTCATGCGCCGGCTGCGGGCCGGCCAGCATCATTACCACACGCGGCACGCCGGCGCATTCGGCCAAATATTCGGTATGCCCGGAAAACGGCACGCCAGCATCATTGATCGTGCTCTTCTGCACCGGCGCGGTAATCATGGCCGCATAGCGGCCCGTCCGCAGGCCATCGACGGCGGCATCCAGCAGCGCCAGCACGTAGTGGCCATTGCGGGCATCGAGCCGCCCCGGTTCGCAGTGCACGCCCAGCGCGATGTCTTCTACGATCACGTCGCCGTCGGCAATCCGACGTGCCCACGCATGGGCCACGCCGAGCGCCTCGGCACGCTGATCGAGCAGACGCGCATCGCCGATCACATGGAAGCGGACCGCCCCCCCATGGCCGACGTTGCCGCCGTGATTGGCGGCGAACTGCAGCAGGGCACCGATCGTGATATCGGGACCGATGCCGGCCGGTTCTCCGGTCGTGATCGCTAGGTCGAGTGGCGCGGGGTCGGGCATGGTTCGGGCCAGCGCATCAGCGCTGGCGGTTGATCCGGTATTCGACATACGCCGCGCTGCGGAGCTGGCGCACCCAGTCATCATAGGCGGCGCGCAGCTTCTGCTCGCGAACTTCGGCACGTGCGAAGTCACGCTGCTTCTCGGGCGACACTTCGGTCTCGCGGCGATTTTCCACCTGGATCAGGTGCACACCGAACTGCGTGACTACCGGGTCGGAGATCTCGCCCGGGCGCAGGCGGTTCATGGCCTGCTCGAACTCGGGCACTAGTTCGCCCGGCGACACCCAGCCGAGTTCGCCGCCTTGCGACGCCGAGCCGTCCTGCGAGTAGCGACGCGCGGCATCGGCGAAATCTACGCCGTGCGTGATCCGGTCGCGGATCGTCGCCATCTGACGCTTGGCTTCGGCCTCGGGCATGTTCGGGCCGGTGCGGATCAGGATATGGCGCACCTGCGTCTGCGCGATGCGGTCGCTCGCTGCCGGCTGCGCGGCGGCCGTGCGCTTGGACACAAGCTTGACCACGTGGAAACCATTGGCCGATTCCAGAACCTCGGGCACCACCGCGCCCGGCTGCAGGTCGACCACGGCATTGGCGAACACGGCAGGCAGCCGGCCAATCTCGCGGAAACCCAGCGAGCCGCCTTGCGAGGCTTCCGGCGCCTCGGAGTTGGCCTTGGCCAGTTCGGCAAAGTCCGCCCCGCCCTGCACCTGCTTCAGCAGGCCTTCCGCTTTCGTCTTGAGCTGGGCCTTCTGTGCATCGGACGCATCTTCGGGCACGCGCACGAGGATCTGCGCCACATTGAACTCAGTCGGGCCCGAGGCTGCCGCCTGGCCACCATTACGCGCAGCCAGATAGTTGTCGATCTCGCCGTCGTAGACCTGCACCTTCGAGTCCACCTCGCGTTCGCGCAGGCGGATCACCTGGACCTGCTTGCGCAGTTCGTCGCGGTACTTGGTCCACGACATGCCGCTGGCTTCCACGCGGCTGCGCAACTCCGTCGCAGACATCTTGTTCTGTTGCGCCACCGATTCGATCGCCCGATCGACTTCCTGATCGGTCACCTTGATCCCGGCTTCCTGCGCGGCCTGCGTCTGCACGCGCTCCATCACGAGGCGTTCCAGCACTTCGCCTAGCAAGTCAGGCCGCGGTGGCACCTCACGCTTGGCGGCGCGAAGCTGGCTTTCGATCTCGTCGGCGCGGTCAAGCAGTTCCCGGCGCGTGATCACGCTGTTGTTGACGACAGCCACCACCTCGTCCACCAACTGCGAGCGCGGCTGGGACGAAGGCTGCGGCACGCCCATCATCGGCTGGCTCGGCGCCACGGTGCTGCCCTGGCTGGCCGATTGGCTGCCCTGCTGCGTGAAGATGCCCTGCGTACGCGTGCCGGGCGCGCGCAGTTGCGCAGCTGCCGGCGCGGCCAGCGTCACGAGCACGGCCGACAGCAGCAGCTGCTGCCAGGGGTTCAGGCGGGACAACAGGGAGAAGGCTTGACGTTTCATCTTGGTCCGTCATTCATAGTGATCGTACGGGGTTGTCGGCACCGGCCGTGCCGTCACGGGCTCGTAGCCCGGCACGTTCAGGCGCAACATGTCCAGCGGGTTGGAGCCGATCTTCGACAGCCCACGGAACTCCACCTGGAAGAAAACCCGCCCGGTGTAACCGTTCGAGGTATTGCGGAAACGCTGGTACACGAACCGGCCGACCCAGCAGTCGGCGGCATACTCGAAACCGGCCAGCGCATCCACGAGCTGGTTGGCCGACTTGTCGAACGCCACGCGGCCGATACCGTAAGTGCGTTGCGTGATCGGCCACTGTCCCGACATTTCGATCTGGTCGATCGCGGTATTGTCTGTCACCGAGGTCGGGCGACGGTAGCGATAGCCAAAATTGATGAGCTTGCGCGATTCCGGGCGGTACGCGAGTGCCACGTTCGAGTAGTTGACCTTGTCCTGGTCCGGATTCCACTGGATGCCGGCATCGAGATAGTAGCCACGGAACAGCTGGATCGTGGTGGCTGCCAGCAGGTCCGAGTAGCTCGGCTTGGCATCCGGCAGCGTGCCGTTGAGCTGGACACGCTGGCCCGTGAAGTCGACGCGCTGCGCAATCGTGCCACGGAAACGTTCGACACCGGTCTCCGATTCGATCAGGCGCGTGGTCAGGCCCAGCGTCAGCTTGTTATTGTCGGCGATGCGGTCGTTACCGGTAAACGGGTTCTCGGTAAAGATCTGGCCGTAGCCGAAGTCCGACTGCACTGTATCGAACAGCGGGAACTGACTCTGGTCGTAGAACGGCGTGTAGACGTAGAACAGGCGCGGCTCGAGTGTCTGGGTGTACTTCACGCCAAACAGCTTGCTCACACCCGGCGCGTCACGCTCGAACGTCATGCCCGAATCGAGGCTCACGGTCGGAATGGCGCGATTGAGCGTATTCGACGCGCCAGTGGTGTTGGTGCCGGCATCCATGTTGTACTGCGCCGCGTTGAAGATGAACTTCGGCGTCACGTACCAGCCCGGGTGGATGATCGGGTAACTGATCGTCGGCTGGATGAATGCGCGATTGCCCTCGGGCTGCTGGAAGCCGGTACTGGTCAGCGGGATGCGGAACCGCGTGTAGTCAGTTTCGAGCGAAATATCGAAACCGTGGAAATCATAGCGGTTGTACTTCGCGTTCAACTGCGGCTCGCGCTCGTAGGACGGCTCGCTGGGCAACAGCGTCTGGAACTTCTGCACCCGTGCCATGAACACCCAGTCCTGCCACGCATAGATCACGCCACCTTCCTGCGTGTACTGACGCAGAGTCGACTGCGATACGGAACGCGTCAGGTCGTCGGGATACTTGTCATCCGAAACCTTGCTGACGTTCACATAGGCCGTCATACCAGGAATGATGCTCTGGTAGTGCTGGATCGAGTAGGCCCAACGGTTGCGGCCCGCCTTCTTGTCGTCGGGCAGGAACTCGCCGCGGATACGTCCGCTGTAGCCGTCGCCCACATACCGGAAATCCTCGCCAAGCTGCACGCCGCGCGACGTCAGGATACGCGGGTAGATCGTCAGATCGCGGTTTGGCGCCAGGTTGAAGTAGTAGGGCACCGTCAGGTCGGCACCCGAGTTCGACCCATAGCCGAACAACGGCGGCAGCACGCCGCTACGACGCTCGCCATTGAGCGGAAAACTGAACGCCGGCGCGCCGGCAATCGGCACGCCAAAGAAATTAAGCACACCGCCATAGGCCGTGCCGACCTGACGATCGCTGTCCAGGTCGAGCTTTCTGGCGCTGAAGTACCAGTCCGCGTTATCGGGCGAACAGGTCGTGTAGGTCGCCTTCTTCAGCGTGCTGCGGTCCGGATCCAGGAAATCGACGCGCTCGGCGCTGCCGGAGCCGCCAGTCTGCTGGAAGTAGTAGTCCGGGGACAGCATGTAGCCTTCATTGGCCTGCACGCGCATCCGTGCTTCCGGGCCCACGGCCAGCGTGCCGCTCTTGGAAAGCCGCACGTTGCCAGTGGCATGTGCTTCGTCGGTGTCCTGGTCGTAGGTGAGCCTGTCGCCCTTGATCACGCCACCGTCGCGGCGCAGTTCGGCGTGCCCTTCCATCTCCACGCCCTTCTCGCTGTAGCCCGTTACGCGATCGCCCGACACATAGGCCGGGGCGTTCGGATTCGAGGGCGTAGATGACGGCGAGAGGTTTAGCGTGTTGCCACTGGGGGCGGTCCGCGTGGCGGGCTCGGTCAGGCGCGGCACGAGATCGCCGCCTTCAGCCGGCGGCGGCGGCGCCTCCGGGGTCTGAGTGACCACCGGCTCGACAAGGTCGATGTTCGGAATGGCGGACGTCGCGCCGTACTGCGCATGGGCACTCACCGTCAGCCCGGCCATGGCGAGCACGAGCGGCCGCAGCGCGCTGGCGGGCAGGCGGACGCGCCGGGACGTGCCCGGAGGCGCTGGCGGTCGGGTGGCCGGATGATGCGGTGATCGTCGTTGTTCGGTCATGCAAACGGTGGTCGGTCAGCTCGGCGGGCCGGCGCTTCGAAGGGGCTGCAAAGTTTGCCCCTGCTTCAACGCCAGCCCATTGCCAGAGCGGGCTGCGGGGCGACAAAGGCCCCTCCCGGAGGCCACCCGGCGCCCGGGTCTGGTCGGGTATTATACGGGGCATCGTATTCTCCCTTTCAGGCATGTCTGCACTTCTTCACGCCCCGGGCCAGGACCCGCGCATCGAACAACTCAAAACGTGGGTAGCCAGACTCGGTGCGGCATGGTCGATCGACCCGGATTCCTGCGCCCCCGCGTCGGCCGACGCGAGCTTTCGCCGCTACTTCCGCGTGCGGACCGGCCACCCTGCACACCCCACCGCGATCGTGATGGACGCGCCACCCTCGCATGAGGATTGCCGCCCGTTCATCCATGTGGCAAAGCTGTTCGGCGATGCCGGCGTGACGGTGCCCACGGTGCTGGCCCAGGATCTCGATCAGGGGTTCCTGCTGCTGGCCGATCTGGGTAGCCAGACGTACCTGTCGCGCCTGGACGACACCTCGGCGCACAATCTCTATACCGATGCGGCCGCCGCGCTGGTCAAGATCCAGGCCGCCACCCGCCCAGGCGAACTGCCGGCGTACGACCGCGCGCTGCTGCAGCGCGAACTGGACCTGTTCCCGCAGTGGTACATCGCCAAGCACCTCGGCGTGACGCTCGACGACCGTCAGCAGGCCGACCTGCGTGAGGTGTTCGAGACCATCCTGACCAACAACCTGGCGCAGCCGCAGGTCTACGTGCATCGCGACTACCATTCGCGCAACCTGATGGTGCTGCCCGAAGCCGGCAACCCCGGTGTCCTGGACTTCCAGGATGCGGTGATCGGCCCGATCACCTACGACGCCGTGTCGCTCTGGCGCGACGCTTATATCGAATGGGAAGAAGAGCAGCAGCTCGACTGGCTGATCCGCTACTGGGAACGCGCCCGCAAGACCGGGCTGCCCGTGGCGGCCGATTTCGGCGAGTTCTATCGCGACTTCGAATGGATGGGCCTGCAACGTCACCTCAAGGTGCTCGGCATCTTCGCGCGCCTGTATCACCGTGACGGCAAGGACGGCTATCTGGCCAACCTGCCGCTCGTGCTCCGATACACCCGCAACGTGGCAGGCCGGTATAGCGAGATGCGCAAGCTCGTGCGCCTGCTCGATGCGATCGAAGGCACCGAGCGGCCCACCGGCTTCACGTTCTAGGCGGATGCAACGTGGAGGTCCCGTCCGACACCCCTGACACCCCCCTGGCCCCCGAGGCCATCACCCGCAGCGGCGAGTGGTGGGCTGGCGCCCGCGCGCTGGCGCCGATGCTGCTCGGCGTGATGCCGTTCGGCCTGATCTACGGCGTGCTGGCAGTCAATGCCGGCATGCCGGCCTGGCTGGCCTGCGCGATGAGCGCGATCGTCTTCGGCGGGGCATCGCAGATGATCCTGACGCAACTCTGGGCAGCCGGCACGCCGGCGCTGGTGGTTGCGTTCACGGTGGCGATGGTCAATCTGCGACACGCGCTCTATTCCGCGACGATTGCCGCATCCCTGGCGCCGCTGCCACGCCGCTGGAAGGCGCTGATTGCCTATCTGCTGACCGACGAGGCGTTCGCGGCCATGACCCGCCGTCTGGGAGACACCGGCCCCCGCGCGCGCTACCGGCACTGGTTCTACTTTGGCGCGGGCTTTGCGCTCTGGGCGAGCTGGCAGGTCTCCACGCTGGCCGGCGTGCTGGTTGGCGCGCAGGTGCCGCGTGACTGGCCGCTCGATTTCTTCCTGCCGCTGACCTTCATCGGGATCATCGTCCCGAACCTGAAGCACCGCTCGCAGACCGCCGCTGCGCTGGTGGCCTCGGTACTGGCCGTAGCGTGCTTCGCCATGCCGCACAAGCTCGGCATCATGGTGGCGGCGCTGGGCGGCATTGCCGCAGGCATGTTGCTGCGCGGGCGCGACCGGGACGGTACCGGGCGGCGCTCGTCGGACGCATCGGGCCGCACCGATGGCAAGGAGCACGCAGCATGAGCCAGATGACCCTGCTGTGGGTATTCATCGGCGCGGGACTGGCCACGTTCCTGATCCGGCTGTCATTCATCGCCGTCGAGGGCCGCGTGCGCCTTCCGGCATGGTTTCGCACGGCGCTGCAGTTCGTGCCGGCGGCCATGCTGTCGGCCCTGATCGCGCCGGACCTGCTGATGCGCGACGGCGCCGTGTTCGTCAGCCCGCACAATGCACGCCTGATCGCCGGCGTGGTGGCCATCGTCATCGCCGCGCGCACGCGCAGCGTTGGCTGGACCATCGCCGGAGGCATGGCCGCCCTGATTGCCCTGGAGGCCCTGATTTGAAAGCGATGATCTTCGCCGCCGGCCGCGGCGATCGTATGCGACCGTTGACCGATGCCTGCCCAAAGCCGTTGCTGGCCGTGGGGGGCAAGCCGCTGATCGTGTGGCAGGTCGAGGCGCTGGTGCGCGCTGGCCTCACCGATATCGTCATCAATCACGCCTGGCTCGGCGAGCAGCTCGAGTCGGCACTGGGCGATGGCTCGCAATTCGGCGCGCGCATCCATTGGTCGGCCGAAGGCACGGCGCTGGAAACGGCCGGCGGCATCGCCCACGCGCTGCCCCTGCTGACCGGCAAGACCGACGCCGACGACGTGTTCCTGGCCGTATCGGGCGACATCTTCTGCGACTTCGACTACCGCACCCTGTTGCCACGCGCCCGCGCCATGGCCATGGCCCCGCGACCGCACATGCATCTGGTGATGGTGCCGAACCCGCCCTTCCATCCGCGCGGCGATTTCGTGCTGGATACGGCCGGGCTGCTGCGGATGCCCAGCGCCGACGCCCACGCGCTGACGTTCGGCAATATCGGCCTGTACGACACCCGCCTGTTCCGCGAAATCGAACGCGGAGCGAAGGTGGCGATGTCGCCCTACTATCGGGAGTCCATCGCCGCAGGCCTGGCCACGGGCGAGCGCTTCGACGGCCGCTGGGAAAACGTTGGCACTCCTGCGCAACTGGCGGCGCTTGATCGCTCGCTGCGGGCATAGCGGCGCGTTCCCGAACGTTACCAAAGCCCCGGACGCGCCCACTTTTGCGCCGCATCGTGCGCACGCGCGGCCCGCTTTCCCCGCCGACGGGTTTAGAATCGGGGCATTCCCCTCACCGTCTTTCATCCATGTCCGCACCCGACTCCGCCCTCCTCGGCGCGTGCAGCGATCGCCGCGCCCGTGTGCTGAAACATCTGCGCGCCAACGGCGGCGGCGTGGCCATCGTGCCAACCGCGCCGGAGGCCATGCGCAATCGCGACAGCGACTATCCGTACCGGCACGACAGCTATTTCTATTACCTGACCGGATTCACCGAGCCAGAAGCAGTGCTCGTGCTGGTGGCGGGCGGCCCGGGCGACGACACCAACAGCAGCATCCTGTTCTGCCGACCCAAGCACGAAGAACGCGAGATCTGGGATGGCTTCCGCTATGGCCCAGAAGGCGCGCGCGCGATGTTCGGCTTCGACGAGGCGCATTCGGTCGAAGACATCGACAAGCTGCTGCCGCCGATGCTGGCCAATCGCGCCACGCTGGCCTACCCGCTGGCCGCCACCGCAGACTTCGACGCCCGCGTGCGTGGCTGGCTGGACGCGGTACGGATGCAGGGCCGCGCCGGGGTGTCCTCCCCGTCGGCCGCGCTCGACGTTCGCGCACTACTCGACGAGATGCGCCTGTTCAAGGATGCGGGCGAACTGGTCACGATGCGCCGTGCCGCCGAGATCTCGGCCCAGGCGCATGTTCGTGCGATGCGCACGTCGCGCCACGGCTTGCGCGAGTACCACCTCGAAGCCGAACTGCTCTACGAATTCCGCCGCCACGGCGCCCAGAGCGTGGCCTACAACTCGATCGTCGCCACGGGCCCCAACGCTTGCGTGCTGCACTACCGGGCTGGTCCGGCCGAACTGCGCGACGGCGACCTGTGCCTGATCGACGCGGGTTGCGAACTCGACGGCTACGCGTCGGACATTACGCGCACATTCCCGGTCAACGGCCGATTCACGCCGGCGCAGCGCGAGCTCTATGACCTCGTGCAGGCCGCGCAGGACGCCGCCATCGCCGAGACACGCGCGGGCGTGCCATACAACGTCCCGCACGACGCGGCGGTGCGTGTGCTGGCGCAAGGCATGCTGGACACCGGCCTGCTCGACCGCAACAAGGAAGGCACGCTCGACGACGTGCTGGCCAGCGGCAGCTATCGCCGCTTCTACATGCACCGCACGGGCCACTGGCTCGGCATGGACGTGCACGACGTGGGTGAATACCGCGTGCCCGGCCCGCTGCCGGCAGGCCACGAGGGCGAGCGGGCATGGCGTCCGCTTGAGGCGGGCATGGTGGTAACCATCGAGCCGGGCATCTACGTGCGCCCGGCCGAAGACGTACCCGAACGCTACTGGCACATCGGCATCCGCATCGAGGACGACGCCGTGGTGACTTCGGGAGATTGCGAACTGATCACGCGCGGCGTGCCTGTGAAGGCCGACGAGATCGAGGCACTGATGCGCGACAACGGAGGCATGTCGCGATGAAGGCATTGTTGAGCAAACTGTTCGGAACCGGCGTCACGAAGACCCACACGACACGAGCAGTCGATCCGAACGAACCATTCGTGATCAATATTTATGACGACCGCGTCGTGGTGCACCGCCCCGACGGCCAGCGCGAAGAACTGGCCTGGGACGCGCTGGAGAAAGTCGTGGTGCGCGTGTCCGACCGCGCGCCGTGGGCTGGTACGGCATGGCTGATCCTGGCCGGCGACGCCGCAAGTCAGCAAGGCTGCGTGGTGCCGATGACCGCGGCCAACCACGAGGCGCTGGTGCGACGCCTGCAGGAGCTGCCCGGCTTCCATCAGCAGAAACTCGACAACGCGATGCGCGACGCCACCTCTGGCAAGTCACGCACCGACGCGAATCTGTGGAAGCGATCCGAAGCCGAAGCCCAAGCGCGCAAGGACGAGGAAGCCAGCCATGACGCTGCCAGCCAGCACTGACGCGCTCGCGGTTGAGCCGCGCGACATCGCCATTGTCGGCGGCGGGCCGGTCGGCCTGGCGCTGGCGGCGCAGTTGCTACGCACCACCTCGTGGCGCATCACGCTGATCGACGCGGCCACGCCGGCGCGCGCCGCGCGTGACCCGCGCGCCATTGCCCTGTCGCACGGCAGCCGCCAGTTGCTCGAGCAGATCGGCGCATGGCCGGTGCCGGCGCAGGCGATCGAGCATATCCATGTATCGCAGCGCGGCCGCTTCGGCCATGTGAAGCTCCATGGCGATGACTATGGCGTGCCCGCGCTGGGCTATGTGGTCAGGTATGGCGACCTTTGCCAGACCCTCGAACGCGCGCTCGCCCGCGCCGCCGACGCCGCCCCGGGCCGGCTTGAACGCGCCTTCGAGACGCGTATCGACAACATCGACCAGGGCGACCGGAGCGACCGGAGCGACGCCGCCCTGGTCCGGCTGACCGGCACCTCGCACGCAGAGCACGAGGGATTACCGGTTGCGTTTGCGGCCCGCATCGCTGTGCAGGCCGAAGGCGGCCTGTTCCACCAGCAAATCCAGCGCCTGTCGCATGGCACCGAGGCCGTGCGGCGGCGCGACTATCAACAGACCGCGATCATCGGCCATGTGACGTGCACGCAACCGCAGCCCGGCTGGGCGTGGGAACGCTTTACCGAGGAAGGGCCGCTGGCGCTGCTGCCACATGAGGAACATGGCGTGCAGGGCTACGCGCTGGTCTGGTGCTGCCCGCCCGAGCAGGCCATGCGCCGGCTCGCGCTCACCGAGGACGAGTTCGCATATGAACTGGGCCAGGCGTTCGGTACGCGAATGGGGCAGTTCACGCTGGTTGGCAAGCGCCACGCATTCCCGCTCGGGCTCAATGCCGCGCCGGTCACGGTCGACGGGCGCGTTGCCGCGGTCGGCAATGCCGCGCAGACGCTACATCCGGTAGCCGGACAGGGGCTGAACCTGGGCCTTCGCGACGCGTTCGCGCTGGCCGATTCGCTGCGCGCAGGCTGCACACCACAAGCGCTGGAGGCGTTCGCGAGCCGGCACCGGGTCGACCGCGCGATGACAATCGGCATCACCGACCTGCTGCCGCGTGTGTTCGCCGTGGGCGGCCCGATGGCGGCCCACGCACGCGGCGCGTCGCTCGCAGCACTGGCCTGCGTGGCGCCGCTCAAGCACGCGCTGGCGCGGCAAATGATGTACGGCGCACGCGGCTAGTCGATATTTGCCAGGCAGTTCCCCGACGGCCCCCTTACGGGGCCGTCTTCATGATATTTGCTCATTTCTTGAGCAACCGTACCGGATTGGCGGTAAAATCCCGCCCTCGCACATGACCCGACTTGCGCCGGCCCCAAGGCTTGGCAGGGGCATGTTTTTGCATATCGCCAGCTTCGCCTGAACGCACCCAACACCGTTCCATCGTGCAGATCGGTCCGCACCAACTTCGCAACAACCTGTTCGTCGCCCCCATGGCCGGGGTGACCGACCGGCCCTTCCGCCAGCTCTGCAAGCAGCTTGGCGCGGGCTACGCGGTGTCCGAGATGGTTGCGTCGAACGCCCAGCTCTGGAAAAGCGAAAAGACCATGCGCCGCGCCAACCACGCCGGCGAGGTGGAACCGATCTCGGTGCAGATCGCAGGCGCGGAGCCGTCGATGATGGCCGAGGCGGCCCGCTACAACGTGGACCGCGGCGCCCAGATCATCGACATCAACATGGGCTGCCCGGCCAAGAAGGTCTGCAACGTGGCCGCCGGTTCGGCGCTGCTGCAGAACGAGCCGCTGGTCGTGCGCATCGTCGAAGCCGTGGTGGCCGCCGTGGGCGACCGCGTGCCCGTCACGCTGAAGATCCGCACCGGCTGGGACCGCGAGCACAAGAATGCGCTGCGCGTGGCGCGCATGGTGGAAGACGCCGGCATCAGCATGCTGACGATCCACGGCCGCACGCGCGCCGATCTCTATCATGGCGAAGCCGAGTACGAGACGATTGCCGCCGTCAAGTCGTCGATCCGCATCCCCGTGGTAGCCAACGGCGACATCACCACGCCGCAGAAGGCCCGACATGTGCTGGCCGTGACCGGCGCCGACGCGATCATGATCGGCCGGGCCGCGCAGGGCCGCCCCTGGCTGTTCCGCGAGATCGAGCACTACCTGAAGACGGGCGAGCTGCTGCCCTCGCCAGAAGTGGCCGAGATCCGCGCGATCATGAACCATCACCTGGCGGACCACTACGCGTTCTACGGCGAGTTCACCGGAGTGCGCACCGCCCGCAAGCATATTGCCTGGTACACGCGCGGCCTCAAGGGCGCGAACCTGTTCCGGCATCGCATGAACACACTGGAATCCACCGACGCGCAACTCGCGGCCGTCAACGCATTCTTCGACGAACAGGCTGCAATTTCCGACCGCCTGGTCTATGTCGACGAGAATGCCGCGCCGGACGACGACGCGCTCGACAACAACAAGAAACGGGAATTGCTTGCCGCATGAGCCGCAACGCTATCGACCAATGCATCCGGGACAGCCTGGATACTTACTTTCGCGATCTGGACGGCGAAGTGCCGTCCAACATGTACAACATGGTGCTGGAGGCCGTCGAGCGGCCCCTGCTGGAAGCCGTGATGACGCGCGCCGAGCGCAACCAGTCACTGGCAGCCGCGTATCTCGGCATCAACCGCAACACCCTTCGCAAGAAGCTGCAGCAACACGGTTTACTTTGAATTTGACGCGTTCCCCACAGCCATGATCAAGCAAGCTCTTCTCTCCGTTTCAGACAAAACCGGCATCGTCGACTTCGCGCGCGAACTCAATGCGCTTGGCGTCACGCTGCTTTCCACCGGCGGTACCGCCAAATTGCTGGCCGAGGCCGGCCTGCCTGTCACGGAGGTGGCCGATTACACGGGCTTCCCCGAGATGCTCGACGGCCGCGTGAAGACGCTGCACCCGAAGGTTCACGGCGGCATTCTGGCCCGTCGCGACCTGCCGGAGCACATGGCAGCCCTGGCCGAGCACAACATTCCGACGATCGACCTGCTGGTGGTGAACCTGTACCCGTTCCAGCAGACCGTGGCCAAGGATGACTGCACGCTGCCGGACGCCATCGAGAACATCGACATCGGCGGCCCGACCATGCTGCGCTCGGCGGCCAAGAATCACCGCGACGTGACCGTGATCGTCGATCCGGCCGATTACGCGGTGGTACTCGGCGAGATGCGCGCCAATGGCAACAGCGTCGGCTACGACACGAACTTCCGGCTGGCTACCAAGGTGTTCGCCCACACCGCCCAATACGACGGCGCAATCACGAACTACCTGACCAGCCTCGGCGCCGACAAGTCGCACCAGGCCCGCAGCGCCTACCCGCAGACGCTGAACCTGGCCTTCGAGAAGGTCCAGGAAATGCGCTACGGCGAAAACCCGCACCAGTCGGCCGCGTTCTACCGCGACCTCAAGGCCTTTGACGGCGCGCTGGCCAACTACGTGCAGTTGCAGGGCAAGGAACTGTCCTACAACAACATCGCCGATGCCGACGCCGCGTGGGAATGCGTCAAGTCGTTCGACGCCGCCAACAGCGCCGCATGCGTGATCATCAAGCACGCCAATCCGTGCGGCGTGGCGGTTGGCGCGAACGCGCTGGAAGCCTACGACAAGGCCTTCAAGACCGACTCGACCTCGGCCTTCGGCGGCATCATTGCCTTCAACGTCGAACTGGATGAAGCCGCCGCGCAAGCCGTGGCCAAGCAGTTCGTGGAAGTGCTGATCGCCCCGTCGTTCAGCGCGGCCGCGCGCAACGTGTTCGCCGCCAAGCAGAACGTGCGTCTGCTGGAGATTCCGCTGGGCAAGGGCGTGAATCAGTACGACCTGAAGCGCGTGGGCGGCGGCCTGCTGGTGCAGGGCCCGGATGCGCGCAACGTGCAGCCGTCCGAACTGCGCGTGGTGACGCGCCGTCATCCGACGCCGAAGGAAATGGACGATCTGATGTTTGCCTGGCGCGTGGCCAAGTTCGTCAAGTCGAACGCCATCGTGTTCTGCGGCAACGGCATGACGCTGGGCGTGGGCGCGGGTCAGATGAGCCGCGTGGACTCGGCACGCATCGCCAGCATCAAGGCCCAGAACGCCGGCCTCACGCTGGCGGGTTCGGCCGTGGCATCGGACGCGTTCTTCCCGTTCCGCGATGGTCTGGACGTGGTGGTCGACGCTGGCGCGACTTGCGTGATCCAGCCGGGCGGCTCGATGCGCGACGATGAAGTGATCGCCGCCGCCGACGAGCGCGGCATCGCCATGGTGTTGACCGGCACGCGCCACTTCCGCCACTAAAACGGTAGCGAGGGCACATCGCTGCCCTCGCCCCGACGCCTCTCCCGCGCTACGGGAGAGGCGCGCAACCCCCTCCCCTGCGGCGTAATCCTCTACACTACGCCCATCTCCCCCTGCCCTTGCTTCATGCGTATTCTCGGCATCGACCCCGGTTTGCGAACCACTGGCTTTGGCGTGCTCGAAAAGCACGGCAACAAGCTCGCCTATGTCGCGTCGGGCACGATCCGCAGCAATGGCGAGACCAGCCTTCCCGAACGCCTGAAGACGCTCTACGACGGCATCTCCGAAGTCGCGCGGACCTACGCGCCAGACTGCGCAGCAATTGAAAAGGTCTTCGTCAACGTCAATCCGCAATCGACCCTGTTGCTCGGCCAGGCACGCGGCGCGGCGATCTGCGGGCTGGTCGGACAAGGGCTGCCTGTATTCGAATACACCGCGCTGCAGCTCAAGGTGGCCGTGGTCGGATACGGCCGGGCCAACAAGGAGCAGGTTCAGGAAATGGTGATGCGGCTGCTGTCGCTGTCCGGCCGTCCGAGTTCCGATGCGGCCGATGCGCTTGGCGTGGCGATCTGCCATGCCAATGGCGGCGACACCCTCGGCACGCTGGCCGGGCTGGCGCCTGAGCTGGCGCGCAAGGGAATGCGCGTGCGGCGCGGCCGGCTGGTCGGCTGATTCGTCGCCGGCGAATCGATGCCGATCGATTGCCATTTTCAGAGCAGCGCCTACGGATGCCCGCTACAGCCGGCGTTTACAATCGTCGTTCGTGACACCGTCAGGACTGCACCGATGCATCATCCGTTCATCACCCGATTCACGCTTGCCGCGCTGACCGCTGGCCTCATTGCCGGCTGCGCGGCGCCGCCTCGTGCGCCCACGTCCACTGCTGCGCGGGAGGCGCCATCCACGGCATACGCTACCACCAGCGCTGCGCCGAAGCCCGTGCTGATCATCGGCCATCGCGGCGCTAGCGCGCTGCGGCCAGAACACACGCTGGCGTCCTATCAGAAGGCGATCGACGACGGCGCCGACATCATCGAGCCCGATCTCGTGGCAACGAAGGACGGCGTACTGGTGGCGCGGCACGAAAACGACATCACGGGTACCACCAATGTGGCCGAGATGCCGGAGTTCGCCGACCGCAAGCGTGTGAAGGTCATCGACGGCGAGCGGCTGACCGGCTGGTTCACCGAGGACTTCACGCTGGCCGAACTGAAGACGCTGCGCGCCCGGGAGCGGATTCCGAAGCTGCGTCCCGCCAATGCAAAGCTCAATGACCAGTTCGAGATCCCGACATTCGACGAAATCCTGAAGCTCGCCGAGCTGGCCGCCATGAAGCGTGGACGCCCGGTTGGGATCTATCCCGAACTCAAGCATCCCACTTACTTCCGCGGTATCGGTCTGCCGCTGGAGGAGCGACTCGTGACTGCGCTGCAGGGCAGCGCCTATGCGAAGACCGTGCCGGTGTATGTGCAGTCGTTCGAAGCCGCGCCGTTGCGCACCGTCAAGCGATTGCTGGGTAACTCGATGCCCAACGTGATGATCGTCCAGCTTATCGGCAATCCGCGCAGCCGTCCCGCGGACTGGCGACTGGCAGGTGATACGCGCACGTACGCCGACATGTTGAAGCCGATCGGCCTTCGCGAAGTGGCCACCTACGCCAACGGCATCGGCCCCGAGAAGAACAGCGTGATCCCGCGCGACGCCAGCGGCAATCTCGCCTCGCCGACCGCGCTACTCGCCAACGCCCACGCGGCGGGCCTGGTAGTGCACCCTTACACATTCCGGCCCGAGAACGCGTTCCTGCCGAAATCGCTGCGTGCGCCCGGTGACGATGCCACACGCAACCCGGCCGGCATGATCAGCGAGATCCAGACCTTCGCAGCCGCGGGTGTCGACGGCGTCTTCACCGACGACCCGGCGCTGGGTCGCCGCGCCGTGGATCCCCCCGCCAACGGCGGCCATTAAGCACGCTGGCCGCGCTACACTTGCGGCCAATTTCGCTTCTCCATCGCACCCACCATGATCGGACGTATCGCTGGCACCCTGCTCGAAAAGAATCCCCCGCATCTGCTGGTCGACTGCCATGGCGTCGGCTACGAGATCGATGTGCCGATGAGCACGTTCTACAACCTGCCGGCGATCGGCCATCCCGTAACGCTGCTGACCCAGCAGATCGTGCGGGAGGACGCGCACCTGCTCTTCGGCTTTGCCACGGCCACCGAACGCAATACATTCCGGGAGCTGATCAAGATCACCGGCGTCGGCGCGCGCATGGCGCTGGCCGTGCTGTCTGGGCTGTCGGTGCCGGAACTGGCGCAGGCCGTGACGATGCAGGAAGCGGGCCGACTGACCAAGATCCCGGGCATCGGCAAAAAGACAGCAGAGCGGCTGCTACTGGAGCTCAAGGGCAAACTCGGCGCGGATCTTGGCCATGCTCCCGGCGCCACACCGCTGGCCGATAGCGCCGTCGACATCCTCAACGCGCTGCTCGCGCTCGGCTACTCGGAGAAGGAGGCCGCGCAGGCCATCAAGCAGGTGCCGGCCGGCACTGGCGTGTCCGACGGTATCAAGCTTGCGCTGAAGGCGCTGTCGAAAGGCTGAGGACGCATCGCGAACGGCTCGGGGCGGGGGGGCGCAGCGTAGAATGGCGGCAAATTGCTTCTGACTGCCATGATTGAAACCGACAAGCTGACCGGCGCCGACCGCCTGCCCGACCGCGTGATCTCGGCCACGCCCGCTTCCACGCAGGAAGAAGCGTTCGAGCGGGCGCTACGGCCCAAGCTGCTCGACGAGTACGTCGGTCAGGAGAAGGTGCGCGGCCAGCTCGACATCTTCATGCACGCGGCCCGCAAGCGCCGCGAGGCACTGGACCACGTGCTGCTGTTCGGGCCGCCCGGCTTGGGCAAGACCACGCTGGCCCACATCATCGCGCGCGAGATGGGCGTCAATCTGCGCCAGACATCGGGGCCGGTGCTCGAGCGCCCGGGCGATCTGGCCGCCCTGCTGACCAACCTCGAAGCCCACGACGTCCTCTTCATCGACGAAATTCACCGTTTGTCGCCGGTGGTCGAGGAAATCCTGTACCCGGCGCTGGAGGACTACCAGATCGACATCATGATCGGCGAAGGTCCGGCGGCCCGCTCGGTCAAGCTCGACCTGCAACCCTTCACGCTGGTGGGCGCCACCACGCGCGCGGGGATGCTGACCAATCCGCTGCGCGACCGTTTCGGCATCGTGGCGCGGCTCGAGTTCTACACCCCGGACGAGCTCGCACGCATCGTCGCTCGCTCGGCGCTGTTGCTGAATGCCGCCATTGACCCGGCCGGCGCATTGGAAATTGCCCGCCGCGCGCGCGGCACGCCCCGGATCGCCAATCGGCTGCTACGTCGCGTGCGTGACTTTGCTGAAGTGAAAAGCGACGGAACGATCACTAGAGAGCTGGCCGATGCCGCACTGGAGATGCTCGACGTGGATAGCGTTGGCTTCGACCTGATGGACCGCAAGCTGCTGGAAGCCGTGTTGCATAAATTCGACGGTGGCCCGGTCGGCGTGGACAATCTGGCCGCAGCGATCGGCGAAGCCCGCGACACGATCGAGGACGTGCTGGAGCCCTACATGATCCAACAGGGCTACCTGCAGCGGACGCCGCGAGGACGTATGGCGACAGCCGCCGCCTACCGCCATTTCGGGCTGGCATCGCCCCGCGACGGTGGCGCCGATCTCGCCGAAGGGCTCTGATTTTCCGCATCCCGCCCAAGGCCGTTCCACGGCCTTTTTTTTGCGCCTCCAGATGCCCCGGCGACCGCCAGGCGCGCCATTTAAACGTTTTAGCACCCCGTCGCAAATTTTTTCGAAGTGGATTGCTGGCCTCTGGCCGCTTGTCCACAATGGCTGCATCCCCTTTAATTACAGGTGCGCGTTTGCGCCATAAGGATCAGAAATGAATTTGCGAGCCAAACCAACTTCCCTGATCTCCGTACTTGCCGCGGCGGCGGCCCTGGCGATCGGCGCGACGGGCGTGGCGCACGCGCAAAAGCCGCAGGCAAAGACGCCGGCGCCGATCGGCGTGGCCGAGGAAGCCGTGGTCAGTGGCAAGGTGGTCGATGTCGATCCGCAGTCGAAGGCCGTACTCGTCCAGGGCCCGCGCGGCAATCTGGTCGAACTCGTGGCTGGCGATGAAGCCAAGAACATCGGCAACGTGCACAAGGGCGATATCGTGACGCTCACGCGCGGCGCGGCGGTGGTGGCAGCGCTCCAGCCGGTGGACAGCAAGGACACCCCGCTGCTGGAGCAGGTGGAACGCGTTTCCCACGCCGCCGAGGGCGGCAAGCCTGGCGTGATGCGTGAAATCACGACCACGATCACCGCTCAGATCACCAAGGTAGACGTGGCAAAACGTATGGTGACCTTCCGCGGCCCGCGTGAAACCCTGCGTACCGTGAAGGTGCAGGACCCGAATATCGACCTGGCGAGCATTAAGCAGGGCCAAATGGCCAAGATTGTTGTGCGCGAAGTGGTGGCCATCACCGTCAAGTCGCCGAATGCCGGCTGATTTTCAGCCGGAGAATCCACCTGCCATCCCAATCAGGAGAACAACAATGAATCGACGCAACTTTGTCACCCGTATGGCAGGTTCCGGCCTGCTCGTCGCTACCGCCATGGCTGCAGGTTGCACGACCACGGGCTCCAGCGATTCGAAAGACGCGGCCGCGCGGCGCCAGGAAATCGATGCCGGCGCCGACGGCGCGCTGAACCGGCTGTTCACGTCGGTCAATGGCTCGCGCGAACTAGCCGACAAGGCACAGGGCATTCTGGTGTTCCCGCGCGTGCTGGCCGGTGGCCTGGTGATTGGCGGCGAGTACGGCGACGGCGTGCTGCGCAGCAAGGGCGCGAATGTGGGTTACTACCGCACGCTCGCCGCGTCGTTCGGCCTGACGGCTGGCGGCCAGTCGCGCTCGGTGATCATCATGTTCATGACGCCGGAAGCCTACAACAAGTTCTTGCAGGCCAAGGGCTGGACTGCTGGCGTCGATGCCAGCGTGGCACTGGCCAAGGTCGGCGCGAACGGCAAGGTGGATACGGTTACTGGCCAGCAGCCGGTGATCGGCTTCGTCCAGACCAATGCCGGCCTGATGTTCGACGTTTCACTGGACGGGTCCAAGATCAGCAAGCTGGACCTGTAATTCGCAGGGTCTCTCCTCCTCTGCGATTGGACAACTCCCGGCCGTGGCCGGGAGTTTTTTATTGCACCGACGCTCGCGGCAGGACGCCAGGGCGTGACCCGGAGAATCGGATCAGGGGGATCAGGAGTATCAGGGGACGCGTCGATCGACTTCGTCCAGCGCCAGCGCCTCGAGGTGGCTGACGTCGGCCCACTGCAGCAGCGTGAGGTGGGCGGTGTCGCACCGCAGGCGGTTGACGCTGGCATTGAGCAGTTCGTGCTCGCGCGGCGCTTCGAGGGTCATGCCGGCAGCCTCGCGGTAGAGGCAGTCGAGGACGCCTCCGTGTGCCACCAGCGCGATCCGCTCGCCAGGATGGCGCCGCGACAGATACAGCGCCACCTCGACCGCCCGATCGTGAAACTCGCGCAGCGATTCGCCCTCGGGCGGCGCGTAGTCGGGCACGCGCGCCTGCCAGCGCGCGAAATCCTCAGGGCGCTTCTCCGCCACTTCAGCGTAGGTCATCCCCTCCAGATCGCCATAGCAACGCTCCCGCAGTCGACGCTCGGGCCGCACTTGCAAACCCAGCGTCTCGGCCAACGGCGCCGCCGTCTGCATGGCACGGCCCAGGTCACTCGAATAGACCGCGTCGATCGGCTCGCCGGCCAGCGCCTCGGCCAGCGCGCGCGCCTGGGCGCGGCCCGTGTCATTCAGTGGGATGTCGAGCTGGCCCTGCAGCCGCCGTTCGCGGTTCCAGGCCGTCTCGCCATGGCGAATCACGATCAGGTGGGTGTAGGCCAGCGATTGCGGGCCGGTGCTTTGCGACATTGCCGATTCCTCGGGGGGCGACGGTTCGGGCCGGATCTGACGCCCGGCGGGGCGAACGAGGTTACTTCACGAGCCTCGGGTTAAGGGTGTATGTGCCGGTCAGGCTGGCCTCGGCCAGAACATGGCCCTGGATCGCGCGGCGCACGTCGGCACCGGTGAACTTGCCTTCGACCGGAACGCGGTCGATATCGAGCGCGTACACGGTGAACACGTAGTGGTGAATGATCGAATCGTTCCACGGAGGGCACGGGCCGTCATAGCCGAAGTAGTCGCCCTTCATGTCCGCGTCACCGGCGAACCAGCCCGTGTAGTCGTTCAGGCCGTGGCGCAGGCCGCCAGCCGTGGCGGTACCCACCAGCGCCTCGGGGCCCGGCTTGCCTCGCGCGATCACGCCGTCGCTGTGCGAGCCGGCTGAGATCGTGTGCAGACCGGGCGGAACGTCGATCAGCACCCAGTGGAAAAAGTCCACGCGCGGCAGCGATTCCGGAACCTCGCGGCCCTCCTGATTGACGTCGTCGCCCTTGCTCGGCACATCGCGGTCGTGGCAGATCAGCACGAACGAACGGGTGGCGGCGGGCACGTCATCCCAATGCAGATCCGGGTTGCGGTTGCTCGACAGCGCGACATGACTGGCCGAGTCGGGCACGCAAAACGCAAACTCGCCGGGAATCGGCGCATTGTCGGCAAAGGCCTTGCTCCAGAGTTTCATGGGGATCTCCTTGGGTGTCGATCTCGGGCGACGTCAGGCATTCGCTGCCGGTGGCACGCGCAGCCAGAACGTCACGGGACCATCGTTGGTCAGGCTGACCTGCATCATCGCGCCGAACTCGCCGGTCTGCACCGACGGATGCGCGGCGCGGGCGCGGGTCACGAAATGATCGTAAAGGCGGCGGCCGTCCTCGGGCGCGGCAGCCGGGGTGAAGCTCGGCCGGGTGCCGCTGTTGGTATCGGCAGCCAGCGTGAACTGGGACACCACGAGCAGCCCGCCTGCGTTGCCCTGGCCGTCCATGTTCTGCACCGGCAGGTTCATCCGCCCTTCCGCGTCGGAAAACACACGGTACGACAGCAGCTTGGCCAGCAATCGCTCGGCCTGCGCCTCGGTGTCGCCGCGCTCGGCACAGACCAGCGCCAGCAGGCCCGCACCGATCTCGCCGGTGGTGCGGCCATCCACGGTCACGCGCGCCTGCGAAACGCGCTGGATCAGGGCGATCATCGCGGACCCGGGCTCAGGAAAGCGTCACGCGCGCGAAGCGGCGCTTGCCCACCTGCACCACGTACGTGCCGGCGACCACCTTGGTCGACTTGTCGCTGACCACGGCGCCATCGATCTTCACGCCACCCTGCTCGATATTGCGGTTGGCCTCGGACGTCGACGGCACGAGATTGGCCTGCTTGAGCAATTGGGCAATGCCCAGCGGCGCGCCTTCGAGGCTCACGGCCGGGATGTCGTCGGGCACGCCGCCACGAGCGCGGTGATTGAAGTCCTCGAGCGCCTTCTCGGCATCGGCCTGGCTGTGGAAACGCGTGACGATCTCCTGGGCCAGAGCCACCTTGCAGTCGCGCGGGTTGCGGCCCAGTGCCACTTCACTCTTCATCAGGTCGATCTCGCTCATCGGGCGGAACGACAGCAGCGTGTAGTACTGCCACATCAGTTCGTCCGAGATGCTCATCAGCTTGCCGAACATGTCGTTCGGGGCCTCGGTCACGCCGATGTAGTTGTTCTTGGACTTTGACATCTTCTCAACGCCGTCCAGACCCACCAGCAGCGGCATCGTCAGGATGCACTGCGATTCCTGGCCGTACTCCTTCTGCAGCTCGCGGCCCACCAGCAGATTGAACTTCTGGTCGGTGCCGCCCAGCTCCAGATCCGACTTCAGCGCCACGGAATCGTAGCCCTGCATGAGCGGATAAAGGAACTCATGGACCGAAATCGGAATCCCAGACCGAAACCGTTTGGTGAAGTCATCGCGCTCCATCATCCGGGCCACGGTGTACTTGGCCGCGAGCTGGATCATGCCGCGGGCGCCCAATGGGTCACACCACTCGCTGTTGTAGCGGATTTCGGTACGTGCCGGATCGAGCACCAGGCTGGCCTGGCGGTAGTAGGTCTGGGCGTTGGCCTCGATCTGCTCCCGGGTCAGCGGCGGACGAGTGGAGTTGCGGCCGGAGGGATCGCCGATCGTCGACGTGAAATCGCCGATCAGGAAGATCACCTGGTGGCCCAGATCCTGGAGCTGGCGCAGCTTGTTCAGGACCACGGTGTGGCCCAGATGGATGTCGGGCGCGGTCGGGTCCAGGCCAAGCTTGATCCGCAGCGGCACGCCAGTGGCCTCGCTGCGGGCCAGCTTCTGCAACCATTCGGATTCAACCAGGAGCTCGTCGCAGCCGCGCTTGGTGATCTCCAGTGCGCGCATCACCGACGGCGTAAGTGGATAGTTGGCCGCGGCGGCCGGGGACACTTCACTCATGACGTAAGTCTTTGAAATCTATAAAGAATTTGCGACGGACAATCAGATTCGTTCTGGTATAATCCGCGCTTTGCGCCAGACGGGATAAACCGTCGGCCAACCGTCATTCTAGGCGGCATACAAACAACGCCCGCACCGCACCTCGGGGGAGGAAGGCAGACGACACATATCGTCGCGGCAGCGGCCCTAGGTAATACGGAAAGCTTGAATTCTACGTGATGTGGTCTAGTCTCCGCGAAGTTTTCGCGCGCGAGCTGGTGGTACTCGTCGACCCTACCAATCCCCAGCACGCGCGTCGCCGCAAACAATTGACCGTCGCCGTTGGCACGGTTTTCACCCTTGGCATGGCTGCAGCCATGGGCGTTGCCCCGCGCAACGCCTTCGATGATCCGCTGGCCCCGCGCGTCGAGCAGGCCCTGCGGATGCCGGATGTGCGCCAGCAACTCGAACTGCTCACCGAAACGGACGAGCAGAGTGTCTACGTGCGTCAGGAACGAATGCAGCGCGGCGACACCATCGCCACGCTGCTGCGCCGGCTCGGCGTCGACGATCCTGATGCGCAATCGTTCATCCTCAAGAACCCGACCGCTCGTGGCCTGTTCGGCCTGAATCCCGGCCAGACGGTGCAGGCCGAGATCGACGACAGCAATCTGCTGGTCGCGCTACAGGCCAACCTGGGCGGCGACGCCGCGAGCTCTCGCGAACTCGTGGTCGAGCGCGTGGCCCCGCAGAAAGACGGCGGCGACTACACGTACAGGGCGCGTATCGCGTCGGTGGACAACGACGTGCACTACGAGATGGCCTCTGGCGCCATCGAGAACAACGGCTTCTTCAAGTCGATGGACGCGGCGAACGTACCGGACGAGATCGTCAGCCAGATGATCTCGATCTTCTCGGGGGTCATCGACTTCCACCATGACATTACCCGTGGCGACCGTTTCCGCATCGTCTACGAAGCCGGCTTCCGCGACGGCGCCTTCGTGCGCAACGGCCGCGTGGTGGCGATCGAACTGATCAACCGGAACACGCTGTACCAGGCGCTCTGGTATTCGCCCACGGACGGCGAGCCCGGGGCCTACTACACGTTCGACGGCCGCAGCATGAAGCGCCCGTTCCTGCGTTCGCCGGTGGAGTTCTCGCGCGTCTCGTCGGGCTTCGGCGGCCGCGACCATCCGTTGCATCACAAGTGGGCGCAGCACAAGGGCGTCGACTTCGCCGCCCCCACGGGCACCAAGGTGTTCGCCTCGGGCGAAGGCACGGTAGAGTTCGTGGGCCAGCAAAACGGCTACGGCAACTTGATCATCCTGCGACATGCCGGTGGCTATTCGACTTACTACGCCCACCTGTCCGGTTTTGCCGGCCTGCGTGACGGCCAGCACGTCGGCCAGGGCGAGGTAATCGGCTACGTCGGGTCCACCGGCTGGGCTACCGGGCCGCACCTGCATTACGAATTCCGCTACAACGACGTGCCTCAGAATCCGCTGACGACGACACTGATGGAAGCGCCCACGCTGACCGGCAAGTCGCGCTCGGAGTTCCTGAACTACACGAGCGCCATGCTGAGCCGGATCAACATGCTGCGCACCTACAACGTCCTGACGGCCAGTAACTGACCATGCCCGCCTCCCCGCAGTCCAGCGAGATGTTTATCGGCCTGATGTCCGGCACCTCCATGGACGGCGCGGACGGCGTGCTCGTCGACTTCTCCGGTGCACAGCCGGCGGTGCTGGCGGCCGCCCATACACCGTTCCCCGCGCCGCTGCGCGAGGCGTTTGGCGCCCTGCAGCAGCCCGGCGACGACGAGATCCATCGCGAAGCACTGGCATCGAACGGCCTGGCGCGCGTCTACGCCGATTGCGTGGCAACGTTGCTCCGGACGGCCAGTGTGACGGCCGACCGCGTGGCGGCCATCGGCGCGCACGGCCAGACGATCCGTCACCGGCCGGGCCAGTACGATGGCACTGGATATACCCGGCAGAGCCAGCACCCGGCGCTGCTGGCCGAACTGACGGGCATAGACGTGGTGGCTGACTTCCGCAGCCGCGATGTCGCCGCCGGCGGGCAAGGCGCGCCGCTGGTGCCCGCAGTACACGCCGCGCTGTTCGGCGCTGCCGACGAAACGCGTGTGGTCTGCAACATCGGCGGAATTTCGAACATCAGCATCCTGCCTGCGGCTGGCACCGGGCGCCCGGTGACGGGGTTCGACTGCGGCCCGGGCAATGCGCTGCTCGACGACTGGATTCATCGCCACCGTGGCACGCCATACGATGATGGTGGCGCGTGGGCGGCCAGTGGCAAAGTCGACGAAAGCCTGTTGGACCAGATGCTCGCCGAGCCCTACTTTCGCGCGTTGCCGCCCAAGAGCACCGGGCGCGACCTGTTTCATCCGGGCTGGCTGCAATCGCTGCTTGACACATATGGCAATGCCCAGCCGCAGCCGGTAGACATCCAGGCCACACTGGCCACGCTGACAGCCACGGCGATCGCCCAGGACGTGCAACGGTATGCGCCCGAGGCGCGACGGTTGATCGTATGTGGCGGCGGTGCGCACAACGACTTCGTCATGACGACGATGGCAAATCAGTTACCGGGTGTGTTGGTGCAGACGACGGGCGATTTCGGCGTGCCAGTGTCGCAAGTGGAAGCCATTGCGTTCGCATGGCTGGCACGGCAGTGCACGCGCCGCGCACCTGGCAACGTGGCCACCGTCACCGGTGCGGCGGGGCCGCGCGTGCTTGGCGCCATCTATCCGAGATAGGCTGCACGCTGATCCGGTCGGATTTTCGACGGCCCGAAAACAAAAAAAGCGCACCGACTGGTGCGCTTTTTCTTTGGGGGACGAACCCGGCTCAGACCGAGAACGACGAACCGCAACCGCAGGTGGTCGATGCGTTCGGGTTCTTGATCACGAACTGCGCACCGTTGATGTCTTCCTTGTAGTCGATCTCGGCGCCCACCAGATACTGGTAGCTCATCGAGTCAATCAACAGCGTGACGCCGTTCTTGACCATCGTGGTGTCGTCTTCGTTCACATCTTCATCGAAGGTGAAGCCGTACTGGAAGCCCGAGCAGCCGCCACCCTGCACAAACACGCGCAGCTTCAGTTCGGCATTGCCCTCTTCCTCGATCAACTGCTTGACCTTGTCGGCTGCGCTGTCGGTAAAGACGAACGGTGCCGGCACGTCCTCGGTTGCGGGTGCCTCTGCGACTGCGTTCATGGGAATCTCCTGGTTAGATACGCCCGTATTCTAAGCGTTACTGGCAAATCGTGCCGAAACCCCTTGTTTTCAAGGGGCTCTGGGCCCTCGGGGTACCGCTTGCTCCACTCAGGCCGGCACGCCCGCGCCTTCCGGCGCCTTGTCGTTATCGGCTGCCTGGTCCGACGCCGTCGCCTCGCCATCATTGGCCGGCGCGTCAGTCTTGGCTTCCGCGGACGGAGCGAGGTTCGGCAGCGCCCTCACCTCGGTTTGCGTCAGCGGCACAAGACGACCTTCGACGATTGCGCCCTGATGCATTTCGAGCGCTGCGTAGCGCACCTCTCCATACACCCGCGCGTGCGGCTGCAGTTCGAGCAACTCCGCAGCATGCACCGGACCGGTCACGGTGCCGTTCAGGATCAGGTGGTCCACACGGATCTCGCCCTCGACAAGCCCCTTCTCGCTGATCACGAGCATGCTCGACTTGCCTTCGGCAGCTATCACGTTGCCACGCACCCGACCATCGAGACGAAGCCCCCCGGAAAACGTAACATCGCCCTCGATCGTGGCACCCAGCCCGATCAGGGTGTCGATGGACAGGCCTTTCTTCTTCGAAAACAGCATGCTTTCTCTCCTTTTCGCGCAGACTAGGGCGTAGCCGACTGCGTTGCACGGACTTGGCCGTTCTGGACGATGCGGACCATGACGGCACGTACTTCAGCGCCCTGCGGAACCATCAGATCGCCTTCGATGCGCTGGTAATGCGTAAGCCTCACTTTTGGCAACGGCGGATCTCCCGGCTGCGGCAAGGTCAATGTCAACGGCTTGCCGTCGCGAACCGCCGAGATAGTGAACTGTAGCTCACCCATGAAATCCGGCTGCTCGACGAAGGCCTTCGACCCACCTTGCATCGCAAGCAGCCGATAGTGCACGGCACGCGGCTGGGCCTCGTCCAACGCGACTCGGAAACTCCGCACGTGGATGCCCGAGGTGTCCCCGGTGGCCGGGAGCAACGATTCGAAGAATCCAAGATCCTCCTTGAGCTGCCCGACGTCGGCTTCGGCGGTCTTGAGCTGCTGGGCCAGCCGCTCCTGTGCCGCACGGGCCATCTGCAACTCCGCTCCGGCAGTATTCGCAGTAGCCCGCAATCGATCACGCTCTCCAGTGACATCGACCAGTTGCTGCTGCAGCTGCGCGATCTTTTCGGAGCCATCCGTGAACGACTCGACAGCCGGCTTGCCGGCGCGGCGGCCCATTTCATACATCCAGGCCGCCAACGCACCCCCGACCAGAAGCAGCGCGACCACAAGTACCCAGACGCGCCAAGGCCGTTGCTGGCGGATCACCGCCGCATGCGAGCGCAAGCCGCGGCGCGGCCGCAGCGGCCGGTACGTCACGCCCATCGTGCCATCCCTCGACCCATTGTTCGCCCCCTCATTCCGCAGGCCGGTGATTGTATCGCTGGCTGGTCATCGCGCGAATGAAAATTGTAGCAATCGGCATACATGGGCCGTGCCGGCATTTGACCTGGGCTTGCTTTGGACGAAAAAAAACCGCACGCCAGGGCGTGCGGTTTTTCTGGATTTGCCGGCTCCGCTTGGCGGAACCTGGCAAATGCGCATTAGCGCTTCGAGAACTGCTTGCGGCGACGTGCCTTGTGCAGACCGACCTTCTTACGCTCGACTTCACGGGCGTCACGCGTAACGTAGCCTGCCTTCGACAGGGTCGGCTTCAGCGTGGCATCGTAGTCGATCAGGGCACGGGTGATGCCGTGACGGACAGCACCGGCCTGGCCGGTTTCGCCACCACCGGTCACATTGACCTTGATGTCGAACGTTTCGGCGTGAGCGGTCAGCTCCAGCGGCTGGCGCACGATCATCAGCGAGGTTTCGCGAGCGAAGTACTCTTTGATGGGCTTGCCATTGACGATGATATCGCCCTTGCCCGACTTGATGAAGACACGAGCCACGGCGCTCTTGCGGCGGCCAGTACCGTAATTCCAGTTACCGATCATGGATATTGGCCCCTTTAGATTTCCAGCACCTTGGGCTGCTGTGCGCTATGCGGATGTTCGGCTTCGGCATAAACCTTCAGCTTCTTGATCATCGCGTAGCCCAGCGGACCCTTAGGCAGCATGCCCTTAACAGCCTTTTCCAGGGCGCGACCCGGGAAACGCTGCTGCATCTTGCCGAACGTGGTTTCGTAGATACCGCCCGGGTAACCCGAGTGACGGTAGTACTTCTTGTCCTGTTCCTTGGTACCCGTCACGCGCAGCTTGGCCGCATTGACGATGATGATGAAATCACCAGTATCGACGTGAGGAGTGAATTCCGGCTTGTGCTTGCCGCGCAGTCGGCGTGCCACTTCGCTGGCAACACGGCCGAGGACTTTGTCCGTCGCGTCAATCACGTACCAGTCGCGCTTTACCTCTGCAGGCTTGGCGGAAAAGGTCTTCATGATTTTTCCTGAATTTTGAAAACTGCCCGAGGTGACGGTCGCCGTTTTAGCGTCCTGTCAATCGGCCGGTCCTTTGGACCTGACCTTCCTGCTTGTATCTGCAGGCTCTCCCTGACTTCTTTCCGGGGGCAATGACCGGAAAAGTCGGCCATTATACGGGCTGTCGAGTCGATCGCACAAGCAAAGTTGTGGCTTTTCGTCAAGATGGCCGGTGGCCAGCAAAGGGCCATAGAACTGGATGGGCAGCCCGCGTCACGATTTCGCTGGGCCGCCCTTGCAAAAGACGAAAAAAAACCCAAGTCGGTTGGACTTGGGTTCGAATCCACCAAAGGAGGAGGGTGGAGGAGACACCGGGCGATCGACGGGGCCGGTCTTGGCGGGCGGTGCGACGAGCGATTTGGGTACGTTACCGACTTTCGCTTTCGCACTCTGGCGCGCTCTCATGCGCCGTCGTTCGATGGATTGAATTATACATATCGGCACAGCCGTTGCAAGAAAATTTGCAGTGCGAAATGCGATACCGCAATATGAAATTGCGAATAAATCATATCGAATGCCTCACATTCCTTATTAAACAATGAGTTGGACAAGAATCCGCGAGGTCTCGCAGGCATCGCATTAGAAGAAACCCTCAGAATTTCGTGGGGAATGGCGTGGCCGGAGGCCAATTCCCGCATGTCATATACTCACGAAATGCAAGATGCGTGATCGCGCGGCGAAGCGCGCAAACACACAAACTAGAACCGAGGAACGAAAAAAATGGAATGCAAAGTGACATGGATGGGCCCGGAGGGCATGAGCTTCGTAGCCCAGACCGGCAGCGGTCACATCGTGGCGATGGATGGCGCGCCTGACGGCGGCGGCAACAATCTGGCGCCCCGGCCCATGGAAATGGTGTTGCTGGGCACCGGCGGCTGCACGGCATATGACGTGGTGCTGATCCTCAAGCGTGGCCGCCAGGACGTGCGCGGTTGCAGCGTCAAGCTGGAAGCCGAGCGCGCCGAGACCGACCCGAAGGTGTTCACGAAGATCAATTTCCACTTCACCGTGACCGGTCGCAACCTGGATCCGGGCAAGGTCGAACGCGCGATCGAGCTGTCGCACGAGAAGTACTGCTCAGCCTCGATCATGCTGGCCAAGACGGCCGAGATCACGCACACGACGGAAATCGTCGAAGGCTGACCGTCTTCGTCCAAGCCAGGCGGAAGCATCCGTCCCGGCCAAACAAAAACGCCCGGCATTGTGCCGGGCGTTCGCGTATCTGAAGCAAAGCAGGCCGATAAGCCGGATTCTGTGCGCCCCGCACGCCTTGCGGCGCCCGGAACGTGACAACCATTCCTCTAGGCCGACCGTTACCGGCCGGCTCCAGCTCCCTACCCGCAGACTCGGCGGGCCGCTTCATCGTCTGCCTATTTGGGATTGCTCCAGGTGGAGGTTACCGCGTTTCACCCTTCCCGCCAGCCGAAGCCAGCGGCAAGACTCGTCTCTGTGGCCCTATTCCGCACGTTACCGTGGATGGCTGTTAGCCAACACCCTGCCCTGTGGAGTCCGGACTTTCCTCCCCTTGCACCTTGCGATGCAAGCAGCGATTGTCTGGCCTGCTTTGCGGCCCGCAGTCTAACACCGATGCGCGGTGCCGGTCAGCCCGCCTCGGCATTGGCGGCCGCGCCGCGGCGTCCGGGCCGAAACACGCTGGCATCGTCGTAGAAACCAGGGGCAGCGCTCTCGCCACACCAACCCGGAATGCCCATCACCGGCAGCGGCGCGAAACTGCGGCCACCCTTGAGACGCCCCTGCTCCGCAGCCTCGGCCAGTGACGCCGCCAGCATGCCGTCGAGCCTGGCGATCGGCGTCGTCGGCGACGCCGGAATCCACCATGCATGGGCGGTCACGGACTTGTAGGGCTGTACCAATTTTTCCAGCAGCGCATGACCGAACGGCACTACCGCGCAGGTATCGCGCCAGGCATCACGACGTGAGACAAACAGTTTGCGCCAGGCAAATCCGCGCAGCGCATTGGCAATCGTTGCATCTTCGCTGACCAGAATCACGGCGTTCTCGTCGAACAACGTCGCCGCGTCACGCAGGCCCCCGCGCACGGCTTGCACGCCGTCCCGCTCGATGGCCTCGGCTTGCAGCCGGTTGAGCAGTCGCTTGGTCTCAGGGAAATGCAGCCAAATTAGCGCGTTGAATGTGTCGTGCAGGTTGTCGCGCGTTGGCACCTGCCCGGTGGCGAAGATGTGGGACTCGTAGGCCACACCTTCGGGCAGACTGTCCTGGGGCACGAAGCGCAGCGGCAAACCCTGGGCGTTGAGGCTGCCCAATGCCGCCGCGTTGAAAGCCTCGCGCAGGTCACTGCCATCGAGGCAGGATGCGGACGCGGCGAATGGCAGGAACCACGGCCGCGTCCAGTCGATCGTCGACAGCAACCGACTCAGCTCGCCTTCCAGCGCAGCGTTTCGCCGGCGCGCAGCGGCACCAGCGTGGTATCACCGTACGGCAGCTCGGCCGGCAGTTCCCAGTCTTCGCGCGTCAGCGTCAGCGTGCCGCTATTGCGCGGCAGGCCGTAGAAGGCCGGGCCGTTGAAGCTGGAGAATGCCTCGAGCTTGTCCAGCGCGCCGGCAGCGTCGAACGCTTCGGCATAGAGCTCCATCGCATGGAGCGCCGTGTAGCAGCCGGCGCAGCCGCATGCGTGCTCCTTGAGGCCGCGTGCGTGGGGTGCGCTGTCAGTGCCAAGGAAGAAACGCGGGCTGCCCGACGTCGCGGCCTTGACCAGCGCCTCGCGGTGGATCTCGCGCTTGAGCACCGGCAGGCAGTAGTAGTGCGGACGAATCCCGCCCGTGAAGATCGCATTACGGTTGTACAGCAGGTGGTGCGCGGTAATCGTCGCGCCGACCGGGCCTTCGGCCTCGGCCACGTACTGGGCCGCATCGCGGGTGGTGATGTGTTCGAACACCACCTTGAGCTCCGGGAAGTCGCGGCGCAGCGGCTTCATCACGCGGTCGATGAACACGGCCTCGCGATCGAAGATGTCGATGTCGCCATCAGTGACCTCGCCGTGGACCAGCAGCGGCACACCTTCACGCTGCATCGCCTCAAGCGTGGCGGCGCAGCGGCGGATATCGGTCACGCCGGCATCGCTGTTGGTGGTGGCGCCGGCCGGATACAGCTTGACGCCGTGGACGAAACCGCTGGCACGGGCCGCGACGATTTCCTCCGGCGGCGTGTTGTCGGTCAGGTACAGCGTCATCAGCGGCTCGAACGCCATGCCGGCCGGCAGCGCGGCCAGAATGCGCGCGCGGTAGGCACTGGCCTGATCCACCGTGGTCACGGGCGGCTTCAGGTTCGGCATGATGATGGCACGTGCGAACTGGCGTGCCGTGTCGGGCAGTACGGCCGCCAGCGCCGCGCCATCGCGCAGGTGCAGGTGCCAGTCGTCCGGGCGGGTGATGGTGAGTTTCTGGGTCATGGGGACGAGCGAAACGAGTAAGACGGGGAAATCTAGAGAATCAGAATGGCGCGGTAGTCATTCACATTGGTACGCGTCGGGCCGGTCACGACCAGGTCGCCGATCGCATCGAAAAAGCCCCACGCGTCGTGTGCGTCGAGCTTCTGCCGGGCCGAAGTGCCGCTGCCTTCCGCGCGGGCCAGCGAATCGGGCGCCAGCAACGCGCCGGCATTGTCTTCGGACCCGTCGATACCGTCGGTATCGGCCGCGATCGCGTGGACATTCGGCGTGCCTGCCAATTCGATCGCCAGAGACAGCAGGAATTCAGAGCACCGCCCGCCGCGCGCCGATTCGGACGCGCCGCTTGGCAATGTGACCGTGCATTCACCGCCAGAAATCAGCGCAACCGGCGCTGCGAACGGCGCATTGTACGCTCGAATCTCGCGCACCAGCGCCGCGTAGACGCGGGCCACCTCCTGCGCCTCGCCAGTCACGGTATCGCCGAGCACTACCGCATTGACGCCCTGGCGACGGAACTCAGCCGCCGCGGCTTCCAGGCTGTCGTGTGCCGTGGCGATCATGCGATTGTCCACGTTCATGAACAGCGGATCGCCCGGCTTCGGCGTTTCCTCGACCTCGCCACGCGCGCCGCGCTCCAGATGCGCCTGCACGGTTGCCGGCACCGCCGCGCCATAGCGCTTGAGGATCGCCAGCGCATCGGCGTACGTGCTTGCGTCCGGCACGGTCGGACCCGATGCAATCGCGCTCGGGTCGTCGCCGGCCACGTCCGAGACGATCAGCGTGGTGACTGGGGCGCGGCTGGCCTGCGCCAGACGGCCGCCCTGGATGCGCGAGGTGTGCTTGCGCACGATATTCATGTCCGTGATCGGCGCCCCGCACCGCAGCAGCTCGCGCGTGGTGGCCTTGAGGTCGGCCATGGGAATGCCTTCGGCCGGCAACGACAGCAGGCTCGACCCGCCGCCGGAGACCAGCACGATCAGCCGGTCATCCGGGCCCAGCGCCTGCACGCGGGCAAGGATGTCGGCGGCGGCCTGCTCGCCGGCCTCGTCCGGCACGGGATGGCCGGCTTCGATCACGCGGATATGTTCGGTCGGCAGGCCGTGCGCATAGCGCGTGACGACGATGCCTTCCAGTTTGGCCTTGCCCTGGTACGCGCGTTCGACGGCCAGCGCCATTGACGCCGCGGCCTTGCCTGCCCCAACGACCAGCGTGCGGCCGCCCGCGTGCGGTGGCGGCAGGTGCGCGGCCACGATTTCGAGCGGATCGGCTGCCGCCACGGCGGCGCGGAAGCTCTCCAGCAGCAATGTACGGGGATCGACCTGTGGATTCACAGCGCCTCCGCGATGGCCTGGCCGAGATCGGCCGTGGAGGCGGTACCGCCAATATCACGCGTCAGCGGCGCATGACCCGGTCCCGCGGCCAGCACCTGCTCGATGGCCGCCAGCACGGCCGCGCCAGCCTCGGCGTGGCCCAGGTGTTCGAGCATCATTGCACCGCACCAGATCTGGCCGATCGGATTGGCGATGCCCTGGCCAGCGATGTCGGGCGCCGAGCCATGCACGGGCTCGAACAAGCTGGGATAGACCTTATCAGGATTGATGTTGCCCGATGGCGCCACGCCGATCGTGCCGGTACAGGCCGGGCCGAGATCGGACAGGATGTCGCCGAACAGGTTGCTGGCCACCACTACGTCGAACCAGTCCGGGTGCTGTACGAAGTGGGCGGTCAGGATGTCGATGTGGTACTTGTCGACCTTCATGCCTGGATAGTTGGCGGCCATCGCCTCCACCCGTTCGTCCCAGTACGGCATCGTGATCGAGATCCCGTTGGACTTGGTGGCCGACGTCAGGTGCTTCTTCGGGCGTTTCTGCGCCAGTTCGAACGCGAATTTCAGGATGCGGTCGACGCCGTGCCGGCTCATCACCGTCTCCTGCATCACGATCTCGCGCTCGGTACCCGGGAACATGCGCCCACCGATACTCGAATACTCACCCTCGGTGTTCTCGCGCACCACGTAGAAATCGATGTCGCCCGGCTTGCGGTCGGCCAGCGGGCTCTTGATGCCGGGCATCAGCCGGACCGGGCGCAGGTTCACATACTGGTCGAACGAGCGCCGGAACTGCAGCAGGGAGCCCCACAGCGACACGTGATCGGCAATCTTCGCCGGCCAGCCAACCGCGCCAAAGTAGATGGCGTCGTACTTGACCAGGGTGTCAAACCAGTCGTCCGGCAGCATCTTGCCGTGGCGCTCGTAGTACGCGTAACTGGAAAAGTCGAAGTGGTCCCACTGAAAATCGATGCCGAAACGTCGTGCGGTGGCATCCATGACGCGGATGCCTTCGGGCATCACTTCCGTTCCGATTCCGTCTCCGGGAATGACAGCGATCCTGTATTGACTCATGGCTGGGAAGGAGGGGTGACTGCGGGGGAGGCGCGTACCGCCGCCGTGCTTGGCAGCGCCGGGCACGCGCAGGATAATGCCTGCATTCTATTGCAAAGCGGCAGCCCCCTGCCGCACGGTGCCTTCGCCATGTGCCAGCTTCTAGGCATGAATTGCGCCACGCCCACGGACGTGACGTTTTCCTTTACCGGCTTCGCCGCCCGCGGCGGTGTGACCGACCATCATTCCGATGGATTCGGCGTCGCATTCTTCGAGGACAAGGCCTGCCGGCTGTTCATCGACAACCAGTCGGCGGGTACCTCGCCGGTGGCCGACCTGATCAAGCGCTACCCGATCAAGTCGAAGAACGTGATCTCGCATATCCGCAAGGCCACGCAGGGCACTGTACTGCTCGAGAACTGCCATCCGTTCATGCGAGAACTCTGGGGACGGCACTGGATCTTTGCCCACAACGGCGACTTGCACGGCTTTGCGCCGTTCCTGTCCGGCGTCTACCAGCCGGTGGGAGACACCGACAGCGAGCTGGCGTTCTGCGCGCTGATGCAGGGCCTGCGCAAGCGCTTTCCCGGATCTCAGCCGCCGCTCAACGAACTCGGCCATGCGCTGGCCGACATCACGCGCGACATCACGCTGCATGGGGTGTTCAACTTCCTGCTCTGCAACGGGCAGGCGCTGTTCGCCCACTGCTCCACGCGCCTGTACTACATCGTGCGCCAGTGGCCATTCTCGAAGGCGCATCTGATCGATGCCGACCTGTCGATCGACTTCGCGCAGGTGACCACGCCCGATGACCGCGTGGCCGTGATCGCCACCGCGCCGCTGACGGACAACGAGACCTGGACCCAGTTCGCGCCGGGCGAGTTGATCATGTTCGAGGACGGTCGGCCCACCATGACGTGGAGCGTGCCCATCCCACCGGAAGTCCAGGCGAAGAACGCGGCAAATACGGCCTGCACCTGAGTCCGACCCTGAGCCCGCCACTGAGTCCGACCCTGAGTCCGACCCTGACCAAATGAAAATGCCCCTTCCGGCGTGGCGGGAAGGGGCACTCGGCGCTTGCGTCCGTCTGGTTGCCTGCGCTCAGTGGTGCAGGATCTTCGACAGGAACTGCTTGGCGCGGTCCGAGCGGGCGTCGATGTTGCCGAAGAACTCTTCCTTCGCGCAGTCTTCCACGATCTTGCCGGCATCCATGAAGATCACGCGGTTGGCCACCTTGCGCGCGAAGCCCATTTCGTGGGTCACGCACATCATGGTCATGCCTTCCTGCGCGAGCTGCACCATCACGTCCAGCACCTCGTTGACCATTTCCGGGTCGAGCGCCGAGGTCGGTTCGTCGAACAACATGCAGATCGGGTCCATCGACAGCGCGCGGGCAATCGCCACGCGCTGCTGCTGACCACCGGAAAGCTGGCCCGGGTACTTTTCCGCCTGGCTCTTCAGGCCCACGCGCTCCAGATACTTCAGGCCCTTTGCCATCGCCTCGTCCTTCGAGCGGCCCAGCACCTTCATCTGCGCGATGGTCAGGTTCTCGGTGATCGACAGGTGCGGGAACAGTTCGAAGTTCTGGAACACCATGCCCACGCGCGAACGCAGTTTGGGCAGGTTGGTCTTCGGATTGCCCACCGACGTGCCGTCGACGAGGATGTCGCCCTTCTGGAACGGCTCCAGCGCATTGACGGTCTTGATCAGCGTGGACTTGCCCGAACCGGACGGACCGCACACCACCACCACTTCACCCTTGGCAACCTTGGTGGTGCAGTCGGTCAGCACCTGGAAGGCGCCGTACCACTTGGAAACGTTATTGATTTCGATCATACAGCCACCTTTTTCTGGTAACGCTTGACCAGCAGCGAAGCGGAGAAACAAATGATGAAGTAGATGAGGCCGGCGAAAAGCAGCATCTCGACGATGCGGCCATCACGTTCGCCAATGCCGTACGCCTGGCCGAAGAAGTCCGCCAGCGCGCTCACGTAGACCAGCGACGTATCCTGGAACAGGATGATGCCCTGCGTCAGCAGCAGCGGCACCATGTTGCGGAACGCCTGCGGCAGGATCACCAGCCGCATGCTCTGGCCATAGGTCATGCCCATCGCCTGCGCGGCGAACATCTGCCCGCGCGACACGCTCTGGATACCGGCGCGGATGATCTCCGAGTAATACGCGGCCTCGAACAGCGAGAACGCGATCAGCGCCGAAGTCATGCGCAGGTCCGATGCCGCCGACAGGTTGAACGTCTTCTGCAGCAACTGCGGAATGATCAGGAAGAACCACAACAGCACCATCACCAGCGGGATGGAGCGGAAGAGGGTCACATACCCCTGCGCGAACCAGTTCAGCAGCTTGTTCGACGACAGGCGCATCATCGCCAGAATCGTGCCCCAGACGATGCCGACGATCACCGCGGTCACGGTGATCTTGGCCGACACGAGCATCCCTTCGCCCAGCACATGCAGCGTGGAGGGGTTGATCGAGCTGAAATCAAATTCGTATGCCATGTTCCAGCTCCTTACTTGCCACCGATGAAGCCGGGCACGCGGGTGCGACGTTCCACCCAGCGCATGATCAGCATCACGGTGAAGTTGATGAGCGCGTACAGCACCGTGACGGCGATGAACGACTCATACGGGCGCGCGGTGTAGTCCACCAGCTGGCGCCCCTGCGCGGCCAGTTCCAGCAGACCGATCGTCGACGCCACGGCCGAGTTCTTGAAGATATTCAGAAACTCGGAAGTCAGCGGCGGCACGATAACGCGGAATGCCATCGGCAGCAGCACGTAGCGATACGTCTGCGGCAGCGTGAAACCCATCGCCAGGCCGGCGTTCTTCTGGCCGCGCGGCAGCGAATTGATACCCGAGCGCACCTGTTCGCAAACCCGGGCGGCCGTGAAGGTGCCCAGACAGAGCATGGCGGCCAGGAACTGCTGGGTGAACGGATTCATCTGCTTGATCGCCTCGCCGCCGGGCAGCAGTTCGGGGCCGACGAAGTACCAGATGAAAAGCTGCACCAGCAGCGGAATGTTCCGGAAGATCTCGACGTAGGTGGCGGCGATCCCCGACAGCCACTTGTTCGGCACGGTGCGCAGCACGCCCAGCACCGATCCGATGGCGAGAGCGATGATCCACGAGGACAGGCCAAGCGCGATCGTCACCTTGAGACCGGAAATCATCCAGTCCAGGTAGGTCTCGTTCGCCGCCGCCTGCTCGAGGAAGACTCCCCAATGAAAAGCGTAATCCATGATGCGTCCTCAAAAAGAAACGGAAGGACTGCTCCTTCCGTTTCGCACTGCTCCAATCGTGGGGATCAGTCGAGTGCCTTGTCGTTCGGAGTCTTGAAGAGCGCCTTCATGTCGTCGGACAGCGGGAAGTCCAGGTTCAGGCCCTTCGGCGGCACCGGCTGCATGAACCACTTGGTGTACATCGTGTTGATCGAGCCATCCTTCATCAGGCCGGCGATCACCTGATCGGACACCTTCTTGAACGGTGCATCATCCTTGCGGATCATGCAACCATAGGCTTCGCGCGATTGCGGCTTGCCCACCACGATCCAGTCGTTCGGGTTCTTGGCCTTGGCGCGCTCGCCGTAGAGCAGCGCGTCGTCCATCATGAATGCCACGGCACGGCCCGATTCCAGCGTCAGGAACGACTGGCCATGATCCTTGGTGCTGATAATGTTCATGCCCAGCTTCTGGTCATCGTTCATCTTGCGCAGCAGGCGCTCGGACGTCGTGCCGGCGGTGGTCACCACGTTCTTGCCCTTCAGGTCGGCCCAATCCTTGATGCCGCCGTCCTTCTTCACCATGATGCGCGTGCCAATAATGAAGATGGTGTCGGTGAAGGAGACCTGCTTCTGGCGTTCCAGATTATTGGTCGTGGAGCCGCACTCGATGTCGATCGTGCCGTTCTGCAGCAGCGTGATGCGGTTCTGCGACGTGATCGGGATTTCCTTGACCTGCAGGTTCGGCAGCTTGAGCTGGTCCTTGATGGCTTCCACGATCTTCATATTGATATCGTAGGAATAGCCCACCTGACGCACGCCGCCCAGGTTGTAATTGAAAGGAATCGACGAATCGCGCACGCCCAGCGTGATGACACCCGTATCCTTGATCTTCTGCAGCGTGCCCGTGAGCTGCTCTGCGGCCTGCGCGTTACCGCACAGGACGCCTGCGGCGATCATCAGGCCAGCCAGCTTGGCTACATTCATAACATCTCCTTGACCATGAAGAGAAAGGCGGGACTGTATCAAATGTCCCACCGACGAAACAGTATTGCTTAGCTCGCCACCCAGCACAACGGGTATTCCCCTAATTGGGGCAAGTTAGAGCACAGATTCGCGGCGATGCGCCAAATCGAGACACAACTGCCCACATGGCCTCGCTCCCCCGCAAGCCCCGGAAATAAAAAAGCGGCGACTGGAACAAACCAGTCGCCGCGTTTCGGTGTCATCCAGGCAATGGGCAACCTTGCTGCGTCGCAGCACCAGCCGCCCACCGGGAACCCTGCCTCATCAGGGATACAGGCCGCGCATTTCGCGCGCCTGCAGAATACGCGTACAGGCAACGATAAACGCAGCCGTCCGCAACGTGACCTTGTTGTCCTGGGCAACCTGCCAGATTGCCCGGAAGGCCTCTTGCATGATCCGTACCAGGCGCTCGTTGATCTCCTCTTCGGTCCAGAAGAAGCTCGAGAAATCCTGCACCCATTCAAAGTAGGACACGGTCACGCCGCCGGCGTTGGCGATCACGTCCGGGCAAACCAGGATATTGCGCTCGCGAAGAATATCGTCGGCCTCGGGCGTGGTCGGGCCGTTGGCGCCCTCGATCACCAGCTTCGCCTTGATCTTCGGCGCATTGCTGGCGGTCAGTTGCCCTTCCAGCGCGGCCGGGATCAGGATGTCGCAATCGACTTCCCAGAACTGCTCGGTGGAGATGACCTCGGCGCGGTAGCCTTCGATCGTGCCGCTGTGCGACGCGTACTCCATCATCTTCGGCACGTCCAGACCGGCCGGGTCGAACAGCGTGGTGCGATGGTCCTGCACCGCCACCACCGTGGCGCCCGCCTCATGGAACAGCTTGGCTGCCACGGCACCCACGTTGCCGAAGCCCTGCACCGCCACGCGCGCGCCCTTGACGTCCATGCCCAGGTTGCGGGCCGCCTCGGAACCGACGACGAACACACCGCGGCCCGTGGCTTCATGACGACCCAGCGAACCGCCCAGCGAGATCGGCTTGCCGGTCACCACGCCGGTGGCCGTGCTGCCCGAGTTCATCGAGTAGGTATCCATCATCCAGGCCATGACCTGGGCGTTGGTGTTCACGTCCGGGGCGGGAATGTCCTTGCTCGGTCCGATGATGATGTTGATTTCGCTCGTGTACCGGCGGGTCAGGCGTTCCAGTTCGCCGTGCGACAGGGTGCGCGGATCAACGCGGATACCGCCCTTGGCGCCGCCGTACGGCACGTTCACGGCCGCATTCTTGACCGACATCCAGGCCGACAGCGCCATCACCTCGGACAACGTCACGTCCTGGTGGAAGCGGACGCCGCCCTTGCCCGGGCCGCGCGACAGGTTGTGCTGCACGCGATAGCCCTCGAAGTGGGCGATCGTGCCGTTGTCGAGTTCGATGGGTACGTCGACGATCATCGCGCGCTTCGGGCGCTTCAGGGTTTCCACCCAGCGTGCCAGCGAGCCCAGGTAGGGCGTGACACGGTCGACTTGCTGCAGGTAGATCCCCCACGGGCCGAGGTTGTCGGCGTTCAGGTACGAAGGCAGGGTATGACCATTGGAGACGTTTTGCGTCGGTGCTGCGGAAGACATCGTTGGGTCCCGAGTAAAGGTGACACGGAGCATATCGGCGGCCCCACTCCCGAATCCAATGCCGTTTGATTATCCGCCCATGCAGGGTTATGCAAGACACGCATAATCATTACCCCCTCCCCGAAATGGGTTTTTTACGAGGTCAGCGCCGCCCAGATCTTGTCCACGAGCTGGCGCTTGCGGCGCTGCTGGCTGCCGCGCCGCTCGTTGGCGTGTTCCGGCGGCCGTTCGCGATAGAGCCGGATTTCCATGTCGATCGACTGGGGCAAGCCCTTCGCGGCATCGGCGCGCACCAGCCGGCCGGCGGCAACGTCCTCGCGTACCGCGCTCTCGGGCAGGAAGGCCATGCCATGCCCGGCCAGCGCCATGACCTTGAGCGCCTCGGCCATATCAGTCTCGTAGCATTTGTCGAGCTTGAGCGTTTCCGGCGATTCGGCCAGCAGCATGTCCACCATGCGGCCAAGGAAGGCATTGGGCGTGTAGCTCAGGTACGGCACCGGCTTCTTGTCGGTGCCGGGCATCCGGAACAGCGGGCGGCCGGACGCATCGGGGACGCTATAGGGAGACAGGCGCTCGGTGCCGAGCACCAGCATGTCGTAGTGCGCCGGGTCGAGCTGGATGGCCTGGCGCGAGTGGTGATAGACCATGACGAGGTCGCACCCACCTTCGACGAGCATCAGCACCGCGTCGTGCACGTTCAGCGCCCGCAGCCGGCATGGCAGCGTGCCGACCTTGCGCTCGACCCCCTTGAGCCACTCCGGGAAAAACGTCAGCGACAGCGTGTGCGGCACCGCGAATTCCAGCACCTGCGCGTTGGCCGAGCGCTGGCCGCGCATTAGCGCCCGCGTCTCGCTGACCTGCGCCAGCATCGCCAGCGCCTGTTCATAGAACACCTTGCCGGCGGCAGTCAGGCTGGTGGGGTAACTCGAACGGTCGATCAGTTCGGTGCCGACCCACGCCTCGAGCGACTGGATCCGACGCGAGAATGCCGGCTGCGTGACATGCCGCAGTTCCGCCGAGCGAGAGAAGCTGTGCGTCTCGGCCAGGCTGACGAAGTCTTCAAGCCATTTGATTTCCATGGCGCGGATTATCACCCGGCGCCCGCCCGGACGCACGGCGCGCAAGATCATTCCCAAAAATGCGCAACCAGTAGAACAGGATTACAATTCCAATCCATTCCAGACTGAATTTTGCATCATTGTGCTCGGAGGGTCCTCCTATGATGGAAGCCATAACACCACCAAGAAGAGCTCGCCATGCAAACCTCCGCCCCTTGCGCCAGCTCCGGCGCCCCAGAACCGTCGCCACTGACGCCGTTCACCAGCGGAATCGAAGCCACCCTGGCCAAGAACGCCCGCATGGTCGCCGAACAGGTCGCCGCGAGCCTGCCCGATGCGGAAACGCTGCTGGCCAGCCTGCCGCCGGGCGCGCGGGAAGGCAGCCCGGACACCTACACCCGCCATCTGGTCCACGCCGACCCCTTCGAACGCTTTTCCGTGATGCTGCTGGTCTGGCGTCCTGGCCAGTTCAGCCCGGTGCACGGCCATCGCACGTGGTGCGCCTATCGCGTGCTGCGCGGCACCATGTACGAACGGCACTACCGCTGGGATCCGGAAAGCCGCACGGCGTCGCAGGTCGGCGCCGTGACGCGCGAAGCCGGCGATACGTTCAGCGTGCCGGCCGGCCTGCAACACATCCACGCCCTCGGCAATGCCAGCGACGACGTCACCGTCTCGCTGCACATCTACGGCGTGGAACAGAGCCGCATCTCCACCGGCGTCAACCTGCTGGTAGACACCGTCGTCAGCTGACACTCGCACCGCAAGGGCGGCGGGTGCCCGGCACCCCTTTCGCCCCCTTGATTGCGAGACCCCATGGACCGTTATGACCGCCAGATCCTCAGCATTTTGCAGGAGGACGCCACCGTGCCCGTCGCCGAGATCGGCGAACAGGTCGGCCTGACATCGACGCCCTGCTGGCGCCGAGTCCAAAAGCTGGAAGAGTCCGGCATCATCCGCAAGCGCGTGGCGCTGCTCGACCCCGCCAAGCTGAACGTCGGCGTGACCGTCTTCGTCTCGGTCCGCACCAACCAGCACAGCGAAAAATGGCTCAAGACCTTCCACGGGCTGGTGGCGTCGATCCCGGAAGTCACCGAGTTCTATCGCATGGCGGGCGATACCGACTACCTGCTGCGCGTGGTGGTGCCCGATATCGCCGCCTATGACGCCGTGTACAAGAAGCTGATCCAGGGCACCGAGCTTGCTGACGTCAGTTCCAGCTTCGCGATGGAGCAGATCAAGTACACGACGGCGCTGCCGCTGGATTACGCGTAGCGGGTCAGGCTTCAGAGAAGCCGGTCCGCTCTCCCCCGGAGCGGGAAAGCGGAGAAACACCGAAGCCTCACCCTCGATGCGCCCAGCCCGTCATCCGTTTCTCCAGCACCGAGAACAGCTCATACATGCCCATCGCCATGATGGCGATGACGACGAGACCGGCGAACGCCAGCGGCATCTTCATGGCCGATCCTGCGGACACGAGCAGATAGCCGATTCCTTCGTTGGCGGCGTTCATCTCCGACACCGTGGTGCCGACGAACGCAAGCGTGATCGCCACCTTCAGCGAGGCGAAGAAGAACGGCATCGCGCGGGGCAGGCCCACCTTCAGCAGCACGTCGCGACGCTTGGCGCCGAGCACGCGCAGTACGTCCTCGAGTTCGGGTTCGAGTGTCGCCAGCCCCGTCGCGATATTGACCATGATCGGGAAGAACGAGATCAGGAACGCGGTCAGGATCGCCGGCCCGGCGCCAAGCCCAAACCACACCACCAGGATCGGCACGAACGCCGCCTTCGGCAGCGCGTTGAAGGCCGTCATCAGCGGATAGGTCGCCGCGTACGCCAGTTTCGACGATCCCATCAGCATGCCGAGCACCACGCCCACCGCGATGGCCAGGCCGAAGCCGACCATCGTGGTCCAGAAGGTGCGCCACGCGTGAGCGGCGATCACATCGCCATACTCGGCCATCGAAGCGACAATCGAAGACGGGCTCGGCAAGATGAAGTCCGACACGTTGAACGCGAGACACGCCACCTGCCACAGCAACAGGAACGCACCCAGCAACAGCCACGGGGCCACGCGCTGCACGCGCTTTGCCTGAATCGAAGACATCGTGTTCATGATCATTGCTGCCTGACGTGGCCGATCTTCTCGCGCAACTCGTGCACGCGTTCGGCGAAGGGTTCGGAATAGGTGACATCGAGCGGACGCGGGCGCGGCAGGTCGATCTCCCGGCGCAGCAGGATGCGCCCCGGCCGCGCGCTCATGACGTACACGGTATCGGCCAGGAACACGGCCTCGCGCAGATCGTGCGTGACGAGGATCACGTTGAAGCGCTGCGCCTGCCAGAGGTCCCGCAGCACGCACCAGAGTTCCTCGCGCGTGAACGCGTCGAGCGCGCCGAACGGCTCATCCAGCAGCAGCATTCGCGGCTGATGGATCAGCGCCCGGCAAATCGATGCCCGCTGCTGCATGCCGCCCGAAAGCTGCCACGGATACTTGTCCTCGTAACCAGCAAGCCCGACCGTCTTCAGCAGATCGCGGGCACGCGCCACATACTCGTCGCGCTTCGCGCGCATGGTCGAGCGGTACGGCTCGACGATCTCGAGCGGCAGCATCACGTTGTCGAGCGTGGTGCGCCATGGCAGCAGCGTCGGCGCCTGGAAAGCCATGCCCACCTGCTTGAGCGGCCCGCTGACCTTCTCGCCGTTGATGCTGACCGCACCACGCGTGGCCTGCCGCAGGCCGGTAGCCAGTTTCATGAACGTCGACTTGCCGCATCCAGAGGGGCCGACGATGGCGATGAACTCGCCTTCGGCTGCCTGCAGCGAGATGTCCTCGACCGCGAACTCCCCGCGCCGCGCCAGATCGTCGTCGTAGGCCAGCCAGACGCGATTGAAATCGACGAACGGCCGGGTTGCGTTGGAGGCTCCGCCAGTGGCGGGGTGAAGCGCTTGCCGGGCCATCATCGCAGGACATCCAGTTCGGCTGCCGACGGCAGGTAGGCATCGGTCCACAGCGCATCGGGATTGATGCGCCCCTTCGTGGCGAAGGCGTCGGCCACCTGGGATGCCATCAGCGACAGTCGCGGCTTGTTGACGCGCCCGAAACCCTCCGCCTTCGCGTCGGGCGACTTGACCACCGCGTCGAGCGCCATCTTCAGCCGGCGAACTTCAAGCTTCTCGTCGATGATCCCGTCGCGCGCCTTCACGGCCTTGATCCCCTCTTCCGGGTTCGCGATCACGTCCTTCGCCGATTTCGCGAACGCCCGCAGGAAGGCCTTGACCGCTTCAGGGTGGGCCTTCAGAAACTGCTCCGACGCAATGATCGCGTTGCCATACAGCTTCACGCCGTACTGCGGATAGGGGAGCACGACGATGTCCTCATCCTTCACGCCGCGCGCATTGAGATTCAGGATCGACGTGAACGAGAAGCCGGTGATCGCATCGAGATCGCCACGCGTCAGCATGGTCTCGCGCAGCGTCGGGTCCATCGCCTGCCAGTTGAACGACGCCGCCTGCAGGCCGTTGGCCTTGGCGAAGATCGGGAACGCGCGGCGGCCGGCATCGAATACCGGGGCGCCGAGCTTCTTGCCGGTCAGGTCCTTCGGCGCGCGAATGCCGGACTTCTTCAGCGCCAGCACGGCGGCCGGCGTGTTGTTGTAGACCATCATCACGGCCACCGGCTTGTTCTTCGCGTCCGGGTTGTTGCCGTAGAACTCCATTACCGATGCCAGATCGGCAAAACCCATGTCGTACGTGCCGGAGGCCACGCGATTGACCACGTTGCCCGATCCATTGCCGGCGTCGATCGACACGTCGAGCTTCTCGGCCTTGTAGTAGCCCTTCTGCTCGCCAAGCAGGAACAGCGCGGATGGCCCTTCAAAGCGCCAGTCGAGCTGAAAGCGGATCTTCGTCGCGGTCTGCGCCTGCGCGGTGCCCGCGCAGAGTGTCGACAGCACCATGGTGGTGCCCATGGCGGTGCACAGCTTCAGCAGATGACGGCGCAGAGGGGATTGCGGCATGGACCTTCTCCAGTAGTTGATCTCTCTGGAGAGGGCTTTTCGCAAGTGGCGTGCCAGCTTTTCAGGCGTCTCTCATGCACCGGGGCAAGGCGTGCCGGTGGCGCAATGACGAACCAGGATTGTGCGCGGACAGTTCTCAGCCGCGGTTGCTGGCATCGATTGTCGACAATCGATGCCTTGCGCTATGCATCCTGCGTGGCGTCGCCCACATCGATCGCCAGCGCGTCGGCATCGGGCGAGCCCTCCGCCGCGTTGCGCGCCTGGATCTGCCACATCTCGGCGTAGTGGCCATTGGCCCGCATCAGCTCGGCATGGGTGCCGCGCTCGATGATGCGTCCACGGTCCATCACAAGAATCTGGTCGGCGTGCACCACGGTCGATAGCCGGTGCGCGATCAGCAGCGTGGTGCGATTCTGCGCCAGCCGCATCAGTTCCGACTGGATCGCCTGTTCGGTGCGAGAGTCGAGCGCCGACGTGGCTTCGTCGAATACCAGGATCGGTGGGTTCTTCAGCAGCGTGCGCGCGATGGCCACCCGTTGCTTCTCGCCGCCGGACAGCTTCAGGCCCCGCTCGCCCACCGGCGTGTCGTAGCCCTGCGGCAATTCGCTGATAAAGGTGTCGATCTGCGCGGCGCGCGCTGCCTCGATGACTTCCTCGCGCGTGGCCTCCGGGCGGCCATAGGCGATGTTGTAGTAGATGCTGTCGTTAAACAGCACGGTGTCCTGCGGCACGATGCCGATCGACGCGCGCAGGCTGACCTGCCGCACCTTGCGGATGTCCTGCCCATCGACCTCGATGCTGCCCCGCGTGACGTCGTAGAAGCGGAACAGCAGCCGCGCGAGCGTGGACTTGCCCGAGCCGCTGTGGCCAACCACGGCCGTTGTCGTCCCCGCCGCGATCGTGAAATCGACGTCGTCGAGAATCACGCGGTTCTTCTCGTAGCCAAAGCCGACATGGCGGAAGCGCACCTCGGCGCCGTTGACGGCGAGCACCGGCGCGCCGGGCGTGTCGGCCACCTCCTGTTGCGTGCCGAGCAGCACGAACATGCGGTCCATATCGGTGGTGGCCTGCTTGATCTCGCGATAGATCACGCCCAGGAAGTTGAGCGGGATATAGAGCTGGATCATCAGCGTGTTGACCAGCACGAGGTCACCAAGCGTGAGCTTGCCGGCGGCAACGCCCACCGTGGCACGCCACAGGATCAGGATCAGGCCCAGGGCGATGATCGCCTGCTGGCCGAAATTCAGGAACGACAGCGAGTTCTGCGAGCGGATCGCCGCCGTGCGATAGGTACGCAGGTTCTCGTCGTAGCGGCGTGCCTCGTACTCCTCGTTCCCGAAATATTTCACGGTCTCGAAGTTCAGCAGCGAGTCGATTGCCTTCTGGTTGGCGCGCGAGTCGAGCTCGTTCATCTTGCGCCGGAAATGCGTGCGCCATTCGGTCACGACGATCGTGAACACGATGTAGCCAGCCAGCGCGCAGATCGTGATCGCGGCGAACCAGATGTCGTAGCGCACAACGAAGAAGCCGATCACTAGCGACATCTCGACCAGCGTGGGCAGGATGCTGTACAACGAGTACGAGATCAGTGACTGGATGCCGCGCGTCCCGCGCTCGATGTCCCGGCTCATCCCCCCGGTCTGCCGATCCAGATGGAAGCGCAGCGACAGCGCGTGCAAATGGCGGAACACCTGCAGCGCGATCTCTCGCACCGCGCTCTGCGTGACCTTCGAGAAGAGGATTTCACGCAACTCGGTGAACAGCGTGCTCGATAGGCGCAACAGGCCGTAGCCAACAATCAATCCCACTGGCACGGCCAGCAACGCCGCCGGATCGCCAGGCGCGATGTTCATGCTGTCGACCAGCTTCTTCATCAGCACCGGCACGCCCAGGTTGGCCACCTTGGCGGCGACCAGGCAGGTAAGCGCCAGCATCACGCGCCACTTGTAGTGCCAGACGTAGGGGAGCAGGTTGCGAACGGTCTGCCAGTCACTGCGGCGCGCGCCGCCGCCCTGGAACAGCGAATTTGCCGGCTCGGCGGGGGCGGGCTCGGCGGTCGTGGAATAGCGGCGCATACGTTAGAATTCGGGCCAATGCCGCGATTGTCGCAGAGATCCGACAACCCGGCTGGCCTCCGCTTCATCCGCCCCGAAAGACCCGCCATGACCACTTCCAGCTTTGTTCCCGAACTCCCCTCCGGCAAGAATCCCGCGCTGCGCGTGGTGCCGATGCCGGCCGACGCCAACGTACACGGCGATGTGTTCGGCGGGTGGATCATGTCGCAGGTGGACATGGCCGGATCGATCCCCGCCGTGGAGCGCGCCCAAGGCCGCGTGGCCACCGTGGCGGTGAATTCGTTCCTGTTCAAGAATCCGGTGTTCGTCGGCGATCTGGTCAGCTTCTATGCCGACATCGTCAAGACGGGCCGCACGTCGATCACGGTCTCCGTGGAGGTCTACGCGCAACGGATGCGCCACGCCAACGAGATCGTGAAAGTGACGGAGGCCACGCTGACGTACGTGGCCACCGACGAGAGCCGGCAACCAAGGGTGTTGCCGGCGGCTTGATCGCAGGGAGTTCTCTCCTCTCCGCAGCCCCTCTCCCATCGCATGGGAGAGGGGCGCAAACAAGCTACAGCTTGCTTCGCCTTAGCTGAACTTCGAGAAATCCGGCTTGCGCTTCTCGAAGAATGCCGTAAAGGCCTCCTTCGCTTCCGGCGCGACCAGCATGCGGCGGAACACCTCGCCCTCCTCAAGCATCTTCTTTTCCACGGCCGCCGCGTCATCGCCCTTCATCAGGCGCTTGGTTTCGCGCAGCGACGACGCGGGCAGCACCGCCAGCTTGGCCGCCTGCTGACGCACATAACCCTGCAGTTCCGCCACCGACAGTACCTTCGTCACCAGACCGATTTCGAAGGCTTCCTGGGCGCTGAATGCCTCGCCAAGAAGCAGCTTTTCGGCGGCGCGCTGATAGCCGACCATGCGCGGCAACAGCAGGCTCGACGCCGCCTCCGGGCAGAGGCCGAGTTGGGCGAACGGCAGCGCCAGCTTTGCCGTCTCGGATGCGTAGACGAGATCGCAATGCAGCAGCAGCGTGGTGCCGATGCCAACGGCTGCGCCGCTGACCGATGCCACGATGGGCTTGGTCGCCCGGCTGATTGCCTGGAGGAACTGGAACACCGGTGCCGGCGCGCCATCGGCGCCGTTGGTCGGCGGGCGCTTCAGGAAGTCCTCGATGTCGTTGCCCGCCGTGAAGACTTCCGGCTTGCCTTCGATCACGATGACGCGAACCGCGGCGTCGGTCTCGGCGGCGCGCAGCGCGTCGGCCATGGTCTGGTACATCGCCGCGGTGATCGCGTTCTTCTTGTCGATGCGATCGAAGCCAATGGTCAGTACGCCCTGGTCGATGCTGGTTGCAATGCTCATTTCTACCTCGTCTCCGTTTTGAGAAGGAAGCCGATCACACGAACGGTGGCGGCGCTTCGGAAAGATAACTCAAGCCGAACGCGCCCGCTCCCACGTTCAGCGCGACGGTCAGGCTCATCGGCGCCAGCATCAGCTCCACGTTGCGCGATGCGGCGATGTGCTTCAAGGATTGCCAGGCCGGCAGCGATTCCACCTCATCGATATCGCCCGCATAGCACGCGGCCACGGCCGGCGTCAGCAGGCTGTCGGCGCGAATGCAGGCTTCGACGTGGGAGAGCAGCCGGCGAACGCCCTCTTCGTTGCCACGCGCCTTGGCAATGGCCTGGGTGACGCCCCGGTGCATATGGATTACCGGGCGGATGTTGAACGCGCTGCCAAGCATGTAGCGGCTCCACGTGATGCTGTTCTCGCCCTTGAGCTTGGCACGCGTGTACATGTAGAGCAGTTCGTCGGGAATCAGGAACATGTGGGCCGCATCGCGCAGGCGGTTCTCGACCGCGTCGACCACGGATGCCGCACTGGCGCCGTCGGCGAGCATTCGCGCAGCCTCGCGCACGATCAGCGCCTGGCCCGGGCCAATGGCACCGGTGTCGATCACGGTCAGGTCGAACAGCCCGCTGCGGCCGGCATCCTTGCGCAGCTTGAAACTGCGCGCGACAGTACCGACCACCGCGCCGGTGGCATTCGAATACAGCTTGCTACGGCTGCTGGCGATGGTCAGCAAAATGGCCCGGTCACAACCGGCCACCACGTTCTTGAGCAAATGGTCTTCCAGCTCGCGTTCGAGCAGCGGGATCGATTCCGCGTAGTGGTCCTGCTTGCCGACCAGATACTTCTGGTACAGGTTTGGAAGCTCGGCTTCGTCGCGGGTGTCGACCACGAAGCGGTCGCCGGCCCGGATGCGGAATGGAATCGTGCGGACGCCTAGCGCGTCCATCATCGCGCGCGGCATGTCACACGCCGCGTCGGCCAGAATGGCGGTCTCCTGCATATTGTTGTTCTCCCCTCGGTTTCAGTGTGTTGGCATCTCCGTGTCCATGCATTTCCTCACCTGATCGAAGGTCGGGACAGCCCACCCGTCGGGCTGTCCCTGGCGCGCTTTATTTATACGCGCTCGAAGATTCCGGCTGCGCCCATGCCCGTGCCCACGCACATGGTCACCATGCCGTACTTCATGTTGTGGCGACGCAGTGCGTGCACCACAGTGGCCGAACGGATCGCTCCGGTCGCACCGAGCGGGTGGCCCAGCGCGATGGCGCCGCCCATCCGGTTGACCTTGGCCGGATCAAGTTCCAGGTCACGCATCACCGCCAGCGATTGCGCGGCAAACGCTTCGTTCAGCTCGATCCAGTCGATCTGGTCCTGCGTCAGGCCAGCGGCCTTCAGCGCAGCCGGAATCGCTGCCTTCGGACCGATCCCCATGATCTCCGGCGGCACGCCACGCACCGCGAACGATACGAAACGGGCCCGCGGCACCAGGTTGAACTGCTTGAGGATCTTCTCCGAAACCAGGATCAGCGCGCCGGCGCCATCGGACGTCTGCGAGCTATTGCCGGCCGTCACGCTGCCCTTGTTGGCGAACACCGCGCGCAGCTTGCCAAGCCCTTCCACCGACGTATCGGGACGCGGTCCCTCGTCCAGCGAAATAGTACGCGTCTTGACGTTGATCTGACCAGACGCGAGATCCGGGAACCGCTCAACTACCTCAATCGGGGTAATTTCGTCCTTGAATTCGCCAGCCTGCTGCGCGGCGATGGCCTTCTGGTGCGATGCCAGCGAGAACGCATCCTGGTCCTCGCGGCTGACCTTCCACTGCGTGGCCACCTTCTCGGCCGTCAGACCCATGCCGTAGGCAATGCCGATATTCTCGTCGCGTTCGAAGATCGACGGCGACATCGACGGCGAGTTGCCCATCATCGGCACCATGCTCATCGACTCCACGCCGGCGGCGATCATTACATCCGATTCGCCCACGCGGATACGGTCCGCAGCCATTGCCACGGCCGACAGGCCCGACGCGCAGAAGCGGTTCACGGTGATGCCGCCCACGGTGTTGGGCAGGCCTGCCAGCAGCGCGCCGATACGCGCCACGTTCAGGCCCTGCTGCGCTTCGGGAATCGCGCAGCCGACGATGGCGTCCTCGATCAGCGCGGGGTCCAGGCTCGGCACCTGGGCCACGGCCGCTTGCAGGATCGTCGCCAGCAGGTCATCGGGACGGGTGTTCTTGAAAGCGCCCTTCGGGGCCTTGCCGATCGGCGAACGGGTAGCCGCGACAATGTATGCGTCTTGCAGTTGTTTCATGATGTCGGTTCCTCGTTGGCCTGATTAGTTGCGCACCGGCTTGCCCGTCTGCAGCATTCCCATGATCCGCTCCTGGGTCTTGCCGTTGCCCAGCAGGTCGATGAATGCGCGACGCTCCAGCGCCAGCAGCCAGTCTTCGCTGACCAGCGAGCCGGCCTCCACATCGCCGCCGCAAACCACTTCCGCGATGCGCGAGGCAATCAGGAAGTCGTGCGCCGAGATGAAGTTGCCGTCGCGCATGTTGACCAGCGATGCCTTGATCGTGGCGATGCCCGAGCGGCCAGCCACCGGAATCAGCTGGCCGGGCAGCGGTGCGCGATAGCCGGCGTTGGCCAGCGCGCGCACTTCGTTCTGCGCCACGTACAGCAGTTCATGGACGTTATAGACGATCGTGTCGGTCGGCTGGACGTAGCCGATCTTCTGCGCGTCGAGCGCCGACGACGACACCTTGGCCATCGCCGCTGCCTGGAAGCGATTGGTGATGAAGTTCAGGTAGTTCGTGCTGCCCGCTGCCTGCGCGGCCTTGGCTGCTGCGATCGCGGCTTCCTTGAGGCCACCGCCGGCCGGCACCAGACCCACGCCCACCTCGACGAGACCGACATAGCTTTCCAGCGCCACCACCCGCTTCGCGGAATGCAGCATCAGTTCGCAGCCACCGCCGAGCGCGATGCCCGACACGGCCGGCACCACCGGCACCGCCGCGTACTTCACGCGCATCATCGTGTCCTGGAACTTCTTGACGAACGGCTCGATGCCCTTGGCACCGCCCATCATGAAGGCCGGCATCGCGGCTTCCAGGTTGGCGCCCGCCGAGAATGGACCACCCGGCGCGCCCAGTTGCAGCGACGTCGGTTGCCACACCACCAGACCCTTGTAGCTGGCTTCGGCCAGTTCCACGGCGCGCACGATGGTATCGAGCACATCTGGGCCAACCGTGTTCATCTTGCTCTTGAACGAGATCACGAGCACATCGTCGGCACCATCAGTGGTCCAGATGCGCGCGCCATCGTTCTCCTCGATCGTTTTGCCGGCACGGCGCGGATCGGGCGAGTCGGTACCCTTCAGCGCGGCACGGAACACCTGGCGCTGGTACACCGGCAATTCGGCACGCTTGACGAATGCACTGGCCGCCGGCGACCACGAACCCTGCGCGCCATGCACGCCACCGTTCTCGGCCACGGCGCCGTTCAGCACCCATGCCGGCAGCGGAGCGTTCGAGAGCGCCTTGCCTGCCTCGACATCTTCCTTGACCCACTCGGCCACCTGCTTCCAGCCAGCGGCCTGCCAATCTTCGAACGGACCCGAGTTCCAGCCGAAGCCCCAGCGAATGGCCAGGTCGATATCGGCCGCCGAGCCAGCGATCTGTTCCAGATAGACGGCGATGTAGTGGAACACGTCACGGAACACGCCCCACAGGAACTGGGCCTGCGGATTGGTCGATTCACGCAGCAGCTTGATACGTTCGGCCGGTTCCTTCTTCAGGATGCGCACGACGATCTCGTCGGCCTTCTTGCCGGACTCGACGTACTGGCCAGACTTGGCGTCCAGCACCTTGATCGCCTTGCCTTCCTTCTTGTAGAAACCGGCGCCGGTCTTCTGGCCCAGCGCGCCGGCATCCACCAGCCCCTTCAGCACGGCCGGCGTCTTGTACACCGGCGCGAACGGGTCATCGGTCAGGTTGTCCTGCATCGTCTTGATGACGTGCGCCATCGTGTCCAGGCCTACCACGTCGGCGGTGCGGAACGTGGCCGACTTGGCGCGGCCCAGCTTGGTACCGGTCAGGTCGTCGACGATATCGAACGGAATGCCGAACTTCTCGGCTTCGGCGAACACGGCCAGGATCGAGAAGATGCCGACACGGTTGGCGATGAAGTTCGACGTGTCCTTGGCGCGCACGACACCCTTGCCCAGCGACGTGGTCAGGAACGATTCCAGACGGTCGAGAATCTCCGGCTTGGTCGTCGCGGTCGGGATCAGCTCCACCAGGTGCATGTAGCGCGGCGGATTGAAGAAGTGCACACCGCAGAAGCGCGACTTCAGGTCGGCATCGAAGCCATCGGACAGCGCCGTGATCGACAGGCCAGACGTGTTCGTGGCGAAGATTGCGTTCGGCGCGAGATGCGGCGACACCTTCTTGTAGAGGTCATGCTTCCAGTCCATGCGCTCGGCGATCGCCTCGATCACCACGTCGCACTCCTTGAGCAGGGCGATGTCGTCCTCGTAGTTGGCGGCGCGAATCAGGCCGGCCTCTTCCTTGATGCCGAGCGGCGCGGGCGAGAGCTTCTTCAGGTTCTCGATCGCGCGATCGGCGATACCGTTCTTCGGGCCTTCCTTGGCCGGCAGGTCGAACAGGATCACGGGAACGCGGGCGTTGATCAGATGGGCGGCAATCTGCGCCCCCATGACGCCGGCACCGAGCACAGCGACCTTCTTGACGATGAAATTGGACATGCGCGCTCCTTGGCTAGTGAGCGTTTGAGGAGAGATGAATATGCTGCGGGTGGATTCTCCCCTTCTCCCGTATCAGGGGAGAAGGGAGACAACCCTCAGGGGAGCAACCCCAATCAGAACAGATCTGCGTCCAGCGCCATCAGCGTGGATGCGCCAGCGCGAGCCTTGCGAATCTCGCCCGCGGTTTCCGGCAGCAGCTTGGCGAAGTAGAAGCGCGCCGTGGCCAGCTTGGTCGTGTAGAACTTGTCGCCGCTATCCTGCTTGTCCAGGGCGATCTTGGCCATGCGGGCCCAGAAGTACGAGAACACGAGGTGTCCCACCACGCGCAAGTACGGCACGGCGGCAGCACCCACTTCGTCGGCATTGCCCATCGCCTTCATGCCGATCTCCATCGTCAGCTTCTGCACCTTGTCGCCGATGTCGGCCAGCGGGTTGACGAACTCCTGCATCGCCTCGCTCGTGCCTTCTTCCTCGACAAACGTCTGCACGATCTTGCCGAAGGCCTTCAGCTTGGCGCCCATGTCGCCCAGCACCTTGCGGCCCAGCAGGTCCAGCGACTGAACCGTGTTGGTGCCTTCGTAGATCATGTTGATACGCGCGTCGCGCACGTATTGCTCCATGCCCCACTCGGAGATGTAGCCGTGGCCGCCGAACACCTGCATGCCCTCGTTGGTCGAGGTGAAGGCGTTGTCGGTCAGGAAGGCCTTGATGACCGGGGTCAGCAGCGCCACGAGGTCGCCGGCTTCCTTGCGCACGCTTTCGTCGGGGTGCGACAGTTCACGGTCGATCTGCAGCGCGGTCCAGTAGGCGAACGCGCGGCCACCTTCGGCGTAGGCCTTTTGCGTCAGCAACATGCGACGCACGTCCGGGTGCACGATGATCGGGTCGGCGGGCTTGTCCGGTGCCTTCGGGCCAGTCAGCGAGCGCATCTGCAGACGGTCCTTCGCGTAGGCCAGCGAGTTCTGATAGGCCACCTCGGTCAAGCCCAGACCCTGGGCGCCAACGCCGAGGCGCGCGGCGTTCATCATCACGAACATCGCGTTCAGGCCCTTGTTGGGCTCGCCCACCATCCAGCCGCGCGCGCCGTCGAGGTTCATCACGCAGGTGGCGTTGCCGTGAATGCCCATCTTGTGTTCGATCGAGCCGCACTTGATGCCGTTGCGCTCGCCCGGGTTGCCGTTGGCGTCGGGGATGAACTTCGGCACGACGAACAGCGAAATGCCCTTGGTACCGCCAGGTGCGTCCGGCAGGCGTGCCAGCACGAGGTGGATGATGTTCTCGGCCATGTCATGCTCGCCGGCCGAGATAAAGATCTTGGTGCCGGTGATCGAGTACGAGCCATCGGCCTGCGGTTCGGCCTTGCTGCGCAGGATGCCGAGATCGGTGCCGCAGTGCGGCTCGGTCAGGCACATCGTGCCCGTCCAGACACCCGACACCAGCTTCGGCAGATACGTCTGCTTCAGTTCCGGCGTGCCGTGCGCGTGCAGCGCTTCATAGGCACCGTGCGACAGGCCCGGATACATCGTCCATGCCTGGCCGGCCGAGTTCAGCATCTCGTACAGCGCGTTGTTGATCATGATCGGCAAACCCTGGCCGCCAAACTCCGGATCGCACGCCAGTGCGGGCCAGCCGGCTTCCACGAACTGCTGATAGGCCTCCTTGAAGCCCTTGGGCGCGCGCACCACGCCGTCGCCGACGTAGGTGCAGCCTTCACGGTCACCAGGCTGGTTCAGCGGGAAGACCACGTCGGAGCAGAACTTGCCGGCTTCCTCAAGCACCTGGTTGATGGTGTCCACGTCGATGTCCGCGTGCTGCGGCATCGCCTTGAGTTCGGCTTCGGCGCCGAGCAGTTCATGGAGCACGAACTGCATGTCGCGCAACGGTGCGGTGTACTGGCCCATCAAAGACTCCTTGGAGGTTTGCTAGTGCCACCACACGCGCGAGCCGCGCACCCTGAAGTGGGATTGCGCGAGCGCTGCCCGTGGGGCGGCTCAGGTTCGGTAAGACTGAATCAGTTTGTTGAGCGCAACCATGGCAAGCTCGGCGCTGTCCGGCAGGCGAAGGAAACGGGCGTCGTGATGCAAGCCTAGTTCAAGACTGTACATTTCGAACAGCATCAGGCGCGGATCGCAATCCGCGCGCAGGTGCCCCTCTTCCTTGGCCTGATCGATCGCACGCATCAGCGCGGCACGCCAGATCGTGACGCTCTTGACGAGCTCGTCACGCACCGGGCTTTCCGCGCGATCGTCGTACTCGACCGCACCGCTGATGTAGATGCACCCCGTGGTCACTTCCTGGATGCGCTTTTCCATCCAGCGTCGCACCATCGACCACAGGCGAGGCAACCCACGCGGCTCTTGCAGCGAGGGGTAGAACACCTCCTGCTCGAACCGCCGGTGATACTCGCGCACCACTTCAACCTGCAGGTCCTCGCGCGAACCGAAATGCGCGAAGACGCCGCTCTTGCTCATCTGCATACGTTCCGCGAGCAGGCCGATGGTCAGCCCTTCGAGCCCGTCGCGAGACGACAGTTCCAGTGCCGCATCGAGAATCGCCACGCGCGTCATCTCGCCCTTGCGCAAGGGCGCGGGCGCGGCGGCGGATTCAAGGCGAACTGACTGGTGGCGCATGTTTTTTCTCCGTTCTTTGCAGTGCTCTCAGGAGCACTGTTCTTGACCTGACGTTGCGGTCGGCAGGCACTTCGGTCGCTGATTTTCAATAGGGGCGGCCGCGAATGCACGAAGTCTAAGCCAAAAAAGAACGGTCGTTCAGATTATTCTGGCGAGGCCGATTGGCATCAAGCTTTTAATTAGACCCGTGTTTCTAAACGGACGGCATCGCGCTGGTAACTTGCGGCGCAATGCAGCATCGGCTTAAAACCGGCTTGAAATGGCCGGGGCACGTTTGCGCGGAAGGCGCGGCTTGCGGCAGGGCAGCATGTTACCGTGCCCGGCTTGCGCGGCGTCAGTAACGGCCTGTGACACCCGCGATCACGACGCCGAGACGCAACACGTAGTACGCCGCCCAATTGGCAAACCGGCGCAGTCGCGGCAGGCGTGCGTGAACCTCGGGCACCACGCGCGCGCTGCGCTGCGCCATGGCCCGCTCCAGACGCGCGCGCAGCACGCCGGCAAAGCTCGGGTCATACACCGCGACATTGGCCTCTCGTGCCAGCAGCAGGCTGAACGGATCCAGGTTGCTCGAGCCGACCGTCGCCCACGAGTTGTCGATGACGGCGACCTTCGCGTGCAGGAAGCTCGCCTCGTATTCGTAGATTTCGATGCCGGCCTCGAGCAGCCGCGCATAGAGCGCGTGCGTCGCGAAATGTTGCAGCCGGTACTCGACCATCCCCTGCAGCAGCAGTCGCACACGCACCCCGCGCTCACGGCACGCCAGCAACGCGCGCCGCATCTTCGTGCCAGGCAGAAAATAGGCGTTGGCGATGATCACGTCATGACGCGCGGCGCCCAGCGCGTAGAGATATTCGCGCTCGATCGTGCGGCGATTGCGCAGGTTGTCGCGCAGCAGCAATGCCGCAGCCACGCCGCCCGCGTGATGCTCGCGCCGGGCCTGCCGCGCGGCGGTGGTCAGCGTTTCCACTTCGGTGAAAGCCGTTGCGGTTTCGCGCAGCCCGCGTTGCTGTGCCATCCGGAACCACAGCCGCGCCGAAGCGAGCGCGATCTGCGCCACCAGCGGGCCGCGCACGCGCACGGCAAAGTCGTAGCGTGGGCCGACTTCGGGCAATTCCAGCGGGCCGTAGTTGTGGTCGTCGATGATATTGATACCACCGACGAAGGCCACGCTGTCGTCGATCACCGCCATCTTGCGATGCAACCGCCGCAGATGCCGGCGCGCCAGCCTGAATCCACGCACCGGACGAAAAACCTCGAGGCGCACACCTCCATCGCGCAGCCGGCTGGCGAGCGTCGCAGGCAGATCCCCCGCGCCGAATCCGTCGACGACCAGCCTGACATCCACACCGCGTTGCGCCGCCCGGATCAACGCATCAGTAACAAGGGCGCCGACATCATCGTCGGCATAAATATAGGTCTCGAGCACGACGTGCACGCGCGCGGCATCAATCGCCTCGATCAGGGCGGGAAAATACTCCTGGCCGTTGCTCAGCAGATCGACCAGGTTGCCCTGGACCGGGCTGCCGCGCCGGCGCACCCAGCGCATCAATGGCGCAGTGGCGTTGGCAACGGTGGTGGCAGCGGGATCGCCAACCTCTTGATGCAATGCGCTCGATGGCGATTCCGGCGTGCCTGGCGCACTCGACGTTGGGGGCGATACCCGATCGTTGATCCGTGACATGGCTCGATTATCGGCGAACGGGCGGCTCCTGCACATGGCCCTGGCGAAGTCTGATATTGTCGGAGCATTGTGACGCCCAACAGGGAAAGCATTGTGAAGGTATTCGGTATCGCCGGCTCGTCGGGCAGCGGCAAGAGCACGCTACTGGACCAGTTGATCCCCCGTTTCGTAGCCGATGGCCTACGCGTCGCGGGCATCAAGCACACTCACCACGGGTTCGACCCAGACACGCCGGGCAAGGATTCATGGCGGATGCGCGAGGGCGGCTGCCAGAACGTGGTGCTTGTGGGCGCCCGTCACCTGACGTTGATGCGGCACTACCCCGAAGAAAAGCCGTCGCCCGAGATCGGCGAGGCATTGTCGGTACTGCCGCCTGACACCGACTTGGTGATGGTGGAAGGCTACAAGTGGAGCGATTTCCCGAAGCTGGAAATCTATCGCCCTGCCAACGGCAAGGCGCCGCTATGGACGGATGTGCCGGGTGTGGTCGCGGTGGCGACCGACGTCCCGGAAGAGGTCTCCCGACAGACGACCCTGCCCGTTCTGAACCTCTCGGATGTCGACGCGATCTACGCGTGGATCCGCGGTTATCTCGATCGCTGAATCCGATCGCCAGACATCAGACCTCCGGAATTGCCACCCGCCGGGCCAGTTCCGCCATCAGCGGGACATGGTCCGAGCGCTGCGCCCATTCGCGGCCGGTCAGCGCTTGCGTGCGCTCGAACTCGAAGCCCCGCGCGTAGATACGGTCGAGCTGCCACCATGGCATATGGCTCGGGAACGTATGGATGCGTCCGTTCTTCGCATTCGCCGACTCCACGGCATTGAGCGTGTTGCAGATCTTCGAGTCGAGCTTGTGGTTCCAGTCGTTGAAGTCGCCCGCGATCACCAGCGGCGCATCGGCCGGCACCACGCTACGCACGCGCTCCACCAGCGCGGTGGTCTGACGCACGCGGCTACCCGCGAACAGGCCGAAGTGCACGCAGATCAGGTGTGCCTCGACGCCGTTGATATCGGCCACCGCGTGCAACAGCCCGCGCTGCTCGAAGCGGTGATCGGAGATATCGAGGTTTTCCGACATCAGGATCGGATGGCGCGACAGGATTGCATTGCCATGATGGCCATGGTCATACACTGCATTGCGGCCATAGACCGAATGCGGATAGGCATCCGTCGCCAGGTAGTTGAGCTGGGTGTGATCGGGGTCGAACAACTCGGCCGCGATCAGGCGATCATTGCGGTCCTGCACTTCCTGCAGGAACACAATATCCGCGTCCATCGACTGCAGGCCGGTTCGCACGCTCTGGATTCGTGGCTTGCCGGTGAATCCCTTTACACCCTTGTGAATGTTGTAGGTGACAACGCGCAACTTCATGGTGCGGCGGCTCCGTTCGTGACGTCGAGCCCGGCGCCCTGACCGCCTGCCACGCGCCAGGCAAGCTGGCGCACTGCTTCGGCATTGCTGCTGGAGAAGCAACGCGCCGCGGCCGCCTGCCAGGGCAGCCATTCGAAGCGCAGGTGCTCACGCGGCGCCAGCGTCACCGGCATCGGCGCGGGTACGCACAACCCGAACCAGTGCTCGGTATTGCGAGTGATGCCCGGCGCATAGCGGTGGCGCCATTGCGGATAGATCTCGTAGTCGATGGTGTGTTGCCAGTCGGTCAGCGAATAGCGGCTGGCGATAAGTCCGGTTTCCTCGGCCACCTCGCGCGCGGCGGTCATGGGTAGCGGCTCGTCCTCGGCATCGAGGCTGCCGGTCACCGACTGCCAATAGCCGGGCCGGTCGGCGCGCTCGATCAGGAGGACTTGCAGGTCTGGTGTGTGGATCACGACCAGTACCGATTCGGGAATCTTGTAGCGCATGGGAAGGGCGGCAGGGACAAACCAAAGCATAGCGCAGCCGGACGCCAATGGCGCGCTCCGGCCGCTGCCCTCCTACTCAGGCCAATGTATGTTCGCCGGGGCGGATCGTCGCCTGACGGTCACCCGGCTGCGCGGCCGGCGCGGCTCGGAGCCAAGTATCGAACACCTCGGGCGAATCGCCATGCCCCCATGCTGAGCGAAGCTGCTGCATCAGTGGCGCCAGCGCCTGCGTATAGCGCTGCGAGGCCGTATGCGCAAGGCTGGCCAGTGCATCGGCGGCCTCGCGTGCCTGTGCTGCCATGGACGCGCGTTCCTGCCCGATTTCCTTCTCGCGCACGCCGAGTTGGTTGTATTTCTGGATCAGGAACCGCTGATAGTCGCCTGCTTCCACGCCTTGGGCAACCTGCGCATTGACCTGCTCGAAGCGCATCACAATGCTTGCCGTTTCCTGCTCGACATGCGCTGCCTCGGCATTAAGTGCCTGCAACGCCTCCTGAAGCCGAAGCGCCTCGCGCCGATGGTTCTGCAGTGTGGTCGCTTCATCGTCGAAGGTGCGCTGGGCGTTCAGGTACGCCTGCACCACGGGTTGCGGCGCCACCACGAGCAGCGGATCCGCGCCACCGGCACGCCGGCCGGACAACAGCGCATCCTCGCCCAGGCGCAGGTTGCCAACGTCTTCGAGCCAGCGGCCACGCGTCATGACGGTAGCCACGGTATCGAGCGCGAGCTTGCGCAGTGCGTCCGCGCGCTGGGTGGCCACCGGTTCGGTGCCGGTAGCAGCCAGTTCGCCCGGCACCGTATGTCCTTGCTGCGCGGCGTGCGCGATATCCGGTACACAAGCGGCCACCGTGGCGGCCACCGATTGGGACATCGCCTGCGCCGACTTGCGTACCGCGCGGCGCAGTTCGAAGCGGGCCAACAGCATCATGAGCAACCCGGCTGCCAGCCAGGTCAAGATCGTTTCCGCATGAACTTGCAGGAACGCACGGATCAGTTCGGTATCTAGATTCACGCCTTGGTCCTCCCACGTCGCGGCGGCCTTCGAGGCGGGCCTGCATCACGCGTATCAACGCAGAAAGACATTCTCCCCGGCGGCTTCGTTCCGGGTAGTAACAAATGGAAACGCATCCTTGCACCAAGAACAAAAAAGCCGCGCATCGGCGCGGCTTTTTTGCGGGTCTGAACAACGATCAGGCCGTGGTCTTCGGCTCCTGGGCACGCAGACGAATGTGCAGTTCTCGCAACTGCTTCTCGTCGACCGTGCTCGGGGCCTGCGTCAGCAGATCCTGCGCACGTTGCGTCTTCGGGAACGCGATCACGTCACGGATCGAGTCAGCGCCGGCCATCATCGTCACGATACGGTCCAGGCCGAAGGCCAGGCCACCGTGCGGCGGCGCGCCGTACTGCAGCGCGTCGAGCAGGTAACCGAACTTGGCGCGAGCTTCCTCGTCGTTGATCTTCAGGGCGCGGAACACCTTGCTCTGCACGTCCTCGCGGTAGATACGCACCGAGCCGCCGCCCATTTCCCAGCCGTTCAGCACCATGTCGTAGGCCTTGGCGATGCACTTGCCCGGATCGGTTTCCAGGTACTGCAGGTGCTCGTCCTTCGGGCTCGTGAACGGGTGGTGCATGGCCACCCAGCGGGCATCTTCCTCGTCGTACTCGAACATCGGGAAGTCGATCACCCACAGCGGCTTCCAGGTGTCTTCGAACAGGCCCGTGCTCTTGCCGAACTCCGAATGGCCGACCTTCAGGCGCAGCGCGCCGATCGCGTCGTTGACGATCTTGGCCTTGTCGGCGCCGAAGAAGATGATGTCGCCGTCCTGGGCGCCAGTGCGCTTCAGGATCTCGGCAATCGCGGCGTCATGCAGGTTCTTCACGATCGGCGATTGCAGGCCGTCGCGGCCCTTGGCCACTTCATTGACCTTGATCCACGCCAGGCCCTTGGCGCCATAGATCGCCACGAACTGCGTGTAGGCATCGATTTCGCCACGCGAGATCGCGCCGCCACCCGGCACGCGCAGGCCGACCACGCGACCGTTGTCGCTGTTGGCCGGGCCCGAGAACACCTTGAAGTCGACGTCCTTCATCACCTCGGTCAGTTCGGTGAATTCGAGCTTGACGCGCAGGTCCGGCTTGTCCGAGCCGAAGCGGGCCATCGCCTCGCGGAACTCCATCACCGGGAACTTGGCGTCCAGGTCCACGTCGATCGCGTTCTTGAACACGGTGCGCATCATGTCCTCGAACAGGTCACGGATTTCCTGTTCGGTCAGGAACGACGTTTCGCAGTCGATCTGCGTGAATTCGGGCTGGCGGTCGGCGCGCAGGTCCTCGTCACGGAAGCACTTGGTGATCTGGTAGTAACGGTCGAAGCCCGAGACCATCAGCATCTGCTTGAAGATCTGCGGCGACTGCGGCAGCGCGAAGAAGTGACCCGGGTTCACGCGCGACGGCACGAGATAGTCGCGGGCGCCTTCGGGCGTGCTCTTGCCGAGCATCGGCGTCTCGATGTCGATGAAGCCCTGTGCGTCCAGGTACTTGCGCACTTCCATCGCCACCTTGTAGCGCAGGCGCAGGTTGTATTGCATCTGCGGACGGCGCAGATCCAGCACGCGGTGCGTCAGGCGGGTGGTTTCCGACAGGTTGTCGTCATCGAGCTGGAACGGAGGCGTGACCGACGGGTTCAGCACGGTCAGCTCATGGCACAGCACCTCGATCTTGCCCGAGGTCAGGTTGGCGTTCTCGGTGCCGGCCGGACGCGGGCGCACCTTGCCGGTGATGCGGATGCAGAACTCGTTGCGGATTTCTTCCGCGGCCTTGAACATCTCCGGACGATCCGGGTCGCACACCACCTGCACCAGGCCCTCGCGATCGCGCAGGTCGATGAAGATCACGCCACCGTGATCGCGGCGGCGCTGCACCCAGCCGGTCAGGGCCACTTCCTGGCCGATCAGTTGTTCGGTCACCAGACCGCAGTAGTGAGTACGCATGGAGGACATAGGAGAGATTCCCTGTAATGCGCGGCCGCGATGAACGGCCGCGCGCAATCAATTGGTATGAGTATCGGCTACGGCGTCGTCGGCATCGGCATCGGCCACTGCGCCATGCGCCGGGCGCGTGTCGGCACCGGACTTGCGCGGCAGGTCCGCCGGGGCCACGACGCCCATCGACACGATGTACTTCAGCGCGGCGTCGACGGTCATGTCGAGTTCGATCGTATCGGCCCTGGGCATCATCAGGAAGAAGCCCGAGGTCGGGTTCGGCGTGGTCGGCACGTAGACGCTGACGTAATCGCCCTGCAGGTGATTCTGCACGTCACCGCCGGGCCGGCCGGTCAGGAACGCGATGGTCCACGATCCCTCGCGCGGGTACTGCACCAGCAGCGCCTTGCGGAACGCGTTGCCCGACGACGACAGCAGCGTGTCCGAGACCTGCTTGACGCTGGTATAGATCGGACCGACCACGGGGATATGACGGAGCAGCGCTTCCCACCACTTCACCAGCCGCTGGCCGATGAAGTTATGGGCCAGCACGCCCACCACCAGGATGAACAGCAGCGTCAGGATGGCGCCCAAGCCCGGAATGCGGAGCCCGAACAGATTTTCGGGCTGCCATGCCAGCGGCAGCAGCGCCATGCTCTGATCCATCGTGCTGATGACGGCGTTGAGCACCCACAGGGTGATGCCCAGCGGCACCAGCACGAGCAGCCCGGTCAGGAACCAGGTCTTCAAGGCGGAGGTTTTCTTGGTGACCACGGCTTGCCTGGGCGTCAGTGGCAGGCGCACGAATCGCCGCATCCACCGGCGGCCGGAGCCGCGGAAGTTGTCGATGCGGTAGACGATTCGGCGGATGCTGCCGGGGCGGCAGGCGCGGTGGCGTTGCCCGAGGTGGCCGGGGCACTGGTGCCGCCGCTGCCACCGCGGAAGTCCGTGACGTACCAGCCAGATCCCTTGAGCTGGAAGCCGGCGGCGGTCAGCTGCTTCTTGTAGGTTCCGGCGGCGCCGCAGGATGGGCAGTCCGTGAGCGGGGCATCGCTCATCTTCTGCAGCACATCGCGCCCGTATCCGCAGGCGTCGCAACGGTAGGCATAGATCGGCATGGTGGTTCTTTCGCGGAAAACTGAAACGTAAAACTGATAGATGGCAGCGCCACGCCAAATGACAAGGGCGTCGATCAAGGCGAATTGCGCGAGATCGGGGGCGCTCGGCGATGCAAAGCCGTTGATTATAAACCGTTGCCGGACCGGCTACCGACCGGAAAAGGGGACATTCGGGGCCGCAAACGTCCACAAGCAGCCCGGATAAGGCCTTGAAGGCATAAAGTTATGCAATATGCACTTCACGAACGGGCGGCCGATCGCTGATCCATTGAGGCAGCAGCGACCCGAATACCATCCCGCTGATCGAGAACAGCAACCCTACCATTTGCGGTGGCACCGTGGCATCGGCAAAGGCGATCTCGCAGGTCAGCCACGAGGCCAGGCCAAGCAGGATCGCGGCCAGACCGCCCTGGCGGGTGGCCGGCTTCCAGAACATGCCGAAGGCCAGCGGCACGAACGACGACACCAGCGTCACCTTGTAGGCGTTCTCGACCATGTGGAAGATCGACAGGTGCGAGTTCAGCGCGAACAGCGTGACCAGCGACGTGAAGACGAGCACCACCACCTGCATCACGCGCAGGAACTGCTTGTCCGCGAGATGGCGGAAGTACGGGCGCAGGATGTTCTCGGCGAAGGTTACCGACGGCGCCAGCAGCGTGGCCGAGGCGCAGCTCTTGATGGCGGAAAGCAGCGCACCGAAGAACATCACCTGGGCGAACATCGGCGCGTGCGTCAGGATCAGCTGCGGAAGAATCAGTTGCGAATCCGAGTTGATGTACTTCTCGACCATCGCCGGGTCGATCAGTGTGGCCGAATAGGCCAGGAACATCGGAATGAAGGCGAAGAAAAAATACAGCACACCACCCAGCACCGACGCACGACCGGCGATCTGCTCGGTGCGCGAGGAGGTGACCCGCTGGAACACGTCCTGCTGGGGAATCGAGCCGAGCATCATCGTGAACAGCGCCGCGGCAAACCCGATGATCTGCACCAGGTCCAGCGACGGCAGGAACTCGAACTTGCCGGCCGCCGCCGCGTGTGACACCACGGCCGTCACGCCACCCGCCTGGCCGCTGACTTCGTAACCGATATAGAGCATGCCGATCACGATGATGATCATCTGGATGAAGTCGGTCACGGCCACCGACCACATGCCGCCGAACAGCGTATAGACCAGCACGCTGGCCGCGCCGATCATCATCCCGGCATCCTGGGACAGCGCGCCGTCCGACACCGTATAGAACACCAGCCCCAGCGCCTTGATCTGCGCAGCCACCCAGCCCAGATACGAGACCACGATACATAGCGTGGTCAGCACTTCGGCCAGCCGGCCATAGCGGTTGTGATAGTAGTCGCCGATCGTCAGCAGGTTCATCCGGTACAGCGGCCGGGCGAAGAACAGGCCAACCAGGATCAGGCAGAGCGAGGAACCGAAGGGATCCGAAACCACCCCGGACAGGCCTTCCTTGAGGAACACGGCCGGGATGCCGAGCACGGTTTCAGAGCCAAACCAGGTGGCAAAGACCGTGGCGGTGACGATATAGAACGGCAGGCTGCGGCCGGCCACGGCGAAGTCGGCGGTTCCCTTGACGCGAAGCGCCGCCCACAGGCCGATACCGACCGAGATGATCCAATAGATGATGACGAACCAGATCAGCATACCGCTGCCCTTATCCCAGAATGGCCAGAATTGATGTGCCCTGGCGGCGAAAAACCGAATGCCGGCGGGGCACCTGACGCCCTTGACCGGGTCAAGGGTTGGGGCCAGCCGGAGTCCAATTCATCGGTCGGGGCCGCGGGCGCCCGGGCGGGCATTTGGCGGTCGTAGCCGAATCAAAACGCGGATTATAGCGACGCGCCCCCATCCGGGGGGCAAAAATTCCCCCGAGGGCGGGCAAATCCCCATCTTGGTTCACTTGGGTGTTGTATGGTGGTTCTCCCCTCCCACCGCCTGCGGGAGAAAGGGGAAACCAGCGACGCTTCAGGCGCGGTGACTACCAGTATCCCGCCCAGGCCAGTGCCTGGACGATCACGATGCCGGCCAGGAACCCGCCCATCAGCAGCAGGGCCGTGGACAGCCGGCGGTTCGTGCGGCGCTGCTCGGCCACCAGTTGGGTAAGCAGACGCTCCTGCCCTTCGTTGTTCTGCAGCGCGCGGCGCTCCAGGAACTGGTGGGCCAGCCGGGGAAAGTCGGGCAACATCTTCGCCCATTGCGGCGCCTCGATCTTGATCCGCTCCCAGGCGCCCTGCCAGCCCACCTGCTCGTACATCCAGCGTTCCAGGAAGGGCTTGGCGGTCTTCCAGAGGTCGAGGTCCGGGTCAAGCTGGCGGCCCAGGCCTTCGATATTGAGCAGCGTCTTCTGCAGCAGCACAAGTTGCGGCTGGATCTCGACGTTGAAGCGGCGCGAGGTCTGGAACAACCGCATCAGCACCATGCCGAGCGAAATCTCGCGCAGCGGTTTGTCGAAGTACGGTTCGCAGCAGGCACGCACGGCGGATTCGAGTTCCTCGACCCGGGTCTCCGGCGGCACCCAGCCCGACTCCACGTGCAGGAGCGCCACACGATGGTAGTCGCGGCGGAAAAACGCGATGAAGTTCTGCGCCAGGTAGTTTTTGTCGAACTCGGACAGCGCGCCGACGATGCCGAAGTCCAGCGCGATATACCGGCCGAACGTCTCGGGTCTGACCGACACCAGGATGTTGCCGGGGTGCATGTCCGCGTGGAAGAACCCGTCGCGGAACACCTGCGTGAAGAAGATCTCGACGCCCTCTTCGGCCAGCTTGTGCATGTCGACGCCCGCCGCCTTCAGCGATTCGGTGCGGGAGATCGGAATGCCATGCATCCGCTCCATCGTGAAGACGCTGCTCGTGCACCAGTCCCAGAACACCTCGGGCACGCAAAGCAGGTCGCTTTCGGCAAAGTTGCGGCGCAACTGGCTGGCATTGGCGGCCTCGATCATCAGGTCGAGTTCGTCGTGCAGGTACTTGTCGAACTCCGCCACCACCTCGCGGGGCTTGAGCCGGCGACCGTCCACCCAGACGCGCTCGAGCCACGTGGCCATGTCGCGCATCAGCGCCAGGTCGCTATCGATTACCGGCAACATGCCCGGACGCAGCACCTTCACGGCCACCTCGCGGCCATGGCTCGGACCGCCGCGCAGCGTGGCGAAGTGAACCTGGGCGATCGACGCGCTGGCCACGGGCTCGTGCTCGAATGTCTCGAACAGTTCCGTCAGCCGGCGGCCCAGCGATTTCTCGATGATCTTCACCGCCACCGCTGACTCGAACGGCGGCACCTGGTCCTGCAGCTTGGCCAGTTCGTCGGCGATATCGGGCGGCATCAGGTCACGGCGCGTGGACAGCACCTGGCCGAACTTGACGAAGATCGGGCCCAGCGCAGTCAGCGCCATACGCAGGCGTTCGCCGCGCGGCTGATCGAGCTTGCGGCCGATGGTGATGACTCGGACGAGGAACTTGATGCGCCGGTTCTTGAAGCCGGACAGCACGAGTTCATCGAGCCCGTAGTACAGGATGACAAACAGTATCTTGCAGAGACGCAGCAGGCGGGTCATGCGAAATCTTCAGGAAACGACACGTGGCGGGTCAGGGCAGGTCAGCGATGGGCCGAGGGTAAGGCATCCGGGGAGCCCGCGCCCGGAGCACGCTCCAGCCGTTCGAGCCGTTTTTCCAGGCGGGCCAGATCGTCGCGCAGCCGCGCCAGGTCGTCGCCGAAGCCCTCCAGCGCTGCGTGCCGTACCAGCGTCGGCTGTTCATCCAGCAGGTACTCGGTGACATTGTCGAGCAGGGCGCGGCCGGCTCGCGTCGCGCTTTCGTGCACCTGACGCGCGCCTTCCACCACGCGCTGCGCCACGCTGTCGCTGACCGGCCCGCCCATCACGCCACGCAGCGCGCGGGACAGATCCTCGGCCGCATCCCAACGCAGGTTGCGTGCGAGCGTCGACACCACATTGGCCAGTTCCGCGTCACCGTCGATGCGCACGTGACGCATCGCGGCTGCCTGACCGCCTTCGGCAACATCGGCCACGACCAGCGGCCACTGCTGCAACGGCACGATCAGCGTGACGGCGGCCGCCTCGGCCTCGGGTGCCTGGTCGATGCCGCCCTGCTCCGTGACCTTGAGCGACAGCGCGAACGCTGACGCGTCGAACCGGATCACGCGTCCGGCAAACGGCGTGAGCAGGCTGCAAGCCCACGGCTCCTGTTCGATCAGGTGATTCAGCGCGGCAACGATCGGTGCGGCCAGCGGGGTCGGCAATGCGTTCATGGCATCCGGTGCTCGGGCAGACAGCCCAAATAAAAAGGCCCACGCAATGCGCGGGCCTCCATTCTAAGCTACTCGCCCGCCGCATCATGTCACCGATGCGGCGGAGGATTCATGCGGCGCTCAGGATTCCTGCTGGATGCCGGCGAGCAGCCAGCCACCGTTGCCCGACGTCGCCTTTGCCAGGTTCCAGACCTCACCGAACGGCTGAGCCGGTTCGCCTGCCTTCTCGCGGATCATGCCCGAGAAACGCACGCTGGCGATGTGCTGGGCCGGGGTCGACTCGATACCGAGCAACTGGGCGTCCAGCGTCACGACGTCGGTCTTGTTGACCTCGCTGCCGCGCTCGGACAGGTCCATCTTGATCTCGGCAAACATTTCCGGCGTGGTGAATTCGCGGATGTCGTCCTGATTGCCCGCATCCCAAGCAGCCTGCAGACGCACATAGTGAACCTTGGCGTTACGCAGGAAGGACTCGGTGTCGAAATCCGCCGGCACGCCCCACGGCTGCTGGACAGCCGCCGCGGTTGCGGCTGCTGCCGCGCCACCCATGACCGGATTGCTGGCGGCGCCGCCATTGCCAACAGGCTCGGCCGTGCGCAGCGTCGGTTCGGCATGCGACGGACCACCGTAATTCGACCCATTGCCGCCCATGCCGGCGTACGAAGGCTGCTGCGTGCGAGCCGAGCCACCGCGGAACTTGCGGATCAGCCACATTGCGATCAGCGCAATCACGCCGAACAGGATCACGTTGGACAGGATGCTGGCGGCCGCGCCGCCCAGGCCGAAGTGCGAAAGCAGGTAGCCGATGCCGAGGCCGGCTGCCAGACCACCCAGCATCCCACCCCAGTTACGCTTGGGCGCTGCCGCGGCGGCCGCGCCACCTGCCGCACCTGCCGCACCCGCCGTAGCCGGTGCCGCCTGCGCCGGTTGCTGGGCCGGCGGCGTGTTTTGCTGCGCCGGCGCCTGCTGGCGCTGCTGCGTCACGCCCGACGACTGCTTGCCGATACTGCGCGATCCGCCCAGACGCTTGGCATTGGCGTCGAGCGCTGCCCCGAGAGCCAGTGTCGCGATGAGCGACATGGCCAGGAATTTTCCGCGAAAAGATGACATATTCTTCTATCCCCTGTCATTCTCGGCCAACATGCCTTGCATTGCCGACCGAACATGGCGAATTAATACTTTCTCCCGACGTGGAGCGCCACTACTCCGGCCGTCAGATTGAAGTATTCGACCTGTTCGAGCCCAACTTGTTCCATCATGCGTACAAGTGAGCCCTGGTCTGGATGCATTCTGATCGATTCGGCCAGATAACGGTAGCTAGGGGCATCCCCCGCCACGCGCTCGCCAAGCCACGGCAGAACCTTGAAGGAATAGACATCGTAGAACTTCTCGAGCGGTTTCCAGACCTTCGAGAACTCGAGCACCATGACCTTGCCGCCCGGCTTGATCACCCGGCGCATCTCGGCCAGCGCGGCGTCCTTGTGGGTCATGTTCCGCAAGCCGAACGCTACCGTGACGAGGTCGAAGTAGTTGTCCGGAAACGGGATCCTCTCGGCATCGCACAGCGCCACCGGCGTCACGACGCCCTTGTTGAGCAGGCGATCACGGCCGACGCGCAGCATCGACTCGTTGATGTCGGTCAGCCAGACTTCGCCGGTGGGGCCGGCCTGCTTCGCGAAGGCCTTTGCCAGATCGCCGGTGCCGCCGGCAATGTCGAGCACTTTCTGGCCCGGGCGCACATTGGCCTGGGCGATGGTGAACACCTTCCAGAGCCGGTGCATCCCACCGGACATCAGGTCGTTCATCACGTCGTACTTGCTTGCCACCGAATGGAAAACGCCAGCAACCTTGCCGGCTTTTTCAGATTCGTCGACCTTCTCGAAACCGAAGTGGGTTTCGCTCATCTCTCGGACTCCAGGATTCTTTCAATCAATAGTGGTCAATGGTGATGACCACATGCATGGCCGCCGGCGGCCGCCATGGGCGCATCGCGATCCAGCCCCGCGTCTGCCAGACGCTTCAGGTAATCGGCCCAGAGCGCTTCCTGCTGGTCGCCCAGCCGGTACAGCAACTCCCACGAATAGATGCCGGTGTCGTGGCCATCGTCGAACCGGATCTGGATGGCGTAGTTTCCCACCGGCTCCACGGCGGCAATGCCGACGTCGCGCTTGCCGGTCTGCAGCGTTTCCTGTCCCGGGCCATGACCCTGGACCTCGGCGGACGGGGAGTATACGCGGAGCAACTCGAACGGCAGCCGCCAGGTATTGCCATTGTCGAAGCCGATTTCGAGCACACGCGACTGCGTATGCACGGTCAGCGCGGTGGGATGAGGGGTGTCTTTTTCGAGGCCAGCCATAGATGAAGGGCACGATGCCGCGACCCGACCACCCTCCGCCACTGCTGCGAGGCCGGCCGCGACGGCGCCGTCACGCGTCTTGTACGACCCGATAGCTTACTCCACCGCCCTCCAATTGCCCATCCCGCGGCCCGCCGCCGCTCTCATCCGAGGCATCGCCAACCGGCAGGTAATGCAAGCGGCGGTCGTGGAACGCGGCCACGGTGCTACGGTGGGCGATGCTGATGATCGCGGCATCCGGCAGGGTCTCGACCATGAGCCGGTACATCGCGCCTTCGGTTTCCTCGTCGAGCGCGCTCGTCGCCTCATCGAGGAACAGGTAGTCGGGCTTCTGCAGCAATGCACGCGCGAACGCCAGCCGCTGCTGTTCTCCCGGCGACAGCCGAAGCGACCAGTTGTCGAACACATCCAGATGCTTGATCAGCATGCCGAGGCGAGCCTGGCGCAGCACGTTGGCCAGCGCTTCGCGCGAATGCGCGTTGCCGGCATCGGGGTACGACAGCGCATCGGCCAGCGTGCCGATCGGCAGGTAACTGCGTTGTGGCAGGAACAGCATGCGCTTGTGCGGCACCGTGATCTGGCCATGACCGTACGGCCAGATGCCCGCCAGCGCGCGGAACAACACGCTCTTGCCGCAGCCGGAAGGGCCATTGACGAGCCAGCGCTCGCCCGGCCCGATCGACAGCGAGAACGGCGCCACCAGCGGACGTTGTCCCGGGCGCTTCAGCGGATCGACGCCTTCGTCGTCCGGGCCGGGGCCGCCACGCACCGGCAGGGCCAGACCCAGTCCAGTGATCGTGATGCTGTTGTCGGCCTTGTCGGTGGACTCGACCACCTCGATGTCGCCCGGACCCTCGTGGGTCAGATCCTCGCGCTCAGCCACGCGAATCGCTTGCTGGAAGTCGATCAGACGGTTGGCGGCCGCCTTCCAGCCGACCAGCGTGGCGTAGCTATCGACGAACCATGACAGGGCGCCCTGTACCTGCCCGAACGCCGAGTTGATCTGCATGAGGCCGCCCAGCGTCAGCTTGCCGGAGAAGTAGCGCGGCGCGGCCACCAGCAGCGGAAAGATGATCGCGAACTGGCCGTAGCCCGAGTTCACGAACGTCAGCCGTCGCGTATAGCGCATCAACTGGTTCCAGTTTTCCCGGATGCGTTCGAAACGCGCGCGCAGGCCGGCCTGCTCCGTCGCCTCGCCACGGTATAGCGCCACCGGCTCGCTGTTCTCGCGCAGGCGAACCAGCATGAAACGGAAGTTTGCTTCGTACTGTTCCTGCTGGAACGACAGGCCGATCAACGGACGGCCGACGAAGTGGGTAATCAGCGAACCGACCACGGCGTAGCCGATCGCGAACCACACCATATAACCCGGGATGGTCAGTTCGGACCCGCCGAGCGCCAGGCTGATCGGCCCGGACACCACCCAAAGGATGCCGATGAACGACACCAGCGTGACCACCGAGTTGAGCAGCCCCATCGACAGCGACAGCGCGCCATCCGTGAACTGGCGCAGGTCGTCGGCCAGTCGCTGGTCGGGGTTGTCGGTCGAATGGGTCTGCTCGATGCGGTAGTAGGCCTGGTGGCCAAGCCAGCGCTGCATGAACCGGCCAGTCATCCATGTACGCCAGCGCATCTGCAGCATCATCTGGTAGTACTGGCGCGAGATCGCCAGCACGATGAAGCAGGCCGCGATCCAGGAGAATCGCAGCAGCAATGCCTTGAAGGAGACGAAGTCGCGCTGCTCGATGGCGTTGTAGAACACGCGGTTCCACTCGTTGAGCAGCACGTTGATATAGACGATACCGAGGTTCAGCGCCACGACCAGGGTCAGCAGGCCGAGCCCCGCCTTGCGGTCTTCGGATTTCCAGTAGGGCATGATCAGCGCCCAGGTGGCAGCCAGGCGCAGGCGGCTCTGGTCCTTGAGCGCCTTGGCCGGTACGGCCGGGCCGGGGACGATGACAGACGACGGTGTGGTGGACATGGAAGACGCCCGGAATGGCCCGCGGCCTGGGGACGCCGGCAGGCATGTTGTTGTTTGACTGGTATCAGACGCACCGTCACGGCGGTGGGTTCCTTACCAGACTGCAACGGCACTTTACCAAGGTGGCACGGCGTCGTGCCGAGGGAAGTGTCAGTCGGCCGAATCCAGTGCCGAAAGTGCAGCACGCAGCGCCGGCAGCCGGTCGGCCAGTTCGGCGACGCGCGCCGTGTCGGCCGTCCGTTGCGGCGCGGCCCAGATCGCTTCCGGAAAATGCGAATCCCAGCGATAGCGCGGAATGATGTGCCAGTGCAGGTGCGGCACCATGTTGCCGAACGCGGCCAGGTTGACCTTGTCCGGCGTCATCACCTCGCGGACGATCCGCTCCACACGCGCCACCAGCCGCATCAGCCAGGCCATGTCGTGCTCGTCCAGATCGGTCAACTCGGCCACATGGTCGTTCCAGACCACGCGGCAGAAACCGGGAAAGCGATCATGCTCGACCAGGATGACGCGCGCGCGGTCGCCCATCCAGACGAGTTCTCCACCATCGGCTTCACAGAGGGGACAGTTGCGGGCTCGGGTCATGGGAATTGATTGGAGAGTGTTGTTTTGCTCCCCTCCCCCACATATGAGAGAGGGGAGCTCATGACTACGGCCGGCGGTTTAAACCAGCACCCGCTCGATACCACCCGCGTTGGCCTTTGCCACGTACTCCGGCAGCCAGTTCTCTCCCAGCAGGTGCTTGGCCATCTCCACGACGATATAGTCCGCCGTCACCGACGCATCCTCGTTGTAGCGCGACAAACCCTGCAGGCACGACGGGCAGCTCGTCAGGATCTTCACGTCGCCATTGAAGTCGCCGGCACGCAGCTTGTCGGCACCCTTGCGCATTTCCTCTTCCTTGCGGAAGCGGATCTGCGTCGAGATATCCGGACGCGTAACGGCCAGCGTGCCCGATTCCCCGCAGCAGCGCTCGTTCTTCTCGATCTTGCCGCCACCCTGGTTACCGCCCATCAGGTCATTGACGAGCTTGGTCGGGTCCATCGTCTTGATCGGCGTATGGCAGGGGTCGTGGTACATGTACCGCGTGCCGGTGACGCCTTCGAGCTTCACGCCCTTCTCGAGCAGGTACTCGTGGATGTCGATGATGCGGCAGCCCGGGAAGATCTTGTCGAATTCATACCCGGCGAGCTGGTCGTAGCACGTGCCGCAACTCACCACCACGGTCTTGATGTCGAGGTAGTTCAACGTGTTGGCCACGCGATGGAACAGCACGCGGTTGTCGCTGACCATCTTCTCTGCCTTGTCGTACTGGCCGGCGCCGCGCTGCGGGTAACCGCAGCACAGGTATCCCGGCGGCAGCACGGTCTGCACGCCCACGTGCCAGAGCATGGCCTGGGTGGCCAGACCCACCTGCGAGAACAGACGCTCCGAGCCACAGCCCGGGAAATAGAACACGGCTTCCGTTTCGGCCGTGGTCTGTTTCGGGTTGCGGATGATCGGCACGATCTCGTTGTCTTCAATATCAAGCAGCGCGCGCGCGGTCTTCTTCGGCAGGTTGCCCGGCATCTTCTTGTTGATGAAGTGAATCACCTGCTCCTGCACAGGCGGCTTGCCGACCGTGGCGGGAGGATGCTGGGTCTGCTTGCGGGCGAACTTCTTCAGCAGTTCGTTGCCCAGGCGCTGCGCCTTGTAACCCCAGCCGATCATGGCCGCACGGGTCATGTTGATCGTCTGCGGGTTGGTCGCGTTCAGGAAGAACATCGACGCGGCGGTACCCGGGTTGAACTTCTTCTGGCCCATCTTGCGCAACAGGTTGCGCATATTCATCGACACGTCGCCGAAGTCGATCTTGACCGGGCAAGGCGTCACGCACTTGTGGCAGACCGTGCAGTGATCGGCCACATCAGAGAACTCGTCCCAGTGCTTGATCGACACGCCACGGCGCGTCTGCTCCTCGTACAGGAAGGCCTCGATCAGCAGCGACGTGGCCAGGATCTTGTTACGCGGGCTGTACAGCAGGTTGGCGCGCGGCACGTGTGTGGCGCACACCGGCTTGCACTTGCCGCAACGCAGGCAGTCCTTGACGCTCTCGGCGATCGCGCCGATGTCGCTCTGCTGCATGATGATCGACTCATGCCCCATCAGGCCAAACGACGGCGTGTAGGCATTGCGCAGGTCGGCGCCCGGCAGGAGCTTGCCCTTGTTGAAGCGGCCCTGCGGATCGACGCGCTGCTTGTAGTCGCGGAATTCGGAGATCTCGTCTTCCGTCAGGAATTCGAGCTTGGTAATGCCGATGCCATGCTCGCCCGAGATCACGCCGTCCAGCGAACGCGCCAGCGTCATGATGCGGGCCACCGCGCGGTGCGCGTCCTGCAGCATGTCGTAGTCGTCCGAGTTCACGGGGATGTTCGTGTGGACGTTGCCGTCGCCGGCGTGCATGTGCAGCGCCACGAAAACGCGGCCGCGCAGCACCTGCTTGTGGATCTTCTGCGCCTCGTCGAGGATCGGCTTGAACTCGCCGCCGGAGAAAATCTTGCGCAGCTCGGCGCGGATCTCGTTCTTCCAGCTTACGCGGATCGTGCGGTCCTGCATCAGGTGGAACACGGTCGCATCCGGCTGCGTTTGCAGACGCTGCTCGAACGCCGGGCCGAGCAGGCCCAGGCCATGCCCGATCAGCGCGGCGCGCGCGGCGGCCAGCGGCGTGTCGAGGTGGTCCTGCAGATAGCGCCAGCGCGCGCGGATTTCACGCAGCAGCGTCAGCGCGTGTTGCACGCGGTCTTCCAGCAGTTCGGCGCTGGGAATCTCGTTCGCGTCGTCGCTGCGGCCAAGCGGCAGGTTGCCGCGCGCGAAGAACGCCTCGAGCTCGTCGGTCAGCTTGAGCTTGTTCTTGATCGACAGCTCGATGTTGATGCGCTCGATGCCGTCGGTGTACTCGCCCATGCGCGGCAGCGGGATCACCACGTCTTCATTGATCTTGAAGGCGTTGGTGTGGCGCGCGATGGCAGCCGTGCGCGAGCGGTCGAGCCAGAACTTCTTGCGGGCCTCGGGGCTCACCGCGATGAAGCCCTCGCCGCTCTTGCCGTTGGCCATGCGGATCACTTCCGAGGTGGCGCGGGCCACGGCGTCCTCGTCGTCACCGACGATATCGCCGATCAGCACCATCTTCGGGAACGCGTTGCGCTTGCTCTTGGTGGCGTAGCCCACCGCGCGCAGATAGCGTTCGTCCAGATGCTCCAGACCGGCCAGAATGGCGCCGCCCTCGCGCTTCGACTCGCCGTCGAGGAAGTCCTTGATTTCGACGATGCTCGGAATCGCGTCGCGCGGCTGGCCGAAGAACTCCAGGCAGACCGTGCGCATATGCTTCGGCATCCGGTGCAGGACCCAGCGCGCGCTGGTGATGATGCCGTCGCAACCTTCTTTCTGCACGCCAGGCAGGCCGGCCAGGAACTTGTCGGTGACGTCCTTGCCCAGACCTTCCTTGCGGAACTTGCGGCCTTCGATCGCCAGCGTCTCGGTGCGCAGCACCTTCTCGCCCGGCTTGCGGTTACCGTCCGACCACTTCAGCTCGAACGTGGCCACCGGCACGTCGTGGATCTTGCCGAGGTTGTGGTCCATCCGGGTGATCTCGAGCCAGTTGCCCTCGGGATCGACCATGCGCCACCACGCCAGGTTGTCCAGCGCGGTACCCCACAGCACGGCCTTCTTGCCGCCCGCGTTCATCGCCACGTTGCCGCCGATGCACGATGCGTCGATCGAGGTCGGGTCGACTGCGAACACCAGCCCGGCCTTGTCGGCGGCATCAGCCACGCGGCGCGTGACCACGCCGGCGCCGGAGAAGATCGTCGCCACCTTGCGCGACACGCCGGGCAGATCGGTCTGCTCGACTTCGCCAAGCTGCTCCAGCTTTTCCGTATTGATGACGGCAGAGAACGGCGTCAGCGGCACGGCGCCGCCGGTGTACCCGGTGCCGCCTCCGCGCGGGATGATGGTGAGACCCAGCTCGAAACAGCCCTTCACAAGGCCCGCGATCTCTTCCTCGGTATCTGGGGTCAGCACCACGAACGGGTACTCGACGCGCCAGTCGGTGGCGTCGGTCACGTGCGACACGCGCGAGAGTCCGTCGAACTTGATGTTGTCGTGCTGCGTCACCTTGCCCAGCACGCGCTGGGCGCGCTTGCGCAGCGCGTAGGCGTCGGAGAACTCCTGCTTGAAGGCCTCGATCGCCTGCTTGGCGAACGCAACCAGCTGCTCCACACGGTGCGAGCGATCTTCCGCGGCGGGCTCGGCGTGCTCGGCACGGTCGGCGGCGCGGCGCTTTTCGATTTCGCCCAGGCGGTGGTGCAGCGCGCTCACCAGCATCTGGCGGCGCTTGGGATTTTCGAGCAGGTCGTCCTGCAGGTACGGGTTGCGGCGCACGACCCAGATATCGCCGAGCACCTCGTAGAGCATCCGCGCCGAGCGGCCGGTGCGGCGTTCCCCGCGCAGTTCGTCCAGGATGCGCCAGGCTTCCTCGCCGAGCAGGCGGATGACGATCTCGCGATCCGAAAATGACGTGTAGTTATAGGGGATCTCGCGCAGACGCGGGGGTGCGTCCTTGGCGGCGAGCTTGGCATCGAGCACGAGTGGGGCGTTCATGGCGGGACCGCTTCCTGCTGCGCACGGGGACGGTGCGCGATTTCGTCTTTAAAGCGCGATTGTACTTCAACGCCCATGTTTGCCGCACCGCAACAACCCCGAAAACCCCCTATAACCCTTGGTTTCGTCAGGGATCTCGCCGTTTTCTGCCCGTCCGGCGCATTCCCGCTCAGAACAACCGGTGGAAGATCTGGCCCACGCCGTGCCAGAAGGAGTCCGGAATCCACAGCAGGCTGCCCGTCATCGCCAGATAACGCAGGAACTTGCCGATGGCCATATAGCCGACGCTGGGCCAGAACGGCATCCGCAGCCAGCCCGCCAAAGTGCACAATGGATCACCAATACCAGGAAGCCACGACACCAGCATCGTCGGGGGCCCCCAACGGCGCATCCAGCGGAAGTACTTGGCATCGAGCGCCGGCTTGCTGGCCTTCTTCGGGTGTTCCAGGTGCTGCTCGTGTTCGCGCTCATGCTGCCGATTCTGGCGCCGTAGCCGATAGCGCACCACGGCAAGCTTGGCCGCGTAACCCATCCACCAGTCGATGGCCCCGCCGACCGTGTTACCGAGCGTGGCCACCAGCACGGCCGGCCAGAACATATCGGGGTTGAGCTTGACGTAGCCGAACACGGCCGGCTCGGAGCCGAGCGGCAGTAGCGTGGCCGACACCAGGCTGACCACGAAAATGGCGGGCAACCCCACCGTCGGGAGGGCAAGGGTGTCAAACAGCCAGTGGATGAAGGCGTCCATGCGCTAGAGAACATAGGGCCGCGAATCGCAGGAGAACCCGCATGGCAGCACCGGTGGTTTTGTGTTTAACTGGGAGAGCCTTTTGCGTCCAATCGTTCACAACGCTTTCGCAAACCGGGCAAACCCGGCAGCACCAATATCACGAAATAGCCGTCTCAACCAAACGGCAGTACCGCGTCGTGGCCAGTCCCGCGCAGTGAATCGGGATGGATGGAGCTGGCCATGCGTGCACCCACACAGGAGACAAGCATGGCGATTCCGATCCGCCTGACGGTCAATGGCAAGCCCGTTGACGCCCAGGTCGAACCTCACACACTACTCGTCCAGTTCCTGCGCGAACACCTGCGCCTCACCGGCACGCACGTGGGCTGCGATACCGCCCAGTGCGGCGCCTGCACCGTCCACCTGGATGGCCGCGCGGTGAAGTCCTGCAACGTGCTCGTGGTGCAGGCGGACGGCGGCAGCGTGACGACGATCGAGGGCCTGGCCGTCAACGGCGAAATGCACCCCGTACAGCAAGCGTTCCGTGAATGCCACGGCCTGCAATGCGGCTTCTGCACGCCGGGCATGGTGATGGCGGCCACGGCCCTGCTCAAGGACCGCCCCAACGCCGACGCGCAGGCGATTCGCGACCAGCTCGAAGGCAACCTGTGCCGCTGTACCGGCTACCACAACATCGTGCGTGCGGTGCAGCAAGGTCAGGCGGCCATGCAGGGCTCGGCGGCCGTGGCCAGCGCGGAATAAGGAGACCGGCCATGAACGCACCCGAAAAGCTGATCGGTTCGCCGGTCCGCCGCAAGGAAGACTATCGCTTCCTGACCGGCAACGGCCAGTACACCGACGATGTCGTCCTGCCGCACCAGAGCTACGGTTATTTCCTGCGCTCGCCGCATGCTCACGCGCGCATCAAGTCGATCGACACGTCCGAGGCGGCGGCCTCGCCCGGCGTGATCGCCGTGCTGACTGGCGATGACATGGCAGCCGACAAGGTCGGCGGCCTGCCCTGCGGCTGGCTGATCCACAGCATCGACGGCTCGCCGATGAAAGAACCGCCCCACCCCTCGCTGGCGCACGGCAAGGTGCGCCACGTGGGCGACCAGGTGGCGCTGGTCGTCGCAGAATCGCTCCAGCAGGCACGCGACGCCTCCGAGAAGATCGTTGTCGACTACGAGGAACTGCCAGCCGTGATCGGCCTGGCCAATGCCTCGTCGGCAGCTTCACTCGTCCACGACGATGTCCCCGCCAACACCTGCTACACGTGGGGCCACGGCGACAAGGCAGCCACGGACGCGGCATTCGCCAAGGCCGCTCACGTGACCACGCTGCAGATCGTCAACAACCGGCTGATCCCGAACGCGATCGAACCGCGCGCGGTCAATGCCAGCTATACGCGCCAGGATGACGGCTACACGGTCTACGTCGCCAACCAGAACCCGCACGTGGAGCGGCTGTTGATGGGGGCATTCGTGCTGGGCCTGCCCGAGTCGCGCCTGCGCATCATCGCGCCGGACGTGGGCGGCGGCTTCGGCTCGAAGATCTTCCTCTACCCCGAGGACGTGGCACTGACCTGGGCATCGAAAAAGGTGGGACGTCCGATCAAGTGGACTGCGGAACGCTCCGAGTCCTTCCTGACCGACGCCCATGGTCGCGATCATGTGACCAAGGCTGAACTCGCGCTCGACGCCGACGGCAACTTCCTGGCGATGCGCGTGCACACCATCGCCAACATGGGCGCGTACCTGTCGACGTTCGCCAGTAGCGTGCCGACGATCCTCTACGCGACACTCCTGGCCGGCCAATACGCCACGCCGGCGATCTATGCCGAAGTCCACGCGGTGTTCACCAACACGTCCCCCGTCGATGCCTATCGCGGCGCGGGACGCCCCGAGGCCACCTACGTCGTCGAGCGGCTGGTGGAAGCGGCCGCGCGCGAGACCAACGTCGATCCGGCCACGCTGCGCCGCAAAAACTTCATCCGCACCTTCCCGTATGCCACTCCGGTGGGTCTGACCTACGACACCGGCGACTACGAGCCCTGCCTGGCTCGCGCGGAGGAACTGGCCGACGTGGCGGGATTCCCGGCCCGGCGCGCGGAAGCGAAGCAACGCGGCAAGCTGCGCGGGCTCGGCTACTCGTGCTACATCGAGGCCTGCGGGCTTGCGCCCTCGAATATCGCCGGAGCGCTGGGCGCGCGTGCCGGGCTGTTCGAGGTGGGCGAGATCCGCGTGCATCCGACGGGCACCGTGACGGTCTTCACCGGATCGCACAGCCACGGTCAAGGCCATGAAACCACGTTCGCGCAGATCGTGGCGGACCGCCTGGGCATCGCACTGGATGCCGTCGAGATCGTGCATGGCGATACGGGCCGCGTGCCGTTCGGCATGGGGACCTATGGTTCCCGCTCACTGGCAGTGGGCGGCTCGGCGATCATGAAAGCGCTCGACAAGATCGAGGCCAAGGCCAAGAAGATCGCCGCGCACCTGCTCGAGGCATCCGACGCCGACATCGAGTTCAAGGACGGCGTGTTCCGCGTGGCCGGCACCGATCGCACCAAGACGTTCGGCGAGGTGGCGCTGACGGCATACGTGCCGCACAACTACCCGCTCGACAAGCTTGAGCCAGGCCTGAACGAGAACGCGTTCTACGATCCGACGAACTTCACGTATCCGTCCGGCGCGTACATCTGCGAAGTCGAGGTCGATCCCGATACCGGCGAGTCGCACGTGGTCAAGTTCACCGCTGTGGATGACTTCGGCAACGTGATCAACCCGATGATCGTGGAAGGCCAGGTACATGGCGGCATTGGCCAGGGGCTGGGTCAGGCGATGCTCGAACAGTGCGTCTACGACCCCGAGAGCGGCCAGCTCCTGACCGGTTCGTACATGGACTACGCGATGCCACGCGCCGGAGACCTGCCCGACTTCACCGTCGAGACGTCCACCGGCACACCGTGCACGCACAATCCGCTCGGCGTGAAAGGCTGCGGCGAAGCCGGCGCGATCGGCTCGCCACCGGCCTTCATCAACGCCATGGTCGACGCCTTGTCGCCGCTCGGCGTACACGATCTGCAGATGCCTGCCACGCCGCATCGCGTGTGGCAAGCCATCCAGTCCGCGCAATCTGGCACCGCGTAACCGGGGAGAGCACAACATGTATGCATTTCAGTATGAACGTGCCGCCGACGCCAATGCCGCGGTGGCCAAGCTGAAGGCCGATGGCGACGCCAAGTTCCTGGCTGGTGGTCAAAGCCTGCTGGCGGCGATGAAGCTGCGCCTGGCTTCGCCGTCGACGCTGGTCGATGTATCGCGCATTCCGGGCATGAACGGGATTCGCGTCGAGGGTGACGCGCTGGTGATCGGCGCCGCCACGCGCCATGCCGATGTGGCGGCCAATGCCGACGTGATGCGCCGCATTCCGGCGCTGGCCGCGCTGGCCAACGGCATCGGCGACCGGCAGGTACGCGCGATGGGGACGATCGGTGGCTCACTCGCCAATGACGACCCGGCGGCGGACTATCCCGCCGCCGTGCTCGGGCTGAACGCGACGGTCGTCACCGATCGTCGCAGCATCGCGGCGGACGACTTTTTCAAGGGGCTCTATGAAACAGCGCTCGAGCCCGACGAGTTGATCACCGCGGTGCGTTTCCCGTCGCCGGATCAGGCTGCCTACATCAAGTTCCGCAACCCCGCATCGCGCTTCGCGCTGGTTGGCGTGATGGTCGCGCGCACCGGCAAGACCGTGCGCGTGGCGGTGACCGGCGCGGCAGACAGCGTGTTCCGGGCGCCGGCGCTCGAGCAGGCATTGGCGGCCAGCTTCACGCCGGCTGCCGCCCGAGCCGTGAAGATGGACCCGTCTGGCCTCAACGTGGACCTGCATGCATCTGCCGAGTACCGCGCGCATCTGATCCCCGTGCTGGCGGCGCGAGCCGTGGAGCAGGCGCTGAAGGGCTAAGGCTGCGTCGTGTTTGTACCTCTCTCCCGCGCGGCGGGAGAGAGGTGCGCATAGCGACGGAACTCGCATTCTCACCATGCTCCCCACCTCGATCGACCAAACCCTCTCGCTGCTCGAAAAGCAGCAATATTTCGCCGACCGCGAGACGGCCACCGTGCTGTATCTCGCGCTTCGGATGCAACGCCCGCTTTTTCTCGAAGGCGAGCCCGGTGTCGGCAAGACAGCGCTGGCGCAAGCCATGGCGCGCGCGCTCGGCACGCGGCTGCTGCGCCTGCAATGCTATGAAGGTCTCGACGCCGCCAGCGCGCTCTACGAATGGGACTACCCGCGCCAGATCATGGCGCTTCGGCTAGCCGAAGCGCGTGGCGAACGGCCCGAGCAGCAATCGCTCTATCACGACGACTACCTGCTCAAGCGCCCGCTGCTTGAGGCGCTGTTGCCGGACCCTGCCGCGCCGAACGTGCCGCGCGTGCTGCTGATCGACGAAATCGACCGCGCCGACGAACCGTTCGAGGCGTTTCTACTCGAAGTCCTGTCCGAATACCAGGTGTCGATCCCCGAAATCGGCGTGGTCCAGGCCGAACGTCCGCCACTGATCGTGATCACATCGAACCGCACGCGCGAGGTGCATGACGCGCTCAAACGTCGCTGCCTTTACCAGTGGATGGGTTACCCGGGCCGCGACCGCGAGTTGCAGATCGTCGCGGCGCGCGCGCCCGAAGCGGCGATGGCCCTGCAACGGCAGGCCGTCGATTTCATCCACCGGCTGCGTGGCATCGACCTGTTCAAGGCTCCCGGCATTGCCGAGGCCATCGACTGGTGTCGCGCGCTGGCCGCGCTGGGCGTGACCGAACTCGATCCGCAATCGGTGCGCGACACGCTAGGCGTCCTGCTCAAGTATCAGGACGACTTGGCACGCGCGGACGGACCGACCATCGCCGAACTGCTCGCCGGGGCAGCACCAGCAGGCTGACCATGCCACGCGCCGTACCTTCCGCCCCCTCTGCCCCGTTTGCCCCCTTTTCCCGACCGGACACATCGGGCACGCCGCCCCCGCTGCCGATGCTGGCCCGCAACGTCACGCATTTCATGCGGCTGCTGCGTGACACCGGGTTCGGGCTATCGCCAGCGCATGCCGTCGATGCATTGGAAGCCCTGCGGCATATCGATATCGGCGCGCGCGACGAAGTGCGGGCCGCGCTGGCGGCGCTGGTGCTATCGGGCCCCGATCAGCGCCCGCTGTTCGATGCCGCCTTCGACCTGTTCTGGCGCGACCCCGACTGGGAAAGCAAGCTGCGGGCGATGCTGCTGCCGCGCGTCGATGCCGGGATTCCGCCGCCCCGACGCAGCAACCGCCTGGCCGATGCCCTGGCCGCCCGGCAACCGCCATCGCCAAAGCCGGACCAGCCGCCCCGTGAGGAACGCTTCACCGCCCCGCTTACGTTCTCCGATCAGGAGCGTCTGGCGGGGCGCGACTTCGAAACCCTGAACGCCGAAGAGTGGCGCGCGCTCCAGCATCTGGTGCGCACACGGCGCGCGCGTCTGGCCCTGCAGAAGACACGGCGTCTGCGCCCATCCACCTGCGGGACGCACGCCGACCTGCGCGCGAGCGCGCGACTGGCGGTGCGCCAGCATGGTGAATGGCTGCGCTGGAAGTACCGCAAGCGTGCCGAGCGCAAGCCGCCCGTGGTCCTGCTGCTCGATATCTCTGGCTCGATGAGCCAGTACTCGCGCGCCGTCCTCTACTTCTGCCACGCGCTGACGCAGTCCCGCGAGCGACTGCACGTCTTCCTGTTTGGCACGCGGCTGACCAACGTGACGCGCGCGCTACGCGAACGCGATCCGGACGACGCGGTGAACCTGATCACCGAACAGGTCCGTGACTGGGCTGGCGGCACCCGAATCGGTGCCGCGCTGGCCACGTTCAACCGGCAATGGGCGCGTCGCACGCTGTCCGGCCGCGCCACGGTGCTGCTGGTCAGCGACGGTATCGATCTGGAGCACATCGATCTGCTCGAACAGGAGATGGCCCGCCTGCGCCGATTTGCGCATCGCATCATCTGGCTCAATCCGCTGCTGCGCTATGAAGGCTTCACGCCGCAGGCGCGCGGCATCCAGGCGATCCTGCCCCACGTCGACGCGCTGCGTGCGGCGCACAACCTGGACAGCCTGTTCGCGCTGGAATCGCTGCTGGCCGATCCCGCGCGCGTTCCGCCTGTCAAAGCATCACGCCCCCAACCAGGATATCCATCATGGAAATGACCCAGACCCAGCGACTGCCCGTGCCCCAGCAGGTCGCCTGGGATGCACTGAACGACACAGCGCTGCTCAAGCAATGTATTCCGGGATGTGAGAGCATCGAGCCCGACGGCGACAACGCCTACCAACTGGCGCTGACCGCCGCCGTCGGACCGGTCAAGGCGCGCTTCAAGGGGCGCATGGCGCTGCAGGACATCCAGGCGCCGGAGAGCTACACGATCCAGTTCGACGGACAGGGCGGCGCGGCCGGATTTGGTAAGGGGTCCGCGCAGGTCAAGCTCACGCCCGAAGGCGACGAGACGCTGCTCACCTACGTGGTTCACGCGCAGGTCGGCGGCAAGATCGCGCAGATCGGCTCGCGGCTGGTGGATGCCGCCGCGCGCAAGATGGCCGATACATTCTTCGCCCGCTTCACCGAGGCGGTTGGTGGCGGTGGCGCGAATGAAGACGACGACAATACGGAAACGGAACAATCAGCCGACGCGGGGAAAACGACCGACGGCGGCGATGACACAGGAACAAAGCGGAAACGATCATGGACAGCGTGGATCTCGAAGTCCTGAAATGCAGCGTGCGCTGGCAGCAGGAAGGGCATGGCGTATTGCTGGTGACAGTCGTCAGAACCTGGGGGTCGTCGCCCCGCCCCGAAGGCGCGATGCTGGCCGTGCGTGACGATGGCCACGTGGTGGGCTCGGTTTCCGGCGGCTGCATCGAGGACGACATCATCGACCGCGTTCGGCACGAGGGCATCCATTCGGGCCTCCCCGAAGCGATCAAGTACGGCATCAGCGCGGAGGAAGCGCACCGCTTCGGCCTGCCTTGCGGTGGCACGATCGAGCTGGTGACCGAGCCGCTGTCTGCGGCCAGTGGCATCGTCGATCTGCTCGACGCGGTGGAGAACGGCAGGCTCATCGCCCGCACGCTCGACATGGCAACCGGTGCGGCAACGCTCGGGCCAGCCGAGGCCACCGACGGCCTGGCGTTCGACGGCAAGACCCTGCTGACGATCCACGGCCCGCGCTACCGGATGCTGGTGATCGGCGCCGGCCAGCTGTCGAAGTACCTGTGCCAGATCGCCGTGGGGCTTGGCTTCCAGGTCACTGTCTGCGATCCGCGCGAGGAATACACCGAGACCTGGGACATCGCGGGGGTGACGATGGTCCGCACCATGCCGGACGACACGGTCATGGAGATGAAGCTCGACGAGCGCTGCGCGGTGATCGCGCTGACGCACGACCCCAAGCTCGACGACCTGGCCCTGATGGAAGCGCTGCGCACGCCGGCGTTCTATGTCGGCGCGCTCGGCTCGCGACGCAACAACCACGCGCGCCGCGAGCGGCTCAAGGAATTCGACCTGACAGAGCTGCAGCTCGCGCGATTGCATGGGCCGGTGGGTATCTACATCGGCAGCCGCACGCCGCCGGAGATTGCGATCTCGATCCTGGCCGAAGTGGTCGCGGCCAAGAACCACGTCTCGCTCCCTGACATCCTTCAAGTCGAAGGCGCGAAAGCGGCGCGGGAAATCGCCGCTGGCGAGGCGGCCTGCCCAATCCTGCCCACCGCTTCGGCGGCACAGCCATGACGAAGCCCGTGCTCTCTCAATCCGACCTGCCCATCGGCATCCTGCTGGCGGCCGGCTTTGGCCGACGCTTCGACCCGGCTGGCGCACGCAACAAACTGCTCGAGAAACTGCCCGACGGCCGCACCGTGGCATGGCGCAGCGCGCGAACGCTTGCGGCGGCGCTACCGGGTTCGATCGCCGTGGTGCGCCCCGGCAATCCCGAGCTATCGGAAGAGCTGCGCCGCGGCGGCTGCAAGGTAGTCGAATCCGCAGACGCCGAGGCCGGCATGGGCGCGGCGCTACGCGCTGGCGTGACGGCCTGCGCCGATGCGCGCGGCTGGGTCGTGGCACTGGCGGACATGCCGTGGCTATCGATGGAACTGGTGCGCGCCGTGGCACTGACGATCACGTCGCGCGACACCATCGCCGCGCCGTGGCGTGATGGCCAGCGTGGGCACCCGGTCGGTTTTGGCGCCGCATGGCGCGAGGAACTGCTGAAGCTCGACGGCGACGAAGGCGCCCGCGCACTGCTCAAGTCACAACCAGTGACGCGCATCCTGACCGACGACGATGGTCCGTTCCGGGATGTGGATGTGCCGGGCGATCTGAAGTAGGTGTAGGCGCTGCGGATTTAGCGGCGCCTGCCTGCGGCCTCAACCATCACCCCCCTTCCGTCTCCATTAGCGCCCGCAGATATTCCCCGCTCCACCAGTGCACATCCTGCTGGCGAATCCGCTCCAGCAGCTTCTGGTGACGCGCCTGGCGCTCTGACAGCGACATATGCAGTGCCTGCTGGATCGCCTGCGCGGTGGCACGCGTGTCGTATGGATTGACCAGCAGCGCTTCCTTGAGCTGTTCCGCCGCGCCCGCGAAGCGGGACAGCACCAGCACCCCGGGATCCTCCGGGTCCTGGGCCGCGATGTATTCCTTGGCGACGAGGTTCATGCCGTCGCGCAATGGCGTCACCAGCGCCACGTTGCACGCACGGCACAGGCCCGGCAGGCGGCGACGCGCGGTGGAGCGGTGGATGTAGCGCACCGGCATCCAGTCCAGCTCGCCATACTCGCCGTTGATCGCGCCGGTGATGCCTTCCATGTCGCGCCGCAGGTCCGCATAGGCGTCGACCGATTCCCGTGACGGCGCGGCGATCTGGATCAGCGTGGCGCTTGAACGGTTCTCGGGGTACTCGGCCAGCAGCGTCTGGAAAGCCTTGAGCCGCTGGGGCAGGCCCTTCGAGTAATCGAGGCGGTCGATGCCAAGCAGCAGCCTGCGTCGCGCGTACTGGCCGCGCATCATCTCGTAGGTCTCGCGCGCTTCGTCGGCGCGGCCCAGTTCGATGAACTCGTCGACATCGATACCGATCGGAAACGCCTGCGCACGCACGGTGCGATGGAATGCACGGAAGCGGTATTCGCCCATCGGTTCGGCGCCGGCCTCGCCCTGCACATAGCGGGAGAAGTGCTCGACATCGTCGTGGCTCTGGAAGCCGAGCAGGTCATAGGCAAACAGCGCGCGCATCAGCCACTCGTGCTGCGGAATGGTAGCCAGGATCAGCCGTGGCGGCAGCGGGATATGCAGGAAGAAGCCAATGCGCTGGCCGCAACCGATCGCCCGCAATTCCGCAGCCAGCGGAATCAGGTGATAGTCGTGGATCCAGATCACATCGTCGGGCTTGAGCAGCGGCGCCAGCTTGCGCGCGAAAAGCTGGTTCACGCGGCGGTAGGCATTCAGGTTGCCGCCGGAATCGAAGTCGGCCAGGTCCACCCGATAGTGGAATACCGGCCACAGCACGCCATTGCTGTAGCCCAGGTAGTAGGACTCGAAGTCCTCCCGGCTCAGATCCACCGTGGCCAGCGTGACATTGCCGGCCTGGATCTGGTGCAGCTCGCCCTCTCCGGGCGTGCCGCCGCGGCTGGCGTCCACTACCTTGCCGCTCCAGCCGAACCACAATCCACCGGTCTTGTTCAACGTGTCGGACAGCGCGACGGCAAGTCCGCCCGCCGCATGATTCCGCGGGTCGGCAACCCGGTTCGATACGGCTACTAGTCTTCCCATATCTCGCTTCTGGTTGAGATCCACTCCTCGTTCAAATCACGCTGTCCCAGGGGGCCGACAGCCGTACGGCGCCATTGATCAGGCCGACCATCGAATAGGTCTGGGGGAAGTTGCCCCACATCTCGCCCGTGACCGGGTGCGTGTCCTCCGACAACAACCCGAGCGGATTGCGCGCCGCCAGCATGGCCTCGAAGATTTCGCGCGCTTCCTCGCGACGGCCGATGCGTGCCAGCGCGTCGATGCGCCAGAACGTGCAGATATTGAAGGCTGTCTCGGGCTTGCCAAAGTCGTCCGGCGCCTCGTAGCGCCGCATGTACGGTCCGTCGCAGAGCGTTTCCTCGAGCGCCTTCAGCGTCGCAATGAAACGCGGGTCCTTCGGGTCGATGAAATTCACTTCCGCCATCAGCAGCACGCTGGCGTCGAGCACGTTACCGCCGAAACTCTCCGCGAAAGCCTGTCGCGACTCGCTCCACGATTCGGCCAGGATGCGTTGCTTCATGCGGTCGGCATGTTCCGCCCAGTACGCGGCGCGCTGCGGGTGCTCGAGCTTGGTGGCGATCTTGGCCAGCCGGTCGCAGGCTGCCCAGCTCATCAGCGCCGAAGACGTATGGACCCGCGCGCGCGTGCGCAACTCCCACATGCCCGCGTCCGGCGTGCCGAACACGCGCACCGCCTGCTCGCCGACGTCCTCGAGCCGGTGGAATTCCGTCAGGCCGCCACGATGCAGCAGCCGGTGGTCGTGAAACGCCTGCGCGGCGCCGAGCACCACGTTGCCGTAGACATCGTGCTGGAAATGCTCCTGCGCCTGGTTGCCCACGCGCACCGGGCCCATATTGCGATATCCGCCCAGATGATCGAGGACGCTCTCCGGCAGCTCGCGTTCGAGCCCGATGCCGTAGAGCGGCTGGATATGGCCATCCTGCGCCTGCACGACGACATTCGTCAGCCAGCGCATGTAGTCCTCCATCGTGCCGACTTCGGACAGGCTGTTGAGCGCGCGCACCACGAAGAACGCGTCGCGCAACCAGCAGTAGCGGTAGTCCCAGTTCCGGCCGCTGCCGGGCGCCTCGGGAATGCTCGTTGTCATCGCCGCGACGATCGCGCCAGTCTCCTCGTAGAGCGACATCTTCAGCGTGATCGCCGCGCGGATCACGGCGTCCTGCCATTCGCGCGGCACGGCCAGCCGGCGGCTCCAGATACGCCAGTAGGACGTGGTCTCCTGTTCGAAGTCGCGCGCGGTCTCCTCCACGCCATGCGCCAGCGTTTCATCTGGCCCGAGAATGAAGTTGTAGTTGCGCGTGACCAGGAACGGCGTGTTCGACAGCACATAGGCCAGCGGCGCGTCTGTGGTCATCCGCAGCGTCAGGTCCTCGCCGATATAGCGCACATGGCTGCTGCCGCGTGTCATCTGCGGCTTGATCCGGCCCCAGTTGAAGCGCGGTGCCACCGTGACCCGCACCCGTGGCGCGCCACGGACCGGCCGGATCCGCCGCACCAGCGTCAGCGGGCGGAAATAGCGTCCGAGCCGGAAGAACCGAGGGCAGAAGTCGGTGATTTCCAGGCAGTGACCATGCTTGTCGTACAGGCGCGTGCGCAGGATGGCCGTATTCGGCTCGTACCACTGCGTGGACTTCGCCAGGTCTTCCACCTCGATGGAAAAGTGGCCACCGTTCTCGCTCGAATCGAGCAGCGCATTGAAAACGGGGTCGGCATCGTAGCGCGGCAGGCAACACCAGACGATGCGGCCGCGTCCGTCGACCAGTGCCGAGAATGCGCAGTTGCCAATCATCCCGAGCGATAGCGACGGATCGGCGTGACGGCCAGTGCAGTTGGTATCGGTATTGAAAGCGGGCGCTTCTGGATGATGCGCGGCAGGTGTGGGGGGGGCGTTCACAGCGAGTCCTCCGTTTCGGACGAAGTGGATGAGACGGACTGCGGCTTGCCGCCGCGTTGCGCCCTGAGCGCCAGAAGAGCATGGGCGGATCGATGAAGCCAGCAACGCAACGCAGCGGGCCCGGTCACGCTGACCGTGGCGGCGGTGGCGCGCTCGCCAACCAGCACGCCCACCCCGCCGAGTTCACGCGCCACAACGAAACCGGCTTCGTCGGTGACATCGTCACCCGCGAACAGCGGCTTGCGTCCTTCGAAGGGGGCCATGCGCATGAACGCGGCGATCGCGCCCCCCTTGTCGACGCCGGCAGGCTTGATCTCGACAACCATTTTTCCGGGCAAGCCTTCCAGCCCATCCACGTCGTGCAGGGTGTCGGCCACCATCGCTCGCACCTGTGCCTCGAGTTCCGGAGCCTGTCGATAGTGAATGGCGACTGCCACGGATTTCCGCTCGATGCGTAGGCCGGGATGGCGCGCGACGAAGGCTTCGAGCCTCGGCATCAATGCCGTGATGCCCGGGGCCGGTGGCATGAACAGCGCTTCGCCGTCATGGCGCAGTTCGGCGCCGTGCACGCCTGCCGCGGGGAGCCTCAGCGGCTGCAGGAAGCCATCGAGCTCGGCAACGGGCCGGCCCGAGATAATGGCCAGGGCGCCGTCCAGGCAGGTGTGCAGCGCGCGCAGCGTGCCAACCAGTTCCGGCTCGACCTGCACCAGCTCGGGGCGTGGCGCGAGGTCAGCCAGCGTGCCGTCGAAATCCAGAAACAGCGCGGTATCGGGTTCGATGAGAGGTAGCGAAGACATCACGCAAGACCGTAACACGTCGATTTGGAAGGTGTCAGCCGGACGCTGTCCTACAACTGTGGCTGTCACTGCACCCGTCGCACGGCAACTGCCAACCTGGCACTGCCAAGTGCGCCATCCATTATCATTGGCGGTTTCCGCCGATTTTTCCGGTTTTTTTGCCGCTGCCCCCCGGCGCCGCACTCCGCAGACCATGACCCGCACGCCCGCCAAGCCCGACTATCTGAAAAAAATCCTGACCGCCAAGGTCTATGACGTGGCCCAGGAGACCGAATTGACCTATGCGCCCGCGCTGTCGGCACGCACCGGCAATGCGGTCTGGTTCAAGCGCGAGGACACCCAGCCGGTGTTCTCGTTCAAGTTGCGGGGGGCGTACAACAAGATGGCGTCCCTCACGCCCGAGGAACTCAAGCGCGGCGTGATCGCTGCTTCGGCAGGCAACCACGCCCAGGGCGTGGCGCTGGCGGCGGCCCGCATGCAGTGCAAGGCGATCATCGCCATGCCGACCACCACGCCGCAGGTGAAGATCGACGCCGTGCGCGAGCGCGGCGGCGAGTGGGTGCAGATCGTTCTGCACGGTGAGTCGTACAGCGATGCCTACCTGCACGCGGCCGAACTCGAGAAGAAGCACAAGCTCGCGTTCATCCACCCGTTTGACGACCCCGAGGTCATCGCCGGCCAGGGCACCATCGCGATGGAGATCCTGCGCCAGCACCCTGGCCCGATCCACGCGATCTTTGTCGCCATCGGCGGCGGCGGCCTGATCTCCGGCATCGCCGCCTACGTCAAGGCGGTGCGCCCCGAGATCAAGGTGATCGGCGTGCAGACCTTCGATTCCGATGCCATGAAGCGCTCGGTGGACGCCGGCAAGCGCGTGGAACTGAAGGATGTGGGCCTGTTCTCGGACGGTACCGCCGTCAAGCTGGTGGGCAAGGAAACGTTCCGCATCACGCGTGAACTGGTCGACGACATCATCCTGGTCGATACCGATGCGATCTGCGCGGGCCTGAAGGATGTGTTCCAGGACACCCGCAGCATCCTCGAGCCGGCCGGCGCGCTGGCCGTGGCCGGCCTCAAGGCGTACGCCGAGCGCGAGAAGCTCAAGCACCAGCACCTGGTGGCGATCGCCTGCGGCGCCAATATGAACTTCGACCGCCTGCGCTTTGTGGCCGAGCGCGCCGAAGTGGGTGAAGCGCGCGAAGCGGTCTTCGCCGTGACGATCCCCGAGGAACGCGGCAGCTTCAAGCGCTTCTGCGAACAGGTCGGCACGCGCAGCGTGACCGAGTTCAACTACCGCATCGCCGACAAGGGCGTGGCGCATATCTTCGTCGGCGTGCAGATCGCCAGCCGCGCGGAGAGCGACAAGATCGCCGCCAACTTCCGCCGCCATGGCTTTGACACGCTCGACCTGTCGAACGACGAACTGGCCAAGCAGCACATCCGCTACATGGTCGGCGGCCATTCGCCGCTGGCGCATGACGAACTGCTGTATCGCTTCGAGTTCCCGGAGCGCCCGGGCGCGCTGATGAAGTTCCTGTCCAGCATGAGCCCGAACTGGAACATCAGCCTGTTCCACTACCGGAACCAGGGCGCGGATACGTCGAACATCCTGGTCGGCATCCAGGTGCCGAAGAACGAGAAGCGCGCGTTCCGCAGCTTCCTTTCGACGCTCGGTTACGTACACTGGGATGAGACCGACAACCCCGTCTACAAGCTGTTCCTTTCCTGACGCCCCCGATCATGACGCTTCCTGAGCACTCGCCGCTGGGCAAGCCCTCGGCGTACAAGACCGAATACGACGCATCATTGCTGTTCCCGATCCCGCGCCAGCCGAAACGCGCGGAGATCGGCCTGCCGGAAGGGCGCGCGCTGCCCTTCTTCGGCGTGGATATCTGGAATGCCTACGAGGTATCGTGGCTGAACCTGAAGGGCAAGCCGCAGGTGGCGCTGGCCACGTTCATCATTCCTGCCGATACGCCGAACATCGTCGAGTCGAAGTCGTTCAAGCTGTACCTGAACTCGTTCAACCAGACCAAGATCGCTTCGCCCGAGGCGCTGCAGCAGTTGCTGCATCACGACCTCTCCGAGGCCACGGGCGGCACGGTGCAGGTCCGGCTGGTGACCGAGGCCGACCTTGGCACGCAGAAGATGGGCGAACTGGACGGGCTGCTGCTGGACCGGCTCGACATCGAGACCGATATCTACGAACCCGATCCGACGCTGCTGTCGGCCGAACAGGAAGAGTCGCCGGTGGAGGAAACGCTGGTGTCGCACCTGCTCAAGTCGAACTGCCTGGTCACGGGCCAGCCAGACTGGGGTAGCGTGCAGATCCGCTACGTGGGCGCGCCGATCGATCAGGAAGGTCTGCTCAAGTACCTGATCTCGTTCCGGAACCATAACGAGTTCCACGAGCAGTGCGTCGAGCGGATCTTCACGGACGTCATGCGCATGTGCAAGCCGGTGAAGCTCGCGGTCTACGCACGCTACACGCGCCGCGGCGGGCTGGACATCAATCCGTTCCGCACCAACTACAACACGCCGTGGCCGGACAACCGGCGCAATGCGCGGCAGTAGGACCGCACTGACTCAAAACTCCGCGTGGGCCCGGATGCCGATGAACTTGGCGGGCCCGCGATCCCGGTTGTAGCCCGGGTTCCGCATGTACTGGAAGTCCGGGCTCAGGCTCAGCGTCTTCCAGACCGCGAAGCTGTAGTAGATCTCGAATACCTGCTCGGGGCCGTAGTTGAGCGCCCCATCCCCCAGGAACGCGCCCAGACCACCCGCCGCCAGATAGTTGCGATGGTTGGACCCAAGCATGTTGATCGCCATCCCCAGCCCCACCTCGTCTTTGGGACGACCCCACGCCGTTCCCTTGAGCGTGCCGCCCCACGCCACCTGCCGGCCGATTTCCGTGAACGCGTAGGTTTCGGTCTTGTCGTCGGACCAGTTGGCCCGCAGGAACAGGCCCAGTGAATCGTTGACCTCCTGCAGGAACGCAAGCCCCACGCCCACCTTCGCGTGTTCGCGGCGCACGTCGGCCACGTCCGGCGTCACGTTGTTGGCCAGTCCGAAAGCGATGGCGTCGTTGAACGCCCCCATCTTCGCCTTGTTACGCCACAGCAGCAGCCGGGCCTGGCCAGGGCGGCCACCGATCTGGTAGCGCTTTTCGAGTTCCAGCACGTCGCCGTAGTGCTCGAACATGCGCGTGTCGAGCTCCTGGCCATTTGATTCGAGCGGCTGCAGGAAACGGCCGAAACGCGCCGACCAGCCATCGCCGATGTACTCGACCGAAGCCCCCCAGTTGTAGCCTCGCGCATCCGCCGCGTAGTCGAACGAACCGTGCGTCAGGAACGACCAGTTCATGAACTGCGTGCGTGGATCGGACCCGTAGGGGTTCTGATCGAAGACATCGAGCACGCTAAAGTTGCCGGCGGTCAGCACCACGCGTTGCTTGTCGACGGTGCGGGCGAACTGGTTGAAATCGGCCTCGAGCTTTTCCTCGCCGCCTCCCAGCCCCCACGTCTGACGAATGAAGGCCCGTGCGCGGTAGAACTTCGGATTGGTGCTGGCCGTCTTGGCCAGTTCGCCATTGGAAGGGCCACCCACGCCATGCAGTTCGGAGAACGGCACGCCCTGGGCCACCTCCGGATTGAAATGGAACTCGGCGCCCTGCCAGAGCCGCAATCCCAGGTCGAGCGTGGCCGTGAACGAATAGCTCTTGGCACGATCGGGCGTCAGGCTGTTCTCGCCGGAGTACCCCGCGCCGAAAGACGGCTTGCGCTGCCAGATATACGTGGTCTGCCCATGGATGGCGAACGGGCTTTCCACATCGGACACGGCTTCCTGCCCTGGCCCGGTGGCTTCCTGCGCTTGCGCCGCCCACGGCAAAGCAAGCCCGCCCGCCACCAGCAAGGCGGCAAACGGGACGGCAAAGCGGCGGGCAAAGCTCGGGCGCAACCGCTGCGGAGCGGCTGGCGGACAAGAACGCGACATAGGAATTGGGGGCAGTGGATGCGCGCATGCAGGCATCCAATGGATTGGCGGGCAGCTTAGCCAAAGCCCCATGACATGTCTACCGTGAATTGTTGCAATGCAGCATATCCAACGCGCTGCGCTCTCACTCAACTTTGTAACCGATCTTGAATTAATTAATTCGAAAATTAATATCTACTCGATACCGTCTGGAGTTGACTGATGCCAGCCAAGTCCTCGTCCGATCCGTCCCCGGCACCGCGACAGCGCCGGCCGGGACGCCCCACGGCCAACGCCAATGATGCCGATCAGCGTAACCGCCTGATCGACGCCGCCGTCACCCTGTTCGCGCGCCACGGCGTGGCCGCCACCTCCACCAAGGCGATCGCCGCCGAAGCTGGCGTCACGCCGGCACTGGTCCACTACTACTTCCACGATCGGGAGCTACTGCTCGATGCCGTCTTCGACGAACGGCTGGAGCCGCTGTTCGAGCAGGTGTTCGAGACCCTGGCCGGGCACGCCGGTGACATCGTGACAGTAATCCCGGCGCTGGCGGGCCAATTGATCCGCACGGCGTCCGCCACGCCGTGGTTTCCGGGCCTGTGGATCCGGGAGATCGTCGGTACCGATGGCCATCTGCGCGAGCGGATGGTCGAGCGCGTGGCCCTGCGGCGTGCCTCGCTGATCATGGGGCCACTGGCAGCCGCACACGCGCAAGGCAAGCTGACCCCGGGGCTCGAACCGGCCCTTGTCATGGTGTCGCTGATCGGGCTGGCGCTGCTGCCGCCCGCCACCACGCACATCTGGCGCAGCCTCCCCGGCGCGGCCGATATCGATACCGAAACGCTCGTGCGCCACGTCACCACCCTGCTCACCCACGGGCTGTCCGCCGGCACCCCGTCCCAAGACAAATAAGCCCACCCGGAGCCCGTATGTCCTATCCCGTCCCCCGTCATGCGTGGTCCCTGCTGATCATGGCAGCGGCACTGGCCGCGTGCGGCAATGACAAGCCCGTCAGTTGGCAAGGCTACGTGGAGGGCGAGTTCGTCTCTGTGGCGTCGCCATTCGCGGGCCGCCTGGAAAAGCTGTCGGTCGACCGTGGCCAGCAGGTGGCCGATGGTGCGCCCCTATTCGTGCTGGAATCCGACGACGAACGCGCCGCGCGGCAACAAGCCGCCGAGCAGCTACGTGCGGCCGAGGCACAGCTTGCCGATATCCAGATTGGCAAGCGCCCCGTGGAAGTGGCCGTGACCCAGGCGCAACTGTCGCAGGCGCAGGCGCAGGCCCAACGCAGCGCGGCGCAACGCCGGCGCGACGAAGCCCAGTTCGAGATCGGCGGCGTCTCCAGGCAGCAGCTCGACGACAGCCGCGCCACGGCGGATGCGGATGCGGCACGCGTGCGGGAGTTGCAGCGCGATATCGACGTCGCACGCCTGCCGGGTCGCAAGGACCAGCTTGCCGCGCAAAGCGCGCAGGTGGATGCCGCGCGTGCGGCGCTGACGCAGGCCGAGTGGAAGCTCTCGCGCAAGTTCGTCAATGCCACGGTGCCGGGCCTGGTCTATGACGTGCCGTTCCGCCCCGGCGAGTGGGTGCCCGCGGGCAGCACCGTGGTCCGCATGTTGCCCGTCACAAACGTCAAGGTGCGCTTCTACGTACCTGAGACCGTGGTCGGCGCGCTCAAGAACGGGCAGGCCGTCCATATCCGCTGCGACGGTTGCGCGGCCCCGGTGGCGGCAAAGATCACCTATATCTCGAACGAAGCCGAGTTCACGCCACCGGTCATCTACAGCAACGAGACACGCCGCAAGCTCGTGTTCCTGATCGAGGCACGTCCGGACCCCGCCGAAGCACCGAAGCTGCGCCCTGGCCAGCCTGTCGAGGTCACGCAATCATGAACGGCGAACTGGCCATCGACGTGCACGGCCTCAACAAGCGCTTCGGCGACAAGCACGTGGTCAACGACCTGACGATGCAAGTGGCCCGTGGCGAGATCTTCGGCTTCCTGGGCCCGAACGGCAGCGGCAAGACCACCTCGATCCGCATGATGTGCGGACTGCTGACACCGGACTCCGGCGCGGGCACCTGCCTGGGCTTCGACATCATCAAGGAGTCCGCCGAGATCAAGCGCAACGTGGGCTACATGACGCAGCGTTTCTCTTACTGGGAAGACCTGTCGATCCGCGAGAACCTGGACTTCGTCGCACGCGTGTATGCCATGCCGAACCGGCGCGAGGTCGTGGACCGCGCGCTCGAGGACCTCGGGCTGGCGTCGCGGGCCGAACAACTGGCCGGGTCGCTTTCCGGCGGTTGGAAGCAGCGCCTGGCGCTGGCCGCGTGCCTGCTGCACGAACCGCAGTTGCTGCTGCTCGACGAACCCACGGCCGGCGTGGACCCCAAGGCCCGCCGCGACTTCTGGGAGCAGTTGCACCAGTTGGCCGCCCGTGGCATCTCGGTGCTGGTCAGCACGCACTACATGGACGAAGCGGAGCGCTGCCACAAGCTCGCCTATATCGCCTACGGCAAACTGCTGGCGCAAGGCACTTCGGCTGAAGTCGTCGCCAGCCAGAACCTGACCACGTGGAGCGTATCGGGCGACGAACTGGCCGAACTGTCGACCCAGTTGCAAGGCAAGCCCGGCGTGGACCAGACCGTCGCGTTCGGCACGGCGCTGCATGTCACGGGCAAGGACGGCACCGCGCTCGAACAGACACTCAGGCAGTACGCCGGCCGGGATCACCGCATCGAGCCGGTGGAGACGAGCCTGGAGGACGTCTTCATCCACATGATGGGTGACGCACAGGACAACATGGCCGTTCCCGCCAAGGAAGCCACCAAGGAGAGCGCAGAAAGGGCCAGCGGGCCGAAGGGGGACGCGTGAAAGCCGTACGCCGTCAGATCTCCCGCTTCTCGGCGCACCGTTGGTGGAGCATCGTCCTGAAGGAATTCCTGCAACTACGACGCGATCGCGTCACGTTCGGGATGATGATTGGGATACCGATCATCCAGCTACTGCTGTTCGGCTTTGCGATCAACAGCGATCCACGCCATATGCCCACCGCGGTCATCGTGGCCGAGCACAGCGACTTCTCCCGCACCTTCATTGCCGCGCTGGACAACACCACGTACTTCAAGGTGGTGCGCACGATGCCGGACGAGGCCTCCGGTCGCGAGGCGCTGATGCGCGGCGATGTGCAGTTCGTGGTCAGCATTCCGGCCGATTTCTCGCGACGCCTGCTGCATGGCGATCGCCCTTCCATCCTGGTCGAGGCCGATGCCACCGATCCTTCCGCGACGGGCCAGGCCATCGCCGCACTGGCGCAACTCCCGGCCACCGTTGCCCGGATCGACCTGAAGGGCGCGCTGGCGCCACTGGCCGGCGGGCAACCCGCCTTCGACGTCAACGTGCACCGGCTCTACAACCCGGAGGGCATCACGCAGTACAACATCGTGCCGGGGCTGATGGGCACGATCCTGACGATGACGATGGTCATGATGACCGGCCTGGCCATGACGCGCGAACGCGAGCGCGGCACGATGGAAAATCTGCTGGCCACGCCGGTGCAGCCGCTTGAGGTGATCTCGGGCAAGATCATCCCGTACATCTTCATCGGACTGATTCAGGCGACGATCATCCTGCTGGCGGCGCATTTCGTGTTCGGCGTGCCGTTCGTCGGATCACCCGTGGCCGTGTACCTGGCCGCATTGCTGTTCATCGCGGCCAACCTGACCGTGGGCATCACGCTGTCCTCGCTGGCGGCCAACCAGTTGCAGGCGCTGCAACTCACATTCTTCTACTTCCTGCCCAATATCCTGCTGTCCGGCTTCATGTTCCCATTCGCGGGCATGCCAACGTGGGCGCAGTGGATCGGCAACGTGCTGCCGATGACCTACTTCAACCGGATGATCCGCAGCATCATGCTCAAGGGCAGCGGCTGGATCGAACTCTGGCCGAACGTGTGGCCCGTGGCGCTGTTCACGGTGATCGTCCTCACCATTGCCGTGCGCTTCTACAAGCGCACGCTCGACTGAAAGGAGACCGCCATGCGCGCGATCCCCACGCTGTTGATGTGCGCCGCCGCGATGTCGCTGGCCGGCTGTGCGGTCGGCCCGGATTTCCGCACGCCCGATGCGCCGGCTGACGCTCGCTACACATCCGGCCCGCAGCCTGAACGCCTTGACGCGAAGGACTACCCATCGCAATCGCTGGTGGAAGGCGACGTCCCCGCGCAATGGTGGACGCTGTTCCGCAATCCGCAGCTCGATGAAACCATCCGCGTGGCCCTGGCCAACAGCCCGACGCTGACACAAGCGCAAGCCAAGCTGCGTGAGGCGCAGGAGAATCTCGCGGCCCGTACCGGCGCCACGCGCTTCCCGCAGGTAGACGCGAATTTCAACGCAACGCGGCAGCAGGTCAACCTGCAGTCAGTCGGCATCACGCAGTTCCCGAGCCCTGGGCCGTTCACGCTCTATAACGCGAGTGTGCAGGTGTCCTATGCGCTGGATCTGTTCGGTGGTCAGCGTCGAGAACTGGAAGGCTTGCAGGCCGCGGTCGACTACCAGCGCTACGAGTTCGAGGCGGCCCGACTTTCGCTCGCGGCCAACGTCGCCACGGCGGCGATTCGCGAGGCCGGGCTGCGCGCGCAACTCGCCGATACCGTGGCCCTGGCCGACGCGCAGAAACGCCAGCTAGCCATCATGCAGCAGCGCCTCGGTCAGGGTGGTGTCGCGCGCGTCGACGTGCAGCGCCAGCAGGCCGAACTGGCGCAGACACAGGCGCTGATTCCGGGACTGTCACAGCAGATCGATGCCACACGTCACCAGCTCGCCGTCTACACCGGCCAGACCCCCGCCGCCGCTCAGCTTCCAGAATTCCGGCTCGAAGACATGCAGTTGCCCGAGACGCTGCCGGTAAGCCTGCCCTCCGAACTGGCGCGACGTCGCCCCGATATTCGGGCGGCGGAAGCACTGCTCCATCAGGCCTCGGCAGATATCGGCGTGGCCACGGCCAATCTCTATCCGCAGATCACGCTGACCGCCAGCGGCGGCACGCAGGCCATGCGCATGAGCGACCTGTTCAACAGCTTCAATGTGTGGAGCCTGGCCGCCGGCGTCGTGCAGCCGGTGTTCCACGGGGGCGAGTTGCGTGCGCAGAAACGTGCGAAGGAAGCTGCCTACGAAGCATCGTTGGGCGCCTATCGGCAGGCGGTGCTCCAGGGGCTGCAGAACGTTGCCGACACCCTGCGCGCGCTGGACGCGGACGCCGGCACGCTGCAGGCGCGCGCGGACAACGCAAAGCAGACGCGCGACACACTGGCGATTGTCAACGAGCAGTATCGGCTTGGTGGCGTAAGCCAGTTCGCGGTGCTCGACGCCGAGCGGCAGGCACGACAGGCGGCGCTGGATCTGGCGCAGGCCCGCGCCACGCGGCTGGCGGATTCAGCCGCGCTGATGCAGGCGCTGGGCGGTGGATGGTGGGGAGAGTCGGAAACGGTGGGGAGTTTGAAATAGAGGTGGTTAGCGATCGTTAGCGGATCGTTAGCGCGGGAGGGGCCGAGCCAGAGGGTCAGGCCCATCAACCGCTACCGCCCCAGATACCCCCGCAACCGCTTCACCCCCTCATCGAGCCGCGCCTCGTCGCACGCATAGCACCACCGCACAAAGCCCTCGCCCTCGTCGCCGAACGCGCTTCCCGGCGCCAGCCCGAGATGGGCATCGCGCACGAGCCGCTTGCACAGATCGAGGCTGTCGGTCGCGCCTTTCAGGCGGAAGAACACATACATCGCCCCATCCGGCGCGTGCGCGTCGATACCGGGTAATGCCGATAGCGCGCTCACCAGATGATCACGCGCCGAACGCAGCCGTTTGACCAGATCCTGGGTGAATGCTTCGCCCTCACGCACGGCCACCACGCCGGCCTCCTGCACGAACGATGGCGCGCAGGACGTGTTGTATTCGATGAGCTTGCCCAGGTCGTCCATCATCGAAGATGGCACCACCATCCAGCCAAGCCGCCAGCCGGTCATCAGCCATGCCTTCGAGAACGAGTTGACCGCGATAACGCGCTCGTCGCGGCCGGCGATGTCAAGGAACGATGGTGCGACCGCCCCCTCGTCGCCGTAGTAAAGCCGCTCGTAGACTTCGTCGGCGATGATCCAGATGCCGTGGCGGCGGCAGTGGTCGAGCACGGCCTGTTGCGCGCCGCGGGGCATGACCCAGCCGGTCGGGTTGTTCGGCGAATTGATCATCACGGCGCGCGTGCCCGGCGTCAGCGCGGCCAGCAGCTTGTCGACATCGAGTGTCCAGCCATCCGCGCCATAGTCGAGCGTCACTGTTTCCACCGCCGCGCCAAGGATGCGCGGAATCTCGACGAGGTTGGGCCACAGCGGCGTCACCGCCACCACGCGGTCGCCGGGGCCGGTGACGAGTTGCGCGGCGAGCATCAGCGCATTGACGCCGGCGCTGGTCACGGCGATATGGTCGACCGGCGTGGCTCCGTGCAATCGGGTCACGTACTCCGACAACGCCGCCCGCAGCGGCGCGATGCCAAGATTGTGGTTGTAGAAGGTGGCCCCGTTTGCGAGCGCGCGGCTCGCGGCATCGCGGATGAATGACGGCGTGACCTGGTCCGATTCACCGAACCAGAACGGCAGCACGTCGGGCAGGCCGATCCCTGCATTAGCCACTTCACGGATGCGCGACGCGCGCAGCGCGTGCACGACGTCACGCGCCCGTGGCGGCGCTTCGGTCAGGGAAGACTGGCGGGACGGGCTGGTCGACATCGGCACTCCTTCGGGGGAACGATGAAACGCCTAGCGTACCGGAATCCGCCCCGCCCTGCTGTCGTCGCCAGAGGGCTTTTTCAGTCCGCGAAACGCTCGCGCAGCACGTCAGCCGTCATCGAGACATAGCCAAGCGCGAGGAGCGGCGTGCGCACCGCTTGCAGCAACGCGGCGTTGTCCGGCGCCATCGCGCCATCGGGCAAAGTCATGTTGTTCTCGAAGCCGATACGCGCGTGCCCGCCCAGCATCACGGCCGTGGCCGCGCAATCGGCCTCCTGCTTGCCGAATGCGCAGACCGCCCATTCGACGCCAGACTGATCGAGCCCGGTCTCGCGCCAGGCGGCCAGGAACGGCAGCAGGTCCGCCGGCGACGACTTCTGTCCGGCCGAGTACCGTCCCAGCACGAACAGCACCCAGTGCCGCCCGGCTGGAATCGCGCCGCTTTCGCGCAGGGCCGCATAGCGGCGCACGTCATCGGCATCGTAGAGGATGTATTGCGCCACCACGTGCTCGTGGTGCATCCACTGGAAGAACTCTGCGGCGGCAGGCAACGCGGCGACATTGGGCACGAGTTCGCGAATGGCCACCGATGCGGCCTCGGGGCGCAGCGCACGCACGGTCGCGATCTGCTGCGCCGGCTGGTAGATGCCGACCGCCTCGGTGGTCAGCTGCAGCACCAGCGCATTGCCCACAGCCTTGCGCACAGCGGCAATGGCCGGCTCGTAGTCGACCACTTCGAGGCTGTGCGTGGCGTCGGCCTTGCGCACGTGCAGATGGATCATCGCAGCGCCGGCATCCACGCATTCGCGCGCGCACTGCGCCAGCTCGTCGGGCGTGATTGGCAGGCACGCGTGGTCCGCGTGCGTCTTGCGCGCGCCATTCGGGGCCACCGCCAGAGCGAACGGGCGACGCAAGGTGTCAGCGGTAGCGACAGGATTCTGGTTCGGCATCGTCGCGCTCCTCAAGCCGGCAGTACCGTTTTCACGGCCTGCGTGAAGCGGTCTACGATGTTGTCGATGTCGGTGGGCGTGCAGATAAACGGCGGCGCAAACAGCACGTGGTCACCGTGGATGCCATCGACCGTGCCGCCCATCGGATAAACCAGCACGCCATGCTCCATGCAGGTGCGCTTGAGCACGGCGTGCGTCTTCTTCGCCGGGTCGAGCGTGGCCTTGGTGGCGCGATCGGCCACGAACTCCACGCCGACGAACAGTCCACGGCCCCGCACGTCGCCAAGGTTCGGATGGTCGCCGAGCGATTCGCGCAGGCGCGCGCGCAACTGTTCGCCACGCGCCAGCACGTTGTCCAGCAACTTGTCCTCGACAATCGTGCGCTGCACGGCCAGCGCTGCCGCGCAGGCCGTCGCATGACCGATATAGGTGTGGCCGTGCTGGAAGAAACCGCTGCCACCGATGATCGCGTCATAGATGCGCGACGTCGAGAGCATTGCGCCGATCGGCTGGTAACCAGCGCCGAGGCCCTTCGCGATCGTCACGATGTCGGGCACCACGCCGTCCTCTTCGCACGCGAACAGGTAACCCGTCCGGCCCATGCCCGACATCACTTCATCGAGGATCAGCAGCACGCCGTACTTGTCGCACACAGCGCGGATACGCTTCAGGTAATCGGCCACCGGCGGCACCGCCCCTGCGGTAGCGCCGACCACCGTCTCGGCGACGAAGCCGGCCACCGAGTCGGGGCCGAGTTCGAGGATCTTTGCTTCAAGTTCGTCGGCCAGACGCTGCGCGTACTGCGTGTCGGCTTCGCCGGCCGCCTGATCTCGGTAGGCATAGCACGGCGACACATGGTGCGCCGGCACCAGCAGCGGCAGGAACGGCTCGCGCCGCCACGCGTTGCCGCCGATCGCCAGCGCGCCGAGCGTATTGCCGTGATAGCTCTGGCGCCGCGCGATGAAGTGGCGGCGCTGCGTCTGGCCGATCTCCACGAAGTACTGGCGCGCCAGCTTCAGCGCGGCTTCCACCGCCTCGGAGCCGCCGGACACGAAGTACACATGATCGAGATCTCCGGGGGCCGCATCGGCCAGCGTCTGGGCCAGCGTCTCGGACACCTCGGTGGTAAAGAACGACGTATGCGCGTAGGCAATGGTGTCCACCTGCGCCTTGATCGCTTCGATCACGCGCGGGTGGCCATGACCGAGACAGGAAACCGCCGCGCCGCCCGAAGCGTCGAGGTAGCGCCGGCCATTGCTGTCGATCAGTTCGATACCCTGGCCGCCAACGGCGACCGGCAAGGTTTGCTTCGGATTGCGGTGGAATACGTGCGTCATGGTGAGGTGCGGGATGCGGGGGTCTGCCCGGAAACAGGTGTGAGTATAGGAACAACGTCCCGGCAGCGCAACAAGTGTTTCATTAAGGCACCAGCACGAAACATACGATGCCCCACCGGTGCCCCCCGTTCACAACACAAGGGCGCCCTGCGGCGGGCCAAGCTGTGCAACAATCGTTGCATCACAAGAATCCTGAACCAGAGATGCCCGCCTCCACGCCCAAGCCGCCGCAGTCGCTCGATGCGCTGCTGGCGCAACTCCGCGCCGATTTCCCGAATCTGAGCGCGCAGTTCCAGAGTGGCGCCAGATACCTGCTCGATCACCCGCGCGATATTGCTATCCAGTCGATGCGCAAGGTGGCCGGCAACGCCGGGGTGCAGCCCGCCACGCTGGTGCGACTGTCGCAGGCGCTCGGGTTCGAAGGCTGGCAGGGATTGCGCGAACTGTTCGTCGAGGCAGTGCGCGACGGCGACAGCCAGCCTTACGCCAGGCGCGCCCGCAAGGTGGTGCGGGAAAGTGGCTCGAGCCGCATGTTCGCGGAAATGATCGAAGTGCAGCATCACAACCTCGACGCGCTGCTGGCCAGCAACGCCGACGCGCTGCCACGTGCGGCCGAACTGCTGGCGGCCGCACCGATGGTCCACGTGGCGGGCTTCCGCTCGTGCTTTCCAATCGCGTTCTCGTTCCACTACATCTACGGGCTGTTCCGCAGCTCGGTGCGCCTGATCCGTGGCGACGCAGGCACGCTGGAGATGGAACTGCGCGCCTTGAGCCCCAAGGATGCGGTGCTGGTAGCCGGCTTCGCGCCCTACTCGCAGGAAAGCATGCGCGTGGCCACCGCCGCACGCGAGGCGGGCTGCACGGTGATCGCCTTGACCGACAGTACGGTGGCGCCAATCGCGCTGGAAGCCGATTGCACACTGCTCTTCGCCATCGACAGCCCATCGTTCTTCCCGTCGATCACCAGCGGCGTGGCGATGGTGGAGGCGCTGGTCGAGCATCTGCTGGCAAAGAAGGGCAAGGGGGCGATCCGGGCGCTGGAGCAGACGGAGGGGCAGCTGCACCGGACGGGGGCCTACCTCCCGTCGCGGCGCGGCTGAAACGCCAGTGCGTTACTCGAACGCCTCATCATTCGGATTGGCGTAGGCCTTCTTGATCTGCTCGCTCTGCGGCAAGTCGAAGCTGAGGTTCTTCGGCGGCACCGGCTTCAGGAACCACTTGGTGTAGAGCGTGTTGATCTCGCCGCTGCGCATCAGGCCCGTCGTGGTGGCATCCACGACTTGTTTGAAGCCGGGGTCATCCTTGCGCATCATGAAGCCGTACGCCTCGAACGACTGCGGCGTGCCCACCACCACCCAGTCATTGGGGTTCGGCGCCAGCGTGCGCGAGCCGGACAGCAGCACGTCGTCCATCATGAACGCGGCCACGCGGCCCGACTGCAGGATCAGGAACGATTCGCCATAGTCCTTGGCGCTCTGGATCGTGATGTTGGCGCCCTTCTCGTCGTTGAGCTTGCGCAGGATGCGTTCCGACGTGGTGCCGGCGTTCGTCACCACGGCCTTGCCCGACAGATCGCCGAAGTCATGGACCGGGCTGCCCTTCTTCACCAGCAGTCGCGTGCCGGCCACGAAGAACGTGGTGGAGAACGCCACCTGCTGCTGGCGCGACTTCAGGTTGGTGGTCACGCCACACTCCAGGTCCACCGTGCCATTCTGGACCAGCGACTGCCGGTTCTGCGACGTCACGGGCACCATGCGCACCTGCAGATTCGGCGTGCCGGTTTCCTTCTTGACCGCATCAATCACGCGATCGCAGATGTCCTGCGAGAAGCCGATCACCTTCTGGTTCGCGTCGTAGTACGAGAACGGGATCGACGATGTGCGGTGACCGATCGAAATCGTGCCGGACGATTTGATCTTGCTGAGCGTTGGGCTGGCGGCCACGTCGACCGCAAGCGCCGAACCGGCGCCGAGCGACACCGCCATCAGCACGGCGGCACGGGTCATGAAGAACTGGTTCATGGGAACACTCCTGTTGATGGAAAGCGTCAGGTGTTGCAATGCTAGGCATAGAGCAACAAGTGTTCCATCATGGATAACCATGAAACAAATGATTTTTCCCCGATATCGGGCATGAACCGCCCGGTATCGGGGAACACCGCCCTGCTAGTGCGCCGTCGGTGTGCGCGGCACGCCCTTCCACAGCGCCAGCCCGCTGGCCAGCAGCAGCCCGGCCAACAGGTACAGCGCGTTGTCCATGCTGCCCGTGTGCGCCTTGATCTGGCCGATGACCCAGGGGCTGACGATGCCGCTGGTGATACCGATGCTGGAGATGAAGGCAATGCCGGTGGCGGCGGTCTGGGCCGGCAGATGGCTTGGCGGCAGCGCCCAGAAGATCGGCAGCGCGGCGAAGATCAGCACGGCGGCAACAGATAGGATCGCCAACGACACGCCAAGGCTCGGCACATGTAGCGTCAACGCGGCCAGCGCCAGTGCGCCTCCTGCAGTGCAGCAGAGAAAATGCCCGTGACGCTCGCCGAGGCGGTCGGAGCGCCGCGCAATAAGGATCAAGCCCACCGCGCCGATGGCGTTCGGGATGACCGAGTAGAGGCTGACGGCCACCACGTCCTGGATGCCGAAGTCGCGAATCATGAGCGGCATCCAGAATGACAGCGTCAGCGAGCCGCACGTCAGCGCGAAGTAGATGAACGCGAACAGATAGACCCGTGGGTTGGCCAGGGCCTGACGCAGGGCCTGCATCGAATGGGCGTGGCCACCCGCACCGCGCGACTCCGCCTCATGTTGGGCCACCAGGTAGTCCTGCTCGGCCGGTGTCAGCCAGCGCGCCTGGCGTGGGCCATCGACGAGGCACACGGCGGCGATCAGGCCCAGCAGCACTGCCGGCGCGCCTTCGATCGCGAACATCCATTGCCAGCCGCGCATCCCAAGCACACCGGCCATGTCGCGCATGATCCAGCCCGAGATCAGCCCGCCAAGCACGCCGGCCACGGCCACGCCCGCAAAGAAGATCGCCATCACCGCCGCGCGACGGCGCGCCGGGAACCAGTAGGTCAGGTACAGCACAATGCCCGGGAAGAAGCCCGCTTCGAACACGCCGAGCAGGAAGCGCAGCAGATAGAAGTGCGACGGCTGCGACACCAGCATCATGCCCACCGATGCGACACCCCACAGCAGCATGATCCGCGTGAACGTGCGGCGCGCGCCAAAGCGTGCCAACAGCATGTTGCTGGGGACTTCGCACAGCACGTAGCCGACGTAGAACACTGCTGCGCCCAGCCCGTACATCGCGTCACTGAACCCAAGGTCATGCTTCATCTGCAATTGCGCGAAGCCGATGTTGATCCGGTCCAGGAACGACACGACGTAGCAGATGAACAGGAACGGGATGATGCGCAGCCAGACCTTGCGGTACAGCGCGTCCTCCTGCTGCGTGGGAAGGACTTGCGGTATTGCGTGTGACGGGATTTCAGGCAAGACGGGGGCGGCGCCCAGGCTCTGGGTATGCATGGTTGTCTCCGGAATAGGGTCGAGTTGGCCCCGGGGCGTCTGTCGCGCCCCTGTCGGGTCACTGGCGGGCAGGAATGAAGTGGCTAGCTTGCGGCAGGCTCGAGCGCGACATCGCGCGCCAGGCGCATCGCTTCGCGCAGCGTGTCGAGATCACCGATGTGGTTGGCCAGCAGCAGGATCAGTCTCGCGTTGACGGCCTGGCTTTCGGCGTCATCGAGGTCATGATGCATCTCGATGAGCGCCTCGTAGAACTCGTCGGGATAGGCAAGATTGGGAGCGGTGTTGAGCGGCATGGGCCTGTCTCCTGGTGACTGTCGATCAGGCCAGTGCCGGCGTGCGTGCCGCGGCTGGCGATTGCGCCGCGACGGTTGCTGCGGCATTGCATGTGGCGCGAGCGATCGCTCCGGCGATCTGGTTCGCATCGACCGCGCGCCACCGCGCGCAGACGTGCTGGTCAGGGCGAATCAGGTAGCAGGTGCCCGCGCGCGCGTCATAGCGCCGGGCCGCCACGCCGCCCGCGTCGCGCAGCACGACCGCGCCGGGCCAGGCTTCGGCCGATGCCGAAATGGCCGCATCGGTCACGAACACCACCCGCAGCGGAATGTCTCCCTGCAGCAGTTGCGTCAGCGCTTCACGGCATGCTGCGTCGATGCCAGCCGGCGCGCCAAAGATCAGCGCCACGAAGTCGTCGCCCAGATGCGGCAGCAACCAGGGCTTGCCTTCCGTGCCGGCCACGGGGGCATCGACGCATGCTGCGCCCGGCACCATCTGGCCGGAGAACGATTCCGCATCGGCGGTGTTCAGCGGCGAGTCGCGCAGCACGGCCGGCACCGACAGCCGGCCACTATTGACCAGTTGCCGCGCAAACGCGTGGTCGCGCGCCAGTGTCAGCACCGCGTCGCGGAAGATGCGGCTGACCGCGCTCTTCGGCGTAATGAAATCGGTCGAGCGCGTCGAGTTGAGGATGTTCTCGTCGGCCGCGAACTCGCGCTCGCTGGCGTAGGTATCCAGCAGGCTTTCCGGCGCCTTGCCCTGCAGCACGTAGGCCAGTTTCCAGGCAAGGTTCTCGGCATCCTGCACGCCGCTGTTAGCGCCGCGCGCGCCGAACGGCGAGACGCAGTGGGCCGAATCGCCCGCGAACAACACGCGGCCGTGGCGGAAGCTGTCCATCCGCACGCACGAGAACGTATAGACGCTGACCCATTCGAGCTCGAACTTCGCATCGGGGCCAAGCAGCGCCTGTACACGCGGCAGCACACGCTCGGGCGTCTTCTCGAATGCGGGATCGGCATCCCACCCGAGCTGGAAGTCAATGCGCCAGACGTTGTCAGGCTGCCGGTGCAGCAGCACCGACTGGTTCGGATGGAACGGCGGATCAAACCAGAACCAGCGCTCGGCCGGGAACGGCGCTTCCATCTTCACGTCGGCGATCAGGAAGCGGTCTCGGAACGTATGACCGTGGCTCTCCAGACCCAGCATCTTGCGCAGCGGGCTGCGCGAGCCATCGGCGGCCACCACGTAGGCACCGCGCAGCGCGTAACAGCCATCGGGCGTTTCGATCGTCAGCGTCACGTGGTCCGCGTGTTGCTCGATGGCAACTGCCTTGCTCTTCCAGCGGATCTCGATGTTGGGCATCGCCTGCGCGCATTCGAGCAGATAGCCCTCGAGGTAGTACTGCTGCAGGTTGATAAACGCCGGCCGCTGGTGGTCGGATTCGGGCAACAGGTCGAACGCATAGACCTGGCTGTCCCGCAGGAAGACCTTGCCAAGGTTCCAGCGCACGCCCTTGTCGACCATGCGGTCGCCACAGCCGAGCCGGTCGAAGATATCCAGCGTGCGCTTGGCGAAGCAGATTGCACGCGATCCGACCGAGAGCATGCAGTCGTCATCGACCACCACCACCGGCACGCCGTGGCGGGCCAGGTCGATGGCGGTGGCCAGGCCAATCGGCCCGGCCCCGACCACGATCACGGGATGCGGGGCGGCATTGGTCAATGCCCCCCGCTGCTCGGCGCATGGTACGTAGTCGTACTGGATGCGCTGGTAGTCGATGTCGACCTTGGTACTGCTCATGGTGTCTCCATCCACGCACTTGCGGCGCTTGATACTGCTTTCTGTTTGCTCCCTTCTCCCACTTCATGGGAGAGGGAAACCACACACAACAACCGAACAACGCTCAGTCCTGCAGCGCCGCCCACATCTCCTGGTCACGCTGCGCGGTCCAGATACGGGGATGCGTGACGCCGGCTGCCTCGTCGAAGGCGCGCGACACGTCGAACGGCAGGCAGTGTTCGTAGATGAACACCTGGCCGAACTTCGGGTCCATCGACTTGCGCGTATGCGCCATCGCCGCCTTCAGATCCATCTTTCCGGCCACGGCTTCCTTGCCAGCCTGGAACAGCGTGGACACGAAATCCTTGGTGTAGGCCAGGCCCTTGGCCACGTCCTCGCGCGTGGTCAGCGCTGGGCCACGGCCCGGCACCAGCTTCTCGGGCTGCAGCGCGGCCAGCGCGTCGAGCGTGGCAGGCCATTGCTCGAGCTGGGCATCGCCGCAGTAGCAGGCCGCGTCGTATTCGACCAGATCGCCCGAGAACAGCACCTTCTGCTGCGGCAGCCACACCACGGTGTCGCCCTTCGTATGGCCCGCGCCCAGATGGGCGATGCGCACTTCGAGCTTGCCCAGAAACAGCGTGATTTCGCGTTCGAACACGAGCGTTGGCCAAGTCAGACCCGGCACGGTTTCCACGCCGGCGAACAGACGCGGAAAACGTTCGATCTCGGACTTCATGTCGGCTTCGCCGCGCTCGACGATCATTTCGTAGGTGCCACGGCTGGCGATGATCTGCTGCGCGCCTTCGGCGAAGTACGCCGACGCGCCGAGCACACGCACCGCGTGGTAGTGCGACAGCACCACGTACTTGATCGGCTTGTCCGTGATCGCGCGGATCTTGGCGATCAGGTCCTGCGCCATGGCGGGCGTGGCGGTGGTGTCGATGATCATCACGCCGTCATCGCCGATGATCACGCCGGAGTTGGGGTCGCCCTCGGCTGTGTAGGCGTAGGCATTTTCGGAAAGCTGGGTGAAGGTGATCTGCTTGGCTTCCAGGTCGGCCTGGGATGCGAATGCTTTTGCCATGTCTGTCTCTTTATGGGAATCGTGGGGAGCGGTATGGGAATCTTAGGAATTCGACTATTTTTAGTCAATGGCAAATTCAATTGCTATTCGCTAACTATCCCGCAAACCCTTGTCGCTGCGTGGCCCGCCCCGGGAAAACCCTCATCCAGCATGGCAACAGGGGGCGCCTTGCGAGGCGCATGGATTACCATTTGGACTTTTCAGGCAAGGCACAGGCATGGCACGCACGCCGGGCGAGGGTTCAGGCAAGACGCAACGCGGCATCCAGAGTGTGGAGGTCGGCGGCCGCCTGTTGCAGGCGCTCGCCGATGCGCGGCGTCCGCTGCCGCTGGCCGAACTGGCGGCTGCCGCGCAACTGGCCCCGGCGCAGGCGCACACCTATCTGGTGAGCCTGATGCGGCTGGGACTGATCAAGCGCGAGCACGTGGACGGCTACTACGAACCGGGCCCGCTGGCGCTGCGGCTTGGCATGATGCGGCTCGACAATGAGCCGGCCTACCGTGCCGCAGTGCAGCGCGTGCGGACGCTGGCCACTGATATCGGCTTCAACGTCGCCATCAGCCTGCCCACGCCGCAAGGGCCGACCATCGTCCACTACGCGCCTGCCGGCACCTCGCTGCATCTGAACCTGCACGTCGGCACGGTGATGGCGCTGGCCACCACCGCCACGGGACGCGCCTACTGCGCGTTCCAGCCCGAATCGCACTGGCTGCCGATCTGGACGCAGCAGCAGACACCGGCCACGGCCTCCACCCTGCCCGCCTTTCTCGAAACACTTGCCGCCGTCCGGGCACGCGGCACGGAGCGCAGCATCGATTCGCCGAGCCCGGCTGTGAGCAGTCTGGCGATGCCATTGCTCGACGACGACAGCACGCTGCGACTGGTGCTGACCGCCATCGGCTCCACCGGGGCGATCGACGTCGCATGGGATGGTCCAGTGGCCAGCGCGCTACGTGCCGCGATCGGCGATATCGCGCGCGCGATGAGGGAAGGTGACGCATGAGCGACGACATGCTGGCGGACGCCGCCAAACCCCAACGCGGCATCCAGTCGCTCGACAACACAGGCCAGTTGCTCGGCGCGCTGGTCGATGCGGGGCAGCCACTCTCGCTTGGGGAACTCGCACGCGCGGCGGGCATGGTGCCTGCCAAGGCATTTCCGCATCTGGTCAGCCTGCAGAAGATCGGACTGATTTCCCGCAACGCCGATGGCGACTTCCAGGCTGGCACGCTTGGTCTGGAACTCGGCCTGATCGCGCTGCAGCGGCTCTCCCCGACGCGCGAGGCGGAGCCGGAGGTCATCGCCCTGGCCCATGCCACGGGGTTGTCGGTGGCGATGGCCGTCCAGGGGCCGCTCGGTCCCACCGTGATCCGGCTCGAGGAATCGGCCCGTCCGCAGCACGTGAGCCTGCGCGTGGGTACCGTGCTGTCGATGGTCAATACGGCGATTGGCCGCGTGGTGGCGGCGCATCTCCCCGACGACCTGCTGGCCGACGCGCTCGCGCAGGATGCTATCCGCATGGCGGGCACCGCCTTCGACGGCGCGTTGCCATCCGGATACCTCGAACGGCTGCGCGGCATCCGCGCCGGCGGCATCGACCACGCCGTGAGCCGGCCCGTACCCGGCATCGACACGCTGGCCGCACCGGTGTTCGACCACACCGGCGCGCTCGCCCTGGTGGTCGCGGTGATGGGCAGTAGCGGCAGCTTCGACAGCCGGCTCGACAGCGATACCGCCCACGTGGTGCGGCAGGCCGCGCGGCGGCTGTCATGGCGATTCGGCGCGAGCGGCGCGACGCCCGCCTGACCTGGCCGCACCGGCCAGCGCCGGCTTCGCGGCCGGCCCTCATCGGAACCTCAACGGAACCTCTACGATCGCCAATTGCCCGTCTATGCTTAGTCAACGGACGGCGATTGCCTGCGCATCCGGGCCCGCTCCCGGTGGCCGGCATCCGCGTGCCAGCAGGACCTGACTGTCGCGAGGTGTGCAATGGTCAACGATCGAAGGCGGTTCCTTGTCATCGGCGCCCGCGCACTGGCCGGCGCTTCCATCACGTGGTCAGGACTGGCGGCGGCAGCGACGCCCGCCATTCCAGCTCCCAAGGAAAAACGGCTCACCCCTCCGCGCCAGCTCAACCTGACCAACAAACCCTGGACCGGTGACTTCGATGGCATGTTCAAGCACCGCACCATTCGCGTGCTGGTGCCCTACAGCCGCACCCTGTACTTCAACGACCGGGGACGCGAGCGGGGCGTCACGGCGGACACCGTGCGGGATTTCGAGCGCTATATCAACAAGACCATGGCCGCTCAGCTTGCCAAGCGGCCGCTCACGGTCTACATGATTCCGGTCACGCGCGACCGTTTGCTGCCCGATCTCAATGCCGGTCTTGGCGACATCGCAGCCGGCAATCTCACGGTCACCGACTCCCGGCTCAAGCAAGCGGACTTCATTGTCGGGCAGACCAGCAAGCCGATCCGGGAGCTGGTCATCACGGGCCCGAAATCCCCCACGCTTGCCACGCTCGACGACCTGGCTGGCAAGGCCGTGCACGTGCGCCCCAGCAGCAGCTACTACGAAAGCCTGACCGCGTTGAACGACCGCTTCCGTAAGGCCGGCAAACCGCAGATGCACCTGGTGCTGCTACCCGACGCGCTGGAGGACGAAGACGCACTGGAAATGCTCAACGCCGGCACGCTGCAGATCCTGGTGGTCGACGACTGGAAGGCGCGCATCTGGGCCCAGATCCTGAAGCGCATCAAGGTTCGCGATGACCTCGCGGTACGTGAAGGCAGCAAGATCGGCTGGGCAATCCGCAAAGGCAGTCCAAAGCTGAACGCGGTCCTCGTGGACTACAACGACAACTTCATCAAGAAGCAGGGCATCGCCGACTACCGGCTGAAGCAATACATGAAGGTCATCAAGCAGATCTCGGACAACACCAACGGCGCGGAGATCAAGCGGTTCCAGGACACCCTGGCGTTCTTCGAGAAGTACGGCAAGCTCTACCATTTCGATCCGCTGATGCTGGCGGCGCAGGGCTTCCAGGAGTCCCAGCTCAATCAGAACGCGCGTAGCCATGTGGGAGCGATCGGTGTCATGCAGATCATGCCGGCCACTGGGAGGGAACTGAACGTCGGCAGCATCAAGATCACCGAATCCAATATCCACGCGGGTACCAAATACCTGGACCAGCTGATGACGAGGTACTTCTCCGATGCGAATTTCTCGGAATCTGACCGGCCACTGTTTGCATTCGCCAGCTACAACGCCGGGCCGGGAAATATCTCCAAGATGCGCACCGAAGCCAAGGCTCGGGGCCTGAACCCGGACAAGTGGTTCAACAACGTCGAGATCGTGACCTCCGAGCGGATCGGCATCGAGACCACCACCTACGTGCGCAACATCTACAAGTACTACGCCGCCTACAAGCTGATCGAGGATGCGCAGGAAGAACGAAGCCGCGCCATGAAGAAGGTAGCCGGGTAAAGGCTGGCCACAGCACCGGGTCTGGTGCCCGGCTCATACCGACGGCGTATCGGGGGTCCCCGATGCCATCGTCTTGCCTGTCGTCCTCATGCGTAGGGATGGGTTCAATGGATTGAGCCCGCTCTGTGTATCAAACGGATGTGGGGTTTCGCACCGAACGGCGTGCACGGCCGGAACACTCTCTCTGCCATCGCCATCAGGGCGATGCACCGATCGTCGGGAGACAACCATGAGCACGGCCGTCGCGCAGGACACCATCAATCGCAAGGCATGGCGCAGCTGGGGAGCCAGGAGGTGGTTCAAGATCCTTTCGGACTGGACAGACCCCGGGGAAGCCGCGGCGCTAGCCTTCGTGGCCGATGCCGTGCGCGACACTCCCATCCTTGACGTTGGCGTAGGTGGCGGCCGAACGGTACCGATGCTGCGCAAGCTGAGCCAGCACTACGAGGCCATCGACTATATGCCGGAGATGGTGGAGATCTGCCAGCACAATCATCCTGATATACGCGTCAGTCAAATGGATGCGCGTGACCTGTCAGCATTTGAAGACAATACCTTCGGCCTGGTGGTGTTCAGCTTCAATGGCATCGATGCCGTGGACTACGCCGGACGCCGCGCCGTGCTTGCCGAGTTTGCCCGCGTACTGCGCCCGGGCGGCATGCTGGTGTTCTCCACGCATAACCTGCACGGCCCCACCTATCGCGAGAACCTGACACAGTTCCTGCGCTTGCCCGCATGGTCCAACAACCCGATACGACTCGGCTTCAACGTCGCGCGCACAGTCGTCAACCTGCCGCTGGCCACCATCAACTACCTGCGTAACTCACAACTGAACCGCGAGTTCGATGGCTACGCGGTGCGCGTGTGCGCCGCCCACAAGTTCGGCATCGTCATCGTCTATACGGACGTGCCCACGCAGTTGCGCGAGTTGAAGGCCTGCGGCCTGCAGACCGAAGCGGTGTTCGGCAACTTGAACGACAAGGCGTTTCAGCCCGGCGATCCCCTCGACGACGTCAACTGGTTCCACTTCGTGGCGCGGAAGTTGTAGACGCCGCGGCAGAGGTGCTTCGGGCACAAGGACCCCCGCCTCGCGCAGGGATCCTTGCTGCGGCTGTGGCGGCCTTCGTTGAGGCCGAATTGGTGACGATCAACACGCTTGCGCCCATTCGCCACGCGTTGGCGGCCAGCGACACTGCCAATCTTCCATTGCACGGTTTCCATGATTCGACTATATTCGAATCATGGAAACCGAAAACGCTCTTGAAGCCCTCGCCGCGCTGGCCCACGGCATCCGCCTGGCCGTTTTCCGCCTGCTTGTGCAGGCCGGCCCCGAAGGGCTGCCGGCTGGCCGTATTGCCGAACTGATGGAGATGCCAGCGTCGTCGCTATCGTTCCACCTCAAGGAACTGCACCGCGCCGGACTGCTGGCGAGCCGTCAGGAAGGCCGCTCGATCATCTACATGGCTCAATTCGAAACCATGAACGCCTTGCTGGGCTATCTCACGGAAAACTGTTGTGGCGGCGCGCCGTGTTCACCGGTGTCCTCCTGTTCAGTCGCTACGGAGTCCTGAACCATGAAGCGCTTCCACGTCCACGTCAGCGTGGCCGATCTGCCGGCCAGCATCCGCTATTACTCGGCCCTCTTCGATGCAGAACCGACTGTCGTCAGGGATGACTATGCCAAGTGGGCGCTGGACGATCCACGCGTGAACTTCGCCATCTCCAATCGCACCGAGAAGCTGGGCGTGGATCATCTCGGGATCCAGGTGGAGACGGATGCCGAGCTTGCCGAGATGCAGGGGCGGCTGGCCAGCGCCGACCTGCCCATGCAGTCCCAGTCCGAGACGAACTGCTGCTACGCGACCTCGAACAAGCATTGGTCAGTGGACCCAACGGGTATCGCCTGGGAATCGTTTCACACGCTCGGCAACGTGCCGACCTATGGCGAATCGCGCGATCGCAGCGCCGAAGCCTCCGCGTGCTGCGTGCCGGTTCAATTGAACGCCACGCCGAAGCCATCAACCAAGACCGCCTGCTGTACGCCGGAATCCGGCTGCTGCTGAGCTTTCGCTAACGGCCTCCCGTACCGATACCTCGGGCGAGGAGGCACCCGCTCGCCCCTACGACCATGACCGACAAGACCTTCAACGTGCTGGTGCTGTGCACCGGCAACTCAGCCCGCAGCGTGATGGCCGAAGCGCTGTTCAATGTCCTCGGCAAGGGACGCTTTCACGCCTACAGCGCCGGCAGCCATCCATCTGGCACGGTCAATCCCTTCGCCATCGAACGATGCCAGGCAATTGGCTACGACACGACTGGCCTGCGTAGCAAGAGCTGGGACGAGTTCGCACTGCCCGATGCGCCCAGGATGGACTTCGTTATTACCGTCTGCGACCAAGCCGCAGGCGAGGTGTGCCCGATCTGGCCAGGTACACCCATCACGGCACATTGGGGCTTCCTCGACCCGGCAGCCATACAGGGCTCCGATGACGAGAAGCGCAAGATATTTGCCCAGGTTTTCCGGCAGATTCTGAATCGAGTCAGCCAGTTCGTGAACCTGCCGTTGCACGTGCTGGACCGGAACGCCATTCAGAAGGAGATGCACGCCATTGGCGAGCAACCCGTGGAGTCCGCGCAATGAGCACGGCACAAAGGACGGCAGGAGCCTCCCAACCCAGTGCCATCGGCTTCTTCGAGCGCTATCTGACGGTCTGGGTGGCGCTTTGCATCGTGGCCGGCATCCTGCTCGGCCAATGGCTGCCAGCGGCGTTCCACACCATCGGCGCCATGGAAATCGCTCAGGTGAACCTGCCGGTCGGCATCCTGATCTGGATCATGATCATTCCGATGCTGATCAAGATCGATTTCGGCGCGATGGGCCAGGTGGCGGGCCACTGGCGCGGCATCGGCGTGACGCTCTTCGTGAACTGGCTCGTCAAGCCGTTCTCGATGGCATTGCTGGGCTGGATCTTCGTGCGCCATCTGTTTGCGGGCTGGCTGCCGGCGGACCAGCTCGACAGCTACATCGCCGGCCTGATCCTGTTGGCGGCTGCGCCTTGCACGGCGATGGTGTTTGTCTGGTCCCAGCTCTGCAAGGGCGATCCGTACTTCACGCTTTCGCAGGTGGCACTCAATGACGCGATCATGGTCGTGGCCTTCGCGCCTGTCGTCGCGCTGCTGCTGGGCCTGTCGTCGATTACCGTGCCGTGGGATACGCTGATGACCTCGGTTGCGCTCTACATTGTCGTGCCGGTGCTGATCGCGCAGGTCATCCGGAAGGTATTGCTGGTGCGAGGCGACGCTACGTACAAGCGTGTGGTCGGCGCACTCGGCCCCTACTCGATCACCGCGCTGCTCGCAACGTTGGTGCTGTTGTTCGGCTTCCAGGGGAATGCCATCGTCGAACAACCGCTGATCATCCTTCTGCTGGCCGTACCGATCCTGATCCAGGTCTTGTTGAACTCCGGCCTGGCCTACTTGCTCAACCGCAAGCTCGGCGTAGCGCACTGCGTGGCCGGCCCGTCGGCGCTGATTGGCGCAAGCAACTTCTTCGAACTGGCCGTGGCGACCGCGATCAGCCTGTTCGGCTTCCAATCCGGCGCGGCGCTGGCCACCGTCGTCGGCGTGCTGATCGAAGTGCCGGTGATGCTCTTCGTAGTGGGCGTCGTGAACCGCTCGCAGCACTGGTACGAATCGCACTGAGGTATCCCCATGACCGTCACCATCTATCACAACCCCGCGTGCGGTACGTCACGCAATACGCTAGCCATGATCCGCAATGCGGGCATCGAGCCGATTGTCGTCGAATACCTGAACATGCCGCCGGACCGGCAGACCTTGCAGTCGATGATCCGCGCCGCCGGTCTCTCCGTGCGCGAAGCAATCCGCGAGAAAGGCACGCCCTACGCCGAGCTTGGCCTCGGCGATCCTGCACTGACCGACGACCAGTTGCTTGATGCGATGCTGGCCCATCCGATCCTGATCAATCGGCCCTTTGTCATCACTGAGCTTGGTGTGCGGTTATGCAGGCCGTCGGAAGTCGTGCTGGATATCCTGCCGGCGCCGCAGCAAGGTGCTTTCACCAAGGAGGACGGCGAGGCCGTGATCGACACACAAGGCCGGAGGATACGATGACCGTGGATCTGCCCAATATTGTCCCTGCGGTGCTCGATACGCCTGACCTCAGTAAGCTGGAGCCGGCACGCGCCAGCACACACCCGCCGCGCATCCTGCTGCTCTACGGATCGCTGCGAGAGACCTCGTATAGCCGCCTGCTAGTACAGGAAGCCGAACGAATTCTTCAACATTTCGGCGCGGAGACCCGCGTGTTTGATCCACGCGAGCTGCCGATGGCCGACAGCGTGCCTGCCGACCACCCGAAGGTGGTTGAGTTGCGCAAGCTCTCGGAGTGGTCGGAGGGCCAGGTGTGGTGCAGCCCCGAGCGCCACGGCACGCTGACTGCCGTCTTCAAGAACCAGATCGACTGGTTGCCACTGGAGATGGGCGGCATTCGCCCGACACAGGGCCGCACGCTGGCCGTGATGCAGGTGTGCGGCGGCTCGCAGTCCTTCAACGCCGTCAACGCGCTGCGCGTGCTCGGACGCTGGATGCGCATGGTGACGATTCCGAACCAGTCCTCGGTCGCCAAGGCCTACCAAGAGTTCGACGCCAGCGGGCGGATGAAGCCATCGTCCTACTACGACCGCGTGGTCGATGTCATGGAAGAACTCTACAAGTTCACGCTACTGGTGCGCGATCGCAGCGACTACCTGACCGATCGCTACAGCGAGCGCAAGGAAGCCGCGCCGGCCAACGCGACGACGCTCGCGGCGGCCGCCATGAGCCACGAGAGCGAAGCGCAGATTAGCGATACCGATAGCGGCGAAGTGGAATAACAAGAACCAGGACGGGCCATGGAGCCGAGCAGTAGCGTGATTGCCAGGCTGGGAGTTGCCCAGACGCTGGCCTGGGGTTCGACGTACTACCTGCCGGCCATGCTGGCAACGCCGATGGCGCAGGATCTCGGCGTCTCGACGCCCACGATCTTTGCGGCATTCAGCGTCGCGCTGGTGGTATCGGCACTGCTCGGACCTGCAGCCGGACGGATGATCGATCGTACCGGTGGGCGATCTGTCCTCGTGGCAACGAGTCTTGTTTTCACCATCGGGCTTGCCAGGCTAGGTGTGGCGCAGGGCGTCGTCGGACTCTTTGCCGCATGGGTGATTCTTGGCATCGGCATGGGTGCCGGCCTCTACGAAGCCGCATTCGCAACACTGGTCGCACTCTATGGCAATCGCTCGCGCGGCGCCATCACCGGGATCACGCTGATCGCTGGCTTTGCCAGCACGGTCGGCTGGCCGCTTTCCACCTCTATGGAGGCGCACATCGGATGGCGGGGGGCCTGCTTGTCCTGGGCGGCGTTGCATCTCACGCTAGGACTTGCGCTGAACCTGAGCATCCCGCGCGTAGCCGCCACAGCAACGGCACCGAGCAGGCCTACGTCGCAAACGGGTAGCGCGTTGACGCACCATGCTGACGAGCGTTCGCAACGAACGGCCTCCTATGCGTTGGCTTTCGTTTTCGCGGCGACCTGGTTTATCAGCACTGCGATGGCGGCACATTTGCCGCGGCTGCTTCAAGCGGGTGGCGCGTCTCTGGCCACTGCCGTTATGGTGGGCGCGCTGATCGGCCCGGCGCAGGTTGGCGCCCGGATTCTGGAGTTCGGCCTACTGCGCAAGGTCCACCCCTTGCTGTCCGCCCGGATCGCGGCAGCACTTCATCCCCTTGGCGCACTTGCGTTCGGCCTGGTCGGAGCGCCCGCGGCGGCCTTGTTCGGCGTGCTGCACGGAGCCGGCAACGGCATCCTCACCATTGCCAAGGGCACGCTGCCGTTGGTCATTTTCGGACCGGGCGGCTACGGTCATCGCCAGGGAGTATTGATGGTCCCGGCCCGGGTCGCACAAGCATTAGCACCCTGGATTTTCGGGATGTGTCTGGACCAGTTCGGAGCGAAGTCGCTGTGGTTATCTTCCGCTCTTGGCATGATGGCAATCTTGACGCTCATGGCGGTCAGGCAATCGGCTCCGCTCAAGACCAGCACAACATAGTCCAGTTGCAACTGCTACGCACCACGGTCCATGAGCTAGCGTTTCCCGTCCGCCGTGTTCAAACGCTCGGACTTCTCCGGCCAGTCAGTGAGCGCCTCCATGACCCTCGCCCATGTTGTCATTGATGAGACCCCAAGACACCGCCACCATAAAGTACTGATAGAAAAGAAAAACCCCGCAAAAAAGCGGGGTTTTTCTTTATAGCTTTCCGTTACGAGGTCTCAGAACGGTTCTGTTACGTCACAACGTAAACCTTGACCGCAATCCATTATGGGGAGCCGGTTTCGGAGAGAGGCAGCCCGGCAACTGTAAAGATTCGGGCGTATTGGCCGCGACGGGCCGGGGATCGATGCGCGATGCGCGCGGGGGTGTGCCTATTTTGCGCTGCGTGCGAGTTCACTTGAGCGCGAATCCTCGGCAATTTCGGGGCTCTTTCTCCAGCGCCCTATAAAGCACAACAGCAACTGGCAGAATGAGGCCCCGTCGGCAGCCGACCTGCTGGCGACGACGGGCTGGAACCGACCCTGAGCTGCCTATCAAACTCCGTCTTGCGGACGACCGATGTTTGGGCTGAATCGGTCATTCAGTGCCGTGCGCAACAAGCGAAGCCGTATCGCGACGAAATCCCGGTCAAGTGATTCGCGGTTGCTCGCAACAGAGTTGAGGGTCAGTGTTGCACGACTCATACACCCCACTTCGTTGGCCGCGGTTGCGGGGGAAACCTTGCTAGATTGTTCAGAGCCGGCCAGGTTTGCCCTGAGCTTTAAGCAATCGATACTTGTCATGATCACCTACTGCCCCAGCTACCCCAAGCGCGCCGTGCAGCACCGTCTTCTATACTGGGCGATGCCTTTGCTGGCTTCGCTTTTTCTGGGGGCGTGTGCCTCGTCTCAGAAGGCCGCCAATCACTCCTTTAGTTTTGATACTCGTGGAGCCGTGCCCGCGGTAGAGGTGCTGAATTATCGCTACGGCGACTCCGACATGACCGGTACACGTCCGCCGAAATGGGCGTTGGAGGAGGGACGGATTGGCCAACAGGCAGGTGTCTACGGACGTATGCGTCCTGCCGATACTCTCTATGTCAAATGGCGCATCAAGAGTACCGGTCAAATCTTTGAGGATAGCGTCGACCTCCGGCACCGATTGCCGAATGACATGACGGACAAGATAGTCTACTTCGACATCAAGGGACCGCAACTGTTCGTGTATGTAGTATCTCCTGAGGACTACCCCTTGGGCACGCCAAGGAACAGCCTCCGTTTGTACTCTTACCGTCCGTACGTCCAGATTTACCCCGATCAATCCAAGCAATAGGGGGGCGCTGTAGCCGCGAATACTACAGGTGCGCCGACGGATGACCAGCAGGCGCAGCGGGGCGATTAAGGCTTGCGAGGCGTCCCGCCTGGACAAGGTGGGGAACTGCGGAGCGACTCGGGAACTGGGGGCGTTGCATTGGCTGCAACCGAAGCCGTGGCGGCCTTTGGCAATCGAACTTTTGAGTGTCGCCTAGTGGCCGATAGCTGCCCTTGAGGGCGGAAGCGGGATTTCGATCAGGAACTGCGGGAACGCAATCAGGTGCATCACCATCGCCGTTTCGAGGATCTCGCCATAGATCGCGTCTACATCGCGCACGCCGTGTCGAGCCGCCCGAGCGGAGCAATACGTCGATGCTATCGCCCAGGCGACCTTGGACGGCTGCGGATATCTCAGTACACCCACACTTGACGCGAGCACGTCCAACACCGCCCAAACAGGCTAGCCTCTCCGGTTTAATGGATCCAATGGGCGATCCAGATCCTCGATACTAAGCCCGCGCTGCAAACACTGATTGGCAATGCGCTGCCAGCGTTGCAGCCATTGCGCTTCAAGTTGCTCATACCAGCGGATCTTTGCCCGCAGGCTCACAACCGTTTGATCTAGATAGGCAAGCTCGTCACGACGCAATCGCGACCTCGACTTTCTGTCGCTATCGGCCAACGCGCGCTTGGCCTCCTGGTAGGCGTACACGATGTCCGGATGACGGCTCAGCGCCTGACGGGTGTATCCGGAGAACGCTTCGACACGCTCCCAGGTCAGCCGTGTGCCCAACTCCCTATCCTGCCAGCGTTCAAGCTCGGCGATGATGCAGGCCTTCTTACGCTCGCTCATCTTCGCGCTCGCGCGAATCCTTGTCGGCATCTCCGCACCCCTCCACGTATCGCACCAGATCAGCTTGATGGAAGCCTATCGTGGCCAGTTGCTCCATCAGTTGGCCATATCGAGTCGCAATGTGTCGATACCAATCCGACTGCATCAAGGATCGCGACCGCGCGCGGGCCGTCACCGTACGCAGGCTGATGTATGCCACTGCGGCTTGTCTCTTCAGTTCATGTGCTCTGGCCTCTTCGCCCTTGATCCACAGGTAGTCCTCGCACTTCGCCGTACATTGCAGGTGGCGCTCACAAGGAGACATCTGGAAGTCATGGACGCACAGACCCGGCCCCACATCGTGGACTGCCTGAATGCGTGCGGCCAGGAATGTCTTGGCTACCTCCAGCGGGAGAGATTTGGCTACCTCAACGATGCCACCCGCTAGTTTTCCCTCCAGAACCTCCTTAACCACCTGCGCCGCGCGCTGGGCAGCCGTCAGATGTTGGTAGGCTCGAGTATCCGCCTCATGCTGGCGACCAAACCACTTCGTTTGCACCAGGTCCGGTGCTCCACCTTCGTCGAGCAGATGGTTCAGGAAGTGCCGGAGTCCATGTGATCGAACACGTAGTACCAAGCCGTCTTCGCCCACGAGTCCATACCGCTCGAACGCCGATGGGATGGCGGGCCGACCGGCCAGGAAGTCCTGCACGTTCTGGTCTGACACCGGCCGGGCTGCATATGTAAGCGTCGTCCGCGTCCCGCGATGGAACTGGTTCGCGTAGACCACGCATAGCGCTTGGTGGAGCTTGAGGCCTTGACTGGGAGGGCCCGGAATCACTGGTCCGAACCAGTGGTCCTTCTCAATACCTCTGCACAGCGCATCGCGGTTCACGCGCAGCCGTCGATCCACGATTTCGAAGGGAATCGCACGAGCCCGCAGGAACTGAGCAAGTTTCCAACTGTTCAACCCAAGAACGGCTCGTAGATCAGACGTGAATAGAACTGGGGGAAGAGCACTTCGCGGCATCAGAGATCCGCAGCGGCTGGCCTTCAGGGCAACCTGTCTCGGCCCCGCGGTTGCCTCGCGCAGTTCCGCCACCGCTGCCTCCACCAACTCCACAGTCTCGGATAGCAATGGCTTCGAATGCCATTCGACCATCACGTCGTCAGCCCGTCCTTTCAGCCTTGCATAGCGCAGGTTCCGACTGCCATCCTTCGCAATGGAGATGGGATTCACCGGCAACGTCAGCATCTCGCCAACTCTCAGGCCCGTACATGCCATGATCGTGGCGATCAGAATCAGTGTGCGGTCCGCGGCGCGCCCATCGTCAGGGCGTTCGGCTCGCGGGATCGTCTGGTAGAGCCATCCAAGCGCCCGGATCGCTTCTTCTGTTGGCAGCCTGTCCGATACTTCTGTCGAGGGGTCTCCAATCCTGTCGGGCGTCAGTGACCGCGGCCGTGCTTTTCGCCGGCAGCGCCAGTCCAGCCTCATTCGACTGAGCCGGTATCCGTCCACCATATCGGCGAACTCCTCCATGTGGCCAAGTACCTTGTATGCCGAGGTCTCCCGCTCTCTGCGTAGAAGCACGGTCGCCGCCCTATCCAGATCATCCTTGCGCAACTCACCTAGTTGATGCCCGGTCCCTCGGATGGCGTCGCAGATGTAGCGTGCAGCACGGATAAAGACGCTGTGGCTCGCCATGGACTGGCCGCGTCTTTGATGGCGCATGCACACAAGCGCCTTGACGACATCGGCAAAGCCCTCTGGCAACGGATCGCCCACCCCCTTCCCCGCTTGCCTGTGCTGAGTAAATGGCAGTCGTAATCCCCGGGCATTGGCCTTGTATCCTCGCGTGCGATGCTCATAGGCAGCCGAGACATCCCAGACCGGGGCATCCCACTCGACATCCCCGAACGGCATCAGAGCTTTCGCCTTGCCAATCAGTTGCCTTCCGTTCTCGATCCAGTCGTCTCCTGCGGGTGCTTCCAGGCGGCCTACGGCCGCCATCGTCTTACGCCTTACCGCCGTTCCGTTTGGCATGGTGAGCCACCAGTTGAACAACCTCCGCTACGGCGTAGATCACTTCATCCATCTGAACTGACAGGCGCATGCCGAGCCGACCACGACGCTCATCCCTTCCTTTGAGCAGCGCATCCAGTACGGCCTGATGGTCGGCCTCCAAGTATGGCTGGAACTTGGGACAGACGTAGCAGGAGAATGGCGGATCCAACGAGCAGTGCGGTGACTGGCCACATGCACCGATCTCCACCGGATCTATCACTTCCACATCCCCCACGAAGCGAACTCTCTTTTCCTGGCGAGTGTCCTTTGCCGCTTCGGAATCCACTCCAATGGGCGTCCCTTTGAACAGCTTCATGAGGGGGCCGAGCCGCAACGCAGCAGCGCGATCCAGAATGCGAGTCAGCCGCGCTCCCTTCAGCGAGTAGTAGACCCGTACATGTTGCGTATCGGAATGGTCCAACATCGTCGCGAGCACGGTCTTGGAAGCGCCAAGCTCCACCATCGTCGTGGCAAACGTGTACCGCAAGCGGCGTGAACTCAAGCGAAGCTGACTTCCGGTACGCGGGGATTCGATTGCCATTCTCGTAGCGAATCCCCGTATGAGCGCCAAGAACTCCTTCCCCGTCATGTGATACGCATACTCTTCGACACCGGTATCGGCCCGCCATTCGTCCACACTGTCACGCATAAACAGCGGTCGCGGGTAGCCTTTGCAATCGATACTCCCATTGGCCGCCAGCAGCTCATGTATCAACGGCAACAGATCGTTGCTCACCCGCTCTTGCGCAAACTGCTGGCGCACACCAATTCCCCACTTCTTGATGCGGGGAATGGACAATATCCACTGTGGGGGCACGTCGAACCCGGCCAACTGGTTTGACAGATCCTCCTCCCTTAGGAGGCAATAGTTCGATGGATTCCGACCATATGCTAGGCTCAACGCAATCGCTGCACGCTGCATCACGTGCGCCCGCTCCTGCGAGCGGTCACTTGCCAGTGCCGCACGTAGAACAGCCACTTCCGTGTCCCAGAGCGGCCCGCGCTCTTCATCTTCCAACTCCACCGCGAGCTTGGAGGAGCGTGCGGGTATGGAGACCTCATCCAATTCAAGCGCGAATTGCTCATCGAACTGTGCATAAGCAGCTTTCGTGATGCCGAAAGCGTGGGGATTTGAGCAAGAACGGTGATGGACGCTGGAGGGGTTCCCTCAGGGAGCGTGCATGCACGCGCCTGAGGGAAGATGTCGCCTTTATTGTGTCGAGCAATGAAGGAGACCTCAGCAGTGTGCCATGCCTTGCTACAAACGCCAGCGTTTTTTGCCCTGTTGCGCCGGATCGACGAAGACTTGATGAAGGTGGCGCGAGACAGGGGCTGCTGCCATTGCGGCTCTGTGCTGCACAGTGCCAACTATCCGCGTAAGCCGCGCGGATGCCCACCGGCAGCACACCCGGACTGCAATACGCGCCTGAGCCTGTGCTGTGCCGGATGCCGCAAACGCATGACGCCCGATTCGGTGCGCTTTCTCGGCCGGCGTGTCTGGCTGGCCATTGTCCTGGTACTGCGATCGAGCCGTGCCACTGGCGCCTGCCTGGACGGCCTGCCGGCGATCAGTTGGGCCACGCTCAAGCGCTGGCGTCAGTGGTGGACCGAGACCTTCCCCAAGACCCCCGTCGGTCGGTGGCTGCGTGGCCTCATCCCGCCAACGCCCGAGCCGTTCATCTATCCCGACTGCCTGCTGCAATCGGTCGAGCACGACAGCGAAGACGAGCGTCTGGCCGCGGTGTTGCTTCTGCTGCTGGGCCCGGCCTGACCACGCTGGCTGAGGGATGCGCCAGATAGGGGAATCTCCCGCAGAACATGTCGATGGCGGGTCACCCGCACTGCCCGTAGCCTGCTCCCGTTATCCCCCCAACGGAGAGTCATGTCACTATCGATTGATCATCGCAACCGATGGGCGCGCTTGCGCTTCTCGGTCATTGGCCCTTTGCTGGCTTCGCCGCCTGCCAAAGGAGAATTGCAGCAAGCGTTCCAGGCACTGGCCGCCAAGGTCTGGCGGCACCCCATCACCGGCGCCGACGTTCAGTTCGGCGCGTCTTCCATCGAACGCTGGTATTACCGGGCCCGTCACGTCCAGGATCCGGTCGATCAACTCAAGAACCGACTGCGCGACGATTGCGGCCACTTCGTCAGTCTGAGCCCAGCCATCATCGAAGCGCTGGTCGAGCAGTACCGTCAGCACCCCGGCTGGACCATGCAGTTGCATTACGACAACCTGCGCGTCGCGACCAAGGATGGCCCGGACACGCTGCCGTCCTACACCACGGTGTGCCGGTATCTGAAGGCGCAGGGTCTGGTGCGCAAGCCAACCCCGCGCTCGAGCACGGATGGGGCCATCGCTGCTGCGGCTCGCCGCGAGGCACGCGAGGTGCGTAGCTACGAGGTCGACCACGTGGCCGCGCTCTGGCACCTGGACTTCCACCATGGTTCGCGCAAGGTGCTCACCCCCGATGGGCAGTGGCACAAGCCGCTGCTGCTCTGCATTATGGACGACCATTCGCGGCTGGTCTGCCACCTGCAGTGGTTCCTCGACGAGACCACTGCCTCGCTGGTGCACGGCGTCTCGCAGGCGATCATGAAGCGAGGGCTGCCGCGGGCCATCATGACCGATAACGGCGCAGCCATGATGGCCGACGAGTTCGTCGAGGGGCTGGCCAGTCTGGGCATCCTGCACCAGACTACCTTGCCCTACAGCCCATACCAGAATGCCAAGCAGGAACGCTTCTGGGGACAGCTCGAGTCCCGGCTGATGGCCATGCTCGAAGGTGAGTCGCACCTCACCCTGGAGCAATTGAACCTCGCCACGCAGGCCTGGGTCGAGCAGGAATACCACCACAAGGAACACGCCGAACTCGAGGCGACGCCTCTGCAGCGCTACCTGTCCTGTGCCGACGTCTCGCGCCCCAGTCCCGAGGCGCTGGCCTTGCGCCGGGCCTTCCGTATCCGCCAGCATCGCCGCCAGCGCAGAACCGACGGCACCTTCACGTTGGACGGCGTGCGCTTCGAGATCCCCGGCGCTTACCGCCACCTCGAGCAAGTCTGCCTGAGCTACGCGCGCTGGGATCTCTCCCAAGTCGACCTGATCGATGCGCGCATCGGCGCGATCCTGGCCGCCGTGTTCCCGCTGGACAAGTCTGCCAATGCCGACGCACGGCGCGCGCATCTCACGGCCAAGGGTGCCTCGCCTGCTAACGAGGAACCCGCGCAGGCTGGCACTGCGCCGCTGCTGCGTCAGTTGCTCGCCGAACACGCCGCCACCGGCCTGCCGCCGGCCTATCTCCCACCCGCACCCACCAAGCTATGAATCAACCCAACCTGCTGGCCTTGTACGGTCTGAAGTTCAACCCCTTCGCCCAGGACATCCCCGTCGAGGCCGTGTTCGTGCCACCCAAGCTCGATCACTTCTGCTGGCGCATTGAGAACGGTATGGCCCGCGAAGGCGGCTTCGCCATGGTGCATGGCGACCCCGGTTGCGGCAAGAGCGTCACGCTGCGCCTGCTCCATCAGCGCCTCATGCGCGTCCCCGATCTGATGGTCGGCTCGATCGCTCACCCACAGAGCAATCTGGCGGACTTCTATCGCGAGCTCAGCGACATCTTTACCGTACCGCTCAAGCCCCACAATCGCTGGGGCGGCTTCAAGGCGCTGCGCGAGCGCTGGCTCACCCACATGGAGGCCAGCCGCCGCCGCTGCGTGCTGCTCATCGATGAAGCCCAGGAGATGGCGGTGCCAGCCCTCTCGGAACTGCGCCTGCTCGCACAGGCACGCTTCGACTCGCAATTGCTGCTGTGCGTGGTGCTTGCCGGCGACGCTCGCCTGCCGGAGAAGTTCAGCCGCGAGGACCTGATCCCGCTGGGCAGCCGCATCCGCTGCCGTCTGGCGCTGGAGAGTGCGAGCATCGACGAGCTGCAGGCCTGCCTGGACCACTTGCTGGCCGCCGCCGGCAACGCCACCCTGATGACCATGCCATTGCGCCAGACCCTGTGTGAGCACGCCGCCGGCAATTACCGCATCCTGATGAACCTGGCGGGCGAGCTTCTGGCCCAGGCCGCGCAGCGGGAGCTACCGCAGATCGACGAGAAGCTCTATCTGGAAACCTACAGCGCAACCCTGAACCGCCGCGCCAGGCGGTGAGTGGCGCCGTTGGCCATCGCCGCCACGTCCATCAACACAACGACGACATCACCATGACCTTCCACCAGCCATCCGGCATCGCCCAGGGGCTGCCCCTGCTCATTGATGCCAACTGGACGCCCGCGCAGGCCTGGGCTGTGATCGAATTGCTCGACGATCTGCGCGACCGTCTGCATGCTCACTATCAATTGGCCTTGGCCCAGTGGCTGGCCGAAGATCGGCAGGAGCATCCTGATGGCCTTGGCGATCTCGCAGATAACGACTTCTGATCCAGTAACAAGGGGCCCGCCGGGCCCCTTGTTACATCAGTGCCGCTGCTCCGCATCCGGTCCACCGCGATAGATCGCCACGTCCATCAGCGTTGCCCGACGGCACGCAACATTGGTGATGGACGGTGCCGCAGCCGACCATCAATTACCGTGCTCGCGCATCCATCGAATCTCGTGCTCACGCACAGAACCCCAGGCGCGCGAGCATTGTTGCGGACCAGCGATACCAGCTTCGCAGAAGGTAAAACTCGTCCATCGCCTTTCTGGCCCGTAGCGCGCGAACAGTTGTCTCGACATGCCGACACAATGCTACCTTCAGGTCTTCCGTCTGCTCCACCGATGCCAAGGCTCGCCACTGTTCCAATAGCGGCTGCCCCTGCGTACCGATGCCTGAGGACCTTCCTCTCAGGGCCCCTAGCACTTTGGTCAACGCATTCATGACGCTCCGGCTCGCTAGCCGCATCATTAGCATCGATGCCCATCGACGCAACGCGTAGCCCACTACGGCGCTTCCGTCCGACTGCCTGTCCCAGTGAAACGCGACGTTGCTGGTCGGCACATTGAACTTCCAGTACGCTCCACTCATCTCCATACGACGGCCATCTCGGTCGATGACGTAGCTCGGCAACGGTGGAAGCTTGTTCTTTCGCAGCAACGACATGATTGCGCGATTGACCTCGGCGTTCGTCATTCGATACCTGTCATCGACGCATTAAAGATCGTCGATTGGTACGCAAGGCTGAGCTCACAGGACTCCCGCCTGATCGCGTGCCAAACGTAAGGGCGGATGGAATCCGACGAGCGCCAGCCGAAGAAGTACATCATGTGCTTCTCGACGCGCTCCTCGTCCAGGCCCGTCCGCAGTGCTCGCGCTCGGAAGTTCGTCGCGCACGTGCTGCGCAGGCAGTGCGGGTGCAGATCGCGGAATTCAGCGTGTGCAGCGCCCACCTGGGTGAGCAAGCCATTGACGCGAGACAGGCTCATCGGCGCGCCATCTCGGCTCAGGAACAGGAACGGACTTTTGTCTGCCCCCGGTATCGCTCGACGCGTACGACAGATATAGGCATTCAGCAGTGAAGCCAGCGCCCGATCGCAAGGCAACTGGCGCGATTCTGTCTTCACCTGGGGTTCATGGCGACGAGGGTCCTTCGCGTCGTCGGGCGAGCGCTCGACCCGAATCTCCGGAATCGTACCCGATAGGACGCAGTCCGCAACCCGTAGTTTGAGGAGTTCGCCCCGCCGGATACCCAACAACAACAGTACCAATACGATGACGTAATTGCGGTCCTGATACGCAGCCTTCCAGGGATTTTCATCATTGCCGGGACGGCAGATGCTCAGGAGGCGACTCACCCGCTCCTCGGAAAGCGGCGACGCATGATGTACCGGTTCGGCCCGCCTTGGCCCGGCCGTGGCGAACGTGCGCTGCATCGTGGTCAGTCGCTCCCTGACGTGGCTCAGCTCCGGGCTTCCAATCGGCAATCGGGCCATAACCCTTTCCAGATGCCAACGAACGAATTGCATGACGACCTGCAGACGCTGCGCTACGGTAGTCGGGGCGACGACCAGCCGGCGTACCGCCACTCGCGATTGGAAGTCGCGCCTTAACCAAGGATAGAGTTGACTGGCAATCTCGTCAGATGAGAGGCCGTCGCCGGCAAGCAATCTAACCTGCAGCGGAATGGAATGCTGGACCGCCCACAGCCACAGCAGCCCGAGGACATGCAGTGTCTTAGTCAGGCTGTTGGCCGAAAGCCGCGAACGCAGCCGCTGAATCGCATACTCATTGATCCAGCCAATAGGTTGCCGGTCTGCGTCCAGAAGGATCGGCAGGCGTTCGCCGTCCCGGTGCCGGACCACTACCATATGGAATCGGGTGTGCATGGGGCTCCTTCGGCCGACGCATCCCAACTACCGTAGGCAATGTTTACGACTTTTCCGTGTCACGAAGCAATCTCGCACTGGGAGTCCAATATGGCAGTGTTCGAGCCCAGCTTTCAACGGCCTACTGCCTGCTAGGCTCAGCTTCTGTGGTTGAGAGCAGCGGACAACGGCTGCCCCCCAACTGCCATTACGCACGATTTCCGCCCGCCATGTTTAGGCGCTCGGACTTTTCCGGCCAGTTGGTGTGCGCCTCCAGAACGACCTTACCCATATTTTCATGCTGGAAGGAGTGCTCAAATGGCACGGTCACCACGTCCAGTCGGTCTGGCTTCCCTCCTACTGCAATGGCTGAGATCCCCTCGTACAGATCGGGCGAGTATCCCGGCAGGAACACGATTGCAATCAGTCCATCAAAGTAGAAACGATAGGTCTTCGCCGGCGGAAGTCCGCGTTCGGCGTCAGGGCCGAAGTGATAGTCCCGATAGATGGGTGTTTGATTGTGATGAGGGCCCAAGGTGGAGAGTTGCGTGAGCGTGATGGGGTAAAAATCCGCGGGCTCCGCAGTCCCTTCCAACAGCATGCGGCGTAGTTGCTGCTCGTCGCCCGCAGGCAGCTTGATCTCCTCAAACTCTGGCCGCTTCGTTACCGCCGCCCGCCAGAGAAGGCTGAGCAAGAAGAGCCGAAGTCGGGCGGTATCGATGCCCTGAATCGAATGCACGCCAAGATGGTTGTCATGCTCCTCAAGGAGCTGATGGGTCGCGCTGAAGTCCATTGACGGCTCAAGAACGGTGCTTTCTCCCCAACCGCTCCATACCAGCTTTGCCCGCCTCATGTTTGCAATGGCCCAGGTGTCGAACTCGGTGAGGATCTTCTCGCCGCGCTGGATTACCAACTCGCTATCGAACCAACTGTTCCAGGTTCGCTTAGGAGGGCGGCCGTTGCCCGCCTCTATGAACGGGGCAGACTTGTCCTTCCGAGTGAGGGCAGCAGGAATGATGTGGGACTTCAGGAAGATGCCATGCTGCCCCGTCAGTTTGCAGATGCCAGCGCGCATTTACATTTATGCGGTCTTAGCCGCACTCAGTTTAGACATTGAGAATCCTAACTAAGATTTTCGCGTTAGGACGTCGAAAGTTGACACTTCCGCTTCCGGACGGAAATTTCACACGCCGCCGGAGATCCGCCCTCAAATCTTTCCAATGCACCACCGCCCATAAGATACTGATTAAAAAGAAAAACCCCGCTCTTAAGCGGGGCTAATCTTCACAGATATCAATTACTCAAGGTTAGAACGGAATATCGTCGTCCATATCCTCGAAGCCGTTCGACGGTGCCTGTTGCTGGCGACGCTGGCCGCCTTGCTGACCGCCGCCCTGGGCACCACCGCCCTGGCTGCGGCCACCGCCGCCTTGCGATTCGCGGCTGTAGCCACCGCCACCGCCCGCACCGCCACCGGCACCACCGCCGTAGCCGCCTTCATCGCCGCCACCGCCCTGGCCACGGCCACCCAGCATCTGCATCTGGTCCGCGACGATTTCGGTGCTGTACTTGTCCTGACCGGACTGGTCCTGCCACTTGCGCGTGCGGATGCGGCCCTCGATATAGACCGACGAACCCTTGCGCAGGTACTGGCCGGCGATCTCGGCCAGCTTGCCGAAGAACGCGATGCGGTGCCACTCGGTGGCTTCCTTGAATTCGCCGGACTGCTTGTCCTTGTAGCGGTCGGTCGTCGCCAGCCGGATGTTGGTCACGGCATCGCCGCTGGGCATGTAGCGGGTTTCGGGGTCGGCGCCCAGGTTGCCGACGAGAATGACTTTGTTGACCGATGCCATGTAGATGATCTCCAGGGACCGCGCCCTTTCAGCGCGGTACTAAACGTAAGGAACGTGCAAAAAAAGCTGGGACGTAAACGACATCACGCGCCCTACGGATGAACCGTCAAGCGCGTGTTCATGCTAACGCCAATACAGCAGGAAAACGTATCGGACTAATACCGATACGAAAAAAACTGTGTCTAAAAAACCGCTTCAGGATGAAGCGAAGCGGTTCTGGCTAGACGTGCGGCCGAAGGCAGTACACCAACGCCAGAATCATTCTGAAGTGGTTTCTAAGCCGCCACCGCAGAAGCACTCCCTTGGCTACGGGCCGGGGGCGCCTTCATGCTCCACGCGATTATAAGCCAGAGCACCAGAACCACCGCGCACCCTATGAAAACTGCGCTGCGTCCTTCGTGCTGGAGCAGCCAGCCGCCGGCCACGCCACCGAGGAACAGGCCCAGCGACTGGGTCGTGTTGTAGACGCCAAGCGCCGCCCCACGGCTGACCGCGGCGTAACGCGACACCAGCGATGGTTGCATCGCCTCCAGCACGTTGAACGCGACGAAGAACAGCAGCAGCACGCCGACGATCGGCCACAGGCCATGGACCGACGCGAACAGGATCTGGACGACCGTCATCAGGGCCACCGAGGCCAGCAGCACCGGGCGCACCTTGCCGTAGCGCTCGGCCGCCATCATCGGCGCCAGCATCAGCAGGAACGACACCAGCACGACCGGCAGATAGACCTTCCAGTGCTGGTCCAGCGGCATCCCCGCGTCGCTCAGCATGGCCGGCACGACCATGAACATGGCCACCTGGCTCGCATGGAGCGCCAGCACGCCGACATTCAGACGAATCAGGTCGGCATTCATCAGCACTTGGCGGAACGGTAGCCGCACCGGATGCGGCGGCGGCGGCGCAGGCACCAGGAACAGCGTCACGCCGATCGCCACCACGCCGAACACGGCCATCAGGCTGAAGATGCCCGACATACCGATCGAATGCAGAAGTGGCGAAGCAATCACCAGCGAGAGCGCGAACGTCAGGCCGATACTGCCGCCGACCATTGCCATGGCCTTGGTGCGATGGCGTTCACGCGTCAGATCCGCGATACAGGCCGTGATGGCCGCCGAGATCGCGCCCATGCCCTGCAACGCGCGGCCGATGATGATGCCGGTCAGGGTATCGGAGAACGCTGCAACCAGCGCGCCGGCTACGAAGAGCAGCAGCCCCGCGACCATGACCGGCTTGCGCCCGACCCGGTCGGACAGCCAGCCCAATGGAATGTGCAGGAAAGCCTGCATCAGCCCGTAGATCCCCATCGCGATGCCAACCCGCTGGGCATCGTGCCCGTCGGGCAGCGTGCGCGCGTACTCGGCAAAGACCGGCAGGATCAGGAACAGGCCCAGCATGCGCAGGGCAAAGATGCTGGCGAGTGTGAGGCTGGCGCGCAACTCGCCTTTGGTCATGCGGTCACGCGCGGGCTCGGTCCGGGTGGACTCGTCGGCAAGGGATGCGGGCTGGGAAGAAGGCGGGATCGACGGCATTGCGGTCGTATAAGGAATCTGGTCCGGTCGGCGACTGCTTCGATCGTCCGAACGCCGGGAAGTTGCTGACGCGGGGCTGTCTCCACCCTTTTGTCATTCGCCTGTCTGGCGCCGGGCAACCCCGGAAACCGAAGTTCGGTATATTAGCAGGTTTGCTTCCCGCGCTTTCCGCATCACGCTCCGCTTTCGGCGGGCCCGGAAATCGCGTGTCGCGGCAGGCTGGCGCCCCTGTTTCGGGCGCCCCAGGCGTTGCGCAAGGCACATTGACGGGGATATGGAAGAAATCAAGATCCGTGGGGCGCGTACCCACAACCTGAAGAACATCAATCTCGACCTGCCGCGTAACAAGCTTGTGGTGATCACGGGGCTGTCGGGGTCAGGCAAGTCGTCGCTGGCATTCGACACCCTCTACGCCGAGGGGCAGCGCCGATATGTCGAATCGCTGTCCGCCTACGCCCGCCAGTTCCTGCAACTGATGGAAAAGCCCGACGTCGACCTGATCGAGGGGTTGTCCCCGGCGATCTCGATCGAGCAGAAGGCCACGAGCCACAATCCGCGCTCGACCGTTGGCACCGTCACAGAGATTCACGACTACCTGCGCCTGCTCTTCGCCCGCGCCGGCACGCCCTACTGCCCCGACCACGGCATCGCGCTGCAGGCGCAGAACGTGTCGCAGATGGTTGATGCGGCGCTGGCGCTGCCCGAAGACACCAAGCTGATGATCCTGGCGCCCGTGGTCTCGGACCGTAAGGGCGAGCACACCGATCTGTTCGACACGATGCAGGCGCAGGGTTTCGTGCGCTTCCGCATCCGCTCCGGCGGCGGCACCGCGCATGAGGCCGAAGCCAAGGTCTACGATGTCGACGCGCTGCCCAAGCTCAAGAAGACCGAAAAGCACACGATCGAGGTGGTGGTCGACCGCGTCAAGGTCCGCGCCGACATCAAGCAGCGTTTGGCCGAATCGTTCGAAACGGCACTGCGCCTGGCCGATGGCCGCGCGATCGCGATGGAGATGGACACCGGCCGCGAGCATGTGTTCAGCTCGCGCTTTGCCTGCCCTATCTGCTCCTACTCCTTGCAGGAGCTGGAACCGCGCCTGTTCTCGTTCAACAACCCGATGGGCGCCTGCCCCAGCTGCGACGGCCTGGGCCAGATCACTTTCTTCGATCCGAAGCGGGTGGTGGCCTTTCCGAACCTGTCGCTGGCCTCGGGCGCGATCAAGGGCTGGGATCGCCGCAACCAGTTCTATTTCCAGATGCTGCAGAGCCTGGCGGCGTTCTACGACTTCGACACGGAAACCCCGTTCGAGGAACTGCCACCCGAAGTGCAGCAGGTAATCCTGCACGGTTCCGGCGAGACCGAGATCCCGTTCACGTATATCAACGAACGCGGCCGCACCACACTGCGCGCGCACGCGTTCGAAGGGATCATCCCGAACCTCGAACGCCGCTATCGTGAAACCGATTCGGTGGCCGTGCGCGAGGAACTGGCCAAGTACCAGAACAACCAGGCGTGCCCGGTCTGCCAGGGCACCCGCCTGCGCACCGAGGCGCGCCATGTAAAAGTGGGCGAGGCAGATCAGGCCCGCGCGATCTTCGAGATCAACGGCTGGCCGCTGCGCGACGCGCTGACGTACTTCCTGACGCTGGACCTGCACGGCGCCAAGCGCGAGATCGCCGACAAGATCGTCAAGGAAATTACCGCCCGGCTCAACTTCCTGAACAACGTCGGGCTCGACTACCTGTCGCTCGAGCGCAGCGCGGACACGCTGTCCGGCGGCGAGGCGCAGCGCATCCGCCTGGCCTCGCAGATCGGCTCCGGCCTGACCGGCGTGATGTACGTGCTCGACGAGCCGTCGATCGGCCTGCACCAGCGCGACAACGACCGCCTGATCGGCACGCTCAAGCATCTGCGCGACATCGGTAACTCGGTGCTGGTGGTGGAGCACGACGAAGACATGATCCGCGCGTGCGACTACGTGGTCGACATCGGCCCGGGCGCGGGCGTGCATGGCGGCATGATCGTGGCGGAAGGCACGCCGGACCAGATCGAGAGCTCACCGGCATCGCTGACGGGGCAGTACCTGTCCGGCCAGCGCCGCATCGAGGTGCCGAAGACGCGCGCCCTGCCCGACGACGAGCGGCTGCTCCGCATCGTCAACGCCACTGGCAATAACCTGCGCAACGTTACGGCCGAAATCCCGGTGGGCCTGCTCACCTGCGTCACTGGCGTTTCTGGTTCAGGCAAGTCGACGCTGATCAACGACACGCTCTACCACGCGGTGGCACGCCATCTGTATGGCTCGACTGCGGAGCCCGCGCCGCATGACCGCATCGAAGGCCTCGAGCACTTCGACAAGGTCATCAACGTCGACCAGAGCCCGATCGGCCGCACGCCGCGCTCGAATCCGGCTACTTACACCGGCCTCTTCACGCCGATCCGCGAACTGTTCGCGGGTGTGCCCTCCGCCAAGGAACGGGGCTACGACCCGGGCCGTTTCTCGTTCAACGTGAAGGGCGGCCGCTGCGAGTCATGCCAGGGCGACGGCGTGATCAAGGTGGAAATGCATTTCCTGCCCGACGTCTACGTGCCGTGCGATGTCTGCCACGGCCAGCGCTACAACCGCGAGACGCTAGAGGTGCTGTACAAGGGCAAGAACATCTCCGAGGTGCTCGACCTGACCGTCGAGCAGGCGCACGAGTTCTTCAACGCTGTGCCGGTGGTGCGCCGCAAGCTGCAGACGCTGCTCGACGTGGGCCTGGGTTACATCCGGCTGGGGCAGTCGGCCACCACGCTCTCCGGCGGCGAAGCGCAGCGCGTGAAGCTGTCGCTGGAACTGTCCAAGCGCGACACCGGCCGCACGCTGTACATCCTCGACGAGCCCACCACGGGCCTGCATTTCCACGATATCGAACTGCTGCTCAAGGTCATCCACAAGCTGCGCGACCAGGGCAACACGGTCGTGATCATCGAGCACAACCTCGACGTCATCAAGACGGCGGACTGGCTGATCGACATGGGCCCGGAGGGCGGTGCGGGTGGTGGCCAGGTGATCGCGAAGGGATCCCCGGAAGTCGTGGCCGCCAGCAAGGCGAGCTTCACGGGCAAGTATCTGGCGCCTCTGTTGAAGAAGCAGGGGTAGGTCTCCAGGGCGTGGTCGGAAATCGACGCGCCCTGCCCGCTCCCCCAGCCCCGCTAGCGAGCGCCCGCCACCGCCGCGACCTTCTCCTCCGGATCCTCCTTCATCCGGCTGCGGTTCATCATCCCCGCCCGCTCCAGCACCGGATATGCGGTGGAGCAGAACAGCGAATTGAGCCGCTTCAGTTCCGCGATCAGATCCAGATGGAGCGAGCTGGTCTCGATGCTCTCCACGGTCTGCACGGCCACACGCTGCAGGTGCGAGCGCGACAGATCGCGCTCCAGATCGCGGAAGGCCGCCTTCTCCGCCATCAGTTGCTGGGCGCTGCGCAGGTCGCCGGTCAGGAACACCGACAGTCCCAGACGCAGGTTCGCCACCACGCGGGCGTGCATCTCGGCGATCTCCTGCATGCCGGCCTCGGAGAACGACAGGTTGTGCGCGATCTTCTTTTCCTTGGTGTCGACGATCACGCGTTCGATCAGATCCCCCGCGTGCTCCAGGTTGATCGTCAACGAGATGATTTCGGTCCAGCGCTCGCCATCGTGCTCATCCAGCGCCTCGGTGCTGATCTGCGTCAGGTAGAGCTTGATTGCGGTGTAGAGATCGTCGACTTCGTTGTCGATACGACAGGTGGCATTGGCCAGCTTCAGATCGTTGGTCCGCAGCACGCGCAGCAGGTTGTCGAGCATTTGTTCGACGCGATCGCCGATGCGCAGCACCTCACGCGCGGCGTTAGACAACGCGAGCGTCGGCGTGGACAGCGCGGCCGGATCGAGGTGGCGCGGCGTGACCTGGCTGTCGCCGGTGTTCCGGCCCGGCAGAATGGCCTCGCACAGGCGCGCCAGCGGCGCGGTAGCGCCCAGCAGCAAAAGTGCCAGCGCCACGTTGAACAGCAGATGGAAGTTCACGATCATCCGCTGCGGCTCGCTGCCAACCAGCGCCAGCAGTTCCTCGGCCTTCGTCAGCAGCGGCAACGCGATCACGCAACCGAGCAGGCGCGACAGCAGGTTGCCCAGCGTCACGCGCTTGCCGGGCTGGTTGTTGCCCGACGTCGACATCAGCGCCGAGATACCCGAGCCGAGATTGGCGCCCAGCACTAGCGCCATGGCCACGTGGATCGACACCACCCCGGCCGATGCCAGCGCGCCGCAGAACAGCACCATGGCCAGGCTCGAATAGCAGAGGATCGTCAGCACCGCGCCGATCAGCATGTCCAGCGCAGCGTCGCCAGTCAGCGTGCTGAATAGCACCTTGACACCGGCCGCCTGCACCACGGGCCGCGTGGCGATCGAAATCAGTTCCAGCGCCAGCGTGATCAGACCCAGCCCGATCAGCACGCGCCCCACGTGGCCGGCCTTGCTGCCCTTCCATGACAGATGCAGGATCACGCCAATAAAGATCAGCAGCGGCGACAGCCATGACAGATCGAGCGAGAACACCTGCACCATCAGCGCGGTACCCACGTTCGCACCCAGCATGATCGCCAGCGCGGGGGCCACCGCGATCAGTCCCTGTCCGACGAACGAACTGACGATCACGGCCGTGGCATTGCTGCTCTGGACGAGACCGGTCACGCCGACGCCCGCGAGGAACGCAGCAAACCGGTTGGACACGCTGACGGAAAGCACGTGGCGCAGATTGGCGCCGTACACGCGCAGGATACCGACCTTGACTATGTTGGTGCCCCAAATCAGGAGCGCCACGCCGGAGAGAAGATGAAGCAATACGCCCATAGTGCAGCCTTCTTCGTGACCGGTACCGCGAGGGGCGGAAGCGAGGCGCGCAGCCCGGTCATCACCTTGTTATTTCAAGGAGGCATTATGCGCCCCCCTGCCGAAGGGAGCAAACCCGGGAGAGGGCGGCGATTCGAGCCATCCTGGAAGCTGTCTCAGGATGAAGCGAAGCGGTTCTGGCCTGGAGCGGGGCCGCAGACAGTACAAGCGGTACGGCAAGGCCCCGCAACGACGCCGGAATCCTTTTGAAACGACTTCCTAATGGCTTCCTAGGGCTTTCTAGTGGCCGTCGAAATTGCAGACCGTGAACAGCGACAGGCCGCTGGCTTGCAAAAGCTTGGAGCCGCCGAGCTCAGGCAGGTCGACGATCGCCCCGCCTTCCACCACCGTTGCGCCAAGACGCTCCAGCAGCTTGCGTCCCGCCATCATCGTGCCACCCGTGGCGATCAGGTCGTCGATCAGCAGCACGCGGTCTCCCGGCTTGCAGGCATCGGCATGGATCTCCACGGTGGCGCTGCCATACTCGAGCTCGTATTCCTCGGCCACCGTCTGGAACGGCAACTTGCCCTTCTTGCGGATCGGCACGAAGCCCAGGTTCAGCTCGTACGCGATGATCGACCCGAGGATGAAGCCGCGCGCGTCGATGCCAGCCACGAGGTCCAGGTTCTGGTCCATGTAGCGGTGCACGAAGACGTCGATCAGCACGCGCAGCGTCTTGGGGTTCTGCAGCAGCGGCGTGATGTCGCGGAACATCACGCCCGGCTGCGGCCAGTCCGGCACGGTGCGGATGCGGTCACGCAGGTAACCGGTGACATCGCCAAGATCGGGGGACTGGATGATGGAGTTCGACATGAAAGAAACTGGAAAGTGAAATTACGCGCGATGCGGTAACGGGCTACCACCCGTGTCCAAAACCATCGCCGCACAATGGCCCGGCAGTTTGAACATCCGCAACCCGCAACGATACAGGAGACAACCGTGGCCAAGAAGATCTTGATGCTGGCTGGCGACTTCGCCGAAGACTACGAAACCATGGTGCCGTTCCAGGCACTGCAGATGGTGGGCCACACGGTTCACGCGGTCTGCCCGGACAAGAAGGCTGGCGACCACTGCGCCACCGCCATCCATGACTTCGAAGGCGACCAGACCTACACGGAGAAGCGCGGCCACAACTTTACGCTGAATGCCACGTTCGCGGACATCGATCCGGCGCGGTATGACGCCCTCGTCATTCCAGGCGGCCGCGCCCCCGAATACCTGCGGCTGAATGCCCGCGTGCTTGAGATCGTGCGCCACTTCGCCCAGGCCAACAAGCCGATCGCCGCGGTCTGCCACGGCGCGCAACTGCTGGCGGCAGCCGGCGTGCTCGAAGGTCGCACCTGTTCCGCCTACCCCGCCTGTGCGCCCGAGGTGCGGCTGGCCGGCGGCAAATATGCCGATATCCCGGTCGACCAGGCCCATACCGACGGCAACCTGGTAACGGCGCCGGCCTGGCCTGCCCATCCGGCCTGGCTGGCGCAGTTCCTTGCAGTGCTCGGGACGCGGATCGTAGAGTAGAGGCTTCCGAACGCGACGCGGGCCATCGGGCCCGCGGCCGCGCCGCACGGAGGTATCCATGTGTGAGATCTTCATCCGGGCCAATCCGGATTCGTACCAGACCCAGTCCCGATCGTTGCGCCTGCACGGCATGGCCACCAGCATCCGGCTGGAAAATCTGTTCTGGGAGGTCCTGGAAGAACTGGCGCAACGCGACGGCATGACCGTCAACCAGTTGCTGACGCGGCTACACGACGAACTCGCCGAACATCGCGGCGAGACGTCGCTGTCGGCCAACTTTGCCTCGTTCCTGCGGGTGTGCTGTATGCGCTACCTGCTTCTACAAAACGATGGGCGCATCCCGGCCGATACTAGTGTGCCCATTCGGTCGCTCGATGCGCGAGCCGTGCTGGATAGTCTGCCGGCATCGTGGGTGGAGGCCGGCAATTCGCCGTTGCCAAGAGCAGCCAGAGGCGAGCACGCCTCTGCGTCTAGTTCTAGTCCTTGATTAGCCGTTCCTCGGCCGACTCCAGCGCCTCGGGCGTGCCACGCAGCACCACGATGTCGCCCGGCTCCAGCACGGTGTCCGGCTCGGGGTCGAAGGCGCGGATGCCGCGCCGGCGCACCGCCGTGACCTCCACGCCGATCCGCTCCAGCCCCAGCGCGCCCAGGCGACGCCCCACGGCCGTGTGTTCCGGCCCGAGGGACACCGCGTGCAGCCGCACCGTGTCCCGTTCCACCATGTCTTCCTCGTCGTCACGGCCGTGGAAATAGCCGCGCAGCAGGCTGTAGCGTGCGTCGCGCGCCTGCTGCACGCCCCGTACCACGCGGCGCATCGGCACGCCCAGCAGCACCAGCGCGTGTGAAGCCAGCATCAGGCTGCCCTCGATGATTTCGGGCACCACCTCGGTCGCGCCCGCCTTCTGCAAGATGTCCAGTTCGGAATCATCGACGGTCCGCACCAGCACCGGCAGCGCCGGCGCCAGCTCCTGCACGTGGTGCAGCACCTTCACCGCCGATGGCGTATTGGCATAAGTCACCACCACCAGCGCCGCGCGGTGGATACCGGCCGCGATCAGCGCCTCGCGCCGGCCGGCATCGCCATAAACCACCGTATCGCCCGCAGCCGCCGCGTCACGCACGCGATCCGGGTCGAGGTCGAGCGCCACGTAGGTGATGCCCTCGCGTTCCAGCATATGAGCCAGGTTCTGGCCGCTGCGGCCGTACCCGCAGATGATCGCGTGCTTCTCGGTCTGCAGACTCTGCGCCGCGATCCGGGTCATGTTCAGCGATTGCAACAGCCATTCGTTCGCGGCAAACCGCAGCACGATCGCGTCGCTGTACTGGATCAGGAACGGCGCGGCCAGCATCGACAGCAGCATCGACGCCAGGATCACCTGGATCAGCACCGGGTCCACCAGCCCCATGCCATCGATCTGGTTCAGCAGCACGAAGCCGAATTCGCCCGCCTGCGCCAAGCCAAGGCCGGTGCGGATCGCCACCCCCTGGCGCGAACCGAACAGCCGCGCCAGCACCGCGATCAGCACCAGCTTGAACAGGATCGGCACGATCAGCAGCGCGAGCACGAGCCAGACGTGGTCGAACACCACCCGGATGTTCAGCAACATGCCGATCGTGACGAAGAACAGCCCGAGCAGCACGTCCCGGAACGGCTTGATGTCCTCTTCCACCTGATGGCGGTAGGGCGTTTCCGAGATCAGCATCCCCGCCATGAACGCGCCGAGCGCCATCGACAGGCCCAGCCGCTCTGTCAGCGCGGCCATGCCCAGCGTGACCAGCAGCAGGTTCAGCATGAAGAGTTCCTGCGACCGGCGCGCCGCCACGACGTGGAACCAGCGACTCATCAGGCGCTGGCCCAGGAAGAAGATCGCGCCCAGGGCCACGGCGATCTTGACCGTGGCCAGCCCCAGCGCGAACGCCAGGTCTCCCGGGTCGCGCGACAGCGCGGGGATCACAATCAGCAGCGGCACCACGGCCAGATCCTGGAACAGCAGGATGCTGATGATGTTGCGCCCGTGCTCGCTTTCCAGCTCCATGCGCTCGGAAAGCATCTTGGAAACGATGGCCGTGGAGGACATGGCCAGCGCGCCACCCAGGGCCACGGATGCCTGCCAGGACAACGGGAACAGCCAGTTGAACATCCAGCTCGCCGGCACCACAGCCAGCATCGACAGGATGACCTGTGATCCACCCAGCCCGAACACCAGCCGCTTCATCGCGCGCAGCTTGGCCAGGCTGAACTCGAGCCCGATCGAGAACATCAGGAAGACGACGCCGAATTCGGCCAGGTATTTGGTCTGGCCCGAATCGCTGGCCAGGCCGAGCGCGTGCGGGCCGATCAGGATACCGACCGCCAGATACCCGAGCATCGGCGGTAGTTGCAACATGCGGAACGCCACCACGCCAAAAACGGCAGCGGCCAGCAGCACCAGGGTCAGTTCCAGCGGAGAATGCATCGGCGATTGAAAAGTACCAGCCAGGCACGCGCGCCGTCCCGGCATTTGCGCCCTGCCGGCGAAACACGGCAAGCGCGGCGGTCGTCAAGGCGGCAAAAGGCTGGAAAGCCGGGCCAGACGCCATCGCATTCGTTGGTATACTCCGACGCCATGATAGCCAATTTCGATGCGGATCGAGCACTCAGGCTCGCCCGCCAGACCCTTGAAATCGAAGCCGAGGCCGTTTCCGCGCTGGCCGGAAGGCTCACGCCCGCGTTCACGACGGCGGTGGAGATGATTCTCGGCTGCACCGGGCGCGTCGTCGTGTCCGGCATCGGCAAGTCGGGCCATATCGGCCGCAAAGTGGCCGCCACGCTGGCATCCACCGGCACGCCGTCCTTCTTCGTGCATCCCGCCGAGGCCAGCCATGGCGACCTCGGCATGATCACGCGCGACGACGTCCTGATCGCCTTCTCCAATTCCGGTGAAACGGCCGAACTGCTGGCGATCATTCCGATCGTCAAGCGCATCGGCGCCGGGTTGATCTCGATCACCGGCAACGCCGAATCGAACCTAGCCAAACTGTCCAACGCCCACCTCGACGGTGCTGTGGCGCAGGAGGCCTGCCCGCTGAACCTGGCCCCGACCGCCAGCACCACCGCCGCGCTGGCGCTGGGCGACGCGCTGGCCGTGGCGGTGCTCGACGCGCGCGGCTTTGGCGAAGACGACTTCGCGCGCTCGCACCCCGGCGGCGCGCTGGGCCGCAAGCTGCTCACCCACGTGCGCGACGTGATGCGCACCGGCAATGCGGTGCCTGCGGTGCGTGAAAGCACGCCGCTGGCCCAGGCCCTGATGGAAATCACCCGCAAGGGCATGGCCATGACCGCCGTGGTGGACCCCGACGGCCGCGCCGTGGGCGTGTTCACCGACGGCGACCTGCGCCGCCTGCTGGAAACGCCGCGCGACTGGAAGACCGTGCCGATCGGCGAGGTCATGCACCGCAACCCCCACACCGTGCATCTCGACAAGCTCGCCGTGGAAGCCGTGCAGATCATGGAAACGAACCGCATCAACCAGTTGCTCGTCGTCGATGACGATGGCCACCTGGCGGGCGCGCTCCACATCCATGACCTGACCCGGGCCAAGGTCATCTGATCAATGCCAGAGTTCCTGTCCAGAATCACCGGCCTGATCATGCGGCTGCTGCCGCTGCTGCTGATGGCGATCGTTGCCGGCAGCACGTTCTGGCTCGTGCAGATCAACTCGCCGCATGAAGCCACGGCGCAGGCGCAGGTCAAGCGGCACGTCCCCGACTACTACATGGACCGCTTCTCGGCCACGGAACTGGCCGAGGATGGCAATACCAAGATCCGCTTCACCGGCGTGAAGATGGTCCATTTCGAGGACGACCAGACCTACGAGGTGACCACGCCGGCCATGCGCAACTACGAGCCGGATCGCCCGCCCGTTACCGCCAACGCGAATCGCGGCGTGATGAATGCCGAGGGCTCGATCATCGACCTGTACGGCAATGCGTTCATCGTGCGCCAGGCGGGTACCGATGTGTCGAAGGACCCGCGCATGACGGCGGCGTCGCAGTACTTTCAGCTGCTGGTCAACGACGACATCGTCAAGACAGACAAGCCCGTGGAACTGACGCGCGGACCGTCGGTAATGAACGCCAACGGCCTGATCTTCAACAACGTCACCCGCGAAGTACAATTGCTGGGTAACGTTCGCGGCACCATCATCATGAATTCGCCGGGGCAGGCCAGCGCCCAGTGACATCGGGATTTGCGCCCCACCGTCCGCCTGACTGCTGCCTTCCCCTTTCAGCAAAGCCAAAAATGACTGCTTCCCTGACGACATCGTCCTGTCGCCGCACCGCGCCCGCCCTGATGGCGGCCATCGCCGCCATCGGCCTGTTCCTGGCCCAGCCTGCTTTCGCCGAGCGCGCGGACCAGACCAAGCCGCTGGTGCTGGAAGCCGACAATGCCAGCTACGATGACGTCAAGCAGATCTACACTCTGACCGGCAACGTGGTGCTGACCAAGGGCACGATGGTGCTGAAGTCTGACGCCGCCGAACTCCGCACCGACCCCGAGGGTTACCAGTACGCCATCGCCACCTCCAAGCCGGGCCGCCAGGCCTATATCCGCCAGAAACGCGACGGCGTGGACGAGTACATCGACGGCTGGGGTGACCGCATCGAATACGACGGCAAGTCGGAGATCAACAAGCTGATCGGCAATGCACGCGCGGCGCGTGTTTCCGGTGTCGGCGCGAAGATCCTGGATGAAATCCGCGGCGCGGTAATCACGTACGACAGCCGCAATGAGTTCTATACCGCAACCGGCGGCGACAACAACGCGTCAGCCGGGAACCCTTCTGGCCGCGTGCGCGCTGTGCTGTCGCCGCGCGCGAACCAGGCCAGCGCGCCCGCCGGCGCGCCGCTCGACCTGAAGCCGTCCTCACAGCCGGCCAAGCCCTGACCGTTTCAAGCTCTATCCGTACCCGATGAACGATACCGCCACGCTCGCCGATCAGGCTTCTTCCGCCCCATCCACGGATAGCAGCACGCTGGTCGTGCGCCATCTGAAGAAGCGCTATGGCTCGCGCACCGTGGTCAAGGACGTCTCGCTCGACGTCAAGAGCGGCGAGGTCGTCGGCCTGCTCGGCCCGAACGGCGCGGGCAAGACCACGTCGTTCTACATGATCGTCGGACTGGTCGCGCTGGACGAAGGCGATATCGTGCTCGATGGCCAGCACATCAGCGGCCTGGCCATCCACGAGCGCGCGCGCATGGGACTGTCCTACCTCCCGCAGGAAGCCTCTGTCTTCCGCAAGCTCAACGTGGAGGAGAACATCCGCGCGGTGCTGGAACTGCAGGTGGTCAACGGCAAGCCGCTGCCCAAGCAGGAAATCGATCGCCGGCTCGACTCGCTGCTCGATGACCTGCAGATCGCCCACCTGCGCAACAACCCGGCGCTGTCGCTGTCGGGCGGCGAGCGCCGCCGCGTGGAAATCGCGCGCGCGCTGGCGTCGGCGCCGCGCTTCATCCTGCTCGACGAACCATTCGCGGGCGTGGACCCGATCGCCGTGGGCGAGATCCAGCGCATCGTCAGCTTCCTGAAGGCACGCAACATCGGCGTGCTGATTACCGACCACAACGTGCGCGAAACGCTGGGCATCTGCGACCACGCATACATCATCAGCGAAGGCACCGTGCTGGCCGAGGGACAGCCCGAGGAAATCATCGCCAACGAGTCTGTGCGACGCGTCTATCTGGGCGAGAACTTCCGCATGTGATCAAGCGGCCGCGACGCCGCTTTGCAGCATTCGTCAACTAGCCGTTGGCGATCACGAAGTGTCAGCGATAGGCGATAGCAATTTCCGTTCCAACAACGGGAAGATGCGCATAGAATAGGTCGCATGAAACCATCGCTTCAGCTTCGACTTTCCCAGCATCTGGCTCTGACTCCTCAACTGCAGCAGTCCATCCGGCTGCTGCAGTTATCCACACTGGAGCTGCAACAGGAAGTCGAGCAGGCGCTGACCGAGAATCCACTGCTCGAACGCGAGAACGACTGGATCGAAAGCCCGCTGCGCGTGGCCGCGGACGGGTCGGTCAACGTGCAAAGCGCCCCGGCGCCAGCATCTTCCGAACCGCAAGGTAACGGCGACGATCGCGCGAACGGCGCCAATGGCGAAGACGACAGCTACGGCGACAGCGCGGGTGACGATTACGGCAGCGACTGGAGCCTGGACGATTTCGCTCGCCGGCCTCAGGGCGATGATGACGAGAAGACGCCGATGCAGCTTCGCGAAGCGGAACCCACGCTGCGCGAATACCTGATGGAACAGCTCACGCCGCTGAAGATCTCCACGCGTGACAAGGGCCTGGCCATCTTCCTGATCGAGTCGCTTGACGACGACGGCTACCTGGGCGCAACGCTCGACGAGATCTGTTCGGAACTGCCCAAGGAACTCGAATTCGAAGTCGATGAAGTGCAGGCGATACTGACCCTGCTGCAGAGCTTCGACCCGCCTGGCGTGGGTGCGCGCAACGCGGCGGAATGCCTCACCCTGCAACTGCGCCGTCTGCAACATCCGCAGCGGGACCTTGCATTATCGATCGTCAACCACCACCTGGAGTTATTGGCCGTGCGTGACTACACGCGGCTCAAGAAAGCCCTGCAGGTTGACGAAATTGCACTTAAGGCCGCGCACGATCTGATCCGCTCGCTCGCACCGTATCCCGGACATGCCTACAGCCGTCCGGAAGCGGACTTCGTGGTACCGGATGTGTTCGTGCGCAAGAGTGGCAGTAGCTGGATCGCACAGCTCAATCCCGACGTGATGCCGCGTCTGCGCATCAACGACATGTACGCGCAGATTTTGCGCGGTGCAAAAGGGGAAGCGGGCGCGGCCGGGCTGCAGCAGAAGCTCCAGGAGGCGCGGTGGCTCATCAAGAACATTCAGCAGCGTTTCGACACGATCCTGCGTGTTGCGCAGGCAATTGTGGAGCGTCAAAGGAACTTTTTCTCGCACGGGGAAATCGCGATGCGCCCCTTGGTTTTGCGGGAGATTGCCGATACACTGGGTCTACACGAGTCGACCATTTCCCGGGTGACTACGAATAAATACATGGCCACGCCGATGGGTACTTTCGAGTTGAAGTACTTCTTTGGTAGCCACGTCTCCACGGAGACTGGCGGCGCGGCCTCATCCACGGCGATCCGCGCGCTGATCAAGCAACTGATAGGAGCCGAAGAACCCAGGAATCCCCTTTCCGACAGCCGCATCGCCGAGTTGCTGGGCGAACAGGGCTTTGTGGTCGCACGCCGCACGGTGGCCAAGTACCGCGAAGCGCTGAAGATCCCCGCAGTCAATCTCCGCAAGACTTTGTAGCCGAGCCGCAACCGCCTGCCTGGTGCGGCTCTTTCAGAAGGAGAAGCGCTATGAACTTCAAGATCAGTGGACACCACCTCGACATCACGCCGCCGCTGCGTGAGTATGTGGAAACGAAACTGGAGCGAATTGTCAGACATTTCGATCAGGTCATTGGCGTAAGCGTGCTGCTATCCGTAGACAACCATAAGGAAAAGGACAAGCGTCAGTACGCGGAAATCAACCTGCACCTCAAGGGCAAGGACATCTTCGTCGAAGCGCATCATGAAGACCTTTATGCTGCAATCGACTGCCTGGTCGACAAGCTCGACCGCCAGGTGATCCGCTACAAGGACCGCGTGCAAGGGCATGACCGGGAAGCGGTCAAGTACCAGATGGCCGCCGAACAACTACAACAACAATAAGTTGGCGGCGACACCAGGTCGCCCCTTAGAGGATAGATAGGAAGAGCAAAGCCGCGCATCTGCGCGGCTTTTTTGATGGGCGCGAGGCGGACGCGCCGCTGGCGCACCCGTTACCCGAGTACCAGCCCTGCAACATTTGGTCAGCCGGGGGTGTTCGCAACTGACGCCGCTCGGTGTATGCTGCGCCATACAACAACTACAGACAGGACGGCCCCGGACAACCGGCCCGGCATTCCGCGTGGCAAAAGATCACGCGATGGCGGGTGGCAGTTTTCTGGGTGGGCAATCCGACCGGCAAGCTCGCGGCACCACTCGCGGCGCCGGCGCCGCAGCGCACAAGTGCGCAGTGGCCCTGCTCTATAATGGCCGGACGCTCCAATGCGGGCGTCCTTTTGCGCTCAATAGCCTGAATTGCCCAACGCAGCGGGACGACTCATGTGCGTCGGCTCGCCTTTCTGACTCCTCGTGCATCGCCCATGAATCGTTTGGCCAAATTGCTGCCACCCGGCAACATTAATCTCGACGTCACCGTCACCAGCAAGAAGCGGGTCTTCGAGCAAGCCGGGCTCCTGTTCGAGAACAACCATGGCGTAGCCCGGGCCACCGTGACCGACAACCTGTTCGCGCGCGAATCGCTCGGGTCCACCGGTCTTGGCGCCGGCGTCGCCATTCCGCATGGCCGCATCAAGGGACTCAAGCAGCCTCTGGCTGCCTTCATGCGCCTGGCCGAGCCAATTCCGTTCGAATCGCCCGACGGCAAACCGGTGTCGCTGCTGATCTTCCTGCTTGTGCCCGAGCAGGCCACCCAGCAGCATCTGGAGATTCTTTCGGAAATCGCCCAGTTGTTGTCGGACCGGGAAATGCGTGAAGGACTGGCCACGTTACCCACGCCCGAAGCGGTCCACGAGTTACTGACCCAGTGGCACCCCTGACACGACGGCAGGCCAGCGCAGCCTGACGCGATACCCGCGATACAGCCCCTCCCGAAAAGTCATCCCGCATGGAACTCACCGGCGTCACCTCCCAGTCGATCTTCGACGACAACGCAGCCGACATCAAACTCTCCTGGGTCGCCGGTCTGGAAGGGGCCGATCGTGCCTTCGACGTGGAATTCGCGCGGGAGGCAACATCGGCTGCCGATCTGGTCGGCCACCTGAACCTGATCCACCCGAACCGGATTCAGGTACTCGGCAAACCCGAGATCCTTTACTACCAGCGCCTCGACGACGAACCCCGCAAGCGTCAGATGGGCGAGCTGATCCTGCTGGAGCCGCCATTCCTGGTGGTGGCGGATGGCATGGAGCCGCCGCCCGACCTGGAACTGCGCTGCACGCGCTCATCGACTCCACTGTTCACGACGCCGGTATCCTCGGCGGCCGTCATCGACCACCTCCGCCTGTACCTGTCGCGCATCTCCGCACCGCGCGTCACCATGCACGGCGTGTTCCTCGACATCCTCGGCATGGGCGTGCTGATCATGGGTGAGTCGGGCCTTGGCAAGAGCGAACTGGGCCTGGAACTGATCTCGCGCGGACACGGCCTGGTGGCCGACGACGCCGTCGATTTCGTGCGGCTTGGCCCGGATTTCATTGAGGGCCGCTGCCCGCCGCTGCTGCAGAACCTGCTTGAAGTCCGCGGCCTGGGCCTGCTCGACATCAAGACGATCTTCGGTGAGACCGCCGTGCGGCGGAAGATGAAGCTCAAGCTCGTGGTGCAATTGGTGCGCCGCAACGACGGCGAGTTCGAGCGCCTGCCGCTTGATTCCCAGTACCTCGACGTTCTTGGCCTCCCGATCCACATGGTGAAGATCCAGGTGGCAGCCGGCCGAAACCTCGCCGTGCTGGTGGAAGCCGCCGTCCGCAACACGATACTGCGCCTGCGCGGCATCGATACCCTCCGCGACTTCATGGATCGTCAGCGGGCAGCAATGCAGGCTGACGTGGTTTCCCGCGGCCAGGGTCGGCTGCTCTGATCAGACAATTCCGGCAGTTTTGTGAAACGCCGGCGTCGCTTTCAATTGCTTACAAGCGGCCGGCCTCCCCTCGTCAACGCGCTTTGGGCGTGCGCCGTTTTGTGCTTCAATGGGCATCGAGCCCAGTCCGGTACCGCCAGCCGCCGCGCTGCATCCTGAAGGTCGGCGTCCGGCCATGATGTGTTTCCACAGCCAGGAGAGAAGCATGAAGAAACTGATCGCGATGTGCGTGCTGGTTACCCCTCTGTTCGCCACGGGCGCGTTCGCCCAAGGCGCCTCGGCCCCGGCCGCTGAAAAATCTGGCAAAGCCCCGACCGCGCAGCAAGAAAAGATGTCGGCCTGCTCCAAGCAGAACAAGGGCAAGAAGGGCGACGACTACAAGAAGTCCATGAGCGATTGTCTGTCGGGCAGCGCGGCAGCCACCGCGCCGGCCGCACCGAAGACCCAGCAGGAAAAGATGTCGGCCTGCTCGAAGGAAAACAAGGGCAAGAAGGGCGACGACTACAAGAAGTCCATGAGCGATTGCTTGTCAAAGCCGGCGGCCTGATCGCCAGATCTGACAGATCCCGTGGCAATGATGGCGAATCGGCGACGATTCGCCATTTTGCTTTAGGGAAGGTGTCATGACGCCGCCATCACGCGATGCTATGCTTGCATCGCTATGCGGATCATCCTTATCACCGGAATTTCCGGCTCAGGCAAGTCAGTCGCGCTGAACGTACTGGAGGACGCGGGGTACTACTGCGTCGACAACTTGCCGGCCCAGTTCATCCCCGATCTCGCCTGCTATCTGGCGGATCAGGGTTACTCACAGCTTGGTGTCGCCACCGACATTCGCAGCCGCGAATCGCTCGCGCGACTGCCCGATACGGTGCGAGAGCTGGCCGCGAACCATCAGGTACAGGTGCTGTACCTGACCGCCAGCACCGATGCGCTGGTTCAGCGCTACTCGGAAACGCGCCGGCGCCACCCGCTTTCGGCACAAGTCGACGTTGGCGCGGCCGCTGGCACGCCCAACGATACCTCGCTGATCGAGGCCATCGAGAAGGAGCGGGAGCTGCTAAGCCCGCTGGCGGAATCGGCTCACCGCATCGACACCAGCAACGTGCGCACCAATACGCTGCGCAGCTGGATCAAGGAACTGATTCAAGACGAGAACGAGAACAAGAACAGCCAGCAGCTCACGCTGCTGTTTGAATCGTTCGGGTTCAAGCACGGCGTGCCCAGCGACGCCGATCTCGTCTTCGACGTGCGCTCCCTGCCGAACCCCTATTACGATCTCGCGCTGCGCCCGCTCACTGGGCGCGATGCGCCAGTCATCGACTTCCTGCAGAGCCAGCCAATGGTGCTGGCCATGGCCGAGGATATCCGCGCCTATGTGGAGAAGTGGCTGCCGAGTTTCATTGCGGACAACCGCAGCTACCTGACCGTCACCATCGGCTGCACCGGAGGCCAGCACCGTTCCGTGTTCATCGCGGAAAGACTTGCCAACTACTTCCGGGCACATGGTAATGTGCTGGTCAGACACCGCGAGTTGGCCCCCGCTGGCTGACGCGCGGCGCCCCGCCGTTTTCCCATGACTGGAGCCGGCCAACCGCATGTCGACCTTTCTTTCCGGCACCGCATCCGATTCCGCTACCCTGGATGCGCTGCCGCTGTTCCCTCTGCACACGGTCCTGTTTCCAGACGGCCGTCTGCCTCTCCGTGTATTCGAGAAACGCTACGTCGACATGGTGCGCAACTGTATGCGCGACCATCTGCCGTTCGGCGTCTGTCTGATTGCCACCGGAGAGGAAGTCGCGCAGCCGGGCCAGACCACCGAACCTGAATCCATCGGCTGTCTTGCGGAGATCGTCGATTGCAACGTGGAGCAACTCGGCGTCCTGCTGATTGAAACACGCGGACGCCAACGCTTCCGGGTGCTGTCCCACGCCACGCGCGATGACGGCTTGCTCGTGGCGAACGTGGAACTGCTGCCTCCGGATGTCATCGACTGCAAGCTGGAATTGCTGGGCGAGTGCCTGGCCGCGTTGCGTCGAATCGTGACCTCGCTCCACACAGACCAGCCCGACAAGCCGAAACTGCCCTTCGGAGAGCCCTATCTCTGGGACGATCCGAGCTGGGTGGTCAACCGGCTGTGCGAGTTGTTGCCGGTGCCACTCAAGGCCAAGCAGATGCTGATGGAGCTACCTGATGCCGGCGTGCGCATCGAGATCGTGCATCGCTACATGCGACAGCACCACATCGTCTGAGCCGCTTTCTGAACGGGCAACTCAGAAAAGTCCGAGCCTCGCCTGATCTTCCAGCAGCTTGCGCACCGGGGCCGGGGTGCCCAGCATATCGAGATCGTCAAGAGACAGCCACCGGCTCGCGGCATCACCTTCAAGCGCGACAGTGTCCAGATCGACGCGAATCGCGCGAATCAGCAAGCGAAAATGAGTAAACACGTGCGTCAGCTCGCCAGCCAGATATGCGCGCGCAGGCAAGCCATACGCGCGGGCTAACTCCAGCGCCGATTCCTCGGCGGCCTCCGAATCGAACGGTACCGTGTCGACCGGCATTTCGGGCAGGCTCCACAACCCGCCCCAGATGCCGCGGCTGGGACGCAACTGCACCAGCACATCACGTCCATGCCGGACGATCAGCATCACGGTGCTGCGCTCCGGAATCGCCGCGCGTGGCTTCGGCGTGGGCAGCACGGCGGTGAGGTTGTCCTTGCGGGCCAGGCAATCGGCTACGAGCGGGCACGCCTCTGCGTCGGCCAGACAGGCTGGCTTGCCGCGCGAGCAAATCGTGGCGCCGAGGTCCATCAATCCCTGCGTGTAGGCCACCATGTGATCTGCCTGATGACGTCCGGCAGGCGGCAGCGCCTGTTCGGCCAGCGCCCACATCCGATTTTCGATCGCACGCTCGCCGGGATAACCGTGAATGCCGAACACCCGCGCGAAGACGCGCTTGACGTTGCCGTCAAGGATCGGAGAACGAACGCCGGCACTGAACGCCGCGATCGCCGCAGCCGTGGAGCGACCGATGCCGGGCAGCGTCACGAGCACCTCGGGGTCGGTCGGAAACACGCCAGCGTGCTCATCCACCACGGTCTTGGCGCAGCGATGAAGATTGCGCGCGCGCGAGTAGTAGCCCAGCCCGGCCCACAATGCCATGACCTCGTCGGCAGACGCTGCCGCCAGAGCGGCAACCGTGGGCAGCGCCGTCACGAAGCGCTGGAAATACTCGATCACCGCTGCCACCTGCGTCTGCTGCAGCATGATCTCGGACAGCCAGATGCGATACGGATCGCGTGTGTTCTGCCAGGGCAGGTCGTGCCGTCCGTGCTGGCGCTGCCACGTCACCACGCGCATACCGAAATCGGATGGCACGGCGATGGTTTCGGGCATGGCGGGGGCGGCGGCAGGCTTGCGGGGCATTGCGGGATCTTGAAAAGAAAAAGCGCCGCTCACTGGCGGCGCCACATGATACATCGGCGGTTGCAATACCCTTCCCAGATGGCCGGGCCTGCCCCCTCCCCCACAAGTGGACGAGGGGGGAACGCACCGACTACGCCGCGCGCGCCGTTGCTTCCGGGGGCGCGTCCACCAGCCTGCGCGCAAAGCTCTCGATCTTGGTGCTCCGCTCATCGAGCCCGTTCAGCACTTCCTCAAGTTCGGCAATGCGCGATTCCAGCGTGTCCGTGGCCTCGTGGATACGCTCGATCGAATCGACGCGTCGGCGCAATTGCTTCTGGTGCTCGCGTACCTGCGCCTCGAGCGGCGTCATCACCGACTTCAGCCAGATCTCGATATCGCGATTCAGATCGCGGAAGTTCTCGAGCACGCGGCTGGCCATCGTCGCGAACGCGTTCTGCACCAGTTGCGGACGCGAGCGCGTCAGCATGTGCACGGCGCCGAAATGCGTGTTCACCAATTGCAGCGTTTCCTGCAGTTCGTTGGTATAGCGCGACGTCACGAACTGCATCGGCGAAGGCAGCGTGAAACCATGTTCGGCATTGAAGCGCCGATACATGCTTTCCACGAGCTGGTGCAAGCCGACGATCTTCTGATCGGCGTCGGTAATCAACCCGGTAAGCTGGCCGAACAGCGCTTCCATATCCTCGCGCAGGCCGCGCGAGAAGAAGCGCTCCTTCATTTGCTCGCGCGCATCGCGCATCGTGCGGCGCACGTCGCGCAGTTGCAGGCTCTTGATGATGTCCGCGCTATGCCGCCCGAAGACCAGCCGCAGCGCCTGGAACTTCGCGATGCTCTGCTCGAACTCCTCCTTCTCGCTCTGCACGCGCATCAGCATGTGCTTGACCATCGCATGATTCTTGCCACGCAGGCCGCGTAACTCGAACAACTGCTCGACGATATCGCGCCGGCGGCTCTGCAGCAGTTGCTGGGCGCCGCGCGACATCTCCTGCACCAAGCGCTGTACCTGGTCGGCCACGATCTCGCGTCGCTGCGGAATGAGCTGGTCCGACAGCACGTGCTCGAACTGCATCAGGTTGCTGCGCACGAGCATCGGCTCGTCGTTGGTGACCTTGGCCACCAAGCCCTTCTGTGCCGATACCGGGTAGACCCGGCGTTCCTCGATGCCGAGCGTCTGCGCGGTCGTACGGACCTGGCGCGAAATCTCCGACGCAATCTCGGATGATGACTTGAGCGGGTCCCAGAGACCATCGATCTTGTTCAGCACGGCCAGGCAGCCGCGGCGATGGCCGGCGCCCACATGGCTGCGCCAGAGATCGAGGTCGCTCTTGGTCACGCCGGCATCGGCGGCCAGCACGAATACCACCACGTGCGCATCGGGAATCAGGCGCAGCGTCAGTTCAGGTTCGGTACCGATCGCGTTCAGGCCCGGCGTGTCCAGGATCACCAGACCCTGGCGCAGCAGCGGATGCGGGAAGTTGATCACCGCATGGCGCCAGCGCGAGATCTCCACCATGCCATCGGCGTCCACTGCCCAGGCGGCATCCGGATCGTTCTCGTTGTACAGGCCCAGCGCCTCGGCCTCGGCCGGGCTCACGCGCGTGGTCTCCACCACGTGCTGGAACGCGGCCAGCATGCCCTCGGGTGACGACGGGTCGAGCGGTACCGTAGTCCAGTGAGAATTCGCCGAACCGGGCTCCATGAAGTCCGCCGTGGACGCATCCTGCAAGCGCGTCTCGATCGGCAGCAGCCGGATGCACGGCGCCTCGTTCTCGTCGTAGCGCAACTCCGTCGGGCACATCGTGGTGCGGCCCGCCGACGACGGCAAGATGCGCCGACCGTAGTCGGCAAAGAAGATGGCGTTGATCAGTTCGCTCTTGCCGCGCGAGAACTCGGCGATGAACGCGACCTTGAGCCGGTCGCTCCTGAGCACGTTCTGGATGCGCTGCACGCGGTCTTCCGCGGTGGCGTCATAAAGATCGTATTGCTGCAGCCAGGACTGGAAGTCGGCGAGAGAATGAAGAACCCCGGTTCTCCAGGCGCCATATTGTTCGAATTGCTGTGCGAGGCTCGTCATGGAGTGGTTCGCTTTTCGGCTCGGATTTATTGGTTTCGGGCTCGTATTGCACAACTGGCCCCGGGATGGTTCCACTGACCCTGCGGTCCCTGGGCAAGTCGACGGCCAGGTCCATGCCCCGTCGACAGGGTGGCTTGGCGCATTTTGTAACTTTTTATGTCTGCGCACACGATACAGGTTTCTTGCACGATTTTGTGGAATTCACGCCCCTTACGGCATTCCACTTGCGCGAGTGTTGCGCCGACCCATCGGCAGGCGATTTCAACAAGAAATCCAGACCGGTTCGGCGCGTGCCAGACCGTCCCGGACAGGCTTTGCGCCCCGGTGACGGATCAATGCTGGCAGTGCGGGCAATAGAACGTCGATCGCTGGCCTTGCAGGATCTGACGGATCGGAGTGCCGCAAATGCGACATGGCTCGCCGGCACGATCGTAGACAAAACAGTCGAGCTGGAAATAGCCGCTACTGCCGTCGCTGCCGACGAAGTCGCGCAATGTGCTGCCGCCGCGTGCGATGGCCTCCGCCAGCGTCTCGCGCACGGCCACGGCCAGCTTCTCGCAACGCGCCAGGCTCAGCCGCCCGGCCTGCGTGGTCGGCCGAATGCCCGCGCGAAACAGGCTCTCGGAGCAGTAGATGTTGCCAACGCCGACGACCACGTCGCCCGCCAGCAGAGCCTGCTTGATCGCCATGGAGCGCCCGCGCATGCCACGATGTAGCCAGGCGCCGTCGAAGCGCGGGTCGAAGGGCTCGATGCCGAGCCTGCTCAGCAGCGGATGCCCGGGCAGGTCCGATTCGGCAAGCGGAGTCCAGAGAATGGCGCCGAAGCGGCGCGGGTCGCGGAAACGCAGGACAACCGGCTCTGCCTCCGCGGTATCCGGGCCGGCAGCCAGCAACAGGTCGAGATGATCGTGCGCGCCCGGCGCGGGCGGAGCGGGATAGACGCGCAGCGTGCCCGTCATGCCCAGGTGCACCAGCAGCCAGCCCGGCGCGGCGTCCTCGCCTGTCCCCGCCCGGGTCGCGTCGGCCGGCGGCAGGCATTCCAGCAGCAGATACTTGCCGCGTCGCTCGATACGGCCGATGATGCGGCCCGTCAGTCGCGCCTCCAACTCCGGCTCGACCGGCCAGCGCAAGCCCCGGTGGCGCACGATCACGTCGGCAATGCGGCGGCCCACTACGTGTGGCAGCAACCCGCGCCGCGTAACTTCGACTTCCGGCAGTTCTGGCATCGCCCCCCCTTTAGTCCATCCGCCGGCCGGCAGCAGGCTTCCGGACCCTTGTCAGCCCTTATCTAATCAGTTCCCAAGAACCTCTTGCCTGTTTTTCTGATCCAACGAGGCAGGATTTGCCCTGCCATGTGACCGGAAGCGGCGCGCATTGTGCGGGTTGCCGTACGTAGCCAACCCAAGGGCGCCGGGCAAGGCAAGCAGCGCATTGTAGCGGCAGGCTACAATGCCTCCATTGACTGCAACGCCCCCGCGCGCCGGAGCATCGATTTCATGCAGGACCATCTTTCGTCCTTTCAGGCCATGCGCCCGGAATCTTCGCAAATGAAAGCTTTCACTGTCACCGGTCCGACGATTTCCCCCGCCGGACGTTTCCGTCGCCATGCGCGCGCCTTGGGCGTGGCCGCGTGCCTGGCGCTGGTTTCGCTCGCTTCCCATGCCGCATCGGCCAAGGTTGCCCAGAACGATGACGAGGTCATCGACGTTCCGGCGCCATCGTCGGCAGCACGCGCGCAGCGGACGCCGCTACCCAATGTTTCGCTGTCGCCGGACATCCTCTACCGGGTGCTGGCGGCGGAAATCTCGCTGCAACGTGGGATGGCCGGCGCGTCATACCGGACCTATCTTGATCTTGCTCGCGAAACGCGTGACCCGAGACTGGCCCAGCGCGCCACCGAAATCGCATTCAACGCGCGCAGTTCGCAGCAGGCGCTGGATGGCGCCCGGCTATGGTCCGAGCTGGCGCCGAAATCGCCGGCGGCAAGCCAGGTCCTGGCAACTCTGCTCGTGCTCAACGGACGCTGGGAGGAAGCCGAGCCCCTGCTGAGCCGCCAACTGGCGACGGCGCCGGCCGCGCATCGCGGGGACGCCATCCTGCAATTGCAGCAGCAGATGTCGCGCACGAGTGACCCCGCAGGCGCAGTCGCCGTGCTCCAGCGCCTGACCGCCAACGATTCGAAGCTGCCGGAAACCCACCTGGCCCTGGCGCGTGCGCAAGAGATCGCCGGAAACAGCCAAGGTGCACTGACCGAGCTTGATGAGGCACTTCGACTCAAGCCCAATCTCGAGGCTGCCGCGCTCATGTCGGCCGAAATGCAAGCCGAATCGGCCCCCGACAAGTCGATCGCGGTGATGAAGCGCTTCCTGGCCAAGTCGCCCTCGTCGGTCAACGGCCACATCACGCTGGCAAGGCTGTATCTGCAACAGAACGACATGGATTCGGCCCGTGCCGAGTTCGAGGTCCTGCGCAAGGTTGCGCCGACCGATCCGCGCGTGCCGCTGGCTCTGGGACTGACCAGCCTGCAGGCGCGCAGTTATGACGATGCCGAACGCTATCTGAAGGAGTACCTGCAGATGGCGGAGAAGTCGCCGGCGGCCAACCCCGACATCGCGTACCAGTACCTGGCGCAGATCGCCGAGGAAAAGAAGGACTATCCCGCGGCAATCGACTGGCTCGACCGTATCGAGGACCCGCGCCTGACCCTGGCCGCGCAGGCCAAGCGTGGCCAATTGCTGGCACGCATGGGCAAGCTCGACGATGCGCAGGCCGTGTTTGGCGACATGCTGGCCGACGCCGAAGACATCCCCGATCCCGCGCAGCGCGCCCTGCGCATGTCCGCGATCCGCCAGGCCGAGGTGGCCGCGCTGATGGACAGCAAGGCATACGACCGCGCGCGCAAGGTGCTGGACGAGCGCGTCAAGGCCGAACCCGACAATGCGGACTGGATCTACGAACTGGCGATGCTCGACGAACGCGAGAAGCGCTACGACAGCATGGAGCGTGGGCTGCTCAAAGTGATCGCGCTGCAGCCCGACCAGAAGCAGGGCTACAACGCGCTCGGCTACTCGCTGGCCGACCGTAACGAGCGTCTGCCGGAAGCGCGCAAGCTGCTCGAACGCGCATCCGAGCTCGGACCGGATGACCCCTACATCATGGACAGCCTGGCGTGGGTCAAGTACCGTCAGGGCGAACTGCAGCCCGCGGCTGATCTGCTCAAGAACGCGTTTGCCAAGGCCCCCGAGGCCGAAATCGGCGCGCATCTGGGCGAGGTGCTCTGGCAGCTCGGCCAGCGCGACGAGGCACGCAAGACGTGGAACGAGGCGGCGAAGGTCGAGCCGGACAATCAGACGCTGATCGACACGCTGCGCCGTTACAACCAGAACGTCCTGCTGTCGAAGTAGTTCACATCAGGCAAGCACGTTGCACGCCCGGGCCAGTGCCCGGGCGGTTCGTTCTGGCGTGCGCCATTTATCCCAACACTTGAACATGCTCCGATCCCGTCGATTGGCCCTGCTCTGCCTGGCCACACCGCTCTGGCTCGCCGCGTGCGCCAGCGTGACGCCAACGCGCGGCTTCGATGCCAGCGAAACTGCCGCCAGCCAGCTTTACACCGGCCGGTTCTCCGCCAACTACGTCCGCTACGGCCGCAACGAAGGCGTACAGGGCAGCTTCCGCTGGCAGGAACAAGGCCGCAACGTGCGGCTCGATCTCGTTTCGCCGCTGGGCCAGACGCTGGCCATCGTTACGGCGACCCCATCCGGGGCCACGCTCGACCTGCCCAACGAGGCGCCGCGCAATGCGCCCGAGGTCGACAGCCTGATGGAGCAGGCGCTCGGATTCTCGTTGCCGGTATCGGGCATGCGCGACTGGCTGCATGGCCGCGCCGCGCCGGGCACACCATCGAACGTCACGCGCGACGCGAACGGCCGCCCCGACACTCTGCGGCAGAGTGGCTGGACCGTGCGCTACCTGGCCTGGCAGGACACGCCCGAGAACGCCACGCCCACGACCACGCTGCCCCGCCGTATCGACATGGCACGCGATGGCAATGAATCGCCGCTGTCGGTGCGGCTCGTAATCGACCCGGAGAACAAAGAATGACCGTCGGCACGGCCCTGCCGCCACCCGAGCTGCGCAACTGCCCGGCCCCAGCCAAGCTCAACCTGTTCCTGCACGTGACCGGCCGCCGCCCCGACGGCTACCACACGTTGCAGACCGTGTTCCAGCTCATCGACTGGTCTGACACGCTGCACTTCCATCGCCGTGACGATGGCGTGATCACGCGTGTTACCGACATCCCCGGGGTGCCGGCCGATACCGACCTCGTCGTGCGCGCGGCCCGCGCAATGCAGGCGGCCAGCGGCACGCGTTTCGGCGTGGACATCGCCATCGACAAGATCCTGCCCATGGGTGGCGGCATCGGCGGCGGGTCGTCCGACGCCGCCACCACGCTGCTGGCGCTGAACCGCCTGTGGGGCGTGAACCTGCCGCGCGAAGAACTGATGCGTATCGGCCTTTCGCTCGGCGCGGACGTGCCCGTATTCGTGTTCGGCCAGAACGCGTTCGCCGAGGGCGTGGGCGAGGAATTGACGCCCGTGGCGCTGCCGGACAGCTGGTTCGTGGTCATCCATCCACGGCAACATGTGCCGACCGCAGCAATATTTTCGGACGAACGCTTGACAAGGAATTCGCCAATCTCTATAGTTGCGGACTTCGCTGCTTGCACAAACAAATTCGCTTTCGGTCGCAACGATCTGGAAACGATAGCAACAGCGAAGTTCGGCGAAGTTGCCCGAGCCCTTGAGTGGCTGAAAAATTACAGTCCACATGCAAGGATGACCGGTTCCGGAGCCTGCGTATTTGCCCGCTTTGAAGACGAGCAGACTGCGCAGAGAGTGATGGAAAGGTTGCCATCCGAGTGGGATGGCAGGTGTGTGAAAAGTTTGTCACATCACCCGCTCGCAACGTTCGCGTAGCAGGTTTTCGCCTGGCGATGTACTGACGGTTTAAAGTCAGCGCAACGACAGACGTTAAAGGTTGTGTAGGGGAGTCGCCAAGTTGGTCAAGGCACCGGATTTTGATTCCGGCATTCGAAGGTTCGAATCCTTCTTCCCCTGCCATTACTTCCTATAGTGTCCAGAGCGGACATGCAGAAATTCGCTGCCGGCATTGCCGGTGGCGCAAAGCCCCCCCAGTAGCAAGACAGGTGCCCCGAATGAGCGTCGAAGGCTTGATGGTATTTACCGGCAATGCCAACCCTAAACTCGCGGAGGCTGTCGTACAGCACCTCGGCATTCCGCTCGGCAAGGCTCTGGTCGGCCGTTTCTCCGACGGTGAAGTCCAGGTAGAAATCCAGGAAAACGTTCGCGGCAAGCACGTCATCGTGCTGCAGTCGACCTGCGCGCCGACCAACGACAACCTGATGGAACTGATGGTGATGGTCGACGCGCTCAAGCGCGCTTCGGCACGCAGCATCACCGCAGCCATGCCCTACTTCGGCTATGCCCGCCAAGATCGCCGCCCGCGTTCGGCGCGCGTGGCCATCTCGGCCAAGATCGTGGCCAACATGCTGGAAGTGGCCGGCGTGGAACGCGTGCTGACGATGGACCTGCACGCTGACCAGATCCAGGGCTTCTTCGATATCCCCGTCGACAACATCTACGCATCCCCGGTCCTGCTTGGCGATCTGCGCGAGAAGAACTACGGCAATCTGCTGGTAGTGTCTCCGGACGTCGGCGGCGTGGTGCGCGCCCGTGCGCTGGCCAAGCAGCTCGACTGCGACCTGGCCATCATCGACAAGCGTCGCCCGAAGGCCAACGTGTCCGAGGTGATGAACATCATCGGTGAAGTCGCCGGCCGCAACTGCGTGATCATGGACGACATGATCGACACCGGCGGCACGCTGTGCAAGGCTGCGCAGGTGCTGAAGGAGCGTGGCGCCCAGAAGGTATTCGCGTACTGCACGCACCCGGTGCTGTCGGGTGGCGCGGTTGCCCGCATCGCCGCGTCCGCGCTGGACGAAGTGGTGGTGTGCGACACGATTCCGCTGTCTGACGAAGCCCGTCAGACCGGCAAGATCCGTCAGGTCACGACCGCCCCGCTGCTGGCCGAGACCTTCACCCGGATCGTCCGGGGCGATTCGATCATGTCGCTGTTCGCCGACGCCTGATCGGCACTGATCGGGACGGTACTGGCGGATACCTGCTAGAATATTTGGCTTTACTGCGTTGGCCGCCTGAATGGGCGGCCAACGTGATTCAGGCGGCGCAATCTCTTGATACGTGCCGCCAGTCGAGGCTGTCTGGTCGCGGACAGCCTTCTTCACATTTGGAGTTGAAAATGAAAGTTGTCGCTTTCGAGCGTAGCGTACAGGGAACGGGTGCGAGCCGCCGCCTGCGCAATTCGGGCAAGACCCCCGGCATCATCTACGGCGGCGCCGCCGAACCGAAGATGATCGAACTGGATCACAACGCGCTGTGGCACGCCCTGAAGAAGGAAGCCTTCCACTCGTCGATCCTGGATCTGGAAGTGGCTGGCAAGTCCGAGAAGGCCCTGCTGCGTGCGTTCCAGATGCACCCGTTCAAGCCGCTGGTGCTGCACGTTGACTTCCAGCGCGTGTCGGCCACCGAGAAGATCCACGTGAAGGTGCCGCTGCACTTCATGAACCAGGAAACCGCTCCTGGCGTGAAGCTGGGCCACGGTATCGTCAGCCACATCCTGAACGATCTGGAAGTGTCGTGCCTGCCGGCCGACCTGCCTGAGTTCATCGAAGTGGATCTGGCCGCAGCCGAGCTGAACCAGACCATCCACCTGTCGGACCTGAAGCTGCCGAAGGGCGTGACCGCCATCACCCATGGCGACGAAAACCCGGCCATCGCCAGCATCACGCTGCCGGCTGGCGCTCAGTCGTCGGAAGCTGCCGAAGGCGGCGAAGAAACGCCCGCTGCCTAAGCGTCTTCGCGCCAGATGCCATAGCGGTCTCGCAACCGCTGGCGCATCAAGAAAGACCGCCGGTTCGCCGGCGGTTTTTTTTCGCGCGGCTTTTTCGTACGCTTTTTCGCGTATCCTGTGTCGCGTTCCACGGTGCCCTCAGGCGTCCGATTTACCGCATTCCGTTCTCAACGCATGATCAAGCTCATCGTCGGCCTCGGCAATCCCGGGGCGGAGTACGAAGCCACCCGGCACAACGCCGGCTTCTGGCTTGTCGACCAACTCGCCCGCATGGGTGGCACAACCCTGCGCGTGGAAAGCCGCTTTCACGGCCTGGCTGGCCGCGCCCGTTTGTGGGATCAGGATGTCTGGCTGCTCAAGCCTTCCACGTTCATGAACCGCTCCGGCCTGTCCGTGGTGTCGCTGGCGCGCTTTTACAAGATCCTGCCCGACGAAATCGTGGTCGCCCACGACGAAATGGATCTGCCCGCCGGCTCGGCCAAGCTCAAGCGCGGCGGTGGCTCGGGTGGCCACAATGGCCTCAAGGACATTTCGGCGCACCTGACCACTCAGGACTATTGGCGTCTGCGCATCGGCGTCGGCCATCCGCGTAACGCGCCGGGCGGCGCGGCCGGTGGCCGCGAAGACGTGGTCAACTTCGTGCTCAAGCCACCACGCAAGGAAGAGCAGCAAGCCATCGACGAAGCGATCGACCGCTGCATCGGCCCGCTGGGCACGCTTGCGCGCGGCGAGAGCGAGCGCGCGATGATGGAACTGCACACGGGCCGATAGCACGCGCCCCGACAGCCGGCTCCAAAGAAAAAACCCCGCAAACCTGACGGTTTCGCGGGGTTTCTCTTTTCTGCTCTTGCCTGTGGGGGCCGGAACGATAGCAGCCGGATAAGAGATCCAGCTTCAGGCCACGTGCTTGGCTGCCGTGAGCAGCCGATAGCGTTGCATCAGCACCTCGTGCGTTTCGACGTGGTTCGGGTCTTTCGGAATACACGCCACAGGGCATACCTGCTGGCACTGCGGTTCGTCGAAATGGCCGACACACTCGGTGCACTTGCCGGGGTCGATCTCATAGATCTCGGGCCCCATCGAGATGGCTTCGTTCGGGCACTCAGGCTCACAAACGTCGCAATTAATGCAGTCGTCGGTGATCATCAGCGCCATGATATTTCCTTCCTGCGATCCGCCCGCGCCCGACTGGCCACGGAGACGGCATCGAAGGCCTCTATTCTATTCGGCTTTGCCGATCTTCTCCTGAAGCCAGCGCTCCACGGAGGGGAAGACGAACTTGCTGACGTCGCCACCCAGCACCGCGATTTCACGCACGAACGTGCCCGAAATGAACTGATACTGGTCCGAAGGGGTCAGGAACATCGTTTCGACGTCCGGCAGCAGGTAGCGGTTCATGCCCGCCATCTGGAACTCGTACTCGAAGTCGGAGACGGCGCGCAGGCCGCGCACGATCACGCGCGCATTGTTCTTGCGGACGAAGTCCTTGAGAAGTCCCGAAAAGCCCTCCACACGCACATTCGGGTAGTGGCCAAGCACCTCGCGCGCGATACCGATACGCTCCTCGAGCGAGAAGAACGGCCGCTTGTTGGGGCTATGCGCCACGCCGACCACGAGTTCGTCAAAGATATTCGACGCACGGCGGACGAGATCCTCGTGTCCCCGGGTCATGGGATCGAATGTACCGGGATAGACGGCGACGACCATGTTTCCTCCTTTGGGCTGCCCGTTGCCGGCCCACAAATCAGCGGGGCCGAGTCAATGTGATTCTTGCTGCGTGACGGGCGTTGAACAAACAACAGCGGCGTAGTGTAACCCCAAACGGGGCAATTGGAAGTCCATCAGGCCGCATTTCTGCCGCGCCGCAGCAGGCCCGCAAACCCTTGTCTGGCATACCAAAGAGGTCGTACGACCCAGGTCAGCCAGCGCCGTTGGCGAGGCGATGCTGCAGCAGATGGAAATGCACCGCCCCCGCGCGTGCCTGGCGAACGATCTCCAGGGACGCCGGTATCGGCGCATCGGGGCCGATCAGCGCACGATCCGTTTCGACATAGATGGCTCCCCCCGGACGTGACAGACGCGCCGCGTGTTCAAGCGCCGGCCCGAGCCAGTCTTCGGCAAAGGGCGGGTCCAGGAATACCACGTCGAAGCTGGCCGCCGGCATCTGCGCGGCTGCCGCGAAGGCGTCGCTTTGGATGATCTTCACCTGCGAGGCATCGAGCCGGTACTGGTTGTCGCGGAGCTGACGCACCACGTGCGGGTTGGCTTCGACCAGCGTCACGGCACTGGCCCCCCGGGACGCTGCCTCGAAGCCGAGCGCGCCCGAACCGGCGAACAGGTCGAGGCAGGTCAGGCCGGACAGGTCCTGGCCAAGCCAGTTGAACAACGTTTCGCGCACACGGTCAGGTGTCGGACGAAGCCCTTCGGCTTCGAGCACCGGCAGCAGCGATCGCTTCCAGCGCCCGCCGATGATGCGCACCTGGGTGGGGGACTTGCGGGGAACAGAAGTTCGCCCGCGCGGTGCGGGCGAAGGTCGGGATTGCGAATTCATGCCGTGATTGTAGAGCCTGCCACGCGCCGGCACAGCAAGGTCAGTCGCCGCCGCGGGTGGCCCGGCCCACACATGGGTGCCAAGCCACGCGAAATCACGTCCGGCGCGTCACTTTTCCGGGCCGCCGACGATCACCGTCGCCATGGCGTCCGGATGCACATGCCGCTGGAATGCGGCGCGCACCTGTTCGCGCGTGACCTTGTTGATCTGGCTCGTCCACGTGTCCAGGTAGTCCAGCGGCAGGCCATACCAGCCGATATTGGCCACGTTGGTCAGCAGCTTGCGGTTGCTGTCGATGCGCAGCGGGAAACCATTGACCAGGTTGTCCTTGGCCGCGCGCAGTTCGGCGTCCGTAGGGCCCTCCGCCACATACTTCGCGACGATCTCGCGCACCAGCGCCAGCGCCTCGTTGGTGTTTTCCTTCTTGGTCTGCAGCGAGACACTGAACGGCCCCGGCTGCTTGGACGGCGAGAAGTAGCTGTCCACACCGTAGGTGAGCCCGCGCTTCTCGCGAACCTGATCGGTCAGGCGCGAGCTAAAGCCGCCGCCGCCGAGCACGTAGTTACCGACCAGCAACGGGAAATAGTCCGGATCGCCGCGCGCGATGGCCGGCTGCCCGAGCGCCACGCTGGCCTGCTGGGCCGGATGGGGAATCCGTTGCTCGCTGGCCGGGATCGTCATCTGCACGTCCGGCATCGTCGGCGGGGCCGCGCCGGCGGGCAAGCCACGCGTAAGTTCCTCGGCGATCTGTTCGGCCTGCTTGCGGTCGATCGCGCCGATCAACGTCACCACGGCGCGCTTCGCCGTGTAGTTGTCCTGCCAGAACTTGACCAGGTCGTCATGCGTGATCGACCCGACAGTTTCGGCCGTGGCCGATACGCCATATGGATGATTCGGATAGATCGCCTTCGACAGCTTCTTGTCCGCGATCACGCCCGGCCGTGTGTCGCCCTCGCGGATTGCCGTGATCAGGCGCTGCTTTTCGCGTGCCACCACGGCGTCCGGATAGGTCGGCGACTTGATTAGCTGAGCTGCCAGACGCAGTGACTGCTCACGTTCTGGCGAAGCGGTCAGCGTGCGCAAACCGATGCCGCCACGGTCGCCGCCCGCTGCGCCACCAAAATCGGCGCCGGTATCGGCAAAGGCATCGGCGATCTGCGCCTCATTGCGGGCCGGCTGGCCATCCTGCGCGCTAGCGCCCTTGTCGAGCAGCGCAGCGGTCAGCGTGGCAAGGCCGGCCTTGCCGGGCGGGTCATACCGGCTGCCGGCGTCGAAGTCGATATTGACGTCAAGCATCGGGATCGACGGGCTCGGCACGAAGAACACCTTCGCGCCCGTGGAGGCCGTCCAGCTTTCGATCGGAATGGCTGCGTGGGCAACAGCGCCGGCGAGCAGCGCCGCTGCCCCGAAGGCCGCGCCGGCAAGCCGGCGCAACAGACGCGGAGACGCAATCGTCATGACAGACAAGGACATTGTTGCTCCTAGTGACGCAGGCCTTCGGGGACCGGGGTCTTGGGCTTGTTGGGGTCGATCGGCTGCGGCAGAAGCGTGGCCACGGTCAGGTTGTCGTCGCTGAAATACTTGGCGGCGACGGCCTGCACCTGGGCCGGCGTGACTTCCTTGATCTTGTCGAGCATGCGGTCGATCTGGCGCCAAGAGATTTCAGAGATTTCCGACACGCCGATTTCCATGCCCTGGCCGAACACCGAGTCGCGCTTGTAGATCTGGCCTGCCACGACCTGGGCCTTGACGCGCTTGAGCTCTTCCTCGGACACGCCGTTCTTGGCAATGCGCTGGATCTCCTCGCGCAGCGCGGCCTCAATCTCTTCCGTCGTGTGGCCGTTGGCGGGCGTGCCATCCAGCACGAACAGAGAGTCCGCGCGGTTGATGCTGTCGTAGCCGACGTTCACGTCGTCGGCCAGTCGCCGTTCACGCACGAGTTCACGTGTCAGACGCGCATTGTCGTAGCCATTCAGCACGGCGGACAGGACTTCCAGCGCGTACGGATCGACATCCTTTTCCACGTCGCGCAGGCGCGGCACCTTGTAGGCCATCACCATGTAGGGATTCTCGGCAGGCGCCTTGACCCAAATACGCTTGATGCCCTTCTGCGGCGCCTCGATCTGCGTCTTGCGCAGCGGCAGCGGATGCGGTTTCAGCTTGCCGTAGTAGCGTTCGGCCAGCGCGCGAACCTCATCCGGTTTGACGTCGCCGGTCACGATCACCATGGCGTTGTTGGGCACGTACCAGGTCTTGTACCAGTCGTGCACGTCCTCGACCCGCATGTTGACCAGGTCGTCCATCCAGCCGATGACCGGGTGCCGGTACGGCATCGCCGTGTAGACCGTGGCCAGCAACTGCTCGTAGACGGTGCCGCGGGGAGAATCATCGGTGCGCAGGCGACGCTCTTCCATCACCACCTTCATCTCTCGCTCGAACTCTTCCTTCTTGAAGATGAGGTTGGCCATGCGGTCGGCCTCGAGCTCCATCATCTTCGGCAGGTATTGCTTGGAGATCTGCTGGTAGTAGAGCGTGAAGTCTCGGTTGGTCAGGGCGTTCTCGCGGCCGCCCAGCAGGGCGATCTGGCGCGAGAACTCACCCACCGGTACCTTCGGCGTGCCCTTGAACATCATGTGTTCGAGCATGTGGGCTACGCCGGTGGTGCCGCTGACCTCGTCGAATCCGCCCACGCGGTAGAAAATCATGTGGGCCACCGTGGGCGCTCGATGGTCTTCCTTGACGATCACGCGCAAGCCATTGGACAAGCGGAATTCGGTCGTGCCGGCCTGGGCCTGACCAACTGTCGCCGTTGGCTGGGTTGGTGGTGGCCCCTGTCGTGGCGAGGCAGACGTGGCGGTAGTGGGCGCTTCGCCTGGGGTCTGGGACCACGCAGTGCCGGCCAAGGGGCCGATCAGGGAAGCAAGAATGAGAGAAGAAAGAATGCGCCGCGGAAATTTCGCGACACCCGCTCCGGACACGTCAGCGCAATGGTTCATGCGACCCCGTCTGCTAGAATTTTGCCGATTGATTCTACCGGGGTATTGACCCCTTTCCCAATGTTTAGTTTCTGGAAGAAGCGCAAGGCCGAACCGGCTCCCGAATCGGTCGAGCCGCCCGCGGCCGCCCCCACACCGGCGCCTGCTCCCGCGCCGGCCCCGCTTCCCGCCCCCGCCCCGGCTGCGGCACCTGCGGTAACCCCTGTCGCCCCCCCTGTAGCGGCACCCGTTGCAACCCCGGTTTCGGCCCCGGCTTCAACACCTGCGCCAGTTCCAACGCCCGCCCCGTCGCCGGTCCATGTGGCGCCACCCGTGGCGCCTCCGGTCGTGCCGCCCGTGGCGTCGGCTCCGCCTCCGGCCAGCTATACGCCGCCGGTCATCGAGGAGCTGGAGCTGACCCCGCCGCCCGCGCAAACCGCCGAAGCCAAGCGCGGCTGGATGTCGCGGCTGCGTGCCGGCCTGTCGAAGACCAGCCGCAACATCGGCGTGCTGTTCGTCGGCGTCAAGGTCGACGAGGCGCTGTTCGAGGAACTGGAAACAGCGCTGCTGATGGCCGATGCCGGAGTGGAGGCCACCGAGTACCTGCTGGGCGAACTGCGCCGCCGCATCAAGAATGATCGTATCGAAACGGCCGAAGGCGTGAAGGCCGCGCTCAAGGATCTGCTGACGCAGCTGCTCAAGCCGCTCGAGAAGACGATGGAACTGGGCCGCGAGCAGCCGCTGGTGATGATGATTGCCGGCGTCAACGGCGCGGGCAAGACCACCAGCATCGGTAAGCTCTGCAAGCATTTCCAGTCCTATCACCAGTCCGTGCTGCTGGCCGCCGGCGACACATTCCGCGCCGCCGCGCGCGAACAACTCACGATCTGGGGCGAGCGCAACAACGTGACCGTGGTGGCCCAGGAAAGTGGCGACCCAGCCGCCGTGATCTTCGATGCCGTCAACGCGGCGCGCGCGCGCAAGATCGACATCGTGATGGCAGATACCGCTGGCCGCCTGCCCACGCAGCTTCACCTGATGGAGGAACTCAAGAAGGTCAAGCGCGTGATCGGCAAGTCGATGCCGACCGCACCGCATGAAGTGCTGCTTGTGATCGACGCCAATACTGGTCAGAACGCACTGGCCCAGACGCGCGCGTTCGATGACGCGCTCGGCCTGACCGGCCTGATCGTGACCAAGCTCGACGGCACGGCCAAGGGCGGCATCCTGGCCGCGATCGCGCGCCAGCGTCCGGTACCGGTGTACTTCATCGGCGTGGGCGAGAAGGTCGAGGACCTGCAGCCGTTCAAGGCGGACGAGTTCGCCGAGGCGCTGCTGGGCTGAGTCCGGCTGGCACGCAAAAACAAAAACCCCGGTGAGGACACCGGGGTTTTTGTTTCTGGCAACGCTACCGCTTACTCGCTGTCCGGCTGCGCCCCGGGCGCGGCCTTCTGGAACGCGTCCAGCTCCATGCAAGTGGCATGGATCTTCGCGATCGTCGGGAAGCGGCTCACATCAACATTGAAGCGCTGCGCATTGAATACCTGCGGCACCAGGCAGCAGTCGATCAATGTCGGCGTATCGCCGAACGCAAAGCGACCCACACGCCCCAGTTGCGACAGATTGACTTCGAGCGAGGCAAACCCCTGTTCGATCCAGTGGCGGTACCACGCATCCTTGGCTTCCTCCGACACCTTGAGCTCGTGCTTGAGGTACTTGAGCACGCGCAGGTTGTTGAGCGGATGGATCTCGCAGGCGATTTCCTGAGCCAGGCCGCGCACGACGGCACGCTCGAACGGATCCTTCGGCAGCAGCGCAGGCTCCGGATGGGTTTCGTCGAGATACTCGATGATCGCCATCGACTGAATCAGCGGCCTGCCATCGACCACGAGCGTCGGCACCACGCCATCGGCATTCAGCGCGCGATATTCGGGCTTCAGCTGCATGCCGCCTTCCTTCAGCAGATGCACACCCTTGTAGTCATAGGGCAAGCCCTTCAGGTTCAGCGCGATACGCACCCTGAACGACGCCGAGCTGCGGAAGTAGCTATGGAGTTCGAGCATCGCCTCACACCACCTTGACGGTCAGGTCGCCCACACCTTCGATGTGGCATTGCATGACGTCGCCCTTCACCACCGGCCCCACGCCTTCAGGCGTTCCGCTGTAGATCAGGTCGCCCGGCTGCAGTTCGAACAGCTTCGACAGGTACGACACCATTTCAGGCACTGACCAGATCAGGTCCGACAGATCGCCACGCTGCTTCTCCACACCATTGACGGCGAGCGTCACGGCGCCCTTTGCCGGGTGGCCGATGGCCGAGACCGGCACGATCGGGCCGATCGGCGCGGACTTGTCGAATGCCTTGCCGGTTTCCCAAGGGCGGCCGGTTTTCTTCGACTCGTTCTGCAGGTCGCGGCGTGTCATGTCGAGGCCGATGGCATAGCCGAAGACATGGCTGGCGGCCTGCTCGACCGGGATGTCGCGGCCGCCCTTGCCAATGGCGACAACCAGTTCCACCTCGTAGTGGCAATTGCCCGTGCCCGGCGGGTACGGGAAGGCGCCTTCGGTCTTGTCGGCCACGTAGCTGACCGCGTCGGACGGCTTGCAGAAGAAGAACGGCGGTTCGCGGTCGGGGTCCGAACCCATTTCACGGGCATGGGCGGCATAGTTCCGGCCCACGCAGTAGACCCGGCGCACGGGGAAACTTGCGCTGCCACCACGCACGGGAACACCGACGGGGGCTTGCGGCGCGAAGACGAATTCGGTCATCCAACTCTCCAGCTTTCTCTTTTTTGATGGAACGCCGCACCCGGTGTCGTGTCCGGTCGTGCCCAGTCGGGTGGGCCGCGGCAGGGGCAAAGGATACACCTTGAATACGGTGGCATACAGTGGAAGCAGACCCGGCGCGAATCTTGCATATTGCACCGCAACCAAGCGCCCTCCATGACCCGACGCCATCCGCCCCCTTCCGCCGTAGCACCGCCAGCCACCACGAGCCGGAGCCTGCGCATCCTGCTGGTTCGTGATCCGCATGAGGCCGATCCGCTCAACGTGGAGACGATCCGCGCCGGTCTGGCGCAGGCAGGCTTCACTGAGGTGCAAACCGTCGACGCGGACCTGCGCCTGCCGGACACCATTACGGCCAGCCAGCCGGACCTGGTCATCATTGCCTCCGAATCGGCCGCGCGCGACACCATCGAACATGTCTGCGTCTCCACCCAGCATGCGCCGCGCCCCATCGTGCTGTTCACGGATAACGACGACGCTCAGCGCATCAAGGCCGCCCTGTCGGCCGGCATCACCGCCTACATCGTCGACGGCCTGCGTGCCGAACGGGTGAAGACAGTCCTCGATGTGGCTTACGCCCGCTTCCAGCTGGACCAGCAGCTACGCGCCGAACTTGACGCCACCAAGCTCAAGCTGGCCGAGCGCAAGACGGTGGAGCGCGCCAAGGGCCTGTTGATGCAGGCACGCGGCATCAGCGAGGACGAAGCCTTCAAGCGGCTGCGCTCGATGGCTATGGAGCGCGGTATCCGGCTCGTGGATGCCGCACAGCGCGTGATCGATGTGATGGCCTGATCCCTCCGCGCTGGCGGGCGCGGCACACGGACGCGTGCGCGGCACGCCGTTGGTGCGTTGCACAAGACTGGCGCGGCGCCATTCCCCGGCGGCGCATCCCGACAGTGAAACGGGCACCACCGGCCCCGTCATTTCCCCTCCGACACCCCAAAAAACGCTGGCATAGCGCTTGCGTTACCCAAGGCACGGCCAACGACGGCCGCGCATCACCCGGAAGCACCTCACAACATGTGTGCCCGCGATCAACGTCGACCGCGAGGTATCGGACAACGGCGTCCTGAACCCCGCCCCGGACTCTGGCCTTCCTGGCCAAGTGTCCGGGCCGGGGATCGGGACGCCTTTTCTCTTTCTGGAGCGTATCGCATGCCCTCTCGCCTCAAAGTCCTGAAGCCCCAGCGCGCCAACGACACCGCTGCCGCGGATGCCGCCCCCGCCTGCCACGGCCGCCGCCGCGCGCTGGCCACTATCGCCGGTGCCAGCGTGATGACGCTGGTCGATCCGCTGGTGCGCAGCGGTGCGTGGGCCGCCGGCTCCGATGCGCCGGAAAAGCCGGAGGTCAGGATCGGCTTCATTCCGCTGACCGATTGCGCATCGGTGGTGATGGCGTCGACGCTGGGCCTGGACAAGAAGTACGGCATCAAGATCACGCCGAGCAAGGAGGCTTCGTGGGCTGGCGTGCGCGACAAGCTGGTCAATGGCGAGCTGGACGCCGCGCACGTGCTGTACGGGCTGATCTACGGCGTGCAGCTCGGCATCGGCGGGCCGAAGAAAGACATGGCCGTGCTTATGAACCTGAACCACAACGGCCAGGCCATCACGCTGTCCTCGAAACTGGCGGAAAAGGGCGTCAAGGATGGCGCGAGCCTGAAGGCGCTGATGTCCAGGGAAAAGCGCGATTACGTGTTCGCGCAGACCTTTCCGACCGGCACCCATGCGATGTGGCTCTACTACTGGCTGGCCGCCAACGGCATCGATCCGATGCGCGATGCCAAGGCCATCACTGTGCCGCCGCCGCAGATGGTGGCCAACATGCGCGTGGGCAACATGGATGGCTTTTGCGTCGGTGAGCCTTGGGGCGCGCGCGCGATCGCCGACAAGATCGGCTTCACCGCCGAGACCACCCAGGCGATCTGGAAGGATCACCCGGAGAAGACGCTGGGCACCACGGCCGAGTTCGTGCAGAAGTACCCGAACACGGCGCGCGCGATGGTGGCCGCCGTGCTGGATGCATCGAAGTTCATCGACGCTTCCGCATCCAACCGCCGCAAGACGGCCGAGACGATCGCCGCCAAGTCCTACGTGAACACGGATATGGACATCATCCTGGACCGGATGCTGGGCCGCTACAGCAACGGCCTGGGCAAGACCTGGGATGACCCCGATTCGATGAAGTTCTACCAGGACGGCCTGGCGAACTATCCGTTCCTTTCTGATGGCATGTGGTTCCTGACCCAGCACAAGCGCTGGGGGCTGCTGAAAGAGCATCCGGACTATCTGGCCGTGGCCAAGCAGGTAAATCGCATCGACATCTACAAGCAAGCCGCTGTGGCCGCGCAGGTGCCGTTACCCAAGAGCGACTTCCGCACCGCCAGGCTGATCGACGGCGTGACGTGGGATGCGACGAAGGACCCGAAGGCCTACGCCGACGGATTCAAGATCAAGGCCTGACGCGCCGCACGGACCGGCCCGGTCGGTCCTGCCCCATCCAGCCCCATCCACACGAACAGGAGCTTGCCGTGAATGCTCTCGCCCAGTCATCGCCGGAAGGCGCCACGCCCATGAATCCGGAGGCCGTCGATCCGGACGCCAAGGAACAGTCGCGCCGCCGCGCACAGGAGATCGCCGCACTTGAGCAACGCGCCGCGCGCCGCGACGCGCTTGCCGCGTTCGTACTCAAGTGCGTGCCGCCACTGATCGGCTTCGCGTTGTTCGTGCTGGTGTGGCACGGCATCGCCACGCTGATCCCGTCGATCCCGACACCTGGCGCCACATGGAACGCCGCGGTGCCGCTGTTCGCCGATCCGTTCTATCGCAATGGGCCGAACGACCAGGGCATCGGCTGGAACGTGCTGGCGTCGCTGGCGCGCGTGGCGGCGGGCTTTGGCCTGGCCGCGGTCGTGGGCATTCCAGCCGGCTTCCTGTTGGGGCGCTTCGCGTTCCTGAACGCGATGGCGTCGCCCGTCATCAGCCTGCTGCGTCCGGTATCCCCGCTGGCCTGGCTGCCGATCGGCCTGCTGCTGTTCAAGGCCGCCAACCCCGCCGCGATCTGGGCAATCTTCATCTGCTCGATCTGGCCGATGATCATCAATACCGCCGTGGGTGTGACTCGCGTGCCGCAGGACTACCTGAACGTGGCACGCGTGCTCGACCTGTCCGAGTGGAAGATCTTCCGGCACGTGCTGTTTCCTGCCGTGCTGCCGTACATGCTGACCGGCGTGCGGCTGTCGATCGGCACGGCGTGGCTCGTGATCGTCGCCGCGGAAATGCTCACGGGCGGCACCGGCATCGGCTTCTGGCTCTGGGACGAGTGGAACAACCTCAAGGTCGAGCACATCGTGATCGCGATCTTCATCATCGGCGTGGTGGGCCTGGTGCTCGAGCACCTGCTGCTGGCCCTCGCCCGCCGCTTCAGCTACGGCAACACCTGATCCGGGGACGACCATCATGGAAAAGTTCGTCAGCATCGAAAACGTCGGGCAGACCTTCAAGACACGCAAGGGGCCGTTCGTGGCGCTGCGCGATATCGACCTGTCGATCGCGGAAGGCGAGTTCGTGACACTGATCGGGCATTCGGGCTGTGGCAAGTCCACGCTGCTGAACCTGATCGCCGGGCTGACCGCGCCGACGACCGGCGCGCTGATCTGCGCGGGACGTGAGATCGCCGGCCCCGGCCCGGAGCGGGCCGTGGTGTTCCAGAACCACTCGCTGCTGCCCTGGATGACGTGCTTCGAGAACGTCCATCTGGGCGTGGAGCGTGTGTTCGGCCAGAGCGAGACGCCGGCGCAACTCAAGGCGCGCACGCACGACACGCTGGCGCTGGTGGGCCTGACCCACGCGGAAAGCAAGTATCCGCACGAGATCTCCGGGGGCATGAAGCAGCGTGTGGGCATCGCCCGGGCGCTGGCGATGCAGCCGAAGGTATTGCTGATGGACGAGCCATTCGGCGCGCTCGACGCGCTGACACGTGCCCACCTGCAGGACGCGTTGCTGAAGATCGTTGCGCGCACCAGGAGCACCGTGGTCATGGTCACGCACGATGTGGACGAGGCCGTGCTGCTGGCGGATCGCATCGTCATGATGACCAACGGGCCCGCGGCGACCATCGGCGAGATCCTGCGCGTCGACATCCCGCGCCCGCGTGACCGCGTGACGCTGGCCGACGACAAGACATTCCACGCGTGCCGCACTGCCGTGCTCGACTTCCTGTATCGCAAGCAGCGCAATCCGGCGCTGGAGGAAGCCGCCTGACGCTTGCCCGGCGCGGGGATCATGATTGACTCACGGCATTGGGATAAGCGGCGAGCCTCCGCTATCATGAACCCCAACCCCACGATCCCCGCAGCATCATGACCTCTGCATCCCGCGCGCCATTCCCGGCGGCCAAGTACATCAAGGAAATCGGACGAGGCGTCAATGGCGCGCGCGCGCTGCCGCGTGAAGACGCCCAGGCGCTGTTCGATGCCATGCTCGCCGGTCGTGTGTCCGATCTCGAACTGGGCGCCGTGTTGCTGGCCTATCGCATCAAGGGCGAAGCACCGCACGAGTTGGCCGGCATGCTGGACGCCGCGCACGATCACTGCGCGCCGCTGGCCGCGCCGGCCGACAAACCCGTGGTGGTGATTCCGAGCTACAACGGCGCACGCAAGCAACCGAACCTGGTGCCGCTGCTGGCGATGCTGCTGGCGCGCGATGGCGTGCCAACGCTGGTCCACGGCATTCGCGAGTTTCCGGGCCGCGTCACCAGCATGGCGCTGTTCGAGGCACTGGGCGTGCCGCTATGCGCCACAGCGCAGTCCGCGGAGACGCAGCTTGGCGCGGCATCGAATCCGCTGGCCGCGCTGCCGATCGACGTGCTGTCGCCCGCGCTGTCGCAACTGCTCGACAAGCGCGCGATCATCGGCCTGCGCAATTCGGCGCATACGGTCGTCAAGATGCTGCAACCGGTGGGCGGACACTCCCCTGCCGAGGCATTGCGGCTCTACAGCTACACCCACCCCGAGTATCGGGAAACGCTGACCGAGTATTTCTCGCACGAACCCGCCAACGTGATGCTGGCCCGGGGTACCGAGGGGGAAGTCGTGGCCGACGCGCGCCGCAGCAGCCGTATCGACTGGCTGCACGACGGCCATCAGCGCACGATGGTCGATCCGGTCGGCGGTTCGGTCGCGGATGTGCCCGAACTGCCGCAGGGCACGGACATCGCCGAGACGGCCGCGTGGATTCGCAAGGTGCTGGACGGCGCGGAACCGGTGCCCGCGCCCGTTGCCACCCAGGTGGCGGCGATCAAGGAGTGCCTGGCGCAGGCCACGCGGGTGACCTGGGCCAGCCCGCTGTAACACCTCCCGCTACAGGATGCAGGATGGCCCGCCAGCGCGATCAGGGCCGGCGCGGCGGCAGCGGAATGCGCTCCGTCTCGCCCGGAACGTGCGGAAACTGGTCGTCCTGCCAGCGCTGGGCGGCCTCTTCGATCGCTTCCTTGCTGCTTGCCACGAAGTTCCAGTAGATGAAACGCCGTCCGTCCGTGGGATCGCCGCCAAGCAGCATCACGCGCGAGGGCATCGTCGCCTTGATCGTCACGGGCTCGCCAGGTACCAGCACCACCAGATGTTCGGCCGGCAGCGTCTCGCCATCGACCTCCAGGTTGCCGTCGACCGGATAAATGCCACGCTGGACGTGTTCGGCGGGGATCACAAGGCTTGCGCCGGCATCCATCTCGATTGCCACATAGAGCGTGCGGCTGTAGACCCTGACCGGCGACTCGGCGCCGAAGGCATCGCCCGCGATGACGGTCATCCGCACGCCTGGCAGTTCGAGCTTGGGCAGCGTAGCACCCGGATGGTGGTGGAACGAAGGCGGATCATTCTCATGCGCCTTCGGCAGGGCCACCCAGGTCTGGATGCCGTGCAGATGCGGCCCGGCCGAGCGCGCGCCGTCCGGCGAGCGCTCCGAGTGCGTGATGCCACGCCCAGCAGTCATCCAGTTCACGTCACCGGGTCGAATCACCTGCTCGCTGCCGAGGCTGTCGCGATGCATGATCTCGCCTTCGAACAGATACGTGACTGTCGCCAGTCCGATATGAGGATGCGGACGCACATCCATGCCCGCGCCGGGCTCCATCTCCACCGGCCCCATGTGATCAAAGAAGATGAATGGCCCGACCGTTTGCGTCGTAGCGGCGGGCAGCAATCGGCGGACGGTGAACTCGCCGATGTCTCGCACATGAGGCTTCAGCAAGTGTTCGATAGCAGACATGTGGGGCTCCTGGGGGATGCGTCTGAAAAACGACTTCAGTGTAGCGAATCCTGCAATACACCATCCCGAAATCGCTGCGAAACCGAATCGGGGCTGCCCCCTCTAATAACAGTGCTCCGAGAGCGCTGCCCGCCAGGCCTTGTCAGGCTTGGGCTGGACCACTATAAGGCGACATCAGGCTATCCAGAAGATTTTTCCGATTGCCTGGAACTATCAACCCTATAGGCCTTCTAACTTAGCACTCGTCCGGTTCGAGTGCTAATATGCGTTGCAATGCGGTGTCCCTTCGGGACACACCGGCAACCCACCGCCGGATGCGAAAGGAGTCATAGTGAACGCAGTCCTGTCTGCCGATCAAACCCAAGTTACCCGCCGTCTGCCCACGGCGCCCCAGAATGCCGCCGCGAATGCCTTCGCACTGACCTTCCCCGGCACACTGGGTAATCTGGACAGCTACATTCAGGCTGTCCACCGCATCCCGATGCTCACCCCCGAGGAAGAGCTCAGCCTGGCTCGCGACCTGCGCGACAACGACTCAGTCGATGCCGCCCGCCGCATGGTGATGTCGCACCTGCGTCTGGTGGTCTCCATTGCTCGCCAGTACCTGGGATACGGCTTGCCTCACGCCGACCTGATCCAGGAAGGCAACATCGGGCTGATGAAGGCCGTCAAGCGCTTCGACCCCGAACAGGGCGTGCGCCTGGTGTCGTACGCGATGCACTGGATCAAGGCCGAGATCCACGAATACGTGTTGAAGAACTGGCGCATGGTCAAGGTGGCCACCACCAAGGCCCAGCGCAAGCTGTTCTTCAACCTGCGCAGCCACAAGCAGGGCTCGCATACCTTCACGCCCGAGCAGATCGAAGCCGTTGCGCGCGAGCTCAACGTCAAGCCCGAGGAAGTGATGGAGATGGAAACCCGCATGTCGGGCGGCGATATGGCGCTGGAAGGCCAGATCGAGGACGGCGAGGAAGAGTTCGCGCCGATCGCCTACCTTGCGGATAACCACAACGAGCCGACGCAGGTGCTGGAAGCCAAGCGCCACGACCGTCTGCAGGTCGAGGGCCTGGAAGAGGCGCTGACGAAGCTGGACCCGCGCAGCCGCCGCATCATCGAGGCGCGCTGGCTCGACGTCAACGACGATGGCTCGGGCGGCGCCACGCTGCACGAACTGGCCGACGAGTTCGGTGTATCCGCCGAGCGGATTCGCCAGATCGAATCGGCGGCAATGAAGAAGATGAAGGGCGCGCTGGCGGCATTCGCCTGAGGCCACGCACCCCGCAATGAGAAAGGCCGGTCATTAGACCGGCCTTTTCTTATTTACGACATCAACTGCTTGAGGTCATGCGCGATCGGCTCCGGCCCCTGGCCGTGGCGGATGAACAGCCGCAACTGGCCGTTCTGGTCGAACACGTAGCTGCCGGCCGAGTGGTCCATCGTGTAGTTGTCCGGCGACGAACCCGGCACCTTGGCGTAGTAGACCTTGAAGTCCTTGGTCACCTTCTTGAGCGCGGCCTCGTCGGCCGGGCGCAGGCCCAGGAAGCGCGAGTCGAAGGCCGGCACATACTGGGCCATCAGCGCCGCCGTATCGCGATCCGGATCGACGGTGACGAACAACACCTGCACCTTGTCCGCATCGGGCCCCATCTGCTCCATCACCTGCTTGAGCTCCACCATCGTGGTCGGGCACACGTCCGGGCAATGGGTGTAGCCGAAGAACATCAGCACCACCTTGCCCTTGAAATCGGCCAGCGTGCGGGTCTTGCCGGTGGGATCCAGCAGCGCGAAGTCCTTGCCGAACTCGGTGGCACCCGAGATATCGACGTTGCGGAAGGACGGCTTTGGCTGCCCGCAGGCGGCCAGCAGGGCCGTGCAGAGCGCGAGCAGCCAAAAGCGGCGGAATGCGGCCCAAAGGCCCTGGGAAGAGGTCGACATGCGCAAGAATTGGGAGGAGTTGCCCGAAAGTATCGCCGATCGGGCCGCCGATGACTTCCGGGCGCGGCAAGATGCCGCAGGCGGTCAGACCTGCGGCACGAACTTGAAGTAGTGATCCACAAGCAACACCGCAAACAGCAGCGACAGGTACAGGATCGAATAACGGAAGGTGCGCTGGGCGAGACCGTCGGAGTAGTTGCGGTACAGCTTCCAGGCATAGCCCAGGAACACCAGGCCCAGCCCCAGTGCCGCCACAAGGTAGATGTAGCCACTCATACCGTACACGAACGGCAGCAGCGTGGCCGCGATCATGATCAGCGTGTACAGCAGGATATGCAGCAGCGTGTAGCGCTCGCCGTGCGTGATCGGCAGCATCGGCAGGCCGGACTTGGCGTAGTCAGCGCGGCGGTACAGAGCCAGCGCCCAGAAGTGCGGCGGCGTCCAGGTGAAGATGATCAGCACCAGGAACCAGGCCTCGGCAGGCACCGTGCCCGATACCGCGGACCAGCCCAGCGCCGGGGGCATGGCGCCCGACAGGCCACCGATTACGATGTTCTGCGGCGTCGCCGGCTTCAGAAGGATCGTATAGACCACGGCGTAGCCAAGGAACGTGGCGAAGGTGAGCCACATCGTCAGGTCGTTGGCGAAGACGTGCAGCAGCCACATGCCGGCACCGCCCAGCACGGCCGAGAAGATCAGCGTCTGGGTGGTGGTGATCTCGCCGGTGGCCGACGGGCGCCACGCGGTGCGGCGCATCAGCGCGTCGATCTTCTGTTCCACCAGGCAGTTGATGGCGAAAGCCGCGCCGGCCAGCAGCCAGATACCGGCCGCGCCGCCGATCAGCACCGACCACGGCACCATGCCCGGCGTGGCCAGGAACATGCCGATGATGGCGCAGAACACGGCGAGTTGGGTCACGCGCGGCTTGGTCAGCGCGGCGTATTGGCGGGCCAGATGGCGTAATCGGCCCACGGAGGATTGGGAGTGGGTAGCAGTTACCACGGGGGGCATCTTGTCCTTCATGTGGCGCGCGCGGCAATCGAGGGTTGCGTGGCGGCGCCGGCGGAGCGAGTGGCGAGGCCGATATTGTAGTTGAGACGGAGCAACAACATCAGCAGCAGGGCTGCTCCGCCGTTATGGGCCACCGCCGCGACCAGCGGCCAGTCGAAAACGATGTTCGACATGCCGGTGCACAACTGCAGCGTCAGCACGACCAGCAACCACCGCGCATGCCGCGCCAGCCCTTCCATCCGGCGCGCGCGCAGCGCGAACCAGAGCAGGAAACCGAGCACGACGAAGGCGAAGCCACGGTGCACCCAGTGGATAGCCACCAGCGCCGCGTGCGGAATGTAGTCGCCGTCGGCCGTCATGCCCAGCTGGCGCCACAGCGTAAAGCCATGGCGGAAGTCCATCTCTGGCACGAGCTGGCCGTTGCAGAGCGGAAAGTCGGTACAGGCCAGCACCGCGTAGTTGGTGCTGACCCAGCCGCCCAGGAAGATCTGGACGACCAGCAGCACCAGGGCCAGCAGGCCGGCCCAGCGCAGCGAAGCCGCCTGTGGCGCCACGACATGCGGCGGTTCGTTACGTGACCCGAGCAGGATCAGCGACGCCAGCAGCGCCATCGCCAGCAGCAGGTGGGTGACGACGATGATCGGTTGCAGCTTCATCGTCACGGTCCACATGCCGAACGCGCCCTGCAGGCAGACCAGCAGGAACACGCCGGTGGCGAACCACGGCGACTGCTTCAGTTCCCGGCGCTTGACCCATGCCAGCACCATCAGCGAGATGATCAGCACACCGACCGCCATGGCGAAATAGCGATGGATCATCTCGATCCACGCTTTCATCAGCGTGACCGGGCCGCTCGGGAGCGCCGTTTCCGCCGCGCGAATCGGCTCCATCGCCGCGTGCGGGTTCGAGTGGCCGTAGCAGCCGGGCCAGTCGGGGCAGCCAAGGCCGGAGTCGGTCAGCCGGGTAAAGCTGCCGAACATGATCAGGTCCAGCGTCAGGAACGCCGTGATCCAGACGAGTCTGCGATATTTGTCGCGATCGCCGCGCACCATCACGTAGGACAGGGGCAGCAGCGCAATCAGGATGCCAATGATGGCCAACTGAAGCAGCATGGGATTCAGCCAATACGGGAATACTTCAGCAGCTTCTTCAGGTCGCTGCTGATCTTCTTGGGGTCGGGGTCCTTCGGCCAGCGCATCATCAGGTTGCCGAGCGGATCGACCAGGTAAATCGCATCCTCGACGCGCGCGCCGTCCTCGGCCGGCAGCCATTGGGCAATCGTGGCCCGGTCCATGCGCAGGAAACGCACGCCCGCATAAGGTTCGTTGTAGGCGGCGGCGAGCCGGTCGTCCACATCGCCCCGGTCCTGGATCAGCCAGACAGGCACGATCCGCTCGCGGTCCTCGCCCTGTCCGACGCGGATCTGGCGCACCGTGAACAGTTTCTTCGCGCAGGTCTCGTCGCAGGCGGACGGGTCGGTCATCACCATCAGCCACTTGCCGCGCATGGACGCGAGCGGCACCGACTCGTTGCGCTCATTGGTCACCTGCACGGGCGGCATGGGCCGTTGCGGGTCGATCAGCACGCCGTAGTTAGTGCTGCCGCCGGTCGGCTTGATCACGTAGTACGTGAAGTACGAAAAGAGTACGGGCGATGCGCAGACCAGCAGCAGCATCAGCATCTGCAGGCGGCCGCGGCGCGTGCGCGCGTCGATGCGGGGGTCCGGCGAAGCCGTGGGATCTGGCTGCGGCATGGCGTTCGTCTGTGCGTTCATCGTTCGTTTATAGGTTTCCATTGCCGTCTGCCCGGTCCAGCCGGGCGCGCCGCCAGCCGAGGACGGCCACCAGCACCAGCGTCAACACGGCCAGCCCGAACCACTGGGTAGCGTACCCGTAATGCCGGTCCGCGCCGAAATCGGCCGGGGCCCAATCGCGGGCCAGTCCATCTCCGGCATCGCCCGATTGTTCTACCACCACCGGCAGGAGTGACGCCCCGATCTCATGAGAAAAAGCGGCAAGGTCGATATTCTGACGGATCTTGCGTCCGGCCTCCGCGGAAGCATCCTGCCCGAGGCTGTAGACGCGCGGCACAGCGGCCAGCGCGGTGCCTTCGACAGTGACTTCCCCCGTGGGCGTCGGGAACGGCGCGATGCGCGTGCGGTCCTGCGCGTCGCGAGGCAGCCAGCCACGCATCACCAGCACGCTGCCACCGTCCGTGAGGCGCAACGGCGTGAGCACGAGGAACCCCGCACGGCTGTCAGTACCGTTGCCGTGCGGACGATTGTCGAGCAGCACTGTCTTGTCCGCGTCGAACGTGCCGCGCGCGCGCACGCGGCGCTCGACCAGTTGTGCGGCATCGGTCTGGCCCGCGCGCAGTTCGACGGGCGCCTGCTTCGCCAGCGTGGCCAGCCGCTCCGCACGGTCGATCTTTTCATGCGCGCGGCGCAGTTGCCAGTTGCCGAGCGCGCAGGTGACGACGATCACCACGAGCGCCGCCACCATTGGCACCGTGCCCGGCGAACGCCAGAGCGTGCGGGTCGTCACGGGTTCCCTCCGGGCATCGCAGTGCGATAATGGGCGCTTCGCAGAACGGGCCCCCACATGCGCTTCGTCATCCTTGTCGCCTTCATCCTGATCATTGGCAGCCTGGCCTCCGCGCTGTTCTTCATGATGCGCGACCGTGGCCGCACGCCCAACATGATGCGTTCGCTGATGTTCCGCGTCGGCTTCTCGGTGGCGCTGTTCCTGTTCATCCTGTTCTCGCACTGGATGGGCTGGATCCAGAGCACGGGCATCCATACGTCGCCCTGACAGGCATCCTCGCGAAAAAAAGCGCCGCCGAGATTTCTCTCCCGCGGCGCTTCGCTTTCTTCGATACCGCACGCCGCCCGCAGGCGGCGCGGCGAAATCCTTACAGCCAGTAGACCACCACGTACAGGCCCAGCCAGACCACGTCCACGAAGTGCCAGTACCAGGCTGCACCTTCGAATGCGAAGTGATGCTCCGGCGTGAAATGGCCCTTCAGCACGCGGATCAGCACCACCGTCAGCATGATCGCGCCCATCGTCACGTGAAAGCCGTGGAATCCCGTGAGCAGGAAGAACGTCGAACCATAGACACCCGAGGTCAGCTTCAGGTTCAGTTCGCTGTAGGCGTGCATGTACTCGTAGGCCTGCAGGCACATGAAGATCGCGCCCAGCAGGATCGTCAGGACCAGGCCCTGAATCAGCTGGCTGCGCTTGCCGGCCAGCAGCGCGTGGTGCGCCCAGGTCAGCGTGACGCCCGAGGTCAGCAGCAGCGCCGTGTTGATGGTCGGGATCGGCCACGGGCCCATCGTCTGGAAGTCTTCCACGGTGCCGGCAGGGCCCATGTTCGGCCACACGGCCGCGAAGTCCGGCCAGATGATCTTGTTGTTCAGGTCGCCCAGCCACGGCATGGCGATGGTGCGCGCGTAGAACAGGGCGCCGAAGAACGCCGCGAAGAACATCACTTCGGAGAAGATGAACCAGCCCATCGACCAGCGGAACGAGGTGTCGATGTTCTTGCCGTACATGCCGCCTTCGGATTCGCGGATGGCGTCACCGAACCAGCTCTTGAGCACGAAGAGGAACCACAACAGGCCGAAGCCGCACAGGTACGGCGCCCACGGCTGCCCGTTGACCCAACCCGCGGCTCCCGCGCCGGTCATCAGCAGGCCGAATGCCGCCGTGATCGGATGGCGCGACGGGCCCGGCACGAAGTAGTACGGGGCGTTTGCGCGATTCGCACTCATTCTTCTATCTCCAGCTCAGAGTCTCTAATGGTTATTCGCCAGATCCGCTTCGCTTCGGTTGCCAGCGGCTCTGTCCTTTTTCCCTGCTAGTTTCCTGCTACGACTGACTCACCACGGTGCGCACCACCAGGATCAGCACCGTCACGAACACTGCCGCCGCGATCAGCCCGGCGATGATCACGTGCACCGGGTTCAGCCGCGCCATATCGGACTCATGCTCCGACCCCTTGCGCAGCCCGATAAACGACCACAGCACCGCGCGCACCGTCTGCGCGAAGGACGCCTTGCGATGCACCGGATCCACCGAATCGTCGCGGTTGGTCATCGTCAGCTCCCCTTCTGCACCGAGGCCTGCTCATCCTGCGGCGCCTGCGCCACCGGCGTGCCCACCTCGAAGAACGTGTACGACAGCGTGATGGTCTTCACGTCCTTAGGCAGCTTCGGGTCGATCACGAACACCACCGGCATCTCGCGCGCCTCCTTCGACTTGAGCGTCTGCTGCTTGAAGCAGAAGCACTCGATCTTCTTGAAGTACTCGGTGGCCTGCTTCGGCGCGTAGCTCGGAATCGCCTGCGCGGAGATGTCCCGCGATTGCCCGTTGGCCACCTCGTACACGATCGTCGTCAGTTCGCCCGGATGCACTTCCATCGAATGCTTCACCGGCCGGAATGCGAACGGCCCGCGCGCGTTGGAATCGAACTCGACCGTGATCGTGCGGCTCGTGTCCACCTGCGAGTTCTTCAACGCCGACCCGCCATACAGATCGCGCGTGGTCAGCACATTGATGCCCGTAACCTCGCAGATCGCCTTGTACAGCGGCACCAGCGCGTAGCCAAAGCCGAACATCAGCGTCACCACCACCAGCAGGCGCAACATCATCCCGCGGTTGAAACGCTTCTCGATTGCCTTGTCCTGCCCGTCCACGCGTCTGCCTCCTACTTCATCGATCTGATCGGGACATCAGCCGCCAAGGAACACCATCTTGGCAAAGAATCCCAGAAAGAAGACCACCACGATCGAGAGCAATATCCAGCCAAGACGGCGGTTGGCGGCCCGCTGGGCGGCCTTGCGATCCTGCGGCGATGGGCTTGTTTCCGAGGGCTGCATGAGCATCTGGTTAGCGGGCCGGATACCTGCCCCGAGGGCTGGCATCCGGCCGGTGTTACTGGATTACTGGATTACTTGACGACCGGCGGCTCTTCGAACGTGTGGAACGGTGCCGGCGACGGCACGGTCCACTCGAGGCCTTCCGCGCCATCCCACGGCTTGTCGCCAGCGGCCTGGCCACCGCGGTACGACGGCAGGACCACGCAGAAGAAGAAGTACACCTGCATCAGGCCGAAGCCCAGCGCGCCGATCGAGGCGATCGCGTTGAAGTCCGTGAACTGGGTCGGGTAGTCCGCATAGCGGCGCGGCATGCCGGCCAGGCCCAGGAAGTGCATCGGGAAGAAGGTCACGTTGAAGAAGATCAGCGAGCCCCAGAAATGGATCTTGCCGCGCATCTCGTCATACATGAACCCGCTCCACTTCGGACCCCAGTAGTAGAAGCCCGCGAACAGCGCGAACAGCGAGCCCGCCACCAGCACGTAGTGGAAGTGCGCCACGATGAAGTAGGTGTCCTGCAGCTGGATGTCGATCGGAGCGACAGCCGGCATCAGGCCCGTGAAGCCGCCGATCGTGAACACGAAGATGAAGCCGATCGCGAACAGCATCGGGGTCTCGAACGTCATCGAGCCGCGCCACATCGTGGCGATCCAGTTGAAGATCTTCACGGCCGTCGGCACCGCGATCAGCATCGTCGCGTACATGAAGAACAGCTGGCCCGTCACCGGCATGCCGGTGGTGAACATGTGGTGCGCCCACACGATGAACGACAGGATCGCGATCGAGGCCGTGGCGTACACCATCGAGCTGTAGCCGAACAGGCGCTTGCGCGCGAAGGCCGGCACGACGTGCGAGATGATGCCGAACGCCGGCAAGATCATGATGTAGACCTCGGGGTGACCGAAGAACCAGAAGATATGCTGGTACATCACCGGGTCACCGCCGCCGGCGGCCGAGAAGAAGCTCGTGCCGAAATGGCGGTCGGTCAGCACCATCGTGATCGCGCCAGCCAGCACCGGCATCACGGCGATCAGCAGGTAGGCGGTGATCAGCCACGTCCAGCAGAACATCGGCATCTTCATCAGCGTCATGCCAGGCGCGCGCATGTTGAGGATGGTGACGATGATGTTGATCGAGCCCATGATCGACGACGCGCCCATGATGTGCATGGCGAAAATCGCCATGTCCATGCCCGGGCCCATCTGCACCGACAGCGGCGCGTAGAGCGTCCAGCCCGCGGCGGTGGCGCCGCCCGGCGCGAAGAACGAGCCAACCAGCAGCAGCGCGGCCGGCGGCATCAGCCAGAAGCTGAAGTTGTTCATGCGCGCGAACGCCATGTCAGAGGCGCCGATCTGCAGCGGGATCATCCAGTTCGCGAAGCCGACGAACGCCGGCATGATCGCGCCGAACACCATGATCAGCCCGTGCATCGTGGTGAACTGGTTGAACAGTTCGGGGCGGAAGAACTGCAGGCCCGGCTCGAACAGCTCCAGGCGGATCAGCAGCGCCAGCACGCCGCCGGACAGCAGCATGGTGAACGAGAACAGCAGGTACAGCGTGCCGATATCCTTGTGGTTGGTGGCGAACAGCCAGCGGCGCCAGCCATGCGGGTGATCGTGCGCATGATCGTGATCGTGCGCGTGGTCGTGCGGATGGCCCAGTGTCTCCGGGGTAGCGGTACTCATCGCAATGACTCCATCAATTCCTGAATGCGGGGCTACCGCGGGTCAGCCTGCGACGCGGTTGCCCGCGAGGCTGGCCTGCTTGTCGGGGGTGCTGGACGGCGCGGCAGCCTTCGGGGCTGCATCGCCTGCGCCGGCCTGTGCGCCGCCGCCTTCCGGGAACTTGCCCGTGCGGGCGCCCGTGAAGTCCGCCGGCTGAATCACTTCGCCGGTCTTGTTGCCCCAGCTATTCCGCGTGTACGTCATGACAGCGGCCAGCTCGGTGTCGGAAAGCTGCTTCCACGACGGCATGGCGTTACGGCCTTCCAGCAGCACGTGCATCTGGCCAGCCTTCGGACCGTTGACGACCTTGGAGCCGTCCAGCGCCGGGAACGGACCACCGCCCTTGCCGGTCGGCTGGTGGCAGACCGCGCAGTTGGTCGCGTAGACCTTTTCGCCGCGCGCCTTGATTTCGTCGAGGGTCCAGACCTTGTTGGGATCGTCCGCCGCCGCGGCCATCGCCTTCTTCTTGTCGTCAACCCACTTCGTGTACTCGGCATCGGACACGACGCGCACCACGATCGGCATGAACGCGTGTTCCTTGCCGCAGAGTTCGGCGCACTGGCCACGATAGACGCCGGTCTTCTCGGCACGGAACCAGGTGTCGCGCACGAAGCCCGGGATCGCATCCTGCTTGACGCCGAACGCCGGAATCATCCAGGCGTGGATCACGTCATTGGCAGTGGTGACGATACGGATCTTCTTGTTGACGGGCACCACCAGTTCGTTGTCCACCTCCATCAGGTAGGTGTTCGACTTTTCCTGCTGGTTGTTGATCTGCTCGCGCGGCGTGGTCAGCGTGGACACGAACGAGATGCCCTCGCCCTGGCCCTTGAGGTAGTCATAGCCCCACTTCCACTGATAGCCGGTGGCCTTGATCGTGATATCCGAGTTCGTGGTGTCCTTCATCGCCACCACGGTCTTCGTCGCCGGCAGCGCCATGGCGATCACGATCAGGAACGGCACGATCGTCCAGACCACTTCCACCGTGATGCTTTCGTGGAAAGAGGCCGGGCGGGCGCCCTTGCTCTTCCGGTGCTTGAAGATGGAATAGAACATCACGCCGAACACGGCGACGAAGATCACCGTGCAGATGATCAGCATCATCCAGTTCAGCCAGTGAATCTGTTCGGCGATTTTTGTAACGGGTTCGGCCAGGTTGAGCTGTCGGACGGCGGGGCCGCCTGGCATGTCACTGACCGCGGAGGCCGCCTGGCTGACAAGCAGGGACGCGCCTGCCAGACATGCTGCGGATGCCTTCTTCCACATTTTCATTGTTTATCTACCCAATTTACAGATTCAAATCTGTCCCCGCCCTGCCCCGCAACCTGTCCCTTCAGACACGCTGCAAGGCCACCGCGAGTTCCTGCGCGAACTTGCGCCGCCGATACGGGTCCAGATACAACCCCACCTGCACGGAGCGCTTGTCCGACCGCAGTACCACCGGCGCCCGGAACGATTCACCCAGTTCAACCCGCACCCAGCGTGGGTTGAATACTTCCCGCGTGATCCGGCTGGCGCTGGCTGTCTCCACGACCAGCATTCCGTCGGTCACACTCACGCGTTCATAATCCGCCGCATGGCGCGCATACGCCAGCAGGGCAATCCCCAGCCCGAGCAATTCCAGGCCAGCAAACGGCAGTACGAGCCAGGCCCCCAGCCACACGGCGAAGAACACCGCGATAGCTGTCGAGAAACATACGATGGAGAAGTAGAACCAGCCGGCCTGGCGCGGAGTGAGCGAGCAATTTCGCTTCATCAGCCAGTCGTTACTCGGCAAGGGGGTGCGTCCGTCGAGATTTCCGCCGGAGTCACCAACTGCCGTCTGGAATGCGATACCCAAGTCTTGCATCGCCAACCACTCCGCATCGGATGCACACCCGGGACGAAACACATCGGAGGTTTGCACATGCGAAGTGCATTCCAGGGACGTTCTTGTGCCAGGGGACCACTGCGACAAACTGGCGCATTATATGGCGCTTCGCATACCTGAACAAGGTAGGATTTGACCGAAGTGCTTGCGCTCATCTAGTTTTTGTGCATGGCCGCATCGCCCCCGATAGTCAACACAATCGGCGCGCGCGCATTGTCGCGCAACCATGCGCGACGCCGCTTTCACGGTCGCGGCCTGGCGCGTCCGATGCTGTCGACCGGCACAACTGCGCGGCCCTGATCGTCGGTTGCCTGCCTGCCACGCGGCGCCAGCTTCCATGCATGGCCGTAGACAATTTCGAACGTCAATGGGATCACGCCATCGGCGTTACGTTGACGTTCGAGCGCGGCCAGCACGGCCCGATACCACCGCCTGCCACGCAGCCCGACCGCCCCCGGACGACGGAAGCCGCCGAACGATTGCACTTCGCGCAACAGGTTCTCTGGCGACTCGTAGGTGACCGTCAGCGTTTCCATGTCCATCACCGGGGTGGACCAGCCGCTGTGCACGAGCATGTCGCCGATATCGTGCATGTCGACGAAGCGCATCGTGTGCGCGTCGAGATCGACATCGGCAAACGCCGCGCGCAGTTCCTTCAGCGTGTCGGGGCCGAACAGCGAGAACATCACGAGCCCTTCGTCGCCGGTCACGCGATGCCATTCCGGAAACACGCGATGCGGCTCCGGATGCCAGTGCAAGGCGAGGTTCGACCACAACAGATCGAAGCTGGCCGCGCCGAATGGCAGTGTGGCAAGATCGCCCTGCACCAGGTCGAACATCGGCCGCTTGCCGAGCAGGCGTCCGATCCAGCCGGGGCGCCGCTGCGGATCGCGCTGTCCCGCTTGCTGCAGCATAGCGCCGGAAATATCGAGACCGGCAATCTGCGCATCGGGAAAGCGCGCGCGCAATCCCGCCAGGCCCTGCCCGTGGCCGCAGCCGATATCGATGGCCCGGCGCGGCGTCAGCTTGACCACGTCCATGCGCTCGTGCATCCGCTGGCCGATTTCGCCCAGCAGAAAATCGAGCTGGCCGAAGCTGGGACTGCGGCGGTCAAAGGCAAGCCGGGTCAGGCGCGCGGGCGGCAACCAGGCATCGGGGGAATCAGCAGCATGCAGGGACACGGAGAGACGGAACGGAATCAGTGGAATCGGCGGGCGGCGCAACAGCGTGTCGCACCTCGGCATGGGCCGGACCCGGATGGCCGGCCAACAGGGACTGGAGTATACGCGCCCTCTTCGCAGCTCGCCGGGCGTGCCGGCGGGATCACCGGGCTCTGGTCAGCCCTGCTGCCGTCGGTTTGCCTGATCTGCGCGAAGGTCCAGCGCGACGTGGTCTGCGCGGGTTGCGCCGACACGCTGTTGAGAATCGTTCCACGCTGCCCGCGTTGCGCGATGCCCGGCACCATACCCGGTGTGAAAGCGGGCCGATGTGACGCCTGCGCTGACGACGACCCCATCGACGCCACATTGACGCTGGGCAACTACATCACGCCAGCCGATCGACTGGTTTTGCGCCTGAAGTTTGCCGCGCGCCTCCCCGCCGCCGCATGGATCGCCCGGCAAATGGCGACCCGGATGCAAGCGGCGGGTATCGCGCCCGATGTTCTGGCGCCGATTCCTCTTGCGCCACAACGGCTGGCGGGCCGCGGCTTCAACCAGGCGTGGGAAATCGCGCGGCCGCTGGGCAGGCAGCTTGGCATCGCGGTCTCGGCAACATTGCTGACCCGCCGGCGCGACACGGTCAGCCAGCGTGTGCTCGACCAGTCGGCACGGCAGGCGAATCTGCGGGATGCGTTCGTGCTGGACCCGCCCTGCCGGCTAGACGGACTGCATATCGGACTGGTCGACGATGTGATGACCACTGGCGCCACGCTACGTGAGGCGGCACGGGTGCTCAAGGCGCATGGCGCCGCGCGGGTGACGGCGCTGCCGGCACTGCGCACGCCGTGACACCGGCTGCGACTAGCGGTAAGCTGCGCTCCGGTTTTTCGCCTATCCCATCATGTTCAACGTCGTTCTTGTCGAACCCGAAATCCCGCCGAACACCGGCAATGTGATCCGCCTGTGCGCCAACACCGGCGCGCAGCTCCATTTGGTCAAGCCGTTGGGATTTCCACTCGAAGACGCCCGGATGCGCCGCGCGGGGCTCGACTATCACGAGTACGCGACGATGCGCGTGCATGAAAGCTGGGATGCGTTGATGGCTGCCGAGCAGCCGGACCCCACGCGCATGTTCGCGCTGACCACGCACGGCTCCACGCCGTTCGGCCAGGTCAGCTTCGCGCCGGGCGACTGGTTCGTATTCGGTTCGGAGACCCGCGGGCTCGCACCGGAGCGCCGCGAGTGGTTCCCGTCCGCGCAGCGCATCCGCCTGCCGATGCGCCCCAACAACCGCAGCCTCAATCTGTCGAACACGGTGGCCGTGGTCGTCTTCGAGGCATGGCGTCAGAACGGCTTCGCGGGCGGAAGTTGAATCGACAGCGCGGTCAGCCCTCGGGCTGCACGCCGGCCGCGCGAATCACCTTGTCCCAGCGTGCCTTCTCGCTGACCATCGTTTCGCGCAACGATGCCGGCGCGGTACCCGCCGGGACGAAATACTGCGTGCGCATCTTTTCGCGGATGTCATCGCTGCCGATGATCCGAACGAGTTCGCGGTAGAGCCGGTCGACGACCGGCGCCGGCGTGCCGGCCGGCGCCAGAATCGCCTGCCATGAAATCGCCTCGAATCCAGGGTAGCCCGATTCGGCCACGGTCGGCACCGATGGCAGCAGGGACGTCCGGCCCGTGGTGGTCACGGCCAGAATGCGCAACTTGCCCGCGTTGACCATCGGCATGGCAATCGCCGGCACCATGAAGCCGGCCTGCACCTGCCCGCCGACGATCGCCGTGGTGATCTGCGGAAAGCCCGGATACGGCACGTGCTGCAGATCGATGCCAGCCATCGCTTTCAACTGCTCCATCGCCAGATGCGCCGCGCTGCCGTTGCCGACCGAGCCATAGTTCAGCGCGCCCGGCTTCGACTTGGCCAGCGCGACGAACTCGCGCAACGTATGCACCGGCAGGCGGGCGTCGATGACCAGCACGTTCGGCGACGTCGCCACCAGCGTGACCGGCGCGAGCTGCTTCATCGGGTCGTAGCTCAGATGGCGATACAGCGACGGCGCGGTGACAAGCGGACCGTTGATCGTGAACAGCAGCGTGTAGCCATCGGGCGCAGCCTTGGCAACCATGCCGGTGCCAATATTGCCGCCGGCGCCCGGCCGGTTTTCGACAACCACGGGCTGACCGAGCACTGTGGCGAGCTTCTCGGTCACGATACGCGCGATCAAGTCCGGCGAAGAGCCCGGCGGGAACGGCACGATCATGCGGATCGGCTTGGCGGGCCAGGTATCGGCATGGGCAACGGCAGGAACCGCGCCGGCTGCGAAGGTGGCGATCAGGGCCTTGAGGGTGTGGCGTCGACTCGGCATCAAGTGTTACTCGTCGCGCGCGTCACGCTGCAGCAACTGCGAGACCGCATCGGCAACAGGCAACCCTTCGAACAGCACCGCGCATACCGCGCGCGTGATCGGCATTTCCACACCGACGCGCGCCGCCAGCGCGGCAACGGCCTGCGCGCAACGCACGCCTTCGGCCACATGGCCAAGGTCTGCCAGGATCTGGTCGAGCGTCTTCCCGCCCGCCAGTTGCTGGCCGACCTTACGGTTACGAGACAAATCGCCGGTGGCGGTCAGGATCAGGTCACCCATGCCGGCCAGACCCATGAAGGTCTCGACGCGACCGCCGAGCGCAAGGCCCAGGCGGGTCATCTCGGCCAGCCCGCGCGTGATCAGCGCCGCGCGCGCATTGAGCCCAAGCCCCAGGCCATCGCTGGCACCGGTGGCGATCGCCAGCACGTTCTTCACCGCGCCACCGACTTCGACGCCGATCAGGTCGTCGCTGCCATAGATGCGCATGGCATGGTGATGGAATGCCGCCTGCGCGCGATCGATCAGCACGTGCGCGGTGCCGGCCACGGTCAGCGCGCACGGCAGACCCTGCGCCACTTCCTTGGCAAAGCTCGGCCCCGTCAGCACGCCATATTCGATCTCGCCCGGCGCCACGCCGAGCGCGTTCAATTCATCGTGCACCATCTGGTGCGGCATCGCATGGGTCTCGGCCTCGAAGCCCTTGCAGAGCCAGAGCATCGCCAGCGGCCCTTTGCGACGCGCGGCCAACCTGCGCGTCATCTCGCGCAGGCCGGATACCGGCGTGCCGATGATCAGCAGCCCCTCCGGATCGGTCAGGGCGTGATCGACGGCGCGATCGAAATCGGGCTCGCAGACAAGCCGGGGCGACAGGCTCACGCCCGGCAGATAGGTGGCGTTGACGCCAGTTGCGGCGATGCCGGCAAGCTGAGCCGGATCGCGCCCCCAGAGCACCACGTCATGATCGGCGGCGGCCGTGGCCGCGTGGCTTGCAAGCGCGGTACCCCATGCGCCGGCGCCGAGAATGGTCAGTTTCATGGCAGGCCTGTGAAGTCAGCGAAAAGCGCTGTCGTCGCGACAGTATGAACGTTGACGCCTCGCAGAAACACCAAACGGGGCCGCAGCCCCGTTCTGGTGTCCGACAGGCAGTCGCCGATCAGTGGCGGGCCTGGCTGCCGTCAGGCATCACGATGCCCGAGTCGCCGCCCTGGCCTTGCGCTTCTTCCATCGCGGCCTGCAGGCGTTGCTCGTACAGCGCCTGGAAGTTGATTTCCGACAGGTGGATCGCCTGGAAGCCGGCACGCGTGATCACGTCGGCGATGTTGCCGCGCAGGTACGGGTACAGGATGGTCGGGCAGGCGATGCCCAGCAGCGGGTCCAGTTGTTCCACCGGCACATTGCGGATGTCGAAGATGCCGGCCTGGTGCGCTTCCACCAGGAAGGCCACCTTGTCTTGCACCTTGGTCGTCACGGTACCGGTCACGACCACTTCGAAGATGCCTTCCTGCAGTTGCGAGGCGCCCACGTTGACCTGGACTTCCACCGAGGGGGCTTCCGATTCGAGGAAGATGCCCGGCGAATTCGGCTGCTCCAGCGACATGTCCTTCAGGTACACGCGCTGAATGTTGAAGAAGGGCTGGTCGTCCTGCTGGTTGGCTTGTTGCTGGTCGCTCATGAAAGGCTTCCGGATGGATCGGTTTGGGCGCGCTGCGCCATGCGGCGCCGGTGGTGTCGATCACCGGCGGCCAGTTGGGAGGGTAGGAGCATACCATTGCTGGTTTGCTCCCCCCTAAGAACCGTACGTGCGAGTTTCCCCGCATACGGCTCAAGCCCTTACAAAATGCTGGACATCTCCAGCACCGGTTTCACAACGGTTCGACCATGATGGTGTACTTGGACGTGGCAGTTGGGATGCAGCAATACGCGATTTCCTAGAGCGTCTGAACCTCCGTGGGTTCTGTAGACGATGTGATGGTCATCCCACCCGGTCTCTTTGGTTATCTTGCACTGACACACCGCGCATAAGCCCCGCTGATCGACATATAGCCTGATCCACTGTTTCCGGTGAGACATGCTTTCCAGCATGCGGTCCCGGCGTAGATTTTCGCCATACATCTCTTGCGCTGGATCGAAAGGATTGAAGTCCCCCCGAATCTTCTTGTGCCGTCTGATGGGCGTGCTAGCAAGCGAATACAACTCCTGCCAGCGCCGTTCCCCATCGTCTTCCACAAACTCAGTCCCGAACACCCAGTTTCGATCACCAAACGAAGCGAAGTATTTCTTCCGCACCCATTCGGCGTTCTTCCCTCTGTGTCGCCGTTTTGTCCACCAAAGCAGCGCCCGGAAAACTCGGCTCTGCATCTTGCTGAACGCTTCTTTTGCCACTACCGGGCTGTGATACTGCGCCCAGCCTCTCAGCATCGGGTTCAGCAGGCGAATGATGACCTCCTGCTTTACCGTCTTGTTAGCACTGATAACCTCCTTAACCTTGCGATAGAACGCCTGCGCGTTTTTCCTGCTTGGCTTAATGAGCAGCGTTCCGGAATACTTCCGGAAATTCCACCCAAGGAAGTCAAAACCCTCGTCAATGCTCACGATCCGCGTTTTCTCCGTGGACAGGGACAACCCTCGAATTGCGAGGAACTGTTCCACCCACGGCTTCACCTCGTGTTCCAAAACTTCCGGCGTGCTGCCGGTGATCACGAAATCGTCCGCATAGCGCACAACATTTACTTTGAGCTTCCGGGTCTGGTTGACACCCAGCGTGGTTTCGAGAAACCGAGCTAGCTGTTGTTCCAGTCCGTTCAGCGCCACATTGGCTAAGGTCGGGGAGATGATGCCCCCCTGTGGCGTACCGGCTTCGGTCGCCTGAAACTGGCCCTGAAATACCACGCCAGCTTTCAACCACTTCCGAAGGATCGCTTTGTCCATAGGGACATTGCGCTCCAGCCAGTCGTGACTGATATGGTCAAAACACCCGCGGATGTCCGCCTCCAATATCCATGAGGCCGAGACCTTTCTGGATAAGTTGACGAATAGCTGGGACATAGCATCCGCAGTAGAACGATTGGACCTGAACCCATAAGAGTTCGGATCGCTCGTCCCCTCGGACACCGGTTCCAGCGCCAGCAGATATAGCGCCTGCATGGCCCGGTCCAACATGGTCGGGATACCCAGAGGGCGTTCCTTTCCGTTGGCTTTGGGGATGAAGACCCTCCGTAATGGCATGGGCCGATACCCCCGGCGTCTCAACCGTCCAATGGCTACCCATCGAACTTCAGGCGAGTCCCAGAGTTCGCGGTCGACACCTGCCGTCCGTTTACCTTGGTTCTCCGTCACTCGTCGCACCGCCGATGCCTTGGCGGAAAACGAGCGGGTCAGAGACCGCTGCAGAGCTTTCACCCTGCGCCAGTCCCGTTCCTGTGTCGCCTTCGCAATTCGAATCTGCATTGCTCGAACATTCTGTTCGACGCGGCGCCAATTGATGTCGCCCCATCGCTGCGGAATGCCGGAGGGCGCAGATTCATCCTCGCGGATCAATGCTTCCATGCTGCTCTCCTATCTTGAGGACTTCCCCAACTAGCAGAGACAACATGCCCCTTGCGGGGTATGTCACCCCCCAAGGGAAGAAAATTAAACAAGCGAGTTCAGTCAGCCGTCTTGCGACGAAAGACCAGTTGGAAGTCTGCCCGCTTTCGCGTGGGATGATGTTTCAACCCCTATCCGGACCATTACAGCCCGACGTTCGCTTTCTCCAACCTCCCATACCCGCACAGCCAACAGCGTTCCTTGCGGTTCGCTTGCCAGAGCCATACAGCGCCCCGGCAGCCATACGGGCTTACCACGTTCCCTGCGCGTTACAAGACCGGGTTAGGGCCTGCCTCTTCGCCGGTGGTCTTACAGCGACGTATTCCGAGCTTCCAGCGGAATAACCGACCACGTACCTTTTGGTTAGTGCCACGCAGCAGCTTAGGCACCGTCATATTCACGGCGTTTATCAGCAGTTCACTTACATTACCCATACCAGCCAGCCTGGCTCCTTGACCCCATTGCTGCTCGGAGTCTCTGCGTCCTTATCTCACGATAATGACGCACCCTTGCGGGGGCTACGTTGTCAGGAAAGCTTCACACCCCACCGTTGCCAGTGACGCATGTCTCCCTAGGCTACTGTCAGTCGCATGACAGGTTCTCTATCGAGGCACCCTCGCGGGTGTATTCGACCGAACCATAACGCGCAGAGCTATACGCTCCGGGAAACCTCACTTCATTACTTCAGTGCCTCCATAGTGGCAGGCGCTTGACGGCGGCGGTCTCTTTCGAGCGCAGACCCGTCCCAAAGAACGTAGCGCCGACCCAACCGGGCCGGTTTGAATGCTATGTAGCGGAGATGCAACGAAAACTACAGTCGCAAACCCACCCGCACCTACCGAAGTAGGGCGTTTAAAGAGAACTTGCCCAAAGGCAAGCGTCCCCGCCTTTGGGCAATGGCTGGACATATATCCAGCAAATAGCAAGCTGCGAGTCAGCCGATGGTCTGGCCTTCCCACAACACATGGACTCGCTCCAACCTTACGGCTGGGCTTGTCAAAGCAAGAAATGGTTGAGATTGGACGGTTCTGGCCGAAGCCTTTCCCTTGTCTCAACAAAGGTCGATGCTCTTAACGTAGAGCTGCCGGACACGAAAGTGCGTGTCGCACGAAAGCGCATATGGTACATGACGCCGTGGGCGAATTCACCCGGGGCCGGCGTCAATCGGATAGGTCGTTGATCTCGCTGGGAAACCGCCGGGGCCGGGGCTCAGGCCGCCAGCAGCGGCACCAGGCCGCCCTGACGGTCCAGCGCGGACAAGTCGTCGAATCCACCCACGTGTGTCTCGTCGATATAGATCTGCGGCACGGTCCGGCGGCCGGTGCGAGTCATCATTTCCTCGCGCTTGCCGGGTTCGCGGTCGATCAGGATTTTCTCGATCGCCTCGACGCCCCGCTGCTTGAGCAGACGCTCTGCCATCTGGCAGTAGGGGCACACCACCGTGCTGTACATGACGACGCGGGCCATGCGAAATCTCCTTGAATTCAAAACAACGGCGCGGACCGCCCGGGGCGGTCCGCGCCGCGAATACTTCGATAAATGGGCTTACTTGATGACCGGAAGTCCGGCCTGCTGCCAGGCGGCCATGCCGCCTTCGAGCGCATAGACCTCACTGTACCCGGCTTCCTTCAAGGCTGCCTGAGCCTTGCTCGAGCGCTGGCCGTTCTGGCATACCACGATGATGGGGATGGCCTTATCCTTTGCAAGACCGCCCGCCCGGTTGGGCAGGTCGTCGAGTGGCGCGCTCTTCGCTTGCGGCATGTGGCCCTTGGCGAACTCGGCAGCGTCGCGGATATCCACCACCACCGCATTGCGCTTGTTGATCAGCTGCGTGGCGGCGGCCGCATTGACGCGTTTTCCGCCCGTGCCGCTCTTGATCGTCGGCCAGGCCAGCAGGCCGCCAGAGACCACGGCGATGGCGATCAGGGCCAGGTTATTGTAATCGGCGAAGAAATTCACGTTGGCATTCCGTTGGGTTGGGTCGGCGGCATTATAAAATACGCGGTTTCGTGCCCACGCCGATATTTGTCCGTCGCCTCCCGGCCGCCGCCGGCCTTGCGACGGATCGTGCGCACTGCAGGTCATTTACTCCCTGGAAGCAGCATGTACAAGCTCGTTCTCATCCGCCACGGCGAATCCACGTGGAACCTCGAAAACCGCTTCACCGGCTGGGTCGACGTCGACCTGACCGATACGGGCGCCGCGCAGGCCAAACAGGCCGGCACGCTGCTCAAGGAAGCCGGCTTCGCCTTTGACGTGGCCTACACCTCCGTGCTCAAGCGCGCCATCCGCACGCTCTGGCACGTGCAAGACGAAATGGACCTGATGTGGATTCCGGTGCGCAATGAATGGCGCCTGAACGAACGTCACTACGGCGCGCTGGCCGGCCTGAACAAGGCGGAAACGGCCAAGAAGTACGGCGACGAGCAGGTGCTGGTGTGGCGCCGCAGCTACGACACGCCGCCGCCCGCGCTGGAGCCGACCGACGAACGTGCCTCTTTCGGCGACCCGCGCTACGCCAATGTGCCGCGCGCGGAGATCCCGCTGACCGAGTGCCTGAAGGACACGGTGGCCCGCGTGATGCCGCTGTGGAACGAATCCATTGCTCCCGACATCAAATCCGGCAAGCGCGTGGTGATCGCCGCCCATGGCAACAGCATTCGCGCCCTCGTAAAGTATCTGGACCAGATTTCGGATGACGATATCGTCGGCCTCAATATCCCCAATGGCACCCCGCTCGTCTACGAGCTGGATGCCGACCTGCGCCCCCTGCGCCACTACTACCTGGGCGACCAGGAAGCCATCGCGGCGTCCCTGGCCGCCGTGGCCAGCCAGGGCAAGGCCCGCTGACAGCCGGCGCGCGGATGCGCCGGCCCGGGTCGCACCCGGGTAGGCGCGCCGCGTTGTGTGGCCGCCACCACCATGGAATGGCGGCCCGCAGGTCTTTTTCTCCGCACCCTCTTATACTGTCGGTCAAATCCGCCCCCCGGGTCATCCCGGCACGGACCTGACCCTTGCACAAATCCTCACACGTTCAGGCTGCCCTCATGCGTAAGACGCTCAAGAACATTAGCCTCGTCTCAATAGGCGTCGTTGCCGGCGTGCTCGCCACGCTGCAGATTTCGGCGACCGCCCAGAATACGACCGGGCCGCTGCCGCTGGACCAGTTACGGCTGATGGCCGATATCTTCGGGCAGATCAAGCGCGAGTACGTGGAGCCGGTCGACGACAAGAAGCTGCTGACCGAAGCCATCAAGGGCATGGTCGCCAGCCTCGACCCGCACTCGGCCTACCTGGACGAGAAGGATTTCAAGGAACTGCAGGAAGGCACGCGCGGACGATTCGCCGGCCTGGGCATCGAGATTTCCCAGGAAGAGGGCCTGGTCAAGGTCATCAACCCGATCGAGGACACGCCCGCGTTCCGCGCAGGCATCCAGCCGGGTGACCTGATCACGCGGATCGACGACAAGCCGGTGCGCGGCCTGCCGCTGGAACAAGCGGTCAAGCGCATGCGCGGCGAGCCGGGGACCAAGGTCACGCTGACGATTTACCGCAAGAGCGAGGAACGCACGTTCCCGGTGTCGATCACGCGCGCGGAAATCCGCGTGCAGTCGGTCAAGACCAAGATGCTCGACAACAACACCATCGGCTGGGTGCGCCTGACAAGCTTCCAGGAACGTACCGTGACCGATCTGGGCCGTCGCCTCAAGGAGATGGCTGATAAGAATCCGAACCTGCGCGGTATCGTGCTGGACCTCCGCAACAACGGTGGCGGCGTGCTGCAAGGCGCGGTAGGCGTGGCCGCGGCCTTCCTGCCCGAGGATTCGGTCGTGGTATCGACCAACGGCCAGGTGCCGGATGCCAAGCGCGTCTACAAGGCGTCGTTCAGCAACTACCGCCTGTCGTCGCTCGAGGACGATCCGCTCAAGGACCTGCCGGCAGAGTTCAAGAAGCTGCCGATGGTCGTGCTGACCAACGCCTACTCGGCGTCAGCATCGGAAATCGTGGCCGGCGCGCTGCAGGACCACAAGCGCGCGACGCTCATGGGCAAGACGACGTTCGGCAAGGGCTCGGTCCAGACCGTTCGCCCGCTGACCAACGACACCGGCATCAAGCTGACGATCGCGTACTACTACACGCCGTCGGGCAAGTCGATCCAGGCCAAGGGCATCCGCCCGGATATCCCGGTCGACCAGAACCCCGATGGCGATCCGGACGACGCGCTGATCACGCGTGAAATCGACACCGAACGCCACCTGCACAACAAGCAGGAGTCGGAAGAGCCGGAAATGGCCGAACGCGAGCAGCGCCGCGTGGAAGAACTGCGCCGCCTGGAAGAAGAGAACGCCAAGAAGACGCCGGAAGAGCGCGAGAAGGAACGCAAGAAGAAGCCGGTGGAATTCGGTTCTGCTGACGACTTCATGCTGCAGCAGGCCATCGCACAGCTCGACGGCAAGCCGGTGCAACGTTCGAAGTCGCGCCTGGAAGCCACCGGCACGGCTGGCAAGCCGGACAGCTCCGACAACCCGAAGCCGGCCAGCAAGGCGCCCGCCAAACCGGCAGCCAAGCCGGCGGCCCCGGCCAAGCCTTCCAGCCCGCCGCCCGCGAGTGCCCCGATCGGCGAACCGCTGGGTACGCCGACCGGCAAGAAGTAACGGCAGGACGCGAGAAGCCCGCCGCGCGACACTGGCGCGTGGCGCTTCCCGCCTTCAGCCCTGCGGCCCGCGGTATTGCACCGGCGGGCCGTTTTTGTTTGATCTCCTGATTCCACGTGGACCATGAACGACGATCAGCTTCTGCGCTACTCGCGCCATATCCTGCTTGACGAGCTCGGCATCGAAGGCCAGGAGCGCCTGCTGGCCGGCCATGCGCTGGTGATCGGCGCAGGCGGGCTAGGTGCAGCGGCGTTGCCCTACCTGGCCTCGGCCGGCGTGGGCACGATCACGATCGTCGACGACGATGACGTTGACCTGACCAACCTGCAGCGCCAGATCCTGCACACCACCGCCAACGTGGGCCGCCCCAAGGTCGAATCGGCCAGGGAGGGAATGCTGCGCATCAACCCCGACATCGACATCCGCATGGTGCCGATGCGGGTGGGCGACGCCGAACTGGATGGTCTCGTCGCGCAGGCTGATGTAGTGCTCGATTGCTGCGACAACTTCGCCACACGCCACGCGGTGAATCGCGCCTGCCTGCGTCACCGCAAGCCGCTGGTATCCGGCGCCGCGCTACGTTTCGACGGCCAGGTCACCGTATTCGACCTGCGCAATCCCGATGCGCCGTGCTACGCCTGCCTGTTCCCGCCATCCGAACCGGCGCCTGAGGCCGCCTGCGCCACGATGGGCGTGTTCGCGCCGCTGGTCGGCATGATCGGCACGGTACAGGCCGCCGAGGCCCTGAAGTTGCTGACTGATGTAGGAGAGACGCTGGCGGGCCGCTTGCTGATGGTCGACGCCATGTCGATGGAGTGGACCACGATGCGCCTCGTGCGCACGCCGGGCTGCGAGGTCTGCGGCGGGGACCACTGAGTCCCCCCGGGCTGCGGACGATGGACGATCCGGCGCTGGAGCCCACCGGCGCGGACCGTCCATGCTGATACAGCTGGATGAGTACAAGAATCCGAATGAGAACGGTTACTAACCGATCACGCATTCGGGCGCGACGTCTCGAAACGCCGCGCTTCTGACCAGCCGTCGCCGCGCGTCATCGCGACGCGCGCGGCGGCCAATCCTTTGCCTGCGCGCTTACTGCTCGCCCGGCTCCATCTGAGACTGCAGGTAGTTCGGCAGGCCGACCTTGTCGATCAGGTCAAGCTGCGTCTCCAGGTACTCGATGTGCTCCTCGGTGTCCGTGAGGATATCGACCAGGATTTCGCGGCTGACGTAGTCACCAACCGATTCGCAGTACGCAATGCCTTCCTTGACGGTGGCGTGAGCACCCTGCTCCAGCTTCAGGTCGCACTTGAGCATTTCGGGCGTGTCTTCGCCGAGGAGCAGCTTGTGCAGGTCCTGCAGGTTGGGCAGGCCGTCGAGCATCAGAATGCGCTCGATCAGGCGATCGGCGTGCTTCATTTCGCCGATGGATTCCTTGTACTCCACGTCGCCGAGCTTCTTCAGCCCCCAGTGGCGATACATGCGGGCGTGCAGGAAATATTGGTTGATCGCGGTGAGTTCGTTCTTCAGCTGCGCGTTCAAATGCTGGATGACCTTCTTGTCACCTTTCATACAGGGCTCCTGTTGCAAACGACAACGGACCCAGGCAGCGGCACGAATGACAAAGACCGCAAATACAAGAAAGCGCGCCTCGGACTTTCGTCCGTGGGCGCGCTCTCAATGCACGCGTTCTTTGGGTAATTCTGCGGTATTCGAATCAGGCAACCAGCGCTGTACGCCGGTCGTTCGCGACTGCCGGGTCCCGAGCGTCCATTATGGCATGTGACGTAGTCGTCGAACAGGATGAAATTTCGACAACTTTGATCGTAGCCATACTTGAAGACCTCACGGTCTTCACCGCAGCGACGCCTTCGCACAGCACTTGCTGCGCGCATTCGCGGCAACGGCCGCAGCAGGTCCCAACGCCGAGCGTTTCCGCCAGCTCATCCATCGTCGACACGCCGAGGTGGGCGGCGCCATGGATTTCATGATCGGTGACCTGGTTGCAGATGCAGACGTACACAAAAGCCTCCTTGGGGGCAGCGTCGGCACCGGCATGCCGCACGCGATGAGAGGCAGAATATCAGAGATCAGAAATGATAACAATTCCCATTAATGCACTTGTAACGGACTACCCGCATACATCACAAATCAAGGAATTTAAGCGATTAAAAAGCCACTTCCAGACACGCGAGTGCCGCAAACGACGCCACATTCGCACCCTAAAAACCCTGAAATCTTCAGGGTTTCAGGGTGGCGTCACGCTGTCAGTTGCTTCAACGCGGCCGTAAGCTCGTCCGGTTCATAGCAGTTCAGGATCTGGTCGACCGCCTTGCTCAGGCGCTCGCAGTCCGCATGGATGACTTCCTGCTTCACCCGCAGCAATTGCGCCGGGTGCATCGAGAACTCGCGTAGTCCCATGCCCAGCAGCAGCCGGGTCATCGCCGGATCCCCCGCCATCTCGCCACACACGGCGACGGGCACGCCCGCATGGTTGGCTTCGCGGATCGTCCGGGCAATCAGCTGCAGCACGGCCGGGTGAAGCGGGTCGTAGAGGTGCGCCACGGCATTGTCGGCGCGGTCGATCGCCAGCGTGTACTGGATCAGGTCATTGGTGCCGATGGACAGGAAGTCCATGCGCTTGAGGAACAGCGGCAGCAGCAGCACGGCAGCCGGGATCTCAATCATCGCCCCGACCTTGATACCCGGGTCGTACGGCAGGCCGCGTTCGTCGAGCTGGCGCTTGGCTTGCTCGATCAGGTCCAGCGTCTGGTCGATCTCACCGGCGTGAGCCAGCATCGGGATCAGAATCCGGACCGGGCCGAACGCGGAAGCGCGCAGCAACGCCCGCAACTGGGTCAGGAACATCCCCGGCTCTGACAACGACCAGCGGATCGCGCGCAAACCCAGTGCGGGGTTCAGCGCGGTCTCGAAGTCGTCGCCACGGCCGTCGAGCGGCTTGTCGGCGCCGATGTCGATGGTCCGAATCGTGACCGGCAGCCCGTGCATCGCTTCCACGGCGTTGCGATACGCGTGAAATTGCTCGTCTTCATCCGGCAGCTCGTCGCGCCGGTTCATGAACAGGAATTCGGACCGGAACAGCCCCACCCCGACGGCGCCGGCGGACAGCGCCGCACCGGCATCCTCCGCCATCTCGATATTGGCCAGCAGTTCGATCTCGAGCCCGTCCAGCGTCACCGCCGGCATGTGGCGCAGCCGCTGCAGGCGCTTCTTCTCGAGCGCGCGCTCGCTCTGGCGGTGCCGATACTCTTCGAGAATGATGGCCGACGGATCGACGATCACCAGGCCGGCATCGCCATCGATGATGATCCAGTCGTCCTGACGGATCAGTTCGCTCGCGTTCTTGACGCCCACCGCGGCGGGGATGTCGAGACTGCGCGCGACGATAGCCGTGTGCGATGTACGGCCGCCCAGGTCCGTCACGAAACCGTGGAACACGGTGTGCTTGAACTGGAGCATGTCGGCCGGGCCGATGTCGTGGGCCACCACGATCACCCCCGGCGTGGCCTCGCCATCCGGCGCGAGCGTCGGCACGGGCGCCGGCGCCAGCACGGGCGCTCCGGCCAGCACCTTCAGGATCCGCTCCACCACCTGCTCGATGTCGGCCTTGCGCTCGCGCAGATACTCGTCCTCGATCTCGTCGAACTGACGCATCAGTTCTTCGAGTCGCGTGGTCAGGGCCCACTCGGCGTTATAGCGGCGTTGGAGAATCAGCGTCTCGGGTTCGCGCGACAGGGCCTCGTCGTCGAGGATCATCGCGTGGACATCGAGAAATGCCCCCATTTCCTCCGGCGCGTCGCGCGGCAGGTCACGCTTGAGCGTGATCAGCTCGGCCCGCACCGCGGCGCGTGCCGAACGCAATCGCTCCACCTCGGCTTCGAGCCGGTCTTCATCGACCAGGTAGTGCGACACATCCAGCGCAGCCGGCGCAAGAATATGGGCTCGCCCGATGGCGACCCCACGAGAAACCGGAATGCCGTGCAAGGCAAAGGGCATGAACCGCTCCGTCAGGAACGTTTAGAAAAAGCCTGGATTACCGTCGAACTTCACTCGCCTTCGCCGAAGCGGTTGGCGATCAGCGCCAGCAGCGCATCCATCGCCTCCTGCTCGTCAGGGCCGTCAGTCTCGATCGAGACCGTCGATCCAATTCCGGCTGCCAGCATCATCACGCCCATGATGCTCTTGGCGTCGACCTGGCGGCCGTTACGGGACATCTTGACCTGGCTGTTGAAGCTACCTGCCAACTGCGTGAGCTTGGCGGATGCGCGGGCATGAAGCCCGAGCTTATTGATGATGGTGGTGTCCCTCTGCAGCATATTTGTCGGGATGATTTGCGGTTTGGTTCTGGACGGCGGTCGTGCCGATTTGCAGCACGCCCTGGGCGCCTCCGGCCAAGGCCTTGGTGGCAAGCTGGTCGAGCTTCTCCGTCCGATAGCAGATAGCGCGCACGAGCATCGGCAGGTTGACACCGGCCAGCACCTTGACCCGACCCGGCTCGGCAAGCCGCGCGGCGATATTGGCAGGCGTAGCGCCGAAGATATCGGTCAGCACCAGGGCGCCGTTCTCTTCGCAAACGTCTGCGAGACGCTTCCGCGCCTCGGCCAGCACCGCCGCAGGGTCGGCATCGGCGATAACGTCGATCGCCTCCACCCGCTGCGGCTGGCCGCAGTAGACGTGGCCAGCGCAATCGCGCAGCGCCGAAGCCAGTGGCGCATGAGCGATGATCAGAATTCCTGCCATGATGGTGAATCCGTTGGACTGCCCGAATTGTAGCAGGCAGCCTGACCGCCCAATCCGCAGCCCCGCCCGCCGCGCCAACTGTGGCGCCTGAACATCGGCGGCGACCGGCGGCGGTTGGAGACCGTCAGCGACGGTCGGCGGCTACAGCCTGCTCCAGCGCGTCGATGAACATGCCTGCGACATTGAAACCGGTCTGCTGGGCGATCTCCTGAAAACAGGTCGGACTCGTCACATTTACTTCGGTCAGGTAGTCGCCGATCACGTCCAGCCCTACCAGCAGCAAGCCCTGCTTCCAAAGTCCGGGCGCCAGGGTTTCGGCGATCTCGCGATCGCGCGCGCTCAACTCCTGCGCCCGCCCCACCCCGCCGGCGGCCAGGTTGCCGCGAATCTCGGTGCCCTGCGGAATCCGCGCCAGCGAATACGGCACCGGCTTGCCGCCGATCAGCAGAATGCGCTTGTCGCCGTCCTTGATCGCCGGGATATAGCGCTGGACCATCAGCGTGCGCGCGCCATTGTCGCCAAGCGTCTCGACGATCGCACCCAGGTTCATGGCGTCGGCGCCTACCCGGAACACACCCATGCCGCCCATGCCGTCCAGCGGCTTGACGATGATGTCCTTATGCTCGGCATGGAATTCGCGGATCCGGCCGGCATCGCGCGTCACCAGCGTCGGCGTGATGAACTGCGGATGCTGGCCGATCGCCAGTTTCTCCGAGTGGTCCCGAATCGCGCGCGGCTTGTTGAAGACGCGCGCGCCCTGCGCCTCGGCCAGTTCCAGCAACCAGGTGCTGGTCACGTACTCCATGTCGAACGGCGGATCCTTGCGCATCAGCACCGCATCGAACGCGGACAGCGGCATCAGCGCGGCATCGCCCAGCCGGTACCAGGCCTGGGCGTCGTCGGTCAGCTCCAGCGGCCGCACCATTGCCTCCACGACGTTGGCCGACAGCGAAAGCTGCGATTGCAGGCAGAAGAACAGCTCGTGCCCGCGCGCCGCCGCCTCGGTCATCATGGCGAAGGTGGAGTCCTTGTAGGTCTTGAAGGTCTCCAGCGGGTCGGTAATGAACAGAATGCGCATGGTGGATTGCAGGGGCGTTACGAATCAGAGGATCGGATTCGGGTCGGTCTTCTCGAGTTCCAGCGACGCGGCCAGCAGGGCCAGGCGCGCCACCACGCCATACATGTAGAAGCGGTTCGGCACGGCCGCGCCCGGCTTGGCGTGGCTGTCCGGCATACCGTTCGGCGCGAAGGCCAGCGGCACGAAGTGCATGCCCGGCGCGTTCAGGTTCTCGTCGATGCCACGGCCCGTGTGCACGCGGTAGAAGCCGCCCACCACGTAGCGGTCGATCATGTAGACCACCGGCTCCGCCACCGCGTCGTTGACCTTTTCGAAGGTGTGCACACCTTCCTGGATGATGACGTCGGAGACCTCGAGGCCCTCCTTCACGACACTCATCTTGTTGCGCTCCTTGCGGTTCAGGCCCTTCACCTCGGACGGGTCGCGCACGGTCATGATGCCCATGCCGTAGGTGCCGGCGTCGGCCTTGACCACCACGTAGGGCGTTTCCTTGATGCCGTACTCGCGGTACTTTTTCGCGATCTTCTTGAGCACGCCTTCCACCGCGTCAGCCAGCTCTTCCTCGCCGATGCGCTCATGGAAATTCACGCCAGTCTGCCGCGCGAAATACGGATTCACCATCCACGGGTCGATGTCGATCAGCTTGGCGAACTTCTTGGCCACCTCGTCATAGGCGGCGAAGTGGCTGCTCTTGCGGCGGGTGGACCAGCCGGCATGCAACGGCGGCAGCAGGTACTGCTCGTTGATGTTCTCCAGGATCGGCGGAATCCCGGCCGACAGGTCGTTATTCAGCAGGATCGAGCAAGGATCGAAATCCTTCAGGCCCAGCCGGCGGCCCTTGGCGCCAAGGCGCGCGAGCGGCTCCACCACCAGCGTCTGGCCGTCGGGCAGCTCGATCGGCGTGGGTTCGGTGATTTCCTCGGACAGCGAGCCCAGGCGCACATTGAGGCCCGCCTGGCGCATGATCAGCGACAGCCGCGCCACGTTCTGCAGATAGAACATGTTGCGGGTGTGGCGCTCGGGAATCAGCAGCAGGTTCTTGGCGTCCGGGCAGATCTTCTCGATCGCGGCCATGGCGGCCTGGACCGCCAGCGGCAGCATTTCGGGCGCGAGGTTGTTGAAACCGCCCGGGAACAGGTTGGTGTCGACCGGCGCCAGCTTGAAGCCGGCGTTGCGCAGGTCCACGGAACAATAGAACGGCGGAGTATGCTCCTGCCATTCCAGCCTGAACCAGCGCTCGATGGACGGTGTGGCGTCCAGGATCTTCTTCTCGAGTTCGAGCAGCGGACCGTTCAGCGCGGTGATGAGATGCGGGACCATATCCATCCTAATGAATCAGCTTTATTGTCCGCCCCGATTGTAGTGGAACGGCCACGAGGCTGCAGGCCCGCCCTGAATAAGCATATGCGGAGCCCAGCATAAGGGATCTGGATATGGGGATGTTTGACGCATTTCAAAGGTCCGGAGACCATGCGCCGCCCCATGGGTGCTACATGCGTGCTCCATGGGCAAAAAAAAGCGCGACATGGCGTCGCGCTTTCAAATGGCCTGACAGATACGGGGAGCGTTCTGCAGGTGGAGGAAACTGCCTCACTGGCACTCTATGCCCCGCAGGCATTAAAGACAATTGAGACTTTTTAAGATCCGATTTAAGCACCCTGCGAATACTGACACCCGTTTGAGGGGCGAGCCCGAGAATAAAAAAGCCCCGGCACATGGCCGGGGCGAAACTCCTGAGAGAAGATTCCCAATCAGCTCTCCAGCACAACACCTTGGCAGATATCAGACCTCATACGCGGTTTCACCGTGCGAGGTGATATCCAGACCTTCGCGCTCTTCCTCTTCCGGCACGCGCAGGCCAATCAGCATATCGATCAGCTTGTAGGCCACCAGCGCGACCACGCCGGACCAGACGATCGTGGTCAGCACACCTTCGAACTGGATCCAGACCTGACCGGCGATCGAGTAGTCGTCGGCCACCTTGTTGGCAACGTAGTCATAGATGCCCGTACCGCCCAGGCTCGGCGCGGCGAACACACCGGTCAGCAGCGCGCCGAGAATACCGCCCACGCCGTGCACACCGAACACGTCCAGCGAATCGTCCATGCCCAGCAGGCGCTTCAGACCGGTCACGCCCCACAGGCACAGCAGGCCGGCGATCAGGCCCATCGCGATCGAGCCCATCGGGCCAACGAAGCCGGCGGCCGGGGTAATCGCCACCAGGCCGGCGACAGCCCCCGAGGCGCCACCGAGCATCGACGGCTTGCCCTTGCCGATCCACTCGCCGAAGGTCCAGGAAACCACCGCGGCGGCCGTGGCCAACAGCGTGTTGACGAAGGCCAGCGCGGCGCTGCCGTTGGCTTCCAGGGCCGAACCGGCGTTGAAGCCGAACCAGCCGAACCACAGCAGCGAGGCGCCCACCATCGTGAAGGTCAGGCTGTGCGGGCGGATCGCTTCACGACCGAAGCCGATGCGCTTGCCGAACATGAACGCGCCCACCAGACCGGCCACGGCCGCGTTGATGTGCACCACCGTGCCGCCCGCGAAATCGAGCGCGCCCTTCTGGAACAGCCAGCCGGCCTTGGCGGTGGCGGCGGTGCCTGCGGCGGCGTCGGTGTACGCATCCGGGCCGGGCCAGAACCAGACCATGTGGGCCATCGGGATGTAGGCGAACGTGAACCAGAGGACCACGAAGACCAGCACCGCTGAGAACTTGGCGCGCTCGGCGAAGGCGCCGATGATCAGGCTGCAAGTGATCGCCGCGAACGCGCACTGGAACGCGAAGTAGCCCAGTTCCGGCACCACCACGCCCTTGCTGAACGTGGCGGCCACGGCATCGACCGTCAGGCCCTTCATGAACAGACGGTCCGTGCCACCGAAGAAGGCGTTGCCCTCCGTGAACGCGAAGCTATAGCCGTAGATGGCCCACAGGATCGAGATCACCGAGAAGATCATCAGGCACTGCATCAGCACCGACAGCATGTTCTTCGAGCGGACCAGGCCACCGTAGAACAGCGCCAGGCCCGGCAGCGTCATCAGGATCACGAATGTGGTGGAGACCAGCAGCCAGGCCGTGTCGCCCTTGTTGGGCACCGGGGCAGCCGGCGCGGCGGCAGCTTCGGCGGGCGCCGCGGCAGGCGTGGCCGCAGCCGGTGCTGCAACGGCGGCTGCGGGGGTTGCGGACGCCGTCGCGGCCGATGCTTCCGCGGCGGGCTTGTCCTGCGCCACGGCGTGGGTGGAGAGGCCGAGACCGGCCGTGCCGAGCGCCAGCGTCATCGCGCCGGCCGTCAGGATTCGCTTGAACCAGGTTTTCATTTGCTTAACCTCTTTCCGGGGGTGTCTCGTGTCACAGTGCATCGCCGCCGGTCTCGCCGGTGCGGATGCGAATGACTTGTTCTATGGGTGCGACGAAGATCTTGCCGTCGCCGATCTTGCCGGTGCGGGCCGACTTCTCCACGGCCTCGATGGCTCGCTCCACCACTTCGTCGGGCACCGCCACCTCGATCTTCACCTTGGGAAGGAAGTCGACGATGTATTCGGCGCCGCGATACAGCTCCGTGTGGCCTTTCTGCCGGCCGAAGCCCTTGACCTCGGTCACGGTGATCCCGGACACGCCCACATCGGAGAGCGCCTCGCGCACCTCGTCGAGCTTGAACGGCTTGATGACTGCAATGATGAGTTTCATCGGTTATCTCCTCTGGACGGGCCAGCTTCGGCCCACCCTGACTGACGCGCAATTAGAAAGTCTTGGAAAGCGAGACCCACGCGGTGTTGTTGCCCACGTTGTGGTTATAGCTGTTCGTGTAGAACGACTCCTTCGCATTGGTGCCGATGTAGGCCACCGCCAGCGCGAAGCCCTTGCCCAGGTCCTTCGTCAGGCCGACCTTCCAGTCCAGATAGGAAGCGGCGCTGTTGTGCTGGACGTTCTGGTAGCCAAGGTGCGCGTTCAGCGTCAGGTCCCACACGTTCAGCGGATAGTTGAAGGCGAGGTCGATGTAGCTGCTGTACTGGCTGTTGGCGATCCCGAACAGGTTGGTCACGGCCTGCGAGTACTTCAGGAACACCGGGCCATAGCCGATGCCCGCGTACAGTTCGGTGGTGTACGGGCGCGGGTTGGAGTAGCCGCCCGGGTAGAAGTACTGCAGCACGCCGACGTCATAGTTGAACTCCAGGTCGCTCATCTTGAACGTGTTCTTGAAACCACCATAGAAGTCCATCTCGACCGGCGCCGACACGCTCTTGTCGGCGTCCGAGATCCAGCTGATGGTGGAGTTCCAGTTGCCGATGTAGAAGCCGCTCTCATGGGCATAGTCGAACCCGCCCTGGATGGCCGGACGGCGGTTGGTCTGGCTGAGACCGCGATAGCGGTAGTCAGAGACCAGCGACACGTTGGCCGTGATCGTGTGGGGCGATGCCGGCTCGGCGGCGGGTGCGGCTGCCGGCGCTGCCGCCTCCGGCGCGCTCTGTGCGAACGCAACGGAGGTGGCAAGGCTGAACAGGGCCGCAGCGGCGCTGACTGCGAGGCTCGACTTCTTCATCGGTTTTTCTCCTTTTCCTTTAGGTTCTTCGCTGGCTCGAGGGTGAGAGGCTGCTGTTTGTGCACAGCGTTATGGTGTGGACGCTCCCGGTTGCTGTACTGCAACACCCGTGCCAGCTCATGGCCATCGCCCTGCGACAGCGTTGATTGCCCAGTCAGAAAACGTCGACAAGCGGTGTCCGAACCACTTTGACGACAATACCGGGCGACATGTATTTGCCGCCCGAAGGATCGAAAAACCGCTAAAAAATGTGCGCTGGCGTTGCCGGAGCTTTCATGGCGGCCGCCGAAGCGCCATAATCCGCGTCATGCAAGGTCAAGTGCCGCGTGCTTGGCGTACGAGCACCCGACGGCTGGCATGGCACGGCGTGTCAGACACCCACCGGGGCGCTACGCCCCAGAGCAGTGCATCTGCGCGACAGGGATGCCCGCCGAGCGCCGCGATGCGACGCCCCACCACGGTGCAGACATGGTGAATGGGGCGCAGCCGCCCGCCATGCGCACGCCGGCCTGACCCGAATCATTCGAAATTGGTCACCACAGGAGTTCCACCATGAAACCGACCGATCTCTTCAACGACCTGCAGAGCAAGGTCAGCGAAGCGCTGCGCAACTCGCCGGCCAAGGACATCGAAAAAAACGTGCGCAGCATGATGACGCAGGGCTTCGCGCGCCTTGACCTGGTCACGCGCGAGGAATTCGACGTCCAGTCGCAGGTGCTGGCCCGCACCCGCGCCCGACTGGAGGAACTTGAGGCCCGCGTGGCAGAACTCGAGCGCCGCGTTGGCGGCACGCCAACCGGCGGAGCATGACGCCGCGTCCACGGCACCCCGTTCAATGCCAGAAAGGCCACCGGATCCCGGTGGCCTTTTTCGTTAACACTTCCGCAAAGATATGAGCCTAGCCGTCCTGCGCAGCCGCGCCCTGACTGGAATCGAGGCACCGCCCGTCTCCGTCGAAATCCACCTCGCGAACGGGTTGCCCGCCTTCAATATCGTCGGGCTGGCCGATACCGAAGTCCGCGAGAGCCGCGAGCGCGTGCGCGCGGCACTGCTCAACAGCGAGTTCGAATTTCCCAACCGGCGCATCACGGTCAACCTGGCGCCCGCCGATCTGCCCAAGGAGTCCGGTCGTTTCGACCTGGCGATTGCGCTGGGCATCCTGGCGGCCAGCGGGCAGTTGCAGGCCGATACGCTCGACGCCTTCGAGTTCGCCGGCGAGCTTTCGCTGGCGGGAGATCTGCGCCCGGTACGCGGCGCGCTCGCGATGGCAATGGGACTGGCCCGCGACAACGCCCGACGCGTAGCAGAGGATCGCCCGCCGCGCGCCTTCGTCGTCGCCAGCGAGAATGGCGCGGAAGCGGCCCTGGTCGAAGCCGTGATCGTCCATGCCGGCGCGACACTGCGCGACGTCTGCCATCACATCGGCCTGCTTCCCGAGCGGCCGCTGCCGCGCGCCCGGCCGCCAGCCCGGGTTGAGGCATCCGCCGATGGCCCCGATATGCGCGACGTTCGCGGCCAGGCACAAGCCCGACGCGCCATGGAGATCGCCGCCGCGGGTCAGCACTCCGTACTGCTGGTCGGCCCGCCCGGCACCGGCAAATCGATGCTGGCCCAGCGCTTCCCTGCCCTGCTGCCGCCGATGACCGAGGCCGAAGCGCTCGAGGCAGCGGCCGTGCAGAGCCTGACCTCGGGCGGCTTCCACCCGTCCCGCTGGGGCCATCGCCCGTTCCGCAGCCCGCACCATACGGCCAGCGCGCCTGCCCTGGTCGGCGGGGGCGCCTCGCCACGCCCCGGAGAAATATCGCTGGCGCATCACGGCGTGCTCTTTCTCGACGAACTGCCCGAGTTTGAACGGCGCGTGCTCGAAGTCCTGCGCGAGCCGCTCGAAACCGGCCGCATCACGATCTCGCGTGCCGCCGGGCAGGCCGATTTCCCGGCGCGCTTCCAGTTCGTGGCGGCGATGAATCCCTGCCCTTGCGGCTACCTCGGACACCCCACCCGCATGTGCCGCTGCACGCCGGATCAGGTGCAGCGCTACCAGTCACGCCTGTCGGGCCCGCTGCTCGATCGCGTGGACCTGCAGATCGAAGTGCCCGCCCAGAGCCAGCAGGAAATGTTCGATGGACAGCCAGGCGAGCCGAGCCAGACCGTGCGCGCCCGCGCCGTCGTCGCACGCGAACGTCAATTGACACGACAGGGCACGCCGAACAGCGAACTAGCTGGTCGCGCGATCGAGACACACTGCCCACTCGACAACGAGGCCCGAACGCTGCTGCGCGACGCGATGCAGAAGCTGGGATGGTCGGCGCGCGCGTACTTCCGGGTGCTCAAGGTAGCCAGAACGATCGCGGACCTGGATGGCGCGGAGGTTCTGACAGCCGGCCACGTGGCCGAGGCGATTCAGTACCGGCGCGTGCTGCGAACCGCCTAAGAAAAAATGACGAGGCCCGCAAACGCGGGCCTCGTCATTTTCAGCTTCCACTCAAACCGGTGGCTCCACCGGTGGCGGTGGCGGTTCCTCGATCGGCGGCTGGTCGGCGGGGAAGCCGGGCGGCGTCGGCTCACCCGGTGGAGGCTCCCGATGGGCGCGATACGTGGTTTGCAGGTGGGCGACGGCAGGCATCGGGGTTCTCCATAGATTCCTGATCACTCCCTATTGAAGCAAACCTGTCGACTGCGCGCCACCCGCCCTCGCCATCAACGCTCAGGCGTGATGACGCCGGACAAAGAACAGCGCGGTGCCCACGGCCACCAGCACGCTGCCGAAGAAGCGGTTTTGCCAGCGCACGGCACGCGCGTTGCGGAACAGGCCCTGCATGCGCGACGCCAGTAGCGCATAGCCGTGCATCACGATCAGGTCCACAAAGCACATCGTCGCCGCCAGGATAGCCAGTTGCAGCCCGAGCGCATGCGTCGGGTCGATGAACTGCGGCAGCACGGCCACCATGAAGATGATGCCCTTGGGGTTGGTGACGTTCGTCAGCAGCCCCGTGGCGAAGCGCCGGCGCCGGCTCATGATGGTCACGCGCACCGTCTTGTCCTCGCTGTTCTGCGGGTTCGTCTCAACCTTGGCACGCCACTGCTGGATACCCAGGTAGATCAGATACATCGCGCCAATCGTCTTGACCACCAGGAATGCTTCTTCGGACGCCAGCAGCAGTGCGCCAAGTCCACCGCCTGCGATCAGCAGGATGATCACCAGGCCGGTCTGCAGGCCCAGAATCGTCGTCGACGTCTTCTTCAGGCCGTATGACAGGCCGTGGCTCATCGACAGCACGGCGCCCGAACCGGGCGAGACAGCGATCACCCAGCACGCGGCAAAATAGGCCAGCCAGACTTCCCAACGCATGACGAACTCCTTGATTGACTACCTGAAAGACTTGGAACGGATTTAGAACGGGTGAAAACCGGTGAGGAACTGCTCGACCTGCTCGGCCTGGCGCGCATCCTTCGCCGCATCGCCGGCCTCGAGCACCACTGCCTGATAGACACGCGAGCCGGACGCCACCAGCCGCGCGGTCAGTCGGCGCGGTGATTTGTCCTGGGGCGATATGCCAGCGACGGTCACCTCCACGCCGTCCAGCGCGACGGGGGGCTGCCCCGCCGACATGACCGTGACCGGACGCGAGCGCGCGGGGCTGTCGGGATGCGCACCAAGGTTGCCTACCAGTCCGGCCTGCATCGACGCCAGCGCCTCACGCCGTAGCCCCGCATCGTCGGCGGGAAGGGAAACCACGCCGACGGCGAACAACGTGTTGTCGATCCGGGCTGCCTCCATGCGCATCGGCAACTGGCGCCCGGCGATCGCCACATCGCGCGCGGCGCTGGTCGGCTTGTCCGGATATAGCGCCGCATACTGCCCTTCGTTCGAGACGATGGTGCGCCAGTCATAGCGCGGCGAGCAGCCGGCCAGGGCCAGCAGCACGATGGCAATCAGCAGGGGAACGCGAGGGGCAGGTCGGGGGCTGGGGCGGCGCATGGGGGATGTCGGCGCAATCTGGCGCAAGCCGGTATTATCCGGGAAGCCGCGCACGTTCGCACCAGATGCGCACGAAATCAAATGCGGCGACGTCTTCACCAAGTTCTCACGAATACCCACCGACGCCCCAGCATGACGCCCCGCTCGCCCCTGCTTCGCACCGTTCTGCATGGTCTCGCCGCGCTGTTGCTGCTGGTGGGCCCGGCCGTGTCGATGGCGGCAAGCCATCTGCCGCCCGTCACCGACATCGCCGCCCAATCCGCCGACGCCGCGAAACAGGGCGGGCCGCTGGTCGTGCTGGTCAGCTTGCCCGGCTGCACGTATTGCGAGACCGCCCGCCGCAACTATCTGGCGCCACAGGCAGCCGCCGGCGAGATCACCGCGCGCGAGCTCGACATGACGGCCGACACGCCGCTGCGCGACGCCGACGGCACCATGACCACCGCAAAACAATGGGCACGCGCCCACAACATCACGGTGGCCCCGACCGTCCTGTTCCTGGATCGCAACGGCCGCAACCTGGCCAGCCCGCTGCGCGGCCTGCAGCCGGACTTCTACGGCGCTTACCTCGAACAAGCCGTGGATACGGCACGTGCCAAGCTCACCGAAGGGCTGGCGGCGTCCAAGTAGTCAATCACCAGAAAATGCGGCGGAATGCCGCAGATAGTGCGCATTTGATCCGGCTTGCCACTGCCGGCTAACAGCGGCAGTAGAATAGCCGCTGTCTGTAGATGGCCTCCCCTCGGGACCGTAACCCCATGTCGAATTCCGCCACCCCTGCCACACCTTCGAGCAAGAAGCGCTGGCCGATCGCTGTAGCCGTTGTCATCGTCGCGCTGCTCGGCTTCTTCGGCTACCGCGCCATGACGCCCGCGAATACGGTCCCCGACGCCACCTTCACGCTACTTTCGGGCGAAAAGCTCAGCACTGGCGACCTGAAGGGCAAGGTCTACCTGATCAACTTCTGGGCCACAAGCTGCGCCACGTGCGTCAAGGAAATGCCTCAGATGGTCAGCACCTACAAGCAGTTCAAGGACAAGGGGCTGGACTTCGTGGCGGTGGCGATGAACTACGACCCGCCGATGTACGTGATGAACTACGCCAAGACCCGTGAACTGCCATTCAAGGTGGCGATGGACGCCGACGGCGCGGCGGCCAAGGCCTTCGGCAACGTCCAGCTCACGCCGACGACCTTCGTGGTGGACAAGAACGGCAAGATTCTCAAGCGCTACGTGGGCGAGCCTGAGTGGGACGCCCTGCACAAGCTGCTCGACGGCGCACTGGCCAACGCGGCCTGAACAACGCCAAACCCAACGAAAAGGTGCCCATGCGGCACCTTTTTTATTGCCCGGCTCACATCGTCGGGCATCCGGCTTGCCTGTCAGGGCTGTATGGATATACAGTGAGCGCCAGATTTTTCTCATCGCATCCATCCGACTGCCTGCCCTGACGTGTTACCGGAACTTGCCCCTGAAGCCGCTGCCGAGTCGCCCGACACCGAGGTCACCGACGCCCCCGCCTATCTTTCCCGGCTGAATCCGGAACAGCGCGCGGCGGTGGAGTACGACGGTGACGCGCCGCTGCTGATCATTGCCGGCGCGGGCTCTGGCAAGACCAACACGCTCGCGCATCGGGTGGCGCATCTGGTCGTGAACGGCGCAGATCCGCGCCGCATCCTGCTGCTGACGTTCTCGCGCCGCGCCGCCTCCGAAATGGGCCGCCGTGTCGAGCGCATCGTCGACCAGGCACTCGGCATCCAGACCGGCGCGGGGCGCGCCGCGCTGCAGTGGTCAGGCACGTTCCACGCCATCGGCGCCCGCCTGCTGCGCGAGTACGCCGAAACGCTCGGGCTTGCTCCGACCTTCACCATCAGCGACCGCGGCGATGCGGCCGACCTGATGCACGTGGTACGCCATGACCTCGGACTATCCGAGCAGACCTCACGCTTTCCGCGCAAGGAAACCTGCCTCGCGATCTATTCACGCGTGGTCAACACGCAGTTGCCGCTCGAGGTTGTGCTGAAGACGCAGTTCCCGCGCTACGCGATGTGGGCGGACGCGCTCAAGGGCCTGTTCGCCGCCTACGTGGAAGCCAAGCAGAAGCAGCAGGTGCTCGACTACGACGACCTGCTGCTCTACTGGGCGCAGGCGATGACCGAGCCCGCACTGGCGCAGGACATGGGCGCGCGCTTCGACCACGTGCTGGTCGACGAGTACCAGGACACCAACGCGTTGCAGGCGTCGATCCTGCTGGCGCTCAAGCCGCAAGGGCGCGGCCTGACCGTGGTGGGCGATGACGCGCAGTCGATCTACGCATTCCGCGGCGCCACCGTGCGCAATATCCTCGATTTCCCGACACAGTTCTCGCCGCCGGCCGAGCAGGTCACGCTGTCGCAGAACTATCGCTCGACGCAGCCGATCCTCGGCGCCGCCAATGCCGTGATTGGCCTTGCGGCCGAACGCTTCACCAAGGATCTCTGGTCCCTGCGCGAATCGGCGGAGAAGCCCGGCGTGGTGGTGGTCAACGACGAGGCCGAGCAGGCGCGCTTCGTCGTCGAGCAGGTACTGGCGCGGCGCGAGGCTGGCTTGTCGCTGACGCAGCAGGCGGTGCTGTTCCGCGCGGCCGACCACAGCGCCCAGGTCGAGATCGAGTTGGCCCGGCGCAATATCCCGTTCGTGAAGTTCGGCGGACTGAAGTTTCTGGAGTCGACGCACGTCAAGGACGTGATGGCCGTGGTGCGCTGGCTGGAAAATCCACGCGACCGCATGGCCGGATTCCGCACGCTGCAGTTGCTGCCCGGCATCGGCCCGAAAACGGCCGCGCGCGTGCTCGAAGGACTGGAAGCCGCCACCGAACCGTTGATCGCGCTCGAAGCCTTCGAGCCGCCCCCCGCCGCCGCGCCCGCCTGGGATGAACTGGTGACGCTGGCGCGTGCGCTGATGGCGCCGACCTCGCCCTGGCCATCTGAATTCGAACAGGTGATCGCCTGGTACATGCCGCACCTCGAACGGATGCACGACGATGCCGCCGCGCGGCAGGCGGACCTGCAGCAGATCGAGCGCATCGCGGCCACCTATGCGTCGCGGGAACGCTTCCTCACCGAACTCACGCTCGACCCGCCCAGCGCGTCGAGCGACGAATCCGGCGTGCCCTCGCGCGACGAGGACTACCTGATTCTGTCGACGATCCATTCGGCCAAGGGGCAGGAGTGGAAGGCCGTGTACGTGCTCAATGCGGTCGATGGCTGCATGCCATCCGATCTTGCCACCGGCACCACCGAGGAAATCGAGGAAGAGCGCCGCCTGCTGTACGTGGCGATGACGCGCGCGCGCGACCACCTCGACATCGTCGTGCCACAACGCTTCTACGTGCACAACCAGGTCGGCTTTGGCGATCGCCACGTCTACGCATCGCGCACGCGCTTCCTGCCGAACCGCGTGATGCCGAATTTCTACAGCCGCTCGTGGCCGCCCGCGCCGATGCCGGGGGAAGGCCAGCAGGCGAAGGCCTCGCTACCGCAGGTAGACCTCGCCAGCCGAATGCGCGGCATGTGGAAGTAGGAAACCGCTAGTTACCGAAAGTTACCGCCAGAGTTCGTCAGGCCAGTTCGATGCCCGCGCCACGCACGACCTCAACCAGCGCGCCCTGACGGAGCAGCGCCGCCATAGCCTCGATGTCGTCGGTCATATAGCGATCGATCGACAGGAACGGCACGCGCTCCCGCACGAACGCGAACACGGCGCGGCCTGCCGGCGCCAGTTGCTCGACCGCGCCCGCGAGTTCGGCGGCCTGACATGACGCCAGCAACTCCAGCGCGAGGATGTACTGGTTATTGTCGAGAATGCGGCGGGCATTGCGGGCAGCGATCAGCCCCATGCTGACCACATCCTGGTTGTCGCCGTTCGACGGCACACTCTGGATGCTCGCCGGGCTGCAGATCGTGCGGTTCTCGGCAATCAACGCCGTGGCCGGATACTGTGCCCCGGCAAACCCGCACGACAACCCCTCGTTCGCCGCCGCCAGGAACGCCGGCAGATTGTTGTTCAGATGCGGGCTCAGCAGGCGGTTCAGGCGGCGCTCCGACACCACGCCCAGTTGCGTGGCGGCGATGGCCAGGAAGTCCATTGCGAATGCCACCTGCTGGCCGTGGAAGTTGCCGCCGTGGAACAGCTCGCCGTCTTCGAAGAACAGCGGATTGTCATTCGATGAATTCAGTTCGCGCTCGACCACGGTGGCGCAATGGTCGAGCGTATCGCGCACCGCGCCAAGCACCTGCGGAATGCAGCGCAGCGTGTAGGCCTTCTGGATGAACACGCCAGTGCCGGTGTTCTTGGCCTCGCCCGCGCGTGTCTTCATCTCGGCGGACAGTTCGCCATGTCCGGAGAGCCGTGCCGAATCGGCCAGCAGCGCGCGCATGTTCGCCGCCGAGCGGATCTGTCCCGGATGCGGTTTGGCGATGTCGTGCCCATGGGCCATGAAGGCATCGGCCGAGGCGGATAGTCCTTCGAGCGCCAGCGCCGCGATGATCTCGGCCTGCTGGACCTGCGCGCGCAGCGTCTCCAGCAACAGGCACGACACCCCGGTCATGGCCGATGTCCCGTTGATCAGCGCCAGCCCTTCCTTGTACGCCAGCGCGAGCGGCGTGATGCCACGCTCGCGCAGGACTTCGGCCGTGGGTGCCGTACCGCCATCCTCGGTCAGCACCTTGCCTTCGCCGATCAGCGTGATGGCGACGTGCGACAGAGGCGCGAGATCACCGCTGGCCCCGAGCGAACCCACCTGCGGCACGGCTGGCGTGATGCCGGCTTCCAGATACTTCAGCAGTTGTTCGATAACGGCCGGCCGCACCGCCGAGTATCCGCGTGCCAACGCATTGGCACGCGCGACCATCATCGCGCGGACCTCGTCGCGCGAAAACAGCGGACCCACACCCGCGCAATGGCTGCGCAACAGGTTCTCCTGCAGCGCACGGCCATGTTCGATGTCGACCCAGTTGTGTACCAGTTCGCCAAAGCCCGTGGAGACGCCGTAGATCGGCACATTGGCCGCAGCCACCTGCTCGAAGCGGGCGCGGGCATCGGCAACCTTGCCGAGGACGGGCTCCGGGACGATGGCGGCGCGCTGGCCGCGTGCGATGGCGGCGACGGTGTCGGGGGTCAGGTGGTGGCCGTCGATGTCGGCCGGATGGGCGTGGGGCATGGGTCGGGGCGGTAGCAATGGAGGCGCTTGCCCTCTGCCCTGCCGTTATTCCGCTCGCGGGATATCGCGGGACAGGAAGCCGGGGAAGAGAGCCGGGCCAGAGTGTACCGACCCCCGCCTGCCCCGAGTACGGCCGTTACAGTCCGTAGCGTTTGATCTTGTCGTAAAGCGTCGCCTTGCCCACTTGCAGCAGGTCCGCTGCCTGGCTGACCGCACCGCCCGTGCGGGCCAGCGTATCGGCGATCACGGCGCGCTCGTAGCGCTCCATCCGCTCGCGCAGCGGCGTCGATTCGTCAACGGGATCCGCCTTGCCGCCGGCGTGCCCGCCTTCCGGCACGCCCAGCACCAGTCGATCTGCCGCGTTGCGCAGTTCCCGCACATTGCCGGGCCAGGGCCGTTGCATCAGTTGCTGGCGCTGCATCTCGGACAGAATCGGCGCCGGCCGCTGATAGCGCACGGCGGCAACGAGCATGAAGTGCTCGAACAGCGGCACGATGTCCTCGCGCCGCTCGCGCAGCGGCGGTAGCGGAATCGTCACCACGTTGAGCCGGTACAGCAGATCCTGCCGGAACGTACCTTGCGCCACCAGTGCTTCCATGTCGCCCTTCGAAGCCGCGATGATGCGCACGTCGATGGGTATCGACGTATTCGAGCCGAGCCGCTCCAGCGTGCCCTCCTGCAGCACGCGCAGCAGCTTCACCTGCAAGGCCAGCGGCATGCTCTCGATCTCGTCGAGGAACAGGGTGCCACCCGACGCATGTTCGAGCTTGCCCACGCGCCGCTTGCCCGCGCCGGTAAATGCGCCGGCCTCGTGGCCGAACATCTCGCTCTCGAAAATCGACTCTGGCACGGCACCACAGTTCAGCGCGATGAAGGGTTGGTCACGCCGCGTGGAGAGCGCGTGCAGGCTCCGCGCCACGAGTTCCTTGCCCGTACCGGTCTCGCCGTTGATCATCACCGGCACATCGGTAGCCGCCACATTGGCGATCAGGTCGCGCACCTGCGCGATCGCCGGCGACCGGCCGATGATCCGCGTGCCGGCAGCCGGGCCAGCCAGCTCGCGGCGCAGCGCGTGGTTCTCCAGCTCGAGCGCGCGGCGCTCGAGCGCACGGCGCACCGTTTCGGTCAGACGATCCGCGCCGAACGGCTTCTCGATGAAGTCATAGGCGCCCTCGCGCATCGCCTGCACCGCCATCGTGATATCGCCGTGCCCCGTGACCAGGATCACCGGCACGCCCGGCGCGGCATTGCGGCAGTGCTGCAGCAGATCCAGCCCGCTCGCGCCGGACAGGCGCACATCGGTAACCAGCACCCCGGGAAAATCCGCGCCAAGATGCGGCATCGCCGCTTCGGCCGAAGGCAGCGCCAGCACCGAGAAGCCAGCCAGTTCCAGGCTCTGCGCCGTCGCCTGACGCACCAGTGGTTCGTCCTCGACGAACAGCACACGCAATCCGTCCTGCATCGCAATCATGTCTTTACCTGTCATCCTTGACGCCGTTCATGCGCCTCACGCCGTGGCCGTCTGGCGCGAGCGTCGCAGTGTCACGACGAATTCCGCGCCGCCGCCCTCGACATTGCCGGCCGTCAGTTGCCCGCCGAACTCGCGCACGATCGACGACGAAATCGCCAGCCCCAGGCCGAGCCCCTGACCGATCTCCTTGGTCGTGAAGAACGGCTCGAACAGCCGTGGCAGCGCGTCCGGCGCGATGCCGGGTCCATTGTCGCGCACGACCAGCGTCACGGTCTCGTCTGTCGCGCTGACGGCGATATCGACGCGGCCATCCTCGGCGCCGGCCGCTGCAATGGCATCGAGCGCATTGCCGACGAGATTCAGCAGCACCTGCTCGAGCTTGAGTTCGTCGGCCCATACGGCCAGGTCCGCAGCGTCGCCATCGAGCCCCCGCACCCGTAGCATCACCCGACCCAGCCGTGGCGCGATCAGTTGCAGCACATGGTCGATGGCGGCGCGCACGCGCACGGCATTGCGGCGCTGACGCGCCTTGCCCGCGAACAGCTTGAGCTGGCCCGTGATCTTGCCCATCCGCTCGGTCAGATCAGCGATGGCGGAGAGATTGCCGGTGGCTGCATCGAGCTGGCCGCGCTCCAGCAACACGCGCGTGTTGTCCGAGAACGTGCGCAGGGCCGCCAGCGGCTGGTTCAGTTCATGGGTGATGCCGGCTGCCATCTGCCCCAGCGCCGCCAGCTTGCTGGCCTGCACCAGTTCATCCTGCGTCGCGCGCAGTTCGCCTTCGGTCCGCGCGCGCTCGGTCACTTCGGCTTCGAGTTGCTCGTTGATCGCCATCAGGTCGGCCGTACGGGCCTCCACGCGCCGTTCCAGTTGATCGTAGGCCGCTTCCAGCAGCCGGCGGCTGTATTGCATGTCACGCGCGCGCTGGCGGCGCTGGCGCAGGTTCACCAGCAGCAGGCAGATGCACGCATAGGCCAGCGCCGCGCCAATCGTCGCGGTGCGCGCACTGGCCAGCACCGGGTCCAGTTGCGCCATCACCTGCATGTTCCAGCCGGCGGGCCCGACGGCGCGATTGATTTCCAGGTAGCGGTCCGCGCCATCGCTGGACAGACCGAAGTGCGCGCCTTGACCGTCATCGCCATCTCGTGCCGTGGCCCCCGTGCTGCCCGCGGCGCCAACTCTCACCAGCCGTTCGCCATCGTTGAGCGTGGTGCTGGCCAGCCAGCGCGAGACCGGGGAATCCAGCGGCTGGATCGGCAGCGGCGTGACATCGACGTCATGATACTGACGCGTGTTGTGCAGTTCGGCCTGAAGCGTGGGCGGCAGGGGCCGAAGCGTGCGGTACTGCCAGCCCGGCACCGACGACAGGAAGATCACGCCGTGGTCGTCGGACACCATCAGTGGCTCGGTGCTACCGGAGCCCGCGCGCTGGAACCATTCGAGGTTCAGCTTCACCACCGTCACGCCGATGACCTTGCCGCCCGACTCGATCGGCTGGGCGATGTAGTAGCCAGGCTCGTCGCTGGTGATGCCGATCGCGTAGAAGCGGCCAATCTGACCGCGCGATGCCATCTGGAAGTACGGGCGGAAACGGTAGTCGGTACCGACGAAGCTGCCCGGCTCGCCATGATTGCTGGCGGCCAGTGCCAGCCCGCTGGCCGCGATGACGTAGGTGGCCGACGCGCGGGCCCGGGTATTGACCTCGGCCAGGTAGTTGTTGGCCACGGCAATACGGGCCGGGTCTTCAGGATTGGCCAGCAGCGCGCGCACCGAAGGGTGCAGCGATACCAGCGCGGGAAGGAATTCGTAGCGGTCCAGCGTCGATTCAAGCGTGGCCGCATAACGGTCGGCACGCATGGCCGTGGACTGCTGCAATGCGGCGATGCCGCGCTGGACCGAAAACAGCCAGGTCAGCGAGCACAGCGCCAGGAGCCCCACCATCAGCGCGGCGGCAAACCCCCACCAGCGCGTGCTCGACTCCGGCGCGTGCACCGGGCCGGGCGCGGCAGGGTCATGCACGGCAAGGAAGTCGTCGGAATGGGGCATCGGCGCGCGCGGAAGCTCTCGCGCCGATGATACCCGCTGGCGGGGATGGCCGGCAGGTTCATCCGGGACAGCGCCGGCGTCCCCTTCCTGCGGGGCGCCGGTCCCTGCCCGGGTCACGTCAGCGGGCGCTGGCGTCGGCGAGGCTGCTCGCCTCATCTTCGCCCCGCAGCACGCGGGTCAGGCGGGCGCGGTCGAGCTCGTGCTCCCACGCCGAGACCACCACCGTGGCCACGCCGTTGCCAACGATGTTCGTCAGCGCGCGGCATTCGCTCATGAAGCGGTCGATACCGAGGATCAGCACCATGCCGGCCACGGGAATCGTCGGCACCACGGCCAGCGTGGCTGCCAGCGTGATGAAGCCCGAGCCGGTCACGCCGCTGGCGCCCTTCGAGGTCACCATCGCCACGGCCAGGATCGTGAGCTGCTGCATCAGCGTCAGCTCGATGTTGGTGGCCTGCGCGATGAAGATCACCGCCATCGTCATGTAGATGTTGGTGCCGTCCAGGTTGAACGAGTAACCGGTCGGCACAACCAGGCCCACCACCGACTTCGAGCAGCCGAGCTTCTCCATCTTCTCCATCAGGTGCGGCAGCGCAGCCTCGGAGGAGCTGGTGCCGAGCACGATCAGCAGTTCTTCCTTGATATACGCGACAAAGCGGATGATCGAGAAACCGGTCAGGCGCGCCACGGTACCCAGCACCACCAGCACGAACACGATCGCCGTGAGGTAGAACGTGCCGATCAGCTTGAGCAGCGGAATCAGCGAGCCCAGGCCGTACTTGCCGATGGTGAACGCCATCGCGCCGAATGCACCGATCGGGGCCACCTTCGTGATCACGTGCACGATGTGGAAGAACACCTTCGACACCTGGTCCACCATGTCGTGGATGATGCGCGCGCGCTCACCCACCACGGCCAGCGCCGAACCGAAGAACATCGAGACCATCAGGATCTGCAGGATGTCGCCGTTGGCGAACGCGCTGAAGATCGTGTCCGGGATGATGTGCATGAAGAACTCGACCGTGCTCTGACCGTGTGCCTTCGACACGTACTGCGCGATCGACTTCGTGTCCAGCGTGGCCGGATCGATGTTGAAGCCCACGCCCGGTTTGAGCGCGTGCGTGGCGATCAGGCCGAGCAGCAGCGCGAACGTTGACACGATCTCGAAGTAGAGCAGCGCCTTGCCACCCACGCGGCCCACCTTCTTCATGTCGCGCATGCCGGCAATGCCGGACACCACGGTACAGAAGATGATCGGACCAATGATCATCTTGATCAGCTTGATGAAGGCGTCACCGAGCGGCTTCATGGCCACGCCGGTGTCGGGCCAGTAGTGGCCCAGCAGGATGCCCACGAATATCGCGAACAGGACCTGCACGTACAGGATCTTGTAGAAGGGTTTCCTCATGATGTCGTCCTCGGTGTTTGACCGGTGCCCCGGCGCTCGATGGCGTGGCGCGTTGCGCGCCTCGACCTGAACGGCGGCGCGTCTGGAAGTAACTATTTGCAACAGGCGTGCCACCTGGGCACCCAGACGCAAGTCATTGATTTCAAAGAAAAGAGGAGAAATCCAGTGGCACCGGGTTCTGGAATTCCGGAAATCCGGAATTCGCAGCTCCGGAGATTCGGAAGGCCAGATGGCCCCAAACCTCGATATTTGTGAAGCCTTCGTCGCATTCTGGCGTCCATCATGACGGGAGAGCGGCCCGACGGCCCCGGCCAGGGCCCGGATTCCGGAATTCCGTGCACCTCGTGTTACGCGGAGCGGAGGCCGTGAACACGTATAATTCCGAGCTTCCAATTACGGGCGATGGCAGGCCACGACGCCTCGCCACACCGCGCCCCACGTCAGCCGTCATGAGCAGCTACTACCAACACCACGTCTTCTTCTGCCTGAACCAGCGCGACGATGGCTCTGCCTGCTGCGCCGATCACAATGCGAAGGCCATGCAGGAATACGCCAAGAAACGCTGCAAGGAGCTTGGTATCGCCGGTGGCGAAGGCCGCGTGCGCATCAACAAGGCCGGCTGCCTGAACCGCTGTGAACTTGGACCGGTGCTCGTGGTCTACCCCGAGGCCGTCTGGTACACCTTCGTCGACGAGCAGGACATCGACGAAATCATCGAAAGCCATCTGATCAACGGAAAGCCCGTGCAGCGCCTGATGGTCGATCGCTGAAACGCGTTACCCGCCGAGCCATGCCGGGTCCAGCCCGGTTTTTTGTTGTGCCGCTGTTGTAGTTCCGTAGCTGCGCTGTAGTTACCCAGTAGTTGCCCAGTAGTTGCCCCGTTGTGCGAGAGCCGCCTGCCACCATGAACGCGCATACCCAGGTCACCACCTTCGCCGGCCCTGTCGGCGCCATCGACATCTCCATCGATCTGCCGCAGAACGCGCCCGTGCGCGGTCTGGCTCTCGTCGCGCATCCGCACCCGCTGTTCGCGGGCACCAAGGACAACAAGGTGGCGCAGACGCTGGCGCGTACCTTCGTTGCGCTGGGGTACGCCACGGTGCGCCCCAACTTCCGTGGCGTTGGCGGCACGGCCGGTGAGCACGACAAGGGCATTGGCGAGCAGGACGATCTGCTCGCCGTGATCGACTGGATGCGCACGCAGACCGCGTGGTCGCCCGACGTGGCCACGCTGCCGCTGGCACTGGGCGGTTTCTCGTTCGGCAGCTTCGTGCAGACGCACGTGGCGCGCCGTCTGGCCGAAGCGGGCACGCCCGCGCAACGCCTGGTGGTGGTGGGTACCGCCACGAGCCGCTGGGACGTGGCCAACGTGCCGGCCGACACAATCGTGATCCACGGCGAGCAGGACGACACTGTGCCGCTCGCCAGCGTGTTCGACTGGGCACGCCCGCAGGACCTGCCGGTCATCGTCATTCCTGGCGCCGACCATTTCTTTCATCGCAAGCTGCACCTGATCAAGCAGCTCGTCGTCAACGCGTGGGACCGGTGAATCGCCCCGCCCGCGCCAATCCTTTCTTGTTGGAAACCTACACATGCTGAACAGAGTCACGCCGTACGTCGCATCCGCCATTGCTCCCGTAATCGTTGCGGCAACGCTCGCCGCCGCGCCCGCAGCCGTGATGGCGCAAGGCGTGCCGGTGCCACAGGTCGCCGCCAAGTCCTGGATGCTGTACGACGTGACGAGCGGCCAGGCGCTGGCGTCACAGAATGCAGATATGCGCATCGAGCCGGCGTCGCTGACCAAGCTGATGACGGCTTACCTGGCCTTCGAGGCGCTCAAGGAAAAACGCCTGACGCTGGATCAGACCGTCACGCCGACCGACATCGTCCGCAAGGTGAAAAGCGATGAATCGCGCATGTTCATCGAAGCCGGCAAGCCGGTCAGCGTGCAGGACCTTCTGCTGGGCCTGATCGTCCAGTCGGGCAACGACGCCTCGCTGGCGCTGGCCGAAGCCGTGGGCGGCTCGGAAGAAGGCTTCGTCGTGATGATGAACCGTGAAGCCCAGCGCATGGGCATGAAGAACACGCACTTCACGAACACCGACGGTGTGCCCGATCCGAACCACTACACCACGGCGGTGGACCTGGCGATCCTGACCACGCGCCTGATCAAGGACTTTCCCGAGTACTACTCGATGTACTCGCAGAAGGAGTTCACCTATAACAAGATCAGGCAGCCGAACCGCAACCGTCTGCTGTACATCGACCCGACCGTGGACGGCGTGAAGACCGGCCATACGAAGTCCGCGGGCTACTGCCTGATTTCGTCGGCAAAGCGTCCGCTGGCCAATGTGCCCAACGGCTCGCGCCGACTGGTGTCGATCGTGATCGGCACGGCCACCGAGCAGATCCGCACACAGGAAAGCCTGAAGATCCTGAACTACGGCTTCCAGTTCTTCGACACGCTGCGCCTGTACGACAAGGGCCAGGTGCTGGCCACGCCCGACATCTACAAGGGCAAGACCGGCACGATCAAGATCGGCGTGGCCAACGAGACGTTCGTCACGGTGCCCAAGGGCACGGGCTCGCGCCTCAAGCCGGTGCTGGAGCGCCAGGAACTGCTGATCGCGCCGATCACGGCCGGCCAGCAGGTGGGCACCGTCAAGCTGATGGACGGCGCCAACAAGGTGGCGGAATTCCCGGTGGTGGCGCTCGAGGAAGTGCCGGAGGCCGGCTTCTTCGGCCGCCTGTGGGATACGATCCGCCTCTGGTTCAAGCGCAAGTAAGAGTTCAAGGATTCGAGATGTCTACAGATTCGAACAACGGTCCGCTGATTCCGGGGGAGATTCCGCCGGAACAGTCGCTGATCGAGTACCCGAGCGATTTCCCGATCAAGGTCATGGGCGCGATGCAGGATGGCTTCGCCGAAGCGATCGTGACCCTGATCCAGGACTTCGACCCGAACTTCCACGCCGGCAAGATGGAGATGCGTCCGTCCCGCAACGGCAACTATCTGGGGCTGACGGTGACCGTGTGGGTCACGAGCCGCGAGCAACTCGACGAGCTGTATCGCGCGCTGACCGGGCATCCGATGGTCAAGGTGGTGCTGTAACCGCATGAACGTCATCACCCTCAAGCCGGGCAAGGAAAAGTCCCTGCTCCGGCGCCATCCGTGGGTCTACGCCACGGGCATCGCCGCTACCGAAGGCCGTTGCGAACCGGGATCGACCGTGGTCATCCGCAGCGCGGACGGCCGCTTCCTGGCGCGCGGCGCGTACAGCCCCGAATCACAGATCCGCGCGCGTGTCTGGACGTTCGACGAGAACGAGCCGGTCGATCACGCGATGTTCAAGCGCCGCGTGTCGGCGGCCCTGGCACACCGCAAGCAATGGGTGCGCGACACCAACGCCGTGCGCCTGATCTTCGGCGAATCCGACCGCCTGCCGGGTCTGATCGTCGACTACTACGGCCAGGGCGAACGCGGCCAGCTCGTCTGCCAGTTCAACGCCGCGGGCGTGGAGCAATGGAAAGACGCGCTGGTGCAGGCGCTGATCAAGGAAACCGGCTGCCCGAACGTCTACGAACGTTCTGACGCGGCGGTGCGCCAGCGCGAAGGACTGCCGCTGGTGACCGGCGTGCTGGCCGGCGCCGAGCCCGACCCGGAACTGTCGGTGACCGAGCACGGCGTGCGCTACCACGTCGACGTGCGCAACGGCCACAAGACCGGCTTCTACGTGGACCAGCGCGACAACCGCAAGCTCGTCGGCGACCTCGCCGAGGGCCGCGAGGTGCTGAACTGCTTCTGCTACACCGGCGGCTTCTCGCTGGCGGCGCTGCGTGGCGGCGCCACGTCGGTGACGTCGATCGATTCGTCGGGCGAGGCGCTCAAGATCGCGGCCAGCAACGTGACTCTGAACGGTTTCGATCCGGCGCGCGCCACGTGGCTCGACGCGGATGTCTTCAAGACGCTGCGTGAATTCCGCGCCGAGGGCCGTCAGTTCGACCTGATCGTGCTGGACCCTCCCAAGTTCGCGCCGTCGGCACAGCATATCGACCGTGCTGCCCGCGCTTACAAGGAAATCAACCTGGTCGGGATGCAGTTGCTGCGTCCGGGCGGCCTGCTGTTCACGTACTCGTGCTCGGGTGCGATCAGCATGGAGCTGTTCCAGAAGATCGTGGCGGGCGCGGCCACCGATGCGCGCTCGGATGCGCGGATCCTGCGCCGCCTGTCGGCCGGCACGGACCATCCGATGTCGGCGGCCTTCCCGGAAGGCGAATATCTGAAGGGTCTGCTGCTCGAGAAGATCTGACCGGAATCAGGGACGGGCCGAGAATCGCCAGGAAAGGCCAGACTCAGGGTTTTCCGGAATTGTCCTCGGCCTGACTTCTTGCGGTCACAAACAGCTACTAAGATTCGTCTCACGGTAAGGCATTGGCAGGTGTCTGACCGTCTCTTCTTATCAGTCTTCGTGGTAATCGCCCCGCTAACCCAGCGGGGCCTTTTTTTTGGCTCTGCGCTAACTCGCGCCTCGTCGTAGCCTTCAGCAAGCAGGCAAGGTCTTCGCCCCCCGACCGCCCAGGGGACGATCGGCAGGATTCCGATTCCAGACACCAAGGCAAGCGCATAGACTGCGCCCTCTAGCCCGGCGCCACGCTACCCGAAACTCCCTATAATCGAACGATCGTTCCATAACACGGATGTGAGGAGACTTCATGCCTGCCGCCAAGCTTATTCCGCCAGTGCTGCAAAACCTGGCCCTGCCCGTTATCGCGTCGCCAATGTTCATCGTCAGCTATCCGGAACTGGTGCTGGCGCAGTGCAAGGCCGGCATCGTCGGCTCGTTCCCCGCGCTAAACGCGCGCCCCGCCGAACTGCTCGATGAATGGCTGACCCAGATCCAAGCGGAACTGGCCAACTTCAAGGCGGCGAATCCCGGCAAGCCGGTGGGCCCGATCGCGGTCAACCAGATCGTGCACGCCTCCAACGCGCGCCTCGAGCATGACGTGAAGGTCTGCGTCGAACACAAGGTGCCGATCTTCATCACGTCGCTGCGCGCGCCGCCCAAGGAAATGATCGACGCCGTGCACAGCTACGGCGGCATCGTGCTGCACGACGTCATCAACATTCGCCACGCTGAAAAAGCGATCGAGGCCGGCGTTGACGGCCTGATCCTGGTGGCGGCCGGTGCAGGCGGCCATGCCGGCACGCTATCGCCGTTCGCGCTGGTGGGCGAAGTGCGCAAGTTCTTCGACGGCCCGATCGCGCTGTCCGGCTCCATCGCCACCGGTGAAGCCGTGCTGGCCGCGCAGGCCATGGGCGCGGATTTCGCCTACGTGGGCACACGCTTCATCGCATCGCAAGAGGCGCACGCAGCGCTCGAGTACAAGCAGTCGATCACCAGTTCGGCCGCGTCGGACATCATCTACACGAACCTGTTCACGGGTGTGCACGGCAACTACATCCGCGAGAGCATCGTCAATTCGGGGCTCGATCCGGAGAACCTGCCCGTGGCCGACAAGAGCAAGATGGACTTCTCCAGCGGCAGTTCGAAGGCCAAGGCATGGAAGGACATCTGGGGCGCCGGTCAGGGCGTGGGCCAGATCGAAGACATCCCCACCGCCGGTGAGATCGTGGCACGCATGAAGAGCGAGTACGACGCCGCGCGTGCCCGCCTGGGGCTGGTAGCATAAGGGCGTTTCCGCCCTTGGCGCGCTAGCCGCATTTCTCCAGTTGCAACCAGACGACCCCGAACGCCAGACCACGCTAACGCACCGCGAACGCGCCATTCGAGCGTTCTGGGTCACTTGCGGCACCCTGAGCCTCGCGCTCGGGGTCATCGGCATCTTCCTGCCAGTCCTCCCCACCACGCCATTCGTCCTGCTGGCGGCCGCGTGCTTTGCGCGTGGCTCGGAGCGCTTTCATCGCTGGCTGCTCGCGCATCACCGCTTCGGTCCGCTCGTGCACGACTGGCAGACCCACCGCAGCATCCCGTTTCGGGCCAAATGCCTGGCGTTGTCGATGATGTGGCCTTCGATGATCATCACGGCATGGCTGATGCGCGAACGGCCTGTGGCGTCGATCACGCTGATCGCGATCGCGCTGGGGACCACCGTGTGGATGGTGCGCCTGCCCACGCGGCCTCGCGGTGGCCATGTGCGGAGCAGCAACGCGCAGCCGGAATGATCCAGCGTGCGGATCAGGCGGCCGCGCGGGTCGGCACACGTCAGTCGTAGTCAGTCGTAACTACGCGCATCCTCGATCACCTTGCCATCCTGCGGCAGCGATCCTGCCGGCACGAAGCGGACTTCGCCCCGCAGCCGCAGGACTTCACGCATGGATTCGCGGATGGCCGCCGCCAGCGCCTCGTCTTCGCGCGTGACGTCGCAATGGAGCGTCATCACATCGGCCCCAACTGTGCCTGTCACGATCAGCCGCGCCGCGCGAATCTCCGCATGACGCCGAACGACATCGCCCACCTGCCCCGGGTGGACGAACATCCCCTTGACCTTGGTGGCCTGGTCCGCGCGCCCGAGCCATCCCTTGAGCCGGATATTGGTCCGGCCACACGGGCTTGCCCGATGCGATGAATCGGCCACGATCGCCGACAGGTCGCCCGTGCCAAAGCGGATCAACGGGTAATCGCTATTGCCAAGTACCGTTACCACGACCTCGCCGACTTCGCCTTCCGGCATCGGCTCCGTGCCGCCCGGCTCGACGATCTCGACCAGCACGCCCTCGTCGACCACCCAGCCATCGCCGCCTGCGGTCTCATAGGCGATCAGGCCGAGATCGGCAGTGCCATACATCTGCCGTGCGGTGATGCCGTGGTCCTGCAGCCAGGCACGCAGCGCGGGCGGACAGGCCTCGCCACTGACCAGCGCCTTGGAAATGCTGGAGCACGCCATGCCCATCTCCTCGCCCCGCTCGATCAGCAGCTTCAGGAACGACGGCGTGCCCGCGTAGGCGGAAGGCTGCAGGTTGGCCAGCGCCTGCACTTGTGACTCAGTCTGCCCGACGCCGGCCGGAAACACGCAGCATCCAAGCCGGTGCGCACCCGACTCCATCATCATGCCGGCCGGCGTGAAGTGGTACGAGAACGTGTTGTAGACCAGATCGCCCTCACGGAAGCCGGCGGCGAACATGGCGCGCGCCGTGCGCCACCAGTCTGGTCCATGACCGTCGGGCTCGTGGATCGGGCCCGGCGACTGGAACACATGCCGCAGATCGCGCAGCGGGGTCGCGTTCAGGCCGCCTAACGGCGGCGCGATACGCTGCTGCATGGTCATTTCGGACTTGCGTGTGACCGGCAGCGTCGCCAGCGCGGCACGCGACGTGATGTCGCGCGCGTCGATGTCGCAGAGTATCTCCGCGAAGTAAGCCGCGTGCGACTGCGCATGGGCAATCTGCCGCACCAGGGCGGCAAACAGCGCCGCCTCGCGCTCGGCCGGATTGCGTGTCTCGAGGGCATCGAAATATTCAACAGGATCAGCAGCCATGGTCTGTCTTGTGTTCACGCCAGCCAGCGCTTGCGGCGGCGGTAGCTCTTCACATCGCGGAACGACTTGCGCGCGGCACCATCCGCATCGTTGGCGGCCACGCCCAGGTAGAACTCCTTGACGTCCTCGTTGGTGCGCAGCGATTCCGCATCGCCATCCATCACCACGCGGCCGTTTTCGAGGATGTAACCGTAGTCGGCATGGCGCAGCGCCACCATCGTGTTCTGCTCGGCCAGCAGAAAGCTGACGCGCTCGCGGGTATTCAGGTCACGCACGATCTCGAAGATCTCCTCGACGATCTGCGGCGCCAGGCCCATCGACGGCTCGTCGAGCAGGATCATCGCCGGCTTGGCCATCATGGCCCGCCCGATCGCGCACATCTGCTGCTCGCCGCCGGACGTATAGCCTGCCTGCGATTTGCGGCGCGTCTTCAGGCGCGGAAAGTACGCGTAGATCTTCTCAAGTTCATCGCGTGTCTGGCCGCGCGACAGCCCGCGGGTATAGGCGCCCGTCAGCAGGTTTTCCTCGATCGTCAGGTGCGCGAAGCAGTGGCGCCCCTCCATGACCTGGATCACGCCGCGCTTGACCAGATCGTTTGGCGTGAGCTGGTCCACGCGCTGCCCGCGATATTCGATCGAGCCCTTGGTGACATCGCCACGCTCCGCATGCAGCAGATTCGAGATCGCCTTGAGCGTGGTGGTCTTGCCCGCGCCATTGGCGCCCAGCAACGCCACGATGCGACCCTCAGGCACTTCGAGCGACACGCCCTTGAGCACGAGGATCACGTGGTCGTAGATGACTTCGATGTTGTTGACGGATAGAAGGGTCATGTCCGCATCCCAGATCGTTTTGCTCCCCGCCCCCACGAGTGGGAGCGGGGGAAAGGCAACGCCTACGACTTCATGCAAGCCGGCGTGATGCCCTTTTCCTTCGCGTACTGCGCCGCCGTGGCCTTGAACAGCGGGTGGATCAGGCTCTTGTTACCCTCGATCCAGTCGGACACCACCACCCACTTGGCGCCGTCCCACTGCTGGATCTTCACCTTGCCGGAGCCCTCGTGGTTGTCGCAGCTCGTCTTGATCTCCGGCAGCAGGCCGGTGGCGCCAACCTGCTGCAACCGCGCGCTGGTCAGGTTCAGGTTCTCGAAGGCCCAGCGCATTTCGTCGCCGCTCATCACCTTGCCCTTGCCGAACTTCGCCTGCGCCCCGCGGATGGCTTCGACGGTCACCACGGCCGCCGACACGCCGCGGTTATAGAGCACCGAGCCGACCTTGTTGCGATCCTGCATGTTGCCCTTGCCGGCGCCGTAGACCACCTTCTCGATGTCAGCAATCAGCGGCACGTTCTTGCCAGCCACGTTCCAGGTGGCGCTCATGTAGCCCTTGGCGGCCTCGCCGGCCGGTACCGTGTCCTCCTCGGACCCGGCCCACCACGACCCGATCATCTTGTCGCGCGAGTAGCCGACCTTCTGCGCAGCCTTCAGCGCGGTCTGGTTCATCACGCCCCAGCCCCAGAAGATCACGTAGTCAGGATTCTCCTGGCGGATCTTGAGCCACTGCGCACCCTGCTCGTTGCCCGGGTGCGCCACGGGAATCTCGACCAGGTTGAACTTGCCGAGTTTGGCTTCGGCCTCGAGCGCGACGATCGGCTCCTTGCCGTAGGCCGAATCGTGATACAGGTAGACGATCTTCTTGCCGGCCAGCGATCCGCCGTTCTTCGACGCCAGGAACTTGACGATGGCCGATACCTGCATCTGGTACGTCGTCACCAGCGGAAACGCGTACGGGAAGACCGAGCCATCCACTGCATCGGTACGTCCGTAGCCCATCATCACCAGCGGCACCTTGTCGGCGGCGGTCTTGTCGACCAGCGCGTACGAGATACCCGTGGACATTGTGTGATAGGCGGTGCCCTTGCTCGCGCTGCTCTTGGCCTTCAAGCGCTCGTAGCACTCCACGCCCTTGGCGTTGTTGTACTCGGTCTCGCACTCTTCCCAGCCCAGCTTGACGCCGTTGACGCCACCTTCCTTGAGATTGACGTAGTTCAGGTAGTCCACGAAGCCGCCATAGAACGACTGGCCGTTGGCGCCGTACGGGCCAACACGGTAGCTCGGCAGCGCGACGAACTGATCATTGGTTTGCGCCAGCGCCGGCAATGCCGGTACCAGCATGGCAGCCGCGACGCTGACCACAAGGGCGGCGCGCTGCACGTTGCGAAACACGGTTGTCATCACAGTCTCCTTCACCTCGATCGGGCGTTGTTATGGGAACGACATGAAATACGGGCACACGGGACTAGTGCGGGAATGGCCACAAGCGCAGCTTCTCCTTGGCGATCTGCCAGAGGCGAGCCAGGCCATGCGGCTCGACGATCAGGAAGAAGATGATCAACCCGCCGAACACCATGAGCTGGATATGCGACACCGTGGCGTTCGTGAACGGCAGGTGCAGCGACGACGCCAGCGCGGGCAGCACGTTGTCGAGAAATATCGGCAGCAGCAGGATGAATGCGGCGCCCAGGAACGAGCCCAGGATGCTGCCCACGCCGCCGATGATGATCATGAACAGGATGCGGAACGACAGATCGAGCGAGAAGCCATCTGGCTCCACCGAGCCCAGATAGCAGAACGCATACAGCGCGCCAGCCACGCCGCAATAGAAGGAGCTGACTGCGAACGCCAGCAGCTTGGTGCGCATCAGCGGGATGCCGATCACCTCGGCCGCCACGTCCATGTCGCGCACCGCCATCCACGCGCGGCCCGTGGCCGAGCGCACCAGGTTCTTGGCGATCAGCGCCAGCACGGTGACGATGCCCAGCACAAACAGATACTTCTTCACCGGGGTGTCGATCGCCACGCCAAACAGGTCGAGCCGCTGCGCCGTGATCACGCCCGAGGAACTGTTGTTCGACAACCAGGGAAACTTGGTCAGCGCCCACACCACGAAGAACTGCGCGGCCAGCGTGGCCACCGCCAGGTAGAAGCCCTTGATGCGCAGCGACGGCAGCCCGAACGCCACACCCACCACCGCCGCCGACGCGCCGGCCAGGATGAACGTCAGCAGCACCGGAATGCCTTCGATCCGAAGCTGGAAGTTGTAGGCCGCGTACGCGCCCACCGCCATGAATGCGGCCGTGCCGAGCGAGAGCTGGCCAGCGTAGCCGGTGAGAATGTTGAGTCCAAGCGCCGCCAGCGAGAAGATCAGGAACGGCGTCAGGATGGCGCTGAGCCAGTATTCGGTGCCGACGAACGGAATCGCCACGAACGCCACCGCCATCAGCAGGGCAAAGAAGATGCGGTCCTGCCGGATCGGGAAAATCTGGCTGTCGGCAACGTAGCTGGTCTTGAACTGTCCGGATTCGCGATAAAGCATGTCGGCTCTCCGTCAGACGCGGTCGATGTGCTTCTCGCCGAACAGCCCCTCTGGCCGTACGAGCAGAAACAGCAACGCGAACACATACGGGAACCAGCCTTCGATCCCCCCGAAATTGCCGCCGAACACCGACTGGAACACCGGCGGGATGTAGATCTCGGCCAGCTTCTCCGATGCGCCGATGATCAGCCCGCCGACGATCGCGCCGGGCACCGACGTGAAGCCGCCGAGAATCAGCACCGGCAGCGCCTTGAGCGCCGTCAGCGTCAGCGCGAACTGCACGCCATTGCGCGAGCCCCACAACATGCCGGCCACCAGCGCCACGAATCCGGCCACGCCCCAGACGATGGCCCAGATGTTCTGCAGCGGAATCCCGAGCGAAAGCGCGGCCTGATGGTCGTCCGCCACCGCGCGCAGCGCGCGGCCGACCTTGGTGTACTGGAAGAACAGCGCCAGCCCCGCCACCAGTACTGCCGCGATCAGCGCGGCGGCCAGGTCGAACTTCGACACGACGATGTTGAAGCGCGTCAGGATCGATTCAATCGGCTCGTCAACGATGCCGAGCTGGATCGGGCGCACCTCGTTGCCGAAAAGCAGCGGCCCCAGCCCCTCCAGGAAGAACGACAGCCCGATCGTGGCCATGAACAGCGTGATTGGCGGCTGGTTGACCAGCTTGCGCAGCACGAAGCGCTCGGTGCTCATGCCGACGATGATCATGACGATGAACGCGCCGATCACGGCGGCCCACATCGGCAGCCCCTTGTCCATCAACCCGACCACGGCAAGCGCGGCGAAGTAGACCATCGCGCCCTGCGCGAAGTTGAACACGCCTGACGCCTTGTAGATCAGCACGAAGCCCAGTGCCACGAGCGAGTACATCAGTCCTGACAGCAAGCCGCCGATCAGGATTTCGAAGAAGAAACTCATCGCCGCTATCCTCTCAATGCTCTCTATGACCCCGGGGCGCTCAGTGCGCCGTGCCGAGGTATGCGCGAATCACGTCCGGGTTCGACTTGACCTCATCGGGCGTGCCATCGCCGATCTTCTTGCCGTAGTCGAGTACCACCACGCGGTCGGAGATATCCATCACCACGCCCATGTCGTGCTCGATCAGCACGATGGTGGTGCCGAACTGATGGTTCACGTCCAGGATGAAACGGCACATGTCCTGCTTCTCTTCCACGTTCATGCCCGCCATCGGTTCATCGAGCAACAGCATCGACGGTTCCGCAGCCAGCGCGCGCGCCAGTTCCACGCGCTTCTGCAGGCCGTAAGGCAGCCTGCCGACCGGTGTCTTGCGGATCGCCTGGATCTCGAGGAAGTCGATCACCTCCTCGACCTTGCGGCGATGACGCATCTCTTCGGCGCGGGCCGGCCCCCACCAGAGCGCGTGGGCGAACACGCCCGTGCGGAACTGCGTGTTGCGGCCGGTCATGATGTTGTCCAGCACGGTCATGCCCTTGAACAGCGCGATGTTCTGGAACGTCCGTGCGATGCCCTGGCGCGCAGCAGCCGTGGGATGCATCTGGCGACGCTCCTGGCCTCGAAACACGATGCGGCCCTGCTGCGGGTGATAGACGCCGTTGATCACATTCAGCATCGAACTCTTGCCCGCGCCGTTCGGGCCGATGATTGCGCGGATCTCGTGCTCGCAGACGTCGAACGAGATATCGGTCAGCGCCTTCACGCCGCCGAACGACAGCGAGATGTTCTGCAGATCGAGAATCACGTCGCCGCGCGTGCGAACGTGGGACGTCGACTCTGGCTCACGCGCACTGCCGGGGCGCGGGCTGTCGCCGTGCGTGCCCTCCACGTGCCCGGCCGGGGCAATCGCGCCCGGCGGCACCAACGTGCCTGTGGCGTCCACGCGGGCCATGCCGCCTTGCCACGCTGTCTGGGTGACCGTCATGCCATACCCTCCGTGCTCACGCCGCGCGCGCGCCGCCTACGGGCGGGAAGCGCTTCACATCCACCAGCTTCAGCGTGGCCGACACGCTGCCCTCGCGCCCATCCTCGAACTTCACGCGCGTCTCGATGAACTGCTCGGGCTTGCCCGCATAGAGCGCCTCGACCAGCACGCCGTACTTCTCCGCGATGAAGCCGCGCCGCACCTTGCGCGTGCGCGTGAGTTCGTCGTCGTCCGGATCGAGTTCCTTATGCAGGATCAGGAAGCGTGCGATCTGCGACCCAGCCAGCATCGCATCGGCGGCCAGATCGGCGTTCACCTGCTCGACGCATTCGGCGATCATCGCGATCACGTCGGGCTGGGCAGCCAGGTCGACGTAGCCCGCATAGGGCAAATGGCGGCGCTCGGCCCAGTTGCCCACGGCGTCGAAGTCGATATTGATAAACGCGCAGACGCGGTCGCGGTCGGTACCGAAGGCCACCGCTTCCTTGATGTACGGGAAGAACTTGAGCTTGTTCTCGATGTACTTGGGCGCGAACATCGAGCCATCGGCCAGCTTGCCCACGTCCTTGGCCCGGTCGATGATCTTGAGGTGCCCGTCGGCATCGATCACGCCGGCGTCGCCGGTCAGGAAGTAGCCTTCGTCGTTGATCGCCTCGCGTGTGGCGTCGTCGCGCTTGTAGTAGTTCTTGAGCAGCCCCACGCCGCGCACCAGCACTTCGCCGTTTTCGGCGATGCGGATTTCCATGCCTGGGGCGGCCGGTCCCACCGTATCGAACTTGACCTGGCCGTCCGGCTGCAGGCAGACGTAAGCGCAGGTTTCGGTCTGGCCGTAGAACTGCTTCAGGTTAATGCCGATCGAGCGATAGAAGCGGAACAGGTCCGGGCCGATCGCCTCGCCCGCCGTGTAGCCCACGCGGATGCGGCTCATGCCAAGCACGTTGCGCAGCGGGCCGTAGATTAGCGCTTCACCCAGCGCATAGCGCAGCCGATCCAGCGTCGCTACCGGCCGCTTGTCGAGGATGTCCGCGCCGCAACGGCGCGCCACGTTCATCGCCCATTGAAAGAGGCGGCGCTTGATCCAGCCCGCGTCCTCCATGCGAATCATGACTTGCGTCAACAATCCTTCATAGATGCGCGGCGGCGCGAAGTAGTAGGTCGGGCCGATCTCGCGCAGATCTGTCATCACGGTCTCGCGGGACTCCGGGCAGTTCACGGTGAAGCCTGCCACCAGCGCCTGCGCGTACGAGAACAGGTTGTCGCCTACCCAGGCCATCGGCAGGTACGACAGCACGTCGTCATCGGCACCAAGGCCATCGAACTTGCAGCCGTTACGGGCCGAGCCAATCAGGCCCGCATGCGAGTGGCACACGCCCTTCGGTTTGCCAGTGGTGCCGGATGTATAGAGGATGATGGCCGTGTCTTCCGGCGCGCCGGCCTGCACTGCCGCGTCAAAGAATCCGGGGTTCGCGCGGTCGAACTCGCGGCCGATCTCCTGCACGCGTTCGTACGAAAGCAGCGACGGATGATCGTAGTCGCGCAATCCGCGTGGGTCTTCGTAGATCAGGTGGCGTACCGCGCGGCCACGCGCGGCGAGCTGCGATTCCACTTCGAGCAGCTTGTCGACCTGTTCCTGGTCCTCGACGATCGCGAACTCGATCTCCGCATCGTCGAGCACGTAGATCATCTCGTTGGCGATCGCGTCCTGGTACAGCGGCACCGGAATGCCGCCCAGCGCCTGGGCGGCGGTCATGGCCCAGTAAAGACGCGGACGGTTGTCACCGACCACGGCCAGGTTCATGCCGCGCCGGAAGCCCAGCGCCGCGAGCCCACAGGCAAGGGCCCTAACCTCGTTCGCGGTCTGCGACCAGCCATATGTCTGCCAGATACCGAGATCCTTCTCGCGATAGGCCGGATGATCGGGCCGCTGCGTGGCGTGCGCCAGCAGGCATCGCGGGAAGGTCGTTGCCGACGATTCCTGCATCGCTGTCTCCTCTCCACCATCGGACGCAGGGTTGGTTCCCTACGGGCCACGCCGGGTATCAAGCCCCCAGACCGGTCGTTATACTGGGCACGTCACATGCGGCGCTGCCGCACTGCATCATGCCTGCCTTGCCTGTTTGTGCAATCGCACCTGGATGTGCTGGCAAAGGCCGGTTCCGCGTGATCGTAAGATAGCCGATGCCATCCCCCGGGGTTGTCACGCCGATGACAATTCCGGGTTAATCCCTACGATTGAGATGACCGCCACCAACAACGACTTCATCGACCGATGCGCCTGGGCCACCAACCTGAGCCCCGAACAACGCGCGCGTGTCAAACGCGTGACTACGGTGCGCGAGTACACCCAGGGCGAGTATGTCTGCCACAAGGGCGAGATGGCCGAGCACTGGCTCGGCGTCGTGGAAGGCGTGGTCAAGATCACAACTGTCTCGCCGTCGGGCAAGTCGGTCACGTTCACGGGCGTGCCCACGGGCGGATGGTTTGGCGAAGGCGCGGTGCTCAAGCACGAGATCCGCAAGTACGACGTCATGGCGCTGCGCCGATCACGTATCGCCTTCATTCCCATCGAGACTTTTCAGTGGTTGCTGGATACCAGCCTGCCGTTCACGCGATTTCTGCTGATGCAGCTCAATGACCGGCTTGGCCAGTTCATCGCGGCGGTCGAATACGAACGGCTGCTCGACATCGATTCACGCGTGGCACGCGCCGTGTCGTCGCTGTTCAATGAGAGCCTCTATCCCGGCATTGGCACCACGCTCGAAATCTCGCAGGAGGAGATCGGACTGCTCGCAGGCATCTCGCGTCAGCGCGCGAACCAGGCCCTCAAGGTGCTGGAACAACAGGGGCTGGTGCGTGTGGATTATGGTGTGATCGAAGCACTCGATCTGGAGGGACTGCGGCAGTATGGGGAATGACGATCAGCCAGCGCTGCGCAGCCATTTCCGGTAGGCCTTTCGCCACCTTCGGCCCCTCCTCGCCGTGGCGGAAGGGGCCGGATCAGCGCGCAACGCGCGCGTGAGACTTACTTGCTGTACACGTACACGCCACGGCCCGTCTTGCGGCCCAGATAGCCTGCGGCCACCATTTCGCGCATCAGCATGGCCGGACGGTACTTCGGATCGGCGAACTCGGTGTAGAGCACTTCCATGACGGCAAGCATCGTGTCCAGACCGATCATGTCGGCCAGCGCCAGCGGACCGATCGGATGATTGCAGCCGAGCTTCATGCCTTCGTCGATTTCCTCGGGCGAGGCCAGGCCTTCACCGAGCACGCAGAACGCTTCGTTGATCATCGGGCAGAGAATGCGGTTGACCACGAAACCCGGGCTGTTCTTGACCGTGATCGGGTACTTGCCCAGACGCTTGGCGAGGTCCTCGACGTCGGCGTGCGCGGCATCGCTGGTCTGCAGGCCACGAATCAGTTCGACCAACGCCATCATCGGCACCGGGTTGAAGAAGTGCATGCCGATAAAGCGGTCCGCGCGCGACGTTACAGCGGCCAGCTTGGTGATCGAGATCGACGAGGTGTTCGATGCAACGATCACGTCGGGGCCGACGATGCCATCGATCTGCTTCAGGATCTTGACCTTCAGGTCGAAGTTTTCGGTGGCCGCCTCGATCACGATGTCGGCGCGCTTCAGATCGTCGTACGACGTGCTGCCGTGGATACGTGCCAGCGCCGCGGCCTTGTCCGCCTCGGTGGCCTTTTCCTTCTTGATCAGACGGTCGAGGCTGCCGGCCACGGTGGCGATGCCCTTCTGGACGGCGGCGTCGCTGATGTCGATCATCACCACGTCGATGCCGACCACCGCGCAGGCCTGCGCAATGCCGTTACCCATCGTGCCGGCACCAACGATGCCCACTGTCTTGATTGCCATGTCTGTCTTCCTTCCTTCAGTTTCCAGTTGTTTGGTGATTCGATTTTCGGGCGCGCTCAGCCCTTGAGCTTCGCCAGCGCGGCAATGACGCGCTCGGCGTGCTGCTTGAGCACGCCCATGTCCTGTTGCTGGCGTGCATGGCCGCGCAGCGGCTGGTCCACGTAGCGCGGCACGATATGAAAGTGGATGTGCGGCACGGTCTGGCCGGCCGCTGCGCCATTGAACTGGCTGATCACCACGCCATCGGGCTGGAAGGCCTCGCGCACGCCACGCGCGACGATCTGCGTCGCACGGATCGCCGCGGCCGCGCCGGCCTCGGACAGGCCGAACACGTCGACGGCCTGCTCCTTCGGCACCACTAGTGTGTGACCGTCTGATTGCGGCATGATGTCCATGAACGCAATCGTGTCCGCGTCTTCATAAACCTTGAAGCACGGGAGTTCGCCGCGCAGGATGCGCGCGAAGATGTTGTTGCTGTCGTACTCGGCCTGCATGGGTGTCTCGGTTTTTCAAGCGGAACGCTGAGTGTAGCCCCAGCGTCCGCCGCCGTGAACCGCCCCACCCATTATTTCCATCGACGCAATTACATATTGCGCCGGTATTGCCCACCGACCTCGAACAGCGCGTGCGTGATCTGCCCCAGCGAGCACACGCGCACGGCGTCCATCAGCACGGCAAAGACGTTCCGGTTGTCGATCACGGCCTGGCGCAGCCTTGCCAGCATCGCCTCCGCATCGGCCTGGTGCGCCCCATGGAATTCCGTCAGGCGGTGCAACTGGCTCTGCTTCTCGTCCTCGCTGGAGCGGGCCAGTTCCAGCGTTTGTGGCGTCGGGTCCCCGTTCGGATTGCGGAACGTGTTCACGCCGATGATCGGCAAGGTGCCGTCGTGCTTGAGCTGTTCGTAGTACAGCGATTCCTCCTGAATCTTGCCGCGCTGGTAGCCGGTTTCCATCGCGCCCAGCACCCCGCCGCGTTCGGCGATGCGCTCGAACTCCTGCAGCACCGCCTCCTCGACGAGATCGGTCAGTTCCTCGATCAGGAAACTGCCCTGATTCGGGTTCTCGCACTTGGCCACGCCCCATTCGCGATTGATGATCAGCTGGATCGCCAGCGCCCGGCGCACCGATTCGGCCGTCGGGGTGGTGATGGCTTCGTCATAGGCGTTGGTGTGCAGCGAATTGCAGTTGTCGTAGATCGCGATCAGGGCCTGCAGCGTGGTGCGGATGTCGTTGAAATCGATCTCCTGCGCGTGCAGTGACCGGCCCGATGTCTGGATGTGGTACTTGAGCTTCTGGCTGCGGTCGTTGGCGCCGTACTTGTCGCGCATCGTCACCGCCCAGATGCGGCGTGCCACGCGGCCCAGCACGCTGTACTCCGGGTCCATGCCGTTCGAGAAGAAGAACGACAGGTTGGGCGCGAAGTCGTCGATATGCATGCCGCGCGCCAGATAGGCCTCGACATACGTGAAGCCGTTGGCCAGCGTGAAGGCCAGTTGCGAAATCGGATTCGCACCGGCTTCGGCGATGTGATAGCCCGAGATCGACACGGAGTAGAAGTTGCGCACCTGATGGTGGACGAAGTACTCCTGGATGTCCCCCATCACCTTGAGCGAGAACTCGGTCGAGAAGATGCACGTATTCTGGCCCTGGTCTTCCTTCAGGATGTCAGCCTGCACCGTGCCGCGCACGTTCTGCAGCACCCACGCGCGAATCTTCGCTTCCTCGTCGGCTGTCGGATCGCGGCCGTTATCGGCGCGGAAACGGTCGATCTGCTGGTCGATGGCCGTGTTCATGAACATCGCCAGGATCGTGGGCGCCGGGCCGTTGATCGTCATCGAGACCGACGTGGACGGGTTGGTCAGGTCGAAGCCATCGTAGAGAACCTTCATGTCCTCGAGCGTGGCGATCGACACGCCGGAGTTGCCCACCTTGCCGTAGATGTCCGGCCGCTCGTGCGGGTCTTCACCGTAGAGCGTGACCGAGTCGAACGCCGTGGACAGCCGCTTGGCCTCCATGCCTTCGGAAACGAGCTTGAAGCGGCGATTGGTGCGGAAAGCATCGCCCTCGCCCGCGAACATGCGCGTGGGGTCCTCACCCTCGCGCTTGAACGCGAACACGCCGGCCGTGTACGGGAAGCTGCCCGGCACGTTCTCGCGCATCAGCCACTTCAGGATCTCGCCTTCGTCCTCGAAGCGCGGCAGCACCACCTTGCGGATCTTGGTGCCCGACAGCGTGGTGCTGATCAGGCCGGTGCGGATTTCCTTGTCGCGAATCTTCACGACGTACTCGTCGCCGCTGTAGGCCTGCTGCATTTGCGGCCACATCGCCAGCAGCTTGCGCTCCACCGCGCCAAGCGAGACGTCGCGTTCGCTGGCCAGCGTCTCGAGCGCGGCACTCTCGTGGCCAGCGCCCTGCAGCATGTCATGCGCCGCGCGCAGTTGCTGGCGCTCACGCGCCAGTTTGCTCTGGGCGACCACGCGGCGATGGTAGGCGCGCACCGTATCGGCCAGTTCCGCCAGATACCGGCTGCGCGCAGGCGGCACGATCACATTCTGGCCGGTCGAGATCCGGCCTTCCAGATTCGGCAGCGTGCCCGGCTTCAGGCTCATGCCACGCGCGCCCAGCGCCCCCACCAGTCCCTGGTAGAGCATGGTCACGCCATCGTCATTGAAGCGCGATGCCTGCGTGCCATAGACCGGCATGTCCTCGGCCCGGCTGTGCCATTGCTCGCGGTTGCGCTGCACCTGCTTGGCCACGTCGCGCCAGGCGTCCTGCGCACCCTTGCGGTCGAACTTGTTGATGGCCACGAAGTCGGCGAAGTCGAGCATGTCGATCTTCTCGAGCTGGCTGGCCGCGCCGAATTCCGGCGTCATCACGTAGAGCGACAGGTCGACGTGCGGCACGATGGCTGCGTCGCCCTGGCCGATGCCGGACGTCTCCACGATCACGAGATCGAAACGCGCCGCCTTGCACGCGGCGATGACGTCGGGCAGCGCCTGGGAGATCTCCGAGCCAGCCTCGCGGGTGGCCAGCGAACGCATGAAGATGTTCGGGTGGTTGATCGCATTCATGCGAATGCGGTCGCCCAGCAATGCGCCACCCGATTTGCGGCGCGACGGGTCGATCGAGATCACGGCGATCGAAAGCGCGTCGTCCTGATCAAGCCGGAAGCGGCGAATCAGTTCATCGGTCAGCGATGACTTGCCCGCGCCGCCCGTGCCAGTGATGCCCAGGACCGGCACGGCAGCGGCCTTCGCCTGGGCATGCAATGCGCTGACCAGTTCCGGGTCCGCCTTGCCGTTCTCGAGCGCGGTAATCAGTTGCGCCAGCGCGCGGCGGTCGCCGGCGACCACGGTGTCGAGCGTAGTGGGTGCGTAGCGCGTCAAGTCGATATCGCAACGCTGCGCCATGTCGGTGATCATGCCGGCCAGCCCCATGCGCTGGCCGTCCTCGGGACTGTAGATGCGGGCCACGCCGTAGGCCTGGAGCTCGCGAATCTCGTCCGGCACGATCACGCCGCCGCCGCCGCCGAACACCTGGATGTGCTCGCCGCCGTGCTCGCGCAGCAGATCGATCATGTACTTGAAGTATTCGACGTGCCCGCCCTGGTAGCTGGAGATGGCGATGCCCTGCACGTCTTCCTGCAGCGCGGCCGTGACGACCTCTTGCACGGAGCGGTTGTGGCCGAGGTGGATGACTTCACACCCCTGCGACTGAAGGATGCGCCGCATGATGTTGATCGACGCGTCGTGGCCGTCGAACAGCGACGCCGCGGTGACAAAGCGCACCTTGTTGGCCGGTCCCCGGCCAGGCACTGCCGGCGGCTTGGCGGCCGCGGTCCTGCTCACATCAGAAAGATCAGTCATTGTCTCCACCGCTCTGTTTTGTGGCTGGCTGCCGCACGCCGGTGGTTCTGACGACCACGTTGACGAGGGCCGGACGATTATATGACGTTTACGTTAACGTAAGGCAAGGCGCGCGCGTAAGCCTCGGTCGCCATGGCGGCATCGTCGCACAGAGGAGGGACTGGGTGAAGCGGCGTGATGGCCACGGACGCCCGCCAGGCGGGCGTCGGGGTCCAGACAGTAAAGCCGTAGCGGCGAATCAGGGGCGGATCAGGCGCTGATCCGCGGGCAGTCGCCGAAGGCGGCGGTCTTGTGTTCGCCCCAGCGGCGGGCAAACTGGCGGGTGATGAAGACCGCGCGCCGCAACGACCACGGCGCGGGGGATTCGGTCAGCAGGAACCGCGACCCGGGTGCGTCGCCCGACAGCCAGACGCGCGTGCCTTCCGGCAGCGTCATGACATCGCCGGGCCGCAGCCAGATATCGGCCAGATGCCCTTCCACGGTCAGCCACAACCGGCCTTCCAGCGCGGTGACGCTGTGGCCGTGCCGGGCACGCCACGTCACGGGTTGGTCGGGTTCTTCAAGCTCAAATGTCCTGAGTTCGCGCATGGGTGTCTCCTGATCTTGCCGGCGCGACGGTGAGGATTCCGGTGACGCCGCGCCACGCTTCCATTATTCATGGCGCGGACTACAATCCCATGCACAGTTCCGAACAGTTTTCATTGAACTGTTCAGTAGTTTTTGCTGACAGTTGCCGCTGCCGCCTCCTATGAGACTCCTACTAGACCCCTCCACCGGCGTACCGCTGACCGAACAGATCGTGCTGGGCGTGAAGGCCTGGATCAGCTCGCGGGAAGCGCTGCCTGGCGCGCGTCTGCCGTCGATCCGGCAAATGGCCGCCGAGCACGGCATCAGCCGTTTTCCGGTTATCGAGGCCTACGACCGCTTGGTCTCGCAGGGATTGGTCGATTCGCGGCAAGGCTCGGGCTTCTACGTCGCGGACAGCACGCTGGCCGGGCGCAGTGGGCGCGGCTGGTCCGACCCGAGTCTGGCCGAGGACCTGTCGCTCCATATCATCGACCAGTTCCACCACCCCAGTGGCACGCTGAAGCTGGCTGGCGGCTTCGTGCCCGAGGAATGGCGCGACGTGGAGGGCCTGACGCAGGCCATTCGCCACATCACGCGCCACGACATCGACAGCGTGATCCACTACGCCACGCCGCTGGGTCATCCGGAACTGCGCAAGCAGGTGCTGACGCGCGTGCGGCAGGTCGGCATCCAGGCCGAGTTGTCTCAGATCCTGATCACGACGGGCGCAAGCCAGGCGCTCGACCTCGTGGCGCGCCACCTGCTCAAGCCCGGCGATACCGTGTTCGTGGAAGACCCCGGCTACTACAACCTGTTCGGCTTGCTGCGCATGCAGGGCGTGCAGCTCGTGGGCGTGCCGCACACGCCGAACGGGCCTGACCCCGAGGCCTGCGAGCACCTGCTGCGTGATCACAAGCCGAAGCTGTTCTTCACGAACAGCGTGCTGCAGAACCCCACCGGCTCGACGCTGGCGCCACCGGTGGCATTCCGGCTGCTCGAACTGGCGCGCAAGCACAACTTCCGTTTCGTGGAAGACGACATCTTCTCGGACTTCCAGCTCAACTTCACCGACCGGCTGGCCACGCTCGACCAGCTCGAGCACGTGATCTACGTTGGCGGGTTTTCGAAGACGGTGTCGGCGGCGCTGCGCGTGGGCTACATCGTCGCAGACAAGGCGCTGGTCAAGGATCTGATCGACGTGAAGGTGCTGACGAGCGTGGCGGGCTCCCATTTCGCCGAAGCCGTCACCGCGACGATGCTGGAGCGCGGCAACTACCGCAAATACGTGGAGCGGCTGCGCGTACGCACGCGCGAAGTCACGGCCGATGTGGTCAAGCTTCTGGGTCAGTACAACTGGGACGTGTTCTGCGAGCCGGCAGGCGGCAATTTCCTGTGGGCGCGTCCGCGCGGCATCGAGGACTCGCGCGAACTCGTCGCGCTGGCCGAAAACCACGGCGTGGCGCTGGCGCCGGGACACTTCTTTCGCCCCGGCGGCGAGACCACGGCGTGGGTGCGCATCAACTCGGCCTACGCGAGCGATCCCCGCGCACGCGCGTTCCTCGAGGACGCCGGCAGCCGCTGATCAGCCCTCGGCGTCGCCGCCGTGGTTGTGCAGCACCGCGTTGCGGCGCGAGTAAGCGAAGTAAATGATCAGACCCAGCCCGATCCAGCACAGGAATGCAATCCAGGTCAGCGCCTGCAGATGGGCCATCAGGAACAGGCAGAAGCCAACGGCCAGCAGCGGCACCACGGGCACGCCCGGGCAGCGGAAGCCGCGCCGCAAATCTGGGCGCGTGCGGCGCAACACAAGGATCGCGATCGAGATCAGCGTGAACGCGGCCAGCGTGCCGATGTTGATCAGTTCGGCCAGTACGTTCAGCGGCACGAAGGCGGCGATCGCCGCGAACACGATGCCGACGGTCCACGTGGCCGTGTACGGCGTTGCATGAACCGGGTGCACCGTCGATAACGCTTCCGGCAGCAACCCGTCGCGCGACATGGCGAAGATGATCCGCGTCTGCCCGTAGGTCATCACCAGAATCACGGTGGTCATGCCGAGGATGGCGCCCAGATCAACAAACCCGGCCACCCAGTTCTGCCCCGCGTATTGCAGCGCCAGCGACACCGGATGGTCAACGCCCTCGAACTTCATGAATGGCACGATGCCGGTCATGATGGCTGCCACGGTCACGTAAAGGATGGTGCAAACCGCCAGCGAGCCGATGATGCCGATCGGCAGGTCACGGCGCGGGTTGCGCACTTCCTCGGCGGCCGACGTCACCGCATCGAACCCGATGAACGCGAAGAAGACGAGCGCGGCGGCGTTGAAGACGCCGGTCATGCCGAACGGCGCGAACGGCTGCCAGTTGGCGGGCTTCACGTGCCAGACGCCGACGGCGATGAACAGCAGCACGACGCCGATCTTGATCGCCACCATCACGTTGTTGAGTCGCGCCGACTCCTTGACGCCGTATGAAACGATCCAGGTGATCGCCAGCATGATCAGGCAGGCGGGCAGGTTGAACAGCGTGTGTTCACCGGGCACCGCGCCCGGCGCGGCAGTCAGCACGGTCGGCAGATGGATGCCGAACCCGGCGATCAGCGACTGGAAGTAGCCGGACCACCCTACTGACACCGCCGACGTGGCCAGCCCGTACTCGAGCAGCAGGTCCCAGCCAATCATCCACGCCACGATCTCGCCGAGCGTGGCGTAGCTATACGTGTAGATCGAACCCGATACGGGGATCGCGGAAGCGAACTCCGCATAGCACAGCGCCGCGAAGCCGCAGGCCATGGCCGCGATCACGAACGACACCGTCAGCGCGGGGCCCGCGGTCAGCGCCCCGGTGCCAGTCAGCACGAAAATCCCGGTGCCGATGATGGCCCCGATACCCATCAGCACCAGATCCACCGCCCCCAGCACCTTTCGCAATCCGTCGTGCTCGCTGACTTCCAGCATGGCGTCGATGTTTTTGGTGCGAAAGAGACTCATGGCGCGGCTCCGGCAGAAAGTCCGTGTAAGGACTATAGGTTGTGCGGAATCCGCCGGCGGTCTGGGCTGCGCATCTTTTGAACGGCAGCGGCGCCAGCGAAAGGGCGGCATGATACTCGCAAAAGAAACTCGCCAAAAAAAAGGGCGCCCCCTAAGGGACGCCCGATCCAACCGACAGTCGCCGTGCGCTGACGCCGTTACTTCGCCACCGGCATCGTGAACTCCGCACCCTTGGCGATGCTGTCCGGCCAGCGTTGCATCACGCTCTTGTAGCGTGTGTAGAAGCGCACACCTTCCTCGCCGTAAGCGTGGTGATCGCCGAACAGCGAGCGCTTCCAGCCACCGAACGAATGCCACGCCATCGGCACCGGAATCGGCACGTTGATGCCGACCATGCCCACCTGGATCTGACGCGCGAAAGCGCGTGCGATGCCGCCGTCGCTGGTGTAGCACGACACGCCATTGCCAAACTCGTGGCGATTGATCAGATCCACCGCCTCGGCAAAGTCGTGCACGCGTACCACTGACAGCACCGGACCGAAAATCTCTTCCTTGTAGATCGTCATGTCCGGCTTGACGTTGTCGAACAGCGTGCCACCGACGAAGAAACCGTTCTCGTGACCGTCCACCTTGTGGCCGCGGCCATCGGTCACCAGCTTCGCGCCTTCGGCCACGCCCTTGGCGATATAGCCCTCGACCTTCGCCTTGTGCGCGGCGGTCACCAGCGGACCCATTTCGGCGTCGTCCTCCATGCCGTTGCGGATCTTCAGCGTGGCCGCGCGCTCGGCCAGACGCGGCACCAGACGGTCGGCCACGTCGCCAACGGCCACGGCCACCGAGATCGCCATGCAGCGTTCACCGGCGGAACCGTACGCCGCGCCAACCAGCGCGTCCACGGCCTGATCGAGATCGGCGTCGGGCATCACCACCAGGTGGTTCTTCGCGCCGCCCAGCGCCTGCACGCGCTTGCCGTGCTTCGTGCCTTCCGTGTAGATGTACTCGGCGATCGGCGTGGAACCGACGAACGACAGTGCCTGCACGTCCGGGTGCGCCAGCAGCGCGTCGACGGCGACCTTGTCACCCTGCACCACGTTGAACACGCCATCGGGCAGACCGGCCTGCTTGAGCAGATCGGCGATCAGCAGGCTCGGCGACGGATCTCGCTCGGACGGCTTCAGCACGAACGTGTTGCCACACGCCAGGGCCACCGGGAACATCCACATCGGCACCATGACCGGGAAGTTGAACGGCGTGATGCCGGCCACCACGCCCAGCGGCTGGCGCAGGTTCCAGTTGTCGATGCCACCGCCGATGTTGTCGGTGAAGTCGGTCTTGAGCAGGTTGGGGATGCCGCAGGCGAATTCCACCACCTCGATACCGCGCGTCACTTCACCCTTGGCATCGGAAAACACCTTGCCGTGCTCACGCGTGATCAGCGCGGCCAGGTCGTCGTGATGGCGGTCGAGCAGTTCCTTGAACTTGAACAGGATGCGGGCGCGGCGCAGCGGCGGCATCTCCGCCCATGCCGGGGCCGCGGCCTTGGCGGCGGCGACTGCTGCCGCCACGTCATCGGCTGAGCCCATGGCCACGCGCGCAGCCACTTCGCCCGTGGCGGGGTTGAACACATCGGCAAAGCGGTCCGTGCCCGCACGGCGCACGGTTCCGCCAACGTAGTGATGGATTTCGGCGATCTGCCGGTTTTCTGCAATGTTCACTGCGGTCTTCCTCGTTGTCTCTGGCGCTCTGGGGCGGGTCTTACTTGATGCTATGCAAGGCTTGGCGCACGGTGTCGAACATTTGGTCGATCTCGGCCTCCGAAATGATCAGCGGCGGCGAGAACGCCAGGATATCGCCCGTGTAGCGTACCAGCAGACCCAGCTCCAGGCATTTCAGGAATGCCTCGTAGGCACGTGCGCCCGGCGCGCCGGGGCGCGATTCCAGTTCCACGCCCGCCACCAGGCCAAGGTTGCGGATGTCCTTCACATACGGCGCACCACGCAAGCCGTGGACGGCCGACTCGAACTTCGGCGACATCTCGGCCGCGCGTTCGAACAGCTTGTCGCGCTTGTAGATGTCGAGCGTGGCGATACAGGCCGCCATCGCCAGCGGATGGCCCGAGTACGTGTAACCGTGCGGCAGCTCGATGCCGCCTTGCGGCGTGGCGTTGATCACCGCGTCATGCACTTCGCGGCGCACGGCCACGGCGCCCATCGGCACGGCGGCGTTGTTGATGGCCTTGGCCATGGTGATCAGGTCCGGCGTCACCTTCAGACGCTCGGCGCCGGTTGCGGCGCCCAGGCGGCCGAACGCAGTGATCACTTCGTCGAAGATCAGCAGGATGCCGTGCTTGCTGGTGATCTCGCGCAGTTTTTCCAGATATCCGACCGGCGGAATCAGCACGCCGGCCGAACCGGCCATCGGCTCCACGATCACAGCGGCGATGTTCGAGGCATCGTGCAGCGCGACCAGCCGCTCGAGTTCATCGGCCAGATGGGCGCCCCATTGCGGCTGGCCCTTCGAGTACGCGGCCTCTGCGATGTTCAGCGTGGCCGGCAGGTGGTCGGTGCCGGGCATCACATTGGCCGACCACATCTTGCGGTTCGGCCCGATACCGCCAACGCCCATGCCGCCGAAGCCCACGCCGTGGTAGCCGCGCTCGCGGCCGATGATGCGCGTGCGCTGGCCTTCGCCACGGGCACGGTGATAGGCCAGCGCGATCTTCAGCGCGGTATCGACCGATTCGGAACCGGAGTTCGTGAAGAAGATGCGGTCCAGCCCCTGCGGCATCAGCGACGCCACCTTGGTCGCCGCTTCGAATTCGAGCGGGTGGCCCATCTGGAACGGCGGCGCGTAGTCGAGCGTGGCGGCCTGTTGCGCGATCGCCTCGACGATTTCCTTGCGGGCGTGGCCCGCGGCCACGCACCAGAGGCCGGCGCAACCGTCCAGGATCTGGCGACCGTCATGGGTCGTGTAGTACATGCCGCTGGCCGATACCAGCAGGCGCGGCGCGGACTTGTACTGGCGATTGGCCGTAAAGGGCATCCACAGGGATTCGAGATCGGGGATCACGGTCTTGGCGGCGTCCATACATTCTCCTGATGGCGGTGTGAGGCGTTGTGGGGCGGAGCCGGGCTCATTTCGGGAGTTCGGCCACGGTTTCGGGCAACTCTACCGGCGAGGTCTGGCATCAAGAATATACGGTCGCGAGATCGACGCCGTACCGTACAGTTTAGGAAGCTCAAACCGTACAGGTACATCACATCACACGACACGAGCAAAAGACCCCGTGCTGGCACTGGAATAAGGACTCACGCTGCAACGCATCAATCTGCCGTACCCGCTACACTGTACAGGTTTCGTTCTCTTGCGGGCGTCGAATGCTCAACCTAAACCTTGTTCGCAGCCGCCGTGGCGGCGAGACGCTGACCGAACAGATCGTCGCCGGCATCGCCGCGCTCGTGGACAGCCGGGCCCTGCGGGCCGGCGCGTTGCTCCCGTCGGTGCGTCGCTTCGCCCAGCAACACGATGTCAGCACCTTCACCGTAGCCGAGGCCTATGGCCGGCTGACAGCGCTCGGGTATCTCGCGGCCCGCCCCGGCTCCGGCTACACGGTGGCACACCGGCACGCCCCAGCCGGCCATGCGCGCGTGCCGCACTGGGAAGCCCCGGGACTCAACGCGGCCTGGCTGCTTTCCGACGTATTCGCCGACCACTCCGTGCCGATCAAGGCAGGGGCCGGCTGGCTGCCCGGCGACTGGCTCAACGAGGAAGGATTGCATCAGGCCATGCGCAGCGCGGCGCGCGTGCCGGCCGCGCAGGTGTCTGGATACGGCCATCCCTATGGCTTCGGCGCGCTGCGCGAGCATATCGCCGCGCACCTGAGCCAGTACGGCATTCCGGCGCAATCGCAACAGGTGGTGCTGACCCAGGGCGCCACGCAGGCGCTGGATCTGGTCGTGCGCACACTGTTGCGCCCCGGCGACACGGTACTGGTGGAGTCGCCGTGCTACTGCAATCTGCTGCAGATCCTTCGGCTGGCGGGCCTGCGCGCGATCGGCGTGCCGCGCACGGCTGCGGGCCTCGACACGGACGCGCTCGAAGACGCCATTCGCCAGCACTCGCCGCGTGCGTTGTTCATCAACACGGTGCTGCAGAACCCCACCGGCGCGAGCCTGACCAGCATGAACGCGTTCCGCGTGTTGCAGATCGCGGAGCAGCACCGGCTACTGGTGGTGGAAGACGACATCTATCGCGAACTGGCGCCGGCCGGGTCGCCGATGCTCGCGGCAATGGACGGGCTCTCGCAGGTGGTCTATGTGAACGGTTTCTCGAAGACGATCGCGCCGTCGCTGCGCGTCGGCTATCTGGCCGCAAGCCCGGATCTGGCCAAGGCCTTCGCACGCACGAAGATGGCCGTGGGACTGACGTCCTCGGAAGTGACCGAGCGGCTCGTGTATTCGGTCCTGACCAGCGGGCACTATGGCCGGCACGTGGCGGCGCTCGCCGAGCGGCTACGCGCCCAGCAGGATCTGGTGACCGAGAAGATGGACGCGCACGGCCTGGAGGTCCTGCTGCGCCCCGAAGGCGGGATGTTTGCGTGGGCACGCATGCGGGAAACCGACGGGCCCGCGCCGTCGGGCAACCGGCTGGCCACGCTTGCGCTGGAACACGGCATCTGGCTGGCGCCGGGCGCCTACTTCGAGCCCGGCGAAGCCGATTCGCCCTGGATTCGCTTCAATGTGGCGACCAGCGACGCACCGCAGCTGTGGGACTTCTTCGATGCGGTACGCACCGATCAGGGCGCGTTGGCGCGCGCCGCCTGATCAGCCGGCCGTCAGAATCAGAAGCGATAGCGCACGTACCCGGTGTACAGGTTGGTGCCCGGGTTCGGTTCCTTGATGCCGGCGTTCGAGATGTGCTGGAAGCGCATGCCCACTTCGGTCGCGGCATTCTTGCCGAACCCCACACCCAGGCCGACCATGTCGCCAAACTGGAAGGCTGTGCTGAAATTGTGCTGGTCTGACGTCGAGGTGTGCGTCAGCAGGCGCAAGCCCACGCCGGCTTCCAGGAACGGCACGAAGTAGCCGCCGCGCTTTTCCACACGCAGGATCGGCGTCAGGCCGAACTCCATCAGGTTCTGGCGATTGGTGCCGCTGCGCGCGTCCCAGTAGCCCATATTGGCTTCCGCCTGCAGCCTGAACAGCCAGCCATCGGGATTGCCGTACTGGATTGGCGTGTTGAAGTTGACCGCGATTTCGTACTTGTTGATGCCATGGTCGGTATCGCGCGCGAACGCGGCCTGCACGGCGGGGTGCGCCCAACCAACCAGTTCCTCGGCGCTGGCCGCCGAACTGGCGCCCGCCACCAGCGCGGCAATGGCCAGAAGGCGGGCGGAGGGTAGCTTGCGGGAGAGATTAGCGGGGGGCATGTGATGTTCTTGTTGTTCTGTCTTCTTGTTCATGGACATGGAAGAGAGATTGGCTCGGCAACGGACATCGAAGGGAACTGCATAGGCAGCCATGCCGGCTGAAGCACTCTACCGCTCAAGTGGCGGTCAAGCCCAGAGTCGCTCCACCAACCAGCTCGCGGCGACACAGATTCCGAGCCAGACGGCAAGACAGCTTGCAATAAATCGGTACGTCATTGTGAAAACTAACAGCAGTAAAGGGGTCTTGGAATGAATTTTTGCTGCGCATTATACATCCATTCATGAATGTATGTTTGCGCAGGTTGTCGCGCACGTTGACACGACAACATCCGACTCATCAAAGAATCACCTGGCCGCCATCATGCCAGCGTAGGACATATGCTGCACAGCAGCGCTTAAACATGAATATCAAAAAAATTGGAGATAGTGCGAGGTGGGATATGCTGGGGCCTACGCGGGCGCGATCGGCGCGAGTCACACGCCGATGCCGATTATCCCTCTCCCGGCTGACTGCGGGAGAAGGATAAACATCGCGGAATCAACAGGTTGCCGCGCTCAGGCGCGCAGGAACGGGAGCACTTCCGCCAGCAGTTGCTCCGGGATTTCCTCGGCGATGTAGTGCCCGCATGGTAGTGCGTGACCGGTCACACGGCGGGCGACCTTGCGCCATTCTTCAAGTGGCTGAAAACACTTTCCGACAGCCCCGTCGGCTCCCCACAACGCCAGCATCTCGCATTCGATCATGCGGCCAGCCTCGATATCGGCGCGGTCGTGATCGAGATCGATGCCCGCGCTGGCGCGATAGTCCTCGCACAGTCCATGCGCCGCGCCCGGCTGGCGCAGCCCGCGCAGGTATTCGGCCAGCGCCTCGTCGGTGAATGGCGCCAGGCCGGCGCTGCGGCTACCCATGGTCTGGCGCAGGTAAAGCTCAGGGTCGGCCTCGATCAACGTCTCCGGGAACGGCGCGGGACGGATCAGGAAGAACCAGTGATAGTAGGCCCGGGCAAACGCCTCGTTGGTCTGCGCGTACATCGCCAGCGTCGGGGCGATATCGAGCGTCACGAGCTTCTCCACAGCCTGCGGATGATCGACGGCCAGCCGGTGCGCCACGCGCGCGCCGCGGTCGTGAGCGAGCACGCGGAAACGCTCGAAGCCGAGTGCCCGCATCACCGCCATCTGATCGGCCGCCATTGTCCGCTTGCTGTAGTTGCTGTGGTCGGGCAGACCCGCCGGCTTGTCGCTATCGCCGTAGCCACGCAGATCGGTGGCCACCACCGTGAAATGCCGGGCCAGTTCACCGGCCACCTTGTGCCAGATCACATGGGTCTGCGGATGGCCGTGCAACAGCAGCAGCGGCGGACCTTCTCCGCCGACCACCGCATGGATCGCCACGCCGTCGTGATCAATGCGCTGGGTCGTGAATCCTTCGAACATCGTATCTCCTCCGTCAGCCAGCCATGCGGCCGAGCCGTGCCATGGTAGTCGCGGCCACGTCGCGTAGCCAGGGGTTGTCCGCGTGGTGCCGACTTGTGAATGCCGCAATCGCATCGGCGTGCGTCAACGACATGCCGATGACATCGAGGCCGAGCCGGAACATGTCGAGGTGGCGCGGAGAGAGCGAGAACGACTTGGCGAAGTCGCCGGCATTGACCGTCATGGTCGACAGGTCGATACGGATCGACGCCGGCGCCACGGGGTCACTCACGGCCGCCATGATCTGGTCGACATCCGCCTGCGGCAGCGCCACCAGCAACAACCGGTTGTTCATCGCGTTCGAGTAGAAGATCTCGCCGAAGCTCGGCGCGATGACCGCGCGGATGCCATATTGCTGCAGCCCCCAGACCGCGTGCTCACGGCTCGAACCGCAGCCGAAGTTCGGCCCGGCGACCAGCACGCGCGTGTCGCGCCACGCCGGCTGGTTCAGCACGAAGTCCGCACGCGGGGCTCCGTTCGCGTCGAAACGCATGTCGTGAAGCAGCCCGCGGTCGAGCCCCGCCTTGTCGATGCCACGCAGGAACTGCTTCGGCATGATCTGGTCGGTATCCAGGTTCGGCAGCGGTAGTGGCGCGCCGACACCTTCGATCGTCGTGATGTCATCCATGTTGGATCTCCAGTTCCCGCACGTCGGTGATACAGCCGGTAACGGCTGCGGCGGCTGCCATGGCCGGGCTCATCAGGTGCGTGCGTCCGGCACGGCCCTGGCGGCCCTCGAAGTTTCGGTTGGTGGTCGACGCGCAGCGCTCGCCCGGCGCCAACACGTCGTCGTTCATCGCAAGGCACATCGAACAGCCGGGCTTGCGCCATTCGAATCCAGCATCGATCAGCAAGGCCGCGATGCCCTCGGCTTCAGCCTGATCGCGCACGGCGCCGGAGCCCGGCACCACCATTGCACGTACGCCCGGCGCCACCCTGCGGCCGCGTACCACGGCGGCCACCTGGCGCAAGTCCTCGATGCGGCCATTCGTGCAGGAGCCGATAAACACCCGCTGCACAGGCAGCCCCTGCAGCGACACGCCGGGCGTCACGCCGATGTACTCAAGCGCGCGCTCGGCGGAAACGCGGGCGTTGCTGTCCCCGGCGTCGGCCGGCTGCGGCACCGTGGCGCTCACGGGAATCGCCTGATCCGGGCTCGTGCCCCAGGTGACGAACGGCTCCACCGCAGCGGCATCGAATGCCAGTTCGAGATCGAAGCCGGCATCGGCATCCGACCGCAGCCCGGCCCATGCCCGGCGCGCGGTTTCGGCCATGTCGGCGTCGATGTCTGGTGCCCGGCGCAGGACATAGTCGATCGACGTGGCATCGGGCGCGATCAGTGCCCCGCGCGCGCCCGCCTCCACGGTCATGTTGCACAGGGTCATGCGCGCTTCCATCGACAACGCACGGATCGTGCTGCCCGTGAACTCCACCGCGTAGCCACGCGCGCCCTGCGCGCTGATGCGCGCGATGATGTGGAGGATCAGGTCTTTCGAAGTCGTGCCCGATGGCAGCGGGCCATCCACGCGGATACGCATGTCGCGCGCCAGCCGGTAGACCAGCGTCTGCGTGGCCAGCACGTGCTCCACCTCGGAGGTGCCGATACCGAAGCCCAGCGCGCCGAATGCGCCGTAGGTGGTGGTATGGCTGTCGCCGCAAAGCACGACCATGCCGGGCCGGATCATGCCGTGCTCGGGCGCGATGACATGCTCGATACCCTGCAGCGGATCATTGGTGTCGAACAGCGGAATACCGTGCAGGTCGCAATTACGTTTCAGGTTGCGAGCCTGCAGCGCCGAGGCGGGATCCTGGATCACGCGCGGGGATTCCGCGTGCGTCGGGATGATGTGATCGACCACGGCCAGGTTCTGGCCCGGCGCCGCCACCTTGCGGCCCTGCTCGGCGAGCCCGGCGAACGCCTGCGGACTCGTGTACTCGTTCATGATGTGGAGATCCGCGTACAGCAGCACGTTGTCCGCATCGAGCGTGACGACCGTGTGCGAGTCCACGAGCTTCTGATATAGCGTGCGACCGGTCATGGCATTGGCTGGGTGAATGCAATTCGAATGAATGAATGCACGCAGTCTAATCGCGGAATCCATCGCTATAATTTCGCCAAATTACTTACATTCGTGCCTTTAATTCACGAATGCATCACGAATAATCGGCCGCCATGGATGCCTTCTCCGATCTCGCGTTCTTCGTGTTGCTCGTCAAGCGCGGCAGTCTTGCCGGCGCGGCGCAGCAGCTTGGCGTCACGCCATCGGCGACCAGCAAGCGGCTGGCGGCGCTTGAGGCACGCCTGGGGGTGCGGCTGCTGAATCGCACCACGCGGCGACTGTCGGTCACGCCGGAGGGCGAGGCATATCTGGCCCAGGGTGGAAGAATCCTGGCCGAGCTCGACGAGCTGGAGCAGGGCTTGCGTGGCAGCCGCGTGGCGCCGCGCGGCCTGCTGCGCGTCAACGGCACGCTCGGGTTCGGACGCCGCCACCTGGCACCCGCCATCGGTGATTTTCTCGTGGCCTGTCCCGATATCGAAGTGCAGCTTCAGTTGACTGACCGCGCGCTGAATCTGGCCGAGGAAGGCTACGACGTCGGCATCCTGGTGGGTGACCTGCCCGACGCCCGCCTCAACGCCCGACGGCTCGCGCTCAATAGCCGGCTCCTGTGCGCATCCCCCGCCTACCTCGCCCGCCACGGCGAACCCGCCTCGCCACGCGCGCTGACGCAGCATCGCTGCATCGTAATCCGCGAGAGCGAGGCCGCTTACGGTACCTGGCACCTCCAGCACCAGCAATCCGCCGCACGGCAGGAGACGGTCAAGGTACGCGGCATGGCGGCGACCAACGATGGCGAGGTGGCCGTCAACTGGGCGCTGCAGGGCCACGGCATCGTGCTGAGGTCCGAATGGGAGGTCGCGCCGCTGCTGCGCTCGGGACGGCTGCGGCAAGTGTTGCCGGAGTGGTCCGCGCAGGCCGCCGACATCCATGCGGTGTATCTGTCTCGTGACAAGCTCTCGGCACGCGTACGTGCTTTCGTCGACTTCCTCGCCGAGCGCTTCGGTCACTACGACCCCGCCGCGCCATATCACGGGTGGTAGCTCCCCGTTGGTAGCCGACTGCAGCCGGGCAGCCATGTCGACGGCAGGGATGAAGGCCCTGTCGACCGCCCATGCTGCTACCCTTCGCGCATACTTCAAACCCGATCCAACCCATCCGGACTGCACCGCCATGCACACGCAAAACCTCTCCGCGTGGACCCACTCCCACGTGTTCGACGCAGGCAACCAGGCGGCCGAACGCGGCACGCGGCTAGTCATGTGGATCACGCTGGCGATGATGATCGTCGAAATCGCCGCGGGTCTCGTCTTCAACTCGATGGCACTGCTAGCCGATGGCTGGCACATGAGCTCGCACGCACTGGCCATCGGTCTGTCCGCGTTCGCCTATGCGGCGGCCCGCCGGCTGTCGCAGGATGGCCGATTCTCTTTCGGAACCTGGAAGATCGAAGTTCTCGCCGCATTCGCCAGCGCCATCTTCCTGCTTGGCGTCGCTGGCCTGATGGTGTTTGGCTCGGTCGAGCGGCTGTTCACCCCCCAGCCGATTCACTATCAGGAGGCGATGGCGATCACCGCGATCGGCCTGATCGTCAACCTGGCCTGTGCGTTGATCCTCGGCGGCGCGCACCACGGCCATGATCACGGGCACGGGCACGACCACGGCCATCAGGCGCACGGGCATGATCACCACGATCATGGTCATGGTCATGGTCATGGTCACGGCGGTCACGACGATCATGGCCACCGCCATCACGACATCAACCTGCGTTCGGCCTATCTGCACGTGGTGGCCGATGCCGCCACCTCGGTATTGGCGATCGTTGCATTGGCGGGTGGCTGGTGGCTGGGATGGAGCTGGCTCGATCCGGTGATGGGTCTGGTCGGCGCGGTGTTGGTAGGCCGCTGGGCCATCGGCCTGATGCGCCAGAGCGGGACGGTGCTGCTCGATCGCGAGATGGATCACCCGGTGGTCGAAGAAGTACGCGAAGTGCTGGCGCAGTTCTCGCACGGCGAGGACGGCACGCGCGTGGCCGACCTGCACGTCTGGCGCGTGGGCCGTGAAAAATTCGCGTGCATCGCCAGCCTGGTCACCCACGACGCCAGCCTGACGCCGCAGCGCGTGCGGCACGCGCTATCGATACACGATGAACTCGTGCACGTGAGCGTCGAAATCAATCAATGCGACGATGGCCGAGACGGCCACGATGGCCACGCGGCGCATCGCGGCCACCGTCACTAGGCGGCAAACCCGCTCAGGTCACTCAGGGCAGCAGCAGGATCGCGCCGGTAGTCGCCCGGCCTTCGGCAGCCTCGTGCGCGCGCGCCACGTCCGCCAGCGGAAAGCGCGCGCCAATCTGGACCTTCACGTGACCGGCGGCGATGGCATCGAACAGGTCCTTCGCATTGGCGCGGAAACGTGTTGCATCAGCGTTGTGCGGGAACACCGAGGGTCGCGTCAGGTACAGGCAGCCCTTCTTGTTGAGCAACTCGGGCTCGATGGCAGGCGCCGGGCCGGACGCGCCGCCGTAGAGCACCACCATGCCGAAGGTCTGCGCGCAATCGAGCGAGCCGAGGAAGGTGTCCTTGCCCACGGCGTCATAGACTACGTTCACGCCGCGCCCATCGGTGGCGTCACGCACCTGCTTGACCCAATCGCCATGGCTGTAGTCGATCGCGACGTCGCATCCCACGGCGCGGGCAATTTCGCATTTTGCCGCCGACCCGGCCGTGCCGATCACGCGGGCGCCCAGCGCCTTCGCCCAGCCACTCAGGATCTGCCCGACGCCCCCTGCCGCCGCGTGCACGAGTACCGTGTCGCCCGGCTTCACCGCGTAGGTATGGCGGACCAGGTACTGCGCGGTCATGCCCTTGAAGATCACGGCCGCGGCCTGCTCGTCGCTGATCGCATCCGGCAGCTTCACAAGCTTGTCCACGGGGATATTGCGCCCTTCGGCGTAGGCGCCGAGTCCGGCGTTCATGTAGGCCACGCGATCGCCGACCGCGACATCGGTCACACCATCGCCAATCGCCTCGACCACGCCGGCGGCCTCATGGCCCAGACCCGTGCCGACCGGCAGTGGATAGGTGCCGCGCCGCTGGTAGACGTCGATGAAATTGAAACCGATTGCGGTATGCCGCACGCGCGCCTCGCCCGCCGCTGGTGGCGGCAATTCGACGGACTCGAGCCGCATCACTTGCGGCAAACCAAATTCGTGAAGGCGGACGGCGCGGACGGTGGTTGGCATGGGGGCTCCTCGATGCTCGTACGAATTGCGGAGACCCGATTATTGACGCTTTTGCGGAATCCTGCCGACGCCCAAGTCACTCAGGCCAGTTCGCAGCACATGCAAAGCGCGCTGGTATTGCGCATCCGCTGGAACTCCTTGCTTTCGAGAATTTCCGGCGGCAGCTTCGATGCGTGAATCAGCGTGAAGCCATAACGCGCGAAGTAGCTCGGACAAGTCGACGTCAGCAGCACGGCGCGGCGGCTGCCGTTGGCACGGGCGCGCATCATCACGGCGTTGACGAGATGGCTCGCAATCCCCTGGTCGCGCCATTCGCGCAGTACTGCCACCGATCGCACGATGGCGGAGTCGCCGAACAGTTCGGCACACGCGCAACCGACAATCTGCGATTCGAGTACAGCCACATGGAACTCGCCGACGAGTCGCGCCAGGTCGTCCACGGGAAGGCCACACCGCTCGAGTACCGCTCCGATTGCGGCGGCATCCGCCGGCTGCGCCGCGCGGATTCGCAAGTCCCTAATCATCTGGAGCCTCTGTATGTCTCATCACGTTGGACGGATACGCCATGGAAGCCCTGCATGGTCAGATAATGTCGCCGGCGGCTGTACCAGAGCCGGACTTGTCGTACGACGAACGTGCGCCCTTGGGGAGCTGCGAGATGCTGACATTTGGTGCACACCCGGTTCGACAGTATCGCAATCGGGGCGGACTTACCAGAGGGAGATGGCCCAATGCGACGCGCGCCACGCCTGACCGCGCATGACGCTGCAAATCACCTTCCATGCAGCATGAAGCGCGCCAGCTTTTATTCACGAGCCCAAAGACACCGCGATGACGAAAATGCGTCCGGAAAATGAAAAGGGATTTCGGGGGGGGATTGGGGAATTGGAGGCGGGGATACGGAATCGAACCGTCGTAAACGGCTTTGCAGGCCGTCGCATAACCACTCTGCCACCCCGCCGTGGGATGCCGGTCCGCGTGTGGGACCGCTCCGAGGTGCGGGGCGCAGTGTATCCGATGTTGGAAAAACCTGCAGGCGATGGGCTTATTCGACGCCGCCCATCGCGCTTTGCTGGTAGTTCTGCAGGCCGATCTTGCCGATCAGCTCGAGTTGCGTCTGCAGCCAGTCGATATGATCCTCGGTATCGGAGAGGATCTCGCTCAGGATCTCGCGCGAGACATAGTCGCCCACCGACTCACAGTACTTGATCGCATCCTTGCTGGTGACCTGAGACGCGAGTTCGAGCTTGAGGTCGCAGCCAAGCATCTCTTCGGTATTCTCGCCCAGCAGCAGCTTGTCCAGGTCCTGCAGATTAGGCAGACCGTCGAGCATCAGGATGCGTTCGATCAGCTTGTCCGCATGTTTCATCTCCTCGATCGACTCTTCGTATTCGTGCTTGCCGAGTTCCTTGAGCCCCCAGTGACGATACATGCGCGCGTGCAGGAAATACTGATTGATGGCGGTCAGCTCGTGCTTGAGCTGGCCATTCAGTAACTGGATAACCTTTTTGTCTGCCTTCATGACAAATCCCTCCGGAAGACTTTCGGCGTGATTTTCATGGTAATTCCCGACAGCGGAAGATCAAGCTCCGGCGTGGCTTTGCCCGAAAATATCATTGGTGCCGGCGATTATGCGACTGATTTTGATTTCGATTTCGACGCATAAAAGAAAAGGCGCTTCGTCATACGAAGCGCCTTCGGTGTCAGCCATCGGCTGCGGCCACAACCCAGTCGATCAATCGAGCAGGTGCCCCATGCGCGACCGCTTGGTGGCCAGATACTTCTCGTTCTCGGCATTCGCCGGCACCACATGGCGGACCTGCTCGGTCACCTTGATGCCTGCATCCTCGAGCGCCTTGATCTTGATCGGGTTGTTGCTCATCAGACGGACCGAACTCACCCCCCACTGACGCAGGAAATCGGCCGCGAACGCATAGGTGCGCGAATCGATCGCCTGGCCTAGCGCCAGATTGGCATCAACCGTATCCAGTCCGCCATCCTGCAACGCGTACGCGCGGATCTTGTTCGACAGGCCGATGCCGCGCCCCTCGTGACCACGCAGGTACAGCAGGATGCCGCGGCCCTCTTCGGCGATCCGCTGCATCGCGAGGTCAAGTTGCTCGCCGCAGTCGCAGCGGCAGGAACCGAAGACGTCACCGGTCAGGCATTCCGAATGCAGGCGCACGAGCAGGTTTTCGCCCGAGATTTCGCCCATCGACAGCGCAAGATGTTCAGTACCGGTATCAACGCCCTGGAAGGCGTGTGCGGTAAATTCTCCATAGCGGGTCGGCAGCCGGGCAGAGCCGATCAGCTCACTTTCTAGATCTTTCATAGGGTATGCAAAATGCTTGATGCGCCGTGGGGCCCGAGCGGCATGATACCGGGCCGGGGCAGGCGCGCCGGGCGGCGCCGGGCAGGCGGCGCGGACGTGGCACGCCGGCAAGGATACCGCGAAACGCAATTTCCTACCCTGCGCGGGGTTACCGGGCGGTAGATGGAACGCATCCTTCACGGCCGGCGCCGCGGTATGGGCATGTCCTCAGGCATTAAGAGGCGCTATCAAAATGAAGCGAAGCGGTTCTGGCTAGGCGCACGGCCGCGGACAGTACAAGTAGTACGGCAAGGCCGCGCAACGACGCCAGATCATTTTGATGATGCCTCTTGGACCTGCGGCCTTGGAGTGACCTGCCGGCCATCACATGCGGCACTTCCCGCGCGCGCATCGACGCACCTCTTGCTGCCTACCAGCAGGTGGCGGACGTGGCCCCGTTGGACGTCCCGGTGTTGGACTGCACGCCCAGATTGTTGATGACATACGAGCCGCAGTCATCCCCGGCCTGCGCGCCGACCGGCGCGGCCGTGGCCGTGTACGTCGTACCCGAGTTGGCTGTGGCAACGGTGAGCTGATAGAACGTTTGTCCGCTCGATTGAATCTGCACCGGATACGCGGCGCCCGCGTAGCCCAGATCGCCCGGGGCGCCACCGTACAGGTTTTGCGTACTAAAGACCTTCTCCTGCCTTGCCGCAGCATCGAGCAACGCCGTCTTGGCATCGGTTCGACGTGACTTGCGCACATGCTGCATGTACGAAGGGAATGCGATAGCCGCCAGGATCGCGACGATTATCGCGACGATCATGAGTTCGACAAGCGAAAAGCCCGCGGAATGTTTTGGTCGACGGTTCATGATTAGCGCAACTTGATCCAGTTGATGCGTGATCCCGTGGCATTGGCACCGGGGTTGATCTGGGTAACGACGCCCGTGCCCCCAACCGTCTGCTGCACGATGTACGGTCTCTTCTGCGCTGTCACGATCGACGGGGAGCCCGTACCGCTCAGGCCAATGCCGCTGACGATTCCGCCATTAAGCAGCGGGAATGTGTTGCTGTTGGCAGTACTGAAGAAGGATTGGGATGCCGCGCCGCCAGTGGCCATGGAAACCCCCATCGTGAATCCAGTAGGCACCTCCGTATTGCAGGAGAGCGCCTGCGCAGCCGCCGAACTCGGTGGGATCGTCGTATTGACGATGAACATTCCGTATGCGATCACGGGGTTGTAGATCACCTGTTCGCCAGGATTCGTGGACAGCGGCAATTGCCAGCCATACTTGGTGTTGCCACTGGAGCAAACGGTACTGCCCTGCCAGCAGACGGCGGTGGCGCTGACCGTGCGCAACATCGCGGTATTCGAACTGGCGCGGCCTTCGTTGGTGATCGACTGCGCCGTAAGGTTGGCGATTGCCAGCGGCTGCGGCGCGGTTGCCAACGCCGCATACTTCGCGCTGGCCGGGGCCACGCCGTTCCATGCCGTCATGTTCCAGTCCCACACACCGAAAAGTGACTGGGTGGCGCTCTCGAACACAGCTTCGCTGCTCTGCGTCTGTTCCAGGCGACGACCGGTGCCGAAGCTGACCATGACACGCGGTATCGCATTGGCCCCGGTGCCGCTGCCGGGCACGGCAGCCACGGCAACCTTGCTGGTAATGGGGAGCCCGGTGGCCAGCAGCGGCTTGGCCGACGCACTCCAGTTGGCAGGCGTGTTCGAAGTCAGGTCAAAACGCCAGACATTGCCGAACATATCGCCGGCATAGACGTAGTCGGTAATGTGGTCGCCATCGAGATCCGCGGGTGTCACATAGGCAATGCCATTCTTGGAATTCTTGCCGGCCGGATCCTTGGCCGGACCGTATCCCGTATCCAGGTACAGGAACGACTTTGAGCCGTCCGCCGGGTTGACCAGCATCACATACAGTCCCGCCGAGCCGGATGCGCTGTTCAGGCCGTTGCCGAACAGCACCGCCCAGTTGCCGTTGTGCAGGCGGCGAATCACCGGTGTGCCGTAGGTGTTTCCAAGGTTCGTGCCACAGCCGGTATTACCGGTGCATTTCAGCGTGTTGTCCCACTCGCCGATTACCAGGCTGCTTGCCGTTGCGGCGTCATCGGCAAACCCGGCAGGGTTCGTGACATCGAGCGCGTAGATGGCACCACCCGTACCCGTCGTCGTCTTGTCGCCGATCGGCCCGGTTGCGTTCGCGCCGGGACCGAGGCCTCCAACCAGCCACGTATGCCAGGCATTCTGATAGTAGAGATCGCCCGTGCCTGGCGTCGCATCCACGAAGTAGTTGTGCACATACTGCGCCGAGGCGAGGTCCAGCGCACTGGTCGAGGAATGGATCGTCTTCAGCACGGCGCCCGGCATGTAAGCGATCGCCTCGCTCCCGTCATTCGGCTTGCTGGCATCGCTGCCGACGAAGTTTCCGCCCGCGTCGTAGTAGCCGGAACGGAAGCCGTGCAGCAGACCATCGTTGGCCCCGACGTAGACGATATTCTGGCGCAGCGCGTTGTTCTGCTTGAACGTGTCATAGCTGCCTTTTGGCTCTGCAGCGGTGGCGGTCTTGTACAGGGCGTCCGTCCAGGGCCCGCTGTAGGGCGAGGAAGGCGCCCCCACCCAGGTCGGACTTGAATCCATGATGTCGCCCAGCACGCCCGTGCGTGCGCGATACAAACCCGTTCCTGATGTCGTGATCTCGTTGGTACGGTCGCCGCGCAGATAGTTCAGGCGCTTGTTGGTCGCACTGGCGTCGCCCGCGGTCATGAGTGTCTGCACGGCAGCTGGCGGCGTATAGGTGCTATCCCAGCGGAAGGGGATGCCAGTCGAGCCACTCCAGGTGAGGATCTTTCGCGCGGTCGGAGATTGCGCGGTGTTGGTGCCGCCAGTGGACGGGCAGCTTCCACCGGTCAGCACGCAACTTGCATTCCAGTTGGCGGTGGTGCTCATCGAGACCGTGTCGCTCGAAGCGTCGTAGAGCAGGTTCTGCGCGCTCAGCTCTCCCCACCAGTTGGTCGGATGGTAGTAGGCCAGGTACACCTGCGATCCAGCTTCCACGCGCGCGGACTGCTGCACGTTGGTGCCTGCCGAACTGCTTGACTGACCAACAGGCTCCGCCTTGAAACAGGTAATCTCATGAACGTTGCTACCGCTACCGGTGCCAGCGGCAAACCCGAAACGGAACTGGGTCGGCACCGGTCCGTTCGACTTCGTGATGTCCTGGTTCGTGATGATTGGCGTGGCCGCACCGCCGTTATAGCTGTACGACATGCTCAGCAGTCCGTTTTGCGTGAGCTTGAGCGAGTAGACGATCGGGATGGCCTTGCCACGGGTTGGCGTGGCTGTGGCCTGCTGGTTCGCGATCGCGTTCGGCAGATCGCTCGATGCAATGAAGTTGTAGTTGTAGGCCAGTGGCTTGCTTGTTACCGAGCCATTGTCCTTGCCACTCGACCAGTCTTGTACATATCCTGCAGCGCACGTGTTCTGCACCGCAGTAGGAATCTTCGATGTGGGGACCTTCTTGTAGTACGAGTTGTAGGTCGCCAGCAGATTTGCCCAGTTCGTATTCCCCGAGCCACGAATACTGATCCGGTTCGCCTTGAAACCCGGTCCAGTGCTGGTGTTGTCATTCTTGGAGCCACCGGAACTCCCATTGGAGAAGTTGCCATACTCGTCGATGCCGATCCCGATGTAACCGGCAACCACCCCGTCATAGACAGCGTTCACGTTGGAGCAGCTATATCCCAGGCTGCCACCCAGCGCCCCGACGCTCGCGGCCTGATTGCCGTCGGCAAGGAAGAAGCTGATGCCGTCGGCACCGGTATTGCCGAATGCATTGCCGCCATAGGTCACGGTGGAGAACGTAACCTGCAAGCCCTCCTGCATCGGGAAGGTGAAGTTCGATACGACAGCGCCGTTCTGGCTGTTCCCGTTCGAACCCTTACCCGTGTCACCATTGGTCAACCGAAGCGCGCCGGAGCCAGCCGTATCTGGAAGCGTTCCTGTCACGCCGCCCACGAGCTTCGAACTCTTGCTCGAGTAGTACGTAAAGCTTGATGCCGTGCATCCAGGGATCGTCCCCGAGCCATCGCCAGCGGTCAGGCAGGCACCATTGATTGCGGTCCATGGATAGCTGGACGATGCCCCATTCAGATTGTCCTGAATCACAACCGCGCGAGCCTGCGCAGCAAGCAGCGCCGCCACGGCCGAGGCCACCAATGCGAGACGTGGAGGATTTCTCATCATTCTTTCCCGAGATCTTTGGTACTCGCGCCAACCTGATAGGTGCTTTGCACCACGGCAGCCGTGGCCGCGCTGCCGCCGTAACCGGCGCCAGTCACGCTGTACAGCATTGACAACCCGTCCTGTGAAAGGCCGAGGTAGTTGATGTAGAGGCTCGGCGGGGCCGCATAGTTGATGTCGCCGCTCGCTGCCTTCCCGCCAAGATTGCCATTGAGCGCCACGGCCATAGATGGCGGGCTGTAGTCGGCACGCGCCGGCGTCCAGGGCAAGGCCGTTGGGTTAGTCAGCGCGTTGCTGCATACCTGCATGCTTGACCAATCATTGGCCGTGACACTGACAATGCTTTTGCATAGGGCTCCGCTTGAACCGTTGCCCTGGCCAAGCCACCATTCGCCATATCGCAATGCGCTTTGCGCTGCCTCGAACGCACGTTGCTTCTCGCGCGTATTGCCGGCGATCTTTTCCTGCATGCCGAAGCTCTTCATCATCGAGACCGCCAGTAACGAGAGCACCAGCAGGAACAGCAGCCCGACGATCAGGACATAACCCTGACTGGTACCCCGTCCGGGCGGGCGATGGCGCGTGGGATGTTTCATGACCGGTTCATCAAGCTGATCGTCTGGGTCCAGCTCAGTGTTGCCGGCTGGCTCGGTTGCGTGGCATACGGATTGACGAAGGTCACCGTCACCCTCGCGGTACGGACCTGGGGCCAGTACCCAGCTGCGGTCACCGCGGCGGCGGACAGATACTGATCGACGTTGCCACCGTTTGCGGTGTCTGTTCCATAAAGGACGCTGAATCCCGTCACGCCGCTGACCAGCGGCACCGCCGCGCCACCATTGATGGCACACGTCAGTTCGTTGTTCACATTGACTGCAAAACTGTTGACGTACACCACATTGGCACCGGACGTATTGGACTGACCCTGACAGTTGAGAATGCCATCGCCATTGGCCGTCATGAAACGGGCAGTCAGCGTATCGCTTGCGCCGTTCGCACCCGACGTACCGACCACGGCCTGCCCCGCGGCAAAGTCGCCATAGGCATTGCCCGTCGATAGCGGCAACGCGCCGGTCACCACATTGTTCACGGGGTCTGGAAAATAGCCCGCGGACTGAATGGTGGTGGAGAACATGGTCAGCGCCAGGCGCTCATTGTCCTGAAGCTGGGCCAGTTGATCCTGATCCCTGAAGGTGCCACGAAAATTGAGAAACAGCGTGCTCAGGGCCAACAGCATGAATAGCCCGATGATCATCGCCACCATGATTTCCACCAGCGATACCCCCGCCTGGCGTGATCTGGTTCTTCTAAGGTGTCGCATTGATTGACCCATCACGGTTGCACGTAGAGCGTCAGGCTTTGCGCCGTCTGACCGGCAAGGGTTGCCGTGGTCTGGTTGTATGCCAGATTGGATTCATTCCAGTTTGCGGACACCGTGCAGGTGACGGGCTTGTTGATCAGCACGACGCAATTGACGGCAGCCGAATAGGTCGGGAAATGGGCGTTCATCTCCGCGGCCCAGCCCTGGACGTCATAGGCGGCCAGTTGCGTCGGCGTGCACGTCGTTGCCTTGCAATCCGGTGCGGTAGTGCTGAGCTTGCCAGTGGTGTCCGTAACAGTCGCGCCTGTCATGCTGAACGTCGCTGGCACCAGACCGGCCGCCCAGAATCCCTTGTTGCCGTGCATGGCACCAGCGAGACTTTCCAGTTGCAGCGCAATCAGCGACTGTCCTCGTGCGACTTGCGTATTGGCAATCGCGGCGGCCTGCATCTTGGCAATGCCGAACAATCCGATCACCGTGATCACCAGGGCAATCAGAACTTCAAGCAAGGAGAAGCCCGCGGCGTGCCGGTTTCCTGTCGTCTTCAGTTGCATGCGCCCACCCCCGATTGCTGCACGGTCTGCCGGCCAACCATGTTGAGCGCGATGCAGCGCGTGGCCTGAGCCGAAACTGGACGGGTCTGTGCCGCGAGTGTCACGGCGCCTCCCGGCAGATTGACCCCGAAACCATCGCGGTTGTAGGTCACGAATGTCGCGGTCGGTGTGGCCACGAACGTATCGGTACCGGCCCAGGGTGCCCGATACTGCAGAAGATCCGCCGCGTTCGCGGGCGTGTCGACAACACCATCGGCATTGCGATCCACGAACACGAGCCAGCCGACATTCCAGGTATTGGCGCCCAGGCAACTGGAACCATTGCTGGACGGACAAATGCTGACCGACTGGCCGCGCTTGATGGCTTCACTGCGCGCTAACTGCAGTGAGTTCACCATCGAGTTCACCTCGCTCTGGACGCGATTGGACTGGATGAAGGAGAGGAACGACGGCGTGCTGATGGCCGCCACGATGGCAACGATAGCAACCGTCACCGCCATCTCGATCAGCGTCAGACCAGCCGATCCCGATACGGTACGGAGAGAAGGCTTCCGGTTGGCACGTGAAGCGCGCACGCCATCGACATCCGCATCCTCGATGCGGACTGCCAACGCGCGCCCTCCACGCCCGGTCAGCCGAGCGTGAGGAAGGCGAGCCATGTCAGCGCAACCACCGGCTGACGAGCAAAGCTTCCTGCGAGATTCCTGAATTGACCCTGTGCATCTGACCCCCGATAGGCACTGTTGGCACGCGAGCCGCCCTCTGTGGAGCGATTTCGCGGCACACCCGAAAAGGATTCTTCTTGATTGTTTATGGCTTGCCGAATTCCGTCGAAACGTGTTTCGGCAGCACTAGCACTTTTACTGGCGAGGCGACGAAATAGTGGAATACCCGCCACCCTATGTCAATCACCGCGTGGCGAGAACACCAATTCTATGTCGGCGTTTAGCAACCACTATGTGGCCCTGACAACCATTCCGGCCATCGAATATGGCACAAATGATGCGTTTGCGGCACAAAATCGGCATTTGCGCAGCAGACCGTCACAGTTCCGTCGCCACGGCGGACGTGTCCAAACCAACGTCACGACCGAGGCGAGGATAAAGAGGAGAGGAAACAGCAGGACGGCCGCGCTTACTCCACCGTCACCGACTTGGCCAGGTTGCGCGGCTTGTCGACGTCGGTACCGCGTGCGCAGGCGGTGTGATACGCCAGCAGTTGCAGCGGCACCACATGCAGGATCGGGGACAGCGCACCATAGTGCTCCGGCAACCGGATCACCTGGATGCCATCCGACGACTGGATATGCGTATCCGAGTCGGCGAACACATAGAGACGGCCACCGCGGGCGCGCACTTCCTGGATGTTCGACTTCAGCTTCTCCAGCAGCGCGTCGTTCGGCGCTACGGTCACCACCGGCATCGCCTCGGTCACGAGCGCCAGCGGGCCGTGCTTGAGTTCGCCGGCCGGATAGGCTTCAGCGTGGATGTACGAGATTTCCTTGAGCTTGAGCGCGCCTTCCAGGGCGATCGGGTAATGCAGGCCGCGCCCCAGGAACAGCGCGTTCTCGCGGCGCGCGAAGTCTTCCGACCACGCGATGATCTGCGGCTCCAGCGCCAGCACGCCATGCAGCGCGGCCGGCAGGTGGCGGAGGTTGGTCAGGGCTTCGGCTTCCTGCGCATCGGTCAGGTAGCCGCGCACCTTGGCCAGCGCCAGCGTCAGCATGTACAGCGCGGCCAGTTGTGTCGTGAAGGCCTTGGTCGACGCCACGCCGATCTCGGTACCGGCGCGTGTCAGGAAGCTCAGCTCGGTCTCACGCACCATGGCGCTCGTCGCCACGTTGCAGACGGCCAGCGTGTGCGTGTGGCCCAGTGAGCGGGCATGACGCAGCGCGGCCATCGTGTCGGCCGTCTCGCCCGACTGCGAAATCACCACCACCAGCGCGCGCGGGTTCGGCACGGTGTCGCGATAGCGGTATTCGCTGGCCACTTCCACCTGGGTCGGGATCTTCGCGATCGATTCGAGCCAGTACTTGGCCGTGCAGCCCGAGTAGTAGCTCGTGCCGCAGGCCAGGATCAGCACACTGTCGATTTCCGAGAACACCTGCGCGGCGTTCTCACCGAACAGCTCGGGCGTGATCGCGGAGATGCCTTCCAGCGTGTCGCCCAGCGCGCGCGGCTGCTCGAAGATTTCCTTCTGCATGAAGTGCCGGTACGGGCCCAGTTCCACCGCGGCGGCGTGGGCTTCCACCACGCGCGCTTCGCGCTCGACCTCGTGATCGTGCACGTCGCGAATCCGCGCGCCACCGCGCGAGATCTCGACCACGTCGCCCTCTTCCAGATAGATGATGCGGTTGGCGGTGCCGGCCACGGCCAGCGCGTCAGAGGCCAGGAACGATTCGTCCTCGCCCAGTGCCACCACCAGCGGCGAGCCGGCGCGCGCGCCGACCACCACGTCCGGCTGGTCCTTGGCCACCACGGCGATCGCGTAGGCGCCATGCAGGCGCTTGGTGACCGCGCGCACCGCGCCGAACAGGTCGCCTCGCGTGGCGCTGCTCGGGTACGTGTAAGCCTGGTGGATCAGGTGCGCCACCACTTCAGTATCAGTCTGCGATTCGAAACCGTACCCGACCGCGCGCAGTTCGTCGCGCAGCGGCTCGTAGTTCTCGATGATGCCGTTGTGAACGAGCGCGATGGTCTCGTCCGAGAAGTGCGGGTGGGCGTTGACGGTGTCCGGCTTGCCGTGCGTCGCCCAGCGCGTGTGCGCGATGCCGATGTGGCCGGCCAGGCCAGACGATTGCGTCTGCGCGTCCAGTTCGGCCACGCGCGATACGGTACGGGCGCGCTCGAGAATACCGTCACGCACCACGGCCACGCCGCAGGAATCGTAGCCACGGTACTCAAGGCGGCGCAGGCCTTCGATCAGGACAGGAACGATATTGCGGTGAGAGACCGCCCCAACGATGCCACACATGTTTTGAACCCCTCTTATTTCTTCGGTTGCTTGACCGGACGCTGCCACGCATCCAGGGTCATCTGCTTGGCGCGCGACAACGTCAGCTTGTCAGCCGGCGCTTCCTTGGTCAGCGTGGTCCCCGCGCCAATCGTGGCGCCGCGGCGCACCGTCACCGGCGCCACCAGCTGGGTGTCGGAGCCGATGAACACATCGTCCTCGAGCACCGTGCGGTGCTTGTTCACGCCATCGTAATTGCAGGTAATGGTACCCGCGCCAATATTGACGCGCTGCCCCACCGTCGCGTCGCCCACGTAGGCCAGGTGATTGGCCTTGCTGTGGTCGGCGATCTGGCTGTTCTTGATCTCGACGAAATTGCCGATATGCACGTCCTGGCCGAGTTCCGTGCCCGGGCGCAACCGCGCGTACGGTCCGATGCGTCCGTCAGGCCCGACCTTGGCGTCCTCGAAGTGGCAGAACGGCTGGATACGCGCGCCGGCGCCGATCGTCGTGTTGCGAACGACGCAGTGCGCGCCAACGGACACGCCGTCTTCCAGGTGCACGCGGCCCTCGAACACGCAGCCCACGTCGATGGTGACGTCGCGCCCGCAGGTTAGCTCGCCGCGCACGTCGATGCGTGCCGGGTCGAGCAGCGTGACGCCCGCCTCCAGCAACCGCTGGGCAATGTTGCGCTGGTGAATACGTTCGATCTCGGCAAGCTGGACCTTGCTGTTGACGCCGAGCGTCTCCCACAGCGCGGCCGGCTGGGCCGACACGACCTCCACGCCATCATTGACGGCGCGCTCGATCGTATCGGTCAGGTAGTACTCGCCCTGCGAGTTGTCGTTGCGCAGCGTGGCCAGCCACTGGCGCAGATGCGCCGTCGGGCAGACGATAATGCCGGTGTTGATCTCGCGAATCGCGCGGACGTCCTCGCTGGCGTCCTTCTGCTCGACGATGCGCACGATATTGCCGGCGGCGTCACGAACGATCCGTCCATATCCGGTAGGATCGGGCATCTCGACAGTCAGCACGCCCAGACGCTCGGCGCCCGCGGCCTGCACGAGGCCCTTCAGGGTGTCGACCGAGGTCAGCGGCACGTCGCCGTACAGCACCAGCGTGGGCTGGCTGTCGTCGAGCAGCGGCAGGGCCTGCATCACGGCGTGGCCGGTGCCCAGTTGCTGAGCCTGCTCGGCAAAGGCAACATCGTCCGCGCCAACGGCTTTGCGCACCAGTTCGGCACCATGACCCACCACCACCACGAGCCGCGACGGCGACAGCGTGCGCGCGGTATCGAGGACGTGGGATAGCATTGGCTGGCCGGCCACCGGGTGCAGCACCTTGGGCAGAGCGGAGTTCATCCGCTTGCCCATGCCCGCGGCAAGAATGACGATATTCACAAGGAGGTCCCTAAGTGAGTGTGTCTGAGAATAAGCTGGAGAATCCGTGCCTGGGAGCGCCGCGTCCGGCCGTGCACCGAACTGGCTGGCCGCGCCCAAACCCTTGCCACGCTTGGGCTGGCGGGCGATCCGCCACCCCTGGAAACATGCGCGCAGATTCTAGCATGCCCCCCCGGACCGATCTGGCCCGATCACGTCGAGTTACCGTTGTTCACAATTGGTCACGTCGCGTGTTTGTGGTGATCACAACACTCACGTTCGTCGCGATACTTGGCGGTTGCAATGCCATGAAACTGGGCTACGAGCAGGGAGACCGGCTCGCCTATTGGTGGGTGGACCGCTACGTGGATGTCTCGGATGCCCAGGAGGTGCCAACGCGCGACGCCATCGCCCGATTCTTCGCGTGGCACCGGCGCTCGCAGCTTCCGGAAGTTGCCAAGGTCCTTGCGAGAGTCAAGGGCGAGGTGGCCGGACCCGTCGATATCGCGATGATCCGGCAGGCCCAGCAGGACAGCCAGCGACTGGGACGTCAGGCGTACGAGAACACGATTCCTGACCTTGCAGATTTGATGCTCACGCTATCGCCCGACCAGATCAAACGGATGGAGACGAAGTTCGCCGAGAGCAATACGAAATATCGCAAGCAGTTCCTCGGCTCCGATGCCGACGCGCGCACCGATGCCCGCTTCGACAAGATCATGGACTATACCAAGCTGGTCTATGGCAGCTTCTCGCGCGACCAGGAGAAGGCCATCCGCGACGCGATGGGGCCCTATATGCTGAACGCCGACGCCCGATACAGCGAGCGCGTGCGCCGCCAGCAGGAATGGGTGGCGCTGGCGCGCGAGATCTCGACGACGCGCCCGCCCAAGGCCCAGGCCGAGGAGATGCTGCGCCACTATGCCGACGACTGGCAGCGCCCGGCTACGGGCCAGCAGCGGAGTACCGATGCGGGGATCAACCTGACGGTGACGATCGCCAACCTGACAACGCCGGAACAGAAGGCCCACGCGGTCAAGCGCTTCCAGGGATGGATCGAGGATGTGCAGGCGTTGATGCGCGAGCCCGGGCGCTCGACGCGGGCGTCACAGTAGCCAACCTTTGGGGGAGGCGGGGGGAGGCGTCAGGCCGACGGTTCCGAAGCTCGCTCCGGCGCCTCCTGGACCTTCTGGATTTTGTCGAAACGCACGAACTCCATCCGGTTCGCCTCGACATTGCCCGTGAAGGTCAGCGCCTGCTGCGTGAACGTGGTCTCGCCGAACAGCGATGCCTCGTCGATCTTGGCCAACCCGGTAGCCAGCCCCGTGAACGGGAACAGGTCCGTATCGGCCAGGTGCGACGGCACCACGTTGCGTAGTGCCGCGAAGATGTTGTCGATCCGGCCCGGGTTCTCGCGCTCCCACGCCTGCAGCATTTCGCTCACCTTCTTGCGCTGCAGGTTTTCCTGCGAGCCGCACAGGTTGCACGGGATAATCGGGAACGCCATGGCACGCGCATACGACGCGATGTCCTTCTCCGCGCAGTACGCCAGCGGCCTGATCACGATGTGCTGGCCGTCGTCGGTGGCCAGCTTCGGCGGCATCGCCTTCATCTTGCCGCCGAAGAACATGTTCAGGAAGAACGTGTTGACGATGTCGTCGCGGTGATGGCCCAGCGCGATCTTGTTGGCGCCCAGCTCCTTGGCCGTGCGATAGATCACGCCGCGGCGCAGGCGCGAGCACAATGAGCAGGTCGTCTTGCCCTCGGGCACCTTCTCCTTGACGATCGAGTAGGTGTCCGCCTCGACGATCACATACTCCACGCCGAGTGACTTCAGGTATGCCGGCAGCACATGCTCGGGAAAGCCGGGCTGCTTCTGGTCCAGGTTCATCGCGATCAGCTTGAACTGGATCGGCGCCCGTTTCTGAAGCGCCGTCAGCACCGACAGCATCGTGTAGGAGTCCTTGCCGCCACTCATGCAGACCAGCACTGTGTCGCCGTCTTCGATCATGCCGAAGTCGCCGATGGCCTTGCCGGTCAGCGACTGCAGACGGGTTTCGAGACGATAGAAGTTAGCGGAGTGACTCATATGACATACCTGGATCAGTACGGGCGCTGAACAATGGCCCGGTTTCAACGGGCCAACATTCTACTGGAGCCCACCGCCCGGCGCTGCGCGGTCCCGCTCGGGCAGAGCGGCCAGATCAGGCGGGCTTGACGTGGAACACTTCCACGCCGACGGCATCGCAATCCGGGTAGACGTCCGGTTTTTCGGTCGACACGCGCACGGCGCGCACCTTCGGATGCTGCAGCATGGCACGCGCCACGTCGTCGCACAGCGTTTCCTGCAGGTGGATATGGCCACGCGCCATGCGCTCGGCCACGGTGTTGCGCATGAAGTCGTAGTCGACCACTTCCTCGAGCTTGTCGGCCTGCGGCGTGGTCTCGGCCAGCGACACGAACAGGTCGATATTGACGAGCACGCGCTGTTCGCCCTTCTTCTCGAATTCGTGCACGCCAATGTTGATCTGCACTTCATAGTTGCGCAGGAACATGCGACGGCAGTTTTGCAGGCTGGGATGGGAAAGGGCGGCAAAGGTCATGGCTGGCAAATCAGAAACAGCTTATTCAGTAAGGAACATCACGTCGCGGGCCAGCGGCATCAGGTGCTGGCCTCCGTCGACGTACAACGTGGTGCCGGTAACGGCGCGCGCCACGGCCAGGTAGGCCACGGCCTGCGCGATGTCTTCCGGCGTGGACGACTTGCCCAGCGGCGTCATCCCATGGGCGCGGACAAAGCCCGGGTCGGACTGGTCGCCGGACACCAGCGTGATGCCGGGCGCGACGCCCACCACCCGCAGACGCGGCGCCAGTGCCTGCGCAAGCTGCACCGTGGCAGTCTGCAGCGCGGCCTTCGACAGCGTGTACGACAGGAAATCTGGATTCAGGTTGTTCAGCTTCTGGTCGAGCAGATTGATCACAACGCCGAGCTGCCCGGTCTCGTTGCCGTCGGCGCCAAGCGCCTTGTGCATCTCACGCGCCAGCAGCAGCGGGGCCGCCACGTTGGTGCGCATGTGCGTGTCGAGCGACCCATAGGAGAAGCTCGTCGCCACGTCGTACTGGAACAGCGACGCGTTGTTGACCAGGCAGGCCGGCACGCCAAGGGCGTCGATGCAGGCGGGAATCAAACGGGCCGTGGCGGCTTCATCCGACAGGTCGGCCTGCAGCACGGCGGCGCGGCGACCGAGGCCGCGGATCTGGGTGGCCAGCGCGTCCGCTTCGTCGCGCGAGCGGTTGCAGTGAACGGCAACGTCCCAGCCTTGTGCGGCAAGTTCGAGAGCGATGGCACGACCCAGGCGGCGTGCGGCGCCGGTGACCAGCGCTACGCCGCGAGATTTGTCGCTCGAAGCCTGTGAAGTGCCCATAGTCTGAGAATCTGGCATTGCTACAATTCGCGGTATGCAGAAAGTCGCTAGTCTACCCCTTCCCTCCGCAGATGCGCTGGACGCCTCCGCGGCCCTTTCCATCTGTATTGCCGGCGCCATCGACGCAGCGGGCGGCTGGATCGGCTTCGACCGATTCATGTCGCTGGCACTCTACGCCCCCCGGCTGGGCTACTACAGTGGCGGTGCGGCCAAGTTCGGCCGCGACGTCAACGACGGCAGCGACTTCATCACCGCCCCCGAACTGACACCATTCTTTGCTCGCACGCTGGCACGCCAGTTCGCGCCGCTGGTCAGAATGAACCTGCCGCGGGTCATGGAATTCGGCGCGGGCACCGGCCGGCTCGCCGCCGACCTGCTGCTCGCGCTCGAAACCGAGGATGCGCTGCCAGACACCTACCAGATCGTTGAACTGTCCGGTGAACTGCGCGCGCGCCAGCAGGCCACGCTGGACCAGCGGGCCCCGCATCTGGCCGGGCGCGTCACCTGGCTGGACGCCCTGCCGGACCGCTTCGAGGGTGTGGTGGTCGGCAACGAAGTGCTCGATGCAATGCCGGTGCGCCTCTACGCGCGTACTGGCGGCCGCTGGCACGAGCGTGGCGTGGTCTGCGCGAAGGATGGAAAGGCGGGCGCCGAGGCCTTCGCCTTCGAAGACCGGCCATTGGAGGACGGCGCGATCCCTGCGGTACTGCTCGGGATTCCGGGCGACCACGACATCGTCACCGAGACCCATACCGAAGCGGAAGGATTCACCCGCGCCGTGGGCGCGCTGCTGGCGCGCGGCGCAGCGTTCTTTATCGACTATGGCTTCCCGGCGTCCGAGTACTACCATCCGCACCGTACCGGCGGCACGCTGATGTGCCATTACCGTCATCACGCCCACCCCGATCCGTTCCTCTACCCCGGACTGCAGGACATCACCGCGCACGTGAATTTCAGCGGGATCGCCCAGGCGGGCGTGGAGGCAGGCCTGCAAGTGTCCGGCTACGCCTCGCAGGCGCGCTTCCTGATGAATGCCGGCATCACGGAACTTATGATGTCGCTCGACCCGAGCGATGCCCGCGCGTTCCTGCCGCAGGCCAATGCGGTGCAGAAACTGTTGTCGGAAGCTGAGATGGGTGAGCTGTTCAAGGTCATCGCCCTCACCCGCGGCATCGACGACGCCATGCCGCTCGACGGCTTCGCGCGCGGCGACCGCAGCTTCGCACTCTAAGTCTACTAAGGGAGCCCGGGTCGCCATGTTGCGCTGGACGTTCACCATCTTTCTATGCGTGATCGTGCTGTCAGCCTCGCTGCCGTGGCTGCAGAAGATCGGGCTGGGACGCCTGCCGGGCGATGTCCGGTTCCGGTTGTTCGGCCGCGAGTACGTGCTGCCATTCGCGTCGACGATCCTGTTGTCGCTCGCGGCGCTGGTGATCGGGAAGCTGCTGTAGGGGGCCGGCCCCCTATGTCTGGCCCCCTATGTCTGGCCCCCTATTCCTCCGCCATTCCCAGCCGCTGCGCCACCGCCGCCACCCTGGCCTTGTGCACCCGGTCCTTGATCTGATCGACCTTGTCCCCGCAAGCCTTGGCAATCGCGCCGGCGTCCACGGATGCCGCCGCGTCACGCGCAGCTAGCAGGCGATCCGCCTGCGGGTAGTCCTTATCCGCAAAACCCAGGCGTCCACGCGCATCGGCCTCGCAGGCCAGCAGCGCCTCAGCGAACCGCTCCGGCTTGCGCAGCGCGTCGCAACGCTCGACCAGCCGCGTCAGTGCCGCCGCGCCGAACTCCGTGCTGCGATGGATATTGCCGTGCTCGCGCGCCACCACCAGGGCCAGCTCACGGCAATCGTTCGGCACGCGCAGGCGCTGGCAGATGGCTTCGAGCAATTTGACGCCACGTTGCTCGTGGCCGATGTGCCGGGGCAGCATGTCCTCGGGCGTGGTGCCCTTGCCGAGGTCGTGCGCCATCGCGGCGAAGCGCACCGGCAGCGATGCGCCGACGCTGGCCGCGTAGTCGATCACCATCATCACGTGCACGCCGGTATCGACTTCGGGATGATATTCCGGGCGCTGGGGCACGCCCCATAGGCGATCGAGTTCCGGCAGCAGGTGGGCCAGCGCGCCGCATTCGCGCAGCACGTCGAACATGCGTGACGGCTTTGCCTCCATCAACCCGCGAGACAGTTCCTGCCAGACGCGCTCGGGCACCAGCGCATCCACCTCGCCCGCGTCGACGATCTTGCGCATCAGCGCGACGGTCTCCGGCGCCACCGTGAATTCGTGAAAGCGCGCCGCGAAACGCGCCACGCGCAGGATACGCACCGGATCCTCGGCGAAGGCGTCGGACACGTGGCGGAATTTGCGCGCGGCCAGGTCCTTCTGGCCGCCATAGGGGTCGATCACCGGGCCGACGAGGTTGTCATGCTCGTCCACCGCCTGGGCCATCGCGTTGATGGTCAGGTCGCGCCGGACGAGGTCCTCTTCCAGGGTCACGTCGGCGCCGGTATAGAAGGCAAAGCCCTTGTAGCCGACCGCGGTCTTGCGTTCGGTCCGCGCCAGCGCGTACTCGGCCTTGGTGTGCGGATGGAGGAAAACGGGGAAATCCTTGCCCACCGGCTTGAAGCCGGCGGCCTCCATGTCCGCGGGCGTGGCGCCCACCACCACGTAGTCACGGTCCTGGCTCGGCTTTCCGAGCAACTGGTCGCGGACGGCGCCGCCCACTGCGTACACCTGCATGAATCAACCCGAAACGATGATCGCGTCCGGACGATCCGGCTCGGTGCGATACGGTTCATCGGCCGGGACAAAGTCCCGTTCCTCGCGTGCCGCCGCCGCCCATTCCTGCATCGCGGGCAGCGCCAGCACGAAGTCCGCGTACGCCTTGGCGGATTCGGGCAGATGCACGCCGTAGGTGGCAAAGCGGCTGACTATCGGCGCGTAGAACGCGTCGGCAATCGTAAAGCTGCCGAACAGGAACGGACCTTCGGACGCGTAGCGCGTGCGAAGATCGGTCCAGATCGACGCGATGCGGTCGATGTCACGCTGCACGGCGACGTTCCAGCCCAGCCCCGGCAGCATTGCCGTCACGTTCATCGGCATCTGGCTGCGCAGGTTGCCAAACCCGGAATGCATCTCGGCGCAGATCGAACGCGCCAGCGCGCGCGCGGCGGCGTCCTTCGGCCACAGGGCCTTCTCCGGAAAGCGTTCGGCGACATATTCGCTGATCGACAGCGAATCCCATACGGTCACGTCGCCATCGATCAGCGCCGGCACCTTGCCAGCCGGCGAATAACGCGCGATCTCGGCCGCGAACTCCTTTGTGAACAGACGTACCGCGATTTCCTCGAAGGCAATGCCGGCGTGGCGCAGCAACAGCCAGGGGCGCAGCGACCAGGAAGAGTAGTTCTTGTTGCCGATGACGAGCTTCATCGCAGATCCTTGGGGCGAGGGTCGAAAAGGTTTTCGGGCGGTGAACGTGCGGAAAGCGACGCGCGCGCCCCGAACCGGTCATTCTATCGACCTCGCGGGGCGCGTTCCAAGCGAATTACGCTCGCAAGCGTGTGAGCCACAATCACATCGATCAGGAGCGAGCCCCGGTCATCGATGCACGCTGCCCCGCATGAACTGCAGCGCGCTGTCGCGGTTGCGGCCTGACAGCACGTCGGTCATCACGACTTCCAGGCTGACCGGGCGCACGCCAAGCTCGGCCGCCATCGGGTGCGCCAGCACGTTGTCCAGCCGCATCGAGTCGAGATTGTCGCGCGACAGCACCGTGCCACCGGGCACGTGTTCGAGCACGGCCGCCTGCATCCGCGCGAGCGCGTCGGGTAGCGCGATGACGGGACGGGGATGCCCCGACGCGCGGCCGGCAAAGCGGACGAGTTCCTCGAGCGTGTAGACCTGCGGACCGCCAAGCTCGTAGACCTGCCCGATCGTTTCGGGATGGACCATCGCATTGACGAAGGCCTGCACCACGTCCAGCACGAACACCGGCTGGAACCGCGCATGGGCGCACGCCAGCGGCACCACCGGCGCCATCTGCTGCAACTGGGCGAACAGGTTCAGGAAATGGTCGTCGGGACCGAATACGACAGACGGACGGAAGATCGTCCAGTCGAGCCCGCTTTCGCGCACGATCCGCCCGCCATCGCCCTTGCTGCGCAGATACATCGACGGTCCTTGTGGATCGGCGCCGAGCGCGCTCATATGAAGCAGCCTGCGAACGCCAGTGCGCTTGCAGGACTCGACGACCTGGCGCGGCAGATCGACATGCGCGGCGGCGAACTGCGGCCCATACGGGTCGCCACGCTCGCCATGCAGGACGCCGACCAGATTGACGACGATACCGTCGACGCCAAGCGAGCCGATGGCGTCGTCGAGCACTGCGTCGTCGGCCAGGCCAAGCTCGATCACTTCGACGCGCGGCAGCAGCAGCAGGTGCTGGGCGTGCTCGACATTGCGCGTGCCGACGATAATGCGTTCGGGCGCGATGGGACTATCGGGATGGGAAGCCGGATCGAGCGGCGCGCCAGAGGCGGTGGCTGCGCCGGCAAGGCGGGAAATCAGGTGGCTGCCGATAAAACCGGCGCCCCCGATGACAAGAACATTGCTGGTCTGCATGGTGGGCTCCGTGACGAACACGTTACGCAGGCATCGATGCGCGCGTCCGTGGCCACGGGGCCCACCGCCTCCGTCTGAGTGCGAGAGTGCCTCGTCAGGCTCAGGGGAGGCTGGTCGTCGTAACCGCTGACGGCGCGACCATTCCCAGACGGTCTTTCAGGGACTGGGGCCGGCCACTCATTAAAGCAGCATAGTACGTGGCGTTCGAAAGCACATTCTTCACGTAGTTCCGCGTCTCGGTGAACGGGATCGTCTCTGCAAAGATCGCGCCTTCCACCGGTCGCGACAGGCTGGTACGCCACGCCTTGGGCCGTCCCGGACCGGCGTTGTAGCCGGCGGACGCCAGCGTCCAGGAGCTGTCCAGATCGGTCAGCACCATGCTCATGTAGTTGGTGCCGAGCATGATGTTGATGTTGGGGTCTCCCATCATCGACGGCGAGAAATCGGTCATGCCGATCTTGCGCGCGACGTACTTGGCCGTGGCCGGCATCACCTGCATCAGGCCATGCGCGCCCGCCGACGAACGCGCATTCATGATGAAGCGCGATTCCTGACGGATCAGGCCATAGGCCCATGCCATGTCGAGGCCGACATCGTCCGTGGCACGCTGCATGATGTCCCGGTACGGCATCGGGAAGCGCTGCGTGAAATCGTGCTCGGCCTTGGTGCGGTCGGACGTGTTGACGGTACGGTCGAGCAGTTCGATCTTGCGCGCGTACTCGGCCGCGGCCAGCAGGTCACGATCGTTCATGCCGCGCAGTTCCCAGTTCCACTCGCGGTTGCCTTCGAAGCGCAGGTTCAGGTCATAGAACTTCTTGGCGCGCGTGAAGCCGGCGCGCGAGCGCATCGCCATCGCCTCGGCATCGCTGACCGTGGTCCGCGTCGGAATCGTGATGCGGTTGCCCAGTTCCTCGCTGGCCAGCTGGCCATAGAAATTGAACTGGCCGGCGATCGACTGGAACTGCTGCTGGGCATCGCTGCCACGGCCATCGGCCTTGAGCGCGCGCGCGTACCAGTACGTCCATGCCGGATCCTTGGCACGCAGTTCGGGACGCATCGATTCGATGGACTGGCGCACCTGCTTCCAGTCGCCCTGACGCAACGCGGCCCGCACGCGCCATTCCTGCGACTCATCGGACAGCCACTGGTTACCGCCCAGGTCCATTTGGCGACGGTAGTAGCCGGCAGCCTCCGGCATCAGCTTCTTGGCCGCGAACTGGCCAATCACGCCCCAGGCCGCACCCTGCTCGTCGCGCGACAGGTTGCCCGAGATCGTGCCCATGTAGGCGGCGGCCTGCGAGGGATCATTACGTGCCATCTTGACCACGGTGGCCAGCGAATCGCCATCCACGCGCGCATCGGGCAACGCTGCGGCGATCTTGCCGGCCAGCGTCGTGTAGTTCTGCTCCAGCGCCTGGCGTGCCTGGAAAGCCACGTCGCCGCGCTGGATCTGCTGGCTCTGCGCCATGTAGCTGATCAGGTCGACACAGCCGTCGCCGTAGTAGCGCGGATCGACCAGCATCGCACGCGCATCGGCGGCCACGTTCTGGCCCTTGAGCGCGCGCGACAGCAGCGCGTAGCACTCCACCTGCGTATCGTCCTTCAGCACGAACTGCGGATACTGGACATCGAAGTTGGCCCAGTCGCGCTTCTTGCCCAGCACCAGCAGCCAGTCATTGCGCATCCGGTCGGCAATCGCCTCGCCCTGGTAGCGTTGCAGGAACGCGCTGATCTCGGCATCCGGCGTATCGATCAGGGGCTGGCCGCTCGAGTCGAACATCTGCGACTTGATGCGGAAGTATTCGACGTACGACGGAATCGGATAGTCGACCAGCGTGGCCGAGATGGCCGCGGCGCGGTCCGCGTCATTCTTGCGGGCGGCCTCGCGCAGCGCGACGAAGGCATCGTCCGGGTCCGACGGAATCGTCAGGGCGGCCGGTTGCTGCTGTACCGCTTTCTGGGGCGTCGCCGTACGTTTCTGCGCGTAGACTGGGGTAGCCAGCAGCGCACCTGCGAACGCAAGCCAGGCGAAGCGCCCGGCACGGCGCAGATATACTCCCTTCGGCATTCTTGGTATTCCTTGTTGGGTGCGCGCCTGTCACGCGACAGGCACGCAGGATTCGTGATTCGTACCACCGGCGCGCATCTTCATTTGCGCGTCCAGCATTGTTTTCAAATGTCTGTTCGATGGCCATTATTGCACGCCATGCCGCCAAACCAAGCACCGGACAACGGGCCGGACAGCCTTTATTTCACGGCCCCTGAGGACCGTCGCGCCCTGCGCCGCCGGCTGCTCGCGCTGCGCGCCGCGCTACCCGATCGAGAGACGGCGGATGCACAGATCGCGGCAGCGCTCGCGCCACTGCTCGAACGTCTCGGCGTGCAACGACTGGGGTTCTACTGGCCGATCCAGCAGGAATTCGACGCACGCGACACCGTGGCCCGATGGCTGGCCGCCATGCCCGGCCGCGTGGCCGCCCTGCCCGTCGTGAGCCGGGCCGCCGCACCGCTCGATTTCCATGCCTGGACGCCAGACACAACAATGCGCGTCGGCCAGTACGGCATTCCGGTGCCCGATGGCACCGGCGCCGTGACGCCCGACGCGCTGCTCATTCCATGTGTCGGATTCAGCGCCAATAAGTTCCGCCTCGGATACGGCGGCGGCTTCTACGACCGCACGCTGGCGGCCATGGCTGCCGCGAACGCCACGCCGATAGCGATCGGGATCGGCTTTGCCGCGTGCGAGGCGCCGCTGCAGGCAGCGTCACATGACCTGCCGATGGACTGGCTGGTCACGGAACTAGGGGCGCGCTAGCTATTTCAACCAGGGCCACCTGAGCTACCTGAGCTACCAGAACCATCTGGGGCCACCTGGTCGGCCTGGGCGCTCATCAGCTCCTCCACCAGCGTCCGCATCTTGCGCCAGTGCGATCCTTCCCAGAACACGCGGTGGCAATGCGGGCAGGTGACGAAATGCTCGTGGCGCTCGAACACCCCTTCCGGCACGCGCCCATCCACATCGGTCTTGCCAATACGACGCAGGGGCACGTTGCAATCGAGGCAGAGCGAGAATGGCCTGGCGCTGCGAGCCAGGTCCAGTCTGGAAAAGATCTCCCTGACCTGCAATGACGACCGGATCGCCCGCACGTAGCAGCCGTGGGTGATGCCGCGGCGCTTGAGCAGTTCGCGGTCGCGGGTCAGTACGATGCGCTTTTCGTCCGAGGCGATGCGGGCGATCTCGCAATCTTCAAAGTGGTTGTCGTAGAGCGTATCGAAGCCGGTCATGCGCAGCAGATGCGCCAGGCCGCCGAGATGGGCGTCCGCCACGAAGCGGATTTCGCGCAGCGGTTGCTCGCGGACACGTAGCAGCGGCGCGATATCGAACGATTCGAATTTTGGATAGACCGCGATGCGGTCGCCGTCGCACACGATGCGCTCGAACGGCGACGACTCGCCGTTGACGAGAATCAGCTCCACCTCGGTATGCGGCACGCCCAGCGCTTCGATCATGTGCTTGACCGTGGCGGCGCGCGCGCAGGGGCACGACAGATCCCGGCGACGTTGTGCCGGCGCCAGGAAGTCGTTCAGTTCCTCGTAGAAACGGAATGTGGCGGTGACCATGCCGCCGAGTATGACACCAACGGCCACGCCAGTGACCAAGTGGCCAGGTCGTCAGCGTGCGTTGCCCAGACGCAACGCGGCTTCCACGGCCATGCGCGCCCACGGTGTCATCGCTGCGGGCGATTCCAGGCATGCGGCTGGCAGGCTCAGGTAGTGACGCATCGTCACCTCGCGGCGCGCGGACTGATACCGGAACGGCTCGCTGCCCTCGGCCTCGAAGCGCGCCAGCGTGACGTCATCGGCCTTCAGGAAACACTGGCCGTCACTGATGAGCGCGAACATCAGGCCATCGTAGAACAGGCCATGCCCGCCGAACATCCGCTTGGCCGCGATGGCCCCGATGTTGGCCGCCAGCGGCGTCATCAGCTCGAGCAGGTGCTCGACGAATGGGTCCGGGCGGCGCGCGGCGGGCATCGGGGATTACAGCTTCAGGCGCTGCCAGATCGCCTTGGTCGCGCCGGCGGCGTTGAGCGTGTAGAAGTGCAGGCCCGGCACGCCCGCTTCGAGCAGGCGCGTGCACAGGTCGGTCACCACGTCCAGGCCGAAGGCGCGGATTGCTTCCTTGTCATCGCCGAACGACTCGAGCCGCTTGGCCACCCAGCGCGGCACTTCGGCGCCGCACATCTCGGAAAAGCGCATCAGCTGAGAGTAGTTCGTGATCGGCATGATGCCGGGCACGATCGGCACTTCCACGCCCATCGCGCGCACGTCGTCGACGAAGCGGAAGTACGCATCGGCGTTGAAGAAGTACTGCGTGATCGCCGAGTCCGCGCCGGCCTTGACCTTGCGCACGAAGTTTTCCAGGTCGTGACGCGGCGAACGGGCCTGCGGGTGGTACTCGGGATAGGCGGCCACTTCGATGTTGAACCAGTCACCGGTTTCCGCGCGGATGAACTCGACGAGTTCGTTGGCATAGCGGAACTCGCCGATCTCGCCCATGCCCGACGGCATATCGCCGCGCAGGGCCACGATGTGGCGGATGCCGCCATCGCGATAGGTCTGGAGAATCTGCCGGATGCTGTCGCGCGTGGAGCCCACGCAGGACAAGTGCGGCGCGGCCTCGATACCTTCGCGCTGGATCTCCAGCACGGCATCGAGCGTGCCCTGCTGCGTGGTACCGCCGGCGCCGAACGTCACCGAGATGTACTTGGGCTGCAGCGGCGCAAGCTGCGCGCGCGTATTGCGCAGTTTCTCCGCGCCCTCCGCCGTCTTGGGCGGGAAGAATTCGAAGCTGAAGTAACGATCAGTCATGGTTGGCACGCCGCCGTGGCGGCGCCCAGAAAAAGAGTCTCAACGCGTCAGTTGCGCTCGCCCAGCAGCACGCTGGCCAGGATCCACGCAATCACGCTGTACAAGATCGAGCCAAGCAGCGCCGGACCAAAACCGTCCACGACGAATCCCTGCAGCAGGTTGCCCACGAACAGGAACAGCAGCGCGTTGATGACGAAGATGAACAGGCCCAGCGTCAGCAGCGTGACCGGAAGCGTCAGGATGACGAGGATCGGTCGAATCAGCGCATTGACGAGGCCCAGCACCAGCGCGGCAATCATGGCGGAGCCGAAGCTGCCAAGATGGACCCCGCTGATCAGGTAGCCCACCAGGAACAGCGCTGCGGCATTGATGATCCATACGGCCAACAGTCTCATTGCAACTCCTTTGTTTTTGGTTGGATGACACTAATTGTGCACGGTCTTGATGACGCCGTGTCGCACGGCCGGCGCGGCTCCCCGCTCCCGCGCGGGAGCGGGGAGCCGCGCCGGGGGCGAGAGCCGTGGCCGATCAGTAGCGGTAGTGGTCGGCCTTGTACGGGCCTTCCTTCTTCACGCCGATGTAGGCCGCCTGCTGCTCGGTCAGCTCGGTCAGTTGCGCGTTCAGCTTCCGGAGCTGCAGGCGCGCGACCTTCTCGTCCAGATGCTTCGGCAGCACGTACACGCCAACCGGGTACTTGCCGCTGTCACGTTCGGCCCACAGTTCGATCTGGGCGATCGTCTGGTTGGCGAACGAGCTGCTCATCACGTACGACGGGTGGCCCGTGGCACAGCCCAGGTTCACCAGACGGCCCTTGGCCAGGATGATGATTTTCTTGCCGTCCGGGAACTTGACGTGGTCAACCTGCGGCTTGATCTCGTCCCATTCGTACTTCTCGACCGATGCGATGTCGATTTCGTTGTCGAAGTGGCCAATGTTGCAGACGATGGCCTGGTCCTTCATCTTGGCCATGTGGTCGTGCGTGATCACGTGGTAATTGCCGGTGCAGGTCACGAAGATGTCACCGTGCTCGGCGGCGTAGTCCATCGTCACCACGCGGTAGCCTTCCATGGCGGCTTGCAGCGCGCAAATCGGATCGATCTCGGTCACCCACACTTGCGCGGACAGCGCGCGCAGAGCCTGGGCGCTGCCCTTGCCCACGTCGCCGTAACCGGCAACCACGGCGATCTTGCCGGCGATCATCACGTCGGTGGCGCGCTTGATGCCGTCCACCAGCGATTCGCGGCAGCCGTAGAGGTTGTCGAACTTGCTCTTGGTCACCGAGTCGTTGACGTTGATGGCCGGGAACTTCAGTTCACCCTTTTGCGCCATCTGGTACAGGCGGTGCACGCCGGTGGTCGTTTCCTCGGTCACGCCGCGAATGGCGGCCAGGTTGCGGCTGTACCAGGTCGAATCCTTGGCCAGCTTTTCCTTGATGGCCGCGAACAGGAAGGTTTCTTCCTCGCTGGTCGGCTTGGCGATCAGCGACGCATCCTTTTCGGCGCGGGCACCCAGGTGCAGCAGCAGCGTGGCGTCGCCGCCATCGTCCAGGATCATGTTCGGCGTGCCGCCGTCGGCCCAGTCGAAGATGCGGTGCGTGAAGTCCCAGTATTCCTTCAGCGATTCGCCCTTGAAGGCGAACACGGGCGTGCCCGACGCGGCGATGGCGGCGGCGGCGTGATCCTGCGTCGAGAAGATGTTGCATGAGGCCCAGCGCACGTCGGCGCCCAGTGCCTTGAGCGTTTCGATCAGCACGGCGGTCTGGATCGTCATGTGCAGCGAACCGGCGATGCGCGCGCCCTTGAGCGGCTGCGCGGCGGCGAATTCGTCGCGAATGGCCATCAGACCGGGCATTTCGGTCTCGGCGATGGCGATTTCCTTGCGGCCCCAGCCGGCCAGGCCGATATCGGCCACGATGTAGTCTTGCTTCAGGTCGGTCACTGCGTTCATACGTCACTCCGTAGTTGAAGTGGTCACGCAAGAAACGGGAGGGCGACAAGATGACGGCAGCCCCGATGGGGTGCCGATGGCCGCGCCAGCACTTGGCATGGCGGGCGGACAGGTCGACTCGCGTCCGTGCGAACCACGGAACTGCGAGCGCCGTTGAAACATTCCGAGCCTGGCGGAAGGCGAGGCCATCCGTTGCAACGCTCCTCGGAGTGGCGGTATTGTAGCGTGCCTGTCCGCGCCTTGCGGCGTGAACAGGCACATTTTTCCGGTCTTTCTCCGTCTCTCCTCACCTTGCACATGCTCCCCACGCCACCCCGCACCCTGACCATCGCCGGATCCGACTCCGGAGGCGGGGCCGGTATCCAGGCCGATCTGAAGACGTTCGCGGCACTGGGATGTTTCGGCATGAGCGCGATCACCGCGATCACGGCTCAGAACACGCTCGGCGTGACCGGCGTCCACGCCATACCTGCCGAGATGGTGGCCGCGCAGATCGACGCCGTGGCCAGCGACATCGGCGTGGACGCGGCCAAGACCGGCATGCTGGGAACGGCCGCGATCGTCGAGGCCGTGGCCGGGGCGGTGGATCGGCATGGCATCCGCAAGCTTGTGGTGGACCCGGTGATGATTTCGACCTCGGGCGCCACGCTGTCCGACGACGCGACCAGCCAGGCGATGGTGAAACTGCTGTTTCCGCGCGCGATGCTGGTCACGCCGAACCTGCCTGAGGCGTCATACCTGCTGGGCCGCCGCATCACGCGCCGCGCCGAAATGGAGGCGGCCGCAGCAGACCTGCTTGCGCTCGGTTGCAAGGCGGTGCTGCTCAAGGGCGGCCATCTGGAAGATGACGGGCCCGGCAGCCTGGGCCTGGACGACCTGCTGATGCTGGCCGACGGCACCGTGCGCGTCTACACCCATCCGCGCGTCGATACGCCGAACCTGCACGGCACCGGCTGCACGCTGGCCGCCGCCATCGCGGCGCAGCTCGCCCGGGGCGATGCGCTGCCCGATGCGGTCGCCGCCGCGCTCGACTTCGTCGCGCAAGCCATCCGCTCGGGCGCCCGGCTGCGCCTTGGCGACGGCAACGGCCCCCTCAATCACAGCTTCGCGCCGCGCGCGCTGGGCTGATCGCGAGCATCGCGAAAACCATGCAGACACTGACCAACATCGACCTGCGCGAAGACCGCGCCGCCAACTGGTACGTCAAGGATGAAACGGTGCAGGTGGCCTTTGCCACCGAGCCGGGAGAACTGATCAGCCGCGAGGGCCCAAACCGCTATCAGCCGGGCGACGCGATCGTGACCGGCGCCACCGGCGATCGCTGGGTGGTTTCGCGCGGGCGCTTCGACCCACGGTATGTGGCGGTGGGGCCGAACGCCCATGGCGAGTCCGGCCCCTATCGCAACAAGCCGGTGCCGGTGCTGGCCAAGGAGATGACGCACGCATTCGCGATTGCGCGTTCGACCGGCGGCGATGTGCTGACCGGCAAGCCGGGCGACTGGCTGATGCAATACGCGCCCGGCGACTATGGCATCACCGAGCGCGCGCGATTTGAAGCGGTGTACCGTCCGGCGGACGGTCCGAAAGATTAATCGCCGCCGACCAGCTTCACGAGCTTGAACGATGCACGGGCCACGCAGCAGAGCGTGCCCGTCGCGTCGCGTGCCTCACCTTCGCAGAACGCGATCTTGGCGCCACGACGCATGATGCGCGCCTCGAACGTCAGCTCGCCGCGTGCGGCGGACAGGAAATGCGTGGACATGTCGATCGTGATGACGCCGGTCTCCAGCGGGGCATGAGACCGTGCCGCACCGCTCAGCGTGAAGTCGAGCACCGCCATCAGGGTGCCGCCATGCACATCGCCCCGGCTGTTCACCACGTTTGGATTGGCCGGCAGACGCGTGCGGCACAGACCCTCTTCCATATGCACGGGCTGCAGGCCCAGCAGGCGCATCAACGGAATGTCAATGCCGAAGTAAGGCTTATCGGGGGTGCCCGGTGCGGCGGGGATGATCTCGTTCACTGCTGTTTCCTCTCTGCAGGGTTCCGTTCCGTAGTGCGGAACCTCAGTCCTTTAATGGTGAGCGAAAGAGGATATGCGCAATTGCCGGGCGCCACCAGCCGGGCTGGCCGGTCAGCGCCCAAAGTCTACGTCCGGATCAGGCAAACAAGGCGTTGAGCCCCGCCACCGCCGCCGGCACATCGCTGGCTTCCGTGATCGCACGCACCACGGCAGCGCTGCCGACGCCCACCGCAAGCACTTCCCCCATGTTGCCTGCGTTCACCCCGCCGATGCCGACCAGCGACGGGATCACAGGCTGCATTAACGCCACGTAGGACTGGAAGCGGCCCATGCCCTGCGGCTGGGTTGGCATGACCTTGGTGGTGGTCGGGAAGATCGCGCCAAGCGCGAGGTAGCTCGGCGAGATCGCGGCCACGCGCAGCATTTCCGCATAGCCGTGCGTGGACACCCCGAGGCGCAGGCCCGACGCGCGGATCGCGTCGAGGTCGGCGTCGTCCAGATCCTCCTGCCCGAGATGAATCCCGTAGATGCCGCTGTCGCCACCGCAAGCTGCGTGGTGATCGATCGCCACACGCCAGTGATCGTTGATGAACAGGCGCGACTGCGAACCCTTGGCGGCCTTCGCGGCGCGTGCCACTTCATGCTTCACCGCGTCGGCATCGCCAGACTTGAAGCGCAGCTGCACGGTCGGCACGGCCAGCGGCACGAGCGTCTCGATCCACGCCGCGCTCGGCATCACGGCATAGAGACCGAGATCCGGCGGACAAGGCGCGAAGGGCTGCGCGGTCTGGCCCGGCGGCACCAGCGCCGCATGTCGCACCTGCGGAAAGCGCGCGAAATCGTTCGGCCAGGCCGTGGCGCCCGGCAGCCAGGCGCGGGCAATGCACAGGGCGTCGTGCGCCGGAAAGTGCAGCGACAACGCGGCGCGCAGCACGGCCACGAACGCGGCCGAATGCGGCGTGTCGTCGTCGGCCCGCACGTCGAGCACCCAGGTACCCATCGGCGAGCGCACGGTGTCGATCCAGCGGCCGCCTTCGCGCTCCGATTCGATCAGCACAGCATCGGCGGCCACCACGCGATCGATCAGATCCCCCGTGGCCTCGCCATCGGACAGCACCACGTCATGGCGATCGAGCGCGGCGGGAGCATTCGCCGCCGACCAGATGCGCCATGGCGTTTCGTCACGGCCAAACATCGCGGCGTAACGCGCCATCAAGTCATCGAACAGCGCGGCGTCGATGGCCGCGGCAACACCCTGACGTGTCATGCGCGGTCCTCCGCGCCTTCGGCGTGCCAGAACGGCATCCCCACCACAGGCGTGCTGGCCTGGGCCACCTCGCGCTCGGGCATCGGGCCGGCCAGGTAGGCGGTGCGCCCGGCTTCCACGGCCAGCGCGAACGCGCGCGCCATGTTCACCGGATACGCGGACTGGGCCACGGCCGTATTGAGCAGCACACCGTCGTAGCCCCACTCCAGCACCTGCGCCGCATGCGACGGCAGGCCGAGGCCGGCATCGACGATCAGCGGGGTGTCGGGCAGACGGTCGCGCAGCGTGCGCATCGCGTGCGGGTTCACCGCGCCACGGCCTGTGCCGATCGGGGCAGCCCACGGCATCAGCGCCTGGCAACCGACGTCTAGCAGGCGGCGACACAGCACGAGGTCCTCGGTGCAGTACGGCAGCACCTTGAAGCCTTCCTTGACCAGCGTCTCGGCCACGGCAGGCATGTTGAGCGTGTCGGGCTGCAGCGTGTAGTCGTCGCCGATCAGTTCCAGCTTGATCCAGTCGGTCTCGAATACCTCGCGGGCCATCATCGCCGTGGTGATCACTTCCTGCGCCGTGAAGCAGCCGGCGGTATTGGGCAGCACCGGCACGCCCAGCGTGCGCAGCATCTGCCAGAAGGTCTCGCCGCCGAGCGTCTGGCCATCACCGCTGCCCACGGCGGTCTGACGGCGCAGCGCCACCGTGATCATGGCCGGACGCGAGGCTTCCACGGCCGCCTGCAGCGTGGCGGGGGACGGGTAGCGTGCCGTGCCGAGCAGCAGGCGCGACGCGAACGATTCCCCGTACAGCACGAACGGATCGCGCAGGGTTTCAGTTGGTTCGAATGTCATAAGGGACTTAGCCTCCCGTCACGGGTTGCACGAGATCGATCTGGTCGCCCGCGGCCAACAGCGTGGCCGCATGGCGGGTGCGCGGGACGAACTGGCCGTTCACCGCGGCGGCGAACGGCGGCGCGATGGCCGCCGCCGTCACCGCGTCCGCCAGCGTGGCGGCTTCGGGCAACTCGGTCGGTCGGCCATTGAGCAGGATTTCCATGGTGTCTGTCTGATTAGTGCAGCAGGCCGCTGCCGGCCCCGGCCCTAGCCGATAGCATCGCGGTGCCACGCTCCTGCACGGCTTCGATCATGCCGGGCCAGCGCAACGCGGCTGGCACCGCGTGCGCGGCGGGGTCACCGCCGAGCATCGCGCGCACGACGGCACACGCAGCCTCCGTCACGGCCGGCGCGATCAGCCAGCCATGTCGATAGAGTCCGTTGACTCGCACGACGCGTGCCTGCTGGTCGACGCGAATCGCCGGCAGATGGTCGGGGCGGGTTGGCCGCCGCTGGACATTGAGTTCGAGCACGCGCGCCTCGCCGAACGCTGGATGCAGCGAATGCGCGGCCGAGAGCAGTTCGAGCGCGGAACGCACGCTCATTGGCGATTCGTCCTCGCTTTCGAGTTCCGTGGCGCCGATCACGTAGAGATCGTTCGGCTTCGGAGCGATATAGATCGGGTAGCGCGGATGCAGCAGTCGCACCGGGCGATGCAGCTTCACATCCGGCGCGTGGACGCGCACAACTTCGCCGCGCAGGCCGCGCAGGCCCGGCAGCGCGGTCTCGCCGCCCGCGGACGCATTGGTCCATGCGGCGCGCGCGCCCAGGCCGCGGCAGTCGAGCACCACGCCAGCGCGAATACCCAGCGCGGGCAAGGCGTCGGCATCGATGTCACCGGCCTCCCAGACGCAGTGCAAGCCCTCGGTCACGGCGCAGTTCAGCAGCGCGTGCATCGCGCCTCGGTTGTCGAGCTGCCCTTCACCCTGCAGCAGCAGGCCTTGCGGAAAGCGCCCCGCCAAGGCCGGCTCGATCTGGCCTACGCCTTCGCCGTCGAGCGCGCGCAGGCGTTGCTGCACCAGATCGGGCGGCGCCACGGCACGCATACGCCCCGTGAACAGCGACACCTCGCTGCGGTCACGCGCGTGCCAGACCACCAGCGTGCCGTCCTCCTGGAAGAACACGGGCTCTGGCAATTCGCCGATCCAGGTACGCCAGAGATCGACGCTGGTCATGCCGAGATCGACGATGCGGCGCTCGGCAATCGCCGATTCCGCCAGCGGCGCCAGCATGGCCGCCGCCACATGCGCGGCCGAGCCGCTGCCGTCGGGTCCGCCACGCTCGATCAGCGCCACGCGGGCGCCGGCACGCACGAGCTGCCAGGCGGATAACCGCCCGGCCAGGCCGGCACCGAGGATGGCGACATCGAAGGACTGTACTGCTGTCATGAGATTGTTTGCCGGCGGCATGAGAAAGGTATGTGCCGTCCGGCCTCCGGTTGGGTGAATACCGCCGCGCCGCGTGGGGGCGCCGCGCGCGGGACTCAGGTGCTACGGGTACTGCGGATACTGCCGGGCGCGGCCACAAGGGCCGCACCCGTCTGCACGTCGGCGCAGATAGCGGCTTACGAGTAGATCTTCGAGCCCGTCTTCACGAACTCAATCGACTTCTCCTGCATTCCGCGTTCGGCTTCCGGCAGCGATGCCGCGTAGTCGCGCACTTCCTGCGTGATCTTCATCGAGCAGAACTTCGGCCCGCACATCGAGCAGAAGTGGGCGATCTTGGCGCCTTCGGCCGGCAGCGTGGCGTCGTGGAACGAACGCGCGCGCTCGGGATCGAGACCGAGGTTGAACTGGTCTTCCCAGCGGAACTCGAAGCGCGCCTTGGACAGCGCGTTGTCGCGGAGCTGCGCGCCGGGCCAGCCCTTGGCCAGGTCGGCGGCGTGCGCGGCGATCTTGTACGTGATGATGCCCTCGCGCACGTCTTCCTTGTCCGGCAGGCCCAGGTGCTCCTTCGGCGTGACGTAGCACAGCATCGCGGTGCCCATCCAGCCGATGTTGGCGGCGCCAATGCCGCTGGTGATGTGGTCGTAGCCCGGCGCGATGTCGGTGACCAGCGGTCCCAGCGTGTAGAACGGCGCTTCGTAGCAGTGCTTGAGCTCTTCGTCCATGTTGGCCTGGATGCGCTGCAGCGGCACGTGGCCCGGGCCTTCGATCATCACCTGCACGTCGTGCTCCCACGCCTTGGCGGTCAGTTCGCCAAGCGTGCGCAGTTCGCCGAACTGGGCGTCATCGTTCGAATCGGCGATACAGCCCGGACGCAGACCATCACCCAGGCTGAACGACACGTCGTACGCCTTCATGATTTCGCAGATCTCGTCGAAGTGCGTGTACAGGAAATTTTCCTTGTGGTGCGCCAGGCACCACTTGGCCATGATCGAACCACCGCGCGAGACGATGCCGGTCACGCGGTCGGCCGTCATCGGCACGTAGCGCAGCAGCACGCCGGCGTGGATCGTGAAGTAGTCCACGCCCTGCTCTGCCTGCTCGATCAGCGTGTCGCGGAACATCTCCCAGGTCAGGTCCTCGGCGATACCGCCGGTCTTGTCCAGCGCCTGGTAGATGGGCACCGTGCCGATGGGCACCGGCGAGTTGCGCAGGATCCACTCGCGCGTTTCGTGGATGTGCTTGCCGGTGGACAGATCCATGATGGTGTCGGCGCCCCAGCGGATCGACCACACCATCTTTTCCACTTCCTCGGCCAGCGACGACGTCACCGCCGAATTGCCCAGGTTGCCGTTGATCTTGACGCGGAAGTTGCGGCCGATCGCCATCGGCTCCAGTTCCGTGTGGTTGATGTTGGCCGGAATGATGGCGCGGCCGGCGGCCACTTCGCGGCGCACGAATTCCGGCGTCATGTCTTCCGGACGCAGCGGCAGAGCGGCGCCCAGGGCGTTGCCCGGATGCTGTCGCAGCAGCGCCTTGTACTCGGGCTTGTCGTAGAGCGCCTGCAGGTTCAGCGATTCGCGCAGCGCCACGTATTCCATTTCGGGCGTGATGATGCCCTTGCGTGCGTAGTGCATCTGCGACACGTTCGCGCCGGCCTTGGCGCGGCGCGGGTTCGTCAGTTGCGCGAAGCGCAGGTGTGCCGTGGCGGGGTCATTGGCGCGTGCCAGGCCGTACTCCGACGACAGGCCAGTCAGCACCTCGGTGTCGTTGCGCTCTTCGATCCACTTGGCGCGGACGGGCGGCAGGCCGGCCTTCAGGTCGATATGCACGTCCGGATCGCTGTACGGTCCCGAGGTGTCATAGACGGGAATCGGCGGGTTCGCCATCTCGCCCTTCTCGGTGCGCGTGGCGGTCTGCAGGATCGTGCGCAGCGGCACGCGGATGTCCGGCCGGCTGCCGGTGATATAGGTCTTGCTGGAAGCCGGGTAGGCGAATTTCTGGTCGAGATCGCTTTCGAGCGATTCAAACGAAGCAGCGGGGGCAGTACGGGCCATGGGTATCGTCCTCTCTCATGCGGGGATGGACGAAACCAGGAGCCCTGTGAGGTCCGTCGCGAGGCATGGCCGGCGGCGGTGTCCCGTTTGTGCGGATCAATGTGGAAATCCGCGGGACTAGAGCAATTCGGTTCTATTTGAAACTTCCCACGCCGGTACTAGCCGGATCGGGTTCGAAGGGACTCTCTCAGCCGCCCGGCCCATCCGAACGGCACCCCTGTTTCATCCAACGGGGTGAATTTAAGCACAAGCCCCTGCCTGACGCCAGCCAAAGATCGGTTGCATCTGTCATGCATCACAGTATCGGAATCGATATGTTGCGGTGCACGATAACGGCGGATGCAAGCAGGCTGGCCGGTCTTGTGGCGGGATTCGGCAGTGTTGCGCGCGCCGTTGTTGCCGTACCATGAACCGCATCAGGCTGCCCCCTCGATCGAATTCCGCACGCAGGAGATGCCATGGACGCCACATCCTTTCCCGATGCCGGCAGTGCGCAAACCCATACGGTGTTCAACCAGGTGCCCGATCTGGCGCACTACAACCTGTTCGAATCGGACCCCGGCCTGCGTGCCGCGCTGGATCGCCTGGGCGGCGCGTGGCACGCGGATACGCTCGCCGCATTCGGCGCGCGGCTGGGCGATCCGGAGGTGCAGGCATGGGCCGCGGACGCCAACCGATTTACCCCCGAACTGCATACGCACAGCCGCACTGGCGAGCGGATCGACCAGGTGGAGTTCCACCCGTCGTGGCACAACCTGCTGGCGCTGCTGCGCAGCCAGCAACTCCAGGCCATGCCCTTCGCCCAGCCACGCCCCGGCGTCTGGGCCGCGCGCACGGTGGGCTACTTCCTGCAGGCCCAGGTTGAATCTGGCTCGCTGTGTCCCACCACGATGACGCTCGCAAGTATTCCGGTCCTGCGCAAGGAACCCGCGTTGTTCTGTGATCTCGAACCGCGCCTCTACGCCACCGAACACGATGCGCGCGACCTGCCGTGGCGCGGCAAGACCGCCGTGATGATCGGCATGGGCATGACCGAGAAACAGGGCGGCTCAGACGTGCGCGCCAACACCACGGTGGCGCTGCCCGTGCGCGGCGACGGCCGGGGCGCGGAATATGCGCTGACAGGCCACAAGTGGTTTTTCTCGGCGCCGATGTGCGACGCGCATCTGGTGGTCGCCCGCATGGGCGCGGCCGACGGGCCGCTCTCGTGCTTCTTCGTGCCGCGCTTCCGCGACGACGGCAGCAAGAATCCGATCCTGATCCAGCGGCTCAAGGACAAGCTCGGCAACCGCTCCAACTCGAGCAGCGAAGTCGAGTTCCGCGGCACCACCGGTATCCTGATTGGCGAGGAAGGCCGGGGCATCCCCACAATCATCGAGATGGCCACCAACACGCGACTCGACTGCGTGATCGGCAGCGCGGCGCTGCTGCGAGCCGGTCTGGTGCAGGCGCTCCACCATGCACGGCACCGCATGGCGTTCGGCAGGCTGCTGGCGGACCAGCCGCTGATGCGCAACGTGCTGGCCGACCTGACGCTCGAATCCGAGGCCGCCACACTGATGATGATGGCGCTGGCACATGCCTTCGAACATGCCGACGACGATCCGCTGGCCGCCGCCTGGAAACGCGTGATGACCCCGGCGGCCAAATTCTGGATCTGCAAGCGCGCGCTGGAGGCCACCGGCGAGACGATGGAGGTCTGGGGCGGCAACGGCTACGTGGAGGACGGCCCGATGGCGCGGCTGTATCGCGAAGCGCCGGTCAACTCGATCTGGGAAGGCTCGGGCAACATCATGTGCCTGGATGTCCTGCGCGCACTCCAGCGTGACCCCGGCGATGGCGCGCGCATCCTGCAGGATCTGGCGCGGCTGTCGAATGGTGACGCCGCCGTGCGCGCGGAGCTGGCGTCGCTGCAGGCAATGCTGCGAGGGCCCGCTGAACAGCTCGAAACCAGCGCGCGACGTTTTGCGCAAGGACTGGTGCTGACGGCACAGGCCGCGCTGATGATCGCGCACGGCAATGCCGAATCGGCGGCGCTGTTCGTCGCAAGCCGGCTTGGCCGCCAACACGGCCGCGTGTTCGGCACGCTCGACGCCGACGCCAGCACGCTGGCGCGCATCGCGGCACGCGCCTGGCCCGCCTGAGGCCACCGAAAAGCAACGACAGACCGTGTGGAGAGATCGCACGAAAGTTGATGTGCCGCAATTCACTCATCTTCATGGGGATGCGTGCACTCCGTAAACGTTGAGGTGACGGGCAGTCGGCCCGCTGCGAAATCCAAGTCACCCAACGGACGACGCTTGCCTTGCGGCGTGCGTCGAATAGCCCCATGACTATCAGCAAACGTCTGTTACTTACGCTCTCCATTGCACTGCTCGCGCTGCTCTTTGTCGGCATCGGCGGCATCTGGCAGATGGGCGAATCGGAGAAACGCCTCGAGTACTTCAACGACAACACGCTCGGCAGCGTCCATGACCTGAATACCGTCGCCGAATCGGTCGCCGCAATGCGTATCGAGTTGTATCGCCACGGCCTCAGCGAGGACGCCAAGGGTCTGGCCGAGATCGAGCAACAATTCGACGAGGCCAGCAAGCGCTTTGACAGGATGATCGACAAGTACGAGCGCGATGACATCTCGGACGAAACGGACCGCGCAATGCTTGCGGCCGATCGCGCCGCGGTCAAACACTATCGCGACCAGATCCCGGCCTTCTTCGAGCGCTCCCGTACCGGCGACTATGCCGGCGCGAAGCAGATGCTGACGGCCGGCGAGCTGTTCAAGGCCTCCCTGGCGCTGCGTAAAACGGTGGCCGAGCACCTCGAGTACAACACCAAGCAGGGCGGGATCGCCGTGGAGAACAACAAGGCCCAACATGCACGGTCTGTCAGCATTTCCCTGAGCGTGATCGTCATTACCGTCGCCCTCACGGCCATCATGGCGCTGATGCTGTTCCGGCGGATCCGAGGCAGCCTGGCGCAGATCCAGGGCTCGCTCGAATACGTCAGCCGCACGCTCGACCTCGATCATCGTGCCGCCGTGGACCGGCTCGACGAAATCGGCCTTACCGCGCAATCGTTCAACACGCTGCTCGAGCGCGTGGCGGGTACGTTGCGCGACGTACGTCGATCGACCGATTCTGTCGGCGTCGCGGCCGCGCAGATTGCCGCCGGGAACACCGACCTGTCCTCGCGCACGGAACAACAGGCGGCCTCGCTCGAGGAGACCGCCTCGAGCATGGAGCAATTGAGCACGACTGTCCGCCAGAACGCCGACAACGCCCAGCAGGCATCGTCGCTGGCCAGCAACGCCGCGCAGGTGGCAGATCAAGGCAACCAGGCGGTCAACCAGATGGTGGAGACGATGGGCGCGATCAGCACCAGTTCCGGGCGCATCGCCGAGATCACGAACATGATCGAGGGCATTGCGTTCCAGACCAACATCCTCGCGCTCAATGCCGCCGTGGAAGCCGCACGCGCGGGGGAACAGGGCCGCGGATTCGCCGTGGTGGCGGGCGAAGTGCGCAGCCTCGCGCAACGCTCTTCCAGCGCGGCCAAGGAAATCAAGGATCTGATCGAAGCCTCGGCGGAAACCGTGCGTGCCGGCTCCGAGCAGGCGCATGGCGTGGGAAGCACGATGACGGAGATCCAGCAAGCCGTGAGGCGTGTGTCGGACATCATCACGGAGATCTCTGCGGCCTCGCGGGAGCAGAGCACCGGCATCGAGCAGGTGGGACACGCAGTGGGCCAGATGGACCAGGTCACGCAGCAGAACGCGGCACTGGTCGAAGAAGCCGCCGCCGCCGCGCAGTCGCTTGACGAACAAGCCAGCAAGCTGCGCGAGATGGTGGGCCAGTTCAGGATGAGCGTCTGAGTACGCCGTCCACGGAGGTCACCCGGTACGCCGCCAACGCGGCGGCCTGCGTCAATCGGCCGCCACGGTTTCGAGAATCCGCAACGTCACATGCGGCGCGTAGCGAATCAGGTCGTGGGCACGCTCGCCGATCATGATCGCCGGCGCGTTTGCGTCACCACCTATCAGCGTCGGCATGATCGATGCATCCACCACCCGCAGGCCCTCGATGCCGCGCACGCGCAGTTGAGGGTCCACCACCGCCAGCGGGTCCATGCCCATGCGGCAGGTGCCCACCGGCTGACAGGCCGATTGCGCGTGCGCGCGAATCCAGGCCCGCGCGGCTTCGTCATTGCCGCCATCGTCACGCAGTTGGCCCAGCCGCAGATCCTGCCCGCCGAATGCCGCAAGCGGCGCCTGCGCCAGGATACGTCGCGCGATACGCAACCCGTCGAGCAGGCCGTCCATGTCCTGCGGGTCCGACAGATAATGCGGATCGATCAGCGGCGCCTTGCGCGAGTCCGGCGACGCCAGCCGCACCACGCCACGGCTGCGCGGGCGCAGCACACTGGCATGGCACGCGTAGCCATGCCCCAGGCGCAGGCGGCGCGTCTCATCGTCGACGAGCCCCACCACGAAACTCAATTGCAGGTCGGGCTCGGCCAGCCCGGGGCGGCTGCGCACGAAGGCGCCTGCTTCGGCCAGGTTCGATGTCAGCATGCCCGATCGCCCGCGCCGATAGCGCAGGCTTTCGCCAATCAGCCGGAAGGCGCTACCCAGCGAAATGCCGAACAGCTCGGACGCACGCACGCGTCTTTGCACCGCGACATCCACGTGATCCTGCAGATTGGCGCCAACGCCAGGCAGATCGTGGACCACCGGAACGCCAAACTCGCGCAGATGCATCATCGGCCCCACGCCGGAGGCCATCAGCAATTGCGGAGACCCGAACGCGCCTGCGGCAAGGATCACCTCCCGCCGCGCGCGGATTTCCAGTTCCTTGCCGTCGCGCCACGCCACGACGCCCACCGCACGCCTGCGCTCGAACAGCACGCGCAGCACCTGCACCCCTGTCAGCACGTGCAGGTGGCTGCGTCCGCCGTTGCTGGTCCGGTTGCGGGCGTTGCCGCCGTGCAGATAGGCGCGCGCGGCATTCCATCGCTCGCCATTGTGCTGGGTCACCTGATACCAGCCCACGCCTTCCTGCTCGTCGCCGTTGAAGTCGCCGTTGCGTACGATGCCGGCGCGCTGTGCTGCGTCGATGAAATGGTGCGCGAACGGGTTCGGCGAGCGCAGGTCGCTGACGTGCAGCGGCCCAGTGCCACCGTGAAGCGGATCGTCGTCCTCGCCGGCCAGACGCTCGTTGCACTCGGCGCGGCGGAAATACGGCAGCACGTCGTCCCACGACCAGCCGTCGCAGCCGGCATCGGCCCAGGCGTCGTAGTCGGCCGGGCGGCCGCGCGTGTAGATCATGGCGGAGATCAAGGACGAGCCGCCGAGGCCGCGTCCAGCCGGCTGGCTGACTCGCCTGCCGTCCAGCCCTTCCTGCGGAACGGTCCGGTATCCGACGTTGCGCGAGCCGGCCCGTGGCAGGAACGCAGCGCCCGCGGCGGGTGTGCGTACCAGCACATGGTGATCGTGGCCGCCTGCCTCGAGCAGCGCGATACTGTCGTTGCCACTGTCGGCCAGCCGCCCGGCCAGCGCGCAGCCGGCTGAGCCGGCGCCCACGACGAGATAGTCAAAGGTCGCTTCCATCTGTCTCCTCGCGTGTCGGTGTCCGTACTGCCAGTCCCCAGCGGACGCGTGTCGCGAGAATCCAGTGTAGGCGCTGGCGCGGGGGGTCGTGAAGCGCGGCGATGCCACTTCTCCCAACCCGGTCGCCGCGCGGTGTTTGGTAGTCGCCCTCCATTGCGATAACCGCGCGGCTGGCTTATGGTGGCCGATGGCCTGCGGGCTGCCGCCCCGCCCCGGAACCAAACCGTGTCCCAGAAGGAGACCGCCAATGAGAGAAGTGCCCGCCATGTCGTCCTTGTTTGATGCAATGCGCGCAGCCTCGCGGCACGACCAGACACCACCATGGGATGTGCGGGCCGACCGGCTGCGCCGCTTGCGCAGGCTCGTGCAGGCCAATCATGACGCCATCGCCGCAGCCATCAGCGCGGACTTCACCAACCGTCCACATCAGGAGACCGCGCTGCTGGAAGTGTTCCCGAGCGTGGCCGGGATCGATGACGCATTGCGGCACGGCAAGCGCTGGATGCGCGTGCGCCGCGCCAGCACCGGCCTCTGGTTCAAGCCTGGCCGCTCGCGCCTGATGCCGCAGCCGCTTGGCGTGGTCGGCATCGTGGTGCCGTGGAACTACCCGCTGTACCTGACCATCGGACCGCTGACCGGCGCGCTGGCGGCCGGCAATCGCGCAATGGTCAAGCTGTCGGAGTACACGCCGCGCTTCTCCGCGTTGTTCGCGCAACTGGTGCAGGCGGCCTTCGCGCCCGACGAGGTGGCCGTGATCAACGGCGACGCCGAAGTGGCCGCCGCCTTCAGCACCCTGCCGTTCGACCACCTGCTGTTCACGGGCTCGACCAATGTCGGCCACCATGTGATGCGGGCCGCTGCGGCGAACCTCACACCGGTCACGCTGGAACTGGGCGGCAAGTCACCCGCGATCATCGGGCCGCACGCGGATTTCGAGCGGGCCGTGGAGCGGATTCTGGTGGGCAAGCTGCTGAACGCGGGCCAGACCTGCATCGCGCCCGACTACGTGCTGGTGCAAGCCGACCAACGCGACCGCTTCGCGGAGGCGGCTCGCCGCTGCGCCAGCCGGCTTTATCCCGATATCGCGCGCAACCCCGACTACACCAGCATCATCAGCCCGCGTCACTTCGACCGGCTGGTATCGATGATCGCCGCCGCCACTGCGGCGGGGGCGCACGCGGTGCCACTGACCGACGCCACGCCGGACGCCGCCGCGCGCCGGCTGCCACCTGTGCTGCTGACGGATGTGCCGGACAACGTGATGGCGATGCAGGAGGAAATCTTCGGGCCGGTACTGCCCGTGGTGACGTATCGCAGCATCGAGGACGCGATCGGCTTCGTGAACGCGCGCCCGCGCCCGCTGGCGCTTTATGTGTTCGACAAATCGGGGGATGTGGTGGACCGTGTGATGCGCCAGACCGTAGCCGGCGGCGTGACCGTCAACGACACGCTATTCCATATCGCCCAGGACGACCTGCCATTTGGCGGCGTCGGCCCGAGCGGCATGGGCGTCTATCACGGCAAGGCCGGCTTCGAGACGTTCTCGAAGCTCAAGCCGATCTTCCATCAGGCCGGCCTTAATGGCGCCGGGCTGCTCAAGCCGCCCTATGGCAAGCGGTTCGAGTCGATGTTGAAGCTGCTGCTGCGCTGACAACGCCCCGCTCCCGCGCTACGGGAACGGGCGTATTTCCCGCCTTCAAGCCGCCAGCATCGGCTTGCCCAGCATCTTCGACAACACAGCCTCGGGCGAGTGCGTGCGGTCACCAATGGCGGCGGGGTCCAGGTAGATGGTCTGTTCCATCATGGCCTTGCCGCGCATGGCCGCATGGAGAAGCTGGTCGCTGAACACGATCCAGGTCGAACCTGGCGGGAACTGGAATTCCTGTTGCGGCACCGACTTCTGGTAGTCGAGATCGGCCTTGGCCAGATCATGCAACTGCAGCATGCGATGGTCGTACTCGCTGCGTGCGCGCTTGGTGATGTGCAGCGTCTTCATCAGCCAGGATTGACCGGGCCACATCCCGTGGGTCTTCGGCACGAAGCGCCCCGCGAAATCGGCGAATGGCTCGCCCACGCGCCAGACGCGGGGTGCCTCCGGATCGATGTTGTGAAACACACGCAGCAGGCGCTTGCCAAGCAGCGGATTCGAAGGGAACGCATCGACGTGCAGGCGCGTGTCGTCCTTGCGCCAGCTCACCGGGCGTCCGGCGATCTCGCTCGGCCGCAGCGAGGTACCCGCGCGCGTCATGTGCGGCCCATACTCGGGGAACAGCGCGTGAATCAGCGACTCGGTCGATTCGGCGTACCGGCGGATCAGGTTGTAGAGATCGGTCAGGTCCTGCTGGGTACCCGCCGCGCCGCGCACGGCACCTTCGTTGGCACGCAGGTTGATGTTCTTCGACTTGCCGTCCGAGTAGCGGCTATCGAGAAAACGCTCTTCTCCCGGCGCAAATCGGAAATGCAGGTTCGGGAAATACAGCACGGCGCCTTGTTCCAGTTCACGGCGCAGAGTCGCCTGCGTCTCCGGCGAGACTTCGGGCGACCAGTCGGTGTAGGGCTGAGTACGGATCAGATCCAGAGACATAGCCATTCCATTAAGTTCGGATTGGACCGGATTTTACCCCTACTGCGCCCGAGGTCTTGTGCAGCAAGATCAACAAAAAACCCCGCGCGCTCCCGAAGGACCGGCGGGGTCTTGATCCGGCAGAACGCCCGGACGCAGCAGCAGGCGCTTACAGGCCGGCGGCAGCGCGCAGAATCGCGGCCTTGTCAGTGGCTTCCCACGAGAACTCCGGCTCCTCGCGGCCGAAGTGGCCATAGGCGGCGGTCTTCTCGTAGATCGGACGCAGCAGGTCCAGCATCTGGACGATGCCCTTCGGGCGCAGGTCGAAATGCTCCTGAACCAGCGCGGCGATCTTCTCGTCGGAGATCTTGCCGGTGCCTTCGGTGTACACGGTCACGTTGATCGGGCGGGCCACGCCGATCGCGTAGCTGACCTGCACCTGGCACTGGCGCGCCAGGCCGGCGGCCACGACGTTCTTGGCCACGTAGCGGGCGGCGTAGGCGGCCGAACGGTCCACCTTCGACGGATCCTTGCCCGAGAACGCACCGCCACCGTGCGGCGAAGCGCCACCATAGGTATCGACGATGATCTTGCGGCCGGTCAGGCCGCAATCGCCTTGCGGGCCACCGATCACGAAACGGCCGGTCGGGTTCACCAGGTACTTGGTTTCCTTGAGCATCTCGGCCGGCAGCACCGGCTTGATGATCTCTTCGATCACGGCTTCACGGATCTGGGCCTGCGAGATGTCCGGCGCGTGCTGGGTCGACAGGACCACGGTATCCACGCTGTGCGGACGGCCGTCCACGTAGCGCACGGTCACCTGCGACTTGGCGTCGGGACGCAGCCAGGGCAGGCGGCCGTCACGGCGCAGCAGCGACTGGCGCTCCACCAGGCGGTGCGAGTAGTAGATCGGGAACGGCATCAGTTCCGGCGTTTCGTCGCAGGCATAGCCGAACATCAGGCCCTGGTCGCCAGCGCCCTGGTTCAGGTAGTCGTCCGACGCGCGGTCGACGCCCTGGGCGATGTCGGGCGATTGCTTGTCGTAGGCCACCAGCACGGCGCAGCCCTTGTAGTCGATGCCGTACTCGGTGTTGTCGTAACCGATGCGCTTGATGGTTTCGCGCGCGACCTGGATGTAGTCGACGTTGGCGGTCGTGGTGATTTCACCCGCCAGCACGACAAGTCCCGTATTGCAAAGCGTCTCGGCCGCCACGCGGGCGTACTTGTCCTGGGCAAGGATCGCGTCCAGGACAGCATCCGAAATCTGGTCGGCTACTTTATCGGGATGGCCTTCGGAGACAGATTCCGAAGTAAAGAGGAAATCGTTCGACACGATCTGGTTTCTCCAAGTTGGCTATTGCGTGCCAGCCTCGGGAAACGATGCGGCGACGCTTTAGCGGTATTTTCAAGCCCCTCGGGTAGAGCGGCATCGCCCCGCAAGTTGTCAGTTAACTCGGCGATGCAGGCTATTATACGCGCCTGCCGGCCTCGCTGCAGCGTGCCATGTTGGGTATGCCACAGGCGGCGGCCGACGCGAACCCGATATTGTTATTCTCGGCCGGCGCGCTGCCGAATTTAGCCCTGACGGCGTCATGACATTTATTTTCTGGCTGATTTCCCGCTTACCACTGCGCGCGCTCCACGCGATCGGCGGCGCCCTGGGACTGCTGGCGGCGCGGCTGCCAGGCCGCTATGGACGCAGACTGGAGGAGAACTTCCGCCACGCCTATCCGGATGTATCCGACGCCATGCTGGCGGAAGCCGCGCGCCATTCGGGCCGGCTGATCATGGAAATGCCGTACTTCTGGAGCCGCAAATCCATCACGGTCCGCACGGACAACTTCGACGATCATCTCTGGCCAGAACTGGCGCGCCTGGAGGCGGCCGGCAATGGCGTGATCGTCCTGACGCCGCATCTGGGCTGCTTCGAGGTGCTGCCCCAGTCGTACGCGCGCCTGCGCCGCGTCACCGCGATGTTCAAGCCGCCGCACCAGGCTTGGCTGCGCGAGTTCGTCGAACGGATGCGCAGCCGGCCCAACATGGCGATGGCCCCGGCCAATCCACGCGGCGTGCGGATGCTGGTCAAGGCCCTGAAGCGCGGCGAAGCTGTCGGCATCCTGCCTGATCAGGTGCCAAGCGGCGGCGAGGGCACCTGGGCGCCTTTCTTCGGCAAGCCAGCCTATTCGATGACGCTGGTGCACCGGTTGCAGCAACTGACGAAGGCCCCGGTGGTGATGGTCTATGCCGAACGCCTGCCGAAGGGCGCAGGCTATCGCGGCCACCTGCGCATCCTGAACGATGGCGGGATGCTGCCCGAAGATCCCGCTGCGGCGTCGGCCGTAATCAATGCAGCTATCGAAGACTTGATCACTATCGACCCGACCCAGTACCTGTGGGGGTATAACCGCTACAAGTGTCCGACCGGCACGGAATTGCCGCCGGACACGTTCGCCACCACACAGGCCACTACACGTGCCACTACACAGGCCACTACCAACAACAACATTCAATGAGCCGGATCTTCACGTGGCTCGGCATCGGTCTGCTGACGGTGCTGGGCAAACTCCCCTACCCGTTCGTGGCCCGCTTCGGCGAGGCGCTGGGCAGCATTCTGTTCATGATCCCAAATCCGCGCCGCGAAGTGGTGCGGGCCAACCTTCGGCTGTGCTTCCCGGACAAGACCGATGCGGAAATCGAGGCGATGTCGCGCGAGACCTACCGCAAGGTCTTCCGCAGCTTTGCCGAGGGCGGCATCTTCTGGACATGCAACGAGAAAAAGATGCGCCAGCTGGTGCAGATCAACGACCAGGGCAACCTGCCCTCGCTCGACGGCTCGCCCCATATCCTGGTGACACTGCACCTGTCCGGCCTGGAAGCTGGTGCGATTCGCCTGACGATGCACCTGCGCGACACCGTGGGCCGTTCGGGCGCCTCGCTCTACACGGTGCAGAAGAACGCGCTGTTCGATGACTTCCTGAAGGTCGCGCGCGGCCGCTTTGGCGCCAACATGATTTCGCGCAACGACAGCGTGCGCAACATCCTCCGCGTGCTGAAGAAAGGCGAGGCCCTGCAGCTGATCTCCGACATGGACTTCGGCGAGCGCGACTCCGAGTTCGTGCCGTTCTTCGGCGTGGAGGCGCTGACCCTGACATCGGTCTCCCGGCTGGCCCGGCTTGCGGGCGCCAAGGTCGTACCCATCTACACCGAGCAGTTGCCAGACTACAAGGGGTATGTACTGCACATCCTGCCGCCTTGGGACGACTACCCCGGCGAAAGCGTCACCGACGACACACGGCGCATGAACGCGTTCTTCGAGGATGCCATCCGTCCGCGCGTGCCCGACTACTACTGGGTGCACAAACGCTTCAAGCACCGCCCGCCCGGCGAACCTGACATCTACTGATTACAATTCCGGACATGAAACTCCAGTTCACCAAGATGCACGGCGCCGGCAACGATTTCATCGTGCTGGACGGCATTCACCAGAAGCTCGACCTGACCGACGCGCAATGGCGCGCGCTGGCGAATCGCCATTTCGGCATCGGCGCCGACCAGATCCTGATCGTTGAAAAATCCTCGCGCGACGATGTGGATTTCCGCTACCGGATCGTCAACGCGGACGGCGGCGAAGTCGAACACTGCGGCAACGGCGCCCGTTGCTTCGTCCGCTTCGTCACGGATCGTGGCATGACCGACAAGCAGTCGGTCCGCGTGGAAGTCATGAACGGCGTCATCACGCTGAAGCTGCAGGACGACGGTCAGGTGACCGTGGACATGGGTGAGCCCGAACTCACGCCCGCCCGCGTGCCATTCATCGCCGACGGCCTGCCGACGCGCGCCGAAGCCCAGGACACGCTCTATGGTCTCGAAGTCAACGGCCGCACCGAGTGGATCTCGCCCGTGTCGATGGGCAATCCGCACGCGGTGCAGATCGTGGACGACGTAGAGCAATTCCCGGTGCTTCAGGACGGCCCGGTCATCGAGCACCACAAGTCGTTCCCGAACCGGGTCAATGCCGGATTCATGCAGATCGTCGACCGCAATACGGTGCGGCTGCGCGTGTTCGAACGCGGCGCGGGCGAAACGCTGGCGTGCGGCACGGGCGCCTGCGCGGCCGTGGTGGCTGGCATCCGCCGCGGCTTGCTGGACTCTCCGGTCAAGGTGCACACCCACGGCGGCGACCTGACCATCGCGTGGCAAGGCGCTGGCCAGCCCGTGCAGATGACGGGCCCCGCGACGACCGTGTTCGAAGGCACTATTGACCTCTCCACGCTGCCTGCCTGACCATTGAGGCTCGCAGACACACGGGGCCGGCCCGGCCCCGTCTTCGGGAGCACCAATGAAGCTGGACGATTTCTGCATCACCTCGGGCAAGGGGTTCAAGCTTGCCGCCTTCGACCCGGAGAGCAAGCCGTTCTCCCTGGGGGAAAAGGACGCTGACGTTGCGCATGTTGCCGACCTGTCGGCACGACTCGATGCGGAGCAGGACATTTTCTACGCCGAGCACCGCCGCAAGCTGTTGTTCATCCTGCAGGGCATGGACACCAGCGGCAAGGACGGCACCGTGCGCTCGGTCTTCCGGAATTTCGACCCACTAGGCGTGCGTGTCGCCAGCTTCAAGGCCCCTACGGCAGAGGAACTGGCGCGCGACTATCTGTGGCGCGTGCACCTGCAGGTACCACGCCAGGGCGAGATCGCCATCTTCAACCGCAGCCACTATGAAGACGTGCTGATCACGCGCGTGCATGGCTGGATCGACGACGAGGAATGCGAGCGCCGCTTCCGCCAGATCCGCGCGTTCGAGGAGATGTTGACGGAGACCGGGACGACGATCATCAAGTGCTTCCTGCACATTTCGAAAGCCGAGCAGAAGCGGCGACTCGAAGACCGCATCGCCGATCCGCAGAAGCACTGGAAGTTCGACATGCAGGATCTGGCAGAGCGCAAGTACTGGAAGGAGTACCAGCAGAGCTACGAGGCCGCAATTGCCGCCACAGCCACGCCGGCGTGCCCCTGGTACATCGTGCCCGCCGACTCGAAAAGCCACCGCAACCTGATGGTCGCGGAGATCCTTGCGGACGTGTTCCACAAACTCAAGCCAAGCTATCCGCCGCCCAAACCCGAGCTGGCAAAGGTGGCCGTGGAATAAGCGACCGTGGAATAGGCGCCCGGATCAGTCGTTGCCGCCGTTGCCGCGATGCACGTCGTGGGTAACGAACGGGTGGTCCGGCCCCGGCATGGCCAGCCACTTCGGGTGCTTGAGCGTTTCGCGAATGTCCTCGAGGCCGCTGGCCCAATGCTCGTGCATCGTCAGCACGCCGAACTGGTAATCCTTCGCGCTGCCCTCGAACGACTTGTCACGATAGATCAGTTGAATCACGTTGCGCCGTGCGTCGCAGGCATGGTCCGCTGCCCGCTGATACCACGGGTCGTTGCGCTTTGACTGCGGCACCAGCGCCAGCACTTCGCCAAGCATCCGGCGATAGTTCTGCTGCTCGCGCATGTAGTCGGTGATGGCCCGCGTGCGGCTGGAGTACTGGATATCTTTCTGGCGCTCGACCACGTCCTGCAGATTGTGCGGCAGCCCGCCACGGGCGCTCCACAGGTCCACCTGGAAAATCAGCGCATCGCGTCGCGGCTGGGCGGTCAGCACCTCTTGCAAGGGCGTGTTCGATACGAGCCCGCCGTCCCAGTAGTACTCGCCATCGATCTCGATCGCCGGGAATCCCGGCGGCAGCGCGCCCGACGCCATGAAATGCTCGGGACGCAGCGTGGTGCGCGTGTTGTCGAAGTAGGCGAAGTTGCCCGTGTGGACGTTGACGGCGCCCACCGACACGCGCATCCCCTTCGGATGATTGATCCGGTCGAAATCGGCGAACCGCTCGAGCGTGGATTTCAAGGGCGCGGTGTCGTAGTAGCTGACCCGCGTGGGATCTTCGAAATGCGCCCAGAGGTCGGTCACCGCGCGCGGCGAGAAGAAGCCGCGTTGTCCCTCCACGATCGCACGCGCGGCGTTGAAGCTGTCGAACCAGATTCGCATCGGCTCGGGCCATGTCGGCGCGGAGTCGCTAAGCATCTCCAGCGGCAGCCCGGGCAACCACGGCTGGGCACAGATGTATTCCCAGAACGCGCGCAGTTGCGCCACGCGGGTCTCGGGAGGATTGCCGGCGATAACGGCCGCGTTGAGCGCGCCGATCGAGATGCCCGCGATCCAGTTGGGATGGATGCCCCCTTCGGCCAGCCCCTGGTAGACGCCGGCCTGATAGGAACCAAGCGCGCCACCGCCCTGCAGCACCAGCGCGCGGATCGCGTAGGCCTCGTGCGGCGGCCCGTCACCGGGCTCGACCGGCTGGCCGCAATGCTCGCTGAGCACCGAGCCACGCGCACTGGCGCCGCGTTTCGCCCGCTCCGGTGTGGCCGGTGACGATGAATCCTGCGGCGGACCACCCTGTTCGCCGATTTCCCTTTGGATCGCTTCCTTGTTTCGCCGCTTGACCGCCACGCCATGCTCCCAAAAAGAAACGGCCCCATCCGGGGCCGTGTTCGTTGTCAGACGCCGTACTTCTGACGATAGGCTGCCACAGCCTCCCGGGAGTTCCCGAGCGACGGGTCTTTCGACGCATCCAGATACGCCAGCAGGTCCTTGAGCGTGGCGATCGCGATCACCGGAATGCCGTACTCGCGCTGCACATCCTGCACCGCCGAATGCGTGCCGATGTTGTCGGCCGTGCCGCTCTTTTCCATGCGGTCCAGCGCGATCAGCACGGCGGCAGGCTCGGCGCCCGCGGCGCGAATCAGTTGCATCGACTCGCGCACCGAGGTACCGGCGGAGATCACGTCGTCAATGATCACGACCTTGCCCTGAAGCTTGGCGCCGACCAGTGTGCCGCCTTCGCCATGGTCCTTCGCTTCCTTGCGGTTGTAGGAGAAGCCGACGTCACGCCCCATACCGGCCAGCGCCACCGCCGTGGCGGAGGCCAGGGTGATGCCCTTGTAGGCCGGCCCGAACAGCACGTCGAACTGCACGCCCGATTCCAGCAGGGTCTTCGCGTAGAATTGCGCCACCTGGCCCAGCATCGCGCCCTGGTTGAACAAACCGGCGTTGAAGAAGTACGGCGACTTGCGGCCAGCCTTGGTCACGAACTCGCCGAAGGACAGCACGCCCGCGTCCAGTGCAAAGCGGATGAAGGACTGGCTAAGGTCGTCCGGCGTCGTCTGCTGCGTCATCTTTTCTCTCTGAATTCAAAATTTCCCGAGATGTTACGGATTATCAGCGCCAACCTCAACGGCATCCGCTCCGCCTCCAAGAAAGGCTTCTTCGAGTGGATGGGCAAGCAGGAAGCGGACATGGTCTGCGTTCAGGAACTCAAGGCCCAGGAAGCCGACATGACCGAGGCGTTCCTGGCGCCACACGGCTATCACGGCTACTTCCACTATGCCGAGAAAAAAGGCTACAGCGGCGTGGGCCTCTATACCCGCCACAAGCCGGAGCGCGTGATCATCGGCTTCGGCAATACGGAGTTCGATGCTGAGGGTCGCTACGTCGAAGTGCAGTATCCGCACCTCGCCGTGATCTCGGTCTACGTGCCTTCCGGCTCAAGCTCGGAGGAGCGCCAGCAGGCCAAGTTCCGCTTTATGGAAGCCTTCCTGCCGCACCTGCTGGAGCTGAAAGCCAGCGGCCGCGAGATCGTGCTGTGCGGTGACGTGAACATCGCCCACAAGGAAATCGACATCAAGAACTGGAAGGGCAACCTGAAAAACTCCGGTTTCCTGCCCGAAGAGCGCGCCTGGATCGGCGAACTGTTCGACAACCACGGCTATGTCGACGTATTCCGCCAGCTGGACCCGCGCCCCGAACAGTACACATGGTGGAGCAACCGCGGTCAGGCGTACGCGAAGAACGTGGGGTGGCGCATCGATTACCACCTGACCACGGCGAAAATCGCGGCTACCGCCAAGGCTACGTCGATCTACAAGGACGAGAAGTTCAGCGACCACGCCCCGCTGTCGATCGATTACGATTTTCCGTTGTGATGTGCGCATCCCCCGGCGCAACGCCGGGGGTGCCGTCCGCCTTCAGATGGCGCGCGTCTCATCGAACAGGTTCGGGTGACGGTCCAGCAGCTTCAGCAGCCTGATCGGATGGCTGCGGCCGCCGCTCTCGCGTAAACCCTGCACCAGACACCCAACCTCGCTACAATGCTGGTTCTCCGCCCCCAAGGACGCGAGACTTTTCGCATTTTTCAGAGTGAGTCCGCCATGGTTTTCAAAGTGTTCGTCGATGGTCAGGAAGGCACCACCGGTCTCCGGCTGCTTGACTATCTCTCGGGTCGCACCGATGTGGAACTGCTGCGCATTGCCGATGACAAGCGCAAGGACCCGCAGGAGCGAGCACGATTCCTGAACGCCTCGGACGTCTCTTTCCTGTGCCTGCCGGACGTGGCCTCGCGCGAGGCCGTGTCGCTGGTGACCAACCCCGACACCTGCGTGATCGACGCCAGCACGGCGTTCCGCACGGCTGACAACTGGGCCTACGGCCTGCCGGAACTGACCCGTGGCCAGCGCGAGAAGGTGCGCAGCAGCAAGCGCATCGCCGTGCCGGGCTGCCACGCCAGCGCGTTCGTGCTGGCCGTGCGTCCGCTGGTGGAAGCCGGCCTGATGCCTGCCGACTATCCGGCTTCGGCGTTCTCGCTGACCGGTTACAGCGGCGGCGGCAAGTCGATGATCGCGGAGTTCGAAGCCGGCGGAAATCCGAAGCTGATGAGCCCGCGTCCGTACGCGCTGGGTCTGGCGCACAAGCACCTGCCGGAAATGCGTGTGCAGACCGGCCTGTCGCAGGCGCCGATCTTCAACCCGATCGTCGGCAACTTCCTGAAGGGTCTGGCCGTGACGGTGCCGGTGTATCCGGGGCTGCTGTCGCGCAAGGCCGATGCGGAAGCCATCCTCGACATCTACCGCAAGCACTATGAAGGCGAGCAGTTCGTGCGCGTCCATCCGTTCAACAGCGACGCCAATCTGGACAACGGCTTCTTCGACGTCCAGGCGAACAACGACACCAACCGCGTGGACCTGTTCGTCTTCGGCAACGAAGAACGCCTGAACCTGGTGGCGCGCCTGGACAACCTCGGCAAGGGTGCGGCCGGTGCGGCCGTGCAATGCATGAACGTCCATATCGGCGCCGACGAAGCCACGGGGCTCGTTGCCTGAGGTCTCGCCCGCTTCAAAAGAAAAACCGGCTCGATCTGAGCCGGTTTTTTTTCGCCCGTCCGGGCCACCGCCGCTACTTTTTCAGCGGATGCTGGAGATCCTCGTCACCCGCGTCGACCGGCGCGTCGTGCAGGTCAGCCATATTGGCCTTGTAAGGCGGCAGCTTTTCCATCGGCATATTCATGGCCTTGGCATAGAGCGGCAGCACTTCATTCATATGCGCCTGAAGCACGGCGATCCGGCTGCGGCCGGACGGATGGGTCGAGGTGAACTCGTCGCCGGCCTTGAGCACTGCGCCCATCTTCTGCCAAAGCGTGATGGCCGCGCGGGGGTCATACCCGGCGCGCGCGGCGATATCCATGCCGATCAGGTCGGCTTCGGTCTCTTCCTGACGCGAAAAGCGCAGCGACAGCATCTTGGCATTGGAGCCGATATCCATATTGCCAAGGTTGCCGAAGCCGGTCAGTTGCGACACCACGTTTGCGCCCAGGTTCGAGATCTCGGCCTGCGCCGCGCGCTGGCGGGCGTGTTCTTCCAATGCGTGCGAGATCTCGTGGCCCATGACCATGGCCACTTCGTCGTCGGTCAGATTGAGCTCATCGAGCAGGCCGGAATAGACGGCCATCTTGCCACCCGGCATGCAGAAGGCGTTGACCTGCTTGGACCGGATCAGGTTGATTTCCCAGGCCCAGCGCCCGGCGCGCGGATTCCAGAGCACGGTCTGCGGCAGCAGCCGGATGCCGATCTCGCGCAGGCGCTTCACCTGCGGATCGTCTTCGTCGACCAGCGTGTGCTTGGCGATCGCTTCCTGCTTGACCTGTTCGTACTCGCGCGCCGCCTGCTGGTCGATCACCTCCATCGGCACGATGTCCCGCACCTTCGAATAGCGGCGATCAACCCGCACGCCATCGTCGGGCGCGGAAACCACGGCAACTCCCTGCGCCCGCGCGGGAAGCGGATGCGCGGCGCCCAGCGCGGCAGCCAGTACGAAGGCTGCGGCCACGGCCTGCTGGCGCAACCGGCACGATGTGTCGGACACGTTCGGGTTCAAGGCAGGGCTCGCTGGGTAGAAAATTTCGACTTGTTCGGGGGCGCGGAATTGGTGATGCAATAATACACAGCCAGCCGCGCGCCGTCCTCGCCATCATGACTTTTCAAGACTATCTCGACATCTTCCGCAATCGCCGCATCGGGGCCATGCTGACGCTCGGTTTTGCCTCCGGACTCCCCCTGGCGCTGACCTCGGGCACGCTGCAGGCGTGGATGACGGTCGAAGGGCTGGACATCAAGACGATCGGCTTTTTCTCGCTGGTCGGCCAGGCCTATATCTTCAAGTTCCTCTGGGCTCCGCTGATGGACCGCTTCACGCCGCCGCTACTGGGCCGTCGGCGCGGTTGGCTGCTGGTCACGCAGCTCGGGCTGGTGGGCAGCATCGCGGCGATGGCGTTTTGCCCACCCCACGAGGCACTGTGGGCGCTGGCCGCGCTGGCCACACTGGTCGCCTTCCTGTCGGCTTCGCAGGACATCGTGTTCGATGCCTACAGCACCGACGTGCTACGCCCGTCCGAGCGCGGCGCCGGCGCGGCGGTCAAGGTGCTCGGCTACCGGCTGGCGATGCTGGTGTCGGGTGGGCTGGCGCTCTATCTGGCCGATCGCGTGCTGGGGTGGCCACACATGTACCTGCTGATGGCGGCGCTGATGAGCGTTGGGCTGGTCACGCTGATCTGGGCGCCGGAGCCGGACGTCCCGGCGCGCGCGCCGCGCTCGCTGGAAGAAGCGGTAGTCGGTCCGCTGCGCGATTTCTTTGGCCGCCAGGGCGCGTGGTGGCTGCTGCTGCTGATCGTGCTGTACAAGCTCGGCGACGCCTTCGCGGGCAGCCTGTCGACCACGTTCCTGATTCGCGGCCTGGGCTTCGATCCGGGCGAGGTCGGCATCGTCAACAAGACGCTGGGGCTGGCCGCGACGATCATCGGCGCGCTGTTCGGCGGTTCGCTGATGGTGCGCCTGGGCCTGTACCGTTCGCTGATGCTGTTCGGCATCCTGCAGGGCGTGTCGAATCTGGGCTACTGGATCCTGTCCGTCACGCCGCCGCACCTGTGGACGATGGGTGCGACGATCGCCGTCGAAAACCTCTGCGGCGGCATGGGCACCGCGGCCTTCGTGGCGCTGCTGATGACGCTGTGCAACCGGTCATTCTCGGCCACCCAGTACGCGCTGCTATCTGCGCTGGCGTCGATCGGACGCGTCTACGTGGGGCCGACCTCCGGCTACATGGTCGAAGCCTGGGGATGGGCGCCGTTCTACCTTGGCACCGTCATCGCGGCCGTGCCCGGCGTTGCGCTGCTCTGGGCCATGCGCAACACCGTCCACCGCTACGAAGCGCAGGCGCGGGAACCGGCAGAACCTGCGGTGCCGCGCCCGGCGTAACTTATTCCTTGTAGTAGACGATCTGGTGCGAGGTAGCGAGCAACTCGCCGCTCGCGCTCCAGATCTCCGCGCTCTGGTCGAAGAAGCCCTGGCGGAACACGCGCGCCTGCGCGCAGCCCAGCACATGGCTGTCGCCAACTGCCGCCAGCGTGGCGGCATCGGCATGGAAATATGTGGTCAGGGATACCGTGCCCGCCGGCACGAAGCCCGCGCGCTTGAGGAAGATGCGCGGATAGAACGCGTCGCACCATGCCGCCATCGACGCATAGTCGGGCGTGCGTGCCGGTTCGTCCCGAATCCAGAACTGGGACAGGCTGTCGGGGTTCTCGGTCCCGGGGGCCGTGGTCGGCTTGGCGCCGCGGACTGCCCGAATGTCATAGCTGCCCAGCCACTTCACCGGCGCGAAACCGCTCATGACCGGCAGCGATTCGGCGGCGGGCACCTGCGGCATCACGGCCTCGCCCGAATTCCAGGTTTGGCGACGCACGGCAAACACGGCGCTGCCGGTGGTCGTCACCTCGCCGTTCTGACGCAGTTCCAGATGCCAGTGCTGGGTCGAGCGATTGGTGCGCGACGGCCGCGCCTCGACCTCGAAGTCACCCTCCCCAATCGGCCCCGCAAAGTTGACGGTGAGCGCAATCGGGTCGCCCAGGCGCTCTGGGTGCACCAGGGCGGCCTGCAGCATCACGGCCGCGGTGGCTCCGCCGAACGGGCCGATCATGTTCCAGTAAGCCTGGCTGGTATGGCCCACATAGCGATGTTCGCCAGCGGGTTCGAGCTTCAGTGCTTGATCGAGTGGATGCAGGGGCGCTTGCGTCATGGCAGGAAATAGTACGATCGTTCGGTAACTCACGTACGGTATGCCTGCCAGAGGCTTGCGTCAAGCTATCGACTCATCGGACCGATACCCCATCAGACCGCGCAGACTCGGTACACCGCCAGGCTGCCGCGCCAGTTGACGCCCCAGTTCACCGTCACACCCTCATGCATCACCACGCGGTCGAGCACGCGCAGGCCCACCTTGGGCGCCAGCGCCTCGAAATCGCTGATCGTCAGCACACGCACGTTCGGCGTGTTGTACCACTGGTACGGCAGCGACTCGGACACCGGCATCCGGCCACGAAACACCGACAGCCGGTGCGGCCAGTAGCCGAAGTTCGGGAACGAGACGATGCACTCGCGGCCCACGCGCAGGGTGTCGCGCAGCACCTGGGCCGTGTTGTGGATGGTCTGCAGCGTCTGGGACAGGATCACCGTGTCAAAGCTCTGGTCCTCGAACAGCGCCAGCCCCCCTTCCAGGTTCTGCTGGATGACATGCACCCCCTTCTGGGCGCAAGCCAGTACCTCTTCATCGCGGATCTCGATGCCGTAGGCCTGAACGTCCAGTTCGTCCTGCAGCACGCGCAGCAGGCTGCCGTCGCCGCAGCCGGCGTCGAGCACGGTGGAGTTCGGTTCGATCCAGCGCGCGATAGCGCGGAAGTCCGGACGCAGCGCGAGGATATTCGGATTGGAAGCCGCGTTCATGCGCCGATCTCCTCTGCGATGCGGTCGTAGTAGGCGCGCATCAGGTTGTGATAGCGGGCGTCGTCGAGCAGGAAGGCATCGTGGCCGTGCGGAGCGTCGATCTCCGCGTACGACACCGGTCGCTTGTTGTCGAGCAGCGCCTTGACGATCTCGCGGCTGCGGTTCGGCGCAAAGCGCCAGTCCGTGGTGAAACTGACGACCAGGAAGCCGGCCTGCGTCTGCGCCATGGCGCGCGTCAGGTCGCCACCGTGCGCCAGCGCCGGATCGAAGTAGTCGAGCGCGCGCGTGATCAGCAGGTAGGTATTCGCGTCGAAGTACTCGGCGAATTTGTCGCCCTGGTAACGCAGGTAGCTTTCCACCTGGAACTCGACGTCAAACGAGAAGCGGATGTCCTCGGCCTTCAGCGAGCGGCCGAATTTCTCGGCCATGTCCTCGTCGGACAGATAGGTGATATGGCCGATCATCCGCGCCACGCGCAGGCCGCGCTTCGGCTTGACGTTGTGCGCGTAGTAGTTGCCGCCGTGGAAATCCGGGTCCGACAGGATGGAACTGCGCGCGACCTCGTTGAACGCGATGTTCTGCGCGGACAGTTTCGGCGTGGAAGCCACCACGATGCAGTGGCGCAGCCGCTCCGGATACATCAGGCTCCAGGCCAGCGCCTGCATGCCGCCCAGGCTGCCGCCCATCACGGCGGCGAACTGTTGAATGCCGAATATGTCGGCCACGCGCGCCTGCGCGTTGACCCAGTCTTCCACCGTCACCACCGGGAACAACGCGCCATACGGCGCCCCGGTCGACGGATTGGTGCTCATCGGCCCGGTCGATCCGAAGCACGAGCCGAGGTTGTTCACGCCGATCACGAAGAAGCGGTTGGTGTCGAGCGGCTTGCCGGGGCCCACCATGTTGTCCCACCAGCCGATATCGCGCGGATTGTCCGCGGCGATGCCGGCGACGTGGTGCGAGGCGTTGAGCGCGTGACAGACCAGCACGGCATTGGTCCGCGCGGCGTTCAGCGTGCCGTAGGTTTCGACCATCAGGTCGTAGTCGGCGATCTGGCTGCCGTTGCGGAGCTGCAGCGGCTCCGAAAAATGCATGCGCTGGGGCGTAACGACACCGACGGAATCGGTCGGCACGTCGAGCACACCAGCGGGAGGAGCGACATCGGTCATGAGCGGGGCCCGCGAGTGAGGCAGGCATAAAAAAACCCGACTGGCAGTGCGTGTGATGCTTCGCAGCCAAGTCGGGCGTTCGCGGTGTCCCGCGTGCCGGTGCCATGCATGAATCTTCCGCGAGGCACCGACCCAACCTCTTTAGCCGCATTTATATTGGCAACCGGAAGACTTCCCTTCCCATCGCCGCGCGCCCGCAAGCCAGTCATCAAATCGGCGCGACCCGCACATTATAGTGCAAACCGTTTTTTGTGCCTGCTCCTGTTCGGATCAGCCCAGCAGGATGCGCAGTTGCGCATCGATATTCTCGGTCGGCGCCTTGCGGAAACCGCTCTTCACGAAGCGATGCCAGTGCCCCTGCACGGCCGCCGTGATCAGCGCCACGCGCAACGGAATATCGGCATCGGGCGGAAACGCCGCCTGACTGACGGCCACCTTCAGACACTGACGCAGCGACGCCTCGATACGGTCGATCATCTGGTTGATGCGCTCCTGCAAGCGCTCGTGTTCGCCGACGAGCGCCTCGCCAGTCAGCACACGCGTCATGCCGGGGTTCTTCTCGGCGAACGACAGCAGCATGCGCACGATCGCCTGCGCCTGGCGCAGCCCATGCTCTTCCTGCGTGGTGATCTGGTTGATCAGGCCGAAGACGGTCTGCTCGATGAAGCCGATCAGGCCTTCGAACATCTGCGCCTTGCTGGCAAAGTGCCGGTACAGCGCGGCCTCGGATACCGAGAGCTTCGCAGCCAGCGCCGCGGTGGTGATCTTTTCCCCGCGCGGGTGTTCGAGCATCCCTGCCAGCGTCTGGAGGATCTGGATACGGCGTTCACCCGGGCGCGGACGCTTGCGCGCGGGCGCCGCTTCCGGCGAGTGGCCAGCGGGCGTGTCCGCCTCTGCCTGGCTTGAAATGGTTTGAGTCATGACCCGGTTCTCCACATTCGTCGTAGGAGTTGATGCATCGATTGTACTTTTATGTCCACATAGCCGGGCCGATTCGTCACGCGTGCCCGCATACGCGGCAAATGATCGGGCTGCGACTGTGGCGTGGTTGCCGCACGGGTGGGGTCCTGGCTCTCGGCCGCCACCAGCGTCACCGACCGTTCCTGCGCCAGATGCGCCACGCGCTGGCGGTCTTCGGCAGCCAGCGTCGAGCGAGTGACCGCGTCACGCGCCGCGCCGGGCACGCTGGCGTCCTGAGCCGGCACCACCACGTGCGGCCGTGACGGCGCGATCGTGCGCAGGTAGCCGGTCACCCAGGCCCTGCGGATACCCGACCCCGCATAGTGCTTGAGGTGCGACAGCGTGTCTTCCACCAGTACCGCCCGGTGCGGCGCCACGCCGATCTGCGCCAGCAATCGCAGCATCATGCGGCGGTCCGGTTTCGGACGCAGGTGTCCGTGCACCCACATGTCCTCGATGGCCACGACCCGCTCGAAACATCGATCGATGCCAGCGATCGCCATCACGCTGCGCGCGTAGTTGCGCGGTGCGTTCGTGACCAGGATCTTCCGCCCCGGCAACTGGCGCAGTGCGGCCACCAGACCTCGTCGCACGCGCACCATGTCCGCCAGCTCGGGGAAATCATGCGCGGCGCGCAGGAAGTCCGCCGGATCGACCTGATGGTGGCGGACCATGCCGAGCAGCGTGGCGCCGTAGCGCTGCCAGTAGTCGACGCGCACCCGGCTGGCCGTAGCGTCGTCGCAGCCGAGCACACGCGCCACGTAGGCCGTCATCAGTCGGTTGATCGCCGGAAAGATGGCGTGCGAGGCATCGTGCAGCGTGTTGTCGAGATCGAACAGCCAGACGGTGTCGCCAGACGTGTTGCCGGCCACGCCGCGGACCAGATGGCGCCGCGGCCGGTGGGAGGAATGCAGGCGAGCGCGTTCTACGCCGCGACGCTGGGTGGGCTGACGAATGAACACGCGGGTATCTGGAAATGGAGGAAGAGGCGGGAACCCGCACGCGGCGGATTCCCCTATGACGCGCTCAGTGCGAGCGGATCATCGTGCCGAAGGCCTGTTCGGTCAGGATTTCGAGCAGCAGCGAGTGTTCGATGCGGCCGTCGATGATGTGCACCGAGTGCACACCACTCTTGGCCGCGTCGAGCGCCGACGAGATCTTCGGCAGCATGCCGCCCGAGATCGTGCCGTCGGCGAACAGTTCCTCAATCTCGCGCGCGGACAGGTCGGTCAGCAGGTTGCCCTTCTTGTCCATCACGCCCGGGATGTTCGTCATCATGACGAGCTTCTCGGCCTTGAGGATCTCGGCCATCTTGCCAGCCACCACATCGGCGTTGATGTTGTAGGCCTGGCCATCGTCGGAGAAACCGATCGGCGAGATCACGGGGATGAAGGCATCGTCCTGCAGCGCCTTCACCACGGCCGGGTTGATCGCCTCGATATCACCCACGTAGCCGATGTCGATGAAGGTGCCCGGGTTCTCGCGGTCCGGCATCTGCAGACGCTTGGCGCGGATCAGCCCGCCGTCCTTGCCGGTCAGGCCCACGGCCTGGCCGCCGTACTGGTTGATCAGCATGACGATGTCCTGCTGGACTTCGCCGCCGAGCACCCATTCGACCACTTCCATCGTCTCTTCGTCGGTCACGCGCATCCCCTGGATGAACGTGCCGACCTTGCCGACCTTCTTGAGCGCCTCGTCGATCTGCGGGCCACCGCCGTGCACAACCACCGGGTTCATGCCGACGAGCTTCAGCAGGATCACGTCGCGCGCGAAACCGTGCTTGAGTTTCTCTTCCGTCATCGCGTTGCCACCGTACTTGACCACGATGGTCTTGCCGTGGAACTTCCGGATATAAGGCAGCGCCTCGGCAAGGATTTCAGCCTTGAGGGAGGGAGCGATGGCCGCAACCGACTTGGTAGCAGGCTCAGGATTGTCAGCGTTCATGGCTTTGGACATTCCGTGTGATGTGGAGCAGGTATCATGACTAATCGTCCGCCGGACAGGCAAAGGACGCGCGAGGCCGGCGTTGCGGCAATAGCCGTCTGGGAAGCAGCGCGTCACGGGGATCCCCCCGGGTGCGCCATCCGGCCACGGCAGGCGCCGATTTTACAAGAAACCCGCGACCACATTGCAATCCGGATGAGTGGCATACGATGACCGATCCGTCGACGATCCAGACAGGCCAGTTGCGCCCGGTCGAACATTGCAGCCGTTGCGGCGCCGCGTTCGTCTGTGGCTACGTGGCCGGGCTGCCCGAATGCTGGTGCGCCAGCCTGCCGCTGCTGCCGTCGCGCAAGATCGTGGCGGGCCAACATTGCCTGTGTCCAACCTGCCTTCGGCAGCGGCAGGACGACGTCCCCCAGGACGCCGTTGCTCCAGATTGAATTTTTAGAGCAGCGAATGCCCAAACACCCCAAGTTCGGTTTAACATTCGCGGCATGAATAGCCTTCGTGGAATCGACCTCAACCTTCTGGTGGTGCTGGAAGCGCTGCTTGCGGAACGCCATATTTCGCGCGCCGCACTGCGCCTGCAGCTCAGTCAACCCGCCGTGAGCCACTCGCTGGCGCGGCTGCGCCAGTTGCTCGACGATCCCCTGCTGGTACGTGGCCAGGGCGGCCTGGTGCTGACCGCGCGCGCCCACGAACTGGCCGCGCCACTGGCCGAGGCGCTCGCGCAGGTCCGCATCCTGCTGGGGCCCGGTGGCTTCCAGCCCGCCACGGCCCGGCGGACGTTCAAGCTGGCGATGTCCGACTATGGTTCGCTGGTGGTGTTGCCGCGCCTGCTGCGCACGGTGCGCAAGGCCGCGCCCAATATTGACCTCACCGTCACGCAGGGCAGTCTGGAAACGATGACCGCTCAGGTAGCGGATGGCCAGATCGACCTGGCATTCGGCGCCTTCGCATTCGAGCCGGAAGGCGTGCGCACCGCGGTGCTGTTCGACGACGATTTTGCATGTGCCGTGGACGCCGCAACGGTTCGCGATACGGGCCGGCTAGATCACGTGGCCTATCTGGCGCGCTCGCACGTGCTGGTGACCGCAGCCACCGAGCGCGGGGACGCCATCGACGCGGCCGTGACCCGACTGGGCGGGCGACGCAAGATCGCCTGCACCGTGCCGCACTGGAGCGTGGCGCCCGGCCTGATCCTTGGCACCAACATGGTCCTGACCACCGCGCGCCGCTCGCTGGAAGCGCTGGCAGACGACCGTCTGGCGATCTTCGAGGCGCCGTTCACGATCCCCGGCTTCGCGTTCTGCATGATCTGGCCGGCGAAGGCCGACGCGGACCCGGGACTGACCTGGCTACGCGAACGGGTATTGCAAGCGGTCGCGCCGGAAGCGGAAAGCTCCGACGCGATCAGCCTGCGCGGCTGACCACCCCGTCCGATGACCCCTGACGGGGTCCGGTGCCGACGCTCAACGTACCCGGATCAGCACCGGAAATCAGCGCATCGCTGCTTCAGTGCTTGTGATCGCCGTGGCCGCCACCCTGCGCGGAAGCGGTCATGTCGCGAACCTGCGCGCTCACCTGCTGCTCGACCACCTTGCCGTTCTGCTCGAACTTCAGCGTGATGGGCACCGTGTCGCCCGCCTTGAGCTGCTGCTTCAGGCCCATCAGCATCACGTGATAGCCGCCCGGCTTCAGTTGCACGTCCTGCATCTTCGGCAGATCCAGCGAGGGAATCTGGCGCATCCGCATGACGTTGTTTTCCATCTTCATTTCATGCAGTTCGGCGGTGCCCACCGGCGACGACACGCCGACCAGCTTGGCGTCCTGATGCGCGTGCAGCGTCATGAACGCGCCAGACGCGGTCTGCGCCGGCACGGTGCCGCGCACCCAGGCGTCGCTGACGTCGACTTGCGCCATGGCCTGGGCGCTGGCCAGCAGACCGGCCAGGGCGAGGGTTGCGATCGATGCGGCGCGGGCCGCGCGGAACTTGGCTTGCATAGGGAACATCTCCACGATTCAGCACGAATTGGGTGTTGAGGGCGGTCATTAGATCACGCAGCACCCCGCGTGTCTTGCCGCGATCTGAACCTCGCAGTCTGGCAGCGCCGCCCGCCGTTCAGAATGCGGCACTGTGTCGCACGTTGCAAGCGCCGATCCGCGGCATTGCTACACTCGCGCCATGCATCCCCCGATCGTCATGTCCACCCTACCGCCCTCCGTCGCCCCGCCCATCGGCACGGCGCCGCAGCGTCACAGCCTGGTGAGCCTGCGCCGCCTTAGCTGGCTGCGCTGGGCGCTGCTGGCGGGCCAGGCCTTGCTGCTGGTGTCATGCGAGTCGCTGGCCGGCATCGCCCTGCCCTACAAGCCGCTGCTGTTCCTGTTCGCCGTCCAGACCGTGTTCAACGTGTTCACCGTGGCGCGCCTGCACTGGCACACGCGCCACGGCACGGCGCCGTCCGACGCCGAGCTGATGGTGCAGATGATGGTCGACCTGACCGCGCTGTCGGCCATCTTGTTCTACACGGGCGGCGCGACCAATCCATTCGTGTCGTTCTACCTGCCCGGACTGGCGATTGCCTCGGCCATCCTGCCGTGGCGGCTGGTGGTGACGCTCGCGGCGTACGCGCTGGCCTGCTATTCGATGCTGCTGCTCGAGTACATACCGCTCGATCTGCACAACCCCGACAACGCGGTGAACTATCACCTGGCCGGGATGTGGCTCAACTTTGTGGCCAGTGCGGTGATGATCGCGTTCTTCGTGGCGCGGCTGTCCAACGCGCTGCGCCAGCGCGACGCGCAACTGAACGAGGCGCGCGAGCTGCTGCTGCGCGAGGCGCGCGTGGAGGCGCTCAATGACCAGGCCGCCGCCGTGGCGCACGAGATCGGCACCCCGCTGGCCACGCTGGCCGTGATCGCCGGGGAACTGCGTGCCGACGCCGAGAACACGAATCGCAGCGACACACCGGTGGCCGACTACCAGGCCGACCTCCGCACGATGGAACAGCAGCTTGAACTCTGCCGTTCGATCCTGGCCCGGCTGCGCGCCGACCATGAAACACTGGCACCGCAGCGAATCGATGCGTGGCTGGCGCCGTTCGTCGAACGCTGGCAACTGCGTCATCCACAGGCAAGCCTGCAGGCCGGTGCCGCGCCCGATGCGGCCGCGCAGGCCGTGGACACGGCACGCATCAGCCAGATCCTGACGATCGCGCTCGACAATGCCGCGCGCAGCCAGCAGGCCGCCGGGCATGACCATCGCCAGGGGCCACCGCTGCGGCTGGACATCGCGCGCGAGGCCGATGCGCTGGTGTACCGCGTCACTGATCACGGCCACGGCCTTCCGCCGGGGCTGCGCGCAAGGCTGGGCGAATCGCCGGTGGCCAGCGCCCATGGTGGCCAGGGCATCGGCCTGTACCTCGCGCAGAGCGCCGCGCGCCAGCTCGGCGGCCAGATCTCGTGGCATGACAATCCGGCGGGCGGCACGGTGCTCGAACTTCGCCTTCCGCTCACGGCCGCATCCGAACGCGCCATCGCCGCACAACCCGACTTCCAACCGTGATGACCGACGTCACCGCCTCCAACGACGCCATGCCCTTCCTCGTCATCGATGACGACGAAGTTTTTTCCGGCACCCTGGCCCGCGCCCTCACGCGCCGCGGCTATGCCGTGCAGGTCGCCCATAACGGCGCCGAAGCGCTGGCCCTGGCCGGCAGGACACCATTCGCCTACGTCACGCTGGATCTGCATCTGGGACCGCCGCCGGAGTCGGGCGGCACGTCAGCCTCGGAATCGGGATTGCATCTGGTGGCGCCGCTGCGCGCGGCGTTGCCCGATGCGCGCATCCTGGTGCTGACCGGCTACGCAAGCATCGCCACGGCCGTGGCCGCGGTCAAACAAGGGGCTGATGAGTATCTGGCCAAGCCGGCCAATGTCGACTCGATCCTGACCGCGCTGATGGCGGGTGTTTCCGAGGATGCGGCCGAGGCCGCGCTGGAGGAACCGGTGCCGCTATCGGTGGCACGGCTCGAATGGGAGCATATTCAACGTGTGCTCACCGAGCATGGGGGCAATATCTCGGCCACGGCGCGCGCGCTGAATATGCATCGGCGCACCTTGCAGCGCAAGCTGGGCAAGCGGCCGGTTTCACGCTGAATCCGGCCGGCTCGCGCCAGCCGCGCGGCCATCGCACTGGCTCACAGGCGCAGCTGGACGTAATCCCAACCAAGATCGTCGGCATCCGCCGACGCAGACGCATCGGCAATGCGCACGGCATCAGTCGCATGGCGATCGGCCAGCGTCACCATCGCGCCGGACGCCATCGCCAAGGCCGCCACCGCGGCCTGACCTTCGTGCATGGCGCGACGTTCAGGCTGGTCGGCATGGGCCGAATCTGTCACCGGCAATGCGGCGACACCCTGCTGCGCCATCGTTGGACGGACACACAGGAACAACGTTGCCGCGGTAATGCCGGCCATAACGCCAACAGTGGCCATCGCCACTCGGCGCTTGCGCACCTGGTTGCGATGGAAAAAGGGGGTTCGCGAAATGTTCTGCGACATGGGCAGACTCCCAGGACCATCAAGATGCGCAAGGGTCTCATTTCCCGATAGAACCGCGCCAGTGTGCTTACCAATGCTTACCAACCTTACCGGCGTGAGCAGAGGCAATACATCGCGCTGACATCAACGCCCAGCCGAGGACGTGAACGGCCTCTCGCCATGTGCTGCGTCACCAGGTCGCACGGCGCAAGGGTGCTTTGGCGCTAGACTGACGCGCTATCACGGCTCGCCATCCTGACCTTTTCCCATGAACATCCGCACCCTGCTGGCATCGTTGCTTATCGTTGCCGCCCCCATGGCTTCGGCCCATATCGTTTTCGAACAGAAGCAGGCGCCCGCGGGCAGCTACTACAAGGGCACGTTGCTGGTCGGTCATGGCTGCAACGGCAGCGCGACGCGCGCGGTAACGGTGACAATCCCGGATGGCGTACAGGGCGTGCATCCGCAACCGAAGCCGGGCTGGCAACTCGAGATCAAACGGGCGAAGCTCGCCAAGCCCTATACCTCGCACGGCAAGACTATCGACGAGGACGTGCATACGATCCGGTGGTTTGGCAACACGCTCGCCGACGAACACTTCGACGAATTCCGCATGCTGATGAAGCTGCCCGAACAGGGCGGCAAGCTCTACTTCCCGGTGCTACAGGAATGCGAGAGCGGCAAGTCCGAGTGGACCCAGATTCCCGCCGATGGCCAGACCACCCGGGACCTGAAGACCCCGGCAGCGGAGCTTGAGGTGTTGCCACCTGCCGGCGGCCACGTGCACTCGCACTGAGTAACCGGGCGTCCGACGCCACCCCAAACGAAAAGAGCCGGTCACCCGGCTCTTTTACTTTCAGACTTCGGCCTGCGTTACAGCACGTAGCGCGACAGATCCTCGTTGCCCGCCAGGTCACCCAGGCGCGCATCGACGTATGCCGCATCGACTGTCACGGTTTCCCCCGACGACTTCGTTGCGTGGAACGACAGGTCCTCGAGCAGGCGCTCCATCACCGTGTACAGGCGGCGCGCGCCGATGTTCTCGACCTTCTCGTTGACCGAGAACGCGATCTCGGCCAGGCGGCGAATGCCATCCGGCGAGAACTGCAGTTCCACTTCCTCGGTCTTCAGCAACGCCTGGTACTGCTTGGTCAGGCTGGCATCGGTCTGCGTGAGGATGGCCTCGAAGTCCTGCACCGACAGCGATTCGAGTTCCACGCGGATCGGGAAGCGACCCTGCAGTTCCGGAATCAGGTCACTCGGCTTCGACAGATGGAACGCGCCGGACGCGATGAACAGGATGTGGTCGGTCTTGATCATCCCGTACTTCGTGTTCACCGTGGTGCCTTCCACCAGCGGCAGCAGATCTCGCTGCACGCCCTGGCGCGACACTTCGCCGCCGCCCACTTCGCTGCGGCTGGCGATCTTGTCGATCTCGTCCAGGAACACGATGCCGTTCTGTTCGACGTTGGCGATGGCCTTGTGCTTGAGCTCTTCTTCATTGACGAGCTTGGCGGCCTCTTCATCGATCAGCAGCTTGAACGCGTCCTTGACCTTCATCTTGCGGCGCGCCTTCTTGCCCTGGCCCAGACCCGCGAACATCGAACGGATCTGCTCGGTCATGTCTTCCATGCCCGGGGGGCCCATGATGTCCATGTTCGGCATCCCAGCGGAGACCTCGAGCTCGATGTCCTTCTCGTCGAGCTCGCCCTCGCGCAGTTTCTTGCGGAAGACCTGGCGCGTGTTCGAGTCCTTCTCCTCGTGCTGGGCAAAGCCGATGTCGCGCGGCGGCGGCAGCAGCACGTCCAGCAGGCGGTCCTCGGCGGCGTCTTCGGCCTTGGTGCGCACCTTCTTCATTTCCGATTCGCGCGTCTGCTTGACGGCCATTTCGGCCAGGTCACGCACGATCGTGTCCACATCGCGGCCGACGTAGCCGACTTCAGTGAACTTGGTTGCCTCGATCTTGATGAACGGCGCATCGGCCAGCTTGGCCAGACGGCGCGCGATTTCGGTCTTGCCGACGCCAGTCGGCCCGATCATCAGGATGTTCTTCGGCGTGATTTCCTGGCGCAGCGGCTCTGCCACCTGCTGGCGGCGCCAGCGGTTGCGCAGCGCCACGGCCACGGCCTTCTTGGCCTTGTTCTGGCCGATGATGTGCTTGTCGAGTTCGGAAACGATTTCCGACGGGGTCATGGTGTGCGACATGGGAATCCGTTCAGCGCGTCAGTCGAGGGTTTCGATAACGAAATTGGTGTTCGTGTAGATGCAGAGCTCGCCCGCGATGGTCAGGGCCTTTTCGACCACGTCCTTCGGCGGCAGCTCCGTGTTCTCCACGAGTGCCTTGGCCGCGGACTGCGCGTAGGCGCCGCCCGAGCCGATCGCGGCGATGCCGCCTTCGGGGTCGAGCACATCACCGTTGCCAGTGATGACCAGCGTGGTGTCCTTGTCTGCCGTGATCAGCATGGCTTCCAGGCGGCGCAGCGCGCGATCCGAGCGCCAGTCCTTGGCGAGATCCACCGCGGCGCGGGTCAGGTTGCCCTGGTACTTCTCGAGCTTGGCTTCGAAGCGGTCGAGCAGTGAGAAAGCATCGGCCGTGCTGCCGGCAAACCCAACCAGCACCTTGCCGTTGTAGATGCGGCGTACCTTGCGCGCGGTGCCCTTCATCACGATATTGCCCAGCGTGACCTGGCCGTCACCGCCCAGTGCGACCTGATTGCCGCGGCGGACGCTGACGATGGTGGTGCCGTGATACTGTTCCATGGTGCCTTCCGTGATAGGTGTCAGCCGCGTAGGTGGCGCCGGCTCGGCAGCTTTCAAGAGCCCGGCGCCGATACGGTTCTCCAATATAGGAAATCGCCCGTTCTCCCGCCGCCATCCCTATCTGCGGGCGGGACGGACAATAAAAAAGGCCACGCGATACGCGTGGCCTTTGCGGCACGGAGCAGCGATTGCCGATCAGTCCGCGTAGACACCCGCCTTCTTGATCACCGGCGTCCACTTGTTGATTTCCGACGCCAGGAACACGCGCAGCGAATCCGGCGTGGCGCGCTGGGCCGGCACGGCCTCGGCACCGAGTTCAGCCATCTTGGCGCGGAAGTTCGGGTCGGCCACCGATTTCTGCAGCGCGGCCGACAGCTTGTCGATCACCGGCTTCGGCGTGCCCTTCGGCGCGTACATCGCGTGCCAGATCTTCACTTCCACACCCGGCAGGCCCTGCTCGGCGGCGGTCGGGATGTCCTTGAATGCTTCCACGCGGCGCGGCTGCATTGCCGCGTACGGCTTGAGCGCGCCCGCCTTGAGCTGGCCGGCGATGTTGGTGGTCTGGTCGCACATCAGGTTCACCTGGCCGCCGAGGATGTCGGTCAGCGCCGGCGCAGTACCCTTGTACGGCACGGTGGTCAGTTCGGTCTGGATTGCGCTCTGGAACAGCAGGCCGCACAGGTGCGAGGCCGAGCCGATACCGGCATTGGCCAGCGACAGCTTGCTGGAATTGGCCTTGATGTACGGCACCAGCTCCTTGAAGCTGGCCGGCGGAAGTTGCTTGTTACCCACCAGCACCATCGGCACGTCGGCGATCTCGCCGACCATCTCGAAGTCCTTGAGCGGATCGAAGCCCAGGTTGCGGTACAGCGCCGGGGCGGTGGACATGCCGATGTGGTGGATCAGGATCGTGTAGCCGTCACCCTTGGACTGAGCCACCTTCTTGGCGCCAATCGTGCCGCCGGCGCCACCCAGGTTTTCGATCACGATCGTGGTGCCCAGGTGCTTGGACATCACCATCGTCAGTTCGCGCGCGACCTTGTCGGTCGGGCCGCCAGCAGCAAACGGCACCACCGCCTGCACGGGCTTGCCGGCAGGATATTCCTGCGCCTGTGCTCCCGAGAAAACGCCCACGCCAGCAACAGCCAGCACGGCCGCGAATTTCAATGCAACTCGTTTCATATACGTCTCTCCTGATTCCCTCTTTACCCCGTACCAACGCCGCGTATGCCGCCGGGCAGGCCAGTCTTCATGGCACGCCCGAACATGGCGATCCGGGTGGAATCGCCACGATGACCATCGGCATCTATCTATGTAAGTGGTGATATGCGGCAGCGAACCCCGCCGACAGGCGGAGCCGGAGGTGGATGTTAGCAACCCCGGACAATTGCGAGGTATAGGGGCTAACCCGTGAGAATGTGACCCACTGTTATCTAACGGAAGAATTCGAGCATTTCCTCAAGCAGCGGCTCGGGCACCTCTTCCGGAACATAGTGGCCACACGGCAGCGTCGCGCCGCTGACCGCGTCGCCCAGGGCCTGCCAGAGCGCCAGCGGCTCGAAGCAGCGCGCCACCACGCCGTGTTCGCCCCATAGCACGCGCACAGGCATGGCCAGCTTGCGCCCGGCCTCGCGGTCGGCGCGGTCGTGGTCCAGATCGATGGTAGCGGCGGCGCGATAGTCCTCGCACATCGCATGGACGCGCGCCGGCTCCTGCATCGCGGCGACATACGCAGCCATCGCATCGGGGGCGAATGGGCTCGGGCCCGCGTGGCGCAAGCCCAGCAGCTTGTCGATGAAGAACGCGGGCTCGGCATTGATCAGGGTCTCCGGGAACGGCGCCGGCTGAATCAGGAAGAACCAATGCCAGTAGGCGGCGGCAAAGGCCATGCTGGTGGCCTCGTACATCGCCAGTGTCGGCGCGATATCGAGCAGCATCGCGCGGCTGACCGCCTCGGGGTGGTCGATGCAGAGCCGATGCGCCACGCGCGCGCCACGGTCGTGGGCACACAGCGCGAAACGGGAAAAACCAAGCTGGCGCATGACCTCCACCTGGTCCCGCGCCATCTCGCGCTTGCTGTAGGCCTCGTGCCCAGGGCTGGCCGGTGGCGCGCCGCTGCTGCCATATCCGCGCAGGTCGGTGGCAATCACCGTGAAGCGGTCGGCCAGCGCCGGGGCCACCTTGTGCCAGATCAGGTGGCTTTGCGGAAACCCGTGCAGCAACAGCAGCGGCGGGCCGGAACCGCCACGCACGCCAGCGATTTCCACCTCGTCCACCTTCAGCCGGAACCACTCGAAATTGGGAAACAGCAACGCACTGGCATCGTTCTGCATGACTTTGTCTCCGGGCCTCTTTTCTGGCGCTTTGTGCCGATCATAGGCTGAATCCCGGCGCACCGCCGTCTCGAAGACCCTGTTGGTGCAACTGAATTGCATCGGGTAGGGGCCTATGGTTAAATCCTTCGCATGACACGCACCACCCCACATGCGGCTGCGTCCGATGACGCAGTCATGCCCGGAGATCCGCTGGCCACGGCGCAATTGCGTCTGCGCCAGCTTGGCGCACGTGTGACGCAACCGCGCCTGGCAATTCTGGCCTGCCTGATCGAAGCACCCGAGCCACTCACCCACCAGGCCGTGATCGATCACCTGCCGGCCGAAGGCGACGTGGACCGCGTGACCGTGTACCGGGTGCTGGACTGGCTGGTGGACCAGGGCCTGGCACAGAAACGCGCCGGCAACGACCGCGTGTTCCGCTTCTCGCTTGTGGAGCACGAAGCGGCGCGCGCCGAAGTCCATCGACAGCACAGCCACTTTCACTGCACACGCTGCGATCGTACGTTTTGCCTGGAGTCGGCCGGGAAATCCGTGGCCCCCCGGGTACCCAACGGATTTGCGGTCGAACACGTGGAACTGACGGTCAACGGCATCTGCGCCGAATGCGGCCGATCGCACGGCGACGCATCCGCGCACTGACACATCCAGACACCTTTAGACGGCGAGCCCTTTTCTCGGAGTACCACAACATGTCCAAACTGATTCCGGTCACGATCCTTACCGGCTTCCTCGGCAGCGGCAAGACCACGCTGCTCAAGCGTATCCTCAACGAGCAGCACGGCATGAAGATCGCCGTGATCGAAAACGAGTTCGGCGAAGAAAACATCGACAACGAGATCCTGGTGCAGGACGGCCGCGAGCAGATCGTGCAGATGAGCAACGGCTGCATTTGCTGCACGATCCGCGGCGATCTGGTGCAGGCGCTGTCCGATCTGGTCACCCAGCGCGATGAAGGCAAGATCGCGTTCGATCGCGTGGTGATCGAAACCACGGGCGTGGCCAATCCGGGCCCCGTGGCGCAGACGTTCTTCATGGACGAGGAAATCGCCTCGCGCTACCTGCTGGACGCCGTGATCACGCTGGTCGATGCCAAGCACGCCAACCTGCAGCTCGACAAGCAGGAAGAAGCACAGCGCCAGGTGGGCTTTGCCGACGCCATCTTCATCACCAAAGCCGACCTGGTGAGCGAAGCCGAGGTGGCGGATCTGCGTCATCGCCTGCTGCACATGAACCCGCGCGCGCCGATCAACGCCGCGCACTTCGGCGAAGCGCCGATCGACCTGATCTTTGACCTGCGCGGTTTCAACCTGAACGAAAAGCTCGAGATCGACCCAGATTTCCTGCGCGCCGACGAGCACGACCACGAACATGACCACGAACACGGCGAACACTGCGGCACCGATTGCGGTCACGACCACGGCCATGAGCATGGCCACGATCACGGGCACGGCCACGCGCATGACCACCACCACCATCATCATCACACCGACCGGATCGCGTCGTTCGTCTTCCGCAGCGACAAGCCGTTCCATTACGGCAAGCTAGAGGAATTCCTGTCGGGCATCCTGTCCGTGTACGGCGAGAAGCTGCTGCGCTACAAAGGCGTGCTCTATATGGAAGGCGTGGACCGCAAGGTGGTGTTCCAGGGCGTGCACCAGCTTATGGGCAGCGATATCGGCGCCAAGTGGGAAGATGAACAACCGGGCACGAAGATGGTCTTCATTGGCGTGGACCTGCCGCGCGACGCAATTCTGAAGGGACTTGCGGCCTGCCTCGCCTGACTTTACGTTTAGTGCGCCATCAGACACCTGCGTAAATCCGGCCCGATAATCCCTCCCGAAAGGGGGTACAGGGAAAACTCGTGGCTTTTGTCCGGTTTTCTCCCATATCTACCGGAAAGTTGTTCAAGTACAATAGGCCGGATTTGATACGGACGGCGCACGTTTTGGCCGCAACCGTATCCGCAGGGCGGCAGTCGTCGTCAGCATGAGGCGGGGCCGCCAGCAGGCGCGGTCGTGGGCTTTGTGCGGAGACCGCCCTCCGCCTGGGGTCGCCTCGACAATGCGCCGTCACTCTTCGACGCGTAGAGAGGTGTCCCCATGACAGCCGCAACAAAGACGAAGGAAAGCCGCAGCAAGACTGGTAGCGCTGCGGTGGAGACGCGCAAGGCAGCGCCTGCAAAGGCGACGCCAGCTCCTCGCGGCAGTACGGCGGCGCACGCCGATGCGGGCGAGGCCAAGGGAGGCACGCGAAGCAGCAAGACTGCAGCCAGCCAGAGTGAAACAGCCGCCCCGCGCAAGCGGACGGCCACTGCACCCGAGCGGACGACGACGCCGCCGGTCGCATCAACAAGAGAATCAGCAGGGACCATGAGCAGCAACAAACTTCTGACTGAAGCTGAAATCCTGAAGATGAGCGACAAGGATTACATGAACGAGGCGCAACTCGCCTTCTTCAAAAATCGCCTTGAGCAGCTTCGCGACGAGATCCTCAAGAATGCGGACCAGACGACGGAACACCTGCGCGAAACGGTCATCGTGCCGGATCCGGCTGACCGCGCCACGATCGAGGAAGAACACGCCCTGGAACTGCGCACGCGCGACCGCGAGCGCAAGCTGCTGAAGAAGGTCGAGCAATCGCTGCAGCGCATCGAATCCGGCGACTATGGCTGGTGCGAGGAAACGGGCGAGCCGATCGGCGTGCCGCGCCTGCTGGCCCGTCCGACCGCCACGCTGTCGCTGGAAGCGCAACAGCGCCGCGAACTGCGCCAGAAGCTGTTCGGGGACTGATTCGATCCTTCGAGAGGCGGAAAACTCGGCGGCCCGGTGATCCGGGCCGCTTTTTCTTTTCCGGAGTCGTATTTGCCTTGATGGTGTAACGATTGCGACACTACCATTGCAGAATGATTTCAGAATGACCGCCTGTCCCCGGGGCAGGCTTTCTGCTACAGTCGCAACTTTGTTGCATCAACATCGATCATCATGGCCGTTCGTCTGCCCGTCACCGTGCTGTCCGGATTTACCGGCGCCGGCAAGACCACCGTGCTGCGCCACCTGGAAGCCCAGGCCGGCGCGCGCGTGGCCGTGGTCGACAGCCATGGCGACCTGCTTGCCGAAGTCGAACGGCTGGCCCAGACCGGCCAGTACGATCATGTGGTGATCGAAGCCGGTGCCACCGATGAACCGCTGGGCCTGGCCGAGGGCTTCGCCTTCGAGGACGAGCACGGCGAGACCACCAGCGTGGGGCACCTCGACACGCTGGTCACGGTGATCGACGCCAGCCGCTTCTTGCAGGACTACCACGACGCCGACTTTCTGTCGGCCCGCGCACTGGCCGCGCACGATGACGACGACCGTACGGTCGTCGATGTGCTGATCGACCAGGTCGAGGTATGCGACGTCCTCGTCGTCAACAAGATCGACCTCGTCGATGCCGGCCAGCTCGGGCGCCTGCACGTGATGCTCCATGCGCTCAATCCGCGCGCCGACATCGTCGACGCGAGCCACGGCCAAGTGCCCGCCGCACGCGTGCTGGATACCGGACGCTTCGATATCGACGCCACACCCAACGCCGCCGGCTGGCAAGCCGCGCTGCAGGGCGATACGGTGCCCGATGCCGCCGGCGTGTCGACGCTGGTCTACCGCCGGCGCCGCCCGTTCCACCCGCAGCGTTTCGCGGACCTGATCCATACCGAATGGATGCGCGAGCATGGCGACGTGCTGCGTTCGAAAGGTCTGTTCTGGCTCGCCAGCCGCATGGACATCGCCGGCGACTGGAGCCAGGCAGGCGGCGTGTGCCGTCCCGGCGCCGCCGGTGCATGGTGGGCAGCGATCGACGCCGAAGAATGGCCGCCCGAAGGTCCGGCACGCGCCGCCATCGAGGCCGATCTGATCGAGGACGGCCTGCCCGCAGAGTACGGCGACCGTCGCCAGGAACTGGTGCTGATCGGCCTGGATCTCGACGCGCACGCGCTGGAAGCGCAGCTCGATGCGTGCCTGCTCACCGACGACGAAATGGCCGCCGGCCCCGAGGCATGGGCGGCCTACCCCGATCCGTTCCCCGACTGGGGCAACGCGTTCGACGACGACCACGACCATGATCACGGCCACGACCACGATCATGGCGACGGGCCGTGCGATTGCGGACATGCACACTGAGTCCTGCACCCTCTCTCGCTTGCGCGCGCGCGGCCCGAGCCTTTGGGCCGTGCTGTGGCTGGTCGCGTGCCTGCTGCTCGCCCAGCACGCGGGTCTGGTCCACCGCGTGTTGCATGGTGGCCTGCCCAACGCCTCGCAGCCGGCGCTGACGGTGGCGTCCGACGATGCAACGCACACCGAACCGTTTTCCCTGAAGCTCGGCCTTCACTCCTGCGTGCTGTTCGACGGCGCAACCGTGGCCGACATTCACGTCGGCAGCTTCCAACTGCCGCTGCTCGCCTTCGGCAAGCCGGTCAAGCCAGCCAACCTGGCCTGGCGCTGGCCGGACCTGCCGTCCGCGCAACCATTCCGCTCGCGCGCCCCACCGGCCGCATTCGCTTTCGCCTGATTGGCCGGGGGCGCGGTATCTTGCCGCGCGCTCGCGCCTGCCTCACGGCGCGGTGCCGGGCATCTCGCCCGCGCAGCACCGCGCACGCATGAACGAAAACGAAAATCGCGAGCCATGTTCTCGAACAACACCCGTATTCCGGCGGTGCGTCGCACCCCGCTGGCGGCGCTTGCCGCCCTGATCGTCACTTCCGGCGTTGCCTCGCACGCGATGGCCCAGGACAACGCTGCTGCAGCGCCGGCCGCGCCGCAAACGCAACCGCAACCGCAACCGCAAACGCTGAAGGAAGTGGTGGTCACGGCCAATCCGCTCGGCAGCGACCTGAACGAGATGGTCGCGCCCGTCTCCACGCTCGGTGGCGACGCGCTGACCGTGCGCCAGACCAGCACGCTTGGCGAGACGCTGAACGGCATGCCCGGTGTCACCTCCACCTACTTCGGTCCGAACGCGAGCCGTCCTTCCATCCGCGGCCTCGATGGCGACCGCATCAAGTTGCTGCAGAGCGGCGGCTCCACGCTCGACGCATCGTCGCTGTCCTATGACCACGCGGTGCCGATCGACCCGCTGGTTGCCGAGAAAGTGGAAGTGGTGCGCGGCCCCGCGGCGCTGATGTACGGCGGCAATGCACTGGGCGGCGTGGTCAATGTGATCGACAATCGCATCCCGCGCGACCCCGTCACCGGGGTATCCGGCGCGGCCGATGTCAGTGGCACGATCGGTGGCGACAAGGGGCGCAACGCCAGCGGCCTGCTGGAAGCGGGCAATGGCACTTTCGCCGTGCACGCCGACGCCTTTGTCCGCCAGACCAGCGACCTGCGCATCCCCGGATTCGCGCGCAGCGCCAACCTGCGTGCCACGCAGCCGCTGCCCGCAGGAGAGAGCGAGGCCTACGGCACGCTGCCGAACACGAGCTCCCATCAGGAAGGCGGCTCGATGGGCGGCTCCTACACCTGGGCGGACGGGTTCCTCGGCGCCAACTACTCGACCTACCGCAACGATTACGGCACCCCGGCCGAGGCCGACGCCCGCATCAAGATGCGACAGGACCGCATCGGCCTGGCGGGCGAGGCGCGCAATCTGGCCGGCAATACCAACGGCATCATCGAATCGGTGAAGGGCAGCTTCAACTACACCGACTACGAACACCGCGAAATCGAAGACGGCGTGACCGGCACGACGTTCAAGAACCGTGGCTGGGATACGCGCATCGAGGCCACGCACGGCAAGATCGGCAATATGAGCGGCGTGATCGGCACGCAGTTCGGCCATTCCGATTTCTCGGCGCTGGGAGAGGAAGCCTTCGTCCCGAGCACCACCACCGACAACGCCGCGCTCTTCGTCTTCGAGGAACTGCCGCTGATTTCGTCGGGCGATCTCAAGCTCAACCTTGGCGGCCGCATCGACCACAGCAGCGTCAAGGCCAGCGCCAACGGCAACGATCGCTTCACCGACGACAACCGCAGCTTCAACGCGGGCAGCGCGTCGGCCGGGCTGCTGTACAAGCTCAATCCGATCTGGACGGTCACGTCGAACCTGTCGTACACCGAGCGCGCGCCAACGTTCTACGAGCTGTACGCCAACGGTCCGCACCTGGCCACCAACGCCTACGAAATCGGCGACCCGAATGCGAACAAGGAACGCGCCACGTCGATCGACCTCGGCATGCGCTTCAAGCAAGGGGATCATAGCGGCAGCGTGTCGGGCTACTACAGCCGCTTCCAGAACTACCTTGCCCTGCTGAACACGGGCACGTTCCGCGACGCCGAAGGCAATGTCGTGACGGCCGGCAGCGACGGCGCGCTACCTGTCCTGCAGTACGCGGGCGTGCCAGCCACGCTGTATGGCTTCGAGGCGGAAGGCAAGACGCGCCTGCTGCAGAAGATGCTGACCACCGGCGACACCCTCGACTTCGAGGCCCGCGCCGACTACGTGCATGGCGAAAACCGCAACAACGGCGAGCCACTGCCGCGACTGGCACCGCTGCGCCTGGGTGGATCGCTGGTCTATGCGGCCGGCCCGTGGGGCGCGCGCATCAATGTGGACTGGAACGCGCGCCAGACCCGCGTGCCGACCGGCGACACGCCGACCGACGCATACACGATGCTGGGCGTATCGCTGACATACAAGCTCAAGGTGTCGGGTACCCAGACGCTGCTCTACCTCCGCGGCGACAACCTGACCAATACGGAAGCCCGCAGCGCCACGTCGATCCTGCGCGACATCGCGCCGCTGCCGGGTCGCAGCGTCAAGATCGGAATGCGGACGATGTTCTGACGATCTGGAAACGCCCCTCTCCCTCTCACGGGGGAGGGGCGCGCATAACGACGGCTATCGGCTGAAATCAAATGACTCGGGCACGAGCGAATACACGGCGGCCGCCACGGGCCGGCCGCCCAGGATCAGGCGGTTACGGGCGATGCATTCGAACGCTGCACCGATCTTCTCGGCGACGCCGCGGCTTGCGAGGTTGGTCTCGGCTGCCACGATCTCGATCCGCGTGAGGCCCAGCGCGTGGAATCCGTGGCAAGCCATCATCGTTGCCGCGCCCGACGCCAGGCCCTGCCGCTGATGGCTCTGGCGAATCCAGTAACCGAGATTGCCAAGGTTGTCCTCGCGACGGATCTGGTTGATGGCCACGCCACCGTACAGCGTGCGCCCGTCGGCCGAGAACACGCCGACGTCATACGCGCTGCCCTCTTCCATGCACGTCTCGCAGCGCGCGAACCACTCCTGCGCATCGAGCGTGTTGTAGTCCGGGTGCGCCCACGGCATCCACGCGCCCACGGTGCCCATGGACTCCCGCACGGCGGCAACGAACGGGTCCACGTCGCTGGCGCGGAACGGTCGCAACAGGAAGTCCTTGCCCCGCAGCGGCTGCATTCTCAGTCCTGGTTGCGGACCTGATCGCCTTCGGTCGTCAGCGCACCCGCCTTGGCCAGCGCGCGCAACGTCTGGTCGAACACATCCTCGATGGATTGCCCCGCCATGAAGCGTGCGTGAATGCGCTGCATCAGCGGCGTGTCGCGCATCCACGCGAACAGCGCCTCGCGCGAGACCGCCTGCAGTTCCAGCAGCTTGAATTTCACGAGCACGCGCACGGCGTGGGTGGCATTGCGCACGCCATCGCCTTGCAGGTAGTCGAGCCGGCTTCTGGCGTGCGAGATGGCGCCCGTCACATCGTCAAACGGCCGCCCGTGTCCGGGGATCACGATGCGCGCATCGAGCGCCGCGATGCGCTCGAGCACCGCGGCCTGCTCGACGAAGCCGCTCTCGCCATCGAGCTCCGGAAAGATCACGCCGAAGCCGCTTTCCCAGAGCGCATCGCCAGAAATCAGGATGCCGTGCGACGGCGCGAACAGCATCACCGCGTGTGGATCATGGCCCGGAGCAGCCACTACGTCCCAGTCGATCCCACCGAGCCGCAGGCGGTCCCCATCGTGCAGCAAGGCATCGAAGCCGAAGCGCGCGCACTGCTGGCCCGTGGCATCGAACGACAGCGCGACATGGTCCCAGGAAGCGACCGCCGCTGCCTCCGCCGCCGGAATCGCCGTGCGGGGCTGCCAGCGTGCCTGCAATGCCGCGTTGCCGCCGCAATGGTCGGAGTGCAGATGCGTGTTGATGATATGAGTCAGCGGCCGGCCATCGAGCGCTGCCGCCACGAGCGCCTCGGTCTGCGCTGCGTGTGTGACGTAGCCCGTATCGACGAGCGCCGACTCCCCGGTGGCATCGTCAATGAACAGGATGTTGTTTGCCGATAGCCAGCCGCGTTCGAACACGCGCATCGTCGATGGCAGCAGCGGAGGCGTGCTCATGCTTCGCTCCCCGCGGCGCACAGGCGCGGCACGCGCGCGGGCAGCAGGGCCCAGATGCGGCGGCGTTCCTCGTCATCGGCCTTCGACCAACCCGCGATCTCCGGAATCGTGCGGAGGCAACCTTCGCAATAGCCGCTGGCCGCGTCCATCTTGCAGACGTTGCGGCAGGGCGACGGCACCGGCGCGACGATCTGTGCCGCGGCAGCGCCACGTACCAGATCGGCCAGCAGACGGCGTTGCGCGGCGGTCATGCCGAAGTCACCTGGGCCACGTCCGCGACTTCCGCTCCGGTCATCGCCTGAAGCTGTTGCGGCGTCAGGTTGAAGACGGCATGCGGATGTCCCGCTGCTGCCCACACGCTGTCGTACTGGAACAGGTCCTGATCGAGCAACATCACGGGTGCGACGGCGTGCCCGATCGGGCAGACACCGCCAATCGCGTAGCCGGTCTTCTCGCGCACGAACTTCGCATCGGCCTTGCCCAGCGCGCCCACGCGCGCCGCCACCTTGGCCTCGTCGACGCGATTGCTGCCGCTGGCGATCACCAGCACCGGCACATCGTCTTCCACGCGGCGGAAGATGATGGACTTCGCGATCTCGGCCACGGTGCAGCCCAGACCGGCAGCCGCTTCCGCCGAGGTCTTGCCGGTGGCCGGCAGCATCACCACGGGGCGGTCGTGGCCGATGCCGACCAACAGATCGGCCACGCGTTGCGCGGCATCGGGAAGCGTGGGGCTCTCGCTCATGGATCGTGTCTCCTTTGTCTGGGCGCGTCGCGGTCTAGTAGCCGCGCTGCAGGTCCACCACGCCGGCGATCGGCTTGCCCGACTCGAGCAGGCGGATCTTGCCGGCGATCTGCGCAATGCTGTCCTCGCGCAGCGTCAGCGCCGAGATGTGCGGCGTGATCGTGATGCGCGGCTCCTGCCAGTATGGATGATCGGCAGGCAGCGGCTCGGTGCGGAACACGTCAAGCGTGGCACCCGCGATCTGTCCTTCACGCACGGCGGCGAGCAGATCCTCTTCCACGAGGTGCTGGCCGCGCGCCACGTTGATCAGGTAGGCGCCGTGCGCCAGGCGATGCAGCAGGCCCGTGTCGATGATGTCCTGGGTCTCGGGCGTCAGCGGCAGCACGTTGACCAGCACGCGCAAGCCATCGAGGAAGGCGGCCTGCCCGTCTTCACCGTGGAACGATTGCACGCCGTCCACCGTCTTCGGCGAGCGGCTCCATCCGCGCACCGGGAAGCCGAAGCCAGCCAGCGTGCGGGCGATATGGGCGCCGAGCGTGCCAACACCCATCACGCCGATCGTGAAATCGGCACGACGATGCGGTTTCTGGAATTTCCACGTGCCGGCGCGTTCCTGCGCGTCGTACACATCGAGCCGGCGGAAGTAACGCAGCACGGCGGCCGTGACGTACTCGGCCATCTGGGCCGCCATGCCGGCGTCATCGAGCCGGATGATCGGCACGCCGGCCGGCAGGGCATCGGGATGCTGGGCATTCAGCTTCAGGATACCGTCGACACCAGCGCCGAGATTGAAGATGGCCTTGAGATCGGTACGGCCGCGCAGCATTTCCACCGGCGGACGCCACACCACTGCGTAGTCCACGGACTGGCCCTGGCTGTCTTCCCAGGTCACGCACTGCGCTTCCGGCAGTACTTCGGCGAAACCATCGATCCACGGGGCATAGCGGCCATCCGGCACGTACAGCTGCAACTTCATCTCGACTCCAGTTTTCTTTTTGGGGGATGGGATGAAGTATTTTGGCAGAGGTCGCGGGCCAGCGGTTGGATTGCGGAAGCGCGTTCCGCATGGCGGATCGATGGGAGGCACCTGTTTCCCACGTTGTGGAAAACAGGTGCCAGGGCAGCTTACCCCGCGTAGCCCTCGGCGCGGATATCCAGACGCGCCAGCAGCGCGCGGTCGCGGTCAGCCTGGGGATTGCCGGTGGTCAGCAGCTTCTCGCCGTAGAAGATCGAGTTCGCGCCGGCCATGAAGCACAGTGCCTGCAGCGCCTCATCCATGGCTTCGCGGCCAGCGGACAGACGCACCATCGCGCGCGGCATCGTGATACGCGCCACCGCGATCGTGCGGACAAACTCGAACGGGTCCAGCGCCTCGGTGCCCGCCAGCGGCGTGCCTTCCACCTGTACCAGGTTGTTGATGGGCACCGACTCCGGGTACGGGTCCATATTGGCCAGTTGCGCGATCAGGCCGGCACGCGCCTCTCGGGCTTCGCCCATGCCGACGATGCCGCCACAGCAGACGTTGATGCCGGCTTCGCGCACATGGCCGATGGTGTCCAGCCGATCCTGGTACGTGCGCGTGGTGATGATCTTGCCGTAGAACTCGGGCGAGGTATCGAGGTTGTGGTTGTAGTAGTCGAGGCCCGCGTCCTTCAGACGCTGCGCCTGTTCGGCCTTGAGCATCCCCAGCGTCACGCAGGTTTCCAGGCCCATCGCCTTGACCTCGCGCACCATGTCGATCACGGGCTCGAGGTGGCGTTCCTTCGGCTCGCGCCATGCCGCGCCCATGCAGAAGCGCGTGGCGCCGTTGGCCTTGGCCGCCTTGGCGGCGTCGAGCACGGCCTCAAGGTCCATCAGCTTTTCAGCCTTCACGCCCGCATCGTGGTGGGCGCTCTGCGGGCAGTAGCCGCAGTCCTCCTCGCAACCACCAGTCTTGATCGACAGCAGCGTGGAAAGCTGCACGGTGTTGGCATCGAAGTGCTCGCGATGCACTTGCTGGGCGCGGAACAGCAGGTCGTTGAACGGCAGTGCGAACAGTGCGGCGACATCGTCGACACGCCATGCATCGCCCTCCTTCGGCGCGGCGGCCGCGATATTGCGGGCCGACTGGCGCAGGGCTTCGGCGGAAATGGTGGCGACGGTCTGGTTGGCTTGTTGCGTCATGATCGGTATGGGGTTCGGTAGTGGATTCGGTTTGGCCACTTCACGCGCGATGCGTCGCGGCACTGTGATGGGGGACAACGGACGGCGCGGCCGACAGCAGCGGCGCGAGGTCGAGGTACTGGGCTGCCACGGCGGGCGCGACCTGCCACGGCAGTTCGCCCAGCAGCGGTGCGTCAAGCGCGCCCAGCGCATCCTGCAGCGTGACGATGTTCTCGCTTGGCAGCAGCATGTCGGGGTCGATACGGTTGGCGATCCAGCCAGCCAGCCTGAGGCCGCGTGCGCGAATCGCTTCGGCGGTCAGCATGGCGTGACTGAGGCAACCCAGGCGGATACCGACCACCATGATCACCGGCAGGTCGAGCATTACGGCCAGGTCCGCCGTGTTCCAGCGCGCGGCGCCCATGTCGAGCGGCACGATGAAGCCACCCACACCTTCGACCACCACGGCCTCGGCGCGCTGACGCAACGATTCGAATGCATCGCGAATCGGCTCGGGCGTAATGCGCGCGCCTTCGAGCGCGGCGGCCAGATGCGGCGATACCGGCGTGCGAAAGAAGAACGGGCACATCTTTTCCTGCGGCACGATCACGGAGCCGGCCGCGCGAAGCTGATCGACGTCGTCGTTCTGCCACTGGTCGTCGAGCCATTCTCCGCCCGCGGCGATAGGCTTCATGCCCACCGTGCTGTAACCCGCGCCATGCAGCGCGTGCAGCAGCGTGGCGGTCGCATGCGTCTTGCCCACGCCGGTATCGGTACCGGTGATGAAGCAGGCGAAGCGCTCTGGCCGGTCGGCGATGCCGGTCATGCAGCCTCCTTGTGCAGTTGGGGCGCGGCGCGCGCGATGGTCTCCAGCAGTCGCGCCACGTCGGCTGCAGAGTGCGATGCCGACAGCGTGATGCGCAGCCGCGCGGTACCGGCAGGCACCGTCGGCGGGCGAATCGCCCCAACGCGAATGCCTTCGGCTTCGAGGGCGGCCGACAGCGCCAGCGCGGCGGCATTGTCGCCAACGATCAGCGGCTGGATGGCGGTCTCGCTCTCACCGAGCGACCACCCGGCCTGGGCAGCCAGCACCGCGAGCCCCGCGCGCAGTTGCGCGATCAGCCCGGTCAGATGCGCCCGGCGGGAGCGCCCCTCCTCGCCAGCGATGATTTCCAGACTCGTCAGCAGCGCGTGGGCAACCGCCGGCGGTGCTGCCGTGGTGTAGATGTACGGGCGCGCCGTGTTGATCAGGTGTTCGACGATCGTCTCGTGCGCCGCGACGAACGCGCCCGCCACGCCAGCGGCCTTGCCGAGCGTGCCGATGTAGATCAGCCGCTCTGAACGCAGGCCCAGGTGTTCGAGCACACCATGGCCGTTCTCGCCGAGCACGCCAAAGCCGTGCGCGTCGTCGACGATGATCCATGCATCGTGGCGTTCGGCGACTTCCAGCAGCGCCGCCAGCGGTGCGATATCGCCATCCATGCTGAAGACGCTATCGGTCACGATCAGCTTCAGCGCGGTCGTGCTGGCCGCCAGCAGCGCGTCAAGCGCCCCTGCATCACCATGAGGGTAGCGCTGGACATCGGCACGCGCCAGACGCGCGCCGTCGATCAGCGAGGCATGGTTGAGCGATTCGCAGAACAGCGTCGCACCAGTCGCGCCGAGCGACGTCAGCACCGCCAGGTTTGCCATGTAGCCAGTGCAGAAATACAGCGCCTGCGCCTGTGGGATGTAAGGTGCCAGCCAGCGCGCCAGTTCACGCTCGAGCTGCGCATGCGCCAGCGAATGTCCGCTGACCAGGTGCGATGCCCCGCTGCCCGCACCGTAGCGATGCGCGCCTTCGGCCAGCGCGTGCGCGATCGAGCCGTGATTGGCCAGGCCCAGGTAGTCGTTGCTGCAGAACGTGAGCAGCGGCGTGGGCGTGGCGTCGATCCCGCCCACCGACTGGTGCGGCGCGCAGGCCGTGTGAGCAATGCGGCGACGGCGCGTCAGCGACTGGGCATCGCGTTCCGCGGCCGCGCGTTTCAGGTGATCAAGCAGCATGGCGTGCCTCCTCCGCCGGATCGAGCACTGCCTGCAGCGTGTCCAGCAATTGTTCACCGAGCCAGTTGGCCAGCTCGGCATCGAAAACATACGGCGGCATCACGTAGAGCGTGTGCCCGATCGGGCGCGCCAGCACGCCGCGTTCGCGCGCGGCCAGATGGAAGCGTCCGGCAAAGTTCGCCCCCGCTGCCTGCGGGTCGATGTCGGCGGCCCAGATCATGCCGCGCTGGCGCACGTGGCTGACGCGCGGGTCGGCGGCAATACCGGCCATCGCCGTGCCAAGCCATTGCGCGCGCTCGCGGTTGCGGGCGAGCACATCTTCGGATTCGAACAGGTCCAGCGTGGCCAGCGCGGCCCGGCAGGCCAGCGGATTGCCCGTGTACGAATGCGAATGCAGGAAGCTGCGCGCGATATCGTCGGCCACGAACGCACGCTGGATCTCGGGACGCGACAGCACCAGCGACAGCGGCAGGTAGCCGCCGGTAATGCCCTTCGACAGACACAGGAAGTCCGGCCAGGCATGTGCGGGCACCGCGTCGCCGCCGCGTGCCTGCTCCCAGGCGAAGAACGTGCCGGTGCGGCCACAGCCCACAGCGATCTCGTCGGCGATCAGGTGCACGCGATAGCGATCGCACAACGCGCGCGCGCCTTCGAGATACGACGGGTCGTACATCGCCATGCCGGCCGCGCCCTGCACCAGCGGCTCGACGATCAGCGCCGCGATCTGGCCGGCACGCTCGCGCAGCAGTGCTTCGAGTTCAGCCAGCGCCCGGGTGGCCACATCGGCGGCGGATTCGCTACGCGCGGCCTGGCGTGCATCGGGAGACATCACCACGTGGGCGCGGCGCGTCAGCGGATCGTAGGCATCGCGGAAGATCTCCACGTCGGTCACGGCCAGTGCACCCACGGTTTCGCCGTGATAGCCATGGCGCAGGCAGATGAACTCGCGCTTGGCCGTGAGGCCGGTGTTGCGCCAGTAGTGGAAGCTCATCTTGAGCGCGATCTCGACGGCAGAGGCACCATCGGACGCATAGAACGCGTTGCCGAGCGCGCCACCGGTAAGCGCCGTCAGCCGCTCGGCCAGTTCCACGGCCGGTGCGTGCGTGCAGCCGGCCAGCATCACGTGTTCCAGTGTCTGCAGTTGTTCGCCGATGGCGGCGTTGATGGCCGGGTTGGCATGGCCGAACAGATTGACCCACCAGGAGCTGATGGCATCGAAGTAGCGCTTGTCGCCAGCGTCGATCAACCAGGGCCCTTCGCCACGCACAATGGCGAGCGGCGGCTCGTTGGCGCTGGCGTCGGGACGCAGGCGCGTGCACGGATGCCACACGGCGCGCTGGCTGCGTGCCGCGAGCGACGTGTCACCGCCTCCGGAATCGAGGACAGGATGTGTCAAAGGGACTCTCCTATGAGTGTCCGCCCGCGCATCGCGCGCGGCCGGATGTGGGAAGCTCATGGTAGAAAGGTCCCCGCCGGATTGGCAAACCGGCCGCACTCAGCCAGTTGAGTGCAATTTCACAGACGTTGGACGATCTTGCCGCCCGCAGTGCCGTGCACTTCGCCCTGCTACCTGCTACGCGCCGATAACATCGGCTAACGCACTACAAAAAAAATCTCTCGATGTGGCGGGGTCGCACCCTCCCGCGGGCGCGAGAGGGCTGGCGCCCGATTGCCGTTACTGCGGCTTCCAGGCAGGCGCGCGCTTTTCCAGGAACGAACGCACGCCTTCGCGGCCCTCCTCTGACGCGCGGATGACGGCGATCCGGTCCGCGGTATCGGTCAGCAGGTCCTTGTCGATGGCGCGGCCGGCCACGTCCTGCACCAGCCGCTTGCTTTCGCGCACGGCATTCGGGCTGTTGCCGACCAGCGTCGCGGCCAGTTCGGCCACCTTGGCGTCGAGCCCCGCCGCCGGCACCGTGGCATGGACGAAGCCGATGCGCAGCGCTTCCGCCGCATCGAACCGCTCTGCGGTGATGAAGTAGCGGCGCGCGGCCTGCTCGCCCATCGCGCGAATCACATACGGGCTGATCGTCGCCGGCAACAGGCCCAGGCGCGCTTCGGACAGGCAGAAGTTCACGCCCTCGGCCGCTACCGCCACATCGCATGCCGCCACCAGCCCCACGCCGCCGGCATAAGTATCGCCGTGCACACGCGCGATCACGGGCTTCGGGCAGGACCAGATCGTGTGCAGCATCTGCGCCAGCGTCAGCGCGTCGGCCCGGTTCTCGTCATTCGAGTAACCGGCCATCTTCTTCATCCAGTTCAGATCCGCGCCGGCGCAGAAGGCCGGGCCGTTGCCCGCCAGCACGATCGCGCGCACGTCGGGCGTATCGCCAAGCGCACGGAACGCACCGGTCAGTTCCGCGATGACCGTCTCGTTGAATGCGTTGCGGACGTCGGGACGATTGAGCGTGACCGTCGCAACGTGGCGTTCAGCGGTAACCGTAAGCGTGGTGAATTGCATGTCTCCTCCGAGAAACGGATGTGTAATGGACGGGGCCGAATTCCGTCGAATGCGGCCAATTCAGGATTTCTGGCGCCGGTTGCTGGTCACGCCGCGCGTGACGGGCTCTGCCTCCGGCGGCTCCACGTCGAAAGGCAGGCCGTGGTCGCGGAAGAAGGTTTCCACCTCTGGCAGCCATACGGCGATGCCCGCGCTATCGCTGAAAAGCTGGTGTGAATCGCCATCGAACTCGCCGACGTCGACAAAGTGGGTGTCCTTTGCCGCGCCGCTCACGTTGGCCTTGTAGCTGTTGAACATCCGCTCCGGCAACGGCCACGGCCAGAAGCGATCGTTGTCGCCATAGATCCAGAGCGACGGATAGCGCGCGCCGCGGCCGTAGTCGCCGAACACATCAACCAGGTTGTTTTCCCAGCCGCTGCAGCTTTCATTGCGCAGCCCGCCAGCGAAGTTGATCACGCCGACCACGCCCGGATAGCCGATCGTGGACAGCGCCATGGTCGACAGGCCGCCAAACGACTGGCCGATCACGACGATGCGTGTCGGGTCCACGTAGGGCTGCTGCACTAGGTAATCAAGCGCGGCGATCACATCCTCCGCCTGCGCCATGCCGTTCGCGCCGACATCGCAGCTTCCGCCGACATACTTGCCGCCAGACTTGGAAAAGCCTTGCCGCATTGGCAGTGCCACCACAAAACCGCGCCGCACGAATTCGGCGGTCTGCGCGGCAAAGCGCGCACGTCGCTGAAACGCCGGTTTGCCCGGCGTCTTGCCGTGGTTGATCACCACGAGCGGCCGGCGTCCTTCGCCGGGTGGCCGGAAGATCGTCGTTTCCAGGTCCACCGTGTCCTCCGCGCCGACCTTCGGCACCATCACGACCTGCTCGATCGTATGCGCGGGCAGAGCCACCTGCGCGATGGCCGTCGCGCACCAGACCAGGCCAGCGAGCGCGGCCGCGATGCCGCAGATGGAGGAGACGACGCGAGACTTCACAACCAACCTTCTTCAGAAAACGTTACTGGCGCAATTCGCCAGGATGTATTGCAGCGCCGGTCAGGCCGGTTCGCGCAGGTCACCATCCACGTAGAGCCAGCGCGACGCTTCGCCCGGCTCACGCGACTCGAATACAAAACGGCTCAGCTCATGCAGCCGGTGCGCGCGGCCCCCCACCTTGTAACGCGCGACGAACTCGACTGTGGCGTGCGTGGCGTCCTGCTGCGCGTGGGACTTCACGGTCAGCCCGAGCCAGTTCGTGCCGGGATCGGCCGAGAGGTCCGGCGGGCAGGTCGACGCGTGCCAGGTCTGCCGCAGCCAGCTCACGTCACCCAGCACATAGGCGCTGTAACGCGACCGCATCAGCGCCTCCGCCGTGGGTGGCGATGCCTCGCCACGATGGAAGCGGCCGCAGCACGTGTCGTAGGCGCCGTTGCCGCAGGGGCACGGTGCCGGGCCGGTGCCGGCCCGACCCTTGTTCGTCATCCGATCAGCCCCGGCAACTCGCGCATGTCAGTGAAGATCGTCGTCACGCCAACCGCGCGCAAGGCGTCGGCGTTGGTGCTCGCGGCGTAGCCAAACACCGTCATGCCGGCAGCCACGCCCGCCGTGGCGCCGGTGGGACTGTCCTCGATCACCGCGCAGCGCGACGGATCGACGCCCATCGTGCGCGCAGCCAGCAGGTACACGTCGGGCGCGGGCTTGCTGTGCTCCACTTCGGTAGCCGAGAAGATGTGCTCGCGCGCGGCATCGTCGGTGAACAGTTCCACCAGCTGCGTGTGGTTCAACTGCAGCTTGACCTTGATGCGGTCGGCGCCGGACGCCACGCACACCGGCAGGCCACGTGCCTTGACGGCTTCGATCGCCTGACGGACGTGCGGCACGGCTTCCAGTTCCTCGATGAGTGCCGCGTCGCGACGCACGAACCACTCGGACAGGAAATTCCTGGGCAATGGCTTGCCCAGGCGCGCCTCGATATTGCCAAGCTCGTCACGCACCGCGCGTCCGAGGAACCACTTCATGGATTCCTCGAGCGTGATCTCGATACCAATCTCGTTCAGCACGCGATTCAGCACGCGATGCACGATCGGTTCGCTATCGACGAGCACGCCGTCACAATCGAAAATCACGCAATCGAAGCGTGCGGCCTGGTTTGCTGCGGTCATGCGGGTTTCTTTTCCTTGTTGAGTTCGTTACCGCCGACGGCGCGCAGTTCGGTCTGCCGCCGGCTCTTCAGATAGGCTTCGACCTGGTCGAAGCGGTCGAAGCCCCAGAACGGTTCGCCGTCGACGATCACGAACGGCGAGCCGAACACACCCTTGGCCATCGCCACGTCGATCTCGGCCTTGAGCTGGTCCTTGATCTGGTAGTTGTTGGCACCTTCGTTCATGGCGATCGGGTCGACGCCGAGCGGCTCGGCCAGCTTCGCCAGTTCGGCGGGTTCGGCAATGTTGATGTCGTCGACAAACAGCGCGCGATACACGGCCTTGGCAAACGCCGTGGCCACATCCGCACCGTGGTTGTTCTGCAGCCATAGCATCGCGCGCGCTGCATGTCGCGTCGGCAGTGGGAAATGCGTGGGCCGCTTGTAGTCGATATGGTTGAATTCCGAGGTCCGCTCGAAATCACGCCAGCAGTAATCGCCCTTGAGCGGAATGCTGGGAAGCGGCGACGAGCCGGTTGTCTTGAACACCACGCCGAGCAGGATCGGATGCCAGATCACATAGCGGCCGTACTTCTGGGCAATATCGTCGATGCGCGTGCTGGCGAAGTAGCCATAGGGCGAGGAGAAATCGAAGTAGAAGTCGATGGGGGCGGTCATCGCAAAGGCTCCGGTTCACGGACAACAGTTGAGGAAAGTGCGGATACTCGTGTTCGTACTTGTGTTCGTCTTCGTATTCGAGATGCCTGTCAGCCAAGCGCGCGGGCGATCAGGATCTTCTGGATATCGCTGGTCCCTTCATAGATCTGGCACACGCGCACATCGCGATAGATGCGCTCGACGGGGAAATCGGTCACGTAGCCGTAGCCACCGAACACCTGGATGGCATCCGAGCATACCCGCTCGGCCATCTCGCTGGCGAAAAGCTTGGCCATGGCCGCTTCCTTCAGGCAGGGCCGGCCGGCATCCTTGAGCGATGCGGCATGCCACACCATCTGGCGCGCCACGTCGATCTGCGTCGCCATATCGGCAAGCCGGAACTGCACGGCCTGGTGCTGGAACAGCGGCTGCCCGAAGCTCTCGCGCTCCTTGGCGTAGGCCAGCGCCGCCTCGAATGCCGCGCGCGCCATGCCGATGCTTTGGGAAGCGATACCGATGCGGCCACCTTCGAGACCGGAGAGCGCCATCTTGTAGCCGGCGCCCTCCTCGCCAAGCATGTTCGCGGCCGGAATCCGGCAGTTCTCGAACACGATCTGCGCGGTGTCGGAAGAGTGCTGGCCCAGCTTTTCCTCCAGACGCGCGACGATATAGCCGGGCGTTGACGTCGGCACCAGGAATGCGCTGATGCCGCGTTTGCCCGCGGCCTTGTCGGTCACGGCCATCACGATCGCCACGTCGGCATGTTTGCCACTGGTGATGAACTGCTTCACGCCGTTGAGCACGTAGTGGTCGCCATCGCGCGTGGCCGTGGTGCGCAACGCCGATGCGTCGGAGCCGACGTGCGGCTCGGTCAGGCAGAATGCGCCGAGCATGTCACCTTGCGCCAGCGGCACCAGCCACTGCTGCTTCTGCGCGTCGCTGGCGAAGGCCATCAGCATGCTGCACACCGGGCAGTTGTTGACGCTGATGACAGTGGAGGTGCCGCCGTCTCCGGCCGCGATCTCTTCCAGGATCAGCGCGAGCGACAGATAGTCGAGCCCGGCGCCGCCAAGGGCTTCGGGCACGGCCACGCCGTAGGCACCCAGACGCGCCAGTTCCTTGTGCACGTCCTTCGGGAACGTCTTGTCGCGATCCCATCGGGCGGCCTGCGGCGCGATGACGTCCTGCGCGAACTGCCGCACGGCGTCACGGATCATTTCCTGTTCAGGGGTCAGCAGCATGTTGTACCGGGTCTCTTACCAGGGAATCGACGTACCGTCGTAGTTGTGGAAGCTGCCGTTATCGTGACGCGCTACGCCGGCCAGCACGCGGCGCATACCCGCCACGCTCTGCTGCGGCGTGAGGTCGGCTTTCGGGCCACCCATGTCGGTCTGCACCCAGCCCGGATGCAGTGCCACGCAGATCGCATGGCGCGCATCGAGCGAAACGGACTTCAGCGCGGCGTTCACCGATGCCTTGCTCACGCGATAGAGCCAGCTACGGTTGCTGTCCATCGCGCCGATGCTGCCCATGCGCGACGACAGCACCGCCAGCACGCCACCGCGGCCATGATTGCCGGATTCGACGAACGGCAGCAGCACCGGCAGCGCCATCATCGGACCGAGCACGTTGGTGTGCATCACCGCGTCGAATTCCTCGCGGGTCACCGGTTCCGCCGTTTCCGAACGCGGGCCGATCACGCCGGCGTTGTAGATCGCCACGTCCAGCGTCTCGCCATCGAGCTTCCAGGCGAGCCCCGCCACGGCGGCCGCGTCGGTGAGGTCGAGCTTGTGCGCTTCCGCGCCGAGCGCCGTGAGCGCGGCAACGCCCTCGTCGCTACGCGCGGCGGCGATGACGCGCCAGCCATCGGCGCGGTACTGCCGGACAAATTCGAGACCCAGGCCGCGCGAGGCGCCGAGGACGAGAGCGGTGGGCATGTTCAGCCTCCTGTGGATGATTGCGAGCGCGTCAGTAACGTCCGTAACTTCAGTAGAGTTCGATGCCGACCGCAGTGGCTTCGCCGCCGCCGATGCAGAGGCTGGCCACGCCGCGCTTGCCGCCGGTCTTGCGCAATGCGCCGATCAGCGTGGTCATGATACGTGCGCCGGACGCGCCGATCGGATGGCCCAGCGCGCATGCGCCGCCATGGATGTTGACCTTGTCGCGCGGAATGTCGAGATCGTGCATCGCGGCCATCGGCACCACGGCAAAGGCCTCGTTGATTTCGAACAGATCGACGCTGCCAGTGTTCCAGTCGAGCTTGCGATACAGCTTGGCGATGGCCTCCACCGGCGCGGTGGTGAACCAGCCCGGCGCCTGTGCGTGGGAGGTATGGCCGAGCATTCTGGCGATTGGCTGCAACCCGAGCGATTTCGCGGTGGATTCGCGCATCATCACCAGCGCCGAGGCGCCGTCATTGATCGACGACGACGACGCAGCGGTAATCGTGCCGTCCTTGGCAAACGCCGGCTTCAGCGACGGGATCTTGTCGACCTTGATGCGGCGCGGCCCCTCATCGGTGTCGATGACGGTATCGCCACCCTTGCCCGACACCGTCACCGGCACGATCTCCCAGCGGAAGTCGCCCTGCTCGGTGGCACGCTGGGCGCGGCGCACCGACTCCATCGCGAACGCATCCTGCTGTTCGCGCGTGAAGTGGTACTTGGCGGCGCAGTCCTCGCCGAAAGTGCCCATGGCCCGGCCCTTGTCGTACGCGTCCTCCAGGCCGTCCAGCATCATGTGGTCGTAGATCATGCCGTGGCCGATGCGATAGCCACCACGCGCCTTCGGCACCAGGTATGGCGCGTTGGTCATGCTTTCCATGCCGCCGGCCACGGCGATATCGAACGATCCGGCCAGCAGGCCGTCGTAGACGCTCATCGCCGCACGCATGCCGGAGCCGCACATCTTGTTGACGGTGGTACACGCCACGTCGAGCGGCAGGCCCGCGCCAAGCGCGGCCTGTCGGGCGGGCGCCTGACCCTGTCCGGCTGGCAGCACACAGCCGAACACCACCTCCTGCACCTGCTCAGGCTTGATGCCCGCGCGCTCAACCGCCGCGCGGATCGCGGCGGCGCCAAGCTGCGGCGCCATCAGACTGCTCAGTTCACTCTGGAACGCACCCATCGGGGTACGCACCGCGGAAACGATAACGACTGGGTCCTTCTGCATGTCTGTCTCCTGAAGCAGGGGTGGAGCTTCGTGGGTTGAAATCAGCGAATCGATGCTTGTGGCGGATCGCCGTACTGGCGCAGCGCGGCTGCAATCTGCGCGTGCAGTTCGTCATTGTTGCTGGCGGCCATGCCGAGATCGCGCAGCAGGCCGTCGGACACGCCGTAGACCCAGCCATGCACCGTGACGGCCTGACCGCGCGCCCAGGCATCCTGGAGCACGGTGGTCTGGCAGACGTTGTTGACCTGCTCGATCACGTTCAGCTCGCACAGGCGGGTATGCGCGTCGTCCTCGCGCAGCACGGTGCCCAGATAGCCCGCGTGCTTGTCGGCCACATCCTGCACGTGGCGCAGCCAGTTGTCGGCCAGGCCGACGCGCTCGCGCTTGAGCGCCACCTTCACGCCGCCGCAGCCGTAGTGGCCCACCACGGTCACGTGGCGAACCTTGAGCACATCGACAGCGAATTGCAGCACCGACAGCGCGTTCAGATCGCTGTGCGAAATCACGTTGGCGATATTGCGATGGACGAAGACCTCGCCCGGCGCCAGGCCAAGAATCTGGTTGGCCGGCACGCGCGAATCGGAACAACCAATCCACAGGTACTCGGGGGCCTGCTGGTTGGCCAGGCGCGTGAAGAAAGTCGGGTCTTCCGCGTTGACGCGGTCTACCCATTCGCGGTTGTTGCGGAACAGCTGGGCGATGGCGTCACTCATGCTGCCCTCCTTGGTTCTTCAGTTGCGGGGCCGGTTGCGCCGGACCCGTAGCGGTGGATGAAGCGTTCTTGGCTGTGGTACGCAAAAAAGTCATGGACATGGCCGGCCAGGAGCCGGTCTTTGTGGTGCTGCCACATCGCAGCGTCAAAGAAATCGGGGTGATGCCGCATGAAGGCGGCGCGCACACGCGGATCGCCCAGCAGGAATGTGCCGTAGGTCTCCGGAAAAATGTCGTGCGGACGTACGGTGTACCACACCTCGCCGGACATTTCCTCTTCCTCGTTGCGCGGGGCGGGTACGCGGCGGACGTTGCAGTCGGTCAGGTACTCGATCTCGTCGTAGTCGTAGAAGACCACGCGGCCGTGGCGGGTTACGCCGAAGTTCTTGTAAAGCATGTCGCCGGGGAAGATGTTCGCGGCGATCAGTTCCTTGACGGCGTTGCCGTATTCGAGGATGCCGTGATCCACCTGCTCGTCCGTTCCCTCCTGAAGCCAGATGTTCAGCGGCGTCATGCGGCGTTCGATATAGACATGGCGCACGACGATCTCGTCCTCGCCCTGCTTGCTGCGCTGGTACTCGATCATCGACGGCGCGTGCTGCTCCAGCTCGCGCACCAGCGCGTCGTCGAAGCGGGACAGCGGGAACGCCACATCGGAGTACTCGAGCGTATCGGCCATGCGGCCCACGCGGTCATGCTGCTTGACGAGCTGGTATTTCGATTTCACCAGTTCGCGCGTGGTTTCCTTCGGCGCCGGGAAGAAATCGCGGATCACCTTGAACACGTATGGGAACGACGGCAGCGTGAACACCAGCATCACCAGCCCCTTGATGCCCGGCGCGCTGATGAATTTATCCGACGAATGCTGCAGATGATGCAGGAAGTCGCGATAGAACAGGTTCTTGCCCTGCTTCTGCAAACCCAGCGAGGTGTAGATCTCCGCGCGCGACTTGCGCGGCAGCAGGTCTCGCAGGAAAGTCACGTAGGCCGACGGGATCTCCATGTCGACCATGAAGTAGGCGTGCGCGAACGAGAACAGGATCAGGATCTGCTCCCGGTGCAGCAGCACCGTGTCCAGCACGAGCTTGCCAGATGCCGCGTGAATGATCGGCACCACCAGCGGATAGGTATGGTCGCCGTTGATCACCCGGCCGATGACGAACGCAGTCTTGTTGCGGAAGAACAGCGACGACAGCGTATGCACCTGGAAATTCGGCGCAATGCGGAATTCGCCGAAGTGCTCGGTGATCGCGCGGGCCACATAGCCGGCATCCCGCTTGAGATCCTCGAACGGACGCTCGAGCTGAAAGTTGTTCACGATCCGCTCGAAGCAGGCCGCCATGCCCTCGCGGCTGCCCGGGTAGTAGGCGCGGTAGGTCGGCTTGATCGGCGACTCCTCGTTCTCGATGTACTCGGTCGAGATCGCGGGACGCACGAAGATGAAATCGTTGTTGAAGTACGAGCGGTGCTGGATACGCGTGAAGACCGAGTTGAAGAACGTCTCGGCCAGTTCGGGCTGATGATGGTTCGTCAGCAGGCCGATGTAGTGCAGCTTGATCTGCTGCCAGATCTCGTCCTCGATGTCCTCCGCGTCGTACTCGTCCTGGAGCGTCACGATGGTTTCGTGCACGCGCTGGTTGTAGAACGCGATGCGGTCCCGCTGCAGTTGCTGCAGACCATGCCAGTCACCGACCTCGAAGCGCGCCTTGGCCTCGATACTGACTTCGCGGAACAGCCGGTAGTGCTTGTCGAAGCCATCCAGCATGGTCCGCGCCACATCGTAGGCAATCTGCGACGAGAGCAGCTTGGGGAAGTGGGACATGGCTCGGAGGGCTCGAAGACTGTGAGAATCGGGCAGGCGGCGATGTTGAGATTGTAAAGGCGTTCGGTGCCGGCCCAATGGCGGCACCGAACGCCTCATAGAGCACTTTTCAGTCGACTGGGCGGATTACATCGTTTCGGAGAACAATTCGCGGCCAATCAGCATGCGGCGGATCTCCGAAGTGCCCGCGCCGATCTCGTACAGCTTGGCATCACGCCACAGGCGGCCGACCGGGTATTCGTTGATGTAGCCGTTACCGCCCAGGATCTGCACCGACTCGCCCGCCATCCACGTGGCCTTCTCCGCGGTGTACAGAATCACGGCGGCGCAGTCCTTGCGGACCTGGCGCACGTGGTCCGTGCCCAGCGAGTCCAGGTTCTTGCCCACGGTGTACAGGTAGCTGCGCGCGGCCTGCAGCGTGGTGTACATGTCGGCCACCTTGCCCTGGATCAGCTGGAACTCGCCGATGCTCTGGCCAAACTGCTTGCGATCGTGGATGTACGGCGTGATCACGTCCATGCAGGCCTGCATGATGCCGACCGGGCCGCCCGACAGCACGGCGCGCTCGTAGTCCAGGCCGCTCATCAGCACCTTGGCGCCCCCGTTCTCGGCCCCGAGAATGTTCTCGACCGGCACTTCCACGTCCTGGAACACCAGTTCGCCGGTGTGCGAACCGCGCATGCCGAGCTTGTCCAGCTTCTGGGCTACCGAGAAGCCCTTCATGCCCTTCTCGACGATGAAGGCGGTCATGCCGCGCGCGCCCAGGTCCGGCTCGGTCTTGGCGTAGACCACCAGCACGTCGCAGTCCGGCCCGTTCGTGATCCACATCTTGGTGCCGTTGAGCACGTAGCGGTCACCCTTGAAATCGGCGCGCAGCTTCATGCTGACCACGTCCGATCCGGCGTTCGGCTCGCTCATGGCCAGCGCGCCGATCCATTCGCCGGAAACCAGCTTCGGCAGGTACTTCGCCTTCTGGGCCGCCGTGCCGTTGCGGTGGATCTGGTTCACGCACAGGTTCGAATGGGCGCCGTACGACAGGCCGACCGACGCCGACGCGCGGCTGATCTCCTCCATCGCGATCATGTGGGCCAGGTACCCCATGTTGGCGCCGCCGTACTCCTCGGCCACCGTGATGCCCAGCACGCCGAGGTCGCCCATCTTCCGCCATGCATCCATCGGAAACTGGTCGGTCCGGTCGATCTCGGCGGCGCGCGGCGCCAGTTCGGCCTGCGCCCAGTTGCGCACCGATTCGCGCAGCATCTCGATGTCTTCGCCAAGGTCGAATTTCAGGCCGGGTAGTTCGGTCATGGTGGTGTCTCCTGTTAGTTCGATGGGTTCGATGGGTTCGATGAGGTCGGTGTCGGCTATTTTATTGACGTTTACGTAAACGTCAATTAGAAGTCGCATGGTGTGCCGCCGGGGCGGCAATCTCAGGCTGTGGGAGTCTTGTTGCCAGCGTTCTTGGCATGTTGGGCAGCCAGCAGCGCCTGGCACTGACGCTCGTGTTGATCGATCTCGGCAAGCTGCGCCTGCAGGTCTTCCAACTGGCGCTCGAGCGTGCCACGGTGGCCGGCCAGGAGATGCAGGAAGCGCTCGAGTTGGGGAGCCGTATCGCGCGGGGACTCGTACAAATCCAGAATTTCGCGGATTTCATTGAGAGTAAGCCCTAACCTCTTGCCGCGCAGCGTCAACTTCAACCGGGTGCGCTCACGGCTGTTGTAGACACGCCGCCGGCCGCTTGGCCCTTCGCGATCAGGCGCCAACAGGCCCTGGTCCTCGTAGAATCGGATCGCGCGCGGTGTAATGTCGAACTCGCGGGCGAGATCGGTAATCGTGTAGGTAACGGTTGATGGCTGAGCCGACATGGTGCGTCCGGAAAAAGTGAACGATCGTTCGTTGCGCAATCAAGTTTTCGTCTAAGATGACGAACAAGCAGAGCGAATTGACGTTAACGTTAGCGTCAAGTCTAGCGCCTTATAACGACCAGAGACAGCCCCATGAACGCACTCGAACACCAGCTCCAATACCCGTTTGGCGAAACCATGCCCGAACCGGGCACTCGGCAGGAAGTCGCACCTGGCGTGTACTGGCTGCGCATGCCGCTACCGTTCGCGCTGGACCACATCAACCTCTGGCTGCTGCGTGACCGCATCGACGGGCGCGACGGCTGGACGATCGTGGACTGCGGCATCACCAACGACACCATCAAGGCGCACTGGGAAACCATCTTCGCCAACGAACTCGAAGGCCTGCCCGTGCTGCGGGTGCTGGTCACGCACTGCCACCCCGACCACGTCGGCCTGGCGCACTGGCTCTGCAAGCACTGGGATGTGCGGCTGTGGATGAGTCTGGGTGACTACATGTCGGCGCGCGTGATGGCCGGCGGCTCGGGCGTCGGATCGAACGCGGGCGGCGACTTCGCGGCCAGCCACTTCGCCCGTCACGGCATGGTCGATCCCGACAACCTCGAGAAGCTGCGGGCCCGCAAGAGCTACTACCCGTCGCTGGTGCCGGACCTGCCCACCCAGTACCGCAGGCTGATGGATGGCGACACGGTCAAGATAGGCGCGGACCCGGCCACCGCGTCGTGGCGCGTGATCACCGGTTACGGCCATGCGCCGGAACACGTTGCGCTGTTCAACCCGGCCACCAACGTGTTGATTTCCGGTGACATGGTGCTGCCGCGTATCTCGACCAACGTCAGCGTGTTCGACATGGAGCCGGAAGCCAATCCGCTGCAGCTCTACCTGGACTCGCTCGGCAAGTACGAAGGCCTGCCGAAGGATGTGCTGATCCTGCCGTCGCACGGTCGTCCGTTCCGCAATCTTCACACTCGCATCAACCAGCTTCGCGAACACCACGTCGATCGTCTGGCCGAAACGCTGGCCGCGTGCGCGGAAAAGCCCTGCAACGCGCACGACATAGTCAGCGTGATCTTCCGTCGCCAGTTCGACATTCACCAACTCACGTTCGCGATCGGCGAGGCGCTGGCCCACCTGCACGCGCTGTGGCACCGCGGCGAACTGGTGCGCGTGGTAGGTGACGATGGGGTAATCCGGTTCAAGAAGGCGGGCTGATCAGAAGCCCTGTGCCAATGACCTGAGGTAGCGCGCGCCGGCCACGGCGCGGCTGCCGTACCACGACAGCATCTCTCCATCGACCAGCAATACCGGCTTGCCGATCTGCCGCTCCAGCGCGTCGGCATGATCCTCGGTAAAGCGATAGGGTTCGGTCGACAACAGCACGGCATCCAGCTCGCGCACTAGCGCGTCGCTCCAGCGGAAGGTCGGATAGCGCTCGCCCGGCGCGTTCGGGCGGCTGCAGTCGCCGTCGACGCAGGCAGCCGGCGTGTCCGAAGTATCCGCGTCATCGGGCCACGTCGCCCAGTTCACCAGCGCCAGCATCCGGCTGATATAGGTCGCGCGCGACACCGTCATCCAGGGGTCTTGCCAGATCGCATAGAGCACACGCCGGGCCGGCCAGGTTTGTGCCTGGATGGCATCGAGTTCGCCGCGTAACTGCCCCACCAGCGCTTCGGCCTGTGGCCGGCGCCCGAAAATCCCGCCCAGCAGCCGATAGAGCGCGAGGTTGTCTTCCGGGGCACACGGATGGGTGACGATCACGTGCGGCACGAAGGTGCGGATTTCGTCGACGGTCTCCCGTCGGTTTTCATCGATATTGACCACCACGTGCGTCGGAGCCAGCGCGCGCAGGCGATCGAGCTTCACATCCTTGGTGCCGCCGACCTTGGCAACGGCGCGTACCGCTGGCTCCGGATGAATGCAGAAGCCGGTACGGGCCACAAGCTGGTCAGCCAAGCCGAGATCGAACAGCAGTTCGGTGATCGAGGGCACGAGCGATGCGATGCGGACATCGCCGGATGCCGCCTCATGTACCTGCCCGCCTGCGTCGGTCCACATCATGCGTCCCGGGGGCGGCGCGGCTTGCGCGGCGCGCGTGCGAACAGCGCGTCGTAGAGCCAGCGCGGCATCAGGTGCAGCAGCGAAGCCACAACACCCATCTGCCAGGGGATCACCGCGAAGCGGCTGCCTGCGGCAATTCGCCGCACCGCTTTTTGCGCAAACACCTCGGCATCCATCAGGAATGGCATCCGGTACGGGTTGTGCGACGTCATTGGCGTGCGGATGTAACCCGGCGCAATCGTCACCACGCGAATCTTCTCGCGCGCCTGTTCGAGCCGCAGGCTCTCCAGCAGCTTGATCACCGCCGATTTCGATGCGCTGTAGGCCCCGCCGCCGGGCAATCCCCGCACCCCGGCCACGCTGGCGATGCCGACCAGCGTGCCACGCCATCCGTCGGCACCGGGTGGCTGCTCGCGCATCGGCCCGAGGAATGGCTGAAACGTAGTCAGCGTGCCGAACCAGTTGGTATCCATGACCGTGCGGAACACCTCCAGATCCTCGCGCTCGCTGGCCACCGTACCCACCGAGACGCCCGCGTTGGCGATCACGACGTCGGGACAGCCCACGTTCGCAAGGAAATCGGCAGCCGCGACCCCCATGGCGTCGACGTCGCGGACGTCCACGGCATAGACGCGCACAGCGCCGGGATTGGGGAGCGTGCCCGCGAAAGCCCTTAGCGCATCCTCGCGCCGGCCGACCAGGCCAAGGATGGCACCCTGCTCCGCGTATGCGCGTGCCAGCGCCTGGCCAATGCCGCTGGAGGCGCCGGTGATAAAGATTTTCTGTGGTCGCATCGCGTCAATATAGCGAAATCGGAGATTCCAAAACAGAACGGCCCGGCGCACCACACGGTACGCCGGGCCGTCGTCGGTCAGATCGCGGCGATCAGAGCTTCTTGTCGCGCACGCCCGTGACCAGGAAGTCCATGGCCTGGATGGCGCCAGGCTTGGTGCCGGCGATCGAAGGCGAGGTCTCGTACTTGCCCTGCACCACCACGGTCGGCACGCCGTCGATCTTGTAGGCGTCGGCGATCTTGTTGGCACGTTGCGAGTTGGTGGTCACCGAGAACGAGTTGTAGGTGTCCAGCCACTGCTTCTTGTCGATGCCGTTCTGGGCCATGAAATCGGCGATTTCATCGGTGGTCAGCAGGCGCTTGCGCTGCTTGTGGATCGCGTCGAACACCTTGGTGTGCATCGCGTCCAGCTTGCCCATGGCTTCCAGCGCATAGAAGATCTTCGTGTGGGGCAGAAGGTCGTCGCGGAACGCCACCGGCACGCGCTTGAACACCACGTCCTTACCCTGCTTCTTGACCCACGCCTCAAGCTCGGGCTCGAAGTCGTAGCAGTGCGGGCAGCCGTACCAGAAGAACTCGGTCACCTCGATCTTGCCGGCCGGCACGGGCTGCGGCGATTTCAGGACCGTGTAGTCCTTGCCTTCCGTCGGCGCGGCCATGGCGGCGGGCGCGGTCATCAGCAGGCCGCTGACAGCGGCAACGGTGGCAAGCAGTGCGGCGATTTTCTTCATGTTCGAAGGGCCTTCCGGTTTATCGAGGGTATGCAAGGGTACAGCGAAGCATCGGATTGCGTTGTCCAGCGCCCGGCCGGGCCCCGGATCTCAGGCTATGACCACGGCGGCGGCGCGCGGTTCACCGCCTGCCGCCGCGAACCTGTTACTGCTTGGTAAAGCGGATCACCGAGGCTTCGAAACCGGCCGATTGCAGGCGGTCACGTGCGCGGTTCATGTCGTCGATGCGGTTGAACGGTCCCAGTCGAACGCGATACATCTTCACGCCGTTGACATCGCGATCCGTCACCTTGGCCTCGAAACCCTGCATGGCCAGGTTGGCTTTCTGACGGTCGGCGTCATCCTGCGACCGGAACGCCCCTACCTGCAGCAGATATCCCACCTTGTTGGCATCGGCCTGGGCAATCTCCGCGATCGGGTCGGCCACCGGCTTCTCGGCCGGGCGCGCGGCAGGCTTCTCCGGGGTCTTGCCGGCAACGGTGGAACTGGCGGAGTTGGTGCCAGCATCGGCCGGACGGGTGGTCGCCACCGGCGCCTGTGGCGCGGGCTGGCCGGGCTGCGCCTGTTCGGGCTGGCCCACCGGCTTGGCCGGCGTCTTGCTCCAGAGCGGCCGGTTCGGGTCCGACGGCTCCTCGGGCTGCTGCGCCTGTTGCGTCGGGCTCGGCAAGGTGCTGACCACGTTGCCAGGCTCGCTGGGACGCGGGGCCGGGGCACTACTGCCGCCCTTCTGCTGGAACGGCGCAGGAGACTTGGTGATGTACAGCGCCACCACCACGGCAATGGCCAGGCCGACGATCAACCCGAGCACTAGGCCCAGGAACGTGCCGCCACGCTGCGTCTTGGTATGGCGGACGGTGCGCGGGGCGCGCTTGGCAATCTGTTGCATGAAGTCCTCTTCGGTGATGCCGGGGATTATAGAGCCAGACCCATGACGCACGGCTTCAGATTCGTCGCAAATTGTCGACTGCCGGCCGCCGATGCCATGGGCTGGCGGGTGGTGCGTCAACCCACCACCCGTACCACGATCAGGCCGGAGCCGCTTCGCGGTCCATGCGCTGCGGTGCCGAAACACCGATCACCGCCAGGCCGTTCTTGAGCACCTGGCGCGTGGCAGCCAGCAGTGCCAGCCGCGCGCGCTTGACCGTCTCGTCGTCCACCAGGACGCGGTCGGCGTTGTAGAACGCGTGGAAATCGCCAGCCAGGTCGCGCAGGTAGAAGGCCACCGCGTGCGGGGCCAGTTCGCTGGAGGCCGCGGCCAGCATGTCGGGGAACTCGGCCAGACGGCGGCCCAGCGCGATCGCCTGCGGGCTCACGTCAGCAGCCGTCACGGCGGCCAGGTCCACGCTGGCCAGCTCGCCCAGCCGCGCTTCCCAGTCCGCGCCGCCCCATGCCTCGAAAATCGAGCAGATGCGGGCGTGAGCGTACTGGACGTAGTACACCGGGTTCTCGTCGTTCTGCTTCAGCGCCAGGTCCACGTCGAACACGAACTCGGTGTCGGCCTTGCGCGACAGCAGGAAGAAGCGCACCGCGTCGCGGCCGCGCGTGAAGTGCGCGGGCCAGTCGGCCACGCCTGCTTCCAGGCAACCGCGGATCGTCTCTTCGCCGCCGTTGCTCCATTCGATCAGGTCGCGCACGGTCACGTACGAACCAGCGCGCTTGGAGATCTTCACCTCCTCGCCGTTCTTCATGACGGTGACCATCTTGTGCAGCACGTAGTCGGGGTAGCCCTGCGGAATGCCGATGTCCAGGCCCTGCAGGCCGGCACGCACGCGGGCGATGGTGCCGTGGTGGTCGCTGCCCTGCACGTTGATGACCTTCGAGAAGCCGCGTTCCCACTTGGTGGTGTGGTACGCCACATCCGGCACGAAGTACGTGTACGTGCCGTCGCCCTTCTTCATGACGCGGTCCTTGTCGTCGCCGTCGTCGGTGGTGCGCAGCCACAGCGCGCCTTCGCTCTCGTACGTCTTGCCCTTGGCGATCAGCGATTGCACGGCGGCTTCCACGCGGCCATCGCTGTACAGCGACGATTCCAGGTAGTACCGGTCGAACTTGACGCCAAACGCCTGCAGGTCGATGTCCTGCTCGTTGCGCAGGTAGGTCACCGCGAACTTGCGGATCGACTCCAGATCCTCGATGTTGCCCGAGGCCGTCACCGGCTCGCCGTCCGAGGCGGACACGGTCTTGCCGGCCAGGAAATCGGCTGCGATATCGGCGATGTAGTCACCGTTGTAGGCGGACTCGGGCCAGCCGGCGTCACCCGGCTTCAGGCCGCGCGCCCGGGCCTGCACCGAGATGGCCAGCGTATGGATCTGCACGCCGGCGTCGTTGTAGTAGAACTCGCGATGGACCGACCAGCCCTGCCAGGCCAGCAGGTTCGCCAGCGCATCGCCCAGGGCGGCCTGGCGGCCGTGGCCCACGTGCAGCGGGCCAGTCGGGTTGGCGGAGACGAACTCCACCAGCACCTGGCCATGCTCGCCGACCGGACGCGCGCCGTAGCGGTCGCCATCCGCCAGCACGGCACGCAGGACTTCCGCGCGGGCCTCGGGGCTCAGGCGCAGGTTGATGAAGCCCGGGCCGGCGATCTCGAGCGCGGCCACGAGCGCGGTCGCGCGCGAATCGGCCTTGACTGCGTCGACGACCTTCTGCGCCAGCTCACGCGGGTTGGTCTTGAGCGACTTGGCCACCTGCATGGCGATGTTGCAGGCCAGGTCGCCGTGGGCGGCTGCCTTGGGTCGCTCGAATGTCACCGCGGGCAGGTTGGCATCGGCGGGGGCGAGCGCACGCACGGCATCCGTGAACGCGGCGGCAAGTTGGGAGGTCTGAACAGGCAGCATGGATATCTGGGCCCTGAGGCTGGGGTGCTTCCGGCCATGCGTCGGCAAGTGAACGCCGCGCCGCGTGACCGGCAGTGGAAATCGGGAAACGCGGAATTTTATCAGGTGCTATGCTGACATCATGCGGATGGCCTGTACGCCCTGCGCCAGACACCGCCACTCGTGAAAGGAACCACTATGTTGATCACCTTCAAATCCCACGCGGCGCAAGACCTGATCATGATGAAGGATCTTGCCATTACGCTGCTTGGCATCATCGGCAAGCATCTGGGCGAGCGCGGGGTGATCAAGGCCGACGAAATGCCGGCGGCAATCCGAAAGCTCGAAGCCGCCGTCCAGGACGCCAAGAAAGTCCACCCGGCCGAAGCCACCGTTCACCCCGGCAAGGATGACGAGCGCGAAGAGGAACCGCTCCATCTGGGCCAGCGCGCCTATCCGTTCCTGGACATGCTGCGCGAGTCCGCCAAGGAAGGCGCGGATGTGATGTGGGGCGTCTGACCCTCTGACGCCCCCCCGGGCGCCGCCTTCGCTGGCGCCCTGCTGCACCTTCGTCCGGCGACACCATGCCGCCAGTCTCCACACGCCCTTCCACAGAAAGCCGTTTGAAAGGTTTCCCGACACCCGGTCGTCGCACACGAAAAAGCGCCCGGCTGCCACAGGGCGACCGGGCGACCCGGACCAGGGATTGGTATCCGGGAAGGGGGATTACTGCGGAAAAGCGCAAGGCAGCAGCCCGCCGCGCGCCTTCCGGCTTCGTTTCCTTAGCAGCTGCTTCCACATGAAGCGAAGCGGTTCTGGCCAGGGTGAAGCAGGGGTTCTGGCTCGCATGCGAGCCGCCTGCGGAACGGCATGTGCCTGCGAACACATGCGCGCCCCGCAACAACGCCAGAATCTTTTTGAAACGGCTTCTTAGTCGTCGCTTCGGCGGCCGCCGGCCAGCAGCAGGCCGACGAACGCGCCAACCAGCGCGGCAATCCCCACCGCCATCAGCGGGGATTCCACCACGCGCTGACGGCTGTGGTCGACGGCATCGTCAACATGCACACGCGCCCAGTCCATGCCGTCCCGGCCACGTTCGCGCAGCCGTTCGGCCAGTTCCTGCGCACGGTCACGCAGTCGGCGCCCCGCCGCCAGGCTTTCCGCCGAACCCTCACGCGCCAGCACATCGATCGTTTGCTGAAGCTGCCCGATCAGTGCCTTGACGTCCTCCGACACCGGGCCAGCGGCATCGCGTGCCGCGTCGCGGGTATCGCGCGCGGCATGGCGGATCTGCCGGACGGCTGCGTCAGCGCTGTCGTGCAGGTGGTTGATTTCCTTGCGAACCTTGGGGTTTTGCGTAAGCATTGGATCTCCTGTTTCCGGACGTGGGGCGACTTACCGTCGGCGCACCAGGCCCATTACAAACGTTACGATTGCCACCACCAGGAATATCAAGAACAGGATCTTGGCAATTTCCACCGCGCCGGCGGCAATGCCGCCGAATCCGAAGATCGCCGCGATCAGGGCAACAATAAAGAAGACGAGTGCGTAGTACAGCATGTCCAGCCTCCCTCGGATGATGGGCGAGCCGAAAGTGGCGCGTCCGGCTTGCACCACGGCGCGCAAGCTCATAGCCTCATCGTAGGGTTCGCTCGCCAGAGCAGGCACCGAATCCAGACCGATTCCCATGTCAGCCAAGTCCTACAGCGCACCGAGCGCCACACCGGGTGCGAGACCGGCCGGCCCACGGCTACGATTGACCCCGCCCCTCAATGTGATGCGATGGTCGCCCATCGGGCCGCCGCGCATCTGGAAACGGTCTTCTAACCGGTAATTCTCAATGGCCAAGCATTCCCTACTCGTGCGAAACACACTGCTGCTGGTCAGCGGCATCATGCTGACGCTGGCCGTGCTGATCGCATCCGAGACCGGCAACCAGCGCCTGCGCGAGGGATACATCGAGGCAATCCGTTCGCAGCAGCTTCAGAACGACCTGGGCGACCTGATCGCCGAACTCGTCAATGCAGAGGGCGGCCAGCGCGGCTTCCTGCTGACCGGGAAGGACAGCTACCTCGACCCGTACTACAAGGCGCTGCCGCGCATCAACGAACTGATGTCGCGCATCCGCCAGCACTACGCGAACGATCCGGAAGGCCTGCGCCAATTCGGCGAGGCGTCCCAATTCGTGACGCGCAAACTCAACGAGATGGCACTGACGCTGGTCTACGGCAAGCGCGACTTCGACGTGGCGCTCGACATGGTCCGCACCGACTTCGGCAAGCAGACCATGGAGAACGCCCGGCGCAGTCTCGAGCATCTGCAGGTGCGCGAGTCGGGCACGGTCACGCACAATCTCGAAGCGGCCGAGCATGACCTGCAACTGTCGCGCTATGGCATTGGGCTGCTCACGGCCATCAACATCGTATTGATGGTGACGCTCGGCATGGGCCACGCGCGCCGCATGGCAATGGCCGATGCCACCCGGGCCGAACTGGAAGAGGAAAGCGCGCGGCTCGACCGCAAGGTGCGCGCCCGCACGCGCCAGCTGTCCGCCCTGGCCGCTCACCTGCAACGCGTGACCGAAGACGAAAAGACGCGCCTGGCGCGCGAGCTGCACGACGAACTCGGCGCCATCCTCACCGCCATCAAGCTCGATCTGCACTGGGTGCGGATGCGCGTGCAAGACACGCATCCGGAGGCGCGCGACAAGCTGACGCGCGTGATGCAGCACGCGGACCAGGCCATCCAGATCAAGCGACAACTGATCGAGGACCTGCGTCCGACCGTGCTGCTGAACCTGGGCCTGCGCGAGGCCATCGTGCAACTGGTGGAAGATGTCGGCACGCGCAACCAGTGGGATACCGCGCTGGACCTGCCCGAGACGCTGCCAAGACTGAACGACCCTGCGGCCATCGCGCTGTACCGCATCGTGCAGGAATCGCTAACGAATGCCAGCAAGTACGCAGAGGCCAAGCAAGTGTCAGTGACCCTGGCGTGCACGACCGAACATCTGGTGCTGACCGTGCGCGACGACGGCCGTGGCTTGCCGCCCGATTTCGACGCTGGCAGCATTGCCGGCCATCACGGCCTGCTCGGCATGGAGCAGCGCGTACTGGCGCTGGGCGGCACGATGGAAGTGGATTCATCGCCGGGACACGGTGTGACGATCGGGATCGAGGTGCCGCTGACCGCGGCGGTGCTGGCGCAGGAAGAGCCGGCCGAGTGAGGGGAAGGCATGGAGGCGCCGATCCAAGGGCCTTGGAATAGGTGACGCAGCAAGGGACGTCAACGTCAGGGCGTCGACATTGCGTAGTCCTCGATCACCCGGAACACTTGCTCCATTTCGAGTGACTTGTCGAAGAAATAGTCCGCGCCGGCTTCGGCGCACTGGCGCCGGTACATCGATACCTGCGCATGGTTCGTGTAGACGATGCGGATGCCCGGGAACCGCGCCTTCTGCATCTCGCGCAGCACATTGATGCCGTTGCCCTGACGTAGTTGCAGATCGACGATCGCCACGTGATAGGCCCCGGCCGCGGCCAGCCCCACCGCCTTGCTTTCCGTATCGGCCCAATCCACGGCTTCCACGAACGGAAACGCGGTCAGGTACTCCATCAACATGCTCCGAATCACGGCCGAGTCCTCGATCAGGAGGACGCGCAGTGGTCGGGGTATGGAGGCAGTGGGCTGCTCCGGCATGGTGCGATGATGGTTCCGAAAATTGAGCGATTTATGGAAGCCTGCTTGGAGGCGCGATCAAAATGAAGCGAATCGGTTCTGGCTAGGCGGGGGGCCGCAGACAGTACAAGTCGTACGGCAAGGCCCCGCAACGACGCCAGAATCTTTTTGATAGCACCTCTTACTCCACCAGGCCGTTCTTGATGGCGTAGTACGTCAGATCGGCATTGGTCTTCATCCCCATCTTCTCCAGGATGCGTGAACGATAGGTACTCACCGTCTTGACGCTCAGGAACAGTTCGTCAGCGATGACCGAGACGGATTGCCCGCGTGACAGCTTGCAGAAGATCTGGAACTCGCGCTCGGAGAGCGTGCGGTGCACGGGCTGATCGGTGGGCTTGTCCAGTCCGCCGATCAGCAGGTCGGCCACGGTCGGACTCACGTAACGTCGTCCCTGGGCAACGGTGCGGATCGCCTTGACGAGGTCGTCCGGCGCCGACTCCTTGGTCAGGTAACCGGATGCTCCCGCACGTATCAGATTGATGGCGTACTGGTCTTCCGGATAGGTCGACAGGATCAGCACCGGCAAGGCAGGCAGTCTCTGTCGGATCAGCTTCAGCACGTCAATGCCATTCCGATCCGGCATGGAAATGTCGAGCACGAGCACGTCGAACTCGCTGTCGCGCAACTGCGCCATCACTTCGTCGCCGCTGCCAGCTTCGCCCGTCACCTCGATGTCAGGCTCCTCGGCAATGAACTGGCGCAGACCTGCACGCACGATCTCGTGATCGTCGGCGATCAGGACGCGAATCATCTGTGTCTCCACGGTGAAGGACGGCCCGGCTTCGGATGGATGGACCGGGCCGGCTTTTTTGCATTGTAGTGCTGCCGCGCGGCCAAATATGTCAGTCTCAGGCTGACATGTCTGGAGGGATACCTGCCCCCACGCGCGCTGTCGGAAATGCACAACGGGCGCACAAGGCGCCCGTTGCCGGTTTGTCGAGGTCTGTCGACAGTGGGAGCTGGGGCGGTCTGGAGGGGCCCGCCCCGGCACCTGACCGGATTACTGCATCTTCGTACCGGCCTGACCACCCGCGCTGGCACTGGATTCGCTGGTTTCGCCCTTCTTGGACTTGCCCTTGGCTTGCTTGCCCTGATGGCCCTTCGGCGCATCCATCTGGGCACCGGTACCGCCGTCAGCCGAGGCCCCAGGCGTCACCGCACCACCGGAAGCATTGACCGATGCGCCAGTGCCGGTTTGCAGGGACGGCGCGTTCACAGCGGCACCGACGCCGGCCTGTGTGCCGGCAGTTCCGGCGGTGGCTCCAGTGCCTTGCGCCATCGCAAGCGACGAGGCGGCGGCAATCGACAGGGCGGACAGGGAGATCAGCAGCTTGTTCATGGAAGACTCCTTTACTGGAATGCCCCGCAGCGAAACATTCGCCGCGGCATTCACGCGGTGTCACGTGAACTGAGGCCCAGTCTATGGACTCGCTCCACTCGCTTCTGTGAGGACTTGTAATGCCCTGTAAGCAGAGGTGAGGACATCGCTGCTACAAATCGGCACGATTCGACGCGATTCAACACAGCGCGCCATGCGAGGGCATCGCGGGCCTGCCCCCAACCATCAACGGCTGACGCCAAATATGAAAAAGCCGGGATGCCACGCGCGCGCGGTATCCCGGCTCTTGCACCTGGTTACAGCTTCTACAGGTTCGGCGCCAGAGCGCGCTCGAGCGTAAGGCGGTCCTCGCCGCGACGGGCCACCATATCGTCGAGCTGGTCCTGGCCGATCTTGCCAATGCTGAAGTAGGTCGAGTCCGGATGCGACAGGTAGAAGCCGCTCACCGATGCCGCCGGCGTCATGGCCAGCCCCTCGGTAATGCCCATGCCGATGTCGGCAGCATCGAGGAACGCGAACATCGGCGCCTTGACCGTGTGCTCCGGGCACGCCGGATAGCCGGGTGCCGGACGAATACCGCGATACGCCTCGGCGACGAGCTGATCATTGTTCAGCGACTCTGCGGCGTCGTAGCCCCAGAGATCCTTGCGCACGCGCTCGTGCAGGCATTCGGCGAACGCCTCGGCCAGACGATCGGCCAGCGCCTTGAGCATGATGGCGCTGTAGTCGTCGTGGTCGGCCTCGAACTGCGCCTCCTTCTTGTCCACGCCGATCCCGGCCGTGACCGCGAACAGGCCAATGTAGTCGGCCACGCCGCTCGACTTCGGCGCGATGAAATCAGCCAGGCAACGGTTCGGGCGACGCACCCCATCCACCACCGGACGCTCGCTCTGCTGGCGCAGGTTGTTCCAGGTCAGCGCGACCTTGCTGCGCGACTCGTCGGTATAAATCTCGACGTCGTCGTCATTGACCGTATTGGCCGGCAGCAGCGCCATCACGCCGTTGGCCGTCAGCCAGCGTCCCTGGATCAGGCGAGCCAGCATGCTCTTGCCATCCGAGAAGACGCGTCGGGCCGATTCGCCGACGATCTCGTCGTTTAGGATGTCCGGGAATTTGCCGGCCAGGTCCCAGGTCTGGAAGAACGGGCCCCAGTCGATGTAGTTGGCCAGTTCGGACAGATCGTAGTTGCGGAACACGCGGCGGCCGATGAACTTCGGCTTCGGCGGCACATAGGCGCTCCAGTCGATCGGCGTCTTGTTGGCGCGCGCCTGGGCCAGCGACACCATCGGCGTGGCCTTCTTGTTGGCGTGCTGCGTGCGAATGCGGTCGTAGTCGGACTTCAGCTCGTCCAGATACTTCGCCGCGCCTTCGTCAGACAAGAGGTTCGACGCCACGCTGACAGAGCGCGAGGCATCGGGCACGTAGACCACCGGGCCTTCATAGTTCGGCGCGATCTTGACCGCGGTATGCACGCGCGATGTGGTGGCGCCGCCGATCAGCAGCGGAATCTTCTTCACGCGGAAGTAATCGTCGCGCTGCATCTCCGAGGCAACGTAGGCCATTTCCTCGAGCGACGGCGTGATCAGGCCGGACAGCCCGACAATGTCCGCGCCCTCGACCTTAGCGCGCGCCAGGATCTCGTTGCACGGCACCATCACGCCCATGTTGACCACTTCGAAGTTGTTGCACTGGAGCACCACCGACACGATGTTCTTGCCGATGTCGTGCACGTCGCCCTTCACGGTGGCGATCACGATCTTGCCGCGCGCGCGCACGTCGCCGCCGGCCTCGGCCACCAGGCGCTTTTCTTCCTCGATAAACGGCAGCAGATGCGCCACGGCCTGCTTCATCACACGGGCGCTCTTCACCACTTGCGGCAGGAACATCTTGCCCGCGCCGAACAGGTCGCCGACGATGTTCATGCCATCCATCAGCGGCCCCTCGATCACCTCGATGGGACGGCCACCGCGCGCCGCGATCTGCTGGCGCACTTCCTCGGTGTCCTCGACGATGAACGTGGTGATGCCGTGCACCAGCGCGTGCGCCAGGCGATCGCCCACCGGCACCGGTTGCTCGGGCGTGCCGCGCCAGGCCAGGTTCTCTTCCCGCTTCGTGCCACCGCCCTTGAAGCGGTCGGCGATCTCCAGCAGGCGATCGGTGGCGTCGTCGCGACGGTTCAGCACCACGTCTTCCACGCGCTCGCGCAATTCCGGGTCGAGCTGGTCGTACACGCCAAGCTGGCCGGCGTTGACGATGCCCATGTCCATGCCCGCCGCGATCGCGTGGTACAGGAACACGGTGTGGATCGCCTCGCGCACCACGTCGTTGCCGCGGAACGAGAACGACACGTTCGACACCCCGCCGCTGACCTTGGCGTACGGCAGGTTCTGCTTGATCCAGCGCGTGGCTTCGATGAAGTCCACCGCGTAGTTGTTGTGCTCCTCGATACCGGTGGCCACCGCGAAGATGTTCGGATCGAAGATGATGTCCTCGGGCGGGAAGCCCACTTCGTTCACGAGGAAGTCGTAGCTGCGCTTGCAGATCTCGGTCTTGCGCTCGAACGTGTCCGCCTGGCCCTTCTCGTCGAATGCCATCACCACGCTGGCCGCGCCATAACGGCGGATCTGCGTGGCGTGGTGGCGAAACTGTTCCTCACCTTCCTTGAGCGAGATCGAGTTCACCACGGCCTTGCCCTGCACACAGCGCAGGCCCGCCTCGATCACGTCCCACTTCGACGAATCGATCATGATCGGCACGCGCGCGATGTCCGGCTCAGATGCGATCAGATTCAGGAAGCGCACCATCGCCGCCTTCGAATCGAGCATCGCCTCGTCCATGTTGATGTCGATGATCTGCGCGCCGTTCTCCACCTGCTGGCGGGCCACCGCCAGGGCTTCGTCGAACTGGCCGTTCAGGATCATGCGCGCGAATGCCTTCGAACCGGTGACGTTGGTACGCTCGCCAACGTTGACGAACAGCGTGTCGTCGTCGATCGTAAACGGCTCCAGACCGGACAGGCGCATCGGACGCGGGGGCAGGTTTTGCTGGCTCATGATTTCTGTTCTCTTGCGTACGATGGCTTCAGGCGGCGGATTGTGCGGTGTCTTCGCGATACTGGCCGGGCCAGGTGCGTGGCGTCTTGTTGGCCACGCTCTTGGCGATGGCAGCGATGTGATCGGGCGTGGTGCCACAGCAGCCGCCCACCAGGTTCACCAGGCCGGATGCCGCGAACTCCTCCACCAGCGCGGAAGTGACCTCGGGCGTTTCATCAAAGCCGGTATCGCTCATCGGATTGGGCAGGCCGGCGTTCGGGTAGCACGACACCGCGGCATCGCACACCTTGGCCAGTTCGGCGATGTACGGGCGCATCAGCGTGGCGCCAAGCGCGCAGTTCAGGCCGAACGTGACAGGCTTCGCGTGGCGCAGGCTGTTCCAGAACGCCTCCACGGTCTGACCGGAGAGAATGCGGCCCGAGGCATCGGTCACGGTGCCCGAGATCATCACCGGCACGCGCTCGCCGGTGTCCTCGAACAACTGGTCGATCGCGAACAGCGCGGCCTTGGCGTTGAGCGTGTCAAAAATTGTCTCGACCAGGAACACATCGGCCCCGCCTTCGAGCAGGGCCTTGCCCTGTTCGTAGTACGAATCGCGCAGTTCCTCGAAGGTGACATTGCGCGCGCCCGGGTCGTTGACGTCCGGGCTGATGCTGGCCGTCTTCGGCGTCGGGCCGAACGCACCGGCCACGAAGCGCGGCTTGTCCGGCGTGCTGTACTTGTCGCACGCGGCGCGCGCCAGGCGGGCGGCCTCGACGTTCATCTCGTACGCGAGGTCGGCCATCTTGTAGTCTTCCTGCGCCACGCGCGTGGCGCCGAACGTGTTCGTCTCGATCAGGTCGGCGCCGGCGGCCAGGTACTGCTCATGAATCTCCGTGATGACCTGCGGACGGGTCAGCAGCAGCAATTCGTTATTGCCCTTCACGTCGATCCGATGGTCGGCGAAGCGCGTGCCCCGATAGTCAGCTTCCGTGAGCTTGTAACGCTGGATCATCGTGCCCATCGCGCCGTCGAGAATCAGAATGCGGTCGCGCAGCAGCTTCGGCAGGCTGGCGGCCCGGGTGTAGGGGCGTGGTTGGGATTGGGCGGCGCTCATGGTGGGGCTCGATCTTCGATGCGACGGCGGAGCCGCGCAGTTTGTGACAATTCAGAACCGGCGATTTTATCAGGTAGATCAAGGCATTGCGGCGGTCAGGGACTTGCCCTGCCACATTGATGGCCGGGTGTCGGGCCCGGTGTCGGCCCGGGTGCCGGGCCAGTTGTCAGCAACCGGCCGCGCGCCTACACTGAGAGACGCATTCGTCACGCTTATCCGCACCATGCAAACCCTCAGCCCCAATGACGCCCGGACCCTGCTCGAAGGCGAGCCCGATGCATTGTTCATCGATTGCCGCAGCGAGATGGAATACCTGTTCGTCGGTCATCCCCGCGGGGCGCACAACGTTCCCTGGAACGACGGCCCCGACTGGGAGGTCAATCCGCATTTCGTGCAGGCGGTGAAAAAACTGGCCGGGCAAGCCTCGGCCCGCCCGGTCGTGCTGATCTGCCGCAGCGGCAACCGGTCGTCCGCAGCCGCTCGCGCGCTGGAAGGCGCCGGATTCGCCACTATCTACTGCGTACTGCATGGATTCGAAGGCGACCTCGACGCCCAGCGCCATCGCAACACGGTCAACGGTTGGCGTCACGACGGGCTACCCTGGGAACAATATTGATCTGATTTCGCGACTTCTGAGAAGACAGCAACGCCCGCAAAAGCGGGCGTTTGTTTTTGGAGGCGGACAAACGGTCTACCGCCGCCGCGCCTCCCGGTGTGATGCGACGCGCCAGTGGTCAGTGCATGACCAGCGGGTTGTTCATCACCGTATCGAATTTGCCGAGAAACTCATCGACTTCTTCCACGGAGGGTTCGCTCTCGATCAAACGCGTCACATCGGCGCGGAAGGTCTCGGCCATCAGGCCACCGAGGAAAATTTCGCGTTTCAGATTCTTGTCGACGATCTCGTAACCGCCCGAGGCAAGGGTCGCATGCTCGACGTCTGCTCCAAACTCGACAATGCAGTAATTGTCGCTGTTGTAGATCATTTGCATCGCACTTTCCTCCTGGCATAGTTAGCGGCAACTCCGCGCATTGCTGCGCTCCCGGCACAAGGCCTATGGAATTGACGCGATTTCCTCTCCAAGCTGAGGGTAGTCGCCCGTAATTCAAGTTGTACGACCGGGCGGACCTTGTCGTGCCATTGCTGCCCTCTTACATTGGGCATCGGCGCAGCCTGCAAGTTTCTTGAGCGCCGTGCACTACTGTGTTGCGATATTTCCAATGGCGTTACGGAATATCACACTGGCCGCCACAAGCCGCGTGTCCCAGGAACGCGTCGAACATCGCATGGAAACGTTCCGGTTGTTCGATGAATGACAGGTGCGCCGCGTCCGGCAGCACTTCCAGCCTTGAACCGTGAATCTCACGGGCGATGGCTTCGGCGATCGACACCGGCGAGCCCTCGTCCTTGTCGCCGACCACCACTAGCGTCGGGCAGTGAATCCGGGAGATCGCGCGGGCCAGATCGAAGGCTTCGATGGCCTGCGCTACACCAACATAGCCGCGCACTGGTGTTTCCAGCAACATTTTCCTGATTCTCTCGACGATTTCTGGGTGCCGCTCCCGGAACGGTGCGGTCAGCCACCGATTCAGCGTCGACTCGACGGTCCCGCCCATGCCATGCGCTTCCACCTGTCCGATCCGGTCGGCCCACATCGCCCGGGCTTCCAGCGGCGTGTGGTGAATCGTGTCCACCAGCGTCAGCGACAACAGCCGCTCCGGATGGCGCACGCCCAACGTCTGCGCCACCATACCGCCCACCGACACCCCACAGAAGTGGGCCTGCGCGATATCGAGTTCGTCCATCAGCGCCACCACGTCGTCGGCCAGCCGCGTCATCGTGTAGGCGCCCACCGGCGCATCGCTACCCCCATGGCCCCGCATGTCGAAACGCAGCACGCGATAGCGTGCGGCAAGGTGCCGCGCGGTGTCATCCCACAAAGTCAGATTCGCACCGAGCGCATGGGCCAGGATCACCCAAGGGCCTTCGGTACCATCGACGCGCACTTGCAAATGCACATCCCCGACCCGAAGCCGGTTCGTTTGCGACGCGGTCGATGCGGAAGTGTCAGACATGTGTCAGTCTCCGTACGGTCATGGCGCCACCCACCGGCTCCCAAGGCGCATTCGTCAATGTGTCTCACTACTACGATAGACGAGATCGATCTGAGTGCCATCAGGCTCCGTCTGACGCAGACGCGCCGGCATCCAGTTCAGGGACGGCGCCAGCCAGATTTCCACCTTGCGTTTGTCGTTCGGGTGGCGCGGCAGGCGCACGAAGTGCTTCGTGCGCACCCTGTCGATACCGATATCAATGTCCTGTTCGCCAACGTACTGCACCTGCATGACTTCCACTTCCCGCGTGTCGGACACGTTGAACGTCTCCGTCACGCCCGGGGTCGCATAGCGCTGCGGATCGCCCCGCGCCCACCCAACCAGTTGCAGGAACACGCTGAAGCGGTCCTGGAATGCTGACGGCATTGGCACCTGTCCGCCACGCGTTTCAAACACCACTGTGCCTGCCGTGCGATCAAAGCGGGCGACTTCGACCTTGCTGCGCCGGGCCTCCTCGTAACGTGTGGGATTCAGCCCCCCGTCGTTCATGTCGCCCGAGCTCTGAAACGCAAAGCGGAACCAGAGCACGCGGGTTTCCACCGCCAGCCGGTAGTGCTGACCGTCCTGCTGCCACGTGATCCGGCCATCGGGGTTCTGCACGCCATTGACAAAACTGGCATAGCGCAGCACCACCGACGGCGGTGCGTCGTACCTGGGCGCGGGCGGGCTCGGTGGGGCCGCTGGGGCTGCCGGCGTCGCTGCGGGCGGCGCAGCCGCCGCCGATCCCTCTCCGCCTGATCCGGTGGTTGTCGTGGTCTGGCCGCTTTCCGCCGTGGCGAGTGCCGGCGCGGGTTCCGGCGGCGCAGGTTTTGGCGGTGGTGAAGGGGCTGGCGGCTGCGGCACCGGTCGTGGCGCGGGCACGGGCGGAGGAGGCGCCGGCGGAGCCGGTGGCTTGGGCGGCGGCAGCAGGATGGCGTCGAGCGTTGGGGTCGGCTCGATATCGGGCAGGCTCGGCGCCGGCGCATGAACCAGACGCAGCAGCGCCAGCAAATGGGCGGCCACCACCAGCAGAATGACCACAACCCATCTGCGACGGCGCTGCCACCAGCTCAGCGTGCCGCCCCGCGACCGACTACGAGGTTTGACCGGTTTGTCCGGCCCGTTGGTTGCCATCTAGGTAACCGAGTTCCGAAGAGATTTGCCGGGCGATATCGCGCACGCGCCGATCCACCGTACCGCCCCATTCTGCATCGAATACGCTCTGCGCGCCGAGCACGATCAGCGCCATCGCCAGATGGCCATTCGCGTCGAACACGGGCGTGGAGATCGCATTGATGCCCGGCAACACCCCGCCGCGCGTGCGTGCCGCGCCGTGCTCTCGCACGTCCGCGCAGATCGCGTCATATTCGTCCAGCGATACGGGCATGTCAGGCAGTGGGACGGTGCCACGCGTGGCCAGTTCCCGCTCGATCAGCGGCAGTGTCTGGCGGCGCGACAGATAAGCCCCATAAAGGCGGCCCGTGGCCGAGTTGAGCATCGGCATGACGTCACCGAGCCGCAGGCTGGCGCTGACCGGATGGCTCGATTCCTCCCAGTGGACGATGGTCGGCCCGTGGTTGCCCCACACGGCGATACCGGCGGTCTGGTCGATCTCGTCACGCAGCTGCGACAGGATCGGGCGCGCCTTGCGCACCGGGTCGAGCCGGTTCAGCCCGGCCAGGCCAAGCTGCAGCGCGAACGGGCCAAGGTCGTAGCGCTGGCTCACGGCGTCCTGCGTCACGGCGCCCAGCCGCTGGAAGCTAACCAGATAGCGGTGCGCCTTGGCCGGACTCATGTCCGCCGCCGCGGCCAGGTCGCGCAGCATCATCGCGCGCGGCGACGCGGCCAGCGCCTGCAGCAGCCGGAATCCCACCTCGATGGACTGGATGCCCGCACGCCTGGTGTCGTCGGCAATATCGTCCCGGGTATCGTCGTCTTCGGCTGCGGTCATGCGTTCCTGGCAAGCGTATCGGTATTGCCGGCCATTCTATACGGTGCGCCCGCGCCGCTCCGGTAGACTGTGGCCCATCCGATTTGCCTATGTTCGACTCCGCATGAAACTCGCCACCCTGAAGGATGGTTCGCGCGACGGCCAGCTCGTCGTTGTCTCGCGCGACTTGAAAACCGCGCACTTCGCCACCGATATCGCAGGCAAGCTCCAGACCGTGCTCGACGACTGGGCCTTCTACGCGCCGCAGCTCCAGGACCTGTATGACGCGCTGAACGCCGGCCGGTCACGCCACCCGTTCCCGTTCCAGACCAAGGACTGCATGGCGCCGCTGCCGCGCGCGTACCAGTGGGCCGACGGCTCGGCCTACGTGAACCACGTGGAACTGGTGCGCAAGGCGCGCGGCGCGGAGATGCCGCCCGAGTTCTGGACCGACCCGCTGATGTATCAGGGCGGCTCCGACGACTTCATCGGCCCGCAGGACGACATCGTCTGCGCCAGCGAGGCCTTCGGCATCGATTTCGAGGCCGAAGTGGCCGTGATCACCGGCGACGTGCGCATGGGCGCCACCCCCGACCAGGCCGGGGAGGCCATCCGGCTGGTGATGCTGGCCAACGATGTTTCGCTACGCAACCTGATCCCGGCCGAACTCGGCAAGGGTTTCGGCTTCTTCCAGAGCAAGCCCGCCACGGCGTTTTCGCCGGTGGCGGTCACGCCGGACGAACTCGGCGACGCCTGGCGCGAGCGCCGCGTGCATCGCCCGATGGTGGTCCACTGGAACAGCAAGAAGGTGGGCTCGCCCGACTGCGGCACCGATATGGTGTTCGACTTCGGCCAGCTGATTGCCCACATCTGCAGGACGCGCAACGTGCGCGCGGGCAGCATCGTCGGCTCGGGCACGATTTCGAACGTCGATCGCAGCAAGGGGTACTGCTGTATCGCCGAAAAACGCATGATCGAGACGATCGACGGCGGCAAACCCGAGACCGAGTTCATGAAGTACGGCGATGCCGTCCGTATCGAGATGTTCGACGCCGAACACAAGTCGATCTTCGGCGCGATCGACCAGGTGGTGGCCGCACCATAACGGGCACCGGCCCATAAGAGGCGCTATCAAAATGAAGCGAAGCGGTTCTGGCTAGGGTGACGCAGGGGTTTCGGCTCGTATGCGAGCCGCCTGCGGAACGGCACGTGCCTGCGAGCACATGCGCGCCCTGCAAGGGCGCGGCCGCAGACAGTACAAGTGGACCGGCCAAGGCCGCGCAACAACGCCAGAATCTTTTTGATAGCGCCTCTAAGGCATGCAAGCCTTGCCGCGCCAGGCGTTCCTGGGCCTATAATTCCCCGACCAGCCGGTCGGGGAATTGCATTCGACGCGTCTTCCTTGCGTCCCTTCGCGCTCCTTCGCCTCTTTCGGACATCCAGTTCCCCTGCCCGGCGGCCCGAAACTTCTTCGATACCCGCCCAAATGACCACTTCCGACGCCAATACCCTGCCCCCGCGCCTTGCGCGCTATCGCGCCCTGACCCTGCGCCGCCACGGCCCCATCCTTGAGGTGATCATGGGCGCGGCCCAATCGGCCAACCAGAAACTGGCCACCGCCGACGCCTCCATGCACCGCGAACTGGCCGAGATCTGGCGTGATATTTCGGCGGAACCCGAAATCCGCGTGGCGCTGATCCGTGGCGAAGGCAAGGGCTTCTCGGCCGGCGGCGACCTCGGACTGGTCGAGGAGATGGCCAACGATTTCGAGACGCGCACCCGCGTCTGGCATGAGGCACGCGACCTGGTCTACAACGTCATCAACTGCGACAAGCCGATCGTCTCCGCGATGCATGGCCCGGCCGTTGGCGCGGGGCTGGTAGCCGGGCTGCTGGCCGATATCTCGATCGCGGCAAAGACCGCGCGCATCGTGGATGGCCATACCCGGCTGGGTGTGGCCGCCGGCGATCATGCCGCCATCGTCTGGCCGTTGCTGTGCGGAATGGCCAAGGCCAAGTACTATCTGATGCTGTGCGAGTCGGTCAGCGGCGAGGAAGCCGAGCGGATCGGCCTGGTATCGCTGGCGGTGGAAGAAGACGAACTGGTCGCGAAAGCGTTCGAGGTGGCCAACCGGCTTGCTGCCGGATCGCAGACCGCCATCCGCTGGACCAAGTACGCGCTCAACAACTGGCTGCGCATGGCCGGCCCCGCGTTCGATACCTCGCTGGCGCTCGAATTCATGGGCTTTGCCGGCCCCGACGTGCACGAAGGCATGGCGAGCCTGCGTCAGAAGCGGCCGCCCGAATTCAAGTAACCGGTCGTCCTGCTCACGTTTCGGGACGACCATGTCAGACGGAGTTGCGCGACCATGTTCGGACAGTTACCCGATTTCACCAACAGCTACGAGTTCCTTCGCAAGCTCTGGGCTTCCGGCAGCGGAATGCCCAGCGGGCTGATGCCCGGCCTGAGCGCGATGACGCCCCCGATGGATCTCGAGGGCATCGACAAGCGGATTCACGACCTCAAGGCAGTGGAAAGCTGGCTGCAGCTCAACTCGAGCCTGCTGCGCACGACCATCCAGGGCCTTGAAGTGCAACGGGCCACGCTGGTAGCGCTGCAGACGTTTGGCAGCGCGCTCTCCCCCGATGCCATGCAGAGCGCGATGGAAAACGTGGCGCGCGCCGCCAGCGCCCCGAGCGCCGCACCGCATCACCAGTACGGCGCTGCCGAGACGGTCTCGGAAGCACAAGCCGATGCGGAAAATGACGAGCCCGCCGATGACGACATCGACGCGCCGCCCGAATCCGGCGCCGAAGCCTCGGCCACTTCCACCGGACCCGCCCAGGTGCCGCCCAATGCATCGCTGTGGTGGGACCTGATGCAGCAACAGTTCAACCAGATCGCCAGCAGCGCGGCGGCGGCGGCCAATGTCACGCCGTTCAGCAACCTTGGTGGCTTCGGCGCCAGCCCGGCAGGCAGCGAGTCTGCTACGAGCACCACGAGCACCACGAGCACCACGAGCACCACGAGCGCCGGCGATAACAAGTCCGGTCCTGCACCCAAGGGGGCGAAGACGTCCGGGACGAAGAAGGCGGGAACAAAGACCGTAGCCAGGAAATCCGCAAAATCGGCGACAAAGCCGGCGGCGAAGACATCGGGCAAGCCGGCTGCAAAGAAACCCGCAGCCCGAAAGGCATCGGCCGGGAAATCGACGGCCAAGCCTGAGACCCCGCCAGCGCCCGGCACGCCGGAGGACACGTTCGAGTGAGCGCGCTCTCCGCACATTCGGCGGAGGCCTCGGCCCGCGCCCGCCAGCGCCAGAGCACCGCTCTGGTGATGATGGGCGGTGGCGCGCGGGCCGCGTACCAGGCCGGTGTGCTGTCCGGTATTGCGAAGATCGCCGCGCGTCTTGGGCTGGCACATTGCCCGCTGCCGTTCGGCATCATCGCCGGGACATCCGCGGGTGCGATCAATGGCGCGGGCCTGGCGGTCGGCGCCGCCGACTTCCGCGCGGCCACGGACAAGCTGTCAGCGCTCTGGCACAGCCTGCACGCCGACGACGTCTACCGGACCGACGTGCTGCGCGTGGGCGTTTCCGGCGCGCGATGGCTGTCCTCGCTGGCCTTCGGCTGGGTCACGCGGCGGTCATCGCCACGCGCGCTATTCGACAATGCGCCGCTCGGCAGCTTCCTGACCGAGCTGTTCGAGCCGGAGCGCGTCCAGGCCAGTCTGGACGCCGGCGTGCTGCAAGCCTTCGCGGTCACGGCGCTGTCGTACAGCACCGGCCGCCATGTCACGTTTTATCAGTCTCACCGCCGTATCCACGGATGGCAACGCAGCCAGCGCATGGCCGTGGAGTCCGCGATTGGCGTCGATCACCTGCTGGCATCGGCCTCGATTCCGTTCCTGTTCCCGGCCATACCGCTCGAACTCGAAGGCCATCACGAATGGTTCGGCGACGGCACGATGCGGCAGATGTCGCCGCTGTCACCCGCGATTCACCTTGGCGCGTCGCGCATCCTGGCCATCGGCGCCGCGTCGCGCCAGCGGGCCGGCTGGTTCGATACCGTGCCATCGGGCGGCTATCCGTCGCTGGCGCAGGTTGGCGGCCAAGCCCTGGCCAGCATCTTCCTGGATGGCCTGCAGGCCGACATCGAGCGACTCATGCACATCAACCGGCTGCTGTCGCGGATGCCCGAGATGGCCAACGACACCGAAGGCTGGCGCCCGGTGCAGGTCATGACGATTTCACCCAGCGAGCCGATCGAGGCCATCGCGGCCGAGCACCTGAATCGCCTGCCACGCACCGTGCGCGCGTTCCTGTCGCCACTGGGCGGCACCGAGGCGCGCGGCGCCGCGTTCGCGAGCTATCTGTTGTTCGAACCCGAGTTCACCCAGGCCTTGCTGGCGCTGGGCGAACGTGACGCGGCCGCCCAGGGCGACCAGATCGCCGCATTCCTCTATGGAGTGGTGCCGGAAACCACGCCGGCCAAAAAAGAAGTGACAGAAGTGTCGCAATAGCGCCACTTTTTGCGACAACAACCGGCAATCTGATTGAAATCGCTACGATCCGGGCTACAACGGAGTAGAGAAATCATTCGAGAATAATTCTTGTCTGGTAGAATCCGCCCGTAATTTCAAAGGCTTAGCATGCTCTACCCCGAACTGTTCAAATCGTTGGAGGCGGTCCGCTGGCACATGGACAAGGACATCCCCTGGGATACCTTCGACGCCAGCCTGCTCACTGACGACCAGGCGAAAACCATCCGCATGAATGCCATCACCGAATGGTCGGCCCTGCCCGCCACGGAGATGTTTCTGCGCGACAACCGCCACGACTCCGACTTTTCGGCGTTCATGAGCATCTGGTTCTTCGAGGAACAGAAGCACTCGCTGGTGCTGATGGAGTACCTGCGCCGTTTCCGTCCGGACCTGGTGCCGACCGAGGAAGAGCTGCACGCCGTGCGCTTCGAGTTCGATCCGGCCCCGCCGCTGGAAACGCTGATGCTGCATTTTTGCGGCGAGATCCGCCTGAACCACTGGTACCGCCGTGCCGCCGAATGGCACTCGGAACCGGTGATCAAGCATATCTACCGCACGCTGTCGCAGGACGAGGCACGCCATGGCGGCGCCTACCTGCGCTACATGAAGAAGTACCTGAACCAGTTTGGCGACAACGCGCGTGCCGCGTTCGCCAAGATCGGCGTGCTGATGGCGTCGGCCCGTCGCACGGAAAAGCCGCTGCACCCGACCAACCTGCACGTGAACAAGGCGCTGTTCCCGAACGACACGGTGCAGTCCCGCCTGCCCGATCCGGACTGGCTCGAGCACTGGCTCGACGAACAGATCCGCTTCGACGAGATCTGGGAAAAGAAGGTCATCGAGCGGATTCTGCACAACATGTCGCTGCTGTTCGAGCGCACGTTCGACACGGTGCAGGACCTGAACCGCTACCGCAAGGAACTGAACATCAGCCTGCAGAGCGGCGGTGCCCAACCTGCCCAAGCCTGAGCGTTCCGGCCCCGCTTGAGCACCTGAGCATGCCAAACCCCATCGGATACGATGGGGTTTTTCTTTCTCCACGACACATGAACGCACCCGCCTTCGAATCCAAGCTGGTCCCCGCCGACGATGTCGCGGCCCTGCACGCCGCAGTGGCAAAGCTGCCGCGCCCGCTGGTCTTCACCAACGGCGTGTTCGACATCCTCCATCGCGGCCACGCCACGTATCTGGCGCAGGCGCGCGCGATGGGCGCCAGCCTGGTGGTCGGGGTGAACAGCGACGCTTCGGTGAAGATGCTCGGCAAGGGCAACGATCGCCCGCTCAATCACGATGCCGATCGCATGGCGCTGCTGGCCGCGCTCGCGTCAGTGGATCTGGTGGCGATGTTCCGCGAGAAGACGCCGGTGGAACTGATCCGGCTGGTGCGGCCGGACGTTTACGTGAAGGGCGGCGACTACGACATCGACACGCTGGAGGAAACGCGGCTGGTGCGTAGCTGGGGCGGACAGGCATACGCGATCCAGTTCCTGCACGACCGCTCGACCACCAAGCTGCTGACGAAGGTACGCGGCGGCTGAGCCGGGTGTTAGAAGCCGTTTCAAGAAGATTCTGGCGTCGTTGCAGGGCCTTGCCGTTCTACTTCTACTGTCTGCAGCCCCTCGTCTAGCCAGAACTGCTTCGCTTCATTTTGAACCCGCTTTTTAACCCTCGGCACGCGTCGCGACTGGCTCGCCGCGCGCCTGGGTCACCGGGCGGCAGTCCTGCAGCACATCACCGCCATAGCGCAGCCTCACTTCGTCCATCCGCGCGCGCACGGCATCGTCGGCGTGCGCCACGCGCAGCCACTGCCGCGCGATCGCTCTCGGCGCATCGCTGATCTGCGCGGTGCGCACGCCCTGCCCGCGCAATACTTCCAGGAATTTGTCGGCACGCTCGCGGTCACGGAACAGTCCGAGCGAAACCGTGTACGACTCGGGATTCTCGCCCGCCACCACCGATACGTCGGTGACCTTGCGGCGACGCAGCTCCGCCAGCTTTCGATCGGCGTTCTCGCGCGTCGGCTGGGCCGGCAGATGAACCCACCACCGCACCTGCTCCGATCGCTCGAACTGCTCCATCGGCAGGGGTGCGGTCACGGCAATCGCCTTCAGGTCCTCGATCGCGCGCTGCACGTTCTGCGCCGTGAAGCCGCCCACCTCCATGCAACTATCGGCGGATGTCCGCGCGGTGCTGGAGATGGCCGCCGGATGGGCCGCGCGTGGCGCTGCCGGGGACGATGCCGGAGCCACTGCCGCGTCCGCAGCCTCCGCCGCCCTCGGCGGCTGGATCTGCATCCGCTCCACCCGCGCCTGCTGCCCCAGGCGTTGCGGCTCGCGCGGGCTTTCTGCCCAGCCGGCCAGTGGTTCCGGACCGAACTTGCCGGCCACGGCCGCCGCAAGCCAAAGGTTGACGAGCAGCAGGATCAGCAGCAGGGCGTTGAAACCTTTGCGGAGCATGGTGACGAATGACAGGCGACGGATAGGGGTTGCGCAGGTATGTCAGGCAGGCAGCGCCATGGCGTGCAACCCGAGCAGCACGAGATTATCGTGCATCTCGAACGGCATCGCGAGCGCGCCAGCCACCGCGTGCCGCGCGCCGCCCGAGAGCAGGCAGCGGACCGGGCCGCGTCCCGCGAGCGCACGCCAGGAGCGCTCGATGGCACCGGCCTGCGCGGCCAGACAGCCCGCCGCGATCGCATCGTGAGTGTTGTCCGCGCCCAACGCCCGAACAGCTCGTTCGGCGCCCGCGCCGGTGTCGAGCACATCGAGTTCAGGCAATTGCGCAGTATTGCGGGCCAGCGTGCCGAGCATCAGTTCAAGGCCGGGCAAGATCAGCCCACCCTCGAAGCGGGCGCCATCCGCCGTGGCCGTGACGATATCGAGTGTGGTGGCCGTGCCCGCCGTCACGATCAGCAGGGTCTCGCCGGGCAACCACCGGTGCGCCCCGATACTGCCGACCCAACGGTCCACGCCAAGCTGCGTGGGCTCGCGATAGCCGTTGACGAGGTCGCCGTGCGCGGCCGTGGTACGTACCCAATGTGGCGACACCGCGCCAAATGCATCCTCCATCACGGCTTCCATGGCCGCCGCGATGGTCGGGCCGGCCACGTTGGCAATCCAGATCTCGGGCGTGGTCCCGGCGGCAAGTTGCCGCCATGTGCCGACCAGCGCCGAGCGCTCGGCAGGCACGGCGTGCGCCGCCGCGCCGCCGTGTCGCCAAGGTGAGGGCAGGACCGCGCCACCCTCGACGACATGCTCCGCAGCCACGGGCGCGTCATCGCACCACGCCCATTTGAGGCGTGTGTTGCCGATGTCGATCAGGAGCCGACTCATGCACTGGCTCCGCGCAGCGAGACTTCGCCACTGGCGATGCGCTGCAGCCCCTCGGGCGTGTGCAGCAGCAGGTAGCCTTCGCCATCCACACCACGCGCCAGCCCTTCGGCCTGCACCACGCCATCGTGCAGCAGGCGCACCGGCTCATCGCGAAATGCATCCCGCGCAGACCAGCGCGCCGCCATCGGCGCGAAGCCATCCACCAGGAATGCCTCGCGCATCCGCGCCAGCCGGTTCGCGATCGCAGCCAGGATGCGCGTCGGGTCCCGCTGCGGATCAAACGTCGTCATGGCCTCGGCCACGCCAGCCAGATCGCGGCCCAGGGCGGCTTCCATCGCCGGGTCACGCACCAGATTCAGGCCAATGCCGATCACCACCCAGACCCGCTCCGGCCCGGCAGGCACCGATTCGATCAGGATGCCCGACAGCTTGCGGCCGTCGATCTGGAGATCGTTCGGCCATTTCAGGCCAACGCGCGCGCCAAGCGCCGGGTCCACGTCCTCCAGCGCCTCGGCCAACGCCAGTCCCACGGCGAGACTCAGTCCGCTCAGGCGCGCCGGCGACAGCGCCAGCGGCATCGCCACCGAGAAAGTCAGGCCGGCTTGCCCCCGCCACGGGCGGCCATGCCGACCACGGCCTGCTGTCTGGCGATAGGCCACCCGCACGCTGCACGCGTCGTCCGACCAGGGCGCGGCGCGGCAGGCCTGTGTCAGGTCGGCATTGGTCGAGCCGGTTTCCTCGACCACCTCGACGGCCCAGGCGTGCGCGGCACCTGCTCCAAGCTCGAGATGCAGGAAATCGGCATCGATGCGCCAGTCGGGGGCGGATGGGGAACGGTCGGGGGCTTCTGACATGTCGAAAGCAAAGAACTCGGAATTCGGGGAGTTTCAGGGAATCAAACCCGCGCGGCGCGGTCTGGCGAGATTGTAGCCGCCACCGTGTCAGAAGGTGTCTGATCGCCATGCCGGCGGCCAGTAGCATAGAATCGAGACTCGCCCATCACATCAGCCTCATTTGGAACGCCAGCCGACACCCGTCATTGAGATATCGCGCCAGGACACCGACTTCCGCGTGCAGTTGCAGGGAGAGTGGACGGCCGTTGCGCTAGCCGGATGCCATGAAGCACGTGGCCTGCGCGCGCAACTGCACGAACTGTCCGAGGCGCCGCGCCACGCCGAGTGGTCCCTCGATGGCATCACGCGCCTCGACCATATCGGCGCACAACTGATCTGGCAGGCCTGGAATGGCCACATGCCTGACAACGTGTCGCTCAATGACGGCCAGAAGCGCGTATTCGCGCGCATCGCCGGCCTGCGCACCGAGGGCTGGAAGAAGCACATGGTCGAACGCTTCAACCCGGTGACAATCGTCGGCGCGAGCGTGCTGTCGTTTCTGGCCCAACTCGGCGTCGGCGTCACGATGCTCGGGCAACTGGTGTTCGACCTGTTGCGCTTCCTGCGCGCGCCGCAGCGCGGCCCCTGGCGCGAAATCTCCGCGAATATCTACAACGTCGGCTACAAGGCGCTCGGCATCACGGCGCTGGTCGCCTTCCTGATCGGCATCGTGCTGTCCTACCTGTCGGCCAATCAGCTGCGGATATTTGGCGCCAGCACGTTCATCGTCAATATTCTCGGCATGGCCGTTATCCGCGAGCTCGGTCCGGTGCTGGCCGCGATCCTGATCGCCGGCCGCTCCGGCTCGGCCATCACCGCGCAGATCGGCGTCATGCGGGTGACCGAGGAACTCGACGCGATGTCCGTGATGGGGATTTCCCATGGCTTCCGGCTGGTCATGCCGCGTGTGATCGCCCTGGCCATCTCCATGCCACTGCTCGTGGCCTGGACCGACCTGCTGGCGCTATTCGGTGGCATGGTCGCCGCCCGCCTGCAGCTCGACATCAGCTACGTGTACTTCCTGCGCCAGTTGCCCGATGCAGTGCCGGTTGCCAACCTGTGGTTCGGCCTGTGCAAGGGCGTGGTCTTCGGCATGCTGATCGCGCTGACGGCCTGCCACTTCGGCCTGCGCGTCAAACCCAATACGCAGAGCCTGGGCCAGGGCACGACCGCATCGGTGGTGACGTCGATCACCGTGGTCATCATCGCCGACGCCGTGTTCGCAATCCTGTTCAAGGACATCGGCATATGAGTCCAACCATTGAGCGCGGCACCCCGCGCGAGACGATCATCGAGGTGCGCAACCTCGAGAAGCGCTTCGGCGACAACGTGGTCCACAAGGATCTGAACCTCGAGGTCTATCGCGGCGAGGTGCTGTCGATCGTTGGCGGGTCTGGCTCGGGCAAGACCGTGCTGCTGCGCCAGATCGTCGGCCTGGACCGTCCGACCTCGGGCACGATCCGGGTCTTCGGCGAGAATCCCGCGGAACTGTCCGCTGACCAGTTGCAGGCCCTGCGCAGCCGCTGGGGGCTGCAGTTCCAGCGTGGCGCGCTGTTCTCCGCGCTGTCGGTGATCGACAATGTCGCGCTGCCGCTGCGCGAAATGCGCGCGCTGCCGGACGACCTCATCTGCCGGGCATCCCTGCTCAAGCTGCAACTGGTGGGGCTCTCCGCCAAGGACGCCGACAAGATGCCGTCCGACCTGTCCGGCGGCATGATCAAGCGCGTCGGGCTGGCCCGTGCCCTAGCGCTGGAACCCGAGCTGGTGTTTCTGGACGAGCCAACCGCTGGCCTCGACCCGATGGCCTCGGACGACTATGTGGCCCTGATCCGCGAACTGCGCCGTGAACTCGGCCTGACCGTGGTCATGATCACGCACGACCTCGACACGCTAGTGGCGCTGTCCGATCGCGTGGCCGTGCTGGCCGACCATCGAGTGCTGGCCGCCGCGCCAATTCCCGAGGTGATCAAGGTCGACCACCCATTCATTCGCGAATATTTCCTGGGCGAACGCGCCCAGCGCGCGCTGCAGGCGCTGCCGGCCCCCAAGGGCCCCGGCGCGCCGGACGCGCATCCTGGAGAAGTCTGATGGAAAACAAGTCAAACGCCTTCCTGGCCGGCGTGTTCACCATCGGCCTTGCCATCCTGGTATCGGTTTCCCTGTTCTGGTTCAGCAGCGATCACACCGTGCGCGTGCCGTACGACCTGATCACGCGATCGACGGTGAACGGACTGGGGCCGCAGGCCGACGTGAAATATCGCGGACTCGAGGTCGGCAAGGTCTTATCTATCAAGTTCGATCCGCAGGTGCCGGGCCAGATCATCGTCCGCATCAGCATCAACCATGACACGCCAATCACGCGCACCACGTATGCCACGCTAGGCTTCCAGGGCGTGACCGGCATTGCCTACGTGCAGCTCGACGATTCCGAGCGCACGGAGGGCGACACGAGCAGCTCGCCGCGGCTGACGACGTCGGCACGCGAGCCCGCGCGCATCGTGATGCGGCCCGGTTTCTTCGAGGAACTGGAAAAGCGCGGCGATTCACTGCTGACGCAGGCCGAAACACTGATGGCATCGCTCGACAGCATGTTCCAGCCCGCCAACCGCGACGAGTTGATGGCGGCCATCCGGGCCGTGCACAAGACCGCGGACGACTACTCGCATCTGAAGTCGACCCTGCAGCCGGCCGCCGAGAAGCTGCCCAAGGCCGTGGACAACCTGAACGCAGCGCTGGTGTCGACGAAGCGGCTGACCGATGAGATCGGCAACCCCGACGGCACGGTCATGCGCACGGTCAACCGCGTTGGCAACGACCTGCAGGTGGCTGCCGATTCAGTACAGTCCACCACCACCATCGTGAATCAGGAAACGCTGCCACAGATCAACGGACTGGCACGCGAGTCACGCCAGGCGGTGCGCAGCATCGACCGCGCCGCCAGTCAGTTCAACGACAAGCCAAGTAGCGTGCTGTTCGGCGGGCCATCGCCCACGCCTGGCCCGGGCGAGCCGGGTTTCCAGGCGCCCTGATCCGCAGCGCCCAACATTTGACGGTAACTCGACGGAAATTCACCATGACCATCGCCTCCGCTCTCCGATTCACCGCGCTGGGCCTGCTGATCGCACTGTCGGGCTGCAGCGTGCTGTCCTCGCAGCCGCCTTCGACCACCTATGACTTCGGCCCGCTGGCAGCGGCGCCATCTCAGCCGCCGGCACCGTTGCCAAAGCTGCGCATCACGCAGACCGACGGGCCGGTCTGGATGGACGGCAGCGGCATCTACTACCGGCTCCAGTACACGCAGGCGCAGCGGCTGCAGGCTTACTCGACGCAGCGTTGGGTAGACTCCCCGCAGCACCTGTTCAACGATCGCCTCCGCGACGCGGTGGCCGCTCGCGGCCCGCTGTCATGGTCGGGCGATACGACGATCCCGGCGCTCAAGGTCGACCTGCTCGCCTTCGAACAGGTTTTCGACTCCCCGACCAGCAGCCGCGGCGTGGTTCGAGCCCGCGCGACGGTCTACCACAAGGGCTTGATCGGACAGAAAACGTTCGTCGCCGAACAGCCGGCGCCAAGCGCGGACGGCCAGGGTGGCGTCAAGGCACTTTCGGCCGGCGTCGATGCCGTAATCGCCGCGATCCTCGACTGGACCGCGACGCTCCCGCTCGATGGCGCGCAGGCATCGAGCGCGCCGCCGGCCCCGCCGGCTCCGCAGCGCCGATGAGCGTAGAGTGGTAGCCGTGTCGGTCACATTGCTCGCCGTCTTACCGTAGTCATGGCACAGGCAACGCCCCCGCCCTCTCCCCACTCCCCCGCGCCTCCGGAACCGCAGCGGAGCCAACCGGAGGACACGCGCCAGTCCGAGCTCGAAGTCGCGCTGCTGCCGCGTCACTCGCCGGTGGCGCGCGTGGGCCTGCTCTGCTTCACACTGCTCGTGGTGTACGCGAGCCTCTATCCGTTCACCGGATGGGTCAACAACGGCGTCTCGGCGTTTGCCTTCCTGACCGCGCCGAAGCCGCGCTACATCACCGAGTTCGACCTGCTGACCAATGTGCTCGGCTACTGCCCGTTCGGCGCGCTCGTTGTGCTGTCTCTGCATCCGCGCGTGTCCGGCGCACGGGCCACGCTGATCGCGCTGGTGGCCGGCGCGCTGCTGTCCGGCTCGATGGAGGCGCTGCAGACCTGGCTGCCAACGCGCATCTCCTCGAACATTGACCTGATCACGAATGCGCTGGGCTCACTGCTCGGCGCGGCCGTGGTGGCGCCGTTCACCAGTGCGCTGGTGGACCGCGGCACCCTGACGCGACTGCGCTATGCGTGGTTCGAGCCGTACGCGAGCTTCGCGATCATCCTGATCCTGCTCTGGCCGTTCGCGCAGATCTTCCCGCAGGAGCATCTGTTCGGCATGGGCGGGATCGTGCGGGAATGGCTGACCGACCCGGACTCGTGGCCGATGGAGCTGGTGCAGGCCTATTTCCCTTCGCTGATCGCATGGCAGGACAACATCGGCCTGCGCCCTGACGATATGCAGGGCCAGTTGATGCTGGAGACCATGGTCACGGCATCGAGCTGGATCGGCACCGGCCTGTTCGCCTCGATCGCCATGCGGCGCACCGCGCCGATGCTGCGCATCCTGGCGGGCCTGCTGACTGCCGCGCTCATCATCAAGGCCGCGGTAGCCGAGCTGCAGTTCCCGGACGACAACGCCTTCAACTGGCTGTCCGAGGGGGGCCGCTTCGCGCTGCTGACGAGTTCGCTGGTGCTGGTGCTGCTGTTGCGCCTGCCACGCTGGCTGCGGGCGATCCTCGCCACGCTGGCGCTGGCGACGCTGATCGTGCTGACCAACGTGCTGCCGTCGAACCCGTACGCGTGGATTTCGGAGCAAGGCTGGCGCATGGGCCGCTTCATCCATTTCAACAGCCTCGCGCAATGGCTGGGCTGGCTATGGCCGCTCCTGGCGTTCTTCTACATCATCTGGCGATTCGAGCAGGCCAGCGTGCGACGCCGGCTGGTGCGGCGCGCGAGGCGCCGCGCCACCGAGCGCGCGGTGGCGGCCGCGACGGAAGCGCAGCAGGAATCGAAGCGGCCGCAATCCTGAGGCCGCTCCTGCTAGTGCAGTTGTCCGCCGCCCTCGCGAATATCCGCGTCCGTCGATAGCGACGTGGCCACCGCCACGCGCAACCCCGCGATCAGCGTATCGAGTGCGAGGCTCGGCGCCCCCGGATGACGCGCGGCCTGTTCGGGCAGATAGGGAATATGGATGAATCCCCCGCGCGTGGGCGCGGCGGCGCTGCCCGCCTTGCGATGGGCAAGCACATGCATCAGCCCATAGAACACGTGATTGCAGACGAAGGTACCGGCGGTCTGCGAGACCATCGCGGGCACGCCGGCCGCGCGCATGTCGCGCACGATCGCCTTGATCGGCAGGGTCGAGAAGTACGCGACCGGGCCATCCTTGGCGATCGGCGCGTCGATCGGCTGGGCCCCGGCGTTGTCGGCAATGCGGGCATCGTCGACATTGATCGCCACGCGCTCGATCGACAGCTCGGTGCGGCCACCGGCCTGCCCGACGGCGATCACCACGTCAGGGCGTAGCGTATCGACCAGCGCGTCCATTGCCTCGATGGCCTTGCCGAAGACGCAGGGCAACTGCCGCGCAACGATCAAGGCATCGCCCACGCGCTCGCCATCGAGCGCACGCACCGCCTCCCAGGACGGATTCACCGGTTCATTCTCGAACGGCTCGAAGCCGGTCAGCAGGACAGTACGGGTGGTCATGGCCAGGCTCCGGTTACATCAGGAAGTACAGCAGGATGATATTGGCCACCAGGATGCACAGCGCGGTAGGCACCTGCGCGCGAATCACGGCGTTCTTGTCTTCCAGTTCCAGCAACGCGGCAGGAACGATGTTGAAGTTCGCGGCCATCGGCGTCATCAGCGTGCCGCAGTAGCCGGAGAACATGCCGATCGCCGCCATCACGGCCGGGTTCGCATTGAACATGCCGACCAGGATCGGCACGCCAACACCACCGGTCATCACCGGGAACGCGGCAAAGCCGTTGCCCATGATGATCGTGAACAGCGCCATGCCCACGCAGTACACCGCCACGGCCACGAGCTTGTAGTCCATGTTGATGTACGCCGTGGTCAGGTGCGCCACGGCCTTGCCTACGCCTGCATCGGCAAACACCAGACCCAGCATCGCCAGCATCTGCGGCAGCACCAGCGCCCAGCCGAGCGACTCGATCAGACGACGCGATTCGCGCATGCTCTGCGTCACCGTGTCGCGTGTGAGCCAGCAAACCACGATCAGCGAGACGATACAGCCGATACCGAGCGACACGAACGTGACGTTCTTCGGATCGAGCAGCGCCAGTCCGGCGATCTTCACATCCTTGAACAGCACGGTACCGAGCACCGTGACCAGCGGGATCAGCAGCGCCGGAATGAACAGCTTGTTGCCCAGGCGACGCGCGCTGGCGCGACGCTCTTCCTCTGGCAGGCTGCCATGCTTGCCCTGGCCCACGCCGCCGAATCCGGCGATCAGCGCCATCACCACCGCGCCCACGCCAACGATCGCGGGCGGGATCTTGTCGCCGACGAGAAAGATGACCGCATATAGCAGCCAGAACAGCCCCGTGGACAGCCGACGCGGGTGCGTCTTGTCCGTGAACGTCATCAGGGCCGTGATCAGCAGGACGAAGCCGGCCAGCCAGTAGAGATAGTCGATCGAGACAATCATGGCTTACTCCCCTTTCGCTACGGCAGTGGCCGGCGTGCCGGCGGCTTGCTTGCCACCGAGTTCGCGTTCGAGCCAGCCATCGAGACGCTTCAGGCGCACGGCATGGATCAGGAACGCGCAGATGGCGGTGGGGATGCCCCAGACGGCGATGTGCAGCGGCTCGACGTCGATGTTCGATGACAGCAGGAACGTGTGCATCAGCGCGATGGCGCCGAAGGCCACGAAGATGTCCTCACCGAAGAACAGGCCAACGTTGTCGGTAGCGGCACAGAACGCCAGGATGCGTTGGCGCACCGGTTCGGGCAGATGACCGAATCGGTTCTCGGCCGCGCCTTCGGCCATCGGCGCCAGCAGCGGGCGCACCATCTGCGGATGGCCGCCCAGGCTTGTCAGCCCCACCGCTGCGGTGAGTTCACGTACACCCAGGTAGACGATCAGCAGACGGCCAACGGTAGCCGATGCGATTCGCGAGATCCACGCCTGGGCATGCTCGCGCAGCCCATGACGCTCGAGCAGGCCGATCACCGCCAGCGGCAGCAGGATGATCAGCGGCAAGTTGCGCGCCTTGACGAATGCCGTGCCGATCGCCGTGAAGATCTGCATGACAGGCATCGACGCGGCCAATCCGGTGACGATAGCAGCCGCGGCCACCACCATCATGGGATTGAACCGCAGAACAAAGCCAAGGATGATGACGCCGACCCCTAGCAGGGGCCAAAGATTGAGTGCGGTTTCCATGGAGTGCACCGGATAAGGTTTGGGGGGAGCAAAACCAGCGCGTGAGTGAGCCCGTCGTGATGGCTCGTCAGTTGCCGGCACGGATGGCAATGCCTTCCGCGCCGAGCCGTTCCCGGATGCGGCGCGCGAAGGCAAGCGCGTGAGCACCGTCGCCGTGCAGACACACGGTTTCGGCGCGAATCGGTACCCAGGTGCCATCAATCGCGCGCACCTGCTTGTCGCGGACCATCGACAGCGTCTGGTTCAGGGCCACGTCTTCGTCCTCGTGCAACGCGCCCGGCGTGCCACGCTTGACCAGCGTGCCATCGGGGTTATAGCCGCGGTCGGCGAAGACTTCTTCTTTCACGCGCAGGCCCGCCGCGCGTGCGATGTCGATCATCTGGCTGTTGGCCAGGCCAAAGAAGACCAGGTCGGAGTCGTAGTCACGCACGGCGCGCACGATCGCCTCGCACAGCTTTGCGTCGCGCACGGCCATGTTGTAGAGCGCGCCGTGCGGCTTCACGTGGGCGAGTTCGCCGCCCTGCGCGCGCACCATCGCATCGAGCGCGCCGATCTGGTACAGCACATCGGCATAGACCGCCTCGGGATCGCGCTGCATCTCGGTGCGGCCGAAGTTCTCGCGATCCGGGAAGCTCGGATGCGCGCCGATCGACACCTTGTTGGCCAACGCCCATTTCACGGTCTGCAGCATCGTGGCGGCATCGCCCGCGTGCCAGCCGCAGGCGATGTTGGCGGAGCTGATCAGCGCCAGCAGGGCTTCGTCATTGCCGCAGCCTTCGCCGAGGTCGGCATTCAGGTCGATTTGCATGTGCGTTCTCCGGGGATATGTCGGGGCAGGCGATTGGAATTCGTTGTTTCGTTGCGTCGTTGCATCGTCTGGGCGTTCAGGCGACAAAGCGCGTGGTTGCGCGGCGCCGCGCGGCGATCTGCATGCCGTCGCGCTGCCATGCCAGTGCCTGGTCGATCTGGCGCAGGTAGCGGTCCACCTCGGCCTGCGCGGCGGCGGCTTCCTCGAGCGTGACCTGGCGGAAGCGCACGGTCGCGCCCAGCGGCACCTGCGCCAGTCGCCACAGGTCCGCGCCAATCACGGTGCCGATCTTCGGATAGCCGCCCGTGGTCTGCGCATCGCTCATCAGGGCGATAGGCTGGCCTGACGGCGGCACCTGCATCACGCCCGGCACCACGCCGTGCGACAACAGATCGGCCGAGCGCTCGGCTCGGCGTGCCAATGCGGGACCTTGCAGACGCAGGCCCATGCGGTTGCTCTGCGGCGTGATGGTCCATTCGGACTGCCATAGCGCGGCTTGCGACGCCGGCTCGAAGTCGGCGTATTCGGGGCCGGGCAGCAGGCGGATTGCGATGGCATTGCCACCGTCTTGCCCGGGCAGCGCCCAACCCGGCGCGGCCACGCCCACCCAGTCCTGCCCCTGCTCGATGCCGGGCCGGCCCACGGGCAGGCGATCGCCTTCACGCAGCACGCGGCCTTCGAATCCGCCAAAACCGGACTTGAGATCGGTGCTACGCGAATTCATGACCAGGGGCACGTCGATGCCACCGGCCACGCAGAGATAGGTGCGCGTGCCGCCGCGCGGCGACGGCAGCGTGAGCGTCTCGCCACGGCGCACGTCGAACGCGTGCCACGACCAGACCGGGACACCGTCAAGATTCGCGCTGCATTCGGCGCCCGTCAGCGCCACGCGCATGTCGGCCTCAAAACGCACGGCGGCGCGGCCCAGTGTGAACTCGATCGCCGCCGCGCCGGGATCGTTGCCGAGCAGGCGATTGCCGACGCGCAGCGCCAGGTCGTCAGCCGCGCCCGAGCGGCCCACGCCGAAGCGGCGGAAGCCCACACGGCCGAGGTCCTGCACCGATGCCTGCGCGCCAGGCCGAATGATCTCGATCACAGCAGGATCTCCTCGGCAACAAAACGCACGGTATCGCCGGGCGCGAACAACGACGGCGGATCGCGATCGGCCACGAATAGCTGGGCGTCGGTACGCCCGATCAGTTGCCAGCCACCCGGCAGCACGGCCGGGTAGATGCCGGTCTGCTCGCCACCAATGCCCACCGCGCCAGCCGGCACGGCCAGACGCGGCTCGCGGCGGCGCGGCGTGGCCAATTCGGGCGCAAGCCCGCCCATGTAGGTAAAGCCGGGCTGGAATCCAAGGAAATAGACCACGTACTCGCCAGCGGCATGGCGGTGCACGACCTCAGCGGGTGTCAGGCCCGTGTGGGCGGCCACATCGGCCAGATCGGGCCCGAACTCGCCGCCGTAGCGGACCGGGACTTCCACGAGCCTGCCCGTCGCATTGCGCGCCTCTCCCGAAGCCCAGGCGAGCTTCAGGTTGCGCTCCAGCGCTGCCACGTCCGCCGTGCCATCGAAGGTCACGGTGAGGTTGTTCATGCCCGGCACCACATCGACCACACCCCGCCAGTCGGCGGCACGCGCGGCCATCGCCCAGATACGTCGCTGGACATCGAGCGACGCCGGCGGCTCGACGCTGTAAAGCAGCGCCTGTTCAGCCAGACGATGGACGGTGCATTGAGGCATTTGGAACTCGCGAGGTAACTGCAGCCCGCAGTCTCAGGCAGTGTAGGCGCCACAAGACCACGGTGCTGACTCGCCGATGAAGCCGACGCGACTCAATCGAATTTCATCGACGATTTATCGATAAATTCATGGTATCGAAACTTACCGGTGCACGGCACTCGGTGTTGACCCTAGGTAGTTATGCACCGTTAGCGACAAGAACACGCCAAGAAGATGCAAAAGAGGTGCTTGCACCACCTCAATGGAAAGGCTGCTGAAAGGGTGTGGCTACGTACGGGCCAAAAAAAAGCGGCCGGGAAATCCGGCCGCTTTTCGTGACGCGCAAGAAAACGTCGATCGATCAGGCAAACCCCGCCTGATGCGCCTGCTGATCAGCGTGATACGAGCTGCGGACCATCGCGCCGACAGCGGCGTGGGTGAAGCCCATCTTGTACGCCTCTTCTTCGAACATCTTGAAGGTGTCCGGGTGGACGTAGCGCGTAACCGGCAGGTGGTGGTTCGACGGCGCCAGGTACTGGCCGATCGTCAGCATGTCGATGTCGTGGGCGCGCATGTCGCGCATGACGTCGAGGATTTCCTCGTCAGTTTCGCCCAGGCCCACCATCAGGCCCGACTTGGTCGGCACATTGGGATTGCGGCGCTTGAAATCCTGCAGCAGCTTCAGCGAATGCGCGTAATCAGCGCCGGGGCGGGCCTGCTTGTACAGGCGCGGCACGGTTTCCATGTTGTGGTTCATCACGTCGGGCGGGCATGCCTGCAGGATGTCCAGCGCGCGGTCCAGGCGGCCGCGGAAGTCCGGCACCAGCACTTCGATACGCGTGTTCGGCGACAGCTCGCGCGTTTGCGAGATGCAGTCGACGTAGTGCTGGGCGCCACCGTCACGCAGGTCGTCGCGGTCGACGCTGGTGATCACCACGTAGTTGAGCTTGAGCTGGGCGATCGTGCGCGCCAGGTTGCCGGGCTCGTTCACGTCGAGCGGGTCCGGGCGGCCGTGGCCCACGTCGCAGAACGGGCAGCGACGCGTGCACTTGTCACCCATGATCATGAACGTGGCGGTGCCCTTGCCGAAGCATTCACCGATGTTCGGGCAGCTGGCTTCCTCGCACACGGTCACGAGATTGTTGGCGCGCAGGATGTCCTTGATCTCATAGAAGCGCGAATTGCCAGTGGCAGCCTTGACGCGAATCCAGTCCGGCTTCTTGAGCTTTTCCGCCGGCACGATCTTGATAGGGATGCGAGCGGTCTTCTCGGCCGACTTCTGCTTCTTGGTCGGATCGTAGTCGGCAGGGGATTGCGTGACTTCGCTGGACGTGGCGATCGGGGCGTCGCTCATACTGTTCTCCGCACGCGCGTCAGCGTGCAATGTAGGCTGTAAATATAGGCTGTGATTCGGGCCGGGCTAGCCATGCTCAGGCGGCCTCGGCAGCGGCTTGTCCCGGCACCGGGGCACGCGCTTCGCGTGCCGCCAGTACCTCGCACAGGGCCGCCGCCAGGCGTTGTGCGATCTCGGGTTGTTGTGTCGCGGTGACGGGCCGATGCACCGCGCCGCCGGCATCGTCCGCCGCCGTGAAGGCGGCGCCCGCGGTAGCCATGTCGACCGTTTCCAGTCCGGCATAGCCGCAGGGATTGATGCGCAGGAACGGCGACAGGTCCATCTGCACGTTGAGGCTGACGCCGTGATAGCTGCAACCGTTGCGGATCTTGAGACCAAGCGCGGCGATCTTGGCACCCTGGTGCTTACCGTCGGACAGGTAGATACCCGGGGCGCCGGCCTTGCGTTCGGCTGCGAGATTATACGCCGCGAGCGTGTCCAGTACCGCCTGCTCGATGTCGTGCACGAGCTCGCGCACCATCAGGTGACGCCGGCGCAAATCGAGCAGCAGGTAGGCCACGACCTGTCCCGGTCCGTGGTATGTGATCTGGCCGCCACGATCGATCTGCACGACCGGAATCGTGTCGTCGGGGGCGAGCAGATGCGCGGGGTCGCCGGCCTGGCCAAGCGTGTAGACCGGCGGATGCTCGACCAGCCAGATCTGGTCGGGCGTCTCGGGCGTGCGGGTGGCGGTGAAGTCCCGCATGGCGTCGAAACAGGGCTGATACGGCTGGCGGCCCCGGTCGATGACGTGAATCGGATGCATGGGCAGGAGTGTAACGAAAAGGGCCGGCCTACGCAGAGCGCGGGCCGGCCCGATTTGCTTCGTCATGCTGGTGTTCAGGGTTCGTCGCGCGGCGGCCAGACAAGTCTGAGCCGCCGCTCCGGCACCGCACCATCAGCATCAGGAGGCGGTGATCTTGTCTTCCGCGGGCGTCCACTCCGTGCCTCGAACCAGCCGCCTCACAGCGCGATATGCAATATGCGGCACATCGGCCAGCGTCAGCGCCGGACGGCGCGCTTCGGCGATCAGCGCCAACCGTACCGTGCCGGCGGCACGCGGGTCCACGCTGAGCACGATCTCATCGCCGCGCCGGAGCATCAGGCTCGAACCACAGCGCAGCCAGTAATCCTCCGAGTCGTTTTCGCGGGTCACCCATACATCCATGCCTTTTGCATCTTCCACGAACAGACGCTGTGCCGCGTGCAGCGACAGCGCGGTGACTTCCCCGGGGGCGAGGGTGAAGACGGTCGTTGTGAGCAGGGCTTTCATGATGACTCTCCGTGAGTCCGGATTCCAGCTGTCTTGGCGGGGGTTCAGAAACTGGCTTGGCATTTGGACCGGGCCAGTTATTCATTGTGTCCAGCGGTCTCCGGTGAAGTGAATTCTAGTGATTGCCCTGCCACTATCAAAACGATATATATTCTTGTGTCTTGTTAGCCAACCTCACATAGCCGAGAGCACCATGGTCTGGAGCGGAGCCTGGAATCCCGACGAACCGCGTAGCTGGAAGCGCGAGTTTCCGCGCTTGCCCGCGCTGGCCGCGCTGCGCACCTTCGAAGCCGCGGCTCGCCACGAGAGCTTTTCGCGGGCCGCCACCGAATTGTTCGTCACGCACGGCGCGGTCAGCCACCAGATCCGCGCGCTGGAAGAGGAACTGGGGCAGCAACTGTTCGAGCGCAGGGGCAAGCGCGTGATGCTGACCACCAACGGACGTCTCTATGCCGAGCGCGTGCGTGACGCGCTGTTGCAGATCGCCGACGCCACGCGCGTGCTGCAGGCCGGCAATCGCGACAAGCGCCTGACCATCAGCACCATGCCGTCCTTTGCCGCGCGCTGGCTGACGCCCCGCATCGGCAGCTTCATCGAGCAGCATCCGGAACTGGACGTCGAACTGCTGTCGTCGAACTCGCTCGTCGACTTCGCCAGCGAGGAGGTCGATATCGCGCTGCGCATGGGCACCGGCCACTACCCGGGCCTCTACGTGGAGAGGCTGCTCGACGATGTGTTCTTCCCCGTCTGCAGCCCGAACTACAACGGTGGCCGCCTGCCCGAGCAGCCGGCCCACATGGCCGGCATGCCGTTGCTGCGGGGTGAAGGCGATCCGTGGAAACCGTGGTTCGAAGCGGCCGGGCTCGACTGGCCCGAGCCGACCAAGGGCCTGCTGCTGCAGGATTCGTCGCTGCTGCTGCAGGCTGCGGCCGAAGGACAGGGCGTGGCGCTGATCCGCTCGTCGCTGGCCTACAACGACCTGCTGTCCGGCCGGGTGGTGCGATTGTTCGACGTCAGCATTCCATGCCCGTGGCTGCTCCACTTCGTCTGCACGCACGCCAGTCTGGAGACACCCAAAGTCCAGGCCTTCCGGCACTGGCTGCTGCCCGAGATGGAGCGATTCCGCAACATCCTCTCGCAGTGGAACTAGTCTTCGCCTGAATCGTCCGGCTCGGCCAACTCGTCCGATTCGTCCGGCTTGCTGGGTTTCACGCTGGATGCCTTCGGCGACTTGCTTGCCCGACCGGCGCGCGGGTGGGCCTGATCGTAGACCTTGGCCAGGTGCTGGAAATCGAGCGAAGTGTAGATCTGCGTGGTGGAGATGCTGGCGTGGCCCAGCATTTCCTGCACCGCCCGCAGGTCACCGGACGACTGCAGCATATGCGTGGCGAACGAGTGGCGCAGCATGTGCGGATGGACATCGCTGGGCACGCCCGCGGCCAGCGCCTGGCGTTTGATGCGCTGCTGCACCGTGCTGATCGGCAACCGCCGGCCGCGCGTGCCAAGAAACAGCGCGTGGGCATCCTCGGGCAGCGCGCCGGGCCGCAGCATCATCTCGCGCACATGAATCCAGGCTTTCAGCGCCTGGATCGCCTTGCTGCCCACCGGCACGGTGCGCCGGCGCGAACCCTTGCCGAGCACGGTCACTTCGGCGCCATCGAGATCGAGCCAGCCGGACGAGCGATAGTCGCCGTCCTCCGTATAGCGGACGTCTAGCTGGATCAGCTCTGACAGCCGCAGGCCGCTCGAATAGAACAGCTCAAAGACAGCCTGATCACGTAGCGATTCGTTGGTGTCGTCCTGGCGATGGGCGACCAGCGCCACCGCATGTTCGACCGAGAGCGCCTTGGGCAGCGGCCTGCCACGCTTGGGCGCGCGCACGCCGTCGACGGGATTGGACTGTACGCCGTGACCATGCCGCGCCGCCCAGAGATAGAAGCCGCGCCACGCCGACAGCGTGCGTGCGATGGTGCGGGCCGACAGGCCATTGCCATGCAGCCGCGCCGCAAACGAACGAATGTGACGGGTCTCCAGCGCCAGCAACGCCACGCCGGGCGCCAGGCGAATGGCTTGCGACTGCAACACGGACAGATCGTGCCCGTAGCTGGTCAGCGTGTGCGCGGCGAGCTTTCGGCTCGTCGCCAGCCAGTCGAGATAGCGCACCACCAGCGGGTCTGGGGCCGGCTTCTCGGCCGACGCCTCATCAGCCTCATCGACCGCATGGGCCCTGTTGCGTGCCGGCTGGCGCGTGCGCATGGAGGAGTGTTTGCCCCGCTTAGTCGCGCAGGCGATTCAGCGCCGCGCCGGCGACTTCGCCGATCTGGGCCAGATAGGCAGTGCCCATACCCTCATGGAAGCGGCGCGCGTCGGGCGAGCCCAGCACCAGCAGGCCGAACGCCGCGCCCGGGCCGTCCTCGTCGGGCTTGGCCGGCACGCGCAGCGCCACCATCGCCAGCGACGCGACGTCGTCGCGCTCCAGCAACTGAGCGGCCTCGAAACCGGCGTTCGCGCCGCAGAACGGCGCGCGCAGGCCTTCGGCGAACAGGCGCAGGTCATCGCTGGCACCCTGCGCCACTTCCATGTGGGCATAGGTCTCACCGACGCTCCACAGGCGCAGCCCCACGGCGGGCACGTCGAACACCTGCTGCAGGCCGTCGCGCACCGCATAGGGCAGCGCGTGGGAATCGGCCTCGGCCAGCAGGCGCATCTGCCAGTCATGCATACGCTGCTGCGTGCGATCGTTCTCGTGGCCGTGCCGGACGAGATCGGCCAGCTTGAGTTCCAGACCCTTGTTCTTCTCGCGCAGGATTTCCATCTGGCGCTCCTGCAGCGACACCGCCCGATGGCTGTGCGGGCTGGTCAGTTGCACCGTCGCCAGCAGTTCGGCGTGATCTTCGAAAAACTGCGGATGGCTCTGCAGGTAAGCGGCAACGTCTTGAGCGTTCATGGGCTTCCACCGGAACAAATTTTGGATGGCAGTGTAGCAAAGACGCCATCCACTACGTTTGTATCAACCTTTTCTGCCTGGAAATGCTCATCAGAATGCCGATGCCCATTCCCAGCGTCACCAGCGCGGTTCCCCCGTAGCTCATCAGCGGCAGCGGCACGCCCACCACCGGCAGGATCCCGCTCACCATGCCCATGTTCACGAAGGCGTAGGTGAAGAAGATCAGCGTGATGGAGCCGGCCAGCAGACGCGAGAACAGCGTTGGCGCGTTCGCCGCAATATAGAGCCCGCGGAAGATCAGCAGCAGGTACAGGACCAGTAGCACCGCATTACCGATCAGCCCGAACTCCTCGGAGAACACGGCGAAGATGAAGTCGGTGTGCTTCTCGGGGATGAATTCGAGGTGCGTCTGTGTGCCCTTGAGCCAGCCCTTGCCGGTCACCCCGCCCGAGCCAATCGCGATGATCGACTGGATCGTGTGAAAGCCCTTGCCGAGCGGATCAGTGGTCGGGTCGAGCAGCGTGCAGACACGGTGCTGCTGGTAGTCGTGCAGGATCGGCCAGTTCACGCCCGGCGCACAGATCTGGTTCTGGTAAGTCACGATCAGCGTGATCACGACCACGCCCGCACCGAGAATCGGCAGGATGATCTTCCACGTCAAGCCCGCGAAGTAGATCACGTAGATGCCGGCGGCCAGCACCAGCAACGCAGTGCCCAGGTCAGGCTGCTTGGCGATCAGGCCGACCGGAATACCGAGCATGATCAGTGCCACGACGAAGTCGAACCATTTGATCACCCCCTCGCGTTTCTGGAAGTACCACGCCAGCATCAGTGGCATCGCGATCTTCATGATCTCGGAGGGCTGAATCACCATCCCCACGTTCAGCCAGCGCCGCGCGCCCTTGCGGATCAGGCCGAACATCGCCACGGCAATCAGCAGCGCTACCCCCACGGTGTAGAGCGGCACGGCAATCCGCATCAACAGCTGGGTCGGCATGTAGGCGATCACCAGCATCACCACGTACGACAGCAGGATATTGCGCAGCTGGTCCTCGACCCGGCCCGGCATGTCGATCGCGGCCGAGTACAGCGCAACGATGCCGGTGGCGAACAGCAGAAAGACGATCAAGGCCAGCGGCTTGTCGAAGCCGGTCAGGGCAGACTTGATGATCGATACGACGCGGCGTCGGTCCATGCGCGTCTCCTTATTACTCTGAAACGTTGTTGCGGGCCGACGAGCCCGAGGCCGGGCCCGCGACATTGGCGGGCTTTGGCCGGGCGGGCTGCGTCTTCGGCTTGGCGGGTGCCGGGGCCGAGGCGGGCGTTGCGCGCGACGGCGTGGCGGGTGGCGTCGGCGCTGGCTTGCTGTGGCCAAGCGCCTGCAGCATCCGCGCATCGAGCGTCACTTCGGCCGAGGCCGGGGCGATGGCATCCGGGTCGAGCTGGCCGGCAATCGTGTCGGATGCCGACCGTGCCGCCGGCACCGATGCGGAAGCCCCCGCCGCGCTCGCGCCTGCGGCATTTGCAGCGCCCGTCGTGGCATCCGACGCGGCGGCCGGTGCTGTCTGCATCACCGTGGCACTGGCGGCATTGGCGGTCTGGCCAGTCGTGAACACGCTCGGCGTGTCGACAGGCGGCTTGCCGCCAGCGCGCTCGCGCTCCGCGGGCGGCGGGGCCGTCGCGGCCAGTTCCTCCGGCCACTTGCCCAGCAGGTAGTAGTCCATCACCTTGCGCGCGATCGGCGCGGCCACGGCGGCGCCAAAACCCGCGTTCTCGACGATCAGCGCCAGCGCGATCTTCGGATGATCGGCCGGGGCGAACGCGGTGTAGAGCGAGTGGTCGCGCTTGCGCTCGTCCAGCGCATGGTGGTTGTACTTCTCGTTCTTGCCCAGCGTGTAGGTCTGCGCCGTACCGGTCTTGCCGGCCGACTCGTAGGCAGCGCCGGCGAACACCCGTGCAGCGGTACCGGAGTGCGTCACGGCAACCATCGAACGCTTGATCACGTCGATATCGCCCTGCTTGAGCGGGATGCGATAGCTTTCCTTGGGCACGGTCAGCGTGCGCTTGCGCGAGACCGAATCCTCCACGGCCTTGACCAGGTGGGGCTTCATCGCCACGCCGTTGTTGACCAGGATCGACACCGCGTTGGCCAACTGCAGGATCGTGAAGCTGTTGTAGCCCTGCCCGATGCCCAGCGAAATGGTTTCGCCGTCATACCACTTCTGCTGCTCGGGGCGGCGGTACGCCTTTCGCTTCCAGTCCGTGGATGGCAGGATGCCGCGGTTTTCGCCCTCGATATCGATGCCGGTGATCTGGCCGAAGCCGAGCGGCTTCATGAAATCGTGGATCGCGTTGACGCCCATGTCACGCGCCAGCATGTAGTAATAGGTGTCGCACGACTGCACGATCGACGCCTGCATGTCCACCCAGCCGTGGCCGCCGGGCTTGTCGTCGCGGAACGTGTGGTTGCCAAGCGTGAAGAACCCTGGATCGTGCATCCCCCAGGCGGCAGTGCGCTTGCCCGTGGTCAGCGCAGCCAGCGCCATGAACGGCTTGTACGTCGAGCCAGGCGGATAGGTGCCGCGCAACGGTCGGTTCAGCAGCGGCTTGTCGGGTGAGTTGTTCAGTTCGTCCCAGGTCTTGGAGTCGATGCCTTCGACGAACAGGTTCGGATCGAAGGTCGGCTTGGACACGAAGGCCAGGATGTCGCCCGTTTCGGGCTCGATCGCCACCAGCGCTCCACGGCGATCGCCGAACAGCTGCTCGGCCAGTTGCTGCAGGCGGATGTCGAGCGACAGGATCAGGTTGTTGCCCGGCGTGGCCGGCGACGTGGACAGGGTGCGAATCGGCCGCCCACCTGCGCTGACCTCCACCTCCTCGAAGCCCGTCAGGCCGTGCAGCTCGGTCTCGTAGCTCTGTTCCAGCCCGATCTTGCCGATGTAGTTGGAGCCCTTGTAGTTGTCGGCGTCCTTGCGCGGATCGTACTTGTCGCCATCGGCGGCGTCGTTGGCCTCGTCCATGGCCTCGATCCGCTCCTGGTCACGCTGCGAGATGCGACCCAGGTAGCCGACCACGTGGCTGGCCGCTTCGCCCAGCGGATACTGGCGGAACAACCGCGCGCGCACGTCGACGCCCGGAAAGCGGAAGCGCTGCGCCGAAAACCGGGCTACCTCCTCGTCGGTGAGCTGGCTGCGTATCGGCAGGCTTTCGAAGCTGCGCGATTCCTCCAGCAGCCGCTTGAAGCGGCGACGGTCGCGCGGTTGGATATCGACGAGCGTGGCCAGCTCCTCGATCGTGTTGTCGAGCGTGTCGGTCAGCTTGGACGGCGTGATTTCAAGCGTGTACGCGGAGTAGTTGCGCGCCAGCACCACGCCGTTGCGGTCCATGATGATGCCGCGGTTAGGCTCGATCGGCGCCACGGAGATGCGGTTGTCCTCGGCCTTGGCCGAGTACTGGTCGTGCTTGTACCACTGCAGCCACAGAAAGCGGGAGAACAGCAGGCCAAAGCAGACGACCGTGAACAGGGCGGCGGCCGCCACGCGGATGCGGAAGCGGCCGATTTCCAGTTCGACGTTGCGAATTTCGGTCATGGCGGTACTGCGGGCGGCGTGGTGAGCGCGTCAGGGATTGGGACTAGATCGGACGCGTCTCATCGACTTCGTTCGATCTGCGTTGCGGCGCCAGCAGCAGGCTGGTGGCCATCGGCCACAGCACCGCCTCGATCACCGGGGCCAGCAGCAATTGCCAGCCGGGCAGCGGCGCGCCCATGGCCAGGCGGATAACCACCGGCACCGCGTGCGCGATGAACAACAACGGCAGCACGTGCAGCGCCTGCGCGTAGACCGAAAACCACAGTACCCGGCGATGGATCGTGATCGCGAAGTAGGCCAACAGCGTGTAGGCAAGCGCATGTTCGCCAAGCAGGCGAGCGTCATGCACGTCCATCAGCAAACCCAGCAGGAACGCCACGCCCATGCCAACCTTGCGTGGCTGGTGGATGTTCCAGAACACCAGCACCAGCGCCACGACGTCCGGAATCCAGAGCGTCTCGCCCCAGGGCATCAGGTTGATCAGGAAGGCCAGCACGAAGGTCAGCGCGATGAACGCGGGATTGACCGGGCGCAGCAGGTATTGGGATGTCGTCACCGTGCGGGCTCCGAGGGTTTCTGCGCCGGCGCGGCCGTGGGCGTGTCCGCGGGCTTGTCGGCCGACGTGGCCGCCTTGTCTGCCTTCTGCTCGGCGCCAGCGCGTGCCGCCGCCGACCGCGAGCCGCGCTCGGCCTTCTGCGACGTGGCTGCCTCCGGCGGGCGCGGGGCAAGGCCCGACTCATAGCGCACCACTAGCAACTGGCGGTGCGAACGCACACCGGCCACGGGCTCGCAATACACGCGGGAGAACGCCGTATCGGCTTTGCGTTCGATCTGGACAATCTTCGCCACCGGCAGGCCCGGCGGATAGGTGCCATCGAGGCCCGACGTCACCAGCAGGTCGCCCTGCTGCAGATCGGCCGATGCCGCCATGAAGCGCAGGTCCAGCAGACCGGCGCGTGAGCCGCCAAAGGCCACGCTGCGCAGACCGTTGCGCACCACCTGGACCGGGATCGCCTGGTCCTTGTCGGTCAGCAACGTCACTTCCGACTGGAACGGGGAAACGCGCGTCACCTGGCCGATCACGCCGCGCTCGTCGATGACCGGATAGCCGGCGCGCAGGCCCTGCATGCTGCCGCGATCGATCACGATACGCTGGCTGTAGGGGTCCCGGGCGTCGTAGAGGATTTCCGCCGGGGTCACCGGCGTGGTCGATTGCTGCGTCAGGTTCAGCAGCTTGCGAAGCTGGTTGTTCTCGGATTCGAGCTGGGCCTGGCGAACCGAGGCATTGGCCTGCTCGAGCGCCGCACGCCGCAGCTCGCGGTTCTCGTTGGCCAGTTCGACGGAAGACTGGGCGTAGTCGAAGACGCCACGGATGGCGTCGCGCGGTACCAGCACCAGACGCTCCACCGGCATCAGCACGGTGGCAGCCACCTGGCGCACGTTGCGCATGGCGTCAAAGCGCGCGTCGACGATCAGCAGCACCAGCGCGATCGTCACGAAGATAACCAGACGCGCAACGGCGGACGTGCCTTGCTTGAAGAGCGGCGGTGGAGAGTAATCCATTTACCCGTGCGCAGGCGATGCCAATCCGCCAGCGCGACGCCCCGTCCCTTGCGGGACGGGGCGGGTCGGGCTGGCGGAGAAAACGTTCAAGATGGGGGAGGGCCCGGCGACGCGACTCACCACGTTGCCGGGTCCGGTTGCATTACTCGTACGAGAAGATGCTGCCGAGCTTGTCCATACGCTCCAGCGCCATGCCGGAGCCGCGTACCACGCAGGTCAGCGGGTCTTCGGCCACCAGCACCGGCAGGCCGGTTTCCTCGGCCAGCAGACGGTCCAGATCACGCAGCAGCGCGCCGCCGCCGGTCAGCATCATGCCGCGCTCGGCGATGTCGGCGCCCAGTTCCGGCGGGGTCTGTTCCAGCGCGATCTTCACGGCCGACACGATCTGGTTCAGCGGATCGGTCAGCGCTTCGAGGATTTCGTTCGACGACACCGTGAACGCGCGCGGAATGCCTTCGGACAGGTTACGGCCCTTGACTTCCATTTCGCGGACTTCCGAACCCGGGAAGGCCGAGCCGATTTCCTTCTTGATCGCTTCGGCGGTCTGCTCGCCGATCAGCATGCCGTAGTTGCGGCGGATGTAGTTGACGATCGCCTCGTCGAACTTGTCGCCGCCCACGCGCACCGAACCCTTGTAGACCATGCCGCCCAGCGAGATGATGCCCACCTCGGTGGTACCGCCGCCGATATCGACGACCATCGAGCCCGACGGCTCCGACACGGGCAAGCCCGCGCCGATCGCCGCCGACATCGGCTCCTCGATCAGGTACACCTGGCTGGCGCCGGCGCCCAGGGCCGATTCACGGATGGCGCGGCGTTCCACCTGGGTGGAACCGCACGGCACGCAGATGATGATGCGCGGGCTCGGACGCAGCAGCTTCGAGTCGTGCACCATCTTGATGAACTGCTTGAGCATCTGCTCGGTCACGGTGAAGTCGGCAATGACGCCGTCCTTCATCGGGCGGATGGCCTCGATGTTGCCCGGGACCTTGCCCAGCATCTGCTTGGCTTCCTTGCCCACCGCGGTAATCGTCTTCTTGGCGTTGGGGCCACCTTCCTGACGGATAGCCACGACCGACGGTTCGTCCAGGACGATGCCCTTGTCGCGCATGTAAATCAGGGTGTTGGCGGTGCCCAGGTCGATGGCCAGGTCGTTGGAGAAATAGCTGCGGAGAAATCCGAACATCAGGAATCCTGTCTTCTGTTGTTTCGCGGGTATGCGAAGCGGCCGGCGCCGCCTGCGGCCCGGCCACGAATCGTTTGCAAGGGTGATGGTTCACGGCTCCCCGGTGCGTGCGGCCCGCGCCAGTCATGCTGGCGCGGGCCGATGCCGCTGACACGCCGGATCGGCAGCCCACGGCGCTCCGCAACCGGCGCAGACCTGCACGCGCCGAACCGAGAGGTGCTAACAAAACGACTCTGGCAATTCTGGCAGCGCGGTGACGGACAAACGCCTTCGCCGCGCCCGGCCAGACCCACCAGGCTTCGCTTTGTTAGCACCCCTTACGGGAACCTTTGATTAGACTCTGCGCGAAAGTTCGCCGCCAGATGCGCCGGACAGGTCAAATACACCTGACGTGTGGCAGTAGCCTAATCGGAGGAACCTGATTGTTACGACTGAAAATGCGATGATTTCCCTCTGCATATCGCAGGATGGTCACCGCGCAACCCCGTGTCCAATACGCGCCGGACTTCCACGCCGTACCGGATAGTGCGTCCCCCTTTTGTATGGCGCCGACGGCTATCATGCGCCGCCAGTGTTGCACGGCTGCGACGGCCGACGCTCGGAACTGGTCCGTTCCGGGTCCCGGGGCCGTTCTGGTCGACCGCGAAAACCGTCCGGACTGTGCCGACGGCGTCACCATCGGGCATCCCTGCCCATCCGAAGTGGAGCGCGCGTTGCGGGGAATCTGCAACGCATAATCATACCTTATAATTCTCGCTGTTTCGGGGCGTTTGGCCCCGGAAAAACTTGTAACTTCGACGATCCTGGGGCGCCTCCCCGGGCGCACCAGTCCGGCACGCCCTGGCCACCCCGCCGCCGTGCCACCCGAAGCGCCCTTCCGGCCCCCAGATGGCCGGCACCCCCGAATCCGGCCAAGATACTTCCAGTCCAACGGACCGAACCCGGCGCACGCGCCGCATCACGCCATGGCTCTCGCACTCTCCGACGTCAAGCGCATCGCGCATCTGGCCCGCATCGAAACTAGCGATGCCGAGGCCGAGCAAACGCTTGCGCAACTGAACAATTTCTTCTCGCTCGTGGAGCAGATGCAGGCGGTGGACACCACCGGCATCGAGCCGCTGGCGCACCCGCTGTCCGCCGTGCGCGACATCGCCCAGCGCCTGCGCGAGGACGCCGTCACGGAATCCGACCGCCGCGCCGATTACCAGCGCCCCGCGCCAGCTACCGAAAACGGCCTCTACCTGGTGCCGAAGGTCATCGAGTGACAACGCGGTCTCCGATACCACGTTGCCCACCACCCAGACGCCATCATCGACATGCCCTTTTCAGCTGATTCCGTGACTTCCCTGCGCCAGATCGCCGATGCCCTGGCGGCGCGCTCCGTTTCCGCCGAGGAACTCGCCCGCGAGTACCTGGCCCGCATCGAGGCCGGCCGCGCCCTCAATGCGTTCGTTGCCGTCGACCCCGAACTGACCCTGGCCCAGGCCCGCGCCGCCGACGAGCGCCGCGCCCAGGGCCAGGCCACGCCGCTGACCGGCGTGCCCATCGCCCACAAGGACGTCTTCGTGACGCGCGGCTGGAAGTCCACCGCCGGCTCGAAGATGCTGGCCAACTACGAAAGCCCGTTCGACGCCACCGTGGTCGAACGCCTGGCCGCCGCCGGCATGGTCACGCTGGGCAAGACCAACATGGACGAGTTCGCGATGGGCTCGTCGAACGAGAACTCGTTCTTCGGCCCGGTGAGCAACCCGTGGGACACCAGCCGCGTGCCGGGTGGCTCCTCGGGCGGTTCCGCCGCCGCCGTGGCCGCCGGCCTTGCACCTGCGGCCACCGGCACGGACACCGGTGGCTCGATTCGCCAGCCGGCCTCGTTCTCGGGCATCACCGGCATCAAGCCGACGTATGGCCGCGTGTCGCGGTACGGCATGATTGCGTTCGCGTCGTCGCTGGACCAGGGCGGCCCGATGGCCCATTCAGCAGAGGACTGCGCGCTGCTGCTTAATGGCATGGCCGGTTTCGACCCGAAGGATTCGACCAGCCTGACCCCGGAACTGGGCGGCGTCACCGAGGACTTCACGCGCCTGCTGGGCCAGCCCCGCGCCGGCGCCACCGCCAGCCAGCCGCTGGCCGGCCTGCGCATCGGCCTGCCGCGCGAGTATTTCGGCAAAGGCCTCTCGGCCGACGTCGAACAGGCCTTGCGCGCCGCGCTGGCCGAGTATGAGAAGCTGGGCGCGACGCTGGTCGACGTGACCCTGCCGAAGACCGAACTGTCGATCCCCGTCTACTACATCATCGCGCCGGCCGAGGCATCGTCGAACCTGTCCCGCTTTGATGGCGTGCGCTACGGCCATCGCGCCGCGCAGTATGGCGACCTGCTCGACATGTACAAGAAGAGCCGCGCCGAAGGCTTCGGCCCCGAGGTCAAGCGCCGGATCATGGTGGGCACGTACGTGCTGTCGCACGGCTACTACGACGCCTACTACCTGCAGGCGCAGAAGATCCGCCGCATCATCGCCGACGACTTCCAGCGCGCGTTCACCCAGTGCGACGTGATCATGGGTCCGGTGGCGCCCACGGTGGCATGGAAGCTCGGCGAGAAGACTGCCGATCCGGTCCAGATGTACCTGGCGGACATCTTCACGCTGTCCACCAGCCTGGCGGGCCTGCCCGGCATGAGCGTGCCGTGCGGCTTTGGCGAAGGCAACATGCCTGTTGGCCTGCAGCTTATCGGCAACTATTTCGACGAAGCGCAATTGTTGCAGACGGCCCATGCGTTCCAGCAGGCCACCGACTGGCACCTGCGCCGCCCGGCCTGACAACGCCATGCAAACACGCCCCCTGCCCATCGTCAGCATGCGCGCCGCTGCGGCCATGGCCCTGCTGGCGACGCTGGCCGGCTGCATTCCGCTGCCGTTCGGCGGCCGCTCGACGCCGATCGCCGCGCGCGATATCGACCTCGTTGGCGATTGCCGCCGCACCGAGGAGGATGGCTTCCGCGAGGACGCGCAGTTGCGCGTGGCCAACAACACCGTGCAGCAGCTCCAGTGGAAGCTCTGGGTGGGCAAGCGCGGCTCGTGCAGCTTCAATCTGGCCGACTTCCGTCAGGTCAAGAAAACGCCGCATATCGAACTGCGCGCCAACGACGGCAGCGCCTGCGAGCTGATGGTCTGGCAGGACCCGCGCCGCATCACGCTGGCGCACGCGAATTGCCAGGCGCACTGCACGCCGGGCATCTATGAGCAGGCATGGCCGGTGATGTTCGAACCGGGTTCGGGCGACTGCGCCCGCACGCGCTAACACGCACGAAGCGACACCGTCCATCGACCGATCATGAGGCGCCGACCGCACCTTTCCACGCTGACCCCCACGCCGCTGGTTCCGACCATGGCGGGGCACTGGCTGCGCGCGAGCGTGGCGGCGGTGGCCATCGGCATGGCGCTCCTGCAGGCCGCGCCCGCGCAGCCTGCTGTGTCATCGGCAGTACCGTCGGCGGCGCCGGCCGCTTCCGCCAGCGCACCCATGACACCGGCAGCGGCGGCCATGGAACCAGCGGCCCAGCGGGTGCGCATTCCCGGCGATGGCGGCTCGCCGGAGCTGACCGGATACTGGTTCACACCCCGCGATGGTGGCCTGCCGCGTTCGCAGCCACTGCCCGTGGTAGTGGCACTGCACGGTTGCAATGGTCTGATCGACATGCGCGTGGCCGCGAAACGCGCGGGCACGATCGAGGAAGTCATCGATCCGGCCGGCGCGCTGCAGAGCCGCTACCGCGAGTACGCGCACTGGCTTGCCGAGCGCGGCTATGCGGTGCTGATGCCGGACAGCTACAGCGTGCGCGGCAGGGCCCAGGGCACTTGCGGCGACGCCCTCGAATCGCGTGCGATCGACGACCGGACACGCCGCAGCGACGCACTGGCCGCAATGCGATGGGTATCCCGGCAACCTGGCATCGATGCCCGCCGCATCGTGCTGCTGGGCTGGTCCAACGGTGCGCAAGCCGTGCTGGCCACGATCGACGCCAGCCGGCCCTGGCCCGGCGGCACGCCCACGGTGGACCGTGCGGTGGCGTTCTATCCGGGATGCAAGCGCGCGGTGCAACAGCACAACTTCCGGCTGCGCTCGCCGCTGCTGCTGCTGATCGGCGGCGCGGACGACTGGACGCCCGCCACGCGCTGCGCGATGCTGCAGAACGCCGTGCAGTCGCGGCAGCCGGGGGCGCGCTTCCGGCTGGAGATCTATCCGGGCGCGTACCATGGCTTCGACGGCACGAGCGAACTGCATGTGCGGCGCGATGTGATCGCAGCGCGGCGCAACGGCGGCGTCACGGTGGGCGGCGATGCCGTGGCCCGCGTGGCAGCGCTGGGACAGCTCGATTCATGGCTTGCGAGCCCGGATCCCTGATACAACCGGGACCCGGCTCGACGAGCACCGAACACAGATACAGAAAGACTCAAATCAGGCTTACGAAGGAACAACCGCCATGCAATGGGAAGTGGTGATCGGCCTGGAGACGCACACGCAGCTCTCCACGGCCTCCAAGATTTTCTCCGGCACCTCCACCGCGTTCGGAGCCGAGCCCAATACGCAGGCCTCGCCCGTGGACCTGGCGCTGCCGGGCGTGCTGCCCGTACTGAACCGCGGCGCCGTGGAGCGCGCCATCCAGTTCGGCCTGTCCATTGGCGCGACGATTGCGCCACGCAGCATCTTCGCGCGCAAGAACTACTTCTATCCTGACCTGCCGAAGGGCTACCAGATCAGCCAGTACGAGATCCCCGTCGTGCAAGGCGGCCAGATCACGATTCAGGTGGAAGGCAAGCAGGGCGTGTACGAGAAGACCGTCAACCTGACGCGCGCCCACCTTGAGGAGGACGCCGGCAAGTCGCTGCACGAGGACTTCGCGGGCATGACCGGCATCGACCTGAACCGCGCGGGCACGCCGCTGCTAGAAATCGTGACCGAGCCCGACATGCGCAGCTCGGCCGAGGCCGTGGCCTATGCCAAGGCCCTGCATTCGCTGGTGGTGTGGCTTGGCATCTGCGACGGCAACATGCAGGAAGGCAGCTTCCGCTGCGACGCCAATGTGTCCGTGCGTCCGGTGGGCCAGGAAAAATTCGGCACACGCCGCGAGATCAAGAACCTGAACTCGTTCCGCTTCCTGCAACAGGCCATCGACTACGAGGTGCAGTGGCAGATCGCCGAGATCGAGGATGGCCGCGAGATCGTGCAGGCCACCGTGCTGTTCGACCCGGACACCGGCGAGACACGCGCGATGCGCACCAAGGAAGACGCGCACGACTACCGCTACTTCCCCGATCCGGACCTGATGCCGCTGGAGATCGACGCGGCGTGGGTCGAGCGCGTGAAGAGCGAACTGCCCGAATTGCCGGCCACGATGCAGGCCCGTTTCGTGTCCCAGTACGGCCTGTCGGCGTACGACGCAAGCACCATCACGGCGACGAAGGCGCTGGCGGCGTACTACGAGGCCGTCGTGACCAACGTTGGCGCAGCCAGCGCCAAGCCGGCGGCGAACTGGGTGATGGGCGAGATCGCGTCGCAACTGAACCGCGAAGGCATCTCGATCGACGAAGCGCCCGTGCGCCCGGCGCAACTGGCTAAGCTGCTGGCACGCATTACGGACGGCACGGTGTCGAACAACACCGCCAAGAAGGACGTGTTCCCGGCGATGTGGGCTGGCGAGTCCGACGGCGACGCCGACGCGATCATCGCGGCCAAGGGCCTGAAGCAGATGTCCGACACTGGCGAGCTGGAGAAGATCATCGACGACGTGCTGGCCGCCAACGCCAAGTCAGTCGAGGAATTCCGCGCTGGCAAGGAGAAGGCGTTCAACGCACTGGTCGGCCAGGCCATGAAGGCCACCAAGGGCAAGGCTAACCCGGCGCAGGTCAATGAACTGCTGAAGAAGAAGCTGGGCTGATATCGGCGCTCCGGAAGTGAAGAAGCCGGCCATGCATCAAGCGTGGCCGGTTTTTTTGCGCCTGGCGTTCGCTATGCCGACATCACCGGCACCACGCTGACCTCCACCCCCACCGTATGCTCCCCGCCCCCCACGATCACGCCATGCAGCAGCGGCACATCGCTATAGTCGCGTGCGATGGCCAGCGTCACGTGTCGCGTGTCGGCCAGCATTGCATTGGTGGGATCGAGATCGATCCAGCCGTTCTCCGGGCACCAGACGCCGGCCCACGCATGTGAGGCATCGGCGCCCAGCAACCTCGGCTCGCCTGGCGGTGGATCGGTGCACAGGTAACCGCTGACGTAGCGTGCCGGCAGGCCAATCGAGCGCAGACAGCCGATCATCACCTGTGCGAAGTCCTGGCAGACGCCGCTGCGCAGCGCGAACGCTTCCAGCGCCGGCGTATGCACCTCCGTGATCTCGCTGTGATAGTCGAAGTCGGCGTGAATACGATGCATCAGATCGATGGCGCCAGCCGCGACCGTCACGCCAGGCGCGAAGCTAAGGAGCGCGTAGTTGCGCAGGCTGTCATGCAATGCGACGTTGGGCGACGCATACACAAACTCCGTCTCGGGATGAAAGGGCTGGCCTGCGCGATAGCGTAGCCGCTCCGCTGCGTCTTCCCAGCGCGGACTGCGGGCGATATCGAGCGCCTGCCAGCGCGGCTTCAGTGTGACGGTGCTGGTAGCCGTCAGCCACATCGTCTCGTGCGGCACGTCGAGCATGAAATGCAGCACGTTGTTGCCGAACCCGTCGGTGCGCATGTGCTGGTGGGACGGGGCGGGGTCCACCTCGATCGAATGGGCCCCGACGGTCTGCCACGCGCAGGACGGTGGCGTCACCACGGCACGCTGCTGCGCAAGCTCTACCGGCCATGCGTAGTGGTAGGTGGTGGTGTGGTGCACGCTGAGCGTGGTCGTGCCGATGTCGCTCATGGCAGTTCGGTTTCGATTGTCACGCCGGCATGACTGAAGTAGCGGCCGCCGATCTCTTCGGACAACTTTGCCATGCGCGCGCCAAGCTGATCACACAGCGCCCCGAGCGTGGTCTGACGCCCCTGCCGATTGCTCGCGCACAGCAGCGTGCGCGAAGGTAGCGCGCTGGCTGGCGGCAGCATCTCCGCCAGCGGCACACGCGTCTGCCCCGTGGCGCCGGTGGGCAGTTGCACGAGCTTGGCGCGCAAGCGATCCAGCACACCATAGATGCCGCGCGGATTGGTCGGATCGAGCACGAGCAGATCGACCAGCGCAGGTACATCGGCGCGGCCGGGAAACAGCGATCGGAACGACAACGTGCTGTCGAACAGATGCAGCAGCAGGTCCACACCACTGCGCGAGTACAGCGCGCCGCTGCGCTCGGCCACTTCCAGGAACAGCGCCAGCGTGCCGAGCCGTTCAATATGGCGGCCGATGAATACCAGCCGCCACGCCACGTCGCGCGCCATGCGGTCGCCCTGCGCGCCGCTGATCGCGCCAAGCTGCATCGACAGGTGCTCGAGCGCTGCCAGCACCTTCGAGCGATCGTAAGTGCCCTCCCCCGCCGATGGACCATCTGGGCAGGCTGCCTGCATCGCATCGCGAAAGTCATTACGCGCGGCCAAGATCGTGCGCCAGTGATCGTTCGAGAGCCGGTTGCGGATCTCGTTGGCGGCGCCGGCATGGCTGGCGAGCGTCGGGCCCAGCCCGGAGTCCGCGTCAGGGTTGGCCAGCGTGGAAACGAGGGCATGTTCGAACGCTCTCAACGATGCTCGCGGCGATGGCGTCTGCGGCGGCACCAGCCCGAACCACGTTGCCAGGTCACCGATCATCGTCAGCGTGCCGTCGTCGGTTTCGTCGTTCGATTCGATCGAACCAAGGATTTGCCGGCACAGACGCACAAGGTTCTCGGCGCGCTCGGCGTAGCGGCCCGCCCAGTACAGGTTCTCGGCCGCGCGGCTCGACACCGTCAGCTGCCGGGCAAGCGCCGATCCTGCCGTCGCGCTCATCGCCGCCAAACCGGCGCGCGCCGAGGTCAGCGGCACCGCGTGCGTCGGCTGGCTCGACAACACCCACGTGTCGGCACTGGTACCGCCGATCTGCATCGATACCGCCTCGCGATGCGGCGGGGCCAGACGCGTGAATCCGCCCGGCATCACCTGCCAGCCGCCATTGCCATCGGCAATCGCATAAACCCGCAGCATGGCCGGGCGCGAGCCAATGCGGCCGCCGCCATGGCCGTCGGGTTCCCAGCACGGCATATGCGAGAGCGGCAGCGGCGCCTGCACGGTATAGCGATCGGGCGACGCGTCGATGCGCGCGCGCCAGTCCGCCAGCGTCTGCAGCCCCTGCTCCATGCCAAGCGGCGCGTCTGCAGGCGTGCGCGGATAGGTGGGCATCACGAACGCTTCGTCAAGCAGACCCAGTGCCTCCTGCCACGCCGGCGCCTCGCCGCACCACCAGCTCGACACCGCCGGCAGGACCAGCGGTTCGCCGAGCAACGCCTGCGCCACGCCGGGCAGGAAACCGTGGATCGCGGGCGACTCGAGAAAGCCAGAGCCCGGCACGTTCGACACCATCACATTGCCCGCACGCATCGCTTCGAGCAGGCCCGGCACGCCGATCATCGAATCGCCGCGCAGTTCGAGGGGGTCGCAGAACACATCGTCGAGGCGACGCAGGATCACGTCCACGCGCTCCAGACCGCCGAACGTCTTCAGATAGACCACGTCATTGCGCACGGTCAGGTCCTTGCCTTCGACCAGGGTGATGCCGAGATAGCGCGCCAGGAACGTGTGCTCGAAGAACGTCTCGTTGTATGGCCCCGGCGATAGCAGCACGATCTGCCGCCCCGCCTGCAAGGGTCTCGGGCTGCCGGGCTCGCCCCCCAGCGGCGTCAGCGGCGTCAGCGGCGCCAGCGCGAGTGTGGAGATCAACTGGGCGAACGCCTGCGGGAGCCGCCGCACACGCATCTCGCGGAACGCCTCGGCGAACTGGCCCGAGACGATCAGGCGATTTTCGAGCGCATAGCCCATGCCGGACGGCGTCTCCGTCCGATGCGCAATCACGGTCCAGCCGCTCGCGGTATGGACGAGGTCGACTGCCACGGTCTGCAGGTAGCTGCCACCCGGCGGCCGGTATCCCTTTAGTGGCCGCATGTAGCCGGGATGCCCGTAGACGAGCCCCGGTGGCAGCAGGCCGCGCTTGAGCAGCAGCTGTGGGCCGTAGATGTCGGCCATGATCGCGTTGGCCAACGTCGCGCGCTGCGCCACGCCCGCTTCGATAGTGGCCCAGTCCTGCTCCGGCACCAGAAGCGGAAACACTTCGAGTTGCCACGCGCGCGCGCCATCGCCCTGGTCGGCACGGATGTTGTACGTGACGCCGTTCTGGCGAATCTGCCGCGCCACGGCAGACGCGTGGGCATTCAGTACGTCTGGCGGTGGATCGCCGAGTACCGAGAAGAAGCGTGCCCAGCATTCGCGCAACGCGCCATCTGGCAGGCGCAACTCGTCGAGGTGGCCATCCGGCACGGGCAGCGCCAGTTGGCCAGCCATCAGGGCAGGCGCATCGGGTCCTTCAAGAGGCAGTGACGACTGCGAGGGCAAGGGCTACGGTCTCCGGGATGCATCGGCGCAATGCGCTGCGAGTATGACAGGATCGGCGCTCGCGTCGCGCATAGCGCTCACATTGGGCCCTTCGCGGGCTGCGCCCCCTCGTCCTGCAGCGAACGCAGCTTGGCCAGCGCGCCCGGATCGCCATGCGCGGCGGCACGGGCGTACCAGAGCTTGGCCTGTTCGATATCGCGATCCACCACCCCCGGATACCCGCGCTCGTAATAGCTGGCGACGATGTACTGCGCGCCTTCGTCGCCGGCTGCGGCGGCCTTGCTGTACCAGTGGAACGCGCGACCGTAGTCGAGGGGCACGCCCCGGCCGGTGAAGTAATTGGTGGCGAGCGCCACCTGCGCCTGCACATGTCCCCCCTGCGCCGCGAGTTCATACCAGCGGTTGGCCTCGGGCAGCGACTTCGGCACCACGTCACCGCGTTCGTACAGATCGCCGAATGTGAACTGCGCGTGGGTCATCTGGTTGTCCGCCGCGCGGCGCAGCCAGACCAGCGCCTCCTGCGGCTTCGCCGGCGTGCCTTCGCCACGCAGCAACATCATCGCGTAGTCGAACTGGGCCAGCCGGTTGCCCTTCTGCGCGGCCGCTGCAAAGCCCTGGATCGCCACCTCGAAATTGCCAGCCTCGTAGGCGGCCACCGCCGCCTGGGTCTGTTCCTGTGCCGGTTGCGGTCGCTCGGTGGCCGCGTAAGCACTCAAGCCGGACAGGGCGCAGGCCAGCGCCAGTGCAACGACGGACTGGCGGATCGTAGGGGCGGCAAGTTGCGACATGGCTGGCTCCGATCCGGCTAGGCGCGTCTGGGGGTGTTTGATTCAGTGTAGTGGGCGATCCGTGGGAACTTATATGTCGATAACAGATTATCGACTCAAATTATTCTTCGTTATTATTCGTCATTCTTATAATCTGGCTCAGCCGGCGAACCGGTATCCGACGCCCACCTCTGTCAGCAGATGCGCGGGCTGGGCCGGATCGACCTCGAGCTTGTGGCGCAGGTGGCCCATATAGACCCGCAGGTAGTGGCTGCTCTCCGAGTGCGAGGGGCCCCAGACCTCGCGCAGCAGTTCCCGGTGCGTCATGACCTTGCCACGATTGGCGATCAGCACGGCCAGCAGGCGGTATTCGATCGGCGTCAGATGCACCTGATCTTCGCCGCGCGTGACGAGCCGGTTGGCCAGGTCCACGCGCACGTCGCCGAACGTGATCTGGGGCGTGCCTTGTGGATTCGCCTTGGCGTGCCGGCGCAGCAGCACGCGCACGCGCGCCACCAGTTCACCGACGCCGAACGGCTTGGTCAGGTAGTCGTCCGCGCCCGCATCGAGCGCGGCGATCTTGTCGGCTTCGCCAGTGCGTGCCGATAGCACCAGCACAGGCACCTCGGTCCAGGTGCGCATCTCGCGGATCAGTGTCATGCCATCGCCATCAGGCAGGCCAAGGTCCAGGATCACCACATCCGGCTGGCGCGTGCCGGCGTCAATCAGGCCGCGCTTGAGCGTATCGGCCTCGTGCACCGTGCAGCCCTCGGACTGCAGCGATTCACGCACGAAGCGGCGGATGTGGGGTTCGTCCTCGACCAGCAACACGGTCGGCGAATAATCAAAAGGCATGTCAGTGATGATCCGGAATGGGTTCGTCCAGCGACTCTGGCTCGATAGCCGGTGGATTGCCGCGCGGCAGCGCCAGCGTGAATCGCGAACCATGTGGGTGGGCGGCCTCCACCCAGATGCGACCACCATGGGCCTGCATGATCGCCTCGCAGACCGCCAGGCCGAGCCCGACGCCGGAGGTGGCCGATTCGCGCTCGCCACGCGTGAATTTCTCGAAGATGTAGCGCTCCTGGCCCGACTGCACGCCCGGGCCTTCGTCTTCCACTGACAGTTGCACCTCGTCGCCCACCACCGCGCCGCGGATGCGGATGGCGGTGCCTGCCGGCGTGTACTTCGCCGCGTTCTCCAGCAGGTTGCACAGCACACGCTCCATCAGCACATCGTCGCACTCCACCAGCGGCAGCTCCACAAGATTCATCACTTCCACATGGTGCCGACCGAGCACGTCGCGCATCGACGCCAGCGCCGCGCCAATCAGTTCCTCAAGCGATTGCCAGCCACGCTTGAGCGCCAGGTCGTGATGCTGCAGGCGCGCCATGTCGAGCAGGTTGACGACCATCGTGCGCATCCGTTGTGCCTGAACGCGCATTGCCTCGACTGTCTCCGCGACGCTGGCCGGCAGCGGCATCTCCGCGCGCTGCAGCGTTTCGGCCATGCCGATCAGCCCGGTCAGCGGCGTACGCAGATCATGCGACACCGCGGCCAGCAGCGAACTGCGCAGCCGTTCCGACTCGATCGACACCAGCGCGCGCTGCGCCACGTCGACGTAATGGATACGCTCGATCGCGATCGCGATCAGCGTGGCAAAGACATCGGCCTGACGACGCAACGCCGGGTCCGCCAGCGCCCGCCACGCGCGCGGCTCCACGGCCAGCACGCCGCGCGTCTGCATCGGCGCCTTCAGCGGCAGATACAGCACCGTGCTGCCGGGTAGCGTGTGCGTGCCCGTGCCGGCAGGCTGACCGTGATCGAACACCCATTGCGCCAACACCTTGTCGATGGCATCGCCTTTGCCTGTCCGCGGCTCCGGTGTCTTTTCTCCGCCGGCCATCGGCATGAGCCGTCCGTTCTCTGCGACGAGGAAAAAAGTGCCATCCGCGTCAAAGGCGGCACGCAGGAAGCGACCGCCGATCTCGACGATCTGCTGCGCCGTCAGCGCAGCGGACAACTCGCGCGCCAGCTCATAGAGCGTGCGCGCATCGGTTTCGCGCCGCACGGACACCTGAGCCTGCTCGCGTAGTCCCGCCGTAAGCTGGCCGATCACCAGACCAACCGTCAGCAGCACGAAGAACGTCAACAGGTACTGCACGTCGCTGACGGCGAACGACATTCTCGGCGGCACGAAGAAAAAGTCGAACGCCGCCACCGAAATCACCGATGCCAATGCCGCCGGTCCCCGGCCATGACGCAACGCCACGCCTACCACGGCAACCAGGAACAGCATCGCGATATTGACCAGGTCGAACCAGGGTCTGGTCAACGTCGACAGGAACGTCGCCGCCATGCACCAGACCACGGCCCAGCCATAGTTATGACGGCGCACGCGGGCCAACTCGGCTTCGGCCTCCGCATCGTGCGCCTCGGTGGATAGCCCCTCCTGGACTCGCGGACGCAGGTCCGCCCGTGTGGAGTCGGCCGCCACCCTGATCACGTCGATCTCCGGGCAACCCGCCGCCAGCGCATCGGCGAACATCTGCCGGCCGAACAGCCGGTTACCGACACCAAGCAACGGCGACAGCGCACGGGCCAGCAAGGCACGCCCCTTGTCGATCCAGTTCCCTCGCGCATACCAGTCGGCGGGGGCACGGCCAAGCAGCACCTTGGTCAGGTTGTGGCGTCGCACGTAGCCTGCCACCGCCTTGACCATGTCGTTGCCGGCGAGCGTCTCCGTGCGGGCCCCCAGTTCCTCTGCCAATTGCATGGCGGCGCGCATGCGCGCGCGGACCTCGTTGGATGGCGGCATCAACTGGGGCGTGGCGATCGTCACCACATGCCAGTCGCAATCGAGCTGGCCCGCCAGACGCTGCGCGCTGCGCACCACCTGCTCGGCATCGTCGCCGGCGCCGATGCACGCCACCAGGGCTTCCCGCGTGCGCCAGACCAGATCGATCGATTCGGCATGTCGATACGCGCGCACATCGTCGTCGACGCGATCGGCGGTCCGCCGCAACGCGAGTTCGCGCAGCGCGATCAGGTTGCCTTTGCGGAAGAAATTACGTGCGGCGTGGCGCGCCTGATCGGGCAGGTAGACCTTGCCCTCGCGCAGCCGGCGCAGCAGTTCATCGGCGGGCAGGTCCACCAGCACCACTTCGTCGGCGCCGTCGAACACCGCATCGGGCACGGTCTCCCAGACGCGCACACCGGTGATGCCACCCACGGCCTGATTGAGGCTGTCCAGGTGCTGCACATTGACCGTGGTCCAGACGTCGATGCCCGTGGCCTGTAGTTCCTGAATGTCCTGCCAGCGTTTCGGATGCCGGCTGCCCGCAGCATTCGAATGCGCGAGTTCATCCACCAGAATCAGCGCGGGGCGTCGGGCCAGCGCGCCGTCGAGATCGAACTCCGCCAGGACGCGGTCCCGATATGGAACCTCGCGCAGCGGCAGGCGCTCGAGTCCATCGAGCAGAGCCTCGGTCTCGGCGCGGCCATGTGTCTCGACCACGCCGACCACCACGTCCACGCCCTGCTCGCGCAACGCACGCGCGGCGCCCAGCATGGCAAAGGTCTTGCCAACGCCGGCCGACGCGCCAAAGTACACGCGCAGTTTGCCGCGAGCGGCACGCGCGCGCTCCGCCTGCATGCGTTGCAGCAGGGCGTCGGGGTCCGGGCGGGCGTCTGGATCGGTCATCGGCAACGGCGGTTGGTGGCGATGATTGTGCCACGCAGGCGATTGCCATGCGTACATGCGTCTGTCCCCAACTCCACACACGGGAGGGCGGGGCAAACCATCAGCGTTTCACAGGCCTTCGGCGTTCCCCCGGCTCCCGCCTGCACGGGCAGGGCAAGGGCGAGGGGAAGACGGAGGGCAAACCAGGTATCAACGGCCACCAGATCTATTTCAGCCCATCCAGCGCCAGGTTCAGCGCAAGCACATTGACCGCCGGCTCGCCAAGCACCGCCAGACCAGGGTCTTTGGTATTGGCGGCGATCAGCGCCTCGACCTTCTCCAATGACACACCGCGCAGCCGCGCCACGCGGGCCGCCTGGTACTGCGCCGCTGCCGGGCTGATATGCGGATCGAGACCGCTGCCCGAGGCCGTCACCAGATCCACCGGAACCGGCGCCTTGTTGTCCGGATCCGCTTCCCTGAGCCCGTCTATACGTGCTTTCGCGGCGTCCGTCAGCGCCGGATTGGTCGGCCCCAGGTTTGAGCCACCTGATGCCGTGGCGTTGTAAGACATCGGCGCCGTAGCCGACAGGCGGCCCCAGAAGTACTTCGGGTCCGAGAACGGCTGGCCGATCAGTTCGGAACCGACCGTCTTGCCATCCTTGACGATCAACGAGCCTGCTGCCTGATGCGGAAACACCGCGCGCGCGATGCCGGTGACAACGCCGGGATAGAGCAGGCCGGTCACCACCGACAGCACGATGAAAACAGTCAGCGCCGGACGCAGCAGCCCAGTCTGACGCGGCACCTGCGCGACGGTATTGCTTTGTGTAGTCATTTGCGATTCTCCTTGCGATGCTCAGACCCAGCCGAACATCGTCAGCAACATGTCGATCAGCTTGATCCCGACGAACGGCACCACGATGCCACCCAGGCCATAGATCAGCAGGTTGCGGCGCAGCAGCACCGCCGCGCCCAGCGGGCGGTACACCACGCCGCGCAACGCCAGCGGAATCAGCGCGACGATGATGAGCGCATTGAAGATCACGGCGGACATGATGGCCGAGCCCGGTGTCGACAGCCCCATCACGTTGAGCAGGTTGAGCTGCGGATAGGTGGTCGCGAACGCGGCCGGGATGATGGCGAAATACTTGGCCACGTCGTTGGCCACGCTGAACGTGGTCAACGACCCGCGCGTCATCAGCATCTGCTTGCCGATCTCTACGATCTCGATCAGCTTGGTTGGATTGCTGTCCAGGTCGACCATATTGCCGGCCTCGCGCGCGGCCTGCGTGCCGCTGTTCATCGCCACGGCCACATCGGCCTGCGCCAGCGCCGGTGCATCGTTGGTACCGTCGCCGGTCATCGCCACAAGACGCCCTTCGCTCTGGTACTCGCGAATCAGCGCCAGCTTGGCCTCTGGCGTGGCCTCGGCGAGGAAGTCGTCGACACCGGCCTCGGCCGCGATCGACGCAGCGGTCAACCGGTTGTCGCCGGTGATCATCACCGTGCGGATACCCATCTTGCGCAGTTCGACAAAGCGCTCGCGGATGCCGGCCTTGACGATGTCCTTGAGCTCGATCACGCCGAGCACTCGCACCGATTCCTCGGTACCCTGCGCGATGGATTCCGCCACCACCAGCGGCGTGCTGCCCGCGCGCGCCACATCATCGACGGCCTGCATCACCACATCGGGGAACTTGCCCGCGCGCTCGGTCACGTAGCGGCGCACCGCATCGGCCGCGCCCTTGCGCACGCTGCGCACGATCTGGCCATTGGCCACGTCGACACCGCTCATGCGCGTCTGCGCGGTGAACGGCACGAACACCGGCGCTGCCAGTCCCCGCTCGCCCATCTCCGGCGCGCTCACGTCTGACTGCTGGCGTGCCAGCACAACGATGCTGCGGCCTTCCGGTGTTTCATCGGCCAGCGACGACAGCCACGCGGCCTCGGCGAGCTGACGCTCGGTAACGCCGGGCGCACAGATAAAGCGCGAGGCCTGGCGATTGCCATGTGTGATCGTGCCGGTCTTGTCGAGCAGCAGCACGTCGACATCGCCCGCCGCTTCCACCGCGCGGCCCGACGTGGCGATCACATTCGCTTCCATCATGCGGCTCATGCCGGCTACGCCGATCGCCGACAGCAGGCCACCGATCGTGGTCGGAATCAGGCAGACCAGCAGCGCCACGAGCACCGTCACCGAGACCGGCACGCCGGCCTTGGTCACCAGCACCGCGTAGAGCGAATACGGCTGCAGCGTGGCTGTGGCCAGCAACAGCACCAGCGTGAGCCCCACCAGCAGGATCGTCAGCGCGAGTTCGTTCGGTGTCTTCTGGCGCTTGGCACCTTCGACCATGCTGATCATGCGGTCGATGAAGCTCTCGCCGGGGTTGGCCGTGATGCGCACGATGATCCAGTCCGACAGCACACGCGTGCCACCAGTGACCGATGAGAAGTCGCCACCCGACTCACGGATCACCGGCGCCGATTCGCCGGTGATGGCGCTTTCATCGTCCGACGCCACGCCCTCGATGACTTCGCCATCGCCAGGGATCATGTCGCCGGCCTCGACGAGCACGACATCGCCCTTGCGCAGTTCCGTGGCCGCACGCTGCTCGGTAGCCCCCTGCGCGCGCGCATCGCGATGGCCGGCGCGCACCACGCGTGCCATGGTGGTGGTCTTGAGTCCGCGCAGCGCAGCGGCCTGCTGCTTGCTGCGACCTTCAGCCAGTGCTTCGGCGAAGTTCGCAAACAGTACCGTGAACCAGAGCCATACCGTCACGGCCAGGATGAAGCCTGCCGATTCGCCACCCGGCGTCGGGTGCAGCCAGGCACGCACGCACAGGATCGACGTCAGGATGCTGCCGGCGTAGACCACGAACATCACCGGGTTGCGCAACTGATCGCGTGGATTCAGCTTGCGGAAGGCATCGATGATGGCCGGCTTCACCAGCTCGGGCGACATCATGCCGCGCGAGGGACGCGGATGGCCTGGCAGGCCGCCGCCTGTCATCACCGTGGAACCCGGTGCCGGATTGCGCGACGCCGTGCCGGCAGCGCTGGAGCGTGTCGCGGTGGATTGTTGTTGCATGTGCGATTCTCCGCAGGATTACTTGGCAGCCGCGGTCACCGCCGCGGGCTGCAGTTGCTCCGCCACCGGCCCCAGGGCCAGCGCCGGCACATAGGTCAGCGCGCCAACCAGCAGCACCGAACCCACGAGCAAAACGATGAACAGCGGGCCATGCGTCGGCATGGTGCCGGCCGTGACCGGCGTACGGCGCTTGGCGGCCAGCGAACCGGCCATCGCCAGCACCGGCACGATGATCCAGAAGCGCCCGAACCACATAGCCGCAGCCAGAAGCGTGTTGTAGAAGGGTGTGTTGGCGGAAAGGCCGGCAAACGCGCTGCCGTTGTTGTTCGACGCCGACGACAGCGCATACAGGATCTCGGAGAAACCGTGCGTGCCCGGGTTGAACACGCCGGCGCGACCCGGCTCCAGCATCACCGCGATGGCGGTACCCACGAGTACGAGCAGCGGCGTGACCAGGATCGCCACGGCGGTCATCTTCATCTCGTAGGCCTCGATCTTCTTGCCGAGGTACTCGGGCGTGCGTCCAATCATCAGGCCCGCGATAAACACGGCCAGCACGGCGTACACGAGCATTCCGTAGAGGCCCGATCCCACGCCGCCAAACACGACCTCACCCAGTTGCATCAGCAACATCGGCACCAGACCGCCAATGGCCGTGAACGAGTCGTGCATGGCGTTGACCGCGCCGCACGAAGCGGCGGTCGTGATCGTGGCGAACAGCGAAGTGGCCGATATGCCGAAGCGCACTTCCTTGCCTTCCATGTTGCCGCCTGCCTGCAGTGCGGACGCGGCATGGTCGATCGACAGAGACGACAGGGCCGCCGTGATGTGCTGCTCGGACGCCATCGCCGCCACGGCCATCACGACGAAGATCACCGTCATCGAGGCCAGCACGGCCACGCCCTGACGCCGGTCCCGCACCATCTCGCCAAACGTGAAGCACAGGGCCGCCGGGATCAGGAAGATCGCCAGCATCTCGATGAAATTGGACAGCGGCGTCGGGTTCTCATAGGGGTGCGCCGAGTTCGCGTTGAAGAAGCCGCCACCATTAGTGCCGAGCATCTTGATCGCTTCCTGCGAAGCCACGGGCCCCATCGCCAGCGTCTGCGTGGTCGTCTTCATCGCCTCTGTCACGGGCTTGCCTTGCGGGTCGAGCACGGGCTGGCCCGCCGCGTCGACCTTGGGCTGCGTGTACTCGACCGCCGTGACGAGATTCGCGTCCTTGTAGCCGTCGAAGTTCTGGATCACGCCCTGGCTGACCAGCAGCAGCGCTGTGATCACCGACAGCGGCAGCAGCACGTAGAGCGTGGTGCGCGTGATATCGACCCAGAAGTTGCCAATCGTGGCCGAGGTATGGCGCGCGAAGCCACGGATCAGAACGAAGACCACGGCAATGCCAGTGGCTGCGGAGACGAAGTTCTGGACCGTCAGCGCCAGCATCTGCGTCAGGTAGCTCATCGTCGACTCGCCGCTGTAGCCTTGCCAGTTCGTATTGGTGACAAAGCTGATGGCGGTGTTGAACGACGAATCGGGCGAGACCGCGCCAAACGCCTGCGGATTCAGTGGCAGCAAACCCTGCACGCGCTGGAGCGCGTAGACGGCGATCACGCCGATCACATTGAAGACAAGCACCGCGATGGCGTATTGCTTCCAGCCCATTTCGGCATCGGCACGCACACCGGCCACGCGATACAGCACGCGCTCGATGGGCCGCCCCCAGGCGGTCAGGCTGAAGTTGCCCTCCTCGACGGCACGGCGCATATAGCGGCCCAGGAATGGGCCCACCACGAACAGGATGGCCAGAAACAGAACCAGCAGTCCGAGAAATTGAGTGAAGTGCGGTGTCGACATCAGAATTTCTCCGGCCGGAACAGCGCAATGAGCAGGTAGATGAAGAGCGCAGCGGCCAGGCCGGCGCTAAGCAGGTCAGTCCATTCCATTACTGCCCCCTGTTGTCGGCGGCTGGCCTGGAATCGGCAGCGGCGGCTTCGCCGTTACCTCGACTGGCCGGCGGATTGGCGCCAAGCGCGGCGCACAGAGCCAGCAGCGCGCCCGTCAACGCGCCGAAGGCCAGCAATACAAGGAAGTAGATCCCGTCCATGACTTGTGCAGGCGATAACACCTGACTGAGTGATTTACGGATAGCAGGTTAGGGATCGGGGGGTAAAAACGGGGTAGAGAGGCGGGAGGGGGGTGTAAACGAAATATAAAAATGCAGAAGACCAGCAACTGCTGGCGCTGGAAGACGGTTCGGCCGATGTCTTCAGGAGGGGGATCCCCCCACTCCAGCATGCGGGAGAAGGGAGATCATGGCGACGAAACCGTCAGATCCAGCCCGCGCGGTGCAGCTTGCGCCAGAGAAAGCTGCACGCGGCCGCCGTGAAGCCGATCACCACGGGATACGCGTAGTGAAACTTCAGTTCCGGCATGAAATTGAAGTTCATGCCATAGAGCGAAAACACGACGGTGGGCACCGCCAGAATCGCACCCCACCCGGCCAGCCGCTTGACCACCTCGTTCTGTGTCACGGTGACCAGCGCCAGGTTGACCTGGACGGCCGTCGTCAGCATCTCTCGTACCACGTCGAGTGTGCGCACAACGCGGCTGCTGTGGTCCTGGATATCGCGGAAGTACGCGCGCAGATCCTTTGGCACAAGGTCTTCATGCAGGCGGATCAACTGGCTGCAGATGTCTTCGACCGGATAGACCACGTTGCGCAGGCGCAGGACCTGATGCTTGACCTTATAGAGGCGCTCGATGGCCGCGCGATCGAACTCGTCGTGGAAGATATCCTGCTCCAGCGCCTCGAAGGCTTCCTCGAGCCGGTTCACGATTGGCAGGTAGTGATCGACGATGTAGTCCATCAACGCATAGAGCACGAACCCCGTGCCATGCGCCATGCCGCGCGGGTCTTCCTCGCAGCGCTCGCGCACCGGCGTGTAGGTGGAACTGGCGCCATGCCGCACCGAAACCACGTAGTTCGGGCCGACATACAGATGCGTCTCACCCACCACCACTTCGTCGTCGACCAGGCGCGCGGTACCCAGCACCACGAACACCGAGTCACCGTAGGCCTCGATCTTGGGGCGCTGATGTGGCTCCAGCGCGTCCTCCACGGCCAGATCGTGCAGACCGAACGCCTGCTGCACCTTGCGCAGCAGCGGCAGGTCTGGCTCGTGCAGCCCCAGCCAGACGAAGGTGCCGGGCTCGGCCAGCGCTCTGGCAATGCCGTCGAACTCCACATCTCCGACCTTTCTGCCGTCGCGATAGGCCGCGCAGTTAACGATGGCTCCCATGGATGCTCCGTACTTGAGGACGTGCAATCGTAACAAGCCGAGGCATTTGATGTGAACCATCCCCGCCATCACCACTTTTTGACGTGCGGCTGGCGCGCCCGTGGTCCGCATCGGCCACCTGGGGCCGGCCGTCCGACATTTGTTACAGTTCCCCGGAGATACGACGTTAGAATGTGGCATTTCCACGGTCACCCGGCTATGTCTCAGAAGAAATCGCCACGCTTCGAGCTGCGCAGTGGCAACGTCGACGCCCTCCTTCTCGCTCTCAATACCGCCGACCTGGACGCGGTGCGGGACGACCTCCTCTCCCGCTTCGAGTCAACCCCCGATTTCTTTTCTGATGACGTTGTCGCGCTGGACCTGCGCCGCCTGGAAGGCACCGGGGCGCTGGCGCTGGACCGTGTGATCGACACCCTGGCCACCCTCAAGGCCCGTGCCATCGGCGTGGTGGCCCGTGCCGACCAGCGCGACTGGGCCGGCGGCTTCGGCCTGCCGCTGCTGGACAGCCAGAGCCGGCGTGGCGGCAAGGACGAGGCCCCTAAAGAGAAGGCGGGCAAACCCGAAGCCACGGCGGCAAGCGGGCAGACGGACGCCGAGGCGGCCGGGAACACCGGCAAGGGCAAGGACAGCGAGGGCGCCGCCGTCAATGGCAAGGCCTCGGAAATCGCCGAGATCATGGCGGCCGCGAACGCGGCTTCCGCCCCCCGCGCAATCCCCACGCTGCTGATCGACAAGCCGCTGCGCTCGGGCCAGCAGATCTACGCCCAGGGCGACGTGGTGATCCTGGACCTGGTCAGCTACGGCGCCGAAGTCATCGCCGAAGGCAATATCCATATCTATGCCCCGCTGCGCGGCCGCGCACTGGCGGGTGTCAAGGGTAATCCCGATGCGCGCATCTTCTGCACGTGCCTGGAGCCCGAACTGATTTCCATCGCCGGCATCTACCGGACCGCGGAGCAGACACTCCCGGCCGACGTGCTCGGCAAGTCGGCACAGGTTCGCCTGGCCGACGAAAAGCTGATCCTTGAACCGCTGCGCATGAAATAACGGCAGCACGCAATCGAACGAATTCCACTCATACCGGACCATAGAGCCATGGCAAAAATCATCGTAGTGACCTCCGGCAAGGGGGGCGTTGGCAAGACCACCACCAGCGCGAGTTTCGCCGCCGGTCTGGCCCTGCGTGGCCACAAGACTGCCGTGATCGATTTCGACGTCGGCCTGCGCAACCTCGACCTGATCATGGGCTGCGAGCGTCGCGTGGTGTATGACCTGATCAACGTGGTGCAGGGCGAAGCGAACCTGCACCAGGCGCTGATCAAGGACAAGAAGTGCGAAAACCTGTTCATCCTGCCGGCGTCGCAGACGCGCGACAAGGAAGCGCTGACGCGCGAGGGCGTGGAGAAGGTCATCAACGACCTGAAGGAAATGGGCTTCGAGTACATCATCTGCGACTCGCCGGCCGGCATCGAGACGGGCGCGCTAATGGCGATGTATTTCGCTGACGAGGCGCTGATCGTGACCAACCCCGAGGTATCGTCGGTACGCGATTCGGACCGCATTCTCGGTATCCTGTCGTCGAAGACCAAGCGCGCCAGCGAAGGCGAGCCGATCAAGGAACACCTGCTGATCACGCGCTACAACCCCAAGCGCGTGCACGGTGGCGAGATGCTGTCGCTTACCGATATTCAGGAAATCCTGCGCATCAAGCTGATCGGCGTGGTTCCGGAATCGGAGGCGGTGCTCCATGCCTCCAACCAGGGCACGCCGGCGATCCACCTGGAAGGCACCGATGTGGCCGATGCCTACGGCGACATCGTGGACCGCTTCCTGGGCAAGGACAAACCGCTGCGCTTTACCGATTATCAGAAGCCGGGGCTGTTCTCGCGCATCTTCGGCAACAAATAAGGAGGGCTCATCCACATGTCGATCCTGTCCTTCCTGCTGGGAGAGAAGAAGAAATCCGCATCGGTCGCCAAGGAGCGCCTGCAGATCATTCTTGCCCATGAACGTTCGGGCCATTCGGCGCCGGCCGATTACCTGCCGGCCCTTCAGCGCGAGCTGGTGGCCGTGATTTCGAAGTACGTCAAAATCAGCGATCAGGACCTGCGCGTCAGCCTGGAGCGTCAGGACAACCTCGAGGTTCTCGAGGTCAAGATAGAAATTCCACAAGCCTGAGATCGAGGCTGTGGGTAATTCCAAAGTAAATCCGCGATAAATCCGCGGTATTTTCTTCTAAGGGAAAACCCGCATTTTCGATTAGGTTATTGCAGCGCAGCAGTCGTATTTCACGACCGCTGCGCTGTCCTCCGCACTTCCGTTTATCCCCCTGTTTTTCGTTGCCCTGTCGCTGCCCGTTCGTGCCCTTGCACCAGAACGACGCGTGCTGCTGCGCACCATTTTCAGGGTGCGGAGGCATTGTGTAGCGGCAAACCAACGGAATTGCACCAAATCTCCTCCTGAAGCACTGCTCTTGCTTGGTTTTATGTCCGAACGATCCGCCTTTTGTTAAATTTTCGCGGCGTTTACAGCAAACGTTATTCAAATGGACGCGCCGTGATCCGGCAGCGGACAACCACAAGACAGAAAAGGAGCACCATGAAGAAATCGCTACTGACCCTCGCACTCGGTTCGCTGTTTGCCGGCGGCGCCTACGCGCAAACGTCGGTCACGCTGTACGGCATTGCCGACGCCAGCATCCACTACACGACCAACGCCGATGCCAACAACCACGGCCAACTCGCGATGGACAATGGTGCCATCACGCAAAGCCGCTGGGGCCTGAAGGGCGCCGAAGCCCTGGGCAACAACCTGAAGGCCATCTTCCAACTGGAAAACGGCTTCAACGTGCCCAACGGCACGATGAGCTCGTCGGGCCAGATCTTCAACCTGACCTTGCCCCTGTTCCACGAATCCCATAACCGAGGGAATTAGGCAGCCCGGTGTTGCTGAGCTGCGGACCAGTTTTTCTCGAACGTCATGGGGCTGACGTAGCCCAGCGTCGAGTGGAGTCGGCTGGCATTATAAAAGCCAAGCCAGTCAATTACCTCGTCCATTGCGGCGCGGCGGGTAGCGAACTGGCGACCGTGCAGGCGAGCGACCTTCAACGACCCCCACAGACTCTCAGTCGGCGCGTTGTCCCAGCAATCGCCCCTGCGGCTCATTGACGAGCGCATGCCATACGCCTTCAGGGCGTCTTGAAACAGATGGCTGCAATACTGGCTTCCCCGGTCGGTGTGCACAATCACACCGGCTTCCGGGCGGCGCCGGAACCAGGCCATGCGCAGCGCGTCCGTGACCAATTCGGCCTTCATGTGTGGTTGCATCGACCAGCCAACCACCTGCCGGCTGAACAGGTCGATGATGACCACCAGGTAGAGCCAGCCTTCGGCGGTCGCCACATAGGTTATGTCGCTCGTCCAGACTTGATTGGGTGCTGCTGGGCTAAAGTCGCGTTGCAGCAGATTGGGGGCCACCGGCAAATCGTGGTTCGAGTTGGTTGTCGCGATGTACTTGCGCTTGTGGCGGGCACGGATGCCGTGCAGCGCCATCAGCTTGCGAACACGCTCCTTGCCCACCCGCACCCCACGCGCCAGCAGTTCCTTCCACATGCGCGGCCAGCCGTACTCCCCCTTGACCCCGGCGTGAATCGCCTTGATGTGGGCCAACAAGGCATCGTCACTGAGTCGGCCTCTATCTGGCCTGTCGGTGCTTACTGTGCGTTGCTTGCGCTGGTGATAGCCGCTGGGGCTGACCCCTAACAGCTCACACAGGACCGAGACCGGCCAGTAACGTCGGTTTCGCTCGATGAACGCATACCTCACACCGACTCCTTCGCAAAGTATGCTGCGGCTTTTTTTAAAATATCGCGCTCCATCTTCAAGCGCGCCACCTCCGCCCGAAGCCGGGCCAGCTCCATCTGCTCCGGGCTGACCGGCTTCATACCCGCACCAGTCAGCTTGCCTTCCCGCTCCGCCTTGACCCAGTTATGCAGCGTCTGCGCTCTGATGCCCAGGGTCGCGCTAACCACTGCCATGCTCTGCCCGCTCTTCACCAGCCGTACCGCTTCCAGCTTGAATTCCAGCGTGTACTGCGCCCGCTTTGTCTTGCTTGTCATCACATCTCTCCTTGCTTCAGTTTAACCTCAGCAAGGGATTCGTTTTGCGGGGGCAAGCTCAACCGTCAAGCCTACGTTGGCCTGGCTGGTGACTTCGGCGCCGTGAAGCTGGGCCGTCAGTACACCGAAGGGTTTAATTTCTTCGGTGACTACGATCCGCTGACCATCGGTAACTACACCGGTAACTCGTGGATGTACTACAGCCTGACGCAGCTCCGTCGCAACAACGTGGTCAGCTACGGCGGTTCGTTCAGCGGTTTTGATTTCGGCGCAAGCTACGGCTTCGGCGAAACCCCGGGCAGCTTCACGAAGGCAAGCGGTTCGGGCGCCGGCATCAACACGCCGTACTTTGGCGTGCGCGCAGCCTACAACTACGGCCCGTTCGGCGTGGGTGGCGTGTACCAGGAAATTCGCGACGCCAATGGCAACAAGCAGCAAATGTGGGGCGCTGCTGGTAAGTACTCGATCGGCCCGGCAAAGATCTTCCTGGGCTACATCGGTGGTCGCGACCACACCGGCCTGATGGACAACATCCTGAACAACGCCGCCGTCGTCACGACGAACGCCAACCCGGCTCCGAACACCGTCGGTACGGCTGCTGCCAACGCCAATCCGCGCAAGGACACGCTGGGCTACATCGGCGCGACCTACCAGGCCACTCCGGCCCTGGCGCTGACCGGTGCGTTCTACGCCGATTACGTCGAAAACAAGAACGGTATCGCCGACAACAATGGCCGCCGCTACACGGCCGCGCTGATCGCCGAGTACTCGCTGTCGAAGCGCACGCAAGTCTATGGTGCTGCGGACTTCAACAAGGTTTCGGGCGCTACCACGACCGAACTGCCGGGCCGCAACAACCAGACCAGCTTCGGCGCTGGCATCCGCCACATCTTCTGATTGTTGGTTTGATCAGTTGGCAGAAAGGCACCTTCGGGTGCCTTTCTTTTTTTGCGATGGCGGAGTCGAAGGTGGAGTTGGCGGTGGTGTTGACGGTGGCGCCATCCCCGGCGTCGTCAGCAGTTCCAGACGATAGCCATGCGTGTAGAGCGGCTGGAGCCGCACGCCGTTGTGCTCCCACAGGCCGAGCTTGGTACGCACGCGCGAGACATGGGTATCGATGGTGCGCGACAGCGGTGGCAGTTCCTTGCCCCAGATCGCCGCAAGCATGTATTCGCGCGGCACGGCGCGGCCCTCATTGCGGAACAGGAGCAGCGCGACTTCGAACTCCTTCGGCGTCAGCCGTACCTCCTGCCCGTGGCACGTGGCTTCGCGCGTCACGGCATCAAAGCGGAAACAGCCCCAGGTCAGCCGTCCATCGTCTGGCTGGCGAGAGTCCGGGTACGCTCGCCGCAGCAGCGCTGCGATGCGCGCGCCGAGTTCGCGCGGCCGGATCGGCTTGACCATATAGTCGTCGGCGCCGGCACTCAACGTTGCGACAATGTCCGCCTCGGTGTCACGCCCAGTCAGGAACATCACCGGTATGCGCGGGTCCAGGTGCGCGCGCACCCAGTCCAGTACTTCCCGGCCCGAGACATGCGGCACGTGCCAGTCAAGCAGCAGCAGGTCGAACGTGACCTTGCGCAACGTGACCAGCATGCGCCTGCCATCGGCGAACGTTACGCACTCGTGCCCTTCCGCCGTCACGATCTCGCGAATCCTCGCGGCCTCGGCGGCGTCGTCCTCCAGCGAGGCAACCCTCAGTCCCATCCTTGTCATGCGTCGTCGCTCCCACGTGGAGCGTCCAGTGAAATCGCTGACGACCATTAGAGGCGTGTGAGCGAGAAAACCCTATAAGACGATGCTCATTTTCTGCATCGGCCACAAATGTTTACTTTCGTTTGGCGCGCGCATCGGCCTACCATGACCCGGAACATCTGACCTGAACAGGAAGGAAACGCATCTTGAGAATCGCCGCGCTCGAAGACGACCCCGCCCGCGCCATCGTGCTGGAGCGAGCGTTGCATCCCGGCGGACACACGCTTGCGCGATTTCGCAGCAGCCAGCCGATGATCGAGGCCATGCGTCGTGAGCCGTTCGATCTGCTGCTGCTGGACCGGGACGTGGCCGGTACCAACGCCGATGATCTGCTCGATTGGGTGCGGCGCACACTGGGACACGGGATGCCGGTGATGATGCTGGGCCAGAGCGATGCGGAGGAAGTGGTCGTGGGCTGCCTCGCGGCTGGCGCGGATGCGTACGTGCCACAGCCCGCGCGATGCGATGAACTTCGGGCCCGCATCGAGGCATTGACCCGGCGGGCAGCGGTGCCCGGCATGACGGTTGCCACCGTGCCGCCCGGCGCGCTAGGGGACACCTCCGATCAACTCGTCTGCGGCGTGTTCCGCTTTGCGGTAGCGGAGCACCGCGTGTGGGTCAACAGCATGACCGTGGCCCTGTCGCCCAAGGAATACGCGCTGGCGCTGCTGCTGTTCCGCAACCTTGGCGCGCTGGTGACGCGCCGCGCGATGATCGAGCACGTTTGGCCTGCCACGGGTATCAAGGAGCAGGCGCGCACCATCGACAGCCACCTGTCACGGGTACGCACCAAACTCGCGCTCTGGCCGTTCAACGGCATCATGCTGCGTTCGGTCTATCGGCTCGGGAGCCGCCTGGACCCGATAGAAACAGCCGTCGCGACACGCGGCCGGCCGTCATTGGCTGCCCTATGAGGCGGATGAGGCGAATGTGGCAGATGTGGCCGCCGCCTTCGGCTGAGCGGAATCCATCTCAATCGATCTTGATGCCGGCTTCCTTGACGATGCGCGCGTTCTCCGCCGACTCGGCGCGAATGGCCGCGCCGAATTGTGCCGCCGATCCACCCGTGGGCACCTCGCCGCCGCGCAGCAGGCGGTCGCGCACGTCGGGCTCGGCCAGCGCCTTGTTCAGTTCCGCATTGAGCTTGTTGATGATGGCCGGCGGCGTCTTGCCCGGCGCGAAGATACCGAACGTCGAGGTCAGGTTGGCCTTGGGATAGCCCAGTTCGTCCATGGTCGGCACATTGGGCAGCGAGTCGATGCGCTTCGGCGCGCCCACGGCGATGGCGCGCAGGCGCCCGGCCTGCATGTGCTGCGTCAGCATGGGGCTGGCGTTGGTGCTCATCACCTCGAACTGTCCGCCGAGCGCGTCATTCATCTGCTGGCCGGCACCCTTGTACGGGATCATCGTCAGTTCGGTCTTCGACTTGGCCTTGATCTGCTCAAGCATCACGTGGCCCACCGTGCCAAGGCCAGACGTGGCCCAGCGCACCGAGCCCGGCTTGGCCTTGGCCTGCGCGATCAGGTCCTGGAACGATTTGCCGGAGAAGCTCGGCGTGGCGACCACGAGCACCGGCGAGTACATCACGCTCATCACCGGCGCCACGTCGTGCTGCGGGTCGTAGTTGACGTGGCCCACGTGCGGATTGAGCGTCAGCGGGCTGGTCGACGAGAAACCGACTGTGTAGCCGTCCGGCGCGGCCTTGGCCACGGCGTCGATGCCGATGCTGCCACCCGCTCCGGCCTTGTTCTCGACCACCACCGAGGTGCCCATCTGCACCGAGAGCTTTTCGCCCAGCGCACGCGCCACGGCGTCGCTGATGCCGCCGGTCGGATAGGCGACGATCATGCGGATCGGGCGGCTCGGATAGTTGTCCGCGGCGAAGGCCGGGACGGAGATGGAGGCGGTCAGGGCAGCGGCCGCGATGAACGCGGCGTGCAGCGGCAGGGATCGGAAGGCGACCATGATCGGGCTTGAGCGGGAAATTGGCGGGAAATTAGCGGGAATCTGCGGATTTGGCGGGACGTGGCGGGAAATGCATGGCCGCGTCCGAATTGCCGCCATCTTAGCCGATCCGGCCCGCGCCCCTGAAACGGGCGAGCGGTTATCGCACCAGCGGATGCTCCGGCACCCACGACACGAACAGCTCGTTGGCCCGGTCATAGAGCCGCCATGCGGTACCGCATTCCCGGCACCTGAACGACAACATGCTGAACGGCACGCCGGCCGCGCTCTGGCTGACCAGCGGCGCCGTGTTGTGCAGGGCCAGGCAGGGATGGGGTTCGCGCCGGCGCGGGTCGTCAGCCAGTGCCAGGCAATGGGCACAGGCAGGGTGCGCAGGCGCACGGGAAGGCACGGCGGCAGGCATGGCGGGGGTCCCGGGGGGCTGGAGTACGGCGGACTTCATGACCACCATGATGCCGCAAATTCGATGCCAGGATGACCAATGTCTGCAGCGCCCGCGCGACAGGATGCGCGGACGGCGCGTGAATCGTGACGAGACCCACGCCGGGGCCTTTACCGCGACGCCCCGATTCCGCAACATTCCAACTTTCCGCACAGAAGACACCACAAGGAGTGTTCCCGTCATGCACGCTGCCCCTCACCCTGCCCTGCGTACCCGCCTGGCCCGCCTGGCCCTCTTGCCCGCCGCGCTGGCGCTGGCTGGCGCGATCTGCGCCCTGCCGGCCCAGGCCGAGCCCGTGCAGCCGGCCTTTCAGCTTGCGCAGCAGGAAAAGCCGGCGCTGATCGACACGCTCAAGGACCTGGTCTCGATCGAGTCTGGCAGCAAGGATATCGAAGGCCTGGACCGCATCGCCAACCTGCTTCGCGACCGCCTGGCCGCGCTCGGCGGCGACGCGAAGCTGGTCGAGCCAACTGAGATCTATCGCATGGAGGACACCCCGGCGAAGGTGGGCAAGATGGTCATGGCCCAGTTCAAGGGCACCGGCCAACGCAAGATCATGCTGATCGCGCACATGGACACGGTGTACCTGCGCGGAATGCTCGCGCAGCAGCCCTTCCGCGTCGACGGGGATCGCGCCTACGGCCTGGGCATTGCCGACGACAAGAACGGTGTGGCGGTGATCCTGCATACCGTGGCCATCCTGCAGAAGATGAAGTTCAAGGACTATGGCACGCTGACCGTGCTGATCAATGGCGACGAGGAAATCAGCTCGCCGGGCGCGCGCGCCACGTTGACGAAGCTGGGGGCGGAGCAGGATGCCGTGTTCTCGTGCGAAGCCTCGCGCGTCACCGGCGACCGGCTCTCGCTGGCTACGAGCGGCATTGGCGCCATCTCGCTCAAGGTCGACGGCAAGTCCTCCCATGCGGGAAGCTCGCCGGAACTGGGGCGTAATGCGCTCTACGAGCTATCGCACCAAATCCTGCAGATGCGCGACCTGTCCAACCCGGACACTGGCCTCAAGGTCAACTGGACCCTGTCCCACGCCGGCACCAACCGCAACGTGATTCCGGCCGTAGCCACCGCGCAGGCCGATGTGCGCGTGCTGCGCACCGCCGACTACGACAGCCTGGAGCGCACGCTACAGGAGCGGATCCAGAAGAAGCTGATTCCCGACACGAAGGTCGAGGTGAAGTTCGAGCGCCGTCGCCCGCCGCTGGAAGCGACACCGGCATCGCGTGCGCTGGCTGTGCACGCGCAGGGCATCTATGCCGAAATCGGCGAAAAGCTGGCTGTTTATGACACCGCCGAAGGCGGCGGCACCGATGCGGCATTTGCGGCGGCGGCCACCAAGGCACCGGTGATCGAGCGCTTCGGCTTGCGCGGCTTCGGCGCGCATTCGAACGATGCGGAGTATGTGGACTTGAACTCGGTCACGCCGCGTCTGTATCTGCTGACGCGGATGATCATGGATGTCTCGCAGGACAAGACGGGGAAGTGATCGCGGGAGGGAAGTGACGCCCCCTCCCGCTCTGGCGCGAGGGGGTTAAAACCATCAGCCGTTCAAGCCGCCTTCGCCCTCTCGCGCAGGTCCGGCAGGAATACCGCGAGCAGGCCCAGCAGCGGCAGGAACGCGCAAAGCTGGTACACGGTCTCGATGCCGTGCGCATCGGCCAGCCGGCCGAGCACGGCGGCGCCAATACCGCCCATGCCGAAGGCAAACCCGAAGAACAGCCCGGACACCATGCCCACCTTGCCCGGGATCAGTTCCTGGGCGAACACCAGGATGGCCGAGAAGGCCGAGGCCAGGATGAAGCCGATCACCACGGACAGCACGGCGGTCCAGAACAGGTTGGCATGGGGCAGCATCAGCGTGAACGGCGCCACGCCCAGGATCGACGCCCAGATCACGCGCTTGCGGCCGATACGGTCACCAATCGGCCCGCCCATGATCGTGCCCGCCGCTACGGCAAACAGGAACAGGAACAGGTAGATCTGCGAGGTCTGACGCGCCAGGCCGAACTTCTCCATCAGGTAGAACGTGTAGTACGTGTTCAGGCTGGCCATGTAGAAGTACTTCGAGAAGATCAGCAGCAGCAGCACCACGATGGCGCGCACCACTGTCGACTTCGGCAGCTTGTTGACCACGACGCCGGCGCCCTTCTTCTTCGCGGCGCGCTCGGCCAGGTGCCGGCCGTACCAGCCGCCGATTTGCCACAGCACGGTGATGGCCAGCAGCGCGGCCAGCGAGAACCACGCCACGCTGCCCTGCGAGTGAACGATCCACGCCGCCAGCAGCGGACCCATCGCGCTGCCACCGTTACCGCCCACCTGGAAGATCGACTGAGCCAGCCCATGCTGTCCGCCCGACGCCAGCCGCGCCACACGCGACGATTCCGGGTGGAAGATCGACGAACCGGTTCCCACCAGCGCTGCGGCAACCAGCAGCACGCCATAGGTCGGGGCCACCGACAGCAGCAACAGGCCACACAGCGTGAATCCCATGCCGATGGCGAGCGAATGCGGCTTCGGATGCTTGTCCGTGTACAGGCCGACCACCGGCTGCAGCAGCGACGCCGTAACCTGATACGTCAGCGTCAGCAGACCGATCTGCGTGAAGCTCAGGTTGAAGCCGCCCTTGAGCATCGGATAGATGGCAAGGATCAGCGACTGGATCATGTCGTTGAGGAAGTGCGCGAAACTGATCGCGTACAGCACGCGGAAGCGTGTGCCTTCCTCACGGTCGGCCGGATGGGCCGGATTGATGGTTGTGCTCATGGTGCGGGGGCGCATTGGCCAGTCATGCTTGGCAAAAGCCCGGGCGCCCGAACAGCGCGCGGCCGGGAAGTGTGACGATGCTAATTGGCAAACTGCCGCCTGTCCTGCGAGAATGAGGCCGTAACTTTGGAGAAAAGGACATGCCAGCCGAAGCGCCGAACGCTGCCCATGCCGACGGGCGGCCCGATACCTACTCGGAACAGCCCGCCTACCTCCAGTACGACCGCGGCCCGATGCCTGTGGCGGCCATGGCGGCGGACTACCTGCCGACCCATGTCACCAAGCCCCATCAGCACCCGCACGCGCAACTCATCCACGCCGTGCACGGGGTAATGGTGGTCTCGACGTCAGAAGGACAGTGGATCGTGCCGCCGACACGCGGCATGTGGATGCCCGGTGGCACCGTGCACTGGATCCGCATGGTCGGGCACGTGCAGATGCGCACGGCCTACATTCGCCCCGACGCCGCGCCGAACCTGCCCACGCGCTGTACCGTACTCGGTATTTCTCCGCTGCTGCGCGAGTTGATCCTGGCCGCGATCGACATTCCCCTGCCCTATTCGCCCGACTCGCGCGAATCCCGGCTGATGCAATTGCTGCTCGATGAAGTCACGCTGGTACCCACGCTGCCGCTCCACCTGCCCCGCCCGAAGGACAAGGACCTGCGCGTGATCTGCGAGCGGATCACCGACAGCCCCGACTCTGGCCTGACGCTGGCTGACTGGGGCGACAGGCTTGGCGTGGACCCCAAGACCATTCAGCGCCGATTCGCGCGGGAGACCGGGATGACGTTCGGCCAGTGGCGCCAGCAGGCACGGCTGCTGGCCGCGCTAGAGCGGCTGGCGGCAGGCGACAAGGTGGTGGATGTGGCGCTCGACATGGGCTATGGCAGCCCGAGCGCCTTCGCGACGATGTTCCGCCGGCAGTTCGGCGTGCCGCCGAGTGCCTTCTTCAAATAGTCCTGTCGCCCTGTCCTACCCGGCGAGGTAACGCTCGACCAGCCGCGTCCAGTAAGCCGCCCCGACGGTCAGGTTGTCGTCATTGAAGTCGTAGCCGGCGTTGTGAAGCAGCGGCTGGTTGACCCCATTGCCCATCCGGACGAAACACCCGGGCCGCTGCTGCAGGAAGTAAGCGAAGTCCTCACTGCCGGCGATGCGGTGGAAATTCGCGATTGCACGTTCGGGGCCCACCAGTTCCTCGGCCACCTGGCGTGCGAACTCGGTCTCCGCTTCGCTGTTGACGAGCACCGGATAGCCACGCACGTACTCGATATCGGCCGTCGCGCCGTAGCCCTCGGCGTGTGACGTGGCAAGCTGCTTGATGCGCGTTTCCATGGATGCCCGGACATCCGCACTGAATGAGCGCACGCTGAGTTCCATGCGCGCGCTATCTGGAATCACATTGGGCGCGTGGCCCGCATGCAGCGTGCCGATGGTCACCACGGCAGTCTCATTCGGATCGACGTTGCGCGCCACGATGGACTGCAGCGCCATGACCAGACTGCCCGCGACCAGGATCGGATCAATCGACTGATGCGGCCGCGCGGCATGGCCCCCCTTCCCTCGGATGGTGATCGCTACGGTGTCGCACGCGGCCATGAACGGGCCCGAACGGAACATGAAGGTACCGGCCTCGGCACCCGGATGGTTATGCAGGCCAAATATCGCATCGCACGGAAAGCGTTCGAACAGGCCGTCGGCCAGCATCCGTTCCGCGCCACCGCCCGCCCCGATCTCCTCGGCCGGCTGGAAGATCAGGTGCACGGTGCCATCGAATTGCCGGGTACGTGCCAGTTGCCGCGCGGCACCCAGTAGCACGGCGGTGTGGCCATCATGGCCACACGCGTGCATCTTGCCGTCGTGCACGCTGGCATAGGGCAAGCCCGACCGCTCGTGGATCGGCAATGCATCCATGTCGGCGCGAATGCCGACGCTGCGTTGCCCCGCGCCCACTCGCAGCGAGGCCACCACGCCAGTACCGCCCACGCCACGTGTGACCGTGTAGCCCCAGTTCTCCAGCTTGCTGGCGACGAGTTCGGCCGTGTGGACCTCGTTGAAGGCAAGCTCGGGATGCTGGTGGATATGGCGGCGGATGTCCTGCAGTTCGTCACGCGAGTCGAGCGTGTCGTGCAGGGTGCAGAAGGACCGGGTGGGGGAATCCTTGGCGAGGCGGACGGAGACAGACTTGAGGATCGATGCGACTTCAGGGGCGTCGATGTCGGGGTCTTCGATTTCGGGGGCGTGTTCAGACATGACAGTGCTCTAAACGGCAGACATGTATGAACAGTATTTCACGCACCCCAAGGAAGAAAACCTGGAATGCTGATTTCGTGCGAAAACGCCCGGAATCACGGCAAAACTGTTGCCCTGATCGGACGCTTTGTGTGGAACTGCGACGATTTGTGTGAAGACGTTTCCGTTGGGAACCCGCGCCGATGTCGCCGCGGACACCCAACCGCCCTGCCCTGGATCCGTCTGAATCCGCCTAGATTCGTATTGCGCCACCGCGCCCGACGTAGGCCACGACGTTCTGGGACTGCTCGCCAAGCCCCTCGACGCCCAGGCGCATCACGTCGCCGGCACGCAGGTAGCGCGGCGGCTTGAAGCCCATGCCCACACCCGGCGGCGTGCCGGTGGCGATCAGGTCGCCGGGCTCCAGCGTCATGAAGCGGCTGACATAGCTGACGATCGTCGCCACATCGAAAACCATGGTGGCCGTGCTGCCCTTCTGCATGCGCTCGCCATTGACGTCGAGCCACATCCCCAGCTTTTGCGCGTCGGGTACCTCGTCACGCGTGACCAGCCACGGGCCCGCCGGACAGAAGGTGTCGCAGCCCTTGCCCTTGTCCCACGTGCCGCCGCGCTCGAGCTGGAATTCGCGCTCGGAGACATCATTGACCACGCAGTAGCCGGCCACGTAGTCGAGCGCCTGCTCCTTCCACACATTCCGAGCCCGGGTGCCAATCACCACGCCCAGTTCCACTTCCCAGTCCGATTTCTGCGAATCGAGCGGCAACATCACGTTGTCGTTCGGGCCGTTCAGCGACGTGTTGGCCTTCAGGAACACGATCGGCTCGGTCGGTAGCGGCATGCCGGCTTCGGCGGCGTGGTCGGCATAGTTCAGGCCGATGGCAACGATCTTGCCAACGCCGCTCCAGGGCACGCCGAAGCGTCCGCCCTCCACCACCGGCAGCGTGGCGGGGTCGATGTTCGCCAGACGGGCCAGCACGCCAGGCGCCAGTTCCTGCGGGCCGATGTTGTCGATCACGCCGGACAGGTCGCGCACGCGGCCGTCGCTGTCCAACATGCCGGGGCGCTCGGCGCCGGGTTCTCCAATGCGGACTAGTTTCATGGGTCTCGTCTCCTTGCGGTAGCACCAGCCCGCGAGCATAGCGCAAGCGCGAGACCCCTGCCCGTTCAGCCCAGCATCGACGGCACACGGTAGTGGGCGGGCTCGAGCAGATCCAGCCCGCACTGCAATTGGTCGATCCAGTCGATGAAGCGATTGACCATCTCGCGGCCCCGGAACGAGGGCCCGTGCTGAGGCACGATCCACTCGATATCCATGGTCCGCGCCATCGCGGCCCAGAGCCGGCACGCCCGGTTGCCGCTCATATAGCGGCGATGGAACGCCAGCATCCGGCGGGCGTGGGCATCGAAATCGGTGACCACTGTGCCGGCTTCCGTCCCCGATGTCATCGTGGCCCCAAGGTCGCCCGAGAACAGGATCTTGCTGACCGGATCGTAGAACTGGAAATTGCCTTCGGAATGGAGGAAGTGCGCGGGCACCGCGATCAGCTGGCAATTGCCGAGCGGTATCACCATGCCACCATCCGGGATGGTTACGATGCGCCCCGCCGTTTTGCCTGCCTGGCAGAAATGCGGCAGAAAGCGTGCCCAGACCTGCGAGATCAGCACGCGGCTGTCCGACGATGTCAGCCAGCGCCCCACCGAAGCGACGATGTCCGGGTCCGCATGGGACGCCAGCACGTAGTCAAGCTGCTTGGGTGGGAAATAGCGGCTGATCGTCAGATACAGCTCGCTGTAGGTCATGTTTCCGCCCGGATCGATCAACGCCGCATGGCCGTTGTCGACCACCAGAAACTGGTTGCTCTGGACGACCTCGCCTTGACCCTCGTCGACCAGATCCGTGAATGCCAGACAGACATGCCCGCCCGCTTCGTACAACACGTTACTCATGATCCCTCTCTCGCCGCTCTAGTTTTGTTGTAAATGGCTAGGGGCGAAAGTAATGAGACGTAGGCGTTTCTTTATTGACGGTGATCAAACTATGGCAGAAACAAGCTACGAAACGACAGCCGCATGGACACGCTGCGGGGCAAGCCGCGCATCAGCGCGCGTTCAGCAGTTCTTCGATCTTCGAGACAAACTGCTTGTCGTCCGGCTTGACCATGCTGTTGTAGCTGCCGATGACCTGCCCCTTGCGGTCGATCAGGTACTTGTAGAAGTTCCACTTCGGCGCGGTGCCCGTCTCCTGGGCCAGCAGTGCGTACATCGGATTGGCGTCGCTGCCGCGCACATGGCTCTTGCCGAGCATCGGGAACTTGACCCCGTAGGTGTTGTAGCAAAAGTCTGCAATGTCCTTGGACGAGCCGGGTTCCTGGGAAAAGTCGTTGGACGGGAAACCGAGCACCACCAGCCCGCGTTCGCGGTACTTGGCGTAGAGCGCCTCAAGGCCCTCGTACTGCGGCGTGAAGCCGCAATAGCTGGCCGTGTTCACGACCAGCACCACCTTGCCAGCGTACTGGCACAGGTTCTGCGGCGATTCGTCCTGGAGCCGCGGGAAGCGGAAGTTCAACGACGCCGGGCAATTGCCCGCCGGCTGCGCGGCCGCCGGCACGGCCTTTTCGGCGGCGTGAGCAGGTGGCGGCAGCATGACTGCCACGGCGGCAGCCAGCGTCAGCGCGCCAGCCAGAGCGGTTCGTTGCACGGATTCCAGGGTACGTTGGCGGGACATGAATCGGGGCTCCGGTGGCTTGAGGAGTGACTTTAGGTGCAAGGAAGTCTACGCTCTCGGCCGATTCGCGTCATTCGGGCACACCCGGCCTCTTCCCTGGTTTGACGTCCTTATTCCATGTGGATCTTGGCCGCGTGCTCGGTCACGCTGCTGCGCAGTTCCAGATCCGGCATCCGACGCACGATCAGCAGCGCGATGATCGTGGCCACCGCGCCGGCCGCAAAAATCAGATGAAAGCCCGATTCCACGCCGCCAGCCAGCACATGGCGCACGGCTGGCGACAGGTGCGCCAGCGCCTCGCTGCCATGCCGTAGCGCGCCAAGGTCCAGCGCCTGCGTGACGCCGGCCCGGGCCAGCGCGTCGCGAAACTCCATGGCCAGCAGCGTGCCGGCCAGCGCGCCACCGATCGAGCTGCCGAGCGAACGCAGCACGAGCAAGGCGCCGGTGCCCGCGCCCATGTCACGGCGCTCCAGCGCGTTCTGCACGCTGATCAGCGTGCCAACCATCGCCATACCCAGGCCGATACCGCCGATCGTCATCGCCAGCAGAACGAAGAAGGTCGGTACGGCGACCGTCACGGCAGCCAGCGAGACTAGCCCGACCGCCGCGGCAACGAAGCCGATGGTCAGGATGACGCGCATACGGCCCAGACGCGGCGCGAGCCATGCCACCACGAAGTTGCCGGCGACGGTCGCCAGCAGGAACGGCACCACCAGCAGGCCCGACATCGACGCATCGGCGTCACGAACAAGCTGGAAATGCAGGGGCAGGGCGAAGATGCACAGGAAGATATTGAGCGCGGCCAGCGCCGATGCGCCCACGCCCATCACATAGGCGCGATTGCGGAACAGGCGCGGCGGCAGCATCGGGTCGGCGGCGCGGCGCTCCTGCCAGGCCAGCAACAGCACGGCCACTAGCGAGATCGCCAGCAGGGCGGCCATCTCGGGCGAGATCCAGGCGAACGCCTCGCCGCCCCAGCTCATGGCAAGCAGGAACGCGACAATGGCCACGGCCAGGAGCAGGGCGCCTAGCCAATCGACCTGGGGCCGGCCGCCGCGCGGCTTCAGATGCGCGAGCCCGCGATAGCACATGGTCATCGCCAGCAGACCGAGCGGCACGTTGATCCAGAACAGCCAGCGCCACGACATGTGATCGGACACCCAGCCGCCTACCAGCGGCCCCGCGATCGACGAGATCGCCCAGACCGTGGCCAGATAGCCCTGATAGCGGCCGCGCTCGCGCGGCGCCACCACGTCGGCAATGGCCGCCTGCGCCAGCGACATCAGGCCGCCACCGCCGAGGCCCTGCAGCGCGCGGAACAGGATTAGCTGCGGCAGCGTCTGCGCCAGCGCGCAGGCCACCGAGGCCAGGATGAACAGCGAGATCGCCACCATCAGCAGACGGCGACGCCCGAAACTGTCGGACAGCTTGCCGTACAGCGGCGTGGTCACCGTCGACACGATCAGGTACGCGGTCACGATCCACGACAGGTGCCCGAATCCGTTGAGATCGTTCGCGATCGCCGGCACGGCCGGGATCACCACGGTCTGGTCGAGCGCCGCGAGCAGAATGCACAGCACGATGCCACCGATCACACGCATGATCGACGCGTGATCGTGAACGGCGGCTTGGGGGAGGGAAGCTGTGGCCTCTAGGGCCTCTGCGGTGGACTGGCTGGCGGGGGCGGTCGACGACATGCGGGGAGGGAGGGTGCGGCCGCAAGTCGGTGTATGCGGCCTAATTCAGTAACCGCATAATTATATGCATGCTTAGCATTTGGCGCTGGCGGAATTGTCCGAATACCGGACAGGCAAAGGCCGGCCTGCGGGCGTCCTCGCATCACATTTGACGTTATCCGGAGATCGCGGCCGATCGCCATGCGATCGGCCGCGATAACAGCCCGCTTAGCGCGAACCGCCGTGGATGTAGTGCTCCAGTTGCTCGATGGTGAAGCGCTGCTCGCTGATGATGTCGTTCACGAGGTCACCGATCGAGATCATGCCGAGCAGTTGATCGCTATTCATCACCGGCAAGTGACGCAAGCGATGCCGGGTCATCAACGCCATGCACTCGTCGGTGGTCTGGTCGGCCCGGACATAGATCACCGCGGTGGTCATGATTTCACGCACGAGGGTCTCACGCGACGTGCGTTGCATCAGGATCACTTTGCGCGCGTAATCCCGTTCGCTGATGATGCCGACGATCTTCTGCTGCTCCATCACCAGCAGGGCACCAATGCCCTTCTCGGCCATGAGTTGCAGCGCAGCATAGACCGTCGCCGTGGGAGGAATGCTGAAGATCGCCTGATTTGCCTTGCTTTCCAGAACCTGCCGCGCGGTTTTCATGACACCGACTCCTTGTTGCCGTTTTGGAAATATTCACTGCCCTGTGCGGGCCGCGCCAGCGGCACTGCGCAACGTGCATCCGGCTGCGTCCATTCAGATTAGCAAAGGAATCGCGGCACTCACAGGGTGACTTTCACGAATCTTTGTTTCACGCAGAACGCGCATCGGAATGGGGCACGCACCCCGGCGTCAATCCGGCAAGTGAGCGATGCGTCGCGGCTTCCTGAGCCAGAGCCTGGAGAACCGCTCCACCTCGGGATCCAGGTCGCTATTGAACGATGTGGAAAACAACAGCGTCTGCCGGCTCTTCGGACATCGGCTCGCCGCAAAGCCGACATCGTCGACAAGTCCGAGGTCGAGCATCGATTCGGCGTCGTCGATCACCAGGATGCCGATCGCGCGCAGATCGAGGCTGCCGGCATCCAGGTGGTCGACAACCCTGCCCGGTGTGCCGACCACGACATGCGCGCCGTGGATCAGACTGTCGATCTGCGGACGCATCGCCGCGCCATGCATCAGCGCCACGACCTTCACGTGCCGGGCGGCGCGCACGCAGTCCCTGATGCACTGGGCCACATGCTGCACGCGCTCGCGCGTCGGGCAGAGCACCAGCGCCTGCACATCGAACCGGCGCGGATCGAGATGATGGAGCAGGGCAACGGTGAAGGCCACGGTACGCCCGCTGCCGGGAGACGCCTGCACGATGAGGTCGCGGCCGGCCAGCGCCTCTGGCAGCATGGCCGCCTGAAGCGGATTGATGGCATGCCATCCGAGTTCCGTCAGCGTCACCTGCAACGCAGGCGCCAGCGGAAGCGCGGAAAACAGTGTGCCGGTCGAAAGCGGAATCGATGCGGAGAACTTGGTGACGCGCATGGCAGAGACACCGTCATGCAGTCTTTCGCGCCACGGTCTTCGTGGCCGCCGGCTTCCTGGTCACCGTCTTGACCACCGCGATCTTCTTCGCGGCGGGCGGCTTCGGCGTTGAAGCCTTCATCGGCACTGCCTCGGTCGGCACCCAGCCAAGCCTCTCAAGCAAGGCGCCAGCCGCCGCCGGCGCGCGCTCCTTCGCGCCGTTGATGAAGAACAGGAACGCTTCCTTCGGCTTGAGCTTGCCAGCGGGTTCGTCTTCCACACGTGGCAGATCGTCCGGTGACTTGCCGCCAGCCCACGCCGATGCCCGCTGCGCCCATTGGTCCAGCACCTTCGGCGCATAGCCCGTCGCGACCTTCTCGTCGGCGTTCATCAGCCGCGCGTACACGAAGTCCGAAGTGAGATCAGCGAACGACGGAAACTTCGGTGAGTCGGTGAAGACGGTGGCCGCCTTGAACTTGCGCGCCAGCTTCAGGTACGCGTCGCACATGAAGCTCTCGTGACGCACCTCCATCACGTGCCGCAGCTTCACACCCTCCACCGAGGTCGGCAACAAGTTCAGGAAGGCCTCGAAATCGTCGGCCACGAACTGCTTGGTCGGTGCGAACTGCCAGACGACCGGGCCCAGTTTTTCGCGCAATTCGGCAATGCCGCTGTCGATGAACCGGCTGATCGAATCACTCCCTTCGGCCAGCACGCGGCGATTGGTCGCAAAGCGCGAAGCCTTGACCGAGAAGACGAAGCCATCGGGCGTGGCGTCGCGCCAGTTCGCAAACGACGTGCGCTTCTGCGTGCCGTGGTACGTGCTGTTGATCTCGATCGCGGTCAGATGCCGGCTTGCATATTCCAGCTCGCGTGCCTGCGCGAGACCTGCCGGATAGAAGTTATCGCGCCACGGCGCATAGTTCCAGCCGCCGATGCCAATATGGATGTTGCTCGCCGACTTGCCCTGTCTGGTAACCGCCATGACCCGATCTCCGCGAGGATTGGTGGAGGAAGTCTAGCCGGAATTGAGCGGCGTGGCGGAAGCCCGCGGACATGTGAATCGAAACACGCCGGTGGGCGAGGGCGGCGCAGCCCTCCTGCTCGTCTCCGGCCTTACTTTGGCGCGGGATATTTACGTGCGTTCATCTCCATCTTCGCCTGCACCGCCGCGTCGAGATCGACGCCAAGCGCGGTCACGAGCTGCGTCAGGTAGATGGTGATATCGGCCAGTTCCTGCTCGACGTGCGCGCGCTCGTCCGTTGACATGATCCCGCGCGATTCCTCTTCGGTTTGCCACTGGAAGATCTCCACCAGTTCGGCCACTTCGACGCTGAGCGCCATCGCGAGGTTCTTCGGGCTGTGATACTTGCCCCAGCCCCGGGCCTCGCCGAAGGCGGCCGCCGCTTGCTGGAGATTGCTGATATCGATGAGAGCCATTGTGAATGCAATGTGGATGTCGCTGACAGGCATGTATTGTCACACCGAACGGCAGCCGGATGCTCCCACACGCCGCCACACGCCACCTCTCGACACGGCCGCGCGCGAGGCATAGGCTCGCATGTGAAGCCCACTGCAGACGGAGGCACTCATGCGTCCCACTCCAAAAATGGCGATCATCACCATCGCGGGCGCCCTCGCGTACCTGGCGTTGCCCGTGTTCGGATGGGGTGGTATCACGGCGTACTTCGCCGATACCGCGCGCACGCTGGCAGTCGTTGCGACGCTGGTGATGGCTGTCATCGCCATCTTCTCCGGCGGCAATATCAGCGCTGGCGAACGCGAGGACCGCGATAACCGATGGGTACTGGTGGCATTCAGCGTGCTCAGCCTGCTCGCGGGATTCCTGCCGGCCTATACGGACCGCCTCGACGTTTGGTCGATCGACGGCAATACGATTCGCTGGATCGGCCTGTTCCTGTTTGTCGCCGGCGGCGCGCTGCGGCTCTGGCCCGTCTTCGTGCTGGGCCGGCGTTTCAGCGGGCTCGTGGCGATCCAGCCCGGGCATACCCTGGTCACGACGGGCATCTACAGCGTCATTCGCAATCCAAGCTATGTGGGCTTCGTGATCAGCTCGCTGGGATGGGGACTGGTGTTCCGCTCATGGGTGGGCGTGCTGCTGGCGCTGCTGATGCTCCCGCCGCTTGTAGCCCGCATCCGGGCCGAGGAAGCGCTGTTGCAGAGCCAGTTCGGGGTCGAGTACGAACAGTACTGCGCACGTACGTGGCGCATGTTGCCGGGCTTGTACTAGGCCCGCGCTAGGCCCGCGCGCGGATCACGTGGCGGGAATCCAATCGAATCAAGCCCTTGGCATCACACCGTGATTGAATTTCCCGCACACGGGCCTATGCTTGAAAAATAGGCACATGCGCCCCGGCGCGTAGCCACCCTGCCCAGTAGCCACGCAAACAGAGCACATGAGGCTCTCATCATGTTTGCGAGGCTCTCATGAAGAACACCACGCCCGTTGCCGGGCTCCGTACCCGGCCCAGCGGTGGCAATGCTTCCGTCACCAGTTTGCAGCGTCGCCACGTCATGCAAGCCGCGGCCGCCGCTGCACTGGCCACGGGCCTGGCACCGCTGGCGCGCCCCGGTGCCGCGCACGCGGCGGCCAGGCATACGCTCAGGATTCTTCAGTGGAACCATTTCGTGCCGGGCTACGACAAGTGGTTCGACAACACGTATGTGAAGGAATGGGGGCAGCGCCACGATACGGAAGTCATCGTCGATCACGTCGGCATTCCGGCGCTGGCTACGCGTGCCGCTGCCGAGGTGTCGGCCCAGAAGGGGCACGATCTCTTCATGTTCCTGTCGCCGCCGCCGGTGTACGAGGACCAGGTCATCGATCATCGCGACATCTACGAGGAATGCCAGCGCAAGCATGGCAAGCCCGTGGACCTGGCGGTTCGCAGTACCTACAACCCGAAGACCCGCAAGTACTTCGCCTTCTCCGACAGCTTCGTACCGGACCCGGTCAATTACCGCAAGGACCTGTGGGATGCCATCGGCGCGAAGCCTCCCGATAGCTGGGACGACGTGCTGACCGCCGGGCGCAAGATCAAGCAGGCGAAGGGCGTGCCGGTGGGTATCGGCCTCTCCGCGGAACTCGATACCGCCATGGCCATGCGCACGATCCTCTATGCATTCGGTGGCGCCGTGCAGGACATGCGCGGCAATGTCGTGCTGAACTCGCCCGGCACGCTCGAGGCCGTCAAGTACGTGCGAGCGCTGTATCGCGACACCATGACACCCGAAGTGCTGGCCTGGGACCCATCCTCGAACAACCGGGCCATGCTGGCCGGCAAGATCTCGCTCTGCCTGAACGCCATCTCGATCACGCGCGAAGGCGAAAACAAGCAGATCCCGGTCACGCCCGACATCTGGCTGACGCAGGCACTGCGCGGCCCCGCGCAACGCATCTGCCTGGAACACGTGATGGACTGCTACGTGATCTGGAAATTCGCCGAGAACATTGCCGGCGCGAAGCAGTTCCTCGTCGACTACATCGACAACTTTCGCGATGGCTTCGTTGGCAGCGAGTTCTACAACTTCCCCTGCTTCCCGAGCACCGTGCCCGACCTCAAGACGATGATCGAAGCGGACGCCAAGGCCACGCCGCATGACAAGTACAAGGTGCTGGGCGTGCTGATGGAGCAGGCCACCAACGTGGGCTACCCCGGATACGCCAACGCCGCTATCGACGAGATCTTCAACACGTGGGTCCTCAACACGATGTTCGCCCGCGCCGCAACCGGCGACGCGTCTCCGGAGGACGCCATCCGCGATGCCGAGAACGCTTGCAAGCGGATCTTCGCAAAATGGAAGGCGAGGGGGCTGGTATAGCCCCGCCTGCGCAATCATCATGGCCACAGTGGAAACACGCTCGCTGACCAAGCGTTACGACAGCACCACCGCCGTCGACGCGATCGACCTCGCCGTGCGCGAGCACGAGTTCCTGGTGCTGCTGGGCCCATCCGGCTCGGGCAAGACGACGCTGCTGCGCATGATCGCGGGACTCGAGACGCCGACCTCCGGCGATGTGCTGGTGAGCGGGCGCATCGTCACGGGGCTCCCGCCGCGCGCGCACAACATGGCGATGGTCTTCCAGAGTTACGCGCTATATCCGCACCTGACCGTGGCGGGCAATATCGCCTTTCCGCTGCAGGCCCAGCATATGGCACGCGACAAGATCGACAGCAAGGTCGAGTGGGCCGCCTCGCTGTTCGGCATCGGCCATCTTCTCGCGCGGAAACCACGTCAGCTCTCGGGCGGCGAACGTCAACGCGTGGCGCTTGCGCGTGCTGTCGTGCGCGACCCCGTTGCATTCCTGCTCGATGAACCGCTATCGAATCTCGACGCCAAGCTCCGTGCTTCGGCGCGAGAGGAACTGCAGCAACTCCAACGCCGCCTCGGCACCACCACGATCTACGTGACCCACGATCAGGTGGAGGCACTGGCGCTGGGGGATCGCGTGGCCGTGCTCGATCATGGCGGCATACGTCAACTCGACACGCCGCAGCGCGTGTATGCGCATCCTGTCGATCGGTTCGTCGCCACGTTCATCGGGTCACCTCCCATGAATCTCGTTGCCAGCGACGGCATGGAGATCGGCTTCCGACCCGAGCATTTTTTACCGGATGACGTCTTCACCGCCGATGCATCGTTGGAACGGTTTCCGTTGGACATCACTCGCATCGAAAACCTGGGCGCGGACCGGCTCGTGTACGGCGTGCTGGCACCACCGCAGCCGCCCGTGAAAGTCATCTCCCGGATACCGTGCACGGTGAACGTGTCACCGCAACCTGGCACGCGTCACATGTTCGCCGTGCGCCGTGCTGATCTGCACCACTTCGACACGAGCAGTGGCACAAGCCTGAGCGTGGCGGAAGGCGTGACATGAGCGCGCTATCGGCCACCCTTGGCAGACCGGACCACGAGACGTCGGATACGCCGGATGATGACCGCAGGCTAGGCGCAATGATGCTGGCGCCTGCACTCATCTATATCGCGCTGCTGCTTGGCTTTCCTTTCCTGCTGTCGATCTGGTACAGCCTGACCGATGTCACCGTCGGAAGTCCGATGCCGCATTTCATCGGGCTGGAGAATTTCCGGAGCGTCGTAGCGAACCCGACGTTCTGGCAATCGCTGCGCAACGCGCTGGTGTTCACGCTGGTCTCGCAAGCGCTGGTGGTCGTGCTCGCCAAAGCGCTGGCGCTGGCGTTGGTGCGTGACTTCCCCGGCAAGTGGCTCGTGCGACTGCTGATCCTGTTGCCATGGGTGGCGCCGATCTCGCTGGGATCGATTGGCTGGTTGTGGATCTTCGACCCGGTCTACAGCATCATCAACTGGACGTTACGCGCGATCGGCCTTTTCGGCCCTAACACGTGGCCGATCTGGCTCGGCCAGCCTGATCTGGCAATGGCGTCCGTGATTCTGGTGGATGTCTGGCGATTGCTGCCACTGGCCACCGTCATCATCCTGGCCGGGATGCAAGGCATCCCGCAGGATCTGCACGATGCCGCTGCCATGGACGGCGCAGGCTTCTGGCGGCGGCTGTTCAGGATCGACGTGCCGTTGCTGATGCCGGTCATGCTGGTGGCCCTGTTGTTCGGCATCGTCTTCACGCTGACCGACATGGTCATCATTTACGTGCTCACGCGCGGCGGCCCCTACGATACGACCCAGGTGCTGGCCAGCCTGGCCTTCTTTACAGGCATACAAGGCGGTGATCTGGCTGAAGGCGCAGCGATCTCGCTTTTCCTGTTTCCACTGCTGGTGGCAGTCGTCACGTTGCTGCTGACTGTGGCGCATCGCTCCGAGGTGACGTGACATGGAAGCGATATCGACATCCGGAGGCTGGAAGCTGGCGTGGCTCGGGTCGCGCTGGCCCGCACGCTGCGCGTGGGTAGCGGTGTTCGCCACGTTGGCGACTTTTGCCGTGTTCTGCGCCTTTCCGTTCTACTGGATGCTGATCACCACGTTCAAGGATGTGCACGACCTGATCAACACGGCCAACAATCCGTTCGTGTTCAATCTGCCACCCACGACGGAGAACCTGCGGGTGCTGTTCCAGGAAACCGCATTCCTGCGATGGCTGCTCAACACGCTGCTGGTGGGCGTTTTCGTGGTCATCATCACGCTCGTGCTCGCGGTACCGGCGGGCTACAGCCTGGCGCGACTATCGGGACCCCGAGGGCGGCAACTCGCCATCGCCATCTTCCTGACTTATCTGATTCCGCCCACGATCCTGTTCATTCCGTTCTCCCGCATCGTCGGCGCGCTGGGCCTGCAGGACTCGCTCTGGTCGCTCGTGCTCGTGTACCCGAGCTTTACCGTGCCGTTCTGCACCTGGCTGATGATGGGCTTCTTCAAGGCGGTGCCCCGGGACATCGAGGAAGCCGCGATGATGGATGGCATGAGCCGCTTTGGCGCGTTCCTGAAAGTCATCGTGCCGCTATCGTCAGCGGGCATTCTCACCGTGATCATCTTCACGCTGACGCTGGTGATGCAGGAGTTCGTCTACGCGCTGACGTTCATCACGAGTTCCTCGCAGTACACGGTCAGCGTGGGCGTGCCCACTTTCCTTGTGCGCGGCGACGTCTATTTCTGGGGCTCGCTGATGGGTGCATGCCTGATCGTCAGCGTGCCGGTAGCGCTGCTGTACAACGTGTTCCTCGATCGCTTTGTCACCGCTTTCACCGTGGGCGCGATAAAGTAGCGGTGTCGCACGAATGGCCAGACGAATGGGAGCGCAAATGGCCGGAGGCCAGTTCCAGATATTCCGCTGTCATGTTGCCGGCACACAGGCTGTGCAGGCCGACTCGCGCCACGCGTTCGGTCGGCATACGCATGATCAGTTCGGCATCGGTGTGATCGGCAAGGGCGCGCAAAGATCGGCCAGCGGGCAGGGGATCGTGGAGGCCGGCCCCGGCGACACGATCACGGTCAACCCTGGCGAAGTGCACGACGGCATGCCGATCGGCGATGCCGGCCGTGCCTGGCAGATGCTCTATTTCGATCCACCCGTGGTCGCCGACGCGATCCTGGACGTGACGGAAGGGCGGACGCGGAGCTTCGAGTTCGCCCACCCAGTCATGCGCGATGTGCGGCTCGCGCAACGCTTCCTGACACTGTTCACCGCCATGACGGCCGCGCACGCGGAACATGCCTCGGTGCTGCGCGAGGAATTGCTGCTCACCTTGCTGGCCGACACGATGCATGGGCAGACCCGCTCGGACACACGCGGCCCGGGCTTCGCAGAGATCGCACTGGCGCGACGTCGCATCGACGACGATTCAGCCGCGCCGCTCACGCTCGGCGAACTGGCCAACGAGTGCCGCCTGAGCCGCTTCCAGTTCATCCGCGCGTTCTCGCGGGCGACTGGCATGACACCACACGCCTACATGATCCAGCGCCGCATCATCGCCGCACGGCATCTGATCGCGCGCCGCATGTCGCTCGCGGACGCTGCCGCAGCGAGCGGCTTCGCCGACCAGAGCCATATGACGCGCATCTTTGTTCGCACGTACGGCATTTCGCCCAGCATGTACGCGCGTGCCTGCGGCGCATCGTAGCCGGCCTTCCCCGCCACGCTCGCAATTTCATTCAAGACGACACCGCGTCCGGTTCGCGATCCTGCACCTTTCCGCCATCCCCCATCGGGGAAGAAAGGAAGGACCATGTCCAGACGAATGCACGGCTATCTCTATTTGACGCTGGCGATGATTACGGTCGGCAGCACCGTGGTGGCCAGCAAGATCGTGGCCGCGGGCCTGCCACCGTTCACTGCAACGGCGCTTCGCTTCGCCATCGCGCTTCCGCTGTTTCTCGTGCTGATGCGCGTGACCCGAATAACCTGGCCAATCCTGGCGCCGAGGGAATGGGGCCTGCTGCTGGTGCAGGCAGGCGCTGGAAGCGTCGGCTATACGACGCTGCTGATCCTGGGGCTCCGACATGCCTCTGCCACCGACGCGGGCGTGATCATTGGCACGCTGCCAGTGGTCTCCGCGGCAATCGCCATCATGGTGCTTGGCGAGCGGCCGCGACGCGCCGTGTTGCTGGCCATCGCATTGGCGGCTGCCGGTGTCCTGACCATCGTATTCCGCAACGACGCTGGCAGCGCGCACTCGTTGCTCGGCAGCTTGCTGATCTTCGGCGCCGTGGGCTGCGAGGGTGTCTTCATCCTGCTCAACAAGCGGATCCAGACACCGATCGCGCCGCTTGCGCTCTCGACCATCATGGCGGTGTTCGGACTCGCGGTGGCGGTGATACCGGCCGGCTTCGAGATGCCGTGGATGCACGCGCTCTCCGGCAACGCGGTCGCCGCCGTCGCGTACTACGCGCTGATTCCAACCGTGGGGGGCTTCCTGCTCTGGTACGCCGGCGCGGCCCGAGTGAGCGGTGCAGAGGCGGCGCTGTTCACTGCGGTGGCACCGGTATCAGCGGTGGTGCTCGCTGCCGCGCTGCTCGGCGAACAGATCGGCCAGAGCCAGATCATCGGCATCGGTTGCGTGCTGGTCGCGGTGTTCAGCCTTGGGATGTCTCAGTCTGCTGACATGACCGATAGTGCGATGGCAGATGCCGAAGGCGATGCCACTTCGCACCGATAGGCAGCATTCGCTTTTGCGAACCACGCCGACAATTGACGAAAACGCGGATGGACGGTCACCGCTATCGTCCGGCAGGCTACAGTCGACGCCACATACGCGCCATTCCCAACACAGCAACGATAACGATGGGGTAACCACATGTGCTTCTACTGCAGTCCTGGTGGTGCAGCAGTCCTGCTCGCGCGCGCGTCGCGCCGAGACTTCCTGACGGGCGCGCTGGCGCTCGGTGCAATGTCCACCTTCGGATTCCCGTCGGCATACGCCGAGAACCCCCCGGCTACGTCTCCTTCGACATCTCCCTACGCGCAATTCATCTTCACCAACGGGCCGATCTACACCATGGCCAGCGGCTCGCCAACGGCCAAGGCCCTGGCCGTGCGCGATGGCCGCATCGTTGCCGTTGGCTCGATGGATGCGGTCGCGCAGTTCCGTGGCCCGGACACGCAAACCATCGACCTCGGTGGACGCACGCTGCTGCCGGGATTTGTCGAACCACACATGCACTCCGCATTGGCCGTGCTCGACGCATGGCTCGACGTGGGCCCGTTCACCACCACGTCGATTGACCAGGCACTCGAGAAGATCCGCGCCGAGGCGGCAAAGTCCAAACCGGGCGAGTGGGTCCGCGCCCAGGCGCTCGATCCCTCGCTGATGCCCGGCGCACCCGTCACGCGACAACGGCTCGATGCCGTGGCGCCCAACAATCCGGTCTTCATCCTGGAATCGAACGGACATATTGCCTACGTCAACAGCGCGGCCCTGAAGCTCGCCAACGTCACGCGCGATACGCCGAACCCGGCCCAGGGCCGCTTTGTCCGCGACGACAAGGGCGAACTAACCGGCCGGCTCGAGGAAGGCCCCGCATACGGCCCCTTTCTGAAAGTCGCCCCGATGCCCAACGCCGCGCAAATGGTGGCCAGCATTCGCAAGCTGTTCGACCGCGCCAGCGCCGTGGGCTGTACCAGCCTGCACGATGCCGGCATTGGCACCAGCGGCGTGCATGACCTCGATATCGTCAACGCCGCCATGCGCGACGATCCTCCTGTCCGCTATTCGGGCTTCCTGACGTCCGACCGGATGGATGGCTGGGTAGAGCGAGGCATCAAGCCGGGCGCCGGCACAGATCGCTTCCGGCTACACGGCATCAAGTTCTGGTCCGACGGCTCCAACCAGGCCCGCACCGGATACCAGCGCGAGCCATACCTCAACTCCACCAGCCGTGGCGCGCTGAATTACACCGCCGAGCAACTGATCGAGGGCGTACAACGCGCGCACGACCTCGGCTGGCAAGTCGCCATCCACGCCAACGGCGACGCCGCCATCGACACCACGCTGGACGTCTACGAACACGTGCTGAAACGCTCACCACGCACGGATCATCGACACCGCATCGAACACTGCAGCGTCCTGCACCCCGAGCAGATTCAGCGAATGGCAAAGCTCGGCGTGTCGCCGTCATTCCTGATCGGACACGTGCACTACTGGGGCAAGGCATTCCGCGACAACATCCTCGGCCCCCAGCGCGCCCAGTTCTACGCCCCCTGCGCATCGGCACTGCGCGGCGGCCTGCGCATCTCGCTCCACTCCGACTACAACGTGACGCCGATCGAACCGATCCGTTACATGGACAACGCCGTCAACCGCACCATGCGCGACGGCGGTGGCGTGCTCAACCCAGCGGAGCGCATTACCGTGGCGCAGGCACTGCGGGCGGTGACGATCGACGCGGCGTGGCAATGCCAGATGGACCAGATCGTTGGCAGCCTGGAGACCGGGAAGTATGCGGATCTGGTGATTGTGGATAAGGACCCGCTCCAGATGGCGCAGGAGGAGATTGGTAAGTTGAAGGTGATGGAGACTTGGTCGGAGGGACGGAGGCGGTTTGCGGCTTGAGGGGGGGATGTTGGTGCGGAAATGGCGCTCGGCGTCATTTCCGCTTCAGGTTTGCATGGCTTCGCGGTCTTTTGCTGCCGCGTTCATGCGCACATCTGTCGTGAAGCGAAATTGAAGAGGCGCCCCTTGCTCGTCAAGAAACTCACCGATTTCTGGATCCTTGCATTCTTGCTTGCCATGGAATAGCTGCCAGAGCCTTGTCATAAGGCTGTGGGGTGACCCGGATCGTCGCCGGACATAGCTTCGCCCAGTGGCCTCCTGGCGGTACTAGCGCGGCTTATCAACCGGCTCGCTGCTAGCAGCCGCAACAAGCGCAAAGTCCGAGGAAAGTAACTCTTGCACCCTTCCTCTGGTGTTGTAGCCCTTGTCGATGAGGATATTGACCATATCGCCACCCGAAATAAAGACAATCGGGTGGCGATCTTCGCGCACCTCCTTGTAAGCCTGGGAGGCAATCACTGAGGTTGTGACAAGAACGCCAAACTGCCGATGGCGAATACGCGAGATTAAACGCGCAACATCACTAACGCTGACCGTAATCGGCGTGTCACCGTTTAGTGGCGGACGATAGCATTTTGCTTCCAGCGAGAATTCTGCATAGACCGGATCGGCCATAGACCCAAGCCGATATCTCCCAATTGCGTCTCGACCACCATCGACAACCCCTCTCGTGATTTCGTCGATGACGACGCGCTCATCGGTCATTTGAAAGACGCGGGCGGCAAACGCTTCAAAAGCAATCGGTGCGCCTTTGTAGTGCTGCCAAATACATTCGAGCAGCTCACGTTTCAGAGCCGTATCTGGACTTTGCGCGTTCGCAGATCGAATGTTCGTGGTCGGCGCCGCAGCAAGCGGCGAATATTTTCCGGACTCGCGCCACTGACGCCACGCTCTTGGTGCATTGGAAGAGTTTAAATCTCCTGCCTTGAGATCGTTGATCCAAGCACGGCTCAACACAGGCGCGTTTAGGATCGTAAAGACAGCGCGATAATTTTGGAATCGCTGGCCCTCAGAGGACTTCCAGACAGCAACCAGGTCCTCCGTCGACGACAAGCTTGGGAAGCCCGGTACCGCAAGGCCCTTGAACTGAACAGACCTCGCACCGTGTGCGAGTGGGTACTTCTTGAACACCAAAAACGGAGCCACGTCCGCTCGCGGATTCACTGCAGCGTGGAGTCGCTCGAACGAATATCGAAGAACCTTGTTGCCACCACGCGTTTCATGCAATTCATGACCCGGGGTCTTGTTATCACCGAAGTAGACAAACTTACCAGTACTTAAATCCAGCGTGTCAGGCCAATCTTTATCCTCGCCAGTCGTGAACAGCACGACCCAGCTTTTTTGCTCACCTCTCCCGGTGACACGGAATCCCCCCATGTTGCCGGAACCCGGTAAGAGCTTTGCAATTGGCTCACCGGCAATCTGACCATCTGCCCGACTCTGATAAACCGCATCGACAACGAGATCGGCCGTCGCGAGGGCATCAAAAGGAATAATCTTGGTCATCGTAGTGGGGCATCAGATGGTTGTGGTATCGCCTACTTGGCCACTGCCATGCAACAAACCGCAACAGAATACCAAAAACGGCTAGCCCTCCGTTTCCGAGCGACGAAAGAATGACCTCGAGTGAGGCATTTCTTTGAAGATATGCTATGGCTGACGGCGACTTACGACCGCCGCCCACTCACCATTTTCATCCAGTAGGGACGACAGGAAGCGCTCTCGCTAGTCTTAAGGAATCAAAAGCGTGAAAAGCGCCCCCGCTACGCAGCGCTCAAACAGTCGGACTAGCTTGTTGCTACTGGCCTAACAAATGCCGGGGTGAGCGATACGTCCAATTTGTCACTCGATCAAGTCGCTCAGCAAGTCCATTAGCGCGAACGCATGCCCTAATGATCGCTCTATGCGGTCTTTTCGCGCGGGGGCGCCCAGAGGCGCAGCAAAATTTGGCCGATGCGGTTCAGGTCGAATGCGTTGACTCGGATATCTCTCGCCGCTATTCCTTCCCATAGTCTCGCCCGTCGTTGGATGGCAAGTTCTGAGTTATCTGGGCGCGCAAGCGAGGTTAGGCGGCCGCCGCGTGCGCGGTGAGGGTGAAGCAGACCGCCTCGGATCTTGTGCGGACTTCCGCTTTCGCACGGCAAAGCAGCCGTTTGCAGCAAGACCCTGGGCGACCGCAACCGGTCGGCTCCTGCCGGCGGCTTGCCCCTCAGATTTCCTACATACAAAAAAACCGCCCGAAGGCGGTTTTTTCATTTACTGCGTCACAAAGTTTTCAGTAACTCGGCACAGATTTCACTTCCCGTGTCATCCGACACAATCAAACATCAATATTCCGAGCCACCAGCGCATTCGACTCGATAAAGTTCCGGCGCGGTTCCACCTCGTCGCCCATCAGTGTCGTGAAGATCTGGTCGGCGGCGATGGCGTCTTCGATCTGGACCCTCAGCAGGCGGCGCTGCGTGACGTCGAGCGTGGTTTCGAAGAGCTGCTCGGGGTTCATTTCGCCCAGGCCCTTGTAGCGCTGGCGCGAGACGCCGCGTTCGGCTTCGGAGAGTAGCCACTGCATGGCCTGGTGGAAGTCTGCGACGGTCTGTTCGCGCATCTTCTCGCCTTCGCCGCGGCGAACCTTGGTGCCGTCCGGGATCAGGCCCTGGAAGGTCGTGGCCGCGCGGGCGAGTGCCGCGTAGTCGGCGCCGTGGACGAAGTCCGCATCCACGTGTGACAGACGCACGTTGCCATGATGGCGACGCGCGATCATCAGGCGGTGCTTGTCGGTCTTCTCGTCGAACTGGGCATAGACGTCGGCGGTGCCGTCGTCGTTGACCGCGGCGCCGAGCAGCGTCTTGGCGTGCATCTCGGCGAGCTTGGCCTTCAGCGCCACGGCCGAGGCTTCGGCTGCGGCGGCGTTGTCGAGGTCGAGCGCCACGCCGTCGGCGATCGCGCGTAGCGCGTCCACATCGACGATGCGCGACAGGCGGCCGATCACGCCTTCGGCGAGCTGGTACTGGCGTGCCAGTTCGGTCAGGGCTTCACCGTTGATCTCGCTGCCATCCGGGCGGCTGAGCGAAGCCTTTTCCATTGCCAGCTTCAGCATGTAGGCGTTCAGCTCGTTGTCGTCCTTGATGTAGCGCTCTTCCTTGCCGTGCTTGATCTTGTAGAGCGGCGGCTGGGCGATGTACACGTAGCCGCGCTCGATGATGTCCGGCATCTGGCGATAGAAGAACGTCAGCAGCAGTGTGCGGATGTGCGAGCCGTCCACGTCCGCATCGGTCATGATGATGATGCGGTGGTAGCGCAGCTTCTCGAGGTTGTAGTCCTCCTTGCCGATGCCGGTGCCCAGTGCCGTGATCAGCGTCAGCACTTCCTGGCTCGACAGCATCTTGTCGAAGCGCGCGCGTTCCACGTTCAGGATCTTGCCCTTGAGCGGCAGGATCGCCTGGAACTTGCGGTCGCGGCCCTGCTTGGCGGAGCCGCCTGCGGAGTCACCCTCGACGAGGAACAGCTCGGACATCGCCGGATCCTTCTCCTGGCAGTCCGCGAGCTTGCCGGGCAGGCCCATGCCGTCCATGACGCCCTTGCGGCGCGTCATTTCGCGGGCCTTGCGCGCGGCTTCGCGGGCGCGGGCCGCATCGACGATCTTGCCGCAGATGATCTTGGCGTCGTTCGGCGTTTCCAGCAGGAAGTCGGTCAGCGCCTTGCCGACGAGCTCTTCCACAGGCAGGCGCACTTCGGAGGAAACGAGCTTGTCCTTGGTCTGCGAGCTGAACTTCGGCTCGGGTACCTTCACGGACAGCACGCAGGCCAGGCCTTCGCGCATGTCGTCGCCGGAGGTTTCGACCTTCGCCTTCTTGGCGACCTCGTTTTCTTCGATGTACTTGTTGATGACACGGGTCATCGCCGCGCGCAAGCCGGTCAGGTGGGTACCGCCGTCACGCTGCGGAATGTTGTTCGTGAAGCAGAGCACCTGCTCGTTGTAGCCATCGTTCCACTGCATGGCCACTTCCACGCTGATGCCATCCTTCTCGGCGTTCGCGTAGAAAATGTTCGGGTGCAGCGTGGTCTTCGAGCGGTTGATGTACTCGACGAAACCCTTCACGCCACCGGAGAACGCGAAGTCCTCTTCCTTGCCCGTGCGCTGGTCCACCAGCTTGATATGCACGCCGTTGTTCAGGAACGAGAGTTCGCGGATGCGCTTGGACAGCACTTCGTAGTGGAACTCGACGTTCGTGAAGATTTCCTCGTCGGCCAGGAAGTGCACTTCGGTGCCGCGCTTGTCGGTCGCACCGATGACCTTCATCGGCGACACTTCAACGGGCTGGCCGTCCGGGCCGGTCACCGTCTCGATAACGCGGTTCTGTACTTCACCCTTCGCGAACTCGATCAGGTTGACCTGGCCATCGCGGCGCACGGTCAGGCGCAGCCACTTCGACAGCGCGTTCACGCAGGACACGCCCACGCCATGCAGGCCGCCCGAAACCTTGTAGCTGTTCTGGTTGAACTTGCCGCCGGCGTGCAGTTCGGTCATGGCGATTTCCGCCGCGCTGCGCTTCGGCTCGTGCTTGTCGTCGAACTTCACGGCCGGCGGAATGCCGCGGCCGTTGTCGACGATCGAGATCGAGTTGTCGCTGTGGATCGTGACCTGGATCTCGGTGCAATAACCGGCCAGGGCTTCGTCGATCGAGTTGTCGAGTACCTCGAACACGAGGTGGTGCAAGCCGGTGCCGTCGGACGTATCGCCGATGTACATGCCGGGACGCTTGCGTACCGCCTCCAGGCCTTCCAGGATCTGGATCGAAGAGGCGCCGTAAGAGTTTTCCTGCTGCGGTTTCTGCTGATCGGTCATGTCTTTCTACTCACGATACTGACGGCAAAAAGCGGAAAACCGAACCTGCGCCAAAAATGCGGCGGGTGCGGTAGATCCGCGTTTCGCGGGTTACTTAAAAACGGCAAAAGGGGCGGATCGGTTCGATCCGGCCCCTGCTGCGGTGTGTGCCCGATTGTGGTCTGGATGGCGTCTGATGGTGGCCATCAAATGCGCATCGGCATGACGACATACTTGAAGTTGTCGTCTTCCGGCACCGTAATCAGCGCGCTCGAATTGGAGTCGCCGAGGCTGACCTGCACCTGCTCGCTCTTCAGGTTGGCGAGCACATCGAGCAGATAGGTCACGTTAAAGCCGATATCGAGCGCATCGCCCGAATAATCGAGTTCCAGCTCTTCCTGCGCCTCTTCCTGATCGGCGTTGGTGGAGCTGATCTTCAGCACGTGCGTATCGAGAATGCAACGCACGCCCTTGAACTTGTCGGTAGTCAGAATCGCCGTGCGTTGCAGCGCCTGTTGCAGTTGCACGCGGTCGATCGCAAACGCGTTCTTGTAGCCCTTCGGGATCACGCGCTGGAAGTCCGGGAACTTGCCTTCCACCAGCTTGCTGATCAGTTCGATATTGGCGAAGGTGAACTTGACCTGATTGGCGGCCAGTTGCACCTGCACGGGATCATCGGTGTCTTCCAGCAGGCGTTGCAGTTCCAGGATGGTCTTGCGCGGGATGATCACTTCCTGGCGCGAACCGACGCCGGTCGCTTCATTCTCGAGCTCCACGCCGCAGTACGCCAGGCGGTGACCGTCGGTCGCCACGGCCATGACCTTCTTGCCATCGACCACCAGCAGCATCCCGTTCAGGTAGTAACGGATGTCCTGCTGCGCCATGGCGAAGTGGACCATCGCCAGCAGATGCTTGAACGTCTTCTGCGGCAGGCTCACGCTGGCGTTGAATTCGGCGGCTTCGGCAACGGTCGGGAATTCTTCCGCGGCCAGCGTCTGCAGCGCAAACCTGCTCTTGCCCGACTGCACGGTCATGCGCTTGTCGTTCAGCGACAGCGCCACGTCGCCGTCAGGCATCGCGCGCAGGATGTCCAGCAGCTTGCGCGCGGCCACGGTGGTCGCCACGCTGTCGCTACCGACACCGCATTCGGCATGGGTCGTGATCTGGATCTCGATGTCGGTCGAGAGGAAGGATACGTTCGAGCCGGACTTGCGAATCAGCAGGTTGGCCAGGATCGGGAGGGTGTGGCGGCGCTCCACGATGCCGCTCACGATTTGCAGCGGACGCAGCAGATTGTCTCGCGAGGTTTTGACCAATTGCATTGAATTTATCCTTCGTCGTTTGTCGATAGCGACCGCAGGGTTTCGCACAACTCCAAATTCACTTAGGAATCAAGGAGTTAATGTCGCATTGTACCAAGGATAAGCCGCTGCGGTGAAGCGGGGCGAACCCGGCACGGCGTCCGATTGTGCACAAAATGCCACATTCCGCCGCCAACCTCTGCCAATCCGTCCCGACTCACCGCAAAGCCTTATCTGAGGCCAGATTCCCGCGATCCAACAGTTTACCGGCGCCCGCTTGCCGTCGGACGCGCACCCAGTAGTATGCCAGCCCGGCAAGGCTGGCTCTCGAAATCGTCGATGAGCCGCTTTCGGCAGGCTGCGGCGCCGCATTCGGCGCACGCAACCTGCACGTGTGTCAGCCCTTGAGCGTCTGTTCCAGCACGTGCAACTCGTGATTGAGCTGCGCGTCCTTGCTACGCTCTTCGGCAATCTTGCGCACGGCGTGAAGCACCGTGGTGTGATCGCGCCCGCCGAACAACTCGCCGATCTCCGGCAGACTCTTCTGCGTCAGTTCCTTCGCCAGATACATCGCGATCTGGCGCGGCCGCGCGATATTGGCGGGCCGCTTCTTGGAATACATGTCCGCGACCTTGATGTTGTAGAAATCTGCGCAGGTCTTCTGGATGTTCTCCACGGAGATCTGGCGATTCTGCACGGTCAGCAGGTCCTTCAGCGCTTCACGCGTGACATCGATCGTGATGTCCTTGCCATGGAAGTTCGAGAACGCCAGGATCTTGCGCAGCGCGCCTTCCAGCTCGCGCACGTTCGACCGCAGGTGCTTGGCCACGAAGAAGGCCACTTCCTCGGGCACGCTCACGTTCTCGGCGGCGGCCTTCTTCATCAGAATGGCGACGCGCATCTCCAGCTCGGGCGGCTCGATCGCCACAGTCAGGCCGGAGTCGAAACGCGAAATCAGCCGGTCGTCGATGCCGGTGATCTCCTTCGGATAGGTATCACTGGTGATGATCACCTGGGCGCGATTGGCGATCAGCGCCTCGAATGCGTAGAAGAATTCTTCCTGCGTGCGGTTCTTGCCGGAGAAGAACTGAATATCATCGATCAGCAGCAGGTCCAGCGAGTGGTAATAGCGCTTGAACTCGTCGAACGCCTTGCGCTGGTAGGCCTTCACCACGTCGGAAACGTACTGCTCCGCATGGATGTACCGGATGCGCGCGCGCGGGTTCTCCATCAGCATGAAGTTGCCAATCGCGTGAATCAGGTGAGTCTTGCCGAGGCCAACGCCGCCGTACAGGTAGAGCGGGTTGTACGACTTGCCCGGGTTGTTGGCCACCTGGATCGCCGCGGCACGCGCGAGCTGGTTGGCCTTGCCGGTGACGAAGTTGTCGAACGTCAGGATCGGGTTCAGGCGCGAGCGCTCGTGCACCGTGTCGCTCTGCTGCTGCGCCCCGGCCGGCGCTGCCGGCTGCGGCGACGGCACGCGATAGGAGCGGGCGCTGGCTTCGGCCGGGTCCATCTGGGCCACGTCGATCTCGCCCATGTCCGGCAAATGCGCGGCCGAATTGCCCTGAAGCGGATGCCCGGTGGGTGCCGCGCCGCGTCCCTGCGCGGACTGCTGCGACTGGGAATAGGGCGTTTGTCCACCCGCCGCGCCGCCATAGCCAGCGGGCGCGCCATTGGACTGGCTGGGATAGTCGGGATATCCAGCCATCTGGTTCGGATGCGCGCCGGGAACCTGCGCGCCAGCCGGCCCGTAGGATTGGCCTCCGGCCATGCCAGCCATGCCCGGATAAGGCGCATGGCCTGCGCCCATGGCCGTACCCATTGCAGCGGGCGCATCCTGGCCCTGTTGCATTGCTTGCTGGGTATATGCGGCCGCGCGCCCCGATGCAGCGGGGTCGAGCACGAAGTGAACGCTAACCTGCGTTTCCCAGTACTCGCACGCAAGGGCCGTGATCCGACCCGAAAATTGGCTCTTGACCCAGTCAAGCTTGAAGCGATTGGGCGCGGCAATCCGCAGCGCATGCGCTTCCTCGTCGAAGGCCACGGGCGCCAACGGCTTGATCCAGGTCTTGAACTGTTGCGGCGTCAGTTCGCGCTCGAGTTGCGCGGCTGCTGCCTGCCAGAAATCTTGCATGTGTTCTTCTAAGTGATCACATCCTTGCGGACGTGTCACGAGTATCGCAACGTACGCGCGCCACGGACTCTGCCCTGCCAAGCCGTCTCCGCGTCATTCCCAA